>OZ220686.1:0-1665000 GCA_965116435.1 Rhodothermales bacterium
GAACGCGTTTGCACGGACTGCTCCAAGTGGTGGATGCCGGTTGTGAGTACTTCGATCTGACACTTGATCGAGGGGGGACTGAAGACGCTATATTAGCCAACATCAAAGAATCGCAAAAGGCGATTCGGGAAGCCGTGTCCGTTCCAGATCCCGCACGGGAGCCATCGGCGGTTTTTGAATATGCATGCGACAAAGACGATTCCTGGCTACGTGGACTGAAGGAATTGAAGCGCGCACTGCCGTACTTGTATGCAACTCGGCAGAAACTGGGCTCTGTAGAGATTCAAGACGGCATGGAGAACATTGAAAAGTGGACTCCATCGGAAGTAGAGCGGGTGCCTGTCGAGGATGGCTACTTGGTTCGACGCTCCATTTCGGTAACACGAAGCAGTTCACAGGATACTCTCCCGCCTCGGGATATTTGTATCTACAGATTTTCGGTAGCCGATGCGTCCGCCGATGCGCTCGTTCTTGTTGAGCATACGGAGGACGGCCTCAATGTCTGTTTGCCTGACAAGGGCGCTCCACGAGTGTTTTGCGACTATCCGCTCCGCGATTCAGGGTTCCTTCCGATGAATCTCATATTGAATGGCAAGTTTGATCTTGATCAAGAACGTCGCTGCTTTCTGATGAGCTCTCACGACAAGGTGCTATTGGAGCAGGGGTTGTCGGCGGCAGTACTCGCGGTGCGATATGCTATAGACCAGCGATGGAGGGATGCGCACTGGCTCGCTTTTACTGAATGTCCTCCCGATGTTTTAGAAGGAGGTAACATCCCGGAACCAGAATGGTTGAAAGAGCACCTATCTCAGTTTGCGAAACGAATCGCACGCATTCCGATTGTGGATTGCGAAACGGGGTTTCTGCCAGCAGTCACAGATGAAGGCGAGAGCGCCGATTTCATCATCCCTCGGTTGCTGGACGTTGATCCATCTGATGCAACGACGGTCGAACGGTTGTGGCCCTTGGTAGGAGCCACTGAAACACTTGTTCCTCCCCGCAAAGAACTGGCCCCTGACTGGACGGAGATCGCTGAAGGCTGGTCGTCGTTAGGTGTATCGATTCGGCGAATCTGTGTTGCCAATCTGGCTGAATCTGTTCGTAGTGGCGCCGAAACGCTTGAACAGCTTAGAGTTCAAGGCGATCCGTATGAGTGGCTCGCGATATTCTTGGACATCGTGGGCGAATGCTGGAAAAAACGCGCTGGCAGTGACCTGTCTCCACTTGAGGGGATGATCCCCAACCAGAATCGGCGCCTGTGTTCGCCTAATGATTTGATGCGCGACGAGGGGGTATCTGAAAAGCTAAAGGACATTTGCGAGGGAATGGGATACAATATCCGCGAACAGCTTCTCTTTCGCGGCTTTGAGGAGATAGCTCGGTCTCACGGACTACGCAATGTGACTGAGACAATAAAGAAGACAGTTTCTACTGACACTGCAGAAGACAAGGTCGTTTTGGAAGCCGTGAAGCGTATGCGCGACGCGCTACCGGAGGATAAGCATTGCGGCTCCGGTACTATTGATGTCCAGCAGGCTATCATACGTCTTTTGGGGCACCTTTGGAATTCCGATTCAAAGGACGCTTCCTTAGTGGCGCAACAAGTTCCGCTTGTCGCATCGGATGGCTGCGCCGTACGGTGGAGTAAAACTCGGTTGTTCATGGGGCCGATACGCGCTTGGCCGAAATTGGCGCAACGGTTCGCCGACGCGTATCCACCGAAGCGCGTTCTGAGTGACTTGTATGCGGGATCTGAAGATGAAAACATCCCAAATGTCACCTCAGCTCTCTCCGAGTGGGGGATTGCCTATACCGATCCGATTATCCAAGTCTCCGTTCCTGAGTTGAAAGATCGCCGTCTTGAGGCTTTGAGCGGAGTGGACACGACCGGAATCGTGGTCCGCGAAGAGCAATTGAGCCAGATCGCCCTTCTTCAACCAGAAGTGCTCAATCGCTGTCAAGAAAACATTGAGCAAGCGCGTGCGCTCTTCGGACTGGTCCTGTGCTATGCGGCGCGTCATGACAGTGGTTGGAAGGAAAGGCGAGACGTAATGGGCAGGAAAGCGGGCGAGGATATTTCTGTCTCAATTGGAGGTGCACTTTGGCTAGCCGATCTCAAGGTGCGCGCATGGGTGCCAGTGCCGGGGGAAGACGGCAAACCACAGAAGGTGGTTGCAACGGCGGCTACTCTGAAAGAGTTGCTGGATCCGAAGTGGCTACGTGACAACGATGATGCAATCCGGCTACTGAGTGAGGGGTTCGACTTCGACCAGTTGGAGCTCCGCCTTCTTGGCATTGCTGAAAGCGACCAAGATCGCCAAGAATTGCGAGATAGCCTTGCAGGGCTACTGGAGACGGGCGGTGCCAACCCGGATTTCTACACGAAACTTGCAACTGACATTCAAGCGAGGCAAGAGAAGGAACTCAACGTGAAGCGATGCAGGAAATTGGGGCTTGGCGTCCAGAAGGCGATTGGTACTGCACTTGAGCGTGAAGGCCTGGACGTCACGCTCGTGGACAAGGGTTTCGACTTCAAGGTGGAACTGAGGAACAGCGATGTGATCGAAGACGTTGGGATTCGTTTCGAAGTCGGCTCGTACCTCGTCGAGGTCAAAGCGACAACTACAGGTCAGGTGAGGTTGACACCGTTGCAGGCAGAGACCGCCGGGCAAGAGCCGGCGCGGTATGTGCTGTGCGTGGTGGACCTCCGTCAGGTACCTGAGGTTGACCTTGCACGGGAGGAATGGGCTGCTGAATATGTGGACCCGTTGGCGTATTTGGTGTCAGACATTGGAAGTAGAGCTGGGAAGACTTACAATTGGGTCGATGAAGCGATATCATTCGATGTCGGTATCCGAAATGAGTCGGCATTGCGGTACGAGGTGCCTCCAAGGATTTGGGGGTCTGGCATGTCGATTGGCGACTGGGTGAAAGCGATCAAGCAGTAGTGCCCCTTGAGATGGATTTTTTGAGGGTCATTTACCCGTTCGTACTCTTTCAAGTGCACGGGTTCTGCTGTCTTGATCTACCTGTTCATTTATCGTTAAATTACCCCTTTCGTAACACGCATGGCATTTGTGATGATACTTCGATACCGGCTGTCTGGCTTGACTTGCTCCGTAACGTGATTCTAATGTCCGGGGAGGTAGAGGTGCTCCGCAGGAGCATCTGTTGTTTCTTTGGGGCATAATGCTCAAGAAATTTTGTTGGGGTTGTCGCTACGGGTCTATTCCATAGGAGCCTGCCAAAATGCACCATTTTTTGGTACATTGCTCCCCCACATAAAAGTTCCCCAACCCCTAAAATCCTTCCAGAAAAATCCACGCAAAAACGAGCACCCATCGTGTTAGAGACGCGGTGCGCAAGCGCCTTGCGGCTGGACCAGCCGATCACCACTGTCAAGTACATGGCGCCGCGCGCCATCGGGATGTACGTAATGTCCGCCACATACACCTGGCCGGGTCTGTCTATCGTATGGTCTTGAGCAGGGCCTTGCGCTCGGCTACAGGCCGCGACCGAGTGCTTTTGATAAAAAATCCTTCTCCATCGACAACTGCCCTATCTTGGCGTGAAGCGTCTTTATCTCCTCCTCGCGCTCGCCGGAGGGAGCGGATCGGCCTCGGGCGAATAGCTCTGGGCCATGCTCCAGCGCATGTCTCTTCCAGGACTGTATCTGGTTCGGATGCACTTCAAAGCGGGCGGCGAGGTCCGCGAGCGTGCTGTCGCCGCGTAGGGCGGCGAGGGCTACCTTCGCCTTGAAGGCGGGGCTGTGGGTTCTACGGGTGCGTTTGGGCATGGAATGTCTCTCTGGGTTGGTTGGATTGGAACAAGATCGCGATCCTACATCTTAAAATCCCTGAAACGCTGTCCGACGAACCCGAACCACCTCTGAGGCATACGCCGAATGGATCCGTTGCGGCGCACCTCTCTGATTGGTATCTTTCCAAAAGCGAGCGATCGCCACGACAATAGGTTGCGGTTGGCGCGCACCTCTCTGATTGGTATCTTCATCCATCGCTGATTCCCCACCAAACCCTGTTGCGGTTGGCGCGCACCTCTCTGATTGGTATCTTTTCCCGGGCCTCGCCAAGAAGGTCATGGCCGTTGCGGTTGGCGCGCACCTCTCTGATTGGTATCTTAAGGCAAGCAACCGCTCAAAGGCTTCATTAGTTGCGGTTGGCGCGCACCTCTCTGATTGGTATCTTAATATCGTATCGCTGATAGACGTTCCGAGTGTTGCGGTTGGCGCGCACCTCTCTGATTGGTATCTTTCCGATGCTACAACCGCCGCGCCCGGCAGGGTTGCGGTTGGCGCGCACCTCTCTGATTGGTATCTTCCTCACGGTGGACGTATCCGATAGCGCGCTGTTGCGGTTGGCGCGCACCTCTCTGATTGGTATCTTTGGCGTGAGCATATGCCGGAGGCCCGGATCGTTGCGGTTGGCGCGCACCTCTCTGATTGGTATCTTAATCTATCCTGCCCCCATGATGGTCAGCCAGTTGCGGTTGGCGCGCACCTCTCTGATTGGTATCTTGCCCACGCAAGGCCAACAGAAGGTATTCTACGTTGCGGTTGGCGCGCACCTCTCTGATTGGTATCTTGCGGTGCTCCTATATCAGAAACTACATGGTGTTGCGGTTGGCGCGCACCTCTCTGATTGGTATCTTGCCCTCCGTGCGACGCGTGTACTTTATCAGTTGCGGTTGGCGCGCACCTCTCTGATTGGTATCTTGGCCTGGAGCGTGAGCATATCGCGCCCCATGGTTGCGGTTGGCGCGCACCTCTCTGATTGGTATCTTAATGACGATTACCTCCTACTGATCGACTAGTTGCGGTTGGCGCGCACCTCTCTGATTGGTATCTTTACGTGCGAGACATCATGGAGGATTACGTGGTTGCGGTTGGCGCGCACCTCTCTGATTGGTATCTTGACGGCCTGCGGAGGTACGCAGACCGTCACGTTGCGGTTGGCGCGCACCTCTCTGATTGGTATCTTCGTATACGGATATGCACGGCGGACGGTATGGTTGCGGTTGGCGCGCACCTCTCTGATTGGTATCTTTGTACAGGCGCGTTTCTGGATGGCGTACAGGTTGCGGTTGGCGCGCACCTCTCTGATTGGTATCTTCCCAATCCCAATCCCAATCCCACCACCCCCGTTGCGGTTGGCGCGCACCTCTCTGATTGGTATCTTATTCGAGACGATAACGACGAGACCCCTCGAGTTGCGGTTGGCGCGCACCTCTCTGATTGGTATCTTCTTCTGGTCCGTCCAGATCACCGTCCCGCAGTTGCGGTTGGCGCGCACCTCTCTGATTGGTATCTTACCATTCCTTTTTAAGGACACGTTTATCCCAGTTGCGGTTGGCGCGCACCTCTCTGATTGGTATCTTAATGCCGCCGCCGTCCACAATACGGATACGGTTGCGGTTGGCGCGCACCTCTCTGATTGGTATCTTCAGGAACGGGCGACGCTATAAATCGTACATGTTGCGGTTGGCGCGCACCTCTCTGATTGGTATCTTGGTACGGAGCATCGAGCGGCCTACCTGGGCGTTGCGGTTGGCGCGCACCTCTCTGATTGGTATCTTAAAGATCGACGAGCAGACAGAGATGATCCAGTTGCGGTTGGCGCGCACCTCTCTGATTGGTATCTTGCCGTACAGGTACAGGCACGCCATACAACGGTTGCGGTTGGCGCGCACCTCTCTGATTGGTATCTTTGTTGGTGTGTGTTGGTTAATAATATAAGGGTTGCGGTTGGCGCGCACCTCTCTGATTGGTATCTTGCAATTGCGCCGGTGTATACGGAAATTGCGGTTGCGGTTGGCGCGCACCTCTCTGATTGGTATCTTAACATACCACCACCACCAACCCCCCAATCTGTTGCGGTTGGCGCGCACCTCTCTGATTGGTATCTTAAACCCCTTGTAAGTCCTTGGGCTGCAAGGGGTTTAAGGTTTTTTGGGAAAGAAAAAATCATTGTCCTCGGTCTAAAACAGCATCAATTGATCCGGTTTTTGAGGCTTGTTCAGATCGTGCTTTCCCCGAAAACTTACAATGGACTCGTATTGCTTATCGGTAAAACATAGCATATCCACCTTGCCCCTGGGGGGAATCTGCGCCCCGATCCTGCGCATGATCGTATTCACATGATCCCTGCCTCGTGTAAATCGCACGTAGACAGAGAATTGCGCCATCTCGAATCCTTCGTCAAGGAGAAAATTCCTGAATCTGGTGGCTCGTTTGCGTTCCCGCTCACCAACCACAGGCAGATCGAAAAGCACCATGATCCACATCAGGCGATAGCCGCTTAAAGTCGGCATTTGTTCAAAACGGCTTGTTATTGCTTTCGTCCATACCAACGCCTTCATGAAGCGGGATGGATGAAAGAGGGAGTTCCGGTATATGGAGTTCTCCTTGAAACACTTTCCCGAGTGTCTGAGCAAGACGCACCAAACAGGTTGACAAGGGACTCACTTCGTCCGCTGTCATTTGATAATCAGCATGGAGAACGCGAACAAGTCGCTGTTTGGAGATCGTTCCGATCATTGTGACGCCATCTCTTATCAACGTCCGCACAACAAGGTCAATGGCCGGACGAAATGGCTCCATCAGATCATCCGCAAGGCGCATACCGTCCCCGCGTGTTAAATGATGCAGCCCCAGCATCGGATGCAAGCCAGCCGCGCAAATGGCTCGGGCCGCCGAAGAACGAAGAATAGTATAGCCATAATTCAACATGGCGTTAATACCCGGTTCCGACCGATCGCGACGAAACCCGCTTCCCATAAGATCGGGCCAGTAAAGACGTGCCGCTTGCGCCTCCATATTATCGGGGTCCCCGGAACGCACATTACGCGCCATACGCTGCAAACGCATTATATTTTTTCCCCTTGCCCGGCTCAAAACGGCGGCTTGCGCTTCTATCTTTCCACGCACCAGGAAAGCCCAAACGCGCTTCCGCGTTGGCAAAGATGCATGAGCTTGAGCCTGCATTCTGTCAGCTAATAATCCACTGCCTAATAATGGAATTACCATTGCAGATGGCATATAGGATTTACCAACGGTCACCAGCGGAATATTACGCTTCGCCAATGCGTCTATGAGGTTTGTTGTAACGCTAACGCCAGGTGCGGAAACAAGCACGCATCCGATATCGTCGAGCGCCGCCTTTCCAACAGTTTCATTTTCTCGCCTGACCTGCAAAAACCCCCGATACAGGGAAAGCTGCATGCCAGACGTATTGACTTCTACGACCCGAGTTGGGGCTATCCGGTTTGTCGCCATCGGCCCAGCTTTTTATAGACCACCCGACCCGTTTCGGTTACAATTACCGGGCGAAGATTACATTCCTTAAATTTAGAAAACGATAGAAACATCCATCGAAATGAATCCTGTGTATCATCATGACGCGTCTGTAAAGCCCCTGCTTCATTGTGGGGCGCACAACGAATTCTTTTTGCGGAAGGCTCTAAACGACAAACACGCATTATCCTTCTTCCTTCATTTGCACAATCGATCTCTACAAGATCACCCTTGTGCAGACGCATTATGAGGCGCGGAACATCCGTAGATTCCGCTTCCCAGTCCGATTGGTTAGCCTCGAATCTGGACACTGCCTCAAAATTCCAATCGCCATTCGGCATTTGAAACACATCTACATGATGATTTTCCCCAGGAATTACTGCTTTATACTCCTTCCCAGAAGAATCTACAACAGGTATAAATTCGGATTGCTTTCTTAATATACGCAAGCGACGTATACCGGTCTTTTCAGACCAGTCCGAAAGAATCTGCTCCAATTCTTTCTTATTGTTGGCACCGCGTGCTTCTTTCAGCAATGCTTCACGTAATACGGGGTCGCGCACCTGATCGATTTCTTTTCGCGAGAGAGAAGTTACCGGCTTGCGTGCAACAAGCGTATACCCATGATTCCTGTTCAGTTCATCGGTGTCGTCAACGATACCGTAGGCGGTTTCCTCATGCAGAGCTCCACCTCTGCCGTGATCGATCTTGTGAGACACAATGATACCTTCCACTGTTTTCCTAACGCTGTCACGAAAGGTGTCGAAGGGTTTCGGTATATCAAGACGCGCGATGCCCCTTTCGCCTCGACGCGCATTCTCCGTGGATATCCTTTGCAGCAAACCCCGGTCGGTTACACCGACAACAGCTGCGTCGATGGCATGATGTCTGTGATCGTTACGGTTCTTCCCTGAACCGCCCAGCAGACTTTTCAAGCCCCATTTTGCTCGAAGTAATGCCGTCAAGCGGCCGGGAATAACCCACACATTCTCCGCAATCGCTTCCATGTATTTTTTGGCCAGCCGACCCAGCCATTGGGTTTCCTGCAAATGCCGATCAAGAAATCGCTCGTCTTGTTCGAAGCGCTGCATTGCATCGGATGCGAATCGCCATTTCCTGTTTCCGGGCATATTCGCCATAGCGTCTCCAATATGGCGTTCCTCGAATAGACCCTGCTCTACCGCTTCCACTGGTGTAAGATCGCCCTTGAGGCGGTTCGCTTCTCGCGTACATAATGTGCGATTGCTGACTGTATTGTCCAGTGTGCGAGAAAAAGGTAGAATATGATCGATCTCGATCTCGGCAGAAAACAACTTGTTAATTGCTATTTGCGTACCTGTGTAAGGACAGCGACGATCAAGCGGATCCTTGCCAAGTTCAAGCCACAGCCTGTATCGCATCCTGGTGTCGCCGGAAGGTGTTATGCCAAGCTCTTCTGCTTTCTTATCGGCTTCCTCGTTTCGTTTCTGGTTCTGCTTCTGCCTCCTCTCGGTTTCTTTTCGGGCTTCAAAACCCTGCTTAAGTTCACGGGCCAGTTCGACAACTACTTCGTGTGGAGAACCATATTCGTCCACCAAGGCATTAACGACTCTTCGCAACTGATTCAGGCCTATATGTACGGTCGGGTTCGGGAAACGGCCATAACGCTTATCGTACGGATCGTTGGGATCTTCGGTGCCCGGAGGGATATCGCGTCCCAGCACTTCCTGATAGTGTGGTAGGCGTTCACGGCGATCGGTTTTTTCGCCAAGTTGAGCATGATCGTATCCCGCTCGAAGCGCGGCCTCCGAATAATTGATGACTTCCTTTTCCATTTCCCGAATCAAGGAAGCAAGCGCCTTGGCTCCAAAACGGACATACCCGGAAGGCAATACGGCTTGCATGGCCCGATCAGCTTCTTCAGAAGACAAACCATACCGGCCAAGCGCGTCCCGTACATTCTCATCCGTGTCATCCCCAACAAGGAGATAGACAATCTCATCCATTTCCTCAAGAGAAAACTGATCCCAGCGAGGCCCGAGCGCCTTTTTAGCACGAAGCCGTTTAGCTGTCTCATCGACCTTCAGGACATTCTTTCGCATCCCAAGATTAAAGGTCGTTTCCTCGGGCAAAGACAAGTGTCTTGCCAAGCTCTCAATCTTTATGTCGGTGCTGCGCCCCAGCAACTTTGGGAGAAGAACGTTGCGTTCTTCAAGGGTCAGACTCCGGGTTCGATCTGTTTCCGTCAGGCGCAAATGATTAAGGTCCTGTAATATCCTGAATCGCTGGGCGCTCGGAAGCGCACGGGGAGCCCGGTGATCCTCCGGGTGAAACGTGCAATATCCGGATTCAACCGGTCTAAGAGGACGCTGAGTAAAAATAATTTCCCGAAACAGGCTTTCAGCATCGTCCGTCAGCACAGAGGAATGATATTTCCGCTGGGCACTCCATATGAGATCAAACTCTCTCTGGAGCATGGTCCGATTGGGATAGCCATCCCATTCCTGCTTGTTGCCTTTGCCGGTGCGCCCCCGGAATCGCACGGGCTTGCCATCCTCATGCCGACCGGCAAGCCACTCTCCTATAGTCCGAGCGCCGCTTTCCTGGAGGACATGTTCAAGCTCCTGAATGGCTTGCTTCATATTGGAAGCTTCACCATCTCCGGCATCTGCTTTTCGGTTGGACTTGAATCCACGACGCTGATTGAGATGAAAAAGGACGCGACCTATCTCGTGCAGGGTTAGTTCTTCATCCAATGCCCGTTTGCGCAGAATGTAGGGATCAAGTTTTTCAAGTTTCTTACGCTCCCCTTCATCTTGGGGCATGAGACCTGTATGCACAAGTTTTTGCATAAGCCATGTGCGTCGCTGGATATAACGATCCCGGCGACGACGTGCGTTCCTTGCATCTCGTCTATCGGTCGCCAACGATTGCTTGGACTGTGCATCGCGCCCGTCCGAAAATATCCGTACGCCGAGGCCGAGCAAACGAGCTGGCTGCATGGTTGCCTTCCTTGAATCCGAAGCAACCACTTCGTAAACAGCCCAGCCGATTGAATTTGTGCCCAAATCGAAGGCAAAACGCTTTTTCATAACACTGAAATGGTCGGGCGGATGAATCTGGACAGGCTGCTTAAGTACAGGATTGCTGTAGTCTATGCCGCCTTCGTAAGCGGCTTTCGCTATAATATACGTCGTTGGGAGTCAGGTTGTCAACCCTGTGGCCCTCCTTGATCTCGCCCCGGGACGGTAGTGCGCCGGGGAACGGTTCAGCGCCAAAGTACGCACTGCTGAACGATTGCCAAGCGGCGTCAACGATTGATTTGGGTCCTGTACTCGGCTACAGGCCGCGCCCAGTCCAGACGATTTTTGACGTCCAAGAAAAAAATTTGACAAGGCACGAAAAATGTTGTATTATGGCAATTACCAATCAGAGAGGTGTGCGCTCTCCGTTAACAAGTGAGAATTCGCACCAGTAAGGGGCTCCGCTACAAGCGGGGCCCCTTTTTTATTCGGTTTTCCTCTGTATCCCCGTCATTGCCCCCTCGCGCTATGCGGCGGGAGGGCCTGGCGCCCCGGCTGCTTTTTCCCGGTCCTCCCATGCCCGGAAGGCTTCGAGGTCGTTGTGCAGGGAGCGCACGACCGTGTGGACTACGGCGGCGTCGTCCACGAAACCGATGCCAAGGAGCATATCCGGCAGCAGATCCAGCGGGTTGATGAAGTACAAAATGGCCGCCACCGCGTAGGTAATGGAGCGCCAAGGTATGTGCAGGTACTTTTTGAGCGCCCATGCCCGGGCCAGGCGCACCAGGGTCCGCAGGTCTTGCGCGGCCCGCGCCGGGATGCTCCTGCGCCGTTCGATTTTTTCGTAGGCGCTCTTCGAGAGGCGCAGTACGCGGGTTTTGCGCCGTACGATTCGGCGCGCGGCGAGGCGGCTCAGTTCCAGCGCGCGCTGCGGGAGGGAATGCGAAGCGGTGTTTCGAGAGGGGCCTTGCGGGGTCATGCGCGGGGACCGTTACAGCAGGGCCTTGTTCGACGGGCGCTCGTCTTCCTGCGCGTCGCTTTCGGCGATATACGCCTGCGGGACCTCGGCGATGAGCGGCATGATTTCGTTCCGCACAAGGGCGAAACGCTCCATATGTTCGGGAGCAACCTCGCCCGCGGGGGGGAGCGTGTCCGTATACGGGTCGATCTGGACGTCGTTTTTCCAGTAGCGGTAGCATACGTGGGGGCCGGTCGCCAGGCCCGTGCTGCCTACATAGCCGATGACCTGCCCCTGCCGGACCCGCGTGCCCGGGCGGATGCCCGAAGCAATGCGAGACATGTGCAAATATCCGGTCGTATACACCGAATTGTGCCGAATCTTGACATAGTTGCCGTTATAGCGTTTGAATTGCGCTTCGAGCACCGTGCCGTCTCCCGCTGAATAGATCGGCGTTCCGGGCGCGGCGGCGTAGTCTGTGCCGAGGTGCGCCTTGTATCGTTTCTGAATCGGGTGAAACCGGCTCTTCGAATAACGCGAACTGATGCGGTCGAATTTCAACGGCGCCTTGAGCAGTTGCTTGCGAAGGCTTTTTCCGTGTTCGTCGTAATAATCCGGACGGTCCCCTTCGTCGAACAGGAAGCCGAAGTAATCCGTGCCGAGGTGTCCAAACCGGGCCGCTACGATTTTCTCGACGCGGATCGGCTCGTCGTCCAGGTGGAGTACGTCGTAGACTACGTTGAAATTGTCTCCCGGGCGGACGCGAAAGAAATCCACTTGCCATGCAAAAACCTCCGAAAGCGCCAGCGCCAGCGGAGGAACGATATTCGCCGGCGTGTCGCCGTTTTCGAGGGTCCGGTAGAGGGAGCCCGCAATGCGCCCGGATACGTGTTGGCGCTTTATTTTCCCGTGCCGTTTCCCGGCGTAGACGGGGCTGGACGCGGAGTCGGCGGCGAGGTCGAATACGACATAGTTGAGCCGGTCCTGCTCGTACACGACATACCGGGCCTGGTACGTCCCGCCCACCGAGTCGCTGTAGACGCGGAGGGGCTTCCCGGCCTGGATGCGCCGTACGTCAAAGACATCCTTCCCCGAGTCGCTGACGGAAAGCACCTTGGCGTAGGGAATATTGTGTCCGGTCAGTATTTCCCCGAACGTTTCGTTCCGGCGCACCTTGCGGTCGATCACATCGTAGTCGCTGGCGATCAGTCCGTACTTGTCTTCTTTGTCTTCCGCCGTTTCCGGCGGGGCGGCTTCTTCGGAGACGGACGCCTGGGCCGGCCATTCGGACGCAGGCTTGTTGCTCCCGAGAAAGAAGAGCATGACGGCAACGAAGAGGATGCCAAAGATCGCTACGATTCCGGGGTACGTTATACGGCGCATGTCTGTGAGGGTCCATACGATGCCGAATCCGATGTTGGGGCGTGCATCTTGCGGGGCTGCCGGAAGGGTGGGGCAGCCGGGTGCGGCGCGATAGCGGAAGGCCTGCGTCTCGCACCATGGTGCGGATGCGTTGCCCGGAAAGATCGAATATCGACGGAATTCCGAAAGGCAGCGTATCCTTGTAAGATACGGAATATATTGCAGATATGCAACCGGCGCCGTCCTGTATGGATGCGCGGGGCTTTGCGGACGGGTTCCGGGCCTTATTGCGGTTTCCACGGATGTTCTTCGTGGCCCGCCGCGCGGTTTGCCCAGCGGGCCAGCACGAACAGGTAATCGGAGAGCCGGTTCAGGTAGGGGCCGACCGTTTCGTTCAGGGATTCGACGGCGGCCGCCGCCACGACGCGGCGTTCGGCGCGGCGGCATGTGGTTCGCGCCGCATGGAGTGTGCCCGCGAGCGGCCCGCCTCCCGGCAGAATGAAATGCGTAAGGGGCGGCAGGTCCTCTTCGAGGCGATCGATTTCCTGCTCCAGCCGTGCGATATGCGCAGGCGTCAGACGCGGTGCGTTGGCCTTGCTTTCGAGCGGCGTAGCGAGGTCGCTGCCGGCGACGAACAGGTCGTCCTGCAGGGCGGCGAGCAGCCCGTCGAGGCGTTCGGCGGCCGCCCCCCCGGAAGCGAACGCCCGCGCCATGCCAAGCAGGGCGTTGGTTTCGTCCACGGCGCCGAACGCTTCAATGCGTACATGCGTTTTGGATACGCGATCGCCCCCGAAAAGGCCGGTGTCGCCGCGATCTCCCGTACGGGTATATATCTTCATGACAGTATTAAGGATGCACTGATCAAGTCCACTTCGATCAGCGCTTCACGTACGCAAGTAGCGTTTGTAATGATTCTATCGTTGAAATCATCGAAAAACACGGCGTGTTGCGTTGTCGGTGTCGTGAAGCGCCCTTCTGATCTTCGCGGACTTAATCAGAGCATCCTGAAATGCAGGTGCATCCCGTGCGTTGTTTTCGAGAAATCGGGACCCTTGCGCGCCGGTCGTCGTGCAATCGGGGGCCGATCGCTTTCCTCCGATTGCTCCCCCTCAGTGATTCAGGGCCCTTTGCGCGCACTATGTTTACCCATGTGTACCCCGAAATGCCTGATCGGTTTTTGTATGGTCGCGCTCCTCGTGGCGGGATGCGATACGCAGGAGGAGCAGGACGACTTTGCCGCCGAGGCCAGCCGGGCGCCGGAGAACATTACCCGCGTCGATGCGTCAGGAAAGGTTTTATCCGAAGATAAGGACGACTGGCGCACGTCGCCCGTATATATGGGGGAGATTCGGGTAGACCCGGCCATGCCGAATCCGGCGCCGTCCGAAGGGTTCGTCACCATCCGGGTCACGGTGACCGTGTTCGACGCCGTATACGCCCCGCTTCGTTTGAAAAACCAGAGAGACGACCGTTTGCAAACGCTTTCCGAAATCCCGCGGGCAGGCAGCCCGGGGGCCTACCTGTTTCAGGCGCCGGTGTCTTTGATAGGCCCGGCGGGCCTGCATCGGCTGTTCGTTTTCGATGCCCTCGGCGAGATCGTTTCGTACGGAGACGTATTGGTGCAATGACGCCATAACGCCATGAAAACCCACGTACTCGTGCTGAACAACGATTACCGCGCCCTGACGACATGCAGCGTCGAGCGCGCCATCGTGCTGGTTTTTCTGCAAAAAGCCGAGCTGGTGGAGTCCGTGCCGGATCGCTATTTCCGCTCCCCTACGGTCCAGTTTCCCTGCCCCAGCATCGTGCGCCTGCGCGCCTATGTGCACGTTCCGTACAAGCGCGTCATGATCTCCAGGAAAAACATTCTGCGGCGGGATCGATTCCGGTGTCAATATTGCGGGCGCCGGGACCGGCTGACCGTGGACCATGTGCTCCCAAGGTCCCGGGCCGGGCGGGATACCTGGGAAAATCTTGCGACAGCGTGCACCCCCTGCAACAACCGGAAGGGGGATCGTACGCCCGAAGAGGCGAATATGCCGCTTGCCCGTGCGCCGTTCCGGCCCAGCCATGTGATGTTTATCCGCGACTACATCGGGATATTGCACGAGGCGTGGAAGCCGTATCTGTTTCTCAAATAGCCGGATGCGCCCTGCGCCCGTATGTATCGACAGGCGGCGCTCCCCGACATCGTTCCTTTTCTACGGATTTTTATGCCTTCTCGCGCTACGTTTCTGGTGGCTCGCCTGTTGTGGGCGTTTCCCGCATTGCTTGTGCTCCTCGCGGCGAACCAGGCCGCGGTCATGACGCAGCTGCGGGAAACCGTGCGTTCCGGCGTGCTGGCGAAAGCGGAAGTGGTTTCGATTTCCACCACGGATCGGGCGGATATTACCATGGCGTCGATTCGTCTTCGGGCGCCGGGCGCGGACGGCGCGCACGCCGAGTATGCATTGCCGCTTCCCATTACGTTCGCGCGGGCGCTTGCAGGGAGCGATTCGCTGGACGTATTTCTGGCCCCGGACGCCTCGCAGGAAGTGGTGATTGCAGAAATTGGCCGCGCGCAGTGGCGCCTCGCGGGGATGAACAGCGGGATTGCGCTGCTGGGGGCGGTACTGCTTTCCTGGGGCGTGTTCGCCTGGAATCGGCGCCTGCGAAAGAAGGGCGACCCTGCGGACGCCGCTGCGTCACCGCGCTAAAGGGCCGCCTGGCCGGCGGGGTTCGTCCGGGTAAAGCCCGCCGACCCACTCGTCGTACCCGTTGAATAGTTGCGTGGGAACGCGCTCCTGCGTCTCCAGCAATTCTTCCGAGGCCTGGCTCCAGCGCTTGTGCGGGATATTCGGATTCACATTCGACAAAAAGCCGTATTCGTCCGGCTGAAGGTCGTTCCAGAACGTGCCCGGCTGTTTGTTCGTAAATTCGATCCGCACGATGGCCTTGGGCCCCTTGTATCCGTATTTCCAGGGCAGGGCCAGGCGCAGCGGCGAGCCGTTCTGTTTCGGGAGCGGTTCGCCGTACATGCCCGTCACGACGAAAGCCAGTTCATGCATGGCCTCGTCCATGCGCAAGGCTTCGTAATAGGGCCAGGGATACCAGTGCTGCCGTTCGATGCCCACCATTTGCGACGGACGGTTGACCGATACGAAGCGCACATGGGTTGCGCTGGAGAGGGGCTTGCATTGCTCAATGAGTTTGCTGAGCGGGAATCCGGTCCAGGGTACGGTCATCGCCCAGGCCTCCACGCACCGGAAGCGGTACAGGCGTTCTTCAAGGTCCATGGAGCGGATCAGTTTCGCCACGTCGATCGTGCGCCGTTTTTCCACCAGTCCGCGCACCCGGATCGTCATAGGGAACGGTTCGTACGGATCGGTAAGCGGCCATATTTCCTTGGACGTCCCGTCGAATTCGTAGAAATTATTGTAGGAAGAGGCAAAGAGGCGTCCGGTGACCGGGCGTTCCGGAACGGAGAACGCCTCGTTGCGCACGGCGGGATATCCCGCGCGGGGCGCGTTTTCCGGGATGGTGTCCAGGGGGCCGCCATACGGCGCCGAGCAGCCCCCGGTTGCGCCGAAGACCGTGAGCCCGATGGCGCCGAGGCCCAGCGCCTCAATGAATTGCCGCCGGTTCCGGTACGTATATTCAGAGGTTACCTCGCGTTCCGGGGCTTGCCAGCGCGGATGCAGGATGATATGGGCCATGGCGTTTCGGGTTTTTTCGGGTGTATCAGGGCGCTTCCTGAACGTATAGCTCGCTTCCTTTGTCTGCAAATTCCTTCGCTTTGGATTCGAGGCCTTGCTGCACGGCGTCCGTTTCGGCGATTCCTTGCTCCCGGGCGTAGTCGCGTATATCCTGCGTGATTTTCATGGAGCAGAATTTCGGCCCGCACATGGAGCAGAAATGGGCCACTTTCGCGCCCTCCGCGGGAAGCGTTTCGTCGTGAAAATCGCGGGCGGTATCCGGGTCCAGCGAGAGGTTGAACTGATCGCGCCAGCGAAATTCGAAGCGGGCCTTGCTGAGCGCATTGTCGCGGAGCTGGGCGGTGGGGTGGCCTTTGGCCAGGTCCGCGGCATGGGCTGCGATCTTGTAGGTTATAACCCCGTCTTTTACATCTTTCTTGTTGGGCAAGCCCAGATGTTCTTTGGGCGTAACGTAACAGAGCATGGCCGTGCCGAACCACCCGATCATCGCGGCGCCTATGGCCGACGTGATGTGGTCGTATCCGGGGGCTATATCGGTCGTCAGCGGGCCGAGCGTGTAGAACGGCGCTTCCCCGCATGTTTCGAGCTGCCGGGTTACGTTTTCCCGGATCATCTGCATCGGAACATGTCCCGGCCCCTCGATCATCACCTGCACGTCGTGTTTCCAGGCGATATGCGTAAGCTCCCCAAGCGTATCGAGCTCGGCGAACTGGGCGGCGTCGTTCGCGTCGGCAATGGAGCCGGGACGCAGCCCGTCGCCGAGGGAGAAGGCGATATCGTACGCCTTCATGATTTCGCATATTTCTTCGAACTCCGTGTAGAGAAAACTTTCCTGGTGGTGCGCCAGACACCACTTGGCCATAATGGAGCCGCCGCGCGAAACGACGCCCGTAACCCGGTCGGCGGTGAGCGGTACGTAGTGCAGCAGCACGCCCGCATGGATCGTGAAATAATCCACGCCTTGCTCGGCCTGCTCGATCAGCGTATCCCGGTATATTTCCCAGGTCAATTCTTCCGGCTTGCCATCCACTTTTTCCAGCGCCTGATAGATGGGCACCGTACCGATCGGCACCGGCGCATTCCGCAGGATCCATTCCCGGGTTTCATGGATATTGTCGCCCGTCGAAAGGTCCATGATCGTATCGGCGCCCCAGCGGCACGCCCAGACCGCCTTTTCTACTTCTTCCTCGATGTTCGACGTCACGGCGGAATTGCCGATATTTGCGTTGATTTTCACGAGAAAGTTTCGCCCGATGATCATGGGCTCGCTTTCCGGATGATTGATATTGTTCGGGATAATGGCGCGTCCCGAGGCGACTTCTTGCCGCACGAACTCCGGGGTGATGGGATTGGGCTGGATGCGGGCGTTGAAATCCACGCCGTGATGGCGCTGCGCGAGCGCTCCGTAATAGTCGCCCAGTTCGTCCAGCCGCTGATTCTCCCGGATGGCCACGTATTCCATTTCGGGCGTTACGACGCCCTTTTTGGCGTAATGCATTTGCGTGACGTTGCATCCCGGGGCGGCGCGCAAGGGCTTCCGCATGTTTCGGAACGTGATCCCGTTGGATCGCTCCAGCCGTTTCCGTGCGAATTCCGAGGTGAAGTCGGGGAGTTCCAAAACGTCCCCCCGGTCCCTGATCCAGGGTTCCCGAAGCCTCGGAAGGCCTTGGCGCACATCTACATCCGCGTCAGGATCGGTATACGGCCCGCTGGTATCGTACACGGTTATGTTCGCATTGCCGGCCTTGGGGCCGCCGGAGACCGTATGTTCGGTTTCGATCTCCCGCATCGCCACGCGTATGTCGTGGATTTTTCCGTCTACGAATATTTTTCTGGAATTCGGGAACGGGTCTCTCGTGATGACGGATTGCGCAGGTATTTTTTCTTGTTTACGGGGAGATCCCATGGGCGACCGACCTCTTGCGAGCATATGTTGGACAGTGTGCCAGATGCCGGGGAACGCAGGCCCTGACCGATGTCATACCCTACCCTGCGGCCGCGCGTCTGTTCCTTAAGGATGCGCTGATTACGTCGCAAAGATCAGAGGCATTGAGGTGTGCGCTGGCAAGGAATGACGAAGCAGGTAGTGTGGCGGCCCCGCGTAATGAGGAATGACGCAGCCAGCGTGCTCCTCGATGCCTCCCGAAGGGCGGGTCGGCTGCCGGCGGCGCTCAGGAGTTTTCGTACGGGTACCGATGCGCCAGCGCATGCGGGTCTTCGCCGCCCATGTACCGGGCCCACAGCAACGTATTGCGTAGTTGCTGAAGCAGGGGACCGCGCTTTTGGAAGCGCCGCGCCGAGGACACGACGCATGTTTTCAGAAAGACGAACCCGCCTCGCGCATGGATTTTCCGCACGAGTTCGAGGTCTTCGAAAATGGGCACGTCCGGGTAGCCGCCCGATTCCTCGAATACGGCGCGGCGCACAAAGCACCCCCGATCTCCAAAACACAAGGCGGGCAGCTGCACGTGCGAGCACCAGGCGTAAAACCGTAGCAGGGGGGTTGCCTGGTCGAAGGCGAGCCGGAAGACGCCGCCCGGGCAGGCAGGATCGGCGAGGGCGGTCCGGATGGCGGCGAGGCCGTCCGGCGGCAGGAGCGTGTCCGCGTGCAGAAAAAGCAACAGGTCGCCGCGGGCCTGCGCGGCCCCCGCGTTCATTTGCCGGGATCGTCCGCGCGGCGCCTGAATGACCTGTGCGTATCGGCGGGCGATCGCCGCCGTTTCGTCCAGGGACCCGCCGTCCGAGACGATGATTTCGTGCGGGGGCGCTTGTCGCCGTACGGACTGCAAGGTTTTTTCGATGCCTTCCGCCTCGTTCAACGCGGGGATTACGACCGAAATGAGCGGCTCCACCTTACCAGAAGGTCAGCTTCATGCAATAGATCGCGGCCCCGGATTTCAGAAATTCTCCCACATCGATTCCGATCGGTTCGAATCCCGCCTCCCGCAAGCGCTCCATGGTGTGCACGGCGCCTTCCTGAAGCAGCACATGGCGGCCATCCGGGCAGTGCGCATTGCAGGCCAGCCGTTCGCGCGCCTCGTCTTCGGGCGTTTCCACGACGCGCTCGAAGAGCCTGCGGACCATGGCGATGTCTTCGTCGCGCAGCGCAGCCGGGCAGATCATGGCCGTCCGTTCGTCCAGCGCGCAGAAGGAGGTGTCCAGGTGGTAGAAGGCCTCGTCGTCGAGGCGCATCGGGATGACGGGGACCTTCAGCATGGCGGCGAGGGCGTCGTGGGCGGCCCGGTCGGTGCGTTGCCCGTATCCTCCCCAGAGCAGGCGCCTGCCGGGATGCCAGATGGCGTCGCCGCCTCCTTCGAAGAGGATGCCTTCGGGGAGATGCCGCACCTCGCATCCCTGCTCCCGAAAAAATCGCGCAAGGTGCGGCGTTTCGTCGTAGCGGGCTTTCGTGGCCATGCGGCTCATGACCACGCCCGGCGCGTTATCCGGGCCCAGAAACGGCGTGGCGGCGTTGGCGGTGAACACCATATCGCAGAGTCCTTCCACGCCCGACGTGATGCGTACGTCCAGGCCCAGCTGCCGGTACGTATTCCGCAACGTTTTCCATTGACGTCGCGCCTTGACCCGGTCCACGTTGCCTACGTGGCGGGTCATATGCGGATTGATGATCCACTGCACGTCGTAATACGCCGGCGTCGCCAGTGCAACCCGCTTTGGCAGGGGCATTCTGGGGAGGTCCCCGACGGTAAAATCAATATGTTCGACGGATTCTATAATCATGGCGGCGCCAGCGAGGCCAGGTGAAGCGTGTATGGGGGCCTATGGACAATTGGACGAGATGCGCAAGCGGGTGACGGTTGCGTTGAGGGTGCGAGCCCCTGTTGGGCGTTCTTGTTGCGAATATCGGGAATTTGCGCGGTTGTCCGGTCGCGCTATGCGTCCTGCAGCACAGCGACGCCGGGCAGCGTTTTGCCTTCCAGAAATTCCAGCATGGCGCCGCCGCCCGTCGATACATGGCTTATCCGCTCGGCGTATCCCGCCTGCGAAACGGCGGCGACCGAATCTCCGCCGCCGACGATGGTCAGCGCGCCGCGCCGGGTGGCTTCGGCCAGCGCTTCGGCCATAGCCAGCGTTCCCCGGGCGAAATTCGGCATTTCGAATACGCCCATCGGGCCATTCCATACGATCGTGCGCGCTTCCCGGATCGTCCGGGCGTACGCCTCGACAGTTTCCGGGCCAATGTCCAGTCCCATCTCGCCCTCTGGAATGGCCCCGGAAACGGTATGGCGGGGCGCCTCGTTGTCGAATGCGGGGGCGGTCACGTGGTCTGTGGGCAGCTGGATTTTGCCGCCCGCCTTCTGGTACAGCGCCCGCGCATCGTCCAGACGATCTTCCTCGACTCTGGACGCGCCCGTTCGGCGGCCCAGCGCTTTCAGGAAGGTGTAGCTCATGGCGCCGCCGACGAGGAGCGCATCGACCCGGTCCAGCAAATTCTCGATGATCCCGATTTTGTCGGACACCTTGGCCCCGCCGAGGACGGCCACGTACGGCGTTTTCGGGCCGTCGAGCAGCCGGGACAGGTACTCGATTTCCCGGGCAAGCAGGAAGCCCATGCCCGTTTCCTGCACCTGACGCGCTACGCCTTCCGTCGAAGCATGGGCGCGATGGCATGTTCCGAACGCGTCGTTTACGTACAGGTCCGCAAGGGAAGCCAGTTCGGCGGCGAGGGCCGGATCGTTCTTCGTTTCGCCCGGATGGAACCGGGTGTTTTCGAGCACGATCGCTTCGCCGTCGTTCAGCGTCTGGATCGCCTGCCGGTGGGCAGGGTCCACGGGGCCGGTCGTATGCTCCACGAAGCGCACGCGCGCCTCCAGCAGTTCCCGCAAGCGGTCCGCCGCGGGGCGCAACGTAAAGGCGGGGTTTGCGACCCCCTTCGGACGCCCCAGATGGCTCGTCAGAATGGCCTTGCCGCCGCCCGCAAGGATGGCGCGTATGGTAGGCAGCGCGGCCCGAATGCGGGTATCGTCTCCGATTACGCCGTCCGCAATCGGTACGTTGAAGTCAACGCGGACCAGCACGCGCCGTCCGCGCACCGCCATGGTGTCGAGGGTTCGTTTTGGCATGCGGGGGCGCTCCGGTCACCCGGCGATTTTTTCCACGAGCTCCGCCACCCGGCACGAGTATCCCCACTCGTTGTCATACCAGCCGACGATTTTCACCGTGGTTTCGTGCGCCATGGTGCACGGCGCATCGAAAATGCAGGAATGCGGGTTGTGGAGAATATCGTTCGAGACAAGCGGCTCTTCGCTGTATTCGAGGATGCCTTTCAGGTCATTCGCCGCCGCTTCGCGGAACGCCGCATTGACTTCTTCTGCGGAGGCGGCCCGTCCCAGTTCGGCGGTAAGGTCCGTCACGGAGCCGGCCGGCGTCGGTACGCGGAGCGCCATGCCGTCCAGTTTGCCTTGCAAGTGCGGCAACACCAGGCCCACCGCCTTGGCGGCGCCGGTGGTCGTCGGGACGATGGAGAGGGCGGCGGCCCGGGCGCGGCGCAAGTCGGAGTGCGGCCCGTCTACGAGCGCCTGGTCCGACGTGTAGGCATGCACTGTGGTGATGAAGCCGCGCTGTACGCCAAAGTGGTCGTCCAGCACCTTGACCATCGGGGCCAGGCAGTTCGTGGTGCAGCTGGCGTTGGAAAGCAAGGTTTCCTCGCCCGTCAACGCTCCGTCGTTGACGCCGATGACTACGGTGGCGTCTACCGCGCCCTTGGCGGGCGCCGAGACGATGACTTTCGACGCGCCCGCCTCGATATGCTTGCCGGCTTCTGCCGCCGACCGGAAAATGCCGGTGGATTCCACAACGATGTCTGCGCCCAGGTCGCCCCAGGGAAGCTGGGCGGGGTCCCGTTCCGAGAAGACCGGATAGGCGTTTCCGTTCACCACGAGGGTGTTTCCGTCGGCATGTACGTCGCCCGGGAAGCGGCCTTGCACCGAGTCGTATTTGAGCAGGTGCGCAAGCGTGGCGGCGCTGGTCAGGTCATTGATCCCGACAATCTGAATGTTTTCGAGCGGACGTTCGAGGATGGCGCGAAAGACGAGTCTGCCGATGCGTCCGAATCCGTTGATGCCAATTTGGGTAGCCATAAGGTTTTGTAAGAGCGATTTTCTGAAAAAAGAGCCTGCGAGGGTGTGCAGGGCCGATGTGCGCCGGGGCGCGTCAAACGATGCAGTAAACGGATCCCGACCGGCTTCGATCCATGCCATGCGCCGGATTTGGTGAAAATCTTGTCTAAAAACGCCGTATCGCCGGGTTTGCGGCGGGTTGCGGGGCCAAAAGACGGACCTTCTGCCCGTCCATGCGCATAAAAGCGGCGTTTCGTATTATTACGGTATCGTTACGGAAGCCCCCCGGGCGTCCTGCGCATTTTAGCAAATATTTTAGCCACGTTGCCTTTTCGGAAAAAAGGCCGGATATCCATGCGACGCATTTTCGCAGGGGTCCCGGATTTTTTCGCTCCGCATCTCGAAACTCCATGCCGACTCCAAAGCCCCCCCGAAATATTTCCCGAAAACATGCGTTGCGCGAGGACACGGTCGTCACGTTCTATGCGCGCGTCTGGCGGTTTGTAGACGCCTATCGCACGCCGGTCTACGGCGCTGCCGGCGTGCTGGTTGCGCTGGCCGTGGCGACCGTGGGCTACGTGTTTTGGCAGGGACAGCGCGCTGCCGAAGCCGACGACCTCCTTGCGGCCGTACTGCCCCTGTACGAGCAGGCGTCGTATCAGGAGGCGCTGGACGGTTCGCTTGAGCAACTTGGCCTGGTGGAGATCGCCGATGCGTACGGCGGCACCCCTGCGGGGAATCTTGCGCGGTTCTATGCTGCGGATGCGCTGTTCGAACTGGGCGAATACGACCGGGCGCTTTCGTATTTCCAGGATTTCGACAAGGGATCGAATTTCATTGGCGCGGGCGCCCTTGCCGGCGAGGCGGCGGCCTGGGAGCAGCGCGAGGAATATGGCCGCGCCGCGGATTTGTACCGCCGCGCCGCGCGCCACTTCGAGAGTGCATTGACCACGCCGGAATACCTTCTGTACGCCGGGCAATTGTACGAGCAGGCAGGGCAGTACGAGGACGCCGTCGAACAATACGAAGCCGTCGAGGCGGAATATCCGGAATCCAGCCAGGCCGCGAATATTCGGGTGTATATTGCGCGCGCCACGGCGAAGCAGTCATCCTGAGCGATCGCATGCCTCCCGCCATTCTTGTTGTAGACGACGAGCCGAGTATTCGCCGCACGCTGCGCGAAATATTCGAGTATGAGGGGTTCAAGGTAGAGGAGGCGGTGGATGGGGAGGACGCCCTTTCCCGGATGCGCGTCGGGCGGTACGATGTGGTCATGCTCGACGTGAACATGCCGAAGCGCAACGGCCTGGAGGTGCTTGCCGCGGCGCGCGACGAAGCGCCCGAAACGCCTGTGGTGATGCTTTCCGGGCACGGCGCCATCGAAACGGCGGTGCGGGCGACCAAACTGGGGGCCTACGATTTCATCGAGAAGCCCCCGGACCTGAATCGTTTGCTTGTTGCGGTGCGGAACGCCATGGACCGTGGGGCGCTGGCCACGGCGAACCGGCGGATGAAGGAGACCATAGCCGCCTCCGAGGGCGAGATTACCCCTATTCTCGGCGAGAGCCCCGGCATAGAGGCCGTGCGCGAAACCATCGAACGGGTGGCCCCTTCCGAAGCGCGCGTACTCATTACGGGCGAAGCCGGCACGGGCAAGGAGCTTGTGGCCAAGTGGGTTCGCCACCTGTCGCCCAGAAAAGACGGCCCGATGGTGGACGTGAACTGCGCCGCCATCCCCGACGAACTGATCGAAAGCGAGCTCTTCGGCCATGAAAAAGGGGCGTTTACCGGGGCGGTGAAGCAGCGGATCGGCAAGTTCGAGCAAGCGGACGGGGGGACGCTGTTCCTGGACGAGGTTGGGGACATGAGTTTGTCCGCCCAGGCCAAGGTGCTTCGGGTGCTTCAGGAAAACACCATCCAGCGGGTAGGCGGGGACCGCGCGATTCCGGTGGACGTGCGCGTCGTGTGCGCGACGAACAAGGACCTTGCGGCGTGCATCCAGGAGGAAACCTTTCGGGAGGACTTGTACTACCGCCTCAACGTGATCCCCATACATCTCCCGCCCCTTCGGGAGCGCTCCGAAGACATTCCCGCCATCGCCGCCCGTTTCTGCAAGGACCTGGCCCGGCGGAACGGGCGCCCGGACAAACGGTTTGCGCCGGCGGCCCTGAAGCATCTCGCAGGACAGGAATGGCGCGGCAACGTACGCGAATTGCACAACGTAGTGGAGCGCCTCATCGTGCTTACGACCGACGACGAAATCCAGACAGCGGACATTGACCGGTATGTGTTTCCGCAGGCCCTGTCCCGGGACCCGCTTGCAGAATTGATGGGCGGCGCAAAAGACTGGGGCGATTTCCGCGATGCGGTGGAACGCCTGTTTCTGCAACAGAAGCTGGCCGATTTCGGCTGGAACGTGAGCCGCACTGCGGAAGCCGTCGGGATGCAGCGGTCGCATTTGTACAACAAGATGAAGAAGTACGGGATCGAACGCGAGGAGGCGGCATAGTCCGGCCATGGAGGATACTGTCTTGACGGCCAGGGCGGCGACCGGGGGGCCGCCGCTGCTTGCTGCGCGCGGACTTGAAAAGAGTTATCCTTCGGGCGGGCGCGTCTTGCGGGTCCTCCGCGGCGTGGATTTCGAGGTCCGCACTGGCGAAGTGGCAGCTATCGTCGGGGAAAGCGGAACCGGCAAAAGTACGCTGCTGCACCTTCTGGGGGCGCTGGATCGGCCCGATGGGGGTTCGTTGTATTGCCGGGGCAATCCGGTGTTTGGCGGGACGGACGAGGAACTGGCCGCCTTTCGGAACCGGGAGATCGGGTTTGTTTTTCAGTTTCATCATCTTTTGCCGGAGTTTACCGCGCTCGAAAACGTGGCCATGCCGGCGCTCATCCGCCACCGGCGCCTTTCCGAGGTTCGCGGTCGCGTTATGGGGCTCCTCGGAATGCTGGGGCTGGCGGACCGGGCGGAGCATCGTCCCGGCGAATTGTCCGGGGGCGAACAGCAGCGCGTCGCCGTGGCCCGCGCGCTTATGAACGAGCCGGGCCTGATCCTGGCCGACGAGCCGTCCGGCAATCTCGACGCCCGCAACGCCGCGCATCTGCACGAGGAAATGATCCGGCTGAGCCGCGAAGTCGGGTGCGCCTTCGTGATTGCAACCCACAACCTCGCCCTCGCCGCCAGCGCGGACCGGAGGTTGCGGCTGGAGGAGGGGGTGTTGCGGGGGGAAGGGGGGTAGAAAATTAGAAAAAATTATCAAAAACAGGTATTTTCCCCCACTTATGCCCGGAAAAAAGTATTTTGAACGTATGTAGTCCCCACTTCGAGCTGTTTTTTGTGTTTTGACGATATGCCCCGCTTTTTAGGGATTTATATGGAATAGTGAATACCCGTCTTATGGTAGACCCCGATATCGCCTAAAGCCAGAAAAATTGTGAAGGCCATGTGGGGAAATAGATTTATCTTGACATTCTAATTTTTTATCCGTACCATTTACCGTCAACCTAAAAGTCATACCCCCCGAAACGTTATGACCAAGTCAAGTCGCATCTCTGCTGTTGGTTTTGGCAGTACCCCTCCGGCGAAATCGGTTGACGGTTGGTCTCGCACCCCGTCGCCGAACCCACGATATGGCTGCATGACTCCCGAAGCGGCCATACGCGTACTGCTCAAGTCGAGCCGTGAACAGAAGACCTAGGGTAGGTGGACCCCATAACCCCACCCGAAACCGGGCGGGTGTTTCCCTCCATTCCCTTTACCGCAATCCCGAATTCGCGATGTCCCCTCGCAAAAAGAGCCCCCCCCCCTCAACTTCACAGGAGTTCCCAATTGGGCTAACCAGACGATCTGGACCGGAGATAACCTTCCCATCATGCGGGGCATGAACTCCCATAGCGTGGACCTGATCTATCTTGATCCACCCTTCAACTCAAAGGCCAATTATGCCGCACCGATAGGGTCCACAGCCGCCGGAGCTGAGTTCAAGGACACGTGGACGTTGCAAGACGTGGATATTACGTGGCTCGACCTGATCGAACAGAAGCACAGCAGAGTGAATCGCGTTATTCGTGCGGCCATGACGGATTCTGATAAGTCATATCTGATTTACATGGCTACCCGGTTGCTTGAGATGCGCCGCTTGCTTAAGTCCACCGGAAGCATCTACCTGCATTGCGACCCGACCATGAGCCATTACCTGAAACTGGTCATGGACGCTATCTTTGGACGGAAGCAGTTCAGAAACGAAGTTATTTGGAGTTACAAAACCGGAGGTGCAAGCCAAAAACGGTTTTCTCAAAAGCACGATGTTATTTTATTTTACGCAGGCAAGGATCATATCTTCAATCCACAGCGCGAAAAGTCGTACACGAAGGCAAAAGGGAGAAAACCGGGGGTGATTAACTACGGCGGTGGGACTGCGGAATTTTTTCAAGATGAAAGCGGCGTGTATAATTGGGTTTTTTGCCGGGATGTTTGGGACATTTCTTACATCGGCTCCACCGATCCGCAGCGAACAGGATATCCAACGCAGAAGCCGCTCGCGCTCTTGCGTCGTATTATACGTGCGAGCAGCAATTCTGCCCAGATTGTTCTTGATCCCTTTTGCGGTTGCGCTACCGCCTGCATAGCATCCGAGATGGAAAATCGCCAGTGGGTAGGTATCGACATCTCGCCGAAGGCTGCTGATCTGGTTAAGATGCGAATGCAGAAAGAAATTGGCCTGTTTTTTCAAGGCACTATTCGTTCCGACGTTCCTCGTCGGAACGACATAGGCCTGATCCCGCGTTATAACTCGCCAGAGAATAAAAACAGGCTATACGGTATGCAGGGAGGCTACTGTGCTGCCTGCGAAACCCACTTTGAGCCGCGTAATCTTGAAGTAGATCACATTATTGCCCGGAGCAAGGGCGGAACGGATCACATTGAGAATCTGCAATTGCTCTGCGGAAGTTGCAATCGCATCAAGGGCAATCGCGGCATGGAGCACCTCCTCACGAAACTGGCTGCATAACTCCAACCCCCTGAATTCATGAAACGCGTCCTTTTTGCCGCTGTTGTTCTATCCCTATCTATATCGGCACAGGCACAAACGTCTACTCACGTAACGAAGGGAGGGTATTACGCCTGCCTGACAGAGGCTGAACTGGACGAGTTGGTACAAGCGAGTATCGCAAACGATCAGGATTGGGCCGAATCCATTCCGGGGTGTATGATACTGAAGAAGGGGTTGCGAGTCGCTATCAAGAAATGCCATGGTCTGCTTTGCTCGACCCCCGAAATATATGTTTGGCCACCGAACGAGGCTCGCCCGATAGTCATGTTCACCTTCACAGAAGCGATACGTCGCGTTTGAAGGAAACCCTTTCTGATGATCCCGCTTTCTCTAAATCCTTGAAAAACAAACTGTTATGGAACTCAGCGACAAACCCTGTTACCGCTGCCAAAGCACAAACAAGGTCCTTCAACGTGACAAACTGTCTTTCCACATAATCCTATGGGGCGGTCTCTTTTTATTCGGGCTTGCTTGGATTATCCTGCCCTTCTTGCCGAAAAAGGTGTATTGCGCATCTTGCGGCGCCTTAACGGGTGCGTGAATTTACGCCACACGTTCTCGGTACAGGAGCCGCCTCTCGACCATTCCGAGCACAACGTACGTCATCCCGTCGATAGTGTTTAGGCTCCGCAGGTTATGCTTGGCCGACAACTGGTTGATGTACCGTTGCAGGTGCTTTGGCGATTAGACGGGATGCGACCGGAGGGAATGCATACCGTTCGCTTCGATGCGGACTGCCTGCCCTCTGGCCTGTACGTCTATCGCTCGCAGCCGGGAGGCAAAACCCTAACTCGCAAAATGACCCTCATTCGGTAAACACGAAATAGCATCATGATTAGACAAACTGAAATTGTAAACTTCCATAGTCGCTACCCGGCATTTTTCATGTGCAAACTTTGCAAAAAACCCGCAGAAAAAATATCTGAAACGGAGATTCGCTGTCCTGGATGCGGAAAGACCCAAGACGTAAGGGAAGGAATAGAAGCTGATGACTTCGACGTAATAGCAGGGGATCCTTGGAATGATTGAAGTTACGGAAAGGGAGGGTACCCGCATCCGTGCCCTTGCTACGTTTGGGAGGCCAGAGAGGCTTTGCCCTCTGTGCCAATAAAGGGTGAGACAGATTCGTACATTAAATAGTGTAGCGTTCGGAGCTCGGCGCGGTTAATCAAGGTAAAGGGGCTTTCCCAAACCCAAACCCAAACCAGATCTTGACGAGGACATGCTTTGAGGTTTTAGTGGTGATTTATCAATAATGGTTAATCAAATATCAAAATGCTCGGCAATAGCGTCTAATTTTTCGACGACCTCGGGGTGGATCTCGTCTTTGTTCATTTGTGCCGCAAGTTGATAATAGTCGGTTTCTTTGATGTCTAATCCCGCTTGGTTAAATATATTAGCAAGCAGAATTTTTCCTTTGGCTTCGTGAAGAGAATGGGATGAATCAAAAGGATTTTTATATACTGCTGGAGGTAATTGATCTTTCATATATAGCACTGCATTTTTTGCTGCCTCCTTTCCGGCGTTAAGATCCACAAAACGGGAAATTGCTTCTGGATGAATGAGATAATTTTCAATTTCACGTCGCGTCCAGAAAAGACGAAGCATTCCATCGGGAGACTTTCTATGACCTTTTTTGTCTCCGGAAGGCGATTTGTCTCCATCCTGTAGTTCCACCCCAAGTAGGCCAGGAACCATCAAGCGCATGGCGGAAAAATGTTTTACCGTGGACCAGTTATCTTCGGCGGTTTCGTGGGCAAAAGGTTTGTCCAGGAATCGCAACAAACGATGTTGTAAAATACGTGCCCACTCTCTTAATATAGGGATGTCTGTTAAGCCTTCAATGTATAAAATTCCCGGCTCGGTCTCTGCGATTATTATGTCTGTATTTTCCAGATTTAAGGTGTCTTTCATTTTTGTTTTACGGACTTTTCGAAGTTCGCCAGTCAGCAAGTGTAAGCTATCGGGATCGGCTACATTGATGAGTTTTTCAGAATGCGTAGAAATAATCAATTGAGATCCAGTCTGCCGAGCATATTTCTGCAAACTACGATACATTTTTTCCTGTAATAAAATGTGAAGGTGCGCATCTGGTTCATCAACGAGTACAACAGATGAATCCTTGTATAGTAAAGCGGTGTAAATAAGCAATACCTGCAGAAAACCACTTGCGGCGCTACTTAAATCAAAAGATGGACTTTCGGGTGAATGTCGATAAAGTGCAAGTATTTTTGCCGCCTTGCTTGGTATTAGCAATTCATATCCAAAGAAGGAACTGATAATTTCTTGTAAAAGTTGCCATTTTTTAATGTCTTGACTAACAACGAAGAGCATATTGCGTAATATATCTCCAGCCTTTGCTTGAGCGAGTTTGAATGGAATCACGTCAGCACCATATAATAGTTCCGCAGGATCCATTCCTGATAAAGGCGAGATATATATTGTTATGAGGGGTTCTTCTAAGTACCGTTCTAAATCATTTTCATCTACGCTCTTTGCGGGACGAATATCTGCTAATTCCTGTTCTTTATAGAGAATTTCAAAGCCTATTTTCCATTTTTTTGTATGTATCCATATAGAGACAGGTTGTCGAATGTTTTTGCTTTTCCAGAGATGATCAAAATCTGCCAAAGGGACTGAATAAAATCTTAACATATTAAGGCTGGTGCTTCGATAATTTCCATCTGCTTCGCGTGCAAGATCAGGATTATTGTTCGACCATTGAAAGGCAAATTCTGCCCAGGCAGCAATAGCCTGGAGAAGTGTTGTTTTGCCAGAGTTATTCGGACCGGCAATAACAAGGTGATCTGGAAGATCGAATTCCAGATGCTCAAATTTCTTGAAATTATTGACGACAACTTTATTGATCATGTTGGTTCACCTCCGGTACAAAAAGGCAAGGGGTCTCAGTCCATACAATGCGACCTTCACGTAGCCAGTAGTGGCAACGGCAGGGCGCGGCAGTCACATGGATTGAGGGAGTAAGTGAAATGCGACCATCCATATGCTCTGTTATGCGCCATCGTTTGTCCGCTTGGGGCGATACATCCAGGTGGACAACTTGTCGGCATACCCTGCGAGGGCAAACGATCGCGGCATAGAACGGATATTTACGTCCACCTATGATATACACGGTGTTTTTAGAAGGGGCCTGGGGCAAGTCTTCTACCCATTCGGTGTTGTAGGGACGGAAACGCGCCCATGTATTTAGAATCCATCTAAACATGATTGGTGTTATTTTGTACGAGTATGCTTCTGTCTCCCATTCCTATGTATCGCTTCAGCAAGGGATGCGGGCTCCCCTCGTCCACGAGGTTTTCGTAGCATCCATGTACCAGACGAAATCGCTGTGTCGCAAATTCATGGTTGTCGTCAAGACGATAGGCGTGAATGCGAGCCAGGAAATCGTTAAACGCCAGACAGGCTGCTTGCATATTAACGGACATGACTGCCGGTTGTTCCTCGCCGACCGCGGCTAAATACCCAGCTACTCGTTGCCGTTCGTAGTATGCCGGGTCCTTGCGCTGCCAATCTTCGGCAGTTACCTGCTCCATAGTGTACGCACCCCGTGACAGCAGGCTTGTTCCTTCCGGGTGCATGTAATGCGCCACGGCATCGGCCGAGGCAATACTGCCCTTGCCATCGGCATCAAGATTGACGCCGACGTCAAAATAGGGAATCAGATAGGCGCTTGCCAGGCAATCGAGATGGTAGCGTCCAAATGCAGAGTCCACACAGCCGAAAATCACATCGCAATCTATTAAGGCGGCGACAACATCCGGCGAATCCGTCAAGCCCTGGTACGCGTCTACCTTGGTTTCCATACCAATTTCTTCAATAGATTGCTTAATCGCTAACACCTTTGGCTCCTGCCTGCGAGCATTATTTATGGTACTGTTGAGGATTCGATTCAGATTTTTTTCTTGTAGCGTATCATCGTCGGCAATAACCAAATTTCCCACGCAATTACGAATAAGCAGTTCGATAAGTATACTCCCCGTACCCGAACAACCAATAACTCCTACGCGCATATTATGCAATACGTCTAAAGTTTCTCCACCAAAAGTTTGTAATACCTTGTTTTGATACGCTGTTTGTCGTTTATGTTTGTGGGGTTTCCAGATTTGAATATTTTCGCCAACTACAGAAACGGTTGGCATATCGAAGAAAATTCCATGTACATCTACCGTGCGAGCTTTGATCTGGCCATTTGATAGCATAATGGCCGATCCATGTGGTCGTCCGTCATCAAACCAATTGCATACAGAATAAAATAATTCACGGTCGTTACTGTCGTCTATATCTGAAAATCGGTCATATCCGTCAGGATGAGAATGAATGGTGATAATGCACTGCTTTTTTTGGTCTATATCGCAAATTTTATCCGGCGGCAAGCAGGCGGCAAAAGGCCAAGAAAGAGAATCTTCTTTTCTTTCCGATAGATGATGTGAAGGATACAAAATATCTGAGACAATGAGACGCCGATGCAACTTTCCTGTGCCTTGATTGCACAATAAAATGGCGGCAGATTCCAAGCCATCTCCGGGAAAAAGATGATTAAAGACATCCTCATATTGAGTAGAAGTCATAGTCAGAATAGTAGTTTTCATTATTTGACCTCCGCAAGTAGCTGGTTTTTTATGTATTCAATATGTGTGACAACAGAATCTTCCCCAGGCTTCCAGGAATAGTGACGGGACCAACGCTGCCAAGTTTGACCAAAATGAGATTCAGGAGTCAATTCATCTATTGAGGCCCCATTTGATTTCTTGAGTACAGGATAAAAATAGAACATGTCTAACATGGATCCAGGATAACCAGTTGGAATGAGAATCATGAGTGTAGATGTTCCTATTGTGTAGCCTTTTGGGATAGGGAATTTTTCTATGATTAGACCGTACTTGCTATTACCTTCGACAATCTTCTGCCATTGGGAAGGATAATTCCCTTCCAGATATTGAATATCTTCCGGAGGCAATGCGTAAAGATTATTCATGGCCCTGCTGCGCTTGTCGCCGCACGGTTTCAAATCGCTCAATTCCAGGACGGGATAAATCGACCTGATCATTGGCTTCGATTCGTTCTCTTTTACCGCCGTGCAGCTTTTGGTTGAGAGACCATTCATCATCACGCTTTTCGACCAATGCTAAAATACCTGCTCCGGTGATTTCAGAAGAATCCACGGCATGCTTGGCGCCGTCTATACGGATGCGGTATTTGTGTCCCTTAGGTGGACGCCGATCATGCTTTCCACACTCTTCAAGGTCAATGACATCACCAGAAGAGGGAGGGATAACAAAATACGAGTCTGCATCTTGGATCACAATTGTCATATCATCTTTGATTTCCACATCCACGCCGTCCTCAATATCAGCAAACAGGCGCCCCTTTGGAAATTTTTCATCCTGCTCTTTGAGAGCCTTTCCGGTAATTTTGGCTTTTGCAAGGGCAAGATTGTGAGACCCGTTGAATGCTGGCCGCACTGGATTGCGCAGCGGTGGGTCGTCCTCAATGGAACTCGCGCCGACGATTAATCGTTCGCCTCCACGAATGAGCATAAATTCCCCTGACAGAAGAGGAATATCAATGCCGTCTTCACGGCTCAGGAAAATTCGTTCCTCGATGGAATCAATAATCTGATAGAGGTCATCGACGGAAACAAGTCCCGCATTGATTGTTTTTTGGTGCCCGTCAAGTTGAATTGTAGCTTGCATGTTGATTCTCCAATGGATGGTGGTTTTTATTTTCCTAATGATGTCTGCAGGCTTTCAGGAGACATTTTTTCGCCGATGGCCAGACTATGGAAGCAATAACCTATACCGTCAACCTACAAGTTTGTTCCCATTACCTTCAACTCCAAAAACGCTGCTCAACGAACCCAAACCACCTTTCCCACCCCACCACCCCAAAAAAACCTTGTCCCCCCGGAGAACGCCCGCTTCGCTAAGGCGTTAGAGGATTGTCACTCCCTTTGCGAGCGCTGGCTCCACGATCTTCGAACCCTCCTGCGTGCGATGGCGGACATTCCGATACTGGACGAGGCGATTGGCTTTATCGATGCGCCGGTCGATCCCATGCTGAATCTGTTCGAGGAAATCGAGCGGATGAAACGGGACAAGAACGCCGTGCTCCTCGCGCATTACTATCAGGAGCCGGACATCCAGGACATCGCCGATTACATAGGCGACTCGCTGGGCCTGGCCCGGCGGGCCGCTGCGACGGATGCGGACATCATCGTTTTCGCCGGGGTGCATTTCATGGCGGAAACGGCGAAAATCCTGAATCCCGGACGAAAAGTGCTGCTCCCGGACCTGAACGCCGGGTGTTCGCTTGCGGACTCCTGCCCGGCGCCCGAACTGGCCGCGTTCAAACGGCGCCACCCCGACCATCTCGTCGTGTCCTACATTAATTGCACGGCGGGCGTGAAGGCGCTTAGCGACATTATCTGCACCTCGTCGAACGCCGCCCATATCGTGGCGTCCATCCCGGAAAGTCAGCCGATCCTTTTCGCCCCGGACCGCAATCTGGGACGGCACCTGGCCCGCGAAACGGGCCGGGACATGACGTTGTGGGAAGGGACCTGCATCGTCCACGAAACGTTTAGCGAACGCAAGTTGCTGGGCCTGAAAGTGCGCCATCCGGAGGCCCTGGTCCTGGCGCATCCCGAGTGCGAGGAAGCCGTGTTGCGGCATGCGGACCATATCGGGTCCACGACGTCTATCCTGCGCTTCGCCCGGGAAAGCCCCTGCGATTCGTTTATCGTGGCGACGGAGGAAGGCATTTTGCACCAGATGCGCAAGGATTGTCCCGACAAAACGTTCATTCCGGCGCCGCCGGAAAGCGGATGCGCGTGCAGTCGGTGCCCCCATATGCGGCTGAACACCATCGAAAAGCTCTACCTGTGTTTGCGCTTCGAGGAGCCCGAGATTCAGATGGAAGAGACCTTGCGGCGGGCGGCGCTTCGCCCCATCGAGCGGATGATGGAAATGAGCGAGGGCGTGGGGACATGACGGCGGGGCGGCGTTCGGGGAAGGTTGTGTTCGGCGGCCCGGATTCCTCGCGCCTGTATTTCTCGAACTCGCAGGACCGGTAAGGCGGGTAAGATCGGTAAAAGTGGTACAATTGGTTAAGACGTATGGCGCGCATCGGCCCTTGGGAATTGCATACGATCGAGACCGGGCGTTTCGGCCTGGACGGGGGCGCCATGTTCGGCGTCGTGCCGCGGGCGTTGTGGGCGCGCCATATGCGCCCGGACGAAAAGAACCGCATCCGCCTGGCTGCACGGTGCCTGCTGCTGGAAGGGGAGGGGCGCCTTGTTCTCATCGACGCGGGCATAGGCGCGAAGGGCAACGAGAAGTTCGCCGACATCTACGCCCTTGATTACGGCCATTCGGAGCTGCACCGGTCGCTTCGGCAGGCGGGGTTCTGCGCGGCGGACGTGACGGACGTGGTGTATACCCACCTGCATTTCGATCATTGCGGGGGCGGCACGGAGCACGGCCCGGCAGGCCCGGTTCCGACGTTTCCAAACGCCCGGTGCCACATACAGCGCGCGCACTGGGACTGGGCGCGGCGGCCGAACCCCCGCGAAGCGGTCTCGTTCATGAAGGAGAACATAGAACCGCTGGCGCAATCCGGGCAGGCGCAGCTGGTCGATGGGCCCGGCCGCCTCTTTCCAGGCGTGGATGTGCTGGTGGTCCACGGCCATACGGAGGCGCAGCAACTGGTGAAAATCTCCGACGAAGACCGGACGCTCGTATTCGCGGCGGATTTGTTTCCCACCGTGGCGCATGCGAAGGCCGTCTGGTCTACGGCGTACGATGTGCGCCCGCTCCTGACGCTGGAAGAGAAAGCGCGTTTCCTCGAGGACGCCGTCGAGGGGGGGTGGGATGTGTTTTTCGAGCACGATCCAGAAACGGAGGTGGCTACGCCTGTGCGTACCCCAAAGGGCATTGTCCTTGCCGAGGGCCGCCCGATGAATGATATATAGGGGATGTACAGGATGCGCTGGCCGAAGCGGGCTGGATCAACGCATCCCGTAGCCGTTTCGCGGAAACTTCACGGTATGGCGGATCAGGTATGGAGCATCGCAAGGGAACCTTGCCCGGGAGCGTTCGTTTACGGCGGATAAAGGGGGTTTTTGGCCCGGTTGCTGGACCGGTTTAACCTGTTGGACCGGTTTGAACAGTCAGCCTTGAACAACCAGCCCGATCGTTTTCGAAGCATTGCCTTGGTGCGGGTCCTGTTTCGACCGGTTTGCGCCGCTCCCTTCCATTGCTCTGCACGTATCGTTGCGTTTATCCATCTGAGCCTATCGACCTGCGACTGTTACGAAACCGGGCTGCTTTTCGCCCTCGTTCCCCCTACTTCTTATTCCCTTAATTTCGTAACAGCATGCTTTTCTGCGCCGCACAAGCGATTCGGCGCGGAAAGCAGGGTTTCATGTACGTTCGGCTCGCGTTCCTGACGGTTTTACTGTGCTTTGCCTGGACGGGAATGTCCGCGGCGCAGCAGGTGGACATCCGCACGGTGGAGTCCTCCCCGGAGGGCCTCGTGGTGGAGGTCACGGTGGACTGGCCTGCCTCCATGCAGGAGATCGCCGATTCGCTGGGCCTCGAATCCTTTACGATTTCGTCGGGGCGCGCACTGTCTTTCGGGGTGTCGGTCGCGTCGGAAACGCTGCCGCTTCCCTCAAAGAATATGCCCGCCGTTTCGGTGCTTGCGTCCGCGTGGGACGAACTGGACCTTCCCCCCGGGGATACGCTGGCGGCGGAAGAGGCAAGCGGCCCCGCGGCGTGGCTGGACGGACTGGGTGTGAGCCGCGGACGCGTCCTCGTGAACCTGAACGTGCGCCTGCTTGCGTACGAGGATGGATCGGTCCGGCGGTATCGGCAGGCGCGCCTCGCCGTTCGCTATGCCGGCGGCGGCGCTGGACAGGGGCTGAACGCCCGCCTTGCTTCGTCGCGCCAGGACGACAATCCGCACCTTGCCGTGACGGAAAGCGTACTGGCGGACGGCGTGGTCTACAAGATTCCCGTGTACAAGACGGGATTGTACCGGATAGACCGGGATTTTCTGGCCGCCCTGGCGGATTTTCCGTCCCCGGACGCCATCGACCCGGATCGCGTCGCGATTTACGGAAACGGGGGCGCGCCCGTGCCGGCGCTTAATTCGGACCCCCGGATCGCGGACCTTGCGGAACAGCCTGCCTGGCGCTCGGGCGGCGGCGACGGGCGTTTCGATGCGGGGGACGCCGTGATTTTCTATGGCAGAGGTCCGTACGGCTGGACGTACGAGGACGGGGAATGGGCGCATTACGTACATCCTTTTTCCAATGAAAATTATTATTTCGTCAAGATACTGGACGAAGAGGCCGCTACGCCCGTCGCCGAACCGTTTCCCGCGCAGGGAAATTTCGGGCTGCACTCCGAGGCAGAAGGGCGCTACATGGTGGATTTCGACGAATTCATGTGGAGCAAATTGCATGGGACCGGACATACCTGGGTTTCCGCCACGATTCGCTCTGGAGAATCGCGCGTCCTGATCGAGGATCTGACGCTGCCCGGGCGCATTGCGGGCCCCGTGCGGTACCGTGTGCGGATGGCTATCCGCTCCAACCCTGCGGATTCGGTGCGCTTCGAATCCGACGGGACGTACGTGGGTTCGCTGCGGGCGCGGCGAGGGGTCTTGCTCAATAGCGAAACCGAGGATATCGCCGTGGCCGGAATCGCCGCGCTCGAACGGCATGCGGCGGCGGGCGTCCCCCTGAACCTTTCGATGCATCTGTACGGAGGGCCTACGGACGTGACGCAGGCCGCCGCGGACTGGCTTCGGATATTCTACCCGCAACGTCTACAGGCCTTCGGCGACTCGCTGCATTTCAGTACGCCGCCCGGGCAGGCAGGCGCCTACGAATTTTCGCTGGAAGGGTTTACCGGCGCCCCGGTGGTGTGGGACGTGACGCATCCCGGTCAGGTGCGTCGTTTCGAGGCGCGTCAGGCCGGCAATGCGTGGCGCGTTCGGGTGCAGGTGGCCAACCCCTCCGTGCCGCTTGATTTGACGGCGTTTCGTCCGTCCGCCGCCCGGTCGCTTCCCGCAGAGAATGCGCAGCGCGTGGCGGCGCAGAACCTGCACGGCGTCAGCGGATACCCGGATTTCGTGATTATTACGCCCGAGATGTTTCGCGGTGCGGCGGAGGAGTTGGCGGCGCATCGTCGGCAGGATGGCCTCGACGTGCTGGTGACGAATATTCGCACGATATACAATGAGTTTTCCGGAGGGCTTGCGGATATGCGCGGCGTCCGCGATTACCTGCGTTTTTTGTACGATCGGGGCAACGAAGCGGGGCAGCCTTTCCGGTACGCCCTGTTCTTTGGGGATGGACATTTCAATTATCGCAATCTGGGGGAGGAGACGATGCTTGAAAACTGGATTCCGCCGTACGAAACGGAGAATTCGTTCGATCCGATCGCATCCTATTCCAGCGACGATTATTTCGGCTTGCTGGATCCGGAGGAAGGAATCTGGGAATGGCCCTCCGGGAATGCTGCGTCGCGCGTGGTGAGTTCGGAACGCATGGATATCGGGGTTGGGCGTTTTCCCGTGCAGACGCTGGAAGACGCCGCGGTCGCGGTGGCCAAGATCAAGCATTACGAAGACCCCGCGACCTACGGCCCCTGGCGCAACCGGTATCTTTTGGTGGCCGACGACGGATACAACGGGACGGCGTCGGTGAAAGAAGATGCGCCGGATTTGCATACGCAGAACGCAGACGTGGTAGCCGAACTGCTGGCCGGGGAGTATCCGCAGATCGACCTGATCAAGGTGTACGGGGTTTCGTATCAACGGGAATTTTTGAGCTCGTGGCGGCTTCCCGGGGTCGAGAGCGATATCCAGAGCGAGCTGGACAAAGGGGTGCTGGTGATGAATTACAGCGGCCACGGCAAGGAAGACGGGTTGGCGCAGGAGAATATTTTTACGCTGGAAGACGCCGGGGAACTCCGCAATTACGACCGCATGCCGCTGTTCGTTACGGCCACCTGTTCGTATGGGTGGTGGGATTTGTCCGACGAACAGAGCGCGGCGGAAGTGTTGCTGCTCAACGAACAGGGCGGGGCGATCGCCCTGATGACGACGGTGCGCCTCGTCTATACGCATACGTCGCTTGACGACCTGAACGTGGGGCTGAACCGGGCGCTGAACCGGGCCTTGTTCAAACCTGCGGAGGACGGAGGGGCCCGTCGCCTGGGCGACGCCCTGCTCGAAGCCAAGAATTCGCGGGCGGGGTTGCAGGCCAACAACCGCAAGTTCAACCTGCTGGGCGATCCGACGATGCGGCTCGGCTATCCCGTTCCCGGCGCGGTGGTCGAGCGCGTGAACGGAACGCCGATTGCGGACATGCCTGCGATTCGGGCGCTGGACGAAATCATGGTCGAGGGGTATGTGCAGGCCCCGGACGGGACGGTGGATTCGGGGTTCGCCGGGGAGGCGCATGTGGTGGCGTTCGATGCGGTGCGGCGCGTTCGGGTGCCGGAGCGCCGCGCCATGCCCCGGGAGTATTATACGGTTCGGGAAGATTTGCTCTGGCGCGGCGTCGTGCCTGTGACCGCCGGGCGTTTTGCCGCTACGTTCGTGGCCCCGAAAGACATTTCTTACAGCAACGAACCCGGGCGTTTGAGCATCTATGTGCGCAATGCATCCCGACAGGTGGCCGGATTTACGGAGCAGGTGGTGGTTGGCGGGACGGCGGCCACCTTGCCCAATGATCAGGCCGGGCCGGATATTTCCCTCTTCCTGAACGACACCACCTTCGTTTCCGGCGGCCTGACGCCGGCGTATCCCCGGCTTATCGTGAAGCTGCGCGACGACAGCGGCATCAACACGGTGGGGACGGGCGTGGGGCACGAAATGCTGCTTGTGGTCGATGACGACGAGCGTTCCGGCGTAGACATAGGCGGCCTTTTTGCAAGCGATCCCGGTTCGTTTCGGAGCGGGCGCGTCGAATATTCGTTCCGGGACTATTCGGATGCGCTGGCCGACGGGCCGCACTCGCTGTCGGTGCGCGCCTGGGACGTACTCAATAATTCGAATATGGCCTCGCTGGATTTCGTGGTCGCCTCCACGGAGGACGTTGTGCTGGACAATGTGTATAACTACCCGAATCCGACGAGCGGGCAGACCCGGTTCGTATTCGAGCATAATCAGCCGTCGGGCACGGCGGCCTCGGTGCAGGTGCGCATCTACGCCTTGTCCGGGCGCCCGGTTCGGACCATTGACACGGACGAAGCGTTGCCTTCCGGGGTGCTGGCCGCCGGGCCCGTACACGTGCCATGGGACGGACGGGACGAGGATATGAACCTCCTCGCCTCGGGCATTTATCTGTACAAGGTGCGCGTACGCGTGGACAACCCGTACGGGGGGCGTTCCGTGTCCGAACGCATAGAAAAACTGGCTGTTATTCGATAGCCAACCATCCTTTCCATCGAAACCTTTCCTATCAGGGAGCGAATCATGCAGTCATTCAACGAAAGCAGCAGGCATATGGACATACGACGAAAGGGGCTTGTTGCGGCGACGCTCATGGCCTTTTTGGCGTTGGCCGCCGGGCCGGCGGCGCATGCGCAGGTGGGCGGCGCCGCGGTGGTTTTCTTGCAGATAGAGCCGGATAGTCGCTCGGCGGGCATGGGCAACGCCGGCGTCGCCGTGGCGGACAATGTCAATGCGATTTTCTGGAACCCGGCGGGCCTGGCCCGGCAAGAGGGCACGGAAATTTCGCTCACCCATTCCACCTGGCTTCCGGAGTTCAATGCCGGGCTGTACTACGAATATCTGACGGCCAAGCATCGGGTGGACGGCATTGGCACCTTCGGGGCGCATGTGACGTATCTGAACCTTGGCGAACACGAAGGGCGCGACGCCCAGAACAACCCCACGGGCACGTTCACGTCGTACGACGCGGCGACGGGCATTTCCTACGGGACGAATGTGCTGAAGAATCTGTCGCTGGGCACGGGCGTCCGCATGATTTATTCCAACCTGGCGCCGGGGCAAAGCGTGGGCGCGCAGGAAACGCGTGCGGGCGTAACGCTGGGGTTCGATTTCGCCGCCTTGTACAGCGTTCCCCGCATCCAGGCCGGAGGCACGGACATTGGCGTCAACCTCGGGTTCAACCTCGCCAACATGGGCCCGAAGATTCAGTATTCGGATCAGGGCCAGGCCGACCCCATTCCCCAGAATCTTCGGATGGGGTATGCGGTTACGTTCGATTTCGACGAGTACAACAAACTGACGCTTACGCAGGATTTTAATAAAACGCTGATTCGCGTTCAGGCTGAATCGAATGCATGCGGCGCGGATGGCGCACGTACGTCGGATCCGTTTTACAAGGCGCTTTTTTCCGGCTGGCAGCCCATCAAGGTGCGTACCAACGCCACCAATAGCGAGGGCGATCCTACCTGCAAGACGCTCAATGCATTAGATCAAATGACGATCAGTTCGGGGTTCGAGTACTGGTACCGGAGCCTGTTCGCCATTCGCTTCGGATATTTTTACGAAAATCCGTATTTCGGGAACAGAAAGTTTCTGACGTTTGGTTCGGGCATTCGGTGGAACATCGTCGGGGCCGACTTTTCGTACATCTACGCCCTCGAGGAAAACCACCCGCTGGCGAACACCATGCGGTTTTCGCTTCTTGTAAACTTCCTGCGCTAAGCGTTGCCGGCGTTTGTTTTATGTGAGCCGTATATGGCGATGGCGAGGATGCGCATGATCGGCGGCGAAGCGATGCGGCGCCTGCTGTTTGTTGCGTGTGTCTGGGCGGGAATCGGGTTGCCTGCGCCGGGGCATGCGCAGGAGGTTTCCGGGCCGCTCCGGAGGCCCGCTGCGCCCGAATACGACGTGGTGGCGCTTCGGGTGGAATTTCAGCCCGACACGACCCGTTTTTCGACCGGCGACGGCACGTTTGCGGGGGATCCGTATCAGGGCATAGCGCCCCTTGTGGACCCGCTGCCCCACGACGCGGCCTATTTCGAGGCGCATCTGGCCTTTCTCGAAGACTATGTGGGGCGGGTTTCGGACGGCAAAACGGTTGTGCGCACGCACCTGATCCCGGAGGTGGTGCGGCTGTCCCGGCCGATGGGGGCCTATGCGCCTGTGGGGCCCGACGCCGATAGCGACGCCGAGCGCGCCAAGCTGGCCCGCATGGTGCACGAAGCCTGGACGCTGGCCGGGGAAACGATTGAGTTTGACATGAGCCGGTTTGCGCCGGGGCGTACGGCGCTGTTGCTGTTCCATGCCGGGGTGGGGCGGGACGTCGAATTATCCGGCACCACGCTGGACCGAACGCCGGAAGATTTGCCCTCCATTTTTTTCGATGCGAACATGTTGCGTCGGCTTGGGGCGGACGGCGCGACGTTTCACGGGTTCCCCATCGACCACGCCATGATCGTTCCGCGCACCGAAACGCGGCCTGGGACGCGTGATGTGTTTACCGGCGAGCGGTATCTGCTGGAGCTTTCCATCAATGGTCTGCTGGCGGCCAGTTTTTTCAATTTTCTGGGCGCGCCGGACCTGTTCGATACGGAAACAGGGGAAAGTGCGATCGGGCCGTTCGGCCTGATGGATGGGCTGGGCATTTTTGCGTACGGCGGCCTGCTGCCGCCCGAACCGATGGGGTGGACCAAGTATTTTCTGGGCTGGACGGACCCGGTGGATATGGCCGGGAATGGGCCGGAAACTGTGCGCCTTCGCGCCGCCTCGCTGCCGGAATCTTCCGACCTGGGCCGCGTGCTTGTTTCGGACGCAGAATATTTTCTGGTGGAGAATCGGTTTCGGGACCCGGAAGGGGATGGGTTGCGGTTGCGCGTGTTCAAGGACGGCAAGACGATCGAGCAGCATGTGCCGCTCGGCGATTCGCTGTTCAACAGCCGAACGCTGCAAGGCTTTGCGGGGGGCGTGGTGACGGGCGCGGACGGATACGACTGGGCGCTGCCGGGCGGCCTGGATAGCGATGGGAAGGCCTTGAATGGCGGCGTGTTGATATGGCATGTGGACGAGCGGCGGTTGCGCGCCGCGCTGGGGAATCGCGCGGTCAATGCGGGCGAGCTCCGTGCCATCGACCTGGAGGAAGCGGACGGGCCGCAAGATATCGGCTACCCGTCGGGCGGGTTGTTTGGTCATGGGCGGCATCTGGGCACGCCGTACGACTTTTTCTACGAAGGCAATTCGTACGGTCCCCGGGACGGTCCGCCCTTGTACCAGAATCGCTTTGGCCCGGATACGTATCCGGGAAGCGAAACGAACGCGGGGGGGCCGAGCTTCGTGGTCCTGGAGTCGTTTTCCGCGCCCGCCGCAGACATGTCGTTCGTATACCGTCGAGAGGCGGTAGGCGGCGCGGCGTCCCTTGATGCGCCGGCGCTGCAGGCCTTGCAGGGGGCGCTGGAGGCGGCGCCTGCGGGTTCGGGACTGGTGACTACGGAGGATTATTTGTTGCTGCACGGGCAGGATAGCGTGGCGGTGGCCGCCTGGGGAGATGCGGCGCCGATCGGGCGCGTTCCTTCCCTTGCGCCGCCCGCCGCGGCGCCGGGCAACCGCATGGCGACGTTCGAGTGCGGCATGGACGACCGGGCGGAGCGTTGCGCTATTGTCGTGCGAACCCTTGGGAAGCCCTTCGACGCGCCCGAATCGGTGCTGGAAATGCCGCCCGACGTGGGCGCGGGGCGTCCGGTTTCGCCGGTCGTCCATGTGTCGGGGCCGGACGGCGAGGCCTGGCATGTGCTTGTGGAAAGCGAGGAGGGCGTCGTGCATGTGCAGGCGTCCGCCTCGGGGGTACGGTCGGTTTCCGGCGGGTTCGGGACGGCGGTGGGGCTTGCGGCATGGCGCGGAGCGGGCGGGACAGCGCCCGTGGCGTTCGAATCCGGGGGCGTCGAAATCGGGGCAACGGTCTGGACCTATACGATAGATGCCGGGGCGGATACCGGCGTTCCGGTGGTGGGCCGGGATCCTGCGGGCAGCATGGCGGCGCTTCCGCTCGTCGAAACCGGGGAACTCTTGCTGTGTGCGCCGGGCGGCGTAACGCGCCGGATCGATGTGCGGGCCGCCGCGGCGACTACCGGGCGGGCGGGCCGAGGCGTACTTTCGCGCTACCCGGTGCTTGCGGATATGGATGGAGACCACCGCCTCGACGTGCTGGCGGCCATGGATTCTACAGTGTTCGCCTTTACGCAATCCGGCGTGCTGGCGGCCGGATTTCCCGTTACGTTTCCGGCGCGCATCGCGTCGCAGCCGCTGGTGTTCCGGTTTGAAGGGGACGAGGCGTGGACGGTGCTTGCGGCCGCCGCCGATGGCTATGTGTATGCTGCGCGCGCAGACGGAGGCCCGGCGGGGCCCTTCCCGCTGGAAGTGGGCGAGGCCGTCCATGCGACGCCGCTCCTCCTCGACGATCGCCTCCTTGCCGTGTCTTCGACCGGCTTCGTGAAAGGCTGGCGACTGCCTTCCGCCCCGGAAATATGGTGGGGGACGTTGTATGGTTCGGGGGCGCGGCACAGCTTCGTTGCGCTGGAGGCGCCGTCCGATGCGCCCGCGCCGGACGGACTCATCGACGCCCGCGAGACCTATAACTGGCCCAATCCGATCGAAGGCGGCGTGACGCACTTGCGCATTCGCACGTTCCGGGACGCCGAGGTGCGCGTAACGATTCTGGACGCAGGCGGCGCCCGGGTGGGCGCTGTGGACATGGGGAACGTGCTCGGGGGCGTGCCTGCGGAAACGGTTTGGCGAGCCGATGTGCAGAGCGGTCTGTATTTTGCACGGTTTACTGCTCGGGCGGCAGACGGAACCCGGGCCACCAGACTCATCAAAATGGCGGTGATTCGGTAAGGGATATTTCGATGGGAATCAGGTTGCGAACATATGGCGCAGGACGGCGTGCGTGGCTCGGGCGGATCGTTTGCGCAGCGGGGGTCGCGGGCGCGCTGTGCGCGGGCGTTGTTCCGGCGGCGCAGGCGCAAAGCCTGGTGGACCTGCACGATTTTACGCGCGCCGGACTGGACTGGTACACGATAGAGACCGAGCATTTCAAGGTGGTTTTCCATCATGACGGGGCGGACCAGGGAAGCAGCCGGACGGCTCGGGTCGTGGCCCGCATCGCGGAAGAAATCTACGAGCCGATCACGTCGCTGTATCGGCACGAGCCGGACGGCAAGGTGACCTTCGTGCTCAAGGATTTTGAGGATTACTCCAACGGCGCCGCCTGGTTTTTCGACAACAAGATCGAGATATGGGCGCCTGCGCTCGATTCGCCGTTGCGCGGGGATCACAACTGGTTGCGCAATGTGATCACGCATGAATTTACGCACATCGTGCAGGTGCAGGCGGCGATGAAGGCGGGGCGCGGGTTGCCGTTCCTGTACGTGCAGTATTTGGGGTACGAGGATGTGAAACGGCCGGACGTGCTGTATGGCTATCCCGACGTCATTGCCACCTGGCCCGTGATGACGCTCAACAATCCGGCCTGGCTGGCGGAGGGGACGGCACAGTATCAGCGCGAATTCATGCACTACGATCGCTGGGATAGCCACCGGGACATGGTGTTGCGGACGCGCGTGCTGGCGGGCGAGGAGTTGACGCTGACCGAAATGGGCGGGTTTTATTCCCATTCGAGTTTGCTGCGCGAGGCGGTGTACAATCAGGGTTTCGCCTTCACGCAATATCTCGCTGCCGAGTACGGCGAGGACATCTTGCGCCGGGTGACCGACGAACTCAGCCGATGGCCCGCCTGGAATGTCGAAAAAGCCCTCCGCAGGGCGACAGGCCGCCCCGCCGCCGAGGTATATGCGGACTGGATGGGGACGCTGCGCCGCGAATACGAGGAGCGGACGGCGCCGATTCGGGAGCGCCTGGTCGAAGGAGATCTTATCGAGGCGGAGGGGTTCAGTAATTTTTATCCCCGTTTTTCGCCCGACGGGCGTCATCTCGCCTATGTGTCGAACAAGGGCGAGCACTATAACCTGTCGTCCCTGTACATTCTGGATCGGGAGACGGGCGAGACGATGGCGCACCGGCTGGAGGGATTGGACGGGGTGTCCGCCGCGGCGGCGGGCGGCGCGTCTGTGGGCCACGCTTCCGGGAGCCACCATATCTGCTCGCTGGGGTATGCGCAAAAGACGAAAGCCGGGGTGAGCGGGACCGTAACCTGGCATCCCGAAGGGGACCATCTGGTGTATGCCCGCACGAAAACCAATGCCGAGGGGTATCTTTTTTCGGATTTGTACCGGTTCGATCCGCAGACGAAAGAAACGGACCGGTTGACCTACGACCTGCGGGCGGCGGCCCCGGCCTACAGTCCAGACGGATCGCACATTGCGTTTCTGGGGCAATCCGACGGCAGCGCCAACCTATATGCGCTGGATGTGGCGAGCGGCGAGGCGCGGCGGCTTACGCATCGCCACGACGGCACGCAGGCGTCCGAGCCGGTCTGGCATCCGGACGGCGAATGGATCTATCTGACGCTTTCGCGGGGAGGCGGCCGGGACATCTACCGGGTGGCGGTCGATGGGCGCGACGCCGAGCCGGAAGCGGTGCTGGTTTCGGATGCGGACGAACGTTCGCCTGCGCTGGACGCCTCCGGAGACTGGTTGTATTACGCCTCGGATCGGTCGGGGATTTTCAATATCTACCGGATACGCCTCAATGACGAGGGGGGTGTCGCCGATGCTGCGCCGCAGCCGCTGACGAATGTGACCGGAGGCGCGTTCATGCCGCGCCTCGCCCCGGACGGCGCCATGGCGTTTGCGCGCTACGATGCGGGCGGGTACCGCATTGCGATGCTGGACCAGCCCGCGTCCATTCCGGCTCCGGCGCCGTACGTTCCGCCTGAAATAGCCGGCAAACCGGCGGCGGATCCGGCGACCATCGTTTCGTGGCCCATGCCGGATGCGCATACCGATGCGGATATTCGTCCGTTCGACGGGGACGCCATGCTGCGGGCGCGCGGCGCGCAAGAGGGCGAGGACGCCGCCCCGGAAGACGAAGCGGACACCGCTGCGCCGGAACAGGTCGAGAAATACAGCAATGTGTTTACGCCGCTCGGATTTTCCCCGGCGCTGCGTATCGACAATTATGTATCCCGGCGGGGCCGGAGGCTGGATGCGCGCGCGCCGCAACGTTCCGTGGGAGGGCATCTCTGGCGCACGGCCAAATTCGGGGTGTATGTGAATTCGCGCGAGATTCTCGAAGAAATGTCCTTTTTCGGGGGCATCCTCGTGGGGCCGGGCTCCAGCGAGGCCAGCGGCGTGGGCGATTTTCTGGCTCCGTCCAATCTGCTGAAAATGGAACGGGACGCTTTCGTGAGCATCGCATACAATCGCGGATTCAGATTTTTGCCCAAGCGCTGGGCGCCGCAATTTTCCGTCGAGTTATACAATATCCGGCGCAATGTAGAGAATGGACTGCGGATCGAGGAATTTCCCTGTACGGCCTGTTATCCGGATACGACGCACGTGGACATTGCCTACAGCCTGTGGCAGGGCGATATCTACGCCCGAAGCAAGGTGAACAAGGCGTTGCTCCTTGAGGTCGGGTACCGGTACAGTCCGTATCGCGTGGCCACGGAGCGGTTTTTCTCCAAAGAGGAAAATGGCTATGTGCCCGGTTCGGGCTCCCGGTATTTCATAGGCCGGGCGTTTACGGCGGGCGTGCGGTTCCAGACCCGGAAACTCCACCGCCACAGCAATGTACTCCCCCGGCGCCTTCGCGCCGACCTGCAGTACGAAATGGAGTCGGGCCGGTTGTTGCAGCGATTCGATGTGGAGGACGGCGCGCTCGTGCCCTCGTACGAAGGGGGGCGCAACCACCGGCTGACCCTTGATGCGCGGGCAGGTTTTCGGCTTCCGGGGCTGCACGAATCCCGAAGCCATGGCCTGGGATTCCGGTTTCGCGCCAGCGGCATTCTCGGGGGCGCCGTGGACGATTTCTACAACGACTATGCGGGCGGCCTGCTGCGCGCGCGCGGGTATCCCTTCTATTCGCTGGGCGGCAACGAAACCTTATGGCTCCAGGCGGCCTATCATTTCCCGATATGGCCTTCTGCGTCGAAGCAGGCGCTCTTTGCGTATTTCGACAAGGCATATGGCCGCATTTACGCGGACGCCGCGCTTGCGTGGAGCGACGGGACGCCTCGCCTGGCGGACCTGCGCCGCGATATAGGCGTGGAATTGCGCGTGGGCTTGGGGTCTTTTTATCTTTTGCCCACCGCGTTCTTCGTCAGCGCCACGTATGGACTGGACGCCTTTACGTTCGAGCCGGACGAGGATTTTCTGACGGCGGACGGAAACCGTTTTGTCCACTACGGACACGAATTGCTGTGGCATGTCGGGTTGCTCTTCGACTTCGATCTGTAACGGGTTTCGGTCGGCGCGGGCTTTCATAAACATAATTTTCTAACAACATATCCTTTAACGGCGTATCGCATCGCTGGGGCGCATGGATTTTGCACTTTCCTATTTCGCAGCCGTCGGCATGATTGCCGCCGGGGTCGGTTTTTTGATCTTTCTGTACCGGAAGACCGGTACGTTGCTTCCTTCGGGGGCGGCAGAGCGGCTGGGGTCGCTTATGTCTATGGCGCTCGTTGCAACGGCGGGGTTGCTGTTGTACGTTACGTATCAGGTCGATTCCGGCGGCGGGTTCGTGGTTTCCGGGGAGCCTCAGCTGGAACGTACCGAGTTGGACGCGCCGGCGCCGGATTTTACGTTCGTGGGGTTGCATTCGGAAGAGGACATGCGGCTTTCCGAGTACCGCGGGAAGGTGGTCTTGCTGAACTGGTGGGCTACCTGGTGTGCGCCGTGCCTCGAAGAGTTGCCAGCCCTCAACACGCTTCAGGAGCGCTATGCCGACGAGGGGCTGGTTGTGCTTACGATTTCGGACGAATCCCGGGCTACGCTGGTGGATTTCAACGAAGAATTGCCGCTCAGCACGGTCGCGGGCTACGTACAGGACGAATATCTCGAAACCCTTCCCGATCCGTTTCGCCGCACGCTCCAGATTCGTCCCACGACGTACGCCATCGACCGGGAGGGCGTGATCCGCGATTTTGTGTTGGGCGCCCAGAGCGCGGAGGCGTTCGAGCGGATGGTCAGTCCCTGGATTAAACAGACCGCTTCGTCGGAATGAGGACGCTATGAAAAGAATCGCCTGGACAGGTATGGGCTTTGCGGCGCTTGCCGCGTTCGCCGCTTTGGCCGCGCCGCTTGCCGCGCAAGACAGGGTCGAGGATGTTGCTTCGGCGGCGCAACTGCGCTCCGGCATAGTGCATCAGGACGTATTGCGTCAGGAACCGCCGGGACAGGGTGTCGCCGCCGCGTCGCGGAGCGTGCCTATGGCGTTCGGCATGTCGCTGGCGCTGCCGGGGCTTGGGCAAGCCTACAACCGAAACTGGATACGCTCCGCGGCGGCGGCGGCGCTGGAAGGGGGCTTGCTCGTTGCCTATTTCACGTGGAAGGACCAGGGGCGCGAGGGCGAAAGAGCCTATCAGGCCTATGCGCACCGGTTCTGGGATCCGCGGCAGTATGCTTCCTGGCTGAACGATTATGCGACGTGGCTGGAGGCGGGGGCGCCGCCGGAGGACAGAACGTTGCATGTCGCTACGATCTCTCCGCCTTCCGGGATCGATTTCGGGGCGCCGGAGACCTGGACGGAGGCCGACCGTCAGATGGTCCAGGAATTCTTCGACGCCATGCGGGCGGTCGAGCAAGAGATATGGCACCCGGAAACCGGCGCGGCTTTTTCGCACGAAATTCCGTACTTCGGGGAGCAGCAGTACTACGAACTGATTGGCAAATATTACCAGTTTGCGCCGGGTTGGGTGGATTATCCCGCCTGGAAAAGCGGCGAAGACTATACCGGCGCCATCGATCCGGAGCGGACGGGCGCGAACGGCTCCAAACCAAACGTGCAGGGCCGTTTTCTGGAGTACGCCGGGGATCATGCGCACGCCAACACCTTGCTTCGCCGCGCTTCGCGGGCCTCGGCGTTTCTGGTGTTGAACCATGTGCTGGCTGCGTTCGACGCCGCCATTGCGGCCCGCCTCCACAATCGCCGCCTCGAAACGCGCATGGCGGTGAGCTACGCAGGATCCGGCCCGCACCGCACGCCAGCATGGTCCGCCGCCATAACATGGAGGTTTTAGGAAAGATGTATTGCGCAACAAATTCTTGCGCAATATATTTATTCTTGCGCAATAAAAATCTTTATTGCGTGAAAGAGGGTATTGCGCAATAATGGACATGTCATGGCGAGACAAATCCCTGAAAAAGACCTGCGGGCGATTATCGATGCGGCAAGAGCCTATCGGGACGGACTGTCCGCAAAGCAGCTTCGCGAAAAGCTGGGCGGGGCCATGGCGCTGCGCACCTTGCAATATCGCCTTAAACGCCTTGTCGAAACAGGCCGGCTTGTGCAGGAAGGCGAGGCAAGAACTGCCAGGTACCGCCTTCCCGCACGGGAGGAAACGTCGGGGGCTGTCGAAGCGACCGGCGAGTCATTCATTCCCATATCGAAAGCTGGCAAGGAAATTCAGAAGTATGTCGAGCAAACGCCGGAAAGCCGCAGGCCGGTTGGCTATGACCGTAGCTTTCTTGATTCGTACCGCCCCAACAAAACGCGTTACCTCTCGGATGCGGAGCGTACGCACTTGCGCAAGATTGGCAAACCACAGATCGGAGAAAAGCCTGCCGGCACCTATGCAAGACAGATACTTGGGCATCTACTGGTGGATCTTTCCTGGAACTCAAGCCGCCTGGAAGGCAATACCTATTCGCTACTCGATACCAGGCGCCTGATTGATTTCGGCGAGGCTGCCGAAGGCCGAGATCGGCGTGAAACGCAGATGATTCTGAATCATAAGGACGCTATTGAATTACTGGTCAGCGAAGCCAGTGAAATCGGATTCAATCGATACACGATTCTGAACCTTCATGCGATGCTCGCCAACAACCTGCTTCCCGATCTGGACGCGCCGGGACGGCTCAGACGGATTGCGGTCGGGATTACAGGGTCGGTTTTCCATCCGCTCGAAGTCCCGCAAATGATCGAGGAATGCTTCGGTCAGATACTTGCTACGGCCCATGCAATAGAGGACCCTTTCGAGCAGGCTTTTTTCGTCATGGTCCATATCCCGTATTTGCAGCCCTTCGATGACGTCAACAAGCGGGTTGCCCGATTGTCTGCCAACATTCCGCTCATTAAGGCCAATCTCTGCCCGCTTTCGTTCCAGGATGTACCGAAAGACCTGTATACGCAGGCGATTCTTGGCGTTTACGAATGCCGACAGACGGAGCTCCTCAAAAATGTTTTCGTCTGGGCCTATGGTCGTTCGGCAGCACGTTATACTGCGGTTCGCCAGTCGCTTGGCGAACCGGATCCGATGCGACTTCGTTACCGTGATCAGCTCCGGGAGGTTGTCTCCAGCGTGGTTCTGAGGACCATGGGGCGCAAGGAAGCGATTACCTACATTGCCAGATGGGCAGAGGAGCATATCGTCGCCGATGACTGCGAAGCGTTCCGCGAAATGTCTGAGGGCGAACTCATGAGCCTCCATGACGGTAATTTTGCCCGGTACCGTATACGTCCATCGGAGTATAAGGCATGGCAGGAAGTCTGGTCTCAACAAACATTCACTTGGATGTCTGACCGCTCGCGTGTATGATATTCGCTGGTCAACCCACCATGGCGAAGTGGCGCGCCCGGGAGGATTCGAACCCCCGGCCTTTGGAACCGGAATCCAACGCTCTATCCAACTGAGCTACGGGCGCATGCGGTTGCCGCATCATACATAACGATTCGCCGCCGTCAGGTTCCCTCGTCGCCAGGATCTGTTCCGTTTTCCATCGTTTCCTTTTTGCATGTACGCCCTATGGACGAGTCTTCCGAAATGTTTTCCCCGGATAGCGCCCCCCGGGAATCTGGCGCGGCAACGGGCGCAAAGGACGCCACAGATGCGACGGGCGCCACGGACTTATCCGGGTTTGTGCCGCTGGATGGATATTTCGAGCGCCGCGGTTTTTCGGCGTTGTGGACGGCCTTCGCTGCCCTGATTGGCGGGTTCGTGCTGTTTCAGCTGATCATTACCCCGCTGGCCCTTTCGGCGCTCATGGTGATGCAAGGGGTTGGCCTGGAGGCGTTGGCCGCCGATCCGGCGCAGGTCGTAGCGGAGCATGCGAACCTTTTTCTGGTGGCGAATACGATCGGGCAGGCGCTGGGCTTGTGTTTGCCTGCATGGTGGCTTGCGCGCATGCATACGCATCGTCCTCTGGCGTTTCTGCGGGTGCGGCGGATGGATTGGTCCTTTGCCTTGCCTGCGGCGGTGGCGTTTGTGGCGCTGTTGCCCGTGGTGCAGTGGTTGACCGTGGTGAACGAGGCGCTTCCGCTCCCGGAATTCATCCGGGCATTCGAAGACGCGCAGTTGGAACTCATCCAGCAAGTACTCCATGTCGATACGAACCTTGCGTTTCAACTGGGCGTACTGGCGCTTACGCCGGCCTTGTGCGAGGAGTTGTTTTTTCGGGGCTATGTGCAGCGTCAGGCCGAGCGCGGTTTGGGCAGTGCGGGCGGCGTCCTGTTTTCGGGCGTCGTGTTTGCGTTGTATCATCTGCGTTTTTCGCAGGCGCTGCCGCTCGCGGCGCTGGGCGTGTTCATGGCCTACCTCGTGTGGCGCACTGGAAGCATCTGGCCCGCCGTGGGCGTGCATTTTGCGAACAATGCCCTCGCCGTAGCGATGGGCGCGTATGTCGCCCGCCATCCCGCGCTTGAAATCACGGATATCGAAGAGATCGCCGTGCCCTGGTATCTGGCGGGTATGGGCGCGTTTTTGTGTATTCTGTGCGTGCTGGCCATAGAGCGCCGGGCGGCGGCAGGCGGCGGCAATCCGACCGTTCCTGAAACGCTTCCGGGTTTTCTGCGTGAATAAGCCCTTCGTCCCCCCTCGGAATTTTCTGCGCCTGTGTACAAGAGCATTTTTCTTCGCTTGCTGACCGCCCTCGTGGGCATTCCGGCTATCGTGGCCTTGCTGTATCTGGGTCCGTGGCCGTTCGCTTTGCTGGTGCTGGCGCTGGCCCTGATATGCCAGCATGAGGTGTACCGCCTGCTGGAGGAGGGGGGGCTGCATCCGCATCGCATTCCGGGTTTGCTCATTGGCGCGCTGTTCGTGCTGCAAGCCGCCTGGCGTCCCGCGTTGTACATGGCGGCGGTCGTCGTCGTGGGGGTTGTGGCCTGCTTCCCCTTTTATTCCGGTTTGTCGGGCAAGGGCGGGGCGGCGTCCGGATCTCCAGGCACGCGGCGCCTTGGGGCTACGTTGCTGGGCATTGTATATCCGAGTACGTTGTGGGCGTTTTTGATCGAATTGCGTTTCGCAAACGGGTTGGGGATGGACGACCGGTCGGCCTTCTGGCTGACGTTGGCGGTCTTTGTGATCGTCTGGACGGCGGATACGCTGGCGTTCGTCGCCGGGCGTCTTTTCGGGCGGCATCCGCTGGCGCCCGAAGTATCTCCCAAAAAAACATGGGCGGGCGCTATCGGCGGCGTACTCGGAGGCGTTGCGGCGGCGTTGTTGTTTCAGGCGTTGGCGTACGAGGTGACGTCTTGGGGACATATGTTGGTTCTGGGCGTAATCGGCGGGGCGCTGGGGCAGCTGGGCGACCTTGCGGCCAGTCGGCTGAAGCGGTTGGCGGGCGCCAAGGATTCCGGCTCGCTCCTGCCGGGGCATGGCGGGGTGCTGGATCGGTTCGACGCCATGCTTCCCGTAGCAGCCGCGGTCTATTTGTATCTGCGCTTTGGCGCGGGCGTGTTGTAGGCGATGCGGAGCAGGCTGCCCTGCCGCTGCGCGGCGTCCGGGCGCGGGATCGGATTCCGGAACGAGACCCGCCGCCTCGTGTATTTATAGGATGCACTGATCGAAGCGGACTTAATCAGAGCACCCTATATTTGATGAGATATTCTGATTAAAACCACTTGCGCTCAGCGCGTCACGTTCGTGGAGACAGGACATCATGGGTATTTTTTCACCGGGTTCTCGGGCAAAGCATCGCCGGTTTTCCTACGAGCCGCGATTTTACGATCCCAAAAAGGATCAGGACTTGCGCCACCGCATGCGCATCAAGAGCCTTTCGCGGCGCAAACGGCGCAATCCGGCGGGCATCATCCTGTTTGTTATTTTGCTGGCGATGGCCTTGTTTGTGTATCTTCAGTTGGGCTGATCCCGTTCCTCTCGTTTGTTTTTCACATGCCGTTTTTCGTGGTCGTATGGCGCACGACGTAGCCATGGATATGGAAGGGCGCATCCGCGTCATGCCGGAGGCGCTTGCCAATAAAATCGCGGCGGGCGAGGTGGTGCAACGCCCCGCCTCGGCGGTGAAGGAATTGCTGGAAAACGCCGTGGACGCCGGAGCCGGGGCCATTACGCTGATCCTGAAAAAAGCCGGCGCGGAATTGATCCAGATCGTGGACGACGGGTGCGGCATGAGTCCAGAAGACGCCGCAGCCTGCTTTCTGCGCCACGCCACGAGCAAGCTTTTTTCGGCGGAGGACCTGAATGGCATTCGCACCCTCGGTTTTCGGGGCGAAGCCCTTGCTTCGATCGCGGCGGTGGCGCAGGTCGAGTTGCGTACGAAACGGGCCTCGGACGCGGCGGGATGCTGCATTCGCAACGAGGGCGGACGCATGGCTGCGCCGGAGCCGTGCGCCATGTCGGACGGCACGTCCCTGGCGGTGCGCAATCTGTTTTACAATGTGCCCGCGCGGAGGAATTTTCTCAAAACCCCGGCCACCGAACTTCGGCGCATCGTGGAGACGTTTCAGGCGCTTGCGCTGTCGCGTCCCGATATAGCCTTTACGCTGATGCACGACGATGCGGAACTGCATCGGTTGCCCGCCGAGTCCGGCTCCTCCGACGAGGCGCTTCGGGCCCGCATCGGCGCCTTGTTCGGCGCCAAGTACCCGGACATGCTTATTCCCGTAGAGGAGGCGTCGAGTTATCTGAGCGCGCACGGGTTCGTGGGGCAGCCGGAATTGCACCGGAAACATCGCAACGAGCAGTTTTTGTTCGTCAACGGGCGGACGGTCAAAAGTCGTTCGCTGGGCCATGCGATACACTCGGCGTACGAGGGGCTTCTGCCCGAAGGGACCTGGCCGTTTTTCTGCGTGTTTCTGTCGGTGGACCCGTCTCGCGTCGATGTCAACGTGCATCCGGCCAAGTCCGAGGTGCGCTTCGACGACGAGCGGGGCGTGTATGGATTTATGCATGCGGTGGCGCGGAAGGGACTTGGCGCCATGCTCTTTACGCCGTCGCTTTCCGATGCCCCCGCTTCTCCCGACGATGCGGGCCTGGACCCCTCGAAACCCTGGCTGCTGCGCTCGCCCGCCGCGGAATTCGTGGTTCCCGGATTGCCTCGTTCGTCGGACGCTTCCGGGTCCTCTGAGGCGTATCCGACCGGGGTATCCGATCGGTGGGCGTCGTATCGCCGGAACGACCCGGGTGCGGGCGAGCAATCCGACGCGTTGTATCGCGGCGCGGCGTCCTTGCCGATCCCCGATACGGACTCCGGGGATGCGGATACGCTGCTCTGGCAACTGCATGGCCGCTACATTCTTACGCAGATCAAGTCGGGGCTGATGATTATAGACCAGCATGCCGCGCACGAACGCATCCTGTACGAGCGGGCATTGGGGTATCTTCGACACGGGCAGGGGTTGGCGCAGCAATTGCTGTTCGCCCACACCGTCGAGTTTCCTCCCGCCGATTTTGCATTGCTCAAGGAGTTGCTGCCGGACCTGAGCGCGCTGGGATTCGACATTGATCTGTCCGAAGGCCGGACCGTCGTGGTACGGGGCGTGCCCTCGGAAATACATTCCAGGGATCAGGAGGTGTTGCTGGAAGATATTCTGGATCAGTACCGCCGCCACCCGGAGAACGTGGGGGCGAGTCGGTCGGAGCGTCTGGCGAAGAGCCTTGCGCAACGCGGAGCCATCCAGCCGGGCGCGATCCTTGCTCCTGCGGAAATGCGCGCCATCATCGACCAGCTCTTCGCCTGCGAAACGCCGTATGCGTGCCCGAGGGGCCGAGCCACGGTCATTCGCCTGCCTTTGGAGGAGTTGAAGAAGCGCTTCGGGCATTGACGGGGCGCGGCATGGATTCTTTCGAGCGACGCATCGATACGTTTCTCCGTCGGCATGCTTTGCTGGAAACCGGCGAGCCCGCGCTGGTCGGCCTGAGCGGCGGGGTGGATTCGATCGTCCTTGCGTCGGTCTTGCGTACGCTGGGCTTTCCGGTGCGCGCCGTGCATGTCAATTACCGGCTGCGCGGGGAGGCGTCGGATGCGGACGAGGCCTTTGTGCGGGCCTGGTGCGCAGAGCGGGGCATCGATCTGGTCGTGCATGTCTTTGAGGGAGCCTGGCCGTCCGGGGCGTCCGTGCAGCAGGCCGCGCGCGATATCCGGTACGCCGTTTTCGAGGAGGCGGCCGCGGCGACGTCCTGCAACAAGGTGGCGGTGGGACATCACCGGGACGATCAGGCGGAAACCGTGCTGCTGAACCTGTTCAGAGGGTCGGGCATAGAGGGGCTGGCGGGGATGCCTGTGCGGCGGAAGATTGCTCCAGGCTCCTCTGCGGAGGTGGTGCGCCCCCTGCTGGCCGCCCGGCGGCGCGACATTGCGGCGTATGCGCGCGCCCGGGGCCTTACGTGGCGGGAAGACCCCTCGAATGCGCTTTCCAGGTATCGCCGGGGCGCGTTGCGGGAACACATTATGCCCCTCGTCGAACAGCATTTCGGGGAGGCTGTCGTGGACAACATTGCCCGGTCGGGATTGCTTGTCCGGGACTATGTGGACGAGGCGCTGCGCGATGTCCTGAAGGCGGCGTTCGACGCTGCGTTGACCGGGGAATACGCCGTGGACGAAGCTGCCGTACGCGCTTTGCCGCCGGTCTTGCGCCGCCGCGCGTTCATTGAGGCGCTGCGTCGGTGGGCGCCCGGGTTCGAGGCGGACGCCCGCGCCGCCGAACGCCTTGAAGGGCTTATGGCCACGCAGCCGGGGCGGCGCCTCGTATTCGGCGATACTGTGGCGTGGCGGGAGCGAGGCCGCATTGCATTTGCGCCTGCGGAATCCGGGTCCGGGGAGGCGGGCGCCTCCGATGCTCCGAAGCATGTTTGCCTTGTTGACGAAGGGGCGGTGGCCATCCCTGGAGGGTATCTGCACGCCGAACGCCTCGAAGCGCCTCCCGATGATCTTTCCGCGGGCGCGCCCGACGAGGCGTATCTGGACGCACGCACGGCGCCGTTTCCCTTGCGCGTGCGTCCGTGGGCTGCGGGGGACCGGTTCGCGCCGCTCGGCATGTCGCAGCGAAAGAAGGTCAGCGATTTCCTGACGGACGAGCGCGTTGCGCCGCACCGGAAACGCGGGATTCATGTGGTGGAGTCGGGCGGACGGATCGTGTGGGTGCTTCCGCTACGAATTTCGCACGAGGCGCGCATCCGGAAAGATTCTGCGGAGACGCTCCGGCTGCGGTTTACAAAAATGGAGTAAATAGTTGTTTTTGTAAACCCGGTCTTAAAGGAAGCGGCAGGGGCCATTTGGTTGATCAGGACGGAACAAGTCGGCAAGAGTACGTCTTAAACATTGACTAAATCTGTTGAATCAAACCCGAATTCTCACTGATGTATAAAGTAAAAATCTCCGAAAATCGCCTTGTTCCTCTTGAAAAAAAGAGATTTTCCGATCTGAATTTTCGCGAACGAGACCATCTTCAGGAATGGATCGCTGACAGGCCGGATGTACTGGGCGAAGAACTTCTCATCGTCCAGAAGGAATTCGCCGGCTTTGAGGATACGCGCGAGCGGCTTGATTTGTTGGCGCTTGACAAGGAAGGCCGGTTGGTGGTCATAGAGAATAAACTGGACGATTCGGGCCGCGACGTCGTGTGGCAAGGCCTCAAGTATGTGGCCTATTGCTCCACCCTGAAGAAGGCGGAGATCGTCGAAATCTATCAGGACTATCTCGACCGAGGGAGCAGTGAAGAGAACGCGGCAGAGAAACTGTGCGAATTTCTGGGGATCGAGGATCTTGAGGAAAAGGTGCTGAACGCGGGCAATGATCAGCGGCTCATTCTGGTTGCAGCCAATTTCCGAAAGGAAGTTACGGCGACCGTGCTCTGGCTGATTGGTCACGGGGTCCGGGTACAGTGCTTCCGTGTCGTGCCGTATGATTTGGGGGAGGATGTGCTGATCGACCCGCAGCAGATTATCCCGACGCCAGAAGCGGAGGATTATATGATCAGTATAGCGGACAAGGAATCCGAAGAAAAATCGGTCCACACCGGACAGAAGCGTCTTGAGCAGATGAGAATGGCATTCTGGACAAAAATATTGGAGGAACTCCAAACGCGAGGCGTAGCGCGGTACGCGAACATCAGTCCGTCCAAACACTATTGGCTGTCCAGCGCCACCGGTATGTCTGGTTGTAGTTATAATCTGGTCTTTAACAAGAAGGAGGCGCGGGTGGAACTTTACCTGGATCGTTCGCAGGCTGATAATAAATGGATATTCGATCAGCTCGAACGGGAGCGAGAGGAGATTGAAGCGCGCTTTGGCGAGGAACTCCGGTGGCAACCGTTGTACGGCAAAAAAGCGACCCGAATCAGCTACTCGCACCCGTACGACGGGTTCAACGAGGAGAACTGGCCTGCGAGAATTGCGTGGTTGTGCGAGCACACCGTCAAGTTGGAAAAGGCGTTTTCCGGGCCGCTTGCCCGCCTGAATCAGGAACTGAAATCTGGCTGGGCCGCACGCGCCGATCAGGCCGCCGACGAATCCGTACCGGACGCCTGATTCCATCCTCTGCGCCGTTCTGGGTATGCCCTGGTGGGGGCGTTCCGGTTATAGGGTTTACAAAAGTTGAGTAAATAGTTGTTTTTGTAAACCCTGGACTAATGGAAGCGGCGGGGGCCAAAGCGGGTTTCCGGCGTTTTTTTGTGTCAGCTTGGTTATCGTGGGTTGGGTCGAGTACCACACCCGCAAGCCGTCACCTTGTTATTCCGCGAACATCTGATCGCTCGCAGGGTGTTCACGCCGGTTCGCAGCTGATTGTATCCGGTTGTCCAATATGAACGATATCCAGCGTGCCCCATTCTTGTTCGAGGTATTCCGCGACCAGGCGGCGATGGCAATGATGAGGTTTGTCCTCGCTGCATAGCAGGCATCCGTCGCGAACGATTTCCTCGGGGACTGTTTCTTCGATTCTTCGTGCTCGCATCAAGTCCATAAACCGGCTTTCGTACGTCTCCCAGCTCATTCGCTTTTTCCGGTAATCGCTCAGGATGTCCTGCGTGGGGGCCAACTCGGGAAGGTGTGTGTATTCCATTCCGCAGAGTTCCTGAAGGAAATATGCAAGGTCGTCTTGCTTTGCAAAACCGGAAAGTTGCGAAGCATTTTTGAGCCGTACGTCGACAATGCGTTTAGCCCCCGACGCCCGCAGCAGATCGAAGAATCTCTGCGCAGACTTTTTGGTGAATCCAATGGTGTATACCTTCATGTTGCAGGACCGATGGATTTTTTTGATGCTTGGGGAGATGGGGCTGGCGTATTGTTTTGCCAGGCGATGCGTTCGGTTTGCCGAATAATTGCTTTTGTAATGCGTTCGTCTCGACACACGAAAAGGTCTTCCTGTTGCGGATGGTCGTACAGGGCCAGCAGCCGATCCATGGCGTCGGCATGGGTCTCCAGTTCGCCAGATGCAAGAATGTGTTTGACGGAGATGCCTTGCCCCTTGAGCGCTTGGGCAACGAGTAACGTACGGTGGCACTCCAGCGGTTCTTTTTCCGAGCACATGAGTGCAACGCGGCGATGGGGCATATCCTGGATAATCCGTGCAATGCCTTTCTGGAACGGCGGGGTTTTGTTTACCAGATCGTAGCGGACGCGGCCGTTTTCGTAACACGATGCATCGTTTGGACGTCCTCCCAATTCTTGTCCGAGGAACGCATATGCGATACCGCATGCCACGAGGCTTTTCGCCAATGTTTCGCGGTTGAACTGCGGATTGAAGCGGCTGTACGGAGAGGAACGGACATCAACCACTTCCGTTACGCCATGGCCTTGCAACAACGCCACGAACACGTCGGTTTCGTGCGTGGAGTGACCGATGGTAAGAACCGATCTGCCGGCAGCATTCTTGTTCATTGGTCACCGGGAATGACGGCGGCGATGAGTTTGTAGCATGCACGGCCGTACGGTTCTCCGAGGCTTATGGTAAGAAAACATGCTCCGGTTTCATAATCGCCGTCCAGCTTCCGCAGATATTCGCGCTCGAACCCGGGATCGGTGATCCATAGCGCATATTCCTTGCCTGCATGCTCGAATCGCCCTTGTACGCGCCGCTTGTTGTTGCCGAAGGCTTCGCCCGGTTTGCATACGAGAATCCGCAGGCGAGGGATATGGATCAGCCTCAGGGAATGGTCAAGCGAAGCGGCCTTTTCCAGCAGGATATAATCGTTCAGGCCTTTCCATGTGCTGTATCCGTCGATCCAGAGCGGCGCCGTTTCGTCCAGGAGGTCGGGCAGGTCGAAGCAGGTCAATTTGCCGACCTTTTTCCAGTAATCACCCGCATCAATCAGCCAGTTTTCAGTCTGGTAGTCACTGGGCTTCGGTTCCAGCATCGGAATATCGATTACGTCAAGCACTTGGGGGTCCGATCCGTCTTCGTACTGGCGCTCGTATTCCGACACTTCTTTGTTATCCCGATCGCTGACAGGTCGGGTCCAGCGCCCTGCGCGGTTGTGTTCCCATTCCCGTCCGGCAATGCACCGTCCGTGCAGCTTCCGGGAATTCGCCAGACAAACGATGCGCTTTACGCGTTGCATAGTTGGTATCGCGATTTGATTTTATGCCGCCGCCGGGATGATCAGGCGGAGCTCGTTTTCGCCGATCAAGTCGTATTCGGGGCGCCGCCCGGACAATTTTTCGCTTTCGCCGAGAATGATAGACACTCCGTCGCCCCTGCGGTCCATTAGGTCTTCCCGTCCCAACCCGATTGGCGCGGGACAGCGAGCCAGAAGTGATACGATTAATTCGTTTCGATTGGCTTGTCGCAAGTGCAGGCTATCGGGCGTAAGCGTATTGACCAGCGCTCCAGGGACGTACAGTTCGAGGCGATTCCCGAACATGTGTAGCCGTATGCGCGAACCCGCTATGGAATAATCCCTGTGGGCTACCGCATTAACCAGCGCTTCGAAGACGGCGCGCTCGCTGAATTGCGGGCGTTCTGCCCTCGCGATCTCCTTCGTTGCACGGATGAACATATTCCTCCGCACGAAATGCAGCGCCTCGGCAACCTGCTCGTCGAGCGGTCCGACGATATCGCGGGCGTCCACCTGATAGTTTGCGTCGGTGCGTTCGCCGGCGTAGTGGACCGCTTGTATGTAGGCGTGGCGCAGCCATTGCTGCGGCTTGCGCGTGCATAGCAGAACGCCGGACAAGGTAAGTCGCACTGTTCCGTCGTCGTCATCGCTTATGAGTAGAAGCCTGCGGGCAGCTTGACCCGTGACGCCTTCTTCCTCGACGAATTCGTTGCGAAGGAAACGGCGCGTCAGTTCATAGTCAAGATCGGCTGGTTTGGTGTTCGGCACGAGAAACTCGTCGAACCGTATCATGCGACTCTGACTGCGTTCCTGAAATTGCCTGGCCAGCATATCCGGCGGCATCTCGCGTTTCGAACTGCCGAGCCTGCGAAAATACCCCCTTGGGCTTTTATGCACGAACAGACTCCGGGGGATGTCCACTCGCATAACAGGCTGCGGTTGTCCATCGGGGCCCTCCATTTCCAGCCGATAAATGTCTGCTTCGAGGGGTGGCGTGATCAAATCATTGCAGATTCCCTGAATCCAGTTTTCCACAGCGTCCAGATTCTCAAGCGGAATGCCGGTTATTTCCCGGGTATTGTCGTCCACGCCAAGGACTATCGTGCCGCCCCTGGCATTGGCGAACGCGGCCAGTTCGTCGGCGAAGTCTTTCCGACTGGGTCCGACCACCTTGCGGTCTTGCAATTCGACGCGTTTGAGTTCCAGCTCCGAGTCTTCGCCCAGGCGGATGCGTCGCAGGAGCTCCTGAGTGCTCATGTCGGTTCTCGTTATCGGGTTGCGGCGTACGTCGTCTGTAATATCGTAAATAACAGTGCTTTTATGAAGGGCGAAAATGCGGTGCCCTGTTTCGCGGCGGCTTCGCGCTCAGCGAGGCGGGCCATTTCCGGCCAGCTTTGCACGGCGCAGGCCATCCAGAGAACGCGGCGCTACACAAGGTCTTGCTACCCATGATCGCTCTCGATAGATCCCTGGAAAGACCGCATGGCGTCACGATCAGGCACAAGATCGACATGCTTCTTTGATGGTCTTGCGAAGACATAGAAGATCACTCACTGTTTTTTTAACTCTTTTGCCTCGTCCAGAGTCATTGCGTAGTTGTTCGCATGGGCCACATGGTCCCTGATTTTCTCAATCTTTTTTAGCTGTTTAGTTATCTGTTTCTTAGACATCTTAAATTCGAAGTCTTTAAGTAGTATTTCACGCTTGTCGCAAAACTGGGTGCATAGCAAATAATCAACTTGGCTATTCTTTTTTTGTCGATTTGTAAATTCGGATATAGTTTTTACTCGTCGTTCTGAATTGATACTATTTCGTGGAACCGCTATTTGCTTGATCGAAAGGCTTCTTTGAACTTCGTCGAATCCTTCGCTTTGTCGGAGTGTATCGGGTTTCATGAGGTTTTTTCTGGTGGAGGCAGCTCGAAAAGCTTGCGCAACCATGTTTCAAACGCCGTGCAGAGCGGGCCGGTTACGTCCAGGTCTTGGGCGCGAATGGCGCTTCCCATGGGTCTCGGAGATTTTCTCGTGGCAAGCCAGGCATGGACCTGCGCACGCAGTATCTTCTTTTCCGCAAACTTTCTGTCCGCGTCAGGAATGCCGTCGATATAGCGTTTGGATAGCGGCCATACCGGATCGTTGCGGGGAATCATTTTCGCAACAAAATCTTCCAGCTCGCCCCGCGATTGATTGTCCGGCATGAGCCAGACGCCAATGCGGGGACGTTCATCGGTTGCCGGGATTATGGTCCCGTCGAGGCTGGGAAGACTGGGCAGGATGACATTTTCTTGCTTGAGTTTGTCGCGTACAGCCTGCCAGCGGCTGTCTATATTGTCGTTCGCGTCTACAAGGATACCGATGGCTTTTAGGCCGGGACTAAATATGTCCAGCCAGATTTCGTCGAGGATTTTTTCTATTCCGCCTTTGTTCTTAATGCCGAATTCCGGCATGGCTTGGCGGGAAGCTCAGAGGTGTCGAACCACATGCTTATCATCTTGTCCTTCAACGATGAGGACGAATTCGCCACTGGACATATATTCACCTCACTTCTGTACCAAAAGGTTGTTTGGAGATAACCTTGATGGTGTTTTTTGAGTACTCGACAGCGCGAAGGCGTTCGTTCCGCCATTCAATGCGCACAAGTGCGCCGTCGGCCTCTTTGTCTTCGACCATGGCCTGTGCGAAACCGCGTACGCAGTCGTAACTGTGCGTTGTGGCCAAAACCTGCACATTGTACTCGGCGGCTATGTTGAATATCATGCGCCACAAATCCCGTTGCACGGAATGGTGTATGCCGTTTTCTGCTTCGTCGATGAGCAAGAAGCCGTCTGCGCTGTTGACGAGGGCAAGCGCTATGGAAAAAAGACGTATTGCTCCATCTCCCATGCTTCTTAGGGGGACCGGGTGGTTTTGTTTTGTCTTTGCGATGACCCGGCGCCCATTCCTGCCAGGAGGTTCGTCATCGCCAATGGTCGTCAGACGTTCTATTTCGCCGCCGCAGATGAAATTCAAGGCGTCTACCGTATGCATTTCGGCATCCGTTAGCGCTACCTTATCCCAAAAACGCGCGATTTCGCGGTTGGCCAGCAAGCCTGGTCCCAAGGAATGGCATGGCATTTCGGGCGCCATGCCGTTTTTGTTTATGCGAAATGATCGTCGATAGGTCGTGCCCATGACGAATTCCCGGGGATATCCATCTAAAGTCCATGGGAAACGCATGGAGGCGTCCCGGAATCGTACCTTCAATGCTTCTTCCTGGCCGCTAAATATGGGGATTTTTCGACCCGAGCCATCGGCAGTGTCGTCGTCGATAACTTTTCTTATTTCAAGTTGATCTGCATCGCTTTCTGGACCAATGCGTATACAAGTGTTTTCCGTTGCCTCTCGCTCATGGAACAGGGCCGCAAAATCAGGCCCCATCATACGTTTTCCGTATGCGTCGATAACAGAATGGAGTTCTTCCCGGTTTTGCAGCAGATCGAATAAGGCATCATAGCGGCCCCGTGCCGCATAAACCTGCACGGCGTCCAGCACGGTCGTTTTGCCCACGCCGTTTTTTCCCGCCAGTAACGTTACGCGGCCCAGGCGCGAAATGGAAAGGTCCCGAATGCCCCGAAACCCCTGGATATTGAGGCTGGGGAGGTGCAGGCCGTTTTGCGTTGCGTTGCCGGGCATGGTTCAGGGCGCTTTTCCGAATGCAATGGGTCGGAAAAAATTGAAAAGTATTACCTCCGAACAATCCAGCCTGTTCCGTAACATTTTCGCGCCGGGCGAGACGAGAGATCTCCGGCCAGTTCCTCCGGTTTGCCCAAGTGCGCCTTGTCCGCTCCGGGAACATGAATGCAAAACGGACGACCGAAAGAAAAATTACTTCAGGTGTTCTCGCACCTTTTCTTCATAGCGCACCTGGTCCAGGGAGCAATAGATGAATTTTTTGAATTCCCCACTCGACAGATTGCACTGCCTTGCCATCTTGTCCAAGAGGGGTGCACCAAGGTCTTTGCCGCGGGCGCCGTGGCTGACGAACGTACGGATGTTCGTCAGCGTCCCGTCAAGCCGACGATACACATAGGCTATGTGGCGCCCGCTGCGCTTCTCCTCGAATCCCGTCCTTTTCAAGGAAGAGACTACCGTACCGCGTGACAAAACCATGCCTAAACCAATACATACGTATCAAGCAAGCGTTGCCTGAGTTCCTGGGCGCCGGAGGTCATTTCGTCGGGGTTGCCCATGGCGTAGACTTCCCACATGATCTTCAAGGCGGCTTCGATTCCATCTTGTACGTCTTCTGTCACGGAGAACGTAAGAGACATGTCTATGTCCTCGAATTCCACATCAAGGTATTCTCCGCAGGAAGATCGGCGGGCATGCAGGGTTACCGGCTTGCGTCTGCGCAACACCTTTTCGCCAAAGGGAACTTCGTACAGACTGATCGCTGGCCCTGCGCCGTCGCGCCGGCGACTCCTTGCATCGCCAAGCCGCTCGGTAGATTCAACGGCAGGAATGATCTTGCCTGTAGCGCGGACCGATTTTCGCGCTGTGACTGCCTTCTCCATAAGAATATGCCGATTAGAACTTGGGTTGCGCCCATAGTAGTACGCAATTCCTCGTCGATGTTTCGCCGTTTTGCAAAGGATCTATGGCATTCCCTTGGGATTACCCGTTGCGTTGTTTTTTTGATGTGCGCGCCTTGCCTTCTCCGCTCAATTCTCTCCGAGCGCTACCGCATTCCGTTCGACGCGTCGGACCTGGCGAGCGGGACGTACCTGTACGTTCTTCGTACGGAAGAACAGACTGCCGTCAGGACGATGGCGCTGCTCAAGTAACGGCGCCCGCCAGAAAAAGCGCCGCGCCAGGCTACGCGTTTCGTCGTTCCTTGCCCGCGCACCCCTTGCGGCACGCTGATCTTTGGGGCTGTATCAGCGAGTCCAGCCACCAAAGCGTTTTTGCGATCTGGCTGGACAAACGCAGGCCTTGACAAGTATGGTGCGTCGTACGTATATTGCTTGCGTTCGATAGCAGGTTGGGACGGATTCGGTGACCGGCGTCCCCGAGTTTGTTCCTGCATCGGACTTCTGCATGTGTATTCAGGGGGCGCTGGGCCATATACGTATCGTCAGGTGCAACCGGATCAGAGGCAAGAAATGATTTCGCTGTTTCTTATAGGGAATAACTCTGGATCAACCCCCCCCCCCCACATGTATGTGAGGTATCGCGAACGCACAGGAAACGCATCAAGCGGTAGCCCGTCTCTCCGATGCGGCTGGGCGATGCCGTTTGCAGGGGCGAGCCGCTCGGAGTTTCAGTCTGCGCGCTCCGGCCGCCCTTCCAGCGCGGGACATTCGGGGAACGCTTGCTTGAGCGACTTCCGCCATTCAGGTTTGCGGCGGTCGGCCAATGCATCGGTCTTCGTGCTGCTGGGCGCTGTGTTGCTGTTCGCCCTTCCCGGGGCGATCCATGCCCAGACGCCCGTCTCGACCTTTTCGGTATCCACTTCGAGCATCGCCGAAAGCGCGGGTACACACGAGATTGTGGTGAACCTCAGCCCTGTGCCGTCCAGGAACATCGAGGTCACATACACCATTTCCGGCGGCAGCGCCGACCACGGGACGGATTACTCCATTAGCGGGGTGAACCGTTTCGGGGTCGGTTTGATCATAGTAGGCACTTCCGGCTCAGCCAACATTCCGGTTGTCATTACCGACGACAGCGACGTGGAAGGCAGCGAGACGGTCATCCTGACGCTGCAGAGGGGACCGCGCAACAACGTCGGTGCGACCCTAAACAAGCACACGCTTACCATCACCGACGACGACATGCCGGGTACGCCCGAGGCGAATTTTGCGCTCTCCAAATCGTCTGCGTCGGAGAGCAGGGCAATGCGCAACGTCGCGGTGAACCTCAGCCCCGCGCCGACCGGGAACGTCACGGTGAACTACACCCTTTCCGGTGAGGCGGTGCGCGGGACGGACTATACCATCAGCGGGGTGACCGGCAACAGCGGGACGATCACGGTGGGGACTTCGGGCACGGCGGACATTCCGGTCGCCATCATTGACGACAGCATGGACGAAGCCCCAACGGAGCCGATTATCCTGACGCTGGCAAGCGGCACTGGATACGACGTCGGCACGGACAACCCAAAACACACGCTGTCTATCGTTGACAACGACTTGCCCGACGTGACCTTTGCGGCATCCACTTCGAGCGCCGCCGAAAGCGCGGGCACGCATAACATTGCGGTGAATCTCAGCAATCCGGAGCTCGGGGCAATCACGGTGAACTACACCCTTTCGGGCACGGCGGTGCGTGGAACGGACTACACCATCAGCGGGGTGACCAGCGCCAGCGGGACGGTCTTGGTGAACGGCGGCGGCATCCGGTCTTCCGTGAACATTCCGGTTGTCATCACGGACGACAGCGCGGCGGAAGGCAACGAGACGGTCATCCTGACGCTGGGCAGCGGCACCGGCTACGACGTGGGCAGCGCCAGCACGCACACGCTGACCATCACGGACAACGAGCCGCCAGGTACGCCCCAGGCGAACTTTGCGGCGTCCACGTCCAGCGCGGCGGAGAGCGCGGGCACGCGCAACATTGCGGTGAGCCTCAGCCCCGTACCGACCGGGAACGTCACGGTGAACTACACGCTCTCCGGCACGGCGGTGCGCGGGACGGATTACACTATAAGCGGGGTGAGTAGCAACAGCGGGACGATCACGGTGGGGACTTCGGGCACGGCGAATATTCCGGTCGTCATCACGGACGACAGCGCGGTGGAAAGCAGCGAGACGGTCATCCTGACGCTGGACAGCGGGACCGGCTACGACGTTGGCGCGACCACAACTACGCACACGCTGACGATCACCAACAATGACACGCCCGAAGCGAACTTTGCGGCGTCCGCGTCCAGCGCGGCGGAGGATGCGGGCACGCACAACATCGCGGTGAACCTTAGCCCCGTACCGCTCGGGAACGTCACGGTGAACTACACGCTCTCCGGCGACGCTATGCTCGACACGGATTATTCTATAAGCGGGGTGAGTAGCAACAGCGGGACGATCACGGTGGGGACTTCCGGCACGGCCAACATTCCGGTCGTCATCACGGACGACAGTGCAGAGGAAGACAGCGAGACGGTCATCCTGACGCTGGGCAGCGGGACCGGTTACGACGTCGGCGCGACCACAACCACGCACACGCTGACCATCACGGACAACGACCGGGTGGCACCGCCGCCGGAGGTGACCATCACCGGCGGGTCGGCGGTGACCGAGGGCGGCGATGCTTCGTTCACCATTTCGTCGAACCCTGCGCCGAGCAGCAGCATCACCGTCTCCTACACGGTTTCGCAAAGCGGAACGTTCGTGGCGTCCGGCCAACTCGGCGACAAGACGCAGAGCGTCTCCGCAGCGAGCACGACCTTCGCGATCCCCACCGAGGACGACAACCTTGAAGAGGCGGGCGGCTCGGTGACGGTGACGCTCACGAACGGCACGGGCTACACCGTTGGCGCGCCGAGCGCGGCGACAGTCAATGTAAACGACGACGATGCGCCCACGCCGCCTGCGACGCCCGCAGCGTCTTTCGCTTCGGCGTCGGGCAGCGCGAGCGAAGGGGCTGGTACGCACAATGTGGCGGTCAATGTAAATCCTGCGCCGTCCGCGGCCATTACGCTAAACTACAGCGTGGCCGGCACGGCGACGGAAGGCGCGGATTACAGCATTGGCAACTCCGGGACGGTTTCGGTGTCCGCTGGCCAGTCTTCCGTGAACATTCCGGTGGCGATTGCCGACGACAGCGAGGTCGAAGGCAGCGAGACGGTGATTCTGACGCTTGGGAGCGGCACGGGGTATGACGTGGGCAGCGCCAGCGTGTATACGATGACCATTACAGACAACGACAATGATGGCGGCGGCGATGGTGGTGGCGGCAACGACGTATCCCAGGTTACGCTGTCCATTTCCCCGAACCCGGTGGTCGAAGGCGAGGAAACGACCGTCACCGTTACGCTCTCCCCGTTTGTCCCCAGCGTCGTAACCATTCCCCTTGTGCTTACCGCAGGCACCGCCGAAGTAGGCGACTACGGCGCGCTTGCCTCCATCGTCATCGACGCGAACGAGCCGAACGGCTGGGACGAAATTGTCACCGTGGTGGACGACGACCTGGAGGACGAAACGTTCACGGTGTCGCTGGGCGCATTGCCGGCGGGCTTCGCGGCGGGGGCGCAGGCGTCCGTCGAAGTGACCATTGAGGACCATGCAGGCCCGACGTCGATAGAATCTTTCGGAGACGAGGTCCCGAAGGCGTTTGCGCTGGATCAGAACTACCCGAATCCGTTCAATCCGGTGACTACGATCGGGTTTTCGCTGGCGAGGACGCAGCATGTCCGGCTCGCCGTGTACGACCTGCTGGGGCATGAGGTGCGCGTACTGCTGGACGGCGTACAGACGGCGGCGCGCTACCGCATTCCGTTCGACGCGTCGGACCTGGCCAGCGGGACGTACCTGTACATTCTTCGTACGGAAGAACAGACCGCCGCGAGGACGATGGCGCTACTCAAGTAACGGCGCCAGGGCAAGGGCGTTTCGCCGTCCATGGCCTCTCTGCAAGGAAAAACGTCCAGGCGCGAGGGCAGGGGGAAGATGCCCTGGACTCCGGGTTCCCTGTCTTACAGAACCCTTTCCCCCAGATCAAGGAGTTCTGCCACCGTATAATTCACGCTCTGCGCCCGCGTATCCGGCGCGCGGTCAAATGGCCGCCGGACACCCGGGCCGGATGTCTTCCAGTTTCATGATTCACCCCTCAATCCCCAGATCCACTTCCTTCGGATAGCACGCGAACGGCTTTACGACCACTTCGCCCAGCGAGGACACGGTGGTGGCTTCGGCGGTCTGGGACAGTTCGCGGACGGCGCCGTGGCGGTCCAGCACGTGCACCGAGTCCCGGACGTTTTCGTAGGCGAGGTGGCGGGTGTCGTCCCGGATCAGATAGCACGCCGCATCCTCCCGGGCGTTCGCCGCGTCGCTCAGGCCCTGCTGGACGAGCCACTCCGCCACGCGATCCGTCCAGGCCGCCGCCTGCGCTTCGGAAGGCGGATCGGGCAAGAACGTCACCCGAAAGAAATCCCGTTCGATGAACCGGCGGCAAATATCCGCCAGAATGCGATCCGGGTGCTGCATGCACGCCTTCATGCAGTGCATCACGTCCACATCGTCTATCCGGCAAAAATGTTCGCGGACCTCGTTTCGGGAGATATCGTCCAGCCCGAGCCGGTTCGTCAGGAAAAAGAGGAGGGAGGGCGAGCAGCGCCCGTCCAGGCTGTGCGCATCCCGCGCAAGATGCTTGCGAATCCGTTCGAACGCGACGCGCAGGAGCCGGTCCCCCGCCACGACGGTTTTGTGCAGGTACACCTGCCAGTACATCAGCCGCCGGGAAATGATGTAATTTTCGATGGCGTAGACGCCCTTCGCCTCGATGGCGATGCGGGAATCCGGGCCGCCTTCCTGCGGATGCGTCCGCATGGTCTTGATAATGCGCTCCACGCCCACGTCGCCCTCCACGACGCCGGTATAAAAAGAATCGCGCCGCAGGAAATCCAGGCGGTCCATATCCAGTTGGCTGGACACCAGTTGATGAAAGAAAGGCCGCTCGTACGTACCGTCGAATATGTTCAGCGCCAGGTCCAGCGCGCCGCCAAATCGCTCGTTCAGCGAAACCATGAGCTCCCGGCTCATGTTTTCATGGCGATACCCCTCCACGAACGTATGTTCCAGCACATGAGAAAACGGTCCGTGTCCGATGTCGTGCAAGAGGGCCGCCGCCTGCGCGGCCACGGATTCTTCGGGCGCGATGGGCGTTCCCTTGTCCGCAAGGTTCGAAAGCGCGTCCTGCATGAGGGCCATGGCGCCCAGCGCATGGCCGAACCGCGTATGCTCGGCGCCGGGGAACACGAGGTGCCCGACGCCCAGTTGGCGGATGCGACGGAGGCGTTGCACCTCCGCCGTTCCGATCAGGTCCATCAGGATATTTTTCGGGACGGAAATAAATCCGTGCACCGGATCGCAGAATATTTTGAATCGACTGGCCATAAAGGGTCCGACAGGATGCATTGCGACAGGAACGCCCGCCATAGAAACGCCTTGCCAGCCTGTCGGCTCCGCATAAAAGCGGGCGTTGCAAACTTGTTACATTGTACGGGATTTTCGCGGACGTAATTAAGAGCATCCTTACGCGCGTACTCAGCGTATCCTGCATGTGATCGTTGCCAAAGGGACCCATATCGCCTGCCTTGTTGATACGGCGCCGGATTTTGCGACGCGGGCAAGGTACGCCCTGCGGACGCTCCTCGCGCCGTTGGGGCTGGAGCCGCGCTGGGTCGAAGCCGATGCGTCTGCCCGCGCTTCTACACATACGTCTGCCGATGCGTCTGCGCAGATGTCTGACCATACGTCCGTTTATATGTCTGCCGATGCGGTCTCCGCCGATGCGCCGCTCATTTATTACGGTCCGGCGGGGACGGCGCCGACGCATCCCCACGTCATTTCGTGGGCGCATGCGCCGGGCGCGGCGGTTTTCCTGGCGGGCGACGTTCCTTTTCGGGCGCATGCGGCTTCGACGTGCGAGATGGACGGGCGGCGCGTTCCGGTATGTTTCGCCGACGAAACCGGGCGCCCGGACCTGATTGCGTCCGCGTTTTTGTGGCTGAGCGGATGGCAGGAGCGGGCCGTAGCGCGGCGGGACGAGCACGGGCGGGTTCCCTTTGCAGATTCGTTGCCGGCGCTGTTTGATGCGGTTCGGTTTCCCATGGCGGATGCGTATCGCGCCCTGTTGGCCGAACAGCTCCGGGCAGGGGGCGTCCCGGTTTCGCCGCGCCGCTGGGCGGGCCGCGATTGGGCGTTTTGCGCCACCCACGACGTGGATTACGGGAGAAAATGGCGTCCCGGGATTCTGTATCGGGAGGGCGTGCAGTATTTCGCGCAGAATCGCCGGGGGGTGGCTTTTCGGGCGCGTTGCGGGCGTTTGGGGCGCGTAGGTCGCCAGCTGCTCGCGGGCGATCCGTTTTTGCGCGCGATGCGGGAGATTCCGGGCGCAGTGGCTGCGCGGGGCGGCACGGCTACGTTCTTCGTGAAAGCGGGGGCGGGCCATCCCCGGGACACCCGGTATCGCCTCGGTTCGTCCTTTTTGAAAAACTGGATGCGCCGGGTGGCCGAGCAGGATTTCGAGATTGGATTGCATCCCTCGTACCGGGCCATTGACGAGCCGGACCGCTTTGCGCGCGAAACGAAGCGCTTGGGGCAAGCGCTCAGGCGGGTCGCCACGCCGCCGCCCGTATCGGTCCGGCAGCATTACCTTCGGTTCGATCCGGCGTCCACACCCCGGCTGCAGGCGGCGAACGGCTTTCGCATAGACAGTACGCTGGGGTTTTCGGAGCAAGAGGGATTCCGGCGTGGCACATGCCTGCCGTTTCAACTGTACGACCTGGAGGCGGATTGCCCGCTGGATGTGTGGGAGATGCCGCTTGCGGCCATGGACGCGACCCTGTTCACGCACCGCAACCTGGATGCCGAGGCGGCGATCCAGTCTGCCTTCGACCTGATGGCGACCTGCCGGCGGTATGGCGGCGCCTTCGTGGGCTTATGGCATCCCGTGCTGGGGGACGAGATCGACTTTCCGGGATGGAACAGGCACTTTCTGGCGACGCTGGACGAAGCGCGGCGGCACAACGCCTGTATAATGGGCCTGGCGCAGGCGCTGGGGAGTTGGGGGTGATGGGGTTTGGGGCGCCGCAAGCACAGATTCGGATAGGGTGTACTACACGCTTTCCGCCCCAACGGTTCCCTGTTTTCGCAAAAATAATCCCGAAAAATCGCCCAATTCAGTCGAGTAAACTTAAGTTTTTTAAGTTCGAAATTTTCGACCCTTACTTTTTTAACCAGCCTTTCCGCAGCATTGCCGCGACCCTGTTTTTTGCCTTGTGGTTGCCCGCCGGCAACGCACCCGGCGCCACCCTCGCCGCCACAACGACCGCCCCAACCGTCCCCCGAAGCATGAACGGAACCGATGCGCACGAACCCCGTAGGGTATGCATCCCGGGATGCGCATCTGTCTCATGTTTGCTGGCAGGAGACGTTTTCCCGTGATTCCTTTTGTACGATGGCGCTTGCCGTAAAATATTGTGAGCCTGTCCCCCGAAAAAGTGAAACAGCGTCTGACCGGGGAACCTGAAAAAACCATGGTTCCTGCGGTGAAATGGTGGGGGGGGGGGGATGAAACCGCCCCGCCTACTCCTTGTGGCGCTGTTGTGTCCGTTGCTGTTCGCCGTCCTTCCGCACGAGGCCGCCGCGCAAATCCCCACCGTCAGAGTCTTTGCCGACGCTTGCATAATCACCGAAGGCGAGACGGCAACCTACACCCTCACGGCGGACCCTGCGCCCACCGCGGATCTGCAGGTGGACTTCAAGGCTTTTATTTCGGGCGTCGGAAGCGTGATAGCCGTTCCTGGAGACCTTGGCACTAAGTCGGTGACGATTTCCGCCAACCAGACCACGGCGACATACGCCGTGCGGACGCGGAACGACTCGGTAATCAGGAAGCCCGATCAGATCAAGTTGTATGTGAATGACAGGGAGGACCGCGAGCCCAACCCCTACAGAATACTTGGCGGGCAATTGGGAAGATGGAGCGCAATTACCCATGTCCTGGATAAGGCCAGCCCGCCGCTTGCGACGTTTGTGTGTTCCTTCTCGATCGTGCCGGAGGACGCAGGCGTACAGAATGTGACGGTGAAACTGACTTCGCCTGCGCCGTCGTCGGGGGTTGTGGTGAATTATTCGGTGGACGGCGAAAGCACGGCGACGTCGGGGGATGATTTTGTGGCGCTCTCGGGTTCGGTTCAGGCGCCGGCGGGCGCGACGAGCGTGGATATCCCGGTGTCCATCATCCACGACGCCCTGGACGAGTCCCAGGAAACGGTGATTCTGACGCTGACCGGCGCCTCGGGGTATACGTTAGGTCCGCAGGAAAAGTATAAGATGTATATAGAGGACAGAGCCCCTCCTCCGCTGGCCGTCGTGCGTTTTGCGGAGGGATCGTCGCGCGCAGCGGAGGACGCGGGCGTACAGAATGTGAGGGTGAATTTGTCTCCGGCGCCGTCGTCGGGGGTCGCGGTGAAGTATACGGTGAGCGGCACGGCGACGTCGGGGGATGATTTTACGGCGCTTTCGGGTTCGGTTCAGGTGGCTGCGGGCGCGACGAGCGTGGATATTCCGGTTTCGATCATCGACGATGCGCTGCAAGAGCGCGACGAGACGGTGATTCTGAGGCTGAAACCTGCTACGGGCTATGCGGTAGGCGCACCGAACGTTCATAGGCTCACGGTGGAGGACAACGATACGCCAGAGGCGAGCTTTGCGGGGGGGGGGGTCGTCGCGCGCGGCGGAGGACGCGGGCGTACAGAATGTGAAGGTGAACTTGTCTCCGGCGCCGTCGTCGGGGGTCGCGGTGAAGTATACGGTGCGCGGCACGGCGACGTCGGGGGATGATTTTATGGCGCTTTCGGGTTCGGTTCAGGTGGCGGCGGGCGCGACGAGCGTGGATATTCCGGTTTCGATCCTCGACGACACGCTGGACGAGCGCGACGAGACGGTGATTCTGAGGCTGAGGTCCGCTGCGGGCTATGCGGTGGGCGCGCGGAAGGTTCATACGCTCACGATCACGGACAACGATACGCCGGAGATCAGCATTACAGGCGGCCCGGCGGTGACGGAGGGCGAGGATGCTTCGTTCACGCTGACGGCGTCGCCTGCTCCGTTTGCAGACCTGTCGGTGAAGGTAACGGTGGCCGAAAGCGGTGCGTTTGCGTTATCGGGCGAGATCGGCGTGCGTACGGTGAAGGTGGGCGCGAGCGGGACGGCGGCGTTCACGGTTTCGACGATGGACGACAGCGTGGACGAGGCGAACGGCTCGGTGACGGCGACGGTTGGCGGCGGTTCGGGGTATGCGGTAGCCCATTCGCCCGCGAACAGCGCGACAGTGGTGGTAGTGGACAACGATACGCCAGAGGCGATCTTTGCGGTGAATGTGTCGAGCGCGGCGGAGGGCGCGGGCGTACGGAACGTGAGGGTGAATTTGTCTCCGGCGCCGCATGCCCCCTTATCGCTTGCCTATTTGGTGGGCGGCACGGCGACTTCGGGGGATGATTTTGGGGCGCTTTCGGGTTCGGTTCAGGTGGCGGCGGGCGCGACGAGCGTGAACATCCCGGTCGCGATCCTCGACGACGTGCTGGACGAGCGCAACGAGACGGTGATGCTGACGCTGAAGTCCGCTGCGGACTATGCGGTGGGCGCGCAGAAGGTGCATACGCTCACGATCACGGACAACGATACGCCGGAGATCAGCATTACGGGCGGCCCGGCGGTGACGGAGGGGGAGGACGCTTCGTTTACGCTGACGGCTTCGCCTGCTCCGTTCGAAGACGTGTCGGTGAAGGTGACGGTGGCCGAGAACGGCTTGTTCGCTGCGCAGGGAGAGCTCGGCGTACGGCAGGTGACCGTAGGCGCGAGCGGGACGGCGATGTTCGCGGTTTTGACGACGGACGACAGCGCACACGAGGCGAACGGCTCGGTGACGGCAACGGTCGAGAGCGGGTCGGGGTACGCGGTGGCCCGTTCGCCGGCGAACAGCGCACCAGTAGCGGTGAACGACAACGACAGCCCTCCGCCGCCGGATCCTGTGGTCAGCATTTCGAGCGGCCCGGCGGTGACAGAGGGCGAGGATGCTTCGTTCGTATTGACGGCTTCGCCTGCTCCGGTCTCAGACCTGTCGGTGCATGTGACGGTGGCCGAGAACGGCTTGTTTGCTGCGCAGGGAGAGTTCGGTGCGCGGCAAGTGACCGTAGGTGCGAGCGGGACGGCGACGTTCGCGGTTTCGACGACGGATGACAGCGAGGACGAGGCGAACGGCTCGGTGACGGCGACGGTCGCGAGCGGTTCGGGATATGCGGCGGCCAGTTCGCCGGCGAACAGCGCGGCGGTGGCGGTGCGCGACAACGACAACCCCCCGCCGCCGGTGGTTCCGCCTCCGACCCAGCCGCCTCCAACTCAGCCGCCACCAACCCAGCCGCCCGTATCGTCTATTTCGGTAAGATTGTCGGTTTCGCCGAATCCGGTGGGCGAGGACGCCTCGGCGACCGTAACGGCTATGCTTTCCGCCGCGCTCGACGCCGCCGTGACGATACCGCTGGTGCTTACGGCGGGCACGGCGGAGGCAGGCGACTACGGCGCGTTGGCCTCCATTACGATAGCGGCGCACGAGCCCAGCGGGTCGGGCGTGATCGCCATGGTCCCGGACCTCGATCTGGAGGACGAGACGTTCACGGTGGCGCTGGGGGCCTTGCCGACGGTCGTTGCGGCGGGGTCTCCGGGGTCGGTCGAAGTAACCATCGCAGACTACACACAGGTGGTCGTTACCGAAGACATTTCGACCTCAGCGGAGCATGCCGGCGACGAACTGCCGACGGCCTTTGCGCTGGATCAGAATTATCCGAACCCCTTCAATCCGGTGACGACGATCGGGTTTTCGCTGGCGAAGGCGCAGCGCGTCGCGCTGACGGTCTACGACATGCTGGGGCAGGAGGTGCGCGTGTTGCTCGACGGTGCGCATCCGGCGGGCCGCTATCGCATTCCGTTCGACGCGTCGGACCTTGCGAGCGGGACGTATCTGTACGTTCTGCGGACCGAACAACAGACGGCCGTCAAGACCATGGCGCTCCTCAAGTAGGACGCCCCACGCATCGCACCCTCTGCGCTTCGCACGCCGACGCAAAGCTTGGATGATGGGCCCGGCGCCGGCCCACGGGGAATTGGGAATAGAAACTGTGGAACAATATTCCGGGATATTCGCTTAAGGATGCTATGATTAAGTCCGCGAAGATCAGTGCATCCTTAATGCCCCTCCCTTAAGAGACATGGATTTTCAACGCTAACACGGAGAATCGGCGATGGAAAAGGTTTTCATCTACTGGGACAATTCGAATATCTTTATCGGTGCTCGAACCGAAGCAGAGGAACGAGAGGGATTCGCTGCACGGCATCGTGTCCGTATAAATTTCAAGGGCATGATGCGGTTGGCGCATGCCGAGCGCCCGGTAGAAAAGGCCATTGCTGCCGGTTCCGTTCCTCCAGAACTGCATGCGTTGTGGAATCGGCTGAGCGCAGAGGGCGTAAAAATTGAGTTGTTCGACCGGGGCGCGATCGAACGTGGCGAGCAGCAGACGCCTGATCGGGTTTTGCAGTTGCAGATGCTGCGCGATTTCGCCGATTATAACGGCGACCCCGGCATCGTCGTCCTTCTTACTGGCGACGGCCAGGGTTTCTATGACGGAGCGGGGTTTCACGCGGACCTTGAACGAATGCATCGACGCGGATGGCGGGTGGAGGTCCTTTCCTGGGCTCAATCGTGCAACCGGCGAATGCGCCAGTGGGTAGAGGAACATGGTATATTCGTGCCGCTCGACGACTACTACGAGGCCGTTACGTTCCTGCAACCGTCCAGCGCCGATTATCCCGGCGCAGACGCCCGTTACGAAGCCGAACTGGATTTGTCGCGGCGCCCCATGGCTACATAGAACAGATCGATTACTGGCTTGGACGGCTTTTGACGGCGGGGTTCGTGGGGTTGGCCGGGATTCATGCATGGCGACGAGGGTTGCGCTGGGTGCGTTGCCGGCAATGTGTTCGGGAGCAAACGTCGGACGTGTTCGGTCGAGAAAATCCGGTCAACCTTATTTTTTTAACCGTAAAATATGTTGAATCTGCCCCCTCCCCCGAAGCCCGAGCGGAACCGATGCGCGTGAACCCCGTAGGATGTGCTGTTTAGGACGCGCAATCTGTCTCGTGTTTGCTGCAGATTCCGTTTTTCAGTGTTCCTTTTGTAGGATGTGCTTGCCGTAAAATATGTTGAATCTGTCCCTCGAAGAAGTAAAACAGCACCTCACCCGGGAGTCTGAAAAAACTATAGTTCCTCAGCCGAAATGGTGGGGGGGGGGGGATGAAACCGACCCGCCTGCTCTTTGTGACGCTGTTGTGTCCGTTGCTGTTCGCCGCCCTTCCGCGCGAGGCCGCCGCGCAAGTCCCCATCCCCACCGTCAGAGTCTTTGCCGACGCCTGCATGATCACCGAAGGCGAGACGGTAACCTATACCTTCACGGCGGACCCTGCGCCCACCGCGGATATGCAGGTGGACTTCGGTGTTGCTATTCCGGGCCCTGCAAGTGGGATAGCCTTTCCCGGAGACTTGGGCAATAAGAAGTCGGTGACGATTTCCGCCAACCAGACCACAGCGACATACGTCGTGCGGACGCGGAGCTTCTCGGTACTTGAGGATATCAATGTGCTCGAGATGACTCTGCACGATATGGAAAACCGCCAGACCAACCCCTACAGAACGATTGGCGGGACATTTGGACGATGGAGCACGATTATCCTTATCCTGGATACGGATATACGTTTCCCGGTCGCGACGTTTGCGTGCGCTTGGGCGATCGTGCCGGAGGACGTAGGTGTACAGAACGTGGAGGTGAAACTGAGTTCGCCCGCGCCGTCGTCGGGAGTTGCGGTGAACTATTCAGTGGGCGGTACGGCGATGTCGGGGGAGGATTTTGTGGCGCTTTCGGGTTCGGTTCAGGCGCCGGCGGGCGCGAAGAGCGTGGATATCCCGGTGTCCATCATCCACGATGCCCTGGACGAGTCCCAGGAAACGGTGATTCTGACGCTGACCGGCGTCGCGGGGTATACGACGTCACGGGAGGATACCCGCCCCGTGCATACGATATATATAGAGGACGTGGAGGAACCGCCCCCGCCTCCGCCGGCCGTCGTGCGTTTTGCAGAGGCTTTGTCGTGGGCGGAGGAGGGTGTGGGCGTAAAGAATGTGAGGTTGAACTTGTCTCCGGCGCCGTCGTCGGGGATTGCGGTGAAGTATGCGGTGGGCAGCCAAAGCACGGCGACGTCGGGGGAGGATTTTGAGGCGCTTTCGGGTTCGGTTCAGGTGGCTGCGGGCGCGACGAGCGTGGATATCCCGGTGACGATCATCGACGACGCGCTGGACGAGCGCACCGAGGATTTGTTTCTGCGGCTGGAGCCTCATGCGGACTATGAGATAGACTCCTACAAGAACAATCATAGGCTCAAGGTGACGGACAACGATACGCCAAAGGCGAGCTTTGTGGTGAATTCGTCGAGCGCGGCGGAGGACGCGGGCGTACGGAATGTGAGGGTGAATTTGTCTCCGGCGCCGTGGTGGGCGGTGAAGGTGAAGTATTCGGTAGGCGGCACGGCGACGTCGGGGGATGATTTTACGGCGCTTTCGGGTTCGGTTCAGGCGTCGCCGGGCGCGACGAGCGTGGATATTCCGGTGCCCATCATCAATGACTCGCTGTACGAGGGCGCCGAGACGGTGGTGCTGACGCTGAAGCCCGCGCTGGGCTATGCGGTGGGCGCGCAGAAGGTTCATACGCTCACGATCACGGACAACGATACGCCGGAGATCAGCATTACTACGGGCGCCCCGGCGGTGACGGAGGGAGAGGATGCTTCGTTCACGCTGACGGCGTCGCCTGCTCCGTTCGCAGACCTGTCGGTAAAGGTAACGGTGGCCGAAAGCGGCGCGTTCGCATCATCGGACGAGATCGGCGTGCGTACGGTGAAGGTGGGCGCGAGCGGTACGGCGGCGTTCACGGTTTCGACGACGGACGACAGCGTGGACGAGGCGAACGGCTCGGTGACGGCGACGGTCGGTAGCGGTTCGGGGTATGCGGCGGCCCGTTCGCCCACGAACAGCGCGACGGTGGCGGTGGAGGACAATGATACGCCAGAGGCGAGCTTTGCGGAGGGATCGTCGGGCGCGGCGGAGGACGCGGGCGTATGGAACGTGCGGGTGAATTTGTCTCCGGCGCCGCATGCCCCCTTATCGCTTGCCTATTCGGTGGGCGGCACGGCGACTTCGGGGGATGATTTTCGGGCGCTTTCGGGTTCGGTTCAGGTGGCGGTGGGCGCGACGAGCGTGAACATCCCGGTGCCCATCCTTGACGACGCGCTGGACGAGCGCGACGAGACGGTGATGTTGACGCTGAAGCCCGCTGCGGGCTATGCGGTGGGTGCGCAGAAGGTTCATACCCTCACGATCACGGACAACGATACGCCGGAGATCAGCATTACGGGCGGCCCGGTGGTGACGGAGGGGGAGGACGCTTCGTTTACGCTGACGGCTTCGCCTGCTCCGTTTGCAGACCTGTCGGTGAAGGTGACGGTGGCCGAGAACGGCTCGTTCGTTATGCAGGGAGAGATCGGCGTACGGCAGGTGACCGTAGGCGCGAGCGGGATGGCGACGTTCACGGTTTCGACGACGGACGATAGCGAGGAGGAGGCGAACGGCTCGGTGACGGCGACGGTTGAGAGCGGGTCGGGGTACACAGCGGCCCGTCCGCCGGCGCACAGCGCGGCGGTGGTGGTGAACGACAACGACAGTCCTCCGCCGACGGATCCTGTGGTCAGCATTACGAGCGGCCCGGCGGTGACGGAGGGGGAGGATGCTTCGTTCGTATTGACGGCTTCGCCTGCTCCGGTCGCAGACCTGTCGGTGCACGTGACAGTGGCGGAGAATGGCTTGTTTGCTGCGCCGGGAGAGCTCGGCATGAAGCAGGTGACCGTAGGCGCAAGCGGGACGGCGACGTTCGCGGTTTCGACGACGGATGACAGCGAGGACGAGGCGAACGGCTCGGTAACGGCGACGGTCGAGAGCGGTTCGGGATATGCGGCGGCCAGTCTGCCGGCGCACAGCGCGGCGGTGGTGGTGCGCGACAACGACAGCCCGCCGTCGACGGATCCTGTGGTCAGCATTTCGAGCGGTCCGGCGGTGACGGAGGGCGAGGCCGCGTCGTTCGTGTTGACGGCTTCGCCTGTTCCGGTCGCAGACCTGTCGGTGCATGTGACGGTGGCCGAGAACGGCTCGTTCGCTATGCAGGGAGAGATCGGCGTACGGCAGGTGACCGTAGGTGTGAGCGGGACGGCGACGTTCGCGGTTTCGACGACGGACGACAGCGAGGACGAGGCGAACGGCTCGGTGACGGCGACGGTCGAGAGTGGTTCGGGCTATGCGGCGGCCAGTCCGCCGGCGAACAGCGCGGCGGTGGTGGTGCGCGACAACGACACCCCCCCGCCGACGGTGGTTCCGCCGCCCGTATCGTCTGTTTCGGTACGATTGTCGGTTTCGCCGAATCCGGTGGGCGAGGACGCCTCGGCGACCGTAACGGCTATGCTTTCCGCCGCGCTCGACGCCGCCGTGACGATACCGCTGGTGCTTACGGCGGGCACGGCGGAGGCAGGCGACTACGGCGCGTTGGCCTCCATTACGATAGCGGCGCACGAGCCCAGCGGGTCGGGCGTGATCGCCATGGTCCCGGACCTCGACACGGAGGACGAGACGTTCACTGTGGCGCTGGGGGGCTTGCCGGCGGTCGTTGCGGCGGGGTCTCCGGGGTCGGTCGAAGTAACCATCGCAGACAACACAAACATAGTCGTCGCCGAAAACATTCCGACCTCGGCGGAGCCTGCCGGCGACGAACTGCCGACGGCCTTTGCGCTGGATCAGAATTATCCGAACCCCTTCAATCCGTCGACGACGATCGGGTTTTCGCTGGCGAAGGCGCAGCGCGTCGTGCTGACGGTCTACGACATGCTGGGGCAGGAGGTGCGCGTGTTGCTCGACGGTGCGCATCCGGCGGGCCGCTATCGCATTCCGTTCGACGCGTCGGACCTTGCGAGCGGGACGTATCTGTACGTTCTGCGGACCGAACAACAGACAGCCGTCAAGACTATGGCGCTCCTTAAGTAGGACGCCCCACGCATCGCACCCTCTGCGCTTCGCACGCCGGCGGGACCCTGTTTTCTGTCTTGCGATCATTCGGCCCCCAGCCACGCCTGCGCACCCGCCGCATCCCGCAAAAATATTTCCCGTACAAACCCATCGGAAGTTGGCTTTATTAATATGTATGATGTATTATACCATGGCGTCTGTGAACCCGCGTTTTGTCGTTCAGCCAACCATCGCCTTGACCCGCCATGCATCGTTTTGTCCTCGTCTGCCTTTTCCTTTTGCTTGTTGCCGAGCAGGGGGTAGCGCAACGGGCCGGTATTTTTATCAGTCAGGAAGAAGCCGCTGAAATACGGGGGTCGCTGGGCAACTACCCATTGCTCGACCATGCCGTGGCGCTGGCCGAAGAGACGATGGAGGCCGCGCTTGCGAATCCCATCGAAGTCCTGCCTCCGGGCGAAGCGGGCGGCTACGCGCACGAGCGGCACAAGCAGAATTACCGGGAGATGCGTTACGGCGGCCTGCTCTACAGCATTACCGGGGAAGAGAAGTACGCGGCGTTCGTGCGAGACATGCTGGAGGAATACGCCGTTTTGTACCCCACGCTCGGTCCGCATCCGCTGGCGCGGAATCAAAAACCCGGCAAGATATTTCACCAGACGCTTAACGAGGAAGTCTGGCTTGTCCACGTCAGCATCGCGTACGATTGCGTCTACGACTGGCTTTCCGAAGAGGAGCGCACACGCTTCGAGACCCATATTTTCCGTCCAATGGCGGAATGGTTCTCCGTACGCAACAAGGAAGAATTCAACAGGATCCATAACCACGGCACCTGGGCGGTCGCCGCCGTCGGCATGCTCGCGTACGTACTGGGCGATCAGGGGCTTGTCGATCAGGCATTGCATGGCACGGAGCTGGACGGGCAAGGCGGTTTTCTCGCGCAGCTCGACCTGCTGTTTTCTCCCGACGGCTATTATATGGAAGGGCCGTACTATATCCGCTATGCGCTGATGCCTTTCTTTTATTTCGCCGAGGCGGTGCACCGCATGCAGCCCGACGTGGGTATTTACGAGTACCGGGACCAGATTCTCCGCAAAGCCCACTATTCGGCGGTGCAGACGGCGTTTCCCAATGGCGTTTTCCCGCCCATCAACGACGCTTCCAGGACCATGGACGTCGCGGCGCCCGAAGTGGTGCTGGCCAATGCCTTGACGTATGGCCAGTACGGCGCCGACGAAAGTTTGCTTGGCATTGCCCGAATCCAGAACCGGGTCATCCTGAACGGTTCGGGGCTGAAGGTCGCCCGCGATTACGCCGCCCTTGATGCGGCGCCCGACATGAACTGGCCCTCCATCGAGTTTACCGACGGGTACGATGGCGAACAGGGCGGACTTGGCATGCTGCGCATGGGCCAGGGGCAGGACGAATCCATGGTGCTGATGAAATATGGCGTGCACGGCGGCGGTCACGGCCACTTCGACAAGCTGCACTTCATTTTCTTCGACCAGGGTCGCGAGGCGATCCATGATTATGGCTTTGGCCGCTGGGTCAATGTCGAACCCAAGTACGGTGGGCGCTACCTGCCGGAGAACGAATCCTGGGCGATGCAGACGGTTGCACATAACACCGTGACGGTAGATGCGTCTACGCAAAATCTTGGCGACGAGGACGCTGCGGAAGAGACATCCGGTCAGCGGCATTTTTTCGCGGGCGAAGGGGAGCAGGCGAAAGCCATGAGCGCCCGCGCCGATACGCATTACGAGGGGGTAGCGATGCAACGCACCATGTTGCTGGTTCGGGACGAGCGGCTTTCGTATCCGGTGGTCATCGATCTTTTCCGGCTGGAAAGCGAGGCCCCGCGCCAGTACGATTATCCGTTGCATTATTCAGGCCAGCTGATCACGTCCAGTCTCGACTTCCAGACGCATGTCGAAGCGCTTCAGCCGCTCGGCGACGCCGCCGGGTACCAGCACATCTGGGAGACCGCCCGCGCCCAAACCGACGACGTCATCCGGTTTACCTGGCTGGACGGCCATCGGTATTATTCCCTTGTTTCCGCCGGAGCGCCGGGTACGGAGGTGATTCTGGGACGTACGGGCGCCAACGATCCGAATTTCAACCTGCGGTCCGAGCCGATGCTGATCGCGCGGCGCGTCGCCAGCGACCATTTGTTCGCGTCGGTCATTGAGCCGCACGGGTATTTTAACGAAGCCCGGGAGCGCTCTTCGCAGGCTCGTTCCCGGATTGAACACGTGCGCGTGGCGGGACACGACGACCAGGCGAGCGTTGTCGAAATCGAAGGCCAGGACGGCCTTTTCTGGCGCGTGATGGTGAACAACGGCCCGCCGTCCGATACGGCGGAACACCATGTTTCTTTTGACGGAACGACGTACTCGTGGACGGGCAATTTCAAGGTCGAATTCATGCATGAATCTGTCGGAACATCGGATGAATAACGCATGGCCCGCCTTGTTGCGTTTCTTCGTTTTCACTGCACACAACGATCAGGAGGCACGTATGCCCATGAAGGATAAACGCCATGGCACGCCCTCCATCAGAAAGGAGGTATGTCATGTACGATGATTTGAAGGGCAAGGTAGCCCTTGTAACCGGCGGCGGCCGCGATATTGGCCGGGCGATCGCATGGAAACTGGCCGAAAGCGGCGCTTCCGTCGCGGTTAATTATCGATCCAGCAAAAAAGAAGCGGAGGCCACCGTGGCGGCCATCGCGGAGCGGGGCGGTCGGGCCGTAGCCATTCAGGCCGACGTTTCCCGGGCCGACGAGGCGGAACGCCTTGTCGCAGAGACCGTCCGCGCCCTGGGGCGTCCCATGCACATTCTTGTGAACAATGCAGGCGGGCTGATTGCCCGGCGCAAGGTGGCCGAGATGGACGAAGCGTTCTGGGACAAGGTGATGGCCGTGAACCTGAAGAGCGTTTTTCTGGTCGCGCGGGCGGCGTTGCCCTGTATGGCCGACGGGGGCGCCATTGTGAATCTGTCGTCGCTGGCCGCGCGGGACGGCGGCGGCGGCGGCGCGATTGCGTACGCTACGGCGAAAGGCGGCGTACTCACCATGACGCGGGGCTTGGCGAAGGAATTGAGCCCGCGCAAAATCCGGGTGAACTGCGTTTCGCCGGGCCTTATCAACACCACGTTTCACGACACGTTTACGCCCGACGCCGCGCGAAAAAACGTGGCCGCCAAGACGGCGGTGGGGAGGGAAGGCGAATCGGCGGACGTGGCCAACGCCGTAGTTTTCCTGGCCTCCGAAGCCTCTGCGTATATCAACGGCGAATCGGTGGAGATCAATGGCGGGCTGTACTTTATTTAACCGGCTTTCCCGAACGGATATTCGGCTTTTTTTATGCGCACGCAACCCCTTTTGACATGACGGATTCAAACGCCTCGTCCACTCGTTGCTTTATCAAAAGCGACGATGTGGCATGGGAATCTCCCGACAAAGGGATAACCCGGCAAATTCTGGGGCATGACGATCGGCTCATGCTGGTGCGCGTGCGCTTCGAGCAGGGCGCCGTGGGCGTACTGCACAACCATCCCCATCGGCAGGTTTCGTATGTGGAATCGGGTTCCTTTGAGGTCGAAATAGACGGCAAAAAGCAAACGCTTAAAACGGGAGATTGCTTTTTTATTCCTCCCGAAGTCCGGCACGGGGCCCGCGCCCTCGAAGAGGGATGCCTGATCGATGTATTTACGCCGGCCCGTCAGAGTTTTATTGAGGGGAGATAGCCCCGAGGAAGAAATCACAATGACTGCGGATTTTCTGAAAATGCTCGGGGCGACGGGGGTTTTGTTGCTTTTCGGGTCCGGTTGCCGCGACCGGCAGGATGTCGTCGAGTTGCGTTTGGCGCATATTCTTGACGCCACGCATCCGGTGCATCAGGGCATGGCGTACATGGGAGAGCGCCTGCATGCATTATCCGATGGCGCGATGCGGGTGAAGATATATCCGAGCGGTCAGTTGGGCAATGAGCGCGAATCGGTCGAACTGTTGCAACTGGGTACGCTCGACATGGCCAAAGTGGCGTCGAGCGTAATAGAAAATTTCGTGCCGGCGATGGGGGTGTACAGTTTGCCCTATCTGTTTCGTAACGAGGCGCATCTTTGGGAAACCCTCGAAGGCGAAGCCGGTCGGGAAATTCTTTTGCAAGGCGAACCGTACCGGATTCGCGGGTTATGTTATTACGACGCCGGCTTCAGAAGTTTTTACATCCATGATCGCCCCGTAGCATCTCCCGACGACCTGGCCGGACTGAAGATTCGCGTGATGCGCAGCAATCTTTCGATCCAGACGATCAACATGCTTGGCGCGAATGCTACGCCTATGGCCTACGGGGAATTGTACACGGCGCTTCAGCAAGGCGTGGTAGACGGCGCAGAGAATAATCCGCCCAACTTTTACGGCTCCCGGCATTACGAACAGGCCCGGTATTATACGCTTGACGAACATGCGGCGCCGCCGGATGTGCTTCTGATTGGAACGCACGCCTGGAACAAACTTACGGACCAGCAGCAGGCCTGGGTAGAGCAGGCCGTCGCGGAGTCTGTGGCGCATCAGCGGGCGCTTTGGCGGGAAGCGACGGAAGCGGCGTTGCGCACCGTCGAAGAGGCGGGCGTAACGGTGATTCGCCCGGACAAAGCCCCGTTCCAGGAAGCGGTGTTGCCGCTATACGAATCTATTCGCGGAACGGAACTGGGCGCATGGGTCGAACGGATCCATGCGCTATCCCCGTCTGTGGAGGAAAAAGCGATGGACGAAACGCAAGCGTTGCCTTGAAGAACGTATGCAAAAAGTAACCCGCATCGTCGATACGATCTTGTCCTGGTTCCTTGTCGCCTTGATGGTCGCCATGGTGGCGACCGTTTCCTGGCAAGTGGCCACGCGATATGTGCTCAACAGTCCCAGTTCGTATACCGAAGAACTGGCGAGCTACTTGCTTATCTGGATTAGTCTGCTGGGGGCGGCCTATGCGCTTCGGGTACGGGCGCACCTTGGCATTGATATTCTGGTGCGGCGTTTTCAGGCGCGTCGGCGGCGCGCCGCCCGGATCTTCTCGTACGGAACGATTATCGTTTTCTCGCTGGTCGCCCTGATATTCGGCGGCGGATGGCTCGTCTACGTTACGCTCGATCTCAATCAGCTTTCCGCAGCGTTTCAACTCCCCATAGGATATGTGTATACGGTCATTCCGCTAAGCGGATTGATCACCATATACTATTCCGTGGTCGCCCTGCTCGAACTCCGACAGGAAAGCAAAGAGACGCCGGACGACGAGGACGGGCAGTATCCCCGGGCCATTGCCTGATTGCATGCGAATTCCTGCACATCCTGCATCCTTAGACTACCATGGGCCTGACATGCTGAAACGATGAGTTTTGCTATCGTCATACTGGTTGTGTGTTTTCTGGCGCTGCTTCTGATGGATGTGCCTGTGGCCTATTCCATCGGGATGGCGACGCTGGTCACCATGCTGGCGACCGTCGATTTTACGCCTGCGGCAAGCGCCACGGCGCAACGGATCGCCACCGGACTCGACAGTTTTACCTTGCTGGCGATCCCGTTCTTTATTTTGGCCGGTAATTTGATGGGGCGCGGGGGCATAGCGCGCCGCCTGATTGCTTTTGCGCGGGCCCTTGTTGGCGCGCTTCCGGGCGGGCTGGCCTTTGTGAATATTATTGCATGCATGCTGTTCGGCGCTATTTCGGGTTCGGCCATCGCCGCGGCGGCGGCGATCGGGTCGGTCATGCATCCCAAGATGGTCGAGAACGGATACGCGCCCAACTTTAGCACGGCCGTAAACGTTTCGTCGGCCACGACAGGGCTGATTATCCCGCCAAGCAATGTGCTGATCGTATATTCGCTGGCCAGCGGCGGCGTTTCCGTGGCGGCCTTGTTCGTCGCCGGCTACTTGCCCGGCTTGTTGCTGGGCGGCATGCTTATGGCGGTGGCGGCCATCGTAGCGCATCGGAAAGGCTTCGGCAAGGACGAGCGGGTCCCTGTCCGGGACGTGTTCAAGCGTTTTGTGGACGCCTTGCCCAGCTTGACGCTCATCGTGGTGGTCATCGGAGGGATTGTGGCGGGCATTTTCACCGCCACGGAGGCTGCTGCTATCGCCGTGCTGTATGCGTTCCTGCTTGTTTTGATCTATCGCGAAGTACATCCCCGCGAATTGCCCGGCGTCTTGCTCAACTCCGTGGTGACGACCGCGGTCGTGATGCTTTTGATAGGTACTTCGCTGGCCCTGTCCTGGGTACTTTCGTTCGAAAACATTCCGCAAGACGCCGCGAACGCCCTGATTGCGTTGAGCGACAACAAGATCGTTATCCTGCTTATTATCAATGTGCTATTGCTTGCGGTAGGCACGTTCATGGATATGACCCCGGCGATCCTGATTTTCACGCCCATTTTCTTGCCCATCGTCGTTACGCTGGGGATCGATCCGTTGCATTTTGGCATTTTGATGGTTTTTAACCTGTGCATCGGATTGTGCACGCCGCCGGTAGGGACGGTGCTTTTTGCCGGGGCAGGCATTTCCCGGGTTCCGGTGACAGATGTCGTTCGACCTTTGTTGCCGCTGTATGCGGCCATGTTGATTGCCTTGCTTGTCGTCACGTTTGTTCCGGAAATTACCCTGTTCGTGCCGAGGTTATTCGGGCTTTAGGGCGTTTGCGGGGCCGGGGCGGCAGCGCCGTTTCTAAACGTCTCTCTAAAATGTTTCCCTAAACGTCTGGCCGTATCCGTGGCCGCATGGTGCGGCGTCGCAAGCGCAGGCGCTCGGACTATGCCCTGCTCTTAAGAGACCCCTTTAAGAAACAAGGCGGCGCACAGTGTGTCAAAGGATAATCTATTACGCAAAAGAATCGTATATCGATGGCGCAACCTTTCAAGCCCGTAGGAAAAACGCAACTACTGAGTCATGCCGTAGAGCGAGCCATTGAGCATTCGATCCGTCGGGGAGAGCTGGTCCCGGGCATGAGGATGCTTCCAGAGTTTCAGTTGTGCGAACAGTTTGGGGTGAGCAGAACCGTGCTTCGCGAAGCGCTTCGCATGTTGAGCGGAAGGGGGTTGCTCCGGATTGAAAAGGGGCGCGGTATTTTTGTGAGCGAGCTCACGACCGAAACCGTGACGATCCCTCTCGAATTGTATCTTCATCAAAAATTCGGCGCACTCCACTGGCTGGATGTGATTCGCGCTCGCCAGATTATCGAACCTGCCGTCGCTGCCGAAGCTGCGTTGCATCGCACGAGCGAAGATATGGCCCGGCTGGAGCAGGATTTTGGGGAATTACAGGATTGTTCGAGCGGAAGCGGCGATCTTACTGCGCTGGATATGGCTTTTCACCTGCATATCGCCGAAGCGTCGGGGAATCCTGTGGTGCCGCTTCTCGTGCAGCCTATTCATGCCCTCATGCCCCAGATCAAGGCATCTGTTCATCAAGTGGTTGTGGATGCGAGAGAATCGGCGATAGAGTGGCATGGAAAGATTCTGCAAGCCATTGCAGCAGGCTCGGCCGAGGAGGCCCGTCTTTGCATGGCCCGGCATCTGGACGTGTCGGAAGATCACGTACGACAAGTCATGGAAGTCGAGCCTGTCGGGGATGCGCAGAAAGAGGATCAGCAACAAGAGCAGGAGCGCCTTGTTGTCACCGAAGCGTAGCCTGCCTTGTACGCCGTTCGAACGCCGCGCACAGGCAGCGCGCAATCATATTTGGGACTGAGGTCGGGTTAAAACAATCCTTGCACGCTGCTCGAACGCCGTGCACAGACAGCGCGGGCCGGACAAACGCTACTTGCGTACGTGAAGCGCTGATCGAAGTGGACTTGATCAGTGCATCCTTTAGACCCCGGCTATGTTCTCCAGGGCGAAGCGCAGTCGGTGCTCGCACAGAAAAGACGGCGCTGCTTGACGGGTTTGTTCCCGGGTTTATTCCTTACTGCGAGTATTCGGCGCGCACCGAAGGGGAGAGCCAGGCGGGCCCCACATCGGCCGGAGTGAGCGGTCGGCTCGCCAGCGTGGCCCCCTTGCCTGTCGCCGGGCCTGCGGGGTCGGGTCGCCAGAGGCCGTCTTGCCCCATGACGAGCGCCGGATTTTCCCAGTGGATACCCTCCGGCAAGGGCATGCCGAGGTCGGAGCCGTAGAACACATTGCCGCGCCAGGCTATGTCTTGAGGAGATGTTTTGGCGAAGATCACGGGGACGGCGCTCTCGGTGTATACGATATTGTCGGCGAACGAGACCCCTTGCGGCGGCAAGGATTTTTCGCGGTCCCTGCCCATGCCGTACAGAATCGTAACGCGGGTATCGACAAACGTGTTGTTGACGATGCGGGCGTTCTTGACCTGGAAGTACCTGTTCAGGGGGGAATTCGGCACGCCGTTCATGATCGGGAGCGCGGACCGCGAGGAATCTCCCTGCAAGCCCGCAAAATAATTGTCCTGGATCAGGTGATCCTCCCCGATGATCCGTACGCCGCCCGTCCCTTCCTTGTTGTTCCCCAGGAAAAAATTATGCGTTACTACGGCCCGGTTGCCATGACGCAACGTGAGCGTACCCTCGGATTCGAGGAACGTGTTGTAGCGGTAGATATTTTCCCCGGTTTTGTTGGAAATAATTTCGTGTTCTCCGTTGGCCCGTTCGAAGAGGTTGTATTCGACGATGGTGCGCGAATCCTGCATCGAACGGTGGCTTGTGCCTATCCGGATGGTTTCGCCGCCATTCTTGCCGAGCGGGGGGCGCGGCCCGAAATGATTATGATCTATGCGATGATGATTCGGCTCGTGATCGGGCGGGTCCTCAAGCCACACCACGAATGTGGCGCCGTCGTGTGTTTTTCCGGCGAAATAATTATGGTCCACGCGATTATGCGTGCCGTAGACGGAGACCCACTTGTATTGGGTGAGCCAGTCGGGCGGATTGTATCCGGTGACGGCGCAGTGGGTAAGGCGGCTGTGGTGCGCCGCCCGGTTCTGGCTTGTGCGAAAGGCGATCACATGTCCGTCCTCAAGGGCGCCTTGATCAAACCACAAGCCCTCCACTTTCAGGTAACTTCCTCCGATGCGGAGCCTGGACGTTCCTGTCAGGATCACCTGCCCCGGGGTTTCGGCCCGGACGGTGATGGAGTCGCCCTCCATGCCGTCTGCATCGAAGTCGAGGTGCGCATCGCGCCAGACGCCATTGGCCAGGCGGATCGTATCGCCCGGCCGGGCCGCCTCGACGGCCTTGTGGAATTCTTCCGGCGACCGAACGAGCGTATCGTCTCCCGTGGCGGGCAGGGCGACGATACTGCACAGCACGATGAAAAACAGCGTGATGAAGAACCAGGCTCTCATTGGCGAAAGAGCATGTGTGTCTGGCGCCGGTCGCCTGCGGTCAGCCGGACGACGTACGGCCCCGTCGACAGGTTCGAGGCTTCGAACGTCACGCGGTGTTCGCCCGCGGCATAGGGCGCATCCAGCAAGCGCGCCACTTCTCTTCCCCTGATGTCGTACACAACCAGTCGCACATGCCCGGACTCCGCGAGCGTAAAAGATACGTCGGTGCGGGCGCGGAACGGGTTCGGCGCGTTGGTGATGGGCATGTCGGTCAGGAATACTTCCTCGGGAAGGGGTTCTGCAGACACAATGGTCGCGAAGAACGAGGGCCCGGTGTCGGATGCTGTCAACGGGCGGTTTGTGATGGGGGAGGCGGCCTGTTCGTCGGCGCCGATATCGGGTGTGGCGTCCCGCGTCTGGCCGTCCATGTCGGCGTTGGCGAAGGGGAAGGCGGTCGCCGCATTCAGGGCGGGCGAGGAGGGGGATGGGCGCCATAGCGAACCGCTTTGCGTCAACTGGGGATCCGCGGTGGAAATGCCGTCCGGCGGCGCAATGCCCAGGGCGCTCCCGTGCATAATGTTCGCTGCGTAGGCGATGTTAACCGGGGTGTCTTCGTATTCGACGATCGGGCCCTGCGTGGTTTCCACAAGGTTGTTGGCGATGGTCAGGTTTTCCGGGGGCAACGATTGTTCGCTGCTTTTCCCGGCGCCGATGACGAACGTTTCGTTCGTGTTGACGAAGGTGTTGAAGGCGACCACCGCATCCTTGACCTGGAAATAGCGGTTGAGCGGGGAATTTTCCACGCCATTCACCACCGCCAGCGCAGCGCGGTATCCTGTGCCCGCCAAGTCCTGGAAATAGTTGTTATAGACTTCGTGGCGCTCTCCGATAAGGCGAACGCCGCCTGTCTGGGATTTGCCTTCGCCGAGAAAGAAGTTGCCGTGTACGTGGGCGTCGTTGCCGTGGCGCAACGTGAGCGTGCCTGCCGAGCGGCGGAAGGTATTGTAGCGAAACGTGTTTTGTCCGCTTTTATTGGAGATGATTTCGATCTCGCCGTCGCATTCCTCGAAAAGGTTGCGTTCAACCGTCACGAAGGCGTTTTGCATGGAGCGGCTGCTCGTGCCTATGCGAATGGTTTCCCCGCCGTTCTTGCCCAGATTGGGCCGGTGGCCGAAGTGGTTGTTGTCTATCCGGTGATAGACCGGCGCGTCGTTGGGCGGGTCGCGGAGCCAGACGACGAGCGTGGCCCCATCGTGCGTTTTGCCGGCGAAATAGCAATGGTCCACCCGGTTATTCGTGCCGTAGACCGAGACCCATTTGTACTCCGTCAGCCTGTTTGGCGGGTTGTAATCCGTGATGGCGCAATTGGTGAGGCGGCTATGGTTCGCGAGGCGGGAAGACGAACGCCTGAACTGAATAACGTGCCCGTCCGAAAGCGCTCCCCGGTCAAACCATAGCCCGTCTACCTTCAGGTAGTTGCCCCAGATGCGCAAGCTGGACCGTCCGTTGAGGATCACCTGCCCCGGCGTTTCGGCCCGCAACGTAATGCTGTCTCCCTCGGCGCCCTCGGCGTAGAACGCAATGTTCGTATCCGTCCATATCCCGTTCGCCATCACAATGGCGTCGCCGGGATCCGAACTGGCAATGGCGCTGGCCAGCTCCGCCGCCGTCTGGACGTACCGCTCTTGTTGCGCGAACATCTCCGGCGCCCACAACAGCATAGCGAAAGCCGCTGCGGCGACCAGGAAACCCGGCCGGAAGATGGACAAGTGTCTGGAGGGTGTTTGGGCAGGAAGCGAGGGGGAAAGAGGACGGGATAGACATCCTCTCGCTTCCTGCCCAATGATCAGAGATACCGGGCTATACGGTGGGCTATTTCAGGGCTACTTCAGCAAGGTAAGCGTACGGTGCTGGACCTGATCGTTCACGCGCAGCCTGTAGACATACAGGCCTGTCGCATGGCCGTCCAGCGAAATATCTACGGCGTATTCGCCGGCCGCATGATGCGCGCTCATCACGTTCATCACCTGGCGCCCCAACATATCGTATACCTCCAATGTGGCCATTCCCGGTTCGTCGATGCGGTAGGGTATGGTCGTCTGTCCATTGAAAGGGTTCGGATAGTTTTGGCCCAGCGCGATTTCCGAGGGCAACACGATATCGTCTTCGGTCGAAACGACGCCCATGGCCCATTGCGGATCGCCTATGGGGCCTCCTGTGCTACTCGCCGTCAACAGCATGTCGTTGTCGATCGTGAAGTCCAGCATCTCCGAATCCGCGAACATGGGATCGACCATGAGGATATTCGACTGCGTGGCGCCGCTGGACAGTTTGAGGGGGGAGACTTCGAACAGGTTCGAATAGGTTATGCTCGAGTTGCCCTCGATCAGTACCGATCCCTCCGTATCCTGGTTGCTATGGGCAAGGATGCTGTTCGTGATCGTCGCATTCAGGATGTTGCTGGCAAAGATCGCGCGTCCGTTGCCGGACCCGCAATTGAAACAGGTCAGGCCGTCCACCTTGAACATCGGTTCGGGCGTGTTGGCGTCTTCGTCCCCGCCATGCACGTAAATGCCGTCCGCCTTGGTGTTTGCAATGGTCGAATTCGAGACCTCGAAATAATTGACGTTGTGAATTCCCATCGCCTTGTTGTCGCTGGACTCGTCCTTGATCCGGATGCCTTCCTTGCCGCTGTTGTTCAGCACCACGTTTCGGAAAATGACGGACTCGGCAAGCGTTAAGGCGTATTGCCGGAGGAAGTTGCCGTCGCTGCCGGCCACCACGTCATGCAGGTAGCTATCGAGCACCATCAGTTTCAGGCCGTCGGCCTGCAGGCCGCTCCCGTCGTCTTCGTCGTCGATACGCAGGAGGTATTTCGCATTGAAATCCGTCCCGGCCTGTCCGTCGATTTCAATGCCCTGGAGCGTTAAATCGTCGTAGATGCGGAAGACGACGCGCGTATTCTCGTCCTCTTCGTTGTTTTTGATGACCGGTTTCTCGGCCAGGCCCTCGGCGGCCCGGACCGTAAGGGGCACGGTGATCTGGATATCGCTGTCGTTGAGGTATTCTCCGCCGCTGTCGGTGAGTTCAATGACGTCGCCTGCCGCCGCGGCTCCCACGGCGTCGAGCAACGTATTTTGGCCCGCCGCCACCTTGTGTACGGTGGATCCGCCGCCCGTTCCCGCAGGCCACCAGCGCATGTCGCCGAGGGTCGCACCGTCTTTGCCCTTGCCTATGAGCGGCGAGTCACCGGAGAGGGTAAAGTCCCCGTTGTCCGGATCGGCGAACATGGGGTCTACCGCGTGGAGCATATTCACCGTGGGAACTCCCCCGCCTGTCCATTCGCCGTCGTCGCTGACATTGAGCGTGTCCGTGTAGGCGATCTCGGCGCCGGTCTCAAGCCAGGGCGCTCCCAGCGTTTTCATGGTTTCATTCACGATATCGTAATTCCCGACCAGGATCGAATTGGTGACCTTGGCGTTTTCCGCAAACTTGAGGTTGATGACGTAATGCCCGGCGTTGTAGATCGTTACATGGTCAATGACCACCTCCGGTCCGGGCGTGGCCGTGTCCTGGTCGCCGCCGTAGACGCTGATTGCGTCGTTCTTGATATTCCAGAAAGTGGAATTCGAAACCTCGAAATACTTCACGTTGAAGAACCCGAACCCGGGCCGGTCGCTGTCTTCGTCGCGCGCTCGCAACGCTTCCTTCCCCATGTTTTCGAACAGGCTGTTCTTCACAACGATGGAATCAGCCATCGTCATGCCGTAGGCGCGGAAGGCGTTCCCGTCGCTTCCCGAAACGATATCGCGGAAATAGCAGTTCATGATTTTCAGCACGTAGTCCTGCTTCACGTTGGCGGCGTCCCCGGAGCTTGACCCGGTGCGGATGCCGTATTTCGCCTCGTTGAGCCCGTCGATTTCCAGCCCGATAAGGGTAAGGTCGTTGTACAGTCGAAAGATATCCTTCGTGCCGTCCGTGCCGTTGTTCGTCAGTACGGGCCGCTTCGCCAGGCCGGGCTTAGCCATGAATGTCAGGGGTATGTCCGGTTTGATCTCGTCGTCGTTTTCGTAGGCCCCGCCGTCGGTCGTGAGCATGATCGTATCGCCGGGCTGGGCTTGGGCAACCGCGTCCAGGATCGTATTTTGCCCTGCCTCCACTTCGTGCGTTTGCTGCGCCAGGGCAGGCGAAGCAAGGGAGATTGTCCATAGCGCCAGCGCGAAGAGGGCGGCGAGCGTCAGGAAATGTGTAGCGAATCGGTTCATGGCGTTTGTTCGTATAGGGTTTCGACAACGGCGAGGATGCGTTTTCTGAGTACGCAACATGTTTTGAGTACGTAACATGTATGTTGTATGACAAGTTACGCAATCAAACTAAATCAAAAAGGAATTATTTGCAAAGCTCCGATTTTTTTATTGCACGCGCACGATTTTTCGCACGACGACCGGTCGGTCTGCCTGCGTCAATCGCACCAGGTACACGCCGGACGGGACATGCGCGCCCTCGGAATCGCGGCCATCCCAGTGCACCTGCCGTTTGCCCGGGGCGCCGTGGCCTTCGGCGAGGGTACGCACTTTCTGTCCCAGCAGATTGAACACCTCCATCCGGTAGGCCCCGGGATGCTCCATGTCTATGACGAACGAGGTGGCGCCCCGGAACGGGTTGGGATAATTGTGCAGGTTCACGTCGGAGGAAGCAGGCAATTCGTTGTCCGCCGACAACAGATGCGTTCCGATCGTGAGCGATATCCGGTCCTCGTTCCTGTCGAACGGGACCGCCGCCCCGCGCACCCTGACCTCGGTTACGCCGGCGGCGCCCGGCCAGGAGACCTCCAGCCGAAACGCGTGCATCGTTTGGCTCGGTTCGATGACGAGCAGGCCCGCTGCGCTGATATCCAGCGCGAGCGTGGCGGGTTGTTCCGCCGTTAACGCCAATCCGCCGCTGCGGATTCCTGGCCGTCGTCTCGCTGCAACGTCCGTCCCAAGTTGTTCCACCGTTAACGCCAATCCGCCGCTGCGGAAGCGGGTGGCGTCCCGGAATGCAAAGCGGGAAAGCGTGTTGTCGGTTGTGCGCGACCACGCAAAGGTGGCGTCGGTCGTAAAGGCGGCCAGCGCCTGTTCTGCCGGATCGTGCTGGAGCAAGAAGACATCGGTCGCGTTGTTTTTCTCCAGGGAGGCTGCGACGTAGGCGTCCGTACTCAGGTCGGTGGCCGCCGGCACGGGATCGTCCGGCAGGGCAGGCAGCAAAAGTTGGAGAAAAGCGGCGTTTTGCCCTGTTTGCGCAACCTCGACATACTGTTCGTATCGTTCGTCCTTGAACAGGCTGATATATCCGGTGGTGTGCGTCACGGAAGCCGTTGCCGGGAAGAAGAAGGCGTCCAGGCGGGCGGCTTCGCCGTACCGGTTGGCGAAGGGTTCCCAGGAGGCGTGATGCCCGTCGAGTTCGAACCTGCCGCGTCCGTGCAGATAGGAGCGATACGTATGGGAATCATCGCCCGTCAGCAGGTCCGCCACGGCGAAATAGTCCTCTCCGACAAAGCCGACGGCGCGAAAGAGATTCGCGTCGTTTGGGCGAAGGTATCCACTTTGCTTTTCCGCAAAGTCGAAAAAGGACGAATTAATGTATTGCCGGGTTTGCGGGGTGATATTGTATACGTAGGGTTGCTGGAGCAAACTGTCCGCAAAGGGGGGATACCCGTCCGCCGTAACGATGTTATGCGCCTTGGCGGTAAGGTACCAGGAATTGCGCCGGTCGTCCGAGAAGCCGTTCGGACCGTAGCCGGCGTCGGGCGCAAGAATCGCGTCATGCCCGCCGAGAAAGAAGGAGAGATGGTCGCGATGGTTGTGGTTGTCGGCCTCGGCTACGCCATGAAACAGGAGGTAGCGATCGTTCGGCCCGCTGGTCCACTGGTTGCGGAACACGATTTGTCCGGTCTGGAGAAACTGCGTAGGGGAGACCGCAGGAGGAGCAGACGGGATGCCGTCGTCAAAGAGGATGTATTCGTCGATTTCCCAGGTTACGTCTACGGTCGCTCCGGTATAGTCCTCGTTGAACAGGCGGGTGTTTTCGTAATTCCACTGACACAGGGCGGCGAAGTCGGCGTCGGGATTGAGATCGGTCGGGCTGCCGTGGTACGCTGCCGCCACCATGTGCGTAGGCGCGGGCTTTATGTAGGAATCTTCCATATTCGGAATCCATCCTCGCCCGGTGCGTATTTTGATGGGCCACTCGAACGCCGGTTTGTACTCCTCGAACAGATTGACGCCGGAGACCTTTTTGTAGTGCCACAAAAAGGGAATGAAATTCACGGCGTTATACATCCAGTAGTGTCCCCCTTCGCGGTAGATCCCGTCGGAACTGAACTGATAGCGGGTGACCGAATTGGCGGCTTCCAGCGCGTATTGCAACCAGTCTTCGGCGTGCGCGTGATCCGACAGGGCAAGCGCCGCCGTGCCGATGGCCCAGGCCGGTTTGGAGCGATGATTGTGCGGGCGCGGGGCGAGGCGGTCGCCCTCGGTCAGGTTATCCCGCAGGTACTGAACCTCGTCGGCGATGCGGCGGCGAATCTCGGTGTTTTGCGCTGCGCTCAGCCGATCGAATACCCAGTCGTAGGCCGCCGCATAGTTTTGCAGCCAGGTTGCGCGATATATCTCGTCGTACGGTTTCTCTCCCGTCTGGGGAACGTCTTCCCAGGCCAGCATCAGCATCTCGATGGCCTTTTGCAACGCCTCATCGTCTTCTTCGACAAGCCACCAGAAGGCGAGCGTTTTGGCGGCGCGAGGCCGATCGTTTTCGTCGAGATCTTCCGCGTTTTTCGTGATGTACTTGAGCGCATCGCCCCGAAAACGCAGCCACAGCGTATGGTGTCGGGTGGCGGTTTGGGTTTTTCGCGTCCGCAGGACAGGAATGTCGCTTGCGCTGAAGTACAGGGACGGATGTATTTCGCCGGGCGGAAGCACGGGCGTCGTATCCACGGCAAACCCGTTGTACGTGTCGTACCTGGGGTGCTGCGCCCAAAGCAGCGTAGGGAAGAGCAAGGGCAGAAAATATGCAAGGCGTTTCAGGAAGGCCATGTGTCCTGACCTGACGGTCCTTGATGCAGTACGCGATGCGTTCGCGTTCCGTGCGTACAGTTTTTCAAAGTGGATTTGATCAGTGCATCCTCAAAATCGGTAGGTAGCGCCGAAGAGGAGGTTGTGCTTGCGAATGCGGTTGTAGTCTACGTTGGATTCCCAGCGATCCTGATAAAGCAAGCGTTGCAGATCGTACGTCAGGTCGAGCGCGACGGGGCCAGCCGGAAACCCGAGACCGCCGCTGAACGCGTTTCCTCGCGCCGTTTGTCCGAGGAGGCCGAAGCCTTCTATCTGGAAAGGCTGCGGATCCTGCCGGAATCCGGCCCGGACAAACCATTGCGCACGCAGTTCCCATTCCAGGCCGAGGCGCACGCCTCGGGCGGGCTCCCAGTCCAGGCGCGTGTCCGTCAGGGTTCCTGCGCTGGCGGATGTTTCCTGACGAAGCAATCCGCTGCCCGCCGGGGTTTGCACCTCCATGGCTTCGTAGTGATGGATAAAATAGTCCAGCGTCAGCATGAGGGTGGCTGCGGGCCTGAACGATGCGCCGGCCGTGAACTGAAACGGCAAGGTGATTTCTTCCTCTTCCTGGACGGTGTGGCTGGACGCCTGCCCGTTTCGGTCTATCAGGACGCCCTCATAACGAATGCTGCGCGTAAGTCGAACGGGCAATTGGTATACCACGCCGAGGCCCATCACCTCCTTGCTCCAGCGCAAGCCCCCGGCTGCGGTCCAGCCGCTATACTCCGAGGAGCCGTTCCATTCGATCGAACCGTTCGCCGCAGCGAACGAATAGTCGTGCGCATCCTCCCGGAGGAGAAATTGTCCCCGGCTGCGCTGGCGCTGGATATCGTCCGAGGAGCCGTTCCACCAGGACAAGCGCAACCCCACGTGAACGTCCGGCAACAGTTGCATCGCCACGACCGGGGAGAGCGCCCGAATCGCGCCTTCGCGTTGCCGCTCGAAAGAGGACCACGCCACGTCTATTTCTTCGCCTGGATTGGGGCGATCCACCGGGACAGGACGAAACTGGCCAATGTAGGGGTCGAGCACATTATCGTTGCGGTCGTAGTCGCTCAGGTCGGCGACGAGATGCCACGCAACGCCCACCGCGCCGTTGCGGCCCCCAACGGAAAACGGCAAAACGCCCCCTGCAAAAGCGGGGTAGAGGGCGTCTTGCGCATGCGTCCAGTCTGGCGAGGACAGGGCATCGGATTGATACGTTTCGGGATCGGAAAAGTACAGGGAAATGCCGGCATAGTATCGATTCGGATTCCAGTGCTGCGTTTCGGCCCATTTTCGGGATTGCCATAGCCCGGCGACAGCAAGGGCAGGCCGAGACATCTCGCTAAGCCCCGCCGGATTCAGCAACAGGGCTTCCGGGCTGGCGCCGCCGGAAGCCGTGAATGCGCCGCCGAGCGCGCGCGTTCGCACCGCCGCGGGGTCCTGTTGCTGTATGCCTTGTATGGCAAGCGGCTGCATGACCCCCTGGGCCTGGACGGCCGGGACAAGCAGAAGGTTCAGCAAAAGGAGCCGGATACGCATGAGCCGGTAATTACTCGATAGAGAAAGAAAGGCCGATACGGTGCACGCTTCCGAAGGCGTCGCTCATATCGCTGTAGGAATAATTCAGGCCCAGATCCATCGACCCGACCGGTTGTTGCAGCCCTCCTCCAAAACTCAGCGAGGCCGTGTCGAAATTGTGCTGGTAGCCGCCGCGGAGCATAAAGCGCTCAAGAAAAACATATTCCAGGCCGGTGGCCCATTGCTGGTCGTAGTCGTTGGGCTGAATCAGGTCGAACGTGGTGGTAAGGCGGCCGATTCCGGAATGTGCGAACAATCCGTTGGCGCCGATCATGTCCATGGCGGCCCCGATGCGAAACAGCAAGGGCGCCGGGTAATCTTCTTCTTCAAAGGAGACCGGGGAACCGAAGTTGATGACGGACGCCCCGACGCGCAGGGAGCGAAAGCCCGTTTCATAGTTCATGCCAAAGTCGAACAGTACGACCTGGCTCGAAGCAAGCCACAGGTCTTCGCGGGCCATCTTTACGGAGAATCCCGCCGCAAAGCGGTCGGTGAAGTTGCGGGCATACGTGACGCCGGACACCCAGCTCCTCAGGGAAAACGATTGGCCGGTAAGGCCCGGATTGTAGACCTGCGTTCCATCCCGGCTGACGAAGCCGAGTTGATCGACCCGCGTTTCCTGAAATTCGCCCATGTCCGCAAAATGGACATGGATTCCTGCGTGTCCGAATCGCCCCAGCGACAGCCCGTACGCCATGGCGTAGTGGGTTGCATCGAGGAACCAGTCTACCCGGTCAAGCGCAAGGGTTTGCCCGGAGGCCCGCGCCAGGCCCGCCGGATTCCAGTAGACCGCCTCCGCGCCGCCGCCGAGGGCCACATAGGCCGTGCCGAGCCCCGCCGCGTGGGCGCTGGGGGTCACCTTGAGAAACTGCATGGACGAGGTGCCTACCTTTTGGGCCTGCCCCGGCGTTGCCGCAAGGAACAGCAGGATCGCCGCGCTGCAGCGAAAGGCTATTTTTACGATGCCGCTCATTTGATGACCACGAATTTGCCCCGGTACATTTGCCCGTCCGCCGAGTGCACGATGAAGAAATACACCCCGGAAGCGATTTCCTGATCGTTTCGGGTCACCTGAAACCAGGGCGTGGAATATTGCGCGGCGTCATGTTCTATCGTTTCCACCAGCTGGCCGCTGTACGAATAGATTTCGATGGTAGCTTGCTCCGGCAGCCCGTAGAAACCGATCTGGTTGTCCGGCGAGTTATTCCCCGTGCCGCCGCCGGTGAAGCCGCTGTTCAGATAGAACGGATTGGGCACCGCATGGACCGCCGTAATTTCCCCGACCACGGGTCCGAGTCCGGCCGTGGCTTGCGTGAGATTCGTTTTTCCGCTGACGTTGCCCCCGGCGTCTACCGACGTTACGGCGTACCACTGCGATTCTCCCACGATCGTTTCCGGGTCTATTACTTCGTAGGTCTCTTCGTCCACGAGATACTGCGCACTGCCCACAGGCACTTCGGCCAGCAGGGTCCATGGGCCAATGGCGGCGCTCGATTTATATACGTGGTACATGGCTGCGGGGCCTGTCAGGCGGGGATGGCTGAACGCCTCTTGCGCCCGTCCCCAGCGAATCACCGAGTGGGCAAATTCGTTGTTGCTTATGGTGGTGACGGGGGCCGGGGGCGGGGCGGGAATCTGGTACACGCCGTCCGGGGGATTGTCTTCCGGCCAGAGGGGCAGGACGGGGGGCTTGCCCGTATAGGCGTTATAGGCCATGTCCGCGACGTCCTTCACCGTCCGCACCTCGGAATTCACGTAGTCCGGGTAGCCGTAATCGCCGAGGTAATTTTGCGTAAGAATCTGATTCGAGGCCGGGTCTTTCACTTCGTCGTTCCACCGCGGGACGAGATGCCAGGGCAGCTGTTCGTCGATCACTTCGCCCAGTCCGCCGCCTTCGTCCCATTCGTTGGGGTCTTCCGTGGCGCCGTACCCGACCACTTCCGCGTACGAAAACTCGATTTTTTCTCCCTGTTCGAGGATGTACGGACCGAAAACAATATGGTGTCCGACGGCTTTATACGACTGCCGGAAGTTGTACGCGCCACGCCCGGTCCAGCGGAGCGAATCCGGATCCTCCGTGCCGGCCGGGGGCGCCCAGACCGTTTCGCGGTACGGCGTGTAGGTGCCGCTCCAGCGGGTGTACGGGACCAGTTTGGGCTTCATCTTGTCTTCCCGTGAATTCCCGCTCTCCACCTTGTTCATAAACGGTTGCCTGAGCGTACCGTCGTCGTCGATCATGCGTTCGTTGGAAACGCGTGGATCCAGCGCGAACGTTTCGCCCTGTTTGGCCAGGTGGTTCCTGTCGTAAAACAGCATCTGGATGCCGGGCGCCTGCGGCGACATCAGCCCTCCGCCCTGTTGCCCGGACGTAGCGAAGTTCGGGAAATACTTCGGGTCCGGCTTGCCGCCTTCGGAAAATTCGGAATCCAGGCCGTTCCCGGTGTTGAGCACATAGCGCAACCAGCGATGGCGGTCGAAATATCCGCGCAGGTCGTTTTTGTACATGAAATCGTATTCCCATGTCCCGTACCACCGCTGGAAGCCCAGCATGGAAGGGGCCACGCCGTAATGAAAGCCGATCAGCACCTCATGTAACGTTTCGTTGGTATTCGCCGCGCCGTCGCCATCCGTGTCTCCCGTGTTTTCGAAGGTATATTCGAAAATAATCAGGTCGTCGTAGTCCGGGTAGCTCCAGGCCCGCGTGGTGCGCGTGACGGTGATCCCGGTGTTCGTGGCCCATTTGGATACGATAATTTCTTCGGCCTCGTCTGGATCGTACGCCGGGTTGAGCGTGCCGTCCTCAAGCAGGGGATAATTTTCGATGCGTTCTATGGAGATGGGAAACGAATACACGCCTGCCACGGTGATCGGAATATGCTGTCCCGAAGACCCCCCAAACGAATATAACCGCTGCGTAAGATCGAACGGATTGGCGTCTCCATACGAAGCCGAGATGGAAATGCCGCCGCCTATTATGTTATGTTGCCCGCTGTATTGCAGGCCGTCGATGATCGTTGCGGAATTGCCGGGCCATTCCATCAGCGGATCCAGCGTGATGTCGTGGTCGCGGTAGTGCCATTTCCTCCCGATTTCTCCGGTGTTATAGATGGTTTCGTGCAACATGCCGCGGGTGTGCACGCGCGATTCCCGGAGCTGCTGGGCCTCGGTTGTTCCGGCAAGCAACAGGAACGGCAACGCAAGCAATGCGGCCAGGCGCTGCGTCATGGCGGGTATGTGTTTTTGTTCGGCTTTTTTCACAGGTCCACGACCACCCCCAGTCGAGTAGAGCGGGGCAGGTTGCTATAGATGCGGAAGGTCTGCACGGCAGCAAGGTTCGGATTGTTGCTGTCCGGCAGTGCGTATTCGATGTCTTCCCCGTTTTCGTAGCGTCGCAACGTCTCTGCGTCGAGGAAGACCCGGTTGTAGTTGTATATCCGTACGTTAAACAGATTGAATATCTCGGCGAACACCGAGAAGCGCGGTCCCTGGCCCGACAAGCGGAAGGTCTTGGTAATCTTGAGGTCGGTGTTGTGCTCGACAGGCGTCCGTTCCGTATTGAGCTTGGCGAAGTTGTCGCCGAGCAGTTCGCTGGGCGTATAGGGGCGTCCGCTCCGGCTGTTATGGAGCACATTGATCCGAACGCCGGCGAGCGGGCGCTTTCCGGCGATGCCCGGTCCCCATGCGTTCGGCGTATTCAGTCCGGCGATGAGCACCAGGGCGTGGCGGCGGTCGTAGCTCAGCAGAATATCCCGCGTGGAGGGCAGTTGCGTCCGGTCGTTGTTCTCGTCGATAATCGGACTGCGTCCCGTCGGCGAGGAATTTTTGCCCGTGGCGACGGAGAAGTGATAGCGGACGGAACCCGACAGAAACCCGCGTTTCTTGTTCAGGCGCAAGCTGAACCCCCGAATATCGGCGTAGTCCCGGTTTCCGGTCGTTTCGTACAGATTGTCGTTGGCGTCGATGTACACAATGCGCTGAATCAGGTGCTTGACGTCTTTGTAGTACCCGCTGACGTCCAGCGTAAAGCCCTGTGCGAATCCGAACACCAGCCCTACGTCGTAGCTTTTGGTTTCCTCCGGCTCCAGGCGAGGATTGCCGAGCCTTCTTGGCTCCACGGTCCCCAGGTTTTCATTGAATAAGGTGGTGCGCTGCCCGATCAGATGCTCCAGGCCCGGTCGTTTGAGGTAATTTCCATAGTTCAGGTGAAAGACCGCCCGTTCGTTGATCGGGAACGAGAACCCCAGCCTTGGTTGCAACCGCACGACCAGCGGGGTTTCCGTCGTCGTCGCCGCCTGCTCGTTGATCAGGCCGGGGTTATTCGGATCGCGAAACGGGGAGAACGTATCGGTATAGTATTGCACGTTCTGATCGTAGAAGTCCAGGCGCAACCCGACATTGGCGATCATGCCTTCGAATTCCATCTTGTCCTGCACGTACAGGGCGCCTTCGTAGGGCTTGGCCCGGTAAAATTCGCGCACCGCACTGGATCGGGAAGAATGATTCAGGCGATTCTCTACGTTAATGTCGTACAGGTTGCCCTGTACGCCGGCCTTGATCTGATGGTTGTTCGTGACCTGGCTGGTGATTGCGCCCGTCAGCGACCAGGTCCAGGAGTTTTCGTCGAAGAAATCGTCGTCCATGACGCCGGTGCGAAAGCCGTCGTCCCAGTACAGCCGTTCCCAGACCGCGCGGTCATAAATGTCGTCCCGAAAGCGGTCTGGATCTATCACGTCCACGCCTTCTTTCAGGCGAGTATGCATTCCGTTGAGATTGACCTCGTAGAATGTGCGGTCGCTGACGATTTGGGAGAAATTCAGCCCCAGGCCCGCCGAAAGATCGCGCACCTTGTTCGTGCCGATCACCCGATCGTATACCCACCGATAGAATCCTCCCGAAGAATAACTGAATTCCTGCTGGTAGGCGTTGCCGTACAGGCCGTTGATCTTGAACTTCGTCCCTGGCGTCGGTTTGTATACGTAATTCGCCATGACCTGATACTCCCGGTTGGGTTCCGGGGCAGGCAACATGGGCCATACGCGGTTGATTTGCGTGGCGACGAACATCCTGCTTTTGTTCGAAAGCGGGCCCCCGGTCGTGAAATCCACAAGGCCGTCCCACTGGTTGTCGTACTCGTACCCGATGTCCCGGTGCGTTTGGCGCCACAGGTTGTAGGCCAACTGGGCTCCTTCTGCGGGGTCTACCCGGGAGCCAAAGCCGCGTCCGACGGCGCCCTGCCAGCGAGGGCGGTCGTCGTTCTCCGGGTCCGGGGATTCCCACCACGCCAGATTGTCCAGGAGGCGGATATAGGGATTGGTCGCGGGGTCGTACACGCTGCCGCCAAAATGCTTGTAGCCGGGGATGCGCGTGCGAAACTCGCTGCGGCTTTCCCACGCGGTTCCGCCTTCTTTCGTAGAGATGTTGACGACGCCGCTCATGGCATTGCCGTACTCGGCGGAAAAGCCGCTGGTGATGACCTCTATTTCCTCGACCGCGCTCATCATGGGCGTAAAGGAGCGGGAAGAATGCAGCGGATTGACAATGCCCATGCCGGCGAGGACATAGAGTTCTTCGTTCGAGCGTCCGCCCCGGAAATGTCCGTCGTTCACCTCGGCTTGCAGGCTCAATACCCCTCCGAGGTCTGTGACCCCCGGAATTTGCTCCACATCCTCCAGACGGATAATCTCCAGCGTGGCGGTCTGGTCCACATCCACGTTGGGACGCTCGGCTACGACAATGACCTCGTCTCCCTCGATAGCGGTTTCTTCCAGCGCAAAATGCACGGTCGTCGTGCGGTTGATGTTGACGACGACTCCGGTGGTCGTCACGCCCCGAAAGCCAATGAAGGAAGTAACAAGGTTATAGATGCCCGGCTCAATGTTCAGGATGAAATACCGCCCGTCCTCATCGGTAGAGGCGCCTCGCACGGTGCCTTCGATAACCACGTTTACGTTGGGGAGCGGCGCGCCTGTGCCTGCTTCCGTCACGACGCCGGTGATTTTTCCGGTCTGGGCGGCGGCCGGGAAGGCCATCGCGAGCCCGAGGGCGGCGGTCAGCAGAAGGGTGCGGAGGCGGAAAAATGGCATTGGGCGGCGGTGGTATGCGCTCAAGGCATTTGCTGGAATGGATAACATGTCATACAAGTTAGCGACTGGCAAGTCCTCTCGCAAGGATATGTAACGATTTTTGCAAAAATATTTTTCGCCTGCCGTTTCCCCCCGCCACGCCCTATTCATCCCGCCGCAATCCACAGAATCGCCGTCATAACCAAAGGCACCCGGATATTGTCGTTCAGGGGCAGGTTCGGGGCTTCGACCGCCGCGCCCGCAAGGGCCGCGAGGAGGGCGGTTCCCGGAGCAATATGCCCGAACGGCAGGAGCATGGCCCAGGCCGCGCAGGCAAAGGCGATGGATCCCTGCACGGTGCGGTGTGTTCCCGGCCAGGGCGTACGTCCGAACCGCATCCCCGTGAGGGCCGCGGCGGCGTCCGCCACCATGAAGGAAGCAAACCCCACCGCCGCCAGATCCGCAGGAAAAAGGAGCGTGAGCAAGGTAGCCGAGACCGCGACCCAGGTAGCCCCGTTCAGCGCCATGCGGCCGCCGGGGGGCGGAATTTCGCCAGGCCGCATCATGTACCCGAACAGGCGGTCGATGACTCGGGCAAAGCGTTCCGATCGTGCGCGAAGCGCATCGGCGCCTATCGCCGCCGCCGACAGGGGCGCCAGCACGAACAGCGCAAGTGGCTTGTCGAGTACGTATATGCCCGCAGGGATGACGAGCGCCAGCAGATGCAGCATTTTTCGCAGCAGTTCGTTTCGGAACGGGCGAAGGGGCGGGGGCATGGCGCAAGGCGGCAGGAGGGACGAAGGACAGCGGGCGGAGGGGTTTCGGACGTCAGGCCGGATGCGGCGCCTGCGGGCGACCCTGCTTCGCAAGAGTGCGCATGGGATACGCCCAGAGTACGCCCAGGGTACGCACAGGATGCGATGATGCATGCACCCCGTCCGCAAACGAATTCATACCCTTCGGCGCCCGCCTCGATCCCGCCCGCCTCGGATAATTTCTCTGGAAATCCGGTGCGCCGCGCCGCACCGGCGGAACATCCGGGGCCGCGGTTCCTTAAGGATGCTCTGATTAAGTCCGCGAAGATCAGAGGCAGCGAGGGGTGTGCTGGCAAGGAATGACGAAGCAGCGTGGCAGGCCCCACGTAATGAGGAATGACGCAGCCAGCGCGCTTCTCGATGCCTCCCGGAGGGCGCTTCACGACCCCGACGACGCCAAACGCCGTGTTTTCCGATGATTTTAACGATAGAATCATTACAAACGCTACTTGCGTACGTGAAGCGCTGATCGAAGTGGATTTGATCAGTGCATCCTTATCTTCGTACCGGTATGCTATTGCCGAAGAGCGCGTCCCGTCCGTAAAGAACATGGCCGATTTTCCCCCTCTTCAAAACGATCTTCTGTTGCGCGCCGCCCGCGGCGAGGACACCCCGCGCGCGCCCGTCTGGATGATGCGTCAGGCCGGGCGCTATCTTCCCGAATACCGGGCCTTGCGGGCCGCATCGTCGTTTTTCGAGGCGTGCCGCACCCCCGCGCTGGTCGCCGAAATTACCGTGCAGCCGCTCGAACGGTTCGATCTGGACGCAGCGATTATTTTCTCCGACATTCTGGTGGTTCCCCAGGCCATGGGCATGGAGGTGCGCATGGAAAAGGGAATCGGCCCCGTGCTGCCCGCCCCGCTGCGCCATCCCGACGACCTGGCTCGCCTCGTCGCTCCCGACGTATCGACCGAACTGGGCTATGTGTTCGAGGCGCTTACCGTGACGCGCCGCGCGCTGGCGGGCCGGGTGCCGCTCATCGGTTTTTGCGGCGCCCCCTGGACGCTTATGGCGTATATGATCGAAGGAGGGGGGAGCAAGCAATTCGCCCGGCCCCGCGCCTGGCTGCACCGGTACCCGGAAGCGTCGCGGGAGCTCCTGCAACGTCTTGTCGATACGCTCGCAGACTATCTGATCCGGCAGGTCGAGGCGGGCGCCCAGGCCGTGCAGGTGTTCGATTCCTGGGCGGGCCTTCTCGGCCCCGGGGAATTCGAGGCGTTTGCGCTTCCCTGTTTGCGCGATCTGGCGCAGCGTTTCAAAGAGGCGCATCCGGACGTGCCGTGCATCGTGTTCGCCCGCGGCGCGCATTATGCGCTCGAAAGCCTGGCCCGGACCGCGTACGATGTGATCGGACTCGACTGGACGATACATCCCCGCGCCGCCCGTAAGCACACCGGCCGCAAGACGTTGCAGGGGAATCTTGACCCCGCCGTGCTGTTTGCGGAGCCCGCATCCATCCGCGCCGCCGTCCGCCGCATGCTGGAGGCCTTCGGCCCCCGACGGCATATCGCAAACCTGGGCCACGGCATGCATCCCGATCACGACCCGGCGCGTGCCCGCGTTTTCGTAGACGCCGTGCATGAATATTCCGAAACGCTGCGCGCGGCGGAATGAATCGCCTCGATGCGCATATATCCGCTCCGGGGCACGCCGATATTCCCATTCTGTACATGGACAACCATCTGCTGGCGGTGGACAAGCCGCCCGGCTTGCTCGCGCAGCAGGACGAAACGAACGACCCGGACCTGCTCCGCCTCGGCAAACGCTACCTGAAGGAAACATTCGACAAGAAAGGCGAGGCGTTTCTGGGACTGGTGCATCGTCTGGACCGGCCTGCCTCGGGGGTGATCGTGTTGGCCCGCACCTCGAAAGCCGCCGCGCGTCTTTCGGAACAGTTCCGTCGCCGCACCCCCCACAAGGAATATCTTGCCCTCGTGGAAGGCGTCCTGCGGGGCGACGGGACGCTTCGGCATACGCTGGCCGCCCGTCCGGGAGGCGGCGCCCGCCTTGCGCCCGCCGGAGACGCCGCCGGCAAGGACGCCCGCCTCCAGTGGCGTTCGCTCGCCGTGCAAGACGATGCGAGTTTGCTCTGGGTGCGGCTGGAAACAGGCCGAAAACACCAGATTCGCCTCCAGCTGGCGGCGGAGGGGCATCCCATTCTCGGGGATTTTCGGTATGGCGCTACGCGGGAACTGGACGGACGCAACCTTGCGTTGCATGCCTTCCGGCTTACGGTTACGCATCCGGTGACCAGGGAGCGCATAGGTTTTTGCGCGCCTCCGCCCGCGGCCTGGCGCGCCCGGGTTTCGGGCGCCGTCGCAAACATGCTTGCGCGGCCTCCGTCCGAACTCGGCCCGCAGGCTCTTGATACGAATCCGAACCCGAATACGAACCCCTGACGCATTAAAGCCTCCCAAAGCGCCCCAAAGCGCCGGAAGCACCTGCACTATCCCATACCGTTTCGCGCATGTCCCCGTCCCGTATCCATAAAGAGGAGCCTCTTGGCCGCCGCATGGCGGATTTCGTGCAGGAACTTCAGTGCGCGATTCGCGGCGCGCTGGAGGAACTGGACGGGCAGGCGACGTTTCGGGAGGACGCCTGGGAGCGTCCCGGCGGCGGAGGCGGGCTGTCCGCCGCGTTGGCCGGGGGGGCGTTGCTGGAAAAGGCGGGCGTGAATACGTCCGTCGTGCACGGCGAGTTGCCCGAAACGGTGTTTGCAGAGGTGTTGGACGGGCGCCCCATCGCGCCGACGCGCTCGTTTTTCGCCACGGGCCTTTCGCTGGTGCTCCATCCGAAAAATCCGTACGTACCGTCCGTCCACGCCAATTTCCGGTACTTTGCGCTGGGCGAGGATCTTTCCCGGCCGGCGGATCAATGGTTCGGGGGCGGCGCGGACCTCACCCCGTACTACCCGTTCCTCAAGGACATACAGCATTTTCACCGAACCTGGAAGGACGTGTGCGATGCGCACGACGTAGCCGACTACGATGCGTTCCGGCGGCGGTGCGACGCCTATTTCTACCTGCCGCACCGGGAGGAAACGCGGGGCGTGGGCGGCGTTTTCTTCGATGGCTTGCGAGAAGCCCCGGAGGACACGTTTGCGTTCGTGCGCCAGGCTGGCGAAGCGTTTCTCGAAGCCTGGATTCCCCTTGCGGAACGTCGCCGCAACGAGCCGTACGGCGAACGGGAGCGGGCGTTTCAGGCGCTGCGGCGCGCGCGGTACGTAGAGTTCAATCTGCTCCACGACCGGGGCACGAAGTTCGGCATAGACACCGGCGGACGAACGGAAAGCATTCTGATGAGTTTGCCGCCCATGGCCCGGTGGGAATACGGCTGGGCGCCCGATCCGGGCACGGACGAAAGCCGCCTCGAATGGTTTCTGAACCCGAAGGATTGGCTCTCCCTCGCGCCCTTCAACGCGCCGCCGCCCGCCCGGCGGCCCTGAATCAAGGCGTCAGGGCATCCGGGATCCTGAATTCGTGCATCCTTATTAGAAAGTTCAACATACAAACGAAACTGCAATAGTATTTTATCCGAATAAGGAAGCGCCCCTGCTGTCGTATCTCACGTTCCCCCATGACGCCGCGCGAATTTCTTAAAAGATATTCCTGGGACCGCCGTCTCGTAACGGGGGCGTTTTTCCCGTCCGATTCGCTCAGGATTGCGCGGGGCGATACGGTGGGCGTCGTGCTGTTCAATCTGGGCGGCCCGGAAAAACAGGAAGATGTTGCTCCGTTTTTGTACAACCTGTTCATGGATCCTGCCATTATCGATATTCCGGTGGGCGGATGGCTGCGGCACGCGCTGTGTCGCCTTATTTCCAGCCGCCGCTCCAGGAAGGTGGGCAAGGATTACGAGGCGATCGGGGGCGGGTCCCCCATCAACCGGCTGACGCGCGAGCAAGCGCGGGCGCTCGAAGAACGTCTGATGCGGGATTACGGGCGGGCGGAAGGCGTCGTGTTCCGGACCTATCCGGCCATGCGCTACTGGCGTCCCTTCAGCGAGGAGGCCGCCGAAAAAATGCAACGCGACGGGGTGAACAAAGTGGTGCTGTTGCCGCTGTATCCGCAGTATTCCAAGACCACCACAGGGGCTTCGCTGGCGTACTGGCATGCGCTGCAGGACGTCGGGGAAATACCGACCTGGGAGACCACGTCGGTGTTCGAATACGCGGGGCACCCGGCGTACGTGCAGGCTGTTTCCGAACGGATCGACGAGGCGCTTCAGCGTTTTCACCGGTCCGAGCGCAGCGGCGCGCATTTGCTTTTTAGCGCGCACGGCACGCCGCTCCGGGAAATGAAGGAGCGGCGCGATCCCTATTGCTGTCTGATCCATTCGACGGTGGACCGGGTGATGGCGCACCGCAAATTCGATTATCCCTACCATGTTTCGTTTCAGAGCAAGGTTGGCCCCATGGAATGGCTTACGCCGAGCACGGTCGACAAAGTCGGGGAACTGGGCCGGGAAGGCGTGGCCTCCCTCGTCGTGGTCCCGATCGCTTTTGTAACGGATCATATAGAAACGGCCTTTGAACTGGACGTGGAATTGCGCGAAGATGCGGAAGCGGCGGGCATCCGTCAGTTCGAGGTCATGTCGGGCCTGAATTGTCACCCGCTTTTCATGAAAGCGCTGTCGGAAGCGGTGGTTTCGCAACTGGCCTTTGGGCCGGCGACGAACGCGTCCCGTCCGGCCCCCGCGCCCGATGCGCCGTCCGGCGTTGGGGATGTTTCGCGCAAGGATCGCGCGTTATGCCCGCTGCCTGTGTCTCCCCGGCCTGCCGAGCGGCGTACGCGGTGCGGGCAATGCGAGGTGATCGCCGAGGCCAGGAGATGGGGTGCGCCTGCGCCCCCGCTGGCTTCGGAAGCTTCCGCATAAACCCGTTTTTTGCATCTTTTTCCGTCCTTTTTCCAAGACAGCCCGGTCAGGTTGCCATGTCCGAATCCAGTGTGGCGCTATACGAAAGGGCCCAGCGCGTTATTCCGGGCGGCGTACATTCGCCGGTGCGGGCTTTTGGAGCCGTAGGGGGTACGCCCCTTTTCTTGCGAAGCGCTTCGGGGGCCTGGGTCGAGGACGAGGACGGACGCCGCTACATAGATTACGTGGGGTCGTGGGGGCCGATGCTTTTCGGCCATGCGGATCCGTCGATCGTGGCGGCGGTGGCGGAAACGGCGCCGCGGTCTACCTCCTTTGGCGCGCCGACCCGGCTCGAAGTCGAGATGGCCGAGCTGGTTGTGCAGCTGGTGCCTTCCCTCGAAATGGTGCGCATGGTGAATTCCGGCACGGAAGCAACCATGAGCGCCGTCCGGCTTGCGCGCGGGTTTACGGGGCGCGACAAGGTGGTGAAGTTCGAGGGGAATTATCACGGGCATGCCGATTTTTTTCTTGCGGCGGCAGGGAGCGGCGTCGCTACGTTCGGGCATCCCGGTTCGCCCGGCGTACCGCCTGCTGCGATCCGGGACACACTGCTGGCCCGGTATAACGATGCGGCCAGCGTAGCCCGGCTGTTCGAAGCGCATGGAGACGACATCGCCTGCGTGATTGTGGAGCCTGTGGCGGGCAACATGGGGTGCGTACCGCCCGAGCCGGGGTTCCTCGAAACGCTTCGCAGCCTGTGCGCGGAACGGGGGGCCTTGCTCGTGTTCGACGAAGTAATGACCGGGTTTCGCGTAGCCCCGGGAGGCGCCCAGGCGCGCTACGGGGTGCTTCCCGACCTGACCACGCTGGGCAAGGTGCTGGGCGGCGGGTTGCCTGCGGGCGCCTACGGGGGGCGGCGCGACGTCATGGAGCATCTGGCTCCGTCCGGCCCCGTCTATCAGGCGGGCACGCTTTCCGGGAATCCGCTCGCCATGGCGGCGGGGCAGGCGGCGCTCACGCACATTGTGCACGACGCTGCGCTGTACGACCGGCTGGAAGCACTGGGGCATGCCTTGGAAGAAGGGGTCCGCAAGAACCTTCGGGACCTGGGCCTGGACTATTGCTTCACGCGCGTCGGAGCCATGGGGTGCCTGTTCTTTACGCCGCGTCGCGTAACGGACTTCGAAGGCGCCCGCTCCTCGGATACGAAGCGGTACGCGCAGTATTTTCACGCCATGCTGAAGCGGGGGATTTATCTTCCTCCGTCGCAGTTCGAGGCGTTTTTCCTGTCGTCGGCGCACGGCGACGACGAAATCGAGCACACGCTTGCGGCCCAGCGCGAGGCCCTTGCGGAAATTCATTCATGAGGATCGCCTCCTCTAACTCCACAAAGACTATGCGACAGGCCATCGGCGCTTCCGGTTCGAACACGCAACCGGAGCGCGTCCCCGTCGAAATTTTTGACAATCCCGGCGCGCTCGCTCGACAGGCCGCAGGCCGCATCGCCGAGCTGATCCGGGCGCGCCAGGCCGCCGGCGAGCAATTCGTGCTGGGCCTTCCCAGTGGCTCCACGCCCATCGGAGTCTATCAGGAACTGATTCGGATGCACCGGGAAGAAGGGCTGACTTTTCCGGGGTGGCCACGTTCAGCCTCGACGAATATTATCCCATCAAGCCGGACAGCGTACAGAGTTACTACCGGTTCATGCGGGAAAATTTTTTCGACCACGTGAACATTCCGGACGAGCATATTCATGCGCCGGACGGCTCGCTTCCCGAAGAGGAGGCGATCGCCTTTTGCCAACGGTACGAAGAGGCCATCGAGGCGGCGGGCGGGTTCGATTTGCTGCTTCTGGGGATTGGCCGCAGCGGGCACATCGGGTTCAACGAACCGGGTTCCGGCCCCGAAACGTCCGCCCGCCTCATCGTGATCGACGAAATTACCCGCAAGGACGCCGCCTCCGATTTTTTCGGGGAAGAAAACGTGCCTCGGCAAGGCGTTACGATCGGCGTGCGCTCGCTGCTGGCGGCGCGCGAAATCATCCTGCTCGCCACCGGAGAACACAAGGCGTCCATCGTGCGCCGCGCGGTCGAAGAAGCGCCCAATCTGCAAGTCACCGCCAGTTATTTGCAGGAGCACGCGAACGCGGTCTTTTATCTGGATAGCGCGGCGGCCGGGGCGCTTGTCCGGGCGAAAACGCCCTGGCTGGCCGGCTCCGTATCCTGGGACCGGGACATGGCGAAGCGCGCCGTGATCTGGCTGAGCGAACAGCTGGAGAAGGCCATTCTGACGCTGGACGAATCGGACTTCTACCGGCATAACCTGCACGAGCTGGTCTATGCGTACGGCAACGTAGACAATCTGTGCCGCACGGTGTTCGAAGACCTGCGCAAACGGATCACCTATCCGGACGACCTCATCTCGAATCAATCGGTGATCGTGTTCAGCCCGCATCCGGACGACGACGTGATTTCCATGGGCGGGATGCTGGACAAACTGGTGACCAACCAGAACGAGGTCGTCGTAGCGTACATGACGAACGGCTCCGTGGCTGTGTTCGACGCCGACGTGCGCCGCTATCTGCAGTTCCTTGAATTCAGCCGGGATACGCTGGGCTTGCAGGACGGAGCGTGTCCGGATTTTGAAAAACGATGCGAGGATATCCTGCGGTTTCTGGAGAACAAGGCCCCTGGCGAGGTGGACACCGAGGATATACGCGCCATCAAAGCGAACATTCGCTATGCCGAAGCCATCGAGGCCATTGAGGTGATGGGTCTTGGCAAGAAGAATGCGCGTTTCCTGGACATGCCGTTTTACAAGACGGGACGGGTGCGAAAGGACCCGGTCGGCCCGGCGGACGAGCAGGCCGTACTGGATTTGCTGGAGGAAATTCGCCCGGACCATATCTTCGTAGCCGGGGACCTGTCCGATCCGCACGGAACGCATCGCATGTGCTACGAAGCGATCGGGGAGGCCTATCGGGCGTATACGGCGCGCCGCGGGGAAGCGCGCGATTTTCGCAAGCCGCTCATCTGGTTATACCGGGGCGCCTGGCAGGAATGGGATATTCACATGGCCGATGTGTTCCTGCCCCTGTCCAAGGCGGACCTCGACCGCAAGGTCGAATCCATTTACAAGCACGAGAGCCAGAAAGACCGCGCGATGTTTCCGGGGGCCTACGACGAACGCGAATTCTGGCAGCGCGCCCGGGATCGGAATACGAATACGGCCCGCGCCCTGAACAAACTGGGCCTGCCCGAATTTTACGCCGCCGAGGCGTACGTCACGACATTCGATCTGTAAGGACCGCCTGCCCCGCCAGGTCCGAAAGCGCGAGGCATGCGGCCGTTATTCGCCCGATGCAATGTCGTCTTCGGACGCGCTGTCGTCCTCGTTCTCGTTCTCCTGATTCTCCTCGTTCTCTTCGTTCGGGCGCCCCATGAGGCGATAGAAGAGGCGGCCCCAGGTCGAGAATCCCGTCGTATACGAAAAGCCCGCCCCGGTGGTGTTGGCGCTGTTGTCCGCCTCTGCGCCAAGCAGGAGGCCGTCCTCCTTTCGGTAGAACACATCCATGGATATGTGCGGCCCCAGGCGCACTTCCACCACGAATTCTTCCAGCCCGTTTCGTTGTCGGGTCTGGTCGTTGTTCACCACGCCCTCTCCCCGGATGATGAGCCGTTCGTCGAGCAATTGCAGGGCCACGCCAAGGGCTACGCCAAGGTCCTGGGCGTTTTCTCCATGCACGTTCAGGTCGAGTTCCACGCCCGGAAAGGCGTTGTTGATATACCGGTTGAGTTGGCCGGCGAGCAGTTGCGAGACGCTGTGGACCGCGAGGGCTTCGCCGCTTGTTCTCGTCAGGGGGCGTTCCTCGACCAGCAAAAACGAATTCGTAAGGAGTACGCTGGTGGCGTACTGGGCGGCGCGCTCCGGCTGATTGAGGAGTGCCTCCAGGCCTTCGTAGTTGCCTATGTAGCTGCGCTTTTCCCGGTCCACGGAGAGCCTCAGGTCAATGATAGGCGTCGTCACGCGACCGCTTACGCCCAATTGTATGACGAGGGGAATGAGCTGGCGCTGCTGGGCGCTGAACCCCAGTCCTTCCGGGGACGCGCGCGTCCGGTACGAGGCCGTGATATCCATCTCGGCGTTGAGCGGATCGCCGTCCCAGGAGATGACGCCGCTGTCTATGACGAATCGGCGGGAGAATCCGGCGGCCGTAAACAGATAGTCTCCCGAGCTGACGTTGAATCCGCCGAACGTAAAGAATTCGCCTTCGACGCGCCCCAGTTGCACGCGTCCGTTCCCCTGTGCGGTGATGACGTCGCCGAGTAGCGGGTCGATGACAAGGTGTACGGTGGTGCCTTCCGGGCTCAGGATGTTGATGTCCATGATCAGCCCGTCCACGAAGGGCCGTTCGCCGACGGCGCGTTCTGCGCGCCGCCCCGCGCGCGACGGATCGCCGCCGAGGGGGATATATTCTGTCGAATCCGCGAATACGATAAATCCGGTATCCATGTTTTCTGCGGTTTCGGCCACCGGAATGTAGAGTTCGCTGCCCGAGGTCGTCCGTAATTCGCTGGAGGCAAGCAGTGCGTTGGAAGCCGGTCCCCTGAGTTCTATGTCGCCGGAGGCCCAGATACGTCCGTAGAAAGGCAATTCCCGCGAATTGCGCACATTCATGATATTGAGTCGGTCCAGCGTGCCTTCCAGATCGAACGCCAGAAATCGATACTCGTTGAACAGGATGGATCCGCCTACGATAGCGGTGCCTCTGCGGGTATCCGACAGGTTCAGGTTGGCGAGGTGAACGCCCCGTTTGTCCACGACCAGCGGGCCGTTTGCTTCAAAGGCGAGCTGGAATTCCGGAACCCGAAACCGCACCGCGTGCAACGCAAGGTCCGCATGGAAGATCGGTCTTGAAAAATCTCCCCCGATATGTCCGCTTCCGTTGACGTACCCGGTTACGTTCGCAATGGCTTTGCTGAACAGGTGTTCAAAGAAAAATGCATTCGCTTGCCGGATGCGCACATTCAGGTCCAGGGCGCCCGGATTCCTCGTTTGGGACGCGTTTTGCGGGCCGGGAAGTCGAAAAACGCCGTGCACGGTCAGGTCGTTCTGGTCGGGCAGGAGTTCGCCGTCGCCGGACGCCGAGGGAGCAAGGCGGGCTTGCAGGGCAATGTTCGGCGAGCCCGGGATGTAGCGGCTGTCCAGGGACAGGTAGCCCAGCGGCTGCCCCCGGAACGTCAGGGCGTCCACGAAAACCTGGCCCGTGAGTTCGGGGTTTCGTCCCCAGCCCGTAAAGGCGATCTGCCCCCCGAGTTGCCCATCGACGGCGTCGCGCAAGCCGGTCAGTTCGCCCACATGTTGCATGCGAATTGCTTCCGCATGGACGAACAGCGTGTCCTGCGGCGCCGCGGAGAGCGTGCCGGTAATATGCAGCCCCTCTGCATCCGAAAGGAGGCTGTCCTCGCGGGCGATGCGGATATCGGGAATGTGAATCGCTTCCATGTAGAAGTCGACGACCCGGTTCCCGGTGGCGGTCCATACCTGATTTTTGGCGCCGACCCGGAGGTGCTCGATAAACAGGCGGTTGCGGTCGGGCAACATATCCATGCGGGCGCGCAAGCGTAGCGGCTCCGTAGCGCCGGGCATGCTGGCCTCCGCCGCAATGCCGAACGCCCTGTTTTCGAAGTGGCTGTCGATGGAGGCCTGTCCCACACGGCGGCCCTGGATGCGCATATCCCGAACCGTTGCCGACAGGGCGGATCGCAAGGTGCGCGCAATGGCGTTGGGGTCGCGGCTTTCTGCGGACAAGGCGCTTTCCATGCCATAGATCAGGAGCTCGTCGGTCCGCAGCGAATCGGCCTGGACCTGCATGTCGAGGTCGAATCGGTCGGGCGCCAGCAGGAGGCGGCCTTCTGCGCGCAGATCGGTATGCACCACAGGGAGGCCCGGCCACAGCGCGGCCAGAATGTCCGAACGCAGCATATGCGCCTGTATGTCCAGCTGCCTTGCGTGCAGGCTGTCCACCGTGCGGCTTCCGGTGCGTGGGGCCAAACGGGGCTCGGCTGTTTTTCCGGCGGTCGTACGGTATGGCTTCGATATTTCGTTCGCGGCCTCGCGGGCAATGGCTTCGCCCCAGCGCCGCGCCAGCCGGAGGACCGGTTGCAGGGCCACGTCGCCCGTAATCTGCACGTCCGCTATATCCCCGGTCAGCGCAATGTGGGACGCTTCGGGACGGCCTGTGCTGTCTTGCCGGATCGACAACGAGGACCGGTGCGCGGGAATCTCGCGCCGGATCGTTCCCGCCGTGAGGACGGAGGGTTCGAATGCGACCTCCGCGGCGCCCTCGAAATGCGCCCACGAGGCGCCGCGTCCTTCCAGTTCGAAGTGCGTGTTGAGCGAGGAGGAAAGCGAATCGTTGCGCAGGATATTGCCCAGGTCCAGCCGGGTCGTTGCGCCTTCCGCGCGGTATCGGGCCAGCGCTCCTGTCCGGTCTGCTTCGAACGAAGCCGCCACCGAGCCGTCTCCTTCCGCCGCCTGGAGCGTACCCCGAAAGGCGCGCGGCGCACCGGTTACCACGGCGTAGAGCGTATCGAGGGTTCGGGAGGCGGCGCGGGACCCCGTTAGCGCCAGTTCGACCTCCCCGCTCAGTTCCGAAAGCGCCGGCCCCGCTCCCTGCAAGGCCATGCGTCCCGTGAGATCGCTTGTCAGGTTCGGCTTTCTGAGTATGCGGCCTACATCTACGCGATGCAGGTCCAGGTCGCTTTCTACGGAAAGCCCTTCCTCGCCCAGTCCGATCCGGGCGTTGCCCTCGAGGCGTCCGGCCCCGGTTTGGACCATGAACTCATGGACGCCGCGCCAGCGCGGCCCGGTTTCTGCGGTGCGGAAGTGCGCCGTGCCTTGCGCATAGCCTGTAAAATCGATGCGGTCCAGATGTTCGAAGGAGGGGAAATCCATGGCTCGCCGGAGGGCGCGTAGATCCCGTCCGTACAGGCGGCCTTCCCGGATGGCCAATTCGTAATCCAGCGAGTCCGGCAGGCCCAGCAGGGTTCCTTCGAGGGCCAGCGTGGAGGCGTTTCGTTCCAGGTCAAGGCGGTCCACGACGAGCGCGTCTACCGGCCCCCGGACGCTTCCGGCTATTGCGACGGTTTCGAGGGCAGGCAGGCCCGGAAACGCCCGACGCATTTCGTCGGAGTCGATCGTGCTGCGATCTATGCGGATATCCAGCGTCGGGGACGACGCGGCGCCGGAAAGCGTATCCGGCGGAGATATCGAACCGTTCAGGCGGAGATCGCTCCCGGTTGTGCGCAGTTGCACATCGTGGAGGGCGATATGGCCTTCCTGCGCGGTCATCCGCCCGTGCAGCCGACGTATTTCCATCTCCGGTTCCACAAGCCGGGCGCTGAAATCGAGCGCCTCGACCGTTTTTGCTTCCGGCCCCAGATCAATCGTGAGCCGGGCGTTCACCGCTTCCATGGACGCATTGCTCCAGTCGAACAACTGGTCGGAATCGACGGGGCGGGCCGATTTCGTCTGAATGCGGCCGTCCGTAATGTCCACCAGGCCGGATCGGAACGACCAGGGATTCGGGTTGGATCGGGACGTATCGGTAACCGCCCGGAACACCTCCGTGACGTTCCATGCGCCCGATGCATTCCGCTCCAGGCTGAAGCGGGGCCGAACGAGCGTAACGCGCCCGACCGAGACCGTACGGTTTATCAGCGAGCGCCAGGTCGGATGCAGGAGTACGGAATCGATGCGGGCGACCGTCGCGCCTTCGGCGTCGCGCACGACGACGTGATGCGCCGCAAGGCGTCCGGGTACGCTGCCCGACAAACCGCCAATCTCCAGATGCCCCGATAGCGCGCTGTTCGCCAGGCGCTGGGTCCCCATCCGGAGCGTTTCGCGTCCTTGCTCTGTACGGGCCAGGGCGAAGAAGGCCAACACCCCGAACAGCGCCGCGTACAAGGCGAACTGCAGGAGACGGCCCAGGATGCGTATGACTTGGCTGGAGGGCAAGGCGCAGGAACGTTTGATAGAACGTGTACGCCGTTGGCCTCAAATAGTGCCTGCGCGCAAGGCGTTCCGGATGGTTTTGGATCAGCCGACGACGTCCTGTGCGTACGCCCAGGCTTTTTCCACCAGGCGGGAGGGAACCTCCCCGGTTACGAAGGCCCGCCCGATCCGCTCGAGCAGCACCAGCCGCACGGCGCCGCCGCGCACTTTTTTGTCCTGCTTCATGGCGTCCATGAGGTCCGTTATGCCCAGGGAGGCGAGTCCCGGGGGGACCGGAATGCGCCCCACGAGCCGATCGGCGCGCGCGGGGTCGAACTCCGCCGAGACCTGCCCGGAAAGATACAAGGCGGCCCGCATGCCGGCCGCCACGGCTTCGCCATGCGTATACACGCCGTATCCGGCCACCTTTTCGATAGCGTGTGCGAACGTATGGCCGAAATTCAGCATAGCGCGCCGCCCGGTTTCAAATTCGTCTTCCCGTACGACCTGCACTTTGACGTCTGCTGCGCGAGGAACGATGCGCCTGACGACCTCTTCGTTGCGCTCGAACAAGGCGTCCGCCGCCGTTTCCAGCGCGGCAAACAGGGCTTCGTCCGCAATGAGGCCATGCTTGAAGGCCTCCGCAAGGCCACTGGTCCATTCCCGGGAGGGGAGCGATTGCAGCACGGTCGTATCCGTCAGGATGCCGGCGGGCCGATAGAATGCTCCGATCAGGTTTTTGCCGGTGGCGTGGTTGACGCCCGTTTTGCCCCCGATGGAACTATCGACCTGCGCAATCAGCGTGGTGGGAACCTGAAAAAGCGGAAGACCGCGAAGCAACGTGGCGGCGGCGAATCCCGCCAGGTCGCCTACGACGCCGCCGCCGAGCGCCACAACCGGGACGCCGCGCTCCAGGCCCCACGCCAGCGCCTGGTCGTAGATTTCGAGGAGACGGTCGTGCGATTTGGTGGCTTCGCCGGGCGGCAACGCAAGGAGATGCGGCCGGATCCGTTCGGATGCAAGGCAGGCGCATACGGCGTCGCCGTACAGCGCCGCCACATGCTCGTCCGTGATCACAAGGCACCGGTCCGCCTCCACGCCGCTGGCGCGCATGACGCGGGGCAGCGTGTCGAGGGGGGCAAAAGAGATAGGCGCAGGCATGAGCGTGGCGGGCAAGGATGGCGGCAATATAGCATCCAGAAACGTAACGGACCGTGGGAACCGTGTCCGGTTGGATCCATAAGAAAATGTAGTGCGTACGCGAAGCGCGGGTCGCAGTGGGCTTGATCAGCGCATTTCGCAGTACCGCGAAGCCAGTTGGCTGGAGCAATCTGGACGGAATACACTGGATCGAACACACTGAATGGAACAAACGAGGCGCCGCATGGCCATCGCACGATTTGTCGTAACGTTATCTGTTCTGGGCGCCCTCGCCGCAGGGTGCAGCGCGTCGAAAGACATGACCGCAGAGGGAGAGGGCGCTGTGGCGGACTCGCTCCTGTACGGCAAGGCCGTGTATGTGCTTGTCGATGGGGAAGACGCGGGTCCCGTTCCCCGGACCATTCGCCTGTATCGCAGCTACGGCACGCGGGAAGTCACCCTGTTCCAGCAGGGGAAGGAGCTTCGCAAGTACGAAATAGGCATTTCCGCCACCTCGGAAGGCAATCAGGCGCGCATGGGATTCTGGAGCAACCGCTCGGCCGACGGGGAAACCTACGACGCCCGTACGCTGCCGCACAAGGACGAGGTGTACCAGATTCCCTTTTCCCAATACCCCATGCGCATAGAGGACCATGAATATGGCCTCACCATGCTGATTCGGGAATAGCCCTGTCCGCCCAGGCGGAAAACAGCGCGTAGTGTATTCCCGACGCCAGGCTGCGCCGATCAAGTCGGATTCGATCCGCGCACCCTTTATTCGTCGGAAGCCGCAGGCTTTTTCAGCGCAGTGATTCCGGCCCCTCCGTTCGGTGTGTTCAGGCGGACAATAAAGGCCGTTCCGGGTTCTATATCTTCATAGGCCGCCTCGAATTCCTCCAGGTTGCGGACTTTTTTCCGGTCGATTTCCGAGATGACGGCCCCGCGCCGCAGGTTGGCTTCGCGCGCCGCGTAGCTGGCGGGGTCTACGTTCGTCACCATCACCCCCTCGGGCGTTTCTTCCTCGAAACCCGCTTCGCGGGCCAGGTCCGGGGTCATGTTGGTCAATGCGATGCCCAGTTCGTCCGTCAGGCGGTCCTCGAGAGCCTCTGGGGCGTCTGCAGTGTCGGCCAGGTTGGCGTCCTCGTTTTCCCAGCCGTCCAGATCGACGCGGAAGGTTTTCGATTCGCCGTCCCGGTTTACCGCTATTTCTGCGCGGTCGCCCGGCTTCATGGCGCCGATCCACAGCGAAAGTTGCTGGTGATTTCGCAGTTCCTTTCCGTTCAGGCGGACAATCACGTCCCCCGGACGAATGCCTGCGTCCTCGGCGGCGGAGCCTTCCACCACGGATCCGACCACGGCGGCGCCCTGGGGCAAGTCCAGCGTCTCGATCAGGGCTTCGCTGGCCGGGCCGTACCGTACGCCCAGTTTTCCGCGCTCTACGCGCCCGGTAGCCATCAATTGATCGGCTACGTTGCGGGCCGTGTTGACAGGAATGGCGAACCCGATTCCCTGATATCCGCCGGTGCGCGTAATGATGGCCGTGTTGACGCCCACCAGTTCGCCGCGCAGATTAACCAGCGGCCCGCCGGAATTTCCCGGATTGATGGCGGCGTCTGTCTGGATGAAATTGTACGTAGGCGAGGGGCCTCCTCCGGTATCGTTGCCCGGCATGCGGCCTCCGCCCCGAATCCGGCCGGTGGCGCTGACGATGCCCGCCGTCACGGTATTGCCCAGCGAAGCTTCGATAGGCGATCCGAACGCCATGACCCATTGCCCGACTTTGATATGGTCCGAGTCGCCCATTTCGACGAACGGCAATCCATCCGCCTCAATCTTGATCACGGCGACGTCGCTCACGGGGTCCGCGCCGACGACCCGGGCATCGTATTCCGCGCCGTCCATGCCGATGACGGTAAGTTCGTCCATGTCGTCGATGACATGGTTGTTCGTCAGGATGTGGCCGTCCGGGCGTATGACGACCCCCGACCCGAGCCCCTGGCGAGGCATAGGCGGCGTACGGAATTCGAAGTCCCGGAAGAAATCCCCGAAGGGCGTATTCTCGAAAGGATTCTCCTGCCGCTCGTTCTCGTTCTCATTCCGGGCCCCGGGAAGGTTTTCGGTCCGGATTTGCACCACGGCCGGGTTGACCCGTTCGACGACTTGCGTGAAGGCGTCTTCCAGCGTGGCGGCACTGGGCAGGGTGGGAAGCGGAGCGGGAGCGGTCCGGCTTTCTGTGTCGGCGTTGCTTCCGAAGCCGAATACGCTGGCTCCCATGGCTACGAACAGTCCGCCGGCAAGGAATACGGCGCCAAGGACGGACAGCGAAACAAAGCGATTTTTTTCGGTGCGCATAGTTCGAACAGGGATGAAACGAGAGGCAATGGTATGGGATACAGGGATGGGGTACAGGGCGCCGGGGAAGCCCATGCGGCGCACGCTGGAGCGACACAAAAAACGCGCCAAACCCGGAATTATTGCAGGGCGGGCGCCTCTTGCGAGGCTATGCGCCGGGTATGCCGGGTTCCGTCATGGGGCGTACGTCGAGGATGGCGTCCAACTCCGTTTCCGGGAGCAGCGCCATGTCCTGCAGCACGTCCCGCACCGAGCGCCGTTCGTGCGCCGCCTTTTTGGCGACCTGTGACGCTTTGTCATACCCGATGGCGGCGTTGAGCGCCGTGGCGATCGACGGATTCAACTCCAGCAATTCGCGGCAGCGCGCGCGATCCGCCTCTATTCCATCGATGCATCGCGTCCGGAATGCGTCGCATGCGCCGGCCAGAATCGAGATGCTCTCCAGCATGCAATAGGCCATCACGGGCATCATCACGTTCAGTTCGAGGTTCCCGTGCTGTCCGCCGATCGAAATGGCGGCGTGGTTGCCCATGACGCGGGCGCACGTCATCATCATGGCTTCGCTCAGCACAGGATTGACCTTGCCCGGCATGATAGACGACCCGGGCTGCACGGCAGGGAGCCGGATTTCGGCGGCGCCGCTGGTCGGCCCGGCCCCAAGATAGCGCAGATCGTTGGCGATCTTCATCAACGAGACCGCCAGCGTATTCAACGCGCCCGATGCGCTCACATACGCGTCCCGGGCCGATTGCGCTTCAAAGTGATTTTCCGCTTCGCGAAACGACAAGCCGGATCGCTCGGAAAGGATGGCGATGGCTTTTTCCGGGAAGGCGGCGGGCCGGTTTATGCCCGTGCCGGTGGCCGTACCGCCCAGCGCCAGTTCCTCCAGTTCGGCGGAAGCGCTCCGAAGCCTCCGGGCGCCCTGTGCGACCTGGGCTGCGTAGCCCCCGAATTCTTGCCCAAGCCGTATGGGCGTGGCGTCCATCAGGTGGGTGCGTCCGCTCTTTACGACATCGTCGAACGCGGCGGCCTTGTCGGCCAGCGACGCGTTCAGCCGCTCCAGCGCCGGGAGCAGCGCCTGCTCGATGGTCGTGCGGGCAGCCACATGCATGGCGGTCGGGATGACGTCGTTCGAGGACTGGGATTTGTTTACGTCGTCGTTGGGGTGCACGTCTTGTCCGCCCAGCGCCTTGCTTGCGAGCGTGGCGATCACCTCGTTCGCGTTCATGTTGGTGGAGGTGCCGCTGCCTGTCTGAAAAATATCCAGCACAAACTGATCGTCGTGCTGCCCGTCCATAACCTGCTCGGCGGCGGCGGCGATGGCGTCCGTCTTTTCTTCGGACAGCATGGCCAGCGCGCCGTTTGCCCGCGCCGCGGCGTATTTTACCATGCCAAGCGCCTGGATGAAGGCGCGCGGGAAGCGCAGGCCGCTGATCGGGAAATTTTCGGCGGCTCGTTGCGTTTGCGCACCATAGAGTGCGTCCGCCGGCACGCGAACTTCGCCGAGCGAATCGGTTTCAATACGATATTCAGGCATGGGATATCCCCGGAACGATGAAAAAAGTAAAAAGCGTTATACGCCGTACGCCATGAAGATAATCACTTCTGTCCGGAAGATGCAGGCCTGGGCCGATAAACGTCGCGCCGCCGGGCGCCGCATTGCACTCGTGCCCACCATGGGCGCTCTGCACGCAGGCCACGAGGCGCTGGTTCGGGAGGCGCTGTCCTCGGCGGACGATGTGGCGGTATCCATTTTCGTGAATCCGACGCAGTTCGTCCCCGGGGAAGATTTCGAGGTCTATCCGCGTCCCTTCGAAAAGGATGTGAACATACTGGCCGCCTTGTCTCCCGACGTCGTCGCGTTTGCTCCCGGGCCCGGGGAGATGTACCCGGAAGGCCTGCAGGCCGACCGGATGTCCGTTTCGGTGGGCGCCCTGAGCCGGCATTTGTGCGGCGCGTTTCGACCGGGGCACTTCGACGGGGTCGCTACGGTCGTGTTGAAGCTGTTCCATGCGTGCCGCCCGGATGTGGCTGTGTTCGGGTTGAAAGATGCGCAACAATTCGTCATTTTGCGCAGGCTGGCGCAAGACATGCTGCTGGGTATCGAGGTCGTGGGCGTGCCGACGGTGCGCGATGCAGACGGGCTGGCGTTTTCCTCGCGCAATGCGTATCTGTCTCCGGGAGAGCGCAAGGCCGCCGCGGTGGTTCCGCAGGCCGTGCATGCCGCCGCGGAGGCGATCGGCGCGGGGGAACAGCGCGGGGAGGCGCTGGTTGAAATCATGCGCTCCATAATGCGCCGCGAGGCCGGTGCGCGCGTCGAGTACGCGGAGGTGGTGGATGCCGATACGTTGCAGCCGACAGAGGCGATACGCCCTGGACAGCGCGTACTGGCCGCCGTGGCTGCCTGCTTCGGAACGACGCGGCTTATCGACAGCGTATTTGCGCAAGCGCCCGTCGCCACGGCAGAACCGGTGCGCACATCCTGACAAAAGACGTTATATTGTGCGCCGTGCGCCAGGCCGCCGCAAGCTGGTTCTGCCGAAAAGCATGCGCATACACGCCCATCTCCCTACAGCCGCACATACAGCCGCATTGGATATGACCGTTACGATGTTCAAGGCGAAGTTGCAGCGCCTTCGGGTTACCGAAGCCGACCTGTATTACGAAGGCTCCATTACGCTGGACGAAGCCTTGCTCGAAGCGAGCGGAATTCTGCCCTACGAAAAGGTGCAGGTGGTCAACGTAAACAACGGTTCCCGCCTGGAGACCTACGCCATTCCGGGCCCTTCCGGCAGCGGCATGGTCAAATTGAATGGTCCGGCCGCCCGGCTGGCGGCCCGGGAAGACGAGGTTATCGTCATTACGTATGCGCATATGACGCCCGAGGAGGCTCGCCAACATCGTCCTCGCGTGGTGCTGGTGGACGAAGCCAACCATGCGGTCACGATCAAGGATCTTCCGGCCGCGGCGACGGAACGCCTGCTCGCATTCTGACCATTTTTTCTGATTTCAAGCCATGAGTCGGTGCAGGACATCCGTAGTGGGGGCCGGCGCAATGGGATGCGGCATTGCCCATGTCTTTGCTTTGCAGGGGCATCCGGTGCATCTGGTCGATGTGTCTGCCGCCGCGCTGGATCAAGCCCTTCGTTCGATTCGGCGCAACCTGGACCGGCAGGGCGTGGCCCGCCCGGAAGACGTGTTGTGTCGCATTACGTGCGTTTCCGGGATACCCGCCGCCGTGGCCCAGGCCGAGCTGGTAATAGAGGCCGTTCCCGAAAACCTGGCCCACAAGCAACGCGTGTTTGCGGAACTGGACGCCCTGGCGCCGGTCGATGCGATTCTGGCGAGCAATACGTCGTCCATTTCCATTGCGTCCCTTGCTTCGGCTACCGCGCGCCCCGAACGGGTCATCGGGATGCATTTTTTCAATCCGGTTCCCGTGATGAAACTCGTTGAAATCGTGCGTTCTCCCGAGACGAGCACTGCGGTTTTCGAGCGCGTGTTTCAGGTGGCGCGCGACCTCGGGAAAGAGCCGGTTGCGGTGCAGGATGCGCCGGGGTTCGTTTCCAACCGGGTGCTGATGCCCATGATCAACGAGGCGTGCCGGTGCGTGATGGACGGCGTGGCGCCGCCGGAAAGCGTGGACAAAGTGATGACCCTCGGCATGCGCCACCCGATGGGGCCGCTTGCGCTGGCGGACTTTATCGGACTGGACGTGTGCCTGTCTATTATGGAGGTGTTGCACAAGGGGCTGGCCGACGAGCGATACCGGCCGTGCGCCTTGCTCCGGGAGATGGTGGATGCGGGTCGGTTGGGCCGCAAGTCCGGGCGCGGCTTTTACGAGTACGACGCGGCGTCCTGATCCGCTGCGCTGCCCGCGGGGCCCGGCTTTCGGCCTTCGTAGGCGTCGATAATGTTTTGCACGAGGCGATGCCGCATCACGTCATGGCGGTCGAAGTACACAAACTCGATGCCGTCTATGCCAGACAGTACGTCCCGGACATCCGTCAGGCCGCTCTGCTCGCGGGCGGGCAAGTCCGTTTGCGTAATGTCTCCGGTGACGATTGCCTGGCTGCCTTCGCCCAGGCGCGTCAGAAACATCTTCATTTGCATTGAGGTGGCGTTCTGGGCTTCGTCCAGAATGACGAACGCATTGTTCAGCGTACGCCCGCGCATGTAGGCCAGCGGAACGATTTCCACCACCTTCTTTTCCATGAGTCCCCGCAATTTTTCCGCAGAAAGCATGTCTTCGAGCGCGTCGTAGAGCGGGCGCAGATACGGATCGACTTTTTCCCGAAAATCTCCCGGCAGAAAGCCCAGGCGCTCGCCGGCCTCCACAGCCGGGCGGGAAAGCACAATCCGCTGTACTCGTTGCGACTTGAGCGCGGATACCGCGAGGGCCACGGCGGTGTAGGTTTTTCCCGTGCCCGCCGGCCCGATGGCGAATACGAGGTCGTTCGAGCGGGCCGCTTCCACCAAACGAATCTGGCCGCGCATCGTAGCCCGGATCGCTTTGCCCGAGGGCGGAAACAGAATAACCTGATGTGCATCAAGGGCCTGGGAACCCTCGCCGCCCGTCGCGGTGAAGAGAGACAGTACGGTGTCTACGTCGTTTTCGGTCAGGTCGCCGTTGCGCGCCACGCCGCTCGCGAGCTCCGCGACGATGCGCTCGATCGTGTCCACGGCGTCTTGTTCTCCCTGGAGCATGAGCGCATTGCCCCGCGCCGCAACGAGCGTACTGGGAAAGGCCTGTTCGATCTTGCGTAGATATGCGTCGTTGAATCCGTATACAAGGAGCGGGTCGACGCCGTTGATCGTTAGTGTCTTTTCCGTCAAGAGGTCACCTGACTTGCTATGGAACTCGTTGTGGAATTTACGAAAATGAATGGGGCCGGAAACGATTTTATCGTGATCGACAATCGATTTTATCGTTTTTCCGATGAGGAACTGAGTGGTTTTGCGAAACGCTTGTGTCCTCGCCGGACCGGAATTGGCGCGGACGGCCTGCTTGCGTTCAATCCGCCGAACGAGACGGCCTGCGATTTTCGGATGCGTTACGTCAATGCGGACGGCACGATCGGCACGATGTGCGGAAACGGCGCCCGGTGCCTTGTGCTTTTCGCCCGGCAGGCCGGTATGGATGCGCCCGCGCTACGGTTCGAGACCGACGCCGGCGTTTTTCGGGCAGCGTCGCTGGCGTGCGGGCTGGTTCGGGTGCATCAGCCCGCGCTGGCCGATTATGCGCCGCGCCGCGAGCTGGCGAGCCTGGCGAATACGGATATCGCCGAGGCGCATTATATCTGGACGGGCACAGAGCATCTGGTGTGTTTTGTGGATTGCGCGGCGGACGTGCCCGCCGTGTGCTGGGGACACGCGCTGCGACAGGACGAAGCGCTTGCTCCGGCGGGCGCCAACATCGACTTTGTCGAGGTGGCGGGCGAGGACCGGTTGCTCGTGCGCACCTACGAAAAAGGGGTGGAGGCGGAAACGCTGGCGTGCGGCACGGGGGCGATTGCTTCCGCAGTCGTGGCCCGCATCGTGCGGCGTACGGAATCCGATCGGATCCATGTGGACATGCCCGGCGGGCGTCTGACGGTCGGATTCCTCCTTGAGGAAGGGGAGGTGCGCGACATCTATCTGGAAGGTCCCGCCGAGGCCGCCTTTAGAGGAAGCTTCACGGCGTGAGGCCGTCGCCGGGGCTATTGCTGCTGCCGGAAACGCCGGCGGAAGTCTTCTATGTCCGCATGTTCGCGCAGGGAGGCGAGCCATTGCGTACGCACGGCGCTTTGCCGTTGCCGCAGGAGCTGCCCGCGAATGTTTTCCTGTTCGTTTTCCGTGATCGGCGCAGGCTCGTTGATCTGGATCGTTCGCAACGCAAAGACGGCATTGTCCCCGGCGATCACCTGTGAAGAGGCGCCTTCGGCGAGGCCCAGCGCCGTGCCCGTGAAAAGGGGTTCGGCGCCCAGTCCGGGCACTACGTTCGAGCCGAAGGTTACGGACGCGTTTTGTATGCGGACGCCGGGCACGCTGGAAAGGTTGTCGAAGCCTCCTTCCTCGTGTGCGCGCTCGAGGCGGTCGGCAAGCAGCTCTTTTTTCTTTTCGATGTACGCCCGGGGTTCGATCTCTGCCTGCACTTCCTCGAACGGCTGGAAGCCTTCCGGGATAACTTCCTCGACGTGCACCACGATAAACGTTTCGTCGAGTTCGATAATTTCGCTGATGTTTCCTGCGCTCGCCGCTTCAAGAAAGTCCAGCACGGCGTACCCGCTTCCGATGCCCGGGATGCTTACCTGTTCCTCTTCTACCCGGACCCGCTGTATGTCCATGCTCAGTCGTTGCGCTTCCTGATCGAAATTCCCGGTTTCTTCCGCAAAATACCGAAGGTCGTCCAGGTCTTCCTGAATCTGATTGAGCGTGGCGACATTCGCATCGATTTCCACGGCCAGATCGGCTATGCGGACCTCGTTTTCCGCCCGGGCCGCCACCTGAATCAAGTGGTAGCCGAAGTCGCTTTTCACGGGGCCCACCACCTCGTTTACGTCCGCTGCGAAGGCGGCGTTCTCAAAGGGCGCCACCATCTGACCCGGACCGAACCAGCCCAGATCGCCGCCTTGCGACGCCGAGGCGTCCTCGGAATATTGTCGGGCCATTTCCGCAAAATCGGCTTCGCCGGCCCGAATGCGGGCGCCGATATCCACCAGTTGGTTGCGCATGTCCTCGTTCTCCTCGGCGGAGCGCAACAATATGTGCGATGCGCGTACGACCGTCTCCTCGGCCGGCTGCATGTCCCTGATCTTGACCAGGTGCGCTTCCCCGCCGACCGGGACCGGTCCCAGCACCGCGCCCGTTTCGGGGGCAGGATCGGTGAAAATCAGGGAGGCTATCTCCGTATCGAGGTCGCTGGCGTTAAACCATGCGTCGGAGAACGGGCGCTGGGACACGTTGCGGGCCAGGAACAACGAATCGTCCTCCGACGCGGCAAACATATCCTTCATGCGTTCCAGCTCGTTGTATACGGCGGCGGAGTCTTCGGCGGAGGGCAGTTTCGTTTGCGCTACGTAGGCGATGTCGTAGGCGCGATTGCGGGCGTATTCGTCCCGTCGGTTGTCGTAAAAGTTTCTCAGATCGCGGTCCGATACCTCGACGGAGTCGTTCGGAAGGAAGGCGTACGGCAATCCGGCCCATTCCACGGTTACGCTCAGGTTGCGTCGCCTGTATTCTTCCTGCACGTTGCGGTCCGTGACATGGACCGTGGCCGCAATGAGGTTATCCATTTTCTGGCGCCGCCGTTCGGTACGGAGATAGTCCTCTATCTGAATCCAGTCCTCGCTGGCGTCCGGGTTTTCGATGAAATTTTGCAGAAGAATCCGGTCTACGTTGCCTTGTTCGTCGCTGAAGTAGCTGCGGATGATCGCATGCGGATTGTCGCCCATGACCATTTCGTAGATTTCATCGACGGTCACGGAAATGCCCAGGCGGTCCATCTCGTGTTCCAGCAATTTGTCTTCGACCAGGGCCTGGAAGACGAATTCCCGCTGTTGCTCCAGCGTTTGCGGGGACATGGATTCGCCCGTCTGCTCCTGATATTGCTGCGCCTGCTGCTGTACGGTCTGCACATAGGCCTGATAGGGCACAGGATCCCCGTCCACCACCGCAATGTCTACGCCGCTGCCAACGCCCACGGCGTCCAGGCCGCCAGAATCCTGGAGCACCCAGATTATCCCGAACGCGAACACCAGAATCCACAGCACCCAGTGCGTGTTCTCGCGCATTTTGTTCATTGTGCCCATCAGGTCACCTCGCTGAAAATACGATGTCGAAAAATTGGGTCCATGCCACTGTTTGGCTAAATCGGCATTACAAACTTTATTGTACTATCCGATAAGGCCTTTTGTTCAACGAATTGTTTCGGGACAACGCGACGCCGTGCAGATACTGAATCGAAAAACAGCCACGTTTTCGCTGACGCTGGCGCTGTTGGCCGGCGTGGGCGTCGGCGTGGCGACCGAGTCGTCTACCTCGGCGGGATGGGCGTTCGGCAGCGTTACGTTTTTGGCGGCGGCGGCCTGGGGCGCACGGGGTCCGATACGGCGTTGGCTGGCGGTTCGCAACCCGTTGTCTCCAGAGGCGGCCCGGTGGCTCCAGGCGGACTTCCCGTTCTATCGCTTTCTGGAGAAAGCCCGCTTCGAGCGTGATGTAAAAATCATTCTTGCCGAATGGACGTTCGAAGGGGTTGCGGATGTGGACGTCACCGACGCATTGAAGACGGCGGTGGCGGCGGGCGCCGCCCTGTTGCTGCATGGCCGTCCGGAATGGGAATGGCCTGTGCGCCACGCCATCCTGTTCTACCCGGATTATTTTGACGATACGTACGCCGCCGGAGAAGGCGGGGAGTTCGAAGGGATGGCGCATGCGCAGGGGCCCGTGATTTTCACGGTGGAATCCGTGCGGCAGGGCTGGAAACATGCGGCGGACGGGCACAACGTAGTGCTGCACGAAATGGCGCATCTGCTGGATTACGAAAATGCTTTTGCCGACGGCGCTCCGTCGTTGGTGGCCTCGGAATCCCTGGCGGCCTGGCGGGAGCTGGTGCGCAGGGAGATTCGGCGCATACGCATAGGACGTTCGGTGTTGCGGCGCTATGCCGCGCGCGATCCGGCGGAATTATTCGCCGTGGCCGTGGAGAATTTCTTTGAGCGTCCCGAGCTCATGGCGCAGAGGCATCCGGAATTGTTTGCAGCGCTCAGGAATATTTTCCAGATCGACCCGCTGGCCTGGAAGCCGTAAGGATGCTCTGATCAAGTCCACTTCGATCAGTGCATCCGTAAGGGATACGCGGATCGAAACCGCTTCGCCCGGCCCTGCGCCTTGCGCGCCGGAATTATGCCTCGGCAAGGTCCACGTGCACGAACCGTTTTCCTGCGCGGCCCTTGGAGAAACGCACCGTGCCGTTCGTTTTGGCGAAGAGGGTGTCGTCCCCGCCGTGTCCGACATTTTCCCCGGGATGAAACCGGGTTCCGCGCTGGCGCACGATAATGCCGCCTGCCGGGATGGACTGGCCCGCATAGACTTTTATCCCCAACATTTTGGGGTTCGAATCGCGGCCATTTTTTGTGGAGCCTACGCCTTTTTTATGGGCCATGACGGCTTGCAGGGTTTAGTGACAGGAATACGTCGCAGAAGAAATTCACTGAATATTCACGAAGCGGCTTCTTTTTCCGGTTCCACGGCGTCTGCGGCGGTTTCCGGAAGGGCTTCTGCTTCCGGGGCCTCGTTTTCGCCCGCGTCGTCCGACGCTACTTCGTCCGACGCTGTTTCGGCCAGGTCTTTTGCATCCGGGGTTACTTCGTCCGACGCTACTTCGGCCAGGTCGTTTGCGTCCGACGCTACTTCGTCCGACGCTGTTTCGGCCAGGTCTTTTGCATCCGGGGTTACTTCGTCCGACGCTGTTTCGGCCAGGTCGTTTGCATCCGGGGTTACTTCGTCCGACGCTGTTTCGGCCAGGTCTTTTGCATCCGGGGTTACTTCGTCCGGCGCTACTTCGGCCAGGTCGTTTGCGTCCGACGCTACTTCATCCGGCGCTGTTTCTTCCACCGCGGCTGTTTTTTCGCGCGGCTCGTCGCCGAGGGATAGCGCGTTGATTTCGATGCGCGTCCAGGGTTGGCGGTGCCCGCGCTTTACCTTGAATCGCTTGCGCCGTTTCTTGCGAAAGACCAGTATTTTGTCGCCCTTGACATGTTCGAGGATCGTGGCCTCGACGGACGCGTTGGGCACGAGGGGCGTTCCAATGTGCGCGTCTCCGTTTCCGGCAACCAGCAATACGCGGTCGAGCGTAACGGCGTCGTTTGCGTTTCCTTTCAGGCGGGGGACAATCAGCCGGTCTTTTTCGCGAACCGAAAATTGCTTGCCGGCAATGTCTACGATGGCGTACATATGCTTTTCTCTTCTTTTGGGCGCTGGACTGGGTACCGACGCGAGAGTGTATGGGTCCGGGACAACGGATTCGTGCTTGCGGCGTTCAACGCGTTTTCGACGGCATGCCGGGACGCATAGTCCGTACCGCAAGGCCGTCGGTATTGCAACGGCACAGCATAATAAAACCCTGAGAAAAACGCTATGTTCCGGGATGCAGCCCGCAACGATCCGGCAGAGAATAAGGATGCACTGATCAAATCCACTTCGATCAGCGCTTCACGTACGCACATAGCGTTTGTAATGATTTCATCGTTAAAATCATCGGAAAACATGGCGTTTTGCACCGTCGGGGTCGTGAAGCGCCCTTCGGGAGGCATCGAGGAGCGCGCTGGCCGCGTCATTCCTCATTACGTGGGGCCTGCCACGCTGCTTCGTCATTCCTTGCCAGCACACCCCTCGCTGCCTCTGATCTTCGCGGACTTAATCAGAGCATCCTTGATTTTTTCGCGAATCAGCATCAGAAGACGCCAGTCCAGAAGACCATGACGATACGTTTGCCCATGTCCGGCCTGAAAGCGCGCCCGGGAAAAGTGCTGTGCATCGGGCGGAATTACGCCGCGCACGCCGCGGAAATGCAGAGCGCCCTGCCCGAAGTCCCCGTGATTTTCCTGAAACCTTCGACGGCGCTGGTGGGCGACGGGGGCGAGGTGTTGTTGCCGTCCGTTTCGCGCGAAGTGCATCACGAAGTCGAATTGGTGGCGGCGATCGGCAAACCGGGCAAAGATATTCCTGTGTCCGAGGCGCTGGATTATGTGGACGGCTATGCGCTCGGGATCGATATGACGGCCCGGGATCTGCAGGGCAGGGCCAAGCGCGAGGGGCTGCCCTGGTCGGTGGCCAAGGGGTTCGATACGTTTGCCCCGTTGGGCGCCTTCACGCCCGCGTGCGATATCCCCGACCCCCGGCGCCTTCGGATTGCGCTGCGCGTAAACGGCCGTCTTCGTCAGCAGGGGGAGGCGTCTCGCATGCTGTTCGGGGTGGACGAACTGGTGGCGTACGCCTCGACCATCTTCACCTTGCTGCCCGGGGATCTGATCTATACGGGAACGCCGGAGGGCGTGGGGCCTGTGGAGGACGGCGATCGGCTGGCGGCGACCGGAACGCACTTGCAGGACCTGTCCGTGACAGTGCGGCGGCCATGAATCCGCGGCGGATTTCGCTTACCGGCTTATTTCGAGGACTTCCATTTTCACTTGGCCCGCGGGCACCTCTACCTCGATAATGTCGCCGGGCGCTTTGCCCAGCAAGGCTTTTCCGATCGGACTGGTCACGGAGATTTTTCCCGTTCGGATATCTGCTTCCGCGGCGGAAACGAGCCGGAAGGTTTGCTCGGCGCCCGTTCCATGGTTCTTGATGCGGACGTTTGACAAAATGTAGGCCTTCTCCGGGTTCACCTGTTTTTCGTCCACCAGGCGCGCTTTCGCCACGGTCGTTTCCATGTTGGCGATGCGCGCTTCGAGCAGGCCCTGGGCTTCCTTGGCGGCGTCGTACTCTGCATTTTCCGACAGGTCGCCTTTTTCCCGCGCCTCCTGGATCGATCTCGAAATCCGGGTGCGCTCTTTCGTCTTCAGGAAGCGGAGTTCTTTCCTGAGGCGGTCGAGCCCTTCCTCGGTCAGGTATACGATATCTGAATTCTGTGCAGCGATGGGTTTTCGGGGGTTGTAGGGGGGGGGGGTAAAGAAAGATGAACAACAATGAATGTCGGCTCAGGCGCCGCCCTGTGGCGGAAACATGTCCCGAGCGATGACATAAGGATGCACTGATCAAATCCACTTCGATCAGCGCTTCACGTACGCAAGTAGGGTTTGTAATGATTCCATCGTTAAAATCATCGGAAAACACGGCGTTTTGCGTCGTCGGTGTCGTGAAGCGCCCTTCGGGAGGCATCGAGGAGCGCGCTGGCGGCGTCATTCCTCATTACGTGGGGCCTACCACGCTGCTTCGTCATTCCTTGCCAGCCCACTCCTCGCTGCCTCTGATCTTCGCGGACTTAATCAGAGCATCCTTCAAAAAGGAACGTCAACGTAGGCAAGGCCCTGTCAGTTCCGTAATCGGGCGTCGTTTGTCTGCCTGCGGTCGCCGGGCCGTTGGAGCCTGGCCCGCCTCGCGGCGCCTTTTTCGTGCGTCGGCGGGATCAAAGGGGCGCCGCAAAAGGTACCTGCATGCGACGAGCGGCGGTCGCCTTGCGTCGCCCCGGATCATTCTTTACAATCACCTTCTTTCCCCAACGTCCTTACTGTATCATGCCCTATCCCGAAGCCCTTGTAACGCCCATGCGTCAGGAACTCACGCAATTGGGCATTGAAGAATTGCGTGACGCTGCGGCGGTCGAGCACATGCTTGACGAAAGCAAGCAGGGAACCACGCTGGTCGTGATCAACACCGTATGCGGTTGCGCGGCGGCAAGCGCTCGTCCGGCTATGGCCATGGCGCTTCGCCATCCCGTACAACCCGACCGGAAAGTCACGGTGTTCGCCGGCCAGGACCTCGAGGCTACGCATCGTTTGCGCGAACACCTTGCAGGGATTCCGCCCTCGTCGCCTTTTGTGGCGTTGCTGAAGGAAGGGGACCCTGTGCACGTCATGGAGCGCCGAAATATCGAGGGCCGCAGCGCCAGCGCCATCGCCAGCGATCTGGTCCAGGCGTTTGATACGCATTGCGGGGAGGCAGGAGCGTCGTCCGAGACGTCGGAGCCGGTCCCGGCCGAGGAGAACGGATTACCGCCGACCTTTCGTTCTATTTTTTGTAACCTGGTTCTATCTTGTAACCGGTGTTGCAACGCATTCGCTGCGCCGTAGTGCATTCGGACAGGACATCCTGTCTTGTACCCTCTGTTGCAACCTGCGTTGTAATCTGTGTTGCAACCCGTTTACTTCGAGGGCCGTGCCGGCGCCGTCCGTAGTCTCTGCGTTGTAACCTGTGTTGCATCTGTGTTACAACAGAGCGTTGCGACGCCCGGATCACGCCCTCCATCCGCTGCGCCGATATCCCTTATGCGTTGTCCGGTTCGTTCCGGTCGCTTGCCGTGGGGGGCGGGGCGGCGCCGGGCCATATGTTCTCTCGCCACGCCACGAAGCCAAAGTAGGCTGCTCCGGCGGCGATTGCGGCAAGGGCCACGGCCCATGTCGGCCACAGGGTACGGATTAGCCAAACGCCCGCGACGGGAGGGAGCGCAATCAGCGCGTAGCGTACGTAGGCGGCTCCGGCCTCTCGCAAGGAGACGCCGGCGTACTTCAGCATGGCGCCCAGCTGGAAAATGCGCGCCGCCGTTCCGGCGATCGCCATCAGGGCCATCGTAAACAGGATATTGCCTGTGGGCCCTCCCCACATCAGGGCGGCGGCCAGCAGCAGGAAGGATCCGATGCTGATCGCCAGCTCCGCCCGCTGCAGTTCGAGGATATCGAAGAGCCGCGTAAGGGGCGAGGCGACGGCGCTGATAAAAAACCAGCCGGCAAGATATTGTTCGTAGACCCCGGCTATGCGCCAGTCGGCCCCGAAGGCGAACGCAAACAATTCCGGGCCTGCGGCGACCAGCAGCAGGCAGGGGAACATCCCGACCATGACCAGCCGGGCGTGTACGTTTTTCGTAAAACCGGCCAGCCTGTTTTCCCGCCATGCTCGTGCGCCGTCCACGAAAAAAACCTGCGCCACCGCCGTGCCGATAAAACTCAGCGGAATGGCCAGCGCAGCGAAGGCGCGTCCGTACAGGCCTGTTTCGTCCCATCCGAAATATACAGGCAGCAGCAGCACCGGAAGCCGTCCCAATACGGCGTTCAGCAACGAGGAAGGGGTGGCGTACAGCGGAAACCGCCGATAGCGCCGGGCCACGGATCGAAGTTCGCGCATCGAAGGTCGCCATGCGCTTGCTGCTTCGAAGCGCCGGAGAAGCGCCGTCCCGAACCAGGCCGCCCAGGCCGCCTGCCCGGCAATGAATCCACCAATCAGGCCCCCGGCTCCGAGGTTCGTGGCGGCCCCGAGCCCGATGCGGCTGGCCAGAATGCCGATCTTGTTGGCGGCTTCGGCGCCGGTAATCGTGCGAAACGCCCGTTTACGGGTAAGCCATGCCTCCGCGAGGCGCCCGAACCGGATGAGCAGCAGGACGGGCGCCACCAGCCACAACCAGGGCGCGATTTCCGGAAGGCCCAGCAGGGCCGCGATTTCCTCGCTCCATAACGCCGCCACGGCCACGAGCGCCGCGACCCCTATCGAGAGGACGCCCGCCAGCCACAGGATGGCGTTTGCTTTCTTGTCGCTGCCGGGCAGCATGACCGCATCTTCGTACCGCAAGGCGGCGAACGCGGCCAGGACGCTCACGATCGTCACGAAATAATCGGAAACGCCAAAGGCCTCGTCCGCGAACAACCGGGTAAGCACAGGGAGGGCCAGGTACGAAAGGACGAGCGTGACCGCCGTACCCGAAAGGAGGGTCACGACCGGCCCGCGCGACCCTTCTTTCGTATACATCTGTGCGATCCGCGCCCGGAGTTTCTTCATGTCGTTACCGTGGTCATCTTCAGGGGTGTGCGGCGCGCAAGGGCGTCCGGCGTACAGGCATGCGCCTGCGGCGGCGGAGCATGGGCGGGGCGCACGGTCGCTATGCGCTTTTTTCCCGAAGCCCGGTCAGCCACTGCAACATGGGTTTTTTGCAGAACCCGATGCGGTAGTAGGGGGTGAGCCTTGCTCCGAAGCGCCGTTTGAATTCTGCGATACTTGGCGTGTTGGCTCCCATCAGGTCGAACATATCGATGCCGTCCGCGTGCAGTTTCGGGAGCATTTTCCCAAGCAGGACGGTCATGGCCGGTCCGGGGACGCTGCCAACCACCCAGTAATAGGCCTGGCGGTTCCCCCGGAGCGTCGCCACGGCGGCCTGAATCGCCCCGCTATCCCGGTGGCGTACGGCAAAGGAGGCCGCCAGTCCATTCCGCTCCGCGCTTTCCACGAGCGTTCCAAGCGTACTGCTGTCGAGGGGCATGTTCCGGCGTTGCCGGGCGTAGCTGGCGGCGGCCAGCCGAACGGCGTCTTGCCCTGCTTCGTTTCCTTCGAGCAGCTCGTAGGCCTCGCGCCGGGTTCGAAAGGTGCGCGCGGCGGCTTTGGACCATGTTTCCGGGCCGTCCTCGGTGCGCAGTCGGTACGTATACAGCGGGCGAGCGGTCCATCCCCGCCACTGCGCGGGACGCACGTCGGCGTGTTCCGGGCTCAGGTGCATGTGCACGCGGTCGTATCCGGCTTCCAGTTCGGTCAGCAGGGATTCCAGCGGCGTCGTGCGGGCGTGGACGTCGGAAGGATCCAGGGCCTTGCGAAGCAGCATGGCCGAAAACGGCGTATACGGCGGCACGATGGCCTCGCGCCAGGGACCGCGTTGCTTCCACGTAACCGCTGCGCCCGCCACATCGCACGTTCCGTCGGAAACGATGTGTACGCCGAGACGCCCCCGCACCGCAGCCGCTATGGCGCGTACATAGTCGAGGCGAGCGAACGGCGTCCGCACGGCGGCCGCCTCGCGTAATGCGTTCCAGCGTTCCGCTTCGGCATCCTGCACAGGCGGGGCATGGTCCGGGCAGACGCGGTTCATGGAATACGCTGGGGTTATGCGGCTTCGCTGGGCGGCGACGCTGGCTAAAGGCGCTGTCTGTTACAGAATATACTGGCTGAGGTCCCGGTTTTCGACCACGGAGTTCAACGTGTCGTTCACCATCTCCGCATCGACCAGCATCTCGGTGCGTTGCACGTCCGGCGTTTCGAAGAGAATGTCCTCGAGCAAGGTGGTCAGGATCGTGTGCAGTCGCCGTGCGCCTATGTTTTCCACATCGGCGTTTACCTGTGCGGCCACGGCGGCGATGCGGCGCACGGCGCCGTCCGTAAACTCAATGCGCAGGTTTTCGGACGCCAGCAGCGCGGCGTACTGTTTCAGGAGCGCGTTTCTCGGTTCCGTGAGAATTCGGTAGAAATCTTCCTCGTCCAGACTTTGCAGTTCGACCCGGATCGGAAACCGACCCTGCATTTCCGGAATCAGGTCGCTGGGTTTCGAGACATGAAAGGCGCCGCCCGCAATAAAGAGGATATGGTCCGTTTTGACCATGCCGTACTTTGTGGTCACATTGGATCCTTCCACCATGGGAAGCAAGTCTCGCTGCACGCCTTCCCGGGATACGTCCGGGCCGCCCCGTTTGCTGCTGCGCCCCGCCACCTTGTCGATTTCGTCGATAAACACAATGCCGGAATTTTCCACGCGCTGAATCGCCTCCTGCTTCACCTTGTCCATATCGACCAGCTTTTGCGCTTCTTCTTTCGACAGGATGGTGCGGGCCTCGGAAATCTTCACCCGGCGTTTTTTGCGCTTGCGGTTGCCCATTTCCCCGAACAGATCCTGGAGATTCATCCCCATCTCTTCCATGCCCATCGGGCCGAAGACCTGCACCATAGGCGAAGTGTCCGAGGCGGCTTCGATCTCTATTTCCCGGTCTTCGAGGTCGCCTGCCGCCAGTTTCTTGCGAAATTTTTCACGGGTTCGGCCTATCGAGTCGTCCCCGTTTTCTTCGGAATCTTCCCCATTGCTTTCGGGTTCTCGCGCGACGAATGCGCTCCGGCCTGTCGGGGCTGCCGAGTTGGGAGGCCGCGGAACAAGAAGATCCAGAATGCGCTCCTGCGCCAGCTCCCGTGCGCGTTCCCGGAGCGTTTCGGTCTGTTCCTCGCGCACCATGTTGATGGCGATATCGACGAGGTCCCGGATCATGCTGTCTACGTCGCGCCCTACGTAGCCCACCTCCGTAAACTTGGTGGCTTCTACCTTGATGAAGGGCGCCCCGGACAGCCGGGCAAGCCGCCGCGCGATCTCCGTTTTGCCTACGCCGGTCGGCCCGATCATCAGGATGTTGTTCGGGATGATCTCGTCGCGTATTTCTTCCGGGGCATTGCGTCTTCGCCAGCGATTCCGCAGCGCGATCGCCACGTTTTTCTTGGCGTCTTGTTGCCCGACGATATACTTGTCGAGTTCGGTGACGATTTCCCGCGGAGTCATCTCCTCGGGTTTGCAGATCGTTGTGGTCATGCTGCACATACAGTCAGCGGTTCGGGCAGTCAGCGGTTCGGGTTCCGTCCAGAGGCCATCTGCGCGCCAGCGCGCCTTACGCACTGGCGTCGAGGTCCTCGTCGTATTCGTCGTAATCGAACGAGTCTTCCTCGTAGTCTCCGGAATCGTCGTCCTCGTTGTTGTCCGTGCGGCCAGTGTCCTCGCCGTCGTCGGAGGCGTCCTCGTCGAAGTACCAGGGAGAAGACGCACTGAAATCCTCCTGGGGAGAGGCGCTGGTTTGCTTTCCTTCCATAATGCGCGCTACGGTCGGGTGCCGTTTGTCCAGAATGAGCACCGTATAATCATGCGGGAAGCCGCTGCGTTTTTCAAGCCGCACCGCCTGTCGTTCTTCGAGGTCGCTGATGAGGTTTTTCGGGTCGTACCGACGCTCGTCCACGAGGTCGGAGAGTTTCCGAAGCAGCGGCGTCAGATACACTTCGGGGTATTGTCCGAAATGGTTTTCGATGATCTCCAGCGTGCGGATCAGGATTGGATCGTCCAGTTCCGGGAGCGATCCTGAGATCGGCGGCGGGGGAGGAGGCGCGGGTCGGGGCTTGCGCTCGACGGGGGGGGGCGTCGGGGCGACCCGGCGCGGGCGCGGCGCGGGCGGCGCGCTGCTGCGGACGGGCGCCGGGGCGACCGGCGCGTTCAGAAATTCTTGCGCCGACGCGCTCAGCAATTCCCGGGCCGACAAGAACCAGTCGCCGCCCCCGGAAAAGCCATGCTCCGGCGAAGCAGGATCGGCAAGACCGGCGACGAGAATGGTGCGATTGTATTTCCTGAAAACCTGCACAAGCGGGAGATACAAGCGCTGTCCGCTGAGCAGCACGAGGCCGGTAATGTCCGGGCGTTGGTGCAGCAGCTCCATGGCGTCTACGCCAATCTGCAGTTCAATGGTGCTTTCCCGGTTGGCGCTCGGCGCATACCGGGTTTCGATGCCCTTCATGTAGAGCATGTTTTTCGCCAGGTCTCCCGCCCGGAGCGACGCGAAATCCCCGTACGCACGCGTTTCCACGATGGGATCCTGCTCCGCAGACACGTTATTCCGGAGCGTGTCGATCATTTCCGCGACCACCTTTACGGAGGCGCTTTCGTTGCGGGTAAGGCGGGCCAGGTTGCGGTGCAGATCGTCGTAATCCACGAAAAGCGCGGTGCTTCCGGCGGGCTGGTTTGCTGTGTTCGTATTCGTCATGGTATCAACAGTGTTCTGGTTCTAAAGATATTTGGTGAATTTCGCGTAGCGTCTGCTTGTGCTTAATCGTCCTCTGCGGCCTCTATCTCCAGGACGGACAAGTGATCGTTCGTGTATATGCAAATGCCGGCGGCGATACGAAGCGCTTGTTCAACAATGTTTCGAGCATCCAGATGGTTTGCATGGAGCAAGGTGGCCCGGGCGGCAGCCAGCGCATAGGCTCCGCCCGATCCTATAGCAACCACTTCGTCGTCTGGTTCAATGACGTCTCCCGTGCCGCTTACGAGCAACAACCGTTCTGGAGCGCCGACGGCAAGCAGTGCTTCAAGCCGCCGGAGATAGCGGTCCGTGCGCCAGTCCTTGGCCAGTTCGACCGCCGACCGGGTTACGTTTCCGCCATACTGCTGCAGCTTTTCCTCGAAGCGTTCGAATAGCGTGAATGCATCGGCTGTGGCGCCTGCAAATCCGACGAGAATCTTGCCGTCGTAGAGGGTGCGGACCTTCTGCGCGCGATGCTTTACGACGACATTGCTCATGGTAGCCTGCCCGTCGGAGCCCAGCACTACTTTTCCGCGGTGGCGAAGCCCCAGAACCGTTGTGCCATGCAGCGGAGGGTATACGGAATCGTCAGCAGCAGATGTCATTCAGGTCGTTTTTCGTTCGATTCTCGAAAACAATGCTCTTTTCGTATCTGATGCATGTCGTAATCCGACGCCTTTCGTATCCGACACGCCTTTTGCTATACGATGCTATACGCGTGATCTACGATATACGCGACGCTATCTCCGAGGGTAGACGGAAAAGCGGGAGAAAAGTTCTGTTTATATAGTGCGGATTATTCGAATTGCGCCAGCCGTTCCACGATCGCGTCCTGTGCGTTGCGGACGTCTCTGGATCCCCGGATATGGTGGTTGGACATGATGGAAAAGGCGAGCCGGCGTCCGTTGCGGGCCCGCACATACCCGCTCAGGCTGCTTGCAAACGTCAGCGTACCCGTTTTTCCGCGCATGTTTCCTGCCGCGGGGCCCTGCCTCAGGCGGTATTTCAACGATCCGCTTTCTCCCGCCACGGGGAGCGACTCGTAGAATGCGTCGCGCACCCGTTCGTTCGGGTGCGTCCACATGAACGACAGCAGCGCAGTGGTCATCTCCGGGGCCACAAGATTCAGGCGAGACAGTCCCGATCCGTCCACCAGCCGGATGGCGCTCGTGTCGACGCCGGCGCGCGCAAACGTGCCCATCGCCGCTTCGATGCCCATGGCCGCCGACCCCGGCGCCAGGTCGCTGTCTTCTTGCGGATGCGCCGCGCCGATCGTTTTCATGAGCAGGTCGGCGTACAAGTTCTGGCTGGGCTTGTTGATCATGGCGGCCACGTCCGGCAAGGGCGCCGAACGATGGATCGCCACCTGCCGGTACGTCGGCGTTTCGTATGCAGGCTTTATGGACAAGGCGTCGGCGTCCACCGGATCGCCTGCTACGGCAATGCCTGCTTCCAGCAACGCTTCGCGCAGTACGTATACCGTATAGGCCGTGGGATTTTCGACGGTGATTTCTTCGAGTTCGCTGGCGTTGGGCGGGAGCGTGGTCGAGACCTCAATCGTATTGCCGCCGCGCAGGCGACGATACCTTTCGCGGAGCGGCGAGCCCGCTTCGGTCGTGCGCGTCCGGTTGACGACCTGCACATATCCTGTGTTCAGCGGCTCCCAGGTCAGCGTGGCGGGCATGCCGGGCGCCTGTCCCTGCACATACAGGTGAATGACGTTGTCGTGGAAGGTCAGGCCCCCTATTTGGGCGGAATAATACCAGGTTTCGTCGTCCCAGGACCAGTTTACGCCCAGCGGTATGTCGTCGATCACATCGTCGTCGCCTATTATGTCGCCTTCGATGCGGCGTATGCCTGCGGCGCGCAGCGAATCCGCCCAGGCGCGGAAGACGGCGAGCGCGTCGATGTCCTCGTCCCAGTCGCCGTCATCGGCCAGATAATGTCCTCCCAGCGTGGGGTCGGCTCCCCCGCGCACGATTACATTGCCCTCGAGCGCGCCTTCTTCGTCTACGGCTCCGTCGATGTACAGGCGGGTTTCGAAGCGGTAGTCCGGGCCCAGCAGGTCCAGGCCCGCCGCCGTAGCGTACAGTTTGGCGTTCGAGGCCGGGACGAACGATTTACCCGCGTTGCGGGCATACAGGGTCCGTCCGCTTTCGATATCCACGACATGCACGCCCCAGAATCCGTGCTCGAACCGCTCGGCGTCCAGCAGGCGGTCGATGTCGTTGCGGAGGTTGCGTTCTTGCGCCGCCGCAGGGCCGCTTGCGGCGGCGCACAGCAACAGCAGGACGAGGAAGCGTTTTATGCCCATGGGTATCCTGAGTCCGGGGAAGGGGAAGAAGGCAGCGTGCGTATCCTGTCCTTTAGCGGATAGGCTGTCGCTCGAATTCGAGGCGCTCCGGGTCTGGCTGTTCCATCACGACAAACACGTGCCGCGCCGTCGATATGGATGCGGCGGGGCGGATAAATATGTCCAGGTCGTATCGTCCGGGCCGGACCGCAATGGAATCTATAGAACCGATAGGGAGGCCTGCCGGAAATATCCCGCTGTACCCTGCCGTGACGACCAGCTGGCCTGTTTCCACGGGTTCTGTCTTGACGACCGATTCCAGATGCAATCGATCTGTTCGGACGCCATCCCATCGAACGATTCCGTAGGTTTGCGAGGGCAGGATTTTGGCGGGGATATATATTTCTGTATTGAGGTACGGGATTACTTTTGCGTACCGCTTGCCTACCAGCGCGGTGTATCCGAGGACGCCGTGCTCGTTGACGACGGCCATATGGCTTTTGACGCTGTCTGCCTCGCCTGCGTTGAGCGTAAAATGATTCCACTGCCGAGTGATATCCTTGTTGACGATGCGCGCAGGGAGAAGCGCGTACGGGGTCTCGGCGCGATATCCGATAAGGTCCCGCAGTCGTTCGTTTTCGACCAGCGCTTCCCGGGATCGCGCCAGCTGACCGGAAAGCCGGATGTTTTCTTCGCGCAGGACATTGTTTTCAGAAACGGCGTTGAAATTCTGAACCGCGCGCGCGTAGATCGCCTCCACCCGCGCCGTGGTTTCCATGGCGCCGATCTGCATGCTGCGGACCATGCCCCGGTTGGCCGTCAGCATGATAATTCCGGCAACGAGAAGCAGGGCGCCAAGCAATACTCCGTCCCGAATATGCGTCAAACGGGCGTTCATGAAAGAACATTCTGGTAGTCCTTCAGGTTTTCAAGCACTTTTCCGGTGCCCTGCGCCACCGCATGCAAAGGATTCTCCGATTGATGCACGGGCAGTTCGATGCGGTTGCGAATCAACCCGTCGAATCCTTTCAGCATAGCCCCGCCTCCGGTCAGCATAATGCCGCGTTCCAGGATGTCGGAGCCAAGCTCCGGCGGCGTGCGTTCCAGGCAACGCATGATCGCCGCAACGATCAATTCGATTCGGTCCCGCAGCGCTTCCCGGATTTCTTCCGACGAAATGTTGCGCACCCTGGGGATGCCGCTTACCAGGTCGCGGCCTCGCACCGCAATTTCCAGTTCCGGATCCAATTCGGCGGCGCTTCCTACTTCGCACTTCATGCGTTCGGCGGTGCGCTGGCCAATCAGGAAATAGTGATTCCTCTTGAAATACTGCACGATGGCGTTGTCGAATTCGTTGCCGCCAATGCGTATGGATTCGTTCACCACGATGCCCGAAAGCGTAATCACCGCAATTTCCGAGGTGCCGCCCCCGACGTCCACGATCATGTTGCCGATAGGCTCGTTCACGTTCAGGCCAATGCCGATGGCGGCGGCGATCGGTTCGTCGATGAGATAGACCTTGCGCGCGCCGGCGTGCTCTGCCGAATCGCGCACCGCCCGTTTCTCTACTTCGGTGATGCCGCTGGGTACGCAGACGACCATGTTCTGGATGGACGAAAGGAATCCTGTGCGCACCTTGCGTATCAAGCCCCGAATCAGCTCCTCGGCCACCTCGAAATCAGCGATGACGCCGTCCTTGAGCGGGCGGATGGTTTCTATTTTTTTATGGGTCCGCTCATGCATTTTTTGCGCTTCGTACCCGATGGCTACCGCTTTTCGCGAGTTCCGGTCCACGGCTACGATGCTGGGCTCGTTGAGTACGATGCCTTGTTCCTTGATATAAATCAGGGTGTTCGCTGTGCCGAGGTCAATAGCGATATCTGAAGAAAAATTTAAAAAGCCCATGTTCTTTTTGAAAAGAAACCGCCGGTAGCCGGGATCCTTGCCTGTGCAGCAAATCGGCGCGTCGAAGCGGGATCGTTCGAGCGGCCGGTTTGCGCAAGGCGGCTAATGGCGGAAATGACGTATCCCTGTATGTACCATCGCCATGCCGTTTTCGTTCGCTGCAGCGGTAACTTCGTGGTCTCGCAAGGAACCGCCTGGTTGAATGACGGCGCGCGCGCCGCTTTGGGCCGCCGTCGTGAGTCCATCCGCAAACGGGAAAAAAGCATCCGATGCTATCACGGAATTGTTGAAATCAAGTTCCGATTTTTTTCCTTTCGCTACCGCGATTTCGGACGCATCGATGCGGCTCATCTGGCCGGCCCCGATCCCGATCGTGCGCCGATGGCGGGCATACACGATGGCGTTGCTCTTTACGTGCTTGACGACCCGCCAGGCAAAGTCCAGGTCCCGCCACTCGCGTGCGTCGGGCGCGCGTTCGGTCGCGACCTGCCAGCGGGCGCGCACGGCGTCTGGAGGGGGGAGCGGGGCGTCGATGGTTTGCGCGAGTATATGGCCAGCCAGGCTGCGCAGGTCGAGCGTCGGCGTTTCGCGGGCAGCGGCGTCCAGCCGGATCAGTCGGCGATTTTTTTTCTGCTTCAGCAAGGCGGTCGCGCCTGTTTCAAATTCCGGCGCGATAACGATTTCCGTAAAAATGCTGTCGATGGCCTCGGCGGTGGCCTGGTCCAGCGCGTTGTTGACGATAACAATCCCGCCAAACGGTGACTGCCGGTCGGTGGCGAAGGCGCCGGCCCAGGCGTCTTCCAGCGTATCGGCGACCGCCACGCCGCATGGATTGGTATGCTTCAGGATGGCGCAGGCCGGTTCGTCCGCGCCGAATTCTTCCATGAGACGCAGCGCGGCGTCCAGGTCGATGAGGTTATTGAAGGACAATTCCTTGCCATGGATTTGCGTCCATGCATTGGGGGCGTCGCCATATACGGCGGCCTGCTGGTGCGGATTTTCGCCGTAGCGTAGCGACCGTTTCCTGGGTAGATGGAGCGGCAGGTTGTGCGGCAGGCCGGATGCGCCGAGGTTCTCCTCCGCGGCGTTCGATTCCGCGAACCAGTCGGCGATCGCCCGGTCGTACGTTCCGGTTCGCCGGAAGGCTTCCTGGGCAAGCGCCCGGCGGGTCGCCATGGTCAGGCCGCCCGCTCGCTCGGCCAGCTCGGCGGCGATGGCCTCGTACTGCGCCGGGGAGGTGGCCACCCCCGTAAAGAAATAGTTTTTGGCGGCGGCGCGAATCATGGTGGGCCCGCCGATATCGATGTTTTCCACGGCTTCGGCTTCTGTAACCTCCTCCGACACGACGTTTTCGAAGGGGTACAGATTCACCACGACAAGCTCGATGGGGGCAATGGAAAGCGCCTTCAGCGCGTCCGTGTCCTCCGGGTCGTTGCGGCGGGCGAGCAGGCCGCCATGCACGGCGGGATGCAGCGTTTTGACGCGCCCGTCCAGTATTTCGGGATACCCTGTTATTTCGGACACGTCGCACACCGGCAGCCCGGCGTCCCGCAGGGCGCGCGCCGTCCCCCCGGTGGAAATCAGTTCGACGCCGTGTTCGCGCAAGCAGTGCGCAAAAGGCACGAGGCCTGTTTTGTCGAATACAGAGAGCAGGGCCCGGCGCACGGGCAAGATATCGTCGGGCGGCGGCAGCCGCTTGGCGGAAATCATGGAGTTCGATCAGGTCGGTGGTCTTTGGAGAAATCAGTCCGGTTGCGCGGGGGCAATGCGCACCCGGCGCCCTTCGAACGCGATCCGCCCCTGTGCAAATAGCCGGAGGGCTTCGGGCAAGAGGCGATGTTCTGCGACAAGCACGCGGGCCGCGATATCGTCCGGGTCGTCTTCGGGAAGCACCGGCACGGCTTCTTGCAATACGATGGGGCCGGTATCGTACACTTCCTCCACAAGATGGACCGTTGCGCCCGTCCAGTGGACTCCGTATTCCACGACAGCTTCGTGTACGCGGCGCCCGTACATGCCCGGCCCGCCAAAGGCAGGCAGGAGCGACGGATGCACATTCACAATGCGCCCCTTGAACGGTTCGATGACATGCGCCGGAATTTTCTTGAGAAATCCGGCCAGTGCGATAAAGTCGGCGCCGTACGCCCGCAATTTTTCAAGAAGAATCCGGCTGTAGTCTTCTTCGGTTGCGAAATCTCGCGGATGCAGGACCGCTGCAGGGATGTTGCGTTCGGCGGCCAGGTCGAGCGCGCCTGCGTTTCGCCGATCCGATATGCAGCAAACCACCCGGAAGTCCCCGGGCGCCTGCTCGGCATGGTCCAGAATGGCCTTGAAATTCGAGCCGCGTCCCGAAGCGAAGACGGCTACGTTGAGAGGGGGTTGCGTCATACAACCTGCGTATAGATGGTGTTACAGGGGGGAATCTACAACCGGTTCGACAAAACCCAGCTGCGCCATGCCGGAAGTTACCTGTAGCCGGGCGCGTATGCCAACGGGAAGCGAATTTTTCACCGGAAAATGGCCATAAACCAGTCCGCGGGCGACCGGGAAGCGGGCGTCGCCGAAATATTCGCAAAAAATTTCGTCCGGCGAGGGCGTGGCGCGCTCCGGGTCGGTATCCGGGCGCCATCGGGTGAAGGCGCCAAGGACCAGCCCGCCCAGTTTGTCGAACGCGCCTGCAAGGCGGAGTTGGGCCAGCAGGGCGTCGATGCGATAGGGGGCTTCGCCCACATCTTCGACGAACAGGATGGCCCCGTCGAGCGAAGGCAGGTACGGCGTACCGATCAGCCGGACGATCATAGACAGGTTGCCGCCCAGCAAGGGGCCTTCGGCCATGCCTTCGCGAAGCGGGCGGAGCCGTTCGCCGGAGGGGCCGGTCAGGGCGTCGCACGTTTCGCCCCGGGCGAGCGCCCAAAATTGCGCTTCCGAGGCGGGGTCCAGGTCGGGCCAGTCGGTGGCGACCATGGGGCCCGAAATGCCCGGCAGGCCGGCATGGCGCCACAGGGCAAGGTGCAGCGCCGTGACGTCGCTGTATCCCACAAGCAGTTTTGGATGGGCCTGCGCCGCCGCGTAATCAAGGTGCGGCAACAAGCGCAGGCAGCCATACCCGCCCCGCGCAGCCATAAGCATTTTTACGTCGTCCCGCCGCAGAAATCCGTTCAATTCGTCGAGCCGCTCGGCGTCGGTTCCGGCCAGGTATCCCGTTTCCGCGAAGGGGGATCGCCTCGTTTCCACCCGATAGCCCCGCCGTTCCAGTTGCACGATCCCTGCCCGAAACCGGGCCTGACTGGCCGGTGCGCTGGCCGGCGCGACGACGCCGATCGTATCTCCCGGTTCGAGGGGAAGGGGTTTCATGGTGTGCAATAAGGCTTCTGGCGAGCCATGCGGGAGTTCGGCATGGTTTCAACGCGAAAACATACGCATAAAGCACCGTTTTTTTCCGGGAATTCGTACTGCTTCCCGCTTCTTCATCCGTATTTTAGCCCAATCGACCCCAAGCGTCCGAATCGCACACGCGCCGCAAGATGCATGGCCTATAGCGCAGCATAGGGTATGCCGGGTTTCTGGAATCATTTTTGCGTATATTCAGGTTTGTTACATCCGGTTCAAGATATTTTGCGCCCTGCGCAAAACGCGGCGATTCGGCATTCCGATCGTTTGCATATTCACGCAAGCCTGTTCACACGAGTATACTGGGCATAACGAGCACCATCATGAAACACCGCATTTCGCCTACCGATGTTTTGCGTGCGCCTCGGTCGCTGCACGTCTTCGTACGTTGCCTGCTTCTTGGCGTGCTCGCATGGGCGCCGCTCCGGACCGCAAGCGCGCAGCAGCCGACGCTGACCGCGTGCGTGGGCTTGTCGCCGACGGCCTTGTCCCTGAACGAAAGCAATGCGCCCGGCGAATACGAAGCCTTGCTTCGATTGACGACGTTGGCGGCAGATCAGACGGTCTATGTGGTGCCCACCATTCTCTCTTCCGACCCGAGCGTGACGGTGTCCATTTCGCCGACGTCGCTGGAGTTTACCATGGACGATATTCCGAACACCGGCGTGGCGTCCAAGAAATTTCGGGTGGCCGTGCGTCCGGACGACGACGCGGTGGGGGGCGAGGCCGTAATAAGCCACGCCGTGATAGGGCCGAATTGCGAGCAGGAAGCCGGAAACGTGACCATTACCGTGACCGATCCCGGGGCCCCGGTTCCAGGCCTCACCCTTAGCAAGGAGTCCCTCATTGTTGCGGAGGCCCTTGGCATGGCCGCCGCGCTGGAAGGCGAGTATACCCTGAGCCTGGCCTCGTATCCTTCGGGCGATGTGTCGATAGAACTGACGAGCAGCGATTCGATGGCGGTGAAAGCGGCTCCGAAGAAGCTGACGTTTACCCAGGACAACTGGTTTGTACCCCGGACGATTGCCGTGACGCCCGTGGACGACGACGACGGGGACGACGAAGACGTTACCATAAGCCATGAGGCGACCGGGGGAGGGTACGACAACGTAGCCCTTGCCAATGTGTCCGTGCGCGTTATCGATCCCGACCCGTTCGTTCCTTCTCCGGGCGTGACGGTTTCGGAGACGAACCTCGAACTGTACGAGGGGCAAACGACCACGTATACGATTCGGCTTAATACGGACCCCGGGAGTTCGGTATTCATTTTGTCGGCGGCCTCGGACGTGGCGGCCGTCAAAGCCGTTCCTGCGGTGCTGGAGTTCACGGGGGGCGCCCTTACGACGGACAATGTTGACACGCACTGGTCGTTGGTGCATACGGTTACGGTTACGGCCAACGAAGACGCTAATGCGTTTTCCGAGATGGTTACGATCCAGCATTCCGTTTCCTCTGTCAGCGCCGACGCCTACGCCGATCTCTCCATAGGCGACGTCATGGTGCAGGTATGGGACGACGAAGCGCGCAGCGTGAATCTATCGGAGGCTGCGCTGGTCGTGGACGAAGGGAAATCCGCCACCTACACCGTTGTGCTGGGGTCGCGTCCCTTGAATACGGTAGTCGTTACGCCCAAGAGCAGCGCGCCGGACAAGGCTTCCGTGACGCCCGAAGCCTTGCGCTTCACGACGGCGAACTGGAATGAACCGCAGACGGTCACCCTGAAGGGGGTGCGGGACGCCGATTCGGGCACAGATACGGCAACGATTACGCATACGGCGGCGGACGGAGGGTACGACAACGTGGCGGCCGCCGATCTTACGGTGGTCGTGACGGACACGGGCACGATCATTAGCGCGGAAGACGCGGGGGATACGTTGCCGACGGACTTTGCGCTGGAAGGAAATTATCCGAACCCGTTCAATCCGTCCACGGAAATCGCGTATTCGTTGCCGGCGCAGGTCCATGTAACGCTTGCGGTGTACGATGTGTCCGGGCGGGAAGTGCGCCGCCTGGTCGATGCAGCGCAACCCGCCGGGCGCTATCAGGTGCGTTGGGACGGAACGAACGCGCAAGGTTCTCCGGTGCGGAGCGGCGTGTATTTCTATCGTCTGACGACGGAGAACTGGAGCAAAACGCAAAGCATGGTGCTGTTGAAGTAGCCATGCGTTCGCTGGTTGCTGTCCGCCCCCCTGAATACTGGCCCCGCCCGATTTTTCTGGCGTTGATGGACGCCGCCGACAGGATGGTGCTTGCGGATACGTTGCCGTACAGCAGGCAGTCCTGGCAAAATCGGGTACAGGTCCGCAACCCTGCGGGGACGCAGTGGCTGAGCGTGCCCCTTGCCGCCGGAAGACAGGGCCGAGCGATTCGGGACGCCCGCATCGAAGGGTCCAATCGCTGGATACGCAAACACTGGCGGGCGCTCGCGTACAATTACCGCACGACGCCCTTTTTCGAATGGTACGAGCCGGAACTGGTTTCGTTTTTCGAGCAAGAATGGAAGCGGCTTGGCGATATCACGTGCGCGTCCGTGCAAAAAATCGCCGAATTATTCGGTATAGAAACGCCGCTGGCGCTTGCGTCGGAGATGGAAGGCGCTCCGGCGGCGGTGCGCGACATGCACCGGCTTGCCGGCGGCGCCTTTCTTTCGGCCCGGGATACGGTGGCGGCGGATCGCAAACATGTGCGCGTGGAGGCCGTCCTCGATTCGCGGGAACTTGTATACCGCCAAAACTTCCAAGGATTTTTCCCGGGAATGTCCGCGCTGGACATCTTGTTCAACTACGGGCCGGACGCCTTGCCGATGGTTCGCAGCAAGGCATATATCGCGTCGAGCGACGAGGAGTAAGGGATGTGTACGCGATGTGTGCGGATGAGCAAGGCAGGGACGCAGCGCACGGCATGCCGGGATCGCCCCCTCCTATGTCGCCCCCTATGGACATGCCCCCTATGGACATGTATGGATACGCTTGATCAGCGTCTCCCTTAGTATGAACCATCTGCCGCCATGACCTTGCGTTTTCGCTTCTTTTCGCCGTTTTTTCGCGTGCCTCGGTACGGCCCGGCTCGTTACAGCGCCAAGGGCTTGGCGGGGTTGACGGGGATTTTTGCGCTGGCCAGCGCTTTTCTGGCGCCGGCGCCGCTTGCCGCCCAGCCGCTCATGGATGGCGAGACCTGGTTCGCCGACGGCAACCATATCGTCCTGGTCGGGAGCGCGGCTGCCGAGCGCATGCAGCGCTTCGGATATTTCGAGGCCTTGCTTACCGCGCAATACCCGGACAGCGCCTTGACGTTCAGGAACCTTGCCTGGAGCGGCGACGAAGTGACGCTGCGTCCTCGCCCGCTCAATTTCGGGTCGCTGCAGGTGCATCTTGCGCATCAGCAGCCGGACGTCGTGCTGATGTTTTTCGGGACGAACGAATCCTTCGCCGGTCCCGGAAAACTGGGCGGATATCGGGCGGGCGCGTACGGCTTCGAGGCGCGAAGCATGCCTTCTACCATGACGCACGGGGGGCTGGACGACTTTCGGGCGGGTTTGTACGCCCTGGTCGGCGAGGTGCGGGGGCAGCGGTTCAATGGCGTGGCGCCGCCCCGGGTCATGCTGATTTCGCCGACGGCGCAGGAAGAAGTTTCGGGCGTGGCCGTGGATATTGCGCAGCGGAATCGCGATCTGGCTGCGTATACCGCCGCCATGAAGGACGTCGCCGAGGAGTTGTCGGTAGGCTTTATGGATCTGTTTGCGCCGACCCGCGCCATCATGGAGGCGTCGGAGCGTCCGTTGACGTTCAACGGGATGCACTTCAACGCCTACGGGAATCTGGTCATGGCGGGGTTGCTGCTCCGGGGGTTCGGGGTTGCGGATATGTCCGACGCCGCCGTGGCGGAAGCTTCCGCGAGCGCCCTCGAAACGCTCCCGGACGATAGCGACTTCGAGCGCTTGCGGTCCATGATTGTGCATAAAAACGAGCAGTTTTTCTACCGATACCGCCCGGTTAACGGCGAATATGTGTACGGGCGCCGCCGTCGTCCGTTCGGCGTGGTGAATTTCCCGTCCGAAATGGATGCGATGGAAGAGATCATAGCCAGTGAAGAAGGGCAAATCCATGCCTTCGCCCGCACCGTTCGCCCCCGAATTTTCCCGCCTTCCGAAGGCAGATAAAAACGTGTATGCTGCCGAAGGCAGATCAGGAGATTACCATGACGATCGAGCCAAACCGCCCTTGTTCTTTCCGTTTCGCGTTGCGCCGGGCGCCGGTTGCATTGCTTGCGCTGTCGTGCAGCCTGGCGTCCGCGCCCGGGGCCTGGTCCCAGGAACGCTCGGAGATCAATCGTTCCGTGGACGCCGACGAACCCAATCGGGGCGGCGTGATGAATACGGCCGCCGAGGACCCGGACGTGGCGTTGCAACATTTGACCACGGCGGAAGGCTATGTCGTGAACCTGTTCGCCTCGGAACAGGATTTCCCCATCGGCAATCCGGTCGCCATGACCTTCGATGCGCAAGGCCGGCTCTGGGTCGCCTCCATACCTACGTACCCGCACCTGGAGCCCGGCGTGCCTCCCGACGACAAGTTGATCATTCTGGAAGACACGGATGGCGATGGCCGCGCAGACAAGCATACCGTTTTCGCCGACGGGCTGCACCAGCCCATGGGGTTTGAACTGGGGGATGGCGGCGCCTATGTGGCGCAACCGCCCGACCTGCTTTTTCTGCGCGATACGGACGGAGACGGCGTGGCCGACGAACGGCGCGTGCTATTGCACGGATTCGGCACGGAGGACAGCCACCACGCCATCCACAGTTTCGTATGGGGACCGGGCGGCGCACTCTATTTCCAGGAGGGTACGTTCCATCATTCGCAGGTGGAAACGCCCTACGGGCCCGTGCGCCTGCAGTACTCGGGCGTGTTCCGGTACGAACCCCGGACCCATCGCCTTGAGCGGTATGTGAGCTACCGGTTCGCCAACCCCTGGGGGCACGAGTTCGACCGGTGGGGGCAGAATTTCATTTCGGACGCCTCCAACGGAAACAATTATTTCGGGCTTCCGCTGACGGGGTATCTGCCGTACCCGGAAAAGCATCCCCCCATGAAGGTCTTCACGAGTATCGTGCGGCCCACCGCCGGATCGGAGTTCGTCAGCAGCCGCCATTTCCCCGAGGAAGCCCAGGGGAATTTCCTGTACAACAATGTGATCGGGTTTCACGGAATAAAGCAGCACCGCGTACGCCCGGAGGGGTCCGGTTTCGCCGGCGAGGAAATCGAGCCCTTGCTTGTCTCCACCGACATCAATTTTCGCCCGGTCGATATGCAATTCGGGCCGGACGGGGCCTTGTATATCGCAGACTGGTTCAATCCGCTGGTGGGCCACATGCAATATTCCCTTCGGGATGCGCGCCGCGACAAGACGCATGGGCGCATCTGGCGGATTACGCACGAGGGAAGCCCGCTGTTGACGCCGCCGGATATTGCGGGGCGCTCCATCGGCGAGTTGCTGGACCTGCTGAAGGTCTACGAGGATCAGGTGCGCTATCGGGCCCGCCGCGCATTGCGCCTGCACGAGGCGGAAGCGGTTCGGGAAGCGCTGGACGCCTGGGTCGCCGGACTCGACCCGGAGGACGAGCAGTACGAACATCTTTTGCTGGAGGCGCTGTGGGTTCGTCAGGCCCACCATCTGGTTGATCCGGCGCTGCTCGAACGGTTGCTTGGGGCGGACGATCACCGCGCCCGCGCCGCCGCTACCCGCGCGTTGCGTCACTGGCGCCGGGATATCGCGGATCCGCTTGCGTTGTTCGCCCGGCAGGTTCAGGATCCGCATCCGCTGGTGCGGCTGGAGGCGGTTGTGGCGCTGAGTTACATGGGTTCGCCGGAGGCGGCCTTTCTGGCGCTGGACGCGCTGGACCGCGATATGGATTACTACCTCGACTATGGCTTGCACGAAACCATTCGGGCCTTGAAGCCGGCGTGGGAGCCGATCCTGGCGCAAAAACAGCCTGACTTGTCTACGGAAGGCACGCTATACTTGTTGCAGCGGGCCGATCCGTCCGTTATGCAGCGGCCCGTATTGTCCCGGGACGTGTACGAATCCGTGCTGCGCGAGGAAGGATTCGAAGAGGCGCACCGGGCGCAGGCCGTAGCCCGGTTGGCGCAAGGGCCTGTTTCGTCCGAAGCGTCTGGAGCGTTCGGGACGTCTGAAGGGTCTGGGACTTCCGGGACGGCGCAGAACGCGGAGGCGGCCGCTACGGTCGAGGCGCTGATCGATGCGTTGCTGGCGGAGCATCTTTCCGAGGCCGCCGCGGAGGACCTGGGTGCGTTGCTGCTCGGGGAACCCCTGAACGCGCTGCGGGAGGAGGCTATGGCGTTGCCGGGCTGGCCGGAGGCGTTGCTGGCCTCCACGGACGACGTGCCTGAACACCTGGACCTCATTATGTATGGTCTGGCGGGCGTCACGCTGGAAGCCGAGGCGGACGCGGCGCGGGAAGCGGGAAACGCCGCATCCATGATGTTGGCGACGCCCGAAGAGGTGTTGCGCGCGGTGGAGGACCTGATCGCCAATCCGGTGGAGCAAAATCCGGATATGGACGAATACGCCGAATATATGGCGCAAGCGCTCCGGGGCGGTCTTCGCATTCCTTCGGAGGATGTGCGCCTGCACCTGCACGAGGCGCTGTTGTTGCGGATGGACGGCTGGGAAGAAGCGCCGTGGCGGGACGCTGCGCTCGAAACGCTGGCCGGACTGGGCGTAGCGCCTGCCGAATCGTTTGCGTTTTTCGCCGGACATATCGAGGCGGGCCGGATCGATTCTGCGCTGGCGGCTGCGGCGGATACGATCCCTGTGGAGTCCTGGGGCGCGCACGAGTACGCCGTCATGGCGCAGCGGCTCATCGAGGAGGCGAGCCAGGTTCCCGTCGAAGATCGGCACGGGGCCGCGTTCCGGCGCCTGGTGTCCCTGGCGGAAAAAGCGGCGGCCCGCCTAAGCGACCCCGCCTCGTTTTCGGAGCTGACGGAGGCCCTGCGGGCGTTGCAGACCCGCGTGGTGGAGATCGCGACGGTCGAGGCGCAGATGTCGTACGACGTGACGAGCTTTCGGGCGGCGCCCGGGCAGCAGGTGGAGATCGTTTTTCGGAACGAGGATGTGCTTCCCCATAATCTTGTGATCGTGCGGCCGGGCGCCGGCGAGATGGTGGGCCGGGCGGCGGACGCCATGGCTACGGACCCGGACGCGTTTGCGAAAGAATTCATTCCCGATACGCCGGCGGTCCTGCACGCTACGAGGATGCTTCAGGCGGGAGAATCGGTTCGATTGCAGTTCACCGCGCCCGAACGGGAAGGAAATTATCCCTACATCTGCACATTTCCCGCCCACTGGATTACGATGAAGGGCGTGATGGAGGTGGTCGCCTACGACGACGAATAGCCCTGCCTCCAGTGTCTGCCTGAACCCCCTGAACCATCCTGCGATTTCTCATGCTGTCGTTCCGTTTCGTTCGCCCATTCAGCATAGCGCTCCTCGCGCTGCTTGCGCTTTTCGCGGCGGGCTGGGCCGGTTTCCGGACTGGAGACGTCGAACGGGACGATGACCACGCCACCATCCTGCGCAGCCTCGACGCGGAAACGCTGGAGGCGGGGCGGGAGATTTACGAAAGGGCGTGCGTGGCTTGTCATGGCGCCGGGGGCGGCGCGCCCTTGCCTTCCGCCCGGTCGTTCGATGCGGATACGTTGCGGTACGGCAACGATCCGTACGCCATGTGGCGAACCGTTACGTACGGCAAAGGGCAGATGACGGCGCAGAGCTGGTTGACGCCCGAAGAACGCTACTATGTCATTCAGTACATTCGGGAAGCACTTGTCAAGCCGGGCAATCCCGGCCAGTATTTTGAGGTTACGGAGGAATACCTTGCCGGTTTGCCGGCGGCGGACGAGGCGGGCCAGGATGTGGTCGAGGCGGCGGCGGAAGGGCTTCAGTCGGCCGGGATGCGCTGGGCGCGCCAGCATCCGGGCGCGTACGGAACGGCGATGTATTCCCAGCTGGCCGACCGGAGCAGCGCGGCGCTTACGCTGACCCTGGACGAGGACATATTCCTGAGTTACAATGTGTTGCGCATGCGCCTTGTTGCTGCATGGCGAGGAGGACTGGACCTGTCCGAAACGAAATTCGAACAATACCGGGGCGAGGGCCAGCCGGGCGTTGCCGGGGAGCAACTGGACGGACTTGCCGTATGGGGTTGGGAATTTCCCGAAGCATCCGCCGCGCGCGATGCGGACATTTCGCCGCGGACGCCGCTTCCGCCGGAGATGATGACGTTTCATGGACACTACCGGTACGGCAAGGAGACGGTGTTGTCCTATTCGGTTCTCGGGCGTGAGATTCTGGAATGGCCCTCGGCGATGCGGGACGGAGACGACCTGACGCTCGTCCACGCCTTGCGCATCGGCCCTTCGGACGAGGCGCATCGCTTGCGCGCGGGGCGGGATGCGATCGTGGAGGTAACCGGCGACGTCGAAGGGATGACGTCGTCGCAGGAGGGGGGCGATGTTTTTCTGCATATTCCGCCGAGCGACAGGGTGCGCGCCGTGCAGGTGCGTCGCCGCGTGGGCGTCCCGAGCGTTCCGAGTGCTCCGAGTGAAGCAGCGATAGACCTGTTTGCAGGGGACGCGCCCGACCTGACGGCCATGACCCGGGGCGGGCCGGCGCAATGGGGCGAAACGATCGCTTCGGCGGGTGCCCTGGACGTGCCCCGCGCCCATTACGACCCGTTGTATTATGAAGACGAGGACCGGGACATCCCGGAGAAACTGGTCGATTTGCCGGAAGATTATCCCTACACGGTGGATCGGATCGGGCTGCCGTTCGCCAATCCGTGGAACAGTTGGATACGTCCCACCGCGCTGGCCTTTTTCCCGGACGGACGCCTGGCGCTGACCACGTATGCCGGCGATGTATGGATCGCGGACGGACTGGACGCGAGCCTCGATGCGGTCCAGTGGCGCCGCATCGCTACGGGGTTGTACGAACCGATGGGGGTCGAGGTGGTCGACGGCGTCCTCTATGTGGCGGCCCGCGACCGGATTCTGCGCCTGCGGGACCTGAACGGAGACATGGAAATCGACTATTACGAAACATTCTATGCGGACCAGGACGTGTCGGATTTTTTCCATTCGTTTGCCTTTGGCCTGCAGGTCGATGCGGCGGGGAATTTCTATTACGCCAAGTCCGGGCAGTATACGAACAACGCCTTGCCCGGGGACCTGGTCCGCGTGGCTCCAGACGGGACCGGCGGCACGATTGCAACCGGGTTCCGCACGCCGAACGGGCTTACCGTGGCCCCGGACGGGCGCGTATTCGTCACGGACAATCAGGGCAACTGGACCCCCGCCAACAAGATAAGCCTGGTGGAACCCGGCAAGTTTTACGGATACGTGAATAACTTCGCCGAACGCGGGTGGTCTCCTGGGGGGCTGGACGTAGCGATTCCCGAAGGCGAATGGCATGCCGTCATCGATACGGCGGCGGTCCCGGACACGTTCACCGAGCCTGTGCTGTGGCTGCCGCAGGAATTCGACAATTCACCCGGCGGAGGGATCTGGACGGATCCGAACTGGGGCCCCTTGGGCAACCGGATGCTCCATACCAGTTTCGGCAAGGGCTGGGCGTATTACGTGATGTTCGACGAAACAGAGGGGGTAACGCAGGCTGCCGCGGCGGCCTTGCCGTTCCAGTTCGACGCGGGTACGCAGCGGGTCCGCGTCAACCCGGCGGACGGGCAGATTTACCTGACGGGACTGACGGGCTGGGACGACGGCTTCGCCACGCGCTACGCGCACCTCGACCGCATCCGGTATACGGGCGGCGCCGGACGCTACGTAACAGAAACGCACGTCACCTCCGACGGGCTGGAGTTTGTTTTCAACTTTCCGGTGGACGAGGCGGCCTCGGACCCCGCCCGCTACGAGGTAAGCCGGTGGAATTATCGGTGGGAGCGGCGGTACGGCTCGGACGACTGGTCTGTGGAGGACCCCGAACGGGCGGGCCGCGACGTGGTGCCCGTGGAGGCGGCGCAGGTCGATGGGCGCCGCGTACGCCTGACCTTGCCGGACATGCGGCCTGCGGACCAGATGCTGGTGCGCATGCGGGTCCCCTCCGCCGACGGGGGCGTCCTGCAAGAGGCCATTTACCTTACTGTGCACACCGTGCCGGGAGAGTGACCGCCGCCATTGCCAGGGTGCGCCGCACCCCGCATCGGACAACCGTTTGCAAAGACGAGTGCATAGCGCATCCTGGCGGCGAAAGGCGCCGCGGGCTGTGTCATTCTATGCGGGGCCGCCCGCTACTTGCTTCGTCATTCCTTGCAGCGCACACTTCATGGCCTCTGATCTTTGCATCCTTAATCAGCGCATCCTTGCGTTCATGGATTTCGTGGCGTAGTATGCTATCTTCCCGAATACCGTGTGCGTCCCCTCGTTCCTGAAACACATTCTGTGCCATGACTTCACGACTTTTTCCGTTTGCGGCCGGGCTTTTCCCCCGGAATTTTCTCTGGAATTCCCTCCGGCTTTTCGCCGGATGTTTCGTGCTCGGCGTTTCGTTTGCGCTGGCGCCGACGTCTTTTGTGGCCGCCCAGGCGGTGGACGATACGCCCTGGGTCGTCTACGAGGGGGCCGAAGGGCCCGGCGCGGGCAAGCATATCGTGCTCGTAACCGGAGACGAAGAATATCGCTCTGAAGAAGCAATGACCCAACTGGCCCGCATCCTGGCGTTTCGGCATGGGTTCAAGGCTACGGTATTGTACGCCATCGACCCGGAAAGCGGGGCGATCGACCCGGAATACCTGCACAATATTGCCGGGCTGCATCTCCTTGAGGAAGCGGACCTGATGATTTTGTTTACGCGCTTTCGGGACCTTCCTGCAGAACAGATGCGGCATATCGAAGCGTTCACGAACTCGGGCAAGCCGATTATCGGGCTGCGCACGTCTACGCACGCGTTTCATTTCGGGGATGCGAATCATCCGTTCATGCGATACGACTGGCGGAGCGAGGTTCCCGGCTGGGAAGGGGGATGGGGCAGGCAGGTGCTGGGCGAAACCTGGATTCGCCATCATGGCCGCCATGCCGTCGAAGGGACGCGGGGCCTGGTGAATTATCTGTACGAGGACGATCCGATCCTGAACGGGATCGGGGACAACGTATACGGCGACACGGATGTGTACGGCCTCACGACCTTGCCGGAGGATGCGGAGACGCTTTTGTACGGATTGACCCTGAAGGGGCTGGACCCCTATGCGCCGCCCGAATACGAAACGTCGATCGTGCCCGTCGCCTGGCGCCGTCACTGGACTGGGGAGACCGGCGCCGTCACGCGCGTGTTCGCTACGACGCTGGGCGCGTCCGTGGACCTCGAAAGCGAGGGCGTCCGCCGGTTGCTGGCGAATGCGGTATTCTGGGGGCTGGGCATGGAGGACAGCACCCCGGAGGAAGCCGACGTGCGCTATGTCGGACGGTACGACCCCACCTTCTACGGGTTTGGCACCCATACCACCGGGGTGTATCCGTCGGACCTGGACATGACCGCCGAAGAAGCGGCCGAATGGCTCGAATAACTCGAATAATTCGAATAACTCGAATAATGAAGAGCGGGAGGCATCCATGACGTCAACCCAGGTTTTTTTCCGCCGCCCGCGCGGCGAAAATGCGTTCGCCCGCAACGCGCGCCGCCTTTGCGCCTGCACAGTCCTTGCAGCGGCGCTGTGGGGCCTTGCGGGGTCCGGTTTGGCGCACGCGCAGTCCGCCTCCGCCCCCGTTACGCGCCTTTTCGAGGGATATCCCGGCGCCCTCGCCGGAGGCATGTACATGCAGAATTTTTACCTGCCTCCCGCCCCTTCGTCCTCGCCCTGGTACCCCGCCTGGCATCCCGACGGAAAACACATTGCCGTAGCCATGCAGGGGACGATCTGGAGCATAGAGATCGCCACGGGCATTGCGACCCAGCTCGTGTCCGGCCCCCATTATTATTCGTCTCCGAACTATTCGCCGGACGGGCGCTGGCTGGCGTACACCGCCGACGATCACAGCGCGTCCATTGGGCTGGAAATCCTGCATACCGAGACGGGGGAAACCCGCACGCTCGCCGCAAACGGGGCGCATCTTTTCGCGGATCCCCGGTTCAGCCCGGACGGAACCCGCCTCGCCTACGTTTCCACGGAGCCGGACGGGTATTTCAATGTGTATATCCGGGCCATTTCGGATGGGGAATGGGTCGGGGAGCCTGTTCCGGTCACGCGAGATAACGACTTTGGACGGGACCGGCTGTATTTCGGGCCGCAGGACATCCACACCAGCCCGGCCTGGTTGCCTTCCGGGGAGGAATTGTTGCTGGTGGCGAATCGCGACGTAGCCCTCGGCAGCGGAAACGTGTTTCGCGTTCCGGCCCGGGAGGACGGATTTGCGGACCGTGCGCCCGTGCTTCAGGAGCAAACCTTGTACCGGACGCAGCCCGACGTGTCGCTGGACGGGAAGCGGTTCGTGTTTTCGTCTACCCGCGGCGCGGCGGACCAGTTCAATAATCTCTACGTGCAGCCGACGGTGGGCGGCGAACCGTACAAGCTCACGTTTTTCGAGCACGACGCCTTTCATCCGCGTTGGTCGCCGGACGGGGAATGGATTGCGTACATCGACAACCGGGACGGCTTGCCCCAGCTGAAGCTGCTGGAAACGTACGGCGGGAAGATCGTCGATGTGGAGATTTCTGAGCGGCGCTGGAAACACCCCGTGGGCACGTTGTCCGTGACGACGACGGGGGTGGATGGACGGCCTGTGGGCAGCCGGATTCATCTTGCGGCGTCGGACGGCAAGTTTTATGCGCCTGTGGACGCCTATGCGCGCATTGCGCCTCGCGCGGAACAGTGGGCGTTTCACCATACGGGGGCGTTCGAGATCGAACTCCCGGAAGGGCCGGTGGTCGTGCGGGCCGTCAAGGGCTTCGAGTACGCCCCGGCGACGGACACGCTGCACATTGCGGCGGGCGAAACGCTTCGGCATACGATGCCGCTCGAACCGGTCATCGATATGGGGGCGAAAGGATGGTACGGCGCCTCTACGCACGTGCATATGAATTACGGGGGCAATCTGCACAACACGCTGGAGAACCTGATGATGATGTCCGCCGCGGAGGACCAGGACCTGGTGCTGGAACAGGTGGCGAACAAGGACAACCGGATTCTGGACCAGCAATTTTTCGTGCCGGGCGGGGGCGCGCACCCGTTGTCTACGCCGGACCGGATTCTTGTGGTCGGGCAGGAATACCGCCCCCCGTTCTATGGCCATGTGTTCCTCTTCGGGATGCGGGACCACCTCATTTCCCCGTATGTGACCGGCTACGAAGGCACGGCCATCGAGAGCCTCTATCCTTCCAATACGGACATCTTCAGAAAAGCGAAGGAGCAAGGCGCCTGGACGGGGTATGTGCATCCCTTTTTCAATGGCGATCCGCTGGAAGAGGGTCTGGGCCGGGCGGGCGGATTTATGGTGGACGCCGCGCTGGGGACTGTGGATGCGCTGGAGTGGTCTACGGCGCAGGACGGCTATCCTCCGCTGTACGCCGTGTGGAACAACGGCATTCGGACCTCGCTGGTGGGCGGGGAGGATTCCATTAGCAATTTGCAGCGAACGCCGCTCGTCGGGTCGGTGCGGACGTATGTGAAGCCGACGGACGGCGCCCTCGGGATGCGCAGCTGGTTCGAGGGGATGGCTGCCGGACATGCTTTCGCCACGAGCGGTCCTCTCGTGGATTTTACGGTGGATGGGCGGATTCCGGGCGAAACGATCCATATCGGGGAGGGCGCGGACGTGACGGTGCGTTTCGAGGTTACGTCGATTACGCCGCTGGAGAAAGCCGAAGTGGTGTTCAACGGCGAGGTGGTCCGGGAAATTCTTTTCGAGGGCGACCGCCTGTCCATGGCCTTTGAGGACGCCTTTCGTCCCGAAGGGTCGGGATGGTATCATCTGCGGGTGAATGGGGTGCCCGAAGAGCGCTTTCCGCTGGATATTCCGTATGCGTTCGCCTTGACGAACCCGGTGTGGGTGATTGCGGACGACGTGCCGGTGCGGTCGGCGGCGGCGGCCGAGTATGGCATTGCCTGGGTAGACACGTTGCAGGCCATGGCCGAAGAGTGGCCCGGTTGGCGTTCGCAACGGGAAAAAGATCACGTGTATGGGCAATTCGAGGAGGCGCGCGAGGTATACCGGGGGTTGCGGGCCGAGGCGGAAGCCATTGCGCGTCGCCGCAACCGATGATCGTTTTTCGGCGGATTCGCCTTGCTTTCGTATTCTCCGCAGAAAATGCGGTGATTATTTCGCCTTCTCTGCGCAAAATCGCTTATTCTCCGCAAGATATGCGGTGATTATTTGTCCGCTATGCTCAAAATAACCTATTCTCCGTAAAATATGCGGCGATTATTTCTTCATAACGCGATGTGGCCTGGTCTGGTGGGGAAGGGGCCGGGCGCTCCCGAACCCGCAATCGGGCTGGAGCGCATGCTTCGGCTTACGGCAGACGCTCGAGTCGAAGGGGACGCTTCTGTCCGTTTCGATGGGGTCGATATGTTTTTGTACGAACCCCATATAGACATTCATGCGCCAGCGGACGAAATCCGGCGGCTGGCGGATCGGATCGCATCGCTGGGCCTTGGCGTGGGGTCCGTGGTGGCGCCCGTGTATCCCGATATGCTGGGCGGCAGCGCCATGGGCAGCCGCGAGGCGCGGCGGCGCTTCGTGGATGCTGTGCGGGCGGCGTGCGAGTATGCTTCCGTGCTGAATGCGCACGGCGTTCGGTCTTGCGGCGTGATCCGGATCGATTCGGCGGCAAGTCCGGTGGAGTGGGCCGAGCAGCCCGCGGAGAACACGACGAAAATCGCGCATACGTTCCGCGAGGCGGCGCTCGTGGCGGAAGGGTACGGGGAGCGCATTGCCGCAGAAGGGGAGATATGCTGGGCCGCCATGCACTCCTGGACCGAAATGCTTCGCCTGCTGGAAGAAACAGGCCGCCCGGACTCACTGGGTTTTCAGGCCGATCTGGCCCACACGTATTTGTATTTGCTGGGATACAATGCGCCCGAGTCCGCGTTGCTGCAGGAGGGGTATACGGAAGAGGCGTTCCGGGAAGCCTACCGGATCATGACGGCTGCGCTCGGCCCCTGGATGTTCGATTTTCATGTGGCGCAGACGGATGGCTCCGTGTTCGGGAGCGGTTCGCACGACAAGACGGGAAGGCATTGTCCGGTGGACGCCCCCAACGCTCGGCTGGACCCGGTATGGTGCAGTCGGCAATGGCTGCTGAACGAACGCGGCGAACTGCGAGAAGGGATCCGGCACATCTGCTGGGACGGGTGCATGTTTCCCAACGCCGTGCTGGAGAATCCGGCGACATGGAACCGGGTGCTCGCCACGATGGAGGCTGTGCGGATGGGGTTGTAGGAGGGGGATCGTGAAGATCCGGCGCGCTGGCGTTATGCTACTCTTCGTATGTAGACTTATAAGCATCATGCTCAATAAACTATTGTGTATTCGCGTTTTCAGAGCACTACCGGAATAAAGTGGGCAGCAAAAAACTTAGAGTTCCAAGCGCGGAATTGAGACAGGTTCTTGCGGATAATATCCGCACTTACAGAAAATCCAGGGACATATCTCAGGAAAGATTTGCCGAAATGTGCAGTCTCCACCGGACGTATGTGGGTTCGCTGGAGAGAGGGGAAAGGAATCCCACGCTAAGTACGCTGGAGATTCTGGCTGCGGCGCTTGGAACGGATGTCCCAAAGCTCTTGACCAGAAAAGCGTTCGAAGATGGCGACTAACGGCAATGGACCGGATTCGTACGTCGAAGCCATTCGGCGCAGCGGCCTGACGATCTACGATCCCATAGAAATTGGCGATCCGGAACTTTGGATTCCTACCTCGGAACTCGAGAGACTGCTCAATGAGAAGATAACGGGCTCATCTCTTGGAGGCTTGCCATTGCGGACCCGGTCCAAGGTTGTAAAGGAACGGATTTGTCAAGCGCTCGGTTATCCGGCGCCGTCGAGTTTCAGGAAAACAAATCCCAGGTTTCCGGGCCAATGTTTTGATACGTACATCCAGAAATCCAACAATTTGCAGATTTGGAACGAGGAGATTACCCCGCTGCGGCGCTACGTGATCGTCCGGCTTGGCGAGGATGACATCATCGCTAAGGTGAAGGTCATTACGGGTAATGTCCTGGCGCAACTCGATACCACGGGCGCACTAACCCATAAATATCAGGCCCGGCTCATTCCCGGTGAAAGCAGTGCGGAGCTAATCGCTACGGAGGACACAGAGCGGCTCCGGCACATTGTCAGGGCCAAAACCAGCCCTGAATCCATTACATCGGATCCGGTCAGTTATCCTGAAGCAGGGGAGATATTGCCGATCAAGCAGATTTTTGAAGAGTTACAAGCTCTGCTCGGCGAAAGCTTTCCGGATGCAGGCTACGACCAGGAACGCAACCGGGGGGCGGCCTTGCACCGGTTGGTATGCCAGCGTCTGGGCTACGCCGATTACCAGGACGATGGGCAATTCCCGGATATACTGCATCAGCTTCTTGAAATCAAATTGCAGACATCGCCGACCATAGACCTCGGGCTTGTGTGTCCGGATAGCGAGGAAGTCCTCGATATACCCAGGATCGCTGGCCAACATATCCGACACTGCGACGTTCGCTACGCCCTGTTCTATGCAATAACGGACGGGCAATGGGTTACGCTGACACATTTTTTCCTGACGACGGGCGCCAGGTTTTTTTCGCGGTTCCCGCAATTCCAGGGCAAGTCTTCGAACTGGAAAATACAGATCCCGCTACCCGCCGATTTCTTCGATGACTAAAGGATGCACTGATCAAATCCACTTCGATCAGCGCTTCACGTATGCAAGCACCGCTTGTAATGATTCCATCGTTAAAATCTATCGGAAAACACGGCGTTTTGCGTCGTCGGTGTCGTGAAGCGCCCTTTGGGAGGCATTGAGGAGCACGCTGGCGGCGTCATTCCTCATTACGTGGGGCCTACCACGCTGCTTCGATTCCTTGCCAGCGCACTCCTCAATGCCTCTGATCTTCGCGGACTTAATCAGAGCATCCTAAACCGAATGATTCCCAAACCATGGCGTCCAGTTCCCTTTGGAGGTGGACGACATCCGGAGATGCGATGCTTTTGTATATCCGCTTTGCATGAGCGGCAATCTTTCTGCTAAGGATGGTTTGGGGAGCAGGGAGCGGGAATTTCTCGACATACTGGGTGATGAAGCGGCGCCGACCTGCGTAGAGCTTGTTATGGAAGCGGTAATCGTAGAATTGTTCAATGAAGGTCGAGTTACCGACAGCCGCTGCGATCCATAACAAGTCGGTCTGTTTCGGATTCTGGCAGGTGAGCCAGTAACAGTCGCCATTGACGACGGAGCCATCCAGATCGATCCAGAACGTGGGTTCGTTAGCAATGTCCCGGAAAACGAGTTTGGGACGCTGCCAGACATTGGGGTCCTGAGGCACCCATATTTCGTACCACTCGCGACCTGCTTCGGTAACATACCGGCGCCTTTCGAGCGTGGAGCGATGCGTATCGAGATATGCCCTGCTACGGGGATGTTGTGCAAGATCGACAGCCCGGCGACGACCGTCCGAAACCTCGTGCGGGTAGAGAATTCGGGCTGGCTTCTCTGCGATCAGTGGCTTGAAGCGACGGGCAATGTGATGTGTTGTAAGCGGTTTGAGCAATTCGGGGCGGTCACTCTCGGGCATGCTCTGCCAATCGTTTCGGACGAAGACTTTGTCGGCGCAGGTTTTGACTCCGACACGGATTTTGCCAATATCCCGGAATGTACCCCAAGTATTGGACTCCACTTTGGATAGCCAGGTATCGGCGTCTTTGGTGGCAATCCGCCAAACGCCATTGAACGTGCCGCTTGTATCTAGTTTGCCGTGCCGGACATGGAAACGTCGCCCGTCGTCGATCCCGACGACGCCCTCCTCGGTGAGGGCGCTGATCGGGTTCGTGGCGTGTTGGCGCACCGGATCGGCGGTTTGATAGATTGACGTGAAGGCCGGGGGCTTCGACGTACGGCCATTCCGGTTCTCGACGAGCAAAACGGCGGGCAGCACCGCTGCATCAAATAGCTTCGTATCGCCCAAATCCCATACATGCCGAATGTTGAATCGCTCCAGCAAGGCTTGTCGAACAGCGCCCCCGGACCTGGTGGTCATAAAGCGGTTCGAAACAATAATTCCGGCAACGCCTTTGGGCTCAAGTACGTGAGATATGCCCAGCATAAAGGCATAATACATATCCAGGCGACCTGACAGGCCGAACTGTCTGGCCAGAAGTTGCGCCTGTGCGGCCCCCATGATCTGGGTGCGGACATAGGGGGGATTGGCGATGACGAGATCGTAGGTTTCGGGGGCAGCGGAATTAAACAGGTTGCTTTGACCGCCGTAGCCGCAGTGCTTGAGAACAAACTCGAGGAAGTTGTCGGGCCTGAAATGAAGCGAAACGTTCGGGAATTGCCGCTTGATTCGTGCCGTTGCGGTGGCAAGCGCCTCACGGTTCGTCTCGAAACCATGCACCTCGATCATGAGGTTTGACTGGTCGGTCAAACCCTCGAGTAAGCTAACCAGCAGTTCTCCGTGACCGATGGCAGGATCGAGAATGCGAATCCGGCGATGGGTTGGAAGTTCAGCGGCGATCCTGATAATCTTGCCTGCAACAAAATCGGCAAGGACTTTGGGCGTGTAGGTAGCCCCTGCCGCCTTTTTTTCGGTGGTGATTCGATAACGCTCTGCGGAGCGCAGCTGACGGGCCTCACTCATTACATCTCCTCCTGAAAGCTTTAGGCACAGATATTACTACGCTACTTATAGTAATCTTTTTCAACGAGGATTGCAATAAAAATGTCGAGAAAAAATTCGGTGTGAGCAAAACATGGCTAAAGTGAACTTACACAGTTTTATGGACACCCCCTTTATTCTCCGAATATTTTCCGCAGCTCTATCGCAAGGCCCGGCAGTATTTCAGGGTCTTCGAGGCGATCTTTTCCCTCGAGTCGGACGCGGGTCCCGTCCGCGCTGTGTATGACGATGGTTCGGGTTGCCGGATCTACGGTCCACACCCGGAGCGCGCCCGCCTGGAAGTACTCGCGTGTTTTGGCGCGCATGTCTTGCGGCCTGTTTGGGGGAGACAGCACTTCGATGGCAATGTCTGGCGCGCCGCGCACGCGGCCATGGAAGGCATTTTCCGCATCGAACGGCTGGAGCAGGACGGCGATGTCCGGGATACGAATGGTGTCCGGGTCTTCGCTGAGCAGGCAGTCTGCCTCTACGCCCACATCGCCATGCCCGAATTTTTCCATCCATTCGTCGAGGTAGCGGTACAGTTTGCCCTGTACGGAAGAATGGACCCAAGCCACGCCCGGATCGCGCAGGACCAGCACGTTTTGCGCCAGTTCATAGCTGTAGCCGCTTTTCCGTTTGGGAAGCGCGACGTATTCTTCCGCCGTCATGACTTGCGGGGCGCCGCCGCCGGGTCGAAGGCGCCCGGTTGCCTTGTTCTTGGCTTGGGTTGCGGGCATGGGGACCTCCGCGACATTGGGGAAAGGGATGCAAGCAACATAAGCCTCTTTTTTCGCAAGGTTCCTGTTTTCACACTGTTTTGCACTTTTTTTGGCGATCCTGGCCATCGGCATGGATTCAGGTTGGTATCGTTGCGTTTTAGGCGAACCAATGATGGCGATATCGCCGTGTTCATAGCGCTATCAAGGGGATGTACGTTTCATTCCGTCCGGTTTTCGTTGCAGGCCACGGCGACCGCCCTAATCGTTTCAAAAATCGTGAAACGATATGTTGACAATTCCCGGAAATCCTTGTATTTTATAGATATAATCGTTTCACAAAATCGACGAATCGTTTCATGCCGGTTGCGGACCAAGCCATACTCGACTACATCGCGGACCATCCCGGCGCCGCCCGCGAGGATATCCGCCGCCATGTCGCGCCGGACATCAGCCCGACCACGGTCTGGCGGGCGCTCAAGCGGCTTGCCGATGAAGGCAGGCTGGAAATATCGGGCAAGGCCCGCGTCACCGGCTACAGCCTGGCGCCGGGCGCGGGCGTGGTGCGCGCCTATCTGCAAACGCCCTATAACCGCCGCACGCTGGCCAGCTACAACAAGGGATTTTTGGACCACTATATTCCCGGCAAAACGTTCTACCTTGCCGAGGCGGACCGGCAGCGCCTGCACGAGGCCGGGCGCCCGGAACCGCCGCTGCTCCCGGCAGGGACCTATGCGCGGCGCATCCTTGAACGGCTGCTCGTGGACTTGTCCTGGGCTTCATCGCGCATGGAGGGGAACACCTACGATATCCTTCAGACCGAACGGCTCATCCGCTTCGGCGAAGAGGTTGCCGGCAAAGACCGCAAGGAAGCGCTGATGATCCTGAACCACAAGGAGGCGATTCAGTATGTCGTGGATCATCTTGATGACATATGCATCAGCCGGTCGGGCCTGTTCAATATCCACGACGGCCTTCCGCCGACCCCGCCATGGCGGGACGGCTGCGTCGCATGCCTGTCGGTATCACGCATTCGAACTACAGGCCGCCTGACGATCCCTATGAAATTGAGGAAGAGTTTGAAATTCTGATCCGCAAGGCGTCGTCGATCCCCGATCCGTTTGAGCAATCCTTCTTTCTTCTCGTTCATATTCCCTATTTGCAGGCGTTCGCCGATATCAACAAGCGGACCTCGCGCATTGCCTCAAACGTCCCGCTTCTAAAGGCCGATCTTGCGCCGATGTCGTTTGTGACCATTGACGACAGGGTCTATATCGACGGACTGATCGGCGCCTACGAGCTAAACAATGTTTCCTTGCTGCGCGAGGCGTATATCGATGCCTATCTGGTCTCGGCCGAGAATTACCGGGTGCTGCGCGCCGAAGTCGAAAGCCCAGAGAAGGCAGCGCTGGAATATCGGGATTTCGTGCGCAAGGCCGTGCGGCGCTGCGTGCTGGAATGGAGGGCGTTCCGCCCCGAGGATGTCATAGCCATGGCCGCTGCGGACGGCGTTCCCGACGCGGATCGCGAACAGGTCGCTGCCTATATCGGGCAGGAGTTCCACGGCCTGCATGAGGGCAATGCGATCCGCTACAGGCTACGGGTTGAAGACCTTGAGGGTATTCGGCGCGGAGGAAGCGAGCGGCTGGGCTAATCCGAGTACTGGTTCACGCCCAGGCCGCGTACGTGCGGCTCGTTGTGGAGCAGCAGGCGCAGGCGGGTTAGCTCCGCCGCATCCCAGCCCATGGCGTCGGCTACGGCTTCATCCCAGAGGTGGCGCACTTCGCACTCGCCGTCGCGGAACTGAGGCACGACCATATCCTTCGTGCGCTCCCAGCAATCGGCGAGGCCGCCGCGTATGCGGTCGTTTTTTATGTCGGGGATGCGGATGTTTCCAACACCCGCAGGACGGTACATTGGAAATTCGAGTGTCCGACCTGCGTTTCGCATGAGCTGCAAGCGTCCTGGCGTTGAATTGATAAAAACAGCCACAGCTTTTGCTTCCGATTTTGTCATACCCGTCACTGGCAGCCAACCACCGCCAACATATTTCACATCATTGGCGACGGCAGTAAGGCGACCAGTGTATTGCGCGTTTGCCCATCGGTAATAAGCAAGTGACCTGCATTTTTCAGAAGGTTCTTCACTATGGGGTAAATGCCGCCGCTGACGCGTAGGCCTTCTTCGTTCCGATCCTTTGGAATCCAGTATTCGTCCGGTATGCCCTGGATGGTCATTTGAGCCTCGGTACCCTTTGACTTCAAGACAGGAAAACTCCCTGGTACGTTAGGCGCCGAAGGCTCAAAGGGACCACTAAGGCTTCGGCCCGTCTGATGAACAGGTTCTTTGCCGATTGCACGGAGGGCGGAATTATTGGCGTATCGTTTTGCAGCCTTCGCCAAGACGGGCGAGCGCCAGATTGCTGGTGTCCAGTCTCCGGCTTCGATCAGATCGGCAGGCCAGTGCGATACCTCGCCCCAACCATTCGCCATCAACCCTTCTTCGCAGTCCAGCAGGCATCGGTGAAAATCGGCCACCTCGCTGTCGTCCGTCGGCATTCGGTCCAAATTGATAAATCGCGTCGCCGGCTTGGGGCCAGCGTGTCGCCGCATCACCACGATACTTTCGTTGATGGAAGTGTGCTGGCTCATGTTGATGTTCTGTGGCTGGTGCGAAGTCAACACCGTGTGGATGTGGAAACGCTTGGCGAGCAGGCGACGCTTGTTCTGTGCCGATGTTGCACATAGCGCTATCGTTGGCGTTATCATGGCCAGCATACCTTCTCGCAACTTTAGGCATCGGTCTGCAAGGGCAGTGAACAATGGTTCCAGCGCGTTCTTGTCCACGAAACCTTCCATGCTTTTGTCGCTTCTGACAAGGTTTCGCTCCATCACATCCGCACGGCTTCGCAGCGTTTTCTGCGTTTCAGGAGGAAACTTCTCGCCCATCTTGGCGCGGTTGGTGAACGGCGGGTTCATGATGACGATGCGTACGTCCTTTGCGGCGTCCACCGCGTCCTCAAGGTTTGCGTCGTCGGTGGCCGCCCAGGTTGCCTGCGATCCTATGGCGTCGTCGCCCAGGTCCAGTTCGCCGTCTCGTTGGACGATCGACTTTTGCCCCAGCAGTTCGAGCGTTCCCGCGGATACCCTCTGGGGATTATCCCTGCCGGGACCATACGGCATCAGGTGAAGTCCCATTCTTCGGTAGCTGACGCGTTGGTTGCCCGCCGTCAGTTGGGACGCCGCCAGTTGCAGGGATACCGGATTGATGTCCAGCCCTTTGAGTACATCCTCCACGGCCAGTTTTTGTAGCTGGGCCAGCTGCTCCTCGTCCGCGCCTTTCTCTGCGGCTCTGCGTTTCATGTCGGTGAGCATGGCGGCAAGCAGCGTACCGCTGCCGCACGCCAGGTCCACTGTCTTGTGGTCGCGCCATACGTCGGGGTCTGACCAGTTCAGGTCTCCGCAGGCGTCCAGCGTCAGCCGTGCGGCAATGGATGCAGCGACAGGTCTGGTGAAGAACGCGCCGTCTGATGCCTGATTCCCCATGACGCGGTTGAACAGCGGCCCCGCGTGGTCGGAGCCCATGTCTGCGTAGGTCTCGGCGATGCGCTCGGCTTCGGCGGCAAGGTGATGCAAGGCGCGTTCCAGTCCGGCGGTCTTGCCCGTCGTTTCCACTGCGTAGATGGCTTCCAGCGCGGGTTCGAGTACCGGACGGAAGTCGTGGCGCATAATGCGCTCCCATTCGCGGCTTATTTTCCGGATGACATCCACCTCGTTCTTGATGAGCGAGAGGTTGCTTATGTCGGCAAGCCAGCCGCCGTTGCTGATGCGCTGGTGCAACATGGCGGCGTTCATCATCAGCAGGGCGGCTACGGTGCAACCGTCCGCCTGCGTTTTTCCGGTCTTCTTGAGCCTGTCCAGCCCGAAGTGCTCGTTGAGCGTGGACAATAGCCCGTCGGTGCGCATGTGATGCGCTGCTTCGCCGACACTCGATTCCAGGATGTTCAGGTCGCGCATCACGCGATTGTCGCTCAGCCCGGATTTCGCCAGCAGGTTCATTTTGATGGCGCTGCCGTAGTCTTCCAGACCGCTCAACTTGAGCATCAATTGTCCCTCTTCCTCTGTCCGCTCTTTCCTGGTTTTTCGGGGCTTGCGCTGGCCGCCCGGCTGCAGACGAATGCCGCCTTTGCCGGTATTTATCATCTTCCGGGCTTTGGCTTTGGTCTTCCTGATGTTCACGACGCCCCGTACTTCGCCCGCCTTCGGTTTGTCGCGATCCACGGAGTCCCTGCGGAGTTCAAAGCTTCCGTCGTCGTTTTTCTTGCCCGTCAAGAGCTGTGTCACTTCCCTGCCCTGCACCTCGTACTTGGGGGACGTTTCCCGGACAACGTGCACCTTAGACGTAGCGTGCGTTGCGTACTGGAACCCATTCGTCGATTCCGTAGCGTCACTACTGACAGGCGTTTCGTCAATGCGGCGTATCCTGGAATCGGAGAGGCGCTGGCCTTTCAATACCTGCTCGACGGCCTCTTGCGCGGCGCCAGGAGGGCCTTGGACTTCGCCGTACTGTATGCGCTTGCCTTTGCCCGCGACGACCGCCACCAATGTGCGCTCGACCTCCGGCGGTTTGGGAATGTACAGATGGAGCAGTTCCTCAAGATTCTCTTCGATGCGCTGGTCGTGGGCGCGCAACGCGAGCAGTATCTGCCCAAGTTCTTTCCACCCTTCTTCGGAATCGCTGTTGCTCAGCCACTTTTCAGGGTCGGCGTCCGGCGGAATCAGAATGGGGCAGACGATGTAGCCCAGGTTCTTGCCGGGCGCAGTCCGCATCGCGCGTCCAACCGCCTGCACGACGTCAATAGGACTCCTTCGCGCTTCCAGAAACGCTACTGCGCTGAGCGAAGGCGAATCGGTGCCCTCGCCGAAGATGCCCACATTGATGATGCCGTGCGGGTTCTCTGCGTCGGCGGCGGCAAGGCGCCCCTTCGCGGTTTCACGCGCCGCGGCGTTGCTCGAAGCGTCGAGGTGCTCCAGGCTGTAATGGGGTATACCCCCCCCCCCCCCTCACCTGTGTATTCTCGTCGAGCCACCGCGAGACCCATGCCTTCACCTTGTCGGTCTGAAGGTCCTTCGCCATGTTCTTGGACTTGTCCACCGTGTTCATGAAAGCGATGCACGATGCAATGTCCACATCGTCGCCTTGCGTTGCACCGCCCATCGTGAGCGCAAACGCAAGGCCGCGAAGGTAGTCCGCGGTCGTGAGCTTACCGCGTCCTGTGCTCTTCGTATTCTTCGCCAGAATATTTGCCGTCTCGAATGCATCCGGGTCGTTTATGCCCATAGCGATGATTCGATAGTCGGACAACCAGCGATTGCGGACGGCTTCAAGGTAGCTCTTGCGGTACAGCTCCACGCCAAAGGTCGTTTCGTCGTCCATTGAGCGGACGATCCAGTCCAGATTGCCGGTGGCGCGCTTGCCGTCGTAGATGCGGGGCGTAGCCGTTTGGTAGACGCGGTAGGTGGCGGGGAATCTGTCGCTGTCGTGGCACACGGTGAAGTCGCGGAGCCGCTTTTCTTTTTTGTTCGCGGCGGTGGAGTTGACGTTCTTCCGCTTTAGTCCCGCTGTTCTGTGCGCTTCGTCCGCAATCATCACGCGCGCTTTGACGCCGGCGCTCAGCAGGGCTTCCGATACCCTGTTGCTACTTTGATACGTGCCAATGAGCACCTTGATGTTGTTGCCGGTCGCGGGCTGGCGCATCCAGTCGGCTATTTCCTCGGCGTCGGTGGTTACCATGCCCTTTACTTCGGACGCGCTGACATTGCTGTTATCGACCGTCGGGTCGAGCAAGGCGTTGCGGCTTCCTTCTTTCTTGGGGTCGTAGCCTGCCGTGGCGTCTGAACAGACCGCCAGAACATGTATCGGAACCGCGGCGTTTTCCAGGTACTCGCGCCTTATCTGGGATACGAGGGCTATGGATGGGCACAGCACGACGGACAATGCTCCCGGAGGCGTCAGCGCTTCAATGATCCGAAGCGATATGCGGGTTTTACCTGTTCCGCAAGGGAGGATAATCCTGCCGCGCGCCTCGCCTTTCGGTAAGCCGCCGCTCTTGGAAAGTTCTTGCGCCCTGAGTATGCGCACGCTGTGGGCGACGGCTTCGTTTTGCATGCAGGGTTTCGACTGAACCGCATCCGCATTGTCTGGATTCGCGCAATGTTCGCACTCGTCGGATGTGGCGTCGGATGCGGCATTCGCCCGGCGCTGCTGGTGCAGGTCGTTGGTGATGTTGACCAGTTTGAGGGGCTTACCGTGCATGGACGCCGACTGAGCTGCGCCGCTGGCGAGCGGATTGTCTCCGTTGGTGACAACCCAGCGTTCAACCCAAAAATCTCCGCTGGAGGCTGCTGCGAATTTGGATATCTCGCTACTGCCGATCGAAGCACCGCATCCTTTGTCGTCAAGGTGGCGCGACTTGCACTGGATTGCGATGTATTGCCTATCGCTATGCCGCACGGCCACGGCGTCTATCCCCACATCTAACCTGGTGGTGTTCGGGAAGTGCGCTTCTCTGTCCGGCCATTCGTCCCAATGCCAGCACGCTGCGACGTCCCATTCCTTGATGTAGGGGGCTGATTCCGCCGTAACGACTTCAAGCCATTCGCCGTCCGTATCCTGTGGATTCATTTCGGCCGTCTTCGCGATGGCCGCATCAATGATTTGATTCGCGGAATCGGGTTTTGTCATGCTGTGGGGGAGAAGGGTGAGTTTCCGAGATGAGGTGGGATGGCGCACTGGACTGAAGTCTGCCGCCTGCCTTGTTTGTTAAGGACGGATATCCGTATGAAAAATCCAAGACCCCGTCGAAAAAATTTCCACGAGGCGCCGCCGTGGCCTTGATTACTCGCTGCAGGCTGTAGTTGAGAGATTCGATCGCGTTCGTCCTGCTATATCGCCTTGTGGATACCCGGAGGATGCGGGGTGTGCCAGAAAAATGAGTCAGATTCTTACCTGAGGTAGTCTGCCGTTTGGGGTACGCACATCGGTCTCATTCATGCTCGAGACCTTCTCCCACGATTTCCTTGAGCTCCTCGGCAAGGCACTGTCGCTCTTTGCGCAGGTTGCGATGAAGATTGACATACCGTACAAGGATTTGTTGGCCGGTAGCTTTATTTGAGGAATCAAGTATGTCAAATTCACGTTTTTGGGCGTCCGATACCTGAGGATAGAGAAGGATGCTGCGTTTGCAGCCATATCGCTGCGTATAGGCATACAGTTGGTAAATATCGTCCGTCCCTATACCGCGGCGCCTACCACTTCCCGATAGTTTTTTCCACTTGGTGTCCAAAACAAGTCTGGCAGCGTTCTCCGAGCCGTCCTCCGAAGCTTTCTCCGAGGATTCTATGAGCAGATCGGGACGAAGTGAAAGCACACCGCTTCCATTGCGGGTAATCAGGTGGCGTTGTCGCCGCTTGGCTTGCGGAAAGAGACGATGTTTGGGAAAAGAAGGCATCACCCATTTTCTCATAAAAGCGGTCACAAAGGCCTCAAAGACCTGGTTCATATCGAACAATAGCGAAAAACTGCGCTGTTTCCCTGCATTCGTCGTAGGGGAACGATTCTGAAGGATCAGCCGGCAAAAATGGAGCACGTCCGCGAATCTTTCATTCTGTCGCGTGATGGGTATATGCTCGAACATCTCGTCATGGATGGATACATGTTCTACGCCGTCGAGCAACAGCAGGCAATGCCGGAGCTTGTCCTGGGTTGCAGGGGTATGTGTCCAGGCAAGGAGGGTGGCGCACGCGAATCGGAAGATGCGGTTCATTGCCGTATCTTTGGAAAACTCGTCGTAGCGACAGAAGAAACGTTCGCGGTGCGCTGAATTGCGACGTATTTGCGAAGATATTATTAATTTGCCCTTGAACCGTCGAAGGTTTTCCTCCCGCTGTAAATAAGCGTATTCGGCGCCGAGCAGCAGTTCCTGACAAAGCCGATTCGCAAAAATGGCTATGAGCAATTCGGAGAGCGGGGCCCTGCGGTTCGCAAGATGCGCTACATCGCGATCTCTCACGGGTATGTCGCCTGCGACAGCGAGCATATACAGGAGGTTGTGGCGCGCTTCATCTTCTCCTTGGGCGTGCTTGTTGGATTCTGTGTCATCCACCTTGGGAAGTATTTCGACCTGAAGACCTGGCGCCTGGATGACTCCAACCCATTGTTGCGTTCGGGCACGACGATCGCCCCATGCGAATACCTGATCCTTTGCCTCGCGCCCGTGTTGGTCAAAGCGTTTGAGCCGGTCGTACAGGCGCGAATTGAGGTGCTGGTTGCCCTCGGGATCCTCACTATCCGAATCACTTCGAATTATCTGCTTGTGCTCCTGGATGACGATGCGTTTCATGAAGCGTCTGTGGTTGTTTCTTCCTCAGCTTCATCGTCCCCCGTATCCGGCGAGGCCTCACCAGCCGCAAGCTCCTTAAGACGTTCTTCGAAAACCTTTTCCTCGAGTTGCAGTACTCCGAGGAATGTGCGTGCAAGGTCATTTTTTTCCATGGGACCACTTTGGAAATGCGACATTATGTTGAAATCCACCCGGTCTTCGTAATCTTCGTGGTCGAATCCGAGCGTGTCCTTTTCCGAAAATCTATGGGCCTCTATGATCGGAGCACGGTAGGTTCCATTTTCATTAAGGTGGGAGGCCTTTCGTTTCGGTTTCCCGTTGTCGCCGTAAGGACATCCCAGTACGATGCATATTTTGTTCCAATCATCGTAGAAGTATTCCTGGAGGAGGGGAATCACCCGGTCGGCAAAAACAAGGCGCAAGTCCTCCAGTGTCTTTACGTGAAGAAAGTACGCATGCCCGATCTGGTGATCCCGGTCATAGAGGAAGCGTATCCGTTTATTCAGTATCTCGAACAGATCAGCAATCAGGGTCACGAGAGGAGAGTCAACCCCCGGTTTGTCTGTAAGAACCCCCTGGAGACAATCCTTGTCAGGCATGACCTCTTTGAACGTGAAGCGGCGCCGTAAGGCCACGTCCATCAACGCAATCGAGCGGTCCGCCGTGTTCATCGTGCCGAGGATATGCAGATTGGGCGGTACGCCAAAGCGTGATTCAGGAGAGTAGGCCAAGGGTAGTCTCAATTCATTAGCGGCCCCAAGTCGCTTATCCGGTTCAAGCAAGGTCATCAACTCCCCAAGAATCTTACTTATATTGCCTCGATTTATTTCGTCTATGATGAGCACGTAGTCAGTGATTTTATTTTCATTGTAAGATTTTTTGTATTCGTCATTTAACTCAAGGAGCTTGCCATACACGAATTGAGGAGCTATATGGTGATTAGGGCTGCCAATATCAAGTTTTTCAAGGATATATTTAGTTAATTTTTCTGGTCGTGCATCATCACGATAACTTTTCGTCCAAATTCCCCTCATTGTTTTCTTGGAAACAGGATGGGCACTGCCTTCAGGATTATTGAAAGGATAAAGTTTTACCCCATCTTTACTTGACTTAACCATACGATAATAAGTATTTCCGCCAATACTCTCAAAGGGCGTATCCGAAGAATCTTGAATCATAGTCATAAGGCGCCCCCATAGCTGATCAAAATCTAAATCTTTAACCTCTGATTGATCTGTTGTAGCAGTCGTATTAGATATAATTTCCAATTTTTTAGAAGCTCGCAGGGCAATACGTTTAAATATTCCTTCATGCAATTCGTAGCGTATTTCTTTGTTATCATCGTTCAAAATAGGACGAAGTCCCTCAATAAATTCTTCGTACCCATAGGATTGATGAAAAGTTACAAATTCGATATGTTCTTTCTCTTGATATTCAAGAAATAGATTGGTCAGATGCTTTTCAGAGAGGTCTTTGACGGCATTTTTACCCAAAATTAATTCAAGTGCTCGTTGCCGAACAGAATAGGTCTTGCCCGTACCCGGTGGGCCGTAGAGAATGATATTTTGTGTATTTATTTTTGGCATGTTATCATCAATAGGAGGTTCAGGAGGGTTTATGGAATTTGTGTTTTTTTCTTCTTGTCCTGTTAAATCAAGCAACATCATTGGTAAAGTCATCCGGTCAGTCAAGCTCTGGAGATCGTCATTTGGCACTGGTCCTAAAATCTCATCAAGCCAGTCAAGAACCTGTCGATGTTTTCCGATAAAGCTACCTTTTCTATGTGGCTTTATATCCATTTTATTTAAAAGCTTTCGAGTATAAGAGTTTCTTCCTCCATCTACGATAAGGGTGGTGAATTCTGTAGGAAAAAGTGATGCCATCATCCGAGTGGTTTTTGCCCAAGGTCTTATCTGTATTTTTTCGAATGAATATTTAATTAAATAACTTCTAATTTCATTCAAAAAATCAATTCTTTCTTGACGATTATCAGGTAAAGGATTTGTGAATGCATCTGAAAGTTTCTTTCTTATATTAAATTCTGTAATGGCAGGGCTAACATCTGCTTCTTCCCAGTGCCCAATGGTTGATATTGGATTTTCATTCCATATTTTATGATGAAATTCTTCGCTTTCGCGTTCTTGTGGCGATGCTTCTTTAACATATTTCAATAGTTGATATATATCCTCACGCCATTGAGGGTTGGCTTGCGTGCGTTCTGCTTCTTCGCAAGCAGCCTTCAGTCCTTCGCGAGTCGATAAGTCCATGATTTTTTTCTTTATTGGTGAGAAGGAAGGCAGATCATCACCCATCCTGCGCAGGACGAGCGGAAATCTGGTAACTGGTTTCGGGTGGCGGGCTTTGCGCCCGGACGCGAATTGTTTCCGTCCGGACGCGGGCTACTTTCCCGGCAAGCCGTCTATACGGGTGTTTACAGCCTGGAATCCCGAGACAACTTGACCGGACAGGTCTATAACGTGGGAGGACAGATTTACAACTTGGCCAGACAAGTCTACAATTTGGCCCGAGAGGCCGTCTACCCGCTGGTTTACGGTATCTAATCGTTCGTCTATCTTGGCGAATTGCCCGTCTACCCTGGCGAACTGCCTGTCTACCTTGGCGAATTGCTCGTCCACCCTGGCGAACTGCCTGTCTACCTTGGCGAATCGCTCGTCTACCTTGGCGAATCCATGCCGTATATCCGTTCGGATGGCTTCGGAATCGGCCTTTGCCTCCCGCCTTATTTCCCGCATCATTTCATGGATCTCTTTTATTTCTTCACGTTTTTCCCGCTTGCGTTCTCGTCGAAAGGCAAAGAACCATCCAGCACTTGCGAGCGCGGCGGCAATGATCGCTTCAAAATATTCCATCGCTTCAGGGGATTAGGGTTCAGGTGGGATGGCGCACTGGACTGATAGTCCGCCGCCTGCCTTGTTTGTAAGACGGATATCAGCCCGAAAGGTTTAGGCTTTTTCCGAAAAAATTTTCGCGAGGCGAACCAACGCTGGTCAAGGGCGCCCACGCCTTTTTCGGTCGCTCCAAGCCCATCCCGCGATAACGGCTATTGGGTTTGCAGCGATTGCGCGTCAGGTATTCCTCCGGGCATTTATTTTCGGCCCATTTCCAGCAATTCCGGCTTTTCCGTATCTTGCCTCGTCCTTGCCCTGTGTCCTGAAACTGCTTCCAGCCCGCCATGCATCGCATCGGATTCAACCTGCTTCCCTGGTCCGCCACCGTGTCCGAAGCGTTGTACCCGCACATCGAACGCATCCGGGACATCGGATACGACGGCATAGAGTACTCCATGGGGGCGCAGGATGCGAAGGCCTATCGGCGGCTGGGCGCGTTTCTGGCGGACCTGGATATGGCGTGCACCTCGTGCCTTGCCCTGGACCCGGAGCACAATCCGGCGAGTTCCGACGCCGCCGTTCGGCAGAAAGGCCTGGAAAAAATCTACTGGGCCATCGACCGGGCCGCAGATACCGGCGCCGAGGTGATTTGCGGCCCGTTTCATTCCGCCTTCGCCTGGTTCACGAAAGCGGCCCCGACCCGGGACGAGGCCTGCTGGAGCGCCGAAGTGCTGCGGGAAGCGGGTGAATACGCGGAGGAGGCGGGCGTGCTGCTGGCGCTGGAGGCCCTCAACCGGTTTGAATGCTATTTGTGCAACACCATGGAGCAGCTCGTCAAGCTTGTCCAGATGGCGGATCATCCGTTCGTGCAAATCATGTTCGACACGCACCATGCGAACATCGAGGAAAAGTCCTTCGCCGGAGCGATTCTCGCCGCCGCGCCGCATCTGGTCCATGTGCATATCAGCGAGAACGACCGGGGTACGCCAGGCGACGGGATCGTAGCCTGGCGGGAGGTATTCGAAACGCTGGACGAAGTGGGCTACGAGGGATGGCTCACCATCGAGTCGTTCACCCGGGCCGACCCGGATTTCGCCAATGCGATCAACGTGTGGCGAAGTTTTTCCGAGCCTTGGGACATTGCGGAGCAGGGGTACGCCTTTATCCGAAAGCGCCTCCGCGAAACGGCGGACGATTAGCTACTTGATGAGCGCATCCTGAACGTCCCTTTGCACGCTTTCCGTCCGTTTTTTGCCCGTTTCGGGGGTAATCTTACTGTACAATCTTACACATATCCTTACGCTTTTAGCCTATGTCCAACACAGTCACGCCTCCTTTTCGTTTCGGGGCCGAGGTGTACACCTGGTTCATGAAAGAGCAAGGCAAGGCCTGGGCGAACCGGCTCGACCATATGATTCGCGTGGCCGCCGAGGCGGGCTTTGCGGGCATCGAACCGGTGCACTCCTGGATGGGGGACTTGTCCGATCCGGCGCCCCTCGAAGCCGAACTGCGCGCGGCGGGTATCGAACTGGCTGCTGTGGCGCTTGTGCTCGAATGGAACGGGCCCGAAGAAACGGAGGAGGAGCGCAGGCAGGCCGACGAAACGATCCGGTTATTGCAACGCTTTCCCGGAGCGCTGCTGTGCACGGTCCAGCTGCCCACCGGGCGCCACGACCTTGCCGCCCGGCAAAAGAATCTCCTGTCCAACATCCATGCGGTGTCGCGCCGCGCCGCCGAGGCGGGCGTTGTCGCCACCTTCCATCCCAATTCTCCGCATACGTCCATCCAGCGCACGGAAGAGGATTACCGGATCGTGCTCGAAAGCCTGGACGCCTCGGTGACCGGATGGACTCCCGACGTCGGGCATATCGCCAACGGGGGCATGGATCCGATGGCCAAGATGCAGGAGTACGAAAGCCTCATCAACCATGTGCACTACAAGGATTGGGACGGGAACCCGGAATTCGTTGTGATGGGGGCCGGGAAGATCGACTTTGCGGGCATTTCGAACTGGCTTCTCCGAAAGGGGTACGAAGGGTGGATCATATGCGAGGACGAAGGCCCCGAGGCGGTCGAGGACCCGGATGGCGTGACGCGCCATGACGGACGCTGGATTCGGGATGCGTTGCTGCCGGCTCTTTCGTATTCGTAATCGATTTTTTCACCGCATACCCCTGCAATTTGCCATGCCTGTCGTCCAGACCAACGGGATCGATATGCACTACGGGGAAGCCGGCGACGGTCCGCCGCTTCTCATGATCATGGGCATTACGGCCCCCGGGTCCGTATGGGAAGCCCACAAGGAGGCCTGGAAGGCCCATTTCCGGTGCATCATGCCGGACAATCGGGGGGTGGGCCGCTCCTCGAAACCCGGCGGAGCGTATACGAGCGCGCAGATGGCGGACGACATGGCGGGCCTCCTGGACGCGCTGCGCCTGGAGCAGGTCCCGGTTGTGGGCGTGTCGATGGGTAGCATCATTGCCCAGCAACTGGCCATCCGCCATCCCGACCGGGTGCGCTCGCTCGTGTTGATGTGCCCGTGGGCGCGCTGCGACCGCTACGCCGCCAGTATTTTTCGGCATTTGATGGTCATCAAGGCGCGTCTGCGGCCCGAAGAATTCATGGAATACATTCAGCTCCTCATTTTTTCAAAAGGCACATGGGACGATATCGAAGGGTACGCCGAGTTGATTAACGGGCGGACGCATGCTTCCGTGGGGGAGGACCCGCAGCCGTTGCATGGGCTGGAGGGGCAAGCCCATGCCTGCATCGAACACAATGCGCTGGCCGATCTTCCTCGGATCGCGGCGCCCACCCTCGTTCTTGGGGGCGAACGGGACATTTTCGTGCCGCCCTGGATGGTGGAAGAAGTGGCGGCGGGCATTCCGAATGCGGAATTGCATATGTACCCCGAGGCGGGCCATGCCTTTCACTGGGAATGCATTGAGGATTTCAATCCGCGCGTGGCCGACTGGCTTCGCGCGCATTGACCCGCGATGCTCCGAGATGCCCCGAGCGCCGCATGGATTCTGCATACGCCATAGGACTGGATTTCGGCACCAACTCGGTGCGCGCGCTCGTGGTGGACGTGGCTTCGGGGCGCGAGGCGGGCACGGGCGTTTTCGACTATCCTTCCGGCCTTCAGGGCGTTTTGCTGGATCGGGATCGGCCCGACCTGGCCCGGCAACATCCCGGGGATTACGTACAGGGCGTCCTGCGGAGCATCGCCCTCGCTATGGAAGCCGCGACACGAGAAGACGAAGCCTTCGACGCCGGGCGCGTGATCGGGATCGGGGTGGATACGACGGGGTCTACGCCGATTCCGGTGGATCAAGCGGGCGTTCCGCTGGGCCTCCTGGACCGGTTTCGAGATCGTCTGGAGGCGCAGGCCTGGCTGTGGAAGGATCATACGGCGCACGCCGAGGCCCGGGAAATAACGGACCGCGCCCGTGCGATGCGCCCGGAATATCTTGCAAAATGCGGGGGCGTATACAGCTCGGAGTGGTTCTGGGCGAAGATATGGCATTGCTTGCGCGTGGCCCCCGATGTGTTCGAGGCGGCGCATACCTGGGTGGAGCATGCGGACTGGATTCCAGCGATGCTTTCAGGGACTCAGCATCCTGATCGGCTGAAGCGGTCGATCTGCGCGGCGGGGCACAAAGCGATGTTTCATGCGGATTGGGGCGGTTACCCGGACGAGGAATTTCTGGGATCGCTGGACGAGGGATTGCTGCGGGTACGCAGGACGCTGCCCGATGAGGCGTTCAATGTGTCGCAGGCGGCGGGGACATTGACGCCCGAATGGGCCGGACGGCTGGGTTTGCCGGCGGGCGTCCCCGTAGCCGTGGGCGCGTTCGATGCGCATCTGGGGGCGGTGGGGTCGGGGATTGCTCCTGGCGCATTGATCAAGATTATCGGTACGTCCACCTGCGATTTGATGGTGGCGCCGTTCGAAAAAGACCCCGGGGACATTCCCGGGCTGTGCGGAATCGTACCGGAATCCGTCCTGCCCGGACACTACGGGATGGAGGCCGGGCAGTCTGCCGTGGGCGATATATTCAACTGGTTCGTGCGTCAGGTGCGCCCGGACGGCAAGGGGCACGAAGCCCTCACGGAGGAAGCCGCCCGGCTGCGGCCCGGCGCAAGCGGATTGTTGGCGCTGGACTGGTTCAACGGCAACCGCACGATTCTTGTAGACCCTCGCCTGACCGGGCTGATCGTGGGCTTGACCCTGCACAGTACCCCTGGGGAAATTTATCGAGCGCTCATCGAGGCGACGGCGTTCGGCGCGCGCCGCATCATGGAGCGTTTCGAGGAGTATGGCGTGCCGGTCGAGCGCATCGTCCATTGCGGGGGCATCTCGGACAAAAACGACCTGGTTATGCAGATTTATGCGGATGTGATGGGGCGTCCGATCATGGTTTCGCGCAGCGCCCGAACCTGTGCGCTGGGCGCGGCGGTGAGCGCCTCGGTGGCGGCGGGCGCAGCCGCCGGCGGACATGAAGATTTTCCGGCAGCCATGCGGGCCATGACGGGCGTACGTTCCCATGCGTTTGAGCCGGACCTCGAACGCCGCTGCATCTATGATCGGTTGTACGCATTGTATCGCCGACTGCACGACGCGTTCGGCGTGGAGGGAGCGCCTGGCGACGCGGCGTCGGGCGGGCCGCAAGGGCCTGGCCTGTTCGACGTGATGAAAGCGCTGCTGGCCTTGCGGGACGAGGTGCGGGCATGAGCGCAGCGTACGCCGAACTGAAAGAAGAAGTGTGGCGGGCCAATCTCGATATCAAGGGGTTGGCGGAAAGGACCTGGGGGAACGCCAGCGTGGCGGACGCCCGGGCCGGGGTCATGGCGATCAAGCCGAGCGGGGTTCCGTACGACCGGCTTGCGCCGAACGATATGGTTGTGCTGTCGCTGGAAACGGGCAAGGTGGTCGAAGGCGCCCTGCGTCCTTCCTCGGATACGCCTACGCACCGGGCTTTGTACCGGGCCTGGCCTCGTCTCGGGGCCGTCGTGCATACGCATTCCCGGTACGCGGTGGCCTGGGCGCAAGCCGAGCAAGCCATTCCGTGTTTTGGAACGACCCACGCCGACCATTTCCGGGGAAGCATTCCCGTCACGCGGCGGATGCGCGAGGACGAGATCGCGGAAGCGTACGAACGAAACACTGGGTTGGTCATCGTCGAGCGGTTCGAGGAGGAGGGGGGTATCGATCCCCTGGAGATTCCCGCCGTGCTGGTGGCGTGCCATGGACCGTTTGTCTGGGGCAGGCATGCCGCCGAGGCGGTCGAGAACGCCCTTGTGCTTGAAACCGTGGCCTGCATGGCGTGGCGGACGCGGCTTTTGCGCCCGGAGACCGCCGCCATAGACGATGCGCTTCGGGACAAACATTTTTTGCGCAAGCATGGCCCTGCCGCGTATTATGGGCAGACACAAAAAGATGAACCGCACGGCGACAGGGGCGTATGACAAAAGGCGTGCGGGGTTGCTTGCGCGCATTGTCGTCGTCTTTGTCCTGGATAGAAAGGTGAATCTATGGTTTGGTGGGGCTGGCTGGTCATTGGATTTGGCCTGATGACCGTAGAATTATTGGGTCTTGAGGCCGCGTTTTATCTGGTTATTATTGGCATTGCGGCCATAGTGACGGGATTGCTCGGGCTGATCGGGTTGGCGTTGCCCATATGGGGACAATGGGTGCTTTTCGCGGGCCTGGCCATTGCCTCCATGCTGCTTTTCCGGCAAAATCTGTATATGCGCTTGCGTGGCGCGACGCCGGAATCCGGCAATCCCCTTGTCGGCGAGGTGGTTCGCCTTTCCGAAGACGTTGCTCCGGGCGCGCGTTGCCGGGTGGCATTGCGCGGATCGACGTGGAGCGGCAGAAACGTCGGTTCGGAACCGGTTGCGGCAGGCGGACAAGCCGAAGTAATCGCGGTGGACGGCACCGTGCTTGAAATAGAATCTCGCGCGAAGGCGTAATGCGTCCGCGCTCCATTAAACGGGAATAAGAGCATGCTGGACATTGGTTTGATCGTGGGCGGCGTCATCGCCCTGGCGGCCATCGTGGTGGTCATTAAAACGGCGGTGATCGTACCGCAGCAGAAGGCCTATGTGGTCGAAAACCTGGGGCGTTATTCCCGTACGTTGACCCCCGGTTTCAATATCCTGGTCCCCTTCGTCGAACGGGTAGCGTACAAGCATAGCCTGAAGGAGCACGCCATGGATATCTCCGAACAGGTGTGCATTACGAGGGACAATGTGCAGGTGGGCATAGACGGCGTGCTGTACATGCAGGTCATGAACGCCGAACGGGCTTCCTATGGAATCGGGAATTACGTGTTTGCTATTTCCCAGTTGGCCCAGACCACCTTGCGCAGCGAGATCGGAAAAATCGAACTGGACAAGACGTTCGAGGAACGCGCCGTCATAAATATGAATGTCGTCCAGGAGTTGGACCTTGCTTCCGAGCCCTGGGGCGTGAAGGTGTTGCGCTACGAGATCAAGAATATAAATCCGCCGGAGGATGTGCTTTCCGCGATGGAGAAGCAGATGCGCGCCGAGCGGGAAAAGAGGGCGGTCGTTCTGGAGTCGGAAGGCGCCCGGGATGCGCAGATCAACAAGGCGGAGGGCGAAAAAAGGCGCGTCATTCTTGAATCCGAAGCAGCTATGCAGCAGCAAATCAATCAGGCGCGAGGCGAGGCAGAGGCTATTTTGAGCGTTGCGGGGGCGACGGCCGAGGGGCTGAAGAAGGTTGCCGACGCATTGCTTGCGGAGGGAGGCGACAAGGCGCTGCAACTGCGCATTGCCGAAAACTATCTGGAACGCTTTGGCGCCTTGGCCAAGGCGGGCAATACGTTGATTCTTCCCGCGAATATGGCGGACATGGCGTCCATGATTAGCGCCGCCACCAAGATTTTTCACGAAGCGAACGGGAAGACGCAGGATCGCTAAGCGCAAGCCGCCTCGCTGACGCGGGGCCGCAGGCTGCGTCGCAGAACCCATGCGCCATGTGCGACGATCCTTTTGCCGCCTTGCCGTTGGACGCCGCCCCGCTTTCCCTGCCGACGCAGGGATCGGCCATGCAGGCTTCCTTTGCTGGTCGCGCCCGGGACTCCTTGCGAATATTCAGGGCGAGCCTCGCTGCCGTGCAGGCAAACGCCTTGCTGGACCAGACGGATTGGCAAGCCAAACTGTCCAGTCCGATTGCGAAGTACGACAAGATTGTGGTGGCGGGCATGGGCAAGGCGTCCATGGCGATGCTTGCCTCGCTGAGCGAGCGGCTCGGGCGGCGGATGCACGAGGGATGGGCGGCGGTTCCCTATGGGTACAGGACGCGAACCGGCGCCGTTGCATCCGGCGGCTTGCCGGCGCTTCCCGAGTATTTCCATGTGATTGAGGCGGGGCATCCGTTGCCGGACACGCGTAGCGGACAGGCTGCGCGGTCCATGCTGGATGCGGCGTCCGGGTTGGGCGCCAATGATTTGCTGATTGTTCCTGCTTCGGGGGGCGGTTCCTCGTTGTGCGCCCTTTTCCCGCCGGATATTTCCATGGAGGACGCCCGCGAGGCGTTTCGCCGGTTGCTCGTTGCCGGCGCCGACATTCACGCGATCAACAAGGTGCGGCGGCGCATTTCGCAGACGGGCGGAGGCGGTCTGGCCCGCGCGGCGGCGCCTGCCGAGACGATGACGCTGTGCCTTTCTGATGTGCCGGGCGACGATGCGGAGCATATGTACGTGATTGGCGGCGGTCCGACCCTGCCGGATCCGTATGCGGCGCAGGACGCGCTGGACGTGCTGAAGCAGTACGGCGCACAGGTTCCGGCCAGCGTCTGGAGGTGTGTAGAGGCCAGCGTTGGGCAACCAGAGCCTCTCGCGGGAAAATACGGACCGGTGCATGCCGTGTTGCTTGGTAGCGTTCGGACGGCGCTGGAGGCAGCCGCCGGGGAAGCAAGGCGGGCGGGATACCGCGTTCGGGTTGTTTCCGACGAATTGTCCGGGGAGGCGCGGGATGTTGGAGCGGCCATGGTTCGCCAGGCCCTTGATCAAGAACCCGGGTGGTGCCTGCTGTGGGGCGGCGAGACGTCTGTAACGGTTCGGGGCGATGGCCTGGGAGGGCGGAATCAGGAGCTGACGCTGGCCGCAGCCCTTCGTATGGCGGGTGCGTCGAAAGACATAAGTTTGATGAGCGCGGGAACGGATGGACGGGATGGTCCGACGGACGCCGCCGGTGCGCTGGCTACCCCGGATACGGTGGCTGAAGCAAGGCGGCGGGGCCTGGATCCGGCGGGGTTTCTTGCGCGGAACGATGCGTATGGATTCTGGAAAAGGATGCCGGGATTTCTTCGGACCGGCCCTACGCATACGAATGTGATGGACCTTCAGATTGCGCTTACATGATTTGAAAGGGAAGGCATCTGCGAGGGAAGTATCTGCCCGGGAGGCGCCCCGATTTTGCTGCCCATGCGCCCGGAAGACACGTTTTCTCAGGGGGGCTGGGCCCGGAAAGTAGGTGTGGAACCGGACGGCGCATGTGCCTGGAACAGGGTTGCGGGCACAAAAATCTGCGAGGGAGGCATCTGCCAGGGAAGCGGGAAGTGCGAAGCGCCCGGATTTTGCTGTGCGAGGGCCCGGAAGACACGTTTTATCAGGGTGGCTTGGGCCTGGAAAGTGGCGGTGGAACCGGACGGCGCGCGTGCTGGAACAGGATTGCGGGCACAAAAAACGCCTCATGCGATGTGCATGGGGCGTTCTGTGCGGTCCGGACGGGACTCGAACCCGCGACCTCCTGCGTGACAGGCAGGCGTTCTAACCAAACTGAACTACCGGACCAACGAATGGAGGACGCTGTACCCGGAAAACACGCTGCGGTTCCGCCTTGCCGGTAATTGTATGGGGAAATGTGCGAGAGGTGGACTTGCGTGGACGTGACCAGCGCATTCTTTATATCTGCATCATAAAGGAGATAATCACGCTGGTGGCGGCGATCACGACGCCCGCAATGCCTATGCTCGCGCCCACGATCCATTTTATGAGATCGGTTTTGGCAGCGTTGATTTCTGCGCGGACGGCGTTTATTTCGGCGTGCACGGCGTTGATTTCTGCGCGAACGAAGTTTTCCGACGCGGCTTTTTCTTGTATAGTGTCCATGTTGCCAGCCATTTTCAGGTATTCCGTTAATGCATTCCCTGTCTCCGTATCATCCGCAAGGCCGGATGGAGTGTCTGTCCGGGAGGCTATGCGTTTCCAAGCCTGGCCGGAAAGCCGATTCTGTGCTTCGGCGGTTTCCGGGGCGATTCTCGCAGTTTCCATGGGTATGATTACGGTACGAATTCCGGTGATAAAATTCAAGGGCCGGAGCCGAACTCTTGAATCACAATATCTGTGCGGGGGAAGCGAGTAGGGTGCCAGGAAACTGCTGACCGAACCAGACGTCGGGAAGCGGCCGGCCGAACGAGACACCGGGAAGCTACCGGCCGAACCGGACGCCGCCCCTCCCGACGAGGGACGGCGCCGGTCCGGCTCTCTGCACAAAACACCCCTGCGGCATCATGACCGATGCACCCCTATAGACACATAAAATGACAGGACATGACCTTTTTAGCGAGAAAATATGGTGAAGATTTTGCGAAGATGTTCGGCGTAGGCCCCTTTGCTCAAAATATCTGCGCGGGCGAAGCGAGTAGGACGCCGGGAATCTGCTGATCGAACCGGACGGCGGAAGCTGTTGGCCGAACCAGACGCCGCCCCTCTCGAAAAGGGACGGCGCTGGTCCGACTCTTAGCAGCACATCGTTGCATTATGCCCGATGCGCCCCTATAGACACATAAAATGATCGGATATGACCTTTTTAGCGAGAAAATACGATGAAGATTCTGTGAATATATTCGGCGCAGGCTCATTTGTCCAAAATATCTGCGTGGGCGAAGAGCGTGGTGGGGCGTCGGTTTCCCGCTGCTTGTCCATCGAACGGGCAATCTTGCTGGATTACTTCCCCCAAGGGAGTGGGTGCAAGGCCGGTTCCCCGCTGCCTGGGGATGCAGGCGCTCTTGATCAGAGCATCCTGAACATCTGCATGATCAAGGCGATAATCACGCTTGCGGCGGCGACCACGACGCCAGCAATGCCTATGCTCGCGCCAATAATCCATTTAATGAGATTGGCCTTGGCGGCGTTGATTTCAGCGCGGACGAAGTTTTCCGACGCGACCTTTTCCTGTACAGTGCCTGTCTTGTCGGCCATTGCAAGGGTCTTTTTCAGGTATTCCAGTAAAGCCTGCGTCGTCTCTGTATCATCCGCAAGGCTGGGTGGAGTTTCCGTCCGGGAGGCTATGCGTTCCCACGCCTGAGAGGAAAGCCGACTCAATGCTTCGGCGATTTCCGGGACGATTTTCGCAGTTTCCATGGGTATGGTACGAATTCCAGCGGTAACATTCAAGGGGCGGGGCAGAGCCGGTCAGCCGTTTTGGGGCGTTGCGGGAAGCTGCTGAGCGAACCAGACGCCGCCCCTCCCGACGAGGGACGGCGCTGGTCCGACTCTTAGCAGCACATCGTTGCATTATGCCCGATGCGCCCCTATAGACACATAAAATGATCGGATATGACCTTTTTAGCGAGAAAATACGATGAAGATTCTGTGAATATATTCGGCGTAGGCCCCTTTGGTCAAAATATCTGCGCGGGCGAAGAGCGTGGTGGGGGCGTCGGTTTCCCGCTGCTTGTCCATCGAACGGGCAATCTTGCCGGATTACTTTGCCCCAGGGAGTGGGTGCAAGGCCGGTTCCCCGTTACCTGGGGATGCAGGCGCCCTTGATCAGAGCATCCTGAACATCTGCATGATCAAGGCGATAATCACGCTTGCGGCGGCGACCACGACGCCAGCAATGCCTATGTTCGCGCCAATAATCCATTTAATGAGATCGGCTTTGAAGGCGTTCATTTCAGCGCGAACGGCGTTGATTTCTGCGCGGACAAAGTTTTCCGACGCGACCTTTTCCTGTACAGTGTCTGTCTTGTCAGCCATTGCAAGGGTCTTTTTCAGGTATTCCAGTAAAGCCTGCGTCGTCTCCGTATCGTGCGCAAGGCTGGATGGGGTTTCCGCCCGGGAGGCTATGCGTTCCCGTGCCTGAGAGGAAAGCCGACCCAATGCTTTGGCGATTTCCGGGACGATTTTCGCAGTTTCCATGGGTATGGTACGAATTCCAGCGGTAACATTCAAGGGGCGGGGCAGAACCGGTCGGTCGTTTTGCGGCGGCGCGGGAAGTTGCTGACCGAACCGGACGCCGCCCCTCCCAACAAGGGACGGCGCCGGTCCGGTTCTTGACGCAGCACATCAGCGCATCATGACCGATGCACCCCTATAGACACACAAAATGACAGGACATGACCTTTGTAGCGAAAAAATACGATGAAGATTTCATGAAGATGTTCGACACAGATCCTTTGATCAAAATATCTGCGCGGGCGAAGAGAGTGGGGCGCCGGGAAGTTGCCGGCCGAGCCGGTCGCGGGAAGCTGCTGACCGAACCGGACGCCGCCCCTCCCAACAAGGGACGGCGCCGGTCCGGTTCTTGACGCAGCACATCAGCGCATCATGACCGATGCACCCCTATAGACACACAAAATGACAGGACATAACCTTTTTAGCGAGAAAACATGATAAAGATTTCGTGAATATGTTAGGCGTAGGCCCATTTGTCCAAAAAATTTATGCGGGCGAACGGACGGCCCGTGTTGCCTTGTCAGCGTCGCTTTGCCAGAAACCGTTCCGACAACGGAACGTACAAGGCGCCCTTTCGGGTCAGGTAGCTCAGTTGGTAGAGCAACGGACTGAAAATCCGTGTGTCGGCGGTTCGATTCCGTCCCTGACCACTGCTTGCAGGACCCGCCTCCCGATATCCAATATATTTCCGCCCGTCGCCTGTTCTGACGGGCATGCTGGAGGTGGCGTTCGCAAGACCCCGTCCTCTTCTCCCGGGCGCCTATTCAGGAACAACCCCATGGCCGCCTCGCTGCTTCGCGTCACGTTCGCGGCGTCGTTTTAGGCCTGTCCCGCCCGGCGCTTCCGTCCTTTTCTCCCGGGCGCCTATTCAGGAACAACCCCATGACCGCCTCGCTGCTTCGCGTCACATTCGCGGCGTCGTTTTAGGCCTGTCCCGCCCGGCGCTCCCGTCCGCCCCTTCGCGAAGCCCTCTACTCGTCGTTATTTGTTGCTCCGGCGCCCCACATTAGTTTCGAGCGAAGCGTCTGGAAGTAATGTTGTTCGGGTAGTTTTACGAGGCGCACCCGGTGGTCGGCCTTGGCGAACCGGAAGGTTACGGGGCGCTCCCGGGGATCGAAGGGGCGGCTGTGGCCATCGAACCCCAGCACGTAGGGCGTGTCCTTGCCGGATATTTCGGCCTCGATAACCGAATCGGCGGGCAAGACCACAGGGCGGACCGTAAGGCTGTGCGGCGCAAGCGGGGACAAAATGAACACTTCGCTTCCGGGAACGACAATCGGGCCGCCTGCGGACATGGAGTAGGCGGTGGAGCCGGTCGGGGTGGCGACGATCAGCCCGTCGGCCCAGTAGTCGTTCAGGCGCACGCCGTCCACGGTCACGCGGATGGAAATGAGCCCCGCCGAGCCGCTTCGCTCCAGCACGAATTCGTTGAGCGCCCAGTATGCCTGTTTGTCGTGCGGGGTTTGCACCTGCGCCGCGATGGGGAGCCGTTCCTCGATTCGGCAGGCGCCTTGTTCGAGGGAGCGAATCGCATCCCGCACCTGCGTTACCTCGATATCGGCCAGAAACCCCAGCCGCCCGATATTTATTCCGAGGACGGGGGTTCCGTGCGTTCCGGCTTCCTGGGCGCTCGTCAGCAAGGTGCCGTCGCCGCCGAACGACAGGATGATGTCGGATTCCTGCGCCAGATCGGGCGTAGCGACGGATCGGCAGCGCGCAGCGGTCAGCAGGTTGCGTTCCGCCAGGCCGCTCGCCACGTCGCTGTTCAGCTTGAACGGAAGCCCTTCCGCCTCCAGCCAGGAAACCAGTTTTTCCACGGGTTTCCAGAGGCGATTTTTTTGCGTATTGCCTGTAATGCCGTACGTCATGGGTCTGTTTGCTGCGCAGGGAGCGCCGTTGCATGGTCCTGCCGCGGTCGCGGATGACTGAAAAGTAAGGGATGCACTGATCAAGTCCACTTCGATCAGCGCTTCACGTACGCAAGTAGCGTTTGTAATGATTCTATCGTTGAAATCATCGGAAAACACAGTGCTTGTCGTCGTCGGCTGCGTCGTGAAGCGCCCTTCTGATCTTCGCGGACTTAATCAGTGCATCCTAAGAAATATGTGGCTTGCGAGGTTATGTTTGACGGTTTTCGGGGTCTATAGGTTGATTCGTTTTCTGTTTCACCAACCGCAAACCCCTCCATGCTTTCGCACGTTCGGAGCGCCGCCACCCGCGGCATAGACGCCCTGCCTGTCGAGATTGAAACCAGTATTTCGACGGGCCTGCCCAGTTACGCCGTCGTTGGCTTGCCGGACGGCGCCGTTCGGGAGAGTCGCGACCGGATCTATGCCGCGTTCCAGAACACAGGCATCCCGTTGCCGCACGGCAAAATCACCATCAACCTGGCTCCCGCCGATTTCAGAAAAGAAGGCGCCGCGTTCGATCTGCCGATTGCGATGGGCTTGCTGGCGGCGCACATGCCGGATGCGGACCGCGAAGCGCTGAAGAGGACCTGCGTGTTTGGCGAATTGGCGCTGAATGGGGACGTACGCCCGATTCGGGGTGTGCTGCCCATGGTGATGCGGGCCAGAAAAGAAGGGATGACGTCGGTGATGGCGCCCTTCGGAAACGCGCGGGAGGCTTCGCTGGTCGCGGGTATGGAGGTCCTTCCCGTGCGCAATATCCGCGAGGGGCATGCATTCCTGAAGCAAGCGCCCGGGACGCCGATTCCATTCCGCAGAGACGATGGCCCGCTGGTCCGGGAATCTATCCCGGTCGATTGCGATTTTTCGGATGTGCGGGGGCAGCAGGACGTGAAACGGGCGCTGGAAGTGGCCGCGGCGGGCGGGCACAACGCCATGATGGTGGGGCCGCCCGGCGCAGGCAAGACCATGCTTGCTCGCAGGATCGCCACCATTCTTCCTCCCTTGAGCCAGGAAGAAGCCCTCGAAACGACGCAAATCCATTCGGTAGGGGGCTTGTTGAATGAACAGGGCGTGGTCGCGAGCCGTCCGTTTCGGGCGCCCCATCACACCATTTCGGACGCCGGATTGTGCGGCGGAGGCAGCAACCCCATGCCAGGAGAGATTTCGCTGGCGCACAACGGGGTCCTGTTTCTGGACGAGCTTCCCGAATTCAAGCGACAGGCCCTCGAAGTGTTGCGTCAACCGCTCGAAGAGGGGAAGATAACGATCAGTCGGGCGCGCAGCACCGTGGCTTATCCTGCCCGGTTCATGCTTATCGCCAGCATGAACCCGTGCCCGTGCGGGATGCAGCACAGCCTGAAAGGGAACTGCACCTGTACGCTGGCCCAGATTCAGCGATACATCGGGAAGATCAGCGGCCCGCTCATGGACCGAATCGACCTGCACCTGGAAGTCCTTCCCGTCCCGTTCGACACGCTGGCGCATCGCGGCGAGACCGAATCGTCGGCGGCGGTGCGGCGGCGGGTGATGGCGGCGCGGGACGTGCAGCGCAAGCGATTCCGGGGCGCGTCGCACCATGTCCATTGCAACGCCCAAATGTCGATGCGCCTTGTCCGGCAGCATTGTACGCTGGACGCGACGGGCGAGCAGCTCCTGAAAACGGTTATTCAGCGCCTCGGCCTTAGCGCCCGCGCCTACGGACGCATCCTCAAGGTGGCTCGCACCATTGCCGACCTCGCGGCCTCCCCGTCGATTCGTCCCGAACACCTTGCCGAGGCCATCCAGTATCGGGTGCTGGACAGGCAGGCCGCCTGAAGCGCCCTTCGGGAGATATTGAGGCGCACGCTGGCGGTGTCATTCCTCCTTATGCGGGGCCGCCATACCACTTGCTTCGTCCTTCCTTGCCAGGCACGCCCCTTGCTGCCTCTGGTCTTTGCGGACTTAATCAGAGCATCCTTAGCGCATCCCTAAAAGAATTGTTTTATGCCGAATCCGATATGGTAATCGGGTTTGTCGAGGCGGCGCGTAACCCCGATCTGCAGAAAGCCCAGTATGCCGTTCAGCGCAACGGTGATTTCATGGTGCATCCCTTCCGTGGAAAGATGCTGTTCCGGGCGCTTCAGGAAGGGAGAGGAGGAAATCCAGGTCCGGGCATGGGCGCCGCCCACGATAATGCCGTAGCCGTTCTGCGCCAGCCCCTGAAGGCCAAGCAGTTCGAAGGGGACTGTCTGAAAATTGTGCTGCCAGAAGAAACCGATATGCCGGTCGCCTTCGTAGGGCCGCCCGACCTGTGTCCGCAACGAGCCGAACAGGAGGCCTTTGCCCAGGCTGCCGTCTATGATTCCGAAGCGTTGCACGGGCAAATCCCCAAGGGTCGCGCTGGCCGTCAGGTACAGGGACAGCACATTCGGGAAAATCCGTCGGGAGAAAAATGTGGGCACGCGCCATTGGGCGTTTGCGGCGAAGCGCGTGTACCCCTCTCCTGCGTCTTCCGCTGCGCCGCGTTCTATTTCCAGCTCGGCATATTGCCCCCCGAAGAAACGAGACATCACGCTCGGAGCGTCTCCATAGCGGACCTTGGCGGTAGCCGATAGCAGCCTCTGGTGGCTGACCGGCGGATTCGGGCGCGGGGCGCCCGATTTACCCAGAAGATCGTAGCCCGTCGCTGCTTCGAGCGCTTCGGGCGTTTCGCGGCGGGCGGAAAGGGAGATGCGCATGCGGTTTCGATCATAATGGCCCAACAGCTCCAGCTTCTGGTTGTGGAGATAATCAAAATAGTCTCCTGCGCCGAGGAGGCTGTAGACGGACGCAAAAAATGCGCCGTACCGTTCCGACTGGTGGCGAGGCTCCGGCCCCCGGGACCAGCGGGCGCCGACGAAGCCCTGCTGCTCTGCGCCAAGCCGAACGCCGCCCGAGAGCGCATAGGACCACGGATCGTCCAGTTTGCGGCTCCATCCGCCCGTACTTTCTGCGAGCAGGCGCCCCGAATCGTATTGCAGGGACACGCCCCCGTGGAATCCCTCCACCCGATTGAATCGGAACCGGGGTTCCAGCCAATTCTGCCCGAATATAGACCAGGACGCGCTCGTGTCGCTTGCCGCATCCGTTTCGTCGTCGGTTGCGCCATCCAGACGCATCATCCACCCTGTCGGCTCGAAGGCTTTTTCGAACGTCAGGGCGCTGTCAATGCTGGCGAAGGCGATGCGCTCCGGTTCGTCGAAGGGTACGGCGAGGCCTGCGCGGTCGAGCAACGTGTCGGCGGCTACGGCGTCCTGGTCCGTCCCGACGGATTTTCCTTCGGCGTAGAGGGAATCCGGGAGCGCAGCGTCGATTTCGTAATCCGTGAGGCGGGAGACTTGCCGGACCTTGAAGGTCGGGAACCTCAGCAGCGGACCGAAGGCAATGTCTATGCCCATCTCGGACCGGAAATCGACCGGAAGCCATGCGCTGTCGTCAAAGGAGTCGTATTGCTGGTAGAGCGTAACGTCCACATTTTCGATCGGCGGCGGAAACAGAAAGGCCTTTCCTGGCACGAGCGCAACTTCGAGCAGCGCGCATTCGTCGGCCAGCACCGAGATGCTCCCGGAAAACGCAGTAGTCAGGCGGGTTCTGGGCGCCACGGCAATGTCGTACACCAGTTGATCGTCGAAGAGGCGCGTATCCTGTAGCGAAAAACGGTAGAGATCCGTCGCATTCGGGTGCGTCACCCCGGCGAAATCGTAGCCGACCAGCGACACGTTGTCGTCGTAGAGATTGGCCATGAGCAGCGCGGCGGGCATATAATCGAGGCTTTCGCCGAGGTTCGATGTTTGCCGGCGGGACTTGACGAGTTCGCGCATGCCTTGCTCCTTGTCCCAGAAGACGTCGCTGAGCGTTTCGATAATGGCCACGATGCCCGTATCGTTCGAGACGGTGAAGCGTGTGTAGGCTTCGGCGGCGTAGGAGGAGAGGGCGGCGCGGCGTTCCTGTTTCCGGTCGATGACGCACCGCATGATGCCGACCGCCGGATCTTCGTCCGTCACGACGATCTCCGGCATCTGGATGGCGGCGGGTTGCAAGCGGATTTCTATGTCCCGTACGGAACGATCGGGGATGGTGCGCCGCTCGGATGCGTAGCCAATGTAACGGAATGCAAGTTCGGCAGGGACGTCGGGGAGGGCTATTTCGAAGGCGCCGTCTGCGTTGGTGATGGTGCCGCGCCAGGTTCCTTCGATGCGGATGTTGGCGGACGGCAGGGATTCTCCGGTTTGCGCGTCAAGGACCCGCCCGCGCACGACATGTTCGGACTGTTCGGATTCCTGGGCGTGGGCTGCGGAAACGCCCGCGCATCCCGTCAACAGGACCATAAAAAGAAGTTTGCGGAACATGGGGAGGGGAGGGGAACAGAATAAAGGATGCACAGATCTTCGCGGACTTAATCAGAGCATCCTAAAGGGAATGCAATTCGGAAATGTACGAATCGGGGCGTCGCAGGTTACAAAAAAGCGGCGCGGAGCGCGCATTACGGACGGCCTCGTTCTGTGGCCATGAGCACGCGCAGGTCCAGGGCCCGCGCCAGGTTGGCCACCAGGGCGAATTGCGCCACCGTGGCGTCCTCGTCGGCGCGCAGGACCAGCGCGGTGCGGTCGCCTTTCGCTTCGCGCAGGGCCTCGGCGAGTTGTTCGCGCTGGACGGCATGCTGGTTCACGTAATACTGGCCGTCCGCCGTAATGGCGACCGAGACGTAGCGATCGTCCATGGGGGCGGAGGTTTCGGCTTGGGGAAGGTTCACCTGAATGCCAAACTGCGGAATGAAATTCGACGTCAGGAGAAAGAAGACGAGCAACAGCAATACGATGTCCGTAAGCCCGGCGAGGCTGTATGTGGAAAGCGGCTTGTTTTGGCTGGAGAAGTTGAATTTCATGGTCCCGGACGAATAGGCGGCGTGGAGAATGCTTGGGGAGGGAGGCGGGCAACGGACGGCAGGGGCGGGGCGTGCGTCGGGCGATGGCCGGATTACTTGCCGGACGGGGCCGGTTCCTGCAACAAGTCGATGAAGTCCGTTGCGGAACGCTCCATATCGTTCACGAGCCGCCGGATTCTGGACAGGAGGAAATTATAGAAGAAAAATGCAAGGATGCCCACCACCAGTCCGGCTGCCGTGGTCAGCAAGGCCTCCCAGATGCCGCCTGCGAGGACGCTCGGATTTACGTTCCCTTCGAGCGCCTGGATTTCCTGGAAGGCCTGGATCATGCCGGTTACCGTTCCGAGAAAGCCGAGCATCGGCGCGATCCCCGCAATGCTGGCGAGCAACTCGGTGCGTTTCTCCAGTTCGAAGGCCTCGTGCTTGCCTTGCGCTTGCACCGCGTCCTGAATTTCGGAAATAGGCCGACCCAGCCGCTCCAGCCCGTGCCGCAGGATGCGGGCAATGGGATTGTCTCTGGATTCGCAGTAGCCCATGGCGCCCTGCACGTCGCCTTCCTGTACGTAGGCGCGTACGCGGCGGGTCAGCGCCTCCGGGTCGGCGTTCGCCTTGCGGATGGTCGCGAGGCGCTCGACGAACAGGTAGATGGCGACGAAGGACAGGAGGAAGATGGGAATCATGATCCACCCGCCCAGGATGAGCGTGTCCAGCAAACTGGTTTGTTCGCTGGCGGCGGCTTGCATCATATTCGCCGCGGAATCGGCGGGCAGGGTAACGGATTGGGATAGCAACAGCGTGGAAAGGGTCATCGGCGTACGGCAAATGGATTCGATGGAAGAGGGCGGGCGGCGCTATGGGTTAAAGACCGTGTGAAAGACCGGGCGCAATATCGGGAGACGACCGGGTGCAAGATAGATAAATCAGCGTATCCCTGGGATGCGCAGGACCCAGGCGTCCTGGGGCAATGCGTTGCCTGTCAGGGCGTCGCGTACGCGCGCGGCTTCTTCGAGCAGGTCGAATTGGCCAACGCCGACCCGGTATAGGGCGGCGCCGTTTTGCGTATGGGACAGCACGATGGTGCGGAAGCCCTGCGCACGCCAGCCTTCGGCCCAGCCTTGGGCGCGCTCCTCGTTCGCTTCCGAGGCGACGACGATGGTGTAGCCGCCCCGAGTACGGTCTATCGGTTCGCGGCCCCGGAGCGGGTCCGGAGCAGCGGCCAGCGTGTCGGGGGCGGCGACTACGGAGTGGGCGGCGTTCGTGGGTTGGGTTTCGTCGGTGGGCAAGGCGGTTTCGCCGGTATGTTCTGCGGCTTCGGCAGGAAGCAGCGTGGTTTCCGGAGGCATCGTTTCGGGCACGGGAAGCGCGGCTGTTTCCTGTGCGGCGGAGCGTTCCGGGGGTATGGCGGGGTTTCCCGTACGCTCCGTCAGCAGCAACCAGGCCGCCACCGCTATTATCGGCAGACCGATCCCGACGATCCAGGCGCTCAGGACGCTCCCGGCTTGTCCGGGCGCCCGGGCTCGGCCCGTTTTGCGGCGGGCGGAAGGCGCCCCCCCTCGCGGCGGGCGCGGATGCCCGCCGCGCACGGCGGCGCCTGTCGTTCGGGCCGGCGCCGGGTCCGCGAGCGGTATGGCGGGCAGCCCCGCAAACGGCGCATTGACGATTTCGACCAGGCCGGGGTCGGCTTTGAAAACCAGCCCTGCGTCGCTGGGCTCGAACGCGCCGATATGGTGAAGCCGCGCCGTCTCGCCCCGCGTCGTTTTATGGAGGATATCGCGAACGATTTCCTCCAGCAAGGGAGTTACCGTTTCCGGCGGACACCCGAGGCGTTGGGCGATTTCGCGGCCAAGGTCCATTACGTCTGCGGCGTAAAAAGTATCTCGTTCCGGGGAGGAACGAATTCCGTGCCGCCCTCCTTTGTGCGCTGCCGCGCCGCGGCGTGGTGTTCGATGCGAAAAACGCCGAGCCCGGGCACTTGTACGTCCTGGCGCGTCGCCAGCGCTTCCCGGACGATGTCCGCGAGGGCCTGTTCGACCTGTTCCTGAAGAGGTTTGTGGGGCATGTTCACCATTGCATGCGGGCGCCCAGCGCGATGCCGAACGGGGTCCGGTCGTAATGTTCCCACCGCGCCGCGCTGCCGGCAAGGATGTTGTCCAGGCGGAGCAAGGCCCCGATGCGGGGCGTAACCGGGTACAGGGCGCTCAGGTTCATATCGAGATAGCCGTCCAGGTCGTCCGTCTCGGCGACCGCGGGGCGCCGCGCGCTTTCGTAGTCCAGCGTGGCTTGCAGGAAACCGCTTCCGTTCCGGAAAAACCAGGACAGGCCTCCGTGCCCCGTAACGGCCCCGAAATAGGGAATATCCGTGTCGTCCTCCTTCAGCGCGCCGTTTCGGACCGAAAATCCCGCCACGAAACTCCATTTCGCCGGAAGGTGGAAGGATATGTCTCCGCCGCCGTAGGCTATGGTTGCGGCGGCGTACCGGGCGGCCATTATGCCCTGCGCGTATCCCTCGGTTTCGCGTAGGCTGGCCGCCTCGAAATAGCGATAGTTGGGAGCGTTCGCGTAGCCGCCGTACGCGTCGAATCCGATGGCGCCGACCTGTATGCGGCTGCCCACTCGCAGGTCCAGGGTGTAGACGTCCGGCTGCACCCTCGGGCGATCGAGGAGGAACGGATTTTCCCGGTACATGGATCGGGTGGATCGGTGTTCTGCGCGCGCGTCGTTGCGGGCGTAGACCTGCACGGCGGGCAGCACCTGGAAATCCAGCCGGATATTCGGCGCAATCCAGGAGGAGGCGGCCGAATCGCGCTCGGCGAAGGTCATAAAACGCAGCCCCCCGTCGATCCGAAGCGCAGGCCCGGGGCGCATCTGCATCGCGGCCCCAAAGTCCAGCATGGATACGCCGCCGGGCGCCTCCTCGTCGAAGCCAAGCCGGAGCATGTGCACCGTTCCCGCCACGTCGCTGCGCTTCGCTACGGGGAGCGTCAGGGCGCTTTCCAGCGCAAGCGCCGATTCGCTGCGTTGGAAGATATGGTCGTCGTCCTGCAGGTCTTCCGGGAGGGCGTCCGTTTCCGAGGACTGCGCCCGGTACTGCGCCCGCGCCTCAAAGCGCGCCCGGCCCGTATCGTTTGTTTTGATCCATAGCGCGCCGCCCCCGCCCTGTCCCCGCCGCACCGGAGCGGCCTGCAGGTCGGACGTATGCCCGGCGTCGTAGCGCCAGGCGGCCTTCATGGGCGCAGGTTCTGCGGATTCCGCGGCTTCGACGGGTCCGATGGCCGGGAGCGCGCCATACATGCGCCGCGCATGGGCGAACCCTTCCAGATCCAGGCCAAACGAAACGGGTCCGGTTTGTTGCTGCACGCCGACGAGCGCCTCAAACGTATCGAACGACGCCGATACATTGTCCGGCATATCTGCGGACGAGTGCCCTTCGCTGCCTGCATAGTTGAGGCGGGCGCGGAACGCGGCGCGGCGGGACAGCGGCCCTTCGGCGCGCAGGCGCATCGTGCGTCCCAGATAGCGCCCGCCGGCGGCTTCCGCCATGCCCCGCCCCGGAACGCCGCTGGTGAGGGAGGCCGCCGGCGCAGGTTCGAGCGTGCTTAGGGGGCTTTCCGGCAAGTCGGCGCTTTTTTGTTTATAGGATTCCACCCAGGGCCGCCGGTCCGCCGGGACCGAAGCGACGCGCGGCGGCGGGTTGAACCCGATCAGGGGTTGTCGCTGAAGCGACGGCAACGAAATATCCAGGCCCGCCCGGATTTCCACGACCTGCGGGGTAATGTCGGGGAGCGCCGGGGCGGTTTCTTCGGCCTCCTGCGCCTCGGCAGGCAGGGCGATGCAAGCGCCTGACAGAAGCGCCAGCAGCACGGCGCCGGTTCGGAAGGCCGCGCGGCGGGCAGAAAATAATCTGTAACGATGGGTGTAGCGCATCAGGTCAGAGCGATTCCTTTTCCCGTTCGGCGATCTCCGCGAACGGCGTTTCCCCAAATTCGTCCATCACGAGATCGTATAGCGAGGCGGCTTCTCCGGCGTCGCCAAGCGCCTGAAACGCCCGCGCCTGCTCCAGATAGCCCTGGGCAACCCAGTCGCCGAATCCCGGAAACAGCACGGAGAGGCGGCCCAACTCCTCAAGGGCCTCTTCGGCCCGACCGGTTTCCCGGAACAGTACGCCCAGACGGTACAGGGCCTCCGCGCCCGCCTCGTCCCGGCTGTTGCGCGCCACATGCCGATACAGCGGTTCGGCTTCGTCGTACCGCCCGTCTTCCTGGTATACGCGGGCAAGGCCCAGGTAGGCCGGATGCGTTTCTGCGGCGTGGGGCGCGGCGTCCATGGCGTCCCGGAGCAATTGCTCGGCTTCGTCCGTCCGGTCGAGACGCAAGAGCGCCATGCCCTGCCCGTAGCGCGCTTCCGCGACCCGACGCGGATTGTCCTCGCTGTCGGATTCGAGCAGTTGGAACATCTCAAGGGCTTCCAGCGGGCGTTCCGTGTGCAGATACAAGCCGCCCAGCCGTCCGGCGGCCTCCGGGAAGCGTTCGCTGCCCGCGTATTCCTCGATAATCTGCACGAAATGCGAAATGGCTTCCTCGGGTTCGCCGCGTTCTTCCAGCATCGTTCCGAGGTAATACTGGGCTTCCGCGCGCAAATATTCGTCCTGCCCTTGCTGGATGAATGCCCGTAGTCCGGCGAGGGCTTCGTCCGTGCGTCCGCTTTGCAAATCGATTTCGGCCCGCCGGAACCGGAGTTCGTCCAGAATCGGCGAATCTGGATGCTCTTCCGCGAATTCGTCGAAAAATGCGGCGGCCGTCTCGGCGTCTCCGGTGGAAAGCAGCGCCAGCTGGATGCTCGCCGCCGCATCGGATACGTAGGCGCTGCCGGAATATTCTTCGAGCACGATCCGATAGGCGGCTACGGCTTCCTCGGCGCGTTCTGCGTTGAACAGGGCGTCTCCGACGCCGTATTGCGCTTTCGCCGCCAGCGGATCCCGGGGCCAGGTTCTTATCAGCGCCTCGTATTCCTCGACCGCCTGGTCGTAATCCTGATTTCTGAAGAAGATGTGCCCCATGCTGTAGCGGGCTTCCGGCCCCCAGTCGCTGCCCGGATAGAATTCCAGCAATTCCCGGAAGGCGCTGACGGCCTCGTAGGCTTCGCCCGCATGGTCGAAGGCCTGGGCAATCTGGTATTGCGCGTAGTCGCCGCCCTGGTCGCCTACGAGTCGGTACGTTCGGATGGCATTTGTGTATTGCTTTAATGCATAGTAGCTATCTCCAAGGCGCAGAAGGGCATCATTCCGGTAAGAAACAAATCCTTCCTCGTCGGAGACGCGGTGCTGATCCAGAAATGTCTGGAAGGCGTCTGCCGCATCCTCGTACCGGCTTCGGCGAAAGTGCGTCCAGCCGAGCGCATACCAGGCCGCCGTCTGGTGCTTTCCATCCGGAACCTCCCCGATGTATTGCAGGAAAAGTTCTTCCGCACGGTCCAGATTATCCAGCTGGTAGACGCTTTCGGCGGCCCAGAACAAGGCTTCCTGTCCGCGATCCGAGCGCGGCGAGCGATCATGAATTTCCAGGAATCCGAGCATCGCCTCCCGGTACGCCTCGCTTCGGTACGCCAGCCATGCGCGCTGAAAGCGGACTTCTTCCCGCAGGCGTTCGGAGGCGGTGCCGGCGTCCACGGCCTGGTCGAAATGCCGAAACGCCTCCTCGAAATTTCCCAGCGCAATCGCCGTATTGGCCCGGTAGTACGCTGCCTCGCCCGCCAGTTCGTGGCCCGGCCAGGTTTCCTGCATCTGGCCAAAAACGCGCCAGGCGTCGTCCCAGCGATTTTGCCGGTAGTACAAGAGCGCCAGCTCGAAATGGGCGTGCGCCGCCAGTTCGTGTTCCGGCCAGTTCGCCAAAAAGTCTTCAAGTAGCCGAATGGCCGTCAGGGGTTCCAGCGCCAGGTCCTGATTGATCGCCTCGTAGTAGGTGGCGCGGGCGGCAAGGTCGTCGCGTGCGCCCTCCCGGACCTCGGCGAACCGCTCGGCGGCCCACTGATGCACGCCCTCGAAATAATAATTCCACCCCAGGCCGTAGAGGGCGGGCCGCCGGTACGCGCTGTCGGGATAGCGCTCGAGGAAGCGCCGGTACTGTACGATAGCCTGCTCGCTGTCGCGCAACTGATTGAGGGATTCCGCCTGCAGGAAAAGCGCCCGTTCCCGCCCGGCGTCGTCCAGCCCCCCGATGCGTTGTTCGATTTCGTCCAGCGCCCGGTCGTAATCGTCGAGTTCATAATACACTTCGGCCAGCGCCAGTCCGATATTGCGCGCATGGGACGATTCCGGATAGCGCGCGGCCAGCAATTCGAGCGCTTCAGCGGCTTCGTCGTACCGTTCCAGCCCGATCAGCGCGTATCCGCTTGCATACAGGGCGACGGGGGCGTACTCGGCGTTCCGGTATTCGTCGGCAGCGCGCTGGAAATACCCGAGGGCTTCCTCGTTCCGGTCCAGATGCTGCGCAGATACGCCCATGCGGTACAGGGTTCTTGCTGCAATGTCCGGCTCCGGTTCGTCCGCAAGCAGGTTCGAGAAGACGCGCAGCGCCTCGTCGTATTCTGCGTTCAGGTAGAAAAAATTGCCGAGCGCAAGGCGAGATTTCGCCGCCAGAGGATGCCCGGGCCGCTCAACTTCGAGGTGTTCGAAGCGCGCGATGGCCTCGCTGCGCAATCCGAGGGCCAGATGGGCTTCGGCTTCATAGTACAGCGCGTCGATCGCATGGAGATGGTCGGGACGCCGCCGCCGGAAGTCCGCAAAGGCCTCGATGGCTTCGCGGTACAGGTGCGCTGCGTACAGATCGCGCGCCTCGACGAACGCACGGGCCGCCCGATCCGGGGCCGATCCGGGCGTATCTTGCGCGGCGGCCACTCCCGCAGGCGCAATACGCGGGGCGATACACAGGACAAGGAGCGCCGCGACGAGAATGGTCAGAAAATACCGCATACGGTTGGCGCTGTACTGGTATGCACGGTGAGACTATATACGGTGGCTATATAAATGCGTGGCGCATAGTGGGCGGCGCCCCGGCGGCGCACGGCCAGCCTGTCGCGTTTGCGCCGTACGAGAGAGACCGGTTGACCGGACCGCTCGCCGGATCGGAAAAACGCTGTGCACCGTACCCCGCAACCGCCGAATATGTTGCACCCGGCGCGTGCTTTTTGGAGAATATCTTCCCGCCTGTGGAAAAAAAACGTTTTTGGCGCGTGTAAACCCCATCGGGAACGCACCGTCCCGAAAACGTATCAGTGCATCTTAGGAATGCATCGCCATGCATTTGTCCATCCCCCGGCCACATACCCTTGCTTTACGCCATGTCTTCTGAAAAATCGTCGAAAAACACCCCGGACGCCTCGTCCTCCGATGCTCCCCATGCGCCCGCCGCGGCGAATGGAGCCCCCGGGAACGCCCATAGCGATGCGTCTGGAGACGCCTCCCCCGAATCTGCGGCGCCTCCAGGCGAAGGAATTCGCCTGGAGGATGCGGAACGCATGGTTGCGGAAGCCTGCGATCAGATGCTCCGTACGGCGGCGCGCGTTTCGGAAGCCGCAGGAGAAGCCACCGGCTCGGTCCGCGAATACGCCAAAAACCACCCCGGCAGCGCATTGGCGGTTTCCTTTCTGGTTGGCGTGCTCCTCGGGGCGCTCACGTCCAGAAGATAGCGAGAAGCGTATGCCCGGGCCGCCCCTTTGGCCACCCTGTATTGGCGCCGCGCGTATTCTGCCCCTGATCCTGCCCCTGGTCTTGCTTGCGATGCTTGCGGGATGCGTCGCCGGGGAGGAGCCGTCCCGGAACGACGCCGAATCCCGGAAGGCGCCGGAAGCCGCGTATGTCGGGGACGAAGCGTGCGCATCCTGCCACGAAGCACATTACCTGTCGTATCATCGGACCGGGATGGGCCGCTCCATGTCCCGCTTCGACGCGGTGTCCGCCCCGGAGGAATTTCCCGCCCCGCCCGTGCACCACGCCGGCACGGATTTTTACTACGAGGCCTTCGTGCGCTCGGATACGCTCTTTCAGCGCGAATATCGCCTGAACGCTTCGGGAGAGACCACGTACGAGCGGGTGCATCCCGCCGCGTGGGTCATTGGTTCGGGAAATCACACGCGCTCCTATCTGGCGGAGTCGAACGGGCATTTTACGGAGATGCCGCTTACCTGGTACGTGCAGCGGGGCCGCTGGGACCTGAGCCCTTCCTACGATCAGGAAAATCTGCGTTTCAGCCGGCCCGTCATGGCGGAATGCATGGCTTGCCACAACGGATTTTCCGACCATAGCCGCTTCACGTTCGACCATTACCGGGACGTCGCGGACGGCATTACGTGTGAGCGCTGCCATGGCCCGGGCGGGGACCATGTAGATTTGCGGCTGGCGGGCCTGGGGCCGGCGGCGGGCGCGGCGGATTCGTCCATTGTGCACCCGGCCCGCCTCGCTCGGGACGATCAACTTGCTGTGTGCCGACAGTGCCACCTTTCGGGGATGACGGTGTTCCGGCCCGGGGAGACGCCGTCCACCTGGCGTCCGGGGGAGCCACTCGAAACCCATCGGAGCATATTCGTGACCGCCGAGCAGGCCAGCGACCCGGAGCGTTTCGGCATTGCAAGCCATGCGCTTCGCCTCGCAAAAAGCGCCTGTTTCCGGGAAAGCGATATGACCTGCACGACATGCCACGATCCGCACATGCCCGTGGCCGACCTGGGCCAGGACCATTTCAATGCAATCTGCGCAGGGTGTCACGGCGCGAGCGAGGGGGAGGCGCCGGTCGCCGTGTGCGGGCGGGAGGGCGCGCATACCACAGCGGAGGCCATGACGGGGAACTGCGTGGCGTGCCATCTTCGGGCCAGCGGCGCCAGCGATATTCCCCATGTCACGTTTACGGATCACTGGATTCGGCGCGAACTGCCGCCTGCGGTCGCCCCGGAAGATATCGAGCGCGTGTTTGCGCGGATTGAACCGTTCCGGCTTGTGCGGGCCACGGCGCCCCCCGATGCGGGCCATGAACGCGCGGCGGCGCTCGGCGCGCTGGAAGAGGCGGCGGCCTGGTTCGCGTTCTACGACGAGACGCATGCCTTGCCTGCGTATCTCGATTCCGTAATCGTGCGGGCGGAAGCAGGCTTTCGGGGCGGAGCGGATCATCCCGCGGCCCGCCTTGCGCTGGGCCGCGCCTTGCTGGAACAGGGACGCATGGCCGAGGCGACGTCCGCGCTGTCGGATGCCGCTTCGGCGTATCCGGAGGATGTGTTTATCCAGTATTGGTTGGGGAGGGCCCTGTTGCAGTCCAATCGTCCGGGGGAGGCGGTGGGTGCGCTTCGCCGCGCCGCGGACCTGCAGCCCGCGTTCGCCGAGGCCCACCTGAAACTCGCCGAAGCGTTGTACGCCGCTGCGCGCTTTGCGGAGGCCGAAGCCGCCTGGCTGGCGGGCCTCGCCGAAGACCCGGTGCATCATCCGGCTTCCTGGAACGACCTGGGCTTTTTGTATCTGGAAATGGGGCGGTTAGAGGAAGCGGGGTTGTTATTCGACCGGGCGCTTTCCCTGGACCCCGACCTTGCGCCGGCCCTCGTCAATGCCGCTACGCTCCGATTGCAGGCGCAGGACTGGGCGGGCGCGATCCGGCTTCTGGAGCGGGCGGTCCGGAAGCAGGCGGACTCTGCGCCGGCGCTGGGGAATCTGGCCATTGCCTATGGGGAGGTCGGGCGTACGGACGAGGCCGTCGGGGCCTTGCGTACCTTGCTTCTGCACCACCCGGACGACCTCCGCGCCCGGGCGCTGCTGGATCATTTCCTGAATGCCGGGGCGGAAGATGGTGCGGGCGGACAGGGATTACCGGACGGATCAGGAGTACCGGATGGATCGGGATTGCCGGATGGATCAGGAGTACCGGATGGGCAGGGATTGCCAGACGAACAGGGAGTACCGTCCGCACCGCAAGATACGCTGTAGAAAAATATACATTTATATGTCTTATATGTCTAAAAATATATACATAACAAGAGGAAATATAAATACATCCTTCCTGAAATGGATTTCGAGGCGGGCCCTCCCTTTTTTCTTGCTTTCGCGGCGGGCGCTGCCGCTTTTCTTGCTTTCGCGGCGGGCGCTGCCGTTTTTCCTGCTTTCGCGGCGGGCGCTGCCGTTTTTCTTGCTTTCGGGGTTGTTTGCTGGCGCGTTGTCGGGATGCGGAGGTTCGGGGGAGCCTGGCGATTCGGGGCTGCCGGATTCGTTCGCCCGCCTGGACCTGGACCAGTCCAATCCGCGCCGCTTCGTGCAATATTATTTCGGGGGATACGTGGCCCCGACCGCCGCCGATCCGTTCGAGGCGGGCCTGGTGCACGAGCGAGGCGGGCATTTTTATCTGGATCGGGACGCTTTTGCGCGGCATCGCCCGGCGCTTTCCGGGCGCCTCCGCGACGCAAACCGCAACGGGCGCATCGAGTGGGAGGAAATGGAGGCGTTCATCGAGCGTTCGTACAACGAGGCGCGGGCCATCCCGCCAACCTTCGCCGCGTTTGCGGACAGCGCAGGCTTTACGCCCGACTCCACCTGGATGGAGGTGGCCGTGCACGGCGCGATGACCACTGCGGAGCGGCGCATTTACGTGCGGGAGGAGGCGGTGCGGGCGGGGCTTCGCCATGCGGCGGACGCAGACGGGCGCATCGTGTATCCGCTGGGGACGGTTTTCGTGGGCAGACACTACCTGAACGATGCGCTGGCCGAAACCACGGTGATGCGCAAACGCCCGGACGGCTTCTGGGATTTTTTCGCGTACGACCGGGATGGCCTGCTGGCCCGGGAAACGTCTACGCCGCCCCGGGCCCTGAGATCGCCTGTGCAATGCGTGGGATGCCATTTCGGGAACAAGGCGTTCGAGCCGGAGAAGAGTTTTCCGGCTCCGGCCCCGCCCGGCCCGCACGGTCCCCGGGGGGTGTATGTCCCGGATGCGTTCCGGGATGCGGAGGTTACGCGCCGGCTCGACGAGCATCGCCGCCGCGCAGACACGGTGCTGGGCCTCTACGGCTCCCTTTTCGCGTCGAAACTCAGGACGCAGCGGCAAGCCGGGACGCTACCTGCAGAGGATGCGGCCCTGCTGGACGCACTGGATTTGTAGCGCCGGTTTGCAGCGTTGGTTCGTAGCACCGGTTTGCGGTGCCGGTTTTCAGCGTCGGTTTGCAACACCGGTTTGCAGCGCCAATTTCGTATAATTTATCCTGTATAGTGTATATACACCATGATATAACCTGTGCATATCCAATTTTCGATGAATCGATAAGAAATTTGTCGCTGATGCGTTACATTGCTTGGGTATGCTTTGGAGCGCATGCCTTGCAGTCCCTCGCCTTTGCAGGCGTACCCGGCGTATCCTTATTTTGGAGCATCCTTACCAACGCATCCTTCGTCAGCGTACGCTATACGTCAGAACTCTATGGCCCACGGAACGGTAAAACTGACGAACGCGGTATTCTATGCGCACCACGGCGTGATGCAGGAAGAGCACCGCATCGGGGGGCGCTACGAAGTGGACGTGGCGATGATCCTTGATTTCGAGGAAGCAGCCCGCACGGACGCCCTGACCCATACCGTGGACTACGAGCGCGTGTACGGACTGGTGCAGGAGATCGTGGTGCGCAACCGGTTTTACCTGATCGAAAAACTGGCCGTACTCATTGCGCGCAAGATTCGGGATGCGTATCCTGACTTGGAAAGTATTGAAGTTACGGTGCGCAAGCGCAACCCGCCTGTGGGAGGCGCCGTCGACTACGCCGAGGCCGTGTATCAGTTGCCGAGCTGATGCGCGTGCCTCAGCGGTCGACCGCCGTCTCGACCAGAAAGCCGTACAGCAAGTCGTCCACCTCCGTGGTTTCGGCCAGGGTCGCCTGCATGGCCTGGAAGGTTTCTTCGTCGGCCAGCTCGGGGTAATTTCCCCGGTACCTCTTGAACCGGTCCCGCATGCGCCCCGCGTCCAGTTCGCTGTGAAACTGCGTTCCGTAGATCGGCAGATCCCCCATGCGGAACGCCTGGTTGCCCTGCGTTTCGGACACGACCAGCTCCACCGCTCCGGGCGGGAGCGCGCTTACCCGGTCGTGATGGCCCATATTGGCGAGAAATCTCGGGGGGAATTTGCCGAACACAGGGTCTTGCTTGCCCGCTTCGGTCAGCATCATGGGGCCGCATCCTATTTCCGCAAGGGCGGAATCGTGCACCACGCGGCCTCCGAGGGCCCGGGCCATAACCTGATGTCCCCAGCACGAGCCGAAGGCGGGCATGCCCCGGTCGGCGACCCGGCGAATCAGGTCCAGCAAGGCAGGCATCCAGGGGTACGATCCGGTGGCGGAATATTCTCCGGCGCCGCCGATCATGACCACGTCCGCCTCGTTCAGCCGGTCCGCATGGAGCGGATCGCTCTGAACCTTTACGGCCACGATCTGGTCGGCGCGTACGCGGCAATGCTCGTGGAAGCATTCCTGTTCCTGCAAGCGGATATCTTCCGTGTTGCGGGCCTGAATGAGCAAAATGCGGAGATCGGAGAGGGGGGGCATGGAATTATTCGTCGTCGTTTGCTGCAAGAAGATCAGGAAAATCTTCCTTTAGAATTCGGTAAAATCGGTGAAGAGGCAATCCGACGACATTGTAGTAGTCTCCCTCGATGCGTTGCACGAAGAAGGGGCCGCGGCGGTCCTGAATGCCGTAGGCGCCCGCCTTGTCGAGCGGCGATCTCAAGGCCACATAGTCTGCGATTTCGGCGTCGCTCAGGGTATGAAACGTTACGTCCGTGCGCTCTGCGGCCTGCGCCGTCCGGTTCGAAGCGGGATGCAGCAGGGCGATTCCCGTGTACACGGAATGCGTGGCGCCGCTGAGGCGCCGGAGCATGCGTTCGGCTTCGGCGGGGCCGTCCGGCTTGCCCAGCATATCTTCCCCCAGCGCGACGACGGTGTCCGCCCCGAGGATAAGCGCATCGGGGCGCTGCGCCGCCACATGGCGGGCCTTGCGGAGAGCCAGGGCCCGCACGAGGGCTTCGGGAGACAGGCCCGGTTCGGTCCGTTCGTCCACCCGGCTCGGGAGCGTCTCGAAGCGGAAACCCGTTTGCCGAAGCAACTCCTTGCGCCGGGCCGAAGCGGAAGCCAGTACGAAGGGAGCGTGCAAGGTCATCGCCAGACAGCGGCAGGGTGCGGACAGGATCAGAAGGCCCCATCCAACCACCCTGCGCCCGGATTGCTCCCTACGCCCTGTTTCGGGCGCGTTCGGTCAACCCGAAACAACCGACATATTCGGGCGGGAACTCCGAGGGCGGGCTCGCCGTTATTTCGATTATATTTCTTCCGCCAATAAGGAAAGATTATGACCGCAAGACAGCCAACATACGAACTGTCCGCCAACGAAGCCGCCTGCATTACGGGCGTTCCCCTTAAACAGGTCCACCGTATCATTGATGCGCACGTGCTGGGCGAGGCAGCGACAAGCCGCAACGGCGCTCGCATGATTGTGGGCAAGGAGGAAGCGCTCGTCGGCGTCAAGTTGGCTCACGAAACAATTCGGCTCCTTACTCCCAAGGGGCGGCGACAAATAATTCGCCGCCTCCTGGAGCGCCCCGAGGCAAACATTATCTCTGCGGATATCGTATCGGTGGATATCCGTCCAATGAAAAGCGACGTCAGGAAAGGGCTATCAACCCTGGAACAGACCAAAAGCATGATTGCTGAAAACGCCGGTATTATGGGCGGAGCGCCTTGCTTCAAGGGAACGCGGATACCTGTGCACGGCATTGCGGATATGGCGATCAATGGAGATGCAGTTTCCGATCTGCTGGAAGCATATCCTGCGTTGACGAAAGAGCATATAGCGAGCGCCGTTGTTTACGCCTCGGCGTATCCTCGCCGTGGCCGCCCCCGAAAAGTCTCCGGTTGGGACAAGAAAAACCTGCTTGCCTCCAGCGAAACTACGTTAGATGAATTGCCGGAAGTTCCATGAAGTTTTTAATCGATGAATGCTTGAGCATTAAACTTGTCGACCAGGCCCGAAACAAAGGATTTTCTGAATCGACGCATGTTAATCAATTCGGCCTAAGGTCTGCATCAGACGAGACCATTGTACGTCGGGGTGTCATGGACAACTATATCATTGTAACCAACAACACGCGAGATTTTCTGGAACTTATCAAGCAAGAAAATGACCATCCGGGCTTGATCTGTATTTCTGCTCCAGGCCGCATGAATATGAATATACAGGAGCGACTGTTTCTGTATGCACTGGACCGGTTGGGAGGTAAGCAACCAACGAACGAAGTTATTCAAATCGTCCTGAAGCGCTCCGGAAAAGTATCCTGCAAGCGGTACGTATGGCCAAAAGCAATACGAAAGAGGTCGGAATAAGAGGACGCCCCGAAACTGTGCGGGGAAACCGGTCAATGATTGCAGGGGTGGAGGGGACAACGTTTCTGGGGTTTTGAGCAACGCCCCTTCCTGCACCGTATATTCTCGTTCCAGGCCATTTCCCGGATCAACCCGCTGCGCATCATGTCAGGACATTCGGATACGGAACAACGCTTTGCGAGCCGCCTTGGTTTGCTGCTGAGCGTGCTCGGCATTGCTGTGGGCACCGGCAACATCTGGCGCTTCCCGCGCATCGCCGCCCAGAACGGAGGGGCCGAAGGGGCGGGCGCCTTTCTTATTGCCTGGATCGTGTTTCTGTTCGTCTGGAGCATTCCGCTGATTATCGCCGAATATGCGCTGGGGCGGCACGGGCGGCGGGGCGTGGTGGGGTCGTTCATCAAGGCGGCGGGCAAACGCTTTGCCTGGATGGGCGCGTTCGTGGCGTTCGTGGCGACGGCCATCATGTTTTATTATTCCGTGGTGGCGGGCTGGTGCGCGTATTATCTATGGACTTCCGCGACCGCGCCGCTGCCTATGGACCTGGAGGGCGCCGCCGCCGTGTGGGACGGATTCCAGTCCGGCGGCTGGCCGCTATTGTTTCATGCCCTGGCCATGGGCGGGGGCGCCTTCGTTGTCGTCAAGGGCATTTCGTCCATTGAGCGCGTGAACAAAGTGCTCGTGCCGGTCCTGTGCCTGATCGTGCTCGCGTCCGTACTGCGCGCGGTCACGTTGCCCGGCGCGGGGCAGGGGTTGGCCTTTCTGTTTACGCCGCAGTGGGATTTGCTGGGGCGCCCGTCCCTGTGGCTGGAGGCGCTCACGCAGAACGCCTGGGATACGGGCGCGGGCTGGGGACTCATTCTGACCTACGGCGCCTACATGCGTCGGAGTCACGGCATCGTAAAGAATTCCTTCATTACCGGCATAGGCAATAATGTCGTGTCCCTCCTGGCCGCCATTATGATTTTCGGGACCGTTTTCGCCGTGCTGGGCGCCGAAATGTCCCGCCCGGAAGTGCTGGACGTGATGAAAGACAGCGGCCCGGCCTCCACGGGGCTGACGTTCATCTGGATGCCCCAGTTGTTCGCCAAAATGCCTTTCGGACGGGGCATGGCCCTGCTTTTCTTCCTCGGATTGTCCTTTGCGGCGTTCAGTTCGCTGATTTCCATGATCGAATTGGCTACGCGCGTGCTGGTGGACGCCGGCTTGCGGCGCAAACAGGCCATTGCCTGCGTGGGCGTCTTCGGATTCGTGCTGGGCGTGCCGTCCGCCTTGTACACAGGCTTTCTGGGGAATCAGGATTTCGTATGGGGCGTGGCGCTGATGCTCTCCGGCGCGTTCGTGGCGTTCGCCGTGATTCGCTACGGGGCCGCCGATTTCGCCCGCACAGTGGTTTCGGGCGGCGAGGGAGACTGGTCTGCGGGGAGGCTATGGATATTCCTGATCCGCTTCGCCGTACCGGCGCAGGCGATGGTCTTGCTGGGCTGGTGGCTATACCTGTCCGCCTCGCAATACGCGCCCGATTCCTGGTACAATCCGTTCGACCCGTACAGCGTGATGACCTGCCTTGCGCAATGGGGCCTTGTGGCGGCGCTTTTTCTGCTGATGAACCGTTTTCTCGCGCGCCGCACGACGCTTGGCCCGTCGTAGCGCATCACAGGGCATCACAGCGCATCGTCCTTTTCCGCCTGTCGAGGCGTTCGCCGTACTTCCAATGACGATCGACCGCGTACTTCGGGAGTTTACCGATATCGACGGCGCCGCAGCGTTCGACGAGATGGCCGGGGCTGCGCTCGCCTATCAGTATGCGCACAACGCCGTATATCGCCGATATTGCGACGCCCTCCGCACACCCGCCGCCCGCCTCGCTCGTTCCCGACCCCTCCAGCCACCCCGGGCTGTCCAACCTTCCCGTCCTTCCCCATCCGCCTCGCCGCCCGCCCCGGAAAACGCGCCGCAGCCCTCGCCTTGTTCCATACCATCCGTTCCGTCGCCCGCTCCGGAAAACACGCTGCCCGCCCCGCCTTCCTCCACGCCATTCGCCGCACCGCCCGCTCCGGAAAACACGCCGCCCGCCCCGCCTTCCTCCACGCCATTCGCCGCACCGCCCGCCCCGGAAAACGCGCCATCCGCTTCGCCTTCCCCCACGCCATCCGCCTGTTTTTCCCCAGCCGGGCTTCCCCTTTTCTTGCCGGTAGAAGCGTTCAAGCAGGCGGCGGTAACCGCGTTTCCACCGGACGAAGCGGAAAAAATCTTCGAAAGCAGCGGAACGGGCCGCGGCGTGCGCAGCCGGCATTACGTCCGGGACGTTTCCATCTACGAGCGCGCGCTCGCCGCGAATTTCTCCCGTACGTTCGGAACGGGCCCCTTTTTGTTTGCCTTGTGCCTTCCCGGGTACGCCGAACAGGGGGCCTCGTCCCTTATATATATGGCGTATTTTCTCATGCGGCGGTTCGGGGCGGCCGGGAGCGGCTCCATATTGGGCGCGCCGGAGCGTTTGCGGCGGCTGGCGGGCCGGAGCGCGGACGAAGGCGTTCCGCTTGTGGTGTTCGGGGCGGCGTTCGGATTGCTTGACCTTGTGGAAACAGCGACGTTTTCCTTGCCTTCCGAGGCGATCGTCATCGAAACCGGCGGCATGAAGACCCGGCGCCGGGAGATTGCTCGCGCCGACTTGCACGGGCGGCTTCAGGACGGCTTCGGCGTAGCGTCCGTGTGCAGCGAATACGGCATGTGCGAACTGCTCGATTCGTGCTATGCCCGGGAGGGGGGTGTGTTCTGCCCGCCGCCGTGGATGCGCTTTTGGGTAGTGGACCCGGCGGAACCGTTCGCGCCGCTCGAAGAAGGGCGGGAAGGCGCGCTGGCCTTGCTGGACCTGGCGAACGTCTATTCCGCCTCGGCCTTGCTGACCGGGGACCGGGCCGTGCAGCGAGGCGCCGGCTTCGAGGTGCTTGGCCGCCTGGCCCATGCCGAACTCCGGGGCTGCAATTTTTTGCTGGATAGTGGGATGCACTGATCAAATCCACATCGATCAGCGCTTCACGTACGCAAATAGGGTTTGTAATGATTTCATCGTTAAAATCATTGGAAAACACGACGCTTGGCGTCGTCGGGGTTGCGAAGCGCCCCTCGGGAGGCATCCATGCGCGCGCTGGCTGTGTCATTTCTCATTATCCGGGGCCGCCACACTACTTGCTTCGTCATTTCTTGCCAGCGCACACCTCGTTGCCTCTGATATTTGCGGACCTAATCAGCGCATCCCATGTTTGATCAACGCAAACGCTTCGAGGCGGTGGTGGCGGCGGCGGACGCTTGGCGGGACCCCGAATACGAGGGCCGCGCGCGCGCCGTGGAAGAGACGCTGCGCGCCCCCAACGCCTTTACGGAAGAGGCGGTGGCGTTTGCGGTGAATCAGCAAATGGCGCTGCTCACGGAAGAGGCCCTTGCGGCATGGATTCGGGACCGCTGCGCGTCGCCGCCCGCCGCGGTGGGGGTGTTGAATGCAGGCAACGTTCCGCTGGCGGGGTTGCAGGATTTTCTGGCGACCGTGCTGGCCGGACACCGCTATATCGGAGCCGTTTCGTCGAAGTCTCCGGCGCTGTTGCCGGCCTTCGTCCGCGACGTGCGCCGGTTCGATCCCGAAATCGAGGCGCGCTTCGCGTCCCTTGCGGACCTGCTGCGCGTCGCCAACGCCCTCGTCGCCACCGGTTCGGACGCAACGATCGCGTCCTTGCGGGCCCGGCTGGATGAAACGGCTCGATTGGACAAAACGGTTCGACTGGACGAAACGGCCCGGCTGGACAAAACGGCTCGATTGGACAAAACGGCTCGACTGGATGAAATGGTTCTGGCGCCGGATCGCTGTCTGTTTCGGGGGCATTCCTTCGCCGCGGGCGTACTGGACGGGGAGGAGCGGGAGGATACGTACGAACGCCTTGCGGAAGACATCCTGCTGCACGAGGGATTCGGGTGCCGCAACGTGGCCGTGCTGTGGGCGCCCCGCGGCCTCTCCCCGGACGGCTTGCTGGAGGCGATGGCCCGGTTTCGGGGGGTGTTTCCCGCGCATGCAGGGACAGCGGGGCGGTTGGCCATGCAGCGGGCCCTGCTGGAGGCGGTGGGCGCGTCCCATGCCTGGGGGGAGGGCCTGGAATTTCTCGTAAGCCGGGGCGAACCCGAAGCGCAGGCGCCCGGCCACCTGCGTTGGGTGGAGTACGACGATCTGGCGGAGGCGGCCGCCTGGCTGGCCGAACAGCCCGTGCAGTTGGCGGTGGCCGAAGAACGGGTACAGAAACGGCTCGCCTTCAAGGGGCTATGCCTTGTTCCGGGCGAAGCGCAGCGGCCCGTGCTCTCCTGGCGCCCGGACGGCATGGACATAGTGGATTTCCTGGCGTCCCTGTGAACGGAATTCCTCGTGAGCCGGGGCGAACCCGAAGCGCAGGCGCCCGGCCACCTTCGCTGGGTGGAGTACGACGATCTGGCGGAGGCGGCCGCCTGGCTGGCCGAACCGGCCCGGACTTCATCAGAGCATCCATCATCAGAGGCCCCTGCCCCTGCCCCTGCGCATCGGCGTCCCGCACCGCTTATTGAGGAATATATCAACGCCCTCCGGCAGGTGGCGACGATCTTACCCCTGCGCAGCGACGTCCCGCACCGCTTCTTTCACGGCGGGCAGGATGTCGTTCCAGTTCGCGTCCGGCCTTTTGGTGATGGTCAGAAACTGCGGCACGATAAAGACGTCCGCCACGCCTCGAATGCCGAACAAGCGTTCGCCGAGCGCATGCCCGGCGGCTTCTTCGGCGGAACGGAACGATTCCATTCCCTCCGGAATGAACGCCCCTTTGCGGAGCGTACACTTGAGGCTGTTCGGGTTCGGAGTGGGCGTTATGTCGAGTTGCGGCATGGGAAAACCGTATCGTCGGAATCGGGTATAAACAAGTTACGCCTCGGATTGCACCGCAGATTATACGCCGTATACGGCACATCAGCGGATGGCGCGGGCGTCCCAAAGATAGCGAATCCAGACCGGATATGGAGCCGCCACATATTTCAGAGGAACGCCGGGGCGACGACGGCCCGGGCCCTGCGGACGACGCCCCGCGCGGCGGGGGCAAGGTGCACCGCATCGGCCAGGAAACGCGCGGCCTGTTCGAGGACTTCACGGCCTGGGTGGAATTGCGCTTGCGCCTTGTGCAGCTGGATGTGCAGGGCTACATTCGGCAGAAGATAGACGAGGCTACGCTCAAGATTGCGCTGGTGGCGGCGGGGCTGTTTTCCGGGTTGTTTGCGCTGGTTACGCTGGCGTTGTTCGCAGGGTGGCTGTTCGGGCACCCCGCCTGGGGTTTTTTGGCGGTAACCGGCCTGCTCCTGGCGTGGACCGGCCTGTTGTATGCGCGTCATCGCCGGACGGTGGCCGAGGGCGCCGAGCGTATGCAGGGATCGATTTTTTCGCCAGACGCATCGAAGAACGGCAGCCATGAATCCAGCGCAGCATCCGGTTCGGCATCCAGTTCAGCATCCAATGGAAAATCCAAAGCAGCATCCAGTTTAGCATCCAAAGCAAAATCCAGTGGAAAACCCGGTTCGGCACCCAAAGCAGCATCCAGTGCAAAACCCGGTTCAGCATCCAAAGCAGCATCCAACGCAGAAACCGGTTTAGCATCCAAAGCAGAACCCAGTTCAGAACCCGGTTTAGAACCCGGTTTAGAACCCGAAAAAAAATCCAGTGAATGACCGCATGGAACATACGATCCCGGACCGCGCGCGGGGCGCGGCGGATATGGACGACCGCACCGCGCTTGAAAAACGGCTTGCGGAGGCGCGGGCGTCCATACAGGAGCGGATCCGGCGGATCGAACGCGAAGTAGGTCCGGGTCCGAAAGCGATCTGGGCCAGCGCGCGGAAGCGTCCCGTCGTCACGTTGCTGGCGGCGGCGTTGGCGGGCCTGCTCTTCGGGAACCTCGTTTTTCGGAAGCGGCGGCGCGTCCGCACGGTCGATCCGGTGCGGGCGGCGCCTCCCGCGCCTCCTTCGCCACCCGCACCCCCCGTGGCGCCCGCATCGGGCGGACCAGGCGTATCAGGCGGAGGCATGCGTTATGTGTTCTGGATCACGTTGTTGCAAACGGGTTTGGGACTTTTCGCGGATGTGGCGACGGACTTTTTTGCGAAGCGATCCGGCGGCGCACAGCGAATATTTCGGGAAGAACGGGGCGAAACGCGCCGAGAAGAGGCCCCCGAAACGCAGGACCTGCCCCCGAACACGGAAAATCGTTCGTCCGCTTCGTAATTTTGCCCTATTGAATATCAATATCCATGATTCGTCGTCGGCCAGCGGCGGCGAGTCCGTTGTTTTATCGACACGACCATGCGCATTGTGCTTTTCGGGGCGCCCGGTACGGGCAAGGGCACGCAGGCAGCGTTGCTTGCGGAACGCCGCGGCGTGCGCCATATATCTACGGGCGCCATGTTTCGGGACGCGATTCGGGCCCGTACGCCGCATGGCCGCATGGCCGAGGAGTATGTCCGGCGAGGCTGGCTGGTCCCCGACGAATTCGCCCGGGATATCGCCGAAGACGCGCTGCTGGAAATCGGACTGGACAACTTCGTGCTGGACGGGTATCCGCGCACGGTGGTGCAGGCGGAGTGGCTTTCGGCGTTTTTGGCGGCCCGCGACACGGGAATCGATCTGGTGATCGCCATGGAACTATGCATAAACAGCATCATAGAGCGCCTTTCCATGCGCAGGCTGAATCGCGAGACAGGGGAGCATTATCATCTTGCGTTCAAGCCGCCTCCGCCGGACGTAGATCCCGCGCTGATCGTGCAGCGGCTGGACGACCGCCCGGACGCCATCCGAAGCCGGATCGAGGGGTACTGGCAAGCCACCCGGCCCGTCGTGGATTATTACCGCAAACAGGGCATTATCGTGGATGTGGATGCGGACGGAGCGCTGGAGGAGGTGTATGCGCGCATTGAAGACGCGCTCGCTCCCGTCGCCGCGAACGCCAAAACAGCGCCCAAAACGGCGACTGCCAAAGCGGCGTCCGCCAAAACAGTATAAAAAAAGCGTAATAACAACATAAAAATGGTATAAAAACAGCGGAAAAGCAACATACAAGACCTTCCCCCTTATGTCTTCGGATACTCGCAACCAGATCCCCCCGGAAACCACTTCGTCGGACGAAGAAGTGCGTGCGCTTCGCACGCGCGTCGAGGACGTGTTGTCGGCGTGGTCCGAAGGGCGTTCCGCCCTGTCCGTCGAGATTCCCTCGGCCCCGGAGGCCATGTACGACCCGGTTCGGTATGTGCTGGCTTCCGGCGGCAAACGGCTCCGGCCCGTGCTGCTCCTGTTGGCGGCCCGCATTTTCGGCGGCGACGAGGAGGATGCGCTGCCCGCCGCCCTGGCCGTAGAAATGTTTCACAATTTTACGCTGGTCCACGACGACATCATGGACTCTGCGAACGAGCGACGCGGGCGCCCTTCCGTGCATGCCCGGTGGGACGAAAGCACCGCGATCCTTTGCGGAGATTATTTGCTGGGGATGTCGTATGATTTGTTGGCCCGCGCCCGCACCCGTACCCGCGCGCCCGCAGACGCGCCGCATTGGCGCCCCGCCGCGGCCATCGGACATTTTCAGGAGATGCTGGCGCTGTTGTGCGAAGGGCAAACGCTGGATGAGGCGTTCGAGCGCCGAACGGATGTGTCCGTGGAGGAGTATCTTGGTATGATCGACCGGAAGACGGGCGCCTTGCTGCAAACGTCGCTGGAAGTGGGCGGGATGCTGGGCGGCGCGGACGAGGCAGGGCGGGGGCATTTGCGCGCCATCGGACGGCATGCGGGGCGGGCGTTTCAGATCCGCGACGATGTGCTGGACCTGACGGCGGAACACGTGCGCTGGGGCAAAAAGAAGGGCGGCGACCTGATTGAAGGGAAGCGGACCTGGATTCTGCTCCGGGCCATTGAGCGCACGCAGGGGGCGGATCGGCGGTGGTTCCAGCGTATCGTCGAGGCGCCGGGCTTGCCTGAAGGCGAGGTGGACGAAGCCCTGGTGCGGATGCGGCGGGCGGGGGTGATCGCAGAAGCGGAGGAGGCCGTGCGGCGGCATACGGAGGAGGCGCTCAAGGCGGTCCGGCGGCTCCCGGACGTTTCGTCCTCGGAGACGTTGCGCGGATTGCTGCACCGCATGCAGGAGCGCATGCATTGAGGCGACGCCATGGTAACGAAGGAAGTCACCGTGACGAATCGGGCGGGCGTGCATACGCGACCGGCGTCCATGATCGTGCGGACTGCCGCGAAGTTCCAGGCGGATTTTTTCATTCGCAAGGATCAGTACGAAATCAACGGCAAGAGCATTATCGGGGTGATGACGCTGGCGGCGGAGCAGGGCGCCCGCCTCACCCTCGTTTTCGAGGGGGAGGACGAAACCGAGGCGGCGCATGCGGTCGCCCGCCTGTTCGAAAGCGGTTTCGGGGAGGAATTATAGGCGCCGGGTCGGGGTAGATCAGCGCATCCTTACGCAAACAGGATCGAAAAGAACCATGCATCTTGCCGTCGAACAGACCGAGCGGATCGTAGAGGGGATCGCCGTGGGGCCGGGCGTCGCCATCGGGCCGGCGTACCTGTATGCGCGCGCCGGATTCGAGGTGGAGGACCGCCGGATTGCTTCGGAGGATATGGAGGACGAGGTGGCGCGGTTCGAACAGGCCGTGTCGAGGTCCGAGCGCGATTTTCAGAAGATTGCGACGGTAGCGCGCGAAAAACTGGGGGAAAGCAGTGCGGGCATTTTCGAGGCGCAGGCGTTGATGCTGCGCGACGCCGCTTTTTACGAAGCGGTGATCCAGCATATTCGCCGGGATCGCATGAGCGCCGATTACGCCGCGCATGCGGTGTTGCGGCGCCATCGACAATTGATGGAGGCCGGGGAGAGCGCCTATTTTCGGGAGCGCGCCAACGATATGCTGGACCTGGAGCACCGGGTGGTGCGGCACCTGCGGCGGGGCAAAATTCTTTCCGCCATCGACGCGGAGTCCATCGTGGTGGCCGAAAATCTGTCCGCGGCGGACATCATCCTGTTCAACCAGCGGACGGTGTTGGGGACGATCCTGGATCATGGCGGAGCCACCTCGCATGTTTCGCTTATGGCGCGGGCGCTCGGGCTGCCCGCCATCGTCGGTACGCACGGCGTGACAGAACAGGTAGCCTCCGGGGACCTGCTGGTGCTGGACGGGCTGGCTGGGCAGGTCGTGATCCATCCCACCGAGGACACCCTGGCGCGCTACCGGGAGCGGCAGCGGCGCTACGAAGAGTGGCGGCACGCGCAGAAGAAGGTCGTGCCCCTGCCTGCGCAAACGCTCGACGGGCACAAGGTGCGGCTGGCGGCCAACCTGGAATTCATGGAGGAGTTGGAGCTGGTCGAGGAGTACGGCGCCGAAGGGGTGGGGCTCTTCCGCACGGAGGTGCTTTTTCTGATGCGGCAGCGCGTGTCCCTCTCCGAAGACGAGCAGTTCAAGGCGTATAGGCGCATCGTGGAAGCCGTTTCGCCGCGTCCCGTCACGTTTCGCCTGCTGGATTTCGGGGGAGACAAGATGCTTCCGCTGGGCCACCGAGAGCATAATCCGTTTCTGGGATGGCGCGGCGTGCGCGTGCTATTGGACAAGCCGGAGATGCTGAATCCGCAATTGCGCGCCATCGTGCGGGCAAGCCGTTTCGGACCGCTTCGCATCCTGCTGCCTATGGTTACGGAATTGCGCGAAGTGCATGCGTTCCGCGCCCTGCTCGGGACCGTATGCGACGACCTGTCGGCAGAGGGCGTGGCGTACGACCCGGACATTCCGGTGGGCATCATGGTCGAGGTGCCTTCGGTGGCGATTCGGGCGGGCCGGTTCGCCCGGGAAGTCGATTTTTTCTCCATAGGCACGAACGATCTTACGCAGTATACCCTTGCGGTGGATCGGGGCAACGACCTGGTGGCGGACAAGTACCAGGAGCTTGATCCGGCGGTGTTGCGACTTATCCGGAATACGGTCGAGGGGGCGCATGCTGCGGGCATCGAGGTCGGCGTATGCGGAGAATTGGCGGCCCGGACGGCGGCCACCCCCGTGTTGCTCGGGTTGGGGGTGGACGAATTGTCGGCTTCGCCGGGGTATCTGCCGGAAGTGAAACGCATGCTTCGCGCCCTGCGCATGGACGAGGCGCAGGCGCTGGCGGACCGCGCCATGCATGCGGCGGACGCCGCCGAGGTCGCTTCGCTGGTCGAGGCCTGGCTTCGCGCGCGCGATTGCGACGCGGCAAGTATGCTGGGAACGCTTTGAGCCGGCGCGCGCCTGCTTCGTTTCCGACAGGTTCGCGTACGATCGTTGCGGGCGCGATCGTACGTCCGATGCGGGTGGTCGAGAACGTGGCGGGCTGCGTTTTTCGGCCTCTTTCGGACGCCGGGGATGCGGCGTGGTGCGTTTTTTTGGCCTCTTTCTGGCGGTCGGGAACGCTTGCCCGATTTTTTCCGTACGCTTTAGGGATGCACTGATCAAATCCACGCATTCCGATTTCCCTTTCCTTGTCGTCGCTTCGTTTCATGTGCTGCCTTCGATTGCGACATGCTGTGCTTGCCGTATGCTGGTGCGCTATGGCCTTTCCGGCAATGGGGCAGTACACGTCCCATTTCGGGCGCAACAAGATTCAGTACGAGCATTTCGACTGGCATATCCTCGAAACAGCGCATTTCGACATCTATTACTATTCGGAAATGCAGGAGCTGGCCGAATACGGCGCTGCGTTCGCCGAGGAAGCCTACGAGGAATTGCAGAACCGCTTCAATTTCTCGCTCACGCACCGCCCGCCGCTCATTTTCTATTCCTCGAACCTGCATTTCCGGCAAACGAACATTACGCCGGGGTTCATTCCCCCGGGCGTGGGCGGGTTTTTCGAATTCCTGAAAGGCCGGGTGGTGATTCCCGCCAACGGCAACGTGCATCAGTTTCGACGCGTGATTCGGCACGAACTGGTGCATGTATTCACCTACGCCAAGGTGCTGCGCGTGATTCGGGATCACCGTATTCCCCCGGAGCGCTTTCTGCCGCTTTGGTTTACGGAGGGGCTGGCGGAGTACTGGTCCGGCCCGCCCGACGAGTCCCACGAAATGATCATGCGGGACGCCGTGTATTCCAACTACCTCGTGCCCCTGTCGAACATTTACCGAATCGGCGGCACGTTCCTGATGTACAAACAGGGGGAGGCGCTGTGTCGCTTCATGGCGGAAACCTGGGGCGAAGAGAAGTTGCTTCGGCTCATGGAGAATTTCTGGAAGGACCGGGATTTCCGCCACGTGATGGAGGTTACGTTTCTGGAAGAGTTCGAGGAAATAGACCGGAAGTGGCAGGCCTGGCTCCGCGCACGCTATTTCGAGGAGATCGACGACCTGGAGGTGGCCTCCATCGAGGCGGGCGGGGTGGCTACCGAAGGGTTCAGCGCCAAGCCCGCGTTGCACCGTTTTGCGGACGGGTCGCGGAAGGTGTATTTCGTGGGCAACCGGACGGGCTACGCCAATGTGTACGAGGTGGCGGTGGATTCCTTGTTTCGCCCGCTTGGCGACCCCGAAATACTGATTCGGGGCGAGCGCACGGACAATTTCGAATCGCTGCACCTGTTCGATAGCCGGATGGGCGTTTCCGGGGACGGGAAACTGGCGTTCGTGGCGAAAAGCGGCGAGCGGGACGTGATCCATGTGTACGACCTCGTGGCGGACGAACTGATCGCTACGCATGGTTTCGACGGACTGGTGGCGCTGTATTCTCCGGCCTGGAGCCCCGAAGGGGACCGCCTGGTGTTTTCGTCCATTACGGCCAGTGGGTTCAGCGATTTGTTTGCGTACGACCTTGCGGAGGGACGCTTGCGGCAGTTGACGCGGGACAGTTACGACGACCTGGACCCGGCCTGGAGCCCGGACGGCCGCCGCATTGCGTTCTCCTCGGATCGTACAGCCATGGGCAAGCGCAACGCCTACAATATTTTTACCTACGACCTTGAGGAGGGGACCATTGCGTACGTGACGTTCGGCGACCGGATCGATCATTCCCCCCGCTGGAGCCCGGACGGACGCCGCCTGGTGTTTACGAGCGCCGTGCGCAACGAGGAGGGCCGCTACGGCGCGCAAAACATATGGACGGCGGACGCCGCATCGGACGCGTCGCCCGCCATGGCTTATTCCGGGACCGGAGAGGACGTGCTGCCTACCGAACCGGGGGCGCCGGGTAGCCTGTCGTCGTCGCGGCAGCTTCGTCAGCTCACGAACCTTACGACGTCTGCGTTCGATCCGGTGTGGACCCGGGACGGAAACCTGCTCTTTACGGGGTTCGAGCATATGCGTTTTTCCATTCGCAGCTTGCCCGCCGCAGACTCCCTGTGGGCGCATCCGGAGCGGGAGGAAGCCGTCGATCCGACCCGGGGCGAAGCGCCGTGGGCCTTTGCCCGCATCGGAGTCGGGGACGCCGGAGAGTCCGTCCGGTACAAGAAGCAGTTCACGCTGGACCTGGCGCAAACCCTGGTGAGCCAGAATCCCGTATGGGGCACGCAGGGGGGCGCGTCCCTGGCGTTTTCCGACCTGATGGGCGACGACAAGTGGTTCCTGACCGTCTTTAACAATGCGCGCGGCAGCAGCGATTTTCTGCGCAGCCTGAACCTCGCGGTGACCCGGCAGCAGCTGCACCGCCGGACGAACATTGCGTACGGCGCGTATCGCTTCGCCGGGCTGCGGTACGACATTACCGACCCGGATGCGGCGCGGGAATTTCCTTCGCTCTGGGAAACGATTTACGGCGGGTTCGGCCTGGTCAGTTATCCGCTGTCCATGTTCCGGCGCGTCGAGGCGAGCGCCTCGCTGAGCTGGGACGACAAGTATATTCCCTGGGCGGACGTAGACCGGCAGGCCCTCCTCGCGTCGAATTCCCTGTCGCTGGTGCACGACAATGTGCTTTGGGGCATGAACGGCCCGATAGAAGGGTATCGCGGCAGCGTTACGGGGGCCTGGACCACCGATATATTGTATTCCAATGTGAACTACCTCACGCTGGCGGCGGACGTGCGGCATTACTGGCGGCTGCATCGACACATTACCTTTGCCTCGCGCGCCATGGGCCGGATGAACAAAGGGCGGGAAGCGCGGTTGTTCTTCATGGGAGGCAGTTGGGACTTGCGCGGATTCCGTCTGTTCAGCGTGCGCGGGCAAAAAATGTGGTTTACGTCCCACGAACTGCGCTTCCCGATTTTGCTGGCGCCCTGGTTGAGCGTGCCGGTGCTGGCGCCGCTTGGGGTCGCCAACCTGCGGGGCGCCTTGTTTCTGGACGCCGCCCATGCGTGGAACGGGGCGTATTCCGAGCCGGCGCTGTCGGACCGGCTTCGCAGGCAGCTGAACGTAGGCGAAACGGTGGGGGCCATCGGCGGGGGATTGCGGCTGAATCTTTTTGGCGGGCTGGTGTTGCGCTACGATGTGGGATACCGGTATCGGGACGGGTTCCGGCGTCAGGAGCGGTTTTTCAAGCAGTTCTTCTTCGGGTGGGATTTTTAGTATCCTTTAGAAATAGGTTCGTCATGGACAAGCCATTGCTGCGGTCGCCTGTGCGCTTCGCTTTTTCGGAGACCCGCTTTTTCGGGCGTCCCGCTCGGGTTGCGGCGGTAGCGGGCATGGCGCCGGGTGTCTTGTGCGTCCTGGGCATTCTGGGTATCCTGTGCGTCCTGTGCGTAGCGCCCGGATGCTCCACGCTTCGCATGGGGCCGGGCGCCGCCATGCAGGCGGCCTGGCCGATGGAGGGGGGAAATGCGCTCCGGTCCAACGCGGCGCCGGATTCGGTCCAGCCGCCCTTGCAATTGCGCTGGAAATTCAATGCGCAGGCGGGCTTCGGGTCCGTTTCTCCCCTCGTGCTGGGGGATGCGGCGCTGGTCGCCACCCGGAAAGGAGAAGTGCACGCCATCGATCTGGCATCGGGCAAGCGCATCGGGCACGATACGTTTGGCGTTTCGATTGAGGGGACGCCAGCGTGGGCGGACGGTCTGCTGCTGGTGCCCGTGGCCTGGGGAGGGCGGGCGGTGCACGCGAGGGATCTGGTGCGTGGCGAACGGCTGTGGCGCGCCGGCGACGTCCCGGTGGGTTCCGGGCTTGCGTTGTGGGGAGCGTACGTGCTGGCGGGGGATGTGGAGGGGTATGTCCGGGCCTGGCGGCTGGAGGACGGGGAAGAGGCCTGGGCGGCGCAGCTGGACGACCGGGCGGGCATTTATTCGACCCCCGCCGTGGTGGGCGACCTGCTTGTGGCGGCGAACGACCGGGGCAGGGTCGCTGCGCTGAACCCCCGGGACGGCTCGCTTGTCTGGTCGGCGGAGGCGGGCGCTCCCGTGCAGGTTGCGGTTGCCGCCGCGCAGGAACGCGTGTTCGTCGCCACGACGCGCGGCGGCGTGCGTGCGTTCGATGCGCGCACCGGCGCGTTGCTGTGGGCGTACGATCTGCCGAAGGCAAACCCGGCGGAAGACGCCGCGGGGGCTGGTTTTCGAGCGGCAGGCGTTTCGCAACGGTACCTTACGGGGTTGGCGGCAGGGGAGCAGGATCTGGTGTTCGGCGCTTCGGACGGGACGGTCCGATCCCTGAACATGGAGGATGGATCGCTCAACTGGCTTGCGGAGGCCTCCGATGCGGTTTCGGGGGCGCCGGTCATTACGGCCGAAACCGTGTATGTGGGGACGATGGGCGCGATGCTGAAAGGTTTCGACCGGCGCGACGGGCGCCTGGTGTGGGAGACGGAGCTGGAGGGCCGCATGAAATCCGCTTTTGCGCTCAAGGAGTCGCTATTGATCGTGCTGGCGGAGCCTCGCCATGTGTATGCCTACGAACCGGAATCCGGGGACCATGAAACGGACGATGAAACGGACGACGGATAAATCGGCGGGACGGGGGCCTCTCTGGCGGGCGCTTTGCGGCGTTTTGGGGCTATGCTGCGCAGGATGCCTGCCGGCGCAGGCGCAGGAAGCGGCCAAGGAAGCGGACCGGGCGGACGCCCCGGATTCCCTTGCTTCCCTCGTCTCGTGGCCTCCATCGCATGCCTATGTGGATATTCACACAAATTTCCCGGAAGCGCTGGTGTTTGCGGACAGCCTGTTCGTAGGCGGCGCCTCGCGCATGCCGCTGGCCGTGCCTGCGGGCAGCCGCTCCATTCGCCTTACCGCGCCTCGCCCGGACGCCTGGTCCATCGCTCCGATTACTCGTCTGCTGGAGGTCGCTGCAGGCGATACGGCTCATGTGGTCGTGCATTTCCCGTATCATTACCGGATCGAGTCCGAGCCGTTCGGGGCGGATGTGTTCGTGGAACGGCGCGGCGAACCCCTTTTCGTGGGCGCGACCCCCTTGTTGCACCGCTCGGAGGCGCCGCTGGAAGGAAGCATTCTGCTCCAGCGGCGCGGGTATTTCCCGGCGTCCGTGCAGCCGGGGAACGCCGTATGGAACCGCCATGTCGCGCATCTGGAGCCGATGAACGCCCGCGACCCTGCGGCGGTGCGCTATTCGAATCCGCCCCGTACGCATCGCGTCTGGATAGATTACGCCGTGCTGGGCGCGGCGCTGGCGGCGGGGGCCGCGGCGGTGCACTACAAGTTCAAGGCCGACAACCTGGCGGACGAATACGAGCGGACCCGCAACGCCGCCCTGACGTCGCGCATAGAAACGCACGATGTGCGCGCCGCCGCGGCGTTCGGCGTCATGCAGGGAGGGCTCGGCATTTTTGCGATTCGGCTGGCGTTGCGGTAGGTGTTTGGGCCTGATTGGGGAATTCAAAGAAAAAAAAATTGGAACTATGGTGGTTTGATTCGTATATTGCCCCGCATACCTTGCCTACGGTGATGTCTCTGTCCTTGAAAATCCCCCGTTTGCCGTGCCGGACGCCTATGCGGCGTTTCCATAGCGCAGCGAGGGACGGAAACGAAATCCAGATTCGAACCCATGAAAAATAGCACGTTTTTTGGCTCATTCGTCGCGCGCGTTGTCTCGCGGACCGCTCTTTATACAGTAGGGGGGGGGGTCATTTCTCTCATGCTGTGCGCTGGCCTGGCCGTGCAGGGCTCTGCGCAAGACATTTCCTTTGACGACAACGCAGGTTCTGTGGTTGAGGGGGACGGCTCAATCGACCTGGATTTAGTTTTTAGCGATACGCCCACGACAGACATTACGATCCGGTATACCGTGACCGGCACAGCGGGCCGTGGAGATTTTTCCATAGCCAATTCCGGCTCGGTGGCGGTGCCGCAAAGCCTGAATACGCCTTCAGCCAGGATAACCATTGAGATCACGGACGATTCCGCCATAGAACGCGACGAAACGGTGATTCTGACGCTTCAGGACGGCACGGGCTATGACGTGATAGACGGCCTGGATGTGTACACGCTCACGATCTTGGATAACGAGCCGAGGGTTTCCTTCCTGGACGCCGAATCCAGCCTGGTCGAAGGCGACGAAACGGTCGAGTTGGATCTGATTTTGGATCCTGCGCCCTCTAAGGCTATAGAGATCGACTACTCGGTGAGGGGTACGGCGACCCGCGGGCAAGACTTTACGGACGACACCGGAGGTTCGGTGATGGTGGCGGCGGGCACCCCCGGCTTCACCATCACGCTTTCGATCATGGACGACGCGAGGAAGGAAAGCAACGAAACGATGATTGTGACGCTTTCCTCGGACGCGTCCTACGGGTTCGGCGACAACAGGGCCCACACGCTCACGATCATAGACAACTCGCCGGTCGTGAAGATTGAGCAGCTGGAAACAGAGCCGTTTACAGAAGACGACGACGTCTATTTTGACGTTACGCTCACGCCAGCCCCAATTCGTGACGTTACGGTGAACCTGACCGTGAAGGACGCCGCGGGCGACTTTCTGGCTGACGAGGACGAGGGGGCCATGGAGCTGATGTTTTTTGCCGGGAGCGGCGACGAAATGGAAACGCGGTCTTTGTTAATATCCACGAGGAAAGACCCCGAATACGAGAAGGACGGCAAAATCACGGTGTCTATCCGCAGTAGCAGCGCGTATCACGTGGACAATGCAGCATCGTCGGCTTCCGCCACGATTACTTCCGCCCAGGATCCCCGCCCGACCGTTTCGTTCGCTACGGCGTCGTCTACAGTGCAGGAACCGGAGGATAATGTTAATTCTAGTGGCAAGACTCTGGAAAAGAAGATTATCAATATCCGCGTGAACGTCGACCCGGTGCCCACGGAAGATATGTTGGTTTTCTTTGACCTTACTCAAGGTGATATCGCTGACATTAGATTGGCACACCAATCAGGAGGAGGCAATACCAGCACACTCGTCCCTGCTGGTGGGAACCATGCGATTATACCGGTTCAGCTTCTAGCTGACCGTCTGGCGGAAGACGACGAATCGGCGGAGCTGTCTCTTTTGGAGGACGATGTCATGACCTACACGGTCGACCGCCAAAAAAATACTCACAAGTTCACGATCAAGGATAACACGCCCTCGGCTACCTTTGCTTCCGCTTCGTCTACCGTGGCCGAAGACGCCGGAATAGTCGAGATACCGGTGGAGTTTGATTTCAGGGCGTCGACAATACACCCAGACCCAGAGATGCCGATAACGACGCCGGATTGCCCTGATGACGCGGATCCTTATAGCGATGGTCAACTCGATTGTTTCTACATACCCTATCACTTGACCCTGAACACTGGTGATGAGGACGCGGGCGGTAGCGTGGAGCAGGAGGACTTTAGAATTGTAGCAACTTATTGGGGTGGTGCTCCCGCTACCTCCGTTGTTGAGGTAGGCAACCGATTCGAGCTCTATTCCGACACGGCCTATGTCGCAGTAACGGCATTGCGGGGAGAGATACACCGGGGGAAGATAGAATTGGAGATTATGGACGAGTTCAAAATGGAAGGAACCGAGACGTTGATTTTGACGCTTTTGGGCGGCACGGAGCATCCGGACCATGGTTTTTATGTGGGACGGCATGGCGTCCATACGCTTAGGATCCGGGCGAGTGACGGAGGCAGGTCTACGGGGCCGACTACGCCGCCGACCACGCCGACTACACCGACCACGCCCACCACGCCGCCGACTACGCCCACCGCCCCCACCGTGACGTTATCGGCGTCTCCGAACCCGGTGGCCGAGGGGGATTCCGTAACGATCACGGTAAATCCTTCGCAGCTGCTCGCCAGCGACGTTACGGTTCCGCTCGTGTTGACGGCGGGCACGGCAGAGGCGGGGGATTACAGTGTGTTGGCTTCCATTGTCATTGCAGGAAACGAACCGAACGGCTCAGGCCTGATCGGGACCATGAAGGACGAGGATGAGGAAGATGAGACGTTCACCGTATCCCTGGGCGCCTTGCCGTCCAGCGTATTGGCTGGAACGCCTGCGTCCGTGGTGGTGACGATTATGGATACGGGGGGCGTGACTTCCTCTGAGGCGGACGGGCAGGAGATACCCGATGCGTTTGCCTTGGGCCAGAACTATCCGAACCCGTTCAATCCGTCTACGGCCATCGAATTCTCGCTTCCCGAAGCGGCGCACGTGCTCCTTGAAGTGTTTGACGCCACGGGGCGTAGCGCGGGCGTACTCGTGGACGGGATGCGCCCGGCGGGGCGGCACAACGTTCTTTTCGACGCCGGGAACCTTCCTTCCGGACTGTATGTATACCGTATGCAGGCCGGAGAACAAACGATGGTCAGAAAGATGACCCTCGTCCGATAGGCCTCTTCGGTCTGTCCTTAACGCAGCACATCCGCGCAATCATGACCGATGCGCACCATGGACGGCTTGGGCCTGCGGGCCCAAGCCGTTCTGTGTTTTTGGGGTTCTGGGGTTCGTAGGCTCGGAGTTTCGAGGCCTGCCCGGCGTTATCCCGCACTACCCTTGCGTATGCTCACGTGACCGCGAAGCGGCGGGCGATGAGCATGGAGAGGGGGAGCAGGGCCAGCACGAGGAGGCCCCCGATCCAGGAGGCGAATCCCGCCGCCAGCGTAGCGCCGAGGGGCGTGAGCGCCAGCACGCTGGCTTGCACGGCGCGGCGGATATGCTCCGGCGAGGGCGCCGCGGCGGCCCGCCGAAGCGCCGGCGCTACGAGAAAGGCGAAAAAACCAAGAAAAGGGAGGGCGTCCAGCGTGCGGTAATCCGCCCGAAAGCCGAGGGCCAGCAGCGCCGCGCAGACGCCGCCCGTCACGGCGAGCGCAAACAGGGCGGCGCGCCCGCTTCCCCCATGCACTTCGCCCCGACTGACGACCACAATCGCCCCGACGTATGCGATGGGTATGAGCGCAAGAAACCATACGCTTTCGAGGGCGTGCGGTACGGCGCTGACGCCCAGCAGGAGATTCCCGCCCCGGCACAGTCCCATCGCGAGGGGGCCCGCTACGGCGTGGCGCTTGGCCGCGGCGTCGTAGCCGAGGGCGCAACACGCGATGGCGGCGGCTACGAGGAAGGAAGTTGCGCCGACGCAGGCGGCGGCGGCCAGGCCTCCGGCCAGCAGGATGCTCCCGAACAGGGCGGCGTGCGCGTGCGTCGCGCGGCCGCTGGGGATGGGGCGCTCCGGGCGTTCGTCCGCGTCGAGCGCTGCGTCGAATACGTCGTTGAAGATCACGCCGCCTGCGTAGAGGCCCGCCGTGGCCGCGAGGAGCCACGCCAGTTCGTAGAGGCCCGCCGTCGGCGCCAGGAGCCACGGCATCGCGTATTCTCGTCCGAACAGCAGCCCCGAAAGGGCGCCCGCCGCGGCAAAGCCGGCAAGAATGTCGGCAAACGCCGTAACGACATTGGCTGGCCGGGCAAGTTCGAGGAAAGCGCGGAGGGTTTGGGGTAGGGTTTGCGGGGGTTGCTGAGTTTGCACGGGGCTGGAAGTGGTCATTACAGAGGTGGTTCGGGTTCTTCGGACAGCGTTTTGGGGATTGTTAAGGTGCAGGATTGCCATCTTGTTCCAATCCAGCCAACCCGGAGAGGCATCCAGGGGGTATCCTGGCGGCGCGCCCGAGGCGCCTCCAAAATACGGCGTTATTGCTCCTGTAGCTTCGCGGACGCGACAACATCACTTCTCCATGGGCGTGATCGGATGACTTGGCCGAAAATCTTGATCCGTTCGTCAATGCAATGCCCCAAGATGCGGGCGTGGCGCGAGAAGACATTGACGAGGTGCTTCTCGTGGGCGGTTCCACCCGCCCTCCCAAAATACAGGAATACGGGATGGATCGGGGCTGTCATAAAATAAATTTTCAGACTAAGGTCATATTCGGGTCGTTTATGTGTCTATAGGGGTAATTCAAGGAAATTCGCCCTTGACTTTTCGAATGAACACCCTTAACTTACAGAGCATGGGCCGGGCTTCGGCTTGGCGGTGCGCTCAAATCTCATGAAGACCCCGGAAGTGGCTCGGAGCGCGGCCGAAGCGCCTCGTTGGAATCCGCCCAAGGCGGAGCCTGCAGATTCCCCGGAGGCGATACAGGCATTAATGGACATCCAAGCCGACATGAAACGCAAGGCCGAAACCATGGAAAAAGAAACGCAAGGCCCTTTGCTGGAGATCGTCAAGGCTATCGGCGAACTACGCACGGAAACCGCTGAAAGGATCGGCAAGGCGCAAACGGAAACGGCTGAAAAGATCGCCAAGTCAGAAACGGCAACCATTAGGGCTATCGGCGAATTACGGACGGAAGCCGCCGAAAACAAAGCCGAACTACAGACGCAAATCGGCGAATTACGGACGGAAACCGTCAAGGCCATTGGCGAAGTACGGACGGAGGTCGCCGAAAACAAAGCCGACCTACAGAAACAAATCATCGATAGCAAAAATGAGGTACTGAAGCACAGTGTGGGCACGCGCTGGACTATGGGAACGATCATCGCCACGGGCATCTTGCTTTTCGCCGCGTTGTCCTTCGTGCAATCCTGTTCGTGAGGGTGTTCTGTAAACCCTTTATGCGCGACTAACGCCGGCGGGGTACCTGCATCAGAGGTGGTTCGGGTTTGTCGGACAGCGTTTCGGGGATTTTAAGGTGCAGGATTGCCATCTTGTTCCAATCCAGCCAACCTGGAGAGGCATCCAGGGGTATCCTGGCGCAGTGCCTTCGGGCCGCCAAAATACGGCGTTATCGCCCCTATAGCTTCGCGGACGCGACAACATCACGTCTCCATGGGCGCGATCAGACGACTTGGCCGAAAATCTTGGGAGGCGCTGATCGAAGTGGACTTGATCAGTGCATCCCTTGATTCTTTCGTCCATTCAATGCCCAAATACGGGATGGATCAGGGCTGTCATAAAATAAATTTTCAGACTAAGGTCATATTCGGGTCGTTGGGGTGTCTATAGGGGTAATTCAAGGGAATTGGCCCTTGACTTTTCGAGTGAACACCCCTAACTTACAGAGCATGGGCCGGGCTTCGGCTTGGCGGTGCGCACAAATCTCATGAATACCCCCGAAATGGCTCGGAGCGCGGCCGAAGCGCCTCGTTGGATTCCGCCCAAGGCGGAGCCTGCAGATTCCCCGGAAGCGATACAGGCATTAAGGGACATCCAAGCCGACATGAAACGCAAGGCCGAAACCATGGAAAAAGAAACGCAAGGCCCTTTGCTGGAGATCGTCAAGGCTATCGGCGAACTACGCACGGAAACCGCTGAAAGGATCGGCAAGGCAGAAGCGGCAACCGCTGAAAAGATTGCCAAGTTAGAAGTGGCAACCGCTGAAAAGATTGCCAAGTTAGAAGTGGCAACCGCTGACAAGATTGCCAAGTTAGAAGCGGCAACGGCTGACAGGATCGCTAAGTCAGAAGCGGCAACCGCTGACAGGATCGCCGAGGCACAAGTGGCAACCGCTGACAGGATCGCCGAGGCACAAGTGGCAACCGCTGACAGGATCGCCGAGGCACAAGTGGCAACCGCTGACAAGATCGCCGAGGCACAAGTGGCAACCGCTGACAGGATCGCCGAGGCACAAGTGGCAACCGCTGACAAGATCGCCGAGGCACAAGTGGCAACCGCTGACAAGATCGCCGAGGCACAAGTGGCAACCGCTGACAAGATCGGCAAGGTAGAAGCGGCAACCATTAAGGCCATCGCCGAAGTACGCACGGCAACCGCTGACAGGATCGCCGAGGCACAAGTGGCAACCGCTGACAGGATCGGCAAGGTAGAAGCGGCAATCGCTGACAAGATCGCCGAGGCACAAGTGGCAACCGCTGACAGGATCGGCAAGGTAGAAGTGGCAACCGCTGACAGGATCGCCAAGGTAGAAGCGGCGACGGCTGACAGGATCGCCAAGGCAGAAGCGGCGACCATTAATGCCATCGCCGAAGTACGCACGGCAACCGCTGACAAGATCGCCAAGGTACAAACGGAAACCATTAAGGCCATCGCGGAAGTACGGACGGAAGCCGCCGATAACAAAGAGGAGCTGCTGAAACATAGTTTGGGCACGCGCTGGACTATCGGAACGATCATCGCCGCGGGCATTTTGCTTTTCGCCGCGTTGTCCTTCGCGCAATCCTGTTCGTGAGGGTGTTCTGTAAACCCTTTATGCGCGATTAACGCCGGCGGGGTACCTGCATTCTCCGTACTCCACGCCGCCGGAGAAGGTGGCTGAGGGGGCCTGGGATGCTTTTGCTGCGCGGGTATGGCGCCGCTTACCGCGAGCCAAAGCCCTATCGGGCTAACCGACTTAAGGATGCACTGATCAAATCCACTTCGATCAGCGCTTCACGTACGCAAGTAGGGTTTGTAATGATTTCGTCGTTAAAATCATCGGAAAACATGGCGTTTGGCGGTGTCGTGGTCGTGAAGCGCCCTTCGGGAGGCATCGAGGCGCGCGCTGGCGGCGTCATTCCTCATTACGTGGGGCCTGCCACGCTGCTTCGTCATTCCTTACCAGCGCACACCTCGCTGCCTCTGATCTTCGCGGACTTAATCAGAGCATCCTTAGGCAAAACCGTATCGGAGCAACTCGGCGGTGCTGCCTGGGCCAAGGAGGAAGCGCAGAAAAATATGGGATATCTGGACCGGTTTTTTGCCCCTGATCGGACTCAGAAGCCGGCGGTGGATGTGAGGCGGGCGGTTACGGAAAAGTAGAACTCCATATGGAATACGGCCCCTGCCGGATGGAAGCGCATGGGTTCGTTGAGGATATTGCGGAGCCCCAGCGACACATGCAGGCGATCCCCGGCCATGCGTTTTGCGGCGGTTATGTTGGCGAGCAGGCGGGGCGGGAGGCGCCAGGTCTCCGGGGTTGCGTCCCGGTATTCGGGCCAGCGCATGGCCGAAACGTATTGCAGGAACGCCGACAGGCTGAAACGCTCCGCAACCGTCCATTCGGTGACGGAAACGAGGCGGAGGCGGGGTGCGGGTTCGGCGGCGGTTGGAGAGGGCTGGGTGGTCAGTGTGTTTAGGGCTGGTTCGGCGGCGGTTGGAGAGGGCTGGGTGGTCAGTGCGTTCAGGGCTGGTTCGGCGGTGGTTGGAGAGGGCTGGGCGGTCAGTGCGTTCAGGGCTGGTTCGGCGGCGGTTGGAGAGGGCTGGGTGGTCAGTGCGTTCAGGGCTGGTTCGGCGGTGGTTGGAGCGGTTCGGGTGTTCCGGGGGGCGTTCGGGGTGTTTAATGCGCTTGAAAATATTGGGGCGCCTGTACGGTCTGTATGGTCCAGGAGGGGCGGATGGCGGCGGCGAACGGCTTCAAAAGTGCCCGAAACGCGTTGCCGCACGCCGGGCAAGGGGCGGAGCGTGATGGTTGCGGATATGCCTGCCGTATGTCCGCGGACACCCTCCACGAGGCGCGTAACGGTAGCGAAACCGCTTTGTCCGGCTTGTTCCGACCCGGGCGCAAGGGCGTATTCCGGGCGGATTTCGTGGCGAAAGCCCCGGTAGAAAACGAGCAGGCTTGCCGAGAGGCCCTGCGGACCGCGCCGGCCTCCTGTGCGCAGGCGCGCCCATCCCGCGTCGAGGGCGATGCGGCGGGGAAGCGGCGGGCGCTCGCGGGGTATGTCTCGAAAGGCGCCGTAGGGCAGGGCATATCCCCGGCGTTGCCAGAACCACAGGTTGCCGGCGTCGGGGGGCGCGGCTCCGTAGGCCCCGGCAAGGCGGAAGCCCCGCCGTCGCAGCGAGGCGTACGCTGCGGCTCCGTGCTGCCTGTCGCGGCGCGTCCATTCCAGCGCAAGGCGCATGCTTTCCTGCGGGCGCCGCGTCAGATCGATTCCCCCGAAAAGCTGCAGGTCCAGCAGGGTTTCGTCTCGCAGGGGTTGTGCGGTTTCTGCGCGGAAAGCCTGTGCGCGCCCGCTCAGGCGAACCCGGTGCATACGCAGGTCCGCCTCCGCCGAAAGGAGACGCTGCGCCCAGTCCAGGTCGATATTTTCCTTGTTCTGTCGCTCGGTGAGCGCGTCGCGGGTTGAGGAGACGGCGTACCGCACGACACCGCCGCGCCAGAGGGGCAGCGCGCCCGCCGCGCCCCAAAGCGCCATGCGGTGCACGGCGGGGATTTCCAGTCCCGTTTCGGGGAAAAACACGATGTCTCCGGTGTGCGCGAAACCCGTGAGGATGCGCTGCTTTCGGGGGGGAGGTCCGAAGGCGCCTGCGAACCCGAGGGCCCGGGTGCGGATGTGGGGATGGGTGTCCGGTATGTTATACAAGCGCCATACCCGTTCGCGGAGCGCAGAATCCGTTACGTGTTGTTCGTCGCGGCGAACAGTAGCATGAGCCTGCCACATATTTTTACCTGTTGAGAGGCTTGCCGTATTGACCGGTCCGGCCCGGTCGATGTTGATGGCTTCTGGAAGCGTGTAGCGAAAAGGGCCCGGGTCGTTAATTTCGCTTCCCGCCGCGAAGCCAGTCTGTATAGATAGCCCATTTTTCGGCGAGATCGTGTAAATGCGGAGGGCGCCGTCGCGCACCCACGCCGGTCCCTGTGCATCCGCGCTGGATACGATCTCGATGCAGGCCACGTCGGAAAGGGATATGGGAAGGGCGTTGAGCCGGTTTCTGCCCAATACGCGGGGCGCGACGGGTATGTCGTCTATGTACAGGCTCCAGCGTTCCGCGCCGCCCGGAAACCCCGCCGGGGCGGTGTGCCAATGGTAGCCGTCGAGGCTCGTTGCGGACCAGCGTGCGGAAAACGCAAGGACGTCCGCCAGGCGAAAGAAACCGTGCCGGAGGATGTCTTCCTGCGTCACAACCTCCTTGCCGATATCCGGAACGCAGCGGGAAGGGTTCTGCATTTCTTCGCCTGGCTGTCCGTACGCGGGGTGGACAAGACCCCCCGAAAGGACCATGGCAAGCGCTATTGTTATTGTCTGGACAAATCGGCGCACGCTTGCGAGGACCATTTCAGGAACGAAAAGTGCGACCGGGAAGCGCGCGGCGGACCCGTGCGGCGCGGCGTATCGTTTGCGTGGACAGGGTATTGTTCGGACAGGTCGCGCGGCGCCGAATCCGCCCAGTTTTCTGCGGATGTCTATGGGGGCGCCTTCGAATTCCGTACGGGTGCGCGCGCTATGCGGAGCGAAGCGATTTTGCTCAGAATATCCCATTGTTTTCTTCGGTCCTGTTCCTGCGGGTCGCCGCTTATTCGAGGAAGGTGCGCAGCCAGTCCGGGTTCTGGATCCGCAGGCCGATTCCCCCGGTCAGTCCCCCGGTGTGGAATCTCGGGAGTGTGTAGGTCCGCATGACCTGCCCTTCGACGAAGAGCCGCAGGTTCGGGGAGACATGCAGATTGAGCCGGGAAACGAGCGCAAGGGAAAACTCTTTCTCCTTTCGTACGCCGCGAAAGGTTTCTTCGTCGAAATCCATGTGGTACATTCCCGGGCGCACGCCGCCGTACCAGGAAAAGGAGCCGGGGGACGCATACCGGACGCCCCATCCCACGAAGGTGAACCAAGCGTAGAAGGAGGGGGTGTTCCGCAGCGCGGCGGCGTAGCGATGCAGGGCGACGCCCGCCTCTATTTCGCCTGCGTAAAAGGGTGTCGTCGCTGCGAACAGGGGGCCGTATCCGCGCCGCCAGTGCGCGTAGGAAGCATTGTGCCGGATATTCGTTGCGAGGCCGCCCCGGAAGGTAGCGTGCGAGAAGGGTTCCCGCGCTTCCTGGGCGCAGGCAACCCCGGCGAGCAGGCACGCAGTGAAACACACGGTGAGTAAACACCCAGTGAATAAATGCATGGGGAGCGAACATACGGCGGTCCGCGCAGGCGCTGTCCGCATGGAACGCGTCGAGCAGATACTCGCTTTGAGGCGGCGGAGGGCCTTTCGGGCGGCGTTGGTTGTGCGCATCCAGCGTCTCGGGGAGCTACGCACTTTGAGGCGTTGGCGGAGGGCCTTGCGGGCGGCGTCGGTTGTGCGCATCCAGCGCTTCGGGGAGCTACGCACTTCGAGGCGTTGGTGGGGGGCCTTGCGGGCGGCGCTGGTTGTGCGCATCCCGCGCCTCGGGGAGCTACGCACTTTGAGGCGTTGGCGAAGCGCCTTTCGGGCGGCGTTGGTTGTGCGCATCCAGCGTCTCGGGGAGCTGCTCACAGGTCCAGTGCAATGCGTTTTGCGCCGCCGAAGTGGGCCATGACGGACAGCGTACCCGTAAAGAGCGTGCGATGATTGCCTTCTCGATGATTTTCGTTTCGGATGAACGCGGGGCCCAGGTCGATCTGGCCCCACCAGGCGCGGCCATGCTGGGCGCGCAGGCGCACGCCCGGACGCACCACCTGCTCGGCCACGCCGTTGAGAATGAATTCGGCGCCGTCGGCGGAAGACGGGTACGGCGCGTGGATGCGGGACTCGCCCTGCAAAAGCACGTCGAGGCGGGGGGAAATGGTCAGGTCGAACGCCTTGTTTCCAGCGTAGAACGTAGCGTAAACCGCGCCCTGCATATAGTCGTTGTACGGCGCGCCAATCCCCCGGAGCAGGTGGGTATACCGGCCTTCCGCCTGGTGGGTGTTGTAGGTCCTCGCCGCCACGGCGGTCCAGGATATCCCGAGATCGGCGCGGGGCAGGCCGGCGTAGGCGAGGCTGCCGCTCAGCGCGATAGAAGACGGTTCGCCCGACTCGTTCAGCAGGTCGAAATCGTCGAGGAGCCATTGTCCCTGAAACGTCCACGCCTTGTATTGCGCCCACATCATGGCGGCCAGCAGGCTGTTGTTTTCGTCGTTTTTTGGGCGTCCGTCTACGGCGAGGGCATGAAGTATGAGGGGATTGAAGAATTTCAGCGAAAGTCCGGCGGAGGCGCCCGACCAGACGGTGGATTCCATGAGCGAAATGGCCACGCGGCGGGACGGGCGCCAGTCCAGGCGGTGTGCGGACAGGTAGCGGCGTACGCTACCGGACCGGACGCTGTCCGCCCCGGCGGTTCCGGTGAATCGTCCGTCGCCGGTGCTGCTGTCCAGCGCGCCCACGATGCTTCGGAGGGCCAGCCGTGCGCCCCCGATGCGGGCGTATATCCTGTCGAAATCCACCGGATTCCGGCTTACGAGGAGCGCCGTTTCTCCATAGGGTCCCCAATGCTGCGCGAGGCGGCCCGCATAGAAGGCCGCGTACCGGGTTCCGAAGCCGAGGTACGCTTCTTCGTTGCGGGAAATCAGCCGATTGGCGGCTTCGAGCGCGTCCGGGTCGTACCGGTACCAGGCGTCGAAGCGCGCCCCTCCTTGCGCGACGACGGGCCCGTGTTCCAGAAATACCCGCAATGCGATCTGGGGATACGCGTACAGCCCGCCCGCATGCACGGGGCTATCCTCGTTGTCCGCCGCCGGGCGTAGCGGGTCCAGGCGCGGGGTGGAGGACGCCCGGAGGCCGGGCCGAAAGCGTACGCCAACCTGCGGGCCTCGTTCGTGGCGTGGGGCGGCGGCGTGTTTGTATTCTTCGCGCAATCGCTCGGCCCAGCGGCGGGCCGGCGGCGGGAGGGTTTCGGTCTGGAGGGATTGCAGGGCGGACGCAATTTCGCCGGCGGTATACGGGAGGGCTGTGGGGTGCAGCGCCGTCAGGTAGCCGCGGGCTTGCAGGCGCTGGATATATTCGTAGGTCCAGTGATCGACGGCCGCAATCCGGTTGGAACCTGTTCCGGGGTGCTGGGCCTGGGCGGAAACAGGCCGGACGCCCAGCGGGCCGGACAGCACGAGGAGGGCCAGCGCCGCCGCCAGCAGCGCGGCGCGGGCAAGGCGGCGCCAGCGGGCGTTGGGGCGCAACGATGCGGCGAAACTGCCGGAGGCATTAAACATGAATGAACAGGCGCGGGGCCGCCAGCGGGCGCCTGTCCGCAACGATGGGGCGGCGGGTTCGGCGCGGGGTGCGTTACGTCCGGGGCGCTCCGAAGCCGCAGTGTTTTCCGCCGGGGGCAGCGAGGCAAGCATGACGTCCTGTATGTGCGTAAGCGAAGGGGTGACCGGGGCGGATTTGCTTAGCGCCTTCTTGGCGTATTCCAAGATACGACGCGCAGGAAACCATTTCGAGATACTTTCATGTAAAGGATGCACTGATCAAGTCCACTTCGATCAGCGCTTCACGTACGCGAGTAGCGTTTGTAATGATTCTATCGTTAAAATCAGCGGCAAACACGGCGTTTTGCGGCGTCGGTGTCGTGAAGCGCCCTGCGGGAGGCATCGAGGAGCGCGCTGGCTGCGTCATTCCTCATTACGCGGGGCCACCACACTACCTGCTTCGTCATTCCTTGCCAGCACACCCCTCGCTGACTCTGATCTTCGCGGACTTAATCAGAGCATCCTAAAGGATGACCATGCACCAAGCGAAATGCTGATCAATCCCGTATGTTGGGCGTTGAACGGATGGTTTTTGCGCAGGCGTAGCGCCCGAGAAATTTGGCGCTATGCATTTTTGGCTTCCTGCATGCCCCCATTCCCCTGTATTTACCCGGACACTCGGAATATCCCCAGTATTTTGCGGATTTTTATGCGTCGTGTCGCGCAAAACTGAACTCATAGCGCTCGTCCTGGCCGATTTTCTGGCATTCGGCGTGGCCAGCATGTTGCTGTACATGGGCCGGTTCGAATGGGAATGGTTCGGTACGGAATACGCGGAACCGCCCTGGATGTTTGTGCCCATCGCGGCGCTGGCCATCTACTGGTTTTGCGTGTTCCTGTTTTTCGGGATGTATCGCGAGCGGTACGCGGAAAGCCGGTTCGACGAACTGGTTTCCGTGGGCAAGGTGGTGTCGGCCGGGGTGCTGTTCCTGGTGTTCGCCATTTTCATAGACACGCTGGAGCCGGGGGCCACCCGAAACCTCATCTTTTTCTACTGGGTGGCCACTGTGTCGCTGGTGGCGTGCGTGCGGGTAATCGTGCGTTCCGTGCAGAAAGCGCTGCTGGTGCGGGGACGGGGGACGCACAAGGCGCTGGTGGTGGGGTGGACGGACCGGGTGGAGCGACTCTACGGAGAGGTGGCTCGCTACCCGGAAGCCGGTCTTCAGATCGTCGGGGCGATCCGCATGCGCCGCAACGAGCCGGATGCGTCGGAGGGCGATGGCGCCGCCCTGTCCTATTCGATTGCGAACGGCGACGACGCGTTTGCGCAAGCCGCCGACGACACGGACGTGCATTCCATCGACGCCTTGCCCGGCCTCATTGATCGCCTCGGGGTGCAGGATGTGCTGATTGCGCTGGGCTCGGAAGACCACGGCCCGCTGATCGATGTGCTGCGCTTGTGCGACGGCAAGCCGGTTTCCCTCAAACTGGTGCCCGACTTTTACACGATCGTGGGCGGTATGGCCCGCACGGAGCATATCTACGGCCTGCCGCTCATCGAAGTCCTGCCGGAACCCATGCCTCCCTGGGAGAAAAGCACCAAGCGCCTCATAGACCTCGTGGTGGCCTCTGTAGTGCTCGTTGCGGGACTTCCCTTGTGGGTTGGGCTGGGGCTTGTGGTGCGGCTGACGTCTCCGGGACCGGCCATTTACCGGCAACGCCGGGTGGGGCGGCACGGCAAGCATTTCACTATGTGCAAGTTTCGGACGATGCGCCGCGATGCGGAAGCGGGGACCGGCCCGGTCTGGGCGCAGGAGGACGACCCCCGGTATACGCCGCCGGGGCGCTGGCTTCGGAAAATGCGGCTGGACGAGATTCCCCAGCTCTGGAATGTGGTGAAAGGCGAAATGAGCCTGGTGGGGCCTCGCCCGGAACGCCCGTATTTCGTGGAGAAACTGGCGGCGGACATTCCGCTCTACAACCGGCGGCACCGCGTCAAGCCCGGCATTACGGGGTGGGCGCAGGTAAAATGGAAATACGACACGTCCCTTGAAGACGTGCGGCAGAAGGTGCGCTACGACCTGTTCTATATAGAGAACGTAAGCTTGCGCATGGATTTCAAGATTCTGTTTCGGACCATCCGAACGGCTATCCTCGGCAAGGGCCAATGAGCGGCGCGGACCATGCGGCGCCGGCGCAGGAGGATCTGCTGGCGCTCTACGAGCACGTGTGCCTGCCCCGGGCGATCGAGGAAAAAATGCTCCGGCTGATTCGTCAGGGGCGCCTTGCGAAGTGGTTCAGCGGGTATGGGCAGGAGGCCATTGCGGTGGGGTGCGCCTTGGGCCTTGAGGAGCGGGACTATGTGCTGCCCATGCACCGGAATACGGGCGTATGGACGGCGCGCGGCGTGCCCTTACGCCCGCTTTTTCGCCAACTGATGGGGCGCGACGGGGGATTTACCGGGGGGCGGGACCGGACGTATCATTTCGGGCTTCCGGAGCGGCGGATCGTGGGGATGATTTCGCACATGGCGGCCATGCTGCCGGTGGCGTGCGGCCTGGGGATGGCTTCGCAACTGCGCAAGGAGGGGTTCGCGGCGTTGTGTTTCGCGGGAGATGGCGGCACGCGGGAGGGAGATTTCCACGAAGCGATGAGCCTGGCGGGGTTGTGGAAGCTGCCCGTGCTGTTCGTGGTGGAGAACAATGGGTATGGCCTTTCGACGCCGGTAGAGGAAGCCCTTCCGATCCGGGACATCGCGGAGGCGGCGGGGGGGTACGGGATGGTTGGCGAGGTGGTGGACGGCAACGACATTCTGGAGGTGATGCGGGCGGTGCGGCGGGCGACGGCGCGGGCGCGGCGCGGCGACGGGCCTTCGCTCCTTGAAATGAAAACGTTTCGGATGCGGGGGCACGAGGAGGCGTCTGGCACGGCCTATGTGCCGGACGCGTTGTTCGCGGCGTGGGCGGAGCGCGATCCGGTGGAGCGGCTGGGGCGGCGGGCGCTGGAGGCCGGGTGCGCTACGGAAGAGGACCTGGCGGCGGTCCGGATCCGCATGGCCCGCCGGGTGGAGGAAGATGTGGAATATGCGCTGGCCTGCCCAGCCCCGGAAAGCACGCTGGAGGCGGAGCGGGCCGGGGTGTTTGCGCCTGTGTCTGTTGCTGGGGGATGTATTGTCCGGGGCTGAAGGGAAAACTGGTTCGCCGAAGCGTGAGGCGGATGTTCCCGTTGCGCCTGCGGTGGACGGTGCGTTTTCTGTTGCCGGACGGGAAACCAGCCCGCCAAAACATGAGGGCGATGTTTCATTTGCGCCTGCATCGTTGTCCGGCGCCGGACGGGAAACCGGGCCGTCGAAGCGGTATGTGGATGCGGTTTCGGAGGGGTTGCGGCAGGCGATGGAGGCGGATGCCTCTGTGTTGCTGCTGGGTCAGGACATTGCCGAATACGGGGGCGTGTTCAAGGTCACGAAGGGATTTCTGGATGCGTTCGGGCGGGACCGGGTGCGGAATACGCCGATTATCGAAAGCGGGGCGGTCGGCGCGTGCATGGGCCTGGCGATTGAGGGGTTTCGTCCGGTTCTGGAAATACAGTACGCGGATTTCATGGCCTGCGGATTCAATCAGATCGTCAATAATCTCGCCACGACGCATTACCGCTGGGGCCAGGCGCTGCCCGTTACGATTCGGGCGCCCATTGGGGGCGGAATCGGGGCTGGACCGTTTCATTCGCAATCGAACGAAGCCTGGTTTTGCCATGTCCCCGGGCTGAAGGTGGCGTTTCCGGCGACGCCGTGCGACGCGAAGGGGTTGTTGATGCGGGCGATCCGGGACCCGAATCCTGTGCTGTTTTTCGAACACAAGCGGTTGTATCGCTCGTTGAAAGGGCCGGTCCCCGATGCGCCGTACGAGATTCCGTTCGGAAAGGCGCGGCTCGCTCGGGAGGGCACGGCGGCTACGGTGGTGAGTTGGGGCGCCGGGGTAGCGTGGGCCCTTGAGGTCGCCGAACAATGGGCCGGGGAGGGGTATGAGCTGGAGGTGGTGGACCTGCGGACGCTGGCGCCCTGGGATGTGGAGACGACGCTGGCGTCGGTGCGCAAGACGAACCGGGCGCTTGTGTTGCACGAGGCGTCCTTGCAAGGGGGCTTCGGCGGGGAGGTGGCGTCCGTGATTGCCCAGGAAGCCTTCGGCTATCTGGATGCGCCGCCGGTGCGGGTCGGCGCGGAAAACACGCCCATCCCGTTTTCAGCAGGCCTTGAAAAAAACCTGTATTCCGCACGGGCTAAACTGGACGAGGCGCTGCATGGTTTGTTGAGGTATTGATTGGTCTGGGGATGAGGAAGGGCTGGCTTTGTCAAAACAACCTGGCGTTCGCGGCGTATGGAGGTAGCGTTTGCCGTGAACCCAAACAGAACCGAAACAGGTGGAAGGCGGCGGACCCCGTTTTTGTCATTCCGTTTTTGTCATTCCCTAATTCAATCCAGCACAATCCGAACATGGCGGACAACACGATGACTATGCCTGCGAAAGGCGATGCCGCTCCAGATTTCGAAGGGACGGCGCAGGGCGGCGCGCAGGTGCGCCTCGGCGATTTGCGCGGCCAGAAGGTTGCGGTCTATTTCTACCCCAAGGACGATACGCCGGGCTGCACGAAGCAAGCCTGCAACTTGCGCGATAACCATCAGGCGCTGCTGGATGCGGGCATTGCGGTGGTTGGAGTATCCCCGGACGAGGAGGCGTCCCACGAAGCGTTTGTCGGAAAATACGATTTGCCCTTTCCGCTGCTGGCGGACCCGGACAGGGAGATTATCGAGCGATACGGCGTGTGGGGCGAAAAGAATCTCTACGGAAAGAAAACGATGGGCCTCAAACGCACGACGTTCCTCATCGACGAGGCGGGGCGCATCGTTCATGTATTCAAGCGCCCGAGGGTGGTGGAGCATGCGGAGGAAATCATGGCGAAATTCTCCGTGCGGTCCTGAGTATGCTCTGAGAATGCTCAGGTCGAAGCCGGTGCGGGTCGGAAAACACGCCCATCGCTGTGTTTTTCGATGATTTTAACGATGGAATCATTACAAACGCTCCTCGCGTACGTGAAGCGCTGATCGAAGTGGATGTACGATTTAATCAGTGCGTCCCTTCATCTTGCGAAGGAGTCCAGCGCAGAATGAACGGGTCCCCTCCCTTGGGATGAAGAAGATGAATTTCAGGAGATTCCAGTACGTTGGCGGGCAGCGGCAGCACGATGCGGTCGTGGAGCGAGGCTTCGCAGGCGTCGCCGCCGTTGTCGTGGCGCAACAGGATGGCGGCGGCCCGGCCCGTGACGCGGGCGTGCGCCTCAAAGGTGTGCTCTGCGCAGCCCCCTGCGTAGGTCACCAGCGCCGAGAGCGAATCCGACACAATGGCCGGCGGTTCGTCCGGGGCATGCGGGGCAAGGTTGGTGAGGATGTCGTAGGGGTCGCCGAATCGTTCCGGGGCGGGCGGGGCGGATGGCGTGTTGCATCCAGCCCAGGCAACAACAAGGAGGGCGCTGAGATAGCGCTTGGTATCCGTTTTACGCAAGCTCCTGCCTATCGACTGGGTCCCCGGGACAAGGAGGGTGTCGAGATAGCGTTTGGTATCTATTTTACGCAAGCTCCTGCCTATCGACTGGGCCCCGGCGGCAAGGAGGGCGCCGAGATAGCGCTTGGTATCCGTTTTACGCAAGCCTCTGCCTATCGACTGGACCCCGGCGACAAGGAGGGCGCCGAGATAGCGCTTGGTATCCGTTTTACGCAAGCCTCTGCCTATCGACTGGGCCCCGGCGACAAGGAGGGCGCCGAGATAGCGAGGGGAAGGAATGCGCCGGCGCAACGTTTTTCGAACTTTCTTTTTCATGAATCATGCCGCATGTTGCGTACGAACCGGTAATCGGCCTGGAGGTGCATTGCCGGCTTCTTACCGATTCCAAGGCGTTCAGTTCTGATTCCGCCCGGTTCGGGGCCGGACCGAATGTGCATGTAGATCCCGTCAGCCTGGGGCATCCCGGGGTGCTGCCCGTGTTGAACAGGCGCATGGTCGAATATACCTTGCGCATGGGGCTGGCCACGCATTGCCGGATTGCGCCGCGCTCTGTGCTGGCCCGCAAGCATTATTTTTATCCCGACCTGCCTAAGGGCTACCAGATTTCCCAGTACGAAACGCCCATATGCGCGGGCGGCTACGTGGATATCCTGGTGCGGGACTCGAAAGATCGGGAGGACAAGGAGGCTTGGAAGGATAGGAAGGAGCAGGGGGACAAGGAGGACAGGGGGGCGGCGCCTGCCCGGAAGCGGATCGGGCTGACCCGCATTCACATGGAAGAGGACGCAGGCCGGTCCATTCACGACCAGGACCCGTACGACACGCTCCTCGACTACAATCGCTGCGGAACGCCGCTTATCGAGATCGTTTCCGAGCCGGACTTGCGGTCCCCCCGCGAGGCGTATTTGTATATGCGGAAGATTCGGCAGATCGTGCGGTATCTCGGCGTCTCCGATGGCAATATGGAGGAGGGGTCGTTGCGGTGCGATGCGAACGTGTCCATCCGCCCGGCGGGCAGCAAGAAACTCTTCGAGCGGACGGAAATCAAGAACATGAATTCGTTTCGGAATGTGGAGCGGGCCATCGACTACGAAATTTCCCGGCAAATTCGGGTGGTCCGCTCGGGGGGTAAGGTGGTGCGGCAAACGCTCCTGTGGGATGCGGCCCGGCAGGAAACCCGGCCCATGCGTTCGAAGGAAGAGGCCCACGATTACCGGTATTTTCCAGACCCCGATTTGCCCCCGGTGTTTGTGACGGAGGAGGACCTTGCTCGTCTTCGGAGGGATCTCCCGGAAATGCCGGACGCCCGGCGCGCCCGTTTCGAGGAGGCGTGGGGCTTGCCAGCCTACGACGCCGCCATTCTGACTGAGGAGCGCGATCTGGCGGACTATTTCGAGGAAACCGTGCGGGAACTGGGGGTGAGGGGTGGTGGGGAGGCTGTGCGGGAGCCGGGGGCGGCGGGCGAGGGGAAGGCTGTGGAGGCGCCGGACGGCGGGAAGGCTGTGCGGGAGTCGGGGATGACGGGTGGCGGGAAGGCTGTGCGGAAACTGGGGGCGGCGGGCGAGGGGAAGGCTCGCAGGCTGGAAGGAACTGGAGGCGGCGGGCGACGGGGAGGCTGTGCGGGAACCGGGGGTGAAGAGCGACGGGAAGGCTGTGCGGGAGCCGGGGATGACGGGCGAGGGGAAGGCCGCGCAGGCTGTGAAGGAAGATCAGCGGCTGGCGAAGAGCGCCTCCAACATGATTATGGGCGATGTGCTGCGCGTACTCAAGGAAACGGGAGGGGCGGTGGAGGCGCTTCCTGTTCGTCCTGACCGGCTGGCGGCGCTGATCCGGCTGCGGCTCGAAGACCGGATTTCGTCTACGGCGGCCCAGGAGATTTTCGAGGCGATGCTGGAGCGGGACGAGGCGCCGGAGGCTATTGCGCAGGAGCGGTCCCTTATGCAGGTGTCTGATGCGGGTTCGCTTTTGCCCCTCGTGGAACGCGTGCTGGACGATCATCCGAAGCAGGTGGCGGCGTATCTGGGCGGGAAGGAGAGCCTCGTCGGGTATTTTATCGGACAAGTGATGCGGCGGTTCGAGGGGGCCGCCGATCCCCGCCTCGTGCGCACCTTGCTCGTCGAACGTCTTGAAGCGCGGCGGGGGTAGTTTTCTTGGGGGCTGGGGCGGGCATTTTTTGGTGCTTTGGGAGCGGGCGAGAGGTTTTTTTTGGAGGGCGTTTTCGGGGAGCGGGCGATGCGGTTGAATTTGTCCGCACAGTACGTAATGTCCGAATCCCCGCATATCCGTATATTCGGAGGTTTCTGAACGGGAAACGGCGAGGCTGCGGCAGGGTTGGGGCGAGTTTCGGTCCAGCGGCGCCGGTCAAACGTGAGCGGCATGGCATGCCACGGCTCATTGCATCGCGGCCCGTGCACGCGTCGTCACGTTGCCTTACTTACAAACCTTGATGTATGGCGTGCAGCCTGCCGTTGCACCGATTTCTTGTATTCATTCCACACTAAACCCCCTGAATATCATGCTGGTCGCCGGTAACTGGAAAATGCATACGGATATGGATAGCGCTCGCGCCCTGGCGCGGGACGTCGCGGAGGCGGTGGGAGACCATGGAGAGGTAACCGTGGTCGTGTGTCCGCCTTTTATTAGTCTATCCGCCGTGGCCGGGGAGGTCGCCGGTGCGCGGGTGCTGCTTGGCGCGCAAAACATGCATGGGCGGAGCGCAGGCGCGTTTACCGGAGAGGTGTCGGCGCCTATGTTGACGTCGGCAGGGTGTCGGTACGTTATTCTGGGGCACTCGGAGCGGCGGCAGTACTTCGGGGAGACGGATGAGGGGGTGTGCGAAAAGATCGGACAGGCGCATGCGCATGGTCTTGTGCCGATCGTGTGCGTAGGAGAAACGCTGGAGGAGCGCAAGGGGGGCAAGGCCGAGGAGGTGGTCGGGCGGCAACTGGCGCAGGGATTGCAAGGCGCGGCGCCGGGCAGCCCGGATCGGCTGGTCATTGCGTACGAACCAGTCTGGGCGATCGGGACGGGCGAGACGGCGACCCCCGATCAGGCGCAGGAAATGCATGCGTTCATTCGGGGGCGGCTCTGCGAACAGTTCGGCGAGGGGATGGGTCGGGCCTTGCACATTCTGTACGGCGGGAGCGTCAAGCCGGGCAATGCCGCCGAGCTGTTTGGGCGGGCGGACGTGGACGGCGGATTGATCGGCGGAGCCAGCCTGAAAAGCGCGGACTTCGCAGCAATCGTGGCGGCGGCGCGGGGGGTGTAGGCGTAAGGTTGCCCAGTCCGCGAAAACCCGAAAGACTAAGGAGGGAATCGGAAGTTGCCGGCGAGATCGACAGAGTGAAGAGATGTATTGATCGTTTCGGGAAGGTTTCGCTCAAAGACCGGCGGGCCTTTGCCGTGTATGTCTTGTTGCCGCTGCGGTCGTGAGGGGATTATTTACCCTCAGGACAGGCATGAAACAAGCCTCCGCCTCTATGGCTGTTGCGGCCAAGCATAAGCGGCCCGCGGACCGCTCTGGCAAAGCGAATCTTGACGTTTGCCGTGGGTTGTCCGCCATTCGGTCCTGAAGTCGCCGTTAGAATCTCCACATCGGTTGGCCTGGGTAACCCCCTCCGAGCGCATTCCAGCATGACGTCATTCGAAACGAAGGAAGCAATATCGACCGTTTTTTTGAGATTGCGGGTTGCAGCATAAGAGGATTTGCTGACCCAGCACTTGGCCGGGCCGATTAGCGGGTCGCCATCCTGAACGGGCGTTGCGACCAAATGATCGAATCGTCCAAGGCGACCCGCACGCAATTCCACAAGAGCATTTGTTACTTGTTGAAACAGGAGACGATTTCTGCTCGGCGCGTTACTCTGGCGGTCGCATGCCCAAGGGGCCGCCACGATAAGGCGGTTCATTTTTTCGTCTCCTTCAGAATGGTCCACCGCCAAAAAAACATGTTCATGTGTGCTTGATCGAGCCGGCGCGCCATGGGGTTCGTGTCCGGAAAAAAGTTTCCCCACTCGACCGGCATTATCGCGGGCAAGTGCCATAAGAGCGCGTCGCAAATGCATGATGATCACTTCCTGATCTTGTCGAGTATGTATACCCGACGTATCCAGGCTGAACGCAACCGTATCGACATGTTCTTCAATGGGTTCGAATAAACCGAGACCGCAGAATCTGCCATCGCCTATGACCAAGGGACCGGCGATTGATTCTGCAAATCGGATTTCAGCATGCCAGAGCGCATGTTTGGAGAAACGAGAACCCTCGGCAAATTTTTCGGACCGCACTCCGCGCAGTTGAAAGGGTTCTTTTTGGACAAGAATATCGGTGGGGCGCACGCGAATTCCAGCGTGGCGTAGCGCCTGCAGGATGGCGCCTCCTGCACGTTGTTCTTCCTGGCGTCGTTCGTTGCCGTTTTTCGCATCATGGGGTCCGGTAAGTCGCCGTCGAGGAGCGGCAGGTAGCGCAACGGGCGTAATGCTACGAAATTTTTTTCCAGACTGCACGAATCGATCTGTCATTCGCGAGTCGTCGGTTGATACCAAACATCCTGGCCAAATTTGCCCCGTCGCTGGATCGAAAGGCTGGACACCTGTGAATGCCCATTGCAAGTCGTCTTTCCTGATGGGACAATTACCGGGTATTTCTACCGTGATGCGGCGGATGGAGGGATCGGTGTGCGTGGTTCCGATGGAAGGAATCGGTAGCAATCGAATGCGACGATCCATATCCGAAGGTCCTGCATTTCGTCCAACGACAATGCGTTCGAATAGCGTCTTTTTGTCTGGCAGGGCATCCCCAAGCCGATCTGCGGCCGCATTGCGCAGGCTGGTAATCAATAAGGACGCAGAGCCTAACGGCCGGGCGGCAAAGCTGCCTGAGGGCGTACGTAATTCGAAGTGCAGGCGCTGCACGGGCGTATCGTATCCCGCAAGCCCGAACGATGCTTTTGGGGGCTGGGCGAACAACTGACGCACCTTGCGGCCATCGACAATGGTTCTAAGGCGTTCCCGTTTGCGTTGCTGCCTCGCAATCAGACTATTCAGCGTACCCAAATGCGGAATGGCTATTTTTCCGGCGCCTTGCGGTTTTCGAACGGCCCCCGAACAGGATTCGAGTATTTTGCGGGCGTCTTGCGGGCGCAAAACACGCCCTTCGGCCCACGCCATATCAATGGTACGGCCAAGTTGATACAATCTCTCTGCGATGTTGCAGATGCGCGAGGCTTCCTCTTCTCCCGATTCGAAATCCCAAACATAGCGTACGGGTTCGCACACGTCGAAAAAACAGGGTCGCCATTGTTTGCCTACCCGTATTTCGCTAACGCGGGCCGGGTTGCCGCCTACTGCGTCCAGATCGTTGTTCGGAACGAATATTCTTACAGATCGCCCTCGCCGCACGGCGGGGGCGGCGATTTGAGGCGGATCCAGCTGTTCCATCCAGCGGAGTGCCCGCTGATCCTCTGGTTGCAAGTGCGCACCCCGGGCGGCTCCTGCAACCAGTGCTTGAAAAAGACGGGCCGGAGAGGGAGGCCAACCAAAGGATTCGACGAATCCGTCCTGTTGGCCATGGTAGCGGCCTTCGTAAAACCGGACCGCGATCAAAAGCGAGTACGACATCACGATTCCTTGGCCTTCGTGTCTTTTTTCGCTAACGTCTTGTCGAACGCCACGTTTCGATCGTCTCCAACGCCGAAGCGATGTGCAACCTCGCGAGCATATTCGAAAGCGATTTGTTCATTGAGTTCGATGGATATTCGCTCGCCGTTTCGCGCTATCGTATGCCAGGCGCCCTGGTTTTCCGGATCTGGGGTAAGCAAGCAACCCACGCGCAAAAACCCGTCTATCGGGGCTGTTGCCGCGACAAGACACAGCCCAAGTATATAGCGCCGCAATGCTCGTCCATCTTCTCCCTGGATCCGCCGAAGAGCAATCAGATTGACCGTAATATTTCTCAGAATGGGTCCTCGGGCGATGATGCCTCCGTGCGTATTCACGGCGGGCACATGAACGAATCCGCGCTTCGCAAGCGGACTTTTTGGGTCGCCCTGTTGTTTTTCCTTTTCGGCGTCGCTAAAGACGTCAAGTTCGGCGTAATCCAGCGGGGGATTGTATTGCGCCGAGCGAGTAAGCGTTTCCACATCATCGGCCCGGATCGTGGACTGCACGAGCCGCGGTACTTTGGCCAGCGTATCTCGGGAATCCCAGACCCCGAACACCAGCGAGGTGGGAGCAATCTTCGCCAGGGGCGTGGCGTCGTTTTCGTCAAGAAGTGCGTTAAAGGCTCGCTGTGCCTTGTCCTTGAGCTCCGTGGAGCGAATAAGCGCATCGCCAAGCCGATGTCCAACCTCCAGAATGGATACGGATTTATTGTCGCCGTAGCTAATGTCTATCTGCGGAATCAGGCTGGCGAGCGGATTGTCCGGATCGCCGTTTCGCGCCTGTAAAAACACAGGTTCCATACGATTGGCCTGGGACCCAACGCTGTCGATGCTGGCAATACGGGTTCCATCCGAAAGTTCGTCGATGTTGTAGCCTATGTCCGCATAAGTTGGCGGAAAAATTACAGAGCCGGGGCCTTCCACGGGAGCCAGCGGTTGTCGCAAGTGAAGCGCAACGGGACCGTTCGGGTCGTCTGCGAATGCGTTGAGTTGTTCGTGATTCAGCGAAGTCGTCATGGGTTTATGGTTTCCTCGGTAACTTGAATGATGCAACGTGCCTGTCCTTCTTGACCCGGCCAGTCCAGGTACATGTCGAAACGGCGAAATGGCCATCCAGACACAGGGGATTTCTCCGCGCCGAGCGCCGCCCGGTGAAAAACCGGATCAAGCAGCAGGCCGTTTCGATAGCCGAGCACGGCGTATTTGTATTCCAGCTTGGTCTTTCTGTATGGCCGGGCGTTTGTCATGCCTATGGCGGCAAGAACTTCGACAACCGGAAAACCAACCATTTGAATGTTTGGATGTTTGTTCGGCGAGAAGCCATCCTGAACCGGAATATAATCGCGCCGCCAATCGAAACGAAAACTGCTGGATTGTTCGACGGACAATGCGAACGGATTGTTCGCATGGGAAAGCAAGTCGCCGCGGATGCCCTCAAGAGCGTCCCGTAAAAGAGCAACGCCTGGATACCCTCCGGAACCAGCCCAGAATTTGACATTATCCCGCTTGGTAGCGTCACCCCAATAGTCTATTGTTACGGCATGTCCATCGGAATCCCTTAGTACTACCGGGAGCGTGGCAGGCGAGGCCGGGTCAGGAAAGGGGAACGTATCTTCGAGAGCATTGCTTTGCGGCACATCGCCCCATCCTGATTTCCATGCGTCTATGTTAGCTGTGACCTTTCAGTAGGTTGCTCATTATCTCCTTACGCTCTATATTACAGAGACACGCCCATATCCGCAAGCCAATGAGAGAGGTCAAATGAAGACACACAAGAATTCCCGGTTGACGCCGAAAGGTCGAGAAATTCTCGTGCGACGCATTCTGGACGAGGGACTTCGCATCGAAGAAGCCGCCCAAGCCGCAGGCATCAGCGTGCGCACGGCATACAAGTGGCTCCGCAGGTATCGCGCAGAAGGCATAGAAGGGCTTTACGATCGCTCTTCGCGTCCGAACGACTGTCCGCATCGCACCCCTGAGGAGAAACGCGAGGCGATTCTCGCCCTGCGCCGAGAACGACGCACCTACCGTGAGATTAGCCTGAAAACCGGAGTGCCCTACAGCACGGTGGCCCGGATAGCCCGGAAGGCTGGATTGAACCGATTGTCGAATCTGGCCCCTCCGGTTGTCCCGTGCCGTTACGTCTATCCTAATGCGGGGGACATGCTGCACCTGGACGTCAAGAGGCTCGGACGCTTCGAACGTCCGGGACATAGAGTCACTGGAAACCGACGGCAGAACTCCGCAGGAGCAGGCTGGGAATACGTGCATGTGGCTATCGACGATCACTCTCGGGTAAGCTTTGCTTGCATTCAACACAGCGAAACCGCTCAAAGCGCATGCAACGCCCTGCTCGCCACCCTCGGCTACTTCCGAACGCTCGGCGTCGCCTTCAGGCGCGTCATGACGGACAACGGCTCCTGCTACCGCTCGAAACGCTTCGCAAAACTGTGCCGACGACTGAAATTGCGCCATATCCGCACCCGGCCATATACCCCAAGAACCAACGGCAAAGCCGAGCGATTCATCCAGACCGCGCTGCGCGAATGGGCCTATGCTCGCGCCTACGACAGCTCCCGACAGCGCGGCGAACACCTGCCACGATGGCTGCACCGATACAATTGGCACAGACCACACGCCAGCCTGAAATACCAACCACCCATACAAGCACTCAATATACCACTGAATAAGGTGGTGGGCTTACACAGTTAGACGATCCAGCAGGCGCTCGCGTTTGCATAGTTGCCTTTTCCAGAAACTGCATGACTCGTTTGACGGGCGGGGTGGATTCGGCTGCCGAAATGCGAAAGGTCGTTTCAATGCCCGGACTCCAATCGAATGCGCCCTTGGCGTCGCCGAGCAATACGTCCGCCGCTTCCAGTATCCCGAGGCATGCAAACACGTGCCCCGGATTGAGCAAATCTACGGGTATTCGGGATTCAGCCATTGCGCTGCTTATCCTCTGTTTCAGATGTTGCTCGCGATGCGCTATGATCGGCTGCGCGGAGAATGGCCTCGCGCCAGGCAAGGCCCCAGGGACCATAACGTTGTTGCAAGCGAGCAAAACGCAATGCCGCTTCTCCTGCTTTCAATTCAAGCACGGAGGGAGGTCCGTCTTCGCATCCATTCGAACGGATGAGGGGGCGGGCATAGCCATGATGCGCAGCGATCAAATGCAAAATCAAATCACGGTAGTCGTTCGGCAAATTTTTCGAATCCGCTTTTAGCAGCGACCCGAATTCGTGGCGATATCCTTCCAGGAGACGCCAATTGCCCCCGCCGCTGGTTTTGGCGTAGGGCTGGCCATTCTTAGGCGCATTCATCGCATGTTGCCAACGCGGCGCGGCCTTGCCTTCGTCATGCAGCTCGGCGGCCAGGGCGATTGCCACCATTTCTTCTTCGGGTAGATTCAGGCGCGCTACTATTTTCCGGGCGCATGCAACGGTCTGCGAAGAATGCTCAGCCAGACTTTGCGGCGCAGAAGCAATGGATCGGGCGTCTTCACTCGTTTCGTATCCAGGATGTTTAAGGATTGCCAAACCTTGCCGTGCTATGCCGCTTGCGTTGTAATCGGTTTCGAAGGTTTGGACGTGTCGCCACCCTTCTGTTTCGTTCGGCAATGCAAGGGTTTCTTCCTTTTCGCCGCTTGTTACCTGTTCTATCCGAAAACCAATGAGTGGCGGGGATTGCATGGCAGACGCATCTTTCTTCAGAGCCCGCCAATCCGGGTCCGCGTCTGCTGCAGGCGTCTCGCCGGCGAATTTGTCATCCAGCATTCCGTCTTGCAAGCCGCCTATGCGTACGTCCAGAATCAGCAATGCCCCCGGAAGGCGGCGTTCTTTCCATTCTTTTTTCAGGCGATCCCTGTTCCGTTTTTCGATGTTGCCCAAACTGCTGGCCGGTGCACTCAAATATTTCAGGTCGCGCATGTCGGCATGGGATACGTATTCTCCAGCCTGATTCAGGAAGATAGCCACGATTTCATCGTCCTGTATCGTCACGGCATTGTTACGGGCTCGCTTCCCGATTTGCCCCACGCGTTTCAGAAGCCAGGCAAATGTGCGTCCCGAAAGCGCTTCCAGTTTTTCAGTGGCATGGATCGGTGCGGAACGGAAGAAATTTGTCGCTTTGGATGCGGGCAACCCGGTTGTTCCGTCTCTGCGAACATACGGCAGGTATTTTCTCCATATCAGGGTTGTTTGCGGTTCGTCCTCTTCGTCCCAACCGCGTAACCATGGTGCAATTTCGGGGCGGCCTTCGTGTTGTTTGAGCGACGTCATGGACCAGGCGTCCACCAGCGGTCGAGTCAGTTCGGGGTGCAAGGGCGGCTGCGTTGTAGCCTTTTCTACAGCGGCTGAATTATCGCGTTTTAATTCAGTTATCGCAGCGGGACTGGCGTTGCGGCGTTCGTCTTCACGATGAGGAAGCAGGTCCCACGGAGCGATCCGGTTTTTGAAGACATTTACTTCCCGTTCGTATCGTTTTCTGTCGGCTTTTGTGGACTTGGCTTGCACGGGTTGTACCGCAAATACGTCTACCAGAGCGGTTCGTCCGTCGCCGCCTCTCCGATTGACGCGCCCAAGTCGTTGCACCATGCGCTCGTACGCCACCAGGTCGCATACCATGTGATCGGCATCCATATCCACGCCCACTTCTCCGGCGGACGTCGCAATCAGAAACGTGGGCGTTTGCGGCGCACATCCCGAACTCCCAAGAAAGCCGTTGTCCTCAAGCCATCTTTCCAGCACTGTTCGCTCATAAATCCTGCGCTCCCCAACAAGCAAATTCGCGTTGTGTTCTTTAGGCAATACGTCGTCTTTCGATCTTTTTTTGTAGCGTTTGTCGATTTCGCTTTTTACGTCCAGCGCAGTTTTTCTGCTATGGCAATACACAAGCACTCGGCAGGCTGTAATGGCGTCGCCGCCAAGCTCAATGGCGCAGTCGGCCATGCGTTCTACAAGAGATTCCGATTCCCCAATTTCATGTATTTTTATCCGTTTTTCGGCGGCCAGTCTTTTTTTCACCAGAGATTCCTCGCTGTCGCTCGGTTCAAGCCTGAAAACCGATGCATCAGGCATTGTTTCCAGGTTTCTGCCCGTAGCGGAGAGCGCCATCAAGCGAAAATCTGGCGTATGGACATTATCTTCCGGCTGCCCGCCAAGTTCGTCGTTGCGCCGGGTTTCCACTTGGCGAATCAGGGCCTCGAATGGCGGACAGAGGTGTGCTTCGTCCAGCAATAACAGGGAGTCTACGCCCAGTAGCGCCGCATGGTACGGCCGCATGCGTCTGGATACGCCGTATCCTTCGAACAACAGTCTTGAGCCAATCATGTCGATCGTTCCAACAATGATGGCTGGCATAGCCGGGTCTTCGAGCCAATCCCGGTTGTCGGCGAATCCGCCGCGCAAGGTGGAAATAGGCAGGGAATCAGGGTTTGCAAGTCCCAGTTTTTCCGCCAGATCAGCAGGCATGTTACGCCGCAACTGTTCTGCAAATCGCGTGGCCTGATCGACTACGGCCCGTCGATCCACGATATACACGAGGCGCCGCGGAAGATTTGCTCCTTCGCCTCGCGCGATTAACCATAATGCCATCACGGACGTTTTGCCGAGGCCAGTAGGAATATCGACGGCTGCCGGTATTTTGCCGTCCAGCAACAACTGCAATAGCCGCTGTTGCCATCGAAAAGGCTTTTCTTCGCCAGTCAATTCGCTAAATACTTCGATCAGGCGATTATGCAATGGTCAATCCGTGAGATTATAATTACGCAGTCGTATTTCGGTTGCACGTCAAATCCCGATTTCCAGCGACGACAAGTTCACGGGCGGCGTCAAGGTCGAGCATTAAAGTGCTACCCCCCCCCCCCGAAGGTCCCCATGGTTTCGTGAAAACCTCATGAATTACATGTGAATGTCAAGGTCGAGCATGAAGCACTATTCCCTCCCGAAGGGCTCGTCCGAGGACATGGTTGCGCGAACGGCGCCAGCGATCTGCTTCGCTCTTGCTATAGACAAGGATGTCCGCCGAAACGGCGAAGTTCGCCACCGCTTGATACAGCCGGGCGGCTTCAAGTCGCCGGCTCCGCGCCTTGCCGAAAGGGGCCGATTCGATCACGATCAGGTCCACATCCGAATCTTTTCTCTCGTCGCCAGAAGCGTGCGATCCGAAAAGAATTACCTGTTCCGGATCCGCTTCGTCCACGATGGCCCGAACCATTTGTTGAACTACCGTATCCATTTGAGTTGCATGGAATCGTTTCGTTTGGCGCCCGAGCTCGAAGCGGGGTCGGCCCCGCGTTTGCGTGCCCGATTTTTGAGCGCCTGCCCGCAGTATTTTGCCGAAGTTCGCACGGTTGTTTACAATATAGGTAATCGTAACGGTGCAATATACCCACCATGAACCAGAATCCCCAACTTTCTCTTGCGCTGCCGCCGCCTCCTGCATCGGGGGGGATTCCCCTGATCCCGGCCCGCATGGTCAACGAATGGGTGTATTGCCCCAGGCTGGCCTATCTCGAATGGGTCGAGAACGAATGGGCCGATAGCGGCGATACTGCCCAGGGGAAACGCGTCCATGCCCGCGTAGACGAAGGCAAGGGCGATTTTCCTGCCCCGGACGAACTCAGCGAAGAAATCGTGAAAGGCCGGTCCGTAACGATGTCTTCGGAACGGCTTGGAGTGATCGCCAAAATGGATGTCCTGGAGGCGAAAGACGGCACGGTTACGCCGATCGACTACAAGAAAGGCAAGCGCCCGCACATCGCCGCCGGAGCCTATGAACCGGAGCGGGTGCAGGTTTGCGCACAGGGGATGATTCTGGAGGATAACGGGTACAAGGTTTCTTACGGAGCCCTGTGGTATGCCGGGTCGCGGGAGCGGGTGCGCGTCTTTTTCGATGAGGAATTGCGCGCGAAAACACTGGAAGCCATCGCCGGATTGCGCTATGCGGCGTCGTCGCTTCGGCGCCCGCCCCCTCTGGAGGACAGTCCCAAGTGCCCGCGCTGCTCTTTGGCGGGAATCTGCCTGCCGGACGAGACGAATCTTTTTCGCAAGGGATTGTCGAATCTCCGTCCGCTGAATCCCTCGGACGACCCGGCGCTTCCGTTGTATGTGCAAACGCCCGGGGCAAAGTTGCGCAAAAGAGGAGAGCGGATCCTTGTCGAAACCGAGACGGACAAGGTGGAGGTGCCGATGATCGATGTTTCGCAAGTCGCGTTGTTCGGGCCGGTTTCCGTAACGACGCCGGCGCTCCATGCCCTGATGCGCGCGGAAATACCGGTTTCGTGGTTTTCCATGGGCGGTTGGTTGCTTGGGCATACCATTGGGACGGGCAACGGCAATGTAGCGACCCGCGAAGCGCAGTACCGTTTCGCGTTCGACGACAAGCGCTGTCTTGCGTTGGCGCAAGGCTTGGTCGAAGCCAAAGTTCGCAATACGCGCACGATGCTGCGGCGAAACTGGAGAGGGGAGCCGGACGAGCGGGAAGAGGCCATGCTTCGCCTTCAGCGCATGGCGAAGCGGGCGTCCAGGACGAAGAACGCCCAGGAATTGCTGGGCATCGAAGGCGAGGCCGCCTCAATCTATTTTGGTCGATTCGAAAGCATGCTTGCAAAGGAAATCATAGCGCAATTTCCGGTCTTTGCGTTCGAAAAACGAAACAGGCGTCCGCCGACCGATCCTGTCAACGCCATGCTTTCGTTTGCCTATGCGCTCCTGACAAGAACTTTTACGACCACTATTTCCTCCACGGGATTGGATCCATACATGGGATTTTATCACAGGCCCAGGCATGGGCGCCCGGCATTGTCGCTTGATCTGATGGAGCCTTTTCGACCTATTATTGCAGATTCCTGCGTTATCCAGGCTATAAATAACGGCGAAATAAAGGAAAACGATTTTGTGCTGAACGGTCCTTCCTGCGCCCTCAAATCCGGCGGACGCAAAGCGATTATTTCGGCTTTCGAGCGTCGCATGGATCAGGAAACCACGCATCCTTTTTTCGGATATCGGGTTTCGATGCGTCGCCTGATCGAGGTGCAGGCGCGTTTGCTGACCCGGTATTTTCAGGGTGAAATATCCACGTATCCTCACTATCTTCCAAGGTAACCTATGGCTGCGGAACGGCTCTACATCGTCACGTACGATATTTCGGAACCCAGGCGCTGGCGCAAGGTGTTCAAGGCCATGAAAGGCTATGGGCGCTGGTTGCAACTATCCGTTTTTCAATGCCGATTGACGGCTCGTCGGCATGCAGAGATGGCTGCTTGTCTGGAATCCTTGATCAAGCCTTCGGAAGATCATATTTTGATCATCGACATCGGACTGGTGGAGCGGGTTGCTCCGCGCGTCGAGAGTTTGGGAAAAACCTACGAGACGCCAAGCCGTCAGGCCGTGATCGTGTAGGGGAAAATCTGCCTTGCGAATAGCGAGGACTTTGAAACTCCGACAACCATGGGCAGCCCTCGCTTTGCTATAACCAATGAATTTACAAGGAGATGCGACATTATTTTGTTTATTTTGAAGAAAAATGCGTAGTATTACGAATACGCTGCGGCGCAGCGGTCGCACCATGCCTTGCAGGGGTAACGCCCCCACAAAGATAGAAAGGTGCTATTTCCGGGGCCGCGCGGCCCCGGCCTCATTGAAGCGCCGCGGCGGATCGGGCACAATGTCAACGCAAGCTGGGATTTCCGGGGCCGCGCGGCCCCGGCCTCATTGAAGCGGGGGGGTTGTGGGGTTAATGGGGGGGGGGGGGGTGGGGAATTTCCGGGGCCGCGCGGCCCCGGCCTCATTGAAGCCTCCTGGTCGTGTACCGGATGCGCCCCGCCCGGACCAATTTCCGGGGCCGCGCGGCCCCGGCCTCATTGAAGCACTGAAAACAACCGAACAGTCTCTTGTTTGCCGCACATTTCCGGGGCCGCGCGGCCCCGGCCTCATTGAAGCACATTATTTTTTGTTATGTTATCATTAGTTAATCACACATTTCCGGGGCCGCGCGGCCCCGGCCTCATTGAAGCTGAGAACGACGAGGCGCCGATGGAAGAGCCGTCGATATTTCCGGGGCCGCGCGGCCCCGGCCTCATTGAAGCGAATATAGATGCTATCGGGCGTACAAGTAAGCAGCGAATTTCCGGGGCCGCGCGGCCCCGGCCTCATTGAAGCACTAATTTTGTCAGCGCCGCTAATGCTACGCCGCCCGCATTTCCGGGGCCGCGCGGCCCCGGCCTCATTGAAGCCTCACAGTAACGACACCTCTTGTACGTCGGGCCTCTCATTTCCGGGGCCGCGCGGCCCCGGCCTCATTGAAGCGCCGCGTCCGGAGCGCCAGCATGCCCCACGATGTCGCGGATTTCCGGGGCCGCGCGGCCCCGGCCTCATTGAAGCGCTTCCCCTCGCCAGCCTTCGCAAGTTTCCTGTTCCCCATTTCCGGGGCCGCGCGGCCCCGGCCTCATTGAAGCTTGGCTATAATAGCAGCCTTCACGGAATCGGCTGCTCATTTCCGGGGCCGCGCGGCCCCGGCCTCATTGAAGCAAACGCGAATGCGGCGGCGCAGGCGGCACAGGGAGCCATTTCCGGGGCCGCGCGGCCCCGGCCTCATTGAAGCGGGTTTTGGATTGGGTTGGGATTGTGGTGTTGGTTGGTGATTTCCGGGGCCGCGCGGCCCCGGCCTCATTGAAGCGCACGTGGGCGTGAAGGTGCTTTACGCCAGCATCCGTATTTCCGGGGCCGCGCGGCCCCGGCCTCATTGAAGCGAAAGCTCCGACGATGCGCTTTCCTTCCGGGCCAAGATTTCCGGGGCCGCGCGGCCCCGGCCTCATTGAAGCTACAAGTATTTCAAGCAGAACTTCGAGACGCTGGGAATTTCCGGGGCCGCGCGGCCCCGGCCTCATTGAAGCATTCTCTGCTATTACAATATCACATTCATCTCCGAATTTCCGGGGCCGCGCGGCCCCGGCCTCATTGAAGCGTTCAAGACTCAATCGAGGGGCTGGAGCCACCCGGATATTTCCGGGGCCGCGCGGCCCCGGCCTCATTGAAGCGTGTGGAATGTCCCGTGATCCGGAGATCGAAAGCCCAATTTCCGGGGCCGCGCGGCCCCGGCCTCATTGAAGCTCGAGCATATACGAAAGACCCGCAGTAGCCCTACGTATTTCCGGGGCCGCGCGGCCCCGGCCTCATTGAAGCGAGACGGTCAAACATTTCATTGGTAACGTTCCCGCCCGATTTCCGGGGCCGCGCGGCCCCGGCCTCATTGAAGCGGGGGATAACATAGCCGGGCGGGGGTGGGCGTCCGAGATTTCCGGGGCCGCGCGGCCCCGGCCTCATTGAAGCTCAAGGGTTTAGGGTTTAACGTGAACAGCCCCGACGCACATTTCCGGGGCCGCGCGGCCCCGGCCTCATTGAAGCCCGCTTGAGTGCCTTTCTAACCCGCTTGAGCAAGCGCGGATTTCCGGGGCCGCGCGGCCCCGGCCTCATTGAAGCTGGCCGAGACGTCCTCCGCAGACTCGATCGTGCGCCTATTTCCGGGGCCGCGCGGCCCCGGCCTCATTGAAGCCTCCAAAAAATACTTTGGAAAACACTTGACATTCTCCTATTTCCGGGGCCGCGCGGCCCCGGCCTCATTGAAGCGGCATATACACGCAGGTCCACAGCGACACCCCGGTCATTTCCGGGGCCGCGCGGCCCCGGCCTCATTGAAGCCCGCCAAGCACCCCCACGTACACCCCCCGGTCTATACATTTCCGGGGCCGCGCGGCCCCGGCCTCATTGAAGCGAGGGGCAGGGCGTACCGGTCCACCAGGTACGTCTCATTTCCGGGGCCGCGCGGCCCCGGCCTCATTGAAGCTTCAAGATACAGTTCCCGCTGTATCGAGCGCGAGTTATTTCCGGGGCCGCGCGGCCCCGGCCTCATTGAAGCGCGGGTTAGCCATGCCGGTGGATTGGGTTCGCCCACGATTTCCGGGGCCGCGCGGCCCCGGCCTCATTGAAGCGCAGCATTGAAGTCGCGGGTCTCGAAACTCGAAAATAAAATTTCCGGGGCCGCGCGGCCCCGGCCTCATTGAAGCTACGCCGGTTTCCGGCGCGGACAATGCCGCCGCCGTATTTCCGGGGCCGCGCGGCCCCGGCCTCATTGAAGCGGATGGTGGTTTGGGTTTGGGTTGGGTTGGGAGTTAGATATTTCCGGGGCCGCGCGGCCCCGGCCTCATTGAAGCTTCTGCTTGCGCATACTATAATATAAAAAACACCGAATTTCCGGGGCCGCGCGGCCCCGGCCTCATTGAAGCGCCGCATTTTCGGATGCCGACGGAGAGGTCAAGCAGATTTCCGGGGCCGCGCGGCCCCGGCCTCATTGAAGCTCTCGGTTATCTGGCGGGCCGTCCGTACGTCCCGCGATTTCCGGGGCCGCGCGGCCCCGGCCTCATTGAAGCCATTGTATACGCGCCGATACCGGATATGTACGCGAAATTTCCGGGGCCGCGCGGCCCCGGCCTCATTGAAGCTATTTATATTATAGGGGTCTTCCGCCCTCGCCTCCAGATTTCCGGGGCCGCGCGGCCCCGGCCTCATTGAAGCCAGCGTCCGAACTTCTTTTCGCTGCACGGATCGAATATTTCCGGGGCCGCGCGGCCCCGGCCTCATTGAAGCGGCTTCGTATCTCAAAGAAATGAAAGGCTATTCCGTGAATTTCCGGGGCCGCGCGGCCCCGGCCTCATTGAAGCGCGGCGGCCTCCAGGATCGCTATGCCCTGCGCCGCCGCATTTCCGGGGCCGCGCGGCCCCGGCCTCATTGAAGCGCCGTACAGACTCAGTCCAGGCGGCGCGGCGTTCGCGCATTTCCGGGGCCGCGCGGCCCCGGCCTCATTGAAGCGGCCCGTAGTTGGCCGCCGATTTACTGCCCGTCGGGATTTCCGGGGCCGCGCGGCCCCGGCCTCATTGAAGCGTGTAGGAGTTGATCCGGTGATTTTTCCTTCGTCATATTTCCGGGGCCGCGCGGCCCCGGCCTCATTGAAGCCCGTCATTACGTTCGTCCGTTACTTGCTCCGTGTCGTCTGATTTCCGGGGCCGCGCGGCCCCGGCCTCATTGAAGCGGCCCTCGGCCCCGGCCCCCGGCCCTCGGATTTCCGGGGCCGCGCGGCCCCGGCCTCATTGAAGCTTGATTGTCCTTTGGACTTAAATATGGAATGATAAGTATTTCCGGGGCCGCGCGGCCCCGGCCTCATTGAAGCGATCAGAAGGGGGTCGCTGTCCCGCCCGCTCCGCTAATTTCCGGGGCCGCGCGGCCCCGGCCTCATTGAAGCCAATACATTGCGCTGACTTCCTCCAAGCGGTTTCGGAATTTCCGGGGCCGCGCGGCCCCGGCCTCATTGAAGCACGGCATGCACGGCTTGCATACGGCTTGCCATACGGCATTTCCGGGGCCGCGCGGCCCCGGCCTCATTGAAGCGTTGGTATGATTTTGTATAGGGGGGGGGTGGATGTGGGAATTTCCGGGGCCGCGCGGCCCCGGCCTCATTGAAGCGAAAAAGGATTGAATACTACCTTTAAACGATCCGAAATTTCCGGGGCCGCGCGGCCCCGGCCTCATTGAAGCTATACGGCTTGCCACGGCTTGAATCTGCATGCCGTTATTTCCGGGGCCGCGCGGCCCCGGCCTCATTGAAGCAAACCCCACTCCACACCATTAACCCCACCCCCCACGGCATTTCCGGGGCCGTGCGGCCCCGGCCTCATTGAAGCGGTAAGGTTGGCGTAGCCCATGTCCACATAGTCAACATTTCCGGGGCCGCGCGGCCCCGGCCTCATTGAAGCCTACCGAAAACAGGCAAGAAAAGTACACGTTATCCAATTTCCGGGGCCGCGCGGCCCCGGCCTCATTGAAGCATCGGGTCTCGTAAATATGTCAGAAACAAGTTATACATTTCCGGGGCCGCGCGGCCCCGGCCTCATTGAAGCACGCAATGGTGCATTGTCGCGCTTTCCCCATTGAGCCAAATTTCCGGGGCCGCGCGGCCCCGGCCTCATTGAAGCCTGGAAGCCGTCATAAAGGAAGAAATCGACGTTTCCAAATTTCCGGGGCCGCGCGGCCCCGGCCTCATTGAAGCTGCGAATGCTCATGCTGCACTTAGCGCCAGAGTGGAGATTTCCGGGGCCGCGCGGCCCCGGCCTCATTGAAGCTTTCACTAATTTTGTCAGCGCCGCTAATGCTACGCCGCATTTCCGGGGCCGCGCGGCCCCGGCCTCATTGAAGCCGCTCGTACATGCTCCGTATCGTGTCCGCGCACGCCCATTTCCGGGGCCGCGCGGCCCCGGCCTCATTGAAGCATGGGCACCGACGCCACGGAGGCGCTCCAGGCGTTCGTATTTCCGGGGCCGCGCGGCCCCGGCCTCATTGAAGCGTGTTCCTTCTTGCTTCGCCCTACATCGGCACGCCACATTTCCGGGGCCGCGCGGCCCCGGCCTCATTGAAGCGCGAGCGGGTCGAAGCGGAGCACGCGGACGAACACGTGATTTCCAGGGCTTCCCCCATGCCCGCCGCCGCTCATACCAAGGCCATAGACCTTTCCACTGTCGCGGCAAGGGCGTTTACCCTGCATGCGGTCGTAATACGGGATATCTTGGCCAGGCTAATGGTTTGCTGCTTTTCAGGCAAGTCGCGCGTCAGGGTCACAAAAAACTCCCAACGGGCAGGATCCCGTTGATCCGCCGTGTCCCGCGGCTCGCCATGCCAGGCGAACACATAGATATCGGCGAGGCGAGCGGGTGCAGGCAGAGGCACCCAGGTTTCTCCTTCTTTCCAAAATCCTTTACGGGGAGCAATGTCGAATCTCGGGAACGTGCGGTTTCCCATGCGTCCCCATGTTGGCGTAGCTGCGGACTGCTTCACTTCCAGCCGCAGGCCTGATTCGTGTTCGCAATCCCATCCATCCCATGGTTTCATACGGATCCATCCGCTGTCCTTGAGCGCGAGAAGCACAAGGGCTTCCACGTATTCCGAACGATGGATATTATTCATTACAGGCTGTTCGTAGGATCGGGTGACCTCGGCAACCACATCGGTGGACGTAGGCGGTGACTTCGGTGACAACATGTCCTGATGTTCAGGTTGTTTTTACTGGGGACCCCATGTCCGGCCAAACGCGTATGCTGGGCACGGCGCGTTTGGCCATGGACGATCTCAAGGATACGGGACTTGTTTTAGCCTATTTTGTCAATTGCCCGTCGATCTCCATATTTCACCGAAAATAAATGGATTCGGCGCGGCCATGAAGCGAGGCGTGACGGGGAAACATCCACCGAACAGGAGGGAATATGACAGCAAGAGGCGATACGAAAGGCATCGGAGGCTGGCTACTGGTCTATCTCGTGGGGTCGATCCCTGTCCTGTTGTTCTATGCGGCGGGCCTGTCGGGATGGTTTTTCGACTATCCCCTCGCGCTGATGGCGGCGATCTTCCTGGCGTTGGCTACTCCGCTATGGCTCCTGGTGTGGAAATCTTCCGCGGCGCCAACATGGAACGTAGCGGCGTTGTGGGCTGGATCTATCCTGATTATCGTGCGCATGTTGTATGGCGCGTTTTTTGGCGGGATTCTGGCGGGCTGGCCTCGACCGGACAGCGGAGAGATGCTCACCGAACTGATAATTTTCCCGGGGATCATACTTTTTTCGATGGCGTGGGCGCTCGGCTGGACGAGCTATTTCCGAAGATCGGCGCGCGTCCGAAACACGTTCTCGTAAAAGATCGCACGCGGCGGCAAAGCGTCCGATCTATTATATTAATGGACCCATAGCCCATGCTACTTCGCGCTACAAGGCGTCGATCTGGACATAATCCCCTCGCCCATGTCTTCTACCCTTCTGGATATTCTTATTGCAGCAGGTTTGCTGTTCGGGCTGCTTCGCGGTTTTTCGACCGGAGCCATACGCCAGATTACGGGACTGGCGGGTACGGTCCTGAGCATTGTCCTGGGGCTTGAGTTTATGTATCCTGTGGGAAACGCCATAGGAGGCATATTCGGCCTGGGGCAAGAAGTCGCCCGGATCATTGGGTTCGTCCTGGTGTTCGCCGCCGGACAAGTAATTTTGCGCATGCTGACCGGCATCCTCGAAAAAAGCCTCAAGGCGCTTCGATTGAGCATATTGAATCGGGCGGGCGGCGCCGTATTCGGCGCATGCAAGGTTGCGTTGCTTATGAGCGTGATGTTTCTGATGCTGGGTTTCTTTAGCGCTCCGTCCCAGCAATCCCGCGACGAGTCCACGTTGTACGCGCCCGTTGCAGCGGTCTTTCCCGTCACCTGGAATTTCGTCGCCGCCAGGTTTCCGGCGGTTCGGGAATTGTCGGATCGGTTCGGGCAGCAGGTGCGCGGAACGATAGAAGAGGCCGGAGAAGATATTTCGCCGGAGGCCCCGGCCCTGGAAACAGAACCGGCAGAAACCGAAGCCCCGGACGAGGCTGTGAACGAAATTTCCTCGCCTGAGGGGGCTGTGAACGAAATCTCCCCAGTGGAGGATGTGGAGCCTGCGACGAATCCCGTATCCGACGAAGAATCCAGCGAACCGCCTGGCCCGGAATCAGAGGAGGAATTCGAACAGGAATAGCGCAAAGCCGCGCTGATTCTGTCCTCGCGGCCTCCCGAAGGGCGTTTCCCGTCCTCGCATGCGTGCATCTTCGTGTTTTCCGCGGATTTCAACACGGGCATCAGGACGGCAGGTCCTCGCATGCGCGAAGCGCGGATCGAAGCGGACTTGCTCAGCGCATCCTGCAATCATGCGCTTACCCGGGCGCAGGCGCACGGCGTATCTGGCGCAGGAACACAAGCCCTCCAATCACGGTGGCTCCGCCTATGATCTGAATGAGGTTTACCGTTTCGCCCAGCAGGAAATAACTGGCCGTAAGCGCCGTCAGTGGCACCAGATTGCCGTAGGCGGCGGTGTGCGAAGCGCCTACATGGTTCACCGCATTGTTCCACAGCGCCAGGACCACCCCGGTGGAAAGTCCCCCGGAAAACACAATGATTCCCCAGTGCTTGAGGGTTACCGCACTCCAGTCCGTACGGGGAATTTCGGGGAGGCCCGCCCCGATCAGGATGGGCAAGGCGCACAGCAGTCCCAGAAAGGTCAATCCGGAGGCAGATACATGGCGAAGCATCGGTTTATTGAGCGCCGTATAGCATCCCCAGGAACAGGCCGCGCACAGCATCAGCACATTGCCAATGAATATTCCGCTGTCGAAGGAAATCGTTCCGCCGCCCCCGATCACGACCGTCATGGCGCCTCCCAGTACGAAAACAAGGGCGAACCAGGTCCAGCCCCGAATGCGCTCTACCCCGAGCGCAGCGATCATGCAGGCGGTCCACAAGGGCACGCTGGTCATGATCAGCGCCGCATTGCCCGCCGTGGTGCGGTATATGCCGTGGATAAACAGGAACTGGTAGGCGACGAACCCGACCATGCCCAGCCCGGCGATGCGAAGCGGGTACGTGCGGAGCAATTCCCAGGCGGGCAGGCCTTGTTTACGGCGGCGGTACAGGTAGATTCCGCCCAGCACGAGGATCGAGACGGGAAACCGGAACGTGTTGATCATGTGCGGATGCATCACCTCAAAGACCGATTTCAGGAGGGGATAATTCATGCCCCACACGGTTACAACGAAGAGAAGCGCCGCCTCCGCGCGCCATCGTTGCCTGTTTGCCCCTGATTCGGTCGGGGATGCGCTGGTTTGCACGAAGGGATGCGTTGTCGCAGGATAAAGTCTGGGATGCACTGATGTTATTCGGCGCGTCCTGCGACATTTTTCTTCGCATTCGCCGTCGGGCTTTCGTACCTTATCCGCAATGTAGTGTTCTTGTGCGTAAAAGATTCATGCAAGGGAAAGGAATCACAAAACTGTACTATACGATCGGGGAAGTCAGTAAAATGACGGGCCTCGAAGCCCATGTGCTGCGCTTCTGGGAAACCGAATTTGCGGAGCTTCGGCCCCGGAAGAACCGCGCCGGACACCGCGCATACATGGAGAAGGACATTCGCATCGTGGAGCGCATCCAGTATTTGCTCAAAGAGCGGGGCTTGACGATCAAGGGAGCCCAGCAGGCGCTTTCTGCGGAGGAATCCGGAACCGGGGGCGAGCCTGTGCGCAACCTGATCGAATTGCGACGTTTCCTGGGCGACGTGCTCGAGCAGTTGGAAGCAGACTGAGCGGTCCGGTACTCATAGCGATTCTGGTCGGCGCCGTCGTTTTCGTTATTGTGGCGACGGCCCGTTTTCGCGCCCATCCTTTTCTGGCGCTGCTCGTTGCCGCCTTGCTGACGGGATTGGCGTCGGGGTTGTCGGGCGCCGTCGTGGCGGAGGCCGTTACGGAGGGTTTTGGCGGCACGATCGGGCATATCGGGATCGTTATTGCTGCGGGGACGATCATCGGGACCCTGCTCGAAAAGACGGGCGGCGCGGCGCTGATGGCGCGTTCCGTATTGCGCTGGATCGGCAAGGCCCGGTCGTTGCTCGCCATGAGCATCACCGGCCTGTTCGTGTCCATTCCTGTCTTTTGCGATTCGGGATTCGTCGTGTTGGCCCCGCTGAATCGTTCGCTGGCCAAGCAATCCGGCGTGCCGCTGGCCTCTTTTACCGTAGCGCTGAGCATGGGGCTGTACGTCGGGCATGTGTTCATTCCCCCGACGCCCGGCCCCCTGGCCGCCGCCGGAGAACTGGGGGCGGATATTGGCCTGGTGATGCTGCTTGGCCTGGCGGTTTCGGCGCCTGTTATCGCGACGACATGGTTTTTTGCGCGGATTGCGGGGCGGCGGATCGTCGTGGCGGGAGATCCGGCCGCCGCGCAATCCGCTGAACAATCTGTGGACAAGCCAGACCGGACATCCGCAGACGCCGCCTCCGAAGCCATTGAACTCCGCTCCGCGTGGCTGGCCTTTTTGCCCATTCTGCTGCCTGTGGCGTTGATTGCGGCCCAGTCTATTGCATCGCTCCCCACCCGCCCGTTGGGGGAAGGCCACCTGTTTGCGCTGCTGCGGTTCGTTGGCCATCCCAATTTCGCCTTGCTTCTCGGAGTAGCAGCGGCGTGCGCAGCGGTATGGCATGCAGGCGGGCGCGTCCGCCGGGAATGGATATCCGAATCGCTCCGTACGGGCGGCCTCATTATTCTCATTACCGGAGCAGGGGGCGCCTTCGGCAAGGTGCTTCAGGCTACGCCCATCGGGGACTATCTGGGCGAACTCCTCGGTTTGGCGGGGCTGGGCGCTTTCAGCCTGCTTGTTCCGTTCCTGCTGGCCGCCTCGCTCAAGACGGCCCTTGGCTCCTCCACCGTGGCCATCGTTACCGCCGCGTCCATTGTGTTTCCGCTATTGCCTGCGCTGGGGTTGGCGTCGTCGCTTGGACCCGTGTTGACCACGCTGGCCATCGGGGCGGGCGCCATGACGGTTTCCCATGCGAACGACAGTTATTTCTGGGTGGTGAGCCAGTTTTCCGGCATGACGGTTTCGCAGGCGTACAAACTGCACACCGTTGGTTCCGCCGTGGCGGGCGTTACGGGCGTCGTCGCTGTCTTGCTGCTGGGCGCCATCTTCCTGTAGATAAGGATAGGGTGGGGGCTGGGATGCGAAGGGAGGCGGGGTGCGAATCTGGAGCATGCGTATGAAGAACGGCGGCGCGGGAAACCATTTCGTTCCTGCGCGTTTCATGCCATCCAGAAAGGGCGATGGTCTTTCTGTTTTTCGGGACGTGGCGCAGTCCGGTAGCGCACTTGCATGGGGTGCAAGGGGTCGTGGGTTCAAATCCCGCCGTCCCGACACGATACGCATCGTGGCGTATGTTGCGCACGGCGCGGCGACGATACGACGTACGGCATGGCATGCGGTATGCCGTCGAGCCTCGCCGTACGTGCGGTTATCGCAGACGTCTGTGTATACCCGTGACGCCAGACTTCTCTTGCGTCGCCCGCCGCGATTAGAGCGGCCAGCCATCCCCACCCCAAACAAGCGATCGAATAGCAACACGATGTCTTTGCGCAGAAAACTCCGGTACGGCATGGTAGGCGGCGGCCCCGGCGCCTTCATTGGCGAAGTACACCGCAAGGCCGCAGCGCTCGACGGGCTTATCGTCCTCGCAGCCGGCGCGTTTTCCTCCAATCCCGCCAAATCGAAGCAGCAGGGAGAAGCATTGCATCTCGATCCTGCCCGCACATACGGCTCTTACAAGGAGATGGCGGAGCGGGAGGCGGCCCTGCCGGAGGACGAGCGTATCGATTTCGTTTCGATCGTAACGCCGAATTTCATGCATTACCCCGTGGCGCTGGCGTTCATTGAGCACGGCTTCCATCTGGTGTGCGACAAGCCCATGACGAACACGCTGCAGGAGGCCGAGAAGTTGTGCTATCTGGTCGCCGAGCAGGACCTCGTGTTCGCCCTGACGCATAATTACACGGGCTATCCCATGGTCAAGCAGGCCCGCGCCATGGTGCAGCGCGGCGATCTGGGCGAAATTCGCAAGGTGGTGGTCGAGTATCCGCAAGGCTGGCTGGCCACGAAACTCGAAGATACCGGCAGCAAACAGGCCGAATGGCGCACAAATCCCGAAAAAGCCGGGGTGTCGTCGGCGGTGGGGGATATCGGCTCGCACGCAGAGAACCTGGCGCGGTACGTCACGGGCCTCGAAATCGAATCGCTTTGCGCGGACATTCATACGTTCGTGCCGGGGCGGGCGCTGGAAGACGACGCCAGCATGCTGATTCACTACAAGGGCGGCGCACGCGGCGTATTGCATTGCTCCCAGGTTGCCGTGGGCGAAGAGAACAACCTCAATATTCGCGTCTACGGCACGAAAGGCTCGCTGTCCTGGGTGCAGGAGAATCCGAATTACCTGCACTTTTTGTCCAGTGACGGACCGGAGCATGTCTATAAACGAGGGAATCCCTACCTCGTGGAGGCGGCCCAGCGCAACTCTCGGCTTCCTTTCGGACATCCCGAAGCGTTTCTGGAAGCGTTTGCGAATATCTATGTGAGCGCGGCGCACGCCATCGAAGCAAAGCGGACGGGCGTCGAACAGGACAGCCTGATGGACTTTCCTACGGTGCAAGACGGCGCCATAGGGGTACACTTCATTCACACGGCCATCGCAAGCGGCAAGAAGCGGGCCTGGGTAGACGCGTCGTATTCCCCGCCGAAGTGAGCGCGTGGAATACGACGCGCCAGAACCCCAAGACTAATTCAAAGGCCCTTCCCGGGGGATTTTTGATCGAAATCCCGGCAGGGCCTTCCTGCACGGCAAATACACAACCTTAAAATATTAGGCGCCCAAAATCGCCGCCTAATATTTTAAGGTTTCTGTTTTTTGCGCAATTGCGGAGCGGGGGGAATACGACGCGTCTACCCGGTCCGCCCCTTGAACAGGATATAGGCTGCGAAGGCGCGGCGGATCGTTCTCGGCTCCCTTTCAAAATTATTAATGACATCTTCTACGTCGTTGATTCTCTGATTCACTTCCGATTTTCGGAATATAGCGTCCGGGGCATAATCGGCGCGGTGGCGTTGTTCCTGCATCTGGGCGAATGTCTTGGCGAATATACGGGTGCTCTCCGGGAATTGTCCGAGGCCTTTTGTGTCCTGGCATCGCCTCTTGGCGGCGTTATGATCCAGTGCCCGGTATGTTCTTGCCCAAGCCTCCGTCCCGCGTACTCTACCTGACTTGCCTATAAGCGTATCTGCACAAGAGCGCGCCAGACAGTGGAACATGGCGTAATACGTCGTACTGACGGCGCGGCGGAGGTTGGTGCCTCGTGGCCTGCCCTGCCCGGTCGGAAGCAATTCCCGCGATGTCTTGACAAAATTCTCCGCTTCCATCTCCCCCCACATCGTTAAAACAGTCGATACAACGCTTCCGTGAATCCAATAAACGCATTGAGCAAAAAGGTATTAAACCCTATCCCTCAACGTTTTCCTTTAAATAATCAGGCACCCAGTAATCCGGGTCCTCCCATTCGGATTTTTCGATGAACGAGGTGATGGCCAAAGCCGTTATGCCAAGCCTTTCCATGGCAGGGTCAATAAACAGGAGCATTCTGCTGGTCCAGTGCGCATCCAGTTTTTCCTGGTCTCCCTCGAAAATAATTTTGATCCAGAGCAATTCGTCCCCGTCATAGCCAATGTCCGGTTCGAGTACGATGGGGTCAAAGGTGAGGCCCTCAGAGCCAAAGCGCGTTGTTAGCGCATTGTGCACAATGTCTCGAAGTGCGTCCAGCTTCTCCTGCGGTATCGTTTTTTCGATCATGGCGATCGCCTCTGGTCGGATCTGGGATAGCGGCAGAAGGACGAGGGGCCTCCCTGTCTACCGCGCAGTGTGCTACCGCCGTTCCTGACCGCTGTTCCTGGATTTTCCCGTATTTTCGCTGTATTTGCCAGCCCATTTCTACTAAAATTGAGGAGGGTTCGTCGCCGCGGCTATGCGCAACCTTATTTTATTAGGCGCCCAAAATCGCCGCCTAATATTTTAAGGTTTCTGTTTTTTGCGCGATTGCGGGGCGGGCTTAGCGCCTTTCTGTTGGCGCCGTTTGGTATGGTGTATGGGAAACGTCCGTCGAATTGCGCGATAACCTCAAAAGGTGTATACTTGTTCTGATCGGAAAGCCCCCTGTAACTCCCAAACACCCTCATGAATGCCAGCGGTTTTCAGCACGTACTCGACCACATTCGGTCCGAAGCCGACTCCGAAGCGCACAAAGGCCGCTTGTTCGAGCGGCTGATGCAAACCTATTTTCGGGAGGACCCACTCTATAAGGATCGATTTTCCGAAGTCTGGCTGTGGTCCGAATGGGCCCGCCGCACAGGTTTCGACGGCCACGACACAGGAATCGACCTGGTAGCGGCAGAACGTGTGGGGGGGGGGGGCTTATTGTGCAATTCAGTGCAAGTGTTACGCGCCCGGCACGCGCATCTCGAAGGCGCATCTTGACTCTTTTATAGCGGCCTCGGCCCGCGATCCGTTTACGGCGCGGTTGATGGTCGATACGGGGGATGAGTGGGGGCCGAATGCGGCACGAACGATCCATGGGCTAAAGCCCGCCTGTTCGGTGCTGCGCTTCGGCGATCTGGCAAATCGCCCGATCGAATGGCCCGATCTGCTACAGGACGCCCCCGAAGCGCTCGCATTTCGCCGTGAACCGTTTTCGCTCCGGACTCATCAAAAGGCGGCGTTCGAGGATGTAGTCCGCGGTTTCGAGGAGTGCGACCGCGGCAAACTCATCATGGCCTGTGGAACAGGGAAGACATTCACCGCCTTGCGAATCGCCGAAGAGGTTGCAGGCGTTGGCGGATGCGCCCTGTACCTGGTGCCGTCCATCTCTCTTTTCCAGCAGTCCATGCGAGAATGGGCGGAGCAACAGGGCGTCCCGCATCGCTACATAGGCATCTGTTCCGATACCCGCGCAGGACGCAACGACGAGGACGCCTCGCTGCAGGAACTGGAAATACCTGTCACGACCGACCCCGACGCCATTTCCCAGACACTGCGGAATGCCTCCACCGAAGCCATGACGGTGGTATTCTGCACCTACCACTCGCTCCCCCTCGTGGAGCGTGCGCAGGACGAGGGCGCTCCACCCTTTGACCTTGTTCTTTGCGACGAGGCCCACCGAACGACCGGGGTAGACCGCCCCGAAGACAAAACGTCGCCGTTTGTGCTGGTGCACGATGCAAAGAGGATACGCGCCGCCAAGCGCCTCTACATGACCGCCACGCCGCGCCTGTACACGGAAGGCGCCAAGTCGAAGGCGGCCCGACACTCGGTTGACGTGTTTTCGATGGACGACGAGAAGACCTACGGGCCGCAATTTCATCGGCTGCCTTTCTCAAGAGCCGTCGAGCAGGGGCTGCTTTCCGACTACAAGGTAGTAGTGTTTACGCTGTCCGAAGAGCACTTGAGCGACATCTTGCAAGGAGATCTGGCGACGGGCGACAGCGAAATAAATCTTGACGACGTAGCCAAGATTATCGGGTGTTGGCAGGCGCTGCAAAATCCCGAAAATACGCGCCTCGGGGCAGGCAAGCCCCTGCGCCTGAAGCGGGCGATTGCATTCACCAATATCATCAACGTCTCCAAACGGCTGGAGAAGCATTGGGAGCATATTGTCGGGGAAGCCATCTCGTTGTTGCCGGAATACGAGCAGGAGTACGCCTTCCGCTGCGAAACGAAGCATGTGGACGGGCGGCATAATGCCCTCGAACGCAAAGCCCGGATCGAATGGCTGAAAGGCGAAACGCCGGGCGGATGCCGCATTCTCTCGAACGCGCGATGCCTGTCCGAGGGCATCGACGTGCCCGCCCTCGACGCCGTGTTGTTCATGAATCCGCGCAAGAGCCATGTGGACATCGTGCAAGCCGTGGGTAGGGCCATGCGCAAGGCAGAGGGGAAGGAGTACGGCTACATCATCCTGCCTATCTTCATTCCGGCGGGCATGGACCCGGCCAAGGCCCTGGATGACAACGAACGCTACGGAGTGGTCTGGAGCATCCTGCGCGCCTTGCGTTCGCACGACGACCGCCTGGATGCGGAGATCAACAAACTTGATCTCAACCACAAACCCACCGCCCGGATCATCTTCAGCGGGGGCCACGGGCAAGACGGTGCGGACGAAGACGAAGGCGGGTCGGTTGTTCGGGAACCGCGGGTTCCGTACACGCTGAATCTGTTCGATACGCTGGGCCTGCCCCCCGGCGCTATTTTTGCGAAAATCGTCGAGAAATGCGGGGATCGAAAGTATTGGGAAACGTGGGCGAAGGACGTTGCGGACATCTTTTTGCGCCTCACCGGCCGCATCGAACGGCTGCTGGACAGCGACGAAAACGAGACCCTGCGTGAATGGTTTACCGCGTTTCACGAAGAGTTGAAGGTCTGGATCAACGACGCCATCGACCGGGACCGGGCCATCGAAATGATGGCGCAACACATCCTCACGCGCCCGGTCTTCGAGGCCCTTTTCGAACGGTACGATTTCGCAGGAAGCAACCCGGTGGCGAAATCGCTCGACAGGCTGCGGGAGGATTTCGGGGAATTCGGACTGGAAAACGAAACGCGGGACCTGAAACGGTTCTATGAGAGCGTGCGGGCGCGGGCGCACGGCCTGGACAACCCCGAGGCGCGGCAGCATGTGCTGATGGAGTTGTACGAGAAGTTCTTTGCGACCGCGATGAAGAAAGACGCGGACCGCCTGGGCATTGTCTATACGCCCGTGCAGATTGTGGATTTCATTCTGCACAGCGCGAACGAAGCGTTACGCAAGGAATTCGGGCGATCCCTGAGCGACGAGGGGGTGCACATTCTTGATCCCTTTACGGGCACGGGCATCTTTCTGGTGCGCCTGCTACAATCCGGGTTGATTCGGGACGAGGACCTGATGCGGAAGTACCGCGAAGAACTCCACGCCAACGAACTGGTCCTTTTGGCCTACTACATCGGGGCCATTCATATCGAGGAAGCGTTTCATTGCAGGCGGGGAGAGGAGACCGAATACGAGCCGTTCAAAGGCATTGTCCTGACGGATACGTTCAACCTGCACAACGAACGAACGGGCCTGCCCCGCATGTGGCTCCCCGTAAACAGCGAGCGCGTGGAACGGCAGCAAAAGGCCCCCATTCAGGTGATTGTGGGAAATCCGCCCTGGTCGGCGGGGCAACGAAGTGCGGCGGACGATAATCCGAATGTGGATTACGCGGAACTGGAGAAGCGTATCTCCGATACGTATGCGGCTCGCTCCACGGCAACAAACAAGAACAGCCTCTACGACACGTACAAGATGGCCATTCGATGGGCTTCGGACCGTATTGGGGAGCAGGGGATTGTAGCCTTCGTGACAAACGGATCTTGGATTGACGGCAATGTGGACGCTGGGGTGCGAGCATGTCTTGCGGAGGAATTCAGCAGCGTGTATGTGTTGAATTTGCGAGGGAATCAACGAACACAGGGCGAACGCTCACGCCAGGAAGGCGGCAAGATATTCGGGCAGGGTTCCCGTGCTCCCGTTGCCGTTACGATATTGGTCCGCAATCCCAATGCCTCCCACGACGGCTGCCGCATCCTCTACCGGGACATTGGGGATTATCTGAACCGGGATGAAAAACTGGCCATCGTACAGGGGGCGCGCTCGATTGGGGGCGTCGACGACTGGCAGGAAATTATGCCGGACCGCCACCACGACTGGATTGGGCAGCGGGACGAAGCGTTCCAGCAACTCTATCCGATGGGGTCAAAAGACGTGAAGGCAGGAAAAGGAGATCGTGCGATATTCAAACTGTTTTCGAGGGGTTATGCGACGAGCCGCGACTCCTATATATATAGTTTCTCGCACGATGATTGCGCCGAGAACGTACGCAAGATGGTGGGTGACTACATGGATGCCATCCAGTTTCGAGAGGAGCATCCCCAGTGCACGGTCGAGGAAGTTGCACGGCTGTATTCTCGAAACGTGCGCTGGGATCGGGAACTGAAAAACAACATGCGTCGAGGCAAGATTGTTGCCTATTCGGACTACAGAATCTGGACTGCACAATACAGGCCTTTCGTTAAGCAGTATTGCTATGTGGACTACGTCCTGGTCAATATGAAAGGCCAGCAAGATCGCATTTTCCCACTGCCAATTGGAACAAACTCCGGTATGATATATAATGCCGGACAACCGGACAACCGGACAACCGGACAACCGGACAACCGGACAACCGGACAACCGGACAACCGGACAACCGGACAACCGGACAACCGGACAACCGGACAACCGGACAACCGGACAACCGGACAACCGGACAACCGGACAACCGGACAACCGGACAACCGGACAACGCGTTATATGCGTACCCGGAGTGGGCGCGACGAAAGGGTTCTCCGCGCTCATGGCCGATACGATGCCGGATCTCGAGCTGGTGTCCAAAGGCCAATGCTTCCCGAGGTACCGGTACGAGCGGAGAATCGCGTCCTCTGCGTTCCCGGAATCGGGGCAAACAAACCCTTCTCGGTCCTCGTCGCCGACCGCATGCCCGACCTCCATTTCCTCGAGTTCGGGCAGTGCTTCCCCCGCTGGGTCTATCCCCGCCCGCGGGGGTATCTTTGACGATGCTGACCTGTTCCCCACGGAGCTCGAGCGCGTCGACAATATTACGGACGCCGCCCTGCAGGCCTTCCGCGCCCACTACGCGGACGAGACCATCGCGAAGGACGATATTTTCGATTACGTCTACGGCGTTCTCCACGCTCCCGCGTACCGCAAGCGTTTCGCCAACGATCTGTCCAAGGCGCTTCCGCGAATCCCTATGGCCCCGGATTTCCATGCCTTTGCAGAAGCCGGTCGCACCCTTGCCGCTTTGCACCTCGGCTACGAAACGTGCGAGGAATATCCTCTGGAATTGATCTCCAGCGTGTCGGGCGCGTTGGAACCGCACCATTTCCGACTCGGAACGCGCGCCATGCGTTTCGCCAACAAGCAGGAACGCACGGAACTGATCGTCAACGAGCACATCCGCCTCGGCAACATTCCCCCGGAAGCCCATGAATACGTGGTCAACGGACGCACCCCGCTGGAATGGTTTATCGACCGCTATAAAATCACGACGGACAAGCGAAGCGGCATTTTGAACGACCCGAACGGATGGTTTACGCAGCCCGAGGACCTCATTGCCGCCATCCGCCGAATCGTGCATGTAAGCGTCCAGACCACAGGGATTGTCAAGGGCTTGCCCGCGCCCTTCCCAGAGGACTTTTGATCGAAATCCCGGCAGCGCCTTCCTGCACGACACATGCGCAACCTTAAAATATTAGGCGCCCAAAATCGCCGCCTAATATTTTAAGGTTTCTGTTTTTTTGCGCGATGCACTTGAGCCGCCTATGAGCGTATCCGCACAGGAACGCGCCAGACAATGAAACAGGGCATAGTACGCCGTACTGACGGCCCTGCGGAGATGGGATCTGTTCGGCGCCCCTTGTCCTTTTGGAATCAGGTTCTCTGAAATAGCAACGAAATCCTTCGGCTCCATATCCTGCGCCTCCAATGTGAGAAAGGCATGCCCGATCCGCCATAATATGATGGGGGCCAGGCCATTATGCCTATTGTTCTATTTCATGATCGAAAAGGTGGTTATACGGATCGTCCCACTCGGATTTCTCTATAAACGAGATAATCGGGTAGGCGGTTACGGGAATTGCTTTCATTTCCGGGTAAATGCGTCCGACCATTCCTCTTGTTCGGCGAGGGTCAAGCCGGTCCTGATCACCGTCGAAAATAATCTGTACGAGAAGAATATCGTCCCCGTCCTGGTCCAGATCGGGCTTGACGATGATCGGATCGAAGACGAACTCTTCAGGGCGGAAGCGTTCTGCCAGCATTCTGGCAACGATGTTCCTGACCCTATCCAGGTCCTGCTCCGATATTTCCGTTCTGACCATGACAACCTCCGTATGGGGCTTGTTTACGCTGCGTGGGGACGGCGATGGCTTGACTCGCTGCTCTTACATTCGTGCTATTCGTGCATATTGCGGAGTACGGATGCCCCCCTATGCGGTTCCCTGTTTTTAGCCTGGATTGCCCCTGGATTTTTCAAGGGACGAGGAAACGGTAAATAGCGCCGATCGACATGCCGATGTCTACGCCCGCCCCCTCCCCCTGTTTCATAACATTTTCCCGTATATTCCCTCTCCAACACTCCGTATCTACCCATATCCAACCTCACAAAACCGGACCCGATGCGTGCTGGCTGCGCGGTCGGGCTTGCCGGATTGCTGTGCGTCCCCTATGAAAACCCGATACTGGATTCCTTTTCTGCGCACCCTTGCGCCCGCCTTGCTCGTCCTTGCGCCCGCCTCGCTCGCCCTGGCCCAGTCCGGCGAGGACGACATCTCCCTGTTCCTGCAGGACCCGCGCCAGTTCGACAGCCCGCAGGACCATTGCGAAAGCCGCCTGTGCGCCAGCCTCGTGGAGTTGCTGGATGATGCAGAGGAAACCATTGACTTTGCGATCTACGGGGCGCGTTTTCAGTCGGACGTGCTGGAGGCCGTTTTGCGCGCACAGGAGCGGGGCGTGCGCGTGCGCGGCGTGGTGGACCGGGACGGGAACAATGAGAACTACTATCGCTCCACCGGGGAATGGGTGCGGCGCATCGGAACGATTCGGGACGATTACGCCCGCGAAGTGGCGTGCAAGGACAATTTTTCGGGGGAGCCCGGATGCCCGCGTCCGGCGGGATTCAAGGGGCCTCTGCAATGCCTCGGCTACGAAATAGGAGAGGACAGCATGCTGGTGGCGGGCCATGCCGCCCGGCAGGAATTTATGGCCGAAAACCGGATCATGCACAACAAGTTTTTCCTGGTGGATACCCGCCATGTCTGGACCGGTTCGACCAACATTTCCAACTCCGGGACGGGCGGATACAACGCCAACGCCGTCGTCGTCGTGCGTTCCGAACCGGTGGCGCAAACATTTCTTGAGGAGTTCGAACGCCTCTGGAACCGGGGCGAAACCTGCAACAAAGCGCCGGACGGCATCGAGGAGTTCGACGTGGCCGACGCGAAGGTGACCACCTGGTTTTCTCCGCAGGATCAGCCGATGCGCTACGGGGTGGGGGGCCTGGTTTTCAAGGCGCGGGAGAACATCAACGTGGCGGTCTTCTTTTTGACGGACAAATACCTTGCCGCGAACCTCATTCGGGCGCATCGGCGCGGCATCAAGGTTCGCGTGATCATCGACGCCACGGCGGCCAAGAACGAATATTCCAAGCATGAAATTCTCCGCGAGGCGGGCATCCCGGTGAAAATCGAAAACTGGGGCGGGAAGATGCACATGAAGGCGGCGTCTATCGACGGGAGAACGCTGGTGTTCGGCTCCATGAACTGGACGTCCGCCGGGCAGCGGAGCAACGACGAAAACACGTTGCTGGTGCAAAGCCGCAGGCTCGGACGGCAGTTCGACGACTATTTCGAAGACATCTGGGCAAGCATTCCGGAAAAATGGCAGGAGCCGTTTGCCCGTCCCGATCCGGAATCCCGGGAATCCGGTACTTCGTGCACGGACGGGGTGGACAACGATTTCGACGATCTGGACGATGCGGCGGACCCGGGATGCTCCGAGAACCCGCCGCCGCTGCCGGAATTGCCCCCGCACTGGATCGTAAGCAAAGACGAATACCGGGACATGCGGTCGTATTCGTACATGCGCTATCAGTGGTGCGACCGGAGTTATCCAGACTGGTTCGTGTGCCTGCCCACCCGCGGCAACGTATCCTGCGACAAGATTCCCTATCGCAACTTCACGGTGGCGGGGGAGGACCCGCTGGAACTGGACCCGGACGGGAACGGCCTGGCGTGCGAGGCGGACGATTCCTGACCACCTCGTCTCCCGCAATTCGGGGATGGGGCAGGGCGGGCTGGGAGCCAGCAGGAAGCAGGAGACTGCCAAGAGCGCCCGGCGTGCGTAATTTCCGGGCCAGCAGGTGGGGCCTGGCGCGGGGTGCAGAAACGCCGAACGACGCACCCGCAGGACAACGAATATCTTAAGGATGCACTGATCAAATCCACTTCGATCAGCGCTTCACGTACGCACATAGCGTTTGTAATGATTTCATCGTTAAAATCATTGAAAAACACGGCGTGTTGCGGCGTCGGGGTCGTGAAGCGCCCTTCGGGAGGCATCGAGGAGCGCGCTGGCTGCGTCATTCCTCATTACGCGGGGCCGCCACACTACCTGCTTCGTCATTCCTTGCCAGCCCACTCCTCGCTGCCTCTGATCTTCGCGGACTTAATCAGTGCATCCTTTAGCGAATATCTCTTTCGGGCCTAATCGATCCTGAAGATCCGCCGGGCCGTCTGGCTCGTTACCTTGGCCACCTCCTCGACGGACACGCCTTTGGCCCACGCAAGCCGTTCCGCCACGAGGCGCACGTACGCGGGTTCGTTGCGCTGGCCCCGATGCGGCGCGGGCGCAAGCCAGGGGGCGTCGGTTTCGAGCACGATCCTGTGCAGGGGAATGTGGCGGACGCACTCGTCGAGGCGGGCGTTCTTGAAGGTCAGAATGCCTCCAATGCCGACCGCAAAACCGGCCTGCAGGATGCGCTCCGCCTCGTCGGGCGTGCCTGTGAAGCAATGAAACACCCCGTGCGGGCGATCCGGCTCGCGGGCCCCGGCCCAGGCCTCCTCGACCATGCGAATCAGATCGTCGAAGGCCTCCCGATTATGAAAAACAATGGGCAGGCTGCGGTCCTGGGCCAACTGAATGTGCCGCCGCAGAAATTCTTGTTGTCGGGCGTCATAGGAGCGGTCCCGGTAGTAATCAAGGCCCGTTTCGCCCACCGCCACGACTCGCGGATCGCGGCATAGCGCCGCCGCTTCTTCGAAATCCTCTTCGGTGGCCGTTTTCGTTTCGGCGGGATGCAGCGCCGCCATGGCGTACAGTCCCTCGAATCGTTCGCACAGCGCAAGGGCCGCCCGGATGGACGGCGCATCAATGGCGGGCAGCAAGATGCGCTCCACCCCGGCCTCGCGAGCCCGCTGGATCACCGCTTCGAGGTCGTCCTGGAAGGCTTCCAGATACAGATGGGCATGCGTATCGATCAGCATGACAGGGGATTGTTGCGAAAAGGCAGTCCGTTCGAGCAGGTCTGCGAACGACGCCCGCCGTTCGGTGTTTCCGGGCGTCCAGGCGCCCCCTCTGGCGCAACGGCGCCTGCGACCTTCCTGCGACAACGAATCTCTGATCGGCAACCTGGAGGAGTCCTTCCTTCTGGCGCAACAGCGCCTGCGACCTTCCTGCGACGATGAATCGCTGATCGGCAATCTGGCGGAGTCCTTATATCTGCCGCAACGGCGCCCCGCGGCCTTTCTGCACGGACGCCGCAGGCGCTTCCCCTTGCGTCGCCGATCACTTTGGGAACCTCCCGTTTTTGGAACCTCCCGCCATGCTATTCATTGACCAAGGGATGCCTCTGATCTTCGCGGACTTAAGGATGCACTGATCAAGTCCACTTCGATCAGCACTTCACGTACGCGAGTAGCGTTTGCAATGATTCTATCGTTGAAATCATCGGAAAACACGGCGTTTTGCACCGTCGGGGTCGTGAAGCGCCCTTCGGGAGGCATCGAGGAGCGCGCTGGCTGCGTCATTCCTCATTACGCGGGGCCGCCACACTACCTGCTTCGTCATGGCCCCGAACGCGAGGAGAAACAGGAAGCGGCCGGGGCTTCCCTGTCGGGCCTGTGCGCGTTGGAACACCCCCGGACCCCCGGAATATCCCCCGGACACGCGGACCATCCATGACCCCCCCGTTGCGTTTCCCGCCGATCTGCAAGGTCGCCATCCTGGCCCTCGGGGCGATGTATGTGTTGACGCACCCCCCGATCCATGCCCAGGATGTGCGGGTACGGCTCTACGCCCGGGAGGCGCCCGCCGAAATTCTGCTCTCTGCCGAGGAAGGACTGGTGCGGCTATACGCCGGCGAGCATACGGAGCCGTTCCTTGCAATAGATACGGGAGAAACCATCCGGATTTCTTCAGACGAATTGGCCAGCGAACTTCGCGTATCGTCCAATGCATTTACCATGTACGCGCAATCTGTCCGCGCCGAACCGGCGCCCGGCGCCTCGTTCGGCCTTGCCATCGAGCACGAAAACGTTCGGCGATACGCGGGCGATCTGCACGTTTCCCCGGATGATGAACATGCAGGGTTGCAGTTGGTCAATGCCGTTCCGGTCGAATCCTACGTAGCCTCGGTGGTCGCGACGGAATATGGCCTTCCCGATCTCGAGGGGTCGAAAGCCATGGCCATACTCGCCCGCACCTACGCACTGCATGCGACCGGCAAATTCGGGACGGACTATCAGCATGTGGACGATACCCGCTCCCAGGTATACCGTGGGCAAGACGTGATTACCCCGCGCTCGCGCCAGGCCGCCGAGCGTACGGAAGGCGAAGTGCTGACCTGGCGCGGCAGGCTTATTCAGGCCGTGTATCATGCATCGAGCGGGGGCCACACCGCCCACAACGAATCCGTGTGGTCCGGCGCATCCGTGCCCTACCTGCGGGGCAAGCCCGATCCGTACGGGAGCCAATCTCCCTATGCCGAATGGACGACCCGGGTTTCCCGGCCGGAAGCGCTGGCCGAACTGAGCGACACGTTTGGCGAAGAGATCATCGGGTTTCTGCTGGACGAACGTAGCCCGGATGGTCGGATTTCGTCGGTTTCCCTGCTTATGCAAAGCGGGCAGCGCCGGACGGTTCGGGGAAATGCCTTCCGCCTTGCCCTCATTGAGCGTTTCGGGGCGCGCTCGTTGCGCAGTATGCGATTCGAGGTCGAGCAGCACGGCGAAGACTATGTTTTCACCGGCCAGGGATACGGACATGGCGTCGGGCTGAGCCAGTGGGGCGCGCACGATATGGCGCAGCGCGGCATGGACTATACGGAGATTCTGGATTTCTACTATACCGGCGTTACGTTATCCCGCCTTGAGGATGTGAGCATGCCGGCGAGTCCCCAGACGCCCTCTTCCCCTGCCGCAAGCACAGAAGAATTGCCCGACGCCCCGGAAAATACCTGGGATTCCCCAAAAACGCGCCGGGTCGGTTGGTAGTCAGGCAAGGGCCGTGCATCGAACCCGCCGGGTAGGCTGGTAGCACGGCGGGGGCCGCATCGAATGCAGTGAGCCGTATCGTTGCACATATTCGCATACGACCATACTGTTGTAGTGCATATCTCCAGACATATTCCCCTTCCCGGAAATATTTATGAAGATTACGCGAAGGGCACGCCGGGTCAAGCCGTTTTTCTTTTATTGAAGATGCGCTGCATTGCGTCCGCAACGCCCGCAACCATACTTTTCATCGACGGAAACATACTGTACACCATGGCGCGACCGGTTACGTTATTTACGGGACAATGGGCCGATATGCCCCTCGAAACACTGGCGGAAAAAGCGGCCTCCTGGGGCTACGACGGCCTGGAACTGGCCTGCTGGGGAGATCATTTCGAGGTAGGCAAGGCGTTGTCGGAGGACGGCTATTGCCAGAGCCGCCACGATCTGCTCGCCAAATATGGCCTGAAAGTCTGGGCGATCAGCAACCACCTGGTCGGACAGGCGGTGTGCGATCTGATCGACGAACGGCACGAGGCGATTCTTCCCCCGTATATCTGGGGAGATGGCGACCCGGAAGGCGTACGCAACCGCGCCGCCGCAGAACTTGCGAATACGGCCCGCGCCGCCGCCCGGCTCGGCGTACCGGTCGTGAACGGGTTTACCGGCAGCTCCATCTGGCATTTGCTCTACTCCTTTCCGCCCAACAAGCCCGGCATGATAGACCAGGGCTATCAGGATTTTGCGGATCGCTTCAACCCGATTCTGGACGCGTTCGACGAGGAAGGCGTCCGGTTTGCGCTGGAAGTGCATCCCACGGAGATTGCTTTCGACATCGCCAGCGCCCGCCGCGCCCTCGAGGCATTGGATCACCGGGAAGCATTCGGCTTCAACTACGATCCCAGCCACCTCGGCTATCAGGGCGTGGATTACGTGCGTTTTATCTATGCCTTCCCGGATCGCATCTACCATGCGCACATCAAGGACGTATGGTGGTCAGAGACGCCCATGGCTGCCGGCGTTTTCGGCGGGCACCTCGATTTCGGACACCCGGACCGGTACTGGGATTTCCGTTCGGTAGGGCGGGGAGCGATCAATTTCGAGGAAATTATCCGTGCGCTGAACCGGATCGGTTACCAGGGGCCGCTCAGCATCGAATGGGAGGACAGCGGGATGGAGCGGGAGCAGGGCGCCGCGGAGGCCTGCGCGTTCACGAAGGACATTGATTTCGAGCAGCCCGGGGCCGCGTTCGACTCCGCTTTTTCCAAGGACGAACAGGCCTGATTCATGCGGATCGCCAACGGGATCGCGCTGATTTTCTTCGCCTCCTGGGCGTTGTTTCAGCACAACGATCCGGATGCGCTACTTTGGACAGGCGTGTACGGCGCCGCCGCCATTCATTGCGTCCTGTTTATGCTGGGACGCTTTCCCGGACCGCTGGCTCTTGCGTATATGGCGCTGTGCGGCGTCTGGGCAGCCATCCTGCTGGCCGCGCTCGTCGCAACCGGCGACGGAGCGTTCTCAGAATCCGCCCGCGAAGCCTACGGCCTCCTGATCTGCGGCGCCTGGGTGTTTGTCTTGTACAGGAGGTAGAGGGTCGGTAAACCCATTAAGGAGTCAGTTCCAGATCGCAGACCACCGCCTACGCAATGAAGACGCTAAACGAGACGCTGCAAGATCAAGTAAGCGCCCTGGACTTCGGCGTCGAGAAATCCAGGCATAGGCCGCGGTTCAGGATGTGTTTATCGGCAAGACTGGCCTGGCCTGGAGAGGCTGTGCAAAAAAGCGCATCGCTGTGCGATTTCGCTATATTTTCACAAAAAAACTCGCAAGAGGGTTGATTTTTCGTGAGGGGGGGGGGCTATCTTGGTCGCATTGTCTGGCGTTCGGCCAGGCATTCTTTTTCACGCATGGAGGGGGTCACGCCCTCGTTTCGGACATGAAAATACGCATTCCCTTTTTGCTTGCGACCGCGTGTATGCTTGGGCTTTTCAGCACCGCATCTGTGCTCGCACAAGAATCGCGGACGCCAGACCATCAAGCCTTGGCCGCGCTGGAAAAAGCTATTGAGGCCATGCAGAAGCCGATGAAATATGAGGGCTTTATAAGTTCCTGGCATATGAACATGATGTATCGCAACGAAGCAGAAGCGTTGCAAGAAAAGCTCGCAGAATGGCAGGATAGCACACAGACCGTGCCCGAGGGATCTGTGGACGCGGAGACCATGATAGCAGATTGGCAAAACAAAGCGGAAAAATTGCGGGCCTTGCTCCGTGAGGGAGCCGATCCTGATATGGAGGGAGCACTGTATTCTGCTATTGTGTATTCCTGGCGGGAGGGGGCGGAAGGGCTGGAAGAAGCTGCAAAAGAAATGGAAATAGCCATTAAGGAACGTACTACAGATGTTTCGGAGCCCCCAAACAAGTCTCTGTGAGGCGAACCTAAATAATTTAGGCGCGAAAAATGGGAGGTTAAATTATTTAGGCGGGTGTTTCAGGTTGTAGATTTCGCTGCTCGCTGGAGGCGGTCCATGATGGCGGCGCCGATGCCCGTGGGCTCCACAATCTGGCAATAGATAACATCTGCGCCCGCCGCATCGCATCGCCGCATGAAGTCGAATAGGCGATGTGCGTAGGCTTCGGGCGTAGCGACCCGCTCCACGAGGCGCCACCCCTTGCCCGAGTCGCTCTGGGTATCTGCTCCCGTCTCGTCCATCCCGATATATCCCGCTACGCTTCCAGGAGTGGGGGAGGGGGCGGAATCGACCAGGACGACACGGGCGGTCGGGGCGTAATGCCGGTGCCGCAAGCCGGGACTGCGCGGCCGTTCCGCATCATCATGCCGAGGTTGCCCCATTTCTGGAACCACTTCGCGGAGCGCCTCCAGCGTTACCCCCCCGGCACGCAATATCCGGGGCGGATTCGCCGTGCAGTCGATCACCGTGGACTCCAGGCCGACGACGGAAGGGGCGCCCCGCAATACGCAGGGAATCCGCCCGTCCAGGTCTTCCAGCACGGCCTGCCAGGTGGTAGGGCTGGGCCGCCCGGACCGGTTGGCCGACGGCGCCGCCACGGGACCGCCGCAAGCACGCAAAAAATCCCGCGCCATTTCCTGCGCTGGCATACGCACCCCAATCGTGTCGAGGCCCGCCGTGACTTCCAGAGGCACGTCTGCGCGTTTCGGAAGCACCAGGGTAAGCGGCCCCGGAAAAAAGCGCTCCGCCAGCCGCCGCCCAACCCCGGAGGAGAAGTCGGCCACCCGATCTATCTGTCCAATCTCCGCGACATGCGCAATCAGAGGATTATCTGCAGGTCGCCCCTTCGCCTCGAACACCTTCCTCACCGCCGCCGCACAGAATGCATCCGCCCCCAACCCATACACGGTTTCCGTCGGAAACGCCGCCGTTTCGCCCGCTAAAACAAAGGAAGCGGCCTCTTCGGGGGAATCGGTGAGGAGGGTGGTCATGGGGTTATCCTGATTACACCTATCGATATGAGCATTAATTGATTAAATTACTGTTTATTCCTACGTTGGTATTCCCATGTTTCAAAAAGAAATACAAGAAGCGTATGTGATGCATTTACTGCAAGGCGTGCATGATGTGGATCCAATCTATATAATTTTTTGCCTTGCCCATGTGCTGACCCCTTACGATTCTCAATGTCACAAAGCCATTTACTATAGATTCTAAACCATTTATAATAGATTTAAATTCATCATCTTGTTTTCCTGTTTTTTGGGAAATATTTAGATGTTCTCGGACGATTTTCCAAAGTTCGTGTGCAGTTTGTCTTGGAGGGAATGGAATATTTTCTTCATCGATATATACTTTGCAAAATGATTCGAAGATAGCAGTAGCAGCCGTAATAGCCACTGGAGGATCAAGTTCCACAGAATCTCTGGCTCTTTCATATTCAATTAATAGTGATTGCAAATTTCGTTCTTGAATAATAAATTCTAAATCCTTACTCGCTGGATTCAATTCATTTTGCAAAATAATTCCTCCTTGTTGATAATAAAGTCCATATTGTGCAAGCTGTTTTTCGAGATGTTGCTTTTCTTGCGGATATTTATCTTTTCGATCTTCTTCTCCGTTATTTGGAGGAGCTTCCATATATTCTTTCAAAACACGTCCAAGAATTTTTAAAGATCCATGGGTTTCATTTACACGTTTAAGCCAAGCGATGCATTTATCAACACGATTTCCTTTGGGAGGATCTCCGGGTGCCTCGCTTGCCGTAAATAAAGCATCGATTTGGCTATGGGTATAGTAATCGCCAAGTATTTTGCCAACTATAGCACAGATTGGCTTCGGTATTTGGGACATGATTGATGATGGGTTGTGGTTAAACTTTATCGTTTTGCTTTTCGTCCGCCGCCTCCTCGTCTTCTGTTTTCCGGCGGCGAATGATCTTCAATTTTTATTTTCTCACGTTCTCGTCGCGTTCGAGAAGTACTTCTCCCGTCAGCTTTTTTCCATGCAAAATCATGATTTTCTGGATTAAATTTTCCAGAACTGCCATGCTGAAATTTGCGCCGGCGTAAATTATTTGTTTCGCCAATGTACTTAATTTCACGAGATTCCTTATCCACGATTCGATATTCCCCTGGATCCTCAGGAGGTTGCTGCCGACTGGGGCGACCTGGTTTGTAAATACCCATTGTCTCTTTTGATGTTGGTGGTGTAATGAATATACAGAGGCCATACTACTTCCCGCAACCCCTACCTATGATTCGTCCCAGACGCGTCTTCGTCTTCGTCTTCGTCGAGCACTTCGAAATCCGCATCTACGGAGCCGTCTCCCGAGGTTTCGTGCGGGTCCGAAGCGCCTGCATCGTCCGCAGCGCTCGCATCTCCCGCAGCCTCCTGCGCGGCGGCTTCCTGCTGCGCCTTGTACATATCCTCGGCGGCTTCGCCCCAGGCCTGATTGAGCTGCTCCAGCGCCGAATCCAGGTCCGGCGACGCATCGTTTTTGCGCACCTCCTTGAGCCGTTCGAGCGCTGCCTCTACCTTCGCTTTCTTTTCGGCAGGAATCTTGTCCCCGTATTCCTTGAGATTCTTCTCCGTGGAATACGCCAGGGAATCCGCCTGATTCCGCTTCTCAATCTGTTCCCGTTTCTTCTGATCTTCCTCTGCATGCGCCTTCGCGTCATCGCGCATCTTGTCGATCTCCGCATCGGAAAGGCCGCTGGACGATTCGATCCGGATGTTCTGCTCTTTGCCCGTCGCCTTGTCCTTCGCAGTCACGTTCAGAATGCCGTTGGCGTCCATATCGAACGTAACCTCGATCTGCGGGACGCCGCGCGGCGCCGGGGGAATGCCGTCCAGATGAAAACGCCCGAGCGTGCGGTTGTTCACAACCATCTGGCGATTCCCCTGGAGTACATGGATTTCCACGGAAGGCTGGCTGTCCGCCGCGGTGGAGAAAATCTGGCTTTTCTTCGTGGGAATGGTCGTGTTAGCCTCGATGAGCGACGTCATCACGCCGCCGAGCGTTTCGATGCCCAGATTGAGCGGCGTCACGTCGAGCAGCAGTACGCCGGTTTCGTCCCCGGCAAGGACCCCGCCCTGGATCGCCGCCCCCTGGGCTACCACCTCGTCCGGGTTGACGGAGCGGTTGGGCGTTTTGCCGAAGAACGTTTCGACCGTTTCCTGGATTTTGGGAAGGCGGGTGGAACCGCCCACGAGAATCACCTCGTCAATGTCTTCTCGCGCCACGCCCGCATCCTTAAGCGCTTTTTCCATGGGCGGAATGGTGCGCTCGACCAGGTCGTCCACCAGCCGTTCGAACGTGGAACGCGAAATGTCGAGGACCAGGTGTTTCGGCCCGCTTTCCGTCGCGGTGATGTAGGGCAGGTTGATATTCGTCTGCATTTGGGAGGACAGCTCGATCTTGGCGTTCTCCGCGGCCTCTTTCAGGCGTTGCAGCGCCATGCTGTCCTTGCGCAAGTCGATGCCTTCCTGCTTCTGAAACGCCTCGGCGAGGTGATCGATCAGTCGCTGGTCGAAATCGTCTCCGCCAAGGTGCGTATCGCCGTTGGTGGCCTTTACCTCGAATACTTCGCCGCCCAGTTCAAGGATCGAAATGTCGTACGTGCCGCCGCCGAGGTCGTATACGGCGATGAGTTCGTCCTTTTTCTCCTTTTTGCCAAGGCCGTAGGCCAGCGCCGCCGCCGTGGGCTCGTTGATGATGCGCCGTACGTTCAGCCCGGCGATTTCGCCGGCCTCCTTCGTGGCTTTGCGCTGCGCGTCGTTGAAATAGGCAGGCACCGTAATGACGGCCTCGGTCACTTTTTCTCCGAGATACTCTTCCGCCGTCTGCTTCAGCTTCTGGAGCACCATGGCCGAGATTTCCTGCGGCGTATACATCCGGTCGTCCACCTGTACGCGGGCCGTGTCGTTCTCGCCGCGCGTCACCTCGTAGGGAACCGTTTCGATCTCGCCCGTCACCTCGCCGTACTGCCGACCCATGAAGCGCTTGATCGAGGTGATCGTGTTTTTGGGATTCGTGGTGGCCTGGCGTTCGGCGGGCTTGCCTACGAGGCGCTCGCCGTCCTTCTTGTATGCCACCACGGACGGCGTGGTGCGCGCGCCCTCGGCGTTGTTAATTACGACGGCTTCGCCGCCTTCCATCACGGCGACCACCGAATTCGTGGTGCCGAGGTCAATGCCTATAATCTTGCCCATAATGCGTATCTCGTTATCTTGCAGGTCTTTATTTTAGAGGGATGCGTGCGGGTGCGGATGTGGCGTCGCGCATTGTTCGAGCGCCCTCAAGAATAATGCCGTAGTTTATTCTCCGACATAATGACAGCGCCATGACAGGTCCTGCGGTGGCGGGACGAACTATGAAACATGTACCAAACGTACTGACCGCTATTCGGATACTGGTTACGCCGATCGTGCTTATCTTGTTGTACCGCAATGCGTTACCGGGGATGGCCATCGCCTTGGCCTTGTTCCTGCTGGCTGCGGCGTCCGACTGGCTGGACGGCAAGATCGCCCGAAAATTCGAGGCCGGTTCCCGGCTTGGGCAGACGCTCGATCCATTGGCGGACAAGGTGCTGGTCCTCGGTGTCTTTGTCATGCTCTGCGTGATTGCGCCGGACGCGGCGTCCTGGTGGGGCGTGGCGCTCATCGGCTTGCGCGACATAGCGGTGACCTGGCTGCGTTCGCACTCGCGGAACGCGGACGCCGGCGGGTTCACGCTCCCGGTCGCAAAAGGAAAGACCGTTGTCCAGATCGCCTACCTGATCGGGATGTTGACGCTCCTGACCTTCGAAAAACTGGAGGGCGTCGCCGGGGACTGGGCGCGGAGTCTGCTGGATACGCCGTGGCCGTTCGCCGTATTTTTGCTGGTTGTAGCGTTTACCTTGTGGACGGGATGGGTCTACCTTTTCAGGGCGCGCCCCTCCGACAAGAGCAAAGGCGCCGCCCCAAACTGACGCGCTGATTGAATCGGATTCGATCAGAAGATTCTGAAGGATGCTCTGATTAAGTCCGCGAAGATCAGAGGCAGCGAGGGGTGTGCTGGCAAGGAATGACGAAGCAGCGTGGCAGGCCCCACGTAATGAGGAATGACGCCGCCAGCGCGCTCCTCGATGCCTCCCGAAGGGCGCTTCACGACACCGACGCCGCAAAACGCCGTGTTTTCCGATGGTTTTAACGATAGAATCATTACAAACGCTACTTGCGTACGTGAAGCGCTGATCGAAGTGGATTTGATCAGTGCATCCTGAACTATTTCGAATTTTTCATGGAACCGAACAAGACAAGCGAGGCGGACCGTGTGCTGGCCCGCCGCGTGGCGGAATGTCTGCTGGATGTGCAGGCCGTGCGCTTCGCTCCAGATAAACCATTTACGCTTGCTTCCGGCTTGCTGGCCCCGGTGTATTGCGACAATCGGTTGCTCCTGTCCAGTCCGGCTGCCTGCCGCGTCGTATGCGAGGGATTCGCCCGCGTATGGCAGGCGCGCGGGTTGACTGCCGACGTCGTCACGGGAACGGCCACCGCCGGCATTCCTCATGCGGCCTGGCTTGCGGACCGCCTGGACTTGCCCATGGCGTATGCGCGCGCGCAACCGAAACAGCATGGGCGGGGGCAGCGCATCGAAGGGGGGAGCATGGCGGGCCGCCGCACGGTGGTCGTGGAAGACCTCGTTTCGACGGGGGGGTCTTCTTGCGCCGTCGTGGAAGCGTTGCGAGAGGCCGGGGCCGACGTGCAGGCGGTGCTGGCCATATTTTCCCAAGGCTTTGCGTCGGCCCGCCTCGCGTTCGAACAGGTGCGGACGCCCCTTTATGCGTTGACCGGGCTGGATGCGTTGCTGGAAGCGGCGCGGGAGCGCAATGCATTGTCCGAGGCCGCGATTCGAACCATTCTGGACTGGCGGGACGACCCGGAAAGCGGGTTGATCCGGCGGACGAACGCCGCGGACTGAGCGAAGCGGTTGTGATCAGAACACCCTTCCGCATCTTTTTCGAGGGACTATGCAGGCTACCGTGCTGACCATCGGCGACGAACTGCTCATTGGGCAGGTGCGCGACACGAATGCGGCCTGGTTGGGCGAGCAATTGACCCGAACGGGCGTCGTCGTGCGCCGCATAGCCACGGTCGGCGACGACGAAAGCATGGTGCAATCCGAACTGCGTCGCAGCCTGTCCGAAAGCGATCTGGTCATTGCGACCGGGGGACTGGGCCCCACCGACGACGACAAGACGCGCGCGGCGGTGGCGGGCCTGTTCGGCGCCGAACTCACCTTTCGGGAAGATATTCTGGAAGCAATCCGGGCGCGATTCGAACGGCGGGGCCGCGACATGCCCCAAAGCAACCGGTCCCAGGCGATGGTTCCGGCCGGATGCGAGGCCTTGCCCAACCGGATGGGGACGGCGCCGGGGTTGTGGCGCGAAATCCGGGACGGCGAGGCGGCAGGCAGCATGCTGGCCGTTTTGCCCGGGGTGCCGCATGAAATGAAGCATCTTTTTACGGAGCACGTGCTGCCCAGGGTACAGCGGCGCGGCGGACTGCGCGCCATCGTGCATCGCACGCTCCGCACGGCGGGCATTGGAGAATCCAGTCTTCAGGAAGCGGCGGGAGATGTGTCCGGGATGCTTTCGGAGACGCTCCGCCTGGCCTGGTTGCCCGGGCCGGGGGGCGTGCGCTTGCGCATCACGGCGGTTGGCGCCCATCGGGACGAGGCGGAGGAGCGCGTGGCGCGCCTGGAAGCCTGCCTGCGAGCACGGGTCGGGACGTATATATATGGGGCAGACGACGACACGCTGGAAGAAGTCGTGGGGCATATGCTCCGGGAGCGTTCCCTGACCGTGGCCGTAGCGGAAAGCTGCACGGGAGGATACGTGGCCCATGTGCTTACGAACATTCCCGGCTCGTCTGCCTGGGTGGGGGGCGGCGTGGTGGCCTATGGGAATCAGGCGAAGGTGGATATGCTGGGCGTATCGCCGGAGGCGCTTCGGCGGGATGGCGCCGTGAGCGAACGCGTCGCTGCGCAAATGGCAGACGGCGCGCGGCGGCGGCTTGGGGCGGATCTGGGCCTTTCGACGACAGGCGTGGCCGGGCCGTCGGGCGGCACGCCGGAAAAACCGGTGGGTACGGTATGGATCGGCTATGCGGATGCGGGCGGCGTCGAAGCGCATCGACTGCGCCTGGTGCAGGATCGCCTGCTCAACAAGCGCCTGACCGCTACGTATTTACTGGACCAGGTGCGAAAAAATTTGCTTTCGGGACGTCCATGATGTTATGAATTGCGTATCGTATGTGTCTATAGGGGAAATAAGGTCATGTTTTCGGCATGTTCTCGGGTGGCCTGCGGGCTATTGCCGTGGAGATTTGCCCGAAAATTTGCCTGCAAGCACCTTTCTTTCGGGAAATTTCGCAAAAAAGGCCGTGACCTCTTGCGCAATGCATAGAAAATATGTACATTGCACATATACCCTTAACCCTTACAACCCTGAACACAATGCGTAACAACTCCGACACGACCCAATCCCTTGACCTTGCGGTAAAGCAAATCGAGAAGCAATACGGCAAGGGCGCCGTGATGCGCATGGGCGACGCCCCGATTGCCCGCATCGAATCCATCTCGACAGGCTCGCTGACCCTGGACGCCGCGCTGGGCGTAGGGGGCGTGCCGCGCGGACGCATCATAGAAATTTACGGCCCGGAATCGTCGGGAAAGACGACCCTGGCCACGCACATTATCGCCGAGGCGCAAGCGGAGGGCGGCATGTGCGCATTCATCGACGCCGAACATGCATTCGACATGAACTATGCGGAAAAGCTGGGCGTGAAGGTGGACAGCATGCTGGTTTCTCAACCGGATACCGGGGAGCAGGCGCTCAACATATGCGAGATGCTTGTGCGTAGCGGCGGGCTGGACGTGGTGGTGATCGACTCGGTGGCGGCGCTCGTTCCGCAGGCCGAGATCGAGGGAGAGATGAGCGACCATCAGGTGGGGCTTCAGGCCCGGCTTATGAGCAAGGCGTTGCGGAAATTGACCGGCACCATAAGCCGCACCCGGACCTCGCTCGTTTTCATCAACCAGATTCGGGAAAAGATCGGGGTCATGTTCGGGAATCCCGAAACGACCTCCGGCGGGCGGGCCCTCAAGTTTTATTCCTCCGTGCGGATGGATATTCGGCGCATCGGGGCGATCAAGGAAGGCACGGAGGTGGTAGGCAACCGGACCCGCGTGAAGATCGTAAAAAACAAGACGGCCCCGCCTTTCCGGCAGGCCGAATTCGACATTATCTATGGAGAGGGCATTTCGGGGCTGGGCGAGTTGATCGATCTGGGGTGCGAATGCAAACTCATGCAGAAATCCGGCTCCTGGTATTCCTTCAACGGCCAATCCATAGGGCAGGGCCGGGAAGCCACGAAGGAATGGCTGCGGGAGCACGACGCGGAGCGCGAAGAAATCAAGCAGCGAATTCGCGAAGAGCTGGGGATGCTGCCGGAGGCGGAAGAGGAAGCGCCCACGAACGGCGCGGCCTCGTAGCGCGATATCCGTGGTTCCCGAAACGCAACAATAGTGCGAGGTGACGAAATGGTTTGGGAAATGCTCGCTGGAATAGCGACTTTTGGCGCGTTCCTCTTCGGTTTTTATGGGTTGCTTCGGGCAGATATAGGTAAACTGGGGGACCGCATGGACAGGATGAACGACAAATTATCCGACGTATCCGAACGTCTGGCGCAGCTTGAGGCAAAGGAAACGCGATGACCATGCGATGACAACACGGGTAAACGTATATACAGTATGGAGCCTGGAAACGTTGTTATGAATGATGTGTGGGCCGTGCCGGAGCCCTTTGCGACATGCGAAGTCCAACACGACGACGGCGCCGTCACCGTGTTGCGCCGGCATGGAAATCCTGCTGGGCCGCGCCTTCTTCTGAGCCACGGCAACGGCCTTGCAAGCGACCTGTACTACCCGTTCTGGTCACTTCTCACCGATGATTTCGACCTCATCGTTTTCGACCTACGGAACCATGGCTGGAATGCCGTTGGACCGCGCGAAAACCATAACGTCCCCATGCTGGTGCGCGATCATCTCTGTATCTGCGAGGCCATTGATCGGCGCTACGGACAAAAACCCAAAATCGGTGTCTTTCATTCTGTTTCTTCGCTGATTGCGCTGCTCTCGTCAACGATCATGGCGGACCTTGCGCCATCTGCTCGAAGCAGTCCGCTGTCCGCCATGGTCCTGTTCGATCCTCCCTTGTGCAAACCCGGGAATAGCCAGGCGGAATTTGACGAGGCGGCCGAATTCGCCGCCGAAGTCACCCGCCGCCGCGGGCGTCTGTTCCAGACAGAAGAAGACTTTGCAGACCTGCTGGGCTATCTGCCCGGTTTTTCGCACGTCCTTCCGGGAGTTCGGGAACTCATGGCGAGAACAACGCTTCGAAAGGCCGCTGACGGACACGGGTATGAGCTTCGATGCCCTCGCGACTACGAAGCGCAGATCGTCGATTATATGAGAAGCTTTTCTGCATTGATGGATTTTGAAACACTCCCTTGCCCGACAAAAGTCATCGGATCCGATCCCACCTTGCCTTATACATTCCTGCCGACCATTGACCTCGGTGACATTCTGACCGTAGATTATGATTTCTTATCCGAGACAACGCACTTGCTCCAATTGGAAAAACCAGAGGAATGCGCTGAGGTAGTCCGGGACTTTCTCGAGAGTAATGGCCTGTTGTAACCCTGTGTGACAGCAAAACAATCAGTGCAGCGTGGTGTTGCGCCGCGATCCACTGGATGGTCACAGGCGAAGGGTTATCGCTGATCAAAGAGAGGATTCAATCCATGAAACCAGATAAAACGGACCAACCAATAGCGATCACAGGCATGGCGTGCCGATTCCCCAGTGCGCCGGACATCTCCGCCTTCTGGCGTCTGCTCGAAGCCGGCGAGAACGCCGTGATGGAAGGTGTCCCGGGTTCCGGCGTAGGACGCGTGGGCGCGCTCTTCCCAGACGCCACGGTTCAAAGTGTGGCTTGTCGATTCGGTGCTTACCTTGACGAACTCGACCTGTTTGACGCGGAGTTTTTCCGCATCTCGCCAGTCGAGGCGCAACTACTGGACCCGCAACAGCGGCTTATGCTGGAGACGAGTTGGCAAGCCCTGGAGGATGCGGGGTTGGATCCAGATCGACTAAAAGGCAGCCGCACCGGAGTGTTCGCAGGGATCAGCAACAACGAATGTGGTTATGCCTGCGTACGGCTTGTCGAAACAAAGGCCCTCCCGGACGCTCGAAACAAGCGACATAACGGTTTTTGGAAAAATCATTGCATGTAATAACGATAAAATACCCGATACGTTTTATTTTGCGGAACGAAACACCGCGAATAGCCCGGAAACGCTTGCATGTCGGGCTTCCTCTTCAACCACTGCGACATGGCTACCGATACGTCTCCGACGAACACGAACGTCCGCTACGAAGCCGACGAAAAACCACCTCCCTCGCTCTCGCTGGGCCTCGGTTTTCAACTGGCCGCGCTCTGCATCTCCGGCATCGTGTTCACGCCGCTCATCGTGATTCGGGCCGCAGGCGGCGGCGAAGCCTACTTGTCCTGGGCCGTTTTCGCCGCCGTCATGATCAGCGGGCTTACGACGATCCTGCAAGCGGTGCGGGTTGGGCGGTTCGGCGCGGGATACGTGCTTCTGATGGGCACGTCCGGCGCCTTCATCGCGGTGTGCATCACGGCGCTTGTGGAGGGCGGTCCGGCCATGCTCGCCACGCTGGTCATCATTTCGTCGCTTTTCCAGTTTGTGCTGGCGGCGCGCCTTGCGTTGTTTCGGCGCATCCTGACGCCCGCCGTAACCGGCACGGTCATCATGCTGATCGCCGCCACGGTAATGCCCATCGTGTTCGATATGCTGGACGACGTGCCGGAGGGGTCTGCGCAACTCGCCGCGCCGGTCACCGCGCTCGCCACCATACTTTGCATTAGCGGCATAGCCCTGAAGGCACGGGGCGCCCTGCGGCTCTGGGCGCCGGTTATCGGGGTTTTGGCGGGCGCAGCGGTGGGCGGATTCTTCGGCCTGTACGATGTGTCGCGCATCGGGGAGGCAGGATGGTTCGGGTTGCCGAACGGCACTTGGCCGGGGATTGATTTTTCGTTCAGCCCCGCCTTCTGGGGCCTGCTTCCCGCCTTCGTATTCGTAACCCTTATCGGGGCTATTGAAACGGTGGGCGATGCGGTAGCCATTCAGCGCGTCTCCCGGAGAAATGCCCGGGCCGTGGATTTTCGGGCCGTGCAGGGCGCCGTCGCGGCGGACGGACTGGGCAATTTGCTGTCCGGCCTCGCGGGAACGGTCCCGAACACGACCTATTCGACCAGCGTAGCGGTTACCGAACTTACAGGCGTGGGCGCGCGCCGGGTCGGCATAGCCGCCGGGGGGCTGTTCGTTATTCTCGCGTTCCTTCCCAAGGCGCTGGCTGCATTTCTGGCCATACCGACCCCGGTCGTGGCGGCGTATCTCACCGTATTGCTGGCCATGCTGTTCGTGGTCGGCATGCGCATCGTCATTCAGGACGGAGTCGATTACCGCAAGGGCCTTGTGGTCGGCATTGCGTTCTGGGCGGGCGTCGGCTTTCAGAACGGGGTGATTTTTCCCGAATATTTTGCGGATTTCGCGGGCGGCATTTTCCAGAACGGCATGACGGCAGGCGGACTTACGGCCATCGTTATGACGCTGTTCATGGAATGGGCGGGAGGACGTACGAACCGGCTGGAAACGAAGTTCGACGTATCCGTGCTGCCGGAAGTCAAGGAGTTTCTCGCTGGACTTACTGCTCGCAACGGCTGGAGTCCGGCCATAGCAAACCGCCTGGAGGCCGCCGCCGAAGAAACGTTGCTTACGCTGTTCGATCAGCACGAGGATACGCAGGTAGCACGACGGTTGCGTCTGACGGCGCGCAAGGAGGGAGACGAGGCTGTGCTGGAGTTCGTCGCCTCCGCCGGGGAGGAAAATCTTCAGGATCAAATGGCGTTGCTTGGTGAGCAAACCACCGTAGAACCGGTCGAACAGGAGATTTCGCTGCGGCTCTTGCGACACATTGCTTCCTCGGTCCGCCACCAGAAGTATCACAGCACCGATATCGTGACAGTCCACGTGAAAGCCCGGTGATCCGCATGGCGATACACCGCTTTAAGAACACCCCGGCCGAAACCACTTCGCGCACTACGGCATGGAAGCCCTGGCGACATCCTGGGTGATTCAATTCCTGGGGCGGTTGCATCCGTTGGCGGTGCATTTCCCCATTGGCCTGCTTGTCGCGGCGTTTTTCATGGAATGGATGACGCTGGGCGGCAGGCGGCCCGGTTTGCGAGACGGGATTCGATGGATGATCGGGATGGGCGCAGGGAGCGCCGTGCTGGCAAGCCTCCTCGGATGGTTTCTCCTGAGCACGGACGCCTATGGCAGCGATACGGCCCTCTGGCATCAATGGTTTGGCGTAGGAACCGCCGCCGCGGCGGTGGCCGTTGCCTGTCTGTTGCGGCGGGCAGAACGCGCGCAGCGCTGCTCGCCATCTGCCCGTCCTAACGCCTGGACACAGTACCGCATCGCGCTTTCGGTATGTTTCGTCGGCATAGGCGTTACCGGGCATCTCGGGGCGCGTCTGACCCACGGCGCAGACTATCTGAGCGGCGCCTTGCCCTGGAGCCGTCCGCAAAGCATGGCCAGCGAATTGCTCGCCGAGTTTCGTGCGGTGGGTACGGAGACGCTCGCTCCCGAACAACTCGACCGCCTCAACCTCGAGGTCCGGGCCCTGTTTGCACACCGGTGCTACACGTGCCATGGCCCGGAAGAGCAGGAGGGAGGCCTGGCCCTCCATACGGAAACCCGCGTGCGGCTTGGCGGCGACGGAGGGCCGATCTTCCTTGCGGGAAACGCCGAAGCCAGCGAAATCATGCGCCGACTGCGCCTGCCTCGGGACAACGAGGAGGCCATGCCGCAGAAAGCGGCGGCATTGAGCCGGGACGAGATCGACCTTATTGGACTCTGGATTGATCTGGGAGCGCCTTGGGCGGAAGGCGACGGGCACATCTTCCCGGAAGATGAGTTGGCGCTCGAACCCCCTGCCGCCCGGCAACGATTTTGACCATCCTGTGGACCGGTTCGCGGATGCCTGTTTCGAACAGGCAGGGATGCGCCCGTCCGCCCGTGCCCGCCTCATGGGGAATGGGCGCTCGCACCCGCCTATGGGGAGCACCCCTCGCAGCCTCCGGGCTATGCGGGCTTAACCAGCGAAATATCCTGTACCCCGTCGTACGTCAAAATTCGTCGTCATCGTCCATATCGGGAATCACGACGAATTCTGGATAGGCTTCGATACCCAGTTCCGCCACATCCTGTCCCAACTCCTCGACATTCGGGGTAATGCGGACGCCCATCGTCTTGTCGATGGCCAGCCATACGAGCCAGGAAGCGCCGAACGCAAAAACAGCAATGGCCAGAATGCCGATCAGCTGCACGCCGAGGTTACCGCCGGCGGCAATACAAACAGCCAGCGTTCCCCAGATGCCGGAAAACAGGTGAACGGGTACGGCGCCGACAACGTCGTCGATCCGAAAACGCTCGAGGAGTTTCAACCCCAAGACGCACACAACGCCGCCCACCGCGCCGATGACCAGGGCCCATTGATGCACGACAATGTCGGGCCCGGCGGTGATCGCCACGAGACCCGCAAGGGCGCCGTTCAGGCTGGCGAGCAAATCTACGCGGCCCAAAACAGGACGCGACAGGAAAATGGCGGCGACGAAACCGGCGGCCCCGGCAAGGTTCGTATTGACAAGAATGTTGCTGACCGCTACGGCGTCCACCGCGCTGCCCAGCGCCAGTTGCGATCCCCCGTTGAAGCCGAACCAGCCCAGCCACAGGATGAAAACGCCCAGCGTTACGGCAGGCACGTTGGAGGGCGGCGTAATTTTGACGTCGCCGTTCTTGCGAAATTTGCCCTTGCGCGCGCCGACAATGAGTACCCCGGCAAGCGCCGCCCAGCCCCCGGTCGAGTGCACGATGGTCGATCCGGCGAAATCCTGAAAGCCCATGGCGTGCAGCCAGCCCTCGCCCCAGGTCCAGGACCCGATGATTGGATAGATGACGGCCGTCAGCACGGCGATGAACACGAAAAAGGACCACAACTTGACGCGTTCGGCCAAGGCGCCGGATACGATAGAGGCCGTGGTTCCCACGAACACCATCTGAAAGAACCAGTTCGACATGACCGAATTGCCGTTGCCGATCACGTCCGAAGCCGCCTCGCTGTCGCCGCCCAGCAGCGCGATTTCGGAGGCGGACGTTCCGTAGAACAGCTTAAAGGAGCCGAACCAGCTGCTCGGCTCGACGCCGACATACATGATATTGTAGCCGATCAGATAGAACGTCAGCCCGGCGATAGAGTAGAGGCCCACATTCTTCAGGCAAATCACCGAGGCGTTTTTGGTGCGCACGGAACCGGCCTCCAGCATCGTGAAACCGGCGCACATCCACATCACCAGCGCCCCCCAGACCAGATAGGAGAACGTATTCAGTACGAATTGCGCCTCCTCGCCCAGCATGCTTTGTCCTTGCGCCGTGGAAACGGCCACAAAGAATAGGGCTGCGATGCCGCACACGCCAATGGTGATGCGGCGCAACACGTTACGAGAAATACCGAATGAATCGCGATGCATTGGAGGTCCCCCGTTGGATCTGGAAAGTTTCGCAGGGCTACGAGTACAATGCGGGCTATCCCTTGAGGACGAAAAAGGAAACACCCGGCACATCAGCGAATGTACAAACAAAAATATTTACCCGCAAACACTTAAAAATATTAGGCGCTCGATCTTTATGCCTAATAAAATAAGGCGCACCTTTGTTTTGGGGGCGCCGAAAACTCGCAGAGACTTGGCGCTGGAAGGCAAGCGAGGTGACATTACGGGCGCCTTTCATCCCTTGGGGATGATTGTGGATGACTTCGATTAGCCAGCCGATGTCCCGGGGAATATTTTGTGCGGCGAGACCCGCAAAAAAGCCGACGCCTCGTTTCCGAAGCGCCGGCTGACATGGTGGCGGGGGCGGGATTTGAACCCGCGACCTCCGGGTTATGAGCCCGGTGAGCTACCAGCTGCTCCACCCCGCGATGGTATGACGACGCAGTGCGCCGCATCGTATAGAACACCTATGTTACGAATTTATTCCCTGAAAAGCAAGAAAATAGTCATTTCCCCGTTATAACCATGCTCCTCCGACGCCCGGATAGCATGTTCCCCTCCTGATCGCACCCCGTTTTCCGCACGGCGGTGCCCAAATCGACCGCGGGCGGAACCCCTCCATTTTTCGAACCGTAAGGCCTTCACAGGTTGCCTCATACCCCGATACGCCGCACCGCCCCGATGTCTTCTTCCCATTTCACTCCGTCTCTGCTCCGGTTCCTCAAGGACCTGGCGGCGAACAACGACCGGGACTGGTTCCGGGCGAACAAACCCCGCTACGAGGCAGACGTCAAGGAACCCGCCTTGCGGTTCATTACAGATTTCGCCCGCCCGCTACACGAAATCAGCCCGCATTTCCGGGCCGATCCACGGGCCAACGGCGGCTCGCTTTTCCGCATCTACCGGGACACGCGCTTCTCGAAGGACAAAAGCCCGTACAAAACCCATACGGGCATTCATTTCCGGCACGAAGCGGGCAAAGATGCGCACGCGCCCGGCTTTTATCTGCATATCGAGCCGGGAGGCTCCTTTGCGGCTTGCGGCATATGGCGGCCGCCTTCCCCTGCGCTCACCGCGATCCGGCAGGCCATCGCCGACGATCCCGAAGCCTGGACGGAAACGAGGGACAACGCACCGTTCCGCGCCGCGTTCGAACTATCCGGCGAATCGCTGAAAAAAGCGCCCAGGGGAATGGACCCGAACCATCCCATGATTGAGGATTTGAAACGGAAAGATTTTGTCGCCGTGGCGCCGCTTGGGGAGGAAGCGCTGTTTGAAGAACGTTTTATCGACCGTTTCGCGGCGTTGTGTCGGAGCGCGGCGCCCTTTCAGCGCTGGTTGTGCGAGGCGCTGGGGGCAACCTGGTAACTATGCATTCAACATGCGCCCTGATCAAAACCGTTGCGCGCAGCACATCGCCTTCACACCCAAAGAACAATGACCACTCCATCGTTCAAATCAGTGGAGAACATGGCGGCTTCGGGGCATGGCGTACGTAACGCGCCCTTCGGGGGGCGACGAGGGGTATGCGGGCGCCGCCGTTTCTCAGTATGTGGAGCGGGGCTGGCTGTTCTGATACTGGGAGTCGCCGCAGCCAGCCTTGGACCGCCGAAAGCGCACGCCCAGGTGCTGGCGCACGCCGAACCCCGCTTGCAACCCGTCCGCCACGCCCCGCTGGAAAATATATCCCGACCGCACGCAAGGCCCCGGTTGTTGCTGCCTCCGGGCGGGCTTGTCATCATGGAAAAACAGCCCGAATTAATCGGCGGGCTCCGCGAACTCCTCAAGACGGTCCGGTATCCCCCGGAGGCGAAGAAAAACCGTGTCGAGGGCGAAATCCTGGTGTCGTTTGTCGTCAACGAAGCGGGCCGCGTAGAGCAAGCCGTCATAGAAGAGGGCCTTGACGACGCAATCGACGAGGAAATCCTTCGCGCCGTGCGCCAGGCGCAGTTCGAGCCCGGCACGCAGACCAGAATGACCCCCGACGGCAATTGGATTCGCAAAACCGTCCCGGTCCGGATGACGCTCCCCTTCACATTTACGTTACATAAGGTCCCTCTCCCGGAATTGCCCCAAAGGCTCTGGACCTGGTAGCGACCGCCGCGATCCGGCAAGCCGCCCCATCCCCGAACCGTTCACATTCTACCAAAAACCATGAGCGTTTCCAAAGACAGCGGCGCGAACGCCCGCGCTACGCGCCAGGAAACCGTCCTTATTCTTGCCCTTGCGATGCTGGCGGCGCTGGCCATAAAAATACCGGCGCTGTTCGGCCTGTCGCTGGAAGACGGGAACGAAACATTTTACGCCCGCAACATCAGCCTTTTCGCGTTGCCGTTTCTGGCCGGATATTTTGCCTGGAAACGCGATCTCCCCACGAAAAGCGTCCTCTGGCTCGCGGCGGCGTTCGGCGGGGCTGCCATGCTGGTTAATGCCTTCCCGTTCCAGCCGGAGGGCGACACGGAACTGCTCGCTATACTGCACCTGCCCATTGCGCTATGGCTGGCCATCGGCGTTGCCTATGCGGGCGGCGCATGGAGCGAACCCGCGAAACGCATGGATTTCGTCCGATTTTCCGGGGCCATGTTTTTGTGCTATGTGCTTATCGCGCTGGGGGGCGGCGTCCTGTCCGGCCTTACGATGTTTATGTTTACCGCCATCGGCCTGGACCCCGAATGGTTCGTTACAAACTGGATGATCCCGTGCGGCGCCATGGGCGCGGCGCTCGTAAGCGCCTCGCTGGCGGAAACGAAGCAACAGGTGATGACCCATATCGCCCCGGTGCTAACGCGCCTGTTCACCCCGCTTTTCGCCTTGGTGCTGCTTGTTTTTCTGGGCGCCATGCTATGGACCGGGAATATTTTCGGGATGGAGCGCGAGGCCCTGATCGGGTGCGACCTTTTGCTGGTCGTGGTGCTTGGCCTGCTGCTGTATGCAGCGTCGGCCCGGGACCCGGAGCAAAAGCCGGGGATATTCGACGGGATGCAACTGGCGCTTGTCGCGCTGGCGCTGATCGTGGACATAGTGGCCCTTGCCGCCATCTCGGCCCGCATATCGGAGTTCGGATTCAGCCCGAACAAGGTGGCCGCGCTGGGCATGAACCTTGTGCTCCTGGTGAATCTGGCCTGGTCCGCCTGGTTGTATGCGCGTTTTCTGCGCGGCGCCGGCTCCTTCGCCGCCCTGAAGCGCTGGCAAACCGATTACCTCCCGGTCTACGCGATCTGGGCCGGGATCGTTGCGGTTGCGTTTCCGCCGCTGTTCGGGTATATATAAAGGATGCACTGAGCAAATCCACTTCGATCCGCGGAGAATACGGCGCTTTGCGGCGCCGGGGACGTGAAACGCCCTTCGGGAGGCCATGAGGAGTGCGCTGGCTGAGTCATTCCTCGTTATCCGGGGCGCCGCACTATTTGCTTCGTCCTTCCTTGCCCGCGCACACCGCGTTGCCCGGGCGCATTGTTTTCAGGAGGCGCCGCCCGCCATCGCGTATTCGCTGCGGTTTCACGGCAAGGAAACGGGACATTTCCGAAATTGTGCAGATTCTTTTTTCTGCGCACCGTATCCGGCCTTCCCCGGCATGTCCCATGGCGACCTTGCACCCGTTTCGCGCGCTCCGTCCCGTTCCCGACAACGCGGCGGACGTGGCTTCCGTACCCTACGATGTGGTGGATACAGCGGAGGCCCGCGCCCTCGCCGCCGGACGCCCGCTGAGCTTTCTGCATGTGGTTCGGCCGGAAATAGATCTTCCGACGGATGCGGATGAATACGCCCCGGAAACCTATGCCCGCGGCGCCGCCAACCTGCGCGCCCTCGCCGATAGCGACGCCTTCCTGCAGGACCCCGAGCCGTCTGTGTACGTGTACCGCCTCGAGATGGACGGACATGTGCAAACCGGCGTATTCGGGTGCGTTTCGGTAGAGGAATACGACCAGGGAAGTATCCTGAAACATGAAAAAACGCGCCCGAAAAAGGAAACGGACCGCGTCCGGCACATCCTCGCGCAACAGGCGCACGCCGAACCGGTCATCCTGACGTATCGAGATACGGAAGCAATCGATGCCCTTGTGGCGGACGAAACGGGGCGGGCGGCGTGCTACGATTTCACGGCAGAGGATGGCGTCCGGCATACCATCTGGAAAGCGGAACGCACGGATGCGCTGACGGACGCCTTCCAGGGCGTGGGGCGTTTGTACATTGCGGACGGGCACCATCGGTGCGCGGCGGCCTCGCGTGCGGCGGCGGAACTGCGCGACGCCAGCGCCGAATACCCGGAAGCCGCGTTCTTCCCGGCGGCGCTGTTTCCCATGAGCACATTGCGCATTCTGGCCTACAACCGCATCGTGCGCACCTTGCCCGCGCCCGCCGACGAGTTTCTGGGCGTATTGGCCGGGCGTTTCGACCTGTCCCTCGATTCCGGGGAGAAAACCCCTGCGCAGCCGGGCCATGTGTGCCTGTACCTGCAGGGACGGTGGCATACGCTATCCCTCCCGGAAACCGGACGCCCCGACGTAGCCGACACGCTGGACGTAGCCCGGCTCAGCGAACATCTGCTGGAACCCGTATTCGGAATCATGGATCAGCGTCTGGACCCGAACATCGACTTCGTGGGGGGCATTCGCGGCGCGGCGGAACTGGAGCGCCTCGTGGACGCCGGGCGGGCGGAACTGGCTATTTCCATGTACCCGACCCGCGCAGAGGAATTGCTTGCGGTGTCCAATGCGGGCCTGCTCATGCCGCCGAAATCCACCTGGTTCGAACCAAAACTCCGCAGCGGATTGCTGGTGCACTTGTTCGAATAACGCGCCTTGCCGAACTGCCTTGTCCTGTCGCACGGCTTCCGGGCCTGCGGTTTCCTGATCATCCCTTGTCCTGCATTCCGCCATGCGCTTGCATAATTTTTCCGCCGGTCCCGGCGCGCTTCCGGAACCCGTCTTGCTGGAAATAAAAGAGGAACTCCCGGTCTACGGCGATCTGGGGGCCTCCGTCCTCGAAATCAGCCATCGCTCGGCGGCCTATACGAAGATTGCAGAGGACGCGAAGGAGCGCATTCGGCGTTTGCTTGGCGTCGGCGAAGCATGGCATGTGCTCTTTTTGCAAGGAGGGGCGTCCATGCAGTTTCACCAGGCGCCGCTGAATTTCCGGGGCGCGGAAGCCTCTGCGGACTATGTAGTGACCGGACGATGGGCGGCGAATGCGCTGAAGGAAGCGCAGCGAACAGGCAAGGCGCGCGCCGCGGCGTCCAGCGAAGACCAGAATTTTTCGTACATCCCGGACGTCGGCGCATGGGATATCGATCCCCGGGCGGCGTACCTGCATATCACCTCGAACAACACGGTGGCGGGCACGCAATTTCCAGAAATTCCCAAGGTCGCGCCGCCCCTCGTATGCGACGCATCCAGCGACTTTCTGAGTCGCCCGATCGATATGACGAGGCATGCGCTTATCTATGCGGGCGCGCAAAAAAACATCGGCCCCGCAGGCGCCACCGTGGTGCTCATGCACGACGATTTTCTTGCGCGCCGCAACGCATCGCTGCCGGTGATGCTGGATTACGGAATCCATGCCGAGAAATTGTACAATACGCCTCCCGTGTTCGCCGTGTACGTCATCGAAAAGGTGCTGGCCTGGCTGGAGGCGCAAGGCGGCCTCGAAGCCATGGAGGCCATCAACGAGCGCAAGGCGGGCGCCCTGTACGCCCGCATCGACCGAACAGATTTTTACCGCGGCGCCGTGCGCCAGGAGGTTCGCTCGCGGATGAACGTAACCTTTCGTTTGCCGACCGAAGCCCTTGAAGCCCGTTTTCTGTCCGAAGCAAACGAACGCGGCCTGCTTGCGTTGAAAGGGCATCGCTCGGTAGGCGGCATGCGGGCCTCGCTCTACAATGCGTGCGCGGAAGCGTCCGTAGAGGCCCTTATCGCCTTTATGGACGATTTCGAAAGGCAATACGGGTGATCGGCGTATCCCTTATATTTCATCCCGTGGGTATTTCATCCCTTGATACCTTTGCCTGACTCGAACGCGGCGCAGGCCGCTTGCATGGCGTATATGAGCGCATTTTTATTCGAAGGCGTATGGCGTTGACCATTGGGGTTCCCAGGGAGACCGCAGACGGCGAGCGGCGCGTGGCTGTGGTGCCGGAAGTCGCCCGCAAGCTCGCGCGCGCCGGATTCGAGGTGGTCGTGGAGGCGGGTGCGGGCGAAGCCGCGTACTATCCAGACAATGCATTCCTGGAAGACGGCGCGCAGGTCGGGACGCATAGCGAGGCGCTGGGCGCGGACATCGTCCTGAAAGTCGCCCCGCCTACGGAATCCGAAATCGGCAAGATGCCCGCCGGCGGAGTGTTTCTGGGGATGCTGGATCCGCTGGGGCAACCTGTCCTGGCCCGGGCCATGGCGGCGCGCTCCGTGACGGCGCTCAGCATGGAGCTGGTCCCCCGCATTTCCCGTGCGCAAAAGATGGATGCGCTTTCCGCCATGAGCAGCGTGGCGGGCTATGTCGCCGTGCTGCAGGCCGCCGCCGAGTTGCCCCGTTTCTTTCCGCTCCTGACGACGGCGGCGGGCACAGTGAAGCCTGCCAGCGTGCTGGTGCTGGGCGCAGGAGTAGCCGGGCTGCAGGCGATTGCCACGGCAAGGCGGCTGGGCGCCCGCGTCTCCGCCTACGACATCCGGGACGCGGCGCAGGAAGAAGTGCGCAGCCTGGGCGCCCGGTTCGTGGAACTGGCGTTCGAAACGCAGGAAGACGCCGATACGGGCGGGTACGCCAAGGCGTTGACCGAAGAAAAAGCCGCGCAACAAACCGAGTTGCTCGTGCCGCATATAGGAGCGGCGGACGTGGTGATTTCGACCGCGCTGGTGCCGGGCCGACCCGCTCCAGTCCTGATCGCGGACAAGGCCCTGCAAGCCATGAAGTCCGGGTCCGTGGTGATGGATCTGGCGGCCCCTGGCGGCGGCAACTGCGCAGTCACCCGACCGGGCGAAACCGTCCTGTACGGGCACGGCGTACGTATTTTCGGCCCCGTCGATCTTCCGTCCCGGGCGCCGATCGACGCCAGCGCCATGTACGCCCGCACCTTGCTTGCCGTCCTCACGGAATTTTCCGACGGCGAAACCTTCCGCACGGATTTCGAGGACGACATTTTCCGGGGCATGTGCGTGACGCACGACGGACAGGTCGTGCACGAGCGCATCCGCGCCTTGCTCGAAACATAAGCCCGCCTCGCACGCCCGCCGTTCGCCCTGTTCCCCATCCGGTCCGTTCCATGCTAAGCAATCTGGTCATATTCGTTCTGGCGGCCTTTATCGGCTTCGAAATCATCAGTAAGGTGCCGCAAACCTTGCACACGCCGCTCATGTCCGGCACGAACGCCATCAGCGGCATTACCATTGTGGGCGCACTGGTGGCGACGGGCATGGTGGCCGCCCCCTGGGCCAAATGGATAGGCTTTGCGGCGCTCATCGTCGCCACGATCAATGTGGCGGGAGGATTTCTCGTCACGGACCGTATGTTGCACATGTTCAAGCCGAAACGGCGGACGCTCCCTGAGAACACCGAGCGTACCGATCGCGCCGCCGAAACCTCCTGACGCTTCGTCCCGATGCAAAACGTAATTCTACTGGCGTATCTCGTGGCCGCCGTGCTCTTTATTCTGGGCATGAAGCGGTTGCAATCTCCGGCGACGGCCCGCACAGGAAACCGGATTGCTGCGCTCGGCATGCTGATTGCGGTCGTAGCGACGCTGTTGCTGCAACGGATTCTTTCTCCCGTAGAAATGATCGCCGGCTGCGCGATCGGCGCGGCGACGGGCTTCATTCTGGCCCGCCGCGTGGCCATGACCAGCATGCCGGAGCTCGTCGCGGTATTCAACGGGTTCGGGGGGCTGGCGTCGGCGCTCGTGGCAGGCGGAGAAATTGCGCGCTACCTCGCCATGGGAACGAGCGAGGGCACGTTCGCCCAGGTCGTTCAGGCCAGCGCCGCCCTGACGCCGCTGGACGCGCCCGCCGCCATCATCACCGCGCTATGCATTCTGATCGGCGCCATCACCTTTTCCGGGAGTTTTGTGGCGTTCGGCAAACTGGGGGGGCATCTGAGCGGCAATCCCGTTTCGTTTTTCGGGATGCGCACGCTCACGGCGCTGATCGTGCTGGGCGCGCTGGGGGCCGGGGGATACCTGATCTATGGCGCCGGGGCCTCCGTTGAAGCCATGGATATGCACGCCATCCTGTGGGGCTCCCTGGCATTGGGCGGTCTGGCGGTGGCGCTGGGCATTCTCCTGGTCATTCCTATCGGAGGCGCAGACATGCCGGTCGTCGTGGCCCTGCTGAACGCCTATTCGGGGCTTGCCGCCGCGGCCACCGGATTCATGCTGGACAACACGGCGCTTATCGTAAGCGGCGCCCTCGTGGGGGCGTCGGGCCTCATCCTGACCTCCATTATGTGCGAGGCCATGAACCGGTCCCTGCTGAATGTCCTGCTGGGCGGGTTCGGCGGAGACGGCGAGGGGGACGCCCCCGCCGTGGAGGGCGCCCGGGACGACCTGACGGCGCAGGAAACGTCGGTAGAAGACGTCGCCATACAGTTGCGCTACGCAGAACAGGTGATTGTCGTGCCCGGATACGGCATGGCGGTGGCGCAGGCCCAGCACCAGATCCGCGAGCTGTCGGATATGCTGCAAGCGCAGGGCGTCACGGTGAAATATGCGATTCATCCCGTGGCGGGACGCATGCCCGGCCATATGAACGTATTGCTTGCCGAGGCCGACGTGCCCTACGATCAGCTGTACGAAATGGACGACATCAATCACGAATTCGGGATGACGGATGTTTCGCTGGTGATCGGCGCCAACGACGTCGTCAATCCGGCGGCGCGCACGGACAAGGCCAGCCCCATCTACGGAATGCCCATTCTGGACGTGGATCGTTCCGGCATGGTGGTGGTGCTCAAACGCAGCCTGCGGCCCGGCTATTCCGGCATCGGGAATATGTTGTTCTACCACGACAACACGCGCATGCTTTTCGGAGATGCGAAAGATTCGCTGGCGAAACTTGTGGCGGCCGTAAAAAGTACGTAGCGCCGCCGATTATTCCAGAAAATCCAGGCGCTCCATAACCGGTTGAAGCGCGTCCCAGACATGCTCGGCGACGATCCGGTGCCCCGCCTCGTTGGGATGAATCCCGTCCGCCTGCATGAGCGAATCCACGCCGCCTACGCCTTCCAGCAGGAACGGAATGAGGTGGGCCTGCTCCCCGGCAGCGAGCGTCGGGTAGACATTCTGGAAATCCCGCGCGTACTCCGGCCCGAGGTTCGGCGGAATCTGCATGCCGGCGAGAACAATTTCCATCGTCGGATTCGCCGCCCGGGCCTTGTCCATGATGGCGCGCAGGTTGCGCTGCGTAACATCGACCGGGATGCCTCGTAAACCATCGTTGCCGCCCAACTCCAGCACGAGGACGTCCACCGCATGTCGTTGCAGATACCAGTCGATCCGCCGCAACCCGCCGGCGCTGGTTTCCCCGCTCAATCCTGCATTGATCACCTGCGCATTCCACCCCAGCGAATCCATGCGATGTCGTATGAGGGCGGGAAAGGCGTCGGCGGGATCGACGCCCGCGCCCGCAGACAAACTGTTTCCCAGAAAAAGAAGGACCGCATCCGGGCCGGGGGACGAGGCCTCGCCTTCCGCGTTGCGCCCGGCGGTCAGCGAATCCGCGCCGCTCTCAGGAAGCGCAGGGAGCGCCGGAGGGCCGCTGCGAGACCCGCAGCCCAGGCACAGAACAGGAATGCATGCAAGAAGGTATAGTCTGCCGACGCCCATAGCGTACCGAACATAGTGTAAAGAACGCATAGTAAACAACAGGGTAAACAGCAGAGAATAAACAACACCGCGTACAGAACACGCGCCGCCGCAACCGTGCAAAGCCGCCGGCGCCCGCCTCATGCAACGTGCCGCGAATTTCGCGTTCGATGCGGGACGGACCTTATCGCGAAGCCCCCCTGAGGATGCCCTGATGGCAACAAACCCCCGGAAACGAACGCCGGTTTCAGAAAAATAGCGCATGGCCCCCATTCTTTCCGTTCGCCATCTCACGAAGACCTACCGGAGCGGCAAGCGCTCGCTCACGGTGCTGCACGATGTATCCTTCGACCTGCATCCCGGGGAAACCTGCGCGGTGGCGGGCCCCTCCGGCTCCGGCAAAACCACCCTGCTGGGCCTGTGCGCCGGGCTGGACCGGGCTACGGCGGGCAGCGTGGATGTATCCGGCCGGCGCCTGAACGCCCTGTCGGAAGATGCGCTGGCAAGGCTGCGCAACCGGACCGTCGGATTCATTTTCCAGACATTCCAACTGATCCCTGCCTTGACGGCGCTGGAAAATGTGATGGTTCCGGCGGAATTGCGGGGCGACAAAGGGGCGCGGGCGCGGGCAACCCGGCTCCTGGAGCAAGTGGGGCTTGGCGAGCGGCTGTCCCATTACCCCGCGCAGTTGTCCGGCGGCGAACAGCAGCGCGTAGCGATCGCGCGGGCGTTCGTGAACCGGCCCGCCCTGTTATTCGCCGACGAACCCACGGGCAACCTCGATACAGAAACGGGCGCGACCATCGAAGAGCTGGTGTTTGACCTGAACGAGACCGCAGGAACCGCGCTGCTCCTCGTTACGCACAACCACGAATTGGCGCAGCGCACCGGACGCATCATCCGGCTTCGCGGCGGCCATGTGGTTTCCGATATCGCGACGAAACCCGCCTTATAGCAGCCCGCGCGCATACGATGCCGAATTTTTGGATATGCAGGATGGCGTGGAGGGACAGCCGGGGCAGTCGGCGGCAGCTGGCGCTCTTTTTGTCCTCCATGGTGGTCGGGGTGGCGGCGCTGGTGGCCATTTCGTCGTTCGGAAGCAACCTCAGGAAGGTTGTGGACCGCGAAGCGAAAACACTCTTGGCCGCGGACCTCATGCTGGAATCCGGGCGTCCGTTCAGCCCCGCCATGGAGGCCGCGATCGACTCCATCGGCGGGACGCAGGCCCGGCTCGTTTCGTTTCCTTCCATGGCCTGGTTTCCGGCGGGGCGGCAGTCGCGACTGATGACCGTGCGCGCCGTCGAAGGCCCATTTCCTTTCTACGGCCGCCTCGAAACCACGCCCGCCGACGCCACGGAGCGCTGGCTCGCCGACGGAGGCGCACTCGTGGACCGGGCGGTAATGAATCTTTTCGAGGTGCAGCCCGGAGACAGCGTCCGCATCGGGCGCTATTTCTATCCCGTAGCGGGGCGCATCGACAAGATGCCCGGCGAAAACCAGATGATGTCGGTGTTCAGTCCGCGCCTGTACATCCCCGCTGTTCGGCTGGATTCGACGCTCTTGTCCCGGGGCAGTCAGGCGGAGTACGCCCTCGCCTTCCGGTTCGACGAGGACCGGGACGTCGAGGCGCTCGTCGATACCCTCGAACCGCTGTTGCGCGCGGAAGAAGTGCGCTACGATACGGTGGCCGAAATACGCGACGGCTGGGACGAGGGCCTGACCAATCTGTACCGATTTCTGAACGTGATTGCGTTTGTCGCCGTGCTGCTGGGCGGCATTGGCGTGGCGGGCGCCGTGCATGTGTACGTCCGCCGGCGGCTTCCAACGATTGCGGCGCTGCGCTGTCTTGGGGCGGGCGTCTGGCAAACATGTTCCATATACGCCGTGCAAACCCTGGCCATGGGCCTGGCGAGCAGCGTGGCGGGCGCAGCGCTGGGCATAGGCGTACAGGGGCTTGTGCCGATGGTCCTGCAGGATTTTCTGCCGGTAACGGTGCCGTTTGCGATATCGTGGGGCGCCCTCGGGGCAGGCATGGCGCTGGGCGTAGGCGTTACCGCCGCCTTTGCGCTTTTTCCGCTCGTTTCCGTGCGCCGCATATCTCCGCTCCTGACGTTGCGCTCCACCGTGGAAACCACCCGGTCCAGCCTGAAAGACCCGCTTTGGTGGGGCGTGTTCGGCGTCGTGGCGGCGGGGATTGTCGCGTTCGCCATAGGCAACGCGCCGTCGCCCGGCGTCGGGCTGGGATACGCCGCCGCCCTCGCGGTGGGTTTTGGCGCCTTGCTCGTTACGGCGAAAGGCGTCGCGTGGGCTACGCGCCGGTTCTTTCCGACCCGCTGGAGTTACATCTGGCGGCACGGATTGGCCAACTTGTTTCGGCCCAATAACCAGACGTCGATGCTTGTGCTTTCGCTGGGGCTGGGCGCGTTTGTCATCGGAACGCTTTTTGGCGTGCAGCGCACGCTGCTGGGGCCGCTCGAACTGTCCGAGGCCCAGGGCTTGCCCAACATGGTGTTGTTCGATATTCAATCCGACGAAATTGACCCGCTGACGGATATTGTCCGGGAGCAAAACCTGCCCGTCTTGTCCAGCGTACCCATTGTGACCATGCGCCTTGCGTCCGTGAACGGACGTACGACAGAGGCCATGCGGGCGGATTCGACGGCAACCTGGGCGCACCGCCGCGAGTACCGCGTAACCTACCGGGACCATCTGACCGAATCCGAAAAAGTGACGGCGGGCGAATTTATCGGCGAGGCGGACCCGACCGACCCGCTGGTCCCCGTATCGCTCGACGAGGACATTGCCCGGGACCTCGACGTCGGGATAGGGGACAGCTTGGCGTTCAACGTACAGGGACGGCCCATTCCGGTTCGGGTGGCCAGCTTGCGCGAAGTGGAATGGCGGCGCATGGGCGCCAACTTCTTTGTGGTGTTCCCCACGGGCGTACTGGAAGAGGCCCCGCGATTCCACGTAGTCCTGAGCCGGACGGAAACCGCCGATCAGGCGTCCGGGTTGCAACGAGCCGTAGCGGACAGGCATCCTTCCGTCTCCATCATCGACCTGGCGTTGGCGCTGGATACCTTTGACGCGATCTTCTCCAGCATATCGTTTGTGGTGCGTTTCATGGCGTCCTTCAGCATCCTGACGGGGATCATTGTCCTGATCGGAGCGGTGGTCGTGAGCCGGGCGCCGCGGCGGCGCGAGAGCGTATTGCTGAAGACGCTGGGCGCGTCCCGGTCGGAAGTGCTCCGCATCATGGCGGTGGAGTATTTTTTGCTGGGATTCTTTGCGGCCTTGACGGGCCTTGCGCTTTCTTTTGCGGCGGTGTGGGCGTTCGCCGCGTTCGTCTTCGAGGCGCCCTTTCGGCCGGATATCGTGGCCGCGCTGGCGGTGCTTGTCGCCACGCCGCTCCTGACCACAGGAACCGGACTCATAACCAGTCGGGGAATTTACCGCCGCGCGCCGCTGGAGGTATTGCGGGCGGAAGCGTAACGGCGCCCGCGCGAGCCTGTGTAGTATGTATGGATGCACTGATCTTCGCGGACTTAATCAGAGCATCCTAACGTGCGATACCCTGATTCCGTCCGCAAAAATCAGCGCTTCACGTCCATGATTTTGTGCATCGTCCGTGCGAATCGTCGTATGAATCGCCCTGTTTATCGTCGAATGAATCGTCGTGTGAATCGTCCGTATTTTCCGCGGGTTTCAACGATGGAATCATGACGGCATGTACTCGCGTACGTGAAGCGCTGACCGCAAGGGATTTAAGGATGCACTGATCAGCGCATCCTTTTGGATCACCGGGACGACGACATGACGAACAGCATGGACATGGAGGGCATCTCCCGCAATGCGCAACGGATTCAGGGGCGCATCGCGGAGGCCTGTCGGCGCGCCGGACGCTCGCCCGACGAGATTACGCTCGTCGCCGTCTCGAAAACGTTTTCCACAGAGGCGGTGGAGGCGGCGCACCGGGCCGGAATACGTCATTTCGGAGAGAATCGCGTACAGGAACTGGTGCAGAAGAGCACGGAGGCGCCGGGACGGGGGCGGGGCGGGGATAGAACCTGGCACATGATCGGACATTTGCAGCGGAACAAGGCGCGGGACGTCGTCCGGTTTGCAGATTGTTTCCAGGCGCTGGACAGCGCCCGCCTCGCCCGCGCGCTGGACGAACGAGCCCAGGCCGAAGCGCGCACCATGCCCTGCCTGGTGCAGGTCAACATCTCCGGCGAGGACAGCAAGTTCGGCGTGCCGCCCGACAAGATACGCGCGCTGTTCGACGAGGTAGCCCGGTGCGAGCGCCTTCGGGTGCGCGGCCTGATGGCCATTGGATCGCTTCGGGCGGAACCGGACGCCATCCGCCGCGAGTTCCAGCGCCTGCGCGCCCTGTTCGACGCCTTGCCGTCCCGGTTCGCCCCCAATATTTCCATGGAGCGCCTTTCCATGGGCATGAGCCGGGATTTCGAGGCGGCGATCGAAGAGGGCGCTACCCACATACGCATCGGCAGCGCCCTGTTCGGAACAAGAAGGGCCCCGAACGACGGCGACGGCGAACGCGCCCGGCCTGCGTAGCGCGCTGGATATTACTGGATAGTATCCGGGCTGGATAGTATTCGGATCGTGTCTGCACATTGTTTTCAAGCCGAACCGGAAAAAATTTCGTATCTTACCAGGACGGTGCAGTCACCGTATCTGGCATTCGTATCCGACCATCGCATCTGATCATCGTATCTTTTGCCATGCAGACGAGCGAACCAGACCCTGCCACATCCAGCGTGCGGCGCCATGAAACTGACCCCCCTCGACATACGCAAACAGGACTTCTCGCGCAAATTCCGGGGATACGACCCGGAAGAAGTGCTGGCGTTTCTGAATATGGTCGCGTCGCAATGGGAAGGCCTCCTTGACGAGCGCCAGCGGTCCGAAAACAAGCTGGCCGAATTCAGGGCCAAGCTCGAGCACTACGAAAAGGTAGAGGTCGCGCTGGAAGAAGCCTTGCGCATCACCCGCCAATCTTCCGAAAAAACGATTCAGAATGCCGAGACCAAGGCCCGGAATCTGATCGAAAAGGCGGAAGACGACGCACGGCGCACGGAAGAGCAGGCGCGGAAAACGGTCCAGGAAATTCGTCGGCAGGCCGCTCGCCTGAACGATTATCGCCTGGAGTTGATGGCCCGGTTGCGCGCGTTGCTTACGTCCGAAACCGAACTGCTGGCGCGCTACGAAGAACACGCCAAGGTGGTGCTGGACAGATTGTACGCCGCCAGCGAAAGCGGGGCCGATCCGCAGGAACGCCCGGAAACGCCGCCGGCGAGGACCGCCGCCCGCGCGCCCAAAGACCCTGCGCCGCCTGTGCGCAGGGAACGAGCAGCGGACCCTGAAATGGACGCAGACGCAGAGGCAGAGGCGGATTCGGGCGGCGATGTTGCGCCAGACGAGTCGCCTGTCGCCCCGCTTCCAAAAGCGAGAAAACCGAAACGCCAGGAAAAGGTCGCCGACAAGCCGGATTCCTCTTCGGATATCCAGCACATCCGCCGCATTCTGAAAGACCTTGACTAAAGAACGTTGACTACCAGACCTTGACTGCGCGCATGCGCTGGTCAAGGCCGCTTGTTCCGCACGGCGGGCTACCGTCGTTTCATCAAGGATGCTCTGATTAAGTCCGCGAAGATCAGAGGCATTGAGGAGTGGGCTGGCAAGGAATGACGAAGCAGGTAGTGTGGTGGCCCCGCATAATGAGGAATGACGCCGCCAGCGCGCTCCTCAATGCCTCCCGAAGGGCGCTTCACGACCCCGACGACGCCAAACGCCGTGTTTTCCGCTGATTTTAACGATGGATCATTACAAACGCTACTTGCGTACGTGAAGCGCTGATCGAAGTGGATTTGATCAGTGCATCCTCAAGTACTTACCGAAGTCTCCGAATATTATGTTTGACGCGCTTGCATACCGCCAGAAGGTAGAAACCGCCGCCGAGGCCATTCGCGCCCGGATCGGCCTGGCCCCCCGGATCGGATTGATCCTGGGCACGGGCCTGGCCGAACTTGCGGAAAAGATCGATGCCGACGCCATCATACCCTACGAAGACATTCCCGAATTCCCGTTATCCACGGTGGAATCGCATCCGGGCCGCTTGCTGGTGGGCACGCTGGCCGGCGTGCCGGTGTACGCCTTGCAAGGCCGTTTTCACCTGTACGAAGGATACGATGCGCAAACCGTGGTATTTCCCGTCCGGGTGTTTGGCGAACTGGGCGTCGATACGTTGCTGATCTCCAATGCAGCCGGGGGCATGAATCCCCTGTACAAGAAAGGGGAATTGATGTTGTTGTCGGATCATATCAATTTCCAGAACGCAAACCCGCTGATCGGGCCGAATATCGACGACTGGGGGGACCGCTTCCCCGACATGAGCGCCCCCTACGACGAGGACTTGCAACGCATCGCGGAAGCGAAAGCGCTGGAAGAAGGCATAAAACTGCACCGGGGCGTATATGTGTCGGTTACAGGCCCGAACCTTGAGACGCGGGCAGAATACCGGATGCTTCGGGGATGGGGCGCGGACGTGGTGGGCATGAGCACCGTTCCCGAGGTGATTGCGGGGCGCCACATGAATATGCGCGTGCTGGCCGTTTCGGTCGTCACCGACGAATGTTTCCCGGATGCGCTTGCGCCGGTGTCGCTCGAGGAGATTATCGCCGCCGCAGGCAAGGCGGAGCCGCTCCTGACCCGGCTTATGTCGGCCATCGTATCGACCATCGGCGCATAGCGGATACCTTGTCGCCATGCCGCGCTGGCTTGCTGTCCATGTCCAGGTTTGAAGAAGTAAAGCGATTCGACCACGCTGCGCTGGAACAGGAAATCCTGGCGCTGTGGGAGCAGCGCGGCATTTTCCAGAAAAGCACGGCGGATCGGGCGCACCGAAAAGCGTTCACATTCTACGAAGGGCCGCCTACCGCCAACGGGCGTCCGGGCATTCATCATGTGATGGCGCGAACCATCAAGGATGTGTTCTGTCGCTACAAAACGATGAAGGGGTTCTATGTGGAGCGCAAGGCCGGGTGGGATACGCATGGCCTGCCGGTGGAGATCGAAGTAGAAAAGGCGCTGGGGCTGACCGGGCGGGAAGAGATCGAGTGCTACGGGATCGACCGGTACAACGCCGCCTGCCGCGAAAGCGTCCTTCGGTACAAGGAAATATGGGATGACCTGACGAAAAAGATGGGGTACTGGGTCGATCTGGACAACCCCTACGTCACGTTCGAAAACAAGTATATCGAGACGGAATGGTGGCTCGTCAAACGAATGTACGAACGGGGGCTACTGTACGAGGGGCACAAGATTCAGTGGTATAGCCCCGGTTCGGGGACCGTGCTGTCGTCCCATGAGGTGAGCCTGGGCTACGAGGAAGTGCAAGACCCGTCCGTGTATGTCCGATTCCCGGTGCAGGGCGCCGAAAACACGTTTTTTCTGGCGTGGACCACGACGCCGTGGACGCTCGTCTCCAATGCGGCGCTGGCGGTGGGGGCGGACATTGATTATGTCACAGTGCGGCTGGAACAGGCCGATGGAGGCGAAGAGTTCCTGATCCTTGCGGAAGAGCGGCTGGATGTGCTGGATGCAGACGGCGAAATAGTACGACGGCGCAAGGGGCGGGACTTGATTGGAATGACCTACGACCCGGTCTTCCCGTACTTTCTGGACGAAGGCCGCAAGCAGGGGGCCTGGCGCGTCGTGGAAGCGGACTTCGTATCGACCGAGGACGGAACCGGCCTGGTGCACCTCGCGCCCGCGTTCGGGGCCGACGACCACGCCGCAGGCCGCAGGGAAGGCTTGCCCGTGTTTAATCCGGTGGACCCGGCGGGCTGCTTTACCGGGGAGGTTCCGCTCGTCGCGGGCATGTGGTTCAAGGATGCGGACAAGCCGATCGCCCGCGATTTGCGGGAGCGGGGGTTGTTGTACAAGCACGAAACGCATCTCCATAATTACCCGTGCGACTGGCGCAAGGGCACGCCGCTCATGAATTATCCGGTGGCGAGCTGGTTCGTGCGGACCACGGCCATCAAGGACCGCATGATTTCGCTCAACGATACGATCCGTTGGCAGCCTTCCGCCATGGGTACGGGACGGTTTGGCGAATGGCTGAAAAACAATGTGGACTGGGCGCTGAGCCGCCGCCGATACTGGGGAACCCCGCTTCCGATCTGGCGATCGGACCAGGAAGGCTCCGACTATATCGAGGTGATCGGCTCGGTGGCGGAGCTTCGGGAAAAGTGCGGCGACCAGCTCCCCGAGCGCGACGAGGATATCGATCTGCACCGCCCGTTCGTGGACTCCTTGACGTGGCCCGCCCCGGATGGCGGCGTGATGCGCCGCGTGCCGGAAGTCCTGGACGTATGGTTCGATTCCGGCTCCATGCCGTTCGCGCAGTGGCATTATCCCTTCGAAAACAAGGAAAAATTCGAGCGGCATTTCCCCGCCGACTTCATCGCGGAAGGCATCGACCAGACCCGGGGCTGGTTCTACACCATGCATGTGCTGGGGGCGGCCGTGATGGATTCGGTGGCCTACGAAAACGTGGTCGTTAATGGGCTGATCCTCGACGAGCAGGGGGAAAAGATGTCGAAATCGCGGGGCAATGCGGTGGACCCGTTCGAAACCATTGCGAACTACGGGGCGGATGCGGTGCGGTGGTACATGATGAGCAACTCGCCGCCCTGGGAAAACATCAAGTTTTCGGAACGCGGCCTGGGCGATACGCTTCGGAAATTCTTCGGCACGCTGGAAAATGTGTACGCCTTTTTCGCCACCTATGCGAATATCGACGGCTTTGCCTGGGACGAAGCCCGCATTTCCGTGCAGGAACGCCCCGAGCTGGATCGCTGGATCGTGAGCCTGCTGCACAGTACGGTCCGGCGGGTGGACGAAGCGTACGAGGCGTACGATCCGACGCGGGCCGCGCGGGCCATTGAGCGGTTCGTGGAAGAACTTTCCAATTGGTACGTCCGCCGCTCGAGGAGGCGGTTCTGGAAAGAGGCGGACCAGAGCAACGACAAGACAGCCGCCTACCAGACGGTGTACGAATGCCTGGTGACTATTGCGGGCATGATGGCGCCGATCGCGCCGTTCTTCAGCGACTGGCTGTACCTCGCCCTGACGGCGGGCGCGAACCGGGAAGCCTGCGAATCCGTGCACCTGACCTCCTTCCCGGAACCGATCGAAGCCGAAACAGACCGGGACCTGGAACGGCGGATGGCGCTGGCCCGAACGATTTCCTCCCTGACCCTCTCCCTGCGCAACAGAAGCGAACTCAATGTGCGGCAACCGCTTCCGAGGATTCTGGCGGTCACGGGCGGACAGGTTTCCGAACGCGACATAGAACAGGTGCGCGATATTATCCTGAGCGAGATCAATGTGCGCGCCATCGAGTATGTCCCGGAATCCAGCGGGCTTGTAAAACGCTCGGCGCGCCCCGATTTCAAGCGGCTGGGCCCGCGCCTCGGGAAACGCATGAAAGCCGTGAACCAGGCTGTCCGGGCGCTGGACGAAGCGGACATCGCCCGGTACGCACAGGAAGGCCGACTCGTCATAGAGGCGGGTGGCGAGCCGGTCGAACTGGGGCCTGGAGACCTTGAGATCACCAGCGAAGAAGTGACCGGATGGCTGGTGGGGCAGGAGCAGGACGTCACCGTAGCCCTCGACACGACGCTCACGGAAGACTTGATCGCCGAGGGTCAGGCCCGGGAAATCGTCAACCGGATGCAGAACTTGCGGAAAGGAAACGGCTTCCGGGTAACGGATCGCATTGTCGTCGAGTACCAGGCCACGGAGCGCCTCGCCGACGTGATTCGCCAGCACGGCGCATGGATACGGAACGAGATATTGGCGCTGGAGTTAAACGCGGTTCATTCTCCTGCGGAAGATGTCAAGGGAGATGTGGTGGAGGTCTTCCGCATCGGAGAAGAAACGCTCCGTGCAGGGGTTCGCCGCATTGAACATGCATAACCAAACAGATACGCCGGAAAGGTATCCGAAAAGGAGAAAAAACGCTCCGGGAACGACCGCGCTTCGCGCACGCTGCACATGGCCGAGAAAAAATCATCTACCAGAAAATCTGCCAATAGATCTGCCAGAAAATCTGCCAAAAACAACGCTTCCGCAACCAGCGAGGGGGCGGGGAGCGCCCCGCAAACTGACGTGCGCACGAACACGTGGTTTGCGGACAAAGACTTTGCGCATTACAGGGAACTCATTCTGGCGCGTCGCATGGAAGCCGTGGAGGACATCGAGCGGATGAACACGCAACTGGACGATGTGGTCTCCCAGGCCGAAAACGATACCGCGTACAGTTTTCACATGGCGGACGCCGGAACCGACGCCATGGAACGCGAAAAGTTGTATCTGATGCTGGCGCGGCAGAAGAAATACGTGGGATACCTGGACCGCGCCCTGGAGCGCATCAAAAACAAGACCTACGGAATATGTCGCGTGACGGGCAAGGCGATTTCGAGGGAGCGCCTCGAGGCCGTGCCGCACACGGAAATGTCGATAGAGGGCAAGGCGCGGCAAAAGAGATAGGCGTAGAAGTATACGATACGAAGCAGACAACAGGAGTAGACAACAACAGTAGACGAGTAGACAGAACCGGGCGGCGGTCCAGTATACGATTATGATGCGCGTTCTCTGGATTTCCGGTCTTGTCGTTCTCCTGGACCAGTTCACCAAACAGCTTGTGCTCCGCACCATGTACCGGGGCCAGCAGATTCCGGTGCTGGGCGACTGGCTGAAGTTCACGTTCACCGAGAATCCCGGCATGGCGTTTGGCATTACGCCGGGTCCCACGGCGGTGGTGACCGTGTTTTCGATGCTTGCGACCGCCCTGATCGTATTCTACCTGTACCGCGTTCGGAAGGATTACTATCCCTACCGGGCCAGCCTGGCGCTTATCCTCGGCGGCGCCGTCGGCAACATTATCGACCGCCTTTTTTATGGAGATGCGCTCCTTTCCGGCAAGGTGGTCGATTTTATTCACGTGAACCTGTGGAGCGGATTCCTGCCCGAATCAATCCCTCTGGTAGGCGGCATGTATATTTCGCTGTTCCCGATATGGAATGTGGCCGACATGGGGATCGTATGCGGGGTGGCCAGCGTGGTGCTGCTACACAAGAAATACGCCGAATACGTGCGCGAACAGACCGAGCGGGACGCCGCGGCAAACGAGGCGGACGCCCTGCGCGCCCCGCCGGAAGCGGGTCCGGATGTGGGTCCAGCGCCCGCCGTTCCGGACAGCGATGAAGGTATCGCGTAATCCGAACCGGCCGGGAAGGCCTCGACCATTCATTCCGACAGGGCCATTCATTCCGACAGGCAGGACATGTTCGACGAAAGGCAGAGCCGAATACGTAATTTCTGCATCATTGCGCATATCGATCATGGCAAGAGCACCCTTGCCGACCGATTGCTGGAGCAGACAGGCACCCTGACCGAGCGCGAACTGCAAGCGCAGGTGCTCGACAGCATGGACCTGGAGCGCGAGCGGGGCATCACGATCAAAAGCCATGCGATCCGGATGGGCTATCGTTCGCCGGACGGCCAGGATTATGTGCTGAACCTGATCGATACGCCGGGGCACGTGGATTTCACCTACGAGGTTTCGCGCGCGCTGAAAGCCTGCGAAGGGGCCATCCTCGTGGTGGACGCCGTGCAGGGCATCGAAGCGCAGACGCTTTCCAATGTGCATTTGGCCCTGGGCAACGACCTCGAAGTCATTCCGGTCATCAACAAGGTGGACTTGCCCAATGCGCGGCCCGACGTCGTCGCCCGCTCCATTGAAGAGCTGCTGGGCGACGCCGCAGAGGACATTATCCAGATAAGCGCCAAGACAGGCCTTGGGGTGGCGCCCTTGCTGGAAGACATCGTGCGCCGTATTCCTGCCCCGCAAGGAGATGCGGACGCCCCGCTTCAGGCGCTCATTTTCGACTCGATCTTCAATTCGTACCGAGGGTCCATTGTGTATGCGCGTATTTTCCACGGGGCGCTGAAAAAAGGGGAACGCATGCGCTTCATGTCCAACGGGAGGGAGTACGATGCGGAAGAGATTGGCGTCCTGCGGCTTTCCATGCATCCGGTGAACGAACTGCGCGCCGGAGAGGTGGGCTATGTGATCGGCTCGGTGAAGGAGGTCGGGGATACGCGGGTAGGGGACACCATCACCCTGAAATCCCGTCCCGCCGACGGACCCATATCCGGTTTTCGGGAGGTAAAGCCGATGGTGTTCAGCGGCGTATACCCGGTAAACCCCGACGATTTTTCCGATCTGCGCTCCTCGCTCGAGAAATTGCAACTCAACGACGCCGCGCTAACCTACGAACCGGAAACGTCCGCCGCGCTTGGTTTCGGCTTTCGCGTCGGATTTCTGGGCTTGCTCCATATGGAGATCGTGCAGGAGCGCCTCGACCGCGAATTCGGGCTGGACATCATTGCTACCGTACCGAACGTAAAGTACGAAGTGCTTGCGCGCGACGAATCCGTGCATATCGTGGACAACCCCAGCAGCATGCCGCCGCGCGGCGAGGTCGAGCGGATCCGGGAACCGGTCGTGCAGGCCGAAATCATTACGCCCCCCGGCTACATCGGCAACCTCATGCAATTATGCCAGGATCGGCGGGGCGTCTACGTCAATCAATCGTACCTGGGCGAAGAGCGCGTAAACCTGCAGTACGAACTTCCCCTTGCGGAAATCGTTTTCGACTTCTATGACCGGCTGAAAAGTTGCAGCCGGGGCTATGCCTCCTTCGACTACGAATTTCTGGAATACCGGGAAAGCGCGCTGGTCAAGCTGGACGTGCTGATCAACGGGGACCCGGTGGACGCGCTTTCGACCATCGTCCATAAAGACAAGGCCTACGACATGGGGCGCAAGCTGACGCAGAAACTGAAGGAGCTCATTCCCCGGCAAATGTTCGAGGTGGCCCTGCAGGCCGCGATCGGCAACAAGGTCATCGCCCGCGAAACGGTGCGGCCCCTGCGAAAAGACGTCACGGCCAAATGCTACGGCGGCGACATTTCCCGGAAACGGAAGCTGCTGGAGAAACAGAAAGAAGGCAAGAAGCGCATGAAGCAGGTAGGCCGCATCGAAGTGCCGCAGGAGGCGTTTCTGGCCGTGCTCTCGATGGAAGGGTAGCCGCCGGGTGCATGCCATGAGGAACGCGCACATCCGGGTATGGTCGGGATTGATCTTGCTGCTGGGCCATGCGGGCGTTGGCGCGATCTATGCCGCCGCCCAGTCGAACGACCCTACCGACGTGCTGATCGACCTGTACCGGACCGCTCGCTTGCGCGTAGAAGCAGAAGGGATTCTGGCGCGAAGAGGCCTGCGCGTGAACCCGTTCCCTCTGGAGCGGCTTCCCTGGGTCGCCGAAGACGTGCGGGAGCAGATGGCTGCGCTGGAGGCGTTGCGGCGTCCGCCACCGCCCGCGATCCACGATATCCGCCTCGTTTCTTCTGCCGAAACAGCCGCCTTCGACGCATCGTTCGGGGATACGAAATGGGCCTATCTGGGCAGCAACGAACGCATTCCCGCCGATACGATGCGCACGCGAGACCTGCGGGCTCTCCTCGAAGCGCACTTCGGTCCGCCCACCCGTACCGTGGCGGAGCAAGTCGCCGAAGGCCAAACGCCGCCCGCAGAATACATCCAGTTCGAATACCGGTTCGTCCTGAACGACGCCATTCCGCTGGCGCTCGTGGACGTCAACGGTCCCTTCGAGCGGGGGCTTGTGACCATGACGGATCGAAAATACCGGGATCGGCTGCCCGAATTCAAGGCCGCCCTGCTTGATCCCGCGTTGCAGACCGGGGTCCGCGCCCCCTATGCGGATTACTACTATGTCCGCGCCCGGCAATCCTGGTTTTTAACCGGGTTCGACGGGGAACGCTTTTTTCTCGAAAGGATACCCGTTCCGGATATGAAACAAGGACGTCCCTCGTTGTACACAGAGTCCGACCGCTAACGAAGCATCCATCCACAGGACACGATTTTGGCAGCATCTCCAACAGGCCGCAAAAAACGCCGCGCATCGAAAAAGGACCGCCTGGCCCGCATGGCTTCCCCGCCGGCGGACAAGCCGGCGAACAAGAAAGAGTCCGCCCGGAACGCGAAACCCAAGAGCGCCCTCCGGGAATGGACGGACGCCTTCGTGTTCATTCTGGTGATTATGGTGATCGTGCGGACGCTCTTCTTCGATCTTTTCCGGATTCCCACGCCGTCCATGGAGAAAAGCCTGCTCGTGGGCGATTACCTGTTCGTTTCTAAAGTCCACTACGGCACCCGCACGCCCCTGACGCTCGGCATTCCCTTCACGCCGATCTATGTCCGGGATTTCCAGTTGCCGAATACCCGGTTTCCGGGGTTCACGCAGGTTAAGCGGGGAGACGCCATCGTATTCAATTTTCCCCCGGACGACCAGCTGATCGACCGCAAAACGCATTACATCAAGCGCGTCGTGGGCATGCCGGGCGAACGCCTCGAAATAGTCGATAAAGAGGTGCGCGCCGACGGCGCCGTCGTGCCCCTCGGCGAAACGATGCAGCAATATTGGGACGTACGCAAAAGCGATCCCCGCATGCAGCTTTCCGGCGCCGCGCTCCGGGACCTGGGCGTGTCGGACTTCCAGACCACAGAGGACATGAGCGTGGTGCGCGTGCAAGCAACGCCCGGGGCCGCAGAAGCCATTGAGGCCTGGTCCTGGATCGATCGCGTCGAGCCGTCTATCGTGCGGGATGGCGCCGCCGGATACTATAATATGGCCATGCACCCCTCGGGGCGCGGCTATACCCCCGACAATTTCGGCCCGATAACCATTCCCGCCGAGAGCCGCTCCATTGCGTTAACGGAAGCGAACTGGCCCCTCTACGGCCCGGTCATCGCCCGATACGAAGGCCATGCCGTCCGGCAAACGAGCGACGGGGGCTTCGAGGTGGATGGCGAACCGGTTACGTCCTGGACGTTTCGACAGGATTACTACTTCGTGATGGGGGACAACCGGGACAATTCGGAAGACAGCCGCTTCTGGGGCTTCGTGCCCATGGACCACATCGTAGGCAAGGCCGTGCTGATCTATTTTTCCTGGGACAAGGAGGCCGTGTTACCCCGTTTCGGAAGATTCTTCCACGTGATCCGGTAGCGGCGGGGCCGAGCCCGTGTTTTCGGACCGCAGCCGGTCGAAGCGCCTTTGCTGCGGCGTGCCCGCCGGCACGTCGTAGGGGTCGTCGGGCAGTTCGATCCGCCGTAGCGCCGGCGTTTCGCCCCGGATAAACGGCGCGGGCGCGCCGTCCGGATCTTCCCCGACGACCAGCACCGTAGTGCCCTGCGCAAGAATGCGGCTGCCGGTGGAGCCGGGGCCAACCAGGCCGTTCTCCACGCGCCAGGGGTTCGCCCAGTCGTAGATCCATTTTGCGTCCGATTCCACCAGCCGCACGCATCCGTGGCTGGTGGGCCCGCCGGTAGGCATGGGGTACTGGTGCACATGTATCCCCCGGGCATTGTGAAAATTGAATACCCAGTACATCTCCCAGCGTTCGCCGGGCGGACTCAGGGAGGATATGCGGTACTCGGTTTTCCAGTTGAAATTGAAGCGACCTTGCGGCGTCGGGTTGGCAGGGACGCCCGTATTGACGATGCCCCAGCGGGCCAGCTCGCCCTGCTCGTAGGCGGCCCAGGCCTGTATCGTTTTGTGGATGACGAACAACTTGTCGAACTCCCGGGCCCCCGGATACGTCACGGGAAACGGCGCATAGGCCCGGAAATCGGTCTCGAATTGTCGGGGAATCACCAGCGTGTCGCCAATTTGCACGGTGCCCATCAAGCGACGGTTCAGCAGTTCCACCAGCTTGGAGCGGGCATGCCCCCGTTTGGCGTCGCCGCCGCCCATGATCTTGTAAAAACTGTTGCGGGCCAGCACCGTGCTGCCCCGGCCGTCGCCCAGCACGAAATAGGCGTATTCCACCTTGGGCAGGTCCGCCACATGCTCGACGCGGTATTTTTCCAGCACCGCCTCGATGTCCTGCTGATTGATGTAGGACTGCGCTGCCGCGGCCTGACTTCCCGCCATCAGCAAGAGCGCCCCAAGCATTCGTTTGAAAAGAGTGTCCATGGCGTTCAGGCGGCCGCGCGCCGCGTGCCGCGAAGATTCGGCAGGCTATGCGGGGGTTCCGTGCAAGGCCCGTAGTTGTTCGATAATATCCGGGTGTCCAAGTACGATCAGCGTATCCCGGGCGCGGATGGCGTCCCGGGCGCTGGGATTGAAGCGCATCTCCTCGGTGGCTCCATCAATGACCGCCACGACGATCACGTCGAATTCCCGACGGACATTGCTTTCCGCAAGGGATTTGCCTGCAATGGCGGCCCCGTCGCGTATGGTGATCTGGTCCATGGCCCGGTCGAGCGATTCGGCGCGAAAGAGTTCGGCCATGAATCGGTCCACATGGGGCCTCAGGATCACCTCCACCATGCGGCGGGCGCCGATCTCATCGGGGGAAATGGCCTTGTTCGCCCCGGCATGCAGCAGTTTTTTTTCAATGTTCGGCGAGTTCGCCCGTGCGAGAATGAACAAATCCTTTCGGGCCTGGCGGGCGGTCAGGCTCACGAAAACATTCGTGCTGTCCTCAGGAGTAGCAAGAATCAGGCCTTTCGCCGAATCAAGGCCCGCGCGATACAGGATGTCTTCATCCTCGGCGTCCCCGGCGACAAACGGGATGCGCGCCGCACGCAGCAAGGCGATTTCTTCCTCGGCCCGGTCGATCACCACGAACGGGTCCCCGGACCGGATCAGTTCCTCGGAAATCCGCTTCCCGACCCGGCCGTATCCGCAAATAATGTAATGGTTCTTCATATGGCTGATTTGCCGTTTCATGTGACGTTCCCGAATTCTCCGCCCGATCAATAGCAACTGCGCGCTGCGCCCGGCGATAAACGCCGCCGCGCCAATGCCGAGCACGGCCACGCCCATCGTAAAAAAGCGCCCCGTCGTCGACAGCTCGCCGATTTCCTCAAAGCCTATCGTGGTCAGCGTAATGAACGTAAAATACAGGCCATCTATCCAGTTCCATCCCTCGATCAGCATGTATCCGACCGTGCCTGCCGCGAACAGCGCGCACAGAAAAATAAACACCACGACGATTTCCCGGACGGCGACATCCATCCAGTCGGGTCGGCTGCGTGCATCCATGCGAACGAGGGGTCAAACGGCGCAGGACGGGAAAAAAGCACGCTGGTGCCAGGTCTCTTCTGCAGGCCGTTCGAACCGACCTGCCCGCAACTCGCCCAGCTGCTGTATTCCGGGATCGAACACGATGGTTTTTTCGTGCACATCGCCGGCGGCTGCGGACGCCCGAAACGCGGCCCGGGAGACCGAACGAATCGCATCGTTCGCATCCCGGTAGTGCACCGCGAGGGCGGATAGCCATTCCAGCCCCAATTCGCCCTTGGCCTGGTCCAGCGCATGCACGGACGCATCGATTCCGCAGCCGGAAATGTCCCCGCCGGGAATATGGCCCGCAATGACGGCGAACCGGCTTTCCAGCATGCCGGCAGCGCTTCGTACGGGACGCCCGTGCGACGTCCAGGACGCGCAAAACGATTGCAGGATCTCGACGGTCCTGTTTTCTTCGAGTTCGTTCAGGTCCCGGTCCGCCGCATACACCCAGATGCGCGCCGCGTCGGGCAGATGGTCAAAAGGTTCGCTCATGCGTGCAGCGTCGTATGTTGATGTCTTTATTCCGTACGCATACGTTTTTATGCGGAACACCGCGGCCAATATACGAGATGAGCTGCCAGTAGGCCGTTCGTCTTGCCTTCGCTTCTTATTCGCCCCTTATTTTCCTGATTAATTCACGGGCGAACAGGTTCAGAATTCCAATTCCGCCAAATGGCACAGCTATCCAGGCTTCTTCCATTAGTATGCATAAAGCTGCAAGCAACATCATGCCTGCCGAAATGCCTACAGAAGCACTGATGCTGCGTTTTGCAAGACCAATGTTGCCCTCCATTGAAGCAGCCTGTATTTCAAGCGCCTTTTCGCCCATGCCGATAATGCGATCTGCGGCGCCAGGACACACCTGTTCATACAGCTCCATTTCGGCTGCTTGCGGGAGCGGCCCACTGTAACGGTAGTGCTGCACCGTGCGTTGAAAACCGCCGACATACTCACGTACATCCTCCGGCGTGTCCGGTTTGAGCCATTGTTGAACGTCAGGCGCAACGACCGGGGCGCTGGTTACGTCAGGGCTTTCCCTGGTATTCTCTGGATGGGCCATTTTTTACGATGAACATTGCTTCTGACAGATGACTTCCGACAAGCTGCCATGCCTCGGCGAGTATCTCTGTGTCCGTCTTTGGACTGGGTACATGCTGAACAGGGGGGCAGTTGACGTCAATGATCCTCTCCCATAGACTGCGTTCCTGAACCGGATTTTTCGGGGCTTCTATGTTCCTGAGAGGTTCCTGCATGCGTGTATTCTCGTATTGTATATGTGTACCCCCTGCGTCCAATGGCATAGGCCGCATTCTTCCTTCTGACCAGAGAGGAAGGCAAGGTTTACACCCGCCACGATACCAATTGTTGCCAAAAATCTCAACTTTTTTGGCCCATATACCTTGTCGTTCCCCCCGGATCCGCACCATTACGAACGTTTCCGGGGCATTGCAGCCGCCTTGCTGGCCAAATAGCCCCATCGTCCGAGGGCGTGCAGGAGCGTCTGGCTCGAGTCTGGCGGGCAGAATGGGCGCTTGGTTTGGGGTCTGGCGGGCAGAATAGACGTCTGGTTTGGAGGCCTGGCGGGCAGGGTGGGCGCCCGGTTTGGAATCTGACGGACAGAATGGGCGCCCGGTTTGGGGTCTGGCATGCAGAATGGGCGCCCGGTTCGGGGTCCGGCGGGCAGAGTGGGTGCCTGGTTTGGGGTCTGGCATGCAGAATGGGCGCCCGGTTCGGGATCCGGCGGGCAGGGTGGGCGCTGGGCCATGAAATTAGGCGCTTTATGAAATATTTGAAATTTCTGAAAAATTTAACGAGGCGTAGTGGACTTTTTGGGCTTGTGGTGCGTTTATTGAAGTACTTCAAGGCCACCCTGGAGCCCCCTTGAGGAACCACCTGTTTTCGAGCCGTTTTCGTAGTGCGTAGCGTACCTCATCCAATATATCCAGATGCTTACCCGATGTTTATGCAGCCCCGTTTCCGACTGCGAGGAAGACATGACGATAGCCCGCCGGGCGTGGCTACGATCTCGCCGATTTCCCCTGCTGCGCAGGGATGCATGCGCAGAAATAGCCCCCCCCCCTCACTTTCCGGCGTTGGAGGTAGGGGCCGCGGCGGCGCCCCGGACGTACCATCCGGTTCCCGGCGGATTCTGCGCACCCGCGGCTTCGCGGCGTTTCTTTTCGCGCTGCTGGGCGTAGCGGGGCTGGCGGGTTTCGCACGCCCCGCCGCCGGGCAGGACCCGGTTATCGTGTCCAAATCCTGGGCTTTCACGCCCAACGGGTTTGAGATTGGCGAACAGTTTCGGCTGCTCTTTGTAACGTCCACCAAGCACGCCGCGAGCTCGACGGATATTGCGGACTACGACACATTCGTGCAGAATAGGGTGGCCGCCGGACATACGAAGATTCGGGAACACAGTAGCAAGTTCAAGGTGCTCGGCTCCACGTCGTCGGTAGATGCGATAGACCATACCGGGACGACCTGGACGGAGATGGACAAGGGCGTACCGATCTACTGGCTGAAAACTTCTATCGGGAGCGGCGCCAAGGTGGCCAACAACTACGAGGACTTCTACGACAATACGTGGATCAACCTCGACAACGCTAGGAATGAATCCGGGCAGAAAGTGATTACGCCCACCAATCTTGCGCATAGTATCGACATATGGACAGGGACAAATAACGACGGTACGAAGCATAAGTATCCTCTCGGCAACAGCAATCCAAATGGTAGAGTAATGTATGGTCAACCTTGGGACGGTAAACATCTAATTGGCACCAGCACTTGGGGGAGTAGGGATCAAACAAAACACCTCTACGGCCTTTCCCCCGTGTTCGAGGTCGGCGTAGTGCCGACGAAGGTAACCCTTTCGGTGAGCGGCGGGGTTACGGAAGGGGGGGCGGGCCTCTCCATTACGGCGACCGCCTCGCAACGGAACGCCGAAGGGAATGCAGTGAGCATACCGATCTCGGTGCGGAGCCATGCCACGACCGCAGACGCCGCGGATTATACGGTGGCTTCTTCGATCAGCATTGCCAACAATGCGACGACCGGGACGACCACCTTGTCCGCGCCCTCGGGCGACGGCGACGAGCTCGTGGAGCAGGTGGTGGTCGGGCTGGACACGACGGCTACGTGGCCGGCCAACTGGCAGTGGGCGGATCCGGATTCGGTGATTGTCCCCATTACGGACAACGATCCGACGTCGGTGACGCTCCAGGTGACGGACGGCACGACGGACGAGGGGGATATGATGGACACGGCGGAGATTCAGCTTACGCTGGGCCGGGCGCTCGAATCTGGGGAGAGCATCGGGGTTCCGCTGCAGTTCGCCGGCGGCGCGCTGGGCACGAATTTTACCCTGGCCCTCTCCGGCACGCCCGCCGGCGTGGCGCTCAGTTCGAACACCGTGACGTTCACCGGCGGCGCGGGGAACGCCTCCACGGCGACCCTGACGGTGACCGCCATGCAGGACGACCTCGGCGTTCCCGAGACGGTGACCGTGTCCATTCCGGCGTCCGACAGCGACACGCCGGGTCTTACGGCGACAGGCCTCGACGGCGGGGCCAGCGGCAGCGGCACGGGCGAGATTATGATTACGGACGACGAGCCGCCAACCTACGTGGCGTCCATCCTGAGCGTGGCGCCGGACTCGTTCGAGGGGAACGGCACGGGCCACTCGGACCGGCTCATCACCTTTGACGTGACGCCCAGCCCGCCGGCAAAAATAAACGTCGATTTTTGCATGAGCGGCACGGCGACCTATGACCGGGACGGCGCGGAGGCGGATTATGAAATTGTCGATGCCCGCGGCGGCGGATGGGGTTTTCGCCGCGACGACAATTGCTCGACGGGCGGGTTCCTGATGCCCAACAACGCGGGGCCCTTCTCGATTCGGGTCTATAGAGATGACGATGTCGAAGAGGACGAAACGGTTACGCTGACGTTGACGACGAATAGTCAAACAGCGAACGACGTGATTATTTCCTCTACGAACAACACCGTGACCTACACGATTCTGAACGATGACTACCCGACGCTCGATTTGTCGGTGAGCGACGACGGGGAGGTGACGGAGGAGGGGGGCATGCTCACGGTGACGGCGACGACGAGCGAGACGCTGTCCGGCAGCAGCCTTTCCATTCCACTGGAGCGCGTGGCGGCGCATTCGACCGCCGCCACGTCGGACTATACGCTTTCCGGGTCTCCGGCCGGCACGATCACGATCGCCGACGGCGCGAGCAGCGGCTCCATTACGCTGACCACCGTGGGCAATATACGCGATGATTTCTCGAAAACGCTGCGCCTCGCCATGATGTCGCCGCCGGACGACTACGAGGTGGGCGCGGAGTATGTGGACGTGGTGCTCGTGGACGACGATTCGACGCAGGTGACGCTCTCCGTGCGAGCAGGAAACAATACCGCCACGGAGGGCGACGCGACGGTGACGGCCAAGATAGACGTGCAGCCAGGACGGAATCTGGTGGCGCCCGAGGTGCTTGAGGTGCCGCTCCAGTTCAGCGGCGGCGCGCCCGGCGAGGATTTCTCGCTGACGCTGGAGGGTTCTCCTGCCGGCGTGGCGCTGGAGCCGACAACCGGCGTGTTGACCTTCACCGGTCCGGCCGGCAACGCCGTGGTCGTCGTGACCGCACTGGACGATGTGGACGGGATAGATGAACGGGTGACCGTAACGATACCGCTGAGTTCTGCAGGGTCCGCGCCGAAGCTCACGACGACGAACATGGATGGCGGCGCCGTGGGCGCGACAGTTGACCGCCTGGGCAGCAATGTCATTATGATCACGGACGACGACGAGGCTGCAGCGTCGTTCGCCTCGGCGTCGGCAAGCGAGGGGGAGGGGGCCGGGACGGTGGACCTGACGGTGAATCTGGCGCCTGCGCCAACCGAGGACATCACCCTGACCTATATGCTTACCGGCACGGCGGCGCGGGGTTCGGACTACGATATTTCGGGCGTGACGGGCAGCACGGGGACCTTGTCCGTGTTGACAGGCGCCACGTCGGCGACCATTTCGGTCGATGTGACGGACGACATAGCCTGGGAGGACGCCGAAACGGTTGTGCTGACGCTTCAGGACGGCACGGGCTATGTGCTGGGCAGCACGACGGTGCACACGCTTACGATTACGGACAACGACACGGCAGAGGCCTCCTTCGCCTCGGCGACGTCGAGCGTGGGCGAGGCGGCCGGGACGAACGTGACGCTCGACGTGACGGTGAATCTCAACCCCGCGCCGCCCGCGGCGATCACGCTGAACTATATGCTTTCCGGCACGGCGGGACGGATCGGGGATTACTGGATTGACGGGGTGACAAGCGCTACGGGGACCCTAACCGTGTCTCCGAACGCAACCTCCGCAAACATTACGGTGAACGTGCGGGACGACATGATCACGGAAGCGTCCGAGACGGTCCTGCTCACGCTGCAGCCCGGCGACGGCTATACGCTGGGGAGCACGAGGGTGCATACGCTTACGATTACAGACAACGATACGCCGGCGATTATCGTAACGCCTTCGCTGTTCGAGGCGCCCGAGGAGGGGCCGGCCAAGACCTACGCGATCCGCCTCGGCACGGAACCGCCGGGGACCGTGACCGTGACGCCCGTGTCCTCGGACCCGGGCGCGGCGACCGTATCCGGGCCGCTCACGTTCGACAGACTGGACTGGCAGACGGACCAGACCGTGACCGTAACGCCCGTGCAAGACAACGATGCGGACAACGAGACGGTGATGATTTCGCATACGGTGACGGGCTACGGCAGCGGGACGTCGTGGCCGGCCGTAACGGTTGCGGTGAACGACGACGAAATATCCCCGAATGTGGGCGTGACGACGAGCGCGCTGACGCTGGACCTTGCGGAGAACGGCGCCGCCGGGAGTTACATGATCCGCCTGAACACGAACCCGGAAGCTACGGTGACCGTGACGCCTGTGTTGCCCCCGAACACAGACGCATTGACCGTTTCCGGGGCGCTTACGTTCGACGGGACTACCTGGGAGGATCCGCAAACCGTGACGGTGACGCCGCGACAGGATGCGGACTGGCTGGACAATACCGTGATGATCCGGCACCGGGTATCGGGCTATGCCGGGGTGCCGAGCAACGTTGCGGTCGGGCCGGTGACGGTGACGGTTGCGGACGACGACGAGGCGCCGCCGGTGGCCTCCTTTGCGTCCGCGTCGTCCAGCACGGGCGAAGGGACGGGGATCGTCAACGTACGGATAAACCTCAATCGCGCGGCGCCCTCGAACCTTACGCTCCGCTACAGAGTGGGCGGCACGGCGACGGGCGGAGAGGACGTTACCGTGGACAATTCCGGATCGGCCACGGTGCCTTCTGGCTCGGCGTCGGCCACGGTCACGGTGGCCATCTTGGACGACAGCGTAACGGAGGGCGTCGAAACCCTCGAACTGAGGCTCCAGAGCGGCACAGGCTACCAGGTAGGCGCCGTCAGCGTCCACATGATCGCCATCGACGACGACGATACGCCGAGCATTGCGGCAAGCATGTCGTCCCTGGACCTGGACGAGGGCGGCGATCCCGGCGCCTACACGTTGGCCTTGGGCAGCCAACCAGACCGAACAGTAACGATCACGCCGGTCTCGAGCGACAAGCAGGCGGCGACGGTATCGGGCGCATTGCGCTTCAATGGCTCCAACTGGCAGGACCCGCAGGTCGTCACGATAACTCCGGTGGACGATGCGGATGCGGACCACGAAACCGTAACGGTTACGCATGTCGTGACCGGCTACGGCGACATGACAATGGGGCCGGAGGTCGAGGTTTCTGTGGAGGACGCCGCGGCGGCGGGCGTAAGGGCGAGCGTGCGCACGCTGTCCATTCAGGAGAACGGCGATCCCGCTACCTACACGCTGGCGCTGCGTACCGATCCGGGAGGCGCGGTCATTGTCACGCCGTCGTCCAGCGACGAGCAGGCGGCGACGGTATCGGGCGCGCTCACGTTCGACAGTTCCAACTGGCAGGCCCCGCAAACCGTCACGGTAACGCCTGTGAACGATACGAATGTGGAGGACGATATGGTGGTTATCTCCCATGCGGTGACGGGATATGCGGGCGTCGCGGCAGGGCCTGCCGTGCATGTCACCGTCGTGGACGCCACGACGATCATTTCCGTGGAAGAGGAAGAAAAGGAGGAGATTCCAACGGCCTTTGCGCTGGAGCAGAATTATCCGAATCCGTTCAATCCGGTCACCACCATCGAGTTTGCGCTGGACAAGGCCGGGTACGTCACGCTCTCGGTGTACGACGTGCTTGGGAAGCAGGTGCGGCTCTTGATGGACGGCGTACGGCCGGCGGCGCGGTACCGCGTTTCGTTCGACGCTTCGGGCCTGGCGAGCGGAACGTACCTGTACGTCCTGCGCACGGAGCAGCAAACCGCCGTCCGAACCATGGCGCTGCTGAAGTAAGCCTGCGGGAGCGAGGGCGCGCGTCTTCGCCGTTTTTCGGGGGGATGTGGGGATTGATGTCGGTTTTTATCCTGTTTTTAGGGGAAATGTGGGGACTACTGGCGTTATTTGTCCTGTTTTTCAGGGAGATGCGGGTTGTTGGCGGTGTTCGGGCGGCGCATTGCCTGGTACTTTTTGCAAAAAACGGCGGATTTTCGTATTATTAAAAACTGTGTTTTTCTTCGATTTTTTCAAGGGTGCGCTGATGGAAGCGGATGTATTCAGCGCATCCGTAGATACTACGGATACGGTGAGTTACCCATCTTTCAGAAAGAGAGGGGGGGGGGCGCAACCAGACAAACGAGGCGGCGCGCGGCCTGCATGTTCTTCTCTGAACCGGTCGGGAGAGGCGGTCCGGGCCTTGCGGGCGCGGCAGGCTTCTTTCCCGGCGCTTTGCTGTGTGTGCCTGCTGACCGGGTTCCTCGGATTCGCCCCCGAAACCGCCGCGCAATCGACCGGAAATGAGGTGACCGTCCGGGTGGACGTCCCGGAATACGTTGTAGAGGGCGAAACGGGGACGGTTACGGTGACCTTGAGTAAGGCGCTGAGCCACCAGGTAGATATTCATTTACAGCCTGTAACCCTAGATTGCGACGATACCATCGGCGGAGCGGTACTGAATGGTAAGTACACGCATACGATCGATTGCCCGGGAGGCGCAAAACCGATCGGTATAAATGATGTAGACTTCCCTATTGGATGGGTTGTTTTTCCCGCCGGAACAACCGTCAAAACCTTTTCGCTCGAGGCAGTGGACGACGCCGAATCGGATTCGCCCGAACTCGCTGCGATCGATCTGGCTTTTCGTGACGGCGTTCAACATCGTTGCCCCCACTGTACGATTGATTCGGCAACGCCTGCTGACGGCTGGACGACTGTTTGGCCGGATTCGGGGCCGGACCGCTTTTACTGGTTCGTTCCCATCCTGGACGAAGCGCCGGGCATGGATCGTTCGACGGACAACTTGACGGTACAGGAAGGGAGCAGCAACACCTACACGGTGAAGCTGGCGACCCACCCCATCGCGGATGTTGCGACCGTTACGCTGGACGTTCCAGACGGTACGGACCTGACCGTAGTAGATACGGACGGCCATCAGAATACGCTTTCCTTTACCGCATCCAACTGGAACGAAGCCCAGACCGTCACCGTCACCGCCGCCGAGGATGACGATGCGCACAACGAGACCGTGTCTGTGAAGCATACCCTGGCGGGGGGCATCTACGACAATTGGGACGCCCCTCCCCTTAGCGTGACGATCGAGGACAACGACGCGGCCGGGGTAACTATTACGGAGTCGGACATGGCTACCAAGGTCAGCGAACCCAACAGTACGGACACGTACGATGTGGAGCTGAAGTCCCAGCCTGCTGACGATGTAATGATTTCGGTACAGGCCGAGGCTGGCGTCACCGTAAAGAAGTCCGGGGGCACGGCGGCGGCTTCGCAGATGCTGACCTTTACCTCGTCGGACTGGAATACGGCCCAAACGATCACGGTGGCCGCCGTGGATGACGACATCGACGAGCCCGGCCGCACACGTAACGCCAAGATAACCCATACGTCCTCGTCCGACGACGACGATTATGACGGCGTGTCCGTGCAAGATGTGTTCGCGATCATCCAGGACGACGACCCCACCGAGGTGACGTTATCCACGCCGGATTCGACGGCGACAGAGGGAAGTGACTCGGACACGGCGGAAATACTCCTGACGCTGAATCGGGGCCTTGTTCGCGGCGAAATGCTAACCATGCTGCTTGCATTTTCGGGAGGCGCAGTGGAAACGGACTTCACGTTGAGCCTGAAAGACAGTCCGACGGGCGTAATATTTTTGCCCTCGTCGACGGCGGTTGCATTCGCAGGCCCGGAGAACGGAGAGTCGGCAACGTCCGCTACGCTCACCTTGACCGCCTTGAAAGACGCGGACGCGCAGGACCAAACGGTAACCGTCTCCATTCCGAGCGAATCTTCGGGTACGCGGCCGGTGCTTATTGTTGCCAACCTGCCCGGAGGCGCGGAGGGCAGCCGAACGGGCAGCGGGCGGATCGTTTTTACGGACGACGACGAACCTGTGGTGTCCTTTGCATCGGCCACTTCCAGTACGAGCGAGGCGTCGGGCGAGCACGAGGTCACAATCAACCTGGATCCGGCGCCGGCCTCGAACATCTCGTTGCAATATAGATTCGGCTTCGGCGGCACGGCCACGGACAACGAAGACTATGTATGGCCGAAGGGATCGGGCAAATCCGCCCCATTGGCGGCGTCTCCGGAGGACGCCACTCTCCCGATTCCCGTAGAAATCATTGATGACAAGGTGACCGAGGGCGACGAGACGATGATGGTCACGATTCAGCCTGGGTCGGGCTATATCGTAGGCGACCAGGACACGTATACGCTGACCATTATCGATAACGACAAGGGAGGCGTTACGGTGACGCCGACCTCGCTTGAGCTTACAGAAGGCGGAGGCGCTGAAAAATACACGGTGGTTCTGGATACGGACCCTGGGGGCGAGGTCATGGTGACGCCGAGGGCGGCAGATAACGGGGTCGTCAGGGTGTCGGGCCGGTTGACGTTCGACAGCAGCAATTGGGATACGAAGCGGGAGGTGACGGTTACTCCTCTGGACGATGCGGATGCGAACAACGAAAGCGTAACGATTAGTCATCTCGTCAGCGGCTACGTGGGCGTATCGCAATCGCGGGAGAACGACGTCACGGTACGGGTTACGGACGACGACAAGGCGGGCGTTACGCTGTCCACGCTTTCGCTCACCGTGCACGAAGGAAGCACGGAGGAATACACGGTCGTTCTGGATACGGATCCTCTTGTGGAGATCACGGTGACGCCAACCTCGAGCGATCCGGGGGTCGTCGCCGTTTCGTGCGGCGGCGCCGACCCGTGCGCATTGACGTTCGACAGCGGCAACTGGGATACGGCGCAGACGGTGACGGTTACGCCCGCGGACGATGCGGACGCGGACAACGAAAGCGTAACGATTATGCATACGGTCAGCGGCTATGCAGGCGTACCGAAGGGCCCCGATGTGGCCGTGGTGGTGGACGACGACGAAGTGCCTGTGGCGGCGGGCGTGGACGCGAACCCGTTGGCCGTGGCGCTCGAGGAGGGGAGCGGGATGTCTGAGACCTACGAGCTTGTGCTGCGCACGGACCCCGGGGGCGCGGTCACGGTGACGCCGTCGTCGAGCGATATGGAGGCCGCCACCGTTTCGTGCAGCGCCGACCCGTGCGCGTTGACGTTCAATAGCAGCAATTGGAGTACGGCGCAGACGGTGACGGTCACGCCTGTGGAGGATGCGGATGCGGACAACGAAAGCGTAAAGATTTCGCACGCAGTGAACGGCTACGCGGGCGTATCGAAGGGGCCTGAGGTAATCGCCACGGTGGACGACGACGAAGAGCCGGTGCCTGCGGGGGTAGAGGCTCGCCCGTTGGCCGTGGCGCTCGAGGAGGGGAGCGGGATGTCTGAAACCTACGCGCTTGTGCTGCGCACGGACCCCGGGGTGGCGGTCACGGTGGCGCCGTCGTCGGACGATCCGGGGGCCGCCGCCGTCTCGTGCGGCGCCGACCCGTGCGCGTTGACCTTTGACAGCAGCAACTGGGACCAGGCGCAGAGGGTGACGGTCACGCCCGCGGACGACGACGATACGGACGACGAAAGCGTAAAGATTATGCATACGGTCAGCGGCTACGCGGGCGTATCGGAGGGGCCTGAGATAATCGCCACGGTGGACGACGACGACGAACCGGCGGCGGGCGTATCCTTTGCTTCTGCCGAATCCCGGGTGGGCGAGGGGGCAGAGTCCGTGCGCGTGACGGTGAATCTCGACCCGGCTCCGTCCGCGCCCATCGCGGTGCAGTATGCGGTAGCGGGGACGGCGACGGCAGGCGACGCGGGCGACGTGGTCATTGCGGGTTCCGGAACGGTATCGGCGGCTTCCGGCGCCTCCTCGGCCGCAATCCTGGTCACGATCGACGATGACGACGACCGCGAAAGCGACGAGACGGTGATTCTGACGCTACGCGCGGGTACGGGCTACGATCTTGGCGATCCTCCGCACGAACACATCCTGACCATCCTGGACAACGACGAGGACAATGTGTCCGGCGGCGGAGGCGACAGTGGGGGCGGAAGTGGGGGTGGCGATCCGTCTCTGGTTACGCTGTCGGTTTCGCCGAACCCGGTCCCGGAGGGGGAGGCGGTTATGGTTACGGCCACGCTTTCGCAACCGCTCGTCCGCAGTGCAGCGATTCCGCTGGCTATTGCGGCGGGCACGGCGGAAGCGGAGGATTACCAGGCCTTGCGCGCGATCGAGATTGCGGCGAACGAGGCAATCGGCGCGGGCGCGATATCCACGGCGGCAGACGCGGACCTGGACGACGAGACCTTCACGGTGTCGTTGGGTATGTTGCCGCCCGGGATGGCGGCGGGCACGCAGGCGTCCGTCGAGGTGGTCATCGCGGACGCTACGAACATCGTGTCGAAAGAATCTTTCGAATCCGAAAACGAAATTCCAACGTCCTTTGCGCTGGATCAGAACTACCCGAATCCGTTCAATCCGGTGACGACGATCGGGTTTTCGCTGGCGAGGGCGCAGCATGTGCGGCTGGTGGTGTACGACCTGCTGGGGCAGGAGGTGCGGGTGCTGCTGGACGGGGTGCGGACGGCGGCCCGGCACCGCGTGTCGTTCGACGCGTCGGACCTGGCGAGCGGGACGTACCTGTACGTACTGCGCACAGAAGAAGAAACCGCCGTCAGAACCATGGCCCTGCTCAAGTAGCGCGCTTTACGTCCGCAAAGATCAGAGGTACCACCGTCTTTATTCTTGCGGCTTTCGTAAGTTACGTCCGCGAATAAATGCAGCGCATTGCGAGGCCGCCGGTCGTGCGTGGGATGTATCCCCGCACTACAAAAACGAGCCTTGGGGGGGTGAAATCACAGGGATGCTCTGATTAAGTCCGCGAAGATCAGAGGCAGCGAGGAGTGGGCTGGCAAGGAATGACGAAGCAGCGTGGTAGGCCCCACGTAATGAGGAATGACGCCGCCAGCGTGCTCCTCGATGCCTCCCGAAGGGCGCTTCACGACCCCGACGACGCCAAACACCGTGTTTTCCGATGATTTTAACGATAGAATCATTACAAACGCTACTTGCGTACGTGAAGCGCTGATCGAAGTGGACTTGATCAGTGCATCCCTATATTCCTGAAAATCAGAAAACAGCCATGGTCTTTCCGTTTCTTTTTGCCCATGATCCCATGGTTCGCGCCTGGAAAAAATGCGTCCATAGCGCTCCGGCAAGGCCGCGGACGCATTCTGCTCGTCGCTTTTTCCCGGCAAGGCCGCGGACGCATTCTACGCGTCGCCTTTTCCCGGCAAGGCCGTGTACGCATTCTGCGCGTCGCCTTTTCCCGCATCGTATTTTCGTTACGGCGCTATTCTCTGCGCTATTTTTTGCAGGAGGACTCGCTTGTGAGGTCAGCGCCGGGCCCATGGTCGAATTCGGCCGAGCGAACTACGACATGCACGAAGACCCGCGCGAGAACCTACGCGGGAATCCGTACGAGGAGCCCCTCCAGGACCTGCGAGAGGAGCCGCTCGATAACCTGCGCCAGAACCCGTGCACCTCGGACAACCCCGGCGCCCGCGTTGAACCCGTCGCCTCGCCCGTGCCCGAAGGGAGCATGGCCGAGTTCGCCGTCACGGTGTGTCCGGCTCCGTCAAGCGACCTCACGGTGACGCTCGAAACGCGCCAGGGCCTTTTTGCGGATTGGATTCCCGAGGCGCTCATGGGGTTTCAGACGGTGACCGTGGGCACGAGCGGCATGGCGACGTTCTCGATTCCCACGAAGGACAACAATGTATGGGATGGCGGCGCACGGGGCGTGATCGTCGCGGTCTTCTCAGGGGTTGGCTACGAACTTGGAAGTCCCCTGAGCACTACCGTTGAAATCACGGACGACGAACCCGTCCCGTCTTCTCCAAGAGTCCTGCTTTCCGAGGCGAGGTCGGTCAAGACGCCGGCGCCTACCCTGTTTACGGTAGAGGCCCGTCCTGCGCCGACCACAGACCTGACGGTCAACCTTACCGTGGAGGAGACCGGCCTGGGGGACTTCGTGCCGCCGAGCGGGGAAGGCGCGCAGACGGTGACGATCCCTGCGGCCAGCGGATCGACAACCTATGCGGTTTTTCCGCAGGACAACGCAGTGGACGAGCCGGACGGGGAGGTGCAGGTTACGCTACAGTCCGGCACGGGGTACACGCTGGGGCCTGCGCGCAACCTTTCGCGCAGGGCGAACATCCTGGACGGCGAGTCAACAACGGTGACGCTTTCGACGACGGCGAACGCGACCATGACGGAGGGGGAGAGCCGGACCTTCACCGTGGCGCTCGGACGCCGTCTTGTGGAGGGTGAGAACCTGACGGTAGTCCTGGCGCTGCGCGGGAGGGCCCTGGACAACGACTACATGTTGTCCGCCCCCTCCACGCCGGGGGTGACGTTCACGCCGCCCATTGAGCTGGAGTTCATCGGTCCTTTGGCGCCGCGGGAGGCGACGGTGACGGTCGAAGCGCTTTCGGACCGGGAGGTGGAAATGGACGAGACCATCGTTATACGTATCGGAAGCACACGCGGCGATTTCGGCGGCGGCGGAACCGCCTGGGAGGGGCAGGTCACGTTCACGCTTCAAGATGTGCCGCCGACGCGACGGGTCACCCTCAATACCGCCACCGATTTTTCCTTGGGCGTAACCGAAGGAGATTTGGTGCCCTATCAGCTCTATATCGAGTCGTTTTTGCCCGGGGATACCGATGTTCGGGTGAATGTGTCGGAGCAGGAAGGTTCCGATTTTCTGGACGCAAGCGAGGAGGGGGTCAGAATCATCAGGATTCCGGCGAACGCTTTTGACAAGACGTTCTTTGTGGAGACGAAGGAAAGGGCCGGAATCCAGGCGGCGGGCGCGTTCACGGTGACGGTGGAGCCTGGCGATGGCTATACTCCGCACGACCCCGCTTCGTTCACCGTTCCGGTCAAAGACTTGAGCGATACGACGCCGTGGGTGGGTTTTAGCACGCTTTCGTCCGCCGAAGAGGAAACGTTCGGAACCGCTCTCGCCACCGTGCAAATTTCTCCGTCCTTCGATGATCCGGCAACCCTGACGTATAGCGTTTCGGGCACGGCGACGGAAGGGGCGGACTACCGCATCGCCAACTCCGGGAGCGTGCCGGTGCCCGCCGACCAGTCTTTCGTGAACATTCCGATTGAGATTACGAACGACATGGATGCCGAGGCGGACGAAACGGTTGTTCTGACGCTGATGGACGGCGAGGGCTATGCGCTGGGGCCGGGCGTGAACGTGTATACGTTGACCATTTTCGCTTCCGACGGGGGCAGCAACGAGCCGGTCGCCTCAGAATCGCTCGGCGACGAGATACCGGATGCCTTTGCGCTGGAGCAGAACTATCCGAATCCGTTCAATCCATTGACGACGATCGAATTTGCGCTGGCCAGGTCGCAGCATGTCCGGCTCGCGGTGTACGACCTGCTGGGGCAGGAAGTGCGCGTGCTGCTGGACGGCGTGCGCCCGGCGGCCCGCCACCGCGTGTCCTTCGACGCATCAAACCTGGCAAGCGGCGCCTACCTGTACGTCCTGCGCACGGAACAAAACACCACCGCCCGAACCATGACGCTACTCAAGTAGCGCCCCCGGCCGATTTAATAATGCGTGTTCACCGAGTGAATAGTCATGGGTCGAACCATGACGCTGCCCAAGTAGCACCCCCGGCAGGTATCTTTTAGGCAGGTATCTTTTAGCCCAACGTGCTGACAATGCCCGCACACGGCGCATTTCCCTCCTGTACAAAAAGCCCTCCTTACTTATTTAGGCGCCACTTTCCGCCACCTTACTTTTTAAGGTTGGGGTTTGGGGCTGTTGCCGAGGGCGCGATTTCCACCACATTGTTTTGGAAAAATCGGCACTTTCTTGTATCATCAAGGTATAAGAATCCGTTGTAGCGCCCGCCTGTACACTGCCTACGGACAATTTCCGGGCTATGCAGAACGCCCCTCATGTACGCTGATCACCCGTTGCCATGCCATTTCTTTTCGCCAAGACACGCAAGCGCCTCTCGGCCAGGGAAAATTCCGTGCGCGCAGAAAGGGACGTAAAGGAAGTCAGCCTGCCGAAAGATGCAGCCAGCAGGCGATCGATATACTTCGAAACGGAAATGGAAGCGGTCGAAGAGTGTATGCGCATCCATAAGGAATCTGCCGGCCGGACGATCTCCATACGGCAAAGAACCCCTTACGGAGGGTATCGCGTCTACAGCCTTCCCATTGAGTTGGCTGTAGACGAGTTGGCCAAACCCATCATACCCCAAATCCCAGGCAATATTTTCGCACGGCGCAAATGAGCGAAGAATTAACGCAAGATCATCAGGAAGCATTGGTTCCGTCCGACGACCTCGATGAAGAAACGCTCCAGGATTTTTTCTTCCTGGAGAAGAGTCGGGTAGCCGCCGACCGCGAGCGGGTGCAGCTGGGAGTCAAGGCAATCGAAGCCCAGAGTGCTGCTGACCAGCGCCTATACGAATTTCAGATGGCTCAGTTGGACAAAGGGTATGAGGATAGACGGGACAGGTTCAAAGCGGCGCTAAAAATTATATGGGTCGCATTTGTATTTGTCATGCTGGGCGCTGGAGCGTTGTTCTACCTTCTTTTTGCAGGCAACGAACTTCAGCAGGATATGGCGTTTGAACTCCTGAAGTTGTTAGGCGCCGCCGTTGCAGGGGGGGGGGCCGTTTCGCTTACTGCCAACGCCCTTAAAAAAGCCTCCTCCATGGTATAATCCTTCCTGCGTACAGGGATTTCCGGGCTGTTCTCGGGAGCGAGGGCGTTACATAGCCTGTCCGGCGCCTTTCCGCTTGTCCATATGGCGCATATTCGGCTTGAAAACATTTCCAAGGTGTATGGTAGGCAGGTGGAGGCCGTCCGGGATGTGACGTTTGAAGTCCAGGACGGAGAATTCATCGTGCTGGTGGGGCCTTCGGGATGCGGCAAGAGCACGGTGCTTCGCATGATTGCGGGCCTCGAATCGATCACCGAGGGCGCGTTGTACATCGACGGGCGCAGTATGCATCGCGTCCCCCCGAAAGACCGGGACGTGGCCATGGTGTTTCAGAATCAGGTCTTGTATCCGCACATGACCGTGTTCGACAACATGGCTTTCGGACTCAAACTGCGCGGATACGGCAAGGACGAAATGGGGCGGCGAGTACGGGAAGCCGCAGAACTCCTCGGCGTCGAACCCATCTTGGACCGGAAGCCGGAGCAACTGTCCGGCGGTCAGCGGCAGCGCGTCGCCGTGGGCCGGGCCATTGTCCGCAATCCTCGCCTATTCCTCTTCGACGAACCGCTCGCCAGCCTCGACGCGGGGCTACGCGGAAAAATGCGGGCCGAACTGGCCCGGCTGCACGCCCGGTCAGGAACGACCATGATCTACGTGACGCACGATCAGGTCGAAGCCATGACCCTCGGCGACCGGATCGTCGTGCTGGACAAGGGGCGCATCCAGCAGATTGACGCACCCCTTGCGCTCTACCGGCGGCCCGCCAACCGGTTTGTCGCCGGATTCGTCGGAAGTCCGCCCATGAATTTCATTGAGGGGCGCCTGGTCCCGCAGCACGGCGGAGCCGCTGCGTTCGAAGCGGAGGGCGGCACGCTCTGCATTCCCTTGCCGGCATCCGTTTCTGCGGCGGCTTCCCGGATCGGACAACCCGTAACGCTGGGCGTACGTCCCGAAGATATCCGTCCGGTCGCGGATACCCCGCCCGCATACCCGGTATGCGAGGCCGATTTTCTGCTGGACGTGGTGGAGCCTATGGGGCACGAAACCGTATTGTGCGCCCGAACCGGCGCCCAGGACCTTCGTGCGCGCATCGCCGCGCCCGCGCCGCGCCTGCAAACCGGTCCCGATCGCTCTGTACGCCTTGCCCTGGACCTGCGAGCCTTGTATTTCTTCGACCGGACGACCGGAAAGCGCCTGCATCCCGCATAATCCACGCCTTCCGGGGCCGCCGGCCCGCAACCGCCGCGCTGGCATGGTTCACAATCTTATTCCGGGACCTCCTGCGCCCGTCATCCCCTTAATTTGTCCTGCCGCCCGCCGCGCTGGCATGGTTCGCAAGCGCATTTCGGGACCTCTCACGCCCGTCATTCCCTTAATTTTTATGAAAAAGTCTCCGTTTTTCTATGGGAAAGTCCCCTGTTGCCCTGTTTTCGCGCTTGCTTGACAGATTCCGTATTCGTAACATCCATATCCTTCGCAGGACGCCTCCGCGCCGCATCCTTGCAGATACAAGCGCAGAGGCCCCTGCATGTTTCTCTAAACGACCCTCAATACCATGTTCAAAAAACTTTTCGCTATACCGCTGGCGCTGATCGTCGCCGGATTGGCTCCGATAACCGTTCAGGCCCAGTCAAGCCAGGACGAGATCGCCTCCGAGGTGGACGCCGTGCTGGACAACGTCGTGGCCCTGGCCGAAGTCTTTCCCGCCGAGCAGTACGACTGGGCGCCCACCGACGTCGTGTTTTCGTTCCGGCGCCATGTCGTGCATGTGGCGCAAGCATCCTATGGCTTTGCGGGATTCGTGGGCATAGACGTGCCGGAGGACCTTGATGTGCAAGGCGCGCTGGAAAATATGACGACCAAGGAAGACGCGGTTGCATTCCTGAAAGACGCCCAGGCGTTTACGGTTTCCAGCATTCGCGGGCTTTCGGACGAAGCGATGGAATCCATGGTGGATTTGTACTTTACCGACGAGGATAGAACCACCCGCGCGGCCCTGCTCATTTACCTGCGGCATAGCTCCGAACATCTCGGTCAACTGATTGCCTACGCCCGCATGCAGGACATCGTCCCGCCCTGGAGCGAATAGCGAATACGAGCATACGCTGCGCGAAATGCCTATGTCTGAGATATCCAGAAGAACGTTTCTGAACTGGTCCGGCGCGGCCGCTGTCGCTTCGACGGCGGGCTTGCCTCACCCGTTGCGCGCCGGGTCGCGCCGGACGACGCCTCGCGCCATACGCCAGGCCCTGCCTGTCGTCATTGCGTCCGGCAACGGCCTCCGGGGCGTCGAAAAGGCGTACCGGATGATGACGGAGGAGGCCGCGGATCCGCTGGACGCCGCCCTTGCCGGCGTCAACATTCAGGAACTGGACCCTTCGGACCAGAGCGTAGGGCTGGGCGGTTTGCCGGACGAACGGGGCGTCGTGACCCTCGATGCTTCGCTCATGCACGGCCCCACCCGTCGGGCCGGGGCGGTCGCCGCGCTGGAGGATATCGCAACGCCTTCCCTGGTCGCCAAAGCCGTAATGGAGTACACCGACCATGTGATTCTGGTGGGGAAGGGGGCGCGAGATTTCGCCATTCGCATGGGATTCACGCCGCAAAACCTGCTCACGGAGCAAAGCAGGCAGGACTGGCTGGCCTGGAAAACTCGTCTGAACCCCCGCGACAACTGGCTGGAATGGCCGGAGGCGGCGGCAAAACACACGGACGGCACCATTCACATGAGCGCCGCGACCGCCGCGGGAGACTTGTGCTCGGTCACGACCACCAGCGGACTGGCCTGGAAAATCCCCGGGCGCATAGGGGACAGCCCCATCGTGGGGGCCGGGCAATACTGCGACAACACAGTAGGTTCTGCCGGAGCGACCGGGCGCGGCGAAGCGGCTATCCAGTGCTGCGGATCGTTCCTGGCCGTGGAATTCATGCGCCAGGGGTATGACCCCGAGGACGCGTGCCTGGAGGTGCTGCGCCGCGTCGTCGCCACAACGGAGCGCCGCTTGCTCGACGACCAGGGCCGCCCGCAGTTCGGACTCAGTTTTTACGCCGTCCGCAAGGATGGGGCCTACGGGGCCGCCACAATGTACGAAGGCCCGGAATTCGCCGTCGCCTCGGCAGAAGGCCCCCGCCTCGAACCCATGGCCTTTCTGTATGCGAGAGATTGAGCAGGATTGAGGAGCCCGGTTCAGCAAGCCCGCGCTGGCGGGAGTTGGCTGTGTATGCCGCCGAAATCGTCTTTCACATCATCCCCATTTTCTTGCATACTTGGCCTTGGCATATACTGGGCAGATGAATGTAACCGTAATGCCAATTTCCATTAACGCATTATTATAGCCCCACCATTCGCTGTCTGTCGCTTGCAGGATCGGTGGCTTTGCCGGGTGCGCATTTGCAACAGCCACAAACTTGTGATCCGATTTGTCGAAATTTTTCAATTTGTCATGGACTGGAAATTCGTCGTATGAATCACCGTTTTTGGTGATGGTTACCCGGTCATCTTCAGGTAGACCCCAGCGATTATCGTGAACCCACTTCATGAAGGCATTACCCATTCCCTTACGACCACTGATGGAAAGATTTTTTAAATATTCGTCATAGATTTCATCCCCGGAATCAATAACTAATGCACCTTTTTTTATAACATGATCAATGGCTTTGACACAATTTTGGACGCAATCGAACAGGTTGTCCGGAATGTCCTCTGAACCGATTGCCAAATTTGCAATCACCGGTACATTCGTGTCCACGATACATTTTGGCGGCCTATTCATCTGGATTCCTCCGGCTTTCCTGCGTGATTTTTGGCACGTTTTTTCAAGGCCGCCAAGGCTTGTTGTGTGATGTCTCCCATCTCATCGCCAAAGAAATTTTCGGGCCATTCCTTGATGTTTCCAAAGATATCAATTTGAAGGGGATTGAGCGTAGGAGGGGCCTTTGAAATATTCGCAAAATATGCGGACACGTTCTCTTGTGAGACAGCATCCTCAGCAATGCGTCTCTGCAAGCGTCGCAGGAAATATTCCGAGTGGGTTTCAATGATCAACTGGATATTTCTATCCGCCCCATTTTCTCTGGAATTGATCACGTCAACCAGCACATCGGCCAATGCCGATTGAGCGCTCGGATGCAGATGAATCTCCGGTTGTTCCATGAGAATTATCGACCCGGGAGGCGCATAGAAACACTGCACGAGAACCGGCAAAACCTGCGAAATGCCGAAGCCGACATCCGGAAGATCAACCCAGTCCCTTGAACCTTTCGTACGAAGCTTTACCTCGTATTCTTGCCGCTGTTTGGATATGGGATTGACCTTGAATGCCTCAATCAGGCCCATTGCCTTGAGCTTGCTGGCGATAATTTCCTCGAAAGATTTGTATCGGCATCTATACCCAATGCTTATTTTTCGGTTTCGTGCCGCGAGAATAGCGGCGACCGTATTTTCTCCCGCATAGCCCACATGTTCGGGCTCAATGCCTGTCCATGAATACAAACGTTCAGCTTTTGTACGAAGCGGTCCTAAATAACAGATTGATCTGAACAATTTTTCATGGCGCAAGTTTAGTTGTTGCACAAATTCGGCATTTTGATGATAGGCAACTACCTCGTCAGGGAAGCCATAAAATCGAACCGGCGCCCCGGGATACCAGACACGTCCCTGTTTACGCTTTAGGGAATAATTCGCGGCTTCAACCTTGTAGGCAGATTTTGCGTCAGACTTTCTTTCCATTCCAATGGAAAGCTGAGTTTTATCATCTCCGATCAATTCATATTTAAGCGCATCTACAGCCAATGTATGCCGATCTTTATCTCCCAGCCCCACTCCTACCTCGAACGTCAGTTCGTTTCCCGAGTACAATTGTTCCGATACGGAATCTTTAATCGTTAGCGAATTCGGCAGCGACCATCGATACTCGAAAGCGATGTTGTTTGCCGGGTCACGGCGAAACACCATCTCCTCGTAGGAACCAAGCTGAACAGCGGAATTTTTTGCACCAGGATAGAAGACCGCCTTTCGATCTGGAGACTCGACGGTCTGCTTCAGCATCATCAGGAATTGGCTTATGCTGGACTTGCCGGAGCTGTTAGCGCCAAAGAACAGGGAGATAGGAGCCATGCGAATGGCGCCGGTATCCTTCCAGGCTTTGAAGTTTTGTATTCGTAACTGCTGTAGCATACTATTGGGAAGCGGCAGAAACGGATTGAAAAACTGGACAGTTACTCAGACGATCTTAAGTGCGGTGCATGCTCCTCTCGAAAAAGCCCCCTTGCAAGAGACGCTGATCTGTAATATACGTGGTTTGGCGTAAGGTTGTCAAGATTTGAACAGCGCTTTTCATTAAAGTTCAGGATTTCCCTTCTGACCGGCTACCCCTCAAGTCTTTTCAACAGGATTTTTCGGACCAGGTCGGGTTTTGCGGTTCCGCCGGTGCGTTGCATGACCTGTCCCATGAAGAAGCCGAGGAGGCCCTTTTTGCCGGAGCGGTAGGCGGCCGCCTTGTCGGGAAAGGCCCGCAACGCTTCGTCCGCGGCGGCGCTCAGCGCATCCGGGTCCGTGACTTGCCTCCAGCCCTTTTCGTCCACGATGGCGTCGGGGTTTTTCCCGGCGGCCAGCATTTCGGCGAGCACGTCCTTGCCCGTGCGGGCGGAAATAATGTCCTCGTCCACTAATTCGACGAGGCGGGCCAATTCATTGGGAGGCAACGAGAAAGCGCCTTCTTTCCGTTCGATTTTTTCCCACGGCAATGCGTTGAGTATCCAGTTCGCGAGGGCGCTTGCGCGCGCGGGATCGTTCGCCGCCGGCGCATGGCAGGCCAGCGTGGCGCGGAAATACTCGTGTGCGTCCGGTTTCTGAGCCAGCCCAAGCGCCACGTCATCGGGCGCCCCGGATTCCACGTTGGCCGAAAAGCGCGCCCGCTCCTCTTCCGAAAGATTCTCGATCCGTTCGGCAGGCGTGGGCGAAGGAGCAACCTGTTTCTTGCGCGGGGACGTTGGCGTGGTCGGGGACGTCGTTGTTTCAGCGGCCGGACTTCGGCGTGCATCCCGGCGGCCATGCTCTATCTTGGCCCAGGTATCCCGCAACGGAACGATCCGGTTGAACACGGGGCGCCCCGGGGTCGAATCCTCCGGGGTCGAATCCTCCGGGGTCCAATCCACCGGGTCTCTCCAGAAATATCCTTCCCGTTCGAACTGATAGCGCTGCGCGGCGTCGTCCGCCGCCACCCCCGGCTCGATCAGGGCGCGGCGCAACGTCACCAGCGAATCGGGGTTCAGGCATTCCACGAAATCCTCTTCGGCCTCCGGGTCCGGCGTGCGGAAAAGCCGGTCGTACAGTCGCACTTCGACAGGAAGGGCCCGCTTCGCCGAGACCCAGTGGATGACGCCGCGCACCTTCTGTCCGTCGGGCGCGTTGCCGTCGTGCGTTTCCGGTTCGTACGCGCACCGCAATTCGACAACTTCGCCCGCCTCGTTCCGCACCGCCTCCTCGCACCGGATCACGCCGGCGTATCGCAGGCGCACGGCCCGGCCCGGCGCCAGTCGGTAATAGTTCGCGGGCGGATTTTCCCGAAAATCGTTCCGGTCGATGTAGAGTTCCCGTCCAAACGGCACGGCCCGCGACCCCTCGCGCGGCACGTCGCGCGGCCAGAAGGGGGCGTCCAGCGCGTCCTCCCGGTCCGGGGGATAGTTGACGAGGGTCACTTTCAGGGGCCGCAGCACGCACATGACGCGCGGCGCCTCGAAATTCAGCGCGTTCCGAACGGTGTAATCCAGCAGGTCCATGCCGATGCGGTTATCCGCCCTCGCCACCCCGATTTCCGCGCAGAAGGCCCGGATCGCTTCCGGCGGAACGCCCCGGCGGCGCAATCCCGCCAGCGTCGGCATCCGGGGATCGTCCCAACCCGCCACATGCCCTTCCTCGACCAGCCGCCGCAATTTGCGCTTGCTCATCACGGTATAATCAAGGTTGAGCCGCGCAAATTCATACTGCCTTGGACGCGGCGCCTCCACGCACCGGTCCACGAGCCAGTCGTATAATTCCCGGTTGTTGTCGAACTCAAGCGTGCACAAGGAGTGCGTGACGCCCTCTATGGCGTCCGACAGCGGGTGGGCGAAATCGTACATCGGGTAGATGGGCCACGCATCCCCGGAGCGGTAATGATGCGCGTGGCGAATCCGGTAGAGGAGGGGGTCGCGCATTTTCATGTTGGGAGACGCCATATCCCCCCGGGCGCGCAAGACATGTGCTCCATCCGCGTATTCGCCGCGTTTCATGCGGCGAAAAAGGTCCAGATTTTCTTCCGGGGACCGGTTTCTGTAGATGCTCGCCTGGCCCGGCTCCGTCACCGTGCCCCGCGTTGCGCGAATGGCCGCCTCGTCCTGACTGTCCACATAGGCGTGGCCCGCACGGATCAGGCCCTCCGCAAAGGCATACAGCCGGTCGAAATAATCCGATGCGTAGTATTCCCGATCATCCCAGTCGAAACCCAGCCAGCGCACGTCCTGTTTGATGGATTCGACGTATTCGACGTCTTCCGTCTCGGGGTTGGTGTCGTCGAACCGGAGGTTGCACGCCCCCCCGAAATCCTGCGCCAGCCCGAAATTCAGACAAATGGCCTTGGCGTGCCCGATATGCAGATACCCGTTCGGTTCGGGCGGGAACCGCGTGGCGACCCGCCCCCCGTACGTATCCTTTCGGAGGTCGTCTTCAATAATTTCCCGGATGAAATGCGAACCCGGTCCGGGCGCGTCGGCGGCGGGAGACCGAGGATCGGGCGATTCGGTTTTCGTCATGATTCATCGTTAAAACACGACCATTCAGCGCATCCGTAGAACGCCTCCGAACCCGAAAAGTCCCTCCGGCGTTCACAGACCCCGCAGGCGCATCCCCATGGCATGAACCGACTGAACGCGACATCTCCCCCGACCCGACAGCCCGCGCTACGGACACGGCGGGCGCTCGTTTTTTCCTGGTATTTTCCGCCTATGGGCCTGAGCGGCGTGCAGCGGACGGCCAAGTTTCTGAAATACTTGCCCAGGTACGGCTGGCGATCGACGGTCGTTACCTGCCGTCCGCACGGCTATTTCGCCTACGACGACAGCCTGCTTCGGGAGGTGGAGGAGGCGGGCGTAGCGATTCGCCGCGCCCGGTCCTGGGACCCCACCCGCCTGTTCGGCGCGCGCGCGGTGGTGCGGATGCCTCGGGAATCCGTGCGGCAGGGCTTGTCTGCGCTCAGTCAATGGATCTTCGTGCCGGACAACAAGGTAGGGTGGATGGGCCCCGCCGTCGGGCAGGCGCTCGCCGCGCTGCGCGAAACCCCGCACGACCTGATCTATTCGTCCGCCCCGCCGTACGCCTCGCATCTTGCCGCCGCCCGCCTCGCCCGCAAGACCGGCCTGCCGCTGGTCCTTGATTTTCGGGACGATTGGGTGGGGAATCCGCGCCACATCTACCCAACCCCGTGGCACCGGGCGCTATCCACCCGGCTCGAAGGGCGCGTCCTCCGCGCGGCGGACCGGGTCGTTGTCATCGGCGACGCCATGAGGGACAGCCTCGCCGGGCGCCATCCAGACGTTCCGGCCGCCCAAACCATACGCATCCTGCCGCAGGGCTACGATCCTGAAGATTTTACGGGGGCGGCAGACCGACCCAGCCTACCGGGCCTGCCGGGTCTGGCCCCGGACCCGAACGTATGCATGTTCCTGTACAGCGGCGTCTTCTACCATGCGCAATCGCCCGCGCCGTTCCTGCGGGGCCTTGCGGCGCTCGCCGAACGGAAACCTGCCCTTCGCAAGCGCCTGCGCGCCGTTTTTGCGGGATTGTTGCCGGAGGCGGCGCAGCGCCTCGTCGAGAGGCTGGGCATCGGGGATATGGTGCATTATGCAGGATACCTTCCGCACCGGGACGCAGCGCACGCCCTGCTGGCGGCGGATATTCTGTGGATGACCATCGGGCGGGCGCCCGGCTCCGACCGGATATGGACCGGCAAGATGTACGAATATTTCGGCGCCCGCAAACCGGTGCTGGGCCTTGTGCCGGAAGGCGTGGCGCGCGAGGCGCTCCGGGAGTACGGCGCGGCGCGCATCGTGGAGCCGGACGCTGCGCCGGACGCCATGGCCGCCGCCATCGAACAGTGCTACGAAGCGTGGCTTGGCGGACGCTTGCCGCAGCCGGACCCGGCGTGGACCGCCCAATTCGACCGGATTCGCCTTGCCGGTGCGCTGGCGGATATTTTTAACGATATTGTATGCAGAAAAGGAGTATCGAACAGCCGCTAACCCCATGCGCGACAAACCGCCCATGCCGGATATCATGGAACGGACGCTTGCCAGCGAAGCCGCAAGCATCGAACGGATCGTTCCGGAAACGGAAGCCTTCCTTGCAGGGCGCGTATCCGACGAGGACCTGGCCTATCGCATCGTGCTCCTGACCGTGGAGGCCGTTACGAACGCCATCGAACACGGAAACCGGTTCGATCCGGCCAAAAAAGTGCATTTCCGGATGCACGCGGAGGGCGCACGGATCGAGGTGGTCGTAGAGGACGAGGGGGAAGGATTCAACCCGGAAACCTCTGCCGATCCGCGGGCATGCGAAAACCTGTTGCAGGAGGGCGGGCGCGGCCTGCTTTTCATGCAATCCATGGCGAACCAGGTCGTATTCGAGAACGACGGCAGGAAGGTGCGTCTCGTTTTCGATGTCGGGTAAAGGTGCAGGAGCCTCTGATCCAGACCGCTTCGCTCCGTCCGGCGCGTTCGCGGGCGCAGGAGGCCGTACGCCCTCGGGCCGCACCCTGATCCTGCTGGGGCTGCTGGTCCTCGCCATGGGCGGCATGGCGTGGGGGGCTGCGGCGCCGGAAACCCGCGGGGCCTTCGTCGCGTCGGCGCTGGCCGCTGGCGCGCTCTGCGTCCTCGTCTGGAAACACGGGGATGTCTCCATGCCCGTCGTGATTGGCCTGGCCCTCGCGTTCCGGCTGGCCGTATGCTGGCTGCCCCCGACCCTCTCCGACGACGCCTACCGGTACGTATGGGACGGCCTCGTGCAGGCCGAAGGGCATAATCCGTATCTGCATGCGCCGGACAGCCCGGACCTCGAAGCCCTGCGAGACGAACCCCTGTACGAGGAACTCAATTCGCAGCGCCTGCACACGGTATACCCGCCCGTCTCCCAGCTCGTGTTCCGGATCGGGGCCGTGTTTTACGACCGGGGGTGGGTCGTTTCCTGGTTTGTGATCAAGGGGATTCTCGCGCTCCTTGAGTTCGGAGCCGTACTTGTGCTGGCGCGCATGCTTTCTCCCCGGCAATTGCTGCTCTACGCATGGAACCCGGCGGTGGCGCTGGTCGGAGCCGGGCAGGGACACAGCGAAGCAGCCATGGCGCTGTTTCTGGCGCTGGCGTTGTATGCGTTGCGAAAGGACCAGGGCGTCCGGGCGTCCGTCTGGCTGGCCTGTGCCGGCGGGGTCAAACTATATCCGTTTTTGCTGCTTCCTTTTCTGTGGCGTCGCTTTGGCTGGAAGAGCGTAGCGGCGAGCCTCGGCATGGCGCTTCTGCCCGCGTTGCCGTTCTTGCATGTTGGAATAACGGATATCATGCAAAACATGGGATCATCGCTTCATCTCTATGTGCGCCTTTTTGAATTTAATGCTGGATTATACTATTGCTTGAAGTATTTTTTGATGCTTTTGACGGGATTGGACGTGGGAAAACTGCTCGGGCCGATGCTTGCGGCGGCGTATCTGGGGGGGCTGGGGGCGCTCTATGCGGGCTATGCGCGGCGCAGAAAACCCACCGGAACCGGTTGGAAAGCCTGGGCGGATTCGCACGCAAAAAAGCATGACACCCGAGGAGCGATACCTACGCTCCCTGCCGGAGCCGGCTGGAAGGCCTGGGCGGATTCGCACGGCATTTTGCGGGAAGATGGCCCCCTGCGGCCTCTGTTTGTTTGGGCGGCGGGCGGATTTCTTGTATGCGCCACCACCGTGCATCCGTGGTATTTGCTGGGCGTGCTTGTGCTCGCTGCGCCTGCGGAACGCCCGGCATGGCATTGGTGGGGGCTGTCCCTGTGCTCGCTCGGGACCTATTGGCTCTATACGGGCGGCCCCTACTGGCTGTGGGTCTGGATGGGGTGGGGCGGATGGACCGCGCTGGCCGCCTGGCGCTATCGCGGTCCGCTCACGGACCTGTTGTTGCGGGCCCGCGCCGCCCGCAAAGCCGCCCGCGTGGCGCGTTTTCTGGCGGGGTCCCGGTCGGTGCTGGATGTGGGAGCCGCCGAAGGATATGTCGGCGCGAACGTGGAGAAACGTCTTGCGGCGAACGCGGCGAAACGCCTTGCGGCGGGCAGGTGGGGAGCGGTGCGTTTTCTGGCGGGGTCCCGTTCCGTGCTGGATGTGGGGGCCGCCGAGGGGTATGTCGGGGCTAATGTGGCGAAACGCCTTGGCGCGAACGCGGCGAAACGCCTTGGGGCGAGCAAGGAGGTAGCCGTGCGCCTGGTGGATATTCAGGATCGGAACCGGACTTCGCTGCCGCTGGACGTATACGACGGGCAGCGTTTGCCCTACGCTTCCGATGCGTTCGATGCGGCTCTCCTGATTTTCGTCCTGCACCACGCCGACCGCCCGGAGGCGCTGCTCCGCGAAACCTTACGGGTGGGCCAGCGCGTAGCGATCCTCGAATCGACGTATGTATGGGGATGGGAACGGGCCTTGCTCGGACTGCTGGATCGGCTGGCGAATCGCCTGCGGGCGGAGGGTTCTGGGACCGGGTTGGAGGGTTCTATGTCTGGGTCAAAAGGGCCTGCGCCCAAGTCGGAAGGGTCTACGCCCAAGTTGGAGAGGTCTGCGCCCAGGTTGCGGGGGGGGGGGGTGTCCAGACTGGAGGGGCCGCTGGGCTTTCGGACCCATGAGGCCTGGCTGGATTGTTTTCGCGAGATGGGACTCCGGGTGGTGCACTCAGCACAGTCTCGCCGGTGCGTGGACCGGCAATCGCTGTTTGTGGTGGAGTGGGGAGATGGGGTAGCGGGGGGTGTTTCCCCGAGCAAGGATGCCCCTCGCTAAGGTGCGGCCTGTCCCGGACAACCTGTCCGCTATGTCCCTGCGGCGCACGGGTGCGGGTGGCAGAAGACGCGGGGACGGCAGGGCACGATGCAGGTGTCGGTGACGCGGGTGCGCGTATTTCCGGCCCGACATTGCGGTACCCTGCGCGTCTCAGGGACTCTCCGGGCTGTTGTCGCAGGAGTGCACGGTTTTTACTGTGATCAGAGGTGGGCCAAAAAAGCGAAAGCCCCGGTCCATCCCTTAACTCGAAGAGCGGGGGAGGACCGGGGCGATCGCTTGGGTGGGGGGCAAGTGGTGTCGAAGGAGGCAGATGAAGGAATACGCGAGCGGTTTTTCCTGTGATCAGGGGCGGCAAAGGGGCGAACGTCCCCGGTCCATCCCCTTAACTCGAAGAACGGGGGAGGACCGGGGCGATCGCTTGGGTGGGGGGCAAGTGGTTTCGAAGGAGACAGATGAATGAATACGCGGGCGGTTTTTCCTGTGATCAGGGGCGGCAAAGGGGCGAGCGTCCCCGGTCCATCCCTTTAACTCGAAGAGCGGGGGAGGACCGGGGCGATCGCTTGGGTGGGGGGCAAGTGGTGCGGAAGATTAATCTCGCATTCGTAGTTTCGATTCGGAAAACAGTGGGTCCCCGAAGAGGGAAAGCGTTGCGGCGGCGGACGATTCTTCGTCGGTTTCTCCGGTTTTCCCAGAGCGTCCCGCCTGGTCTGCGCCGCCCGCTCGTTCAGGTCGTTCGGCGCGGTACGCGCGCGTCCACGAGCGAGGGGGATAGGCGGCGACCAGCGTTTCCGCATAGAGGGCGCCGCTTGTCAGTAGCGCCACGGCCTGGTTGAGCGCCGCAACCCGATGCTCGACCGGAACCTGTTCGAGCGACGTTCCACGCAGGCGAGCGCACGCCCAGGCCCCTTCCATCAGCACATACAGGCGGTGGACGGTTCCGGCAATGTCCCGAAAACCGGCGTCGGCGCTCCATTTTTGCAATTCGGCGCGGATGGCCTCCTTGTGGCGGCGAGCAAGCCGGTTTGCCGCATGCTCCGCGTCGGGGTATTCGCTCAAGGCCATCTGGAACGGGCACCCCCGGCAGCGGGGCGAGGCCGTGCGTTCGGCCAGGACGAAGAAAAACGCCTTGATCTTTTCCAGAGGAGTCCGGGCGCTTTCGGTGCTTTTGCGAAGCCAGTGCAGGACCTGGGCGGCTTCTATGCCGAGGTACTCCAGTACAAGTTCGTCCTTGGACTTGAAATACCGGTATAGCGTGCGCTTCGCTACGCCGGCCTCGCGGGAAATAGCGTCCACAGACACCGCCTGATACCCCTTGGCTCCGAACAACGCATCGGCGGCGCTCAGAATATCCGTACGCAATTGTTCTCCTTGCACCTCGGGCTGGGCCCGACCGGTTGCATTCATGTCGTGCGGTGTTTGCGGGGGTGTTTCGCGAGATTTTGCCGGGGATGTTTCTTGGAACGTTTCCTGGGGCGTTTCCCGAGGTGTTTTGCGGGATGTTGCCGAGGATGTTTCCCGGGGCGTTTCCCGAGAGGAGGCTTCCTGAGGCGTTTCGCCGCGTGTTTCCCGGGACGTTTCTCCGTGCGTTTCCCGGGGTATTTCCTGAGGCATTTCTTGGGGTGTTGCCCGAGGTGTTTCGCGGGATGTTGCCGAAGATGCTTTGCCGAGCGCTTCGCGGGGAGTTGCTCGAGAGGAGGCTTCCTGAGGCGTTTCTCGAGGCATTTCGCCGCGTGTTTCCTGAGGCGTTTCTCCGTGCGTTTCCCGGGGCGCGGCGGTGCGCTTCGGCGGCGCCGGGTGATACGCGCGATGCGCCGTGATATTTTGGGTGATCGGCATGTTTTCGTGCCTGCGCTGCTTTTTCCGTCCGTGTCGTTCCGTAGGCGTAGCCCTTTCCGTAAAACGTGTCTGTCGTTCCCTAAGGCATATCCATCTTTCTGTAAGGCGCATCCCGTACTCTTCGGTTGCCGGCTGCCGGATTCCTGATTTCCCAGGTTTTCCAGGCGGATACCAACGGGTAGACCGCACGGTATACACGGGCATCATAAGAAGTAGACCCGACGGTATACCCGCTTGTTCCCACAGTATACTGCTCGGTCTACTTTTGTTCCGGTAAGTATACCGATCGGTATACAGCAAACGATTGGTCGGTATACTGACCGGTATACCGATTGTGTTTACAGGAGGGCGAGGGGGGTGGGACGTACTAAGGAGACGGCACAGGGGCTGGGCCGTCCAGTCGATGCGAGGAAAGCCCGGAACGTGCGTCCGGGATGCAAGGAGGGAGGCAGCGGAGAGGGCGGGGCCGCCGGTGGAGAGGGCGCCGCGCAAGCCGGATTTCAGGGCGATTCTCGCGGCGTACAGCGTGCTACTATGCGGTTTTCCGGCGTTTGTCGTGCGAGAGCGCGGCGAGATACGCGCAAAAAGAAGCCGAAACGAGGCCGCTTTCGAGATTAATCGTGCGTGGCGCAGGCGGTATTGCTCGACCAGGCGCGATATTCGTTATCGATCTTGAAAATGTACGCCCCGGAGTAGCACTGGAACGCAACAAAAGAAATTATGCATGCGACAAAGTCCTGCTGGTCCTCGCTTCCCTGCAAGGCGTCGGCGCGAACCATGCAACCCGGGGGGAAATCCAGCAGATAAGAATCAAGTTCAATATCCGTAGGCCACAGGTCCTGCATATCCGCGAAGTATCCGAATTGTGCGTGCTCGTTTATATCTCCGCGGGCATTGAATGCGTCTACGTTCGCGAATGCAGGAACGCTGGTCACAGAGAGCAGAGGAAGCTTCTCCCAGCCAACTGCAATGACGCCCTCTGGCGTTAAATGCTCATCCAGAATATCGAACAGATCGGAAACTTCCATGGGCTGCGCCTCATCCCACTCTTCTGCCGCAAATCTCAGGGATCTCGTTGCCTGATCCCATGCGTCCGCCGCCTTGAGCCATGTCTTGTAGGCAACGCCTTGCGCATCTGCCACACGTTCCCACTCGTAGCCGATCGACCACCGTTCGTATCCCCAGTCTCCCAACTCTTTTTTGAGGGAGTCCGACAGCGCTCTCGCCACGCTTTCCTCTGCCTGTGCGTCCAAAGCCATTTGTTGGGCGAATGCGGCGTTTGTCCGCGCCCTGGAAACACTTTCCAGTAATTCCAAAGCCCTTTTTCGGGAGAAAGACGTATCCGAAAAGTCCCTGTGCGCCAAGGTTCTTTCCTGCTGCACCGCAATCACATCTTCGGTCCGCGAAATCATTTTTAGCCAATCCGCAATATTATCCTCAACATGTTGTCCTGTCTCTGTTTCTGATCTCTTGACATTGGCGCGGACGGTTGCTGCCCATCCTTCCGCCTCTCTGGCCCATGCCTCCGCCTCCGAGCTCGCCGCATCATTCTCTATTTCATGCAGATATGCCCCAAACACAACCTGCGCTGTCGCAGACGTGGGCGCGACCATGAGCATCATGCAGGCGATAGCTATCGGGAAACAGGTTTTCATGACGTAAAGATATGGCGCCCTTTGGCGCGGGGCAAGTTGTTTCTTGCAGATTTTTCTGGAGCGCGGCAGGCCTCGGATAACGCGAAAGGACGCAGCCTGTCCGCCCTTTGATCCTCTCGAGGAGCGCGTTACGGCTCCCATGACCCGAAGCGGCCGTGGTTTCCGCTGATTTCACCCATGGAAGCATAATGTCCGCCCGTACGAAGGCGTTGCGACGCGCTCGGCGACATGGCTTTAATCCGCCTCCCTAAAGCCCCAGGCTCTCCCGCACCTCGGCGAGCAGGGTGGAGGCGTCCTGGGCGGCGTCCACGTACAGGGCTTCGGAATGTCCCCGAAACCATGTTTCCTGGCGCTTGGCGTACCTGCGCGTGTTCTGCTTGATCAGGCGCGTCATTTCGGATTCGTCGATCTCGCCCTTGAGGAACGAGATGGGTTCCCGGTAGCCGATGGTGCGCAACGGGTTGAGGGCCGGATCGTACCCCGCCTCGAGAAGGCCGCGCACTTCGTCCACTAGGCCGTCGGCCAGCATGGCGTCTGCACGGCGTTCGATGCGGTCGTAGAGTTCGGCCCGGTCGCGGCGCAAAATGACCGTCTGGAAGACATACGGACTCCGCCGCCGCGCCTGGTGAAAACGGCTGAGGGGTATGCCGGTCGCTTCGTACACCTCAAGGGCGCGGGCAAGGCGCTGCGTTTTGGTGGCGTCCATCGTGGCGGCAGCCCGGGGATCGACCTTTTGCAGTGTGGCGTACAGCGCCTCCGGGCCGTCCTGCTCCAGGCGCCGCTGGACATCCGCCCGAACCGTAGCGGGAATGTCGGGAATGTCGGCCAGGCCATGTTCGAGGGCGTGCAGATACAGGGTGGAGCCGCCGGCGACGAGTGGAATGCGCCCGCGACGCAGAATATCTCCAATGCGATCCCGCGCCTCGTCCATGAATCGGCCTGCTGAAAAAGGCTCGCCAAGCGACCGTTCGTTCACGAAATGATGGGGGAGGCGTTCGAGAATGTTCGGGGCGGGCTTCGCTACGCCAATGTGCAGTTCCCGATAGATCTGGCGACTATCCGTCGAGATGATTTCTATTTCAAGTATTTCTGAAATAGAAATGACTAGCTCCGTCTTGCCCACGGCAGTAGGACCTGTAATAACAGGTATTATTTTCATTCCGTTATTGCTTGATTCGGGGTATTTGCGGGGAGTGCCAAGCACCTACCGGGCCTTGCGGCGGCAACGTTCAGGAGCGCGATACGGGGAGCAGCAGGGCGTCTGGTATGTATGTGGCCTATGGCGGCGGTTTCCAAAAACGAGGCAGGGGTTGCGTGGAGCCGGACACGAGGCCGCGGGGTCTGCGGGATCGGGTTAGATTTTCGGGCAAACGGTTTTCAGTGCCTGTTGTTAAGGAAACACGGGGGTGGACGCAACGCGCAGGGGCGACGATTGCCGGACCGGAGCGGTCAAGGCGTTGTCTCGTCTATATGGATGTAGTCCGCCGCGCTGTCGCGCAGGCGGTCCCGTTGATGCACGTACACCATGGTCGTTTCGATTTTCTTGTGTCGGGCGTGCGACTGCACCTGCTGAATGGAGGCCCCGGATTCGATGGCGAGAGTGCAGCCTGTGTGGCGGAGCGAATGCGCCCCGATTTCCTTTGGAAGTCCGGCTCGCCGCGCCGTGCGATCCACAACGCCGTAGATGGAACGCTCCGAAAGGCGTTTCCCGAAACTGTTGTTGCTTAAAGAGCGCCAAAGGGGGCCGTCCGTAATGCCGTAATACGTTTTCATTCGGTCGATTTCTTCCACGACATGCGGGGGAATTTTCACGTACTGATCGGCGCCGCCCTTTGTGTCGGGCAAATCGAGCACCTGATAGTCGCCGAGCATGCGAATATCCTCGACGTTCATGGCGGCGGCCTCGGAACGGCGCAATACGCAGTGGAGCAGGGTGAGCAACAGGGCCCGGTCCCTTGGCGCCGAATGGGCTTGCTTGCCGTCCGGGCCAGGATTCGTCGCCGCCTGCACAAGCCGTCCGGCTTGCTCGGCGGTCAACACGATGCGGGCGCCGTCGCGGCCGCCCGATTTGCGGACCCGCCGCAAAACATGCCGGCTGGCCGGGTTGCGGGTCAATACGCCGAGAGCCACCAGCCATTCGAAAAATCCCCGAATGGCTGCGAGGCGGCGTTTGATGGTGGCGGGCTTGTAGCCGTTTTTTTCCATCTCCGCAATGTGCCGGTTAATGTCGGTAAACGACAGTTCACGCACCGTCACCGTGTCCGCAAAATCGGATCCGAAGAAAGCCGCCAGATCGTCTCCGTAGGCTTTACGGGTTTGGGGGCGGTCGTACCGATCCAGAAACGCTTCGACAAGGTTGGCGTCCGGGCGGATAATGCCCGTAGCGACATCCATCAAGGCGATCAAGTCGGCGGAAGAGACGTTCTGGGACATGGGAGGCATTGGATTGGGAGTGTTATTTTACTTCCGATAAGAACTGTTATCGGAAGTAGAGACAGTATACGGCGTATAAAACGGGTTGTCAAGGGGTTTGGTGGTTTTTTTCGAGGGATTTCGTAGCGGGTTGACTTTGCCCGGGCGTTTTCTATATTATATCCGCATTCTCATTTTCGTAACATTTGGCGCCTTGCGCGGGCGTCCCATAGCGCGGGCGCGGGCCAAGCCTGCAACGCCCCTACTCAGACTCGATAACGATATGAAAGAACGGTTTATGCTCAAGGCGCTGGGCTTGCTCCTGGTCGTATTCAGCGCGGAGGCTGTTGTGCAATGGCTCGTCGGATTGTTCGAAGGACGCCTTGTTTTCGAGGCGGACCTGCTCGTGTTGCTGATCGGCGTTGGGTTGTTTTATGCGCATCCCTTATGGGGCTTGGCGGCAAGAGCGTATGTGGTTTTGTGCGGTCTTGCGCTCATTGCTGTCACCGCGTTAGCGTTTGCAGGATTCCCGAATGTTGGCAACTGGCTGGAGTTCATGGAACGCGATACCCTCGACTCCATCCCCCCTCCGTTTATCGCGCTGTACGCCGCTACGTTGCTGGCGCTCCTCGCATGGAGTTACATATTCCTGCATAAAGCGGCCCGCGCGGACAAGGATGTGCGGGAAGTTTCGGAGTGAGGCGGATCTCTTTGGATAACATATAATTCCCACATAATAAATATATGGCGCAGGCGACCATAGACAGACTGATAATCAATTCCCCCTACAAGGAACCGGCAAGGCATTGGAACTATGACCGCGCCTCGCGCCTGTTCGATCTCGCAGAGGGTCGGCGTCCGGCCGGATATGTTGTAGCTTCGCAGGACTCCAAGACCTTTGATGACCCTGGAACCTTTGTAGAAATCCCTCTGGTTAATCAGATTCGCACCCGCGTCAAGAAGTGGCGCGACGCAGGGTATCCGGGCGTAACCGGCGTTACTCGCCGCCTGCTTCAGCACTGGACAGATCCAGAGGAATTCGCCGAACGACGATTCTTCTTTTGCCAGATTGAGGCTGCCGAAACACTGATCTGGCTTGCGGAAGCATCTTCCTCCGAGAAAGTAGGCATCGATATTCCAGCCGACGGGGGAAATTTCCAGCGGCTATGCGCCAAAATGGCGACGGGTTCAGGGAAAACCGTGGTTATGGCCATGATCATCGCATGGCACATCCTGAACAAGGTCGCATTTCCACAGGACCGCCGATTCGCCAAAAATATTCTTGTGATTGCGCCGGGACTGACCGTCAAGAGCCGCCTGTCGGTTCTGAACCCCTCTCACCCGGAAAATTACTACCAGGCATTTCGCGTCCTCCCCTCCCCTATGCTGGACAAGCTCCGCCAGGGGAAGGTGCTTGTGCATAACTGGCATGCGCTCAACTGGGAGACGGACGAGAAAATCGCCAATAAACGCAGCGTGGACAAACGCGGAGCGAAGAGCAACGAAGCGTATGTACGGGAAGTGCTTGGAGATATGGCGAATGCCCGAAACATACTGGTTATCAATGACGAAGCACATCATGCGTGGCGTGTTCCTGCCGGATCCGGTGCGCGAGGGATTAAAAAAGAGGATATCAAACCAGGGGACATCGAACAAGCCACGAAATGGATTGGCGGACTGGATCGAATAGACCAGGCTCGCGGGATCCTTGGGTGCTACGATTTTTCGGCGACGCCTTTTGTCCCGTCCGGCAAAAAAAGTTCGGAGGAAGCGCTGTTCGACTGGATCGTGAGCGATTTCGGGCTGAATGACGCTATTGAAGCCGGTCTCGTCAAAACACCCCGCGTAGTGATCCGCGACGACGCCGTTCGAGACGCAAAAACCTACAAATCGCGGCTTTATCATATCTATAACGATTCTGAAGTAAAGGACGACCTGAATCGAAAGGCCGAGCCAACGGCTCCTCTTCCCGACCTTGTTCTGAATGGCTATTACCTTCTCGGGTACGACTGGCGCGAAACAGCAAGGCAATGGCAGTCTCAAGGCTATAAGACCCGGCCAGCAATGATTACCGTGACAAATCGCACGGAGACGGCGGCGAGGATCAAGCACTCTTTCGACAACGGCAAAATCCGCATTGACGAGCTTTGCGATGCGAAGCGAACGCTTCACATCGACTCGAAAGTCCTTGAAAAGGCCGAAGCCGCCGACGGGCCGATCGCCGAAAGCAACAAGAAATCTAAGCCAAAACAGCGCGCCGAATTTTTGCGCTTGCAGGTAGACACCGTGGGGCAGGAAGGAAAGCCCGGAGCGGATATCCAGAATGTGATCGCCGTGGGGATGCTATCCGAAGGCTGGGACGCCAGAACCGTAACGCACATCATGGGCCTGCGGGCCTTCACCAGCCAGTTGTTATGCGAACAGGTGGTAGGGCGTGGCCTGCGCCGCACCGCCTATGAAACGAATCCGGAAACCGGTCGCTTCGATCCGGAATACGTCAATATCTTTGGTGTGCCCTTTACGTTTTTGCCGCACGAATCGAAGCCAGGCGTAGTGCCGCCTCCGCCTAAGCCGAAAACCGAAATCAAACCTGATCCCGAAAAGGCGGCGTTCGAGATTCGGTGGCCCAATCTCGTTCGTATTGATCGCGTATTCCGTCCGCATTTAACCCTTGATCCAGATCAGGTAGCGCAGATCGAGTTGAGTGCAGGGCAAACCATTCGCATCGCCGAACTGGCGCCCGTGGTCGAGGGCAAGCCAGACTTGAGGAAGATATCCCTTATCGAACTCGACAAACTGGCTCGCGAGTTCCGTACCCAACGTATCGTGTTCGAAACGGCGGCGGAGGTATACGACCGGATGCAGACGGATTGGCAAGGCAGCCGGGAATTTCTGCTGGCCCAGTTGGTGAGGCTCATAGACAAATTCATCCGCTCCGACAGGATTGTCGTTACATCCTCCCTGTTCGACCAGGATCGTCTAAAACGCCGCCTGATCATTACGCTTAACATGACCAGGATTGTCGAACATATCTGGCAGGCGATTCACTTCGAAAACGTCGAAAAACTGGAGCCGGTATTCGATTCGGACCGCCCTGTTTGCTCAACCGGAGACATGATCACCTGGCATTCCAGCAAGCCTTGCGAACCGACCGAACACAGCCACATCAATTTCTGCGTGTACGACAGCGCCTGGGAGGCAACGGAAGCCTTCGCTCTGGATCGCAGCCCCCTCGTGGAGGCATGGGTGAAGAACGATCATCTCGGTTTCGAGGTGTTTTACGTGTATCGCGGGGTGGTCAGAAAATATCGCCCCGACTTTCTCGTCAGGCTGACCTCTGGCGCTATGCTGGTTCTGGAAGTCAAAGGCAAAGAGAGCGAGCAGGATCGTATCAAGCACGGGTTTCTCGACAGATGGGTTGCCGCCGTCAATGCGCATGGAGGGTTTGGGCGATGGACCTGGGCTGTTTCGAGGAATCCTGGCGATATTCACGATATCCTCACGAAAAATGTGTTGCCGGATGTGTCTAAAGGGATGTCGGATACTCTTGCGGGAACATAAACGTCTGGTTACACACCATGCCGAAAAAGAAAGACATTGAAAGCTACGCGCACACCGATAAGGAGCGGACGAACAACCCTCCCGTCGGGCTGGTAACCCCTGAAACCGATCGGGATCAAGGCAGGAAGGGCTATGCTCACGATCCTCATATCGACCCACAACTCGTCTGGGCCGGAAAGGCGGAGCATACGTCGTTCGAGGTCCCGACCGTCTCGCTGCATGTGCACGAACGCATAGATGCGCGTACGATCATCGAGGCGACGCGGAAACGCAATGGCGCGCTGCCCCAGCCTTCGTTATTTGAAGGTCTGGGGGAAAATCCGCCGCTTCGCCAAGCCATCGAGTTCTACCGGCACAAGCATAACTGGACCAACCGCCTCGTTGCGGGCGACAGCCTGCTCGTCATGAACAGCCTGCTGGAAAAGGAAGGGCTTGGCGGGCAGGTGCAGATGATTTACATAGATCCGCCGTATGGAATCAGTTACGGATCGAATTTCCAGCCTTTTGTGAATACGCGAAATGTGAAGGACGGAGAGGATGGGGATTTGACTGCAGAACCGGAACAGATCCGCGCTTTTCGAGACACCTGGGAAATGGGCATCCATTCCTATCTGGCGTATCTGCGAGATCGCCTTCTGATTTCGCGGGAACTACTCACCGAGAGCGGTTCCTGTTTCGTGCAGATCGGCGATGAAAACATCCACCGCGTGGGTATGGTGATGGACGAAATTTTCGGCGCAGAGAATCGCATAGCTACCATATCCTTCGCCACAACGAGCGGAAGTTCCACGTCCACCCTGCCACAAGTAGCCGATTACCTTCTCTGGTACGCAAGGGATCACAAAAAGGTGAAATACCGGCAAATATATGAATCCCTGACGCGGAGTGAGATAGTAGACCTTTTCAATTGGGATGTCATGGTAGAATTGCCGGATGGCGCATGCCGGAAGCTTACCCCCCAGGAACGCTTTGATCCCGATGCATATTTGCCCGAAGGCGCTCGCATTTATCAACGCACCGGACTGGATTCGCAAGGTGTTTCTACAACAGGTCGCTCCGAGCCTTATGAATGGAACGGCAGGGTATTTCCTTGCGGGAAAAATCGCCATTGGTCCATTTCCAAAGAAGGCATGGACCGTTTGGCCGAGCTGGGCAGACTGGAAGCGCTTGCTGGCCAAGAGTCGCTCAGGTGGAGAAAATACGAAAATGAAGTGCCAGGGCGACGCATCAACAATGTCTGGCCAGTCAAAATGTACCCCAGCACAAAATCCTATGTGGTGGAGACCTCTACGAAAGCCATCCAGCGTTGCCTGCTGATGACCACGGATCCCGGCGATCTTGTGCTTGATCCCACTTGCGGTAGCGGAACCACGGCCTTCGTCGCCGAGCAGTGGGGACGAAGATGGCTTACTTGCGATACCTCGCGCGTTGCTATCACACTGGCCAAACAGCGGCTGATGACGGCGCATTTCGACTATTACGAATTGGCGCATCCTGACGAGGGAGTAGGTAGCGGTTTTCGCTACAAAACAGTCCCGAAGGTTTCTCCCAAGGTTCTCACAGGCGACGAATCGCAATCTGATATAGTCCTCTACGACCAGCCCCTGAAAGACAATAAAAAGTTTCGCGTCACGGGTCCATTCACACTGGAAGCCGTGCCTGCGCCTACGGTAAAACCGCTGGACGATATACAAGATACCCCCCCCCCCCCCACACGCCACCAGATGACTCGGTTGCTCGCTCGGGAGAAACGCTCCGCCAGAGCGACTGGCGCGACGAATTGTACAAAACCGGCATCCGAGGCAAGGCCGGGCAGCGTATCTCATTTGTCCGCCTGGAACCACTTCCTGGCTGTCACTGGCTACACGCCGACGGGGAGACGCGCTCTGATAATGCCGAAACGGACTCCGAACGGGTTGTTATTTCCTTCGGTCCCGATCATGCTCCATTGGAACAACGCCAGGTGGCCTTAGCCATTGAAGAGGCGCAAAACCTCGTTCCCAAGCCGAAAATCATCGTTTTTGCCGCTTTTCAGTTTGACCCCGAGGCTGCCAAAGATATCGACGAAACAAATTGGCCCGGCGTAACTTTACTCAAGGCGCAAATGAACGCGGACCTGCTGACGGGAGACCTGAAGAAAAAACGCTCCAGCAACGAAAGCTTCTGGCTTATCGGCCAACCGGACGTAGAATTGGAAACAATGCAAGACGGCAAACTGCGGGTATCCGTACTCGGATTCGACTACTACAATACAAAAACCGGCAAGCCGGAATCCGGCGGATCGGACCGAATCGCCGTGTGGATGCTGGACCCGGATTACGATGGCCGTAGCCTGTTTCCGCATCAGGTTTTCTTTCCTTTGGCCGGTCCCAAAGACGGCTGGACCCGCCTTGCGCGCAACCTGAAGGCCGAGCTCGACGAACGTCTCATAGAAGCCTATCGCGGCACAACCTCCCTTCCCTTCGAGCCGGGCGAGCACCGGCGCGTGGCGGTCAAGATCGTGGACGACCGGGGCATTGAAAGTTTGAAAATTGTGGAGGTGGGTTGATGGAAAGGCCGAGTAAGAAGAAAGCGATGGAGCGTTTGCAGAAAGCCCGAGAGGCAATTAATGAATTGCGGAGTCCGGATATCCTACGTGATCAGAGTAGCTCTCCAAAATTCAAAAAGTGGCACCGAAATACCGAAATTGCTATCACTAACATATTTGGCAATTCTCGTCATATTGAAGATTTTAGAAATGTTCGGTATCGCCTGCTAGCGTATTCTGATATGACCCCCGACGGAGAGTTCATTGAAGCCTATATACACGGCTTGGATTCAGCAGATGCAATACTTGAGTCAATGCTTGAGGAGATTAAAGAATATTGGGACAATGACATTAATACATCAACACCACCTTCATCCAAAGAAATATTTCAGTTAGATACAAACAAAATATTTGTCATCCACGGTAGAGACGAAGGCACCCGAGATATGCTATCTGGATTTATCAAAAAATTAGAACTTCAGCCTGTGATACTATCGGAAAAATCAAATCAGGGACTCACGATCATTGAAAAATTCGAGAAGTATTCAGAAGTCGGATTCGCGATAGCTTTGCTGACGCCCGACGACACCGGATCGCTTAAAGAAGCCGAAAACAAACCGAATCCACGCGCTCGGCAAAACGTGATCTTCGAATTGGGCTTCTTCATTGGAAAAATTGGGCGAGAACGCGTATGCGCCCTTACCAAAGGAAAGCTGGAAATACCTTCGGACTACTCCGGCGTTGTGTACATATCATTGGATGACTCTGGTGGATGGAAGCTCCAACTTTGCAAAGAACTCAAGGACGCTGGATACGCAGTAGACGTAAATCGAATTATGGAGTGAATAAAAAAATAAGGTTTATATTTTTTCATAATGGTGTATAAATGCTGTTCATCCGAAAAGCCGAAGCGGAACAATTGCTTCTTTCAGGCTTTGCCCGGGGTATGGTTAGCACCCATCGCCAGGGAAACCTGAGCCTGCCCAAGTTTGTATGGGCCGTGGACGACCAGGGCGAGGTTTACGAAGCAAAACTGGACGGCGACGGACCCGGCTATCACGGGTACCGAATCAACGAATATCGAGACGCAGGCTCGCGCGTAATGCGCAAACAGGTGCTAAGGGCATGGAAACGACGGAGCAATTGAAATTTACGTTCGTCCCGGAGCCGCTGGAGGAAGGCTCCCCGGAAGAGAAGGCTTCTTTCGGCAAGGTTTCCATTGCCGCAAACGGGCGCGTACTGACCGAAGGCATTGCGTTGCTGGAGGACAACGAGCTCGTCAGCGGGTCCCATGTTTCTGCCTATCATATGGCCGAATGGCTGCTGTGGAACTGGTGGCGGTTGCTTTGGGAGCCCCGTCCGGAAGGCGTGGAAAACGGCAAGGACGAGGATAAAGACGATACATGGTTCGAATGGGTTTTTGCGCACAATTTGTCCTCCATCGGCGAGGGTTATCTGTGGCCGGATATCGAAATGGCGTCGGACGGCGGGCTGATGCATCTGGCCTCTTCGCCGACCGGAGATCCGAATGAAAAGGTGTTTCGCTTCGTGGGAGCATCGCGGCTGGAGACCATCCCGGTCGGGGCATTCATGAAGGCCGTGGACGAATTCGCCTGTGCCGTGCTGGAGCGCCTGGACGAGGCAAATATTCGGGATACCAACCTGCATGTTCTCTGGCGTCAGTTGGCGCGGGAACGGGAGGACAAGGCCGCGGCGGCGTTTCGCCGCATGGAGGCGATACTGGGATATGATCCCGGCGAAGGAGAGGACGACGAGATACGGGAATACCTTGCGGACGCCGCAACATTAGGAATGGATATTCGCCTTGCTCGCATTGCAGGACACTTGCTCGGAAGTTCCGCCGTTTCCGACGAGTAAGGCCTCCCCTACCCTACCGTAGCAGCGTCATTTTCCTCGTGAGCGTTTCTCCGTTCGCCTGGAGTCGATAGACGTACAGGCCCGACGGCAGGCTGTCCGCGTCGAAGCGTACGGTATGCGTTCCTGCCGGGCACACCCCGTCTACGAGGACGCCTACGCTGCGCCCGGTGGCGTCGAATACTTCCAGGCGGACGTGTTGGGGGGCGGGAAGCTCGTATTCTATCGCCGTCGAGGGGTTGAACGGGTTCGGGTAGTTCTGGCCCAGCGCAAACGCATCCGGGAGTTCCCCTTCGGGAGATTCTATCGACGTTACGTTTTCATCTTCCGAGATGATCACGTCCACAGATGCGGGCGTCCCTCTCGAAAAACCGGCGGGCAAGGCTCCGAACGTTACCGTGAACGTTTCGTCCTCCATGTCGTCGTCCTTTGTGGTGAGGATCCAGTCCGTTCCGAAGGGTTCGTTTGCGTCTATGACGATGGTTGCGAGGGCCACGTAGTCGCCTGTTTCGCCGTCGTTTGTGGTGAAGACGAGGGGCAAGGTCACCACGCTGGGTACGGTATGCGCCAGTTCGGCGTGGATGGTGGCTCTTCTGCCTTCGTAGATGGGGTTCGGGTACACAGCCAGCGTAATCTGGGTCGGGTCGTTGCCGCCACCGGGGTCGCCGCCACCGGGGTTTCCTCCGCCCGGGTTTCCACCACCGCCGCCCGAATCATCGTCGTTCACCGTCACTGTCGCGGAGTTGGCGCTGCCCACCGTGTAGCCATTGCCGTTTTTCAGCGTTACCGTCACCGAGCCGTTCGCCTCATCCGCGTTGTCGTCCTCGGTGGAGATGGCGACGGTTGTGCTGGCTGCGGAGATGCTCCGCGTCTTGTCGCCAAGTTGGCCGGACGCCAAGAACGTTCCGCTTTGCGAGACCGTGTAGGCGACCGTGATGCTGCTACCCGGCGCAGGGTTCGACGAAATGGTGAACGAAGCATCGCCGCCCTCGGTCACCGCCGACCCACCGGTGATGGTTAGCTCCGGCGTCGCTGTAGCCCGATCGTTGTCCGTAATCGTCAGCGTGTGCATAGCTCTCGTCGTGCCGACATTGTAGCCCGTGCCGCTACCCAGCGTCAAAATAACCGTCTCGCTGCCTTCCACCACGCTGTCGTCCGTGATGGCGACCGGAATGCTCGCCGTGCCCGAAGTCCCAACGGTGATTGAGCCGCTATTACTACTCACCCCGTTGATAGAATAATCCGTCCCGCGCGTGGCGCCGCCGGAGAGCATGTAGTTCACCGTAACGTTCCCACTTGGCGCAGGGCTGAGATTCACCGCGACGTTTTGTGTCCCGCCGCCCTCCGCCGCGCTCGAAGCGGACGCCCCGAAGTTCGCTTCGGGCGTACTTGGCGCATCGTCGTCCGTCACCGTCACCGTCACGCTGGGGATAGAGAACGTCGTCAACGCCGCCGGACGGTACTTCTGGCCGTCCCCGTCGCCCGCCTCGATCGTGTGCGTGATCGTACGGGTGCGCTCGCCGCCCGTATTCACGATGTGGTCGTTCTGGCCCGTGATCGTCACCGTCTGCGCCGTGCTCCAGTTGCTTGTCGTGAACGTCAGCGTATCTTTTGCCTTCGGCTTCGCATTCCCGCCGGGACCGTCCACGAACGCTGCGCCTCCGGCGGTCACGGTGATGATCACTTGCCCCGCAGGCCGCGTGTCCAGGCCCACGGTGTAGGTCGCCGTGCCTCCGTTCTCCGCGACCGTGCGGGCGCTCTGCGATACGGTCACTCCCGCCGTGTCGTTGTCGTTCACGGTCACCGTCGCGGAGTTCGCGGTGCCCACCGTATAGCCCGTGCCCGCGTTTACGGTCACCGTCACGCTGCCGTTGTTCTCGTCCGTATCGTCGTCCACGGTGGAGACGGAGTGGGTAGCGGAGCCGGACGTGGGTACGGAAACCGTCTTGCTGCTGCCGATCAATCCAGAGGTTGCGAAGTTGCCGCTCTCGCTCACGGTCAGTTTGACGGTGAGGGCCGAGGCCGGCGCAGGGCTTGCCGTCACCGTGAAGCTGGCATCCGCGCCCTCGGTCACGGAAGACGATCCCCCCGCAATAGTGACCTCCGGGAGGGTTACGGTGTCGTCGTCAAGGATCGTGTGGGTATGGGTCGATGTGCCGAGGGTGACATCCGAACGGGCGTTGCCGAGAAAGGATAGCGTTGCGATCACCGTCTCGTCGGACTCAACGTCGGTGTCGCCCCGCACCTGGATGGCTATGTGAGGATAATCAAGGCTGGAAAAAGCATCCGCTCCCAATGATGCCTTTTCGCAGGTGCTTGCACGGGGGCTGTTGGACAATATCGTTCGGTAGTCTGCGCCTGGGGTGCCCCAACCACCTTGACCATCATCTTGCGTATTGATGGTCGCCGTGCCACTGAAACAGATCTCAAAAGGCACAGTACCTGGTACCTGCTTTGACAGGGTCACCGTGTAGGCAAGGCTCCTTATACCCGAATCCCCTTCGTTCGCGTCCGCAGGTCCACTGATAGACAGGGTGGCGGCCTGCGCGGCGGCCTCGTAGACCGGTCCCCATACCATACACAGCGCGGCCAGCCACGCTATCCATAGAATGCGGCGACAGGAAAGGGCGCGCCGCGCCGCCGAAGCAGCGCCTGATTTACAAGATAGCCCCCCCCCCCTCACGTTCGAGGAATCATTCTCCCGAAGAAACGAAGAAATCATGCTGTCCTCTGGTTTTGTTCAACGTATCCTTGTATTCAACATAACCTGCATGCGTAATAATATACGATGCGCCCCACCATTTTTTCAAGAGGAAGTATGTCGCTTAAACCCGCCCTTCCAGATACGCCTTGCGGGTCTTTTCATCAAAGCGTTCGATGGCGTAGCGGAGCATGGTTCGAGGCATGTTGCGGTAATGGCGGCGCAGAAAGGCTTCTTCGGCAGCGCGGTCCTGTTTTCCCACTTCGCGCAACATCCACCCTACGGCCTTGTGAATGAGGTCCTCCTTGTCGTTCAGCAGTTGTTCGGCCATCAGAAGAAATTCGTCGAAGCCGCCCCGTTTGATATACCAGTAGGCGGCGATTACCGCAATGCGGCGCTTCCACAGGCTTGCGTCGCGGACCCACTCGAAAAGCAGGTCCTTCTTTCCTGCCTCCAGATGCGCTCCGACGATCTTGTGCGCAGAGGCATCGACCAGATCCCAGTTGTTGACGTACTCGACCCGTTTCAGATAGAGATCGAACATCGCTTGCTTTTGCGCGGCGTCTCCGCGTTCGTATCGCCGGATTATCATAAAGAGCGCGCAAAGCCGGTCTTCATGCCACGGGGATATGAGCAATTCTTCCACTGCGGACATATCCGCCGCGTCGCAGGCCCGGGCCAGTTTGCGAAGCGCCGGAACGCGAATGCCCCGGAACTGGTCCCCTTCTCCATATTCGCCGGGCCCGGTTCGGAAAAAACGCGCGGAATGGGCCGCAATGTCGGGATTGCCCAGCGCCTTGAGGCGAGCCTGTATGTCTGTCCGGGTCATGAGGGCGTTCGGGGGAGGCGTTACAATACGAACGGATGGGGACTCCGTGCGAGTACAAGAATCCGCCCTAAAATACGGTTTTTCGGCCACAGCGGCGCGCCTGGGGGAAATAGTTCGAGGGCGGACCGCTTCCTTCGCCCTACCGCAGCAACGTCATTTTCCGTGTCAGCGTTTCTCCGTTCGCCTGGAGCCGATAGACGTACAGGCCGGAAGGCAGGTTATTCTATGCTGCCACTTCTCCCCAACCTACCGCAACAGCGTCATTTTCCTGGTGCGCGTTTCGCCGTTCGCCTGGAGGCGATAGACGTACAGGCCCGAGGGCAGGTTGTCCGCGTCGAAGCGTACGGAATGCGTTCCTGCCGGGCGGATCCCGTCTACGAGGACGCCTACGCTGCGCCCGGTGGCGTCGAACACTTCCAGGCGGACGTGTTGCGGAGTGGGCAACTCGTATTCTATCGCCGTCGAGGGGTTGAACGGGTTCGGATAGTTCTGGCTCAGGGCAAACGCTTTCGGGAGTTCTCCTTCGGGAGATTCTATCGACGTTACGTTTTCATCCTCGCTGATGATTACGTCCACAGATGCGGGCGTCCCTCTCGAAAAACCGGCGGGCAAGGCTCCGAACGTTACCGTGAATGTTTCGTCCTCCATGTCGTCGTCTTTCGTCGTGAGAATCCAGTCCGTTCCGAAGGGTTCGTTTGCGTCAATGACGATGGTTGCGAGGGCCACGTAGTCGCCTGCTTCGGCGTCGTCTGTGGTGAAGACAAGCGGCAAGGTCACCACGCTGGGTACGGTATGCGCCAGTTCGGCGTGGATGGTGGCTCTTCGGCCTTCGTAGATGGGGTTCGGATATACGGCCAGCGTAATCTGGGTCGGGTCGTTGCCGCCACCGGGGTTTCCTCCGCCCGGGTTTCCACCACCGCCGACACCTGGGGCCGTCGAATCGTCGTTGTCGGTGATGGTGAGCGTGTGGGTCGTCGCACTGCCCAGCGTGTAGCCCGCGCCGCGGGTAAGGGTCAGGATGACCGTCTCGGCGTTCTCGACGGCGCTGTCGTCGTTGATGGCAACAGGGATGTCTGCGGCGCTCGCCCCGGGGGCGATCGTCAGCGAACCTGAGTTCTGGATGGTGAAGTCGTTGCCGCTGCCCGCCGTCGCGGTGCCGGAAACGCTGTAGCCGAGCGAGAAGCCGCGCGAAGGCGCCGGGGAGATGTTGACCGTCACATTGTGCGTGCCGGCGCTCTCGGCCGCGCTCGAAGAGACCGCCGCGAAGGACGCCGTGGCGATGGCCTCGACATCGTTGTCCTCGATGGTGAGCGTCGCCTCGGTGATTGACCCCGCCGTGACGCCAGCCGGCAGGTTCGCCGTGTCGATGGCCACCCTGAAGGTCTCATCCCCTTCAAAGGCCGTGTCCTCAAGGATGGGAATGTCAATGGAGTAGCGGGTATTGCCGTCCGCCTTGAAGACCAGTTGGCTAACCAGTGTGTAGTCCGCGCCGCCCGTCGCAGTGATGTCCGTAAAGATCAGCGGAACCGTAATATCGCGTCCACTCGCCGGCGTCACAGTAAAGGTCGGTTGGGCAACACCTGCACCTTCATTGGCGGCGAAGGCGTCCCGAATGAAGGACAGCGTTACCGAAGACGGTGCATCGGTGATCGTCATCGTTTGGGTCGCGCCGCCGAGTGACAGCGTCACCGTCTCGTTCGACTCAGACAGGTTGTCCCCAAGGGTCTCCAGATGCAGCGGCCCCGCGGTACGGCGGCGACCCTGCAAGATCGCACCGTCGAAGGTTATCGAAGGATTGTTGCCGTTGAGGCCGCTACAGGTGGCGACCGCTGCTGATTCCACAGACCTGCAGGCCAGCCGGTAGTCCGTCCCGAGCGTGGCGGCGCCACCGATGGTCAGCGGCAGCGTTACTGTCTCGCTGTTGCCCAACGCCTCGCTTAAATATATATTGAAATAGACGACTGCGCCTTCAGGCAAGGTGGTAACACCGCTGCCGGAACTAAGTTGTGCGGTGACCGGCGCATCGTCGTCCGTCACCGTCACCGTCACGCTGGGGATAGATAATGACGAGAATGACACCGGACGGTACTTCTGGCCGTCCCCGTCGCCCGCCTCAATCGTGTGCGTGATCGTACGGGTGCGCTCGCCGCCCGTATTCACGATGTTGTCGTTCTGGCCCGTGATCGTTACCGTCTGCGCCGTGCTCCAGTTGCTTGTCGTGAACGTCAGCGTATCTTTTGCCTTCGGCTTCGTATTTCCGCCGGGACCGTCCACGAACGCCGCGCCTCCGGCGGTCACGGTGATGGTCACTTGCCCCGCAGGCCGCGTGTCCAGGCCCACGGTGTACGTAGCCGTGCCTCCGTTCTCCGCGACCGTGCGGGCGCTCTGCGATACGGTCACGCCCGCCGTGTCGTTGTCGTTCACGGTCACCGTCGCGGAGGAGTTGGAACTGCCCACCGTATAGCCCGTGCCCGCGTTTACGGTCACCGTCACGCTGCCGTTGTTCTCGTCCCTATTGTCGTCCACGGTGGAGACGGTGTAGGTAGCGGAGCCGGACGTGGGTACGGAAACCGTCTTGCTGCTGCCGGTCGATCCAGAGGTTGCGAAGTTGCCGCTCTCGCTCACGGTCAGTTTGACGGTGAGGGCCGAGGCCGGCGCAGGGCTTGCCGTCACCGTGAAGCTCGCATCCGCGCCCTCGGTCACGGAAGACGATCCTGCCGCAATAGTGACCTCAGGGAGGGCTACGGTGTCGTCATTGAGAATCGTGTGGGTATGGGTCGATGTGCCGAGGGTGACGCCGGCAGGGGGGGTGTTTCTTAACCTCAACGTTGCGATCACCGTCTCGTCGGGCTCAACGTCGGTGTCGCCCCGTACCTGGATGTCTATGCGAGTATTTGCGAGAGAGCCGCCTGCCTGATGTGCTGAATGGAAGCAGGTGGTTCCAGTGGCGCCGCCGTCGGTTCTCGTCCGGTAGTCCGCGCTTGAGCTCCAACCATTAAATGTGGTATTCGCAGTTGCCGTGCCACTGAAACAAAGCTCCCACTCCACAATGCTTGATACCGCCTGTGACAGGGTCACCGTGTAGGTACGGGTCCTCGCGCCCGAATTCCTCTCGTTTGCGTCCGCGGGTCCACTGAGCGACAAGGTGGTGTTGTTCTGCGCGGCGGCCTCGGAGATCGGGCCCCATACGGTACACACCATACACAGCGCGGCCAGCCACGCTATCCATAGAACGCGGCGAGCGAAAAGGACGCGCCGCGGCGCCGAAGCAGCACCTGATTTACAAGATAGCCCCCCCCCCCCCTCACGTTCGAGGAATCATTCCCAGAATCGTTCCCCCGAAGAAACGAAGAAATCATTGCTTTCCTCTGGTTTTGTTCAGCGTATCCTTGCAGTTGGCATAACCTGCATGCGCAATAATATACTATGCGCCCGACCATTTTTTCAAGAAGAGTTATGTCTCCCCAGGCGGGTCCGAACCATCTCTCCGGGAGCCTGGCCGAAACGATCCCTATCTGGAAGTCTCTGGCGAAGCGTCCGCCCCGGCTGTACAAGTTTAGGATGCACTGATCAAATCCACTTCGATCAGCGCTTCACGTACGCAAGTAGCGTTTGTAATGATTCTATCGTTAAAATCATCGGAAAACACGGCGTTTTGCGACGCCGGGGTCGTGAAGCGCCCTTCGGGAGGCATCGAGGGGTGCGCGAGGCGGACGCATTACCCCAAAATCGCCCGAAAACGCTTCAGGCGCAAGGCGTTCGACAGGACGAACACGCTGGAGAGGCTCATGGCGGCGGCGGCGAACACGGGGGACAAAAGCTGGCCGGTAAACGGGTACAGCGCGCCAGCGGCTACCGGTATCAGCGCCACGTTGTAGGCAAACGCCCAGAAAAGGTTTTGCCGGATATTGCGTAGGGTGGCCTGCGCCAGCGCGCGAGCGTTCGCCAGGCCCCTCGGATCGCCGGACAGGAGAATTACGTCCCCGGATTCGATGGCGATGTCCGAGCCCGTCCCTATAGCCACGCCCACGTCGGCGCGGGCCAGCGCCGGGGCGTCGTTTACGCCATCTCCCGTAAACGCCACGCGCCGTCCTTCCTTCCGGTATTGCTCCACGGCTTCGGCCTTTTGCTCCGGGAGAACGCCTGCTGACGTCTCGTCGATGCCCAACCGGGCGGCCACCGTTTCGGCGGCGCGGGGCGCATCTCCTGTGATCATCGCCACCCGGCACCCAAGCCGCCGGAGCGCGTCAATGCTTTCGGCGGCATGCTCCCGCACGGGGTCCGCCGCCGCAAAAATCGCCGCCAGCGCGCCGTCCACCGCCATGAACGCGAGGGTTTTGCCTTCTTCCGTACAGGCGCGGACGGCCTCCTGCACCAAGAGGTCCTCCGTCAGCGGAGACCTGTCCGCGTGGCGGTCCGCCAAAAACCGTTCGGAGCCAATAGATACGTTTCTTGACGCTCCGTTTTCGCGCACCATGGCGGAAACGCCCAGGCCGGCATGCGCCTGCACCTCGGCGGCGTCGGGCAGGGATAATCCCCTTGCAGCCGCCGCCTCCGCAATGGCCTGCGCGACAGGGTGCTCAGAACGCCGTTCGACCGCCGCGGCGAGGCGAAGCGCGTCCTCCTCCGACCAGGGACGGCATGCGATCGTATCCGTCAGGCGGGGGCGCCCCTCCGTAAGCGTGCCCGTCTTGTCGAAGGCGACCGTATCCACCTCGGCCAGCGATTCGATGGCGTCCGCACTCCGAAAAAGAATGCCCAACTCGGCGGCTTTCCCGGACCCGACCATCACAGATACCGGGGTGGCCAGCCCCATGGCGCAGGGACAGGCAATAATCAATACGGACACCGCCGCCACGAGCGCGAACGGCAACGCCGGAGCCGGGCCTGTCGCCATCCACGCCAGAAAGGCCGCCAGGGCCACCGCCAGCACGGCGGGCACGAACCAGGCCACGACGCGATCCGCCAGCCGCTGGATGCGGGGTTTCGATTGTTGTGCTTCCTCGACCATGCGAACGATACGCGCCAGCACCGTATCCTCCCCCACCCGGGTCGCCCGAAAACGAAACCCTCCTCGCCCGTTGATCGTGCCGCCCACCACCTCGTCGCCGGCTTTTTTCTGGACCGGAATGGATTCCCCCGTAAGCATCGCTTCGTCTATCCAGGACGTCCCCTCCTCCACGATCCCGTCCACCGGCAGACGCTCGCCGGGCCGCACCAGCACAAGATCGCCCACGGCTACTTCTTCGACGGGCCTGTCTATCTCCTTGCCCCCCTCGGCGATGCGGGCCATCGGCGGACGCAGGGCAAGAAGCGACCGCATGGCGTCCCCGGCCCGGCCCCGGGCGCGCGCTTCCAGATATTTTCCCAGTAAAATGAGTGCAATAATCGCCGAAGAGGCCTCAAAATAAAGATGGTCGGCGCCGGCAGGCAGCGCGGCGGGGAAAAACAGGGCCGCCACCGAGTAGCCATACGCCGCGCTGGACCCCAGCATAACCAGCGTATGCATGTCCGGGCGCAAGCCCCGCGCCGCGTTCCACCCCAGCCGGTAAAACCAGCCCCCAGGTCCGAATTGCACGATGCTGGCAAGGGCGAACGGTACGTAGGCAAGAAGCCAGGCCCCGCCCGGCGACCCCGTCTGTGCGCTGGCCCATGGCCAGAGCATCGGAACCATTTGCAAGACCACGACCAGCGCGGCGGGAATCCCCGCAAGCAGCGCGCGCCGGCCGAGCGTGTGTCGCTCCATTTCACGGCCCGTGCGGGCCGCGCGCTCCGCGGCTTCCTGTCCCCTGCGTCCGGGCGTCGCCGCAAGGGCCTCGTACCCGGCGCCGCGCACCGCCGCATACAGGGCTTCCGGGAATGCGCCATCTCCCCTATAGCGCACGCGCGCGCGTTCGGTGGCCAGGTTGACGTCCGCCGCCGCTACGCCATCCACCTTGCGCAACGCTTCCTGGACGCGGTGTGCGCATCCGGCGCACGTCATGCCCCGTATCCCGAACTGCGTCTCCTGCGCCGCAGCGTTCTGCGTGGAAGGGTCGGCGACCATATCGCAAGGGAAAGGAAAATGCAGGCGCCGCTATTCCTCTCGCGGATCCAGAATGTGTTCGATGCGCGCCAGTACGTCCTGGAGATGCAACGCCGTAGGCCGGTCCTGCACGCGCCGCGCGGTGCGTTGCGCATCCGTCCGCAGCGCTTCCAGTTCGCCGCGCACATAGGCCCGAATGTCGCTCTGACTTACGTCGATGGGCGTATAGGCCAGGTACCGGCGGGCGGCGGCGGGCGGCGCGGTGATCTCCTCGTGCATCAGCCGCTCCATGTCCTCGAGGTAGGCGCGTTGCAGATTGCGCCGCCACGGATCGATGGCCTCGTTGGCGGCCAGTTCGCGCCAAAGCCCCTTGCGCAAATCTTCCAGCATGTCGAGCGGGGCGTACGCCTCGCTGCCGAGGCGGGCTTCTGCTTCGATGAGGCGGGCCAGGCGCTGCGGGTCCAGCAGCAGGTCCAGCCGGCTTGCCTGTACGCTGCGAATGCGCTCCACGGCGCCCGCATGTTCGATCCGGCGAAGCACCTCCTCGTCGAGCAGCCACCGGGGCGTCTCGAATCCGAATTCATGCAGAAAAGCCATGGCGCCCGATTGCGCGTCCCGCGAAACCATTTCATAGACGGGTCCTTCCTGGTCGTATGTTTTCGGGGTCTCGTACACGCCCCCGATTTCGCGAGCGGCGTGGCCCAAATAGCGCCTCCACTGCACCACGATCTCGCCGTACAATTCCTCAAGGTGCGCATAGTCTTCCCCCGCCTCGCCGGTCCATTCGACCAGATTCGGCACGATTCGCTTGAGATTCGCCACGCCGAGCCGGCTTGCTTCCGCCGCATTGTCGCCCAGGTCCTCGCGCTGAGACCGGGGGTCCAGGGGATTCCCTGTCTGGCGCCCGTAGAAATAGCGCGGATCGCCTGCGCGCTCCGTGACCCAGCCGTTCAGCACGGACCGGATTTCGTCCTCGGTCGCGGCGTCGGGAATGGGTCGATAGCCCCAGCGCACGCTCCATTTGTCGTATTCGCCGATCGCGGGCAGGAAATTCGTCACGCCGTCCTCCGGCTGGGCGATATAGTTGAAGCGGGCGTAATCCATAATGGACGGCGCCGTGCCGTGCGCGCTCGTAAACGTGGGCGAACGCAGCGAATCAACGGGAAATGCGTAGCTCGAACCCCAGTTATGCGGCAATCCGATGGTATGCCCCACCTCGTGGGCGGATACGAACCGAATCAATTCCCCCATCACCTCGTCGTCGAATTGCACGCGGCGCGCATCGGGGTTCGACGCGGCGGTCTGCACGAAATACCAGTTCCGCAAAAGGTTCATCACATTGTGGTACCACCCGATGTCGCTTTCGAGAATCTCTCCCGTGCGCGGGTCGTGCACATGCGGCCCGTACGCGTTTTCGATATCGGAGGGGAAATACCGGATCACGGAATACCGTACGTCCTCCGGGCTGAATTCCGGGTCCTCTTCCGCAGAAGGCGGGTCCTTGCCGACAATGGCATTGCGAAATCCGGCTTCCTCGAACGCGGCGTTCCAGTCGTCCACGCCCTGTTTGATGTACGGGCGCCACTTCACCGGGGTGGCCGGATCGATGTAGTATACGATGGGCTGCACGGGTTCCACCAGTTCGCCGCGCGCGAACGCCTCCGGGTCCGAGGGGTCGAGCCGCCATTTCGTAATGAAGCATTTTTCTTCCGCCCGCTGCGCATCCGCCCCGTAGTCGATCGTTTCCACATTGAAATATCCCACGCGGGCGTCGCAGGGGCGGGGCGTCATGAGATGGTCCGGCAAAAGCACCATGGACTGGTTCATTTCTACGGAAATCGTGCCGGTCGAGGGGTTTTCGGGCGGGGCGTCCGCCGAATAGGTGAGCGTGTGGCGCACCTCGATATTGCGGGGAAAGCTTTGGGCCGCATTGACATAGGAACGATCCTTGTCCAGGCTCTTGACCTTGAAGCGCTCGCGGCTGGACGAACCGAGGCCCAGAAAGCGCACGTCCGTCGTAAAGAGTTCCGTCACGTCCACGACGGACCGGGTGGAATCGTCGCTGCGGGCGAGAATATCGAAGGCCGCCGCCACGGGTTCGAGGTTGGCGTTGCGGACCGCCTGGTAGATCGGGCGCTCCTCGCTCGCCACGCTTTCGTAGGAGACGATCCGAAGAAGCACCTTGTCCGCCTGCCGCTGCCACCGAAGCGCCTGCGTGTTCGTCTTTTGTCCGCCGTAGCCCATGCCCGCATGCGTCCGGGCCTGCCGGGTTACGAGAATCATCTCCCGGCCCAGCAACGAATCCGGAATCTCGAACAGGAGTTGCTCTGCATCCCGGTGCACGGTAAACAATCCCGCGTCGGTGGCCATGCTTTCCTTGACGACCTCCGAATACTTCTTCATCTTCGAATCGGACTCCTCCGAATCGCTGGCGTCCGAAGACGCGTCGTCCGCCATGCGGGCGGTTTGCAGTCCGAGGCTGCATCCCCCCCATACAACCGCAAGAGCAAGCAACGACGACAGGGAAAGAATTCCGGAACGAGACATGGGATCGGGCTGGGTCAAAGGCGAACGAGACAGGCTACGCTGATCAAATCCTGCTATCCGTCCCGGTGTTCCCATGAGAAGGATGCGCAAGGATAGAGAAAGCGATTAAAAAGATCGTCCGCAAGACAGGTGCGAAACAGGGCGCCTTAAAAATTTAGGTTCGAAAATTTCGAGCCTAAAAAAATAAACCTGCCGGAAAAAATTACAGCGCCGTCCAGTTTTTTGGCGTGTCCGTGAGGTTGTGCACGCCGTTCTTGCGCAGGCATACGACGTCTTCGATGCGGACGCCGAAACGCTCCGGCAGGTAGACGCCCGGCTCCATGGTGACGACGCACTCCTCTGGCAGCGGGTCGTCCGACAGACGGGACAGGCGGGGCCATTCGTGAATCTCCAGCCCGACTCCGTGCCCGAGGCTGTGCGAAAACGCATCGCCGTATCCCCCCTCTTGGATTGCGTCGCGGGCCAGCGCATCGACCTCCCGGCCCGTCATGCCCACCCGCGCCTGTTCCAACGCGCGGGTCTGCGCAGCAAGCACTAGGTCGTACACGTCCCGAACCAGCGGATCCGTAGGGCCTATCGCTACCGTGCGCGTCATATCCGAAGCGTACCCGTCCAGAAAACACCCGAAATCGAGCAGCAGCACATCCCCGGTCCGAACGACCCGATTCGACGGCTGCGCATGCGGAAGCGCACTGCGGGGGCCAGACGCCACGACCGGATCGAAGGCCATCCGCTCCGCGCCGCGTCGCAGGTGCTCCGCCACAATCCGGGCGGCGATGTCCTTTTCCGTGCGCCCGGGGCGGATCCATTCCTTCAGAAACGCGAATACCTCGCCCGTCAGGGCCTGGGCGGCGCGGATACGCTCCTGTTCCTCCGGGCTTTTGCAGGCCATCAGCGGGGCAAGCAGGTCGGATTTCCCGATCCATTCGACGTCAGGGACGTGTTCCCGAAGCGTTTCAAGCCCCGAAACGACCAGACGATTCGAGGCATAGACCGCCGTGCGTACGCCCTGCAAGAACCCTGCCGCCGCCACGCATTCGGCGGCGGTGCGGTGCGCAGGGTGCATGACGCAGACATCGGCGCTCGCCACTTCTTCCCTGGCCTGCGTGCGGTACCGTCCATCCGTCACGAAATGCGTGGCGTTCTCCCGCACGATCAAGACGCCGTGCGACCCAGTGAAGCCGCACGCCCAACGCACCTCGGCGGGATGCGTCAGGTACAAGGCGTCCGCAGGCAAGGAGCGAAGCAAGGCGCGAAGAGAAGCGATGCGATCCACAAAAAGCTCCGAAAATAGCGCAAGAAAGGACGCCGCCCGCCTTCCCGCAGACCTCACATCCGCGTACTGTAGTTGGGCGCTTCCTTAGTGATGAAGATGTCGTGGGGGTGGCTTTCCCGTTGCCCGGCGCTCGTTACGCGAATGAACTGCGCCGTTTCCTGCAGCTCCTGAATGGTCGCCGACCCGCAGTACCCCATGGCCGCCCGCAACCCGCCCAGCATCTGATGCACGACTTCGCCCAGCCCGCCGCCGTACGGCACGCGCCCTTCGATCCCCTCGGGAACGAGTTTGGCGAGATCGTCCTCCGCATCCTGGAAATACCGATCCTTCGATCCCGATTCCATGGCCGCTACGGACCCCATGCCGCGATAACTTTTGAATTTCCGGCCTTCGTAGAGAATGGTTTCGCCGGGGCTTTCTTCCACCCGCGCGAAAAGCCCTCCGATCATCACGGAATCGGCCCCCGCCGCGAGGGCTTTCGGGATATCTCCGGTTTGCTTGATGCCCCCGTCCGCAATGACCGGAATGCCGTGCTTGCGGGCCACTGCGGCGCAATCCATGACGGCCGTAAGTTGCGGTACGCCGATGCCCGCCACAATGCGGGTCGTGCAGATGGAGCCGGGGCCAATGCCCACCTTGACCGCATCGGCGCCCGCCGCGATCAGCGCTTCGGTGGCCTCCGCCGTGCCTATGTTGCCCGCGATCACATCCCGATCTCTCGCAACAGACTTGATGCGCTCCACGGTGCGCAACACGCCGTCGGAATGGCCATGCGCCGTATCCACCACCAGAAAATCCGCGCCGCTCTCCGTCAGCGCCGTGGCCCGTTCCGCCGCGTCCGCCGTCACGCCGATGGCCGCGCCCACCCGCAAGCGCCCGTGCTCATCCTTGCAGGCATGGGGATACTTGCGTTTTTTGTCGAGGTCCTTGAAGGTAATCAGGCCTTTCAGGTTGCCTGCGTCGTCCACGACCGGCAATTTCTCGATCTTGTGCTTCTGCAACAGCGCTTCCGCCTGCTCGAGCGTCGTGCCTACGGGGGCCGTCACCAGGTTTTTGCAGGTCATCATTTCCCGAAGCGGCGTGCGCCCGTCGTGCGCAAAACGCAAGTCGCGGTTCGTGACGATCCCTGCAAGCCGGCGGTCCGCGTCCACGACAGGAATGCCTCCGATGCGGTACCGCTCCATCATGGCGCACGCATCCGCCACCGTGTCTTCCGGCTGCAACGTGATGGGGTCGAGGATCATGCCGCTTTCGGAGCGTTTGACCCGGCGCACCTCGTCCGCCTGCCGCTTGATGGACATGTTTTTGTGCAACACCCCGGCCCCGCCTTCCCGAGCGATCGCAATCGCCATGCCGGATTCGGTCACCGTATCCATGGCGGCGGACAGCAGCGGGATGTTCAGGGTAATGCGTCCCGTCAGCGTCGTTTTGAGCGATACGTCCCGGGGCATGACGGACGAATGCTGTGGCATGAGCAGCACATCGTCGTAGGTAAGCCCCTCCTTGCGAATCCGTTCAAGAAGCAACTGGTCGTCGGTGGTCATGGCGTCCTTTCATTGCATGTGTACCTGGCGTTTGAGCCGCCCGATTTCGAAGGGCTGCAAGCGCCTCCATTTTCCGATCCGAACGCCTTTGGCGGTCAGTCCCGCGTAATTTACCCGTTCGAGCGTCGCGATTTCATGGCCCAGCGCTTCGAACATCCTGCGAACCTGCCGGTTGCGGCCTTCGTGCATGCGCAGCCCCACTTCCCGCCGGTTGGGCAAGGCGACGTAGGCGGCTTCGTCTGCTTTCGCCGGGCCGTCCTCGAGGGCTACGCCCGTTTTAAGGAGATCGATCTCGTGAGGCTTCACTGCGGCGCGCGTGCATACCCGGTATAATTTATCGACCTCGTATCGCGGATGCATCAGCCGGTGCGCCAGTTCCCCGTCGTTGGTAATGAGCAGTACGCCCGACGTATCCCGGTCCAGGCGGCCCACGGGAAACAGGCTGCGCTTGTCGGCATCCGGAAGCGCCAGCAGGTCCATCACGGTGCGCCTTTTACGGGGGTCTTTTTTGGTCGCAATGGCGTCTTTCGGCTTGTTGAGGAGGATGTACGCATGGGGCGACGCAGAAATGCGCTTTCCGTTCACCTCCACCGTATCGTCCGGCGTAACCGCCGTAAAGAATTCCCGGACGCAGGCTCCGTTTATCTTGACGAGGCCCCGCTTGATCAGGTTGTCCGCCTCGCGGCGCGAGCACACGCCCGCGCGGGCAATATACCGGTTCAGGCGCATGCCTTCGTTTCCGTTCCGGGCCGCGCCCGGCGCGTTCGACGCTTCTTTGGGCGTTCCGGATGCTTCCGGGCGGCCCGGCGAGCGAGCGGCCGCGGCGCCCTTGCGTCCGCTGTTTGCAGGAAGTGCAGGAATTTCGGCGGGCATGTCGGCAAACAGGGTCCGGGAGAGAAAGCGCGTAACGCGTACGGGCAATGAACGAAGCAGGGCGCGATCTGTTCTTGCCCGGGAAAATTCCGGGGCGCGGCGTTATTCCCCGGCTTCCGGCGTCGCCTCCCCTGTCGAGGCCGCTTCCCCGGTCCCGGCCTCCTCGTCCTGCTCCTGTCCCACCTCGCCTTCCTGTTGCAGCTGCAAGAGTTCGGCCCGCTCCCGACTGAAAGCAGGGTCTCCAAGGATTTCCTCGATTTCGCGCAAGGTAGGCAGTTCGTCCAGGTCTCCCAGTCCGAATTGCTCCAGAAAAGCGCTTGTCGTCGCGTAGATCAGGGGGCGCCCCAGCGAATCGCTTCGGCCCGCCACGTCGACGAACCCCTGTTCCATCAGTTTGCCCAGCGCATACCCGGAATCGACGCCGCGCACAAAATCGACTTCCGGCTTGGTGACCGGTTGCCGGTAGGCTACGATAGCGAGGGTCTCCATCAGCGAGCGGGACATTTTCTGGACGCGCTCGCGATCGAAAAAAGATTTCAGGTACGGAGCCACCGAAGCAATGGTCGCCATGCGAAACCCCGCCGCCCACCGCTCGATCCGAAAAACGCGGCCTTCCGCGGCATACGCCTCGTTCAGGTCGGCGACGGCCTCCAGCACCTGCGCGTCTGCGGGGGCAGCGTTTCCCGTTACGTTGCTATACGCCCCGGCAATGTCGCGGGCGGTAACCGGACGATCCGCCGCAAACACCAGGGCTTCGGTGACCTGGGCCAGCGTGCGATCCGCCAATTCGCGTATGGAAGCCATGTTGTGCATCACGCTGCGCCTGTTTCCGGGTGCTCTTGCGTGCGTTCGTCGGGGCTGTCCGGCTCGTCGGATTCCGGACGGTGCAAGGCAAGGTAAAAATCAATCGGATTTTCTTCTGGAATATGTACGCGCACCTGCTGCGCCTGCACAAGTTCCAGCACGCCCAGAAAGGTGGCCACGATAAACGGCCTTGACCGACTGGCCACCAGCGTGGCGAACGAAAGCGACTCGTCCGCCTCCAGGCGCTCCAGCAAGAACGCCCGCTGCTGCTCGATCGAATATTCTTCGCGCGCCACATCGTGCACCGCTTCCTCCGGCGCCGCGGCGAGGATGCGTTTCAGCGCCGACACCAGATCGAACACAGAGACCTCCAGCACCGGTCCCTGTCCCCACGCGGCGCGTTCGTCGATGGCCTGGCTTCGCGTAAAGCGTTGCGCCCGTTCGTTTTCAAGCGAAACAAGATGGCCCGACGCTTCCTTGTACCGGATATATTCGAGAAGCCGCTCCACCAGTTCGCGTCGCGGGTCGATCGGGTCTCCGTCTTCATCGACCTCCTGTCCGGGCAGCAACATGCGGGCCTTTATCCCGATCAGGATCGCCGCCATATACAAAAATTCGCCCGCGCTGTCCAGGTCGATCTGTTTCAGCAGGCGCACATGCTCCAGGTACTCGTCCGCAATGCGCGCCACCGGAATATCGAAAATATCCAGCTCGTCCCGCCGAATAAAGAAGAGGAGCAAGTCCAGCGGCCCCTCAAAGTCTTCAAGATTGACCTGATACATCACAAGTCCTTGCCCTGCAATGAAAAAGAATGTCAGTGGTTCATGCGATCCCTGAACCATGTGGCCGTTTCCTCCAGCCCCTCTGCAAGGGCCATGCGAGGAACCCAGCCGAGTTCCTTGCGGGCATGGGCGAAGTCCAGCACGCTGCGTCGCTGTTCGCCGGGCCGTCCCGCTTCATGGCGTCGCGCCAGGTCCGGCGCCATCCGGTCCCGCAAGGCGTCGAACAGGTCGTTGACGCTGGTTTCTGTCGCCGTGCCGATGTTGAATATACCCGATCGGTCGTAGCGGAGCGCCTTCAGGTTGGCCTGCGCCACATCGTCCACGTACACATAATCCCGCGTCTGCAAACCGTCCCCGTAGATGACAGGCTGCTGGCCGCGCAACATGCGTTCTGCAAAGATCGCTATAACGCCGGCCTCTCCGTGGGGATTCTGCCGGGGGCCGTACACGTTCCCGTAGCGCAGGGCGACAAAAGGTATGCCGTACTGATTCCGGTAATAATCGAGGTAGCGTTCCGAGCACAGCTTGGCGACGCCGTACGGGGACAGGGGCCGCGTGGCGTGCCGTTCGTCCTGCGGGGCATAGTCGGGTTCTCCGTAAATGGCTCCGCCCGTCGAGGCGAAAACGACTTTCTTCAGCCCCGCCCGCCGGCCCGCCTCCATGATATTCAGCAAGCCGAGGATATTGACGGTGGCGTCGAAGGACGGATCCGCTACGGATTTGCGCACGTCCATTTGCGCGGCATGGTGTACGAACGCCTCGAAACCATGCTCCGTCATGCAGTCCGCCGCTTCCGGGGACCGAAGGTCCATTTCGTGAAAAACAGCGCCGTCCGGAACGTTTTCCCGCCGCCCTCCAGACAAATCGTCGAGAATATGCACATCGTGGCCCTCCGCAAGCAGGGCCTCGCTCACATGAGACGCTATGAAGCCGGCACCGCCGGAAACCAGTATTTTCATAATAATTTCACAATGTGTTCATGCCCTTCCTTCCGGCAACAGCGCCGCGGTCGAAAGCTGATCTTCCCGAAAAAGCATGGTCGCTACCCGCTGTATGTCTTCGACGGTAACCTGCTCGATTTCGGCATTGATTTCGTCGAGGCTCAGGTGTCGTCCAAAATACAATTCCCGCCGTCCGACGCCCATCATGCGGTTGCTCATGCCTTCAAGCCCAAGCATCAGGGCGCCCCGGACCTGGTTTTTGGCCTCGTTCAGCGTGCGCTTCCCGATCGGAACCTCGGTGAAATGTCGAAATTCCTTCCGAATCAAGGCCTGCACGCGCTTCATCTTGCTGATATCCGTCGCCGCGTACACCCCGAAATCCCCCGAATCCGAGTGCATGTTCGCAAACGATCCAATGCTGTAGCAAAAGCCGTATTTCTCCCGCACGTTCTGATTGAGCCGGCTGGACATCCCTCCTCCCAGCAACGTATTCAGCACGCTGAACGCTACCCGGTCCGCATCGTTTACGCTGAGCCCGCGGGCGCCCAGCACGAAATGCGCCTGCTGCACGGGACGGGCTTCCATGAAATTGCTGGGCGCGTAGCCGTTCGCGGGCGGACGCTGGATCGGGCGGGTCGCCGCAGGAATGTCCCCAAGCATCTTTTCCGCAAGGCGCACCATGTCGTCGTGCTTCGCGTTGCCTGCCGCGACCAGCGCCATGCGATTGGGCGCATAGTGCTTTTCCATATAGTCGCACAGCATGGCCCGGTCGAACGATTGCACCGTTTCGGGATACCCGATCACGGGCGCGCCCAGCGGATGGCCTGCGTATACGACGGATTCGAACCGGTCGAACACAAGTTCTTCGGGGGTATCCTCGTACATCTTTATTTCTTCGAGAATAACCCCCTTTTCTTTCTCGATCTCTTTCTCGGGGAACGTCGGAAAGCGCACCATGTCGCACAGCGTGTCGATGGCCCGGGCCAGGTGCTCGTCGAGGGCGCGCGCATAGTAGCACGTATATTCCTTGCCCGTAAACGCATTCAGGTAGCCGCCCACGGATTCCATGCGGCGCGCGATATGGTGCATGCGCCGCTTCTTCGTGCCCTTGAACGCCATATGTTCAAGGAAATGGCTGACGCCGCGCTCCGCATCGCGTTCGTCCCGGCTACCCGCCGCGACCCACAGGCCCACCGAAACAGAGCGGACCGAGGGGATGCTCTCCGAAAGCACCCGAACGCCGTTTGGCAGCGTGGTTTTCCGGAAACACGGCGCAACGCCGTTTCCCGTGTGTTTCATGGCGTATCGTATGCTTAGCGCTTAACGAGGCCTGCGTTTCCGGTGTCCGCCGCCGCCTCGCCCATCGCGTCCGTCGCGTCCTCCGCGCTCCCGGTAGGAGCCGCCCCCGCCCCGACCGTCGCGTCGGGAACCGCCGCCGCCGGAATGCTGAGACCGGCGAGGCCGTTCTTCCTCTCCGCCTTCGCGCGGCGGCAAGAACGACTTCCTGCTCAGGCGTAGTTTTCCATCGTCGCGAACCTCCACGAGTTCTACCTTGACCTTGTCGCCAACCTGGAAATAGTCCTCCACGTTTTCGACATATCCATGGTCCAGCTCGGAGATATGGAGCAACCCTTCCTTGCCGGGCAGAATCTCGATGATGGCGCCGAAGCCCAGAATGCTTTTAACGGTCCCTTCGTACGTGTCGCCCGGTTCCGGCACGGTCACAATGCCTTTGATCAGGTCGATGGCCGCCTGGGCGTCTTCCTGGTTGGTGGCCGAAATCGTTACAATGCCTTTCCCGTCCTTGTCCTCGATTTCGATCGACGTGTTCGTATCGCGCTGCATGCCCTGGATGACCTTCCCGCCGGGCCCAATGATCGCGCCGATAAACTCGCCGTCTACGGCGATCTGCGTAAGCCGGGGCGCATAGGCCGACAAGTCTTCCCGGGCTTCGCCGATCTCCTGGTCCATGATGTCGAGAATATGCTGCCGCGCTTCCCGCGCCTGCTCCAGCGCCTGGCGCAGCACGTCCCGGGAAAGGCCTGCAATCTTTATATCCATCTGACAGGCCGTCACGCCGTCGCGCGTCCCCGTCAGCTTGAAATCCATATCCCCCAGATGATCTTCCGTGCCGAGAATATCGGTGAGCACCGCCGTGCGGCCCTCTTCGCTGATAAGCCCCATGGCGATGCCCGCCACCGGCTTGCGCACCGGAACGCCTGCATCCATCAGCGCCATGGACCCCGAGCATACGGACGCCATGGAGGAGGAGCCGTTCGACTCCAGCACATCGGCGTTCACGCGGATGGTGTAGGGAAATTCTTCCGGCGAAGGAAGCACGTCCTGCAAGGCCCGCTCGGCCAGCATGCCGTGGCCTATTTCCCGGCGGCTGGTGCCGCGAATGAATTTCGCCTCCCCGGTGCAGAAGGGGGGAAAGTTGTAATGCAGATAAAACCGCTTGTCCTCGGTGGAAAAAATCTGATCCACGGCCTGCACGTCCCGACCCGTTCCGAGGGTGATGGAGGCAAGCACTTGCGTTTCGCCCCGGGTGAAAACCGCCGAGCCGTGTACGCGCGGCAGATAGCCCGTGGCCGTCGATATGGCGCGCACTTCGTTCAGCGTACGTCCGTCGATGCGGCGGCCTTCGTCCAGAATCATGGCCCGCATGGCTTGCCGCTCCAGCGTACGCACCGCCTCGCGGATGTGCCCTGCGGTGAACCCTTCGGGCGTGGCCTCGGCGCCGTCGTCGCCAAGCAGTTCCGCCGCCACGTCGTTCCGGATCTGGTCCAGTCCTCCGTAGAAGGCATTCTTTTCGTACGGCGTGCGAAGGTGATCGTGGATCCGGCTGCCGACCGCGTCCGAAACCTTCTCCAGAACGCCTTCAGGCAATGTCACGAGTTTCGATTCGAACGGCGCTGCGGCGCCCGCTTCCTCCACCAGCTCTCGCTGCATTTCGCACAATTTCCGAATCGCTGCGTGCGCCACGTCCAGCGCTTCCAGCATCTCTTCTTCGTCCACCTCCTGCATTTCGCCTTCGACCATGACGATGGCGTCCTCCTTGCCGGACACCACGATATCCATGTCGCTCTCCGCGGCTTCCTCTATCGTGGGGTTGACGACAAAAGCGTCATCGACCCGCGCCACGCGCACCTCCGCGATGGGGCCATCGAACGGCGCCCCGGCCAGCATCAGCGCGGCGGACGCGCCCACGCCCGCAAGCACATCGGCGTTATTCTCTTCGTCCGCGGAAATCACGTACGCAATGATCTGCGTCTCATGCAAAAAGCCATCCGGGAACAGGGGGCGAAGCGACCGGTCCACCAGCCGCGACGACAACACTTCCTTGTCCGTCGGGCGTCCCTCCCGTTTAATGAATCCGCCCGGAATCTTTCCTCCCGCCGAAAATTTCTCGCGATACTCTACAGTAAGGGGGAAAAAACTCTGCCCCTCGCGCACATCTTTCGAAATCACGGCGGTGCACAACACCATGGTGTCGCCCAGCCGAACCACGGCCGATCCGCCTGCCTGCCGTGCAAGACGGCCCGTCTCCAGCGAGAGGGTTTTGCCCGGCGCCAGCTCGATTTCTTTATGGGTATAGTTGGTCATGTTTCTTTGTCCTCGTTTTCGTGCAATGGCCTGCGCGTCGTTACCTGCGCAGGAATCGGTTTTGTTGCGTGCTCAGCCACTCTGTCGTCCGTCGCCAACAAGGCCGCATGCGTATGCAAAACGCATGCAGCGCAGATACTGGCTCATGTCCATGGGAGAAATGCGGTTGACCGGGCGTACGCGTTACTTGCGAATACCCAATTTCTTGATGATAGAACGGTAGCGTTCTATATCCCGGTCCATAAGATAATTGAGCAATCGGCGCCGTTTTCCTACGAGTTTCAGCAAGCCTCGTCGCGTAGAGTGATCTCCCGGATGCAGCTTGAGGTGTCCGTTCAGTTCGTTGATGCGATGCGTGAAGATCGCAATCTGAACCTCCGGGGCGCCGGTGTCGCCAGCCGATTTTCCATAGGTCTCGACCAACGTTTTTGTCTGCTCTGTCGTAATCATGGCGTGTTCTATCCTCTTTAGATTATGCCATCGTAAAGAAGAACGCCTGCCCGGTAGTCTGGTAGTCTACCTGATTCCTACCTAAGGGAAGGCGCACAAAAGAAGGGAGGCCGGTGTCAGCTTCCCTCAAGTATCCTCTTGCAACGCACCTTGTCTTCCGAAAGTTGCGTCGCCAGTTCGTTTTTTGAGCCAAAACGTCGCTCGCCGCGCATTCTGGAGACGAATTCCACGCGAAGAATTTCATCGTACAGGTCCTCGTTCAGGTCCAGCAGGTGCACTTCGAGCGTCCGCCGGGCGCCATCGAACGTAGGCCGCACGCCGATGTTCATCATGCCCATCAGGGCCGTATCCGGGTTCTTCGCCGTGCGCCGCACCCGCACGGCGTATACGCCATGGGCGGGAATCGCCTTGCGCGGATGCGTGGCCGCTATATTCGCCGTCGGGAAGCCCATCTCCCGGCCCCGGCCTGCGCCCCGAACCACCTGTCCTTCGAGGCTATAGGGCCGGCCCAGCATGGTTGCGGCGGCGTCGGCGTCGCCGTCCTCTTCGAGAAATCGCCGGATCTTTCGGGAAGAAACGGCCTGGTCCGCGACAATCCGGGTGGGCGCCGTGTCCACCGTAAAGCCGTGCCGCGCTCCGAGCGTCCGCAGGAGGTCCGCATTCCCGCGCCGATCCCGTCCGAAGGCATGATCGTAGCCAATCACGATTTCCCGTACCCCAATGCCCCGCACCAGCACATCCTCCACGAACGCCTCCGCAGGCAGGCGGGAAAATTCCCTGGTGAAGGGCAGCACGATCAATTGCTCCAGGCCCATGGCCGCCATAAGGTCCGCCCGCTCGTCGATCGTGGTCAATAGCGGCAACGGCGCGCCTTCCACGATTTCCCGGGGATGCGGATGGAAGCTCAGCACGGTGCTGAGTCCGTCCCGCGCCCGGGCGCGTTCCTGCAAGTACTGCAAGATAGCCTGATGGCCCAGATGCACGCCGTCGAACGTGCCTACGGTAAGCACGGAGGCCTTGTCCTTGCGGACCTGATCGAGTCCATGCAGCCGTTTCATGCGCGCCGCTCCCGGATTGCGGTCCGAAGCGCGTCCACGGTCCAGGCGTCGTCCGCGGAAAAATCGCCGATGCGGGTGCGGCGCAGCTGTACGATATGCGCGCCCACGCCCAGCGCTTGCCCGAATTCATGCGCAAGACTGCGAATATAGGTTCCCTTCGAGCATTCGACCGAAAAAGAAACGTCCGCGCCCGTGCGCCCCAGAATATCGAACGACCGAACGGTGACGATGCGGCGCGGGGGAACGACGGTTTCGCCCCGGCGCATTTTGCGGTACAGGCGCTCGCCCCCCTGCTTGACGGCGGACCAGGCCGGGGTTGCCTGCTCGATCACGCCGAGGAAACGGTCGCGCGCGCGCAGCATGTCTTCGTCCCGGATGTCCGACGGATCGCGCCGCTCGGTCACCGCGCCGTCGGCGTCCCAGGTATCCGTGGTTTCGCCCAGCCGCATCGTGGCCTCGTAGGTCTTGGGCAGCGCCATGCATTGGTCCGCCAGCCGCGTCGCCTGCCCCGCGAGGATCATCAACAGCCCGGTAGCGAGGGGGTCCAGCGTGCCGGCATGGCCCACCTTGCGGACATGGAGCACGGGCCGCAGCGCACGAATTACATCGAACGAGGACCAGCCCGGGGGTTTGTCCAGCGGGAGCGCCGCCCGTTCGAAGCGTTCCGGCAAGGTCGGCGCCGGGTAATAGACCGCCTCGATATCCAGGTCCCGAATAAAGGTCTGCGTCATGACGAATCGGCGTCCCGGCTTTCCCGTTCGGCCCGTATCCGGTCGAAAATATCGTCCATCCGCTTCGAGGCGTGCAGGCCTTCGTCCAGAAAAAAACGAATATCCGGGACCGCCCGCAGCTGATGACGAATGCGCCGGGCCAGGGCGGCGCGAATTTCTGTTTTCAGGTCGGTAAAATGTTGAAAGGCGACGCGGCGCGCTTCGATATCCTGCTCGTAGATGCTGATGTCCACATACGCGATGCCGAGGTCCTTCGTTACGCGCACATTCGTGAGCGCGTACAGGCACGGGATGCGTTCCGAAAAGGTCGTTTGCAGGAGGCTTGCAAGTTCCCGTTGCAACAGCCGGGACACGCGTTCGGTGCGAATGCTCATGGCGCATCACAGAAAAATGAGGGGACGATGTCGTAACCTTGCGCATCGCGCCGGGCGCATCCTTCTATACAGGTTCTATACAGGCGATCCCGCCGCGAGCGTGCGTTTTTCTTCCACGATCTCATAGCCCTCGATCTGGTCGCCCACCTTCAGGTCGTTGTAGTTCCGGACAGAAATACCGCATTCGTAGCCGCTTTGCACTTCGCGCACGTCGTCCTTGAAGCGCCGGAGCGAATCGATTTCTCCCTCGTAAATCACCACCCCTTCGCGAATGACCCGAAAACGATCGTTGCGGCGGATTTTCCCTTCGATCACATAGCACCCGGCCACCGTGCCCGCCTTGGGCACCTTGAACAGGTTTCGCACCTCCACGGTGCCTTTCGTGACTTCCTTTTCTTCGGGAGACAACAGGCCTTCGAGAGCGTCCCGGATATCCTCTATGGCGTCGTAGATGACCGAATACGTCCGAATGTCGATCTCTTCTCGCTCGGAGAGGAGCCGGGCGCCCGGCGTCGGACGCACCTGAAATCCGATAATCACCGCATCGGACGCGGAGGCCAGCATGACGTCGCTTTCGGTAATGGCGCCTACGCCGCTGTGAATCACATTAAGCGCGACCTCTTCGGTACTCAGTTTGAGCAAGGAATCCTCCAGCGCTTCGACCGACCCGCCTACGTCCGCCTTGATAATCAGGTTCAGCTCCCGGAAATCCCCCAGCGCGAGGCGCCGGCCAATCTCGTCCAGCGTAATATGCTTCTTCTGCCGCAAGGACTGTTCCCGGCGAATCTGCTGGCGGCGCTGGGAAATGTCGCGGGCTTCCTTTTCTTCGTCCAGGCCCACCAGCTGATCTCCCGCTTCGGGCGAACCGCTCAGGCCCAGCACCATGGCAGGCTGGGACGGACCGACCTCCTCTATCCGGTGATCCCGCTCGTCGAACATGGCCCGTACGCGCCCGTTGTACAGCCCGGCGATAAAGTAGTCGCCGAGGCGGAGCGTTCCGTTGCGCACAAGCACCGTCGCCACGTTGCCTCGTCCTTTTTCAAGGCGGGATTCGATGACCACGCCGTCCGCGTTCCGGTCCGGGTTCGCCTTGAGCTCCATCACTTCGGCTTCCAGCAGAATCTTGTCCATCAAATCGTGCACGCCGTCCCCGCTGTGGGCAGAAACCAGCGCGCACTGCACCTTGCCGCCGTATTGCTCGACCAGCACATTGTGGTCGGCCAGCTGCTGCATCACCCGTTCCGGGTTCGCCTGCGCCCGGTCCATCTTGTTGATGGCGACGACGAGCGGGACTTCCGCAGCCCGGGCATGGTTGATGGCCTCGATCGTCTGAGGCATCACGGCGTCGTCGGCGGCCACGACCAGCACCACCACATCCGTCACCTTGGCGCCGCGCGCACGCATCGCCGTAAACGCTTCGTGCCCCGGCGTATCGAGGAACGTGATGTCCCGGCTGTCCGGGAGATGCACCTTGTGGGCGCCGATATGCTGGGTAATGCCGCCTGCTTCGCCCGCCACGACATTGGCGTTCCGAATATAGTCCAGCAGCGAGGTTTTGCCATGGTCCACATGGCCCATCACCGTGACGATGGGTGCGCGCGCTTGCAGCGTCTCCGGATCGTCGTCCTCCAGAAAAATGTCTTCCATGCCGAATTCGGTAATGAACTCGACATCGTATTCGTACTCGTCGGCGACAAACGAAATGGTGTCCGCGTCCAGCCGCTGATTGATCGACACGATCATGCCCGACTCGAAGAGTTTCTGAATCACCTCGTTCACCGGGATATTCATCAGCCCCGCCAGATCGCCCGTCGAAACGAATTCGGGAATCCGGAGCAGCTGTTCCTGCTCGCGCAACTCTTCGATTTCCTGCTCGCGCAGTTCCGCATGGCGTTCCCGTCTGCGCCGCCGTCGCTGACGCCGCGCCCCGCCCGATCCCTGCTCGATTTCGCGCAGCGTCTTCTGGAGGGTTTCTTCGATGGCGTTTTCGTCCACGCCGGTGCCTTTGCGGCGGCGTTTGCGCTTGGCGGGCTGCCGACCATCGGATTCCTGCACGACGGGTTCCTCGTCGGCGGGCGCAGCGGCCTTCCGTTTGCGCTTTCTTTTGCGTTTGCGCTGGCCGGGGGCCGCATCCTTGACTTCGGAAAGGTCCATTTTGCCGAGCACCGTGGTTCCCGCCAGCTTGTAGCGCTTTGCGGAAAGCGTTTCGGCTTCTTCGTCCTCCTCGACCGGTTCTTCCGGGATGTCTTCTTCGTCCAGGATATCCTCTGCGGCGTCTCCCGGGGATTCCGGGGCCGCTTCTTCGTCGGGTTCTTCCGCCTCCAATGCTTCGGGCGGCGTCGTTTGGACAGGTGCTTCGTCCGCCGGCGCTTCCTCGGCCGGAACGCCTTCTTCCGCCACCGGCGCCGGGTCGGGTTCCTCGTCGGCGGGCGCCTCGGCTTCGGCGGGTTCCGGCATGGGGGCGGGCGTTTCCTCTGCCGCCGTTTCCCCTGCTGCTTCTGCACCTGCAGGCGCGGCCTCTTCTTCTGCGGGCGCTTCCGCCACCGGCGCGGCTTCGTCGTCCGCTACCGGCCCGGCGGCCTTTTCCGGGGTCGCAGCCGCTTCGTACGGCACGCTTTCTGCTACCGCGGCTTCCGGTTCGGGCTCGGCGGGCTCGACAGACACAGGTTCCGTTTCCGGCCCCGGCGCGGCCCCATCGCCGGCCACGGAGCTGGCCACATCCGGCGCGTCCGGCTCCGTTTCTACGGTCGGCTCCGCCAGTTCAGGCTCAGGCGTCGGCGCTATCGGCTCAGGCGGCGCTTCCGAAGCAATCTGCCGGACCCGCTTCTTGTGCACGCGCTCCGCGGCTTCCCGGTCGTCGGCAAAGGCGCTCAGCAATTCGTTGTACGCCGCCTCGTCCTTGATAGCCGCATTGAGTCCCGACCCGGTCAGCGCGTCGGCGTAACCAGCCTGCTCAAGGTGCTCTTGCACCCTTGCCAAGGTAACATTGAGTTCCTTGGTCAGCTTGTGCAACCGCACTTTTTTGAATTTCGTCGTGGTCATTGGCAACAGCCGCCGTTCCTGATACGCGATCTTTCCGACTCGAGATTATGTTTTTTGCACGCCCTGTGCAGCATCCGGCGCGGGCACAGGCTCCGGCGCGGGCGCAGGGCCCGAAACGGATGCGCTGGCCTCCTCTTCCTCGAATTCGAGGCGAATGGTCTCCAGCACGTGCTGCGCCGTTTCCTGTTCCAGCCCGGAACGCCGCATCAATTCGTCGACGGAAAGTTCCACGACCTGCTTTGCGGTGTCGCACCCGATATTGCGGAGTTTTTCCAGCGTTTCGGAGGTAAAGGCGTCCGCAAACTCGTCGATCTCTACATCCTCTTCGTCTTCGGTGATTTCCCGGTATACGTCTATTTCGTAGCCGGTGAGCCGCGAAGCAAGCCGTATGTTGATGCCGCCTCGCCCGATCGCCTGACTTACTTCCTCGGATTTCACCACCACTTTGGCGCGCGGCGGATTCAGCTCGTCGTTGATGACGACGCTCACCGGATTCGCCGGCGAAAGCGCCCGCTCGATCAGGCGATAGGGATCGCTCGAATATTCCAGCACGTCGATATTTTCATTGCCCAGCTCGCGCACGACCGCATGAATGCGAACCCCTTTCACGCCAACGCATGCGCCCACGGGGTCGATGCGATCGTCGTTGCTCATCACCGCCACCTTGGCCCGGTCCCCCGGCTCGCGCACGATGCGTTTGATTTCCACGATCCCTTCGTAGATTTCAGGCACTTCCAGCTCGAACAGCCGTTCCATAAACACGGGAGACGCCCGGCTGATAATGACTTGCGGGTTGCTGCCCAGGTCCCGCTTTACCTCCTGCACGACGGCCCGGAGCATGTCCCCCTTGCGATACCGATCCTTGAAGATCTGCTCGGAACGGGGCAGCACCAGCTCCACCTTGTTGTGAATGACCAGTACTTCGCGCCGCCGCGTCTGGTAAATCTCTCCGACCACCACTTCGCCGATCAGGTCGGTATAGTCTTTATAAATCTTTTCTTTTTCGATGTCCCGGATGCGCTGGCTGAACGCTTGCCGCGCCGCCATCACCGCCCGGCGCCCAAACCCTGTAATATTGATCTCGCTGGCCACCTCTTCGCCGATCTCGAAATCTTCGTCCACCTCCCGAGCGGCGTCCAGTTCTATTTCCGTAACCGGATCCTTCAGGTCCCAGTTCGCCACGATATCCTGCACGTGGATGATCTGAATGTCCCCGTTGTCCGGGTTGAAAATGATGTCGAAGTTGTCGTCTGCGCCGTACCGCTTGCGAATCATGGCCCGAAAAACATCCTCGACGATCAGCGTGAGGTCAACCCGGTCAATGGCCTTTTCGCGCGCAATCTCTGCAAAAGACGATATAAGATCCTTGCTTTGCATGTATCGGTATTCGTTGCCGGTGGGTTTGGGTCTATGTTTCAGGAACTATGCGGCTTTTGCCTACCTGCCTACCATGGAAGTTGCACCCGGGCCTGCACCACGTCGTCAAGACGAATGCGGCGCACGTCGTCGGAACCGGACACGGCGACTTCGATGGCGTCGGCGGCTACGTTGCGCAACGCGCCGACGACTTCCGCGTCTGCGCCGGCGTCTCCGCTCGCATAGCGAACGCGCAGGCGCCGCCCCACGTTTTTCTTGTACTGCCGCGGCAAGGCAAGGGGGCGATCCAGGCCCGGCGTAGACACGTTCAGCGTATACCGCCCCGTAATCGCATCCTCCATATCCAGCAGGAATCCTGTTTCGCGGCTGATCTTCGCCAAATCGTCGGCGCCCAGCGCATCTTCGCTGTCCACAAAGATTTCGACCACGCGGGATCCCTGCACGCCGCGCACCTGCACCTCGACGAGAAACACCGCCGAATCGGCGATCGTTTCTTCGACAAGCGCTGCAATGCGTTCGCGCAACGCGTCGCATTCCTGTGCAAGCGACGGTCCAGTCATGGATCCATGTCCGTTTTTTCGTTACAAAAAAAGCCCGTACCCGATAATCGGGCGGGCGCTAACGTACATACGCCAATCACAAAAAAAGGCGGCTTCAGGGGAAACCTCCTTACGTATTGCGTCCACCCGGACGCACGGCGCCACTTCGCGCCATGCCTGGCCAGACACTACTCCGAAGGGGATACAACACAGCCGGACGGGGGTTGTTCCGATATTTTCGACAGGGATTCGCACGCTCGCGCCGCGCAGAACGGGCCGCCCGTTCACAGAAGCGTGGGGCGCTTTTCCTCGTCTATCGGGTCGGGGTAGTCGAGCATATAGTGCAGGCCCCGGCTTTCCCTGCGCATTTGCGCGCTTCGGATAATCAGATAGGCCACCGCAATCATGTTGCGCAACTCGCACAATTCGACGGAAATGCGCGTCCGCCGATAAAATTCCTCCGTTTCTTCGTACAAAAGCCGGGTTCGGCGAAACGCCCGGTCCAGGCGCAGATTGGAACGCACCACGCCCACGTAATCCCACATCACGCGGCGCAATTCGTCCCGATTGTGCGAAGCAAGCACCCATTCCTGTGCGCGTTCGGCGTCGCTGGCGTCCCATGCCGGAATATCGTCCCGGAACGAGCGGTCGCGCGCATAGTCGATGGCGGCGCGGGTCGCCCGTTTGCTGAACACCAGCGCCTCCAGCATCGAATTGCTGGCCAGGCGATTGGCGCCGTGCAGCCCCGTACACGCGACTTCTCCGCATGCAAAAAGGCCGTCGATCGAGGTGCGCCCTGCAGGGTCGGTCCGTACGCCGCCGCACTGGTAATGCGCCGCCGGAACGACCGGTATCGGCTGCCGGGTCATGTCGATCCCGAACTTGAGGCACGTAGCATGGATGTAGGGGAATCGTTCCCGGATGGCGTCGGCGGGCCGGTGGGAAATATCCAGCAGCACATATTGCTCGCCGTGCTTTTTGAGTTGATCGTCGATGGCGCGGGCGACAATATCGCGCGGGGCCAGTTCTTTTCGGGCGTCGTAGGCGGGCATGAACCGCTCGCCCTTTCGATTGTACAGCCGCCCGCCGTCTCCCCGCACGGCCTCCGAAATGAGGAAGGAATCCGCCTCCGGTCCGTAGAGGGACGTCGGATGAAATTGCACGAACTCCATGTTGGCGATCCGCGCCTTGGCCCGGTACGCCATCGCCACGCCGTCCCCCGTGGCCACGGACGGATTGGTGGTGTGCAGATAAAGTTCTCCCGATCCGCCCGTCGCCAGCAGCGTCGATTTGGCGAGAAACGTTTCCACGCGGTCCGCCCTCGAATCGTATACATAGGCGCCAAAGCAGCGAATGTCCGGGCGCAACCTCGTGACGTGCTGCCCGAGGTGATGTTCGGTGATCAGTTCAACGGCGAAATGGTATTCGCACGTGACGATGTTCGGATGCTTCCGAACCGCCGCCAGCAGCGCCCGCTCTACTTCCCGCCCCGTCGTGTCCGCCGCGTGCACGATGCGGTCCGCGGAATGTCCGCCCTCCCGCCCCAGATGCAACGCCTCGCCCCGGCGCGTAAAGTCGGCCCCCCGCTGCATCAGCTCGCGCACTCGTTCGGGCCCCTCTTCGATCACGAACCGCACGACCTCGGGATCGCACAGCCCGGCCCCGGCCGCCACGGTATCCTCGATATGGCTTTCGTACGAATCGGACGGCGCCATGACCGCGGCAATCCCGCCCTGCGCATAATTGGTGTTCGACTCGGCGGTTTCTTTTTTGGTGACGATCGCCACGGCACCGTGTTCGGCTACCTCCAGCGCGTACGAAAGCCCCGCCACGCCGCTCCCGACAACAAGAAAATCCACCTTGACCATGGCGCTATGCGTTCGTTCGCTGCATCAGAAACGCCTTGAAAAACGGTTCGATGTCCCCGTTCATGACCGCCTGCACATCCGTCACCTTGGTGTCCGTACGGTGATCGTTCACCATCGTGTAGGGCTGAAACACGTAGGACCGGATCTGGCTTCCCCATTCGATCTTCTTTTTCGATCCCTCGAGCCGGTTCTTTTCCGCTTCCTTGATGTCTTGCTCCAGCCGGTAGATGCGGCTTTTGAGCATCGTTTCCGCGCGATCCCGGTTCTGGAGCTGGCTGCGCTCCTCGGTGCATTCCGCCACGACCCGGGCGGCTTCGCCGTTGGACAAATTCCCGGTCCAGATCAGCCGTACGCCGGTTTCTACCTTGTTCACGTTCTGCCCGCCCTTGCCGCCGGAACGAAAGGTTTGCAGTTCCACATCGTCCGGGTTCAGCACGACTTCTATGGCGTCGTCGATCTCCGGATACGCAAAGACGCTGGCGAACGACGTATGCCGTCTGCCGCTGGAATCGAACGGGGAAATGCGGACCAGCCGGTGCACGCCGGTTTCGGACTTCAGGTAGCCGTAGGCGTACGGTCCCGTCACGCGAAGGCTGGCGCTCTTGATGCCCGCCACATCCCCCGCCTGATGCTCCACCAGCTCGGCCCGGTATCCGTTCCGCTCGGCCCAGCGGGTGTACATCCGCAACAGCATTTCCGCCCAGTCCTGGCTTTCCGTGCCGCCCGCCCCGGGGTGGATCGTGAGGATGGCGGGCCGCTCGTCGTCCGGCTCGCCCAGCATATTTTTGAATTCGAGGGCCTCCAGGGCCTGTTCCATGCGGGCAGTTTCCGCCTGGATTTCGCCGGAAAGGTCGGCGTCCTTCTCTTCTTCGGCCAGCAGCAACAGCGTTTCGATATCGTCCGCCTGGCCGGACAGCGCCTCCCATGCATTGATCCAGCCCTGTTCGGCGGACAATTGCACTTCGACCTTGCGTGCGGCGTCGGCGTCGCTCCAGAAGTCCGGAGCCATCCGCTTCTGGTTCAACCCCTCGACGATATTTCTGCGGCGATCGACGTCAAAGATAGCCTCCGAGCACCCGCACGCGCTCCAGGAGAGATTGAATATGATCCTCGGAAACAGACATGTGCGCGTACGGTTTGGAAAGTGGGGAATAAAGTGGGGAAGGGAACGCGGGGGAGCGGATCGGCGCCCGGCAGGGTGATCTTCGGGCGGTTCTACGATGCTATGGCGGCATCGTTTCCGGGAGGCCGTGTGGGGAGCCGGCGGCAGCCTACAACCGGAAGGGCGAACGGTTCATGCCCGCCTGCGCCGCCCCCGTGCGCTTTTGCCCCCCAATACCCCCTGCGACCCTTCCTGTAGCCTAAAGGTCTTGGATTTTTAATGAGATCAGTTGATAATTGACATCATGAGTGATATTAACTGACATCATATCAATTACTAACTGACACTACCGCATTTCACCATCACCAAACCCCATAAACGGATCAAGAACCCCCCTGCCGGCAGCGCACCGCGAATCGGGTGATGCGGCGCACGGCTTCTTTTAGTTGCTCCATGGACGTAGCGTAGGAACAGCGCACGTACCCTGCCCCGCTGGGCCCGAAGGCGTCCCCCGGCACGCACGCCACCTGTTCTTCCTCCAGCAAGCGCTCCACGAACGCCTCGGACGACAGCCCCGTTGACGTAATGTCGGGAAAGCAGTAGAAGGCCCCCTCCGGCTCGAAGGTAGGCAACCCGGCGGCCCGCAACCCGTCCACGATAACGCGCCGCCGCTCGTCGTAGGCGCGCCGCATGCGCTCCACGTCGTCGTCGCATTCCTCCAGCGCGGCCACGGCCCCTACCTGCCCCATCGTAGACGAGCACATCACCGCATACTGGTGCATCTTGTACATGGCGTCGCTCAGCGGCTCCGGGGCGCAGACATACCCGATGCGCCAGCCCGTCATGGCGTGGTTTTTGGAAAATCCGCCCGTCAGGATGGTGCGCTCGTAGAGTCCGTCGAGGGACGGCAAGCTCACATGCCCATCTTTGGCGGCCTGTCCGTAAATCAGCCGGTCGTATATTTCGTCGGACAGGATCACCAGGTCGTGGTCGATGGCCAGGCGGGCAATATCCTCCAGCCTGTCGCGCCGGAGGACGGCCCCGGTGGGGTTGTTCGGGTAGCCGAGGAACAGCATCTTCGAGCGCGGCGTGATGCGGGCGGCGATATCCTCTGCGGTAACCTGGAAACCGGTTTCCACCCTTGTAGGTATGTACGTCACCTTTGCGCCGGCGAATTCCGCAAGCGGGCCGTACGAAACGAAGCAGGGTTCGGGGATCAGCACCTCGTCCCCGGGATCGATGGTCGCCAGCATGGCGATGAGCATGGCTTCGCTCGCCCCCACCGTGACGACGATCTGGGTCTCCGGCGCATAGGCAATGCCGTAGCGCTTCGCCAGATTTTCCGAAATCAGGCGCCGCAGGCGAAGCAGGCCCGCATTGGAGGTGTAGCTGGTGCGTCCCTTGCGCAACGACGCGATGGCCGCCTCAATGACCGGTTGCGGCGACACGAAATCCGGTTCGCCGATCCCGAGGGAGATCACGTTGTCCATGGTCGCGGCGATCTCGAAGAACCGGCGAATGCCGCTGGGCTTGGTGTTGCGCGCTCTTGCGCTGATATGCCTGTCGTTGGCGTTAGGGGCGGGCGATGATATATGTTCGGACATGTCTCGAAACGAGATGAAAACCGGATCTATGGGTATAGAAAGATAGTAAAGGATCCTCTGATCTTCGCGGACTTAATCAGTACATCCTACGGAATTTGCGCACAGTAAATCCATGAACGAAACAACAAAACGATGCATGAAGCCTTTCGGAATTTCGTAAACGGAGCCTGGGTAGACGCGGACGAGGGGGCTACCTTCGAGAAAACCAATCCGGCGCGTACGCAGGAACGGATTGGCTTTTTCCCTCAGTCCGGTCCCGCAGATATCGATGTGGCGGTGCGGGCGGCGCGCCAGGCCTTCCCTGCGTGGGCCCGCACCCCGGCGCCGCAACGCGGAGAAATCCTCCGGCGCGTCGGAGATTTGCTGACGCAGCGCAAGCGCATGCTCGCATTCGAGGAAACGCGTGAAATGGGCAAGCCCTTCGCCGAAACGTGCGGGGACGTGCAGGAAGCCATCGACACGGCGTATTATGCGGCCTCGGAAACGCGGCGGCTGTTCGGGCGCACGGTCCCCAGCGAATTGCCGGACAAGTTCAATATGAGCATCCGGCGGCCCATAGGCGTGGCGGGCCTCATTACCGCATGGAATTTCCCGATCGCCGTGCCCACCTGGAAAATATTCCCGGCGCTGGCCTGCGGCAACGCCATCGTATTCAAGCCCAGCGAACAGGCGCCGCACAGCGGTGCGCTGCTTACGCAACTGCTTACGGATGCGGGCGTGCCCCCCGGCGTGTTCAACCTGGTGCACGGAGACGGCGCGGCGGGCGCGGCGCTGGTCGAGCATCCGGGCGTAGACGCCGTGTCGTTCACCGGCTCGAACGCGGTCGGCTCGAAGATTGGCGAAACCTGCGGCAGGCTGCACAAACGCCTGTCCCTGGAAATGGGCGGAAAAAATGCGCAAATCGTGCTGCAGGACGCGGACCTGGACCTGGCGCTCGAAGGCGTATTGTGGGGGGCGTTCGGAACCACCGGGCAGCGTTGCACGGCCACCAGCCGCCTGGTGCTGCACGAAGCCATCCACGATACGTTCGTCGAGCGGCTCCTGGAGCAGATGCAGACGCTGGTCCTCGGATACGGCAACGACGAGGGGGTGCATGTCGGCCCGCTGATCAACCAGAAGGCGCTGGACAAGGTGCAGCGCTACGTCGATATTGGATGCAGCGAGGGGGCCACCCTGCGCACGGGAGGCAGCCAGGCCGGACAGGGGGCGCTTTCCGAGGGCTTTTTCTTCGAACCCACCCTGTTCACCGACGTGACGCCAGACATGCGCATTGCCCGCGAGGAAATTTTCGGGCCGGTGCTTTCGGTGCTCAAGGCCGCCTCGTACGACGAAGCCGTGCAGATCGCCAACGCGACGCGGTATGGCCTCTCCTCCAGTATCTATACGCAGGATGTGCGGCTGGCGTACCGCGCCATGCACGACCTCGAAGCGGGCATTACGTATATCAACGGCCCGACCATCGGCGCCGAGGCGCACATGCCTTTCGGGGGCGTCAAGCAAACGGGCAACGGCCACCGGGACGGCGGCTGGGAAGTGTTCGATTTTTACACAGAGACGAAAAGCGTCTACGTGGACTACAGCGGGCGTTTGCAAAAAGCGCAAATGGACAACGTGGCCACGTAACGCGCTGGTTTGCGGCGGGCGTCAGGGTGCGCCGGGCCGCTTCCGCCCTGCTTCGCCGCCCAGAAACGCCTTCAGAATCCGGTCTGTCGCGGCGGCCACGCTGATTTCCCGGCGGGCGGCGCGCTCCTCGCATGTTTCCAGCAAGCGGGCGACTTCTTCGTCGGTCCGCAGCGCTTCCAGCACGCGGGCTTCGAGCGTTTCGCGCAGCCAGCTGCCGACTTGTTTGCGCCGCCGCCGGGCCAGGTAGTCCGACGAGGTGGCCATGCGTTCGTACTCCAGCATGCCTTTGCAGATCATCTCCAGGCCGGATTCCGTGTGTGCAGAGCAGGTATGGACGGTCGGCGACCAGCCGGATTCCTTGAGGGGGAAAAGATGCAGCGCGGCTTTCATGCGCCGGGCTTCGAGGCGCATGACCTTCGTCGTATGTGCGTCCTCCTTCGTGAAGATAACCATGTCCGCCTCTTCCATCACGCCGCGCTTCACTCCTTGCAACTCGTCCCCCGATCCGGGCAGCGTCAGGAGCATCAGGAAATCCACCATGTGGCTCACCGAGGTTTCGGCCTGCCCGGAGCCTACCGTTTCGACGAACACCGTATCGTACCCGGCGGCTTCGCACAGGATGATGCTCTGACGCGTTCCGTCCCCGATGCCGCCCGCCCGCCGCTTGCCGGGGGCCGGACGTACGAAGGCGTTCGGATGGGCGCTCAGGCGCACCATGCGCGTCTTGTCTCCCAGAATGCTGCCCCCGGTGCGTTCGCTCGCGGGATCGTAGGCCAGCACCGCGAGGCGACGATGTTCGGAAGCGACCATCCGGGCGCCGAGCGCCTCGATGAACATGCTTTTGCCTACGCCCGGCGATCCTGCGATCCCGATGCGGATGGCTTTGCCGGACAAGGGCAAACAGGCCTCCAGCAGCGCCTCTGCGCGGTCCCGGTGCCGGATATGCGCACTTTCCATCAGCGTAATGCCGCGGGCCAGCATGGCGCGGTCCCCGGCCCGGATGCCTCTGAACAAGGTGTCTACGGATGGAAAACTCACGACGCGCCGCCCTCCTTGATCATCCCGACAAGAATCCGGGACGCCGCGTCGGTGACGGGCGTGCCCGGCCCGAAAATCCCGGATACGCCCGCCTCGTACAACACGTCGTAATCCTTTCGGGGAATGACGCCGCCGGCCACCACCCGAATATCCGCCCGCCCCATGTCCCGCAGCGTGGCGATCAGTTCGGGCAAAAACGCCTTGTGTCCGCCAGCCAGCGTGGATACCCCCACCACATGCACGTCATTCTCGATCGCCTGCGAGGCCACCTCGGCAGGCGTCTGGAAAAGCGGCCCGACATCCACGTCGAACCCCATGTCTGCAAAGGCGGCGGCAATCACTTTGGCGCCCCGGTCGTGCCCGTCCTGCCCTATTTTCGCCACGAGGATGCGCGGGCGGCGGCCCGCCCTGTCGGCGAAGACGCGTGCAAGCCGGAGGATTTCGTCCGGCGTTTCGCCGCCTGCGCGGGCGCGAACGTAGGTCCCTCCGGCAAGGCTCCGGCGCATGCTATGTCGTCCAAATTCCTTTTCCATGGCCCACGATATTTCTCCGAGGGTCGCCCGCCGCCGGGCGGCTTCCACGGCGCAGGCCAACAGGTTTCCCTCGCTTGCGTCTGCTGCGGCGCACGCGGTCAACGCCTCCAGCGCGTCCTGTACGGCGCGGGCGTCGCGCGTCGCGCGCACCGCCTCCAATTTCGCGATCTGCGCTTCCCGCACGGCGGCATGGTCTATTTCGAGGACGTCGATCGGCGCTTCTTCGGGCAATTCGAACCGGTTCACGCCCACGATCACCTCCTCCCCGGCGTCAATGCGGGCTTGCTTCCGGGCCGCCGCCTCCTCGATGCGAGCCATGGGAATGCCTGCTTCGATCGCCTCGGTCATCCCCCCCACCTCCTCAATCTCCTCAATCAGCGCCCACGCCCGCCGCGCCAGCCGGTCGGTCAGCGCTTCTACGTAATACGATCCGCCCATGGGATCGATGGCCTGCACGATGTCCGTTTCCTGTTGCAAATACGTTTGCGTGTTCCGAGCAATCCGCGCAGACGCTTCCGTGGGCAGCGCCATGGCTTCGTCGAGGGCGTTCGTGTGCAGCGACTGGGTATGTCCCAGCGCGCCCGATAACGCTTCGAGGCACGTACGCGCCACATTGTTGTACGGGTCTTGCTCGGTGAGGCTCCATCCGGAGGTCTGGCAGTGCGCCCGCAGCGCCATGGATTTCGGGTTTCGGGGCGAAAATTCCCGGACAATCCGGGCCCAAAGCAACCGCCCGGCCCGCAATTTGGCGATTTCCATAAAATGATGCATCCCGATTCCCCAGAAAAAGGATATGCGGGGGGCGAACTCGTCGATCTTCAGGCCTGCCTTGAGGCCGGCGCGGAGATATTCCAGCCCGTCGGCCAGCGTATAGGCCAGTTCGAGGTCCGCGGTGGCGCCCGCCTCCTGCATATGGTAGCCGCTGACCGAAATGGCGTTGAACCGGGGCATGTGGGCGGCGGCGTACCGGAATATATCGGCCACGATGCGCATGGAGGGCCCCGGAGGGTAGATGTACGTATTGCGCACCATGAATTCTTTCAGAATGTCGTTCTGAATGGTGCCGGAAAGCTGCGCAGGGGGCACGCCCTGCTCTTCCGCAGCCACGATATAAAAAGCCATGACGGGCAACACGGCGCCGTTCATTGTCATGGAAACGGACATCTTGTCGAGGGGAATCCCTTCGAACAACCGTTTCATGTCCTCGACCGTATCGACCGCAACGCCCGCCTTGCCGACATCCCCCGCCACTCGTTCGTGATCGGAATCATACCCCCGGTGCGTGGGCAGATCGAATGCGACGGACAGGCCTTTTTGCCCGGAGGCCAGCGCGCGGCGGTAAAACGCGTTCGATTCCCCAGCGGTGGAAAATCCCGCATATTGTCGGATGGTCCAGGGACGCACCAGGTACATGGCGGCGTAGGGGCCCCGCAAAAAGGGCGGCGCGCCCGCGGCGTACGCAAGGTGGCCAAGTCCTTCGAGCGCCTCGGGTCCGTACGCAGGCTGTTCTTCGATGTCTTCTATTTCGCGGTGTGGCTCTCCGCGCAGGACGGGCTTGAGGCGCGGGGGGCGGTACGTCGCCGGAAAATCCGGGCGCGGCGCGGGCCATCTTTCGCGGGAAACCATGCCCCGAAACGCCTCCCAGACCGCGCGCGCAATCCGGTCCGTAAGCGCCTCTATGGAGTAACTGCCGGCGACGGGGTCGTTCACTTTGCCGAGGCGGGCTTCATGGCGCAGGATGTGCTGCAGGTTCCGGGCCAGGCGCAGTCCGTTGTCCGCTGGCCCGGCGTCCGATGGCCCGCCGCCTGCGGCGTCGAAAGGATGGACCGTCAGCACGTCGCACGTTCCGACCACGGCGGCGACGGCTTGCGCGGCGGCCCGCAACAGGTTGGCGTGCGGATCGTTGGGGGGCGGCGCCTCGCGCGCGACGGCGGCGCGGATTTCGACGGCTTCGTTCCAGGCCGAATCGAACGCATGCGCCACCTGCGGAACAAGCAGCCGCAACGCCCGAAGGCGGGCTGTTTCGGTGAATAGACAAGACCCCACCGGAACCGAAACATAGAGGCAGTTCAGGATGCGCTCCGGGGCGTGTCCCCGGTCGGCAAGGTGCGCAAGATACCCGGCCGCAGCGACGAGAACCCGGGCGGTTTCCGCGACAAGCCCGGCGCCTCGATAGGGTTCGGCGTCGGCGCACAGGAAGCGGGGAGGCCGGGCGGAGACGTTGTCCAGGGCTGCTATGGTATGCAATGCGCGGTCGGCATGGTCCAGCCAGTCGTCCGGGAATTGCCCGGTGCGGGCGCGGGCGCCGAACGGATCGAAGGCCGCAGAGCAGGCAGAAGAGGCCGCCGGACCCCGCCGGGTATGGTCAGGCGCATGGGCAAGCCATTCTTCCAGTAGCGCAAGGCTTCGGACGCCCGCCTCTATGTGGATCGCCGCAGGTTCGATAGCAAGGCCGGCCAGCAGGGTGGCGACGTTTGGGGCCGGCGCCGCCCCCGAAGGGCCCTGCTGTTCGGAAAAGACCGGTTGTTCGGGAAATACTGGTTGTTCGGGAAATACCAGGCCCAGCCGTTCGACGCCTCCGCGCAGGGCGTCCCGGATCCGTCGCCGGGCGTCGGCGGGATCGCCTGCGGGAATGTGCTGCCCGATCTGCCAGGAAGCCGGGATCGGGGCGGCGGCGACGTTTTCGGGATCCAGATGCGGAATCCCGGCCAGGTCTTCGGCGCGCATCCAGGGCCGGATGGCCACCCCTTCGCACGGCGTCCATAAAGGGAGTTCTTCGCCGGCCTTCTGGTGGAGCGCTTTCCGAATCAGCGCCTCCCAGGTCTCGGTCGAAACCGGAGGAAACATCTCGAAAAGGCGCTTGGGGTTGCGGGCGGACGGCGCGTTCTCAGGCATGCGAAGCCTCCGTCATCGGGCTCCCGTCCGGAAGCGGGAGGTTGTTCAGTCCGGCGCTCCGGCGGTATGCGCGGACAATGTCGAAGATGGCGACGCCGTAGGCCACCGCCACGTTCAGCGATTGTTTGGCGCCGAACTGGGGTATTTCGAACGCCACGTCCGCCTCGGCCACAAGGCGTTCGCGGACCCCGTGCAATTCGTTGCCCACGATAAGGCAAAGCGGAAAAAAAGAGTCCGCGACGTGGGTTGTGGGCGTGGGACAGTCCGTTATTTCCAGCACGCCGATCGTATATCCGCGGCGCCTGAGCGCCTGCACGACAGGCAACGGGTCCGCCTGGTATTCCCAGCGAACCGTGTCCTGCGCCCCGAGGGCCGTTTTGTGCAATCCCCGGTTCTCCGGCGTTCCGGTAATGCCCGTCAAATACAATTTTTCAACGAGGGCGGCGTCCGAAGTACGGAACATCGCCCCGACATTGTAGATAGATCGTACATTGTCGAGAAGCACGGAAACAGGGTGCCCGGCCAGCGAATGCACCGTTTTCGGGTCTGGACGCGGTATTTCTTCGTGTCTGAGTTTGCGCATGGATGCTGTGCCTGCCCGTTTCGGTCTATCAGGACGCCACGTTGCATGGATGACTAAAGGAAAGCATAAAAGTACGTGATTATCGCCATAGATGGACCGGCCGGGTCGGGAAAATCGACCACGGCCCGCGCCGTAGCCGAACGACTCGGCTATGTATACGTGGATACCGGGGCTATGTACCGTGCGGTTGCGCTTGCGTTTATCCGGTCCGGGCGGTCGGCGGAGACGCCGTCCGGGGAGGACCTGCGCGCGTTGCTTGCGGACATTCGCCTGGATATGCATTTCGGGCCGGACGGCATGCGCATCTTGCTGAACGGACGAAACGTCACCGCAAAGATCCGAACCCCTCAGGTTACGGAAACCGCCAGCCGGGTGGCGGCGATCCCGGCGGTGCGCGAACGGATGGTCAAGGAGCAACGGCGCATCGCCCGCGCGCAGGAAAAGAAGCGCGGCGGGGTGGTTCTTGAGGGGCGCGACATCGGAACGATCGTGTTTCCGAACGCCGAGGTAAAAGTGTTTATGGACGCCGGCGAGACGATGCGCGCGCGGCGGCGGTACGATGAATTGCGAGAGAAGAATCTCGATATATCGTTTGAGGAGGTGCTGAACGACATCCGGGCGCGGGATGCACGGGACATTTACCGACACGTGTCTCCCCTGCGCAAAACGGAAGGCGCCGTTGAAATCGATACGTCGCACATAGCGATCCGCGAACAGGTGGATATGGTGGTGCGGGCCGTGCGGGAACGCATGAAATCTCCAGATGTATAAAACGTTTGCATAAAATGATCGCTATGTCTCGTCGCCGTTGTTTCTCGGCAGGCAATCCCTTTCTGGCGATCGGATCCACGCCCACGTAAACGTTGCAAAAGGGCCGCACGGCAGAGAAAGGGAGGCCGCCGGCGCTTTGTAATACAGGGAAAAACCGAACGGCGCGGCCTGCCGCCGCCGGGTAAACATTGCCGGCATACGCCAGGATGTACGGAAATTTCCCTGAACAACCCGCCTTATGACCGAAACCCCGCAAGAAACCTCGCAAACCCAGACCATTCTCACCAACGATATCGCATCGGACGGCCACGCATTGCCCGCAGACAACGCGACGGCCCCTGCGAAAGAGCACGCACAGGCCGTAGCGGACGCCGCACAGCCGACGGATTCGGCAACGCCGCCGGCGATCTCTGAGCAATCTATTCCTAAACAACCTGCCGCTGAACAATCTGCCCCTGAACAACAGGAGAACGGAGCGGAGGAGGCCGCGCCCGAAGCCTCTGCAGAGGCGAAACCGTCCGAACTGCCCGCCGCCAACGGAGAATCTGGCGACGGCGCTGTTGCGTCTGCGCCTTCGGAGGCCGCCCAGGAAGAATCCGGCGACGGCGCTGCGCCTGCAGCCCCGGAGGCCGAACCGCAACGCGTCGAACCTCCGCATACGATCGGATACACGGGCGAGATTATTGGTCCGGTCGTGACGCTTGAGGACCTTGCGCAAGGCGACCAGGAAGAGCAGGATGTGGCGCAATCCCGGAAGGCCATGGAGGCCATGGTCGCCGCGTCGTTCACGGCGGTCCGGGAGCAGGAAATCGTGCGGGGGCGCGTAGTAAGCGTCGGCGAAAAGGACGTAGTTATAGATATAGGGTTCAAGAGCGACGGCATTGTATCTCTGAACGAATTCGACGGCGAGTTGACTGCCGGCGAGGACGTAGAGGTCCTGGTGGAGCGCCTCGAGGATTATCACGGGCAACTGGTGCTGTCGAAGACCAAGGCGGACCAGCTGCGTCGCTGGCAGCGGATCGAGGAAGCCCATCAGAACGGCGATATCGTGGAAGGCACGATCGTACGGCGTATCAAGGGCGGCATGATCGTCAATCTGGACATCGGCAACATGGAGGCGTTCCTCCCCGGGTCCCAGATCGACGTGCGTCCCGTGCGCGATTTCGATACGTATCTCGAAAAGCGCATGGAATTCAAGGTCGTCAAATTGAATCCGGCCAACGACAACATTGTCATTTCGCACAAGGCGCTTATAGAAAAGGAACTCGGGGCCCAGCGCGAAAAAATCCTGGCGACGATGGAGCCTGGCCAGATTCTGGAGGGCATGGCCAAAAACATCACCGATTTCGGCATTTTCGTGGATCTGGGCGGCGTGGACGGGTTGCTGCACATTACCGACCTGTCCTGGGGCCGCGTTTCTCACCCGTCCGAGCTGATCGAACTCGACCAGAAGCTGACGGTGGTGGTGCTGGATTACGACAAGGACCGGCAGCGTATCTCGCTGGGCCTGAAGCAGCTCCAGCCGCACCCCTGGGAAACCATCGACGAAAAATATATCGAGCGCGGCGCTGTCGAGGGCAAGGTGGTTTCCATTACGGACTACGGCGCCTTCGTGGAACTGGAGAAAGGCATCGAGGGCCTTGTCCATATCTCTGAAATGAGCTGGACGGAGCACATTCGCCACCCGAGCCAGATGGTTTCGCTGGGCCAGTTGGTGAACGTCAAGATTCTCAAGATCGACAAACAGGGGAAGAAGATTTCCCTTGGCATGAAGCAGCTGGAGCCGGATCCGTGGGATGGTATTTCGGACCGCTATCCTCCGGGCACGGTCATGACAGGCAAGGTGCGCAACATCACCAATTTCGGCGTGTTTGTCGGCATTGAGCCGGGCATCGACGGGCTGGTGCATATTTCCGACCTGTCCTGGACCAAGAAAGTGCGCCATCCGAACGAAATGGTGCGCAAGGGCCAAACCCTCGACGTCGTGATTCTGAATATCGACGAGGGGTCGCGGCGCATCTCGCTGGGCCACAAACAAGTGGAAACGAATCCGTGGAATCAGTTCTCCAAGGCGTACGCCGAAGGAACCGATACGCAAGCGACCGTGGTCCGCACCAACGAGGGCGGGCTGGTGATCGAGTTGCCCCTCGGCGTCGAGGCGTTTGCGCCCGCCAGCGAACTGCGGAACGGGCCACAGAACTTCCAGGACTTTTATCCGTCGGGACAGGAACTGCAATTGCGGGTGATCAAGTTCGACCCGCAGCAGAAGGAAATCGTGCTTAGCGAGGTGGCGAAGGAACGGGCCGCCGTCCGCGCCGAAAAAGCCGGGCAAGACCGTGTGCGGCGCGAATCGAAGAAGCGCGAATCCCGGGAGGTCAACAAGTATCAGAAGGCGGCGAGTTCGGGGGGCCGGACCACGTTTGGAGATATTTCGGGCCTTGCGGACCTGAAGGCGCAGTTCGAAAAGGCGGAGAAAGGCACGCAAAAGAAAGCGGCGCCGAGAAAGCCTTCCGCAAAGTCTTCGGCGGCGAAAAAAGGCACGGCTTCCGCCAAAGCTCCGGCGACGGAAAAAGACAAGACGTCCGCCAAAGCCCCGACGCCGGAAAAAGGCAATGCTTCCGCCAAGGCTTCCGAGGCCGTCAAGCAGGCGCCTGCCCAGGCCGAAAAAGCGGAAACGAACGTGGAAAAGAACGCGGAAAAGGAGGAAGCCGCGGAATAAACCGGCACAGGGTTCATGGCGTCAGAAAGCACGTTGCGTCCCTCGATCCACGAGGCGATTCGGCGACAACTCGACCGGACGCTTCGCGAAACGCATTTCCCGGAAGCAGGCGTGCTGCGCCGGGGCAAGGTGCGCGATGTCTACCGGGGCCCCGACGCGCTTTTTCTGGTGGCGACGGACCGCATTTCGGCCTTTGACTGCATTCTGGGCCAGCAGGTGCCGTTCAAGGGACAGGTGCTGAATCGACTGGCCGCGTTTTTCTTTGAGCAAACAAGGGATGTGGCGCCGAATCACCTCCTGGCGATCCCGGACCCGAACGTGACCGTGGCGACGCCGTGCGCGCCCGCGCCCGTCGAATTTGTGGTGCGGGGATACCTTGCCGGGCATGCCTGGCGGGAATACCGCGCCGGACGGCGTAGCGTTTCGGGCGTGCCGCTGCCGGAAGGCCTGCGGGAAAGCAGCCGCCTGCCCCGACCTGTGCTTACACCGTCCACCAAGGCGGAAACGGGACACGACGAGGATATTTCCCGGGAGGACATCGTGGCGCAGGGTCTGCTGGCGTCCGCTGACGTCGACGAGCTGGAGGCGAAGGCGCTCGCCCTGTTTGCGCGGGGCACGGAAATGTCCGCCGCGCGGGGCTTGCTGCTCGTGGACACCAAATACGAATTCGGGCGGGGTCCGGATGGCGCGTGGCTACTCATCGACGAGGTGCATACGCCGGATTCGTCCCGGTACTACTACGCGGACGGATACGAAGAACGGCTGCGCGCCGGTCGGCCCCAGCGGCAGCTTTCCAAGGAATTCGTTCGGGAATGGCTGATGGAGCAGGGCTTCCGGGGACAGCCTGGGGAGCGCCCGCCCGACTTGCCGGAGGATTTTCGCGTGCAGGTGGCCGCCCGCTACATCGAGTTGTACGAAGCCGTCGCCGGGCAACCGTTCGAACCGGATACCCACCCCGACCCGGTCGAGCGCGTCCGCCACGCCATCACGTCGTATCGGGGTCATTGACCCCGTATCACGTCGTATCGAGTTCATTGACCCCGTCGGGGGCCAAACGCCCGGCTACCCACTCGGCGCTTCCGTCCGCGAAATGCTCCTTCTTCCAGATGGGCGCCCGGCTTTTCAGCGCGTCGATCAGGTAGCGGCAGGCGGCAAAGGCCTCCGCCCGGTGCGGCGCGGCCACCCCGACGATCACGCTTGTTTCTCGTACGGGCACCTCGCCGATGCGGTGCAGCAGGCAGGCGCGGCACAGGGGCCAGCGGCGAAACGCTTCGCCGGAAATACGACGCATCTCGTTGAGCGCCATAGGTTTATAGCATTCGTATTCAAGTCGCTCTGTTTCCTGGCGTTCTGTTTCCTTCCGTTCGTTGTCTGGAGCGGTTTCGGTCCAGCGGCGCGTCGTTCCAAGGAAGATATCGACGCCGCCCGCTTCCTCTGCCCGCAGAAAGTCCCCGACCGCTTCGAGACAGAGCGGCGTTTCCAGAATATCTATCCACACAGCGTCGTTTGGCGGCGGCGTCATGTCATCCTCCACTGACGGGGGTAATGAGCGCCACTTCGTCCCCGGCCCGCACGATATGCTCCCCGGATACGTATTCCCGGTTGACTGCGATGCGCACGTGGGGAATCAGGGGCCGCAGGGCCGGATGCGCGGCGGTCAGGCGTTCGAGGAACCGGGCGGCGGACAGGGTTTCCCCCGGGTCGAGGGGGACAGCGGTCGAATCAATCCCTGTGCGTTCCCGAAGCACGCTGAAAAACAGTACGTCCACGCGATGCGGTTTTTGCGTTTCCATGGCTTGCTATTCCCTCAGAGCACCCTTAACGAAACCGGATGGCGCGAATGGCCTCGATGCGCGACGCCGCGCGGGCCGGCGCATACGCCGCCAGCACGCACAACGCCATGGCGAGGGCGCCGGTAAGCAGAAAGTCGAACCCATGCAACGCCACGGGCGCCGTCGTCAGGTAGTACGCTTCTTCCGGCAACGAAACAAGGCCGTATTTGTCTTGCAGCAGCACCAGCCCGAGGGCCAGACTTTCCCCTGTAACGACGCCCGCACCGCCGATCAGCAGGCCGGACCATACGAATTGTTTCTGGATGGACCGCATGGATGCGCCCATGCTTTTCAGCACGCCTATTTCCCGCGTTTTTTCGAGAATGGTCATCAGGAGCGTCCCCACGATGTTGAACGCCGCCACGATGACGATAATACTGATCACCAAAGGGATCACGCTGCGTTGCAAGTTGATCCAGGCGAAGAGGCCGCCGTATACGTCGTATATGCTGCGCGCCATGAGGGGGAATTCGAGGCGATGTTCTATCGTGTCCGCGGCTTCCCGCGCGTTGTCCGGCTCGGCCAGCGTGACGTCGAAGCGGGTGGCCTGGTCCGGGCCGTAGGCGAGCAAGGCGCGGGCGGCGTCGAGGGACGTAAAGACGTACAGTTCGTCGAAATGGGCCAGGGAGGTTTCGTAGACGCCGGCGATGCGGAAGGTCGATGCGCGGGGCGACGCCAGTCCTGCGATGGCGAAGGCCTCGCCCGCGGGTGGGGCGCGCATGGAAAAAGACGTCACGGCATCTCCCGGCTCGACCGTAAGCAAATCGGCCAGCGCCTTGCCGACGACGAGGCCTGCGCGTCCGTCGGCGTCGGACGACGTATCGAACGCGCCGTCCACCATTTGTCCCAGAAACCAGGGAGGCGGCGTCGCCGTGCCCCGGATCGCTACGCCCTCGATATCCTTCCGGGACGTACGGAGCAGGGCCAGTTCCTGCACGACGATGGCGGCGTCCGCGACGCCTTGCATGGATGCGAGCGTATCCCGAATGGCCGCGGCCCGGTCGATGGGCGCGTCCCGAAAGGTTTCCACTTGCACATGCGCCCCGAATCCGGTGATCTTGGCTTCGATTTCATTGCCGAATCCCCGAACGACCGAAAGCGCCAGCAGCAACGCCGCCGTGCCCAGCGCCACGCCCGCCACGGCGATCCAGGCAATAAGCCGGACGAAGCGGCTTCCCTCCTCTTGCCCGCGCACGGACCGCAGGTAACGCATCGCCATGAAACGTTCGAAACGGGAAGGCATGGGAGCGGTGCGCCCTGGGCGGTTGCAAAACGGTCGGGAAACGCCAGGAATATTCCAGGATATTCTTGAAAGAATGGATACTCTGATCAAGCCTGCAAAGTTCAACAGCTGCGCGTCTCCCCCGCCTTGCGGCAAAACCTGCGCGCGGTCCCGGGGTATATATTCGTATCCCCGGAAATCATTTGCTGCGTCCCCTGTGCATCCCGTATATGGAGCCTTGCCTCTCATGCATGCGAACCCGCTGGAGATTCCCTTGCCGAACAACGAGCCTGTGCTCCATTACGCGCCGGGTTCCGGGGAGCGCCGTCGCCTGCGGTCCACGCTGAAGGCGCTCCGGGGCGAAACCGTAGAAATTCCTGCCCGCATCGGCGGACGCGACGTGCGCACGGGCAACACCGTGGAAATCCGGGCGCCCCACGACCATCGGACGGTCCTGGCCGTGGCGCATTTGTGCGGCCCAGCCGAGGTGGCGGAAGCCATAGGCTGCGCGCTCGAGGCGCGGCGGGACTGGATGCGCACGCCGTGGCCGGAGCGTCTGGGGATATTCCGAAAGGCCGCCGACTTGCTGTCCGGCCCCTGGCGAGATACGCTGAACGCCGCCACGATGCTCGGGCAGAGCAAGAACGTGTTTCAGGCCGAGATCGATGCGGCCTGCGAAACGATCGATTTCTGGCGATTCAACGCGGCGTACGCGGAGCGCATCGTAGCGGATCAGCCTCTTTCTTCGGAGGGGGTTCAGAATCGCATGGAATACCGGGCGCTGGAGGGGTTCGTGGCGGCGATCACCCCGTTCAACTTTACGGCGATCCAGTCGAACCTGGCGACGGCGCCGGTGTTGATGGGCAATGTGGCCCTCTGGAAACCGTCCACCACCGCCCTCCTGTCGGCCTGGCATATGTATCGCTTGCTCGAAGAGGCAGGATTGCCGCCGGGCGTGATCAACCTGCTGCCCGGCGAGGGCCCGGAGGCGGGCGCCCCAATGCTGGTCTCGGAGCACCTGGCCGGACTGCATTTCACCGGCTCCACGAAGACGTTTCAGCATATGTGGCGTACGATCGGCGAGCGCATAGACGCATACCGCACGTATCCGCGCATCGTCGGGGAAACCGGCGGAAAGGATTTCGTGATCGCGCATCCCTCTGCCCCGCCCCTTGAGGTGGCCGCCGCCATCGTGCGCGGCGGGTTCGAATACCAGGGCCAGAAATGCTCGGCGGCGTCGCGCGTGTACCTGCCCGCCTCGCGCTGGCCCGCCATCCGGCAAGCCTTGACGGAACAACTCGACGAAGTCAAGACCGGCCCGGTTGAGGATTTTGCGAATTTCGTGAATGCGGTGATCGACCGGGCGGCGTTCCGGCGCATTACGGGCTACATCGACCGGGCGCTTGCGGATCCGGACACGGAGCTGGTGCATGGCGGGACGTACTCCGACGAGGAAGGGTATTTTATCGCGCCTTCTGTATTCCGGGTCCGCGATCCCTTGCACGAAACCATGCGGGAGGAGCTGTTCGGCCCGGTCGTTTCGGTGTTCACGTACGAGGATTCCCGGTACGAGGACATGCTGGACCTGCTGGACAAGACCTCTCCATACGCCCTGACCGGGGCCGTTTTTGCGACGGACCGGGAAGTCATTCGCAAGACGCTGGATCGGCTGCTCGACAACGCCGGAAATGTCTATATCAACGACAAGCCAACCGGGGCCGTGGTGGGCCAGCAGCCCTTTGGCGGCGCGCGCAAGTCGGGCACCAACGACAAGGCGGGTTCGATCCTGAACCTGACGCGCTGGACGTCTGCCCGGACCATCAAGGAGAATCTGGCCCCGCCAACCCATTTTGCCTATCCCTTCCTCGGGTAGCGCTCAGAACGCCCGGAACCCCTCCCCTCACCCAACACCCCGAAACGTTCGTATTTCCCATGTCTTCCCCCGTACGCATTCTTCAATACGGCGTCGGCCCCATCGGGCTGGCGTGCATTCGCACGATTCTGGCCAAACAGGATACGGGCCGGCTGGCGCTGGCGAGCGCCGTAGACGTAGACCCGGAGAAGGTGGGCCGCGACGTGGCCGAATTGCTGGGAGACGACCTTCCGCCCACCGGCGTCGTGGTGCGGGACGATGTGCCCGCCGCGCTGGCCGAAATCAAGCCCGATGTGGTGTTGCATACGACATCCTCGTTTCTGGATCGCATGCATGGCCAGCTTGAGGAATGTATTCGCGCGGGCGCGCCCGTGGTTTCCTCGACCGAGGAGTTGGCCTTTCCGTACGATCGGCATCCCGGAATCAGCCGGCGTTTGCACGAGGAAGCCGTGGCGCATGGCGTGGCGGTCGTGGGCACGGGCGTGAACCCCGGCTACGCCATGGATACGCTGGCGCTCATGGCGACGGGCGTCTGCTGCGACGTTTCGGAGGTGCATGCCGTGCGCGTGGTGGATGCGGGGAAACGCCGCCGTCCGCTCCAGGTCAAGGTGGGCGCCGGGCTTTCGGTCGAGGCGTTCGAGGAGAAGAAAGCCACGGGAATGTTCGGCCATATCGGGCTGCGCGAATCGCTGCTTTTCGTAGCGAAGGGGCTTGGCTGGGCGCTGGACGTTGTAGACGAACGCCTGAACCCGGTGCTGGCGGATCGGGACATCACCACACCGTTCCTGACCGTACCGGCGGGGCGCGTGGCGGGCATCCATCACGCCATCACGGGCTATGCGGGAGCGCGCCCTGTGCTTTCCCTGGACCTGAAGATGTTCGTGGGCGCCGAGGAGCCCCGGGACGCCGTGCGCGTGGCGGGCGATCCGCCGGTTGATCTCGTGATTCGCGGAGGCATATTCGGGGATACGGCTACCGTGGCTGCGCTGATCAACGCCATCCCGCTGGTCCTGCAGGCCTCGCCGGGCCTTAAAACCATGATGGATCTTCCTGTCCCGCGCGCGTTCGCGTGCCTCCCCGGCACGGGCTAATTGTGACCGTTCGGGAGGGATTCTTTGGAGGCTTCGCGGCCTTAATCAGTGCATCCTACAGCCTATGAGCAAGCGCGTCGGACGATTGCATGTGTTGACGGACCTGCGTTTCCAGCAGCGTTTCCGCCATGCGGACTTGGCCCGCCTCGCGGCGGAAGGCGGCGCCGACGCCATTCAGTTTCGGGAAAAAACAGGCGCTGCGCGCGACAGGCTGGCCGAGGCAAGGCGCGTCGTGGCCGTATGTCGGGAATGGAGCGTGCCCTGCATTGTCAACGACCGCCTCGATATTGCGTGGGCGTGCCGCGCCGACGGCGTGCATCTTGGGCAAGAAGATGTGCCTGTCCCGGACGCCCGGGCCCTGTTGGGGCCGAACGCCGTCATAGGCGGCACGGCTACGACCCTTGAGGAAGCGCTGGCGATGCAGGAGTCCGGCGCGGATTATGTGGGGTTTGGGCCTGTGTTTTCCGGGGCGAGCAAGGAGCGGGCGGCCTCTGTGAAAGGGTTGACGAAGCTGGCGGGCGTTTGCGCGGCGGTGCGCATCCCGGTCGTGGCGATCGGGGGAATGTCTGTGGATCGGGTCGCGTCTGTGCTGGAGGCCGGAGCGCATGGCGTCGCCGTGATGACCGGCGTGACGACGGCGGACGATCCGGCCCGCGCCGCCCGCGCGTTCCGCGACGCGCTGGACGCTGCGCTCCGGACGCATTCGGGACCAGGCGGCTAACGGGCCGCGCGCAGGGCCTGCGCCAACGCCTCCGGCGCGGGTTCTTCGGCTACCGCGAGGACGTCGAAGCCGCGGGTGCGGATCGCCTGGGCCGTCACCGCGCCGATCGCAGCGATGGACAGGCCTTCCATGGATACCCCGGCAGACCGAAGCATGGCTTCCAGGCCGGACGGACTGAAAAACACGATCCAGTCGGGCTTTGCGCCGCCCGGCCATGCCTGTAGCGTCCGCAAGCGCGTGCGATAGACCACCGCTTCGTCCACGGAGAGTCCGCCCGCGCGCAAGATCTCAGGCAAGGCGGCTCGCCGTCGATCTCCGCACAGAAAGAGCAACGGGCCGCGTACGCGCTGCTTCAGGATATGATTAGCGAGGTGCTCCGCCGACCCGGCCTCCTCCCCTTCCGGCTCGTATCCGAGCGCGCGCAGGGCAGCGGCGGTGCGCGGTCCTACCGCAAACGCCTTTGGCTGTTTCCAAGGCTGTTTCCAAGCGCTTTCCGGCGCGGTCTCCCCTCCCGCAGGGCCGGATTCGGCGGCGGGAAACGCCCTGCCGAAGGCCTCCACCGCGCGCGGGCTGGTGAAAATCCATCCTGCATGCCGTCCAGGAGATGGTACAGGGCCTGCAAGGCCGCGCAAGGTTTCGGGAGGTTCGTACTCGAACTTCAGCGCCGGGTGGGTTGCGGCCTCGAATCCGGCGGTCCGGAGCGCCTGTTCCCAGGGACAGGACATGGCCTGCCTGGGCGGAATTTCCCCGGATGTATCCCCGGCGCGCAGCAAAAGCACCCTTTTTTTCATCACTCGCGCAGCCCCGGGCGCAATGCGTCCAGAATCTCTCGTCCCCCCTGTTCGAGCAGTTCGCAGGCCAGTTCGGCGCCGATGTTTTCGGCGTCGGAGGCGGGTCCCGTCCGCCCTGCCCGGCACAGACGCTTGCCGTCCGGCGAAGCAATGCATCCGTCCAGCGCCAACCGCCCTTCCTCGAGGCGTCCCCATGCGCCCGCGGGGATGGAGCATCCTCCGCGCAACGCGTGCAGAAAACTTCTTTCCGCCTGTACTGCGCACGCCGTGCGCGGGTCATGCACCGTTTCCTGCAGCAGCGTCCGGATGCGTTCGTTCCGGTCCGGGCACACGATTGCGAGGGCGCCCTGTCCGGGCGCCGGCAACATACGGTCTTTCGGGATGCACTCCGTAATGCATGCTTCCATGCCCAACCGCTTCAGGCCAGCCGCAGCGAGTATGAGGCCGGTCCATGCGCTCTCCGCCAGTTTGCGCAGCCGGGTGCCGACGTTGCCGCGCACCGGCTCGATGCGTAAGTCGGGACGCCAGGCCAGCAGCTGGGCTTGTCTCCGGGGAGAGGACGTGGCCAGTACGGCGCCTTCGGGCATATCCGCGAATCCTCCCGAATAGCCGGAGTAGCCCGGACGGCCTACGAACGCATCCGAGGGGTCTTCTCGCAGGCCTATCGCGCCGACGACCAGGCCCTCAGGGGTTTCCGTGGGCCAGTCTTTCAGGGAATGTACGGCCAGGTCGATCGCTCCGTGGAGCAGCGCCTCGTCCAGTTCCTTCGTAAAGAGGGCCTGACTGTTTATCTGGGCGAGCGGCTTGTCGAGGATGCGGTCGCCCGTGGTCGTGATTTCGCACAATTCCGCGCGATACCCTGCCGCCGCCAGCCGGTCCTGCACCATGGTCGCCTGTCGCCGGGCAAGGGGGCTGCTCCTCGTTCCGATCTTCAGCGGAGCGGCATGGCGAAGCGGCGGACTCAGGCGGTTACGAGGCATGGGGGACGGTTTCCGGATCCGGGGACGGCGTCCGCGCCGCCTCGTCGGCAGCGCGCTCCATCTCTCTGGGCATGTCTCTGGGGATGTCTCCGGGTATGTCCCCCGGCAGGCGGTCGGCCTGCGTCGCGTCCGGCGAGAGGGCGCCCGCGTCCTGCGCCTCCGGGCAAGGCCGGTTCGGCGTGGCCGGCGTTTCTTCGTCGTCGCAATCGTGCCGTTGAAAAAGATGCTCAAGCAAACGCACCCCATGAGAAAAATCGATGCGTTCGGGATCGACGCTTTTCAACCGGACCACAGGCACGGCCAGCAATTTCTGCACGATCGAGCGAGTGAGCTGGTCCAGTTGTTCCTGGTTCGCTTCTGAAAAGCGCTGCCGATGCTTGTCCACTTCCTGCGCCCGGATGGTTTCGAACGTATCTGCGATAGCCCGGATGGCCGGTTGCAGCGATTCGTGCAGAAATACCCAGGAAACGTATTCGCTGAGCATCTCGCCCACGATTTCGCGGGCCTTGTCCAGCGAAGGTTCGGGTAGCGCCGGCGACCTCGTGTCGGCTTGACCAAGATGGTCTATCGTAAGGAGTTCGACATGGGGCAGCGTCCCGATCTCTTCGGCCACGCCGCGCGGCACGGAAATATCGATGAGCAAGAGCGGCGTATCTCGCGCTTCGAGGACAAATTCTTCTCGCCGCAATACGGGTTCCGGCGCGAGGGTAGCCACGATCACCGCATCCGATCGTGCGGCGGCGGCATGGCGGTCCTGCCAAGGGATATAGTCCGCCCGGTACTGTTCGGCGGCGCGGCGGGCCCGCGCTTCGGTCCGGTTTGCGAACGCAAGCCGTTCTATCCCCAGTCTGCGCAACGCTTCCCCTGTTTCTTGCCCAATGTCTCCCGCGCCAACAATCAGTACGCTTGGCGCGGCGGCGCCGTCTTTTCGGGGTGCGTTTCGGCGGAATCGGGACTGTACGATGGCGGCGGCGCTCCTTGGCACGGAGGCCTTGTTGCGCGACAGGTCCGTTTCGTTGATGACGCGCTTGGCGGTCCGGAACGCCGTATGCAAGAGGCGATGCATGGTCGTATCCACCCACTCCTCCTCTACCGCCACAGCGTACGCTTCCTTGAGCTGAAAATAAATGTGAACGTCGCCGAGGACCCCGGCTTGCATGCCGGAGGCCACTTCGAAAATATGTCGAATGGCCTCTTCGTCCCGATACAGAAAAGCCTTATCTTCCGGCCAGTCGCAGGAGGCATGGCGCGCAAGCGCGTGCTGCACGGCGCGTACGTCGTCCTCCACCCCATACAGATAGGCCTCCGTGCGATTGCACGTGGAAAGCAGGACGATTTCGGAGCCCGGCGCCAGGGACAGGTTGCGGTACGCGCTGCGCCCCTCCCCCCAGTTCGCTGCGAAGGGGCCCCGAACGTCTACCGGCGCCTGCGTATAATTGAGGCCCAGTGCGTAAAATGTTTTGACAGAAGGCATGACCGGTTACAATCTGGACATGGCGAGAAAATAAAAGCCACATTTCGGTAAATGTAGGCATTTTCGCTTTTTTACGCAAAATTCCCGTGCCGTTTCACCAGAATTCCCCATAGTATCGGGGATACGCCGATGTCCGAATCTCCTTTTATTGCCCGCCAGCAAGCCCTTGCGCGCCAACTTGTTTCCTCAGATCTGCATGCGCTTGCGGTCATTCCCGGCGCGTCCATGCGGTACTTGTCCGGGCTGGAGTTTCATGTGAGCGAGCGTCCCGTGGCGGCGTTTTTCCGGCGGCAAGGCCCTCCTGTGATGGCGCTGCCCGAACTGGAACGGGGCAAACTCGGCGGATTGCCGTTCGACCTGTGCGCGTATACGTACGGAGAGGACCCTTCGACCTGGGGCGGGGCGTTCAGGGAGGCGACGCGCGCTGCCGGGCTACGCAGGGCGCGCATCGGGGTCGAGGCAGGGAGCATGCGCGTGCTCGAACTCCGCTTGTTGCAAGAAGCGCTTCCGGAGGCTGCGTATCCGGATGGAAGCGAGGCGGTGGCCGCCCTGCGGATATGCAAGGACGCGCACGAGATCGCACGGATGCGCCGCGCCGCGCAGGTGGCCGAGGAGGCCATGCGGCAGACCCTTCCTGCCATAGAACCAGGCGTAACGGAACGGGACGTGGCTTCCCTGCTGACGGCCCGGCTTTTTGCGGCCGGCTGCGCGCCCGAACTGCCCTTTTCGCCCATCGTGGCGTTCGGGGCGTCCTCCGCCAACCCGCATGCCGTGCCGGGCGACCGCCCGTTGCGCCCCGGCGCATTGATTTTGTGCGACTGGGGGGCGCATGTGGACGGCTATTTTTCCGACATGACGCGCATGTTCAGCTACGGCGAGCCGCCCCGCCCGCAGCGCGAGATCGTGGACATCGTGGATCGCGCCCGGCAAGCGGCGGTAGAGGCTGCCGGGCCAGATGTGCCTGCTTCAGAAGTGGACCGGGCCGCCCGCGCCGTGATCGAACAGGCCGGGTTCGGGGAACGGTTCATCCATCGCACCGGGCATGGTCTGGGGCTGGAAATCCACGAAGCGCCCTGGATTCGAAACGGCAACGCGATGCGGTTGCGGCCGGGCATGGCCTTCACCATTGAACCGGGAATCTATCTGCCCGGCGTGGCGGGGGCCCGCATCGAGGACATGGCGGTCGTCACCGAAGACGGCGCCGAAACGCTTACGACCTTGCCCCGGGGCCTGACCGATCTTGCGGCGTAGCCGAAAGCGGAAAGCCTGCTACCTGGAATCTTCGGGCTGCGGCAAGGCGTCGGCCAGCGCTTCGGCTTCGGTAACCCATGCCTCGATGGTCGCCAGCCCGTCGCGCCACAAGGCGGGGTCTTGCAGGTCTACCCCTGCGCGCGCGGCCAGCACGTGCGGCCAGTCCGAACCGCCGGCTTCCAGCAGGGCAAGGTATCTGCCCGGAAAATCTTCCGGGTCGGCAAGGTACCGGGCGTACAGCGCCAGCACCAGCAATTCCCCGAAGGCGTAGGCATACACATACCCCGGCGTATGCAGAAAATGGGGAATGTAGCTCCACCAGCGCCGGTAATGCTCGCCCAGCGTTACGCTGTCTCCGAACATGGCTTGCTGGGTTTCCATCCAGAGATCGCCGAACCGGTCTACGCCCAGTTCTCCGTGTTCGCGGCGCTCCGTATGGACGGCCTGTTCGAACCGGTTCATGGCGATTTGCCGAAATACCGTGGCCATCGTGTCGTCGATTTTGCCGACGAGCATCGCCAGCCGGTTGGCGGGATTTCGTTCGTGCGCCAGCATTTCCCGAAAGGTGAGCATTTCCCCGAAGACCGAGGCGGTTTCGGCGGTCGTCAGCGGCGTATCGGCTTGCAGTACGCCCTGTTTCCTCGACAGGTACTGGTGCACGCCGTGGCCCAGTTCGTGCGCCAGCGTTTGCACGTCCCGCGGTCTTCCCGCAAAATTCAGGAGGATGTACGGGTGGGCGCTTGGTACGACGCCGTGACTGAACGCGCCGCCGCGCTTGCCGGACGCGGGCGGGGCGTCGATCCAGCGCCCGTCGAAGAACAGGTCGGCGACGGCGCCCATGCGGGGATGGAATCCATGGTAGGCCGCCTGCACGATGCGGCGCGCTTCGGCCCAGGTATATTCCCGATCGGATTCGCCCACAGGCGCATACCGGTCGTAGTCGAACAGTTCGTCGTAGCCGAGCAGGCGGCGTTTCAGCCGGTAAAACCGGGCCGCAAGGTCGTACCTTGAGGTGACGGCCTCGATGAGCGCCTCCACGGTTTCGTCTTGCACCTCGTTGGACAGATTCCGGTCGGATAGCCAGGTGGCGTAGCCGCGAAGCCGGTCGTCGATGGCTTTGTCCGCAAGGATCGCGTTGAATACAGAAGTTAGCGTGCGGCTATGCGTCGCCAGGCCTTCTGTCAGGCTGAGGGCGGCCCGGCGGCGCAGGGAGCGGTCCGGCTGGTGCAGCATGGACAGGACGTCCTGTTCGGTCTTTTCTTCCCCGTCGAGGCGGAAGCGGGCGCCGCCCAGCAGTTCGTCGAAGAAGCGGTTCCAGGCGCTGCTCCCGGTAACGGCCTTCTCGGCCAGTATTTTTTCTTCCGGCTCCGTAAGCAGGTGATCCCGCTGCAATCGCTGCACTTCGAGGTAATGCCGATAGCCGGTCAGGTCCCCGGAATCGATCAGGCGAGCCGCCTGTTCGTCGTCGGCCTTGCACCATTCCAGTCCGAAAAAGATGAGGTGCTGCATCGTGCGCGTATAGGCCTCGCGGACATGCTGGAGCAAGGCGCCCCGACGCTCGTCGCCGGTGTCCGTGGCCCATTGCAGAAAGGCGTAGGAGTATGCTTTCCCTATGCGGTCCTGAATCTTTTCGAGGCGCCCCAGCGCTTCGGCCATGTCCTCCGGGGAGAGGGCGGCAACCCGGCCTCGCCAAGCGGTTTCGAACGCCTCGGCGTCGGTCAGTGCGTGCGCAAGGTCCTGGTGCAGGGCCTCTTCCGACGGGTACAGGTCGGCCAGATTCCAGCGGACATGTTCGGCGCCGGTCTTTTTTTCGGACATGGGATTCATGGGATAAAGCGGGTTGCGGCAGGATGTTTTTTTCCGAATTTACCGGGAGTGCGTATATTGGCGCATTCCAGACGTCATTCCATCACACATTCTCGTAAATACCATGCAAATACGTACAGCCGAAGCCACCTGGAAAGGCAATTTGAAGGAAGGAGAAGGTACTGTCACGGTGCTGGGGAAGCAGGTTCCCTATTCCTTCGCGTCTCGTTTCGAGAACGGGGCCGGAACGAATCCGGAGGAACTGCTGGCGGCCGGCCACGCAGGATGTCTTGCGATGGCGTTTTCGAACGACCTGGCGAACGCGGGCTATACGCCCCGACGAGTGCATGCGACAGCCGCGGTGCATTTGACGATAACGGATGCGGGCGCCGTCATTCCGCAGATCGACGTGACGATCGAGGGCGACGTGCCGGATATCGACGAAGCCACGTTTCAGCAGATGGCCGAGGCGGCGAAGTCCAATTGCCCGGTATCGAAGTTGTTCGCGGGGGCGGATATCACGCTGGACGCGACGCTCCAGGCGGGATAAGCCCGGCTTCCGACGGATCAGGCCCGGATGTGTCCTTTCCCTACGCCGATCCATTTGTAACTGGTGAGTTCTTCCAGGCCCATGGGACCGCGGGCATGCAATTTTTGCGTGCTGACGGCAACTTCGGCGCCCAGGCCGAACTGTCCGCCGTCCGAAAACCGCGTACTGGCGTTTACGAACACCGCCGCCGAGTCGATACGGTCGACGAAGGCGTTTGCGCGTTCCCAGTCGTTGGTCAGAATGCTGTCTGAGTGGGCCGTTCCGTGGCGTTGTATATGTTCGATGGCGTCGTCCACGCCGTCCACGATGCGGACGCCGAGGGTAAGCGACAGCCATTCCTGATCGAAGTCGTCGGGGCCGGCGGCTTCGCATGCAAGATCGCCGGCCTGCTTGAGCATGCGCAGCGCGTCGGGGTCGGCCCGGAAGGCGACGCCGCATGCATGCAGGCGCTGCGCAAGGGACGGCAGGAAGGCGTGGGCGATGTTGCGGTGTACGAGCAGCGTGTCCAGTGCGTTGCATACGCTCGGGCGCTGCACCTTGGCGTTTTCCACGATGGCCTCGGCCTGGTCCAGGTCCGCCGATTCGTCTACGAAAATGTGGCACACGCCCATTCCGCCCGTAATCACGGGGATCGTGCTTTTTTCCAGGCACAGCCGGTGCAGGCCCGCCCCGCCCCGCGGCACGATCATATCGACGTACTTGTCCAGTCGCAGCAATTGCTCGACGAGGGCGCGGTCGGGGTCGTCTATGTATTGCGCGGCGTCGGGGGGGATCCCTGTTCGTTCCAGTGCGCTCCGGATGGCTGCGACGAGGGCCCGGTTGCTTCGAAGGGTTTCCTTGCCGCCGCGCAGGATCACCGCGTTGCTCGTTTTCAGGCACAGCGAGGCAATGTCGATGGTGACGTTGGGGCGGGCTTCGTAGATAACGCCTACGACGCCGAGCGGTATCCGGCGCTTGAGGAGCCGCATCCCGTTCGGAAGCATGCGGCTTCCAAATTCGACGCCAACCGGGTCCGGCAGGTCGATTACGGAACGGACGTCGCTCGCCAGCGCGCCAAGGCGTTGTTCGTCGAGCAGCAGGCGGTCCAGGAGCGCCTCGGACAACCCGGCCTTCCGCCCGTCCTGTATATCCAGCGCATTTTCCTGGAGAATCGTGGCCGAAGCGGATTCCAGTTCGTCGGCGATGGCGGCCAGCGCATTGTTTTTCGCCTCCGTGCTCAGGGTCGCCAGCGTACGGCTGGCCGCGCGGGCCCGCTCCCCCATGGTCTGCATGGAAATGGTTTCTTCGACAAGCATGGATTCGTTCAAGGTGATGGTGCAGCAGGCGGACAGGCTCGCCCGCGCGCCCAAGCAAGGTCAAATCAAGGTCAGATCAGAATCAGGTCGTCGCGGTGCACGACGACAGGGCCGTAGGCGTATCCCAGCGTTTCATGGATGGAATCGGATTGCAGGCCCCGGATGCGTTCCACGTCGTCGCTGTTGTACCGCGCGATGCCGCGCCCGAGGTTCGTTTGGTCGGCAGCCGCAATCTTCACCACATCGCCCCGCTCGAACGATCCGTCTACGCGAATGATTCCTGCAGGCAACAGGCTGCCCCCGCCATTGGTCAACGCCGCGGCGGCGCCCTCGTCGATCGCCACCGCCCCGGATGCGCCCGCCCCGCCCAGTATCCACCGCTTGCGATTTTCGACCGGAACGTCGCAGGCCGGGAAGCGGGTGCCGATCTGTTCGCCCGCCGCGATGCGCACAATCGCGTTCGGCGCATCGCCCGCCGCAATCACGACATGGGCCCCGGCGCGGCGGGCCATATCGGCGGCGTCCAGTTTCGTTTTCATGCCGCCGACGCCCAGCCCGGATTTGCTTTCGCCGGCGATGGCCTGTACGTCGGCGTCGATATGCCGCACCTCTGCAATGAGTTCGGCTTCCGGGTCAGTGCGGGGATCCGCCGTGAACAGGCCTTGCTGGTCGCTCAGGAGAATCAGCAAATCCGCCTCGGCAAGCAGTACGCACAATGCGGACAAATTATCATTGTCTCCCACCCGAATCTCGGCGGTGGCTACGGCGTCGTTCTCGTTGATCACCGGAACAATGCGATGCGCAAGCAACGTACGCAACGTATCGCGGGCGTTCAGAAAGCGTCGCCGATCCTCCACGGCGGCCCGCGTCAGGAGCATTTGCCCGACATGGATATTGAACCGGTCGAAAAGTTGCGCCCAGATTTCCATGAGCCTGCTTTGCCCTACCGCCGCCAGCATTTGTTTTTCGGCCAGCGAATCGGGCTGCCGGGTCATGCGAAGCCGCTCGTTTCCGGCAGCGATAGCGCCCGAAGTGCATACGATAAGGTCGTGCCCTTCCCGATGGATTGCGGCGCATTGCCGAACAATTTCAAGCATACGGCCGCGATCGAGCTTTCGGGTGCCCCCCGTAAGCACGCTGGTTCCTATTTTAACTACGATACGCCGCCTCATGTGCATGCTGCCGGACGGTGCGCCGCCCGATGGATAGGCATGGGATACTGTGATTCGTACCGGGAGCGGGATTCGAACCCGCACGGAGCATCTGCTCCAACGGATTTTAAGTCCGTTGCGTCTACCGTTCCGCCATCCCGGCTGCAGAGTATGCAGAATGTGTCGTCAAGATTGCGCTAATCAGGATCGAGACAGGGCCTTGTCGCGTCCAATCTTCTAAAATTACGGAAAAATCCGGCGTGCTATGCGCCCGGAACGTCGTCTCTTCGCTTCGCATGTTGATTTCTTTTTTTCTTTTTCCGCTGGGGCTTGTCCTGGTTTATTTCGGCGCCGACTGGTTGCTGAAGGGCGCCGCCGGACTGGTGCGGGAGTATAGCGTGCATCCGCTCGTGATCGGCGCGACCGTGGTGGCGTTCGGCACCTCCATGCCCGAGTTCGTATTCAACCTGTTCGCCGCCGTTTCCCGGGAAGACGGGCTGGCGCTGGGGAATATAACCGGTTCGAACATTTGTAACATGGCCCTGGTGCTGGGGACAAGCGGCCTGGTGCTCCCGCTCGTTGCGGTGCGCGAAGTGCTCACGAAGGGCTACCCCGCCATGATGCTTGTGCTGGGCGTTTTTTACCTGACGGCGCTGGACGGCGCGATCGGGCGGGTCGATGGCGCGGCGCTCGTGGGGATGTTGATCGTGTTCATTGTGCTGATTGCGCGACAAGGCGGGTACGGCGTTGGCGCGTACGCATCGGAGGCGGCGCTTGCGGACGCGGCGGCTTCCGGAGAATCTCCGGGCCGGAAATGGATCCTCCTGCTTCTGGGGGCCGGCGCCCTTGCAGGCGGTTCCTGGGCCATGGTGGACGCGGCGGTGGCTATGGCCGCCCTCCTCAGCATTTCTCCCGCTATCGTCGGGCTGACCGTCGTTGCGTTCGGCACCAGTTTGCCCGAACTGGCTACGTCTGTAGTGGGCGCGCTCAAGGGGCAAGCCGAACTTTCCATAGGCAATGTGCTGGGCAGCAATATTCTGAATGTGTTGTTCGTGGTGGGGCCGATTTCCCTGTTCCACCCCTTGCAGGTGGAGGCAGATCTGTTGACGCAGCAGTTTCCGGTCATGCTTGCGTTCGGCCTGGCGCTGCTTCCGGTTTTCTGGTTCCGGAAGCGGGTCGGACGCCGGGAAGGGGCCCTGCTTCTCGGCGGTTTTTTCGTCTGGCTTGCCTGGTCGATTATGCCCTATCTTTAGGATGCACATATCGTATGTATAGATGTAGCCCCTTTCCCCGCGCGGCATGTCTTTTTCCCTCGGCATGAATCCATGGCTGCTTGCGGCGTCTCTGCTTGGCGCGGGCGCCGCCGCCGTATGGTTCTATCGCCATACGACCCCCGCATTGTCGCGGGGCAAACGGGTTGCGCTTGGGACGCTGCGGTTTGGCGCGCTCTTTTTTATCCTGCTGCTCCTGCTTGATCCCGTGCTGCGCAGGGTGCAGCAGGAGGAAAAGGAACCGGTGGTTGCGGTGCTCCTCGACGACAGCGCCAGCGTCCGCCTTGCGTCCGCCTCGGATACGTCCCTGGCCGGGGCGCAAGCACGCATTCAGGACTTGCTTCGGCATACGCCGCCCGCGATGCAGGAGGGACAGGTGCGGTACGTGCGTTTCGGGGCAGACCTCGAAGAGACGTCCTTTTCCCGTTTCGACCCGGACTCGCTTGGGCTCGATGCGTTTCGGACCAATATTGCGCAGGCGCTGATTTCCGCCGGGGAGCGCTGGCGGGAGGATAATTTGCGCGCCGTAGTGCTTGTGTCCGACGGCCGGTACAACACGGGCCGGAATCCGCTGTATGTATCCGAACGCTATCCGGCGCCCGTGTTTACGGCGATTGCAGGCGACACCTTGCGGCGGCAGGACATTCGCATCCAGCGCGTGCTTACCAACGAAGTGGCCTATGCCGGGGCCGAGCTTCCTGTCGAAGTGGGCATTCGGGCGGATGGCCTGGGCGGGCGCGAGGTTACCGTATCGCTGGCGGAAAACGGACAAACCATCGCGTCCCGCACCCTCGAAATTCCCCCGGGAAATACGGAAATCGTTGCAGAACTGTCCGTAACCCCTCCATCGGAAGGATTGCGGCGCTACACGGTCGCCGTGACGGAACTGCCGGAAGAAGTCACGCACCGAAATAACCGGGAATCGCTGGCGGTGCGCGTACTTTCTTCGAGGCGCCGCATTCTGTTTGTGGCTGCCGCGCCCGGCCCGGACGTAGCGGCTGTCCGAAGGGCCCTTGCGCGGAACGAAGCCTTCGAAACGGTTTCGTTCGTCCAGAAAAGCGCGGACGCGTTCTACGAGGGCGCATTTCCGGGTTCGCTTGCAGACGTTGACGTCATCGTGCTGGCCGGGTATCCCGGACGGGTTGCCAACGAAACGATCGTGCGCCGCATAGACGAGGCGGCCCGCGAAGGGGTTCCCCTGTTGTTCCTGCTTGCGTCCGGCGCCTCCATAGCCCAGTCGGGCTTGTTGTCCGAGGAGGCGCTTCCGGTCCGGGCCGTTCGCATTCGGGAGGATTTTATAGAGGCTACGCTCCACGCCACGCTGGCGGGGAACCGCCATCCGATCTTGCGTATCCCCGGCGCCGAGCCGGAGGCATGGCGCGCGTTGCCCCCGCTGGAATACAGCCGCACCCAATGGGCGCCTGCTTCCGACGCCGAGGTGCTGGCCACGGCGTCGGTGCGCGGCGTCGATCTGCCGGAACCGTTGCTGGTCGTTCGCCGACGCGCACAGCATCGCAGCGCCGCCTTGCTGGCCGCGGGTACGTGGCGATGGCAGAACCTTCCGGAGGACCTCGCGGCGTACGAATCCTTGCAGGAAGCCTTCTTCGCGAATATCGTTCAGTGGCTCACGGCGCTGGAAGACAACCGGCCTGTCCGCATTGGGCCTGTTCGGGATGTTTTCGGCGGCGGGGAAGCGGTGCAATTTTCGGGACAGGCGTACGACGAAAGCTTCCAGCCCGTATCGGACGCGTCCGTGGAAATCACGCTCGTGTCGCCCGACGGCGCAGAGTTCCCCTATCTTATGCGGGGCATCGGAAACGGCCGGTATGCGCTGGACGCCGGGTCCTTGCCCGAGGGGACGTACTCCTGGACCGCCACGGCCTCTCGTGGGGACAAGGTCCTCGGATCGGACCGGGGGACGTTTGCGGTGGGTTCCCTGACGCTGGAATATCGGGAGCCGGGCGCGGACGCCGTCCTGATGCGCCAGATTGCGCAACGCTCCGGGGGCGTGGCGCTGGATCCGAACCGCCCCGAGGTGTTTACAGCCGCGTTGTCCGCCTCGCTGGAAGGCGCTGTCCATACGATATCCCGAACGACCGAAGAAGATGTGCGGACGCATTTTGCGTTTTTGCTGCTTGTCATTGCGCTATTGTCCGCGGAGTGGTTTTTGCGTAAACGCAGCGGAATGGTGTGAAACCGATGCGCGTCATAACAGACATTCCTTCCCTGAACGAACCTGCCGGAGCGCCGGGAAGCGGCGTGCTGTCGGGAGCATTCGCCGCGTTGCTGCGCGACATACGGCGCCGGATTCATCGCCATCCCGAACCGGGTTTCAAGGAGCGTCGCACCAGCGCCTTGGTACGCGACGTGCTGGAACGGCATGGCCTGATCGTGACGGGGCCGCTTGCGACCACCGGTCTCTACACGGATATTCGAGGCGCAGAGGACGGCCCGACCCTTGCCTACCGGGCAGATATGGACGCCTTGCCCATTCAGGACGCCAAGTCCGTGGAGTATGCTTCGGAACGACCGGGGTTTGCGCACCTGTGCGGACACGACGCCCATACGGCGGTCGGGATTGGCGTAGCGCTTGTCCTGCATCGCAACCGGGAGCGCCTGCCGGGTACGGTGCGCGTGCTGTTCCAGCCGGACGAAGAAGGCGCTCCCGGGGGCGCCGTAGATATGATCCGGGACGGCGTGCTGGACGGGGTGCAAAGTATCTACGCCATCCATGTGGACCCCACATTGCCCACAGGCGCGTACGGCGTGCAGGACGGCCCGATTACGTCGTCCACGGACCGTTTTCGCATTGCGGTCCAGGCGCCCGGCACCGGACATTCGGCGCGGCCCCACGAGGCTGTGGATACCGTCTGGGTGGCCAGCCAGATTGCGCAGGCGCTCTATCACCTCACGGGGCGTTTTTCGGATGCACGCAAGGCATCGGTCCTGACCATTTGCCGGTTCCATGCGGGGGAGGCGGACAATGTGATTCCGGACCAGGCGGAACTGGGCGGCACGATTCGCACGACGGACCGCGGCGAACGCACGGCGATTCGGCAACGCGTCGAGCGGATGGCCCAGGAGATAGCCCGGTTGCACGGGGCCTCGGCGGACGTAGACCTCTTGCCCGGAGCGCCCGCCGTGCGCAACGACGCCTGCCTTGCCCGCCACATCGCCTCCGTGATCCGGTCGTGCTACGGGGAGGACGCCGTCTTGCCGATTCCCCTCCCCAGCATGGGTTCGGAGGATTTCGGGCACTACCTCGAAAAAATACCGGGGCTGTTGCTTCGGACGGGCACATGTTCTGGCCCGGACACGGCCTGGCCCTTGCACAACGCCCGCTTCGACATCGACGAAGGCGCCCTCGCGCCCACCGCCCTGCTCATGGCCCGGACCCTGTGCGCACAGCTGGATCAGGGCCTGGATCCGACCGCTGCCTGATCCCCCTTTTTGCACTGCGAGAAACGGCCTTCGGGGCGTCGCCTAAATAAGTTAAGGATGCACTGATCAAATCCACTGCGATCAGCGCTTCACGTACACAAGCAACGTTTGTAATGATTCCATCGTTAAAATCAGCAAAAAACACGGCGATTCACAGAATCGTGGACGTGAAGCGCCCTTCGGGAGGCATCGAGGAGCGCGCTGGCTGCGTCATTCCTCATTACGTGGGGCCTACCACGCTGCTTCGTCATTCCTTGCCAGCCCACTCCTCAATGCCTCTGATCTTTGCGGACTTAATCAGAGCATCCTTAAGTCGGAAATTTCGCCGCCTAAATTATTTAGGTATCTGGTATGTAGGTCTCATGCGCCCGGTTTTTTTGCGATATCAGGAGGATGCGCTGACGGGCTCCTCGCGCCCGCGATTCCGAAAAAAAATTTTCCAAAAAGGTTATGCGGTCCGCATTGGCGTGTCTTAAGGGGGACAATTGCAATTTTTCCCGCCTTCTGGTCCCATGCGTGTCCCGGTCTTCGTTTTCGCTTCCCTCCTGCTGGCGGTGGGCCTCTGCCCGCCCTGCGCCCCTGCCCAGTCTTTTCGGTCCGCGTCCGGCGCGGACCGCGCACAGGGCGTTTCAACAGATATTTCGATGGACATGTCGAAGGTCCTGTCGAATAAAAATCACGGGCCGTACCTGCCGACGCACGTTTCCACGCCCCCCCAGTCCAGAAAAATCCCCACCAGGAAAATCGGCGCCGGGGATATCGTGATCAACGAGGCGTATCCACGCCCCCTTCCTTCGGGATCGGAGTTTATCGAATTGTTCAATCGGAGTACGGCCACGTTCGATCTTCGGGAATTGACGATCCGGGATGCGTCGTCCGCCCCGCTCCCCCTTTCCGAAGCATCGGCGCCGTTCCCGCCCGGAGCCTACCGGGTGATCGCGGCGGACGGCATGGCCTTTTCCAGGCGTTTCAGCGGAGTTCCGTACAGCGAGCCGGCTCGCTGGGCTTCGCTGAATAACGGCGGCGACGCCATCGTGCTCGAATCCGGCGGCCGGATGATCGATTCGCTTTTTTATGCCGGGAGCGCGGTAGAAGAAGGCCGATCCCTTGAACGCATTGATCCGGCGGGGCCGTCGGACCCGCATAACTTTGCGCGGTCCTCGGATCCGCTCGGCGCTACGCCGGGCGCCCAGAACAGCCAATACGCTCCCGACGTAACCCCTCCGTCGCTGGCGTTCGCCCATGTGGTCGGCGACACACAGCTGGACCTGTATTTCGACGAACCGGTCCGCACAGCAGGCATTTCCCCCGCCTCGATTCGGCTGGAAACCGGGGCGGCGCAGGAGGCGGAGGCGCTGGGTCCGGGCCGCCTGCGCGCCGGGTTTCCGGGCCCTGTCACGGGCGAATCCGTACGGATCGGGACGGTATCCGATCTGCGGGGAAATGTTTCGGATCAGGTCTCCGCGCCGATTCATTATCGGCCCGCCGCGCAGGACGTCGTGGTGAACGAAATATCGTACGAACCGCTTGCGGACGAGTACGACGGGCTGCCGAACGAAGTGGAATTCATCGAGTTGTTCAATCGCTCCGGGCGGCGGGTGTATCTCGACGGCGCATACCGAACGAGGGACCCGGACGAATCCGGCGACGCCGACACGGTTCGCGTGCGGAATCGGTTCGTGGGGCTGGGTCCCGGGGGCTATGCGCTGCTCACCGCCGAGGCCATAGCAGCTGATCCCGCGATGGGCGCCGGGACAGATACCGGGATCGCCGCCGCAGCCACCACGGCGATGGTCCCTGGGCTTTCGCTGCGCAACGACGGAGACCGCATTCGCATACACCGGGAAGACGGCGAAACGCTGGACGACATACGGTACGACCCGTCGTGGCATCATCCGGATGTGCTGGAAACCCGGGGCGTAACGCTGGAACGCATCGACCCGGATGCATACGGGAACGACCCGCAAAACTGGACCAGTTCGGCGGCGCCGGAAGGCGGAACGCCGGGGCGGCCCAATTCGGTCCGCCTGGATGAGGCCCCCTCCCCGTCCGGGCAGGGTATGGACATCGCTCCGAACCCCTTTTCTCCGGACCGGGACGGCGTGGACGATATCGTCCGCATCCGGTGCGTTTTTTCGTCCGGCGTGTCCAGAGCGCGGGCGCTGGTGTTCGACCTGGCTGGAAACGAAGTGCGCGAACTGGTCGAATCTCGCCTGGTTACAGAATCGACGGAGTTTTTCTGGGACGGACGGGACCATGCGGACCGTCGCCTGCAAACCGGCGTATACATTATTTTCGTCGAGGCCTGGGACGCCCGCAACCACGTAATCGAAGCGTTCAAGGCGCCCGTCGTGCTTGCGCATCGCTATTGAGATCGCGGCCTGCGGAACCGCGCCCGCAGGCCATCGTTCACCTTGCAAGCCCCCCTTTTGCCGCAACAAGTACGTCAAGCACCATAAACGCATTCGGATCATGCCCGCCGCCGAAATGGCCATGCAAGCGAGGACGCGACCTGCGCCCATTGCGCTCAGCGACCGCGCTGCACAGGAAATTCGCAAGATCATGTCCACCCGGGATATTCCCGAGGGATTCAGCCTCCGCGTCGGCGTTCGGGGAGGCGGTTGTTCGGGCATGAGCTATATCCTCGGTTTCGACAAAATGCGCGAACACGACACGCGTTTTGACATAGACGGCGTCACGGTGTACATGGACAAGCGCCATGGATTGTATCTTATGGGCGTTACCGTGGATTACCATGACGGCCTGAATGCGCGCGGGTTCACCTTTGAGAACCCGAATGCGACGCAAACGTGCGGGTGTGGGTCCAGCTTTGCTGCGTAGTCTCTTTTATTCTATGGAAGGCAACTTTTCCAATCGCGTCAGAGATGTTATCCGGGACAGCCGGGAAGAAGCCATTCGGCTGTGTCACGATTACGTCGGTACGGAGCACCTGCTCCTCGGAATTATCTGCGAGGGCGAGGGCATTGCCGTCCGGATTCTCCGTAGCCTCGGCTGCGACCTGCTCAAGCTCAAAAAGGCGGTCGAAGAAACGGTCCGAGGTACGGGCGGAGCGCTTTCGGTAGGCAATCTCCCCTTTACCCAGCAAGCCGAAAAAGTCCTCAAGATCACCTACCTTGAGGCAAAGATCTACAAGAGCGATATCATCGGTACGGAGCACCTCTTGCTCAGCCTGTTGCGCGACGAAGAAAATGTGGCGGCCCGCATTTTGCAGCAAGGCTTCTCGATCACGTACGATGCGGTTCGTGCCGAACTGGACGCTATTATTGGCGGAAAGGCGCCTGTGTCGGGCGGCGGCCTCCAGTCTCCTCCTCCCCCTGAAGGACGCGGCAAGGAGCGCCGCAAGATGGAAAAAAGCAAAACGCCGGTGCTCGACAACTTCGGCAGAGACCTGACGCGGCTGGCCGAAGAATCCCGACTGGACCCCATCGTAGGCCGGGAACAGGAAATCGAGCGGGTGGCCCAGGTGCTCAGCCGCCGAAAGAAAAACAACCCCGTGCTGATTGGCGAGCCGGGCGTGGGCAAGACGGCGATCGCCGAAGGGCTCGCCATACGCATTGTGCAGCGCAAGGTAAGCCGCGTGCTTCACAACAAACGGATCGTGACGCTGGATTTGGCGGCGCTGGTCGCCGGCACCAAATACCGGGGGCAGTTCGAGGAACGGATGAAGGCGGTGATGAACGAACTTGAAAAGAGCCCGGAAGTCATTCTTTTTATCGACGAGTTGCACACGATCGTCGGCGCCGGAGGGGCTTCCGGCAGCCTGGACGCCTCGAATATGTTCAAACCCGCGCTCGCCCGGGGCGAAATCCAATGCATTGGCGCGACGACCCTGAACGAGTACCGGCAATATATCGAGAAGGACGGGGCGCTGGATCGCCGATTCCAGAAAATTATCGTAGACCCCTCTACCGTAGACGAGACCGTCGAAATCCTGCGCAACATCAAGGAGCGGTACGAGGAGCATCACCATGTGCGGTATTCCGACGAGGCCATCCTGCTTGCAGTCCGCCTCAGCGACCGCTACGTCACGGATCGTTTTCTGCCCGACAAGGCGATTGACGTGATGGACGAAGCCGGTGCGCGCGTCCATCTCGCGAACATTCGGGTACCGGAAAATATCATCCGCCTTGAAGAAGAAATCGAGGTCGTCCGCAGGAAGAAGAATCAGGTGGTCAAGAGCCAGCGTTTCGAAGAGGCGGCCCGGTTGCGCGACAAGGAAAAGAAGATCAATACGGAGCTGGAGCGAGCCAAGCGGATATGGGAGCGGAAAGCCGGCGCGGAAATCCATGACGTGACCACAGAGAAAATCTCCGAGGTCGTGGCTATGATGACCGGCATTCCGGTCGATAAAATTTCGCGCCCCGAACAGAAGAAACTGATCGGGATGGACGATGCGCTTATGAAGCGCGTAATCGGTCAGGACGAGGCGATCCGGAAATTGTCGAACGCCATTCGGCGCACCCGGGCGGGTCTCAAGGATCCCGGACGTCCTATTGGTTCGTTCATTTTCCTGGGCCCGACGGGCGTGGGCAAGACCGAGCTGGCCAAGGTGCTTACGCAATATCTTTTCGATCTGGACGAGGCGCTGATACGGATCGACATGTCCGAATACATGGAAAAATTCGCTGTGAGTCGCTTGGTCGGGGCGCCTCCCGGATATGTGGGCTACGAAGAAGGCGGGCAATTGACCGAGAAAGTGCGCCGCAAGCCGTATTCCGTGGTCCTGCTGGACGAAATCGAAAAAGCGCACCCGGACGTACTCAACATCTTGCTGCAAGTGCTCGACGACGGCGTACTTACGGACGGGCTGGGGCGCCGCATCGATTTCCGAAATACGATCATTATTATGACGTCGAATATCGGCGCCCGGGACATCAAGAACATCGGGAAAGGGATCGGTTTCGCCCAGTCGGATAAGTCGTTCAATTACCGGACGATGAAGAACACCGTGGAAGATGCAGTGAAGCGGGTGTTCAACCCCGAGTTCCTGAACCGGGTGGACGACGTGATCGTGTTCCATTCGCTGGAGAAAGAGCATGTCTTCCGTATTATCGACATCATGGCTTCGGAGCTGCTCGGACGGATCCGGAAACTCGGGATTGCCGTAGAGATCAGAAAACCGGTCAAGGAATTTCTCGTTCGGAAAGGCTTCGATATGAAGTATGGCGCTCGTCCCCTGCGGCGCGCCATCCAGAAATATATTGAGGACCCGCTTGCCGATCATATCCTTGGCAAGAACCTGGGCGAAGGCGACATCATCCGTGTTTCCGTGCGGGGCAAGGGAGACGCGGCGACGCTTTCGTTCAGCGTGCGCAAGAGCAAAACGTCCAAGGCCGTAAAAACAGCCCCAAAAGCCTCCCCAAAAAGAGACGAGAGCGCCCCGGACGAGCGGAAAGAAAACAAGGATGTCGCTTCCCCGAGCCTTGACGAAAAACAGGCGAGGGTAGCAAGGGAGTAGCCTTGTTTTGCTCCCTTGCGCGAACGCCCATCGAACTCGTCGTTTTCTATGCAACGCGTTGCTATCATTGGCGTTGGCCTGATCGGCGGATCCCTTGGCCTCGTATGGAAAAAGCAGGCGCCGGGCGTCCGCATCGTTGGTTTTGACGCACCGGCCACGCTGGACAAGGCGCTCGACATGGGGGCCCTCGACGAGGCCGCGTTGTCGGCGGAGGCGGCTGTTTCTGGCGCGGACGTCATCGTGCTGGCCACTCCGGTCCAGTCCGTCCTGCAGCTGCTGAAGAATATTGCGCCCCATATTCGCCCCGGCGCCGTGGTCACGGACACGGGGTCTGTAAAAGGCCTGGTGGCGTCCTGCGCCGCAAGCGCCTTGCCTTCGCACGCCCTCTTCGTGGGGGGGCACCCCATGGCGGGTTCCGAAGGCCGGGGCATCGACCAGGCCGATGCGTTGCTGTTCGAAAATGCAGCCTGGGTGCTTTGTCCGCCCGCGGCCATGGATGTGGCCGCGCTGAAGCGGGATCAGGCCGCGTTTCTGGCCCTGATCGAGGCGACCGGCGCCCGCGTCCTGACGCTCCCTGCCGATCGGCACGACCGCATTGCGGCGTTCGTCAGCCACCTGCCGCAGTTGCTCGCCGTGGCGCTTATGAACCATGTGGCGCAGGAAAACGGGAACGACGAGGCGTTTCTGCAGTTGGCCGCCGGCGGGTTTCGGGATATGACCCGCATCGCGTCCTCCCCATTCGATGTGTGGAACGACATTCTCTCCACGAACGATGCGCGTATTCTGGAGGCGCTCGATTCGTTTGCCGAACGCGTGCGCCTCGTTCGCGGAGAGATTGCCCGCGGCGACATGAACACATTGCAGAACCGCTTCCGGGAGGCCCGCTCCACAAGGGAAACGATTCCCCGCAACACGAAAGGATTCCTGCAACCGCTTGCGGATGTGTACGTCTACGCACAAGACGATCCGGGCGAACTCTTTTCGATTACGAAGATTCTGTACGAGGCGTCCCTGAATATCAAGGATATTGAACTCCTCAAGATTCGCGAAGGAACCGGCGGCGCTTTTCGCATGGGTTTTGCGGAGGACGAGATTGCGACGGCCGCCGCCCGAACCCTGAACCACGCCGGCTATACGGCCTGGCGCTTGTAATTCCCTGACAAGGATAGGCTACGGAAGCTTATGGATGCTGTATCTCTTCAGAAAACGCCGTTGTACGATCGGCATGTTGCGCTGGGCGGGCGAATGACGCCGTTTGCCGGGTATGAAATGCCGCTGCGCTATGCGGGCGGCGTCCTGCAAGAACATCGTGCGGTGCGGCAGGCGGCGGGCCTTTTCGACGTAAGCCACATGGGCGAACTCCTCGTGCGCGGCCCGCACGCCGCCGAGTGCGTACAGTACCTGATTACGAACGACGCCGTGTCCATGCCGTCCGGACAGGCAATCTATACCTGCATGTGCCTGGAAAACGGCGGCGTCGTGGACGACTTGATCGTATACCGCCTTGCCGAAGACGAATACCTGCTGGTGATCAATGCGGCGAACCGCAGCAAGGATTTCCTGTGGGCCATACGGAATAATCCGGCGAAGGCGCTTATCGAGGATGTGTCCGACCAGATGGCGCTCATCGCTGTGCAGGGGCCGCGGGCCCGGGCCATTGCAGAAGCCGCCATCGGAGAGGATATCGCCGGCCTGAAGCCCTTTCGCTTTCGGCATGTTTCCGGCGGACTTTTCGCGGGGTCGTCGTTTGCTATCGTGTCTGCGACGGGGTATACAGGCGAGGCGGGCGTGGAAATCTATTGCGAGGCGGGCGTGGCCGGAGCGGTCTGGGACGGGCTGCTTGAAGCCGGGGGATCCGAGGGGTTGCAGCCAGCGGGCCTGGGCGCTCGGGACACCCTGCGCATGGAAGCGGGGTTTTGTTTGTACGGAAACGATATTACCGAAGAAACCCATCCGCTTGAGGCCGGGCTGGGCCGATTCGTACGGATGGACAAGGACGATTTCATCGGCAAATCCGCGCTGGAACGCGCCCGGGAGGAAGGACTTTCCCGGAAACTGGTTGCGTTCGTCGTAGAGAAGCCCGGCGCGGTTCCCCGGAGGGGCTACGCGGTCTCGACGCCGGCGGGCGCGGGCGTGGTGACCAGCGGCGGCCAATCCCCCGTACTCGGGCGGGGCATCGGGCTTGGCTATGTGCCTGCCGATCCGGCGTGTACAGCGCCAGGGGCGCCGCTCGATATCGCCATTCGGTCCCGTACGGTGCGGGCCGTCGTTAAAAGGCCGCCCTTGCACAAAATTTGACGGTTTGTTGCACATTGCGATGCGGCGCGGCGTATCTTCCCGTATGGAGGATGCGCTGATCGAAGTGGATTTGGTCAGTGCATCCTTTAGTTGTTCATGGTTTCCTTTCCCCTGTCCGATACCCCGCCATGCATGCCGAAGTGTTTGCCACGGCCCAGTCTGCGCCGGAAACGAAGCTCAGCGGGCGCGTCGTGGTCGTAATCGATGTGCTCCGGGCTTGCTCGACGATTGTGACCGCCCTGCGCCGAGGCGCGCGCAGCGTCGTTCCAGCGCTGGACCTGGGCCACACCGCAAAAATCGCGGCGAATCTCGAACCTTCGAGTTATCTGCTCGGGGGCGAGCGCGGCGGGCATCGCATCAATACGTATCATTGCGGGAATTCTCCACTGGAGTATACCCGCGAAGTCGTACAGAACCGGACGATCATTCTGAGTACGACCAACGGGACGGTCGCCATGCACAAGGGAAGAAAAGCCCGGCAGCTGCTGGTGGGCTGTTTCCTGAATATCGATCGCGTGGTCGAGGCGGCGTGCGAGGCGGGCGGGGACCTTGTTATCGTGTGCTCGGGCCAGAAGGAACAGGTTTCTCTCGAAGACACGCTGTGCGCAGGGTATCTGCTGGATCGGCTATGGAAAGGTTGTCCGCCCGACGGCATTTCCGACGCCACGCGCATGGCCTTCGCCTTGTACGATGGGTACCGCCATGACCTCGATGCGGCATTGCGCGAGGGGACCCATGCGCAATGGCTCAGCGCCAACGGGTTTGCGGACGACGTAGACTATTGTTTTCGGTTCAACGCCATGCCCGTGCTTCCCCGGTATCGGGATAACCGGATCGTGCTGGATAAAACGGAACTGGAGCGGGTCGCCGCATGACGCGGGCAAGCCGTTTCCCGTCGCATTCGCGGCGCATCCGTGGTTTTTTCTTCGGCGCGCAGTACCTTGAAGGATGGCTTTAGCATCAGGCAAAAAACATAACCGCCGTCAGGTTTCCGCCAAAAAGGTTCAGGACCCCTCCACGGGCCGCATGCACGAAGCGCTTGGCCTCGTTGCGATGACGCTGTCCTTGCTGGTGTGTCTTGCGCTCGTCACCTACCGGGGCGCCGACGACGCCATCGTTGGGGGCATCACGTTCCGCGATATCTTCGTGCCCGGAGAAAACCAGGCGTCGAATATACTCGGGTGGGCAGGCGCCTGGGTCGCATACTGGATCGTGCCGCGGTTTCTGGGCTATCCGTTCGTGTTGTTGACGGGATTTTTGTGCATGGCGGGGTATTTGCTGTTCCGGCGGCGCACCAGCATCCAGCTGGTTTCGATGGGTTTGCTCGTGTTTGCGATCGTTTTCGCAGCGGCGGCCTTTTTCGGCTGGATCGCCCTGGTGTTCGATGTGGAACTTGCCCTGTGGAGCGGGGCGCTTGGCTTGGGCGTGGCCGGATGGCTCCAGCATGTTTTCGGCACGGTCGGGTCAGCGGCGATCCTCGCGCTGCTCCTTGCCATTGCGTTCCTGTTGTTGGCGGAACCCGACGTGCAGGCCCTGTTCGACAAGGTCAGCGGCTGGAACGCCTCCAGAAAAGCCGCCGCTGCGCAGCGGCGCGCCGCGCGCAAGCAACGTACGGAAGAAAAGCGCAAGACCCGGCAGGCGAAACGGGCCGAACAGAAAAAGCGTCGCGCCGAAAAGACGCCCGGGAAAGCGTCGGAGGAAGAATCCGCGGAAGCGTCCCCCGCGTCGCGGCCATCCTCCGGGCCGACGGCGTCCGCACCAGCTTCTTCCGGGGAAACGAGCCGTACGCGGAACGACGCGTTTCGCGCCGCAGATCCTGCTCCCGACGCCGAAGACGCGCCCGAAAAGGACATTGAAATACATGTTCAGGAGCGCATCCAGGAAGAGCACGCCAGCAAGGTGCAGCGGAGCATGGATATTCCCGACGAAAAGTTCGCGCACAAGTACCGCTTCCCCCCGGTCAAGCTGCTGGACAAGCGCGATGCGGACGAAATCCCGATCGACTACGACGAACTGGAAGAAAACAAGCGGATTCTGCTCGACAAACTGGATACGTACGGCATTGAAATACGGGAGATCAACGCCATTGTGGGGCCGACGGTCACCTTGTACGAACTGACGCCGGCGCCGGGCGTGAAAATCAACAAGATCACGGCCCTCGAAAACGATCTGGCCATGGCGATGGCGGCGCGGGGCATCCGGATTATTGCGCCCATTCCCGGAAAATCCGCCGTGGGCGTGGAAATACCCAATCGCCGCCGCGAGCTGGTTCGTATCCGCGACGTCATCGGGACCGCGCGATTTCGCGACTCCGATATGGCGTTGCCGGTGCCCGTCGGCAAGACCATCGAAGGCGAAGTATTCATGATCGACCTGGCGAAACTGCCTCATCTGCTTATTGCAGGGGCCACGGGATCCGGGAAATCAGTGGGGTTGAATACGTTGATTACCGGATTAATGTATGCCTGCCATCCCGCCAGTCTGAAATTCGTCATGATCGATCCCAAAAAGATCGAGTTGCAGCAATACAAGTACATCGCGGATCATTACGCGGCAATGCCGGAAAACAGCGAGGAGCCGATCATTACCGATGTGAGCCAGGCGCTGGGCGCGCTCAAATCCTGTGAGCGCGAGATGGAGCTGCGGTACGACCTGTTTTCCGAGGCGCAGGCGCGCTCCATCAAGGATTACAACAACAAAGTGCGCGCCGGCCAACCGGAAACAGCGGATTCCCTCCGGCACTTGCCGTATATCGTGGTAATCATAGATGAACTTGCGGACCTTATGATGTTGGCGGGCAAGGAGATAGAGGCGCCGATAGCCCGTCTTGCCCAGATGGCCCGCGCAGTGGGCATACACCTTGTGCTGGCTACGCAACGCCCCTCTGTGGATGTGATTACGGGATTGATCAAGGCGAATTTCCCGGCGCGCATCGCGTATCAGGTGGCCTCCAAGGTCGATTCCCGCACCATTCTCGATCAAAACGGCGCCGAAGGCCTTGTCGGCAACGGCGACCTGCTGTATATGCTCGGAAGCCGGGCCGTCCGTTTGCAGGGGCCGTACATCGCTTCGGACGAAGTGGATCGCGTCGTGGATTTCGTGGCGAAGCAGCAAGGCGCCGGCCCCTACGCATTACCTCCTTTCGGGGACGACGCCGGTCCGGGCGCTACGAGCGGCATGGACGAGATGGACCCGTTCTTTGAAGAGGCAGCCCACATTCTCGTGCGGGCGCGCCAGGGCTCGGTTTCGCTCCTGCAACGCAAATTGTCCATCGGGTACACAAGAGCCGCCCGCATCGTGGATCAACTCGAACAAGCGGGCGTCGTGGGCCGCTTCGTAGGGTCCAAGGCGCGCGACGTCCTCGTGGAGTCCGAGGAGGAACTGGAACGCTTGCTTGCCGACGTCAGAACATCCGCTTAGCACTCTTGGATCGCACGGGGTTTATGTCGTCTTTTCCTGTCGTAGGCATTCTTGGCGGTGGACAGCTGGCCCGGATGACGGCCTTCGCCGCGCGGCGCATGGGTTTCGGCGTACGTTTTTTGCTCCCGGAACCCGCGGGCCCCGTACAGGACCTTGGCCCCTGCTTCACGGGAGACTGGACCGACCCCGACGTACTCCGTGCATTCGGCATGGGCTGCACCGTGGTGACGGTCGAGAGCGAATGGGCGCCGGTCCACGAAGCGGAGGCGGCCTTTGAGGGCCAGGTCCCCGTTCGTCCGGGCTCCTTTACGCTCGATATTATTCGGCACAAGGGGCGGCAGAAAACCTGGTTGCGAGATGCGGGATTGCCCACCCCCGAGTTCGCCTGTTGCGCCACGTTCGACGAAGCTCTTGCTGCCGCGAATCAGTTCGGATACCCCGTGCTCGCCAAAAAATACACCCATGCGTACGACGGGTACGGGAACCGGACGGTCCGTTCTGCGAAAGCGCTGCGGGCGGCGTGGGAATCCCTCGCTGCGGAAGACGGCTTGCTGATCGAAGCGTTCGTGGCGTTTCAGCGGGAGCTTTCCGTGCTGGTGGCCCGCAGGCCCGGCGGCGAGTATGTCGCGTATCCCGTGGCGGACACGGAGCAGCGCGATCATCGGTGCTATGCGGTGGAAGTTCCGTCGCGCATGCACGCATCCGAAAGGGACGCGGCGCGACAGATCGGGGTGGACGCCGCCATTTCCGTGCAGGGAACGGGGCTCGTCGCCGTCGAACTTTTTCAGACGGAAGCCGGACAATTCCTGATCAACGAATTGGCGCCGCGCCCGCATAACACGGGACATTATTCCATTGAGGGCAGCCATGCCTCGCAATTCGAAAATCATCTCCGGGCCGTGCTGGACCTGCCGCTTGGCGACCCGTCCCTGCGCGCGCCCTTTGCCGCGATGGTGAACGTACTGGGCGCCCGCAATGGCCCGGCGTCTCCCGACGGATTGCGCGAAGCGCTGGCGGTTCCCGGCGCCGCCGTGCACGTATATGGCAAAACAGAGACCCGAATACATCGTAAAATGGGGCATGTCACGGTTACGGGCGGCGACCGCAGCGCTGTGCGCCAGCACGCCGAGCGGGCCGCCGCCTGCCTTCGCTTGTAACGCAGCACCTTTTCTGACGCATCTTGGTGAATCATGGCTCTTGTAGGCATTACCATGGGATCCCGGTCGGATCTCCCCGTTATGGCCGACGCAGCGGATGTGCTGCGCGCACTGAATATATCGTTTGAGGTGCGCGTGCTTTCCGCCCATCGCACGCCCCATCATATGGGGGACTATGCCCGTACGGCGCATACGCGCGGCGTACGAGCCATTATTGCGGGCGCCGGGGGCGCCGCCCACCTGCCCGGGATGATCGCCGCCTGGTCTCCCCTTCCCGTGATTGGCGTTCCCGTGCCGGGGAAGAAGCTGGACGGCCTCGACGCCTTGCTGTCTATCGTGCAAATGCCCCGCGGCGTGCCCGTCGCTACGGTAGCGATCGGCGGCGCCCGCAACGCCGGACTCCTTGCGGCGCAGATTATCGGCGCGTCCGACCCGGATGTGCTGGGCCGGATCGTGGAGTACAAGGCGCAGATGGCGCAGCAGGTAGAAGCCATGGACGCCTCTGTCGTCGAGGCGCTGGAAGAGATGCTCCAGAAGTCCGATCCATAACGGCGGGCCTGGTTGCCTGACGCTGGGCGCCGGACTTTGGAGGCCGTATTCTGGTCGCCGGACTATTCCAGAAAAAGGTCCGTCGCGCGTTCGACGCTTTTCCCGGTCGCAAGGTCGCGCACGCGCAAGGTCAGTTCATACAGCCCTGCCGCCTGATTCGTCGCATCGAGGATCAGGTAATTCGTTTCGTCCGGCGACGATCCCGCCCCGGGAACGCTCACGGATACGCCGCTTCCGCGGCCGCCAAAGAGGTTTTTAACAAACCGGGTTACGCCTTTCGACGGGTCGCGGGGCGCGAGGCGGGCTTCCATTTCGTATCGGGTCGCTCCGTTTTCATCGAGAGCCAACTGGTATATCTCGAAAAAGAGATAGATGGGTTGCTTGTGCGAGAACACGTTCCACGGGGCAGGCATTATGGAAAATCCGGCCCGTTGCAAGGCGGCGCCGTCCGGGGCTGCCAGATCGGCCTCCTCAATTCCGTAGGCCAGCATCAGGTCGCTGACCTGCAGTTCGTCCTGCCCGAAATCGGGAACGTCAATGCTTCGGCGCTGCACCGCAACGGTGCCGCCGCTGGCCGTTTCGAACTCCATGGACACCTCGTGTCGCCCGGGAGGCGCCGACATGACCTGGGCCCCCACCCAGAGATGCGCCTCTTCGAAGGAGCGCATCTGTTCGCGTTGAAGCCCGTAGACCGTTTGCCGCCGTTCAACGAGTAGGTCCCGGTTCTCGCCCACCAGAAATGCGCCGATGCGCGCCGCAATATCTATGGTTTCCCGTTGTCGTCCGTCGTCGGAAATCGGAATCCCGTACGATACGTACAGATCCGCCTCCCCTTGCTCCCCATAGCTGCCCTTGAAGGCGCTGGTCACGAACGGAATATCCACGCGGCGACCGGACGTCTCGTATTCGTAGCGTTCCGGAACCCGCGCAACCGTTTCTTTCGCGGTGAGCGAATAGTCGTTCAGCCAGGCCGGAACGCCGGCGGACATATCCGAAGCGCTTGGGGAATACAGCCGGTATTCTCCATTCCGAAACGGATCCTCGAAGACGAACCGGAAATCGCCGTAATCCCATATGTTGAACGTGTTCGTCTCCGCCAGCATGTCGAAATTCCCGCCGAGATGCGCCCCGCGCGGGGTAAAGTTCATGTCGGACGGCGTTAATACGGATCGCGGATCGTTGCCGGACGTAGGCGCCGTCCCGAGGTCCCGTATTCCAGACGAACTTCCCGGCACAATAACGACGTCGTGCGCCGGAGGTCCGTATCGCACGAGAATATGGCCTCGCTCCGTATCCCATCCGCGCAAATCGAGCGCTTCGCTGCCGTACAGCAGATCGGCGTACACGAGGCGCGCGTAGTGCTCGATTTTTCGTTCGTTCCAGGGCGTGAGATAGCGCGGGTCCTTACTTGCCCAGAAGCGCGCCGAGTAGGCTACAGGGTCTTCCTCGTAGCGTGCTTCTTCGTCGGGCGCCAGCAGCAACGCGAGCGTTTCGAACACGTTTTTTTCCTCGGGGTCCATATAGCGCAACGCCGTTTCGAACGCATGGGCCGCCCCTGCCGGATCGTCTCCGTATGCCTGCGCCAGCCCCAGATACAGCCAGGTAGACGCTCGTTCGGGGAACACCGCATACATGTTTTCGAGCATCTGCCGGGCGGCCTCGTATTCTCCTTTCAGCGCATACACCTTCATAAGTTGCCGATACGCCGGGAGCCGGTGGGGATCGGACGTCAGCGCGCTGCCGAGATGCGCGACGGCGCGTTCGTAGGCCCGTTGCGCCCGCCGCGACAGATCCATGATCGGCACGCCCTGATCCTCCAGTTGCTCTACATCGAAGCGATCGGCAAGAAACACGCGCGTCGGATCGTCGATGAACGCAGGCACGGTTTCGGGCGCGCTTGCGTCCGTGGCGTTGAACCCTTCTTCCGCTTCGATGTCTTCCTGCAAGGGCGTTTGCATAGCCAGCGGCGGGTCTCCCAGCGCCATGGCCTGGCTGCCGCGATGCAGATTGCCGCTGAAGGTCATGCTGGGGAACATGACGGCGTTGCGGTAACGCCAGAAATCGCGGATAAAGAGCGTGCCCAGTTCCTCGTGCGCGAACGCATTCGTGGAATCGATGGCGAGAATCTTTCTGGAGAGGGCGATGCGCCGCTGTTCGAGAAGACGTTCCTGGATGCGAGTCCTCGACTCCTTGCGTAATTGCACCAGTTTGGCGGCCAGGTATTCGGTATTGTCCGGCTCCATTGCGATCGCCTCGTCCAGCGCGTCCGCCGCCTTGCCCGGATCGACCAACGGCGTTTCGGTGTACAGGCGCGCCAGCAAGTAATGCGCTTCGGCCCGGTCCGGCTCCGATTCCGCCGCCCGCAACAGGGCCTGTTCGGCTTGCTCGTACGCGGCGGCCTCAAAGGCCTGCCGACCTGCTTCCATCGCGCTATCCGCCGATTGGGCATAGGCCGCCGACGACAGGCCGCAAAAGCCGAGAAGAAATACGATAGGCAGCGCGCGCATTGCGATCAGCATGAAGTCGGAAGCGATGTGCGTACTCGTTGCGGCCAATCTGCCCGCATACGGAATATCTCCATAATTTTTCTTCGCGGCAATGGTTCCGATCAGGCGTCGCCTTTGTCGCGGTTTCGCACAATACGGGCAAACCGCCGCTTGCCCGCCTTGATCACGAACGAAGGGCCTGTCTGTATATCCATTTCCATCCGTACGTCGGATATTTTGTCTCCGTCGATGGAAACGGCGTTTTGCGCAATCAGCCGTCGGGCTTCTCCGTTCGAACTCGTGAGTCCAGCGCGGGTCATCAGGTCCAGAATACCCATGCGAGGTCCATCTTCCGGGGCGAAGCGGACATCGTGTATGTGCTCCGGAATGCCGCCCTGAATCACCGTGCGCTCAAAATGCCGCCGCGCCTTGTCTGCGGCGTCGGCCCCGTGGTACATGCTTGCGATGGTCCAGGCCAGCCGGTGCTTCGCGTTGCGGGGTTCCCGGCTGGCCGCTGCGCGCAGAGCCGGGAGTTCGTCCGTCGGCGCGTTCGTGGCCAGCTCAAACCAGGGATAGATCAAATCATCCGGAATGGAAAGCGTTTTCCCGTACATATCCTCGGGAGATTCCGAAATCCCGATATAGTTGTCAAGCGACTTGGACATTTTTTCGACGCCGTCCGTCCCGGGCAGGATAGGCGTCATAACGCATACCTGTGGCTCCATCCCTTCGGATTGCTGCACGGCCCGCCCCACGAGCAGGTTGAATTTCTGGTCCGTGCCGCCCAGTTCGATATCGGCGCGGACGGCCACCGAGTCCTGCGCCTGCGCCAGCGGATACAGAAACTCGTGAATGCCTATCGGTTCGCCGGATGTGCGCCGCTTTTCGAAGTCGTCGCGTTCCAGCATCCGGGCCACCGTGTATTTGCTGGCCAGTCGAATCACGTCGCTGAAGCGCATGGCGTCGAGCCACTCCGAGTTGTAGACGATGCGGGTGCGTTCGGGGTCCAGAATGTGCGACGCCTGCTCGAAATAGGACCGCCCGTTCTCCCGGGTTTCTTCGACGGTTAGCGCAGGCCGCCCTTGCGCCCGACCGCTTGGGTCCCCGATCGTGCCTGTAAAATCCCCGACGATAAGCACGGCCTGGTGCCCCAAATCCTGAAAATCCCGCAATTTGCGGAGCGCCACCGAGTGCCCGAGGTGCAGATCCGGGCGGCTTGGATCGCAGCCCAGCTTGACAATGAGCGGCTGCCCCGTTTCTTCGGCCTTGCGGAGCTTGTCCGCGAGGGCGTCTTGCGGAACGATTTCGGCGGCGCCGCGCTCGATCCGGGCAAGTTGTTCGTCGATCGGCGGAAATTTCATGGGCTTGCGGCTTCCTTTCGGCGTACCTGGAGATTACCTGGAGCAATGCTTGGCGCGGGCGGAACAGGCGATATCGAAGAATCTTGCAGGCAAGTCAATGACGTACGCTGGACGCCCGCTCGATCCGGCGCTTCGCTTCTCGCTCGGCAATGCTGGCGCGGCGATCGTGCAGTTTCTTCCCCTTGCACAGACCGACCTTCACTTTTGCGTACCCGTTTTTCAGATACACGGACAACGGAATCACCGTATAGCCTTTTTGCGCGCAGGCCTTGCTCCACTTGCGCAGCTCCCGGCGATGCAACAAAAGGCGCCGGGGACGAACCGGCGAAGGCGCGGTCGAGGCGTCCGCAAATTCGTACGGCGCAATATGGCAATCCATCAGCGTCATGGTGTCCGGCTGGACGCTACACCAGGCTTCTTGCAGGGAAATTTTCCCCTGCCGGACAGACTTTACCTCGCTTCCCCGCAATGCAATGCCGGCTTCGATCGTTTCCTCGACGTGGTATTCGTGATACGCCTTGCGATTTCGCGTAATCGGCGTAGCGCCGCCCGAAGTGCTATCGCCTGGACCCGTCATGGATTTTTTCTTTGATACGGGCGGCCTTCCCGCGGCGGGATCGCAAGAAATAGAGCTTAGCCCGCCGCACGCGCCCCTGCCGAACCCGCTCGATTTTAGCGATTTTCGGCGAGTTGATCGGAAAAATTCGCTCCACGCCCACGCCGTTGGATATCTTGCGCACCGTAAAGGTTCTGCCTGGCCCTGTCCCTTGCTCGGCGATCACGACGCCCTGGTATTGCTGGATGCGCTCCTTGTCCCCTTCTACGACGCGCACATGCACGTTTATCGTATCGCCGGGCTTGAATTCCGGGATATCGTCCCGAATCTGGGTTGTTTCGACGAGTTGCATGAGATTCGTAGCCATGGCGCTATGCCTCTGAAAAGGATGATGCCTGTTTATGGATGCACTGATCAAATCCACTTCAATCAGCGCATCCTTATGTATGTTACGATGATGTCTGGCGCGAACCAGGTTTTGGGAGGTCGATCCCCTGTTCCGACAAGTCCGGTCTTCGACGCGCTGTCAGGCGCTGGCGTTGCCCCTCTCGCCAGCGGGCAATTTCTTTATGGTCTCCGGATAGCAACACGTCCGGCACGCGCATCCCCCGAAACTCGGCGGGTCGCGTATAGACCGGCGCGCCCAGCAATCCGTCCTGGAACGAGTCGGACAAGGCCGATTCGGCGTCGCCCAGCACGCCCGGTATCAGGCGCGCCATGGCGTCCGCAAGCGCAAGCGCGGGCAATTCCCCGCCGCTCAGCACATAATCTCCCATGGAGATTTCCCGCGTAACCAGTGTGTCCCGAATCCGTTGATCTACCCCGATATAGTGTCCCGCCAGAAACACGAGGCGCTTCTGGAGCGACAGGACCGTGGCCGTTTCCTGCGTCAGCGTTTCGCCGTCCGGCGCGAAATACACGATCTCGTCCACGGGTTCGTCGCTTTCCGAAAGAATGGCCTCTATACACCGGAAAACGGGTTCCGGTTTCAATACCATGCCCGCGCCGCCGCCATACGGATAATCGTCTACCTGCCGATGCTTGTCCAGCGCATGGGTGCGGACGTCATGGACCCGAATATCCACCAGTCCCTTGTCCGCAGCGCGGCGCAGCACGCCGTGCTGCAGTACGGCGGCGACCAGTTCGGGAAGTACCGTAACAATATCGATGCGCATGGCAGGTCCTGATCCGCGTATTCGTTATGCTCCTTTATGCTCCCTTATGCATCAAGCAGCCCTTCGATGGTGCGCAGGGTGATCTGCTTCGCTTCGGGGTCGATAGCCACCACGAATGCGGGCACGGCCGGCACCATGGCCGACGGTTGCTGCTTGCGCGCAATCACCAGCATATCCTGTCCGGGGAACGCCAATACCTCCTCCACCATTCCGATCCGGTCTCCATGTTCTTCCATGACGGCGAATCCTGTCAAGTCCTGCCAGGAAAATGCATCCCGGGGAAGATCGTCCAGCGCTTCCGCCGGGGCGTACAACAGGGCGCCCCGCAAGGCTTCGGCGGCGTCCCGCGAAGCCGCGGTTTCCAGCTTGAGCAGGACCAGCAATCCTTTGCGGGCATGTTGGTAGCGGACGCTTTGCACGGTTGCGGGCTGCGCCGTGTCGGCGGTGTGCCCCACATACAGCGTTTTCAGCGTCTCGAATTGCGCGGGATCGTCCGTTTCGGGGATCACCTTGACCTCGCCCGACAGGCCATGCGCCCGATATATGCGCCCCAGACGCAGGAGCCTATCGGCTTGGCCAGGACTGGTCATTGCGTTCAAAGAACCGTACGGACGAAGGCGCTAATTCTGCGCCGCGTCCGTGTTCGTTTTTTCTGCGGGGACGTCGCTTTCCCCGGAAGCGGCCGCCGGGGTTTCCACCTCACTCGCTTCGGCGGTACTCTCTTCTGCCTCGCTGGCTTCGGCTTTGCTTGCGTCGGCTTTGCTTGCGTCGGCCTTGCCTGCTTTGGCCTCACTCGCTTCGGCTTTGGCTGCTTCCGCCTTGCTTGCTTCGGCTTTGCTCGCTTCCGCCTCCCGGGCTTTTGCGGCGGCCTGCGCCGCTTCCCGTTCGGCTGCCTCCCGCTCCTGGGCCAATTTCCTTTTCGCCGCTTCGGCTTCCTGCCGCGCCTTCTCCTCTTGTTCGGCGCGTTGCTTCGCCGCCTTTGCTTCCTTCTCGGCGGCGCGCTCCGCCTCTTCGTCCAGCGCTTTCTGGCGTCGGGATTGCGCGGTTTCCTTGACGGAGGCGGCCCGTTTCACAGCCTGTCGTTCGCGGTGCTCCGCGACGGCCTGCCGTATTTCCTCCTCCGTTTTTCCTTTCAGGCGAAGGTGCCGCTCCAGCAAGATGCCTTCCCTGCTCAGCAGATTGCGCACCGTATCGGAGGGCTGGGCGCCCTGCGCCAGCCAATAATGAATCCGCTCGGCGTTCATCTCGACCGTAGAGGGTTTGACGAGCGGGTTGTAATGGCCCAGTTTTTCGATATAGCGCCCGTCGCGCGCCCGGCGCGAATCGGCGGCGACGATGGTCCAGAGCGGGAGTTTCTTGCGTCCCATGCGACGCAAACGAAGTTTGACTGCCACGGTGTATGCCTCTTGATTCCGATGATTGATTTTAAGCGGGTGTTGTAAACAGGGGTGGTACGTAAAACGGGGCGTTGCGTTCGCGCTACGGACGACTCATGAGCCGCTCAACGTCTACGGGCCTCTTGGCGTTCGTCATGCGCGACACGGTTTTCATCATCCTCTTCATGTCCTTGAATTGCTTGAGCAGTTGATTCACGTCGCGCACTTCGGTTCCGCTGCCGCGCGCAATGCGACGGCGACGACTTCCGTTCAGTACGGACGGATGGCGACGCTCCTCGGGCGTCATGGAAAGGATAATGGCTTCAATGTGCGTAAAGGCGTCGTCGTCCACCTGCACGTCGCGGAGCTGACGGCCCATGCCTGGAAGCATGCCGGCAATTTCGCTGAGCGATCCCATTTTGCGAACGCGCTGGATTTGCTCATAGAAATCGGCCAGGTCGAAGTCCTGCGAACGAATTTTTTTGCGCAGGCGCTCGGCCTGCCGATCGTCGAACTGCTCCTGGGCTTTTTCGACAAACGAAACGATATCGCCCATGCCGAGGATGCGCCGCGCCATGCGATCCGGATAAAACGGCGTGAGCGCATCCATCTTTTCGCCTATGGAGGCGAATTTGATCGGCTTCTGGACGACGGAGCGTATGGAAAGCGCCGCCCCGCCGCGCGTATCTCCATCCAGCTTGGAAAGCACGACGCCGTCGAAATCCAGCCGCTCGTTGAAGGCCCGTGCGGCCTGCACCGCATCCTGCCCCGTCATGCTGTCCACCACGAACAGAATTTCGTCCGGGTCTACGGCGCGCTTGATCGCAGCGGCTTCGGACATCATTTCCTCGTCCACATGAAGCCGCCCCGCCGTATCCACAATGACGATATCGCGCGCGGTGCGGCGGGCCGTCCGAATGGCTTCGCGGGCTACGCGCACAGGGTCCTGGACGGGTTGTCCGTCCTCCATGATGGAGTATGCAGGCACGTTCACAGACTGCGCCAGCGTTTCCAGCTGCGCCACCGCCGCCGGGCGGTATACGTCCGCCGCGGCCAGCAACGGCGTGTTGCCCTGCTCCGCAAAATGCCGGGCGAGCTTTGCGCAAAAGGTCGTTTTGCCGGACCCTTGCAAGCCCGCCACCAGAATAACCGTGGGAGGATGTTGCGCCAGCGCAACGCTTTTGTGTTCATCTCCCAGCAGGCCCACCAACTCGTCGTACACCAACTTCACGAGTTGTTGTCCCGGAGAAACCGAGGACAGCACGGCTTCGCCCAGCGCCTCGTTGCGCACGCGCTCCGTAAAATCGCGGGCGACCTGATAGTTGACGTCCGCCTCCAGCAGGGCCCGCCGAATATCGCGCATCATATTCGCGACATTCAGCTCGTTGATGCGGCCCTGTCCGCTGATGCGTTTTAATGCGCCTTCAACCTTTTGAGAAAGGCTCTCGAACATAACAATGCCTGGTGCGCAGGCGGTGCGGTCTGTATCTGTGGAAAAGGGGCGGACCCTGCCGTGCATGTAAAAGCCGCCGAACGGAACCCCGAATTACCGGTTAATTTCAACAGCCTGATAACATACGAAAAAAGAAACCCTGAATCAAGCCCTGCGCAGGTTCGTAATGATTCATAATGAACTCTTCAAACGGCCCGGCACACGGCGCACCACGATTTTGGGATGCACTGATTAAGCGCATCCCTTGTTTCACCTCCACCCTGCCTGCGCGACGCCGTCCGCCGGCCTGATGCCTATGCCTATGCCCGTGCGTCCGAATCCGAACAGCAAGTCGAACCTCCGAAAGCGCTTCGGGACCTGGCGGCAAACCTTGACCGAAGCCGACTATGCGCGCCGGAGCGCAGCGATCGTCGAGCGGCTTCTGGGGCTTCCCGAAATGGATCGTCCCGGGTTGGTGCATGTCTACTGGCCGATGGTCGAACGCCGCGAACCGGACATTCGTTCGTTGATCGAGCGGCTCCGGGCGCAACAAGTGGAGGTGGCCCTCCCTCTGACCCCGGACATCCGGGTTCCGGTTATGCACGCGGTGCGGTACGACGGGCAAACGCCGGTCCCGGAGCCTCCCTGGGGGATTCCCCGCCCGGCAGGCGACGAGCAGGTAGCCCCGGAGCGCATCGATACGGTGATTGTCCCCATGCTGGGCGGCGCCCGGGACGGACACCGCGTCGGATACGGGAAAGGATACTACGACGCCTTTCTCAAGAACCTGCAGGCCCTCCGCATCGGAGTAACGTACGAGGCGTGTCTCCTGACCTCGATCCCCTCCGAGCCGCACGATATCCGCATGGATATCCTCGTTACGGAGCAGGAAACGATCCGCACGAAAGGCCCGGCAAAGCGTTCGGCGGACCCGCGGGACGCCTGAGGTTGCTATACGCCTTGACGTGTACACGTGTAACATTGCGCGGATGTATCGCGTACACTCCCTGGCAATAGAAGGCTCTTTGCACACGTATCGCGTATGCCCGGTCGCCGCGCCGGCTCCAGTCACGCGCTACGGCCTGGCCGCAACTTCGTTACCCTGCACAAGCTAACCCTGCACAAACTAACCTCTTCCTGTCCTCTCATGGCGCCTGAAGAAAAATCCCACACTCCCGATCCCGGCACGTTCTCGGAAGCAGACATGGAACGTTTTCTGTTCGAAGAAAAAGATGCGCCGGACAAGTCGCACTGGAATGTGCCCATGATAGCCGGCCTGGTGCTGATTCTGGTGGGCGTTACCTATATCGTGCAGGAAATGGGCCTGTGGGGAGGCATTAACATAGGAGGCCTTGTTCAGATGTTGCCCTGGCTGGCGGGTATTCTGATTATTCTGCTGGGGTTTGGCGTATTGTCCTGGCGACCCCGCAAAAAATACAAACTGCCCAAGGTCTCCTCACGCGCCCGCGGCCCGAAAAAAATACTCACGAAATCCCGCGACAAAAAGATTTCCGGCGTAGCCGCCGGCCTGGCCGAGTATTTTAACCTGGACGCTACGCTTGTGCGGGTGGCCTTCGTTATTCTCTTGATTTTCACGGGCGGACCGCCTGCGATTATTACCTACCTGTTGCTCGCGTTTATTCTTCCGCGCCCGGACAAGACAGAGGAACTCTGACGAATACGCGGCGGCGGGCCGCATCGCGTTCGTGCGCTTTCCACCCCGAAGAGCCCGAACAGCCCGAAGCACCCCGAAGCACCCCGAGCAAACAGGCGACGGCTCGCGTGCTTCTTGCCGCAAACCCGCAAAACGCGCTACAGGCGCACGTCCCCCTCCCGAATATTGCCGGCCAGGGCGCTATGCAAGGCGTCGGGCGCGAAGCGTTGCGCAATCGCGCTATTCGCTTCGTCCACGGAAATGCGCTGGATCCTGTCTGGAAATTCGTCGAGATACCCTGGTTCGAACCCCTGTTCGATATTGGCGAGGAGCGTTTTCGCCAGTCCGAACGTGGTGGAAAGCCCCACCTTGAACGAGCCCGCCACCGTTGTTTTTGTGTCCTCCAGTTCGTCCCGGGTTATTCCGTCGGCGACGAAGCGGCGAAGTTGTTTGATCGTTTCGTCTATGCCTCGTTGCACATGTTCCTTCGATAGCGTTACGCCCACCTGCCAGTGCCCCCCGTATTCGGCGGACACGCCCGCAAGCGACGATCCAATGCCGTACGTAAGGCCCATTTCGTCGCGAATGGTTTGCATCAGTCGCGCCGAGAAATTTCCGCCCAGCACGAAATTGGCGAGGAAGGCAGGAAGGTATTCGTCGGCGTTGCGGCGGACGGATAGCACATGTCCGAGACGTACGTCTACATTGTCCTTGTCCGGGATAGAGACGACGGACGAGCCGGGGGATAGCCGGTCCGCCGTCGCCGCAAAGTATGGGGACGCCTGGTGCGGCGGCCAGACGGCAACGTGGTTTTCCACGACTTCGCTCAGGGCGTCTTCGTCTATGTCGCCCACGACCGCGAGCGTACAGGCATTGGCGCCGAAATGCGCCGCATGATAGGCCCGGACGTCGCGGATCGAAAGGTCTTGCAATTGCGCCATCTGCGCCTCGAATGTCTGGGCGTGGTTCGGATGCGCGGCGTCGTATAACCGCTGCCGCAATGCCCGGGACGCCTGTGCGGCGGTGCTTTCCATGGAGCGCTTGATGGACGCTCCGATGCGGTCTTTGGCCTTGGAAAGTTCTTCTTCGGGGAAAAGCGGCGCGCGCAGCTGCAAGGCGGCGAGGGCCAGTATTTCCGGGACATCCTTTTTCAGGGCGCGCCCCGAAAAGTCGATGCGCAGCGTATCCGCGGAAAACGCCAACTCCGCCCCCTTGTTTTCCAGTATTTCCGCAATGGCGAATTGATCCAGCGCGCCGGCGCCCTTGTCCAGCATGGATACGACGAGATGCTGCAACAGCAACGTTTCCGGAGCGCGCATGTCCGGCGCGCTGGCGAAGGAGCCGCACCACGTAACGACGTCGCGGATGGGCGTCGGCAGCATAACGAGACGGCAAGGACCAATCCAGCGCTCGGAAATGCGTGCGGCGAAGGGCTGCCTGTGCGCCGGGGCTTCGGGAAAAACCGTCATGCGGAGCCCTCGCTGTCGGGTACGTAATACCCGGTCGTGCAGGCGTTTCGTACGAAATAGCGCTGTGCGACCCGTTGCACGTCGCCCGCAGAAACGGCGCTCAAACGGTCCGGCATGTCGGCGTACAACTTCCAGTCGCCTGCCGCAAGGGCCTCGTTGAGTTCCGCCGCCGCCAGGAACGACCCGTCCCGGCTAAAGGCCGCCTGCGCCTTGCGCTGGTTTATCGCCCGCTGCAGTTCTTCTTCCGCGACGCCGTGGTCGCAGATTTCCTGCACGGCGCCGCGGAGGGCGGCTTCCACCTCTTCGTGCGTTTTTCCGGGCGCCGGGCGGGCGAACACATAGGCAAGGCCCGGATCGCGCAGTCGGGAAACGCTCCCCCAGGCGCTGGTTGTAACGCCCCGATCCGTAAGGCGGCGATACAAACGGCTGTGCTTGCCGGCGGACAGGATGGCGGAAAGCATATCGAGGGCGTCCGTGTCCGCATCCAGTCCGCAAGGCGATTTCCAGGCAAGCATCACGGCGCCTTGCCACCCGGCCTGCTGCACCACGGTGCGCCGCGCCTCCTCCTGCGCCGGTTCGCGCGCATGGAGGACGGGCAAGGGGGCCTGCGGGTTGGCGATGCCGCCGAAATGACGGCGAATGCGCTCCAGCGTCTTCGTGGTATCGAAATCTCCGATAATGCTGACCGTTGCATTCTCCGGCCGGTACCAGGCGTCGTAGAGTTGGCGCAACCCGGACGGCGTCATCCGTTCCACATCGTGTCGCCATCCGATCACCGGGTGACCGTAGGGATGCGCCGTGAACGCCGTGTTCCACACCGCATGGAAAAGTTTGCGTATCGGATCGTTTTCTCCCCGGTCCAGTTCGTTCAGGATCACGGTGCGTTCCCGCTCCATGTCTTCGTCCCGCAGCAGGGCGCCGCGCATCCGGTCTGCTTCGATTTCCACGGCCAGCGGAAGGTGCTCTCCGGGAAGCATCTCGTAGTAATTCGTTCGATCCAGCGAGGTGGTGGCGTTGATCCAGGCCCCTGTGCGCTGCAATACGCTGAACACCGAGGTTCCGGCCTCTTTGTTGAAACGGGCCGTCCCTTTGAACATGAGGTGTTCGAGAAAATGGAACGCGCCCGTACGGCCTTCGGGCTCGTGGCGGCTCCCGGCGAGGTAGGTGATCATACACGTCGCCACGGGAGCCGTCGCGTCCCGGAGCAGCAATACCTGCAAGCCATTGGCCGCCAGGCGGTAGGCTTCTATGCCCCGCGCCGCCTCCTCGAATACGAACCCGTCCGGTATGTCTGTCAATGTGCGTCGAGCCAATGGTCTCCTGTGTTCATGTGTACTTCGATCGGCACCTCAAGCGGAAGCGCCAGTTCCATTTCCTCGTGCACGATCATTTGCACCGTATCGATTTCTTCCGGCGGCATTTCGAGGACGAGTTCGTCGTGCACTTGCATCAACATGCGGGCCGAGAGGCCATCCTCTTTCAGTCGGCGATCTATCCGAAGCATGGCGATTTTGATCATGTCGGCCTGCGTTCCCTGGATGGGCATGTTGCGGGCGACGCGCTCGGAAAACGCCCGCTGGGCCGGGTTGCGGGAATGGATATTCGGCACGAAACGCCGCCGCCCGAGAATCGTTCGCACGTATCCCTTTTCCTGGGCTTCTTCCACCACCCGGTGGATCAGGGTGGTTACCGCCGGATACGTTTTCAGGTAGGTATCGATCAATTCCTGGGCCTCTGTAACCTGGCATCGCAACCGCTGGGCCAGCCCCCGCGCGCCGATCCCGTAGGGAATGCCGTAATTTACTTCCTTGGCTTTGCGGCGTTGATGCTCGTTCACTTCTTCGGGCGGGATGTTATAGATCTTCGCCGCGACGGAGCGGTGTATGTCTTCTTTGCGCCGAAACGCCTCGGCGAGCGCCTGGTCTCCGCTCATGGAGGCCAGAATGCGGAGTTCGATTTGCACGTAGTCGGACGAAAGCAATTTCCATCCTTTTTTGGCGACGAACGCCTTGCGAATTTCCCGTCCCTTGTCTGTCCGGATGGGAATGTTTTGCAGGTTGGGACCCGCCGAGGATAACCTTCCCGTCGCCGCCACCGTCTGGTTATAGTTCGTGTGAATACGCCCGGTGTCGGGGTGAATCAACTTGCCGAGGCTGTCCGCATAGGTGCTTTTCAGCTTGGAAAACTTGCGCCATTCGAGTACGAGGGCCGGAAGAGGGTGGCTGCCCACCAGCCCTTCCAGCACTTCTTCTCTTGTGGAAGGGGCGCCCTTCGCCGTTTTGCGCTTGATCGGCAAGCCCAGTTTCCCGAACAGAATGCCGCCGAGCTGTTGCGGAGAGGCGATCTTGAACCTTTCTTCGGCCACCTCATAGATTTGCTCCTCAAGATGGCGGAGGCGTTCCCCGATTTCCCGGGAAAGCGTGGCCAGCATATCCGGATCGACCCGGACGCCGGTCATTTCCATGTCCGCCAGCACGCGCAGGAGCGGGAATTCGATCTGCTCCGCAAGCGTCAGCAACCCCTCCTTCCGGAGATGTTCTGCGAAGATATCCGCCAGCCGCAAGGCGACGTCGGCGTCTTCGCAGGCGTACGGACAGGTTTCTTCGGGGGCCACGTCCTGCAAGGACCGCTGGTTTTTCCCCGTCCCGATGAGGTCTTCGATCGGAATGGTCTTGTAGTCCAGAAACTTCAGCGCCAGCGAATCGAGGCCGTGCGCTTCTTCGGGCGACAACAGGTAATGCGCCACCATCGTATCGAAAAAAGGCCCTTCCACGCGCAGGCCCTGCCGCTCCAGCACGACAATGTCGTATTTCACGTTCTGGCCAATCTTGCGCGCGTTTCCCCGCAGGATGGGGGCAAGCAGGGCCAACGCATCCGCTATGGACGTTCCGTCCGGCAACGGCATGGGGATGTAGCAGGCTTCGCCCGGCGTTTGGGCAAAGGAAATGCCTACGAGCGACGCCCACATCGGATCGACCGACGTGGTTTCCGTGTCGAAGGCAAACCGCTCCGCCTTGCCGAGAGCGTCCGCTACGGCGCGCAGGCTTTCCCGGTTGGCGATGAGCCGATAGGTCGTTTTTTCCGGGTCGTACGCGGTCAGGCTGGAGGCCGGGGCGGGTTGTTCGGAAAAGAGCGTGGGAGCGGCGGGAGCTTCTTGCGTCTCCGCGCCGTTCTCCGCGCCGGATGGCGCAGGAGATTGCTCAGAGGATTCGCCGAATTGCGCAAAGTCTCCAGACTTCACCTTGCGGTAGAGCCGGTTGAACTGAAGTTCGTTGAAGAGAGCCAGCAATGCTTCGCGGTTGGGCGTGGCGCGCACGAGTTGCGCGGGCGTTACATCCAGCGGGACATCCGTTTTGATGGTCACCAGCTGCTTGCTGAGCAAGGCGTCGTCCCTGTTGTTAAGCAACCCTTCGCGCGCGCGTTTGCCCTTCACCTCTGCCGCGTTGTCCAGCAGGTCCTCAAGCGAGCCGTACTGCTGGATCAGCTTCATCGCTGTTTTTTCGCCGATGCCCTGCACGCCCGGCACATTGTCGCTTGCGTCGCCCATAAGCGCCAGCAAATCGATGAACTGGATCGGCGGAACGCCAAATTTTTCCCGAAACGTATGTTCGGTGACCGAATCGAATCCTTCGCCGCGACGGGACGGGCGAAAAATGGAGATATGCTCGCCGAGCAACTGCTGAAAATCCTTGTCGGGGGACACAATCACCGCCCTGGAGCCTGCTTCGGCGGCTTGCCGCGCCAGGGTGCCGATGACATCGTCGGCTTCCACCCCGCCCTCTTCTATGATCGTCACCCCCGCGGCGGCCACAATTTCCTTGATGCGTGGAAGCCCGGTGGCCAGGTCCTCCGGCATCGGGCTGCGGTTTGCCTTGTATTCGTCGAATAAGTCATCCCGAAACGTGCCTGCCCCGGGGCCCGTCACATCGAAAACCACGGCGATATTCGTAATGCCGTGATCTTCGATCAGCTTGACCAGCGTGGTGGTGAACCCATAGGCCGCGGAGGTATTTTCGCCCTGCGCATTGATCAGAGGGCGCCCGATAAACGCAAAATAAGCACGGTAGGCCAGCGCCATCGCGTCCAGCAAATACAGGGGGGCGGTAGGCTCCGTCGCGTTCGGTTCGTTTTTTCGGGTCATGTCAAACTTCCTTGGGATGCTCTTAGGGATGCTCTGATTAAATCCGCAAAGATCAGAGGCATTGAGGCGTACGTCTGGTCGGCGAAACCGCGCCGAACGCATACTGTATAAAGCCCAGCGAGGCATTTCGTTCTTTGCCCATGCATTCCCTGTGCCTTTCGTGGATTCGCGCACCCTTCGTACACATCGCCATCATGTCCCGCGCTCCGTACTGGTTACCGGAGGCGCGGGCTTCATCGGCTCCAATTTTTTGCTCAGAATGGCGCCGCGGTACCCCGAGGTGCGGTTTGTGAATCTGGATTCCCTGACGTACGCCGGGAACCCCATGAACCTGGCGCCGATCGAACGGGCGGAGAATTATTTTTTCGTGCACGGCGATATTACGGACCGGGAAACGGTGCGCGCGTTGTTCCGGGAGCATGCGTTTTCTACCGTCGTGCATTTTGCCGCAGAGAGTCATGTGGATCGCTCCGTGCAAGCGCCGTTGTCCTTTGTGCATACGAATGTGGTGGGTACGGCCATCCTGCTTGAAGAAGCCCGCGCCGCCTGGAACGCCGACGATTTTGGCGACGGGACGTATCGTTTTCATCACGTATCGACCGATGAAGTATACGGAAGCCTTGGGGACGAAGGCTTCTTTTCTGAAACGACGGCGTACGACCCCCGGTCGCCCTATTCGGCTTCGAAAGCGTCTGCGGACCATTTCGTGCGCGCCTGGGCGCACACCTATGGCTTGCCCGCGGTGATTTCGAACTGCTCCAATAACTACGGTCCCCGGCAATTTCCCGAAAAACTGATCCCGCTCGTTATTGTCCGGGCCATGCAGGAACAGGAGATTCCAATCTACGGCACGGGAGAAAATGTGCGCGACTGGCTTTTCGTGGAGGATCATTGCGAAGCGCTTGAGGCCATTCTGCTGTCGGGCGCCAATGGGGAAACCTACGGCGTAGGCGGCGAGGAATGCCGGACGAACCTTGAGATGGCCTATTGCGTGCTGGATTGCGTCGATCGGGCGCTTGGACGACCCGAAGGCGCTTCCCGGCGGCTCGTTTCGTTCGTGGCGGACCGCCCCGGCCACGACTATCGCTACGCCATGGATATCGCCAACGTGCGCCGCAAACTCGGCTGGCGGCCCCGCCACGATCTGTCGCAGGGGATTGCGGCGACCGTAGCCTGGTACCTGAAGCATGAAACCTGGCTGGAGCGGACGCTCGACGAATCCTGGCGGCAGTGGTGCCGCGAGCACTATGCCGCCCAGGCCTGATCGCGCCGGCGCCCCCCGCACCGGCCTGCATAGCATAGCATCCGTACATCCGTATATCCGCAGAGAAAAACACATGCTCGCACACCAACCCCTTAAAGGCGTTTTGCTGGCAGGCGGGCAGGGAAGCCGCTTGTACCCGCTCACGCGGATCACCAACAAGCACTTGCTTCCGGTCGGTCGGTATCCGATGATCTTCCACCCGCTGGTCCGGATGCGCCGGGCAGGCATTCGGGAGGTGGCCGTGGTGACCAGTCCCGGGCATATGGGCGATGTGGTGAATCTCCTTGGGAGCGGACGCGACATGGGCCTGGACCTGACGTTTCGCGTACAGGACGAGCCGGGCGGCATTGCCCAGGCGCTTTCGCTGTGCGCTTCGTTTGCGGCGGGGCAGCCCCTGCTGGTCATTCTGGGGGACAATATTCTCGGCGAGGATATCGGGGACCAGGTGGTTGCGTTTCGGAAGCAACTGGCGGCGGACGGCGCGGGCGCCCGCGTGTTGCTCAAGGAAGTGCCCGACCCTGAACGCTACGGCGTGCCGCGTCTGGACGGCGACCGGATTGTGGAGATTATCGAGAAGCCTTCCGACCCTCCCGGCAATTATTGCGTGACGGGCCTGTATTTTTACGATGCGGGCGTCTTTGACGTGATCGCCGGCTTGGCGCCCAGCGCCCGCGGAGAATACGAAATCAGCGACGTGAGCAATGCGTACATTCGGTCCGGGCGCCTTTCGTGGGGCGTGCTGAACCATTGGTGGGGAGACGCCGGCACCCTCGAGGGGTGGCATGAAGCGAACGAACTGGCCCGCGATCTGGTGTACGAGGAACTTGCCCTTAACCCCCTGAATGCTCCGTGAGTATAGCCTTGCCTGCCTGGAAAGAAGGCGCAATACGCGGATGCGAGATTCGTCCGCTCCGGTTTTTCAAGGATGCGCGCGGTTCGCTGGCCGAATTTTTCCGCCACGACGAATGGCCGGAGGCCGTGCATCCTCGCATGGGATACATGTCCCTGACCCATCCCGGCGTGGCGCGGGGGCCGCATGAACACCGGGCGCAAACGGACCTGTTCGTGTTTTTCAACGGAGTGTTTCGGCTGTATTTGTGGGATACGCGGCCCGACTCCCCTTCGTTCGGATGTCGTTTGCGGGAAGAGTTCGGGGCGGCGCGTCCGGCGACGGCGCTGGTTCCGCCGGGCGTCGTACATGCCTATCGCAATACGGGCCCGGAGGACGCCTGGATTGTGAATTGTCCGAACCGGCTCTATGCTGGGGCAGGCAAACACGAGCCGGTGGACGAAATCCGCCATGAAAACCGCCATGATTCGCTGTTCGTACTGGATTAAACCCGGCGCGTACCCGAGGAAAGACCCGGACTTTTTCGCATTTCAGGCGAATTGCGTACATTTTGGGCACATACGTTTCTGCTCGCCATACCACCACAAGAAGGCTTTGTAACCTGTTCGAATCGTTTTATGAAGGAGATTCACCTTTCGCTAACGCCGGCGAGTAGGCTGGACGTCATCGACGTACGACATCGCATTCGGGAACAGTACGGGGATGTGCTGGCCCCCTACGAGCGAGCGCTCTATTGCTCCCATCACACGACAGGGGGCTATATCGATCAGGGCCTGGCCCAACGGTTGAATCACAGCCTGGACTCCATCCACACCCTGTTGCGCGCGTTTCAGCGGCTTTTTCCGCCCGGCAAAAGTTATCAGCACGACAACATGGCGTTGCGTACGGAATTGACGCCGGCGCAACGCGAGGACGAACCGCCCAATGCCGATTCGCACCTCAGTTTTATTAGCGCCGGGCTGGAAAGCTGCGTGGCGTATCGCAACGAGGGGAACCAGCCGATTTATTTTATAGACCTGGACGGCGTCAACCACAAAGACCAGGCGCGCAGCCGGCGCTCCACCATCGTTGGATTCAACAAGGAGCGTTTGGTGGATCGGTTCAGCGTCGAGGCGCCGGTGGGCGACGGGCACATTGCGTCGGTCGATCTGACGTGCAACGAGCTGGGGCTGTTCGAACAAGCCAGGGACCTTGTTCGGCGGCACGGGATCAAGAGCGGGTGGATCGAATTCGCGTTGGATCCAAAGCAACTTGGAGCCGGGCTGACGGTCAACGAGTACGAAACGCTCTTGATGGAGCACGACCTTGCGTCGGTATTGAAGAACCCGCTGGAGTACGCCCTTACGGGCGGACGGTATCTGTTCCGCAACCCCCTGGCCCTCCCCGGAAAGAGCTGGCAATACGTCAAGTATGATTTTATTCGGATGGTCAACAGCGTGGTGAACGCCCCAAAATTCGGCAAATTATTGCCGGACCGGGCCGTGCGGCGCTTGTTTACAACGCCCGCGTCGCATTTTCTGGGCATGAAACGGGCGGTTCGTTTCCTGGTGCTGCCGGGCGGACAATCGGACGAATGCGGATCCATCGTGCAGGGCACCTACCAAAGCCCCATCCTCGTGCAGTGGAAAAAGGTGAGGTCGGGCCACCGCCGCGTGATCGCTACACTTCGGGAGTGCCTCTGAGGCGGCGGACGCAGCCTTCTGCGCGGGGGAGCGCGGCTCCTATAGTCGCAATGCTCGTTAACCTTTTTTCGCTTTCTGGATCATGACCTCCCCGATTCGCTACTCATTCTTTCTGACGATCTCTTTGATCGTCTTTTCTATCCTTGCGCTTTCTTCGATGGCGCAAGATTACAAAGTTGGTTCGCCTTCGGCCTCTGCGCTTGCCGCCGAGTTTCACAGCGGCGATCCTTTTCGTATTTCACAGGCTATTGATCGTCTTCCATATTACGAAGACGTTTATGAGGATAGTTCGATTTTTGTCGACGTAGATCCTTATGTTGCGAAAGGAATTATTTCTGCGCTTGATAATCAGTTGGATATGTATTTATATGGAGATTTGGAGTACAATGAAGAACATTTTTTTGAATCCGTGATTACGCCTCTTGCAACATATCTTACGCGCATCAATGACCGTGACGCTATACCCATTCTTCTTCGCGCATCTGAAATTAGTAGTGTTTCTCATATAGCTCTTGCTGAATTTGGGCCTGATATAGTTCCTATTATTATTGATTATATGCATTCTGACGAACGCACTCTGGATCAGATTACAGGTGCTTTTTATCCTCTTACTAATATTCTTCATTTATGGCGACCCTTAGACGCTGAAACGCATGGTATGCTGAGACAACTGGCAATCGATTATATACAGGGATATGTACCCGAACATCTTATCGATCATCCTCGATCTAATACATTTAAATCAGATGGCGCTTTTCTTGCTTCCGTGCTCGGGGATGCTGATCTCAAACCTATGGTTGAAGCCTTATCTTCTGAGTTTCCTATGTTTATTGAACTTTATCTCGAGCAATGGTACGATCCTTCTATTGAGTCCGTTGATTCGGATCAAATAGACGAAAACGACTGATCTCCGCGCCCTCTTGCGGATTTGATCAGCGCCTCCTTTAGATAAGGGACCGGGACTGTCCCCCGTCTACGTTCAGGCAGGCGCCGGTTACGAGGCTTGCCCGCGCCGAGACAAGAAAGGCGGCTACATCTGCGACCTCCTCTGCCTTGCCAAAGCGCCCGACCGGAAGATGTTGCGCGACGAACGCTTTCATCTGTTCCGGTTGTTCCCGGACGCGCCGGTCCCAGCTGCCGCCCGGAAACCGGATAGATCCCGGCGCGATGCTGTTCACGCGGACCCCGGCGGGAGCCAGTTCGATCGCCATGATTTTCGCCGTGCTGATCAGCGCCGATTTCGTGGCGTTGTAGATAGAAAGCCCGGGGCCTCCGGCCTCGCGTCCGAAAATGGACGCCACAAACAGGATGGCGCCGCCCCCGGCCGCTTTCATATGCGGCGTAGCGGCGCGCGCCGAGCGGACATGGGCCCGCAAGTTCAGGTCCAGTACGCTTTCCCAGTCCTCGTCGGTCGTCTCCTCGAACAGTTTACGGCGATTGCCTCCCACATTGCTCACCAGAATATCCAGTTGGCCAAAATGCCCGACGGCCCGGTCCACGACGGTTTGCGGCGCCTGCTGTTCGGCGAGATCGGTTTGCAGGGCCAGTACGGACGCCCCCTCCCCTTCCAGTTCCGCCGCTGTTTCCGCAAGGCGTTCTCCGCCCCGGGCGCACAGAACGAGGCGGCACCCTTCTGCGGCAAGACGTTTTGCAATATATTTCCCTATGCCTCGGCTCGATCCGGTTACGATGGCTACCTTGTTTTGCAGTTCGAGGTGCATGATTCAGGAATATTCTGTAATGGAAAGAGCGCAGATTGCTTTGCGGATGCGGCGGACGCAGGCCTCCTGGCCCAGCGTTTCCATGATTTCGAACAGGCCTGGCCCGCCGGAAACGCCGCTCAGGGCCAGCCGCACCGGATGAATGATCCGGCCTGCGCCCACCCCTCGCTCCTCGGCCAGCGCGCGCAGACTCGTTTCCGCCTGCGCCGCGTCGAACACAGGCATCTCCTGCAAGCGATCCGCGTACGCATTCAGTAGGTCCGCCGCATCCGGCCTCCAGCGCTTTTTAACGGACATTTCATCGTAGGAATCCGGGTCGAACTCCGGATCCGGGAACAGATACATGCACGTTTCGGGAAGCTCCCGGGCGAACGTAACGCGAGACTGCATAAGCGCGACGATCCGCTCCCAATGCTTTTTTCTGGTGTAGAAATCCTTTCCGCCCCACTTCGTGGCCCGGCCCAGCAAGCCGCCGACGGAAAGCCCGCGCAGGAACTGCTGATTGAACCAGCCCAGCTTGTTCACGTCGAATTGCACGCCGCCGCCGCCAACCCGATCTATCGAAAACCGCTCCGCCATGTCGTCCAGCGAGAGCAGCTCCCGGTCGTCGCCGGGATTCCAGCCAAGCCGCGCCAGAAAATTGACGACAGCCTCGGGTTCGTACCCGGCGGCGCGGCATTGCTCGACCGTTACGGGCAACCCGTTCTCCTCGGCATGGCGCTTGGACAGTTTGCCCTGGCCCCCCGGATTCATAATGAGCGGAATATGCGCCATTTCGGGCGCTTCCCAGCCCAGATAGCGATACAGCAGCAGGTGCTTCGGCACAGACGGAAGCCATTCCTCTCCCCGAATGACGTGCGTGATTCGCATGCTGTGATCGTCCACGACATGGGCCAGGTGATAGGTGGGCGCCCCGTCGGACTTGATCAGCACCTGATCCCCTATGTCCCCGGACGCAAAGGAGACGGCGCCCCGGATGCGGTCCTCGAACCCGATGCGCGCCCCGGGCTCCACCTTCATCCGGATCACGTGTTCGTCTCCCCGCTCCAGGCGGCGCTCCACCTCTTCGTCCGGCAACGTCAGCGAGTTCGTCATCTCCCCGCGCGTGGAGGCGTCGTATTTGGGCGCAGGATTCTCCTTGGTGGCGAACCGCTTTCGCATGGCCTCGATTTCTTCGGGCGTATCGAAGGCGTAATACGCATCGCCCCGGTCGACCAGCCCCTGCGCATGCACGGCGTACGCCAGCAAGCGCTCGGACTGGCGATAGGGCTCGTAACGCCCTCCTTCTTCGGGCCCTTCGTCCGGATCGATTCCTGCCCACAAGAGGCCCGACAGGATGCTTTTTTCGGCTTCCGGCTCAAAGCGCGCCTGATCCGTATCCTCTATGCGAACCACGAACACGCCTTCGTGCTGGCGCGCAAAGAAGTAGTTGAACAGCGCCGTGCGGAGCCCGCCCAAGTGAAGAGATCCCGTAGGGCTGGGCGCAAAACGAACCCGGACTCTGGGGGCAAGGTAATCAGGTGCAGGGGAATCAGGCATAGCAGTACGTATGCGCGACATGCGCCGCGGCTTTTTCGCGAAAAAAACGAAACAACGAAATGGGGGGAACGCAACAAAAGTAACGCCTGTACCGGGCCTTTGATCCAACCCAATGACACAGGCGTTGGCGGAACCGGAACCCCCTTATGCGCGTCAATGCGAGCCTGCTTACACGACAGCCGCAAACTCTACCAACCTTACGCATAACCAAGCATGATGAGCCGTACAAAACTGTTTTTTTTCGGTTCCCGAACCCGTGTCGTCGCATTATTCATCATTCTTTCCTATGTCGCAGGATGCGGAACGCTATCCCGAACGGCTCCGATCCCCGGCGCCGACAATCCCGAGGTCCTCGCCTCCTTTAACGACGAGTTGCTGACGTTTGCCGAATTCGAGGCGAATTACGCCCCGCATGCAAGCGCCCCCAGCGAATCCGCCTCGGATTCGCTCGCCTCGTACCGGGATTTTCTGGAGCGATATGTGGATTTCCGGTTGAAGGTGCGGGCGGCGCACGACGCCGGTCTGCATAATCGCGCTGACATTCTCGAGGAAATAGCAGCCTATCGCGTGCGCCTCGCCCGCCCGTTCCTGATGGAAAAAGAGGTCATCGACCCCATCGTGCGCACCCTGTACGAACGGCGACAGGAAATGTCCGACGTAAGCCACATGCTGGTTGCCGTTCCCGAGGACGCCCCTGCGGAAGACACCCTCGCAGCCTACCTGAAGATGCAGGCCCTGCGGGATTCGGTGCTTCAAGGCATGGATTTCGGAGAGATGGCCGCGCGCCACTCGGAAGACCCTTCCGCCAAAGGAGCTCCGGGCAATCGGGGAGCGCGCGGACGGCTTGGGTTTTTCAGGGGCGGAGACCTCGTCGAACCCTTCGAATCGTTTGCGTACGACGTACCCGTCGGCGGGCTGTCCCCCGTATTCCGGACCCGATTCGGATACCATCTGTTGACGGTGCATGCACGCAAACCGTCGCCGGCGGACATTCGCGTGGCGCACCTCATGATTCGCCCCGCCGGACCGCCGGGGGATTCCACGAATGCCCTCGCACGGGTGGAAGCGCTTAAAAAACAACTGGACGAAGGCGCCGATTTTGTGGAGCTTGTGCGAACACATTCCGAAGACATCGCGTCCGCCGGCCGAGGAGGAGACATCGGGGTCATAAACTATACGGGGCCGATTCCCGAATCGTTCAAGGACGCCGCTTTTGCGCTTGCGGAGCCGGGCGACATAAGCGATCCGGTCGAAACGACGTTTGGCGCACACCTTATTCAGCTCCTCGAACGCATGCCGACGCCTTCCTATGAAGAATCCTACGAGGACCTCAAGACCCTCGCCGGGCAATTGCCGCGCATGGAACGGGCCGAGGAAGCGCTGGCCCGCGATATTATCCGAACCAGACAGGGCCGGGTGGACACTGCGCTGGCCCTGAACGCCTTCGCCGGCATTTCTCCCGATTCGATCCTCACTCTGCCGAACGCGGGCCTGAACGCCGCGGCCAGGGCGGATACGTTCTTCGTACTGGACGATTCGACCTGGACGCTGGGCGACCTGGCGAACGAGGCGGGCAGCCTGGGCCGTCGCGGCGGCGTCGATACGGAAAGCACCGTGCGCGCACTCGTTTCGTCGTTCGTAAAGGAGGCGACGCTGAATACGGAGGCCGCCCGGCTGGAGGAACGCGACGAGGAATTCGCAAAAATCATGCAGGAGTTTCGCGACGGCCTCATGTTGTTCGCCCTGATGGAAGATTCCGTATGGACTGCCGCCGATCAGGACTCGATGGCCCTCCGCGCCCATTACGACGCGCAGCAGGAAGCGTATCAATGGCCAGACCGGATCCGGGCCATCTCCCTGCAAAGCACATCGGATTCGCTGATGCAGGATGCGACGGCGCGTTTCGACGAAGGCGCCTCGATAGCGGATATCTATGCGCTCTACGCCGGGGACTCGTTGCTGGTCGTCCATGCGGACACGACCCTGATTGCGGATTCGTCCGGCTCTGTCTACGACTACATACTCGACCTGAGCGAAGGCGAGCGCACGGATGTCCTGCCCCTGCGGAACCGGCGCATTTTGCTGGTGCATGGCGGCGTCGAAGCGGCGCGCGGAAAAACCTTCGCCGAGGCCCGCACCGAAATCGTAAGCGAACACCAGCAGGTGCTGGAGAAACGCCTGCTTGCCCGCCTCCGCAAGCAATACAGGGTGCACACCTTCCCGGACCGGCTGACCCAGGCGTTTCGGGAAGAGGCGCCCGCAAGCGAAGCCGCCGAAGCGCCCGCCGCCCCGTAAGCCATGGGAATGCGCTCCCTGTTTGAATCCTGGCGATTCCTGAACCTGTGCTGCGCCGGAGCCGGCATGCTGCTGCTTGCCGGTTGTGCGGAAGAAACGCCGCTGCCGGACTACGTGGCGCGGGTGGAAGACCGGTATCTCTTCGAGGAAGACGTCGAACGCATCATGGCGAACCTCGCCGCAACCGGGGACCCCGCGGATATGCGGGAACAGATCGTGAATCAGTGGCTGGCCACGGAATTGCTGTACGGGGAAGCGCTGCGGCGAGGGGTCGCAGAAGACCCCGAAGTGCAACGCCGCCTGGACGAAAGCGAACGATCCGTGCTGGTGAATGCGCTCATCGAATCCTTCTACCGGGAAAACACGGCGACGCCCACCCCGGAAGAAATGCGGGCCTGGTTCGAACAGCACAAGGAGCAACTCCGGCTGCGAGAACCTTTCGTACGGATTCGCTACCTTCGCGCAGCCACGGCGGCGGAGGCGCAGCAAGCCCGGCAAGCCTTGCGCAACGCCCCCGTGGCCACCCGGGATTCCGTATGGGCCGCGTACGCCGCCACGCTTTCGGCGAACCCCGCCGCGCCGGACACGCTTTTTACGCCGCGCATTTCCGCATACGACCATTATCCGGAAAGCCGCCTCTTCGGAAATCAGCCCCTCGTTCGGCAAGCGATGTCCAGCCTGGGCAACGAACGCACCGCTGCGGTTATCGAAAGCGATTCCGCCTACCATGTGCTGCAGATGGCGCAGCGCATCCCGACGGGCAACATCCCGGAGCAGGAATGGATTCAATCCGAACTGGAGCGCCAGATCATCCTCGAGAACCGGAAACAGTTGTATGGCCGTCTGGTTCAACGCTTGACCAATGAGGCGCTCGCACGCGAAGCGCTCGATAGTCCATAATATCTCGTACGGCGCGGCGTTTCTTTGTCGTTTCCGACTTTTTCCGCGCATTCCTGCTCTTCGCACGCTTCATGTCTTTGCATCCGACGAAACCTGCCGTGCGCCTGTGCGCCGCCCTTTTTCTTGTCCATGCGGCGCTCGCCTCCTGCACGATTCCGGCGGCGCAGGCGCAGGACGACGTCATTGACGAGATTGTCGCCGTCGTCAGCGACCAGATCGTGCTCAAGTCCCAGGTAGACGCCGTCGTGGCGAATTATCTTCAGCAGCAGCGCCTGCCGTATTCCGAAGCCCTGTGGATGGACGCCCTGAACGAACTGATCGGACAGGAAATCCTGAAAGTGGCCGCCCGCCGCGACACGAATATCACGGTGCAGGAAGAACAGGTGGACCAGGCGCTCAATCAGCGCATCGAATTCATGGCGTCCCAGGTGGGCGGCGAAGAGCGGCTGGAAGAATTGTACGGGCGAAGCATCGTGCGCATCCGGGCCGACCTGCGCGACGAATTGCGCGATCAGTTGCTGGCGGACCAGCTGCGGCAATCCAAAATTCAGGACATTCGCATCACGCCTACGGAATCCGAGGAGTGGTTCCGCCAGTTCGCCGCCGATTCATTGCCGGTCATTCCGCATGTGGTGCGGCTGAACCACATCGTGCGCTTTCCCGCGCTGACGGAACAAGCCCGCGAGGAAGCCCGCGAAATCATAACGGCGATTCGCGACTCCATCGTAACGGAGACGGGGTCGTTCGAAGACATGGCGCAGCGTTTTTCCGAGGATCCGGGATCGGCCAGCGTGGGCGGACGCATCGAAAACACAACCCTGGGCGACCTGGTGCCGGAATTCGGCGCCGTGGCCTCCCGAAATCCGATCGGGGAGGTGTCGCAGGTGTTCGAGTCCCCGTTCGGCTACCACATCGTGCGCGTGAACGACCGGCGCGGCGAAATCGTGGATTTCAACCACATCCTGATTCGCATCGACGACAGCGAAATCGACCCTTCGGAAACCATTGCGTTCCTGACCGCCGTGCGGGATTCGGCGCTGCACCTCGACATTCCCTTCGAGCGCCTCGCCAAGATGCATTCCCAGGAAGAAACCACGGCGCAACTGGGCGGGCGGGTCGTCGATCCGCGCAGCGGAGAACGCGATCTGGTCCGGGAAAATCTCGGGCCGCTCTGGCTGGCCACGCTGGACACCATGCAGGTGGGCGAGATCAGCATGCCCACGCCCGTGCAGCTGGAAAATCCCCGGCAAGCCTACCACATCGTGCAACTGGTCTTTTCCCAGGAAGAGCATACGGTGAGTCTTGAAGCGGACTACGAACGCATCGAGGAGTTTGCGCTTCAGGAAAAACGCGCGCAATGGATGCAGGACTACATCGATACCCTCCGGGAAGAAATCTATGTAGACCTGCGCGGCAAGGCCCGAACAGTCCAGATGGCCGAACGATAACACGATTTTCGGCGTTCCTCCTTCATCCCTACGTTTTTATGCCGCCCGATTCGCAGCATCCGCAGTTCTCCGAAACCCTTGAAGCGCTCCACGGCGCCTACCGCCGCCTTCATTCGGAAGTCGAGAAGGTCATCGTGGGGCAGCACGAGATTATCCTCCACCTGTTCACGGGATTTCTCGCGCAGGGACACGTATTGCTTATCGGCGTTCCGGGACTGGCGAAAACCTTGCTGATCCGGACGATCGCGCAGGCGACGAGCCTCAAGTTCAGCCGCATCCAGTTTACGCCGGACCTGATGCCGGGCGACATCACAGGGACGGAAATCATTGAAGAAGATGTCTCGACGGGCCGCCGGTCGTTCAAGTTCGTGCGGGGACCCATCTTCGCCCATGTCGTGCTGGCGGACGAAATCAACAGAACGCCGCCAAAGACGCAGGCGGCGCTGCTGGAAGCCATGCAGGAACATCACGTAACCGCCGCCGGGGAAACCTTCCTGCTGGACGAACCTTTCTTCGTGCTCGCCACGCAGAACCCCATCGAACAGGAAGGCACCTACCCCCTTCCCGAAGCCCAGCTGGACCGGTTCATGCTGAACCTGTGGCTGGATTATCCAACATTCGACGAGGAGGTGGATGTGGTTCGCAACACGACCAGTGCGCGCGTCGCGGACGTGCAACCGGTCATGCATGCCCGGGAAATTCAGGCGTTTCAACGCTTCATACGGCAACTCCCCGTAGCCGACAATGTGATCGAGTATGCGGTCCGGCTGGTCGGGCGGACGCGGCCCGGACGAGAGGGCGCGCCGGATTTTGTTACGAAGTACCTCAACTATGGCGCCGGGCCGCGGGCGTCGCAGTACCTGATTCTTGGCGCCAAGGCGCTGGCCGCGCTCGACGGACGCCTGTCCCCGCTCGAGGACGATGTGCGACGCATGGCGATCCCCGTGCTACGTCACCGGATCGTTACGAATTTCAATGCAGAAGCCGACGGCGTAACCCCCGTAGACCTCATAGACCGCCTCCTCGAAGACAAGACCGCCGCAGGGTAGTCCTTCGCAGCAAGGCATCGGAAGGTATATCAAATGATGGACAAAATGGGGTACCCCATTTTTCAAGAATGTATAGACAATATGTATAGATAACAGGCGGACATCGAAGGGCCATCAAACCAAAGACGATTTCCGTTATTTTATTGACATTCACAGGGTCTCCCGTATCCATGTTGGCAGGCATTCTATGGGCTTCATGTCCGTCAATTTTTTTGTGATTTTGAAGGTCACGCGCTGCCCCTTGGCCATAGGCACAAGTTTGCCTGCTTTTTCTTCGGCAACGTCCCCTTTTCGCCACGCGTTATACACAATTTTGTCTGGACAAACCCCCAAACATAATAGATACTTCCAGGTGCCATCAAGCCGGATATGGTTGAACTGCAGGCTGCCGCTGGCTCCAAGCGATGCGGTTTTAATCTCAAAGTCAACGCCATGAATACACATATCCGTCGGGGCTGTACGAGAATCGCTTTGCTCAACGTCAATCCCGAAAGATTCCAGATACCGATGGACAAAATCTTCCCCTGCGGCTCCGCGGTTGGTATTGCCAAGATATCTATACCGCTCTACAGGGGACCCTTGCCAGATCGATGCTTCCGTGTGGTCAATAATTACTTGCCGCATCAGTTCGAGCGCATTCATACAGGCCTCTCCCACAAGCCGCGGCTGGCTCCGCGTTTCCAGAATACAAGAAAGTACGAGTGATTCTTCCTCGCATGAACCTGACGAACGGCGCGGCTTACCCCGGGGCGATTGTTCCGAACAACAACGAACAGGTCTTCGGCGACAAAGCCCATTTGCGCGTATCGCTCCATGATTTCCACATGCGTAAAGCGTTGCCTGTTTGAACAAACCTCATCCTGGCACTTCACGATCATAACGCCCCGGTCGCGCAGTACCCGATGGGCTTCCTCTCCGGCCTCAAAGTACAGATCAAGAACGGCTTCGTGATACTTCCGCCCTGTCCGATTGCCTGTTCCGTTATTCCGATAGTACCGCTCAAACGGGCTTTCCTTGGCTGCGTGCGCCGTTCCGCCCGGAGAATGCATGTACGGCGGATCAAGCACGACGGCATCAATTTCGCCGTCCGCATAGGGTAAATCACGGCAATCCGTTCCCGTGAGCAAGTCCGTCGCCCGGAGTTCGTACAAACCGTGCGGCACCCTGCGCCAGAAAACACCCTTTCCATACGTTACGTCGGCAACGATACTCCCCTGCGCCACATACAGATCAAGAATCTGGGGAAAAGCATATTCATTCCCGGACTGAAAAACGCTAAAAACAAGGTTATTCGTCGCTGCCCCGTTTTGCACCACTCTCTTGCTTGACCTCGTCAAGGACGGGGCGGGCGCTTCTGTATCGAAGAGCTGGGGGGCTACTGAGCGGGACATGAGTCGTTCAGGTTGGGTGCCGAAGATGCTCTATAGGATGCTCTGATTAAGTCCGCGAAGATCAGAGGCAACGAGGGGTGCGCTGGCAAGGAATGACGAAGCAGCGTGGCAGGCCCCACGTAATGAGGAATGACGCAGCCAGCGCGCTCCTCAATGCCTCCCGAAGGGCGCTTCACGACCCCGACGCCGCAAAACGCCATGTTTTCCGATGATTTTAACGATAGAATCATTACAAACGCTACTTGCGTACGTGAAGCGCTGATCGAAGTGGAGTTGATCAGTGCATCCTATAATACGAGGCGATGGAGAGAAGATCAAGCCGGATGCAATTTTTTCCATCGTCGCATATTTCCGTTATTGGAAGGATGCAGAAGCCGACGGCGTAACCCCCGTAGACCTCATAGACCGCCTCCTCGAAGACAAGACCGCCGCAGGGTAGTCGCTTGCGGCAAGGCATCCGCAGTCGATTAGACCCGGCGCCTTACCCGCCGTCCGGCAGGACGGGATCTTCTTCGGGGGCTTCCGGGGCTTCCGGCGGCTCGTCCCGGGCGCTGTCTGCTTTTTCGGGGAGGGGGCGCGCGGGGTCCTCTTCCTGGCCGGGATACCGGATTCGTATGTGGTGAATCCCAAGGAGTATCGACAAAAAGGTGCCCTTGATCCGGGACAAATCGCGGAACGTCAAATCCGTATCGTCCAGCTGCCCGTCCTCAAGGCGGCTCTTCACAATATCATCGATAAGCGATTCCAGGCGCCGGCGCGAAGGGTTGCTCAGGCTGCGGCTGGCCGCCTCCACCGAATCGGCGAGCATCAGAATGCCCGTCTCCTTCGTATTGGGCCGCGGCCCCGGGTACCGAAACTCGGATTCAAGAATGGGCGGGGCCCCTTTTTTGTGCTCCCGGGCCGCCTGCTTGTAGAAAAAGTCCATCCGGGAGGAGCCGTGGTGCATGGCGATAAAATCCAGCACCCGGTTCGGTATATTGTGTTCCCTGCATTTCTCCAGCCCCTCCTTCACGTGAGACGCAATGATCAAGGCGCTCATGTGCGGCTTCAGATCGTCGTGCGGGTTCGCGCCCGAACGCTGATTCTCCACGAAATAATTGGGCTTCGCCAACTTGCCGATGTCGTGGTACAACGTCCCGACGCGCAGGAGCAAGGTGTTCGCTCCAATCGCATCCGCCGCCGCTTCGGCAAGGTTGGCCACCTGCAGGGTATGGTTGAACGTGCCGGGCGCCTCCAGCGACAATTGCTTGAGGAGCGGGTTGTTCATGTCGGACAGCTCGACCAGCGCCAGGTCGGTGGTAATGCCAAAGGCGCGCTCCGCAATCCACAACAACGGGTAGGCCAATAGCAGAAAAAAGGCGCTGATGCTGGCGGGAAGCATATCTGCGAAAAACACTTGCCAGGGTTCTCCGAAAAAGATTGCCGTCGCCGAAAGAACGACGAGATACCCCAGGAAAACCATGCCCGCGCTGATGAAGAATTGTCGCCGGTTGCGAATATCCCGCACGCTGAACACGCCCAGCGCGGACGCCAGAAACGTAGCGAACGTAAACTCAAAATTGTAATGCAATAACTGCCCGCCCAGGAACGCCAGGGTCAACGCCGCAAAAATGCCGACGCGCGAATCAAAAATCACGGCGATAAGCACCGGCACAATGGCTACCGGCACAATATACATGCGCAAAGACTCGACGCGAACCACGATCGCGAAAACGGCCACCACGATAACGAACAGTACGGCCAGCAACAACAGGCTGCGTTTGTGGGTAAAAATGCGCCGCCGCAACAGGTACAAATACAGAAAAAAGAGGGAATAGGCGGCCAGAATGATGAGAAACTGGCCAAGCAACACGCGCCACAAAATATTCTCTCCGCCCCGCTCCTGCCATGCGCGTTCGTACGAAACAAGTTGCGCATAGGCATCCTCCGTGACGCGCCCGCCTTGCTCAACGATCGTTTCGCCCGCGGCGAACAGGCCCTGGACCGGAGAAATGCGCTGTTCGAGGCGGCGCAGCTCGCGGATGGTTTCCCCCCGAAGATAGATCAGCGAAGGCGTGAAAATCGCCCGGAAAAAGGCGCCGCCCATGAGGACCGTGAGGCTGTCCTCCTGTTCCTGAAAGCGGTCTTCGGCGTATGCATACGCCTCGTCGAGGCCGTAGGTATTGTCCCGGTCCCGAACTGTTTCGGTCCGGTTGGCCTCGTCCCGAATCACGATCTGGTCGGACAGGATGCTGTCTCGCGGCACATCCGTCACGCCCACCACAAGAAGTTGGGAGGCAATCCCCCAGGCCTCGTTCAGCAAGTGCGTATCCGGGTGGCCCCCGGCCGCTTCGGACACGACCGAGGAAGAGGCGCCGGCCGGCAGCCTCGACGTCCAGTCCGCATGGAGGTCGGCCAGCAACCGCCACTGTTCCTCCGTGATGGCAAGGCGGGACTTCCGGCGCAAATCAAGGTATTGCAGCGAGTCGGCTTCGGCCTCCGCCGTCTCGCCCGCAAGGCGATGGACGCGATACGCCCTCCATGCCGCAAATACCTCGTCCAGATGCCGGATCAAGGTGTCCCGCCGGGCCTCCATATCCCGTTGCGCGTCGGGCGCTACGCGAAAATAGGGCGGGGTGTTCTCGCGCAACGCAACCCGTTCCGCTTGCAGTTCCTCCTCCGACTTGTAGATGGGGAAATCAAAGGAGGCGACCAGCGCCTCCGCATGCCATTCGTCGCCGACCTCCACGGTGTACTGATACACATTGCTTCTGGGGAAGGCCGCCAGCGTCAGCAAGACCAGCGCAAGCAACACGCCGCCCATGTACATCCAGCCGGCGTTCCCCGGCCCCCCTTCGTCCGCCAACCCCTTTTCAAGCCGGGTCCCTACGGGGCGAGGTTTCCTTTTCCATAGACCAGCGACGCGCAATCGTTTCATGGTTTCATGGGGGACACCGTCCGGGGTAGATTCGCAGCAGATGGATTCTGCGCCGCCCGGTCCAGTCCCACGCACCCTGCGAGGACTGCGAGAAGCGTTGCGGGCGTAATCAGCGTATCCTATGCCGCAAGGAAAGCAGGGATCCCAACACGAGGCAAAGACCCGCGCCGATCGCCGTATACCAGGGCCAGGCTATGGCGCGAAGCCCCTCCCGGGCCACCACCTCGTCGCCGGGCATGAACGAAACGATCCACCCCGTCTCCGGATGATGCCAGACGGAGAAAATCACCCAAACCATGGCCACAACCGTAACAGCGAAGGAAAGCACCGCATCCGTCTGGTTCGACGCCTTGTTGCACAGGCCCAGCAGGAAAACCCCCAGCAACCCGCCGTACGTAAACGAAGCGATAGCCAGCCCGAGTTCGACGACCGGATTGTCCCGGTTCTCGAAAAGCGTGGCGAAGAAAATAAATACCAATCCCCAGAAAACGGTAAACAGGCGGGACAAGAACAAGGCCCGATCCGGCTCCGTAGCCCTGCCCCGAATGCGCTCGAACAAATCGAACATGGAGGACGAGGCCAGGGAATTGAGCGACGACGAAAGCGTGCTCATGGCCGCCGCCACAATCCCGGCCAGCAACAACCCGGACAGGCCTGGAGGCAGCCCCTCGATAATGAATTTCGGGAAAATCTCGTCGCCCCTCGAAAGGCCGAGGTCCGCTACGGACGCGCCCCCATAGTAGACCCAAAGCAACAACCCCACCAGCAGAAACAGCGCAAACTGCACGAAAACCACGGCGGAGGACCCGATAAGCGCCTTCTTGCTGTCCTCCACGTTCCGGCAGGTAAGCAGCCGCTGCACGATCAGTTGATCCGTACCGTGCGAGGCCATGGAAAACACCGCCCCGCCCGCCACAGCCGTCACAAACGCGTAGGGAGACGTAATCCAGGTCGAGATCGCGCCTCCGGAAAAATACAATACCTGCGTCTTGCCGACTTCGGACGCCTGCGCCCACCAGTCGTCGGGCATGTATCCAGACAGCACCATCACTGCCGCCGCCGCGCCGCCAAGGTATACCGCCATCTGCACGACGTCCATCCATATGACCGCCTTGATGCCTCCAATCAGGGTATAGACAATCGTCAGGAGGGAAATCGCCGCAATAATCGCGGCGTAGGATATATCCAGGCCTGCCGTGGCCGCAATGACTTTCAGGGGAATGGCCGTGGCGAAGAGGCGTACGCCGTCCGCAAGCAGGCGCGTGAGAAGAAACGTGGCCGACGCCGTACTCCGCATCACGTCCCCGTACCGCTGCCCAAGCAACGCATAGGCCGTGGTCAATTCTCCCTGAAAATACTTCGGAAGGAAAAAGATGGAAACGGCTATTCTGCCCAGCAAATACCCAAAGGTGAGTTGCAGAAACGTAAGGCTGCCGCCGTACGCCACCGCCGGAATGCCGATCACGGTCAGCGTACTCGTTTCGGTGGCCACCACCGAAAAACAGACCGCCCACCAGGGCAAATCCCGATTCCCCAGAAAATAATCCGTGGCGCTCCGTTGCCGTCCACCGGCCTTCACGCCAAACGCCACGACGCCAGCCAGATACAGAACGATCACCACGTAATCAAGCAGGGTAAGCATCGGGCCGTTTATTTAGTATGGGTGTAGTATGCGGTCAGAATTATGCGTCGAGAAGGGTCAGGAGTTGGGCTTCGTCGAGCACGGAAATCCCCAGTTCGGTCGCCCGCTGGCGCTTCGATCCGGCGTTTTCGCCCGCCACGACATAGTCCGTATTCCGGCTTACGCTGCCGACGACGCGCCCCCCGGCTTGCCTGATGCGCGCCTGCGCTTCTTGCCTGGTAAAGGTCGGCAACGCGCCGGTAAGCACGAACGTCTTGCCGCTCGCCGCGCCGCCGTGCTCCCCTTCCCGCGGCGCTTCCTCCGGCAATCGCTCCGTATTCACGCCAAGCTCCTGCAAGCGGCGCACCAGGTCCCGGTTCGCCTCGACGGCAAACCAGCTCGCCACGCTCCGGGCAATGACCTCGCCCACGCCGTTCACCTGCCCGATCTCTTCTTCGGAGGCCTCGGCAAGCGCTTCGAGCGAAGCATACCGGACTACCAGCAATTCCGCCGTGGTGCGTCCCACATGGCGAATGCCCAGCCCGAACAAAAGGCGGGCAAGGGGGCGCTTTTTGGACGCCTCGATGCCTTCCAGCACATTCTCCGCCCGTTTTTCGGCGAAAAGCCAAAGGCTCAGCAACTGTTCGGAGGTCAGCGAATACAAATCCGCAAGATTGCTCACCAGGCCCTCTTCCACAAGCGTTACCGCCAGTTTCGAGCCCAGCCACTCGATATCCATGGCGCCCCGGCTCGCAAAATGTTCTACGAGCCGGATGAACTGCGCGGGACAGTCGATGGATACGCAGTAGCTATCCACCTCGTCCTCGAACGTATGCAGTTCGCTGCCGCACGCCGGGCAATGCGAAGGCATGTCCCACGCCTCTTCCTTCCCTGACCGCGCTTCCGGAATGGGCTTCACCACCTGCGGAATGACGTCTCCGGCGCGCTTTATGATCACCCGATCCCCTATGCGGATATCCCGGTCCCGAATGTAATCCGCATTGTGCAGGGTGGCGCTGGACACAGTGACCCCTGCGACCTGCACCGGCTCAAGCACCGCTTCCGGCTTGATGACGCCCGTCCTCCCCACGCTCATGCGGATATCGTTCAGCACCGTGGTTTCTTCCTGGGCGGGAAATTTGCAGGCCACCGCCCAGCGCGGCGCATTCGATACGGAACCCAGTGCTTGCTGCCAGTCGAACCGGTCTATCTTGACCACCAGCCCATCGATCTCGTAATCCAACTCCTCGCGTTTGCTCAGCCATTCTTCGTAGAAGGCTTGCACGTCTTCGATCGAATCCAGCAGCTCGGCATGTTCGCTTACGGGAAAACCATAGTCCCGGAGCCGGGCGAGCATTTCGGATTGCCGCTGCGGGAGCGGCTCCATCCCCTCCACCGGCCCCACGCCGTACGCCACGAACGACAAGGGCCGCGAGGCGGTAATCGACGAATCGAGCTGGCGTACGCTCCCCGCCGCGGCGTTTCGGGGGTTCGCATGCAGCTTTTCGTCGGCGCGGGCCGCGGCGGCGTTCAAGCGTTCGAAATCCGAATTGCAAATGTAAATCTCCCCGCGCACCTCCATGCGCTCCGGCGCGGAACTCCCGGTCGGCGACGGCAGCGCGGGAATGGACAAGGGAATGGACGAAATGGTGCGCACATTGGGCGTTACGTTCTCCCCCGCTGCGCCGTCGCCGCGCGTGACCCCCAGCGTCAGTTTGCCCTTTTCGTACGTGAGCGCCACAGCGATGCCGTCCATCTTCGGCTCCACGCTCATGTGGGGGCGCAAGGCGTCCTCCCCGAAGCGGCTCTGGAGCCCCCGTACGCACCGGTCATACCAGGCATTCAGTTCGCCGGTATCGAAGGCTTTTCCCAGAGACAGCATGGCCGCCGGGTGACGAACCCGTTCGAACCGGTCCATCGGGGCGGAACCCGTACGATGCGTGGGCGAATCCGGGGTCGTCAGGTCCGGGTAGCACGCTTCGACCTGCTCCAGCGCCCGGAAAAGCCGGTCATACTCGCTGTCCGACACGACCGGGGCGTCCAGCGTATGGTATTGCCGGTCGTGGGCGTTCAGCAAGGGCCGCAACGCGCTCGCAAGGTCCGCCGCCTCGTCGTGCGACAAGGCCTGCACATCGACCGACGCCAGGCGCGCCAAAACCTTGTGAGATGCATCGACAAGGTTCTTCATGAGAGAACATGGAAACGCCCGGCGGGCCGGACGCTATCGTGAAAGGGAAGAAAACCAGGACGCCAGCGCAGTGCGCTCGAGGAGGGCCGAATCCTGGCCCGCAGGCCGCGATAACGGATAGGCTACGCCTTCCACGTGCACCGTAACGCTATCGAGTTGCTGCTCCAGGAGCATGCGATCCGCCATGCGGAACGTTTGCGCATCGCCGCGCTCGATCCAGTACGGGCGGCGGATGTCGTCATCCAGCGTTACCCGGATCGGCCCGGCGGACCCCTTGTCCGCCACAATCGTAATGGCGAGCGTGTCGGGCAGGGGCAATCCGAACGCCTCGTTCGCCCCGGTCGTCGCAGGGTCGGAGGCTGTTTGCGCAGCCGGAGACGGAACCTGGGCCGCCTCGTCCGCGCCAAACATCACCCTCGACAGATTCCAGATAACCAGCCCGATCACTATGACAAGCAAGCCGACGAATATCCATCGGGCGTCCAGTTTGCCTACGGGTTGGGAGAACGCCTTTCGGCCTGCAGAACTACTGTCCCGTGCCGGGATGCGCCCGGAAGGCGCCCGGGAGGGCGCGGACGCAACGGGGGCCTCGGGAGGGGGTTTCGGGGGGGCTTCCGGCGGCAGCGCCATGACCGCCGGTTCGTCGGATTCTTCAGAAGCGTCCTCGGCAGGAGGCTCCGGGGCGGCTTCCGGCGCGGAGCGCTTGGCGTCGTTGCTTGCGGGCGCATCCTTTTCCGAAGACGATTTTTCTTCGCCGGACTTGTCCAGATACTCCCGGGCCAGCGAACCGTCGTATTTGCCCTGTATGGCCCGCTCTAACGCCTTCAGCGCCCTCGTTCCATCGATGCCGATACGCGTAGCGTATTCGCGCACAAAGAGCCGGATGTAGACATTGTTGAATTGAGGATGGTCGATCAGCGCGTCGTGCTCGAAACGCTTGATCAAGTCGTACGCCATCCGGGTGGCCTCGTGTATATCCGTCAGGGAAACGCTGCGCGCCCTGCGGATGCTGCACAGGTCCCGGGCAAACCGTTTTCCGTGTTCGACTTCGCCAGACATGAGTAGGGGTGTCTAAAGGATAGGCTGAGTCCGCCAAGATAACGAAGCCGAAAGGCCCGAAAAAACGAAATCGAAACAAAGGTGGGGAATATCTTCCCCGCACAGAATGTTCCGGCGCCGGATCCGCTTTTTGCGGTTTGCGTATGAGTCTTTGGCGGGGCGGTTTTACCGCATGCCGCCAAGCGCCGCAGGCCCGTAGCTCAATTGGCAGAGCAACTGACTCTTAATCAGTGGGTTGGGGGTTCGAGTCCCCCCGGGCCTACACGACGCCTGCCGGGACGCCCGCAGCATGACCGCCTGGCTTCCAGGCCGGCCGGACCTCGCTGGACCTGCCTGCTCTCTGCTCCTGTCGGCGCCTGTCTGTACGACGCTTCCCGGGCGCCCGCGCCATGCCCGGGAGAAATTTTTCAGTCGCACGCTTGCCGCCTGGCGCCCGGCGTTCCCGGCGCAGCCGTTTCCTGCTCCTCCCCTGCGGAAAGCAACGTTGCGCCGTCGAGTTTCGCGGTTTTTCTGTTGAACGTGCACAGCGTCCGTGCGCCGGCTCGTTTCGCCGCCGACAGCAGCATCAGATCGGCGAAGGACGCACTCCCCTCGCGATACTGCATGGCGGCGCGCGCCACATCCCGGCTCGCCTCCACGACCACATGCTCGGTCGCCGTCAGGTCTTCCAGCGCCGTAGCGATTTCGTCCCGGGAATACCGGTACGCCCGCTCCAGCACCCAGACGAGCTCGACCGCCACTTCCCGGCACACAAAACCGGGGGCTTCCCGGGAAAGAGATTCCAGCGCCTCGCGGGCCGCCGCGGCCTGACCCGGATCGTCGCAGACCAGGTACCGGACCAATACGTTCGTGTCGAGAGCAATCATGGCGCACAGGCCCCCGAAGCCGTCGCTTCATCCATTTCTTCGAGAGATACCACCGGACCTTCGCGCTTCAGGGCCCCGAAAAGCCGCTGAATCGGGCGCACCGGCATGATGCGCACCTCGTCCTCAACCACCAGGAAACGCACCTCGTCCCCTGCCTTGACCCCAAGCGCTTTACGAATGGGCTTTGGTAGGGTTATTTGCCCTTTGCTGGAAATTACAGACGTATGCATGACGTTTAGGAGTTTGACTTACTTTTCAGGAATTTCTTTACTTATTGCAAAATACGGGAAAAAATATTAAAAGTAAAATTTTTTGGGAAAAGTATTACAAAATACGTATTTCCTTACCTTCCAGTGGCCTCTTCCTGGTCCTGCGTTGCGCTGACAAGCGCCCCGCGTCTCGCCGTAGGCCGGGAGCCGGGCGCGGATGCGCCCTTCCTGGTCCCGCGTTGCCCTGGCAAGTGCCCCGCGTCTCGCCGTGGGCCGAGAGCCGGGCGCGGATATGCCCTTCCTGGTCCTGCGTTGCGCTGACAAGCGCCCCGCGTCTCGCCGTGGGCCGAGAGCCGGGCGAGGATGCGCCCTTCCTGGTCCTGCGTTGCGCTGGCAAGCGCCCCGCGTCTCGCCGTGGGCCGAGAGCCGGGCGCGGATGCGCCCTTCCTGGTCCCGCGTTGCACTGACAAGCGCCCCGCGTCTCGCCGTGGGCCGGGAGCCGGGCGCGGATGCGCCCTTCCTGGTCCCGCGTTGCGCTGGCAAGCGCCCCGCGTCTCGCCGTGGGCCGTGGGCCGGGAGCGGATGCGCCCTTACTGGTCCCGCGTTGCGCTGGCAAGCGCCCCGCGTCTCGCCTTGGGCCGAGAGCCGGGAGCGGATGCGCCCTTACTGGTCCGCGTTGCACTTGGCAAGCGCCCCGCAGGGCACGCCCCGCCGTCACGAGGGCGTTTCCTGCTCGTTCGACGTCTGCAGGGCTTTTCCGCAGAAGGCGCAAAAGGCGGCGCCCGACTCCGCGCTTCGCTCTCCGCAGGCCTCGCACTTCCGGCGCTGCCCGCTCGCATACAACTGCCCGAGTTCCAACCGCACCGCTTCCAACCCAACGATGCTTGCCGAGACGACAATGATGGCGTAGCCGGTAATCATCAGCAACGCCGCCAGCATCTGGCCAAGCGGCGTCAACGGCGCAAGGTCCCCGTATCCCACCGTGGTGACCGTAACGATGGCCCAGTATACCCCGCGCGGAATGCTGGTGAAGCCCGCCTCGCTTCCCTCGATGACGTACATCAGCGATCCAGCGATCACCACGATCGCGGATACGGCCAGCATGAACACCAGAATTCTCCGGCTGCCTGCCTTCAGCGCCTTCCAGAGTACATTTTCCGCATCCAGAAACCGCACCAGCTTCAGCACGCGAAACACGCGCACGACGCGCAGCACGCGGATGGTAAGGAGAAAACGGCCAGGCGGAAAAATGAGGCCGAGGAACGTGGGCAAAATCGCAAGCAGGTCCACGACGCCGAAGAAACCCGTGGCATATTTCCGAACGTTGCTCGCGCTGTAGAGCCGCAGCGCATATTCCACCGTAAACAGGATGGTGAACATCCATTCGAGCAGGGCCAGCTCGCGACCCCAGGTTGCAAAGATGGCCTCCACGCTGTCCAGCATCACGACCACGATGCTCAACAAAATCGCCGCGATGAGCGCCACATTGAAATAATGTCCGGCCCGGGTTTCGTTATTGAAAATCAAATCCCCGATGCGATTCCGGAACGGCGAACGGTCGGTTTCGGGCGCGGCGGGCGAGGCGGGCGCGGTGGACGAGCCGGACGAAGCGGGAGAGCCAGACGAGGCGGGAGAGCCGGACGAAGCGGGAGAGCCGGACGAAGCGGGAGAGCCGGACGAGGCGGGCGTATCGGCTGGATGGCTTGTATCGGACATGGCGAACCGGAAAAACGACGGAAGCACAGGATGGCGAGCGCGGATAACACAAGGGATGCACTGATCAAATCCACTTCGATCAGCGCTTCACGTACGCAAGTAGCGTTTGTAATGATTCTATCGTTAAAATCATCGGAAAACACGGCGTGTTGCGTCGGCGGGGTCGTGAAGCACCCTTCGGGAGACATCGAGGAGCGCGCTGGCGGCCTCTACTCGTCGGACTTGTTCTCCTTCCTTTTGGAAACGTAGTGAAACGCGGCGGTTACGACAACGATTAGCATCAGGGGCGCCATAAAATAGCATGCGTTCCCCATGCTTTTCGCGAAGGACGGGCCCGTCCCGGCCTCTGCGCCGGAAGCCAGCACGAGCCACGCGACATACGCCGCATAATACGCCGCAAGCACGCCCCCCTCCCACCGGGAAATTTGGTCATGCGTGCGAAAAAGCGGCCAGCACGCCAGCGCCGCCAGCGCCATCACCAGCAGGTCGAAGCGGACCGCCTCTTCGGCGAACGGAACGCCCCCGGCAGACAACGCGCCCGCCAACCCCAGCACGCCAAGCAGATTGAACAGGTTGCTCCCCACCACGTTGCCCACGGCGATGGCGCGCTCGCCCCGCAGGGTGGCCACCACAGACGTAGCGACCTCCGGCAAGGATGTGCCCGCCGCCACCACGGTCAGGCCAATCGCCAGGTCGCTTACGCCCAGGCCCGCCGCAATGGCCGTGGCCCCTTGCACAATCCAGTCCGCCCCCGGAATGAGCAACACGAAACCCACCGCCAGAAAAAACGCGTCCCGAACGCGCAAGGGAGGCCGGGGCACGGGCGCCGACGAGGCGCGGGCGGTCTCCCGCTGCCGTCCACTGCGCACCTTCCAGGCCACGTACGCCGCAAGCGTCAGGCAAAAAAGGGCGCCCTCCAGCCTGCCGATCCGCCCGAACAATAGCCCCAAGGTCAGCGCCGCCGCCGAGGCCAATACCATCCAGACCAGGTCCGTCCGGATGAACTTTTTATCAACGACCAGCGGCGCCGCCAGCGCCGAAACGCCGAGGATAAAAAACGTATTGAAAATGTTGCTCCCCACGACATTGCCCACGGCAATACCCGTTTCTCCGGTCAACGCGGCCTGGAGCACCACGGCGAATTCGGGCGCGCTGGTGCCCAGCGCGACGACGGTCAGGCCTACGACCAGCGGGGCCATGCCGAGGGCGCGCGCCAGCCTGGAGGCGCCCCGCACGAACAAGTCGGCCCCGCCAAGCAGCAGAGCCAGTCCGACGATACATTGCAGATACGCCATGCCTCAGGGTGTCGTTTTTTTTCGCAAAGGCTGCAAAAGTACGTACGGATGCACTGATCAAATCCACTTCGATCAGCGCTTCACGTACGCGAGTAGGGTTTGTAATGATTCTATCGTTGAAATCATCGGCAAACACGGCGTTTGGCGTCGTCGGGGTCGTGAAGCGCCCTTCGGGAGGCATCGAGGAGCGCGCTGGCTGCGTCATTCCTCATTACGCGGGGCCGCCACACTACCTGCTTCGTCATTCCTTGCCAGCGCACCCCTCGCTGCCTCTGATCTTCGCGGACTTAATCAGAGCACCCTGAATTTTTCGGAAGAAATTTGTACTGATTCCGGCATGTTGTTTGCCTTGTCTCTGTGATACCTCTATGATATACTGTATCTTCGAGGCGAACCCCCGGAAATATTTTGCTGGCTCCAAACCGAATCAGGCTCCACACGAATCTTCCAACCGAATCTACAGAAGCCGGGCGTGCAACAAGACGGCCCGCGGACAATCTCTCCACAGATACCCCGATTTCATACACCTTATCCCCTACCCCCCATGCCCCCTGCGCGCTCGCTTACCGTCTCTCTCCTCGCCCTGCTTCTGCTGCTTTTGGGCGGTGTGCATGCACGCGACGCGGCGGGACAAACGGCAAAACGATCTTCTTCCGCCGCCGAACCGGAGGCCTACTGGATTTTTCTGGACGGGAAGCCGGATGCGCCGGCGGCGGCGATCAGCGAACGGGCCCGGGAGAGGCGGGCGCGGCGCGGACAACCGCACGCCGCGGACCTGGACCGCAAGGTCTCCCCGACCTATGTGCGCGCGCTCGAAGAAGCGGGCGCGGAAATCCGCACGGAAAGCCGTTGGCTGAACGCGGTAAGCGCGGACCTGACGGAGGAAGCGCTTTTTCAGCTGCGCGAACTGGATTTCGTGCGCGAAATACGGCCGGTGGCCCAGCAAAAGCATGTGCTTCCCAAGCCGGATTCGGAAGCGCCGCCTTCCGCCCTGTCCGCCAAGACCGGGAACGATCGCTACGGCGTGTCCCGGCCGCAACTCGAGTTGATGAACGCCATCGAACCGCTGGAGCGCGGGATCAACGGGACCGGGGTCCGCATCGGATTTCTGGACACGCCGTTCTCGAACTTCGAGCACCCGGCGTTCGACCAGCTGATAAACCAGGATCGCCTGATCGCCATCCGGAATTTTACGGGCAAAACAGACGATCGCAACACGCACGGCATGAATGTGGCGTCCACAGCCACAGGATTTATGGATGGGCACCTGATCGGCCCGGCGTACGGGGCTGAAGTACTTGCCGGCATCACGGAATATGCGCCTTCGGAAACGAACCGGGAGGAGGACAACCTGGTTGCAGGCCTTGAGTGGATGGAGAGCGAGGGCGTGGACGTGGTGAATATTTCCCTTGGGTATTCGCAATTCGACCCGGGGCAACGCAGCTACTCGGTAGACGATCTGGACGGAGATACGGGCATCACGACCATCGCAGCGGACAAGGCGGCGGCCCTCGGCGTCGCGGTGGTGACGAGCGCGGGCAACGAGGGTTGCTCGAGCCCGAGCTTTTGCTGGTACTATGTCAGTACGCCTGCCGATGCAGACTCCGTCATTACGGTAGGGGCCGTGACCATCGATTCGGACGTCGCAAGGTTCAGCTCCCGCGGCCCCACCGCCGACGGGCGCATCAAACCGGACGTTGTCGCCATGGGCGTATACGTATACGCGGCCATGGGCCGCGCCGCGATCGGCTCTACATCTGGCACCTCCTTTTCCGCGCCGCTCACGGCGGGGGTCATCGCGCAAATCCTCCAGGTCAATCCGGACCTGGGGCCTATGGACGTCCGCGATATCTTGCGCGAGACGGCCAGTCAGGCGGATAAACCCGACAATATCCTCGGCTGGGGCATCGTCAATGCAGGCGAAGCGGTCAAGATGGCGGAACGCATGGTCTATGTGAATTCGGCGGACCGCGACGAACTGCCCGCCGCAACCGCGCTCCTCGGCAATTATCCCAACCCTTTCAACCCGGAAACCACCATCCGGTACACGCTGGGACAGGCAGGCCGCGTGCAGCTGACGGCGTACAACCTGCTTGGCCATGAGGTAGCGACCCTGGTGGACGAGCAAAAAGCCGCCGGGGAGCATCAGATCCGTTTCGAGGCAGGCCCGCTACCCAGCGGGGCCTATATCTACCGGCTGCAGACGCCAGACAAGATCGTGGCCAAAACCATGCTGCTGGTCAAGTAACGGAGGCCCTGATCACGTCCGCGCCACGCGTCCTGCATTCCAGGGCACGGGTCCTGCATTCCGGGGCGCGGAATGTTTGTCGAGCGGACGCGCGAAATGCTCGGGGAGCGCTCGGGGAAACAACGCACAAAACAAAGGAAGCCAGTGCAACAGCCAGTGCAACAGCCAGTGAAACAGCCACCGCAACGCGCGGCGGCGGCTACACCTGGGACCAGGGCGTCGGGCGCAGGATGTAGCTACTGATGGCCGAGACGGTTTCTGCGTAGTATGGATCGGCGCTCATCGTCTTCCAGTCCGGGTGCGCAATGAACTTCGCCCACGCCTCTTCCCGGGCGGCCATGTTTTCGAAAACAAGCAAATAGGTCAGGTTCGGAAGCTGCTCGCCCGCAAGCGCTTCCCCGAAAAAGACCGGATGCAGCCCCGTTTCCCGGAAAATCGGAATCTCCCCGTTGTCGAACATCTCGACCTTGCGAATGCCCGCCTCGTCGCTCGGGCTTTCATAGACGCGCAGTTCGAAAATCCGTCCGTCCGAATCGAGCGGCGTTTCCAGAACGGGCATGCCGTCGAACGCCTTGAACAGCGAGCTCTCGTACCGGGCATAGGAGGGGTCGGCCATGGAGCGCTTCAGGAAACCGGCGCCGGCCTCTGTGTAGGCGGCGTCCTGGGCAAGGCGCCGGCGCACGCCCACCGCCGACTCCAGGTCCGGATGGGGCAACAGCACATACGCCGAGGGCGCATTCGGACCGTGCACGACCGTAAAGCCGCCCACCGGCTCGATCCCGAGGCGGTTCAGCGCCGGCGTGGCCACCTCGCCCCAGAACGTATGAAAGGCGCGCTGCTGAGACACATTGCGCAGGCGGTACCGGCGCAGTTCGTAGTACTGCGGAGACGGCGCGGCGCGGCCTGCCAGCCCGGCGAGGGCGGCCCGGGGCCGGGCCAGAGAGGCCAGCGCGGCGGGAACAGCCGAGGCCAGTAGCGTACGTCTGTCGATCATTGGAAGGCTTGGGTCTTGTGGACGAAACGGTCGGGCCAGAAGCGGGAGCGCATCAGGAGCCGACCGTTCGAGGATGCGAATGCCTCGCTACAGGGAGACTTCGAAGGCGATAAGTTGGTTGGACATCATCACGGGCACGTACAGCATCTGCGTCTCGGCGACGAATTCTACGTCTGCCGTGCCTTGCCCCGGGGTACGCAGCAAGGTCAGCCCCTCCCCGTCCCGGTAGTGCATCAGGCGGCCGCCGCCCCAGTCCGACACGAACAAACCGCCCGCGCCGTCCGGCTCGATGGCGTCGAGGGCGCCTTCCGGCTCGGTTCCGTGGAGGGCGCGGACGCTGTGGTCCGCAAGCGAAATGGCTTGCAGATACCGGGCATTCCCTGGCTCTTCCGCCGTAGAATCGCCGGCGGCGATGTACAATTCGTCCCCAACCACATGCACCCCGTTCGGCATCAGCACATTCTCGTGCGCCAGCCATACGTCGAACATGCCGTCCTGCAACGCATAGACCTTGCTGAAACGCGAATCGGATACGTAGACCGTACCGTCTTCGCCCACGGCCACATCGTTCAGGTATACGTCATCCCCGGCCACCTCGTGCCGGGCCGTAATCTCCCCGGAATCAAGATCGATGGCCAGCAGCGTATTTTTGTCCGTCACATACAACACCCCCTCGCCGAGCGCCATGCCCTTGGGTTCTGCGAGGCCGGGCACCCACAGGGAATCTATGGACGCCCCGTCCAGGGAGACTTTGGAAATGTGGCCCGGTCCGGTGAAATTGATATTCGAGACGTAGAGTACGCTCCGCTCGGGGTCGTAGATCGCCGATTCCGGGCGGTTGAGGCCGTCGGTAAGCGTCCATACTTCCGTCAGCTGGACCGGGGCAGCGGTCATTTCTTCTTCGGCGGGCATGTCCACGGCGTCGGACGACTGGCATCCGGCGAAAAGCACGGCCAGCAGCACGACGGCGAAGGGGAAGGAAACACTCCGAAAAACAGGATGTAGAGGCGAGAACATGGTGCAGGTCGCAACGCGACGGATTGATTCAAAAAGAAAAAAGGGCTTGGGGAAGGGACGGCCCGGGCGCCCGCAACGGCGGGTTCGGCGCCTTCCCGAAAACGTACGCCGAAAACTACGGAAAAAACCTGAAACAGCATGCCGAAAAGGTTCAAGGGGTCCTCGCATGCGGTCATGTACGCTGGGCATTACTCCACAATAAGGCGAATCTCGGGCTCCGGCGCAGGATGCCAGTCCGGCGTACCGAACCAGTCGTGCATTTCCTGCACGAACGGCTTCACAATGTACTCCGGCTCGGGATACGCGCCCCGATCTCCCGTGTCGGCGATCCAGGAATCCAGCGCCGCCCGCATCGCAAGAAGCGCCTCCCGGTGCTCCGGCTGTTCGGAATCGGCAAGGTTTTCCAGTTCATGCGGGTCCGCCGCCGTATCGTACAATTCCTCGTACGGAACCGGCTCCATCAGACGGGCCGGGGCGCCGGTAAGCAAGCCGTCGGCGTGCAACTGCCGCATAAGGGGTTTCACCAGAAAGCACTTCTCCTTGTACCGGTTCAGCGTCAGAAATCCTTCGCGGGGATAGTAATTCCGGATATAGTGGTAGCGGTCGCCGCGGACAGATCGGAGGCGGGCCACGGTTTCGTCTATGCGGTCGCGGGCGCTGAATGCGTACCTACGCGCCGGATCGGGCTGATCTCCGAAGAAATTCAGGCTTTGCATCCCGAAAGGCCGTTCTATGCCCGCCATCCAGAGGGTCGTGGCCGTCAGGTCGAGGAGGCTCACCACGCCGTCGTACACGCCGCCGGGACTGTATTGGGGCGGAGCGGGAAAACGGTCCGGCCAGCGAATGATCATGGGCACATGGATGCCCACGTCCCATACCCAGTGGATGCCGCGCGCTGTGAGCCGTCCGTTATCCCCGAAAAACACAATCACGGTGTTCTCCGCCATGCCCTCCTCCTCCAACGCGTCCAGAATCCAGCCCACCCGCACGTCCATGCCGGAAACAGAATTGAGATACCGGGCCCATTCCTCGCGCACCACGGGATGGTCTGGATAATACGGCGGCGGATTCACGTTCTCCGGCGTGGCGATCTGCGGGTGCCACTCTTCTCCCACCCAGGGTACGCGCTCCTTTTCCGCGGATTTCCGGTCGTAGATGTCGTACTCTGCCTCGGGCGTGTTGATCATTGCGAAGAACGGCTGGTTCGCTTGCAAGTCGGACCAGTCGGAGGTGTCGTATAGCGGGCCTTCGTTCACGAAATTCAGGTCCAGCTTGCCCGTACCGACTTCGCGGTCCCCGATGTGCGTAATGTTCGCCGTGTAGTACCCCGTGTCCGCAAGCCGATGGGTCAGCGGGCGAACGCCCTCCGGCAAACGGTAGTCGTCGTCCCGGTGCGACCGCATGTGGTGCATGTCGGTCGTGGTCTGGTACATCCCGGTCATGAAGGCGGAACGGCTGGGCGCGCACACCGGCGAGGTGGCGTATACGTTCGTAAAGCGCAACCCCTCGTGCGCCAGCCCGTCGAGGTTCGGGGTGGCCACCTGCTCCATCCCGTAGACGCCGAGGTCCAGCGCCAGATTCTCGCCCACGATCCAGAGGATATTCGGACGATCCGGCGGCGGCGTCTGCTCGCCCTCGTCCGGCAAGCCCGGCGCGGCGGCGAACGCGCTTCCCGCGAAAAGAATGCAGGAAAGGATAGCGTAACTTGTTGCGGGGCAAGGTTTTTTTGGATGTAACTTAAACATGTTTTATGGCGATGGATTTGTTCAGGATTCGCTGATTACGTCCGCAATGCCCAGGGGGTTGCGCGGGTGCGGAGGCGAGAGCGGGTGGGTGTGGGGCGAGACGGCGGATGTAGGCAAGGCGGCGGATGTAGGCAAGGCGGCGGATGTAGGCAAGGCGGGCGGGAGTGGGCAAGGCGGCGGAAGCGGGCAAGGCGGCGGGAGCGGGCAAGGCAGGCGGGTGTGGGCAAGGCGGCGGGTGTGGGACGAGGCGGCGGGAGTGGGCAAGGCGGCGGGTGTGGGCAAGGCGGCGGGTGTGGGACGAGGCAGGCGGGAGTGCGCGAGGTGGGTGAGAGCGGGTGCGTGCAGACCAGGAATGACAACGCGGGCGGCAGGCCCCGCTACCGGCGAAACGTTTCGGATACGAACGCCAGCACGTCCGGCAGCGATTCGCGCCAGTAGCCCCACGAATGGCCTCCGTTCCGAATCCGGAATTCGTGCGGAATCTCCCGGCGGCGCATCTCGATGTGCGCCATGGAATTGCCTTCGTAGAGAAAATCGTCGTCCCCGCAGTCGATGTACCAGCGCACGGCCTTGACGCTATCCACAGGCAGGCTCTTGATTAGTTCGACGGCGTTGTGCCGGGCAATCCATTCCATGATCTCCTCGTCGGACAGGTCGGCATCCTCGGGAGATCGCCACCGGCTGAATTCCTCGACGGAAGACGGCCCCACGTAGGCGCTGAGCGGCGCGGACGAGGCAAACAGGTCGGGCCGGTGCAGGGCGTACATAAAACTGCCCCCGCCCCCCATCGAGAGGCCCGCCACGGCGCGGTATTGCTTCTCCCCCCGGATCCGGTACGTGGATTCCACATGCGGCATCAATTCCTCGAAGAAGAAATCTTCGTACCGCCAGTCCGCCCCGATGGCGTTGAAATACCCGAGGCGACCCGTAAAGGCGTCCGGCATCACAACGATCATGGCCGTGGCCTTGCCCGTTGAAATGGCTTTGTCGGCGATATGCCGCACCTCTCCGTACTGCACCCACCCCGTCTGGTCGTCTCCGGCGCCGTGCAGCAGGTAGAGCACAGGGTAGCTGCGCTCGGAGCTATGGTAATCCGGCGGCAAATACACGGCGTACTTCCGCTCGCCGTCCAGAATTTCGCTGTGCATGGAAAGGTTGTCGTACACGGCGCCCCGCTCAAGGCCCTGGGCCGAAGCGGGCCGGAAGCCGGCGAACGTCCAGAGCGCCGCAAGGGCGGCGAGGGCAACGAATCGCGCAGAGGTTGCGCGGGATATGGCGGAAAATAGCATGGCGACGAAGGGTGTATTCTGTTGGGGCTTATGTCGGGGAAAAGCGTACGGGAACCGTGCAGCGAAAGGGCTATAGCGCCCAGCCTTCCCGATACGACCGATCCAGCAGGAGATTCGCCTCCTTGTCGTTCGTAATGCGCATCGAGGCCGCGTCCCAGCGCAGCGTCTTGCCAGGGGAAAGGATTGCTATGTTGCCGAGCAGAACGGCTTCGGTAACAGGACCGCCGTAGTCAAAATGGGCGCCTGCCTTCGGGCCGCCCTTGCAGGCTTCGATCCATTCCTGGTAATGCCCGATCGAGCGAGGAAGGGCCGGCGCAGGCATCTCGTACGCGCTATCGTCCGCATCCCCGGAAGCAGAAAGCACTCGAGGATTGTGCCCGGTTCCGTCGGTCATCAACACCCCCTTGTCCCCCACGAAATAGGCGCCCCCGGGGTTGGGCACGCCCATCGGCTCGTGGTCGCCGAGGCCGTCCGGACGCGGGGGCTTCAGCCCTCCGTCGTACCAGGTGACGCGCACGGGGGGCATATCCCCTCGCGCCGGAAATCCATAATGCACAATGGAGGCATGAGGCCAGGTCTCCTCGTTCACGTCCGTGGAACTTGCGTGCACCGTTTCCGGGGCCGTTAAATGCAGGGCGCGAAAAACCGGATCGAAATGGTGGCACCCCATGTCGCCCAAGGCGCCCGTTCCGAAATCTTGCCAGCCCCGCCAGGCAAACGGCACGTACGCCGAATGATAGGGCCGCTCGGGCGCCGGACCAAGCCACAGGTCCCAATCCAGCGTGTCGGGAATGGGCAGGGTATCGACGGGACGGGGCGTCCCTTGCGGCCAAATCGGGCGGTTGTCCCAGATATGCACTTCGCGCACGGGGCCGATGGCGCCGTCCCAGATCATTTCGGCGATCACGCGATGATCGTCGTGCGCGTTCTGTTGCGTGCTCATCTGGGTCGCCACGCCCGCCTTGCGCGCGGCTTCCGTCATGAGACGCGTCTCGCGAATGGTTCTCGCCAGCGGTTTTGCGCAGTACACATGCTTGCCGAGCGCGAAGGCGGGAAGCGCTGCCACGGCATGCGTATGGTCCGGCGTCCCGATAACCACCCCGTCGATGTGGTTTGCTTCCTTGTCAAGCAGTTCCCGAAAATCCTTGTAGCGGCGGGCGTCGGGAAAACGCGCGTAGGTGGGCGCGGCGCGCAGGTCGTCCACATCGGCCAGGGCCACGATGTTTTCGCTGCTCAGATTTTCGAGGTAGTTGCCGCCCATGCCGCCCGCGCCGATCCCGGCCAGGTTGAGCGTGTCGCTGGGCGCCACGACGCCCGCGCCGCCCAGCACATGCCGGGGAAGAATAGCCACGGTCGAAGCAGCCGCCAAAAAGTGTCGCCTGTTCATATTCAGGTATCCTGGGGATTGATCTTATGGATGCACTGATCAAGTCCACTTCGATCAGCGCTTCACGTACGCAAGTAGCGTTTGCAATGATTCCATCGTTAAATCATCGAAAAACACGGCGTTTTGCGTCGTCGGTGTCGTGAAGCGCCCTTCGGGAGGGATCGAGGAGCGCGCTGGCGGCGTCATTCCTCATTATGTGGGGCCTGCCACACTGCTTCGTCATTCCTTGCCAGCGCACACCTCGCTGCCTCTGATCTTCGCGGACTTAATCAGAGCATCCCTATGGGATGGTCCGTGCAAAAAACGTCCAGATTACGTTCGATAATACGGTTTCATGCGGTAACAAGCGAACGATAGGGCAAGGATGGCGGATCGCAAGCCATAGCGCCCGGCGCCGCGAAACCGCCGTGCTGCCTGCTGATTTTAACGATGGAATCATGACAGCCGGTATTCGCGTACGTGAAACGTCGATCGTATAAGTACCACCATATTGGACGTAATCAGCGCATCCTTAAGATAATGTCAAAAACCATGGCCTCGCAAGACGTTGTACGGCTGTACCGGTGTACGGACGGACCGAGGGGGGAAATAAACGGCCGGTTCTTCGCCCTCCGGGACGTCGGCTGGGACGACCTGTTCAACCACCCTGCGCTGCGCGAGCGCCTTGTGGACCTGGCCCGCCGCGCGCCGGAAACCGCCCCGCCTCGCCCGGAAGAATTGCTGGCCCCGATCGGACGGCAGGAAGTCTGGGCCGCCGGCGTGACCTACTGGCGCAGCCGAACCGCCCGTATGGCGGAATCCGAAAAGACCGCCGACGCATACGACCGGGTGTACGCCGCCGCGCGGCCCGAACTGTTCTTCAAGGCCACGCCACACCGGGTCGTCGGGCCGGGCGGGGCCGTGCGGATTCGGCGGGATTCTTCCTGGAGCGTGCCGGAGCCGGAACTGGCCGTCGCCGTCAATGCGGCGGGCAAGGCGTTCGGCTACGCCATCGGCAACGACATGAGCGCGCGGGACATTGAGGGCGAGAATCCTTTGTACCTGCCGCAAGCCAAGGTGTACGATCAATGCTGTGCGCTGGGACCGTGCATGCTCGTCTCCGGGGAGCCGCTGCCCGCAGACACGGCCATCCGGCTTTCGGTGGAACGCCGCGGCGTCGTAGCCTTCGAGGGAAGCGCCACGCTGGCCGAACTGCGGCGCTCCATCGAGGAACTCATTTCCTGGCTATGCATCGACCAGTCCTTCCCGGACGGCTGTTTCCTCTTGACCGGCACCGGGGTCGTGCCGCCCGACGATTTCGCGCTGGCGCAAGGCGATCGCATCCGGATCGCCATCGACCCTGTCGGCGTGCTGGAAAACCATGTGGCGCAGGAGACGACATAGCTCCGCGCAATCTCTATGCGCCGTGCATCCCTGCGCTACACGTCCAGTGCGTCCGCGTCCGCGGCATGCTCCATGATAAAGCGGAACCGCGCCGAGGCGTCTTTCCCCATCAGGTCCGAAATGGTGCGCTCGGTGTCGAGGCGCTCCGCCTCGTCGATGCGCACTTGCAGCAACATGCGTTTTTCGGGGTCCAGGGTCGTTTCCCGAAGCGTGGCGGGCATCATTTCCCCAAGCCCCTTGAAGCGCTGCACCAGAATGTTGCGGCGGCCCTTTTCCTTTCGCTCGATCTTGCGCAGGATGCGGTCCTTCTCCGCCTCGTCCAGCGCCCACCAGGTTTCCCGGCCCGCATCCAGCCGATACAACGGCGGCTGCGCAATGTACGCAAAGCCCTCCGTGATGAGCGGGCGCATGTACCGATAGAAAAAGGTCAGGAGCAGCGTGGCGATATGGTGTCCGTCCGAATCCGCATCCATAAGCAGGATGATCTTGTGATACCGAAGGCGCGACAGGTCGATCTCGTCCCCCATGCCGCACCCCAGCGCCTGCGCCACATTCGACAGTTCCTTGTTGGCGCGCACCTTGTTCGCCGCATGTTGCTCGGCGTTGAGCACTTTCCCGCGCAGCGGCAACACGGCCTGGAATCCCCGGTCCCTGCCCTGTTTGGCCGACCCGCCGGCGGAATCTCCCTCTACGATGAACAATTCGCTTTTTGACGGGTCCGTGGACGAGCAGTCCGCCAGTTTGCCGGGGAGGTTCAGCCGATGGCGTACGCCGTTCTTGCGGCGCACGTCGCGGGCGGCGGCGCGGGAGGCGCGGCGGGCTTTCGCGGACTGTATGACGCGCGCAGCAATGGCTTCGCCCGTCGTGGGGTGCGCATTCAGAAACCGCTCCAGCTCGAGCCGCATGGCGCCGGCGACAATCGAGCGCGCGCCCGGGTTGTTCAGTTTCTCCTTGGTCTGCCCCTGAAATTGCGGCTCCACCATAAACAGATTCAGGATGGCGACCAGGCCCTCCCGAATGTCGTCCGCAGCAATGTCCAGATTCTTCGGCAGCAAGCCGTGCGTTTCCATGTAGGCCCGTACGGCGCTGCGGACCGCATCGCGGAAACCCTGTTCATGGCTGCCCCCGTCCTTCGTGGGAATGCCGTTGACGAAGGAGATGACGTGCTCGCGGGGGGCTTCGGTCCATTGCAGCGCGACCTCGACGCGGGCGCCGTCCGTCATGTCGTCCTGAAGCGCCAGAAACGATTCCTCGTGCACGGGGCGGGCGCGCAGCGCGTTCACGCGTTCGGCCAGGAACTCTGCAATGCCGCCTACGTGGCGGTACTCGCGCCGGGCGCCGTCCGCTTCGTTGCGAAAAACGATGCACAGGGCGGCGTTCAGATATGTTTTGATCTCCAGGTTCTGCCCTATGGCCTCCGCATCGAACGCCACGGATTCGAAAATATCCGGGTCGGGCCGAAAACGGATGGCGGTGCCCGTACCCCTGCCGTTTGCGCGCACCTTGCGGACGGCGGCAAGCGGTGCGCCCCGCGCATAGCGCTGCTCCCAGACGCCGCCGTCGCGGCGAACGGTAACCGTCAACTCCTCGGACAAGGCGTTCACCACGGAAGCGCCCACGCCGTGCAGCCCGCCCGAGGCGATGTAATTCGTCTGATCGAATTTGCCGCCTGCATGCAGGGTCGTCATGATGAGTTCGAGGGCAGACATGTTTTTTCCGGGATGGATGTCCACCGGAATGCCCCGTCCGTTGTCCGACACCGTGACGCTGCGCCCGTCCTCGTGAAGCGTCACCTCAATGTGGGACGCATAGCCGTTGGTGGCTTCGTCCACGGCGTTGTCCACGATCTCCCAAAGCAGGTGGTGCAGCCCCGCCTTGCCCGTCCCGCCCACGTACATGCCCGGACGCTTGCGGACCGGGTCCAGCCCTTCCAGCACCTGAATGTCGGCGCCTGTATAGGTTTGCGTACGGGTTTGCCTCGTGCTCATAACCGGATTTCTACAGGTTCGAGGAAGATGCGGGCCACATGCCCCCGACTGATGATGGATTTGCCGCGGTTGCCGCGCCGGGATACCTCGAACTTGGTCGTCCGGATCGTTTCGACGCGGCCCCGGCTCGTTTCGACTTTCAGGCCGGCGCGGGCCGCACTGGAGAGCGTACACCCCAACACCCGGTCGCCTGCGCCAAGACGCATGGAGATAACGCCTTTCGCCGCACTCTTGAACAACGGAATCTGGTGCACGGGAAAGATAAGGGCATACCCGCCCTTCGAAGCAAGGCATGCGTTTTCGGCGCCCGCCGCGGGTTCGGCGCTTACAACCTCGTCGTCGGCTTCCAGCTTGGCGTAGCTGCGGCCCTTTCGGGTAGAGGGTTCCGCAAAACTGTCGAGGGGCATGCGCACGGCCTGCCCGGCGCTCGTGATCGCCACCAGAAAGGGTTCCTGTTCGCCGCTTCCGTTCGACGCAAACAGTTCCGGCTCGGTTTCCGGCAAGAGGACCGGCTTCGGAAGCGCCCGCGCATCGAACGAAACAACGCCGACGACATGCTCCTTGTCGGAGAAATCGAAGAATTTCTGGACCGGATCGCCGTACCCGGTCGTGTTTGGAAGCGCCTCGGCGCGAAGCGAATAACACCGCCCGAAATTGGTGAAAAAGCCTACCGAGCCGCGGGTGGAGACAGGCAATATCCACCCTGCGGCGTCCCCTTCGCGGACGCGGATGCTGTCGATGTCCGCGTACGTGCGCTGCCGCTTGATCCAGCCGTCGCGGGTCGCGATTGCGTAGCAATCTTCGGCCACGATATAATCCTCGGCGTCGTATTCAAGCGCCTGGTCCGGGCCGGCTATGTGCGTCTTGCGGTCTGTGCCGAATGCGGCGGCGGTCTCCGCTATCTCCGCGCGCACCAACGCCCATCGCTTGTCCTCGGAGGCCAGCATCGCGCGCACCTCCGCCGCCCGCGCCAGTTTGTCCTTCAGTTCCCGGCGAATCTCCCTGATTTCCATCCGGGCCAGTCTGTACAATTTGATTTCGAGGATGGCCTCGGCCTGTTCCTCGTCCAGATCGAACCGGTGCATGAGGCGCGCAGCAGCGTCCTTCCGATCCGCAGACGCCCGGATGAGCTGGATCGCTTCGTCAAGGGCGTCGAACAGTTTTTCGAGGCCGCGCAGGATGTGAATGCGCCGTTCGAGGCGTTCGAGCGCATAGCGGAGGCGGCGCGTCACGACATGCAGGCGAAACGCCAGAAAAGCCCGCAACGCTTCGCCGAGATGCACCTTTTTCGGCGTGGGAACCAGCGGATTGTCCGTCGGCGCAAGGCACGTCATATCGACGTGGTAACGCTTTTGCAGGTCCGTATGGCGCAGCAGGTAGGCAATGGCCGCTTCCGGGTCGGCGCCCCGCCGAAGCTCCAGCACCACGCGCACGTCCTCCGCCGATTCGTCGCGCACGTCGGACAGCTGCGGCACGCGCTCGTGGACAATGTGCTCGGCGATTTTCTCCACGAGCGTCGCCTTGTTGACCATGTACGGGACGGACGTGATGACAATGCGGCTCTTCCCTTCCATCGCGTAGTCGCCGCGCAATTCCACCGGGCCTTCTCCGGTGCGGTAGATTTGCAACAGTTCGTCGGGCGTGTTCAGAATGCGTCCCGCGGTGGGGAAATCCGGCCCCGGGATGCGCTGCGCCAGGTCTTCTATGGACGCCTCTGGATGGTCGATCAAGTGAATCAGCGCGTCCGCCACTTCGCGCAAGTTGTGCGGGGGAATTTTGGTGGCCATGCCCACGGCGATGCCGTCCGCCCCGTTGACGAGGAGGTTCGGGATGCGGGCCGGAAGCACGACCGGCTCGTCGTAGCTCCCGTCGAAATTGGGCCGGAAATCTACGGTGTTCTGCCGTATTTCTTCCAGCATCTCCACGGCCAGCGGGCGCAATTTGACCTCGGTGTAGCGCATGGCGGCGGGGTTGTCCCCGTCGATGGAGCCGAAATTGCCGTGTCCGTCCACGAGCGGATCGCGCAGGGAGAAATCCTGGGCCATCCGGACCATGGCGTCGTAAATGGCCGTGTCGCCGTGCGGGTGGTACTTGCCCATCACCTCCCCCACTACTGCGGCGCTCTTGCGATAGCGGGCGTCCGGGGTAAGCCGCAGGTTCGCGTACATGGCGTACAGGATGCGCCGCTGCACGGGCTTGAGGCCATCACGGATATCCGGCAGGGCGCGGCTCATGATCACGGACATCGCGTAACTGAGGTACCGTTCCCGGGTCGTTTCCTGGAGAGATATGGTTTCGACGATGGGCATGGAAGCTGGTTACGGGGCGCTGGGGTGCGGGGTGGTGCGGGGCGGGATTCAGGGGCGCTCGGGCGCTGGAGTGCGGCAGAAGTCAGGGGTTTGGGTGCGGCGGGGATTCAGGGGCGCTCGGGCGTTGGGGTGCGCGGCGGGGGTTAGGGAAACCAGGCGAGGCAATGTCTATGGGCTGGCCGAAGTCGTCAGGTTGAGGTTATTGGGGACATTATTGCAAAGGGATGCTTTGTTATCGGAAGGCATTACATGCAATAACGGATGTATATATGGGGCACAAGATGAAAGGGCTTGTGCAATAACGGATTTATACGAATGGGGCGTGGTGGAACACGGTGCCGGACGCGATATCATGGCGGGGTCTGTCTTGAAATTCGCAGGCGACCTTGCCGTGTCGAGACCGAATCGCATGGCGCGCCGGCATATGTAGTGCGTGTGTCGCGTGTATTCCGTGTTCGCATTGTGCGCAATAACGGATATATCATGGTCGAGCGACACAATGGTCATTCCCGGTGTTGCCTGGGCCATAGCGGGAGCGGTTTGCGGGGCAATGCAAGCGGGGCGGGCGGCATTCGGCATAGGATCGGCCTATAATTCGGGCAATAACGGAAACATGCCTTGCAAGATACGCATTGGAAACGGGAAATACCAGCGCCGGGCGGCAAGAAATATGGGGATTCTTCGAGCCCCCTCTGTGCTGGACGACGAGGGGTTTATGGCGTACGAGGCGGGGGTTTGCGGGCACGTGAGGCAGGGGTTTATGGGGGTACGAGGCAGGATTTTGTGGGCACGTGATGCAGGGGTTTTATGAGGCGCAAGGCGGGCCTGTTAAATTTTTTAAGTCAAGATTTCCTGCGCCTAAATAATTTAGGCGCCCATGAATTTGGCGGCGCATCGCCTTTGCCGATGGCGCCCGATCTGGCGGCTATGCCAAACCCCGGCGGGAAAGTCTGGCCGGGGTTTCGTATTATCGGATTGGTTTTCCTTCGATAAACGAATGTCCCGAAAGAGCATGACAGGGGCGCACGCCTGGATGCGAAAATCGCTGCTCATCTCAAAACACTTGGCTTCGACCCATGCGCATCACCAACGACGTGATCAGGGAGCGGCTGCGTTTGCATGAGGACTCTGGCTGGGAGTTCAAGCAAATCAGGTTTCGCGGCAATCGCCCCGTAGAACCCACGCGGGACGATTGGGCGAACGAAATCACTGCGTTCGCCAATGCAACCGGCGGCGTCATTCTCTGCGGGGTAACCGATAGGGGCGAAATGCAGGGCTTGCATTCGGAGCAGCTCATCGCATTGAACCAGCTGATCGCTGAGGTGTGCGCCGACAGTATCAAGCCCGCATTACCCGTAGAGATACACCACCAGAACCTGGACGGCAAGGCCATCATGCTGGTGCATGTGCCCAAAGGATCTTCCTTGCACGAATGCAAGGGACGGGGTTTCATTCGCAGCGGCGCAAGTATACGGGAAATGACAAGCGACGAACGACTGCGCTTGTCGCAGGCAAGGAGCCAGGCGCGCTATTTGTGGTTCGACGAGCAAACCGTGCCGGATACGGGTTTCGAAACGCTGGACGAGGCGCTCTGGATTCCGCTGCTGAGCGCCGAAGGCCGAGCAGACCCCCGGCCTGCCTTGGAGAAAATGCGGCTACTGGGACAGGACGACAGCGGCAATCTGCGAGCCACGGTGGCAGGCATTCTTTGCTGTTGCCGGAATCCTGAAGAATGGTTGCCGCAGGCATGCATCTCCGCCACGCTGTATCGCGGAGTCGATCGGGCTTCGAGCCAACTCGATGCGCAAACCATCACGGGACAGCTGTCCCGGCAAATTACCGAGGGGGTTGCTTTCGCCATGCGTAATATGCGCGTCGGCGCGCGCAAAGACCCGGGGCGGATCGAGCTGCCGCAATACAGCGCCCGGGCCTTGTTCGAGGCCATCGCCAATGCCGTGGCGCATCGCGACTATTCGATGCAGGGCAGCCGGATTCGCCTGTCCATGTTTGCGGATCGGCTTGAAATTCAGTCCCCTGGCGCCCTGGCGAACAACCTCGGCATTGACGAGTTGCCGCACCGGCAGGCCACGCGAAACCAGGTACTCGCTTCGGTCCTTGGCAAAACTCCGGTCAGCGGCGTCAAGGGCGCCGAGGAGCGCGTTTTCATTATGGAGCGCCGCGGCGACGGCGTCCCCATCATTCGAAAAGAAACCGGCCAACTGGCCGGGCGCCTCCCGCATTTCGAAATGATTGGCGCGTCGGAACTGCGCGTCGCCTTGCCCAGTGCGCCCACGGAGTCCAGCCCTGCGCAGGTGCAGATCGAAGTACGTACGGCCGGGGAGGCATTGGCGGGGGCGGATGTGCTTCTCCTCTTCCCAAACAATACCTGGAAACGCGCCTCTACGGATACGTTCGGGCGCGCCATGGTGGGTTTGCATACCGTCGCATTGCCGATGACCGTGCTGGCGGCCGCGGACGGCTATGCGGCGCACGTGACGCGCAACTGGATGCCGTCTTCCGGAACGCTGTCGGTGGAGATGGAACCGCTGCCAGACGGAGGCAGCATTATTTTTGAAGAAGCGACCGGGCAACTGCCTGGATTGAAGGGGCGCATCCACCCGAAACGAGACAATCTGGATCGGACCTATCTGTACGCCTCAAACATCGCTGTCAACGAGGGAAAGCCCCAGCCCGTGCACTTTGCGCTAAACGAAGAATTGTCGCTGACCGATTCGAATGGCGCAAGACGCCTCGTGCGTATTGTCGAAATCCTGGGACGTTGCGCACTGCTCCAATATCGTCTTCCGGAATCGTGACGGTACGTACTTGACGGCGCAAAACCCCGGCGGGAAAGTCTGGCGGGGGTTTCGTATTATCGGATTGGTTTTCCTTCGATACATGAACGGTTTGAAACAACATGGGCAAGCATAGCGGCAGCGGCGGCGCCGTCGGCTATGAGGCGGAGCCCAAAGTAACCTCGAAGGCGTTGGAATAGTCTATAGACCGACGCCGAGCAGAAACAACATAAGCCAACGACAGGCCATGATCGACTACGACAAGTTGCGGATGTCGCTAAAACGCCTTGAAGAGCAGCACGAGAATTACCGGCAACTGGATGACTCGTTGCAGGCATGGATACCGGAGGCTACCGCAGAATCGACGATCCAGCGATTCGAGACCTGCTACGACTGTCTGTGGAAGGTGGTAAAGCGGTATCTGAACGAGGTATTGGGCGTCGCCGAGCCGCCAAACAGCCCCAAACCAATCTTCAGGCTGGCTAACGAAAACAACCTGTTGCCCTCCCCTGTCGAGCGGTGGCTGACCTATGCCAATGCGCGCATCGGCACATCGCATGACTACGATGGAAAGAAGGCGACGGATTGCTTGACGCTCGTGCCCGATTTCATTGACGACGCTATCGGTCTGTACCAGACTATGACCGGCGAAACATGGGAGTAGATCAACCCATCGACATCACCGAAGAGCAGCGCAAAACCATCCTGACGCTGCTCGACAAGTACTTGCCGAACACCACCGCCTGGGCGTACGGTTCGCGGGCCAAATGGACTTCCCGTCCGCAATCCGACCTGGATATGGTGGTGTTCGCCAAGCCGGAGCAAAAGAGTCGCGTTGCAGACCTCAGGGAAGCGTTCGAAGAAAGCAACCTGCCGTTTCGGGTGGATTTGTTCGTATGGGATACCGTACCGGAGGAATTCCGTGAGCGGATTGAGGCGGAGCATGTGGTGTTGGTGGGGGCGGAAAGAGGCTATACGGATACTGATTGGCAAGAAACCACCTTGGGTGAATGATTATCGCTGGCGCCGCGATGAATCTTTATCCGGGCTTCCCTTCATCCACCCCTCTTGGGCTGATAATACGCCGTAGCGCGACTCAAGCCAAGGATCGCGCACTGCCGGACGATAGACAAGGGGTGCGTGCGATCTATTTGCGCGCGGCGCTCGGCAATGGACTTTGACCGGCCGAGTAGCTTCGATACAAAATCCGTTTCCTGCCTCGACTGCTTGAGCTGGGCTTTGAGCGCCCTGATTTCCTTGGCGTGTCTTTCCGCAACCGAGCCTCTCCCGCGATCGAAAACATTCGCGGCGTTCTTGGCCAACAGGTTCTTCCAGGTATGCACCTGGTTTGAATGCACTTCGAAACGCGCAGCGATCTGGGTGATCGACTCCTCGCCGCGCAGGGCGGCAAGGGCTACCTGCGCCTTAAAGGCGGGACTGTGGGTTCTGCGGGAGCGTCTGGACATAAGGGCCTCGTTGGATTATGGGATCGGAACAGGCAAGATTGCAATTTCGCCGCTTAAATTCCAGTAAAAACTGTCCAATGTATCCGGGCTACACCTCTCTCCTAAATCGACACCAGAGACGTGCGTCTCCCAAAATCCCGCGCCTATGCGTTGCTGAACGACTCGGAACAGTCCATTTTACACGGGGTCACAGAGGCGTTGCGAATCTACGAAATTCAGCCCATATCGTGGAGCCAGCGGGAAGAGGTAATCGACGACCAAGCACCCCCTACCCCTCCTCCTTCAACCCCCGGGCCATGAGTTCTTCCACGGCGTCCCGGGGGGCCATTCCCTCGAAAAGAATACGGTACACCGCCGCCGTAATGGGCATTTCGACCTGGCGCCGGAGTGCAAGGCGGTAGACGGAATCCGCCGTGCTCATGCCTTCCGCCACCATGGTCATTTCCTGGCGAATGTCTTCGGGGCGGGCGCCCTGCCCGATGCGCTCGCCGACATATCGGTTGCGGCTATGCCGGCTCATGCAGGTAACCACCAGGTCGCCGAGGCCGGCCAGGCCTGCAAACGTACTCTCCCGGGCGCCCATCGCAAGCCCCAGGCGCCGGATTTCCGCCAGGCCGCGCGTCACAATGGCGGACTTCGTGTTGTCGCCATAGCCCAGCCCGTCCCCGATCCCGGCGGCCAGCGCCATCACATTCTTTACCGAACCGGCAATCTCCACGCCCAGCAAGTCTGCATTGCGATACACCCGGAAACGCGGCGCGGCGAATACCGACTGAATCTCCCCTACGGTACCCTCCGAACCGGCGGCGGCAACCACCGTGGTGGGCTTCTCCTCCACAACCTCCTCGGCGTGACTGGGGCCGGAGAGCACCCCTATCCGTTCCGGCGGCGCGAACCGCAACACATCGGCAAGCACGCTCGTCGTCGTGTACAACGATCCGGTTTCAATGCCCTTGGCTACGGATACGTACGCCGGATCGCCCCGCACCTCGTCGCACACCTGCATGGCGCATGCGCGCACGGCCTGCGCCGGCATGGCGAAAACCCACATATCCCGCTCCCGAACCGCTTCCCGAATATCCGACGTTACGGCAATGCTGTCCGGAAGCCGGGCATTCGACAGGTACGAAGGATTCCGCCGGGTACGGCGCATGGCGTCGGCAGCCTCCTCGCGGCGAGCCCAGAGCACGACGTCATGGCCCGATTTGGCAAGCAGGATGGCGAGCGCGGTCCCCCAACTGCCTGCCCCCAACATGGCTATGCGTCTGGCCACAACGACGCTCCCCCTACAATTCGCCCCGGCCCTTCATGCCTTTCGCAGGACGGAAGGAACGTATCCTGTTTTCCGTCCCTTGCAGCAAGCGGCGTATGTTGGTGCGATGCGCCACGACAATGCCCAGCGTAATCGCAATCCCGAAAACGAGCAGACTTGGATCCACCCGCTCGATGTCGAATACGTACCTCCGAATAGCTACCACGGACGGAAACGCCGCCGCCGCCGAGAGGGACGCCACAGAAACGTATCGGGAAGAAAGAAGCACAATCAGAAAAATAGCCAGCGTAATGCCCATGGTGGCAGGCGTCAAGGCGAACAGTACGCCCGCCGCGGTATTGACCCCCTTGCCGCCGCGAAAACCGGCCCATACGGGATACATATGCCCAATGATCGCCACCACGCCCGCCAGAAGCCGCACGACCACTTCCATTTGCCAGACGGCGAACCCGGCAGGAAGCATATCCAGCCGAAGCGATGCAATCAGGCCCGCGGCCAGCACCCCTTTCCCCAGGTCCACCAGCGAAGCGAGTATGCCGGCTTTCCACCCCAGCACCCGAAAAACGTTCGTGGCGCCCGCGTTGCGGCTGCCGTACAGGCGAATATCTATGCCGTGCAGCCACTTCCCTACCCAGACACTGCCCGGTATGGAACCGACCAGATAGCTCAAAATCAGGATAACGGCAAGAGACAACATCGCCAAATGGGGCAGGGATTACTTCTGGATACCCATGAACACGCCGTGCCGCCCGGCATGTTTCCAGAAAATCGCGGGAAGACGCCTCACGACCCCGCAGGCAGGCTCAGATCTGCTCCAGCGCCTGCATCAGGTCCGCCGTAATATCTTCCGGGTCCTCGATCCCCACCGAAAAGCGCACCAGGTTGTCCCCAATCCCCAGTTGCGCCCGCCGCCGGGCGCCGATATTCCTGTGCGTGGTGGTCGCCGGATGCGTCATCATTGAGTGCACGTCGCCGAGGCTCGTCGCCCGCACCGCCAGCCGCAAGGCATTGGCGAACCGGAAAACGGCGGCCTCGTCGGCGTCGCGCAGTTCAAAACTCACCATGCCGCCATACAAGGTATCGCCGTCGGGGCCGCGGTCGAACAACCGATCCGCCACCGCCTTGTCCGGATGGCTGTCCAGACCCGGATAATGCACCTTCCCGACCCGGGGGTGCCCCTCAAGCGCCCGCGCCACATGCAAGGCGTTGCGGCTGTGTTCCTCCATACGGAGCGGAAGCGTCTTGATCCCCCGAATCGTCAAAAACGCATGAAACGGCCCCAGATTCGGCCCCAGATGGCGGCCCAGTTCCTGCATCCATTCCGCATGGGCCGCACGGCATATGGTCACCCCGCCCAGTACGTCCCCATGGCCCGCAAGGTATTTGGTGGCGCTATGCATGACGATATCGGCGCCCGCCTCAAGCGGACGGCTCAGGATGGGCGTGGTAAACGTAGCATCCGCCACCACGGGGACCCCATGGCGTTTGGCGAGGGCGCACACAACATCCATCGGGGTTACGCGAATGAGGGGATTCGAAACCGTTTCCACCAAAATGCACCCTGTGTCGGCGGCGCAGAGCGCGGCTTCGAACGCCTCTGGATCGCACGGGTCCGCATAGCGGGTCGTCACGTCCTGCTGCTCGAGGAGTTGGAGCAACTGGAATGTCTCCCCGAACAACACGTCGGCGGTCAAAATAGAGGCAGGGCGACCCCGGAGCGCCGTAAGCAAGGCAATGTGCAACGCCGCCATGCCCGAACTGCACGCCAGCGCGCTGTCGCCGCCTTCGAGCGCCGCCGCCTGACGATGCAAGGCCGCGGAGGTCGGGTTGCCGTAGCGCTGATACACGAACCCCTCCATCTCCCCGTTGGCCACCGCCGTCATGTCCGCCGCGCGGCGGTAATGGAAGCTGGCCGCCATTTCGAGGGCGGGCGCAGACGGAGCGTAGGGCGCCTCGCCGTACGCTGGCATACAGCCGTGAATAGCACGCGTACCCGGTTTCATACGGCCTCCAGCGCTTGTTCAAGGTCCGCAACAATATCGTCGATGTGCTCCGCCCCGACGGACAGGCGCACCAGCCCGTCCGTGATGCCCAGTTCCGCCCGGCGTTCGGGCGAAAGCATCCGGTGCGTAGCGCTGGCCGGATGCAACCCCAGCGTCGTCAGGTCCCCAATGCTGGCGGAGGTGGCGGCAAGACGAAGCCGGTCCAGAAAAGCATACGCCCCATCCTGCCCGCCCCGCACGTCCACGCCCACGGCGCCGCCGTGCTGTCCGGCGGGAAACAGGTTCGCTATCGCGGCGGCGTCTGGATGATTCGGATCGCCCGGATACAGCAGGCGCTTGATGGCCGGATGCCCGGCCAAACGCTCGGCCACCCTCCGGGCGTTGTCGCAATGCCGCCGCATGCGCAACGGCAAGGTCTTGATCCCCCGCATGACCATAAACGCCTCAAAAGGGCCGAGGGTGGGGCCAAGGCATCGGGCTACCTGCCGAAGCGCGTCGTGATGCGCTTTCGGGGCGACCACGGCGCCCGCCAACACGTCCCCATGGCCCGCAAGGTACTTGGTGGCGCTGTGAATGATCATATCGGCGCCGTGCGCTACGGGCCTGACAAGCAGCGGCGTGAACGTATTGTCCACGAGAAAAAGCGCACCCGCGCCGCGCGCGATCTCCGCAAGGCGGTCCAGGTCCGCCACGCGCAGGCACGGATTGGACAACGTTTCCGTAATGAGCAAGGCGGGACGGACTTCGTCCACGGCGCGCCGCACGGCCTCCAGATCGCAAAAATCGCAGAACCGGACGTCAATGCCCGAAGGCCTCAGGACGCTGGCGAGCAGTTCGAGGCTGCCCCCATAGAGCACATCGGCGGCGACGATCGCCTGCCGACGATCCAGCAACGCCGTCATGATGGCCAGGTGCACCGCCGACATGCCGGACGCCGTAGCGAAGGCCCCGTCCATGCCTTCGAGCGTGGCGATCTGTTCTTCCAGCGCCTCCGTACTCGGGTTGCTTATCCGCGAATAAACCTCTCCGGCGCGCTCTTCGGCAAAAACGCCCGCAAGGTCCTCCAGGCGGTCGTAGAAGAAACTCGCCGAAGAATAGACCGGCGTCGATACCGGAATATGGTCGCCGAGCTGCTTGCGATCGCCGGCGTGGACAAGCGAAGTCTGAAGTTTCATGGCGCCGGATATGTCCTCTTGGAGCGGGTGCGCTACCGAACCAGCGTCATGAGTCGGGTCAACGTCCGGGCGTCGTTTCCGAGCGTCAAGCGGTAGGCGTAGGTTCCGGTGGGCAGCCCCGCCGCGTCGAACCGCGCCGAATGTTCGCCTTGCGGATACATCCCGTCCGCCAGCGTGGCGACCCGTTTGCCCGCCATATCGAACACATCCAGGCGCACGGGGCCGGATTCCTCCAGGCGCCAGGTGATCTCCGTGAACGGATTGAACGGGTTCGGATAGTTCTGGGCCAGCGATGCGGTTTCGGGAAGCTCGGTCGCGCCCTCGGCGGAGGTTATCTCGTCGAGGGCCGTAAAGATATACAGAAGCACGCCGGCATAGGGAGTAACGGGGGCAAGGCCGGGCGCAAGAAGCGGCAACAAGACGATGATATCATTGATCACCTCACTATCCAGGCGTAGCGACATCGCGTCGTCGCCGTCGAACGCATAGGCCCCAGGCAACACAACATCCCTGGTCCCGAGGATCGTCGTGACGCTGATCGTAACCGTAAGACTATCCTTCGCCTCATCTATTATATAGCGGCTGTCGTACGGGCCAAGCGTTTGCCCATTGCCTCCGCCGGTTACAATCTCGACGTCTACCTTCCGCACATCGTTTTCCTCTTCGTGAAACGTAAGGCCAAACGCATAGATGTCGAGATCGGAGGACCGATCCCCTGTACCGTCCTGAATATCCGTCAGTTTCCAGGCTCCAAGCACCTTTTCCGCATCGGTCATGGCTTGCGCAAAGGCAGGCCGCGGCGCAAGAAGCGCGGCGAAAAACACCGCGGACAACGCGAGACGTAAAAGAAGTGATTTTCTGAACATGCCTCCAGACCCGGATAGTATGGATAGTATGGATAGTATAGATAGTATGGAAAAGAAGGCGGACGGCGCTCCTTCGCGGCCTTGCCTTGTCTTGCCTTGCCTTGCCCATGGACCCGGGCGCGGCGCACCGAAGGACTGTTTTCTGAATATAACGCATCGCAACGGAATCGCAAATACCCGGAAAAAGAATCCCGCCGCCTCGAAAAAACAGGCGCACGCCGTCTCCATGCAGGCCTCCGCCTCCCGAACAAGGCGGCGAACGCCAAAAACCAACCCGTTCGGCGGGAATGCCTGCCGAACGCCGCCGGGCTACGCCAAACGAATCTCTCCGACCTTCCGGGGTTGCTCCCGGAGATTTTCAAGCATGCGCACGGCGCGGTCCGCCTCGCCCGCCGGCACGGCGGCAAGCAAACCCATCCCGAGGTTGAACGTCCGCCGCATATCCTCTTCCGGGACGTTCCCAAGGTCCTGTATCAACCGGAAAAGAGGAGGCCGCGCCCAGGCGTCGTAATCGATGTCGAAGGTCAGGCCGTCCGGGATAATACGCGGCGTATTACCCGGAACGCCACCTCCCGTAACATGCACGAAACCCCGTGCAAACCCCTGCTCGATCAGGGCCCGAATGGGCTTCAGATACGACCTGTGGACGGCAAGGAGCGCCTCTCCGACGCTTGCTCCGCCCAGTTCGTCCGGGCAATCTTCGGCGTCGAAATGCGCAAACAATACGGCGCGCGCCAGCGAATAGCCGTTCGTGTGCAGGCCGGTCGAAGGCAAGCCCAGCAACACGTCGCCCGCCTCGATCCCTGACCCGTCCACGATCTGCGCTTTTTCCACGACGCCCACGATGGCGCCCGCCAGATCGTACTCCCCCTCGCCGTAGAGGCCCGGCATTTCCGCGGTTTCCCCGCCGATCAGCGCGCATCCGTTTTCCTTGCATGCGGTCGCCATCCCCCGCACCACATCCTCCGCGACCTGCGGATCCAGGGCGCCCGTCGAGAAATAATCCAGAAAAAACAAGGGGCGGGCGCCGCACACGGCAATATCGTTTACGCAATGATGGACCAGGTCCTGCCCTACGGTGTCGTGTCGGCCCGTCCGAAAGGCCACCTTGAGTTTCGTGCCGACCCCATCTACCGAAGACACAAGCAGCGGACGTTCGTAGCCGTCCCCCAGTTCAAAGAACGCGCCAAACGCCCCGATATCTGCCGCTACGCCGGGCGTAAAGGTCTCCCGCACAAGCGGCTTGATGCGGCGCAAGGTTTCTTCGCCTGCGTCGATGTCTACGCCAGCGTCCCGATACGTGGTCATGCCTTTCCCCTGGAGTATATTTGGTCAGATTATCCGCGCGAACGAAACGTCGTGCGTCCGAACCGCGCCTGTATGCGAACCTGCATCCGGCTGCGAACAGACAGCGTGATCGGGCGGGTCCAGACATCGTATCCCCGGCGACTGACTTCGTGCAGCGCCTCCAGCGCCCCCAGCCACCACCGCTTGAATGCGCCCGCCTTCCGCCAGGGCAATTCGAGCGCCAGAGGTTCGGCCAGCGCAAACGCATTCCGGGCGCGGATGGTTTGTTTCCACAGAAGCTGCCTCATGGACTCGTCTACCCGCCCCGCTGCAAGTTGCTCCCGGGACACGTTGTATTGCGCAAGGTCCGTTTCCGAAATGAAACAACGCCCTTCGGCCCCATCGCGTTTCAGGGCCAGCAGCCGACCGGTCCAGAAAAATCCGCAGGCCAGTTCGTCGATATACTCGCGCTGCCACGAGCCGGAAACGCCCGCGAGGCGGGCCAGCAGGCGAGCATGCGAACAGGCCCACTGCGCGATGAACGCATGGACTGCGCGGTCGTCCGGGAAACGCACGGGCCCGGCCCACACCCGGGCCGCAGACACTTGTTCGGCCAGCAATTTCCGGGGCAATCCGGTGGTCCGGCACGCAGCAAGCGCCCGATCCGCCACGGCTTCAGGAACCGCGCGAAGCGGCTTTCCGGCCATAAGACGATCGTGCTCTTCGGCGAAAAAGGCAGCGGACGAAGCCCCGGAAGCAGGTGTGCCGCGCGAGGCGGAAGGCAAGGAATGCACCACGGCGGGACGAGCAAGCGCCCGGTGAAAATCCCAAAGCGCCTGGGCATGCGGAAGCTGTTCCCGGCTCCAGCCATCCAGATAGAACGGCATAGGGAGGGCATCCGCTATATCGGACGAAGGAACCGGCACAACACAGGGAATATGGTGGACGATGCACGCGCCGCGGACGACGACTATGGTCCGACAAGATACGGACGAAGCGCTTCTGCAGAAGGGGCCGCTTCCTCGACGGACGTACCCTGCGCCCCGATCGCCGCGAGGCGCTCGGGGACCTCCGGCGCGAACCCGAGCGCGGCGCGAACCGTTTCGGGAAATTTGGCGGGATGCGCCGTAGCGAGCGCCACCACCGGGCCCTGCATCTCGCCCCGTTCGCGCCGCCGACGCACGGCTTCAAGCCCCACCGCCGTATGCGGATCGGCCACATAGCCGGTCGCCTCGTAGACGCGCCGCATGGACGTCAGGGTATCCTCATCCGCTACGCGGTCCGCAGAAATCATGCGCCGCATGGCCGAACGACTCAGCAACGCCCGCAGCCGTTCGAAATTGCTGGGCGCGCCCACATCCATGGCGTTGGAAAAGGTGCGAATGGTGGGCGCGAAGGCGGCGTCTTCGCGGGCCAGATACCGAGGGAAAAAATCGTTCGCGTTGTGCGCCGCGAGAAAGCCCGCCGCCGGCAACCCGGTCAAGTGCGCGAGGACGCCGCCCGTCAGGTTGCCGAGGTTGCCGCTCGGTACGCAAAACCACGGGGCTTCGCCCGGAAAATGACGGGCCGCCAGCACATAATACATCATCTGCGGCAACAACCGACCGATATTAATGGAGTTGGCGGACGAAAGACCGGCCTCGGCGTAGTCCGGATGCACAAACGCTTCCTTGGCCATGCGCTGGCAATCGTCGAAATCCCCGGCCACGCGCAGCGCCTGTACGCCCGGGCGGGCGGCAATCAATTGCCGCTCCTGCACCGGACTCACCTTGCCTCCGGGATATAACAACACGACTCGAATGCGGCGCTGCCCGGCGAACCCGTCGGCTACTGCGCTGCCCGTATCCCCCGACGTGGCCACAAGGATGGTGGCCTGCTCGTCCCGCTGCTCCAGAAAGTACCCCATCCAGCGCGCCATGGTCCGCGCCCCGAAATCCTTGAAGGAGAGCGTAGGGCCGCGGAACAGCTCCAGCGCAAACACATCGCGCCACGGCCCCTTTCCTCCGGGAGCAAGCGGCGCGAGCGGCGCCGGGAAATTGAGGGCGCCGCGGACGATGCGCTCCAGGTCGGGCGCAGGTATTTCATCGCCGATCCATTCCGAAAGCGCCCTGCACGCCATGTCCGGGAGCGTATCTTCCCGAAATATTTGCGAAAAAGACAGGCGGGGCAGCGTAGCGGGCACGTACAAACCGCCGTCCGGCGCCAGGCCGCGCAAAAGGGCTTCCTCGAACGATACGTTTTCGGCAGCCGTACTGCGCGTGCTGCGGTAGGAAATCGCCATCGCCGCATCCGTACGCTATGCGGGCTGCCGTACGGACGCCGTGCGCTCCACCCGGTCCACGACGCCGGTATCGTTCACCTCGGCGACCAGCCCCCGCGCTATGACGCGCTCAGCACGGCTTGCCGCCACCATGGCATCCCGTATCGAGGCCGCCTGCTCCGCGCACGAGGCCAGGGCGAACATGGCCGGACCCGAACCGGTCAGGGCGCATCCGAACGCGCCGGCTTCGAGCGCCGCATTCCGCGCCGCATGATAGCAGGGCACCAGCGAAGCCCGAACCGGCTCCACGAGACGATCCCGCATCATGCACTGCCCGACGGTTTCCCAATCGCCGCAGCGGTACGCATCCACCAGAAACGCCAGTTCGGACGCATTGCTCACAGCGTCCGCAAGCGATACGCGCTCCGGCAACATGGCGCGGGCTTGTCGGGTAAGCACTTGCACGTCCGGCAAAATCAGGGCGATGTGCAGCGAACCGGGCAATTCGATGCGCCGGTAACGAGCCGCATTGCTCGAAGAAACCAGAATGAGTCCGCCCAGCAAGGCCGGCAGCGCGTTATCCCCATGCCGCCCGCCGGAAGCAATATCCTCGGCCTCCAGCACAGCCTCAATGAGCGCCTCCTTGTCCAGAGGCCTTCCAAAAAGCATGTTCACGGCCCAGGCGCCCGCCACGGCGCTGGCCGCCGAACCGCCGATCCCGGAGCCGAGCGGAATCCCTTTCGTAAGCGTCAATTCGACCCCGCCGTCCATGCCCAGCAAATCCAGGACGCCCCGCGCCGCAATCACGGCAGTATTCCTGACAGAATCCTGGAGCGCTTCCAGCGGCACGGCCCCCGGCTCGCACCGCAGCCGGATGCCCGGATAGTCCGTACGGCGCGCCCGAACCACATCGCCGACCCCGGAGATGCACAAACCCAACGCATCGAACCCCGGCCCAAGATTGGACAAGGAAGCCGGCCCAAAAACGTCAATATGATCCAGCGGGCTGCGCATCACACTATTTTTACATTAATTGTTAGCATGTAATGCATTGTGCTGCAATGAGTTACGAGAATATATCACCGTAGCACAGGGAGGTCGCCCTCGCCTTTGGCGGGGAGCATCGTCGCCTCTTCGCGCAGAAAGGCGTCCACGCCGCGGGCCGCTTCCCGGCCTTCGGCAATGGCCCATACCACGAGCGACTGCCCCCGGCGCATATCGCCCGCCGCAAACACGCCAGGCCGCGAGGACATATAGTTTCCGTCCGTGCGGACATTGCCCCGCTCGTCCAGTTCGACGCCAAGCTGAGCGATCACGCCGTCCGGTTCGGGCCCCACATACCCCACGGCAAGCAGCACCAGATCGGCGGGCCACAGGTGCTCCGAATTGGGCTGCTCCACGAAACGCATGCGCCCGGCAGCGTCCTTCTTCGGCAACACGTTCACCGTGCGCAACTCCTGCACGAACCCGTCGTCCCCGCTGAACTCCTTCGTCAACAGGCTCCAGTGGCGATCCGCCCCTTCTTCGTGGGAGGTAGACGTCTGAAACACCATGGGCATGAACGGCCAGGGCTGATGCGACGGACGCATTTCGGGAGGCGTCGGAAGCAATTCGAACTGCGTAATGGACTTGGCCCCCTGGCGGTTGGCGGTGCCCACGCAATCGCTTCCCGTATCGCCGCCGCCAATCACGACGACATCCTTGCCGGCCGCCGTAATCGGCGTCACCTGCTCCATGTCGTCGCCTGCATTGATCTTGTTCTGCCTCCATAGATAATCCCAGGCAAAATGGACGCCCTTCAGGTCCCGGCCCGGCGCCGGCAGGTCGCGGGGTTTCGTAGCGCCCCCGGCAAGCACGACCGCGCAAAAATCCTCCAGCTCGGATACGGGGTAATTCTTGCCCACCTCGGCGTTCGCAACGAATCGAACGCCTTCCTCGCGCATGACGTCAATCCGCCGATCCACAATCCATTTCTCTAACTTGAAATCGGGAATCCCGTAGCGCAGCAAGCCGCCAATGCGGTCGTCCCGCTCCAGCACGGTCACCGAGTGCCCCGCCTTGTTGAGCTGATCGGCCGCGGCCAGACCCGCCGGACCCGATCCTACGACCGCCACGCGCCGGCCCGTCCTCGTCGCAGGCGGACGCGGTGCATACCAGCCATCTCGCCAGGCCCGGTCCGAAATGCTTTTCTCGATCTGCTCGATCGTCACGGGCGGCTCGTTGATGCCAAGCACGCAGGCCGATTCGCAGGGCGCCGGACAAATCCTGCCCGTGAATTCCGGGAAATTGTTCGTCGCGCGCAACCGACCGAACGCATCTTCCCATTCGCCCCGATACACCAGGTCGTTCCAGTCCGGGATAATATTGCCCAGCGGACAGCCTGCCTGACAGAACGGCACCCCACAATCCATGCAACGCGCCGCCTGCTGCTTCACCTTCCTGACGGGAAGCTCCAGGTACACGTCGCGGTAGTCGCGCTTGCGCTCTTCCACCGGGCGGCGCGGGGCCAGCTCCCGGGGATATTCCATAAATCCGGTTATTTTACCCATACACTTCTGGTTTCTGGCACTTCTGGTTTCTGGCGCTTCTGGTTTCTGATCGCCCCCGTCTATACGACGGCATGTTCCGGCGCTATCGTTTGCTGCGCTTCTTCCTCCAGCCGGAGGAGCGCATTCCTGTATTCGACCGGCATAATCTTGACGAATTCCTCCAGCGCGTCCTCCCAGTTTTCAAGGACCCATTCCGCTACGGAGCTCCCGGTCAGGCGGTGGTGCTTCTCGACCATTCCGTGCAATTCCTCCATGTCGGCAGGGTCCTCTACTTTTTCGAGGTCCACCATTTTGCCGTTGCAGCGCAGTGTCCTGAACTCGAGGGTTCCGTCGAGCACGTACGCCACGCCGCCGCTCATGCCCGCCGCGAAATTGCGTCCGGTGGGGCCCAGCACAACCACGCGCCCGCCGGTCATGTATTCGCATCCGTGATCGCCGAGGCCTTCGACCACCGCGCGCGCGCCGCTGTTGCGCACGGCGAAACGCTCCCCGGCGCGTCCGCGCACAAACACTTCCCCGCTCGTAGCGCCGTACAACGCCACATTACCCACGATAATGTTGCTGTGCGCATCGTATCCGGCGTTCTCCGGCGGCTGCACGATAAGGCGCGAGCCGGAAAGCCCCTTGCCGAAATAATCGTTCGTATCGCCCTCGAGGCGGACCGTAATGCCGGGCGCCCCGAACGCGAAAAAACTCTGCCCGCCCGCCCCGGTCATGTTGATCCGAATCGTGTCGGCGGGAAGGCGTCCGCCCGGATATCGTTTGCTGACCTCGGCGGAAAGCAGCGTCCCGACCGTCCGGTTGATATTCCGAACAGCCACATCGAACGTCACGGGGACTTTCGTTTCGAGCGCAGGACGAGCCATTTCGATCAGGCGATGATCCAGCGCTTCGTCGAGGCCATGATCCTGCTCCGTCGCATGGAACTTGCGCAGCGAGGCGGGCACTTCCGGCTTGACCAGAATCGGGGCCAAGTCCAGATGCTTCGCCTTCCAGTGCCTTACGTCGGGACGCGGGGCGAGCCGATCCACTTGCCCCACCATTTCGTCCAGGGTGCGGAATCCGAGGCGGGCCATGATCTGCCGCAATTCTTCCGCGACGAAATGAAAATAATTAATCACATCCTCCGGCTGGCCTTCGAATTTCTTGCGCAATTCCGGGTCCTGCGTGGCTATGCCGACCGGGCAGGTATTCAGATGGCATTTACGCATCATAATGCAGCCTATCGCCACCAGCGGCGCCGTCGAGAAACCGAATTCGTCTGCGCCGAGGAGGCACGCAACGGCCACATCGAGTCCCGTCTTGAGTTGCCCGTCGCATTCCACCCGAATACGGCTTCGGAGTCCGTTCCGTACCAGCACCTGATGCGTTTCCGACAGGCCCAGCTCCCAGGGCAATCCGGCGTGCATGATGGACGTCTGCGGCGAAGCGCCGGTGCCGCCGTCGTGGCCGGAAATCAGCACCACGTCGGCCTTGCCTTTCGCTACGCCTGCGGCCACCGTGCCCACCCCCACTTCGGAAACCAGTTTGACCGTAATGCGCGCGTCCGGATTCGAATTTTTCAGATCGTGGATCAACTGCGCCAGGTCTTCGATCGAATAAATATCGTGGTGCGGCGGCGGAGAAATCAGGCCGACGTACGGCGTGGAATGGCGCGTCTTGGCAATCCAGGGATATACCTTTTCGCCCGGCAACTGCCCGCCTTCCCCCGGCTTGGCCCCCTGCGCCATCTTGATCTGAATCTCGTCCGCGCTCGTGAGATAGTCGATCGTCACCCCAAAGCGTCCCGACGCCACCTGCTTGATCGCGCTCCGCTTTTCGCTGTGGCGCACATAGCGCTCGGGATCTTCGCCGCCTTCGCCCGTATTGCTCTTGCCCCCAAGGCGATTCATGGCGATCGCCAGGGTCTCATGGGTTTCCTTCGATATGGAGCCGTACGACATGGCCCCTGTTTTGAACCGCTTGACGATGTCCGTCCACGGCTCCACCTCGTCGAGCGGGACGGGCGCCCTCCCCGATTCGTCCAGCGCAAGCAAGCCGCGCAACGTACCCAGCTGCTTCGCCTGGTCGTTGATCAGCCGGGCGTACTCCTCGTAGGCAGAAGGGTCCCCGGAACGAGCGGCTTGCTGCAGGCGCGCGATCGTCATGGGATTGAACAAATGATGTTCCCCGTTCCGCCGCCACAGATACCGCCCGCCCGGATCCAGGTCCTTCGAAAAAACAAGGCGGACGTCGGGCCAGGCCTGACGGTGCCGCATGTCCGTTTCCTCGGCGATCGTATCCAGGCCAACGCCGCCTATGCGGCTGGCCGTCCCGGTGAAATACCGGTCGATGAGGTCCTGCGCCAGCCCGACCGCCTCGAATATCTGGGCGCCCCGATAACTCTGCACCGTCGAAATGCCCATCTTGGACATCACCTTCAGAATGCCCGTTCCGATCGATTTTATATACCCGACCCGCGCCTTGCTGTCCGCAATGTCTTCCGCGGCAAGCAACCGCTCGATCACCTGCAACGCCAGCCACGGATTCACCGCATCGGCGCCGTACCCGATCAGCGCGCAAAAATGATGTACTTCCCGAGGCTCCCCGCTCTCGACCACAATGGAGGCGCGGGTGCGAAGCCCCTTCCGAATCAGGCGATGATGCACGGCGCCGGTAGCGAGCAAGGCGGGTATAGGCGCCAGGTCCGGCCCCGCCGTCCGATCCGACAACACCAGCACGGACCGCCCTATACGCACCATCTCCTCGGCTTCGTCGCACAAGGCGTCCAGCGCCTTGCCAAGCCCTTCCCCGCCGCTTCCCGCCTCGAACACCATGTCGATCTTCTGCGTTTTCAGCTCTTCGATCCCCGAATTCGGGATGCGCGCCAGGTCCCGGTCCGACAAAATGGGTTGCTTCAGAATCAACTTGCGGCAATGATGCGGCGTCTCCTTGAAAAGGTCCCGCTCCGCGCCCAGCTGGGTAAACAGCGAGGTGACCATCTCTTCGCGGATCGCGTCGAGCGGGGGATTCGTCACCTGGGCGAATAACTGCCTGAAATAGTCGTACAGGAGGCGCGGCTTGTCCGAAAGCACGGCGAGCGGCGTATCGTCTCCCATCGAGCCCAGGGCCTCCTTGCCGTGCAGCCCCATGGGCTTCATAAGCAGGCGCTCGTCTTCGAGCGTGTAGCCGAACATTTTCTCCCGGACATGGACTTCCTCGGGAGCATAGCGCGGCGGACGACCGTAGTCCGGCAAATCCTGCAAGCGCACGGCGTGGTCCCGCAACCACTCGCCGTACGGGCGGCGCGTAGCCAACGTTTGCTTGATCTCCTCGTCCTCGATGACCCGGCGCTCTTCCAGATCGACCAGAAACATCTTGCCGGGCTGCAAACGTCCCTTCGCCACCACATTCGCCGGATCCGTATCGATCACGCCGGTCTCGGACGCAAGCACGACCAGTCCGTCCTTCGTAACCGTATACCGGGCGGGGCGCAACCCATTCCGGTCGAGAATCGCGCCAATGTACCGGCCGTCTGAAAAAGGCAACACGGCCGGGCCGTCCCACGGCTCCATCAAACAGGAATGGTATTCGTAGAACGCCCGCTTCTCCTCGCTCATCTCCCGGGTATACTCCCAGGCTTCCGGCACCAGCATCATCATCGCGTGCGGGAGCGAACGGCCCGTAAAGCAGAGCAACTCCAGCGCATTGTCCAGAATGGCCGAATCGCTGGCGCCCTCGGTCAGGATAGGCAGCAGCTTCTTCATGTCGTCGCCGAAGAGTTCCGACTCGAACAGCGACTGGCGGGCGTTCATCCAGTTGAAATTACCCCGAAGCGTATTGATTTCGCCATTGTGGCATAAAAAGCGAAAGGGCTGCGCCAGCGGCCACTGCGGCAACGTATTCGTCGAAAAACGCGCATGCACGATGGCCAGCGCGCTCTCCATGCGCGGATCGGAGAGGTCCGTATAGAACCGGGGCAGATCCTCGGCAAGCAACATCCCCTTGTACACGATGGTGCGCGCCGAAAGCGAGGAAATATAAAACGCGCCGATCCCGGGCATGCCCGACCGGGCCACGGTATGCTCGACCACTTTCCGGATCACGTACAGTTTGCGCTCAAACGCATCCTGGTCCGCCGTTTGCCTGCCGCGCCCCACCAGCACCTGCCAGAATTCCGGCTGCATTTCCGCGGCGGCCTCGCCCACGAAGTCCGTGTTCGTCGGGACGCGCCGCCACCCGATGCATTCCTGGCCTTCCTCCCGAATGGTTTCTTCGAGCGTTGTCCTGCAAAAGGCCTGCGCCTGCGCATCCCGGGGCAGAAAAACCATGCCGGCCGCATACGCCCCCGGCGCCCGCGCGCCCGCGCCCAGCTCCTTCAGCGCCGGCGCCAGGAACGCATGGGGCGTCTGGATCAGAATGCCTGTTCCGTCGCCCGTCCTTTCGTCGCACCCGCACGCCGAACGATGCGACAGATTGTTCAGCATTTCAAGCCCCTTCTGCACGATATCGTGGCTCGGTGCGTTCTGCACCGTGCACACGAACCCGACGCCGCATGCGTCATGCTCGTAAAACGAGTCGTAAAGGCCTTCGCGAATAGGTGATTGTTGCATAAGTTCTGTACTTCGTTCTGCCTCAATCCAGTGAAACAAGGGCTTCTTTCATCGAACGGATCGGCTTGGCGCCCTCTCTCATCAGCGCATACCGAATGCCGTCGGCGATAGCCTGCCAGCTGGCGTCGAGAATATTGGTGGAAACGCCCACGGTATTCCAGGTCTCGTTTCCGTTCATGTGTTCTATGAGCACGCGGACATACGCCGCCGTGCCGTCCTCGGGGCTCACCACGCGCACCTTGTAGTCCACCAGATGCACCCGGGCAAGGCTCGGGTAAAACGCAATCAGCACCCCGCGCAACGCATTCGACAAGGCGTCGACGGGGCCGACGCCTTCGGCCACGAGCAACTCCCGGCGGCCATTGACGCGCAAGGCGACCGTCGCCTGGGTAGCGTCCGCCCCCGCATCGCTGAGTTCGCTCTGGACCCGGAGCCGCTCCAGCGAAAAAAATTCGGTTTCCTCCCCCTGAATCTGCCGAAGCAACAACTCGAACGAGGCTTCGGCCCCCTCGAATTCGTACCCCAGATGTTCAAGGTCCTTGATGCGCTTCACCGCGCGCGCCGCATCGTCGGCCTTATCCAGGTCCAGGCCGAGCTCCTCCGCCTTGTAGCGTATGTTGCTGCGCCCGGACAAGTCGGACAAGAGCACCCGGCGTTTGTTGCCGATCTCTTCGGGCGGAAGATGTTCGTAGGCCGCGGGGTCTTTCATAACCGCCGACACATGAATGCCCCCCTTATGGGCGAAGGCGCTCCGGCCTACGTACGCCGCCCGTTCCACCGGGTCGAGATTCGCCACCTCGTACACGAAATGCGAAAGGTCCGTTATTTCCCGCAACCGTTCCGGCGGAACGCACGTATACCCCTGTTTGAGCTGGAGTCCGGGCACGATGGCCGTCAAATCCGCGTTGCCGCATCGCTCCCCGATGCCGTTGATGGTCCCTTGCACATGCCGGGCGCCCGCCTGCACCGCGACAAGCGAATTGGCCACGGCGCATCCGGCGTCGTTGTGCGCATGAATGCCGAGGCCCGTCTCGAACCGGCCCGCCACATCCCGAACGATCCGTTCCAGCGTATCGGGCAGCGTGCCGCCGTTCGTATCGCATAGCGCCAGCATGTCCGCCCCCGCCCCGGCAGCCGCCGCAAGGGTTTCCAGCGCATACGCGCGATCGTTCAGATACCCGTCGAAAAAATGTTCGGCGTCGTACACCACATGCTTGCCGTGCGCCTTCAGGTACTCCACCGAAGAGCGAATCAGGTCCAGATTTTCGTCCCGCGTCACGCCCAGCGCCACTTCTACATGCAGCGTCCAGCTTTTTCCGAACAGGGAAACCACCGGCGTGCCCGCCGCCAGCATGGCCTGCAAGTTCGGGTCGTCCTCGGGGGCATACTGCACCCGCCGCGTGGACCCGAAGGCGCAAATGCGCGCCTGCAGCCATTCCACGTCCCGCGCCAGTTCAAAAAATTCCTGGTCCTTCGGATTCGATCCCGGCCATCCCCCTTCGATAATGCCCACGCCAAAGCGATCAAGACGTTTTGCGATCCGCAATTTGTCGCGGGCCGTGAGCGAAACATGTTCGCCCTGCGTACCGTCGCGAAGCGTCGTGTCGAAGAGCTCCACAACAACCGATCCGTCGGCATGTGCTGGCATGAAGGTATCCGTTGGGTTCATGGGGGACCGCCGCGAAAAGCCCGGAAGCATAGCGGGGCGGGTTGTATGGGTCAACAGGCCATCTGTCAAGCGGGCATGAATCCGGCCTGGCGCGCAAACTCGAACACATTGCCCGCCTTCAGTATATCCGCCACGTCGCCAAGCGGCTTGAGCAAAAACTCCTCGCCGGTGGCGCGGTTGGAAAGTTTGCCAAGCGACGTATCGATTTCGAGCAGATCGCCTGTGCGCACCCGTTCGACCAGCCGCTCTATGGATTCAAAAGGAACGATAAAGCCCCCGTCCACCGCATTACGATAAAAAATGCGGGCGTAACCCTCGGCCACCACCGCCGCGCAACCGGCTTCCTGCAAGGCGAACGGCGCATGCTCCCGCGAAGAACCGCACCCGAAGTTCGAACCGCCTATCACAATGGCATAGTCGCTCCGAAACGCATCCGGGCTGGTGAACGGCCGGGTCCCGTACGGAAGCCCCTGCTGCCCCTGCGGAACGCCGCTGAGCGCATAGCGCCCGTAATACTTTCGTTCTTCCGGGTCGGACAGGCTGTACACCAAGTGCTCCGCCGGAATAATCTGGTCCGTATCGATGGCGTCGCCCACTACGTAGGCCGTGCCTGCAATGATTTTTTTCATACCAGTACCTCGCGGGGATCTGTAATCGTTCCGGAAAGCGCCGACGCCGCCACCGTGTAGGGGGACGCCAGGTAGACCGAAGCCTGCTTGCTGCCCATGCGTCCGGGGAAATTCCGGTTCGTGGTGGAAATCACGACCTCCTCGCCATGCGTCCTGCCAAACGTATCCGTCGGCCCTCCAAGACACGCCGCGCACGACGCTTGCCCGAGTTTGCACCCGGACCGTTCGAATATTTCGTACAAGGTGTCGCCTTCGATCCGGGTCTCGTGCAACTGCTGCCCAATCCAGGTCGTCGCCGGCACAATGTAGGTATCGACCGCAACCTCCTGCCCCCGCAGGATGCTCGCCGCCGCCACGAAATCTTCCAGTTTTCCGCCCGTGCAGCTGCCCACATAGGCCCGGTCCAGGCGCGTCCCGGCCACCTCCGACACCGTCGCCCGATTGTCCGGGCTGTGCGGCTTGGCCACAAGCGGCTCAATCTCCTCGACGCGATACCGCCGGACCGACTGGTAACGGGCGTCGGGATCGCCGTACACCGGCTCGAACGCCCTGTCCGTGCGCTCCCGGACATATTCAAAGGTTTTTTCGTCCGGGGGAATGATCCCGTTCTTGCCCCCCGCCTCGATAGCCATGTTCGTCAGCGTCATGCGCTCGTGCACCGCCAGGTCGTACACCGCTTCGCCGTCGAACTCAAGCGCGCGGTAGGTGCCTCCATCCGTCCCGATATCTCCAATGACCTGCAAGATCAGGTCCTTGGCCATGAGGTACGGCGGCAGCGTCCCCTCGAACACGAAACGCATCGTTTCGGGTACCTTGAGCCATAGTTTCCCGGTGCCCATAATGAGCGCGGCGTCCGTGTTGCCCACGCCCGTCGAGAACATCCCGAACGCACCGGAGGTGCAGGTGTGGCTGTCCGTGCCGATCAGCAGGGAGCCCGGCAGATTGAACCCTTCCTCGGCCAACGCCATGTGGCATACGCCCTTGTAGTTCGGCGTACCCGGATCGTAGTAGTACGGGAGATCGTGCTCGGCGGCAAAGACCCGAAGCAACTCCACGTTCCGGTTGGCGTGGTGATTCTTCGTAAATATGTAGTGGTCCGGGATGATCACCAGCTTTTCCTTGTCCCACGGGGCCGCGTCGGCCCCGAATTCGCGGCGGAAAATGTCGATGGTCGGCGGACCGCACACATCGTGGGTCATCAGGATGTCTACATCCACCCAGATGTTGTCGCCGGGAGCCACCCGGTCCCTTCCCGCATGCCGCGCCAGTATTTTTTCCGTAATCGTCATGTTGCGCCTCCTTCGAACGAGCTCATGATGCCATTGCCGACAAAGGTCATATTCTCCTCGTCGGATCGCCAGGTTTCGAGGTTGTTGAGCGCATCCACGTAGGCGTCCGCGGAAGCGCGGATCACATCGGTGTTTTGCGCCTGCCCTCTGAAAAACGCTCCGCCTTCCCGAACCAGCACAGTGACTTCGCCTATCGCGCCAGCCCCTTCGGAAACGGATCGAATGGAATAACTTTCCAGTTTACGCGAACTGCCGAGCGCATGATTAATGGCCCGGTACACCGCATCCACAGGCCCGTCGCCCGTGGCCTCCGCCGTCATCTGCTCCTCGCTGGACACATTGAACACGGAGACTTCCGCCTTCGGGCGCTCGCCGGTAGCGACCGTCACGGACAGATGGTCCAGCCGGTAATGCTGCAAGACCGCATGCTCTGCATTCCCCTGCACGAGGTGAATCAGGTCCGCATCGTGGATTTCTTTCTTGCGATCCGCAAGCCGAACGAACAACTCGTACAGAATATCCTTGCGGGCATCCTCCACATGCAGGCCTATCCGCTCCAGGCGACTGAAAAAGCCGTGACGCCCGGAATGCCGGCCCAGGCGTATTTGCTCACTCGTCTGGCCCACGTCCTCCGCCCGCATGATTTCGTACGTATCCCGCCGCTTCAGCACCCCGTGCTGATGAATGCCTGCTTCATGGCTGAAGGCGTTGCGCCCCACGATCGCCTTGTTCGGCGGCACGGGAAACCCCGTCGCCACGGACACCATGCGGCTCGTTTCCGTAAGGCGCTCGGCCACAATGTTCGTATCCACCCCGAATTGTTCGGCCCGGACGCGCAGCGCCATCACCACTTCCTCCAGCGCAGCGTTGCCCGCCCGCTCGCCAATGCCGTTGATGGTGCACTCGATCTGCCGGGCGCCCGCGCACACCGCCGCGATGGAATTCGCCACGGCCAGGCCGAGGTCGTCATGGCAATGGGCCGAAAGGACGACCTGTTCGGCGGAGGGCACCCCCTCGCGCACCGCTTCGAACATGCGGGCGTACTCGCTGGGCGTACAATACCCCGTCGTATCCGGGATATTGACGGTCGTCGCTCCTTCCTCGATCGCCGCCGCAATCACCTCGCACAAGAATCCGTGGTCTGTGCGCCCGGCGTCCTCCGCGCTGAATTCTATGTCTTCGGTATACGTCCGCGCCAACTGGACCGCCTCGCGCGCCAGCCGCACTACGCTCTGCCGCTTCTCCGCAAGCGTCGCGCCGTATCGGTCGCCGCCGAATTTGGCGTCTATGTGAATGTCGCTCGTCGCGATAAACGTATGAATCCGCGTCCGGGCGCCGCCGGCCAGCGACTTGCCCGCCGCATGGACGTCGTCTTCAAGGGCGCGGGCCAACGCGCAAATCACGGGGCCCTGTATGTCGCGCACGATGCTTGCCACCGCCTCGAACTGGGCCGGCGACGAGATCGGAAACCCGGCCTCGATCACATCCGCGTTCAACGTCACGAGTTGCCGGGCAATGCGGACCTTCTCGTGAATCGTCATGGATGCGCCCGGGGCCTGTTCGCCGTCGCGCAACGTGGTGTCGAATATGGTTACTGTATCTGTCATAGGGGAAATTTCTCGACGGTTTCTTTACAAGTGGCGTGGGAAGTAATCGCATGCGCCCGATACGCTGACGAACCTATGGTCGTCCTGTCCATATCGCGTCGGGCGCCTTGTAAGTCGAAGAAAACCGGCGAAAATAGTATGTATGCAAGGGCGCGTCATGCCGCGGCCTCCACCTGCTGCGCTCGTCGCACATGCGAGGCAATATGCGCGCCCAGCTCCTCGGTAGACGCAACCCGGCAACCCTCTTCCAGCATATCCGCCGTGCGCACGCCCGCCGCCAGCGTTTCGTTCACGGCCCGCCGAATCGCCCGGGCCGCATCCGCCTCGCCCCACTGCTCCAGCATCATGGCGGCGCTCAGGATGGCCGCCGCGGGATTCGCCTTGCCCTGCCCGGCAATATCCGGGGCGCTGCCGTGCACGGGCTCGAACAAGCCGGTGGAACCGCCCACCGAAGCCGACGGCAAGAGGCCCAGCGAGCCCGGCAACGTGGCGGCCAGGTCCGACAGGATGTCGCCGAACAGGTTCGCCGTCACCACCACATCGAAATCCGACGGGCGGCGCACGATCTGCATGGCCGCGTTATCGATATACAAATGCTCCAGCTCCACATCGGGATAGGCCGCCTCATGCACCCGGGTCACCACCGCCCTCCATAGCTGCGACACCTCCAGCACGTTGGCCTTGTCCACGGACGTAACCCGGCTCCGCCGCCGGCGCGCCCAGGCAAACGCCACGTGTGCGATCCGCGCTATTTCCTCTTCGGAATAGCGCATCGTGTTGCGCGCTTCCTTGCCCTGCGTCCCCTCGACAACCCCCTTCGGCTCCGAAAAATAAATGCCGCCGGTCAGTTCGCGCACAATCATCATGTCCGTGCCCGCCGCCACGTCCCGCCTGAGCGGCGAGGCGCCCGCCAGAAAATCCGGCACCGCCACCGGACGCAGGTTGGCGTACGTACCCAGCGCCTTGCGCAACCGCAACAAACCGGCCTCCGGGCGCATAGCGCCTTGCAACGCATCCCAGGCCGGGCCTCCGACCGCGCCAAGCAACACGGCGTCCGACGCCAGACACGCCGTTTCGACGAATTCCGGCAACGGCGCCCCAAACGCATCGATGGCGCACCCGCCTACGGGAAACTCTTCGGACGCCACGGCGAACCCGAACCGCTCCCCCGCCGTCGCAAGGACGCGCAGCGCTTCGCGGGTCACTTCTGGCCCGACGCCGTCGCCCGGCAAACAGGCGACGCGGTATGTTTTCCGGTTGGCCAAGGCTATACGGGGCTGGGTTCTTCTTTTTGTTCGCCGCGCAGCCAACTCATCATGCCGCGCAACCGCTTGCCGATCTGCTCGATCGGATGCTCCCGGGACCGGCTACGCAAGGCGAGCAGCTGCTTGCCTTGCGCCTCGTTTTCCGCAATCCATTCCTTTGCAAAGGTCCCGTCCTGTATTTCGCCAAGAATCGCCCGCATGCGCGCGCGCGTCGCATCGTCGATGATCCGCGGACCGCGCGTGTAATTGCCGTACTCGGCCGTATCGCTGATCGAGTAATTCATGTACTCCAGGCCGCCGTCGTAAATCAGATCGACGATCAGCTTGAGTTCGTGCAAGCATTCGAAATACGCCAGCTCCGGCGGATACCCCGCGTCGGTCAGCGTTTCGAACCCGGCCTTGATCAACTCTTCGGCGCCGCCGCACAACACAGCCTGCTCGCCGAAAAGGTCGGTCTCCGTCTCGTCCTTGAAGGTCGTTTCGATGACGCCGGCCCGAATGCCGCCTATGCCTTCCGCATAGCTCAGGGCCATATCCAGCGACGTACCCGAAGCGTCCTGCGCCACCGCCACCAGGCAAGGCACGCCTTTGCCCTCCTCGAACACCCGGCGCGCCAGGTGCCCCGGCGACTTCGGAGCCACCATGAATACATCGACGCCTTCCGGCGGCGCAATCTGTCCGTAATGGATGTTGAAGCCGTGCCCGAAAACGAGGGATTTGCCGGGCGTCATATGCCGGGCGATATGCTCCTCGTATACCCGCTTCTGATGCTGATCCGGCACCAGCAGCGCCACCAGGTCTCCCCATGCGGCGGCTTCGGACATGCTCATGACGCGCAACCCTTTGGCGGCGGCTTCCGCGCGCGAAGACGATCCCTCGCGCAATCCGACCGCCACGTCCACGCCGCTGTCGTGCAGGTTCAGGGCATGGGCATGCCCCTGGCTTCCGTATCCTATGACGGCTACCCGCCGCGAACGGACGAGATCGGGATTCGCCTTATAATGAACGTGTACTCCCATGGTATGTTATGCTGTTTGCAGTGGTGTATGCGGACCCTTCGGCCCGTTCGAAAAAAAACCGGCTCAGTCGCCGAAAAGCAGCGCCCGCTTCATGGCCACGCGCCCGCTCCGCGCAATTTCCTCGACGCCGTAGCGCTTCATCAGCCCGACAAAGGCATTGATCTTCTTGGTGGGACCCGTAATCTCGAAGGTCATCGTGTTCGTGGTGACGTCCACAACCTTGCCCTGAAAAATCTTGAGCGTGTCGAGCAGCTCGACCCGGTTGTCCGCGTCGTATGGAACCTTCAGCAGGCACAACTCCCGCTCGACATATTCCTCCGACGTCAGATCCTCTACCTCAAGCACATCGATCAACCGGTTCAGTTGCCGGTTCACCTGGGAGATGATCCGGCTTTCTCCGGTGGTGGCGATGGTCATGCGGGAAACCGACGGATCGTCCGTTTCTCCGACCGTCACGCTTTCGAGATTGAAACCGCGCGCGGAAAAAAGATTGATGACGCGGTTCAACGCGCCAATCGAATTCTCGAGCAACACGGCGATAATATGCCGATCGCGGTGCGTTTGCTCGCCGGGGCCGATAGCCTCCCCCTGGGCCTTCTTCCGAAGAATCTGTTGCGGGGTCAGTGTGGTTTGCTCGCTCATGCGACGTTCTTTATAGTAATGTGTGTCATACGAACGCGTTGGGCGTCAGGCGTTTCGTAATCATTTCGTCGGTGGACGCGCCCGCAGGCACCATCGGGAACACCATCTCCTCCTTGGCGACCCGGAATTCCATCACGGCAGGCCGATCGGAAACGGCCCAGGCCTCCCGGATAATTTCGTCCACTTCGTCCGGGGTTTCCGCGCGCAGGCCCACGCAGTGATGCGCCTCCGCCAGCTTGACGAAATCCGGATTCGTATCGGACAAATCGGTATGGCTGAAGCGTTCGTCGTGGAACAACTCCTGCCATTGCCGCACCATCCCGAGGAAATTATTGTTGATGATGACCACCTTGATGGGCAATCCGTGCGCCGCAGCGACGCTCAGCTCCTGGGCGTTCATAATGAAACCGCCGTCCCCGCTGACCGAAACGACCGTCTTGTCCGGCCTGCCGAACGCGGCGCCCATCGCGGCGGGAAAGCAAAAACCCATCGTGCCGAGGCCGCCCGACGTAATGTGCGTGCGCGCATGCAGAAACTGGAAATACTGCGCGGCCCACATCTGATGCTGCCCCACATCGGTCACCACGATCGCCTCCCCCTTCGTATGCCGCCGAAGCCGCTCGAGTACGTACTGCGCGCGCAGGCGCCCGTCCCCCTCTTCGTACGCCAGCGGACACTCCGCTTTCCAGGCCTGCACCTGCTCAAGCCATGCCTCCGTGCGGCAGGCTCCAACAAGCGGCTCCATGCGCATCAACGCATCGCGCACATCGCCCACGATGGCGCAATCCACATACACGTTCTTGGAGATCGAGGACGGATCGATATCAATATGAATGATCTTGGCGTGGGGCGCCCAGGATTCGAGCTTGCCCGTCACCCGGTCGTCGAACCGGGCGCCTACCGCAATCAGGAGATCGGCGTTCTGCACGGCCATGTTGGCGTACCAGGTGCCATGCATCCCGAGCATGCCCACCGAAAGTTCGTCGTTCTCGGGAAACGCGCCGAGCCCGTGCAACGTGGTGGTCACCGGAATGCGCGCCGTCCGGGCAATCCGGGTCAACACATCCGCGGCATCCGCGCCGACGGCCCCGCCGCCCACATAGAAAAGCGGCTTGTCCGACTCGGCGATCATGGCGGCGGCGCGCTGAATCTTGGCGTCGTCGCCCCGGGCCTTGAAACGGTAGCCGCGCAGGTTGACTTCCTTCGGGTATTCGAACTCGGTCTCGGCCAGCAGGACGTCCTTGGGCAAATCCACCACGACGGGGCCGGGCCGCCCCGTGCGCGCAATGTGATACGCCTTTTTCACCGCCGCCGCCAGATCGCGCACGTCGCGCACCAGAAAACTGTGCTTCGTGATGCTGCGCGTGATGCCTATCGTGTCGCACTCCTGAAAGGCGTCGTTCCCGATAAGCTGGGTCGGGACTTGTCCGGTAAACACCACGATGGGCACGGAATCCATATAGGCGTCCGCGATGCCGGTAACCGTGTTCGTGGCGCCGGGTCCGCTGGTGACGAGCACGGTGCCCACCTTGCCCGTCGCCTTGGCGTACCCCTCGGCCGCATGGGCGCCGCCTTGCTCGTGGCGCACCAGCACATGCTTGAAGTTCGGCTGGATGCGGGCCATCTCGTCGTAAATTTTGATCACGGCCCCTCCAGGGTGACCGAATACCACCTCTACGCCTTCCGCGTCGAGCGAACGCAGAAAAATCTCCGCGCCGCTCATGCGTCCCGCGCCGTTGACCGACGGCGCAGGGAGCGGCATGCTGGTTGCTTGCATATCAGGCATGGATTCCAACCGGTTTGGTTGTTCGTGAATGTGGCCCTCCAATGGACGATCCGTACGCGGCGCAAACAGCGCACAAGCGATGATCCATCTGGACAGACCTGTTAAAGTACGAAACGCAGGCGTCAGCGTTCAGGCGCGTTTCTTCGAGAGCGTACATGGGCATCGGGGTAACATGCGGGGCGAAGGCCAAGTCCTTCACTGCCCGTTTGACGCCGTCATGCATACTGGAGAGGTGCGAAGGATTGGCCGGTCCTGGCTAAATCGCGATAATAAGGAGACCGGAAAGGACAAGGACGACGGACGCAAGCATGCCGTATGCCGCTTCGTTCGAGGCGGTCGAAATGCCTTCGACGCGTCGAAACGCTATCGTTTGGGGGGAATGCTTTGTCATGGTCCAAACCACCGTCTGGCGTGTCCTGTGCTTTTCGTTCCGTAGCGCATGCAACGCTTTTCGCGCACAAACGATCCGCGCACCCAAAAAAGATGCGCAAAAATGCGCAAAGATGCGCAGGCGAAGCGGTCAGGCTGCGTCGGCGGCGATACGGACAGGCCCCAAAGAGGCCCGCGCACGCCGCAAACGCTACAGATTGTGCAATAACGCAATTCTGGACAAACCAATCAAGTAGTAAGGAAAGGGATTTGCACGTTTTTCACTGCAAGCGGGGCGTGTTTGCGCGGCCGCGCAAACACGTCAGCGGCCCAAGGAGGCCCCGCACGCGCCCAAAACAGGACATAAAAAATGGCAAAACAGCCTGAAAAGGATTATTTATTAGGCAATTTCACGATATTTCCTTATTTTATTAGGCAAAAGACCCCAAAATGTCTTATTTTATCAAATATAACGCGGCGCATAGATCCCGCCGCATAAACCCCGCATAGCCTCTTTTCGGGCGGCTTGCGTCCAAACCGTGTCCTGCACAACCAAACCTGCTATCCGTCATGAAAAAGCTGCTTGCCCCCCTGTTTCTGGCCTGCGCCCTTGCCTGGTCCCTGCCTGCGTCCGCACAGGAATTCTCCTTCGGCGCCGATCTCGTAAGCCGTTACGTGTGGCGAGGCATTGATTTCGGGGAATCCGCCAGCGTACAGCCCGCGCTCACGTTCAGTTACAACGGACTGGAGATAGGGACCTGGGCGTCGTACGCCACGAACCCGGGCTCGTCCGACGACAACGAACACGACCTGTGGATCGGGTATTCCGCCGGCGCCTTTTCCATCGGGGTCACCGACTACTATTTCCCGAACGGCGGCGATTTCTCCAACTTCGACGGAAAAGGGGCGGGAGCGCACACGATCGAACCCTATGCCTCGTTCGGCGGCACGGAGACCTTCCCGGCAACGCTGTACGTCGCCGTCAACGCCTACAACGACGAGGACTATTCGACGTATGTCAATGCATCCATGCCGTTCTCCGTGAGCGGCGTGGATATGTCGTTCGGCGTCGGCGTGTCCGCGATGGAGAGCGAGGCGTATGGCACCGGGGGGTTCAGCATCATAGACATGGCGCTCAGCGCCTCGAAGAGCATTCCCGTCACAGACAAGTTCGAACTGCCCGTTAGCATCTCGTACATCCTGAATCCCACGGCAGACACGAGCTTCCTCGTTTTCGGAATTTCCCTGTAGCGACGTCCTTACCAACATTCCTTGCAGCCCCGGCAGGCCATGCAAGGAACACACGGGGCGCACCGGCGACACGGCATCGTCGGGGCGCCTCGTTTTTTTTCAGCGACGGCGCAAGACCATGCGAGGCGCCGCAAGGGTTCCCCTCCCCGCCTGCTTGCCCGCTTTACGCCAACCCTTCGTATCGTTGCGCAAGATCCCGGAGCATGGCGCGGGTCCGCGGCGCGGCGGCCTGTTCCCGCCGCACATCCGCGGCCAGGCGCTTCAGGTCATCGAACGTATCCACGTCGTACCACGCCGGCAGCGTATGCAGCGCCGCGCCGCACCGCGCCGCGCGGGCGGCGGTCTCGTCGAATACGGCCTCGTGGCTGTAGGTCATCCCCTCGAAAAGCTGCGGAAAAAACCGGTTCATGCCGAGCAGATAGAATCCCCCGTCGCCGGTGGGGCCCAGCACGACGCGCCCCGGCGTTTCGAGTAGAGAAAATCCTTCCCGTATCCAGGCGGACGGCAACGTAGGGTGGTCCGTCCCGATCAGCATCGCGCAGGCGGCGCCGGCGGCGAACGTTTCCTCGAAGGCATGCTTCATGCGCTCGCCAAGCCCGGCCCCCTCCTGGCGGAACAGGCTGCCCGCCTCCATCCATTCGGGGTACGCAAACCCCTCGTACGGAGCAGGCGACGGCTCATCCAGCGCAAGGTACGCGCGAAGCGTCACGCCAAGGCCCCGGTACTGCTCCAGCGCATCCCCCAGAAACGCACCGTACAGGCGGGCGGCGTCCTCCGGGGCAAGCGGCGGCGTCAGGCGGGTTTTGACCCGGCCCGGAACCGGGGGTTTGGCGAACGCGAGCAGCGCGGCGGTCATGGAATCATCCGGCGCAATACGCGATCAAACGCTTCGATCGCACGGTCCGCAGCATCCTCTGTCGTGTGCATTCCCACGGAAAAACGCAGGAAGGCCGACGCCGTATCGCGGTCCAGCCCCATGGCCAACAGCACATGGCTGGGCTCGATGGCGCCGCTCGTACAGGCCGATCCGGCAGATACGCAGACATTTTCCATATCCATATTCAAGAGCAACATTTCTCCGTCTACGGGGCGTTCTTCGACCGGCGGAACCACCACACCCAGAATGTGCGGCGCCGCCGCGCCCGGACCCGGCGGCGTAACCATGCGCACCCGTTTTCCGCCCACGGCTTGAATCCCGTCCCGGAGCCGGTCCCGCATCGCTTCGGCATGCCGCCTTCGGAATGCCTTTTCCTCGAAAGCCAGTTCCAGCGCGCGGGCGAACCCGGCAATGGCCGCCACATTTTCCGTCCCGGCCCGCCGTCCGCGCTCCTGTTTGCCGCCCCGAACGAGCGGCTCCACCTCGGCGCCTGCGCGTACGACCAGCGCGCCAACGCCTTTGGGACCATAAAACTTGTGCCCCGACATCGTGATGAGGTCTGCGTCGGGAACCATCCCGTAGCCCGTCGTTTGCACCGCATCGCAATGAAACAGGACGCCGCGGGCGCGGCAGGCTGACGCAATGTCGCGCACCGGCGACAACGCGCCGGTCTCGTTGTTCGCATGCAGCACGGACGCCATGGTTCCCCCGGCGCGCCCCTCGCGCTCGTCGCACACGTCGCGCTCAAGCGCCTGGACCATATCCTCCGTCCGCACGGCGCCCTGCTCGCCCGGCTTCAGGAAACGCACGGGCCTGCCAAGCCGTTGCAAGGCTTCTCCCGCGCGAAGCACGGATTCATGCTCGGCGGCGCAGGTCACTACCCCTCCCGAGGCCGCGGCGAGCGCCATGTTGTTGGATTCCGTCCCCCCGCTCGTAAACACCACCTCGCCCGGCTCGACGCCGAGGAGGTCCGCCACGCGCTCGCGAGACGCTTCCACCGCATAACGCGCCTGCCTGCCCATCGCGTGCACAGAGGACGCATTGCCGAACTGCTCCCGGAAAAAGGGCTGCATGGCCTCAAGTACGCGCGGGTCGAGCGGCGTCGTGGCGGCATGGTCGAGGTAGACAGGAGGCATGCGGATTCTCATGTTCGCCGCAGGGGAAAGTTCCCCGGCGTACACGCCGCGCCGCCCGGGGTTTCCACGGATTGCAACGATCGCAAGGAGGCCGCCTTGCGCCCGCAAACGCGAGGCGCCGGGCGAAGTGGTTTTGATCGACGTATCCTGTTATATTGCAACTATATTGCAGCATATTGAGATACGACGGCAGGCTGTCCTGCCGTAACGAAGGATTTTCATGCACCAATCGGCAAAAGCCATGGAAAACGAGAAGGCGCAAAACACCGGATTGACCCGGCGCACGTTCATCCGATCGTCGGCGGCGGCTGCGGCGGGCGTCTCGACGCTTATGCATTCCGGGAATTTCGCCTACGCGGCGGGGTCGGACGCCCTGCGGGTGGGCCTGGTCGGGTGCGGCGGACGCGGTACGGGCGCCGCCGTAAACGCCGTGGAGGCCGCGGAAGGCGTGGAGATATACGCCATGGGCGACCTGTTCGAGAACAGGCTGGACGATTCCCGGCAACGCCTGAAGGAGCACCTCGGCGAGCGCATGCAGGTGACGGACGCACGCGCATTCACCGGCTTCGACAATTACCGGCATGTGATCGATAGCGACGTGGATTACGTCATTCTCGCCACCCCGCCGGGATTTCGTCCCGTGCAATTCCGGTACGCGATGGACGCCGGGAAGCATGTATTCATGGAGAAACCTTCGCAAGTCGATGTGGCCGGGTACCACGCCCTGCTGGAGGCGGGCGCCATCGCCGACGAAAAGGGGTTGTCCGTGGTGGCTGGCACGCTCTATCGGAGGCAACCCAGTTTTATGGATGCGGTGGCGGAGATTCATGGCGGCCTGATTGGCCAGATCACGGGGGCCTACGCCTATTATATGACGGGCCCCATCTGGTTGCGTCCGCGCCTTCCGGGCATGTCGGATATGGAATGGCAATGCCGGAACTGGTATTACTTCACCTGGCTTTCGGGCGATCACATCGTGGAGCAATTCGTGCACAACCTGGACGTGATCCAGTGGGTCATGGGGAGCGTGCCCGAACGCGCCATCGCCATGGGGGGGCGCCTTTCGCGCGTCGATCCTTCGTACGGACACATTTACGACCATTTTTCCGTGGAATACGCGTTCCCCGGCGATGTCCGCGTGGAAGCGAAATGCCGCCAGTTCGAGGGCACGACCGGGCGCGTCACCAACCGCATCGTAGGCACGCAAGGCGTGGCGGACCTGCACCCCGACAGCTCCATCATACGTTCGCACGACGGGGATGTGCTTTTCCGTCGCTCGGAAAAGGGCAACAATGCCTATGTCGTCGAGCATACGGACCTTATTGCGGCCATTCGGGCCGGGACGCCCATCAACGAAACCCGCCAGATTGCAGACAGCACCATGATCGCCGTCCTGGGGCGGGAAAGCGCCTACACCGGGCAGCAATTGACCTGGGAAGATATGTTGGCTGCCGATATGGACCTGACGCCGCCCGCGATGGCCTTCGGCGATTTGCCGGACACGCCCGTGCCTGCGCCGGGACGCACGCGGCTCAACCGTTCCTTCCTCGCGGCGAGCGCGCCCGAATAACCTCGAATAACCCCGAATACCCGCAAGGCGAGTACCCACTATGAACAGACGACATTTTCTGGGAACGCTTGGCGCCGCTTCCGGGGCCGCCGCATGCTTTTCGAGCGTAGCTGCGGGCTTCCCGGCGAGCGCAGGCGCACACGGGGCCATGCATTCGGCGGGCCGCGCCTCTGGACGACCCGCACGACCCGCACGGCCCGCACAACCCGGACGACCCGCTATTTCCAAAGCGGTAAAATACGGCATGGTGGAGGTGGAAGGCTCCATTGAGGACAAATTCATGCTGCTTGCGGAGTTGGGCTTCGACGGCGTGGAAATGGGCAGCCCGAACGACTTTGCACAGGAAGAAGTGGTTGCGGCTTCCCGCGCTGCGGAGTTGCCAATTCACGGCGTCGTAGACATGGTGCACTGGAACAAAACCCTGTCGGACGCGGACCCCGCGATCCGGGAAGAAGGGCTGGAAGGGCTTCGCACCGCGCTCCGCGACGCCGCCGCGTACGGGGCCTCCACCGTATTGCTCGTGCCTGCCGTCGTGCGGGAAGACGTTTCCTACGACGACGCCTGGCACCGTTCGCAGGCTGAAATCCGCAAGGCGTTGCCGGAAGCCCGTTCGCTCGGCGTCCGCATTGCGATCGAAAACGTCTGGAATAATTTCCTGATGAGCCCGCTTGAATTCGCCCGCTACATCGACGCGTTCGAAAGCGACCAGGTCGGGGCGTATTTCGATATTGGCAACGCGGTCACGTTCGGGTGGCCGGAGCAATGGATTCGCATTCTGGGCCCGCGCATCCTCAAGCTGGACGTGAAGGAATTCAGCCGAAAGAAACGCAATGAAGAAGGGATGTACGAAGGTTTCCGCGTTCCGCTGGGAGAAGGCGACGTAAACTGGCCCGCCGTACGGGACGCGCTGGACCGCATCGGGTTCGCCGGGTGGGCTACGGCGGAAATTCCGGGGGGCGGGCGCGAGCGCCTCGAAGAAATCGCCCGGCGCATGGACCAGACGCTCTCTCCGGCGTAACCGTCCCGCATCCGGCTTGGCGGCGCGGCGGCTTGCGTCCGGGCCGCGCCGGATCGGATCGGCAAAAGACCTCGGCGCGGCGGCGTTATCCGGCGACCGGCTCCTGCTCCTCGATGGACGGGTCCGCAAACTCGTCGTACTGCACGCGCCGGATGGCAATGCCTGCACGGGCCAGTTTCCCGTCCAGGTCTTCATACCCCCGGTCCAGGTGATAAATGCGGAGTACGTGCGTTTCTCCCTGGGCCACCATGCCCGCCAGCACAAGCGATGCGCCCGCCCGCAGGTCGGTGCTCATCACCGTGGCGCCCTGCAACGGATGGCCGCCGGCGACGAACGCCTCGTTCTGCACGACGATGGCGTTGGCCCCCATGCGGTGCAACTCGGAGATATGCTTGAACCGGTCGTAATACACCGTGTCCCGAATCCGCGCATTGCCGCAAGCCCGGGCCAGAAGCACCGTCCACTGCGCCTGCAGGTCCGTAGGAAAACCCGGGTACACGGCGGTTTCGATGGAGACGGGCTGCAGCTCGTCCGGGGCCGTAACCTCCACATAGTCTTTCCCCGGATGATACCCTGCGCCCGTCTTCGTAAAGGCATCGATGAAGGCGTCTCCAAGGTGTTCGGGCGCCGCGTCCGTCAGGCGCACGGCGCGGCCCGGCTCGCCCGCAATGGCCGCCGCAATCATAAACGTCCCCAGCTCGATGCGATCCGGCGCATTGTAAAAATGAACCGGAGTAAGCGCATCCACGCCTTCCACCTCGATCGTGTCCGTTCCAAGCCCCTCGATGCGGGCGCCCATGTTGCAAAGCATCTCCCCGAATACCGCGACGTCCGGCTCGCGGGCGGCATTCTCGATGCGGGACGGACCCCGCGCCGTCACAGAGGCCAGCAACAGGTTGATCGTGGCGCCCACGCTGGACGGCTCCATGCGAAACACGCCCCCGTCCAGGCGGCCTCCCCGCGCTTCCGCGACGACATAGCCGTGGTCCAGGCGAATGTCCGCGCCGAACGCTTCCATGCCCTTGAGGTGCAAATCCACAGGCCGCGGCCCCCATGCGCATCCTCCGGGAAGCGACACGCGGGCCCGCCCGCACCGGCCAAGGAGCGCACCCAGCATATAGAACGAGGCGCGCATCTTCTTCACCAGTTCATAGGGGGCTTCCGGATAGTTTACCCCGCTCGCGTCCACGGTCATTTCGTTCCGGTCCTCGTCGAACCGGACCGCCGCCCCGGAAATGCGCAGTACGTGCGCAAACGTCTTGACGTCCCGCAGGTTGGGAATCCGGGATAGCGTCGAAACGCCGTCCGCAAGCAATGCCGCCGACATGAGCGGCAGCGCCGTATTCTTGGAGCCGCTCACGGGCAGAGACCCCGTAAGCGCATGCCCGCCTTCGATAATCAGTTTGTCCATAGGCTGTAATATAGGATGCGCTGATCAAGGCCGCAAAGACCAGAGCACACTTTACTTTTTTAAGTCCGGAATTTCGCCGCCTTAGATTTTAAGGTGGCTCTTGTCGAAGCCGTGTTGCCCGGTGGCTTCTCCGTCAAAACAATGCGCTCATTTGCAGTTGCATCGTGTGAATGACGGGTGCATCGGCAGGCGCCCGCCCATCGTACGAAAACGTGGCCCGGAGGTATGCGTTCACCGTGTACTGCGCGCGAAAGGACCACAAACTGGACCAGCCCGGACCCCTGCCGTCCGTCAGTTCGAACCGGGCAAGGCCCTGCGCTTCGCCATTCAGGCGGACACGGGCCGCTTCCGCACGCAATGTCGTCTGAAGTTTCCGGGGAATCGTATACCGGAGTTCGGCAGGCGCTTTCAGAATCTGCGCATCCCGATCCGCGAAGGCGTCTTTCTTGCGTCCGTACGAAGCGGAAAGCGTGGCCTGCACGCGGTCCGAAACCGTCCAGGAAACCCCCGGTTCCAGCTGGAACCCGGATACGTCGTAGCGGCGGGACGAAAAGGCGTCGCTCGCGAGGCGATCCTGCTCGCCGGACGCCACCGCCTGGATTCCCCAGTCGGACGAGGGACGCCAGCGCCCTTCGAGGCGCCAGCCGTCCACGAATCGTTCCTCCTGCCCGGCGGCCAGTTCGCTCAGGCTGCGCAGCCGGTTCAGGGAAATATCCAATCCATACTCCGGACGAGATCGAAACAGGAAAATGTCCTGCCCCAGCCGCAGCCGCCCGTTCATCGTGTGCTCGGCATTCCGAAACCGGCTCAGGTCCAGCAAATAGATGGGCAACGTGTTCGGGTCTCGCGTTTTTTCGCGCACTTCGATCACCGTCCGCGTCGCTACCTGCGACAATCTGCGCTTCCAGCGACGGTCCGAGCGGCCCCACCGGCGCCGAGGGTCCAGTTCCAGGCGTATGCGGCTCAGCACATTCACCACAGACACCAGCGTATCCGAAGGCACGTAGGTGCGCACATACGCGCCCTCGTTCGGCAAGCGCTCGGGAAGCAATTCGTCGATCTGCACCAGGCCGTCTGCGTTTCCGTCTTCCCACACGAATTGTCCGATCTCGGGGCCGGTGCGAATATATATCTCCTGCAAGACCGGCGAACGTTCCGTCATGCCGTCATACAGCACATTGAGTTGAACGGATCGGGCCAACGGACGCCACGCTCCATTCAGCTTCAGGAGGAGCGATTCGGCGTTCTCCCGGTTCTGCGCTATGCGAAAACGTTCGGTAAAGTGGCGCGCGCGAAAACCGATGCTGCCTTGCGCATCCAGCAAGGACGAGGGGCGCCATTCGAATGTCGTGCGTCCGGTCCAGGACGTCGCGGCAGGCTCCACGCGGCCGTCAATCCAGTCGTCCTCCACGCGGCGCTCGACGAAGGCCGTCATGCCGAACGCCTCGTCTTGCCAGGCGAGGCCGGGACGTACCTCCAGAAACCGAAACGACGGACGCAGCAGGCTGTCCACGGCCAGCGCTTCCTGCATACGATCCTCGTGCTCGAACTCGAGGCGCGGGGACAGCCGCCCGCCGCCCAGCGCATACTCCACCTGCCCCGATTGCCGAATCCACCGTCCTTCCTCGCCCGCCGCCCGTTCGCGGGAAGCGATGGATTCGAGCGCATATTCGAACCGGGGCCATCCGCCTTCCTGCACCGCCACATAGGCCGCCCGCCGATCCGCCTCGAACCCGTCTCCAAGGACAATCCGCCCCGCTTCGCCCCGCACACTGGACTCTTCCAAAAAACCGAATTGTACATGGCCTTCGTCGATCGTCTCGTCCACAGACAGGCTCCCCGCGCCCGGATCGCGGCGGGATACAAGGTTCCAGCGGCGCGCAAACTCCACCGGACGAATGCGATCGAACGCCGCAAAGGAGGACGTTACATGCCTCCGGCGCGCCTCTCCAGACAGCCGGACGCCGCCGAGGGAAAACGGCTTCAGCCGCATGCCCGCCAGCACGGCGTCGCCCAGGTCGTCGTCGGCATCCAGCGGAGACAAGCGATTTTTGTCCTGCAGGCTGCGGCCCCATTCGCCAAACACTTCAACCGCCGGTATGGGCGAAAACGCCCCGCGCATATCGATCATGCGGTGCATTGCCGGCTTCGGAAGCAGGCGCACGGGAAGGTAGCTCCCCTTGCCGGGACCGCGATATTCGTACAAAATGCCGTTGACGGCCCGCCCCGTACGTTCGTAGCTCCCAAGCCCTTCGCCTACGTGCGCGAATCGCACGCGAAACACGGCTTCGGAAGGCCCGGGCGCCTGGTCCAGCGCCACATACACCGTATCGGACGGCGGACGAATTTCCCGGCGATATTGTACGTACGGGGCTTCTGGATCGAATGCTACCCGCTGCGCCGCGCCGGCGATGGCCGCGCCATCCCCCGCACGCGCAAGCGCCAGCGAATCTTCCCCTCCGAAGCCGAATTCCTCGCTGAAATCCCGGCTGTCCGCTTCCCGGATTACCGAAATGCCGAAACGCCCGGACATGCCCCGCTGCGCCGTTTCAGGGCGCTGGCCGGGTTGGAAATGCATATCCACTTCCACCCCGGCCAGCGTACGCGTGAAACTGCTGGTCGAATATTGAAACTCGACCTTGATGCGCATGTCCGCCGTGACCATACGATTCGACGTAAAGGAAATTTCCGCCGTGGCGTAATCGATCACGTAATCGTTGGTCTCGCCCCGCTCCAGGCGCTCCCCGTCCGCAAACACGGCTTCGGAGCCAGGAACCACAAGCACGAAACGCTCCCCCTCTGCCCCGTCCAGCCGGTACGGCCCCTGTACGCCGTCAATGGGTTCTATTTCCTGGGATCGGAACAGGCCGCGCGCCACAGCCCCCGCCGCCTGTACCCGCCCTCCGATGCGGCCCCCGTCGGGCAAGGACGTCGTCGCCGAAGCGCCCTGCAATCTTCTGGAAAACGCGCTGAACTCGCCCGACGCAAACCGGATGTCGAAATCTCCCAGCTCCGCCCGCGCATGGGGTACGTCCAAACCAATGAACACGCGGTCGAACTCCTCGATGCGCTGGGTTGTCCCTTCCGGGAGGATCGGCGTGTTCTCGTCGGTCAGCACGGCGCGCACATGCACCTGCTCCGAGAGAGGACCGGCGAGCTGCAGGCGCAGCCCGGATTCAATCGTTACGTCCCGGTTCGATCCCACAAGCATGCCTCGCGTGATCGAGCCGTTGTGCTGCAAGGAGGTAGCGGTCGGAAACAACCGGACAGGTTCTGCTTCCATGGGGGGCGCCGCAGGGGCCGTTTCCTCGTCTGTCGGGGCTTCCGCGAGGGCATGGCGGCGATACACATCCTGAAAACGAAACGGCAGGCTTCGGTATTCGACGACCAACGCCTCGGTCCCGGACAGGTCGTCCACCCAGAGGCGAGCATGGCGATAGTCAAGCCGGTAGCGCGTCGTATCAAGCGCTTCCCCGTCGGCCAGCACCCGCTCCGATCCCGGCAACACAATGGGAACCAGTGAAAACGGCTGCGGCGACGACGCGTCAAGGGTGTCGCGCCGGGAAATTTCCAGCGTGGGCGCGGCTTCCTGTGCTCGCCCCGGCGCAGCAACGAACGCCAGCGCCATGCCCGTCGCAACGAGTCGAGCAATCATTCCGAAGGCGCAAGCAGATACAAGCGCTGCGTTCCCAGCACATACAACACGCCGTCTGGTCCCGCCGCCATGTCCACGATGTGCGTATTCATATCTGTTTCAAGGTGGCGCTCGAAACGTCCGGCGGCGTCGTACGCCACCAGGCTGCGCTCAAGCGCGGCGTATACCCGCTCGCCCGTCGCAACCACGGCGGAAAGCCCGACAAGCCCGGCGCCGATCGAGCGTGCGAACGTTCCGTATTGGTCATAGACCATCAGGGATTCCGCCCGGCGGTCGGCCACGTACAACACCCCGTCCGCCCCAAGGGCAAGGTCTACCGGCTCAAGCAGGGCGCCGGGGCCTGCGCGGGCGTCGCCAATCACGCCCGCCGGACGCCGATCCTCATCCCATTTGCGCACAACCCCCCGGTCCACGTCTACCACGAACAGCTCGTTCGCGGGAGACGTCGCCACGCCGCCGGGAATGCCGGAAGCATACCCGGACGCCGCCGCATCCTGCCGCCGGTACGTAACGCGGGCCCCCTCCTCGCCGCTGCGCGCCAGCGGAACGGCGCCAAGCCAGGCCCCGGAGCGGGAAAATATTTGTATGCGCCGGTTGCCCGCATCGGCCACATACAGCGTCAGGCCATTGGTCGGATCGACGCCCGAGGGATCGTCGAACGCGCCCTCTCTGGAGCCGGGGCCGCCCAGCACGGCGAGGATCTCCCCGTGCGCATTCATCGCATATACGACGTCGCGGCCCGCATCGGCCACATACAACCCGCCGAACGGGTCTACGCCCAACGCCCGGGCGTCCGCAAAAACGGCCTCCGACAACGGAATGGCCCGCAGCGTATCCGCCGGAGGGGCCATAGCCCGCCCGGCCCCCGAAACCGGGGCGCCGAACAGGCTGCACGCCCCCAACGCCATAACGACTGCACGCATCGTCACGAATGGAGCCCTCGTTTGCCTATGTCTCGCCTGAACTGCATGTGTTCGAACGAAATGCAACGGGCGGCTTCGTAGGCGCGATCCAGGGCTTCCCGAAGGTCCGCGCCCAAGCCTGTAACGCCAAGTACGCGCCCGCCGGACGTCACCGGTTCGCCGCCCCCGCCATGCTCCGGGCGCCCGGGCGCCGTGCCTGCATGAAACACCATCGCGTCCCGCTCGGCGCGCGCCTTGTCCAGCCCTCGAATGGGAAATCCCGTTTCGTAGCGCCCCGGATACCCGCCGGAAGCCAACACAACGCACGCCGCAGCGCCAGGCTTCACGGACAATGTGGCGCCCCCAAGTCCTCCCCGGGCCGTCGCCTCGAACAAATCGACCGCATCGCTCGCAAGCAGCGGCAAGACCACCTGCGCCTCCGGGTCTCCGAAGCGGCAGTTGTATTCGATGACCTTCGGGCCGTCTGCCGTCAGCATCAACCCGCAATACAGCACGCCCCGATACGGATAGCCCTCCTCGGCCATGCCCTCGAGGGTCGGAGCCACAATCCGGGTGCGCACCACGGCCAGCAGGTCGTCCGTTACGACGGGCACGGGTGCATAGGCCCCCATTCCGCCCGTGTTGGGTCCCGTATCGCCCTCCCCGATGCGCTTGTGGTCCTGCGCAGGCGCCAGAAGCACATAGTCCTCGCCGTCGCACAACGCAAATATGCTGGCCTCTTCCCCTTCCATATATTCCTCCACGACCACATGGTCCCCCGCCGCGCCGAACCCTTGCTCGCGCAACATGAACGTCAGGGTGTCCACCGCCTCGTCCACCGTGGCGCACACCACCGCGCCTTTGCCTGCGGCCAAACCGCTCGCCTTGACCACCACCGGCGCCCCGGATTCCCGGACATAGGCCACCGCACCATCGTACTCGTCCGCACCAAAGGTCCGGGAACGCGCCGTGGGAATGCCGCGGCGCTGCATGAATGCCTTGGCGAACGCCTTGGACCCTTCCAGCCGAGCGGCTTCCGCGCCGGGTCCCATAATGGGCAGCCCCTCTTCCCTGAAACGATCCGCAAGCCCTGCGACCAGCGGCTGCTCAGGGCCCGCCACCGTCAAGTCGATCCGCTCTGTGCGCGCAAAACGCACCAGATTTTCGAGGTCGTCCGCCCGAATGGGGACCGTCGAAGCCGTCTCAGCGATTCCCGCATTCCCCGGCGCCGCGAACAGAGTGTGTTTTCCTCCCGATGCGGACAAGCGCTGCACGATAGCATGTTCGCGCCCTCCGCTTCCGATAACCAGTATGCGCATGAAAGCGTTTGTTTCTGTTGCCGTTTAAGGATCGTACGATCCATGATCCGTTCCGCTTCGACCAGCGCTTCACGTACGCGATCGAAGGATGGCATGATCCCGCCGCCATCGGCGGAAAACCCTTCGGCGGATGCGGAGCATGGTCTGCGGCGCGCCCGCCTCGCGCGCCTTGCCTCAATCCAGCAAGCGCTTGAGGTCGTGAAGTTGCTGCAAGGCCTCAAGCGGCGTCATCCGATCCGGGTCCAGCGCGCCAAGGCGTTCTTTCAGCGCTTCGGCTGCCGGATCCGTCTTGACGTCGAAAAGAGACATCTGGAACTGTCCGGCGGACGCCGGGGGCATATCCCGGGCAGAAGGTTTGGCGGCGCGGACCTCCCCCTCCCCGCCCGCATCGACCTCCGTACGCCGGCTTTCCAGTTGCTGCAAAATCTGACGCGCGCGGGCAATGACCGGTTCGGGAAGCCCCGCCATGCGCGCCACTTCGATCCCGAACGAATGATCGGAGCCTTCCGGGGCCAGCTTGCGCAAAAAGATCACGCGCCCTTCGTGCTCCTCCACCCGTATGCACGCCGTGCGCACGCGATCGTATCGATTCGCCAGCTCGTTCAACTCGTGGTAATGCGTAGCGAACAACGTCCGGGCCGCCACATCCTCGCGCTCATGCAAATACTCCACCAGCGCCCAGGCAATGGATAGCCCGTCAAAGGTGCTGGTGCCGCGCCCCACCTCGTCCAGCAAAATGAGGGAACGCGGCGTAGCGTTGTTCAGGATGTTGGCCGTCTCGTTCATCTCCACAAGGAATGTGCTTTCGCCTTCGCTCAGGTTGTCGGAAGCCCCGACGCGCGTAAATATCCGATCCACCACGCCGATGCGGGCGGATTCCGCCGGTACGAACGACCCGGCCTGGGCCAGCAGCACGATCAGGCCTGTTTGCCGCAACACGACGCTTTTTCCGGCCATATTGGGGCCTGTAATAAGGATGATTTGCGCGTCGTCGGGGTCCAGGTAGATGGAGTTCGGAATAAACGGCTCGCCTGCAGGAAGCGCCTGCTCCACCACCGGGTGGCGTCCCCCTTTTATTTCGAGGGTGCGCCCGTCATGCACGGTGGGGCGGACATACCCGAAACGCACGGCGGCGTCGGCGAGCGCCGCATGACAATCCATCTTGCCCAGCAGCAGGGCGTTGCGTTGCAGGGCGTCGGTATGGCGAGCGACCGCGGTGCGCAGTTCGGCGAACAGGTTGGCCTCCAGGACGTCGATACGCTCCTCGGCGGTCAGAATTTTTTCCTCGTATTCTTTCAGTTCCGGCACAATGTAGCGTTCCGCATTGACCAGCGTCTGTTTGCGGATATACTGGTCCGGAACCTTGTCCTTGTGCGTATTGGTTACTTCGAGATAATACCCGAACACCTTGTTGAAACCAATCTTGAGCGAGGCAATGCCCGTGCGTTCGATTTCCTGTTTTTGCAGCCGGACCAGCCAGTCTTTTCCCGAACGGGCCAACTCCCGCAACGCATCCAGCTCCTCGTCGTAGCCGTCCCGAATCAGCCCGCCTCCCCCCATAGCGGCAGGGGGATTGTCCACAAGCGCCCGCCCGATCAGCTCCGCCAGATCGGCGTGTTCGACAAGTTCCGCGCCAGCTTCCCGCAAGGCGGCCGAGGTGCAATCTTCCCGAGAGGAAAGCACTTGTTTGATCGCGGGAATCTGCTGAAGGACCAGCTTGACGGCCACCATATCCCGCGGCGTCGCCCGTCCCGTAGCGATGCGGACGGCAAGGCGCTCCAGGTCGCCCATAGGCTCCAGTTTTTCGCCCAGCTGCGTGCGCAGCGCGCGCGACCGGAAAAAATCCTCGACAGCGTCGAGGCGACGCTCGATGGCCGCCACCTCGCGCAGGGGACGCACCAGCCACCGGCGGAGTTGCCGCCCGCCCATAGGCGTTTTCGTCCGGTCCAGAATGCCTATCAGCGTATCCTCCCTGCCCTGTCCATGCAGCGGCGCAACCAGCTCCATATTCCGCTTCGTTTGCGGATCCAGCGTCATATGGCGGGCAGCGTCGTACGGAACGATTTTGCGCACATGCATCACCCGGCCCTTCTGCGTTTCGGCAAGATAATGCATCGCCACGCCCGCCGCCACCACGCCAAGCCGCAGATCATCCACCCCGAATCCCTTCAGCGAATGCGTACCGAAATGGTTCAGCAGGGTTTTTCGGGCGAAATCGTATCCGAAGACCCAATCCTCGACCGGCGTCACCACAAACGACCCGCGCGGCACATCTTCCCGGCGGCTCCGGGGCGCCAACATCTCGACCGGCTGCATGGCCTGCACGAGATCAAACAACTCCTGCCGCGTCCCCTCGCTGACATAAAATTCCCCCGTGGACGCATCCAGAAACGCCATGCCGCCGCGCCCGCCGTCCAGCCACAGGGCCGCAAGGTAATTGGATTGCTTCGGATCCAGCAGATTCACATCGAAATAGACGCCCGGCGTGACCACCTCCACCACATCGCGTTTCACCAGCGTTTTGGCCTGGCTCGGGTCTTCCGTTTGCTCGCACACGGCCACCCGAAAACCGGCCTCGACCAGTTTCGGCAAGTACGTATCCAGCGCATGGTGCGGGAAACCGGCCAGCGGAACGTCGTACGCCTTGCCGTTGGAACGCTTGGTCAAGGCAATCCCGAGCGTTTCGCTGACTTGCTTTGCGTCCTCGTCGAACGTCTCGAAAAAATCCCCCATCCTGAAGAGAAGCAGCGCGTGCGGATGCGCAGCCTTGATGGCGTAATACTGCCGCATGAGGGGCGTTCGCCCTTTTTTCTCCGCGCTGGCCATCTCGTCACGAATTAATCGGCTTATTCGGCTCCAGGTGCACGCTCGACCGCCGGGATATCCTGCCCCGAACGTCCGCCCCCTTCCTGCGCATCGCCGCCCCGCAGCAATTCCTCGACAAGGCGCTCCGCCCCGTACATATGTTCCAGGACCTCCAGAATGCCTCGGGCGTCGACCGATACGGCGCGGCCCCGTTCGTCCAGGTATACATACGTGTTCGGCAAGGCGTCGATATTGCTGTCGAACGCCACGCCCACGATCCGCAGGTCCTTATCGAGCAACGGGGAGCCGGAATTGCCGCCGGTAATATCGTTCGTGGTCACCAGATTCACGGGCGTAGACAGGTCCAGCGAATCGGGCGGGGCAAGCCACCGGTCCGGCAAATCCCAGTCGGTGTCTTTGCCGCCGTACGAATAATAATGGTCGTACATCCCGAACAAGGTGGTGCGGGACGGCGCCACCGTGCCGTTATAGGGATAGTCCGCCACCACGCCATCGGCAATGCGCAGGGAAAACGTGGCGTCCGGGGGAGTTTTCGCACCATATAATGCGAACCGGGCCAACGACAACAAGGCGACAAGTTCCTCCTCCCTGCTTTCGAGACCGGATATCTGCTGCTGTATGGACAAAAACAGGGGCGTCACGGCCCGCGCCAGCGCTTCCGCCGGATCCCCGCTGCCCAGAAAACCTTCCTCGAGCAACACCGCATACCCGGCAGAATCCTGCAACGCGGTTTCGGACACAAGCTGATCGGCGGCTTCTTCAGGCGTTTGGCCCTGCAGCAAACGATTCACCGTGGGGTCGTTTTCGCCGAGATACCGCAAAAATTCGCGCAAACGCACGGCCAGCATGCGCTTCTCCAACTCCGGGGGCCAGTTTTCTATAGCCAGCGCCTCGTCCAGCACCTCCTCTATTTCGTCGGGCGGCAGGCCTCGTTGCCGCATCAGGCTGATCACATACCCGTACGCGGCCCGCACCAGCACATGCGAATCGAACGCCGCCGAACCGAAAAACAGAAAGGCCCGATCCTGATCCACCATGGCTTCCCTCGAACGCTGCAAGCGGGCAATCTCGCCGATCGCATGGCCGTATTTTTCCTCAAGGGAATCCACGGCGGCCAGGGCGGCGACCAAGTCGCTTTCCGCAGTCATGCGCCGCGCAATCAGCAGCGAATCGCGCAAGCCGCCCAGTTCCCCCTGATGCTTTTTGAACTGATTCGAAATCTGGTGCCAGGCGTTGCGCAGGTCATATTCCCGGGCCGATTCCTCGGCCTCGGCAATATATTCCTCCAGAATCCGCATCCGGTCCCGCAGCCCATCCAGCGCGGCGGGCAACATATAATCCCGCTCGAATTCCAGCTGCCCAACCGTCGACAAACGACTCGTGGAGCCGGGATTGCCCACCACAAAAACCGCCTCGCCTTCCTGCGCCCCGTCCTCGTCCCAGGCAAAATAATCCGGCGTGCGCAGCGGGCGGCCCTCCGCATCCCATGCCCGCAAAAAACTGAAGTCGAAGCTGTACCGGGGATACGTGAAGTTGTCCGGGTCGCCCCCGAAAGCGCCGATCAGCAGTTCCGGCGCAAACACCAGCCGCACATCGTCGTAGCGGCGGTACGTATAGGCCGAATACCGCCCGCCGTAGTACAACTCGACCACCTGCACCGTCAACAACGAATCCCGGGCCTTGGCCTCGGCGTCCATGCGTTCCTCCATGCGCTCCATCCTTCTTTCGCGTCCCGCCGCCGAAAGGTCTCGCTGCTCCATATCGCGGCTTGCGCGGCCCGGTCGCCTGCGGGATTCGGACACGGCGTCGTCCGCAAGCGGAGCGCGCCCATAAATTTCGTCCGTAATATCCCGAATTTCCACGAGTTGCTCCACGTAGAGCCCGTCCACCTTGCGCTCCGCCCCGAGCGAATCGGCGTAAAACCCTTCGTCCAGCAACGCCTCGCCTGCGCGCGTCACCTTCGTAACGCTTTCCCGCACGCAATGGTGGTTCGTAAGAATGAGTCCGTTCGGCGACACGAACGAGGCCGAGCAATTCGGAAGCCGCAGCGCGCCCAAACGCGCCCGGGCGAACCAGGCGGAATCCGGCCTGAAGCCATAGGCCTCCTCGAAATAGTCCACCGGCGGGTCCTCGAACGTCCACATTTTCCCCGTATCGAACCGCCCCGCATCCACCCTCGGCGTAGCCGCAAGCGGGCGCGCGGCGGGCAGCTCCGCCGGAATAACGTCCGTGGCGGGCGCCTGCTCGGTCGTCCCGGGACGCTCTACGACGGAAACAACCTGGCTGCCGCCGCTGCATCCCGCCCAGCCCAGCAAGCACAGCAGGATCGCGACAACGCGATTTCGGGGAAATTTCATGCGCATGGGAAAAATATCTATTCGTATCTATTCGGACAACATGGCGTCGGCCGCCTCCTCTGTTTCGGCGAAACGTCCCTCGGTCGCTTCCAGCGCCAGACGATCCGCATCGTACATATCGTCCAACGCCTCGAGGATACCTCGCACATCCACCGAAATACTGCGCGAGCGATCCGTCAGGTACATAAAATCCCCGGACAAACTCTCGATATTGCCGTCGAACAACAGCCCGGCCAGGCGCAACTCCCGATCAATAACCGGAGACCCCGAATTGCCGCCGACGGTATCGTTGGTGGACACGAAATTCAGCGGCGTATCGAGGGCGAAGTCCTCTGGCGGCGTCCGCCAGCGCAGCGGCACATCCCACGGCGTGCCGGGGCCGTACGAATAATAATGGTCGTATAACCCGTAATACGTCGTCCAGGGCGGCGCTACCGTGCCGTTATACGGATAGCCTTGCACCACGCCGTCCGCGATGCGCAAGGAAAATGTCGCATCGGGAGGGGTCTCCACGCCATACGCAGCATAGCGGGCCTGCCCGATGCGCTGCGCAAGCGCCTGTTCCTCGTCAGCAAGCGCCGCCATGGCCTCACGATAGGCCGCCAACGGGTCGGCGATGGCCCGCGCAAGCCGCAGGGCGGGGTCGTCTTCCGACAGGGCGCCGGATTGCAGGGCTTCCTGGGCCGCAGCCCCTTCCGCCAGCGCCGAATGCGCCACCACGTACTGCGCAACCTCCTCCGGGGAATCCGCAACAGACCTATCCACGCCCGGAATACGCTCCAGGTCCAAACGCTCCGCCAGCGTCCTGAGCCGCGCCGTCAGAAACGCCGCCTGCTGCGCCGCGGGCTGATCCTCGATGCGGGCCAGCTCCTCATACGCGGCGGCAGGCATTTCCCGCAGCGTATCCGACGCACCGACATACTGCTGCACGACCAGGGCGCGGCGCAGCGCCGCAGCGCCCAGCGAAGACGCCGGATTCAGCGCAAGAAACGCCCGGTACGCATCCTCGCGGACCCGCTTTTTTTCCTGTACTTCGCGCATCTGCCCGATGAGCGCGCCGTACTGCTCGCGGAGCGCCGGCGTCTCCCGGAGCGCTTCCGCAAACTGCGCCTCGGCGTCCATGCGGCGGGCAAACACGACGGGGTCGTTCAACGCCTTCACGCGGCCCACGTACAATTTGCGGGCGTTCTGCAACGAAAAAATCTGGTTGACCAGCGCCTCCTGCTCTTCCGAATCCTCCTCGGCTCGTAACGTCTCAAGGGCGGCGAGGCGGGTTTCGATCAGGTCAAGGATGGCGGGTTCCTGCACGTCCCGCCGGAAAAGCAACTCCGCCACGGTGGACAACCGGAACGTAGAACCGGGATTTCCAACCACAAACACCGCATCCCCCTCCTCGACTCCCTCACGATGCATGGGGAAATAATAACGGACATCCAGCGGGGCGCCGTTTTCGTATACCCGAAAAAAGGCCATGTCAAGGGTATATCGAGGATACGTAAAATTGTCCGGGTCGCCGCCGAAAAACCCGATATGCAACTCGGGAATAAACGCCAGCCGCAGGTCGGCATAGCGCCGAAAAACATAGGCGGACCATAGCGCCCCGTCGTAGAGGGAAATCATTTCGACATGATGCCCCGATCCCGCCTCCGCCTCTATGCGCTCCCTGGCTTCCCGGAGGGCTTCTTCCCGGGCTTGCCGGCGCGCGGCCTCGTCCGCAATCCCGGCGACGGCAGCCTCCACCTCCGGCGTTACATCCCGGATATCGACCAGCTGATCCGCCCACATGCCGGGCGCCGAACGCTCCTCTTCCAGCGACCGGGCGTAAAACCCGTCGTCCAGAATCCGCTCGCCCGCAAGGGCAACGCCTGCGGCATGGCTGCGGGCGCAATGATGATTGGTCAATACGAGCCCCTTGGGCGACACGAACGAGGCCGTGCAACCCGGAATGCGCAACGTACCGAGGCGGGCATGCCGAAACCACTCGGCGTCCGGCGAAAAACCGTATGTTTCGGAAAAATATTCGACCGGAGGATGATCAAACGTCCACATTTTGCCCTGGTCGAAACGTCCGGCGCGCATCCTCGTGGAATCCACGCGTTGCGCCGGCGCAGGCCGAAGCGGCTCATGAACGAGGACGGTTTCCGGAACCTCCGTGGGCGTCACGGGGCCCATCGCGCCCGCCGCACCGTCGGAAGACGCTGTCTCCTTGCTGCCCGCGCAGCCGGCAAGCGCCGATAGCGCCAGAAAAACCAGAACGAACCGGATGCGTTTGTACATAGTTTAACAGAATAAGCAACACCGCGCGGACGCGCCGTGCGGCAGGGCAATGCGTAATCAGAGAATCCTTAGCCTTTTGATACAAAGAAAGCCGCCGCAAAGATTCCTTCCCGTGCACGGCGGCTCGACCATGCAAACGAAAGCCCAAAGCGATCCGGTGTACTCCGCGCCGGGCGCAATGAAAACGGACGCAACCCATGCGAAAGTGGCGGAACTGGCAGACGCGCCAGACTTAGGATCTGGTGGGGTAACACCCTTGGGGGTTCGAGTCCCCCCTTTCGCACGCAATCATTTTCCGGGGCGCCGCCACCAGTCCGCGGCGCACCGGTCGGCCTTCAGGAGCGGCCTTCAGGATTCGAGGACGCACCCGGCGTATCCTTAATTTGTACCCTTATTCAAGGAGCGATTCATACACCGACGTATGCGACGGATCGAGCAGCGTAAGGTAATCGTACGCCTGATTGCTTTCCTGCCAGCCCTCGAACACGACGGCCAGTTCGGTGTATTTCGCCAAAAAGAACAAATCGAGGACATGCTGCCGGGATATGTCTTCGTATAAGGCGTCCAGATCGGCCAGCACCTGCAGCATGGCGTTCCGCGCCACGTCGGGATTCACAAGAAAGCGGTCGAGCCCGCCGAAATGGTAGTCGAAATACGCCTTGCGCAAGGGACGCATGCGCGGATCCAGCACCTGCCCTATGAGGTCGGTGCGCCCGGGATCCAGGGTATTGCCCGTCGGCGTCCAGCCCGGATGCGACGAGGACTGCGCCCGTTCTGCAATCCGCCGCGCCGTTTCGAAATGCGGCGATCCCCCGAACTCGCTGAACGTATCGTAGTCGTAGCCCAGCATCATATACGCATAAAAATCGATCACCGAGGTGAGCGGATTGTATTGTTCGAGGTTGAATGCAAGCGGCTGGCCCTGCGCATACTGAAATTGCCAGGAAGCGTCGCTGAACTGCACGACCGTGCTGTGCTGCATGGTATTGTAGATCGGGCGGCGGATCGCCACCACCAGCCGCGCATCGAACGTGGTTAATGTAACCGCCTCCAGCACCGTCAGCTCCATCGTGCAGTCGATGCGCTCGTCTTCCCGGAACGTATCCTCCGTCCAGGAGCGATCGTTCAGATATTCTTCCATGCGAACCTCCAGATCGTCCAGAAACCCGAAGTCCGAGCCGGTCAGCGTACTGTAATCGACAGAAATTGCGCAATCGAATTCCTGCGCAACGCTCGGCGCCGGAGCGCAAAAGAACGCAACCAGAAGCAGGCCGACCATCGGCGTGCGAAGCCGGACGATACGCCGCCTCGCGGACAAGAGGCCGGCGGTCCGCCCGCGCCGCGCCCGGGCCGCCCTGTTTTCCGGTGATTTCAACGAGGCTGTCATGATATCCTGTACGCGCGAATGCGCCGCACGGTTGTCGTCAGAGTAGCTATTCAGGATGCGCTGAGTACATCCACTTCGACCAGAGCATTCTTTCATCCTTTAGTACCTGAACCGGGCGATCCGGTTTCCGGCAGACGCATCGCAAGCCCGCCGAAATTTTTTTTCGGGAAAAGGTCATGCAGTCCCTCGCCAGGTGTCTATGGTTCCTGAAATGTCCATGGTCCTGAAAAAAAACAAAGCCGTGCGTCCTGCTGCTTCGCCGCGCCGCGCAGGCCCGCCCCCGGGCCCGCGCCGCATCCTTCCTGTTTTCCTTGCAATCCTGTTCGCAATGTGCGGGCCGCCCTGCGTTCTGGGGCAGCCCGCGTTGTACGGGGCCCGTAGCGCTGCGCTCGGCGGGGCCTCCGCCGCCTTGCCGGACGATGCGACGGGGCAAGGCAATCCCGCCGCCTGGGCGCAAGCGAATGCCCGCACCGCTTCGTTGCACGGCGCGCAATGGTACGGCTTGCCCGAACTCCGATCGGTCGGCGTACGGCTCGTCGCGCCCATCCGCCAGGGCGCCGTCGCCGGAAGCGTCTCGGCGTTCGGTTTCGACCTGTACCGGCATATCACGGCGACGGGCGGATATGCGCGTGGCGTCGGCTTTGGATCGCACCGGCGCGCCTATGCAGGCATACGCGCCGAATGGAACCAGGCGTACATAGCGCATTACGGACAACCGGGCGCCATGAGCCTGACCGGCGGCGTGCTGTTTCCGGTTACGCCGTTCGTTTCGCTGGGCGCCGTGGCCTACCGCCTGACCTCGTTCGCCGGCCCCCTGCGCTCCGAGCTGTCCCGGCGCCTGGCCGCAGGCGCTTTCTGGACTCCTTCTGCGGCCCTGGCCATAACGACAGACGTGGCCAAGAAAATACGCGCGCCGCTTGCCGTCTCGGCAGGCCTGGAACTACGCATGGTCGACGCCCTGATCTTGCGGGGAGGATTTGCGTCGGGGCCTCGACGAACGACCGGCGGCGTTGGCCTGCGCACCGCATCCGTCCGCGCCGATTTCGCCATCCAAAAACACGACCTCCTTGGATGGAGCCCTTCCATGTCCCTGCACTATTCCTGGTGAGACGTCAGCATGGCTTCGTCATGCCTTGCCGCCACACCCTGTCGCCACCCCTGCCGCCACCTCATGCAACCCCTGATCCTTGCGGATTTAACCGGCATACCCACCCATGGCCCTCCTCCTTGCTTTTCTGATACAGACCGCCAGCCCGCCTGCGGACACGACCGAAACCGCCGCGGTCATCGAAACCGCGCTGGACATGCTGGAAAACGATGCGGAAGATTCCGCCTCGCTGCAGGAAACGATCGAACAGGCCGTGCATCGGAAAGTCCGGCTGGAAACCGCCTCGGCGGAAGCGTTGCGCTCCATCCCCGGCATATCCGAACGGACCGTGCAGCGCCTGCTGGCCTGGCGCGCCGGCGGAGGCGATCTGAGCGGGCCGGAATCCCTGTTGCGCGCCGGGCTGGACGAACGCACCGCAGGCATGCTCCTTCCGTTCGTCGCGTTTGGGCGCCCCGAACCCCGGGCGGGCCCGCGCCTCCGCATGCATATGGTGCAACGCTGGCAACGGCGGCTGGACCTCGGGAAAGGGTACCGGGAGGACCCGCCCTCCGGCTACCTCGGCTCTCCCGACGCCATGCAATGGCGCCTCGGCATACGCCTCGGAGACCATATCGCCGCCGGCGTTACACTCGACAAAGACGCCGGGGAACCCCTCCGATGGCGTCCCGAAGCCCGGCAATTCGGGGCCGATTTTACGTCTTTCTACCTGCTTGCGGACCAGCGCGGCCCTTTCGAGCGAATCACGGCCGGCCAATACACCGTGCAGGCGGGCGAAGGCCTTGTGGCGGGGCAAGGCTCGGCGGGGCTTTCGTCGTTGCGCGTATCCTCCTCGGATCGCGTCCTGCGGCCCCATGCTTCCTCGCGGGAATATTCCTATTTCAACGGCCTCGCCGTCCAGTCGAAACCGCTGTACGGCGTAGCGCTCACCGGCTTTGTCTCGCAACTTTCGCTGGACGCCCGGGTGGATACGGCCCTGAACGCATGGCGCCCGATCTACACCGGCTATCACCGTACGCAAACCGAATACGAACGCCGAAAACAGGCCCGCGAACGGGCGGCGGGCGGGGTCGCCGTGGTCCGGCGGGGTTCCGTATACGGCGGCGCCTTGTTCTTCCATACGCAGCAGACGCTGAACGTTTCCCGGACTACGCAAGCCTGGTCGGTATTCGGAGGATGGGCCCGGTCCCGCTGGGAAGGCTCGTTCGAATGGGTCCCCGAACAAGGGCACCGGTCCGCCACCGTCTCGCTGGCCCCGCTCGACAATGCTTCCGTACATATCCGGACGCGACGCACCCGGGAACAAGGGCTGCAGGACCTGCGACCGCACACTCGCATCGGCGTGAATTCCCGAGGAGAAAGCTACGACTATGCCGAATGGCTCGCCGAAACCCGCTTCCGGCCCTTCCCGTCGTGGACCGCCGTCCTGCAAGTCCGGGACCGAAAACGCCCGCTGGACCCGTTGCCCCATGCCCGCAGCCGGCTCGTCGCAGGCATCGTCGAATACCGACGCTGGCGCTGGCTGACCTTGCATGTGCGGGCCCGGACCCAGACATTCGACACGGCAAGCCAATGCCGGGACGGGCGTTTGCTGCTCCCCTGTCCTGCCGCCGAACAGCGGCAATCCCTGCGGATACAGGTCGAATACCGGCACAGCGCCGCCCTCCGCTCCAGAACCCGCCTGGAAATCGTCCGGGCCGAAGCGGAAGAAAAGGCCGAAGGCGTCCTGCTGTATCAGGATTTTCGGTGGAAACCCTGGCGATTCATGCAGCTGGATATGCGGTACGCCCTGTTCGATGCGACAGACGCCTCGGCCCGGGTGTACATGTTCGAAAACGATGTGCTGTACGGATTCGGCGTGCCGTCTTTCAACGGACGCGGCCAGCGATGGTACGTGTTGGCGCGGATGCAGCTCTCGCGGCGCGTCATGCTGCAATGGAAGCTGGGCGTCACGCGCTATGAAGACGTACGCTCCACGGGGTCGGGACGCAACGAAACCCCGGGAAACCGCATCCGGGAAACAAAAGTCCTCCTGCAATGGCGGTTCGGGTACGACCGGTAGCGCGGCTTCACGACCCCGGCGCCGACCCCTCGTCGTGCGCCGTGATCACGGCAAGAAAATCTTCCCCGTAGCGGCGCAGTTTCGTATCCCCCACGCCGGGGATTTTCGAGAAATCGTCGGGGGTGCGGGGACGCCGCGCAATCATTTCGCGCAGGGTGGCGTCGTGAAAAATCACGTAGGGCGGGACCCCTTGCTCGGAGGCCAGCTCGGTGCGCCGCTTGCGCAACGCCTCCCAGAGCGCGTCGTCCCAAGTGGCCGGATCGGGGGGCGGCGCCGGCTCCCCGCGCCGTCGGCGGGCCTTTTCCGCCTTGGGACGAACGTCGCGGCGCATCAGCACCTCCACGTCGCCCTGGAGCACGGGCCGGCTGTCGCTGGTGAGGCGAATGGAGCCGTACCCGTCCACATCGACGGTCAGCAGTCCGCGAGCAACCAGCTGCCGCAAGACGGAACGCCATTCGTAGGCGCCCAGGTCGGCCCCCACCCCGTAGGTCGGCAGCCTGTCATGGCCAAATCGGCGGATGCGCTCGGTGTCGCGCCCCCGCAACACGTCGATCAGGTACGCCGCGCCGAAGCGCTGGCCGGTGCGGGCTACGCACGACATCGCCTTGCGGGCGGCTTCGGTGGCGTCCCAGGTCGTGACCGGCGCGAGACAGTTGTCGCAGTTGCCGCACGGCTCCGGCCGGTCTTCGCCAAAGTACGAGAGCAGCGTCCTGCGACGACACGTAGCCAGTTCGCAGTACCCCAGCATCGCATCGAGCTTGCGCAGCTCCACTCGCTTGCGGTCCTCGCCGGCCTCCGAGTTCTCCACCATCTGGCGAAGCGTCACCACCTCCTGCAGCCCGTAGACCATCCACGCATCGGCAGGCTCTCCGTCGCGTCCCGCCCGGCCCGTCTCCTGGTAATAAGCCTCAATGCTCTTCGGCAGGTCGAGGTGGGCGACGAAGCGGACGTCCGGCTTGTCGATCCCCATGCCAAAGGCAATGGTCGCCGCCATGACGACTCCATCCTCGCGCTGGAAGCGGTCCTGGTGGCGCTGCCGGTCGGCCCCGGACATCCCCGCGTGGTACGGCAGCGCATCGACGCCCTGGCCGCGGAGCCACTCGGCGGTATCGTCCACGCGCCGGCGCGACAAGCAGTAGACGATCCCCGCGTGGCCTCGGTGGCGCTCCTCAAGGAAACTCAGGAGCTGTTGCCGGGCGCGGTTCTTCGGCACAACCGCGTACCGGATGTTGGGACGGTCGAAGCCGCTCACGAACATGGGGGCGCGGCCCAGTCCAAGGCGGCGTACGATCTCGCGCCGAGTGGGTTCGTCGGCGGTTGCGGTGAGCGCAATGCGGGGGACTTCGGGGAAACGATCGCGCAGCGCCGAGAGCTGCAGGTACTCGGGGCGGAAGTCGTGGCCCCACTGGGAGACGCAGTGCGCTTCGTCGATGGCGAACAGGGCCAGGCGCATACGCGCGAGGAGATCAAGGGTGCGTTCCCCGAGCAGGCGCTCCGGGGCAACGTAAAGCAGGTCCAGCTGGCCGTTCTGCGCCGCGCCTTCGACCTCCAGCGCTTCCCGCCAGGAAAGCGTCGAGTTCAGGCACGCAGCCCGCACGCCCACCTGGCGGAGCCCCTCCACCTGGTCCCGCATGAGCGCGATCAGCGGCGAAACCACCACCCCCACCCCGTCGCGCACGATCGCCGGAATCTGGTAGCACAGGGACTTGCCGCCGCCGGTGGGCATCAGCACCAGGCTGTCGCCCCCGGCTACCGTGTGCTCAATCACGGCCTCCTGCTGGCCGCGAAAGCCGGGGTAACCAAAGACGCGGCGGAGGACCTCGTGGATATCCTGGGCCATGGCGGGCGGGCGTTTTGCTCCAGACGAAAGGTGCAATAGGCGGGAAAGGAAGGCGGGCAAGGATCCGGTGCGCTCCCAAAGCGCCCGCCCAGGTTCATTGGAACAGATGGATCAAAGGGAATCAATTCGAACAAATCGACTTGAGGACCCGGCGCCTTGTGAGGAGCTGGTCATGCCACGCTTCGGGCGAAATCTCCTCGTCGTCGAGATAATATTCCCAATAATCAATGCTTGCCCTCTGCGACGCCCGCGGAGGCTCGATATGCGCTATGCGCTTCAACTCGGGCGTCATGCCCATCTGGTGCACGAACGTAACCGTATGATCGCCCATGTAGCTCTCCCTGACCGACAGCCAGTTGTCCCCGCATACGTGACACGTATAAAAGCGGGTTTCCGAGTGGCCTTCCTGCTCCGGCGCAGTCGATTCGGCGTCTTCATCGTCTTCGCGGACATCCATCGGCACCATGCTGATGCTTCCGCATGCCTTGCATTGCAATTTCTCCATGGATGGAATCGTTGGCTGTTCTGGAGGTACGCCCTGCCTGCGGAGGTCGTCGTATCGCCGCGCGGATCTCGCTATACGCGTTGCGATGCGTCTCGCTCATAGCGCTTGCGCCAGGCCCGTCGCGCCTTTGCGCAAGGTATTCGCAGCGTATTCGCGGGATATTCGCAAGATATTCCCGGGACATTACGACAACGCAGGCCCGGAAAATATACGTAAAATTTGAGAATAAAGTTACAAGACAATAACGGACATGTATCCACAATCTGTACACATTGCGCATAGAACGTCCAGAAGCGCGAGACGGCCTGCGCGAAATGTAACAAGAATGTAACAAGAATGTAACAAGAACGTAACGGAAGCGCACACCAAGCGCGTACGCCCTGCGCCAGGGTTGACTACCGCCCGCAACGCCGCGTACATCGCTTGCAATATGCAATAACGGCAATCGTGCTTTTCCGGCCAGGACAAACGCCTGTGCGAAAATCCAGCGCCCCCTCGGGAGGATTCGAACCTCCGACCAACGGTTTAGGAAACCGGTGCTCTATCCCCTGAGCTACGAGGGGTGTGCGGAGGCGGACCGACCGCCTGCGCCGCCCTGCCTCCGCATCGGCGCCGGGCATACGGCGCCTGTATGCGCCGCCGCGCAGGAACCTTGCAGAAACCAGATGTATATTGGCCATGCAACGCCGCCGCACCCTTCCCGTTTCCATGACGTGCACGACCGCCCCGCCCGAATCGCATAGCCAACGCATAGACATCGACCGCGTTCGCCGGGACACGCCCGGATGCGAACACGTCGTGCATTTCAACAATGCCGGGGCGGCGCTTGCGCCAACGCCGGCGCTTGAGGCGTCCATGGCGCACTTGCAGCTGGAAGCGCGCATCGGCGGATACGAAGCCGCCGAAGAAGCGCACGCCCGACATGCCGCGGTATACCGGAGCATTGCCGCGCTGCTGCATGCATCCTCGGAAGAAATTGCGCTGTCCGATAGCGCCACGCGAGCATGGCGACTGGCCTTTGAGGCCCTGCCGATTCCGCGAGGCGCCAAAATTCTTACCACCCGCGCCTCCTACGCCAGCAATTTCATCGCCTTTCTGCACCGCGCCCGCAAGGACGGCCTGGAAATAGACGTAGCGCCCTGCAACGAGGCGGGAGACCTCGACCTGCACGCCTTCGAGCAACGCATCGACGAGCGCGTGGCGCTTATCGCTCTTACGCACATCCCCACGAACGGCGGCGCCGTCTACCCGGCGGAGGCCGTCGGCCAGATCGCCCGCAAACACGGCGTACCCTACTTGCTGGACGCGTGCCAATCCGCCGGACAATGGCCGCTCGACGTAACGCAGATCGGCTGCGACATGCTCTCCGCCACGGGCCGAAAATTCTTGCGGGGCCCGCGCGGCACGGGGTTTTTGTATGTCCGCCGCGCCTTCCGCGATCGCCTGGCGCCGCCTGCGCCGGACTTGCACAGCGCCGCCTGGACCGCCCCAGACGAGTACCGCCCCTGTAACGACATGCGCGCCTTCGAAATGTGGGAATCCAGCATGGCCATGCAACTCGGCCTGGGCGCCGCCGTCGAGTATGCGCTGGACATCGGGGTGGACGCCATCCGCACCCGCATCCAGACCCTCGCCGGCCTGCTTCGCAATCGTCTCCACGCCTTGGCCGGCGTCTGCGTACGAGACACGGGAACGGAGCAATGCGGGATCGTGACCTTCGACGCCGCCCACATCTCCGCGCAGGAAATCAAGGCGCGCCTGCGGAAACAGGCCATGCACGTTACGGTATCTCTGCCCTCGCACACCCTGCTCGACGCCATGGAACGCCATCTTCCCGAGATGGTGCGCGCCTCCGTGCACTACTACAATACGGAATCGGAAATCGACCGGTTCTGCAACGCAATCTCCAGCATCACATCGGGCAACGCATGACTCCTGGCGCAAAACATCCACGAAGCGCGGTCGCCGCGTGGGCCACATACGACTTCGCCAATTCCGCGTTTACGACGCTCGTCGTGACGTTTGTTTTCGCCACGTATTTCACGAACGAAATCGCCGAAAACACGATATCCGGCACGGCGCTCTGGTCCCGCGTCATTGCCTTGTCCCAAATCGCCGTGGCGCTGCTTTCGCCCTGGCTGGGGCTTCTTGCAGACCAGAACGGACTGCGCAAGCGGCTGCTGCTGTGCTCCACGCTGCTATGCATCGCCTCCTCGGCGGCGTTGTATTTTGCGGGGCCCGGGGACGTACTGTTCGCCCTCGTCGTATTTGCGGCGGGCAACATCGCGTTCGAACTGGCGAACGTGTTCTACAATGCCTTCCTGCCCGAACTGGCTCCTCCCCAGCGGATCGGGCGCATTTCGGGCTACGGGTGGGCGCTGGGGTACGCCGGCGGCCTGGGTTGCCTCTTGATCGGCTATTTTGTGCTTGTCGCGCCGGAAACGCCCCCCTTCGGGCTCGTCCGGGAAACGGGGGCGCACGTGCGGGCCACCAACCTGCTTGTGGCAGCCTGGTACGGCGTCTTTTCGCTGCCCCTGTTCCTGATGCTGAAAGAATCTCGTCCCGCAAACCGGGTAGCCGTCGGAAAGGCCCTGGGCACGTCCGTACGGGACCTGGGCCGCACCTTGCGCGAAGTACGCCACTCCACAGACCTGTTCCGGCTCCTCCTGGCCCGGCTGGTGTACAACGACGGCCTCATCACGCTTTTTGCGTTCGGCGGCATCTACGCTACGGGCACGCTCGGATTTTCCACGGAAGATATTTTTCTCTTCGGGATTACGCTGAACGTGGCGGCGGGCGCGGGCGCCTGGGCTTTTGGCTATCTGGACGATCGCATCGGCGGACGCGCCACCATTCTCGCAAGCCTTGCGGCGCTTACGCTGGGAACCATCGTAGCGGTGCTGGCCGACAGCGCCGGCCTGTTCTGGGCCGCCGCGATACTCGGAGGCCTGTGCGCCGGCCCCAATCAGTCCGCCAGCCGCTCGCTCATGGGCCGATTCATTCCCACCGGAAAGGAAAACGAATATTACGGCCTGTTCGCCTTCTCGGGCAAAGCCACGGCCTTCCTCGGCCCCGTGCTGCTGGGCGTCGTAACGAGCCTGTTCGATAGCCAGCGCGCCGGCATGGCTACCGTGGCGGCATTCTTCGTCGTGGGGGCGGTCCTGCTCCTTGGCGTCAACGAAGCGCGGGGGATGGCCCGCGCCCGGGGGCGTGAAGCATAAAATCCGGCCTACTCCCCACGTTCCTCTACTTGCCGCACGCGGGCGATCTGCTCCATATTCCAGGCGTCCTCTCCGAACGGGGTATCGAACCAGCGGTCCAGTATTTCCCGAAGTATGGCGGGGGACGTAGCGCGCAGGCTCAGCGCCAGCACATTGGCGTGATTCCAGATGCGAGCGCCCCGGGCCGTTTCGCCGTCGCCGCACAGCGCGGCCCGCACGCCGGGCGCCTTATTGGCCACGATCGCGCAGCCCGTACCCGTCCAGCACAACACAATGGCCTCGTCCGCCTCCCCCCGCCGAAGCGCCCCGATCGCTTGCATCGTGATTACGGGCCAATCCGCAGCGTCCCCGCTACGCTCAGGCCCGAAATACACCGGTTCGTGCCCCCGCGCCTCAAGTTCTTCCAGCAGGGTTTCGACAAGCGGCAACCTTTCGTCTGTGCTGACTGCGATGCGCATGGTTCAGGGAGATTGAACATGGACAACTGGTACAGAATTTTTATATCCGTATTTACAATGGTCGAAAGGTACAAACATAATGATCAAGAAAAGTAGGCGCATAGAGGTCAATATACGCATAAACGGACAAGGCCGGTTACCGTAGCGTCAGCGGTAGCGTCTCTACGTGCTCGCCGTTCAGGTAGAGAACGTACTGATACTTGCCCGGTGGAATGCCTTCTTTACTGAGATAGCGCGGCAATATGTTGGACAGATTGTGCTCTTCCCCTGCCACAAAGGTGCTGTCGAAGTTCGCCATGGTGACCTCTCCCGCCTGGTCGAGAACGCTCACCTGCATCCGTGTGTCGATGCTTGGCGTAAAGCCCGCCGTCATCATGCGATCAAGGTTGGACTGTTCCCCAACCTTGGCTTTCTGTCGCAGCGCATTGAGGCGGAGCTCGTCGCAACGCTTATTTTTTGTCGCCGTGTCGGGTTCGCCCTCGGGAAACATGTAACGGTACAGTTTCCTGGGCTCTTCGCCGGGCCGGATAAGGCAACTGTGCACTACACGCTGTTCGCCAAACGCTTCGCGCTGTTGCGCGGCCTCGCGTCGCGTCGCATTGACGGGATCCATGCGCGCTCTTTCCTGTGCCCTCTCGATAAGGTAGGCCGCTCGCCTTTCTTCTTGCTCACGTAGTATAACGACACGTTCTTCCGGCGTGGCTGTTTCAAGGAGCATGGCGGTTCGCCTTGCATCGTACTTCTCGTTATACGTACCATTGATTGCCCAGTCCCGATAGACCGCTTGTTCATCGGGGGACAGGGTTCTGAGATATTCAAGGTCTATTTTGTATACGTGTTCTACGGGAGCGCGTTGGCCGTAGGCGTGCAGGGCACAGGCCCCCAGAAAGAGAATGAGCAGGATAAGCCGTTTCATGGTCGTTCAGGGCCTATGATGAACAAGGGCTTACTTGACAGCATCCCATGCGGGTGCTTGTACAGTTCCTACGCGCTGGCATAGACATGACAACGTTGCCAAGTAGGGCCGTGACACCATCAATTATGGCCGCCCAGAACAAGAAAGGGTGCTTAGCGGAACGGGAAGGGGATGTGGCGCGCATGATTCCGAAAGGTTCAGCGATTGGGGGCGGCGCGCGTTATTTCGCCTGCTTGTCAATCAAAATATTGTACATGTTTTCGATGGAATTCCGGACATCCCGGAATCCCCCTACGCTCACTCCCACGCCTCCACTTCGTATATTTTCGCCGCATGCCCGCAGGCCGTTCTGGCCGCTTCGCAGGCTTCCGCCGCCGCTTCCCAGGCCCTTCCCGCCGCGACGTACGCCTTGCCCGCATCTTCCCACTCCTCCGCGTTGAGCGCTTGCTCCGCTGCCTCTTCGTGCGCTCCCGCCGCTTCGACGTACGCAATGGCGGCCTCGGCTTCCCACATCGCTTCCCAGTCCCACGTCGTCGCTTCCCGGGCCGCCCCCGCTTGCGGCTCCGCCGCCTCCGTGTACGCGCATCCGGCGCAAAGGGTAAAACACAGGATCAAGAAAAAGGCAAGGTATCGCATCATGTCGGGGGGTTCTGTTTCGATGGCAGAATCAAGCATGGGAACGTTAAGATACCGCGGATCGTCCGAAGCGTCAAGCGCAAAATCCGCAAAATCCTCCGCGAATACCCTTTTTCCGCCTCGCTCCCGATGCCCGACGTCCCCACGGTCCGACACATTGCGGAATTTCTTGAAGCCTGGGCGCCCCCTTCGTCGGCCATGTCGTACGACAATGTCGGATTGCAGGTGGGCAACCCCGACGCAGAGGTCCGCACCGCCTTGCTCGGCCTGGACATGACGCCGGAACTGCTGGACGAAGCGAAAAATCTCGGCGCCGCGCTGATCGTGACCCACCACCCGCTCCTGTTTCGTCCCGTGCACGCCGTCACGACCGAAACCTATGTGTCCAACCTGGTCTGGCGGCTCGCAGCGGAAAACATCGCACTGTACAGCATCCATACGAACCTCGACGCAGCCTCGGGGGGCGTATCGTTCGCCCTCGCCGATCGGCTGGGCGTCGAAAACGCCGAATTTCTCCAGCCTTCCGAAAACGGCGACACCGGGTTCGGGGCCATCGGATCGTTGCCTGCGCCCATCCCCTTGCAGACCTTCCTCGGCGTCGTCGCCGAACGCCTGGAAACCCCCGCCTTGCGTTATGCGGGCGACCCGGACGCGCTCGTGCAGCGCATCGCCGTATGCGGCGGCTCCGGCAGCAGCCTGATCGACGAAGCAACCGCCCGCGGCGCAGACGCCTACGTCACGGCGGACATAAAATATCACGACTTCTTCCAGGCGCTCGACACGCAAGGGCGGCCCCGGCTCGCCCTCGTCGACGCCGGCCACTACGAAACGGAAAAAGGCACGGAACGCCTGCTGCTCGAAGCGCTGACGAAACAATTCCCGCAAACCGCATGGAAACGTACGCACGGAAGCACGAGTCCCGTGCGAACTTTTATAGCCGCGGGACGTTAGCATCGTTTATATCCGTCCATCCCTGATTTCTCTTCGAGACACATCCCGGTATACGACATGCCCACGGCCCAGGAGACAAGCACCGGCGAACAACTGCGATCCCTGATCTGTCTCCAGTACATCGACAGCGAAATCGACAAGATCGAAAAACTGCGGGGCGATCTGCCCGAGGAAATCCGCGACCTGCGCGACGAAAAGGCGGGACTTGCGATCCGCATCGAGAAGTTCAAGCAGGAAGAAGTCCAGAACGAAGAGGACAAAACCTCGTCCGGCAACAGCGTCAAGGATGCCGAAATGCTCATTGCGCGGTATGAGGAGCAGCAACTTCAGGTGCGGAACAACCGGGAGTACGATGCGCTCACAAAGGAGATCGAAGCGCAAAAGCAGCGCATCGAGGACGCGAAGAAGCGCATGGAGGAAATTGGCCTGAACGAGGACGCGCACCGGGCGGCTATCGAGGAGGCGGAAGCCCGCATGGAGGAGCTGGACGAAGTGCTTGTTACGAAAGAACGGGATCTGAAAGAAGTACTGGACGACACCAAGCAGGAACAGGCGCATCTGGAGAAAAAGCGGGACGAGGCCGCCCAGAACGTGGACGCCCGGTACTTGCTGGCCTACAATCGGCTGCGGAAACGCCTTCCCGACGGGCGAGCCGTCGTGCCGATCGAACGGGGCGCGGCGGGTGGATTCGCCGTGCCGCCGCAACGCCAGGTTGAAGTTCGCCAGGGCAACCGCATCGTAGCCTGCGAACACACAGGGCGGATCATCGTGGACAGCGAACTCTTCGCCCAAACCACCCAGGCAACAAACTTGTAGCCGGGTCGTAAGAATTTTTAGCGTATTTCGCGGCATTTCCTGCCGGATCGCCGCCTCGGTCCGAGAGACCGGGGAGGAAAGTCCGAACACCAAAGGGCGCCGTGCTTCCTAACGGGAAGGCGCCGCACTGCGGCGACAGCAAGTGCAACAGAAAGCATACCTGCCGATGGCGTTTCGACGCACAGGCGATGGGTGAAACGGCGGGGTAAGAGCCCACCAGCGTCCCGCGAAATCGGGGCGGCTATGTAAACCTCACGGGGTGCAAGACCAAACAGCGCCGCATCGTTCCGCAAGGACGAACAAGGTTGCCCGCCTTGACGACGGCGCGGGTGGGTCGCATGAGGCCGTCGGCGACGGCGGTCCCAGATAAATGGCGATCTCTCCGGTGCGGCGCACGCCGCACGCGGTAGACAGAATTCGGCTTACAGGCAGGGAATGCCGCGAAATGCGCTTAGGATGCTCTGATTAAGTCCGCGAAGATCAGAGGCAGCGAGGGGTGCGCTGGCAAGGAATGACGAAGCAGTGTGGCAGGCCCCACGTAATGAGGAATGACGCAGCCAGCGCGCTCCTCGATGCCTCCCGAAGGGCGCTTCACGACACCGACGAAGCAAAACGCCGTGTTTTCCGCTGATTTTAACGATGGAATCATTACAAACGCTACTTGCGTACGTGAAGCGCTGATCGAAGTGGACTTGATCAGTGCATCCTTTATTCGTCGGCGGGAACAGGCTCCGGCACAGGCGCCGCCGGCAATGCCTGCTGCTCTCCGACCGGCGGAGCGACGGGCCCGGTTTGTTCTTCCTGCGCGCGTTGCTGAATAACGCTTTCCTGCGTCTGCGCCTCTCTGATCGCAAAATTCGACGCCACGCACAGCACGATAAAAAGCGTAGCGAGGATCCAGGTGGCCTTTTCAAGCACGTCCGGGGCCTGGCGCGTACCCAGAATCTGCTGGGTGGCGCCGCCGGCGGCGATACCGGCCAACCCGCCGCCTTTTCCGCTCTGCACAAGCACTACAAGGGTAATCAGAATCGCTATCAAAGCGATCAGGGTAATGATAAACGTAAACATGTCGCCGCGTCGTTGACTGTGGAATCGTAGCCGGTTGCGCCGCGCCCGTTGCATCAGGATCGTTCAGGATCATGGGTCGGGAGCGCACGCCAAGCTGTTTTGGAACGCCGAACGCCGCCTCGGGATCCGCGCCCGCCGTCAAACGCGTTTTCCTTTCAGGATGCTCTGATTAAGTCCGCGAAGATCAGAGGCAGCGAGGGGTGCGCTGGCAAGGAATGACGAAGCAGGTAGTGTGGCGGCCCCGCGTAATGAGGAATGACGCAGCCAGCGCGCTCCTCGATGCCTCCCGAAGGGCGCTTCACGACACCGACGACGCAACACGCCGTGTTTTCCGATGATTTTAACGATGGAATCATTACAAACGCTACTCGCGTACGTGAAGCGCTGATCGAAGTGGATTTGATCAGTGCATCCTTCAGTCCGAGGCCTCGTTCCGCTGCGCCAGATGGCGGTGCGCATACAGCAACGTCAACGCAGATTTCATATCGACGATGCCTCCATCGAATACCTGTTGCAGCGCCTGCTCGAACGGCATGGATACGACGTCCATGAATTCGCCTTGCTCCAGGCGCTGCTCGCCCACCCGCACAAGGTCCTCCGCAAGGTACAGATGGATGATCTCGTTGCTGTACCCGAGGCACGGAAAAAGCGCGCCCAATCGGGTAAAGGAGGTCGCGCGCCAGCCGGTTTCTTCCTCCAGTTCGCGGGCCGCCGCCTCCGCTGGATTTTCGCCCGGCTTATCCAGTTTGCCGGCGGGCACTTCGAGGAACGCGCGGCCGGCCGGATACCGGAACTGACGCACCAGCAACGTCGAAGCATCCGGAAAGAGCGGCGCCACGGCGGACGCTCCGGGATGATCGATCCATTCCCGCACCCCTTCTTGTCCGTCTGGAAGAAGTACCTGGTCGCGATACACCTTCAGCAACTTGCCGTCGAATATTTGTTCGGACGAACGTTTTCGTTCAATAAGATGCTGCATAGCAAAAAACCAATGGACGAATATGGATGGTATGGATGAGTTGGGCGGGCAGCAAAGGATACGCCGACCGGTCGTCACAATCCGAAAGAAATTCCTGCATGGATGCGGATGTCCCCGGGGCCGCTTTCGGGGTTCAGGGCGGCGCTCACGTTGACGATCCCCGCTGCGGTCCGGAACCGGACGCCCATGCCGTACCCTGGACGAATGTCCGCCGCAGCCTGGGCGTCCGGGGTGGCCGGACGATCCACGTACCCCCCGTCGAAAAAAGCATAGGCATACGAAACCGCATCGATCAATATCCGGTATTCGACCAGCGCCCGGCCCACGATGCGCCCCAGAAACCGATCCTCGTCGTATCCCCGGAGCGTCGTTGCGCCGCCGAACCGAAACAAATCGCTTCGGTCGTATTCCGGGCTCAGCAGGACGCGCGCATCCGCCCCGGTCACGAGCACGGATCGGGAAAATATCGGGATGAACCAGCGTCCCGTCGCATGCAATCGCTGTTGCTCCAGCAATGTACGGCTGCGCAGCGTATCCGCGCCCACTACCTGCGACTCCGTGCGCTCCTTGCGTCCGCTTTCCAGATTCATCTCCACGTAAAACCCCCGCGTGGGGTTCGAAAAATAGTCCAGGTTTGAAAAGCGTACGCCCAGCCCGAAAAACCGCGCCTGCGCCGTAGGCGCCACCTGCCGCCCCTCGGGACCGATCCGTACGCCCGCCTGCCCCGGCGCCGTACGTTCCCTGCTGAATCCGGCGAACGCGCGCAAGCCGGGAGCCAGGTCATAATTCAGTTGGCCGCGCCAGGATCGTTTTCCATACGTGGAATCTTCTTCCAGGCCGGAAAAACCGGCCTTCAGGTCCAGCGGCAGCCCGAAAGCGAAGGGCCAGGACGCCGACAGGTCGAGGGTTGTGACCTGATCTGGAAGCCGATGCAGGCGCAACGAGGCGGCGAGGCCATGTCCAAACGGATTGCGCAGCGCCAGATGTCCGCTGCCTGTAATGCTGCCGCGACCGCCCTCCTCCGAAGGCGGTACATAGCCCAGCGCCAGATCGAAGACGCCGGGAGGCCCTTCCTCTACGGGGATGCGCACCACGGCGGTCGTATCCGCGGCAATGCGCAACGCCGGGAGGCCTGTGGATTCGAAGAGTTCCTTGCCTTCGATGCGCCGGCGAAGGCGCTCCGCATCGAACCGAAGCATTCTTTCGCCCGGCTTCATGCCTGCGAGGCGGGCGACAAGCTGCGGCCCGGCGCGGCGGACGCCCTCCAGTTCCACCCGCCGCAACACAACTGCCGGTCCCGGCTCCACGCGCACCACAACCGCCAGATGGTCCGCCGCGTCGCCGGACGGCCCGATCGTTTCCACCGAAGCCGTGGCCAGCGGAAGCCCCTCCCGTTCCAGAACCGACAACACGCGGCCAATATCCGCCTCCAGCCGGAGCGGATCGAATGGCGCATCCACAGCGAAGGGCGCCGCCGCCTCCACGATGCGAAGGTGCACGGGATCCAACCCGATAATGCGCACGGCGCCCAGCACAACCCGCGTACTGTCCGGCGGCAAACCGGGCGCATCCGCTTCGCCGACAACGTTTTCGGCCCCTGATGCGGGCGCGCTGGGCGTTCCAAGCGTTCCGGGTGTTCCAGGTGTTCCGGGCGCTTCGACAGGCGTTTCGCCGGGCAAAGCGGCGCCTACCCTGTCCCCGGATTGCGCAGACGCTCCCGGAAGCAGAACCCCGAACGCCCCGCCGGTCAGAACCGCGCACAGGAGCGTCCGTACAAACCACGTTTCGATTCGCATGGCCACGTATGACAAAACGAGTCCCTTCGGCACACGTTCCAACAACCGCCGCGCACCACCGCGCCTTTCGGGAAAATCTGCTGGCCTGGTACGACGCCAACCGCCGGGAGATGCCGTGGCGGGAGAGCGCCGACCCGTACCGCATCTGGTTGTCCGAAGTCATGCTTCAGCAGACCCGCGTGGATCAGGCGGAGCCGTACTACCGACGCTTCACCGAGCGCTTCCCGACTGTCGAACGGTTGGCCGCCGCCCCGCTCGACGACGTGCTGGCGTGCTGGGAAGGCCTCGGGTACTATGCGCGCGCCCGCAATCTGCACAAGGCCGCCCGCCGCATCGTCGAGGCGTTCGACGGACGCCTGCCCGACGAGGAACACGCCATCCGTTCCCTGCCCGGCGTGGGACCATACACCGCAGCCGCCGTCCTGTCGATCGCCTACGGGAAAGCCCTTCCCGCCCTGGACGGAAACGCCATCCGGGTGCTGACGCGGGTATTCCGAATCGGCGAGGACGCCACGCGCACGGCGACGCGCACGCGCTTGCGAACCCTTGCCGGGCGCCTCATGGAGCCGGAACGTCCGGGCGTTTTCAATCAGGCCGTCATGGAACTGGGGGCGAAGGTGTGCAAACCCGCCGCGCCCCGATGCGAAGCCTGTCCCCTGCGCCCCGTCTGCGGCGCCGCCGAACAAGGGGACCCGGGGATGTTCCCGGCGACGCCGCCACGCAAAAAGACGCCCCATATCGATGTGGCGGTAGCCATCGTGCCGGACGAGGCCGGGCGCCTGCTGGTGTGCAAACGTCCCGAAGAGGCCATGCTCGGCGGATTATGGGAATTTCCCGGCGGCAGGAAAGAACCCGGCGAAACGCTGGAGGCGGCGTGTCGGCGCGCCGTGCGGGAGAAATGGAACGTAGACATCGAGACGCACGGCCTGGCGCACCGGATTGCCCATGCGTACAGCCATTTTCGCATTACGATGCATGCGTTTCGAGCAACCGTTGTAGCGGGCGCGCCTCAAGCGCCTGCGGACCGGGCCTTCATGTGGGCGGACCGCGACGAACTGCACGCCCTGGCGTTTTCCAGAACGGGACGCCTGCTCATCGAATACCTGGGGATGCACTGATCAAATCCACTTCGATCAGCGCTTCACGTACGCACATAGCGTTTGTAATGATTCTATCGTTGAAATCATCGGAAAACACGGTGCTTGGCGTCGTCGGGGTCGTGAAGCACCCTTCGGGAGGCATCGAGGAGCGCGCTGGCGGCCTCTGATCTTCACGTACTTAATCAGAGCATCCCTGGACGCCGCGCAAAAAACCGGCGCCGGAAACGACCCGGCGCAAGGAACGTAGGAAAACGTGCGGCATGCCGCCTGCGCTTGCTTGCGGCAGAACCGCCCCTTTCCCATCACCACGGCCGTCATGGATTTTGAAAATCTTTTTTGGGTTATTCCTGTCATTTACCTCCTGAGGCGCGTCCTTTTCGGTTCGCGCAAGTCGAAAAATGCCCGCAAACCCCCGAGGCAGGCGCCCCGTCCAGCGCCCCGGCCCGCGTTGTCGCAAAAAGACCGGAACGAGTTGGATGAACTCGGGCAGGCGCTGGGCTTGCCCGCAGATTTGTTTCGGGAACGCGGTAGCGAAACCGTAGCGTCTCCGGCGCCTTTGCCGATCCCTTCCACCCAGCCAGAATACGGCGGCGCCCAACGGTCTGCGACGGCGGCAGAAGAAATGATGGCGTACGACGCGCTGCAAGAGACAGACTACGAAACGGACGCCTGGTTTGCCGACGAGGAAGCGTTCGAAACCGCAGAAAACGCGCCTTTCAAGAACCTCCTTGCCGACAACCTGGACCACGAAGGCGGCGATTTCGACGACGTAAAACCGGACGTCGTGGCAACGGCAATCCGCTCGCCATACAAACCTGCGGGCGCCTCCGGTCATGCCCTGCGACGGCTCGCTGCGACCGCTTCGCTACGGGAAGCGGTGCTCCTGAAAGAAGTGCTGGACCGGCCCGTTGCGTTGCGCGGCGGCCCCCGCCTGCCTTTCAGGGGGTAACGCCGGGAATACGCGGAGCCTCGCGGACGGAACCGGAGTCGCCTTACGGATGCGCTGAGCACGTCCGCAAAGATCAGGGACCGCGAAGGGTGCGCGGGCAAGGAAGGACGCAGCAGGTAGCGTGGCGGCGGGGCGTAATGAGGCATGACGCAACCCGCGTGCTCCTCGCGGCCTCCCGAAGAACGCTTCACGCCCCCGTTGGCGGCGGCGAATGCGGAACGTGCGGGCCGAATCAGATCAGGTCGGCGGGGCCTGACTGCTCGGGGCCTCCTGCGTCGTCCGCCTTGAACATTTTGCTGCCAATAAGGCCGCCGACGAGTCCAAGCAATACGGAAATGACGAGCCCAATCCCGAAAATCACAAAAACATAGGAAGGGGACATTATAAATTCGCCGTACCATCCGAGTTGGGCCACGTCCGTACCGCCCTGCTCTATTCCCCGACGTATTTCTTCCTGCAAACTCGGCTTGATGCCTGTGGTCCTGAGCAGGAAATCCAGCGCGAACCCGGTAGCGAACGCAACAAGGCACGTAAGAACGCCGAGGCCGATGCCCTGTCCGCTCGACAACGTCACGCTGTGCTTGTCGACGTAGTGCCAGACGACAAGCAATCCTGCGCCCAGGTAGGCAAGACAACCGACGATATCACCCGCCGCGGGAATAAAACTGGCCAACACGCCAACCAGCCCGGTGATAACGCCCACGAGAAAAATGGATTCTGTTTTATTCGGCATGTTCGGAAAAGGAAATCGGTGAAGAGGGGCAAACAAACGGCGGAAAACCGGGATCGGTTCCTGACTATGCCTTGCGGCGCCGTACGGATGTCCCGCGACAGGGTGGCGTACGCCTGCTCCGCGAACACGGAGCAGTCAAGGCTTCCCCATGAAGCATAGCGAATTTTTTCGTCTTTCGCTAACAAATACGGCGCGAAAAGCGGGTGTAATCAGCGCATCCTTAATCAGGGCCAGGGCCGTACATTTTTCGGGGCGGCGTAGCGGCATACGGCGTTTGCCGCGCCGATCCCGCTTCGCCCGCCGCCTCCGCCCGGCGTGGCGAAGCGGTTGAATTCGAAGAAGCAGCGGCCGCCGCAGTAGAGCGCCCCGTAAGCGCCATCATCGCGCATACCAGAAAATAGCCCGCCGCCGTTCCGAACACGGCACCCGTCAACACCCTGCTCCAGGGCGTATTGGTCCACCATCCCAGCATGTCGCCGCCCCAGTCCACGCCCGGAATGATCAGGCTGGCCAGCAGAAGATACTTTGCATGGCGCTGCATCCAGGGGTTCCATGGCCGCAGGCCCAGCGTCAGAAACGGCGCGGCGGCCAGCGCCGCATACACGCCAAAGCACCGGTGGCACACGGCAAGCGGCACGTCATGGATATGAGGCGAACGGGCCGGAATCTGATGACACACCCCCGAAAAGCCCAGCCTGATCGCATGGCCCAGCCCTTCTCCCGCGAACGGCGGCGCCAGAACCAGCCCGAAAACCGCCCATGCGACCACGGCGACCAGCAACCACCCGATCCATTCCCGATGCGTCCGATTCATCTGTTGAGGCGCTGGTGATATTGCCTTTGGAAGGGTACTCTGAGTACGCCCGCAAAGTTCAGGGGCAGAAAAGGGGGCGCGGGCAAGGAATCAGCAAGCGGTTTCGATCGGAGCATGCCATAATTGCCATAATGTAACGTGAATTAACGTGAGTTTCACGCCCGGAGGCCCTGCGCGGCTTGCTTCCTCTTTGCGATTGCCCTACTTTACTTTGCTGTCTGCACCATTACATTCCATCCAGCACAACGCAAAATCGTTATGACCAGCATCACCCCAATCGGCGACCGCGTGGTGGTCCGCCCGGAGGCGGCCGAGGAGAAGACCTCGAGCGGCTTGTTCATTCCCGACACGGCCCAGGAGCGTCCGCAGCGAGGAACCATTTTGTTCGTCGGCCCCGGCCAGACGGAGAACGGCAACCACGTCGAGATGACCGTCAAGGCCGGAGACACGGTGCTCTACGGAAAGTATTCGGGCACCGAGATCGACCTCGACGGCGAGGACGTGCTCATCATGCGCGAAAGCGACATCCTCGGCGTCATCAGCTAAGGACCACGACGCCCCTTCGTTCACCGGGGATCGCACAGGTCTCCGGCACCCTGTTTATTACTAAGCTACACAACACCACATTCCACATCATGGCAAAGCAAATTGTATTCGACACAGAGGCGCGTAGCGCGCTCAAGCGGGGCGTGGACGCGCTCGCCGACGCGGTCAAGGTGACGCTCGGGCCCAAGGGCCGCAACGTGATTATCGAGAAGAGCTACGGAGCGCCCACCGTCACCAAGGACGGCGTCACCGTAGCCAAGGAGGTGCAGCTCGAGGACAAGCTCGAGAACGTGGGCGCACAGATGGTCCGCGAGGTAGCCTCCAAGACCAGCGACGTCGCTGGCGACGGAACGACCACCGCGACCGTGCTCGCGCAGGCCATCGTCACCGCTGGACTCAAGAACGTCACCGCCGGAGCGAACCCGATGGACCTGAAGCGAGGCATCGAGCGCGCCACCGCAACCGTCGTCGACGCCTTGCGAGAACTCAGCCGAGAGATAGCCGACACGGGCGAGATCGTGCAGGTAGCCTCCATCTCCGCGAACAGCGACACGGAGATAGGAGACCGCATCGCAGAGGCGTTCGATAAGGTCGGCAAGGACGGCGTCATCACCGTCGAGGAAGCCAAGGGCATCGAAACGTTCCTTGACGTCGTCGAGGGCATGCAGTTCGACCGCGGCTACCTGTCCCCCTACTTCGTCACCGACGCGGACAACATGGAGGCCATCCTTGAGGACGCCACCGTCCTTATCCACGACAAGAAGATCTCGTCGATGAAGGACCTCTTGCCTGTGCTCGAGAAGGTGGCGCAGACGGGTGGCCCGCTCCTTATCATTGCGGAGGACATCGACGGGGAGGCGCTCGCCACGCTCGTGGTGAACAAGCTGCGCGGCACGCTGCGCGTGGCGGCCGTGAAGGCCCCCGGCTTCGGCGACCGCCGCAAGGCGATGCTTGAGGACATAGCCATCCTCACGGGCGGCACGGTCGTCTCCGAAGAGAAGGGCTTCCGCCTTGAGAACACGACGCTGGACTACCTCGGTAGGGCGAAGCGCATCGTGATAGACAAGGACACGACGGTCGTCGTCGACGGCGCCGGAGAGACGGACGCGATCAAGGCGCGCACGAACCAGATACGGCAGCAGATAGAGACGACGACGAGCGACTACGACCGCGAGAAGTTGCAGGAGCGTCTGGCGAAGCTGTCCGGGGGCGTGGCGGTCCTCAAGATAGGGGCGGCGACGGAGCCGGAGATGAAGGAGAAGAAGGCGCGCGTAGAGGACGCCTTGCATGCGACGCGCGCGGCGATAGAGGAAGGCATCGTGCCGGGAGGGGGCGTGGCGTACCTCAGGGCGCTCTCCTCGCTTGACGCGACAGCAACGGAGAACGACGATCAGGGCATCGGCGTCGGCATCGTGCGGCGCGCGCTCGAGGAGCCGCTGCGGCAGATAGCGGAGAACGCAGGGCTCGAAGGCTCTATCGTCGTGCGACAGGTGATCGACGGCGAAGGCGACTTCGGGTTCAACGCGCAGACGGAAGAGTACGGGGCGCTCATGGAGGAAGGCGTGATCGACCCGACGAAGGTGACGCGCACGGCGCTGGAGAACGCGGCGTCCGTGGCGAGCCTGCTCTTGACGACAGAGACGGTCATCTGCGACAAGCCGGAGAAGAACGCAGGCGCAGGCGCGCCGGGAGGACCCGGAGGAGGCATGCCCGGAGGCATGGGCGGAGGAATGGACTTTTAGGTCCCGCGCGTCCGGCGGCTTTCTTCGGGCGCACACAGGTCCAAAGGAGGCCGCGCAACCACGAAAAAAACAGGAAAGGCGGAGCCCGCTACGGCAGGCTCCGCCTTTTTGCTTGTTATGGACCGTTAAAGGATGCGCTGATTAAGTCCGCGATGATCAGTGCATCCCTAAGCCTTCAGCGCGGCGGTTATCTCTTCAATTTCGGCAAGGAACCGGGCGGCCAGCGCATCGGCCCGGTCTTTTGAGGGCGCTTCGGCGTAGAGCCGGACGATGGGTTCCGTATTGGATTTCCGCAGGTGCACCCAGGCGTCGGCGAAGTCGATCTTGAGGCCGTCTTCGGTGTTCGCGTCGGCGTCCCGGTAGCGCGTCGCCAGCGCCGTGAGCAGTGCGTCGGGGTCGCGGTCGCCGATGGGCGCCTTGTTTTTGCTCAACGCATACTGCGGCAGGCGGGCTTGCATGGCTGAAAGGGCTTCGCCCCGGTTCGCCATATGTTGCAGCACAAGCGCAGCCCCCGCCAGCGCGTCGCGCCCGTAGTGCAAATCGGGCAGAATGACGCCGCCGTTGCCCTCGCCGCCGAGCACGGCGCCCGTCTCCTGCATTTTCCGGACCACATGAATCTCCCCCACCGGAGCACGAAACACCGGGTGCCCGAACGAGGCCGCCACGTCGTCGATGGCCCGCGAGGAAGACAGGTTCGTGGCGAACGGACCCGGCCGGAAACCCCACACGAACTCGGCGGCAATCACCTGGGTCAATTCTTCGCCCATGTACGCGCCCCCGTCCGCCACCAGCGCCAGACGATCCGCATCGGGGTCTACGGCGAGGCCCACATCCGCGCCCATTTCCGCCACGACATCCGTTAATTCGACAAGATGCTCCGGGAGGGGTTCGGCGGGATGCGCAAAAAGGCCTGTGGGTGCGCAATGCAGGCAACGCATGCGTTCTTCCCGAACGCCGAGGCGCTTCAGCAACGCAGGCAACGCGACGCCGCCCACCGAATTGACCGCGTCGATCGCCACGGAAAAGTCCCGGCGGCGGATGGCCTCCGCATCAATGTAGTCCAGCGCAAGGATGCGGTCGATATGATAGTCCAGAAAATCTTCCCGCCGGTAGCTCCCGAGGGCGTTCCAGGGCGCCGCGGCGGCCTGCCCGCTTTCGGCGAGACGCAACACCTCCCTGCCCTCTTCCGGGCCAAGAAATTCTCCTTTTTCGTCGAGGAGCTTCAGGGCATTCCATTCGGGGGGATTGTGCGAAGCCGAAAGGACGATGCCCCCCGACGCCCCCAGCGCCGCGACCGCCATTTCCACGGTGGGCGTCGTGGCCAGTCCGGCGTCCACCACATCGACGCCCGCGCTGCGTAGCGTGGCGGCCACGATGGATGCGCACACCTCTCCGGTGACGCGGGCGTCGCGGCCCACGACCACCACGGGGTCGCGCCCGGCGGCGACGGCGCGGCGGCGGGTCCAGGCGGCGTACGCGCCCGCATAGCGGACCAGCGTTTCGGGATCCAGCCCGTTGCCGAAAATACCGCGAATTCCAGAAACAGAGGCGATAAGTGTTGGCGACATGCCGTAAAATACAGGATTACGAAAAACATTAGACCAATAAGGCCCCAGAGCAACCTGGAACGTCTGCATAAGCGCTGCTTCTGCGACGACGCGTTGCATCTTCTTGCATGATGAACCTTTCGCACCGGCTTGCGGATCCGCCCCGCCCCGAAATGCGATGGCGGCATCGCTTCACCCTCCTGACGGGCGCCGCCACCCTCCTCTTGATGGCCTGGGGCGCCTTCGTCACCAGCATCAATGCGGGGCTGGCCGTGCCGGACTGGCCCTCGTCGTTCAATTCGTACGATCCCTTCAACCCGTGGCCCGAGTGGTGGAAATTCACGCCGGTGCTGGCGGAGCATGGCCACCGTCTGCTCGGGATGTTGACGGGCCTCTTGACGCTGATTCTGGCTGTCTGGACCTTGGTCGCCGAGCCGCGCCGATGGCTGAAGGGCCTTGCGGTCGCGGCCCTTGCGCTGGTTTGCCTGCAAGGCGTGCTGGGCGGACTGCGGGTGGTGTGGCTTTCCCTGGACCTGGCCGTGGTTCATGCCTGCATGGCGCAACTGTTTCTGGGCCTCGTGACGGCGATGGCCCTCTTTACCTCAAGGGCCTGGCTGGACGAAAACGCACGTCTCCCCGGGGCCTCCAGCGGCGGAAATCCGTCTTTTTTATGGCGCATAGCCCTCGCGACCCTTGGCGTGCTGTATGCGCAGATCGTCCTTGGGGCGCTGCTTCGCCATCCGGGCACAGGCATGGATCCGATGCTGGCGGGCCTGCATATTTTCGGGGCGATCCTGACGACCGGGGCGATTGCGTATTTGTTCGGATACGCGTTCCGTATGTTTCGCGGCGCGCGTATCGCGTATCCCGCCGCGCGCCTGCTCGTCCTGCTGGTGGGCGTACAGGTGGCGCTGGGCGTTACGGCCTATGTGGTCACCCTCGACGACGCCGGGATGCTGGAACCAAGCAATCTGCAGGTTGTGACGAACACCGCGCACATGGTGGTCGGGGCGCTTCTGATGGCCGCCGCCGTGCTTGTCGTGCTCGGCGCATTTCATTTGAAAAGAATGGAGGAATCTCGCAACCCGGAACGCGAAATATCCTGAAGTTCATTATATTGAGACAAAATCTACTCGCATACGTGACGCGCTGATCGAAGTGGACTTGATCCGTGCATCCTTCACCCTGTCCGTTCATCGTCTCGACACGCTGCGCCCGTGCCGCCACACGCTTCCGAAGGCCTCTCTCGCCCTGCGCTTCCGTCCGGCGCACCAACGCACACAGGGCGCCCGGCGCAAACGGGCCGCGCCCGAACGCAACGTTTCCGTTCGTACCTCGAACTGGCGAAACCGGAAATCACGCTGCTTGTCGCGCTGTCCTCCGTCGGGGGATTTTTTCTGGCTCCAACCCCGGCGATCGACCTTGGGCGCCTGCTTTGGCTGCTCATGGGCGTAACGCTGGCGAGCGCGGGGGCAAGCGCCCTGAACCACTGGATCGAGCGGGAGCACGACGGCGCCATGCGGCGAACCATGCAACGCCCCCTGCCCTCCGGGCGCCTTGCTCCGTCGGCGGCGCTATACTTCGGGGCCGGGCTGGTGGCGGCGGGCGTCGGGCTGTTGTGTCCGCTGGTCAATCCGCTGACCGGCATGCTGGCGATGGCGACCGTGCTGCTCTATCTGTTCGCCTACACCCCGCTCAAGCGCCGTTCCCGGTGGAATACGCTGGTCGGAACGCTGCCGGGCGCGCTGCCTGCGCTGGGTGGATGGACGGCGGCCACCGGATCAGTCGGGTGGGGCGGCGTAGCGGCCTTCTCCATCCTCGCCGCATGGCAAATGCCGCATTTCCTGGCCCTCGCCTGGATGTACCGCAAGGATTACGAGCGAGGCGGATACGCCATGCTCACCGTGACAGACCCGACAGGCCGCGCCGCCACCAGACAAACCCTGTTCTTCACCCTCCTGCTTGTGGCCCTGAGCCTCTGGCCCGTAGCCCTGTCGCTGGTCGGGTGGGGGTACGCGGCGGCTGCGCTCGGGCTGGGCGCCTGGTTCCTCCATGCGGCGCTGGCCTTCCGGCGCAGCCACGACGTTCGGGACGCCCGACGGGTCCTGCACGTATCCATCTGGTACATTCCGGCGCTTGTGCTGGCCCTGCTGATAGACCGCGTGGCGCTACGCGGCCTTTTCTGATCGCCGCGCGGCGGTCCTTGCCGGTCCTTGCTGTGCACGGCGGACCGGTTTTCTTTTCCGCAAGCCAATAACCGCTACCGGCGTGTCGGCCCCTCCCGTCCATATCGAGCGTCTCACCCATCGCTATGGGTCGCGGCGGGCGCTGGACAATGTTTCCCTGTCCGTGCCAGAGGGCGCGCTCTATGGCCTCCTCGGTCCGAACGGAAGCGGCAAAACCACGCTGTTTCGGGTGCTCTCCACGCTGCTCCGCCCATCGGAAGGCGACGTACGCATCTTCGGGCGCGATCCCCGAACGCATCCCGACGAGGTGCGGCGACGCACCGGCGTCGTGTTTCAGGACGCGGCGCTGGACGAGGAATTGACTGTGCTGGAAAATCTGCGGACGCACGCCGCCCTGTACGGCCTGCGGCGAAACGCCTTCGAGGCGCGGCTTGCCCGGCTGCTGCCGCTCTTCGGGCTGGAAGAATCCCTCCGCGAACGAACAGCGCGGCTTTCCGGCGGACAAAAACGCCGCGCCGATCTGGTGCGGGGCCTCTTGCATGCGCCGCCGCTCTTGCTGCTGGACGAACCGGCCATCGGACTGGACCCGGCGGCCCGGCAAGCGTTTCGGGAAGCCATCGATGCGTTGCGGCGCGAGGAAGGCGCCACGGTCGTGCTCGCCACGCACGCCATGGAGGAAGCCGACCGGTGCGATCTGCTGGCGATTCTGGACCAGGGCCGCATTGTGGCGCGGGGCGCCCCCGGCGCGCTCAAGCAAGCCATCGGCGTGGAAACGCTGTGGATCGAATGCGACCGTCCGCAGGACGTGGCCGAGCGCATTGGCAGGGAACTGAACGTGGCGGCGCAGGTGGTGGGCACGCGGGTGCAGCTGGCGGGACCCCATGCCCACGATCTGCTGGCGCCCGTCTACAAAACCGCCGGGGAGGCGATCCGGTCCGTCACCATCCGGCGCCCCACGCTGGAGGATGTGTTCATGGTGCACGCCGGACACGGGCTCCACGAAAACGCATGACCGGACAAAGATTCAGGAATAGCGGGGTAAATCTGGCGTAACTATATGGGCGCTTCCTCCAAACTGCATGCCACACCCGCGCTCTGGCGGCGGGAACTGGTCAAATTCTTGCGGGACCGGAACCGGATAGCCGGGGCCGTGCTGCAGCCGGTGGCGATCTGGCTGCTGCTCGGCTTCGGGTTTCGGGATTCCTTCCGTTTGCCGGGGGCGGGCATGGACCTGCCCTATCTGGAATTTCTGTTTCCGGGAATGATGGCTATCGTAGCGTTGTTCACGGCCATTTTTTCGACCATTTCCATTGTGGAGGAACGGCGCAGCGGCTTTCTGCAGGCGGCCCTCGCTACCCCGGCGCGGCGCATGTCGCTCGTGCTGGGACCGGCGTTGGGCAGCGTCACGCTGGCCGTAGGGCAAGGCGCCCTGTTTTTCCTGCTGATTCCCCTGACGGGGCATGCGCCGGGCTGGGTCGGAGTGGCGATGATGGCCGGGATTCTGGCGGCGATAGCCCTTGGATTCACCGGCCTGGGCGTGGTGATTGCCTGGCGGAGCCGGACTACGCGGGGGTTCCACGCCGTGATGAACCTGTGCCTGATTCCCCTGTGGGTCTTGTCGGGCGCGTTCTTTCCCGCCGAGGGCGCGCCGGGGGCGCTGCAATGGGCCATCCGGCTGAATCCGGTTTCGTACGGGGTGGATGCGTTGCGGACCGCCATGTACTGGCCGCAGGAACCGCCCATCGGGGGTTTCCCGTTCGCCCTTTCGCTGGCCGTGACCGGGCTATTCGCCGCGGCCATGCTCTGGGGAGCCGTGCGCTCGGCGGGCAGACCCATGCATCCGTAAAAAGCGGAGCGGGCCGTATCTTGCCGCAAGGACATACGGCCCGAATCGGCGCTGGCCGACCGCCGCCTGTACAGAATGCGCTTGCCAAGCCCGGATTCGGCAAGGCGCCGGCTTGCGTGAGGCGGAGCCATCCTGCGTGAGGTGGAGCGGGACTGCGTGAGGCAGAGCGGGTCTGCGCGAGGCGGAGCGGGACTGCGTGAGGCGGAACCGGGCCTGCCCGGAAAACGAGCCGTATCTTGTTCCCTTTCATCCAGCCCACGACCCCTACTCTTTGCCATGCGTAAAACCCCGAAATCGCCTCCGGAAGGCATCTATATTCTGCTCGCAGTCCATGGAAAAACGTGTTGGGCGCCCGTACGCTTTTCCACGGAGCGTCCGCTTGAGCGCGACGAAGACGGCAAGACGTGGGCCACCGTGCAATTGCCGGCCATATCCGCTCCGGCAGAGGGGAAAAATGGGGCGGAAAATTCGGACAGGTAGCGCGCCGCCGAAATTTTTTTGCGAAATGAGGTTATATCTGAACGGGCAGCGTGTCTTATGGGATGTTCGCAGTCTTTTTTGATTGCGAAACCAGCCCTTGCGCCGTATATTACACATAGCGGCCAAGCGGCGCCAGACGCCCGTTTTTCTCACCTTTGTCGCTCAGAACGATCATGGAACTGCAAGACACCCTCATCTCCGCCATCGTGGCCATGGCCTCCCTGTCCGTGCCCGTGATTCTCGGATTCCTGCTCTACAGCACCCAGCACACCCGCAAGGACCTGAACCGGGAGATTCAGAGTCTGCGCAAGGATATGCATCAGGACATGTCGAGCCTGCGTAAGGATATGAGCCAGGACGTCCAAAGCCTGCGCGTGGACATCAGTAAAATCAACTCACGGCTGGGCCGCATCGAGGGGCAACTCTTCGCCATGCATCAGCCGCCATCGAGTAATGAGTGAGCGCCTTCCGCTGTCGCTCAGAACGATCATGGAACTGCAAGACACCATCATATCCGCCCTCGCGGTCATGGCCTTCCTGTCCGTGCCCGTGATTCTCGGATTCGTGCTCTACACCACCCAGCAGATCCGCAAGGACCTGAAGCGGGAATTTCAGAGTCTGCGTAAGGATATGCGCCAGGAGATGTCGAGTCTGCGTAAGGATATGCGCCAGGAGATGTCGAGTCTACGTAAGGATATCCGTCAGGACATGCAAAACCTGCGCATGGATATGAAAGGCCTGAGCACGGACATTAGCAACATCAATTCACGGCTGGGCCGCAGGAAGGGCAACTCTTCGCCATGCATCAGGCCGCCGTCGAGTAATTCGTGAGCGACTTCCGCTCGATGGTCCAGGGGCACGGCTCTTCGCCGTGCATCAGACCGATGCCGAGTAATGCATTCCATGAAGGGACGCTCTGATCAAGTCCACTTCCATCAGCGCATCATGAGGATTTTGCAATGGGATTTATACGAAAAACTTGACAAGGCCGCCACCGAGTAATGCATGAGCACCGCCCGCTCAATGGTCCAGGGGCACGGCTCTTCGCCGGGCATCAATCCGCCGCCGAGTACTGCATCCCAAGGATATTTGCAATGTTTTAAGGCAATGGCAATAACGGATACATGCTGCGCCGCATAGGTTTATATTTATGCAATAACGGATATATTTAATACGTCCCTTGCTTTCGGAGGCGCACAAACGGCTACCCTTGCCGCCAGGCGGGGTTGGGGAGCTGGCGCACGATGCGGAGGGTTTCCATGCTTACGCGGATGACTTTCGCGAGCAGTTCGAGGGGATACGCGGGGTTCTGCATGGTTTCGAGGGCGTAGCGGTTCGCATCGTTCACGATGCCGCTGGCCTTGTCCGTCTTGACGCATTGGCGCTCCATAACCCAGGCGATGGCGGGCTTCCCGTTGACCATGTAGGCGTACGCCTCGTCGGGGACGCCTTGCACGGTGATGTGGTCGTTGTACACCACGCGGGTCCGGTCTTTGGCCTTGGCGTTGGGCTGGCGCGGATGGCGCATGGCCCTGCCCACCCGGAACCAGACCATAGGCGATATATGAGGGGGGGGGGCTCCAACCTCCCTTATCGAAGTCGATGGGCCAGGGGTCTGCCTCGTCGTAGCCTACGTGCAAATGGCCCAGTTCCTCCCCGGCCTGCGCCAGCGCCCGGAAGTCCTCGGGGCGCTCCGGGATGGGGATGCGGGGCAATTCCTTGCGCAGGTTCGCAGCGTACTTTTCGCGATAAGACGGCACGTGGAGCACGCCGTATATGTAGTGGAACAGCATGTCTGCGGTGAGTTCGCTCCCCATGCCAAGTTGCTCCCGGAACGCATGCAGGGCCTCCTCGCTGAGCGCGCTCTCGCGGACATACCCGTGTTCGTCAACGGCTTCGGTGGCACAGGCGATGTCATGCTCGCCGCCAAACAGGCCGTCCTTCTGCGAGGCGGATTTGCGGTAGAGATAGCGGGGGAAGCATTGGCCGGCGGCTATAAAACCATAGTCGGGTATCTCGTTCGTCATCAGGCACGAAAATGCATCGCTGACTCCTCTTCCTGCGGTGCAAATCACCCGGTTTTCCGCTTCCACGTGTGGGAAAATACGAGGAAGTTTAGCAACTCTGTGGTTAAACCAACGACTAAAATAGAGGTTTTGTCGGGTAAAGGGCCGATACTGAGACGACACAAGTCTCCCTTCGTCACCACCAAGCGTCTTATTCCGACTCAGGTAGATATTCAAACTACTTGACCAGCTAATTTTCGTAGCATCATTGTTTACAAGACGAATAATATCCCCGGATGAAAGCTGATGTGCACCTGTAATTTTATCCTGAAGACGCTCTCGCTCTGCATTGTAGAAATCAATCATTGCCTGGATATTATACCGAAGCTCTGATTTCGAAAAATTATAACACCACGCATCGCGACTGGTTACCACACCCAGCGAGTAATTTTTGAATATTTTTTTATCATACCTCCCGGACTTATCTCCCGTCGCCATGAAGGCCTCAAATCCTGCCTCTCGCTGATTCAGCCAATCGTGGTGCGCATCCGGCGTAAGCTCCATCCATCCCCCATTGCTCGCCACCCCGTGCAAATTGCCGTACGCCGCTACCTTGTCCAGTTTTTCTTCGCGGGTTAGATAATCGCCAATGTCATAGAACAGTATCCGGCATCCCGTGCGCTCTGGATTCCGCACGAGCAAGGTTACGGCCACAGGCGCCCGGGATCCAGCGCCGAAAACCTTGCCCCCTTCCTGCCGCGACCGTTCGCCCTGCGTACGTTGGTTCCCCCGCAAATGCAATACATGAATGCTCGTAAACTCGTCCGCCAAACACTTGCGCAGGCCATCCATGGCAGTCCCCTCCAGCCAACCTGCATTCGTAACAAAGCCAATTATGCCGCTGGAGCCAATGCGGTCGGAGGCCCAACGAATGGCCCTGATGTAGCTATCGTACAATTTATTCTTGTTTGCACTCTTTGAATGCGCAGCATATTTTTGAGCAATCCGTTTGTCCAACTCGGGATATTTTTGATTCTGCGCCGCGTCATTCTGGCTCCTTTGACCAACACTCCACGGCGGATTCCCCACAATCACCCGAATAGGCGCGTCTTTTTGTTTTTTTCGTTGTTCGGAGTTCTCCGGCAGGATGCTGGCAATGAGGTCTTCTGTGTCCTGCATCTCGAACGTGTCCGTCAGGATAATGCCCGGGAAACGTTCATAGGTGTCCACGCCCGCCGTTTCATGGTAGGCCGCCTCAATATTCACCGCCGCAATGTAGTACGCCAGCAGCAATATCTCGTTGGCGTGTATTTCCGAGGCGTATTTCCTCGGCAAATCTTCCGGCCGGATCAGCCCATTCTGCATAATGCGCGTGATGAAGGTGCCCGTGCCCGTAAAGGGGTCCAGAATCTGCACGCCGTCCGAGGAAAGGGACTGCCCGAATTCCTCGCGCAGCAGTTCGTCCACCGAATGCAGAATAAAATCCACGATTTCGACGGGGGTGTACGCAATCCCCAGTTTCTCCGACGTTTTCGGAAAAGCCTTGCGAAAAAACTTGTCGTAGAGTTCGGTGATGATCTTGTGCCGCGCAAACGAGGTGGTGGCGGCTTTGGCCCGCCTCGCTACGCTGGCGTAGAATTCATCCAGATTCTCGGCTTCCGTCTCGATGTGCGCCGGCTCCAGCACGTCCAGCACGAGTTGCATCCCCTTGCTCACGGGGTTCTTGTTGACGAAGCGGGCGTCGCCGTGCAGCGCCTCGAACACAGGGCGGGTCACCATATGTTGCGCGAGCATCTCAATGGCGTCCCGCTCCGTAACGCCCTCGTTCAGGTCGTCGCGCAGTTCCGCCAGGAATTCCTCGAACACTTCCCGCGCCGCCTCGTTCGCGGTGACCATATCCTCTATCCGCACAATGTGCCGCCGCGCAATGTCCGCCACGTCCTGCGCCCATTCGCTCCAGTAGCGCCGGTTGCCGCATTTCTCCACGATCCTGGCCCGAATCGCCCCCGGCAGGTCGAATTCTAAGCCGGTCTGCCCGCCGCCCGTGCCACCCGTAACGTCTGTGCCGTTCCCGGCGCCGTCGCCGCGATGACCATGAGCGCCGCCCTCCCTTTGGCCAGCGTCCGGATCCCTCGGCTTCCAATCCGAAAGGGCTATAACCCCGAGGCGCTTGCCGGATTTGCCCTCTTCAAGCAGGTTCAGCATGGCCTCGAACCGCTCGTCGTGGGACCGGATGGCGTTCAGCACCTGCCACACCACTCGGAAGGTGTCGGACTGGTTGAGCGCCTCCGTGGGGTCCATGTTCGAGGGCACGACGACGGGCAGCACCACATAGCCCATCTGCTTGCCCTTTGCGCGCCGCATGACGCGCCCGACGGCCTGCACCACCTCGATCTGGCTCTTTCGGGGATGCATGAACAGGATGGCGTCCAGCGCAGGCACGTCCACCCCCTCCGCGAGGCACCGGGCGTTGGACAACACCCGGCACGTACGATCCGCGGGGCGCACGCCGTCCAGCCAATCCAGCCGGTCCGCCCGCCGGAGCGCGTTGAAGGTGCCGTCCACATGCTGCGCCTGCACATCGTATTCGGGCGTCGGGCCGTGCGTGGCCGCAACGGGGGACGCCCGGTATTCTCTCGCCACCTCGCTGAAGAGTTGCTCCACCTGTTCGGAGGACTTGATGTCCCGGCAATACGCAATCGCCCGGCGCATGGGCAGCCGATCTTCCTCCGGGAATTCTTCTTCGTCCGCCTTGGCCAGCGCCCGCCAGCATCCTACGAGCTTGCCCGCCTCCGTGAGTTTGAGTTCGTGGCGGGCAAGGGATTTGCTTACGCCCCGGGCTACGGCGTCCTCCGGCACCGTCAGGACAATCACTTTGTAGTCGGCAAGCAGGTCCTGCTCCACCGCGCTTCCGAACCCGATCTCGTACAGCACGGGCCCGTACAGGTCCTCGTCCTCCATGGAGCACAATGCAGCGTTCACCTCGCCCGCCTTGTTGCGCGCCGAGGCAGCGTACACTTTGGGCGTGGCTGTCATGTACATTCGGCGGTCCGCCCGGACATACCGCTGGTCGTGGATTTGCACGAAATGGCTGTCCTCCTCGCCCTCGATGCGCGCTCCTGCCGTCCGGTGGGCTTCGTCGCAAATGGCCAGGTCGAAGTCCGGCAGTCCGTGCTCCCGCTGCGCGTTCCCGATCACCGGCAACGACTGGTAGGTGGCGAACGCGACCGTCAACTGGTCCGGGGCGGGCGGGGCGGCCTCCTGCGCCAGCCGGGCCGGGTCCGTGGTGGCAGGGAAGGCCAGGTCCAGCGTGTCCATGTCGATGCGGTCGTCATTGCGGCGACGCCTGCGACCGACCTGCGCATCCGAACAGGCTGCGTAGGCCCGCAGCGAAAACCGCGTGTCCGCCGCCCATTCCCGCACGGTCTGGGACATGAGCGCCAGGCTCGGCACCAGATAGAGCACGCGGCCCCCCTTGCCGGCGATCTCCTCCGCAATGCGCAGGGAGGTGAACGTCTTGCCCGTCCCACACGCCATGATGAGTTTGCCCCGCGATCCCGGCTCGGCCAGGCCGCGTACAGCCCTGCCGATGGCTTCCTCCTGGTGCGGACGCGGGGTTTTGCGCGCGCTCCGTTCGATCTCTGTGCTGGCGGCGTATTGGGCCCAGTCGATGGGGCTTCTGCGGAGTTCGTCCAGCCCGATGCGCACGGCGGGCACGGCCTGGCGACGCAGCATTTCTTCCGCAGGGCCGCTCCATTCCCTTCCGGTCGTGTCGATAAGCAGGCGACGCGTGAAATGGCGCGAACCGGACGCGGCCAGGAACGAATCGATTTCCGCCTTCTGGACGCGCTTGCCCTCGGCGTAGAACTTGCACTGCACGGCGCACCACCCTTCGCTCCCGCGCACCTTCGCTACAAGGTCGATGCCGAGGTCTGTTTCGGAGAGGCCCTGGTCCCGGGCCCATTCCGCATAGGAGACCGGGGATGCGTACAGCGTTTTCTGGACAGGATCGTGCTCGAGAAAGGCAATGCAAAGTCGCTCGAACGCCGTCCCCTTGATGCGTTCCTGGCTATAATCGGACGCGGCGGCCTTTTCCCGCCAGGCATTCAGAAGATCATCGAGGCCGGACGGAGAGGCAGAGGTCCGGGAAATGAGGGGGGGGGGGGGCAGGATGGCGCATTAGCAGGGTGCGGGGGAGGTTGGGGGTAGCAAAAGTCCCCCGGCGTGCATGGCTACTGTTTCAGTGGTAGCGCGGCGGCCGGCAGGGGTGCGATGCAGGCATCCTGACCGCGTGCGGCTACTGCTTTAGCGGTAGCACGCAGGGCCGGCAGGGTGCGATGCAGGCGCCCTGACCGTGCGCGGCTACTGCTTCAGCGGTAGCGCGTCGGCCGGCAGGGGTGCGATGCAGGCGTCCTGACCGAACGCGGCTACTGCTTCAACGGTAGCACGTCGGCCGGCAGGATGCGATACAGGCGCCCTCGCCGTGCGTGGCTACTGCTTTAGCGGTAGCACACAGGGCCGGCAGGGGTACGATGCAAGCGTCCTGACCGGGTCGGCTACTGCTTCAGGGGGGGGGGGGAATATATAAATTTTTTCGCAATTGTAACGATTTTGTAACGATTTTTTGACGAAATGTCATGAAACCCGAACATTTGGCGTCAATTCGGGAATAATTCTGTGAACTACTGGAGGCAAAATAACAGTTGCCTTAATTTTTTAGGTTGCCAAAATGTCGGCTTAACTTTTTTAAGTTACAGATAAACGTAGGTTTTATGGAAGGATGCAATCTATGTACTTTGTGTCAAAAAATATTGTAACAAGGTTGCAACGAAATGTAACCGAAATGTAACAATGTCATGACGCAAATGTGCTTGCCGTTTGGTAGCGAGATTTTTATGCGGGAGCCATGAAAAATATCTCGCGAACGCAATTTTTTTTCGTTGCGGGGGGAACCCCGGGCGAGACCCTCCGTTGACAAAACGTACCGCGAACAAAAGCAGTGAGGCGAAAATGATTGCGTGGGAAACGATTGTCGGAATCGCAACGTTTGGCGGGTTTCTGTTCGGGTTTTACTGGCTCCTCCGGACGGAAATGCGGGACATGTCCAGACGCTTCGATCAAAAATTCGATGCCGTCAACGTCAAATTTGATGCTGTCAACGTCAAGTTCGACGCGGTCAACGAGAAACTGACCGATGTGTCCGAGCGCCTGGCCGTCGTCGAGGAGCGGACCCGGGGGAAATAGTCCCCGACTGAAACGATGCCCCCTCTGCCCGGCGCCGGAAAAACGGTTTCGGGCGGAAAAAACGGTTTCGGGCGGACAGAACGAGTAGCAGGAAGGTCGAACTTCCTCCTGTTTACTCCTTTGACGTTGTCGTAGCGCTGCCTTTTGTCCCCTCGCTGCTTGCGGCGGATTTTTCCCCGGACGCAGAAGATTTCCCGGTGCTATCAGCCTTGGCGGTGTCCTTTGCGGCGCCCTCGTTGGTTTCGCCCTTGCCGCTGCCGTCCCGATTGGCGCTGGCCCCGTTATTCCGTACGTAATCGGTCAGGTAAAAACCGCTTCCCTTGAAAATAAGCCCGGCGCTGCCCGTAATGATCCGTTCCACCTTCTGCCCGGTTTCAGGGCATGTCATCAACGCATCCTCGGTGATGCGCTGATCAATTTCGAAGGTAGAACCGTCTTCGCGCCGGTATACGTAGGTGGGCATGATGCATCAACAATCGGTCGGTCGAAAAAATGGCGTCGCCGCCATGTGGCGCACGAAAAGACAGGCGCCGCCCCGGAATGTTCCGCAATGCGCCCGCCCGCTACAACAGATACGCGGCGGAAATATCGGTAAGCCAACCAGAATGTTTCCTCCATCCGCCCCCTAAAAACAACACGCAACCCCGTTCTCATTCCCCTGTTTTCGTCGGATCTATCGACAGAATTCGTAGTTACCACCATGCCACCCGCGACACAACCCACAGAAACGCCTGTAACGCCCCCGAAAAACTACATGAGTTTTCCGGGCAGGCCCAAATTCGAAAGCCAAAGCGAGGCCAAGAAAATGGAAAAGGAAACCGCAACGCAAGACTTCGTACAGGCCGAAATAGCCAAGGGGCAGTTGGCTATCATCGAAAAGATCGGCCAGATTCAGGTGGAGACCGCCAAGGCTATCGGCAGTTTACGGACGGAAATGGCCGAAATGCGGACGGAAATCGCCAAGGATATCGGCAGCCTACGGACGGAAATGGCCGAGATGCGGACGGAGATCGCCCAAGATATCGGCAGTCTACGGATGGAGATCGCCAAGGATATCGGCAGTCTACGGACGGAAATGGCCGAGATACGGACGGAGATCGCCCAGATGCAGGTGGAAACCGCCAGGTCTATCGGCCAGCTGGACGTTAAGGTCGAACAGAAACACAACCAGCTTGTGCGCTGGATCGTGGGGACTGTCCTCGCAGTTGCCGGTCTATTATTTACCGCGATTAAACTTTTCGGCTAACAATAGCCGGGAGCCAGAGAAGTGGTTCGGGTTCATCGGACAGCGTTTCCGGGATTTTAAGGTGCAGGATTACAACCCTGTGCCCTGCCTCTTCCATCCGCCACACCCCGAATTTCGGCGTCTATGAGTTGTGCGAATTCCTTGCTTGCGGCAAGGGCAGCCGTTTCCGCCACATCTTCGATCCGGCAAAACAGGTCTTCGAGTATTTCTTTCGCCTCCGCATCCCACGCCGCATTGTCGATAACGTCGTCCAGCGCGCGGGCGATAGGGAACAGCATAGAGGCGATCCTGGCCATATCTTCCCGATCCTTGTCGGAAACCACCTCTGCGTCTCCTATCAAACCAGCCATCGTTTCTACTACGCTGCGGGCGGAGGCCAAGCGTCCCGGACCGGACTGAGCCAGCGAATCGCGCAACCGGGCGAGCCATACAATATTCGCATGCACAAGACGAATATCGTCGGGAGGATGTATCGTTTCGGCAAGGGACATGACGACGAAGCAATGCTTGTTCGATGGATCCAGCCGGATTTATACGTCCGACGCTACAACGGTTGCATGAAAATGGAATTTTTTTCGCCCTGCCCTGCCCCGGAATGTTCTGCAACGCACCCGCCCCACTACTTTGTAAATACGCTGTCCGGGAGGGTAAATACGGGGGGGCCGAGGACCGCGCCGGACGCCTGATCGGCTACGCGCGGGCGGATTTTCTGGATCATGCCGTTGTTGCGCGAAGGATAGACCCGGTTCGTGAGGAGAATGACGAACAGGTCCGTATCTGGATCGACCCAGAAGGAGGTCCCGGTAAAGCCGGTATGCCCGAAACTGGCGGAACCGAATCCGACCCCGGCGGACGAATATCCCTCCGGGCTCTTCGTATCCCACCCGAGGGCCCGCGTGCTGAGCTGCGGATTCTGCACGGTCGTGAACAGACGAATCGTTTCCGGGGAAATGAACGGCTCCCCGTTTGCATGCCCGTCGTCCACCAGCATATGGGCGAACCGGGCCAGGTCCTCCACGGTGGAGAACAATCCGGCATGACCAGACACGCCCCCGAGTATCCAGGCGTTTTCGTCGTGCACTTCGCCCTGCACGAGGCGCCGCCGGAACACATGGTCCCGTTCGGTGGGCACCGCATCCCGATTGGGCGTGCCGGAAGGCATGAACCCGGTATTGCGCATGCCCAGCGGCTCGAAAATATGCTGCTCGGCATACTCGTCGAAGGGTTGCCCGGTGATCCGCTCGATCGCCAGCATAAGCGCAATCATGCTGAAATCGCTGTAGCGCATTTCCGTACCCGGTTCATAGATCAGGGATTCCGCCAGCACAGAGTCGATGAGCGCTTCCCGCCGGACCGTGCCCGTGGCGTAAAACCGCCGAAACGGGATAAGTCCGGCGGTGTGGGTAAGCAGGTGCCGAACGGTTACGCGTTCCTTGCCGGATTGCCGGAACCGGGGAAGATAATCCGCCACCGGTGCATCGAGTTCCAGTTTGCCCGCATCAAAGAGTTGCATGGCGGCGGTGGTCGTGGCGATCACCTTGGTGAGCGAGGCCAGATCGAACAGCGACGTGGTGGCGACGGGCCGCGCTTCCCTGTAGGTAAAGTGGCCGTACGCGTCCATTTTGGCGATCACCCCGCCGCGCCCAATCGCCAGCGCCGCCCCGGGAAAAGCCGTGCTGTCGATGGCGTGCTGAATGAGCGTATCCAGCCGGGCGATAACCGCCCCGTTCAGTCCCGCTTCGGCGGGATAGCCGAGCCGAACGCCCTGCTGGGCCAGGTCGATCCCGTCTCCGAACGCGTACAGCCCGGGTATGCCGACGGGGAGGCGCCCGCGTATGTCCGCATGGCCCGCCATGGCGTCGGCGGCGGCAGTCTGGGACGCCTCCGACGCACTGTACGCAACGAGGTACGCGGCGGGCTGCACGATATCCCGCGCAATGTACGGATCGCCGAACGAAACGAGCGCGACCGGCGCGCCATGCTCCACAAGCCGGGACAGAAAGACGCTCCGGTCCATTCGAAATACGCCCGGGTCGTCCGTCGGATACCATCCGCGCTCCGCAAGACGGGCGAGCAAGGCGTTCTGCGGACCGTGCGGGCCATTCCCCTCCCCCTGCACGACCGCCTTGGGACGCGGACGGGCGCGCAAAAATGCGGACACGACGACAAACGGGTAGTCGGCGGCGGCTTCCAGCGCGGCCTCGTAATCCTCCAGCGTAGACACGTCATCGAGGCGCAAGGTATCTACCTCGGCGGCGGGCAGGTTTCGGAGCAAATCGGCAACGAAACGGCGCCCCTTAGCAGGATCGGTCCCGTCCGCCAGCGTAATGCACAACAGGCGGGCGTTACGGGCAAGCGGAAGCATCTTTCCCTTGTTTCTGAGCAGCGTAAGCGATTCCCGGGCCATGCCCAGGCTGAGCGCCCGATGCTCCGGCGTATTCACGCGCAGGCTGTCCGCAGCGCCCGCAACGTACCGGTTCGCGGGCAATCCCGCCCAGGCCTTGGCCCGCAAAATCCGCAGAACCGCCGCGTCGATGCGCTCCGCAGGCAATTCGCCCGCCGCGGAAGCCTGCAATACGGCATCCCGGGCCGCCCAGGGGTCTTCAGAAAGCAACAGCATGTCGGCGCCCGCCTGCAAGGCGCGCACGGCGATCTCCTCCGTCGAAAAGTGATCCGTGACGCCCGCCATGTCCAGCGCATCCGTCACGACCAGTCCGTCAAACCCCAGTTCGCCGCGCAGCAGGCCCGTCGCCACCTGCGGCGAAAGGCTCGCAGGGAGCGTGGAGTCCGGTTCGACGAGGGGCAACGCCAGATGCGCAATCATCACGCTCATCACGCCCTCCTGCACCAGTTTGCGAAACGGGACCAGCTCCAAAGCCTGCAACCGTTCGGTCCCGAAAAGCAACACGGGCAGCGCCGTATGCGAATCCACGGACGTATCCCCGTGCCCGGGAAAATGCTTGGCCGTGGCCAGCACGCCCGCCTCCTGCAATCCCGCCGCGAACGCCGCCGCCATCTCGGCGACCCGCTCGGGCTGCTCGCCGAACGAACGGGTGTTGATGACCGGGTTGTCGGGGTTGTTGTTCACGTCGGCTACGGGCGCAAAGACATGCTGCACCCCAAGCGCCCGCGCTTCCCGGCCCGTAACGTATCCGGCCATGCGCGCCCATTCGACGTTCCCGGCGGCCCCCATCGCCATGGCTCGCGGAAAGATCGTGGCGCTGTCCACGCGCATGCCCGCGCCCCATTCCATATCCTGCCCAATCAAGAGGGGCCATTTCGCCCGCCCCTGCAGATCGTTTACAAGCGCAACCTGATCCGCCGGATTTCCCTGAAAAAAGGCGACGCCGCCCAACCCGAACTCCTCGACCAGCGCCACGAGCACCTGGTATGCGGGATCCTCCGGATCCGTGGCGCGGCCGTACGCCCGGACGGAAAAAAGCTGGGAAACCTTCTCCTCCAGCGTCATGGCCTGGAGCTGCTCCTCGGCCCAGGCCGCCGTGCCGGGCCAGAGGGCGTCCGCATCCGGCGGGCCGGGCGCACCGCCCGACCGCGTCAGGACATACGCAACCAGCGCCGCCGCAAACAGCAGCGAGGCGACAAGCAAAAGACGGGGATGGCGAAAGCGAGGCATGGCGAAAAATATCCAACAGGCGGCGGTGCCTACATCGTACTATACATGTCGCCGACCTTTAGGATGCGCTGACCAAGCCCGCTTCGATCAGCACATCCTTACCGGCGCCGGGGCGGCTCGGGCAGATACTCCTCGTCGTTTTCCGGGCCGAGATGGCGCACCATTCTTTCGGCGAGCAGCCCGGCCAGCACCACCGTGGCGATTTCTAAAAAGACGCCGAAAACGAGCCGTCGGAACCCGCGTCGCATGGGCTTCGGGAGCAACGAGAATGCGCCCGCCACGCCCAGAAAACCCAACAGAAAGGGCCACGGACTCTGGCTGGATGGCGGATAGTCTTCGGGGTCGGCGGGCATCGAATCGGGAAAAAATACGGGAAAACGCCGGGTCGGTACGGGTCATTCTTGTTCGTGCGCGTACTTGCCTGCACACCAAGCGCATCTTACACGGGCAAACTAACGCACTGCAGACGATTTCGCAACGCGCCGCAGCCGATTTTGCGCGCCGCAGCCGATTTCGCAACACGGCGCGCCCGAGCGCCTATTCCGGCCTGTCGTCCCCGACCCACGCATTCCCCTCCCCGTCAAAACCGAACGCATGGGCCGCGTATCCGGCGAAAACGCCCAGTCCTTCTTCCACGTTTGAGTGCAATTGCACCGGCGGCGTTTGCAACAAGGCGGCCTCGATATTCAGTTCACCCGTCGATTCGGACTGCAAAAGCGCCGTATGGTGATACTGGAAATAGTCCTCGCTGAGCGCCGTAAGCACCACTTTGTAGCGGGGCTCCACCGTTTCCAACGTATAGTTCGTCACGGTGATTTCAAAGGACTTTGCCCCCCCTTCAAACAATTCGTCCGAAAAAAGCGCGCCCTCAAGCAGCCTGTTCTCGTCGGCGGGCTCCGGCGGATCGAAGAAATACGCGTAGTCGTCGTATCGGAGCGCGCTTTCGCCCGTGGAAAACGGAATCTCCACAAACGCCCAGACGGCACTCGGGTCGTCCAGTATGATAGGCTCAGGATCTCCAATAAACCCAATAGCCACCTCCGTCGCTTCCACGACGGGGGACCATCGAAACACTTCCAGTTTGTAATAATTCGTCCCCGGAGGGTCTTCGATCCGCAGGCGGACCCGGTAGACTTCCGCGAATCGAAAACCCGGCGGAACGTCCGGAGGGTCCGGGAACTCCAGCCGCTCCACCTTCTCGATGCTTGCCCGGGCCGCCGGAATGGATGCAACCGCGCGGATCGCAGGCAAACCGGGCGCCTCCGCCTCAAGCGTATACGCGGCGCCGGGAATCGGGTGCGCGCCGGACCCTTGGGGAGCATCGGCATCCGTATGAGGACCGGGTATCGGGGTTGATCCTCCGTACTGATAAAGCCCCCCGCCTACGTGGGTAAGCTCCGCAGAATAATCCCCCGAGTCGTCCGTAATGCGCACCGCAGCGTCCGTAACCACCAGGCTTCTGACGTTGTCGCGCCCTTCCACATCCGTATTGCGTCCGAGGCGAACCGCCCAGGCGCTGTCCGGCGCAAAAAAACTGTGGACCACCAGATTCGGGTCCTGTGGGGGAATATCTACCTCCACCGCCAGTTCGCAACCGCCCACAAGACTCACCACGCACCACGCGGCCAGCGCGCCCGCCGCAAACCCTGCTGCGCGCCGGGATTTGACCAGGGATTGGCGCCGGAATCCAGCCAGCAACCCATGCCATAATCTTTCGGAAAGAGACGTCATCAGAAGGAGATGCGGTAGGCGAACGAAGGAAGCACTGGAAAGAGGCTCAACTGACGAAAACTGAACGTAGAGCTGTCTTCTGCGCGGCTCACGGGGTACACCACGAACGGATTTTTCCGGTTATAGGTGTTGTACGTACCGAACGTAAGCGTGCGCGTGCCCCAGGAGCGTTCCTTGCGAAAATGCACGGCAATGTCCAGGCGATGGTACGCCCGGAGGCGGGACGCATTGCGCGGGCCGTAGTCCACCACGACGGGATCTTCCGGATAATAGTCGTACTCGTCGTGCAGCGTCACCGTGTGACGCCCCACGGGCAGCCAGGCCGGGTATCCGCTGCCGAACACCCAGGCCGCCGATATTTCCTTGGTGGGCGTGAGGCGGCGCTGCGCCACAACCGATGCGTCGTGCCGCCGGTCGTAGCGATACGGGAAAACCTCTCCGTTGTTCAGGTTCTTGAAATCCCGGGTGGCCTGGGCCCACGAATATCCGATCCACCCGGTCGTACGGCCCGTTTTCTTCTGCAGAAAAAGTTCGACGCCGTACGCCGCGCCGCGCCCCGTTTCGATGAGTTCGGGCCAGTCCCTGAACACCGAATCGAAGGTTTGCGTGCCCGCCTTGTATTCGATAAGGCCGCTCATCCATTTGTAGTAGCTTTCGAGCGACGCTTCGTAGCGTCCCTCCCGGATATTCCGCACCAGCCCGACGGCGGCCTGATGGCTCTTCTGGGGCGGCATCCGTTCCATCGCCGAAACCCAGAAATCCGTAAAGGGGTTGCCCGTGCTGGCGGTCAGGAAGTGCACCGGCTGCTGCATCCGCACATACGAGGCTTTCGCCGACGCCTGCCGCGCTACGCGGAGGCTCAGGCTCAGGCGCGGCTCAATCGAAGGATACTGGTCGCCGTCCACGAAATACCAGGCCGCGCGCACCCCCGCATTCACCCTCAGGCCGGAAAACAACGTCATGTCGTCTTCGACATAGACGGAGGCTTCGCTGGAGCGAACCACGCCAACCGGCGAAACCACGGAGGTGTCCTGAACGACTTGCCCGCCTTCCTCTTCCAGAAACCAGAGCCTGCCCGGGCTGAAGCGGTGTCGAATGCCTTCCGCGCCGAAACGCAGATAATGGTTGGGCGAGGGCCTGTGCTCCAGGTCCAGCTTCGCCGTATAGTCCAGAATGCTGGATACGTACGATATGTTCGTTTCGTACTCCACCGTACCGTCCGTAATGGACTGTTCGTCCACCCCAATGGCGAAACTGTAATTCGTGACCCCCACCAGCACGTTGGAGAACGTGCGGTTGCCGAAGAGCCGGTTCCACCGGAGCGCGGCCAGGCGATTGCGCCAGCCTATATCGCCGCTGGATTCCCCGGTGTCCCATTCGTCCGAACCGTAAAACAAATCCCGCCCCGAATACCCGCTCAAATACAAGCGATCTTTCCGCGACACGATGTAGTTCGCCTTGAAGTTCACGTCGTAGAAAAAGTATCCCGCGCGCGTATCGTCCGGCAGAAACGGCCTCGCGAAAAGGTCGGCGAGCGTGCGGCGGGCCGTAAAAAGAAACGAGGCCTTGTCCCGTACGATGGGGCCTTCCAGCGTCACGCGCGACGCAATCAGCCCGGTGCCCACATCGCCGGTGTATTTCTTCAGGTTGCCCTCCTTCATGGTGAGGTTCACCACAGACGACAGGCGCCCGCCGTACCGCGCCGGGAATCCCCCCTTGATCAGTTCGACGTGCTTCATCGCGTCCGCATTGAACACGCTGAGGAAGCCGAACAAGTGCGAGGGGTTGTACAGCGGAAGCCCGTCCAGCAGGATGAGATTCTGGTCGGGGCCCCCGCCCCGCACGTAGAATCCGCTGCGGCCTTCCGAGCCCGACTGCACGCCGGGCAACAGTTGCAAGGTCTTCTGGATATCCACTTCGCCCAAGAGGGCCGGGAGCGACTGTATCTGGTCCACCGCCACTTCGTGGCGCCCCATCTGCGGCTGGTCGATGAGGGAATCCGCCCGGGCCACCACCTCAATGCCCTGGAGACCTATGGCAGAGGGCGTCAGGGCCACGTCCAGCGAGGTATCCGCCGAAAGCGTCAGGATATGCGTAACGGTTTCGTACCCGAGGTAGGCGAATGCAAGCGTAAGCGAATCGAGCCGGACCGTGAGGCTGTAAAAACCGTACTGGTTTGTGACCGAGCCGACGGCGAGGTCCGGGACGCTCACTGTAGCGCCCGGCAGCCGCTCCCCGCTTTCCGCATCCTCTACATACCCATTGATGGTGCGCGCGGGGGCGACGTCCTGCGCTGCCGCCGAGCCGACGCCAACGCCTCCTGCGCACAGACACAGCATCCCTATGCCTACCATCCATAGGCGCAACGCGGGCAGGGCGTGCGAAACGCCTGCAGCGGAGCGCCGGCTGTGCAAGATATCGTACGAAGAGACGGGGTATCCGTATCTATGCACGCTCTGTGCGCACCTGTATGCGCAATCCCGAATCAACGAAAGCAGGTAACGCAATGTCCCTTCCCGTAGGGTGAAATGGGGGGCAAAAATGCGAGCGTACCAGTAGCAATTTCCAAGCCAGGCATACAAGGACTATGCAAGCAAAAACAGCAAGAAGAGGATACCTGCTTCGTACGGCGAACGACGGGACGGGTTCCGGCGGAATTGCTTTGCGCCGCGCCCCGGCTATTCCCGTGCTATTCCCCACTATTCCAGGCGGAAGCGGAAAGTGACGGTGCCCGTCTGCGGCTCCTGGGGCGCACTGGGCGGCAACGGATTGAAACGCCACCCCTGCAAGGCGTCCATGGCGGCTTTATCGAGGGCGGGGTCGCCCTTCAGAATCAGAACGCGCTGCACGACCCGGCCTTGCGGATCGACGGTGATGCGGACGCGAATCGTGGCGTTCACCTGGGCGCGGTATGCGGGCAGCGGCGCATGCGCAGGGTCGCGGTTCAGCCCTTCTATCTGAAAGGGGGCCGTCGTCAGGTCGTCCAGGCCTTCTCCCGTTTCGGCGGAGCGCGTTTCGTCCGCCGCGCTGGGCGCCGCACTGCCGAGGGGACGCACGGGCGGGGCCTCGTTCTCCGGGTCGGGCCGCTCCGCCGCCTCCTCGCTGTCCTGTCGTTCGGGAGATATTTCCTCGACTTCCGGGATGGTCACCTGATCCTCGTCGGCGACGGGCTGCGGCTGATCTGGCAGATCCACCTGCCGGGCGTCTTCCGGCGCGGGCGGCGGCGCTTCCGGGACGTCCTCCGGCTCTTCGGGGACTTCGATCTCTTCCGATGCGCGGCTCTCTGCATACGGGCCGAATTCTACTTCCACAAAGCCCATTTGCCGGGAATCCGCTTGCGCCACCGTCAGAAAAGCGAAAGCGAGAAGCACGCCGGCGTGCAGCGCCATGCTGATTCCCAGACCAAGCCAGTCGTTCTTTTTCGGACGCATACCCATGCCGTTCCCATGCCGTGATTTCAGGACGCTCTGCGATTCCCTAACATGCCGAACCAGGGCGCGCAGGCGCGCATCTCATTTCCTGAGCGTCATCAGCCCCGTGTGGGCGCGCCCTGCCGCTTCCAGACGGTACATATAGACTCCGCTCGGCAAAGATGTTCCGTCAAATACGGCGGTATGCCTGCCTGCATGTTGCACACCCTGCGCCAGGGTGGCCACCTCGCGGCCCAAGGCGTCGTAGACCGCAAGGCGCACTGGACCCGAGGCGGGCAGCGCGTACTCAATGGTCGTGGCGTGGGTGAACGGGTTGGGGTAGTTCGACGCCAGCGCGGCGGTAGCGGGAATCTCCGGCACGGGTTCGCTGGACGTAATCGTAGAGGCGGCGTATTTGGCGAGGAAATACCACCCTCCCGGGTTTCCGAAGCAACGGTCGTAGGGAAAGGAACTACCCATAAAATACAGGTCCCCGAAGGCGCTGACGGTTACGGCAATCATTGCACGAGAATACACGGCGGCCCAGCGCAAAGCGCCTTCCTGGTCGTAGCGCGCGGCAAAACCACGCTGATCTTCCCCATCCCGCACCAACTGCCTCTCTCCAAGGCTAACAACTGGACCGCTAAAATAGCCGCCCACATATACATGGCCCTCGGAATCTGTCGCCAGCGCGCATATATTGTCGCTTCCCGGGCCTACCATTTGCCGAACCCAAAGAATATCCCCGTCTGGACTGTGCTTGGTCAAAAATGCACCGCTTCCTCCAGGGTCCGTCAAGGCGGCGTCTCCAACCATAACCGGCTTGAGAGGATCGCTGTGTTGCCAGGCGTCCGTGTGCCAGCCGGCGAAAAAATTTCCTTCCGGGTCGACCGCCATATCCCAAATGTATGGAGACTGATCTGGATATCCTCTGCCGCTGCGTTGAAATGATTCTTCCTGTATCCCGAGATCGGCCATGGTGCGAACCCAGCGCAGATTTCCGTCGGCGTCGTAACTCGCCAAGGCGCGTGCGTTCTCGCTAAACGTTACCTCGTTGGGTTCTCCCTCGCCGAATACGGCGCCTTCCCCGAAACAACCGCCGAAATATGTATTTCCATGACGATCCACGGTAAAGACATCTGGTTCCCGGTTGTAAAATCCACAATAGGTACTAATAGCGCGTAAACTATCTCCTTCAATGCGCCGACCCCAACGCGGCGTCCCCTCGGACGTATAACTCGCCAGAAAAATATCGTACCCCTCCGGGCCAGACGAAAAATCAAGCCTGTCGGGGCCAAAAAGAAGCCTCTTGTTATAAATGCCGAGGGCGTAGATATTGTCCGCCTCGTCCAGGCCCATGCCCAGAATCCAACCTGCTTCTGGAAACGCGAAACGGGTGTCTGAATAGTGGTCGTTATACCCGACGGGGATAACGCGCAAGGGCTCGCCGTCCAGAGAATAAATCCCTATCGCAGTGCCTGCAGCAGTGAGCTGCAAAGGATCCAGAAAAGAAGGACGCCCCTCGCTGGTATACATACGATCGTCCCCGGCGGCAAGGAGGTATATCTTCATGTAGTTGAATCTTTGCCATGCGTTCAGGGCGGCCTCGCGAGTCCATATTTGTTCGCCGTCCTGGTCATATCGGACGAACATATCCGGGCCCGCTACATATGCCTCCCCTGTTTTTCCTGCGTCCATATCCTTGACCCATCCCAGGCTTCTTGCGTACCGGATCCATGCCGGGGTCGTGGAAAATTGCTTTGACGCAGAAGCATCGACAGCCTGCGCCTGTACGCCTGCGGGGATAAGCGTACACAAACAAAAAAACAGCGCCGCTGCGCGATGTGTCGTATGCCTCATATCGTCCTCCGTGATTCAGGTTTGGCGACGTTGCGGGCGCCGCCTCATTTTCTGAGCGTCATCAGTCCTGTGTGGGCTTGACCCGCCGCTTCCAGGCGATAAAGATACCTTCCATTGGGTAACGAGGCCCCATCGAATACCGCCGCGTGCGCGCCCGACTGCCGTACGCCGTCTACAAGCGTGGCTACCTCCCTCCCCAGTATGTCGTAGACGTTCAAACGCACCCTGCCAGATACCGGCACAGCATATTCGATGGTTGTCGTATGCGTGAAGGGATTGGGGTAGTTCGACGCCAGCGCGGCGACGACGGGAAACTCCAGCACGGGTTCGCTGGACGTAATCTTTGAGGCGGAGTATTTGGCGAGGAAAGCGGTCCCCTCGTAGAACCACCATGGCGCCCCCAGGCACCCCGAATCAATACTATGGCTTAAACGATAGAGGTCCCCGGAGGAATCGACGGCTACGAGAAAAACGATGACGCCCTGATCAGTGACATGGTCAACCCAGCGCACATTGCCTGCTCCGTCGTAGCGCGCTATAAAACCGTTTGAACGATTGCCGGACCTGATCAACTGCGTATCCCCGACTTGAAGAACGGGGCTATCGAAAAAGCCTCCAACATATACGTCCCCCTCGGAGTCTGTCGCCAGATCGCATATGCGCTCATCTCTCGTGCCTGCGATTTGCCGAACCCATAGAATATCGCCGTCCGGGTTGTGCTTGACAATAAACGAGCCGCCGCGTCCGGGGTCTGAAAGAGTAGCGCCGCCCACGACAACCGACTTGGTGGAATCGTCGTTATGCCAGTCGCTAATGGCCCAGCTGGTAAACAGATTTCCGTCGGGGGCGACCGCCATATCCCAAATGTACGGGGAATGGATAAAAGAACCATATTCTCTGGCATGAGATTCTTCCTGTACGCCGAGATCGGCAAGGGGACGAAGCCAGCGCAAATTGCCGTCGGCGTCGTAACTCGCCAAGGCGCGCGTGTCTTCTTCAAATGTTATCTCGCCGGGCTGATCCCAAGGCAACACAGGGCTTTCGCCAAAGCAACCGGCGAGATAGGTATTTCCATCTCCGTCCACGGTAAAAACGCCATGCTGCTCACCACCTCCACAACCGCGCATAATGGTATCCTTGTTATAGCCTGCAAGACGACGCCCCCAGCGCGGCGCTCCCTCGGGCGTATAACTGGCCACAAAGACATCGTAGGCTCTGAGCTCGTACCCCCCGAAACCGTCTATCGAGGTTGGCTTACCCAAGATAGAAAGTGTGTCGAGGCCAACGATGCGCTTACTGTCATAGACGCCAGCCGTGTAGACATTCCCTGCATCGTCCAGGCCCAGGCCCAGAATCCACCCCACGCCAGGCAACATGCCTGCCGATTCCCCGTCAAAGGTACGCATTCCTATCCCCGTCCCTGCAACAGCAAGGTCTTCCGAATCCAAGGCAAAGCCCCTCCCCTCGCTTGCGTAAATGCGGTCGGGTCCCGCTGCAACGAGATAATTTTCGCGGCTAAAAACACCCAGGTGCGCCCACATTCGCGTCCCGGCGTGGCTATATTTGGCCAACTTTCCCCTGCCCGCTATATATACTTCTCCATCCTTTCCTGTCGCTATATCTTTGATCGCGCCCAAGTCGTTCACTTCCAAAATCCAGGCCGGATCTGTGGAAAACTGCGGCGAATCATCGCCCTTGAAACCCTGCCCCTGCGCTTCCAAAGGAACAAGCAAAAAACCGCATAACAAACCAGTCGCAAGATGTATCATATGTTTCATAACGTCCCCCGTGGGCCAGGGCTTTGGGCGCCGTTTTTGTTGCCTTTTTCGGATCGGGCTTCAAATCTGAGCGGGTGAAGCGGGCCATAGTATCTCATTTCCTGAGCGTCATCAACCCTGTGTTGACTCCTGTGGCTGTCTCCAGACGGTACAGGTAGACCCCGCTCGGCAAGGATGTTCCATCGAATACGGCGGTATGCCTGCCCGCATGTTGCACGCCCTCCGCCAGCGTGGCCACTTCGCGGCCCAAGGCGTCGTAGACCGCAAGGCGTACCGGCCCCGAGGCGGGCAGCGCATACTCGATGGTCGTGGCGTGGGTAAACGGGTTGGGGTAGTTCGACGCCAGTGCGGCGGTAGCGGGAATCTCCAGCACGGGTTCGCTGGATGTAATCTTCGAGGCGGAGTATTTAGCGAGGAAACCACCTCCTTGATGCGTTTCTGATCCGAGTTGGAATGGTGCGGCGGAGTATCCGGCAACGTACAGATCGCCTGTCGGACTCACGGCCAAAGATTTGATAGATTGCGAACCCTCTCCGGCTGCATGTCCAACCCACAACAACTTACCCGAAGCGTTATAGTGTGCGAGATAACCATTCCCCACCCCCAAATAAAATTTCGGGTTCCACAAAGTAACATTATCTATTTCTATGTAATAGTCGTTAAAAAAACCGCCGATATAAACATGGCCACGATCATCTGTTACCATATCATTGAATGTTACATGCATATCATAATATGGTGGAATAATGCGTGTTGAAGGATCTTCAAGAGAATACCCGATCGAACGAACCCAAAGCACAGAACCATCAGTAGCATGCTTGGCAAGTATTGCCCCGCGAGGATGCCATGGATCGTATATAATTTCCTTAAAGGGATCAGTGTTCAAGAGATCAGTATTCAAATCTTCATATTTCCAAATAATGAAAAAATTGCCCTCGTTATCTACAGTCATATTTGCAGGCCTCACCATCTCTCCAATGATTCCAAAAGTATCGGGAGTTCGAACCCATCGCAGATTTCCTTCTGTATCGTAACTCACAATAACACTATGCATTAAATCAGAGGCGTTTAATGAAACGCCAGAGTCATTCGAATCGATAGGAAGAATTACTTCTTTCAGCTGTCCTTCTCCAAAAACAGTTCCATCTATAAATCGACCAAAAAGATATGTGTTTCCATTTTTGTCAGTCAAAAGTGCAGGGCGGACACTAGACTGAATTATATACGATTGACGAGCGTACCAATTTCTTGGAAACTCGGAGGGGGGAACCACAATACGTCTGGTCCATCGTAAAAGACCATCAAATGTATAACTCGCCAGAAAAACATCAATATCTCCCCCTATAATTATGGTGCCAACGGGCATAAAATTATCATACGCTTGTACATAATCATGGTATTCAGGAATTGTATGAGGAGGTGGCAAAGGATCAGGAAGCGAATTATTATACATACCTACAATATAAATGTTATCATTTGAATCTATATCCAAACCAAGTATATCACCTCGCACATCGAAATTTAGAGGTTCTTCGAAAGTAGTTCCAGGCACTATAAACCAGCGTGATCCCTGGTTTTTCAAAGATTCATAAGCTACAATGCTAAAGCCACCATATTTCATATGACCTCCGTACTTTGCTGTAACATAATTCGAAACAAAGTGATACGTATCATACGTATCAAATCCCTCATTAATATACATATAATTTTGCCCAATTTTAACACTATATCTTACATCCAAATATTCTTCGAAATTTAAGTATTTATAAAGAATATTTTCCCTATTCAATCTTTCAATAATAGAACCAAATTTATCGAATTTTTCAATGCATTCATCCCCCACCACATAGATTTCTTCTTTATTCGTTAAGTCAATATCAAAGGGAACGAACCATCTCTCATTACATATACCGAGAGTCTCTATCCATTCCGGGTTTACTGAAGAATACACTTGCCCTTGAACCTTCTCAGAAATGAGCAAAAGTACGGACAACAAAATCACCGAAAAACATATCGTATGTTTCATAAGGTCCTCTGTGGGTCAGGGTTTTGGATGTATAGAATCCTACTTCATAAGAAGTATGGATTTCGTAAACGTTTGCCCCGCTGCATCCAATATGACGAAGTACAACCCGGTCGACAAATGAGAGGCTTCGAATCGAACGGTATGCTCACCAGACTCTTGAAGGCCATCGGCGAGAACGGCTACTCTGCGACCGAGAAGATCATAAACCATCAGCCGAATCGGTCCCTCGTCTGCAAGCTCATAACGGATTGTTGTAACTGGATTAAACGGATTAGGGTGGGGTGCTTCCAAGCCTGTCGTAAATACCTTATGCACTTGAGGTTGAATCAGGGAACGATCCATCATATCAACAGCGACGGAAGCATTGGCAAAGCGTAGCGACTGCGTTTTACTGGCCCTGCAATCGCTTAGCGACAAGATGTTGACTGCAGATTCACTTCTTACAATCCCGATTCCAGGATTATCACCTTGTGGACCAAAGTTTTTATAGGGTACCATGCGATAAGAATATTTGCTCTTATTTGATACGTTAGACACACATTTATAGGTTGTATCGGTATAGACTTCCGTATTGGCGGCAAGAGTATCGATAATGGACCAAGCCGCATCGTTATATCTACGTTCTACCCAATATCCATCCTCGATAAAGGAATTGTCTGTCCAGGACAGAACAGGATTTTTTGTTTTAGTATTAACGTTAATATTGACTACTCCTGGAATATTAAGTCCGCCGATCCTTCGTTCGGCAAATCGATTCTCGATTATGGCTGCATAGGCACTGTTATTGTTATCTTTGTCAGCCTTGGTATATTGATCTCTCAGATTTTCAAACGTTAGAGCCTTAGGTGACATCTGAAGTGCAGCAAAGAGCAAATAACTTGCTTTTGCACCCGCCTTTTCTTCTTTTCCATCTTTTCTAATTAGCCATATCGCCCCGGAAATGATTTTACCTCTGATGTGATTGTAATATGAACCTGTTCCGCAATTTCCTATTTTCGAATCATCAAAATCATCCATTGTACATGAATTATAGAGAAGTCGAATCGTTGATGTTCCTAACATTTTGACAATTTTCAGAGGGTCGTTATTTGTTTCTTTTTGTGGCCCTCCAAAAGCATAGTCGTTTGTTTTATCCGCAGCAAAATAATCTGAAAAACCTTCATCCATTGACCTATATTCTTCGGAAGATCCAGTAGAAAATCTATGTAATGTATAAATCACACTGTGTGTTAATTCATGAAATATAATTTCATTAGACATCGCATTTGGGCCTCCCAAATACATCTTACCAGTGTTCTTCAAAATGCGACCAACATTTTTATTTCCTGCAATATGAATATTAATTTCATAGGTATATTTGTCTATTCCATCATATTTGTATGTTTTTTTGAAATAATCGTACATTGCACGAACATGATATACACTATTAAGGGCATGAGATGTAATCCCGCCATCTCCACTGCTACCCCACCCCCAATTGTGGTTGAATTTGGTAGAACCATTAATTTCAACTGAAAAACTTTGTTCCTTTTCACACGCAGGAAATCCGTAAGATATATACGCTTTGTCATTTGCTATCTCAAAGGTTACCGTGTGTGTCGTGTCTGCAAGATTTTGGAAAAGATATTTACCATCCTTATCGGCATACTTCATTTGAATTTCTTGCGTAGCGTCGTTCTGTATAGTTACCTTTGCGTAAGGAAATGGCTTGCCGTAATGCCGCACAAATTTACCCTTATTGTAATCATCAGGCGATTCGTAATAATTGAGCTTTACCGTGCCAGATAAACTACCCGGCCCCGAAAACGCAGGCTGCCCCCGTACTGGCTCTGGAGGAGCCGTCGCAAAAAGATTCGTTGGAAGAGTTTGCGCAAGCGGATGCGCATAAGGAACGGCAACCGTTTCGGAAGGCTCATCCGAACGACCCGAATCCTCTTCACTGACAAGACGCATATGCAAGGGCCCGTGCGAAAAACTGTTCACAATGTTGTCGTACTCTGCAATAACGGCGTCCGTCTGCGCATCTATCAGGTAGGTCTTGTGGAATATAGGAGCACTCTCACGATTTTCCAGATCAATCTCCCATGCCTCCCTGAACGTATACCGATCTGCCTGCTCCTCCGGCACGATGACAAGACGCTCATGGACTACGACTCCCGGACGAGGAAGACGTGGGCGCCTCCGGGGGGCGCCACTACGTATATTATCCCCGAGCGGATCATCTTTCAGATCGGGAAATGCACGAGCCCCGGCCGCCACAATCCGCCCTTCGTACGTTATCGTAATGCCTACCTCCGATCCGATGACGGGCATATCGTTCTTGAACTGCGTATAACTGATGAACCAGAACGTACCATCGGTTTCGACGGGAGTGTGTATCTTCAATTTTTCTCTGGAAATTCCGAACACATCCTTGTGCGCGTCCAGAAAAGCGTTCGATGCAGTAATTACGGATGCCTCGGAAACATACGACCGGGCAGTACCCAGGTTAAAATCCAGCGAATCGGTATCCACAATCCAGGTGGCCGTTCCACTCTTCTCGTTCACGTAAGCAACGAAAAGCTTGTCGTCATGCTTCAAAATGTGGGGCGCTCTGGTGGACTGGGCCTGTGCATCCAGAGGAACAACGAGAAACGCCGCCGCACCTGTCGCTATGAATGCTATACATGCTAATACGTCCTTCATGGTTTGTACCCGATCTCTCATAGCCCTGTGTAGCTAACTCCAAGTGTCGTCGTAACCGAATCGTCGTTCGCGTCCGTCACCGTCAACTCGATGGTCGTACCGGCGGTCAACGTGACCGTAAAACTGCTGCTCGAACCCCCGGAAGCCCATTCCGTGCAGACCTCCCTCGCCTCGTCCGCCTCCAGATTGTCCCCCACGCAAGGCCGCCTGTAACGCCACCGATACGCGTACGGACTACGCCCCCCGCTAACGCTCGCCGTCCAGGTCTTTCTGCCCGCCTCGCTCGAAACCCGGGACGGTCCCGATATAGACGCCGATAAACCCGCCGCCGTAGCGATGTTCACCGTAACCAATTGCGATACGCTCGCCCTGTACGTGTCGCCCGCAATAACCGTCAACGTCGTTGTCCCCGCAGAAACAGGGCGGATCGTAAGCGTATTCCCCGACACGCTCGTCGTTACCCGGCCGTTCGAGCGGTTCACCAGCCAACTCAGCCTGTCACCGTCTGGATCCGAAAAATACTCGGCCAGATTCAGCGTAGCCGCCGCACCGCCCACCGTCACCGTTTGCGCAGGGATCGACTTGCTCGACACGGGCCTGCTGTTCACGCGAACGCTGAAAGACTGCGTGGCGCTCGCTTGATACGGATCGCGCGCCGTCACTGTCACGGTCGTCGTGCCCGCCTTCACCGTAGAAAGCGTCAAGGCACTGCTGTTCGAAGGGATGCTCGCATTGACGATGCCCGACGGAGAAGACGAGACCGTATAGGTAAGCGGGTGGTTTTCCTTGTCCGTAAACCAGGACGAAACGTCTAGCCTCGTCGCAGAAGAACCGAGCGTGAGCGTGCGAGACGATACCGTACCGTTGGCCACGGGAGGATTGTTCGGATGATACACCGCTACGCCATGCGTGTCCTCTACGCTGGAACCCGGAGTGCCCGCATCCCGCACGACAAGCCGAATGCTCGCATATGTGAGCGTCGTCGTAATCGTGCGCGTTATGCTCGTTCCCGATCCTGCGAATACCCATTGCAACCTGCAAGGCTCGTCCTCTGCCGCCGCCTGAAGATGGTCCGGAATGACGGTGCAACGCGTCGCAACGTACCAACCGTACCGATAGGAAGGCACGCCCCCCGTAACCGTCGAACGCCACGTATGAGACGATCCCGATTCGATGCGCGACGGACCCGTGATAACCACCTTAAGAGGCGCCACTGGCTTCGCTTTAACTTTAACTCCAACTGGCTGCGAAACGGAGAGACCGCCCGTATCCGTCGCCGTCACTGTGATCGTGGCGTCGCCCGTCCCCTTCGGCGTTATCCTGAGCGTCGATTCCGACACGCTGGCCACGGCTACGCTGCTACTCGACGATTCAGCCTTGTAGGTAAGCGTATCGCCGGGGTCCGGATCCGAAAAATATTCGCCCAGATTGAACGTGACCCCCGCGTCGCCCACCGTGAACGGCTCGACCACTATCTTCTTCTTAATCACGGGCCGGCTATTGGTTGGGGTTGGATCGGGATCTGGGTCGGGATCGGGGTCTGGATCAGGATCGGGATCGGGGTCCGGGTCTGGATCAGGATCGGGATCGGGGTCCGGGTCTGGGGTTGGATCCGGGTCTGGATCCGGGGTTGGGTCCGGGGTTGGATCCATTCCACGCTCAACCTCCACTGCAAAACTATGAGGAATACTGCTGGCCTCTCCGTCGCTTGCCGTCACTTTTATTGTCGTCGTACCCACCTTTACCGCAGAAAGCGTCAAATCGCTGCCATTTGAACGAATACTGACAATACCCGCTTGGTCAGGCGTGCCCGTATAGGTAAGTTTGTCTTCGCTATCCACATCAGTAAAATATTCCGACACATCTAATTTTCGCGACGAATCCACTTGCAAACGCTGCTTGGGCATCATGCCCACGGTATCGGGCGGGCTGTTCGCTATCTTCACCGCAAAAGACTGCGTAGCGGAAAGATAACCCAAATCTCGCGCTGTGACCGTGATCCGCGCCATGCCCTTCGCTGCCGCCACAATCTTCAACCTGTCGTCCGTAACGCCTGCCCCTGCTACAGCCTCGTTCGACGACAGGGGCGTATAGGTCAATTGGTCTCCTGGATCTGGATCAGAAAAATAAGGCGATACGATCAAATAGACAGGGGAGTCCTTCTTCGTAAACGTGGCGCCTGGAATCGTGCCCACGGCCACGGGAGGACGGTTCCCAACCCTCACGTTGAACGACTGTGTTGCATTGTTCGTCCCGTCACTCGCCGTGACCGTCACGATGGTATTGCCATTGCGCTTGGCGACGAGTTTCAGAATGCTCCCGCATATTTCCGCGGTCGCCACACGAGGATCCCTCGATTCAGCCGCATACGTCAGCACATCTTCGTTGGGGTCCGCGAAATAACGCGCTACGCCAAACCGGACGATGGGGGTGGCGTCCATCGTCAACACCCGGTCCCGTATCGTCCCAACCGCCACCGGAGGCACCGGGGCGAGAGAGGAGAGCGATCCGCCGGGGCGCGGACGCGGCGCATCGGCGCATTTTTCTGCGCGAGCCGGGGCCGACGATACATGGAACGCCCCCAGCGCAAGCGCCAGGATCCATGCGTATCGCACCAGCGAAGCAAACCGTTGCATGACGAACAGGGGAATCGTTTTCAGGCTAATGAACCCTGTGAATACAGGACGAAGGCTTGCTGCCAACCCCGCGCCAGGAAGCATCGCAACAGTCAGTATAATCCCTTTATGTTATCAAAACATTAACTTTATGTTACCAAAACATTAACAAAACACCCTTTCCCAAAAAAATCAAGGCCCCATAGAAAAAATCCACCGAATCCAGAAGCGCCCCAGGAGGTACAACAGCCCCTCAACGCCCCTTCCTCCCACAGGAACCCCAAGCCCATGCGCCCTCCCCTCCGTCCAGCCGATCTGCCCGGCGTCCGCGGGCAGTTGCAGACATGGATCGCCCGGCAAACCAGCGAAGAGGCCCTGCGCTGGCTGCGCGACCGCTGCGAGGCCATTGCAGGCGGGGCGCCGGACTCCGCCTGCTTTCTGGCGTTCAGCGGCGCACCCCGGCGCATCCCCAAAGACACGCTTGCGCTCGACCAGGCGGACCTGTCCCGGGCCGACGCCCTCCGCCCGGGATGGAACCCGGCGGGCTGGAGCGTGGACGAAGCGGCCCGCGCCCTCCTCGTCCTGTCCCGCCCCGCCGACGACGAAAACGCGTACGCGGGCATGGTCGAACAACTCTTTTCGACTGCCGACGTCCGCGAATCGGCGGCGCTGTACCGCATGTTGCCCCTCTACCCCTTTCCCGAACGCTTCCGGGCCCGCGCCGCCGAAGGCATTCGGAGCAACATGACCTCCGTGTTCCAGGCCGTCGCGCACAGAAACCCCTACCCCTCGGAATATTTCGACGAGGGCGCCTGGAACCAGATGATCCTCAAGGCGCTCTTTACGGACAGCGTCCTGTACGAAGTGGTCGGGCTGGACGCGCGCAGCAACCCGCCCCTGGCCCGCATGCTGGCGGACTACGCGCACGAGCGATGGGCCGCCGGGCGCCCCGTTTCCCCGGAACTCTGGCGGCCCACAGGCCCGTTCGCGGCGGAGGGCTATCTGGCCGACCTGCAGCGCGTGCTGCACAGCGACGACGAAGCCGCGCAGGAAGCCGCCGCCCTGACGCTGGCCCGGGCGAACGCGCCCGCCGCCGATGCCCTGCTTGACGCATTTCCCCGCCTCAAACAACGCATGGAAACCGGCGAACTGACCTGGAAGACGTTCAGCCGGAACCGGATCGCGGGCAAGGCATAGGCATCCGCATCCGCGCCGGACAATCCCGCCGCAACCCGCACAACCCCGACAATCCAGCGCCATAGCCCCTTTCGATACATCCTTCCCGCCTTTGCGGCGCACACGCCTTTCATCCTGCTTGCCGTTATGCCGACACGACCTGCCCTGTACATCGACCCGCACGTCCACATGATTTCCCGGACCACGGACGACTACGAAGCCATGCGCGCAGGCGGCGTCGCAGCCGTCATAGAACCCGCTTTCTGGCTGGGCCAGCCACGCACCACGGTGGGCGCCTTCAAGGATTATTTCTCCATGATCGTGGGCTGGGAACGTTTTCGGGCAGGCCAGTTCGGCGTGCGGCATTACTGCGCCATCGGACTCAACGCCAAGGAAGCGAACAACGAACCGCTTGCAGACGAAGTGATGGAACTCCTTCCGCTGTACGCCGCCAAGGAAGGCGTCGTGGCGATCGGAGAAATCGGGTACGACGACATGACGCCCGCCGAGGACAAATATTTCCGGCTGCAACTCGAAATGGCGAAAGAACTCGACATGCTCGTGCTCATTCACACCCCCCATCGCAACAAAAAAGAAGGGACGAGCCGCAGCATGGATACGTGCGACGACATGGGCCTGGCCCCGGATCGGGTCATCGTGGACCACAACAACGAAGAAACGGTCCGGGAAGTCCTGGACCGGGGCTACTGGGCCGCCTTCACCATCTATCCGTTCACGAAAATGGGGAACGAGCGGATGGTCGAAATCGTCCGGGAATACGGCGCCGAGCGGATTTTCATAGACAGCGCGGCGGACTGGGGCGTCAGCGACCCCCTGGCCGTCCCCAAAACGGCCCGCCTCATGGCCGAGCGCGGCCTCCCGGAAGACGCCATCCGCGCCGTGACGTACGACAACGCCCTGGCGGCGTACGGGCAAAGCGGGCAATTTTCGGAAAAGGACTGGCTGGAGCCGGCCCCCATCGACCAGCGCGACCTGTACGGCGGGAATTCGGTGCTGCGCGGCGGGCAAGCCCCCGTAATCCAGGGCCCCGTAATCCAGAGCCAGGGAGGCCACGGCCCCCCGGAACAAGACCTTCCGAACGAAGAACGACCGCACCAGGGGTTGATCATCGAGTAACGGCTGCGCCGGGCAAGTCCAGGCGCAGCACGTCCAGGCGCAGCGAGTCCACGACGATCCAGTCCGCTTCCGACCAGCGCACCCTACGTCAATCCCGGGCCTGGTCACCGGACGTCCCGACGTCCACCAGGCTGTAACTGACGCTGCGCCCTCCGCCCGGATTGCGCAACAGGACGCCCCACTCCATCAGTTCCGTAATGTCTCGCAGCGCGGTGTCCTGAGAGCATTTCGCCATGCTGGCCCACTTCGAGGTGGTGAGTTTGCCCTGGAATCCGCCGAGAAGGCGGGCAAGCATAGCGCGCTGGCGCTCATGGAGCGGAAATTCTTCGACGCGCTCCCAAAACAGGGCCTTGTCCAGCACCGCATCGAGGGTTGTTTCGGCGCCGTCCATGGCCCGTTTCAGGCACTCCAGAAACCAGTACATCCATACGGAAACGTCCATGGAGCCTTGCCGGGTCGCTTCGAGGATTCGGTCATAGTCTGTGCGCTCCTTTCGGATTTGCGAGGACATGCTGTAGAAGCGTTGCGGGCTTTGTTCGGAACGGGCCAGCGCCATGTCCGCAATGGCCCGAGCGATCCGCCCATTGCCGTCGTCGAAAGGATGAATCGTCACAAACCAGAGATGGGCCAGCGCAGCCTTGAGCACCCCGTCCATGTCGTCGGACGCGTTGAACCAATCGAGAAAATGCGCTATTTCCCGGTCAATGCGCTCGGCGGGCGGCGCCTCGAAATGCCCCCGCTCGCCGCCGATGGAGCCGGAAACCGCCTGCATGGGCGCAGCGTGATCATCGCGCCACCTTCCTGCAGCCATCTGTTTCACCGTGGGCCCGGCAGAAAACAACGAGGCATGCCAGTCCCGTAGCCGCTCCGCCGTCAGCGGCGAACGATAACAACGCATGGCGTCGAACGTCACCCGAGCGATCCCTTCCACGATACGGTCTACGGAGTCAGGGCCGCCTATATCTATCCCCAGACGACGGGCCAGCGAGGAACGAACCTGCTCCGCATCCAGCGCCTCCCCTGCGATGGCGCTGGTCTGGAGAACATCTTCGGTAAGCGTCTGGAGCAACGCTTCCTGCCGAAAATCAGCATCCAGCGCCGCCATGCGGCCAGAAAGACGCCCTTGACGGTACCGTACGGTAGCCAGCAGGTTGGTCAATGCTTCTTGATTCCAGTGGAAGCGAGGCCAGTCGAGGCGTTCATGAATGTACATTCGACGCATGTTTTGCGGTGATTATATGCGGTATGCGGTGATTATGCGGTGATTATACGGCATATTTTCCGCACATGCAACGAATCGCCGCATTTTTTGCGGAGAAAAAACCCGCGGAGATTCCCTGATCTTTTCGGCCTCGAACGGGTATGATGCCCGGCGGCGGGCTATGCGATAGGATTACGCGATGAAAACGAATGCGTACCACATCGTACCGATACGGTCTGGCGCAGGGCCCGCAGAACCATTCACCGCAGGAACATTCGTACCCATGCAAACGATCCGGCAGGATATTCAGGTCGCCTTCCGGTACGACGTACATTTCGTCACGGACGCTTTCCGACCGGGAAACGACCTGCTTGGACGCATCCTCGGGGCGGGACAACGCGGCGCCTGGCGGAAGAAGATACTGCCGGTGATCGACGAGGGGTTGCTGCCCCATTATCCAGACCTGCGCGAGCGCATTCAGGCGTATTTCGCGCAGTGGGCCGATGCGCTGATCTTGCATCCCCCCGTGCTGGTCCCGGCGGGCGAAGCCGCCAAAAACGATCCCGCGCTGGTGGGCGAACTGCACGCGGCCATCCGGCAAGGCGGGCTGTGCCGGCATTCGTTCGTGCTGGCGATCGGGGGCGGCTCCGCGCTGGACCTTGCAGGGTACGCTGCCGCCACGGCGCACCGGGGCGTCCGCCTCGTGCGCATGCCAACCACGGTGCTGGCCCAAAATGATTCGGGCGTGGGCGTGAAGAACAGCGTCAACGCCTTGCGCGCCAAGAACTTTCTGGGTACGTTCGCGCCGCCGTACGCGGTCGTGAACGATTTTTCCTTTCTGGCCTCGCTGTCCGACCGGGACTGGCGCAGCGGGATGGCCGAGGCCGTCAAGGTGGCGCTCGTAAAGGACGCCGCCTTTTTCGGCGAACTGGAGACGGAGGCGGAACGCCTTGCGCCGCCCCGGCGGGACGCGGACGCCATGCACCGGCTCATCTACCGGTGCGCCGCGCTGCATCTGGACCATATCGCCGCCTCGGGGGACCCTTTCGAGATGGGAAACTCCCGTCCCCTCGACTTCGGACACTGGGCCGCGCACCAACTGGAGCAACTCACGGACTACGCGCTGCGACACGGGGAAGCGGTGGCCATAGGCATTGCCCTCGACGCGGCCTATTCGCACCTGTGCGGCCTCCTGTCCGAACGCGACCGGAACCGGACGCTCGACCTGCTCGAAACCATGGGCTTCCGCCTGTACGCCCCCGAAATCGGGGAACGCCTAAAGGATCCGGACCATCCGCGGTCCATTTTCCAGGGCCTGGAAGCCTTTCGGGAGCACCTCGGCGGCACATTGACCATCATGCTGCTGGCGGGCGTCGGCCGCGGCGTGGAGGTGCACGAGGTGGATCTGGCCCTGTACCGGCAAGCCATCGCCCTACTCGGCGCCCGCGCCCGCCGCGCCGATCCTGCATTGTTGCACCCCGCACACATTTCCTGACGATCATGCGCATTCGGCACGGCAAAGGCCTGGAACTGACCTACTGCGCCAACATCCACCCCGGCGAAACGCTGACGAAGGTGGCGGAAAACCTGCGCACGCATGCGGTCGCCGTCAAGCAAGAGGTATCCCCCGACGCGCCCATGGGCGTGGGGCTGCGCCTGTCTCGCCGCGCCGCAGACGCATTGACCGAAAAGCCTGGCCGCCTCAAACGTTTTCGCCGCCTGCTGGACAAGTGCGGGCTGTACGCCTTCACCATCAACGGTTTTCCGTACGGCAATTTTCACCGGCAGCGCGTCAAGGACCAGGTGTACAAGCCGGACTGGCGCACCCCCGAACGGCGCATCTATACGGAACGGCTCGCGAGTATTCTGGCCCAGCTGCTTCCGGAGGGCGCCGAGGGCAGCATTTCCACGTCGCCCGTTTCGTACAAACCCTGGCTACAGGACCAAACACGCCGGGACGAGGCGCTGCGCATGGGCGCGGAGCAGCTGGCCGACGTCGCTTTCCAGCTTTTCGCGCAACGGCAACGCACCGGACAACGCATCCATGTTGGAATTGAGCCGGAGCCGGACTGCCTGATCGAAAACACCGCCGAAACGGTATCCTTCTTCAAGGAATGGCTCTGGCGACACGGGACCCGCCACCTGAGGCAGCGACGCGGAATAAACATGAGGCAGGCGGAAGACCTCTTGCGAGAACATATTCGCCTGTGCTACGACACGTGCCACTTTGCCGTGGAATTCGAATCTCCGCCGGAAGCGCTGGCGGCGTTCGACGCAGCCGGGGTGCGGCTCGGCAAAATCCAGATCAGCGCCGCGCTGCGCGTTCCGCTGGACGAGCCGGGGGCGGCGACGCGACGGACGCTGGCCGAAGCGCTGGAACCCTTTGCGGAATCTACGTACCTGCATCAGGTGGCGGCGCGGTCGGCGACGGGGGCGCTGCATCGCTACCGGGACCTCCCGGACGCCCTCCCCCATCTGCCGACCGACGAGGCGGAAGAATGGCGGATTCACTACCATGTGCCCGTGTTCATCGACCGGTTTCCGCATTTTCGCTCGACGCAGGAAGACATTGCGGCCACGCTTGCTCACGTGGTGCGGGAGGGTTCATGCCCCCACCTGGAGATCGAAACGTACACCTGGGAGGTGCTTCCGGAGCCGCTCAAAGCCGACGTCGTGTCCTCCATCGCCCGCGAATACGCATGGGTGATGGCCTGCCTCGACCGCATCGCCTGAGGCGACCGCCTCGCTTGCCTCGTCCGCCTCGCCCGCCATGCCAAAACTCGCCGTCCTGAATGTCGTCGGGCTGACGCCCCGCCTCCTGCCGCATGCACCGTTCCTGTCGGCGTGGGCCGAGCGCGGCAAAACCACGCCCATGACGCCCGTCCTGCCCGCCCTCACCTGCTCCATGCAGGCTACGCTGCTGACCGGGACCATGCCCTCGGAACACGGGATCGTGGGGAACGGCTGGTATGTTCGGGACGAGGCCGAAATCCGGTTCTGGCGACAATCGAACCGGCTTGTACAGCGCGAGAAGATATGGGAAAAGGCGCGGCGGCTTCATGCGCAAGACGCCCGTGCGGCGGGTGCGACGGGGGTGGCGGGCGCGACGGGGGCGGGCGTGACCAGGGCGGGTGCGACAGGTGCGGGCATACATCGACCGGGCGTGACCTCGGCCAACTTGTTCTGGTGGTACAACATGTATTCGTCGGTGGACTATGCGGCGACGCCCCGCCCCATGTATCCCGCCGACGGACGCAAAATTCCGGATATCTGGACCGAGCCGGAGGGGTTGCGGGCGGAATTGCAACGCAAACTGGGCAGGTTCCCGCTGTTCGAGTTCTGGGGACCCGGCACGAGCATTCGGTCAAGCGCCTGGATTGCCCGGGCGGCGTTGCATGTGGACGCCGCATACGATCCGGGCATGACGTTCGTCTACCTGCCCCACCTGGACTACGTACTGCAACGGGAAGGGCCGGACGGACCTGGCGCGGCGGCGGAAACGGCGCGCATCGATGCGGTCTGCGAGGAACTCGTGGCGCACTACGAAGCGCAGGGCGCGGCGGTCCTTGTGCTTTCGGAATACGGGATTACGCCGGTGCGGCGGGCGGTGGCGCTCAACCGCGCGCTGCGACGCGAAGGCTTCCTGCGCATACGGGAAGAACGGGGGCACGAACTGCTGGATGCGGGAGCGAGCGAGGCGTTTGCGGTGGCGGACCATCAGGTGGCGCATGTGTACGTGAACCGTCGGGAGGCGCTGGAGGAGGTGCGCGCCCTCCTCGAAGGGATCGACGGCGTCGCCCGCGTGCTGCACGGAGCGGAGCGCGCCGCGCACGGCCTGGACCACCCCCGGGCGGGCGATCTCGTCGCCGTGGCGGAGGCGGACGCCTGGTTTACGTATTACTACTGGCTGGACGACGACCGGGCGCCTGATTTCGCGCGCACGGTGGACATCCATCGCAAGCCGGGGTACGATCCGTGCGAACTGTTCCTGGACCCGGCCCTGCCCTCGGCGCGGCTCAAGGCGGGCGTTCGGCTATTGCAAAAGAAACTGGGGTTTCGCGCGCTGCTGGACGTGATTCCCCTCGACCCGTCGCTGGTCCGGGGATCGCACGGGCGCCTCCCGGACGATCCGATGGACGGGCCGCTGGTCCTCTCCAACCGCCCGGATCTCCTCCCGGGCCTGTTCCCGGACGGCCCCCTGCACGCCACGAACATGCAGGACGTGATGCTGGCGCACCTCCGGGCGGCGCGGTAGGATTTTGCGCGGGCGTACTTAGGCGCGGACCCAGGCGGCGCAGTAGAATTTTGCGCGGGCGTACTTGGGCGCGGACCCAGGCGGCGCAGTAGAATTTTGCGCGGGCGTACTTGGGCACGGATCAAGGCGGCGCGGTAGGATTTTGCGCGGGCGTACTTGGGCGCGGATCAAGGCGCCTCGGAGTACGCATGGCGCATACCTGCAACCCCTCTCCCGAAAACATTTCTCCGTCCGGCGCTACATTTCACCCGTGCGACGCCAGGCTTCGCGGACCAGGACGAGGCGGGCGGATATGCGGTGGGTGTACCCGAGGTCGGACGCCAGTCCCGCAAAATTCCCGAACCCGTAATTGAACGTCAGGCGGCCCAGATGCAAGCCGGCCCCCACCGTCGGCGCCGCATCCCATCCTTCGTCCCCCGACTTGAGCACGTCGGTGCAGCCAGCCCGCAAGGCCACGAGATCCCGAAAAGCGTATTCCACGCCCAATCTGGGATGGTACGATACGCCGCCCGTGTGCAACGCCCAGGCTTGCCGCCCCTCGAACGCCATGTCCACGTCCAGGGCCAGCGCAATGCGGTGCGCGCCCATCGTCAGAAGATATCCCGAACCGAGGCGCAGTACGGGCAAGACGGTCTCCACGCCGCCCTTCGGAAGCGTTTGCCCGAAAACATCCTCGATATTCGACAGCAAATCCCGGTTCACGGTCCAGGATTGGCGCATGCCGGCGGCGTCCTGCAGGTTCGCGCCCGCCAGGAAGGAACCGCGACGGTACAACGCGCCGACATCGAAACTGTACCCCCAGGCGTCCGCGAAATCGCCTATGCTGCGGCGAACGATCTTGGCGGTCGCGCCCGCGGCCAGGGCCGGACGCACCCGGCGAGCGTAACTAACGAAGAACGCCGCATCCGCCGCGGAAAAAGTGGAAATATGCTCTTCCGGGTTCGGGCGAGGCTGGTTGCGCTCGGGGTCCCAGGCGTCCAGCGTGTTTTTTATATCGTTCACGCCGCTCCGGAAAAACGACGCGGCCAGCGTGGAGCGGGCGTTGAGCGGCCACGAAACGGCCCCGTAATCGAACGAAACGACCCCGGCGAAGCGCTCCGCGTGCATGTATTCGACTTCGGGGAAAAGCGTCTGGCTGAGGCCAGCGGGATTCCAGTACCCCGCGCTGACGTCGTCCGCAAGCGCAATATGGGCGCCGCCCATCCCCAGCGCCCGTCCGCCTGCGCCGGCGGCCAGAAAATCCGCCCCGTAGCGAACCACCTGCCCGGCGACAGGCGCCGCCGCAAACAACGCCGCCAAAAGGCCTGCGCACAAAAACCATCGGACTGCGGTCATGGCATGTACCTCAGATCGTTTCCGGGACGTTCCGGGTGGCGCTTCGGTGCCGGATATCTACGCCTTCCACCAGAAACACAACGATTTTGCCGATGCTTTTCGTATGATCGGCGATCCGCTCGATGGACTTGCCCATATGCACGAGGTGGACAATTTTGTCGGCCTGATCCGGCAAGGCATGAAAAAGCGAGGCGATCACCGTCAACGTCTCCTCGTACATCCGGTCCACGTGGCGGTCGTGCGCGACGATTTTCCGGGCCAGCACATGATCTTTTCGGAAAAAAGCGTCGTGGGCGCTCCGCAGCATCCAGCGCGCCTCGTCCGCCATGGCCTGCAGATTCGTTCCGGTCGGCATCCGGGCCGGAAAGTCGGCCAGACACACATGCTTGGCGATGTTTTTGGCGTGATCGCCTATCCGCTCCAGGTCCGTATTCACCTTCACCGCCGAGATAATGAGCCGAAGATCGATGGCTACGGGCGTAAACAAGGCCAGAAGGCGCTCGCATTGCCCGTCCACCTCCAACTCCAGCCGGTCCACCTCGTCGTCGCGCGCCCGCACTTCCCGGGCCAGCTCCAGGTCGTTGCCGGATACGGCGTTCATGGCGTCGGCCACCTGCGCCTCGACCAGTTCCGACATATCGGAAAGCAGCCTGCGGAGCACAACCAATTCGTCGTCGAGGTGTCGGTTTGATGAAGGGCCTATCGCCATGGGATGCTATTCGCCGGAGAGGGGCAGGCGCACCGCCGGACCCGGATTACCTGGGCCTACCCGGGCCTATCCGAATCGGCCCGTGATGTAGTCTTCCGTGCGCTTTCGGGCGGGACGGGTAAAAAGTTGTTCGGTGGCGTCGGCCTCGATCAACTCGCCCATGTAGAAAAAGGCGGTGCGGTCGCTGATTCTGCCGGCCTGCTGCATATTATGCGTAACGATAATAATCGTATAGCGTTCCTTGAGTTGCAGAATCGTTTCTTCCAGCTTGGCCGTCGCGATCGGGTCCAGCGCGCTGGCCGGCTCGTCCATCAGCACGACGTCCGGGGCCACGGCCAGCGTACGGGCAATGCACAAACGCTGCTGCTGCCCGCCGCTGAGACTGTAGGCCTGCGCGTGAAGCCGGTCCTTGACCTCCTCCCAAAGCGCCGCCTTGCGCAGGCATTCCTCCACCAGATCGGCTTCGTCGCCCTTGAAGCCGTTGACGCGGGCGCCCCAGATAACGTTTTCGAAAATGGTCTTGGGAAACGGATTGGGCTTCTGGAACACCATCCCGATGCGGCGGCGCACCATGACGGGATCCGCATTGCGATATATATCCCGCCCGTCGATAAGCACCCGGCCTTCGAGGCGGGCGTCCGGGATCAGTTCGTTCATCCGGTTCAGACAACGCAGCAGCGTACTCTTGCCGCAGCCGGACGGCCCGATGAAGGCGGTCACTTCGTTCGCCTGGATGTCCAGCGAAACATCCTTGAGCACATGGTTCATGCTGTACCAGAAGTCCAGGTTCTCCACGCGGACCTTGGCCTCCTCGGGCGCGCTACGGTCGTCGATCGGCGATCCGTTTCGTGTGTTCGTTTCCATGAAAATGCCTTGCGTACGTGAAGCGCTGATCGAAGTGGACTTGATCAGAGCATCTCTTGGTTATCTTGCCCGGTACTTCTCGAAGTAATTTCGCAACAGAATCGCGCTCAGATTCATCAGAAAGAGCACGATCATCAGGATAATAATGCCCGCGGCGGCCAACGCCTGGAAATCCGCTTGCGGACGCGCCGTCCAGTTGAATATCTGAATGGGCAACACCGTGAACGGGTCCAGCGCGCTCGTGGGCAGGAATGCGATGAACGTCAGGGCGCCGATCATGATAAGGGGCGCCGTTTCCCCGATGGCCCGGCTCAACGCCAGAATCACGCCCGTGAGAATGCTTGGCGCCGACATGGGCAGCAAATGACTCCAGACCACCTGTCGCCGCGTAGCGCCGAGCGCAAAGGCGCTTTCCCGAATGCCCGCAGGAATGGCCCGCAACGCTTCCTGGGCGCTAATGACGATGATGGGCAAAATCAGCAGGGCCATGGTCAAGGCGCCCGCCAGCAGGCTCCGTCCAAGGGCGAAGAAACGCACGAAAAGCGTCAGGCCCAGGATGCCGTAAACCACCGAAGGAATGCCTGCAAGGTTGTTTATGTTGATCTGAATGATTTTCAGGAACCAGCCCCGCGGCGCGTATTCTTCGAGATACAGGGCCGTGGCCACCCCGATGGGCACGGAAATGCCCGCCGTGAGCAGAATCATCCAGAGCGAACCGACGATGGCCGACTTGATGCCGGCCCGCTCCGGCATGCGCGAGGGGAAACGGGTCAGAAATTCCCAATCGAGCCATTGCGCGCCCTGCACGATCACATCCACGATCAGCGTAACAAGCACGACCAGGCCGCTCGTCGTGGCCAGAAACAGGAGCACGCTGAACATCAGCCCCCTCCGGCGGCGGCGCTCAAGGCGTTCGTTGTATTGTTGCGAGGAGGTCACGATCAGTACCGTTCGCGGTATTTACGAATGATGAGATTCGCCAGGAAGTTCATGCTCAGGGTCATCAGGAAAAGCACGAGGCCGACAGCGAAGAGGCTGTAGAATTCGACCGTCCCCTGCGGCGTATCCCCGAGGCTTACATTCACGATAAAAGCCGTCATCGTTTGCACGGATTCCATGGGGTTCGCCGTAAGGTTCGGCATGGCCCCGGCGGCCAGCGTCACGATCATCGTTTCGCCGATGGCGCGGCTGAGCGCCAGAATGAAACTGGCCATGACGCCGCTGATGGCGCCCGGCACCATCACCCGCAGCACCACTTCGATCCGGGTGGCGCCCAACGCATACGCCCCTTCGGCGAGCGAACGGGGCACCGCGCGAATCGCATCTTCGCTCAGGGAGGACACCATGGGAATGATCATAACGCCCACCACAATCCCTGCGCTGAGGGCATTGTAGATATTGAGGCCCGGGAGGAACGTCTGCAAAAAGGGCGTCACGAAGGTCAGCGCGAAATAGCCGTACACCACGGTGGGGATGCCCGCCAGAAGTTCCAGACTTGGCTTCAGTACCTTACGCACGCCCGCCGGAGCGTATTCGGCAATAAAAATAGCGCTCATCAGCCCGATCGGAAGCGCCACGAGGGCCGCAATGACCGTAACCAGCAACGTGCCCGACAACAGGGGCCAGATCCCGAAATGCTTTTCTATGAACTGCGGGGTCCAGCGCGTTTCGGTCAGAAATTCGACGATGGACACTTCTGCAAAGAAATGCAGCGACTCCACGACGAGCACGGCGGCGATGCCGAGGGTGGTCAGGATGCTGATGAGGGCGCAGAAACCCAGCGCATACTCGACAGCCCGTTCTTTCGGGCTGCGAAACATATTGACGGACAGGTCTGCGTGCGCGCCCTTCGCGGCGCCGGGCGATATCTGCTGCGGCTCGGCCATGCTGTGCAAACGATGCTATTCCGTCGCCGGTTCGGGCGAAAGGGAGTCGGACGGCGCGGAAGGCGCTTCGGCGGGCATATACCGGGTCAGCAGTTCGCGCATGGTGACGCCTACGTGCGCGTCCTCGCCGAACATCGTACCCGTCACGCGGCGTTCGAAACGCTCGAGGGCCAAGGCGTATTCCTCGTCCAAAAGCGGGACATAGCCTACTTCCCGGGCAAGGAGTCCGGCGTTTGCGAGATAAAAACGGACAAACTCTCGGACAATTTCCTGGTCCGAGGACTCGGGACGCACATAGATGAAGAGCGCCCGGGAAAGCGGCGCATACGTGCCGTCTCCCACCGTCGTCGCCGAAGGCGCGATGCACCCGGCGCCATTGTCCGGATCGCCGTCGTCGATGCGCAGCAGTTTGAGCCGGTCCGCATTTTCCTCGTAATACGCAATGCCGAAAAAACCCAGCGCGTTGGGATCCCCGGAAATCCCCTGCACCAGCACATTGTCGTCCTCGCTCGCCGTGAAATCCGAACGGCTGGCGCCGGACGCGCCGCCCACGGCCTCGGTGAAATAATCGTACGTGCCGCTGTCCGTGCCGGGACCGTACAACGCCAACTTGCGGTCCGGGAAGCGAGGACGTATCTCATTCCAGGCGTCGATGCGGCTGCCGGGCTTCCAGATGGCGCGCAGTTCGTCCACGGTCAGGCATTCGACCCAGTCGTTGTCCGGGTGCACAACCACCACAAGGCCGTCATAGGCCACCGGCAACTCAATAAAATCAATGTCCTCGCGCGCAGCCAGCGTCGTTTCGCTGGGCTTGATGGCCCGGGACGCATCGTTGATATCCGTTTCGCCCTGGAGGAATTTGCTGAATCCGCCGCCCGTTCCGCTCACGCCCACCGTGACGCGCGCATGCCGGTTGGCGATCATGAACTCTTCGGCGACGGCTTCGGTAATCGGGTACACCGTGCTGGAGCCATCGATTCGGACGGCTCCGGAGAGTTCGCCCTCGGCGGGCTTGCCGACGCAGCCGCTCGCGATGGCCGCAAGGGCCGCAAGGGCGAACAGCAAGGCAGGCCCCGCGACGCGGGGCAGGAAACGGGAAAAAGAGGCCATCAAAACAGCGAACGGAAGGCGCACGACAGAGGCAGCACATCCCCGGCGCAAAAACCGGGCGAAACAGTGTACGATGGAACGAGACTCGCCGCCTCTCGTTCCATCCGCACGCGTCCAGAATACCTGGACGCATCAACGACACCCCGCCTTGCGGACCGCCGCGTTCATCATGCTCCGCCTCGAACATGTCGGTATAGCGACAGCAGATATGGATCGCCTGCTGGATGTGCTCCGCGATCTGTTGGGCGAAGCGGACTACGCGTCCGAAACGCTCGAAAAGGACGGGGTGCGGGTCGCGTTCGCACCGGGCGGCAGCGGCGGCGCCCGGCTGGAGCTGCTGGAAGCGCTGGACGAAACGTCGCCCGTGGCGCGCTTCCTGCGGGACCGGAAAGGCGGGCTGCATCACCTTGCGTTCGAGGTCGAGGATATCCACGCCATGCACCGGCGGATGCGCGAGGCGGGGTATGCGCCCATCGACCCGACGCCGCGCCCCGGGGCCGGGGGTAAAACCATCTTCTTCGTGCATCCCGGACAAACCGGGAATATTCTGATCGAGTTTTGCGCCCGCGCAGCACCTTGCCTGGAGCCTGTGGCGGATGCGCTCCCTGAAGGCGTCCGGCGCGTTGTACGCGCGCACGGCGCGACGGGGCAAACGCCGCTCTTGCATATCACGGCGGATTTTGCGGCGTCGCCGACCCCCCGCGCCCTGGCCCGGCGGCTGGCCCCGGACAGAGCATACATGGCGGCGCAGGCGGAAGCGAACGGCGTTCCGGACATTCCCGCGCTTATCGACTGGCTTGGCCTCGAGGCCGTGCACCTGCTGGCGCACGGGGTGTCCGCCCAGGCGGTTCTGGAGGCGGCCGGCGCCGATGCGCGCATCCAGAAGATCGCGTGGGCGGACCCGGACATGGACCCGGACGCATGCGCGGCGGCGCAACGCCTTCCTGCGAAGATGCTCTTGTTGACCGAGGACAGCGCAGCGGGGCTTCGCGCAGCCCAGGCCCTGCGTCAGCGGTTCCCTGCCGTCCGCATCGCCGCAACGTCCGATCCGTCGCTACGCATCGCGCTGATCGAACAGCATATCGAGCAGGCACTGGACAGTCAGGCGGCCCCGGACAGCCAAACGGACCCCGCGCGCCCATGACCCCGGAGCTGCAACAAAAAATAGACCGATTCCCCCGGCTCCCGGGCATTTACCAGCACAAGGACGCCGACGGAAACGTGCTGTACGTAGGCAAGGCCAAAGACCTGCGCAGCCGCGTTCGATCCTGGTTTCGGGAACATCAGACGCACGACGGACGGCTGCGCATCATGATCCAGAAAACAACGGATGTAGAAGCCATCGTTACGGACACGGAAGCCGAAGCGCTCATCCTCGAAAACAACCTGATCAAACATCTAAAACCGCGCTACAATGTCCTCTTGCGCGACGACAAAACATTTCCCTTCATTTGCATTCGGAAAGAACCCTTCCCGCGCGTTTTTCCTACGCGCCGCATCGTGCGCGACGGGTCGAAATATTTCGGGCCGTACGCCGACGTAAAAAATATGCACCTGATGTTGCGCACCATCCGATCTGTTTTTCAATTGCGCACCTGTAGCCTTAACCTTGCCCCGGAACCCATCGCCGCCGGCAAATACGATCCATGCCTTGAATACCATATTAAAAAATGCGCGGCGCCCTGCATTGGGCGGCAATCCGAAGCCGAGTACGACCAAACCATCGAACAAGTCGAAAAATTGCTGAGCGGACATACGAAAGCCTTGATTTCACTGCTCCGCGACGAGATGAAGCGCCTTTCCGCAACCATGCAGTTCGAGGAAGCCGCCGGATTGCGAGACCGCATGCTCGCCCTCGAAAAATACGCCCGAAAACAAAAAGTGGTCAGCGAAGACGAGGCGGACCGAGACCTCTTTGCGCTGGCGCTGGACAAGCCGGAAAATGTAGCGTGCGGCGTGGTGTTTCAAGTGCGCGAAGGCAAGGTTATCGGGCGGCGACATACCTATGTCCATCCGATAGAAGGCTTGTCGGACGCTATGTTGATGCAGCGCCTCGTGGAAGATTATTATGCGGATGCGGCCTTCTTTCCGGGAGAAGTGCTGCTAAGCCACGATATCGCCGAACCGGAAGCGGTACGGGAATTGTTGCAGCAGCAGCGCGGCAAGAAGGTCCCGCTCGCCATCCCGCGCCGGGGCCCCAAAGCCAACTTGATGCGCATGGTGCATGCGAATGCGACCATACTCCTCGAAGAATGGAAAATGCGCAAGATGAAACGCGGCGAGGACCGCATTCCCCACGCCGTACGGTCCCTGAAAGAAGATTTGCGCCTGAACGCCTTGCCGCGCCGCATCGAATGCTTCGACATTTCCCATCTTGCGGGCACGGGCGTCGTGGCGTCCTGCGTGGTGTTTCGCGACGGACGGCCCCGCAAAAGCGAATACCGGCGCTACAAGATCCGCTCCGCCATTCCCGGAAAACCCGACGACTACCAGAGCATCCGCGAGGTGGTCGCGCGGCGGTACGCAAACCGTCAAGATATCGAATGGCCGGACCTGGTCGTAATAGATGGGGGCAAAGGGCAACTTTCGGCAGCCGCCGACGCGTTGCGCACCGCAGACGCCTACGGCGAATTTCCGCTCATCGGGCTGGCGAAACGACTCGAAGAGGTGTTTTTTCCGGGCGAACCCGAACCGCTGCACATCCCCAAAGCCAGTACGTCGCTCCAGCTCCTGCAGCGCATTCGGAACGAGGCGCATCGCTTTGCCGTCGCCTTCCAGCGTACGCAACGGAAAAAACGCATGCTGCATTCTTCGCTCCGCGAAATAGACGGCGTCGGCGAAAAAACCGCGCAGAAACTGATTCGCCGCTTCGGCTCCGCGAAGAAGGTGGAGGCCGCCGGCGAAGAGGCCCTGCGCGACGCCGTCGGGGCCGCGGTCGCACGCAAGATCGCTATATTCTTCGAAGCCAAAAGAAGAAGCGCCGCTTCGCATCGCTCTGCGTAAATTCGTACGTTATGCGTTCCTCCCCGGCGCCGCAAAACGCCGGGGTTTCCGATGATTTTAACGATGGAATCATTACAAACGCTACTTGCGTACGTGAAGCGCTGATCGAAGTGGATTTGATCAGTGCATCCTTAACCACACATGCTTAACTACATCTGGGCGGGCCTGATTATCGCCGCCCTTGCATTCGCCATTGTTTCCGACCTGCGAGACGCCGCCAGCGACCGGTTTCGGAATCACGCCTCGCTGCCGATAGTCCTCGAATATCCGGAGGACTATCGGGAGGAGGCGCAGCGCGTTCCGGTGCACATCCAGATCGATGCGGAAACATACCGGGCGTTCTACGGCGTGGATGCGATCCCCGATTCCGTGTACGAGGGGCATATTCTTCGCACGCAAGCCGGAACCCGCCTCTTTTTCGCCGAACGCGCCGCCTTGCCGGAGCCGCTCTTGCGCATCCGGGATTTTTCCGGCGGAGACGCCTTGCAAGGCACGCTGGGGCCGGAAAACGCCGCCGGCGCGCCCGCAGGAGCGGTCGCCAGCTCTGTCCGCTTCGATCCCGTGCGTTTTCCGCATCTGCAGGACATTACCAAAGCCGCGTTCGATTTTGCGAGCACCGCCGTGGAAATCTCCCTCGGGCTGATCGGGGTGCTGGCGCTCTTCCTCGGGCTGCTCAAAATCGCAGAGGCCGGCGGACTCATTCGCCAAATGGCCCGCCTCGTCGAACCGCTCCTGCGCCCGCTGTTCCCCGGCGTCCCGAAAGGGCATCCGGCCTTCGCCATGATCGTGCTGAACTTGTCCGCCAACGTACTGGGCCTCGGCAACGCCGCGACGCCGCTCGGCATCAAAGCCATGGAAGAATTGCAAACGCTGAACCCGGTCAAGGATACGGCCACGAACCCCATGGTCATGCTGCTGGCGATGAATACGGCCAGCGTACAACTGGTCCCGCCGGCGTTGCTCGTGGCCGTCATCGGGTTGCAGGTCAATGAACTGATTTTTCCCATTATCGCGGTCACCGGGGCCTCGCTGGTGGTCGCCATAGGGACCGCCTGGTTCCTGGAACGCGCGCCGCTCTGGAAACGAAGCGATCCGAACGCCCGCCCCGCCGAACAAACCGAATCCGGGGAGGACACGCCATGACCTGGTTCCGCTACTTCATTGATTATTTCTCCATCCTCGTGCTGCCCCTCATGATCGTGGGGCTGCCGCTCTACGGCCTCATTCGAGGCGTAAAGGTGTATGAAGAATTCGTGGAGGGGGCCAAGGAAGGGTTCCGGGTGGCGGTCATGATTATTCCCTATCTCGTGGCCATCCTCTTCGCCATCGGCATGTTTCGGGCCTCGGGCGCCATGGATTTTCTGATGGAAACGCTGGAGCCGGTGCTTGGCGCGGTGGGTTTTCCGCCCGAAATGCTTCCCATGGCGATCATCCGGCCCCTGACGGGCTCCGGCTCTGCGGCGGTCGTGGCCGACATGGTGGCGGTCTTCGGGGCGGACTCCATCCTGGTCAAGATGGCGGGCGTCATGTTCGGCTCCACCGAAACCACGTTCTACATCATCGCCGTGTATTTCGGGGCCGTACAGGTCAAAAAAACGCGCCACGCCGTACCCGCCGGACTGACCGCGGACATGTTCGCCATGATTTTCGCGGTCTATCTGGTGCAGTGGCTTTTCGGCGGGGCGTAAGGTCCCTCGCCGGGCTACCGGATCGACAGCTGTTCCAGCGCCGCCGACAGCGTACGCAGGTGCATCCTGAGCGCCGCCGACAGCGGCAGCGGACGCAATCCCAACGGTTGCATAGCCTGGCGAATGTCCTCGCGGGCCTCGTCGCTCGCGCCGTCGCGTTGCGCAAGCCGAAGGCGAAGTTTCGCAATGATTTGCTGGGACCCGCTTGCCGGAGACAGGCCCTGGGCCAAAAAAAGCGGCAGTTCCGTCACGTAGCACAAGGGGTCGCCGCCCAGGCTGCGCACATATTCCATGGAGCTGCTGTGGAACAGCGCGGCGGTCTCCATATCCCCCCGGGCCTCGAAAAATGCGCGCATGGCGGGGGCTTCCGGCGTCGTCCAGAAACCCGGGGCAAGATAGAAAAAGCCTTTCTCGCCCTGCCGGTTGCGGTCGTACAGCGGCAGGCGCTCGGCGTGCGCGGCCTCGCGGAAATGCGCTTGCAGCCGGGTTGCGCGATACCCCCAATGCTTTTCGATGAGGAGCAACGCGCCGCCGCTGATACCCATCCCGTGCAGACTCCCGTGCAACGCAAAGGGGCCGTGCTTGCGAAGCCATGCCGCCGCCGCGCGGTTCTCCGGGCGCATATCCGGAAACCCGAATTCCACGTCGCGTCCGGGCGGCTCTCGCACCGCATGACGCAAATACGCCGCAGCGACCGCCTCGCCCCAATCCCCCGCCGAATCCGGCGCCGACGATTCGTTCCAGACCGTGCGCCAGGCGCGGTTTCGGAAGGCGCCGTCGGGGTTCGTATGCGGCACGATAAAAAACCGGAACGCGTCGAGAAGCGGCCGGCAAGCGTCCGGGGAATCCAACACCGCCGCGGCGAAGCGCCGCAGAAAATCCGGCCCCACCGGCTCGTCGGCATGGTTACCCGCCATCAGGCTGACATGCAGACCCCCTCGCCCCAGCACAATACCGTCGATCGGGCGGCCTTCCTCGCTCTCGCCGAGGCGGGCGAGACGGACCAGGCCCGGATGCTCCGCCGCCGCCCGTCGTATCCGCTCCGCGGCGTCGTCCGGGTCCAGGAAACGGTCGGCGTCCGCCGAAACGGGGAGGGTATTCAGGGCCTTTAGGCTGTCCGCCCAGGCCTGTCCTGACAAAAACCGATGCATATCCGATTTCATGGAAACAAATCGCTGAATCCAACGCTTATTTATCCACATCTCTTGACGATAATGTTTCCGGTGCGTTCCTTCAAGGATGCTCTAATTAAGTCCACTTCGATCAGTGCATCCTCAAATCAACGCCTGTCCGTAAGCCCGTGCCCCATGTGCGATTTTAATCACCTGCATTGCCATACCCGGTTTTCCCTGCTCGACGGAGCCGCCAATATCAAAGTCCTCGCGCAGAAGGCGAAGGAGCTGGACATGGCGGGCGTGGCCATTACGGACCACGGGAATCTCTACGGCGTCCCGGAATTCCATCATGAACTCCAGAAAGTCGGCGTCAAGCCCGTCATCGGATGCGAATTCTACCTGGCGCCCGCCAGCATGGAGGACAAGAACGACAGCACGCGCTACCATCAGGTGTTGCTGGCGAAAAACAAGCAAGGCTACCAGAACCTGATCAAGCTCTCTTCCCTCTCCTTTACGCGGGGGCATTATTACAAACCGCGGATCGACAAGGACACGCTGCGCGCGCACAGCGAAGGCCTGATCGCCACCACATGCTGCATTCAGGGAGAAGTTCCGCAAGCCATCCTGAAGCACGGCGAAGACAAGGCGCTGGCGCTCTTCAAGGAATGGCTCGACATCTTCGGGGAAGATTATTACATCGAGATACAGGACCACGGCCTGGACAAGCAAAAACGTTGCAACGCCGTCCTGTTGCGGTGGGCGAAGGAATACAACGTATCCGCCATCGCCACGAACGATGTGCACTACATCGAACAGACCGACGCCGAAGCGCAGGACGTACTCCTGTGCCTCCAGACCAAAACGGATTTTCTGGACCCGAAGCGGCTGCGGTTCGACAACGACCAGTTCTTCTTCAAGTCCGCCGCAGAAATGCGGACGGCGCTCAATGACCTCGACCCGATCGTACGGGACGCCGCGCTCGACGCCACCCGCGAAATCGTGGACAAGTGCACGGTGGAGCTGCCGAAGATCGACATGCTCATGCCCCACTACCCCATCCCCGCCGAATTCGACGGGGATGCGAACGCATGCCTCCACAGCATGGCGCTCCAGCGGGCGACGGAACGATACCCCGAAATCAGTCAGGACATCGCCGAACGGATCGACCATGAACTGGCGATTATCCGGGACATGGGGTTCGCCAGTTATTTTCTGATCGTACAGGACATTACGACGGCGGCCCGCCAGCTCGGCGTGCACGTAGGCCCCGGTCGCGGATCGGCGGCGGGAAGCGCCGTAGCGTACTGCCTTGGCATTACGAATATCGACCCGTTCCGATACGGCCTCATTTTCGAGCGTTTTCTGAATCCGGAACGCATTTCCATGCCGGATATCGACATCGATTTCGACGACCGGGGGCGGTCCCGGGTGCTGGATTATATCGTGGAGAAATATGGGCGCGAAAATGTGTGTCAGATCGTCACGTTCGGCACCATGGGGGCGCGCTCGGTCATCCGGGACGTGGCCCGCGTCCTGGAGATTCCCCTGCACGAGGCAGACCGGATCGCAAAAATGATCCCGGAAGCGGTGGGCATGACCCTCGAAAAAGCCTTTGCGGAAGCCCCGGATTTCGCCGCGCTCAAGCGGCACGAGGACGAGAACATCCGCAACCTGATGCATTACGCAAAGGTGCTGGAAGGATCGCCCCGGCATACGGGCGTACATGCCGCCGGCGTCATCATCGCCCCGGGCAACGTGAGCGAATACGCGCCCGTAGCCGTGAAGGACGGAATCGTCACAACGCAGTACGACGGCAGCCGGGTAGAGGACTTCGGGCTCCTGAAAATGGATATCCTGGGGCTCCGAACGCTCACCGTCCTGAACGACGCCCTGCACATCATAGAAGAAGAATACGGCGAAAAAATAGGACTGGAAGATATCCCCTTCGACGATTCCGAAACGTTCGAGCTGTTCCAGCGAGGGGATACCTCCGCCGTCTTCCAGTTCGAATCCGACGGCATGCGGAAATGGCTGCAAAAACTGAAGCCGACGTCCCTCGAGGACCTGATCGCCATGAACGCACTGTACCGACCCGGACCGATGGACCTTATTCCGAGCTTCATCGCGCGGAAACATGGACAGGAAGCGGTTGCGTACCCGCATCCGATGCTCGAACCCGTCCTGCAGCCCACCTACGGCTTGCCCGTATATCAGGAACAGGTCATGCAAATGGCGCAAATCATGGGCGGGTATTCGCTGGGCGGCGCGGATCTGCTCCGGCGCGCCATGGGCAAAAAGAAGCAGTCGGAAATGGACAAGCAGCGCAGTATTTTCGTCGAGGGCGCGCTGCAACGGGACGTTCCAGAGAAAACGGCCCACGAGGTATTCGATATGATGGCGAAATTCGCGGGCTACGGGTTCAACAAAAGCCATAGCGCCGCGTATTCCGTTGTGGCGTACCAAACCGCCTGGATCAAGGCGCATTATCCCGATGCGTTCATGGCGGCCGTCCTGACCAGCGAGCAAAACGACACGCAGAAGCTGTCGGGATTGCTGCAGGAAGCCCGGCAGATGGGCCTGGATATCCTGCCTCCGTCCATCCACCGAAGCCGCAAGCATTTCACCGTATCCGAAGGCAATATTTGCTTCGGACTCGCCGCCATCAAGGGCGTAGGCTCCGCCGCCGCCGATCATATCGTCGAAATGCGCGAAAAGCACGGCCCTTTCCGCAGTTTCTTCGAAATGGCGCGGGAACTGAACCTGCACATCGTGAACAAGAAGGCGCTGGAAAGCCTGGTGAAGGCGGGCGCGTTCGACGAACTGGACGGGCATCGGCGGCAACTTTTCGAGGCGATCGGCATGGCGATCCAGTATGCGAAACAAGTGCAGGAAGAGCGTGCAGCCGGGCAAAGCAATCTGTTCGGAACGTCCACGGTAAGCGCCCTGCCTGCGCCGGCGCTTCCCGCCGCCGAACCCTGGAAACGCTCCGAAAAACTCAAGAAAGAGTGGGAATTGCTGGGATTTTACATATCCGGCCACCCGCTTGAGCGGTATGCGCCGGAAGTGCGGGCCTTCGCCACCGCGGACCTGGGCGGTATAAGCGAGCAGGACCTGGTCCCGAACGAGCGCGAACACAACGGCTATGGGAGACAACACGGGCGCCGGCGCGGGCGACAGCATACCTTCTTCGGCATCATCGCCAGCGTACAACAGCGTACGACCAAGGCGGGCAAACCGATGGCCTACGTCACCATTGAGGATTTCACCGGCCAGAGCGAAATCACCTGCTTTCCCGACCTGTACGACAAGGCGCAGCAGTACCTGAAGGCGGACGATGTGATCATGGTCACGGGCGAACCGGAACTGCGGGGCGGCAAGGTCAAGATCATTGCCCGCGACATCGTGCCCATATGGAAAGTGCGCGACAATATCCGGTCCATCGTGCTGCGCATCGACAGCGATCGCGTGCAGCAGGAAACCATCGGCGCCTTGCGCAAACTATGCGAAGCGAACCCGGGAAAATGCCATTTGTATTTCGCCCTGCAGGCCGACGACCTGCCCCTCAGAACGCTTCGCGTACGGAGCCGCTCGTGCAAGGTCGCCGCCATCCCCGACCTGATGCAGGGCATAGCGCGGCTCATCGGCAACGAGAACATAGCCGTGGAGGCGTGACCGAATACGCGGGTCCAAACCGCTTCGCTCAACGCATCGCATCCTAAAGAAATTCTCTTGAAAACGTGCGCAAAAACATGGTTCGCATCGGGATCACCACTTCGTTCGAGGACGGCGAACAGCGCCTGCCGCACGACTATGTGCGCGCCGTGGAATCCGCCGGGGGCGTCCCCGCCATCGCACCGATGGGCGGACGACAAACCACCCTTGCCTTCGCGGAGCTGCTGGATGGCCTGGTGGTCACCGGAGGCCCCGCCATTACGGAAAACATGATGGGCGCGCTGCCAGACGATATCCGGGAACCCGACCCGGTGCGCAGCCACTCCGACGCCCTGCTGCTTCGCGCTTGCCTGGACCGGCGCCTCCCCGTGCTGGGCATTTGTTACGGCATGCAGCTGCTCAATGCCCTCCACGGGGGCAGCATCTACGCCGACGTAGCACGCGACCGGGCCGGATCCCTCGTGCACAGCGATAAACGCGGGGCGCCCGACCATCTCGTCGAACTGGAATCCGGGGCGCATGTACGCCGCATCCTGGGCGTAGAGCGTCTGATGGTCAACACCCGCCATATTCAGGCCGTGGCGGATGTGGCGCCCTGTTTTCGGATCGTCGGGCGAGCGCCGGACGGCGTGGTCGAAGTCTTCGAAAACGAGGACGCCACGCTCCTCGGCGTACAATTTCATCCAGAAAAAATGGGCGAGCGCATGCAACCGCTCTTCCGGCGCCTGGTCGAGCAAGCCGACCTTGCCAAACAACAACGGGCCCGCCCCCAAACGCACGCCCCGATTCATGCCGCGTAGTCCGCATCGCTCCAGAACAGCCCGGGCCTCCGCAGGCGCAGTCGTTGCCCTGCTGCTGTTGTTCCTTGCCGTGAAACCATCTCCGAATGCGGGACACGGGTTGCCTGTGGCGGATGCGCAGGCCGAAACGGACGAAAACATCTTCACGCTGGAAGAACTGGACATGCATCCAGATGTACTCTTCCGCTCGTGGCTTACCGATGCGCTGGAGGAACACCCGGAAACGCGCGAAGCGCGCATCCGCAACCGGCTTGCGCAAAATTTCCGGGACTTGCTTGCCGTGTACGTCCACCGTCAGGGAGAAGACGACAACTTCACGTTGCGCGTGCTGGACAACCGGAGCGGCGAACTCCTCGAAATCTACAGGATGAACCCGAACGAATGGATGCCTTCCGACCCAGCGGCGGACGCCGCCCCGGACTGGGACCGCATTGACCAGCAGCGCCGGCGACACACGCGCATACTCGTGGACAAATATGTGCAGCAGGGCGTCCCGCGCAAGGCCGTCACCGTAAAATGGGGACGCAAAAACCAGGTGCTCGAAGCCCGCATCCGGGACCTGCCGTATATCGAATACGAGATCCGACTGGCCAAACTGTTCGGCCTGAGCCTGCTGGCCACCGAAACGGGCACCGTGGAAACCTTCAACCGGGACGATCTTGTGTCCTCGGCAGGCGCGCGCGGGCGCTACCAGATCATGCCCTACCTGCTCCGCATGCACGATATCCATCGCTACCCCCTCCAGGCGGCGGCAGGCAATACGGTCCAGGCCTACGAAGAACGGCATCCCCTCCTGACTATGGAAGCCGCCTTCACCACCCTTGCGGGCTACCGAAACGCCGTCGGCCATGAAATACCCGGGCTATCCGCCTACCACGCCGGTCCGGGCAATATCTTCATGCTGTACCGCAAGTTTCTCGAAAAAGGCGGGGATTTTCGCACCCGGGAATCCACCGTAGTGGATGCATACCTGTGGGCCGTTACCGACGGCTTTGGCCACGTGTCCTCCGGCCAGTTCCGAAGTCAATCCCGGAGCTATGTGGCGGCGGCCTACGGCGCGCTGCAGGCCACAGACGCCCTCCCCATCGCCAAAACCGCCGCCGCACAGGTGGAGCGCGTACAACTTCGCAGCGGAGCGCGCATTCGCCTGAGCAGCCTGCTGGCCCTCGTGACCGACGACGAGCCCGGAAAGGCCGCCGCCTACGACCGGTTCCGCAAACAAAATCCGCATATGCTGCTGCCGGAACGCCCCGAAGGCAGCCTCGGCATACCCTCGACCGGGGATGTACAACTCGTGGCGCGCGCCGGCGACAAAGCCGTCCGTTTTTTTCTGCCGACCGGCTCGGCCCAGGCCTTGCTGACGGCGGGATTCGACGGCCTCGACCCGGAAAAAACCTTTCGCTTCGGAGGCGACGCCTATGGCGGAGCGCCCTGGGCGCTGAACCGCGGCGACGCGGCCCGCGCCCCTGTGCGCACCGTATGGGATCGGCGCTACGACGAACTGGTGCAGAAAATATCCCGATTCGGGTTCAATCGGGAAAACCGGGACCGCCTGGACGCCCTCGCCGAACGTTTCGAAAGGCTTGCGCAGGAACAGCCTTCGTTCTATCGAAGCATGCAATGGAGCATCATCCAGACGCACCGCCGTTTGTGGCATTCGGATGCGTTCGATCGGCTGGCCGCCGCGGTGCAGGCCACCGCCCTGCCCAAAGACTCGGGAGCGGAATCAGAGGCGAGATAGCCGCCGCGCCCCGCCGTAGCGGCTACGCAGGGTCGCGCTCCTCGCGCCGCATCCACCGCATCAATTGTTCCTGCACCCCTTCCTCCTCGTCCCGGGACGCCGGCTGCCGTTGCACATACTGGCCCTCCGAATCCAGGTCCCACGCCAGACGCCGGTCCTCGAAATATAATTGCATAATATCCAGGCACCGCTGCCGCAAGGCGGGTTCCTCGACCGGAACGATCACCTCCACGCGATCTTCCAGATTTCTGCGCTGCCAATCCGCGCTCCCGAGGTATACGAGCGGTTGGCCTGCATTATGAAAACAGAAGATGCGGCTGTGTTCGAGAAACCGCCCCACCACGCTGCATACCCGAATGTTCTCGCTATACCCCGGCAAATTCGGGCGCAGGCGATTGTGGCCCCGCACAATGAGATCGACCTTCACGCCAGCCCGGGACGCCTTGTAGAGCTTGCGAATGACGCCCGTATCGTCCAGCGCGTTCATCTTGGCGATAATGCGCCCGCCGCCCTGCGCCTTGTGGTGCGCTATCTCCTGTTCCACCAGGTCATTGAACGCCTCGCGCAGGTCCCGCGGCGCCACCAGCAGTTTCTTGTAATGCTGCTGCGGCGCGTATCCCGTCAGAAAATGGAACAGATTAATGATATCGTACCCGATATCCTCCCGACAGGTGAGTAGCCCCATATCCGTGTAAAAACGGGCGGTCGCCGGGTTGTAGTTGCCCGTACCGATGTGACAGTACGCCCGCAACGCTTCCCCCTCTTCGCGAACCACCAGCGTCACCTTGGCGTGCGTCTTGAGGCCCACCAGGCCATACGTGACATGCACGCCCGCATTCTCGAGCTGGCGCCCCCATTCCATATTGTTCGCCTCGTCGAACCGGGCCTTGACCTCAACGAGCACAGCCACCTGCTTGCCCCGCTCGGCGGCCCGGATCAGCGCGTCCACAATCGGAGATTTTTCGGACGTACGATACAGCGTCTGCTTGATCGCCAGTACGCGGGGGTCTTCCGCCGCCTCTTCGACGAAGCGCTGCACGCTGGCGCGAAACGATTCGTACGGGTGATGCACAAGTACGTCGCCCTGGCGAATAATCGAAAAAATGTCCAGCGTATTTTCGGACTCGCCTTCCACCTGCAGCCGGGGGGGCGTCACAGGACGAAAGGACCGGTACTTGAGGTCCGGGGCGTCCAGGCGGGTGAAAAATGCGCAATCCGAATGGTCGATCAGCCCCGTGCTCACGTACACGTCGTCCTCCGAAAGCGTCAGTTCGCGCATGAGCAAGCGCCGAACGCGCGGCGGCATATCCTGCTCGACTTCGAGGCGGACAACCGGTGCGAACCGGCGCTCGCGCAACTCGTCGGACATCATCTCGATCAAATCGTCCGCTTCTTCCTCGTCCCGACTGATATCCGCGTTGCGCGTAATCTGAAAGGCGTGCGCATGCTCAACCTCCATCCCGCGAAGCAATTCATGCAAGTTATGCTGGATCACCTGCTCCAGCGGCACAAAATGATTGGGTTCTTCCAGCGGCACCCAGCGGCCGCGGCTGGTCGGCACCTTGACGCGCGCGAAATGTTCAGTGCCGCGCTTCGGGTGGCGCAACAAAATGGCCAGCGAAAGGCTCAGGTTGGATATAAACGGGAACGGGTGTCCGGGATCTACGGCAAGCGGCGTCAGGATCGGAAAAATATGGGCTTGGAAATACCGGTATAACCGATCTTTCTGCCGAGACGAAAGATCGTCGTAGGAAAGAATCCGGATGTTCGCCGACTCGGCCAGTTGCGGACGCAACGACGCCTCCCACAACGAGGTGATCGTGGCGTACATAGGCGGCACGGCCTCCCGAATCAGCGCCAGCTGCTCACGCGCCGTCCGCCCGTCCGGAGACAAGACATGCACCCCGGCGGCCTCCTGGCGTTTGAGCCCGCCTACGCGCTTGCGGAAAAATTCGTCGAGATTGCTCGAAACGATCGACAAAAAATGCACGCGCTCCATGAGCGGGACGCGCTCGTCTATGGCCTGATACAGCACGCGCCAGTTGAAATCAAGCCAACTCAACTCCCTGTTGAAAAACAGGTGCGGGTGGTTCTCCGCCTGGCCCTCGGGGGCCGGGCGCGGAGAGGTCGCAGAGGGCACGGCGAACACCGGAGCCATGCCATCGCCGGAAGACGCCGTATTCGCAACAACCGAAATAGAATCGCTCATAACGCCTCAACCGGTAATGTCCCCTTTTTCCAAACGAATCCTCAGTTTTTGCAGCTGCATGATTTCCTCCTGATACGTCCGAATGTCTTCCCCGCGCGCATCCGCGCTACGCTGTTCCTCGTCCTTGCGCCTGATGGCTTCCCTCACGCGAGCCACCTTCAGGCGTTTCATGGCCTGAAGGGCGACTTCTTCGGGATTCGCATCCAGCGAAGGCACCAGTACGCCTTTTTTCTCCAGCCAGTTTCCCGACGGCTCTTCCTTGCGCATGGCGACATCCGTAATGAGCTGCTGCACATCCTCGCCGCAGGCGTCGCCCAGCATGGCCTGTACGTCCACCGCGCCAGCCTGGTATTGTTCGGCGAAAATTTGCGCGGCGCGGCGGGTCGCCCCCGGAGAAAATGCATCCAGACTCATCGTCCCCATAATGTAGGCGATCATGGGCGCCCCCTGCTCAAACATCAGGCGAATCAATATCTTTTCGCTGGGCAGCGTCGCGGAAGCAGCCGTTCCGGCGTCGGCGAGCGGCCTGCGCCGCATGGCGGAAGACGCGCCGCCATTCCGGCGCAACGACCCGCTTGCGAACGGCCGGGCCGCGTCTGAACGCGCCGCGCGAGAAGACCGCTGGCGCTCCTCCCGCTGCCGGGACTTCGCCATGCCCTCCAGCACATGATGCAGCCGGCCTTCGGGCGCGCCAAGCACCTCGCTTGCCCGGGACAACCAGGCCTCCCGGCGCAGCGGATCGGGAATGGAGGCGATGGCCTGGAGTACGGCCCGCATGCCGTCGGCCCGCCCTTCCGGCGTATCGAGCCGCCCGGCCCGCCGGTCGGCGTCATGCAGCCAGCGTACGAAATCGACCCGATGCGCTTGCAAAAATTCCCCCAGAGACGCGCCTTCCCGCCGCGCCACGGAATCGGGATCCTCTCCCGGCGGCAGCGCCACTACATACACGCTCATGCCCGCAGCAAGCACCAGGTCGATCCCGCGCTGCGCCGCTTTTTCGCCCGCCCCGTCCGCATCGAAGACCAGCGTAATGCGCTGCGCGTAGCGACTCAGCAACTGCACCTGCTCGCGGGTCAGCGACGTGCCGCACGAGGCCACGGCGTTGCAAACGCCCGCCTGATGCAGCGACATAACGTCCGTATAGCCCTCGACGAGCACGGCCTCTTCCTGCTCGCGAACGACCTGACGGGCCTGCCGCAGCCCGTACAATACCCGCCGCTTGTCGTACACGATGGTCTCCGGGGAATTGATGTATTTGGGCTGCGGATTTTCCTCGTTCCCGGACGCCTCGTTCAGCACCCTCCCCCCGAACCCAAGCACCTTGCCCATGTGCGAAAACACGGGGAATATAATCCGGTCCCGATAGCGATCATAATACCCCTCGCCGCTTTTTTTCGGAATGATCAGTCCGGCTTGCTCCAGCGCTTCAGGGGATATATGGTTCGCCGCCGCCTCGGTAAGCAAATGACTCCAGCCGTCGGGCGCGTACCCTACGCCAAACTCCTTGATGGTGGCCTTCGAATACCCCCGGCCCTGCACATACTCCAACGCCCGCGCGCCCGCGTCGGCGCGAGTCAGTTGCGCGTAATAAAACCGGGCGGCGAAACGCAGGGCGCCATACGCCGCTTCCATGGCGTCGGCCCGCTCGCGAGACGCATCGCCCCCCTCCGGCAATTCGATGCCCGCCTTTTCCGCCAGGGTGCGCACGGCTTCCGGGAACGACATCCCCTCCACTTCCCGCACGAACCGGAACACATCGCCTCCCGCCCCGCACCCAAAGCATTTGTAAATCCCCAGCGCAGGGTTCACGCTGAAGGACGGCGTTTTTTCCTGGTGAAAAGGACACAATCCGAAAAAATTGGAGCCTTTCTTCTTCAGACGCACATAGTCGCTCACGACATCGACGATATCCGACGACGCGCGCACTTCAGCAATGGTGTCATCCGAAAAATACATGCCGTCCTGCACGTTTCAGAGAATCGGGAAGTTTATGCGGGCGGACTTGCCAGAACCATCGCCGTCTCGTACTATGTAGATCATACTATGAAAACGGCATGGGAGCAAACGGGGCCATGCAGCGTTACGCCATACTGCATGGCCCGCCCTGCCCGCATTCGGTATAGCCAAGATACGATATCCACTGTGCACATTTTCGGAATTGACGTAGGCGGTTCTGGAATCAAGGGCGCGCCGGTAGACATCCGCACCGGGCGCCTGGTCGCCGAACGTCTGCGCATACCCACCCCGAAGGGCGCTTCGCCAAAAGCCGTCGCCGCCGTGGTCGCGTCCATGCTGGACCATTTCGGGTGGCAGGGCCCGGTTGGATGCGGCATTCCGGCCCGCGTCAAGCAGGGCGTGGCGCACACCGCCGCCAACATCAGCGACGCCTGGATCGGCACGAACGCCGTGCAGCTTTTTTCCAACGCTTCCGGGCAGCCATTCGCCGTCCTGAACGACGCCGACGCCGCCGCCCTGGCCGAAATGCATTTTGGCGCGGGCCGCGGCCTCAAAGGCGTAGTCCTGATGCTTACCCTCGGCACGGGCATCGGGTCCGCCCTCTTCGTGGAAAACACCCTGATTCCCAACACGGAATTCGGACACTTTTGGCTACAGGGCCGGATCGCCGAACACTATGCCTCCGACCGGGTGCGCAAGGAAGAAGACCTGAACTGGAAAACCTGGGCGGCGCGCATGCAGGAATACCTGAGCCACCTCGAACGCCTGCTGGACATCGACGCGATCATCCTCGGCGGCGGCGTCAGCAAACCCAGTCGAAGCCAGAAATTTCTGCATTTACTCGACACGAAAGCCCAGCTCCTGACCGCCGAACTCCGCAATGAAGCCGGCATCGTAGGCGCCGCCTGCGCGGCGAGCCACCTCGCCGCAGATCGATAGCCCCTACATTCCTCCCGATATTCGCGCTCCAGCGGCGTACCTTGCTGTGACGGGCGTCCTTGTTTCGCTGCGTCCCATGACCCTTTCCGAACTTGAAGCCCATATGGATTCGCTGGCTTCCCTGCCGCCCGGCAAGGCGCCCGGGGACCTTGCTCGACGCGTCGTGGAAGAAACGCTGGAGGCGCTGGGCCAGGGCGTCGCGCGCGCCGCATCGCGCAGCGAAGACGGGACATGGCGCACGCATCCCTGGGTGAAACGCGCCATCCTGCTGGGCTTCCGCCTCGGCGTACTCGCCGATTATTCGAGCGGTCCCTTTTCGTTTCTGGACAAGGATACGTATCCCCCCAGAACCTTCGACCCTGCGCACCGGGTGCGCATCGTGCCGGGGGGCTCCACGGTGCGGACAGGCGCCTACCTCGCGCCCGGCGTAATCTGCATGCCGCCCATGTACGTGAATACGGGGGCCTATGTAGACGAACAGACCATGATTGATTCCCACGCGCTCGTGGGAAGCTGCGCGCAAATCGGCAAACGCGTACACTTGTCGGCGGCGGCGCAGATCGGGGGCGTGCTCGAACCCGTCGGGGCCGTGCCGGTCGTTGTCGAGGACGATGTATTCGTAGGCGGCGGGTGCGGCGTCTACGAAGGGTGCCTGATCCGGACGGGCGCCGTGCTGGCGCCGGGCGTAGTGCTTACCGGATCGACGCGCATCTACGACCTCGCAGAAGAAAACGTCATCGAACGCAATGACGCAGGCGTCCTTGAAGTACCCGAACATGCGGTGGTGGCGCCGGGCGCCCGGGCCGCCTCGGGATCCTTCGCCAAGCAACACGGACTATCCCTGTACGCCCCCGTCATCGTGAAATACCGGGATCGCAAAACAGATGCGGCCACCGCGCTGGAAGAAACCCTGCGCTAAGCAATCCGCACAACCACGAAAACGAACCGAGGGTATATCCCCGCCGGCGCCGAAAAGGATGCTTATCCCTTGCGCTTCCGTTTCGGAGGCTCCTGACGGAAAATGAACGCCGTCACATCCTCTGGGCCCTTGGCCACTGTTTTAACCGTGAAGACACGCCCGTGCTCCTTGAGCAAATACGCTTTGAGCGCTGGCAACTGCTTTTTGGGAATAGCAACCCGGAGCACGGTATCTTCCGTTAACAACGCCGCCCTTGCGGATACGCCGGCGTATTTGCTCGGCCTGCCGCGGCGAACGGGGCCTTTACGCGACCGCAAGGCGTCAAGTTGCGCTTCCGCATCTTGTCTGGAAATGGTGGATGTACGAAATGCCATGGTTTGAGTAATCGGATGAATACGGATGTTGTGATGATGCGAAATGCGTCGTCGCATGAAATATAGCAAAGACCTCCCGAACCGGGGTCGCCTCTGCAATACTTTTCATACGATGAGCGCCGCATTGCGGACGAATGAGTCGTTAATATAAAACATATTTATATATAATGCAAATGCAGGAACCGCACGTGCCTGTGAGCATACCATATATATGTTATATCCCGAGTCCTGAACAGGACATATTCAGGACGTATTGAGGACACTATGCGCATTGGTCAAAACATGAAATCCATGATGTACCCCATGCGATGTGGCGCGGGAGCATGGCTTGTCGCCGCACTTGTCACCGTAGCGGGGGGCTGCGCTTCTTCGGCGAGCATATCCGCCCCGGATACCTACGCGGCGCCTCCCTTGACGGTTATCGAAACCGCTCGGCACGAGCAGTTCGATCCTTCCCCCTGGCCCGACGCGCCGCTCGATACGCTGACGGCGATCGCGCACGACGTCCCGGCGCATCTCATGGAGGGCCGCGCCGCCGAAGGACTTCAGTCGGAGACGCCAGGGTTCCGGGTGCAGATCTTTTCGTCTATCGAGCGGGACGAGACCGTCGAAGCCCAGGAAAACGTGCGCATATGGTGGGGGGAACAACACGAAGAAGGCGCGGTCCCCGAAGACCTTTTCCCGGAAGGACTTCCGGTCTACAGCGTATACAGCCAGCCCTATTATCGCATTCGCGTCGGCGACTTCCTGTCGCGCGAGGAAGCCCGAACCTTGCACGGCATACTCGCACGGCATTTTACGGATGCGTTCATTGTACCGGACATGGTTGTCGTCACCCGGTAACGCGCGCAATCGCCACAGGCAGGGCATCACGTGCGAAGAGGCGCCGCCGGGTCGCCCAGCATGGCCGCCCAATGGATAGCCAATATATGGCCTTCCCGAAATGCAGGCAACCAACCGCAGCGTAGCGGGTATACATCTTTTTTCGTCCCGAATAAGCGCTGCAATTCTTCGCATTGCATCTCTGCATGCCGGAAACGGATACGCTCTTGCCCGAACGGCCCGATACGCAACCCGCTATCGGGGATATTCCCGGCACGCTACGGGACATCCGGGCCGCAGTACATACGGAACTCGGCGTATTTCGCCGGTATTTTCGCGACGCCGTACGCGCCGACTCCCGCTTGCTCGACAGGGTAACGCAGTACATGCTGCGGCAGAAGGGCAAGGAGATTCGCCCCATGCTCGTGCTCCTGTCGGCGAAAATGTGCGGGGGCGTCAACGAAACCGCATACCGGGCGGCGGCGCTGGTCGAACTGATGCATACCGCCACCCTGATGCACGACGACGTGGTGGACGCCGCCGAACGCAGACGAAACGCCTTTTCCGTCAACGCCCTCTGGAAAAACAAGGTGGCCGTCCTGTTCGGCGATTTCCTGCTGAGCCGCGGCCTGTTGCTGTCGCTGCGGCACGGGGACTACGAACTGCTTCATGCCCTCTCCAGCGCCGTCAGCCGCATGAGCGAGGGCGAGCTGCTGCAGATCGAAAAAACCCGTCGCCTCAATATCGACGAAAAAACGTATTTTCGGATTATTTCCGACAAAACGGCTTCGCTTATCGCGGCCTGTATGGGATGCGGCGCCCTGAGCGCCGACGCCGACCGCAACGTACTGCACGCCATGCAGCAAGCCGGCGAACACCTGGGTCTGGCTTTCCAGATTCGGGACGATCTGTTCGATTACGGAACCCAGGACATCGGCAAACCGGTCGGCATTGACCTGCAGGAAAAGAAAATGACGCTCCCGCTCATTTACGCATTGGCGAACGCGCCTCCGAAGGAACGCCGCGACATGTTGCGCATTGTTCGTAAAAAAAGGAAAGGCCGCCGCGACCGGCAGGCCGTATATGCGTATGTAGAACGCCGGGGAGGCATTGCGTATGCCCACCGAAAAATGCGCGAACACGCCGATAAAGCCCGCGCCTTGCTTGAGGATATGCCCCCGACCGAGGCCCGGAACGCCATGCTGGGCCTGGTCAATTACACGATACGACGAAACAAATAGCAACCCGCGTGCGACACGCGTACCCACGACGAACCCGTACTGCTGCGCCCGATCCATGAACATCCCTGTACGCCCCCCGCTTCTTCGTGTATTCGGATGGGTTCTTCCCCTCCTGCTTGGCGGATGGCCTGTCCTGCAGGCGTCCGCACAAGATACCGGCCCGATGCTTGCCGAACTCCACGACCTCGCGAACGCCGCGCTGGAGGCCGCGAAACAGGCCACCGAGGCGCCGAACGTCGAAGCCGTCAAGGCGCATGCAGACCAGGTCTTTGAAGCCGTCTGGGGAACGCCCTCCGGGCTGACGGAAGAAAACGCGCCGGGCGGCGCCCACATGCACGGCTGGATGACGCGCTGGCAAGTAGCCTTCGGAGACTACGACCAGGCCTTCGCCGAACGATACGAATATGAAACGCCCGCGATCGACGACCCCGTGCAGCTGGGCATTATGGGCCGGGGACGATACGTGCGCCGCGTCATTGAAGACGCGATGCGGAGCAATTCGGCGGATCCGGCCATCGTTACGCACGGCCCCCATGTCGTGCATTCCCTGAACAACGTCATCGGGTGGATGCGCATCGACGACGGCGTTACGAAAGGGGAACGGCAGCCTCGGGTAGACCTCACCTACGAATGGGATGCGCCCGTTGAATTCTGGATGTCCACCGCAGACACGGGCTGGCTCCACGAAGCGTTCGCGCAGGCCCTGAACATCCTGAAAACGGACTACGGAGACGATGCGGACATGGCGCGGAGCCATGCCGCCGACCTGGTCGATCTCCTCGAAAAAAGCCTGCAAGGGGTCGACGCCAACGGCAACGGCAGCATTGAGCCGGTCCGCATGGAAGGCGGCCTCCTGACCGCCTTGCAGCACGCCGGGTTCGCCGGCCTTGCAAGCCCGTGACCCGACGCCTTTTGCGCAGCATGCTTCCTTGCCCGGTTCTCGCCATCGTACGCACATACACAACCGTACCCAAACGGTACCGCCCCATGAATACACGCCGGTTCGGTCTGTTCCTGCTCCTCGCATGCTGGTTTGGCGCCATGCAGATATCCTCTGCACACGCGCAGGATACGGACTTCCCGCCCCCCATCAACGAAGCGCTCGCCCCGGAAACGGTCGCGGAACGCGTGGCCGTCTCCGACGCCCGCGACCCCGTCCGCGTGCTGGCCGTAACCACCACGCACGGATTTCGGCATAGCTCCATCGACGCCATCCACGAGGTGCTTCCCGCCCTTGCCCGGACCACGGAATTCGAGTTCGATATCACCGAAGACCTTGCGCTCCTCACCGAGGACAACCTGGCCGAATACGACCTGCTCCTGTTCGCCAACGCCACCATCCGCGTTCGGACCGAAGCGCAGGCAGGCGACGAAAGCAGCGAAGCCGCCATCTACGGATTCACGTTTCAGACGCTGGAAGGCGCTATAGAGGCCTCCTTTTCCTTTGAAAATCTGGATAGCGACGCCCCGTCCGGCTCCGTGCTGACCGCGCCCGGCGCCCCGCCCATCCCGCTGGAGGATTTCCAGTACGACCCGCCCATGCTGTCCTTCAGCTTCGATACGCAATCGGCGTACGGGCATATTTACGTGTCCGGCGAACTGACGCCCGACGCGTTCGACTCCGAATGGCGATCCGGCCTGGGCGACAGCGCCTTGCCGATCGCCGCCACCCGACTGAACCCGGAAGACACCGGGGTGCCGGACGGCATGACGGAAGAGCAACGCGAAGCGGTCCGCGCCTTTCTGGCCTCGGGCAAAGGGATCGCGGGCGCGCACGCTGCCCTGGACGCGCTATACGGATGGGATTGGTACCGGGAGATGGCGGGCGGCGGACTGTTCAAAAATCATCCCTGGACGCAATCCGTCCGCATCCGGATAGAAGAACCGGACCACCCCGCCGTGGCGCATTTCGGGGATGGCTTCCAGCTGCACGACGAAATCTACGTGCTGGATGCGAACCCTCGCTGGAACGTCCACGTGCTGGCCTCGCTCGACATGCAAAGCGTGGGCGTCGACGAAGGCCCCGCAAGCACCCTCGCCAACGATTATCCCGTCTCATGGCTTCAGGAATACGGCGGCGGGCGCGTTTTCTACACCACGCTGGGGCATTTCGAGGATGTCTGGACCACGCCTGCCTTCGTGGAGCACCTGTTGCAGGGCATGCGGATCGCCGCCGGACGGCTCGACGCCAACATGGGAGATGGAAAACGAGCCTATGAAGTGCTGGCCGAAGACGTATGGCCCGACGATATCGCCGTGGACGACAATGGCCATGTCTGGATTGCCGAATTGCGCGGCAAGATACACCGCTACGACGCCGACACGGGCGAAACGCGGCAAATTGCGCATCTTGATGGCCCCGACCCCACCAATGTCGAGCATGGCTTGCTGGGCATTGAGGTCGATCCGGCTTTCTACGAGGGCGAGCCGTACGTCTACCTGTTCTACACGGAGCCAAAAACCTTCACCAATACGCTCTCGCGGTTTACGTACAGGGACGATATGCTGGACCTGTCCAGCGAAAAGGTGCTGTTGCGCGTACCCACGGAGCCGCAGTGTTGCCACCAGGCCGGCGACATAGAATGGGGTCCCGACGGGTCGCTGTACCTGTCTACCGGGGATACGGGCATGTCCGAAGTGCGCCCGCAATGGGAGATTCCGCAGGAACGCATCGACGCCTTCATGGCCCGCCACGACTTGGCCCGAATACACTGGACGCGCCTGGTGGACTCCGAACGCAGCGCGCAAAACCTGCAGGACCTGCGCGGCAAAATCCTGCGCATCCATAAAGACGGCTCGATTCCGAAAGACAATCCCTTTTTCGGCCAGCCTGGCGTACGCTGGGAAATCTATGCCTATGGCCTGCGCAATCCGTACCGGTTCAAGGTAGATCACGAAACGGGCGCCCTCTACATCGGCGTCGTCGGCCCCGACGCGGGCTTCGATTACGACGAGTACAACATTTCGGAAACAGGCGGCGAAAACTTCGGGTGGCCGCGCAATCTGGGCAAGCTGTTCTACAACGAAATCACGCCCGAACATATTCCGGACTTCGTGCCGCCGATATGGGAATACACGTACGAATCCGGCGGACGATCGGCCACGGTCGGCCCCATCTATCGCCACGAAGGCGCGGGCGGCTTCCCCAACCTCTTGCAGAACGGCCTGTTCGTCTACGACTGGTCCCGCCGCTGGATCAAATGGGGACGCATTGGCGACGGCGTCTTCGAGAGCGACGTGGAGCAAAGCGCGAAAAACACGCCGCTGGCCCTGCGCCTTCCCACAAAGCGCCTGCTGGACATCAAGACATTCGACGTGCTGACGCGGACGGCGCCCATTTCCATGGAAACGGGGCCGGACGGCAGCATTTACGTGGCGGAGTTCGACGGATTCTGGAACCCCGGACCGAATGCCCGCCTTACCCGATACCGCTGGATACCAAACACGAACGAATAATTTTTCGGACCATGAAGCCGTTTGCACACCGCGCAGCAGGAACGAAGCAGCGCAACCGTTCCCGGCGCTCCGGACATCCCTTGCATGGCGCCGCCGCACCTTCTCCGCGGCGGAAGAAACGCGCCGTGCTTCTCCTCGCAAGCCTCGTTGGCGTCGTCGGTTCCGGGGCCATCTTCATGGATATGCCGGCGCCCTCCAGCCAAGCAAACCCGGGTTCGGAATATGCTGAAACCAGCGCGATCCCGGCCTTGCAGGACGGGGCGGAGATTTACCAGGCCCGCTGCTTGTCGTGCCACCAGGGGAACGGCGGCGGCGTGCCGGGCGTGTTTCCCCCGCTCACCGGAACCGAATGGGTAACCGGCGACGAAGAGGTGCTTATCCGCATCGTGCTGAACGGCATGACCGGAGAAATCGAAGTGAACGGCATGACGTACGGCGGCGTAATGCCCCCCTGGGGCGCCTTCCTGAGCGACGACGAGGTCGCAGCCCTGCTCACCTATATCCGCACGGAATGGAATAACAACGCCAGCGAGGTCGCGCCGGAAACGGTGGCGGCGGTGCGGGAGGCCGTTGGAAACCGTACGGAACCCTGGACGGGCGCCGAACTCGAGGCGATCCGGGAAGTAAACGCAGAAGCCGCGCAAGCGAAGGCGGCGGAGAAAGCACCCGGAAAAACGCCCGAAAAAACAACAGCGGAGACCACCGCCGAAGAGCAGGGCACGAAGTAGGAAACGCTCCTCTTGTCAAGCCCGTGGCGATCAGGGCGCTCCGGAAGATTATACCGGAGGAGTATAGGAGGGTTATACCGGCGGATTACATCAGCGGGAAGCGGCTCGACAGCATCAGGACGAGCACGAACAGCCAAAGCAGGTGCCCGGCTCCAACGCTCATGGAGAGCCGCTTGCTGGCGGCCAGCCGGGTCGCTTCTTCGCCCGGAGAGGACGCAACCTTCCAGGCAGGGCGTATCGCCAGGAAATGGATCCCCACGAGAATGAGCATGAACAGCAGGCTCGTGTGGTATTCCGGACCGTAAGCAGAAAACCCGCCTCCGATCAAAAACGCAACCAGGCCGAAAAGCAGCGTAAGCGCCGCGAATACGCCAGCAACGCCAACGGCCCGGGTTCCCGTCTCGCGCAACGCCGCGTCGGACGAAGAAACGGCGGCGCGGGCAAGGCGGCCCAGAAGCAGCGCCACACCGAACCATCCGGCGGCGGTTATGATGTGAAGCAGTACGAAAATATTTTTGATCGTCAGCATGGCGGCGCAGGGAATGGGTATGTGATACGCAACAGGGTATGGGCCGGGATTACGCTGGCGCGTGCGGCGCAACCCGAACAGGAAACAATACGACCTGTAATACTACGTACCGCAATTTTTGATCTGGACTATTTCCGTCTTGAACAATGGTCAGGCGCATAGTATATTATGGCGCATGCAGGGTATGTTGAATACAAGGATACGCTGAACAAAACCAGAGGCCAGCAATGATTTCTTCGTTTCTTTGGGAGAACGATTTTGCAAATGATTCCGCCAACGTGAGGGGGGGGGGCTATCCTGTAAATCAGGCGCTGCTTCGGCGAGGTGGCGCGGCCTTTTCGCTTGGGTCTCTGCGAAAGGCGCCGCAAGATGCTTCACAGGCACTGCTTCGGCGCAGCGGCGCACCCTTTCCGCTCGCCGCCTTCTATGGATAGCGTGGCTGTTTGCGCTGTGTATCGTATGGGGACCGGTCTCCGAGGCCGCCGCGCAGGCCACCCTGTCTATCAGCGGGCCTGCGGACGCAAACGAGGGAGATTCGGGCATGAGCACCTTTACCTACACGGTGACCCTGTCACAGGCGGTATCAAGCTCTGTGACTTGGCGGATCTGCTTCACTGGCACGGCGACCATCAGTACGGCACCGGGTTGGAGCTCAGGTGCAGATTATCGGGGGAGATCGGGGCCTTTATCCACTGGAACCTCCTGCTTCCTTTCAAGTCATAACACGGGCACGCTTACAAGGGATCAAATAGGCTTCCAGGTACGGGGCGACACCGACGTTGAGCCCGACGAGACGGTGATCGCAACGTTGACGTTAAGCGGCACCCCTCCTGACGGCGTCACCCTCGGCACATCGACCCATACCCACACAATCCTCAACGACGACACCGTAGCCCTCCCTGAGGTCACTATTGCGGCGGGATCGTCTTCCGTGACTGAGGGCGATCCGGCCAGCTTCACGGTGACGGCCAGCCCTGCGCCGGCCTCGGCCCTCACCGTCAAACTGACCGTGAGCGAGAGCGGCAACTTCGCAACCTCTGGCGAGACCGGCAGCAGCAAGACGGTTTCCGTACCCACGTCCGGCTCCGCTACTCACTCTGTCTCCACCGAGAACGACAATAGGGACGAGAGCAACGGCAGCGTGACGGTGACCGTAAACGCGGGCACGGGCTATACGGTGGGCAGTTCTTCCAACTCCGCGACGGTGACCGTGAACGACAACGACACGGCGGGAGTGACCGTATCGCAGACCGCACGCACGGTCGCAGAGAACGGAGGCACCGCGACGTACACCGTGGGCCTGGACACGCGGCCGGCGGGGCAAGTGATCATCACCGCGACCGCCGGAGGCGCAGCGTTCGTAGACGGTCCGGGCGGGAATGCGAAGCCAAAGGCAAAAGATACGCTGACGTTCACGACAAGCACGTGGAGCACGGCGCAGACGGTGACGATCACGGGCCAGAACGACAACATCGTGAATACGGGCGGCGAGCGCACCCGTACGATCACGCACACGATCGAGGCGGGTGACGGGGACGGCCAGAAGTATCGTCCGGTGTCCTTCTCGTCATTATCTATTCCCAGCGTGACGGTAACGGTGACGGACGACGATGCGCCGTCGGTCACCGCACAACTTAGTTCCGGCAGCGGTGCTACCACCTTGCCTGAAGGCGCAGTCATCTATTTCTCTTTATATTTAAGCAAGGCGTTGGGCAACAGCGAGACGGCAACGGTGCCGCTGACCATCGGTGGCACCGCCACGCTCGGGACGGACTACCGGCTGGCCTGCAGGTCTTTGCAATCATCAGTGGTCGCCACCTGTAGCGGCCTCAACGGTAACAGTCCTTCGATAACCTTCGACGGTGCGATCTTGAAGGGTCGCCGCCGTGTCGCGGGGCCGCTGCATCTGGAGACCCTTGGGGACAACCTGTCTGAGTCGAACGAGACGGTGACGCTGTCACTCGGCGGCAGCACCCAAACGACGACGATCACCGATGCACCGTCTTCGGTAACGCTGTCCTTCCTTCGCGCCGCCTTCGCCGCCACTGAAGGTGCAGATGTTTTCCAACCGACCTTTGATGTGATTCCGGCGAGCGGACGCGATATTACGGTTCCGCTGATCTTTACGGACATCACTGCGACGGGCGGCGCGGACTATACACCGGTTAGCCAACTGGTCTTCGAGGCGAACGGCCGTACCCGCTACTCCATTGACATTCCCATCCTTGAGGACACGGCCTTTGAAGGGGATGAGACCTTCAAGGTGGCCATCGACACGGCGAGCCTGCCGGCGGGCGTCACGGCGGGGTCGATCACCGAGGCGACGCTCACCATCGAGGACAACGATGTCGCGCCCGTCGCCACGGCGTCCTTCGCGGCGGTCTCTTCGAGCGCGGCCGAGAGCGCCGGCACGCACAATGTGACGGTCAACATCTCCCCGGCGCCTTCGGGCGGCTTCTCGCTCGGCTACAGCGTCTCCGGCACCGCGACGGCGGGCAGCGGTAACGACTTCACCATCCAGAACGCAGGTTCGCTGACGATCGCCGCCGGGGCGAGCGCCGCAGACATCCCTGTTGCCATCAACGACGACAGCGCCGTTGAGAACGCCGAGACGGTCATCCTGACCCTTACCCGCGGCGCGGGCTACACGCTGGGCAGTGCGACGACCCACACGCTCACCATCACCGACAACGACGATTCGACAGGCCCAGGTGTCGGCGGTGGCGGAAACGACCCGACCCAGATTACGCTGGCCGTATATCCGAATCCCATCTACGAAGGCCGAAGAGCCACCATCCACGCTGAACTGGCGCATACCGTACCCAGCGTGGTGACCCTGCCCCTTGTCTTCACCACAGACGACGCCGAAGCAGGCGACTACGTGGCCCTCGCAACCATCGTCATTGACGCAAACGAACCCTTCGGAACGGATTGGATCCTCACCACGAAGGACGACGACATGGAGGACGAAACGTTCACGGTAACGTTCGGAGCCTTGCCCGCCGGTTTTTCGAGAGGGACGCCCGCGTCTGTGGACGTGATCATCTCGGAAGACGAAAACGTAACGTCGATAGAATCTCCCGAAGGGGAACTCCCGGAGGCGTTTGCCCTGAGCCAGAACTATCCGAATCCGTTCAACCCCTCGACGGCAATTGAATATGAGCTCCCCGCCCCGCAACACGTCCGCCTCGAGGTATTCGACGCCACCGGTCGAAGCGTAGGCGTACTGGTAAACGGGATCCGCCCGGCAGGAACGCATACGGTACGCTTCGGCGCGGACAACCTGCCGTCCGGCCTGTACGTCTACCGGCTCCAGGCGAACGGAGAAACGCGCACACGGAAAATGACGCTGCTGCGGTAGGGCAGGGGAGAAGTGGTAGCATAGAATAACCTGCCTTCCGGCCTGTACGTCTATCGCCTCCAAGCGACCGGAGAAACGCGCACACGGAAAATGACGTTGCTGCGGTAGGGCGAAGGAAGCGGCCCGCCCGTTTCCTGCCCGTTCCGGCAATCGTGCGCCTATATTCAGGGGTAGATAACTCCAGGTACAGGTAGGTACGCTTGCACCCTTCCGAACGCCATTGAACAGCAATCAACCCGCCCCAGCGGCATAATTGCCGCCCTCCCCCTCTCCAAAACATTCCCCAAAGCATTTCGGATTGCTTGCCGAGTACGATCTGCGTCGCACTGCGCTCGATTTCGACATCCAAAGATGCTATGTTTGCTGGTGGATTATTATTTTGCAACGCACCAAGCACACAAGATTCGATGGAACCATGCGCGTGGCGGTAATAGGAGCAGGGATTGCCGGGCTCGCGGCGGCTTTCCGGTTGCGGCTTGCCGGAGCAGAACCCATTGTATTCGAAGCGCAAGGGCGAGCCGGGGGCGTCATCGGTACGGAGCGCGTCGAAGGATTCCTCGTGGAACAAGGCCCGACCACCATTCAGGCGGCGAACCCCGTCCTTGATGCGCTCATTCGCGACGCCGGACTGGACCTGGACCGCCTCCCGGCCTCCAAAGCCGCCCGCAAGCGATATATCGTACGCGAAGGCAAGCCAGTGGCCGCACCAAGCTCCCCGGCCGATCTCGTGACCGGTTCCCTGTTTTCGGGGCGGGCCCGCCGCCGGGCGCTTCGCGAACCCCTGATCCCGAGATCCCGCCCGTCGGCGGAAGAAAGCGTGGCGGATTTTGCCCGCAGGCGTTTTGGACCCGAAGCGCTGGATTACGGTATGGAGCCGCTGGTCGCCGGCGTATACGGAGGCGACCCAACGCAGCTCGCCATACGCCACGCCTTTCCGGGCCTTTGGCGCATGGAGCAAGAATCGGGGTCCATCGTGCGCGGCCTGATTCGCAGGCAGAAACGTCGTAAAGACCCGGGCGCTGGCGGCATGTTCTCTTTCCGAAAAGGCCTTGGACAGCTTCCGACGGCGCTGGCCGACGCCCTCGGCGACCGCGTGCGCCTGTCCACCCCCGTCCGGCGCCTGGAAAGGCAAGGAAGCCGATGGATCGTTTCTGGAGATCGCATGGCGGCGGAACCCGGACAAACCGCCTGGAGCGAATCGTTCGACGCCGTGCTGTACGCCGCTCCGCTGCATGCGCTGGCTTCCCTCGCGCTGCCGGACGGGCCTCCTCTCGAACCGTTGACCCGCGTCACGTATGCCCCGCTCGCCGTCGTTTCGATGGGATTTCGGAGAACGCAGGCAGGCCATCCCCTCGACGGATTCGGCATGCTGGTTCCACGCGTGGAGCGCCGTATCCGCATCCTCGGAACCTTGTTTACGTCGTCTATCTTCCCCGAACATGCCGCTGCTTCCGCGGCCTTGCCGTCGGACGCCGCCCGCGCCCCGGCGGGGCATGTCCTGCTGACCTCCATGCTTGGGGGCATGCGCCGTCCCGCCCTCGCTTCGCTACCGGACCACGAAGCCTACGACCTGACCCTCGCCGATCTGCAGCGCCTGCTGAAGATTTCCGGCGAACCTGTTTTTCGGCGACGCACCGCATGGAAACAAGCCGTTCCGCAATACAATATCGGATACGGGCATGTGCTGGCCGCGATAGACCGGCTCGAAGCAGCCTGGCCCGGCTGGTTCATGGCGGGCAACTACCGAATGGGCGTATCCATCGCCGACGCCGCAAAATCCGGCGAAAAAGCCGCCCAAAGGCTTTGCGAAACACGGTAGCGGATGGACGAAAACATCATTTTCGTGAAAAAATCTCTTAAAAATGGGTTTTTATGGGAAATTTTTCGTATAATTGGCTCTATTTCGTGAAAAAACCGGTGAAATGAGCATGATCGTAACCTTTTCCGTTGCCAATTTTCTTTCCTTCAACGAGGAAGAAACCTTCTCTATGGTCGCGAGCAAGAGGCTCTCCAGCCATAGGAATCACCTCGTTCCGATCCCCGGCAGCGAGGAGATGGCGCTGCGAGGCGGGATACTCTATGGCGCAAACGGCGCAGGCAAGTCGAACTTCTTCAAAGCGCTCGCTTACCTGCAAAAGATCGCGTGCAGCCCACGAAAAAAAGGCGCGGGAACCGGACGTACTGCTTTTCGCTTCGGAGCAGACCCGGAAGCGCCAAGCCTGCTTGACCTACAGTTCATTGCCGGAAATACGCTGTACCGATATGGCCTGACCCTAAATGACGACCGGATCCTTGAGGAATGGTTGCTTTCGATCGACGGGAACCGGGAAAAGGTGATCTACGAACGCAACACGGATGAAAAAGACACGGTTACGGTAAATACGAAGGGACTGAAAGGCGCCAGCAAGAAACTGCGCGCTCTGGCTACCGTCGGAGGCCCCGGGGAGCAAAGTTTTCTGGCGACTATTCGGGCCACGTTGAATCGGAATGAGGCACAGGGCTCCCTGCGCGAAGTCATGGACTGGTTTGAAGATGGCATCCGTTGCATACGCCCCGATAGCCACTTTTTGATGCTTGGACATGCCTTGAGCGTAAATCAGGACTTCCGGGATTTTGCAGGCACTTTTCTTCGTGCTGCCTCGACTGGCGTGGATAATCTGCATGTTGCCCGAGAAGAATTATCGGAAGAACAATTGCAAACCATGCTACCCCTCCCTCTTTTCGAACAAGTGATCCAAGATACCAACGAAGAAAAATTTTCCCTTCTTGAAATTGGAGGAAATCGCGAAATAGTTGTCGAAAAAACCGGCAGCCATCGGTATCATCTCCTGTCGATTAAATCGATTCATCGACACGAAACATCACGAGAAATATTCTTCGATTTTACGAACGAATCAGATGGAACGCAACGCCTGTTCCACCTGTTGCCAGCCCTTCATCAACTCCACACCCAAGGAGGCGTCTTTGTAATCGACGAAGTGGAACGAAGCATGCATCCGTTGCTGGCAAAGAAATTTTTGCAGTTTTTCTTCGAGAAATGTGACGGTGATCGACGGCAGCTTATCGTAACCAGCCACGAATCAACGCTGCTGGACCAGGACTTGCTGCGGCGTGACGAAATATGGTTCGCCGAAAAAAATAAGAACGGCGCTACGTCCCTTTATTCGCTCGCCGATTTTCAGCCGCGAAAAGACTTAAAACTCGCAAAAAATTACCTGAAAGGTCGTTTTGGCGCCATCCCGTTTCTGGGAGATATAGACCAGATTACGAACCACAAAGAAGAAATTGACTCATGAGTAGGAGAAGACCGCGCCCTCTAAATCGGGATATACAGGATTATCGAGATGACCGCCTCTATATCGTGGCGTGCGACGATACGTATGCGCCCAAACAGTATTTTGAAGCGTACAGAATTTCGCGCCTACAGATTTTTGTTATTCCCACGGAAGACGGCACATCGTCTGCCGAGTATGTGCTGGAACGTTTGCTCAACTATAAAATCGAGAAAAGAGATGAACGCTGGATGCTGCTCGATACGGATCGTTATACGCAAGGTGAACACCTGAAATCGTTTACGCGGGCACTCAAGGAAGCAGCGGAAAAAGGCGTACATGTCGTGCTCAGTAAGCCCTATCTCTGATCCTCCAAATCCCGAAAAACAAGGCCAACAGGCAAAATGACCAAGATACAACAGGCAATATGACCACGTATTAACAGGCAAAATGACCACTCTGGCAAGCAGCCTCTGGCCCGGATAGCCTCCCGCCTTACCCCCCGCTGCCCCGCATCGCATCGTACTCCTCGAACGTGAAGGCGTCCACTTCGAGGTATGCGGCGCGGGCGGCTTCGGTTGCCTGCGCCAAGTCGCGTTCTTCGGCTGAAATCACGCCCGCCTCGTAAGATGCACCAAGAGACACGGCCCCAGAAGCTCATGCTTCGACGCGAAGCCTGCCCCGTCGCGGAGAGCGGGGTTCTCGAATAACGATCTGCACGTCACGCCCAAGCGCCGTCAATAAACGCAGAAGGCGCTCCATAGAATACGCTCGAAAATCCCCCCGCAAGAGGCGCGAAACGTCGGGCTGGGACAATCCAAGCAATTTTGCAGCCTCAGCTTGTTTGAGTCCACGCTGACGAATAATCCTGTCAATGCGAGTAACGATTTCCGCCTTCAGCAAGTGAGCCTCAGCATTGGGAATCCCCAGGTCTGCGAATACATTCCCGCTACCCTGTTCGACCTTTATTTCGTCTGTTTTCATGAATCTACCATACCCAATTATAGTGATTTTACCATATTTATGCAACCCCGCAAGAGGCGCAAACCGTTCTGGCCCGGATCGCCTCTCGCCTTACCCCCCGCTTCCGCGCATCGCATCGTACTCCTCGAACGTGAAGGCGTCCACTTCGAGGTATGCGGCGCGGGCGGCTTCGGTTGCCTGCGCCAAGTCGCGTTCTTCGGCTGAAATCACGCCCGCCTCGCAAGCCGCATCCAGGGCCTGCTCCGGTCGGCGGCGCGGCAATGCGCCCTGGCGCATCGCACCCCGTATTTTAGCCAGCGCCGGCTCCGCTACAGCCGAAAGCCGGAACGCCCGCTCCAGCCGAGCAAGGCTGCCGGACTCGTCCGAGCGGTACACCGACGCCATGAACCGGTCCCGCTGCTCGCCGGGCGTTTGCAGGGCCCGGGCCACCGTATGGCCCAATCTGTCCGAAGGATACCGGCCTATGCGATTGATGCGAAACCAGAGCGCGCAAGGCCCGCGAAGCAACCAGGACAGCCCGGCCGGCAACCGCAAATTCTCGAAAAGCCCCTCGAAACCGGCCTGAATGCGGTACAGCGCATGCTGCATCGCCCAGTGCATGAACGGCGCGTCCTCCGTGCGGCGGCCCTCCGCTTCGAACCGGCGCAACACAGCCGTCCCGATGTACAGAGAGGAAAAAATGTCCGCAAACCGACCCGTAAGTTTTTCCTTGCGCTTGAGGTCCCCTCCCAGCACGCCCATAGCCACATCCGCCATCCAGGCAAACGTCGCAGACGCCCAGGCCAGTTTGCGCACATAGCGCGCCGACGGCCCCCGAACCGGCGACCGGGCCAGCCCCCCTCGGGTCAGATACAGCGCCTTCGCCCGGCATGCATTCCGAAACACATGTCCGGCATGCCCCCACAAGTTCCGGTCGAACGCGGCGCGGTCTCCCCGCGCCAATGCATCAATCTCCGCATAGGCGTACGGATGACACCGGATCGCGCCCTGCCCGAAAATGATGAGCGTGCGCGTCAGAATATTCGCCCCCTCGACGGTAATGCCTATCGGCGCCGCCGTATACGCGCGGGCCAGCAAATTGCGCGGTCCGCACGAAATGGCGTTTCCGCCCAGAACATCCATGGCGTCGTTCACGATCCGCCGCTGCATTTCCGTCGCATTGTACTTGGCGATGGCGGTCACGACAGACGGCTTGGCCCCCTCGTCTATCGCCCCGCACGTATAGCGCCGCATCGCCTCCATGGCGTACAAATACCCGCCCATGCGCGCGAGCGGCTCCTCTACCCCCTCGAACCGCCCGACAGGCAACCCGAATTGCTTCCGCACCGCAGCATGGGCCGCCGCAACCCCGCACACATACTGCGCACCGCCCGTACTCATGGCCGGAAGCGAGATTCCCCGCCCCGCCGCAAGCGATTCCACCAGCATGCGCCAACCGGCGCCCGCTCCCTCCTTCCCCCCGATAATGGCGTCCACCGGGACTACCACGTCATGTCCCTCCGTTTTCGAGTTGATGAACGCCATGCCCATCGGGTCGTGCCGCCATCCGATTTCGACGCCCGGCGCATCCGTAGGAATCAGCGCACAGGTGATGCCCGGCTCGCCCCCCTTGCCAAGCAGCTTCTCCGGGTCTTTCAGGCGAAACGCCAACCCCAGAATGGTGGCGACCCCCGCCAGCGTAATGTACCGCTTGTTCCAGTTCAGGCGTATGCGAAGCGCCCCGTCCTCGTCCCGAAAAACCACGCCTTCGGAAACGATCGATCCCGCATCGGAGCCCGCCCCGGGCTCCGTGAGCGCAAAGGCCGGAATCTCCTCGCCCCGCGCAAGGCGCGGAAGGTAGTAGTCCCGCTGGGCCTGCGTGCCGTAATGAATGAGCAATTCGGCGGGGCCCAGCGAATTCGGCACCATGACCGTGATGGAAAGCGGCAACGAGCGGGTCGCCGTTTTCGCCACGACCGCACTGTTGGCCAGCGCCGAAAAACCCAGGCCGCCGTATTCCTTCGGTATGATCATGCCGAAGAAACGGTCTTCCTTGAGCGCATCCCACACCGCCGGGGACAAGTCGCCGCGCCGGTGCGCCTCCCAGTCGTCGGTCAGGGCGCACAACCGCTCCAGCGGCCCTTCCATGAACGCGCGTTCTTCGTCCGTCAGATCGGGATACGGCATCGCCAGCAATTTCCCGAAATCGGGACGGCCCGAAAACAAGTCCCCGTCCACCCATACGTCTCCCGCTTCCATGGCCACCCGTTCGGTTTCGGAAATCGCAGGCAGAAAACCCGCCGAACGCATCACGCGCATAACCGGCCCGGAAACCAGCACACGCCGCAGGGCAGGCGCATGAAACACCAGCGTCCATGCGCCCAACAGCCCCCAGAGCCACACCGGGGCGCCCAGTCCGTACAGCAAGCCGGCGGCCAGGAGCGTATGCACCAGCAAACGAGCGCCCGCATAGCCCGCCGCCCAAAACGCCAGAATCCACGCCACCACGACCCAAACGATCGGCGCATCCTGCAGAAAATGATAATAAGGCATCGCAGTCCCCTCGCCTTACGCCCCAAGATATTCGATTACGCCTGCGGCGCCCATGCCTCCGCCTACGCACATGGTGCACAGCCCGTACCGCACGTTCCGCCGCGCCATTTCCCGAATGAGCGAGACCGTCAATTTGGCGCCCGTGCATCCGAGGGGATGCCCCAGCGCGATCGCGCCCCCGTTCACATTCACGATCTCCTCGTCGAGGCCCGCCTCGCGAATCACGGCAAGCGCCTGCGCGGCAAAGGCTTCGTTCAGTTCCACCAGACCTATGTCCCGGATATCCAGTCCGGTTTGCTCCAGCGCCTTGCGTATCGCAGGCACAGGCCCCATGCCCATCACTTCGGGCGCCACGCCCGCCACGGCGAACCCTGCAAGCCGGGCCTCGGGTTTCACCCCCAGTTGCCTGGCGCGCTCCTCGCTCATCAGGACAAGCGCCGCCGCCCCGTCGGAGCGCTGGGACGTATTGCCCGCCGTCACCGTACCCGCGTTCCGAAACACCGGACACAGGCGGCCAAGAGCCTCCACGCTGGTGTCAGAGCGCGGCCCCTCGTCCACCTCGAACGTCCGGCGAACGGTCCGCGCCGCGCCCGCTTCGTAGCGCGTCTCCTTGATATCCATGGGAAAAATTTCGTCCGCAAAACGCCCCGCCCGAATGGCTTCCAGCGCCCGCTCGTGCGAACGCAGCGCAAACCGGTCCTGATCTTCCCGGGAAACGCGGTAGCGTTCAGCCACATGCTCCGCCGTCACGCCCATCGAAACGTAGACATCCATATCCTGCGCCGCCAGTCCGGGATCGGGCTGAAAAAAGAAGCCCGTCATCGGCACCATGCTCATCGACTCGACGCCCCCCGCCACCGCGACCTGCACCGAACCCGTGCGAATCGCCTGGCTCGCCATGGCGATCGTCTGGAGGCCGGAAGAACAAAACCGGTTGACCGTCGCGCCGGGAACGTCATCCGGCAATCCCGCCTTTTGCGCAATCAGGCGCCCGATATTCTGTCCCTGAGGGCCTTCCGGGAAGGCGCACCCCATCAATACATCCTCGACCGCGCCCGCGTCCAGCCCCTTGACGCGGCGAATCGCTTCGCGCACCACGGCTCCGCCCATTTCTTCCGGGCGAACTTGCCGAAGCGCACCCCGGTCGGCCTTGCCAACCGCCGTGCGTACGCTGCGAACGATGAAAGCATCCTGCATAGCCTGCATGGCTTAATTCCTCAGCGGTTTTTTCGTTTTTAACATGTGGACAATGCGGTCCTGCGTTTTTTTCTCGCAGATCAACTCGAGAAACACGCGGCGCTCCAGTTCGATGAGGTACTCCTCGTCCACCTCCCCGGCGCCGGTCAGGTCGCCTCCGGTCATCACGAAGGCAAGCCGCCCGGCAAGGAATGCATCGTATTCGGATATGAACCGACCCTCGACGAACTGCCGCGCCATCACGTCCAGCGCCGCCCCGCCGGGACGCCCCAGGACCCGGACAGGTTGCGGAACCGGCGGACGATACCCTGCGGCGGAAAGGCGCAACGCCTCCTCCCGGGCGACATGCAGCCGACGGTCCTCGTGCATGACGATCCGGGCATGCGGCGCCAGAAAACCGAGGTCCTGCGCTTCCGCCGCACTCGTCGACACGCGGGACATCGCCACCGTTTCGAAAAAACGCTGAATCCAGGCCTGAATTTCGGAAGGATGGCCGTTCGCCGCCCGCTGGAACGCGTTCGCCGCCAGCCGCATCGTGCCCGTTCCCGCCGGAATCAGCCCGACCCCCAGCTCCACGAGGCCCGCATAGCATTCCGCCGAAGCCACCTGATTCGGACACGCCATGAGCAACTCGCACCCGCCCCCCAGCGCGCGCCCGTGGGCCGCAACGACCACCGGCTTGCGGGCGTACCGCACGCGCTGAATGGTGTGCTGAAACGCCTCGATCTGCCGATCCACCGCCTGCACGGCCCCCTGCTGCAAGGCCCCCGCCAGTTCCACGAGATTCGCTCCCACCGAAAAATTACGCCCCTCGTTGCCTATCACAAGCCCCTTGAGGGCCCCATCCTCTTCGACGCGCTCCACGGCGCCGGCGATCGCCTCCATCACGCCCTGGCCCAGCGTGTTCGCCTTCGAACGAAACTCCAGCAACGCCACGCCCTCGCCCATATCGAGCAGGCTCGCTTCGCCGGATTCCCACAACGTCCGCCCCGGCTCCGACCGGATAGCGGCCACGCCCACATACTCTTCCGGGACGGGGTCCGGCGCATAGCCCGCACGGGTCGGAACATACGCCGTACGCGCGCCCGCATCCGTACCGTAAAACCCGCCGGCCCGCACCGCATCTTCCGCCCAGGCAGGCGTCCCCAGCCCCGCGGCGTCCATATCGTTCAGCACCCGCTCCGCACCCAGCGCATCCCATAGTTCGAACGGCCCGCATTCCCATCCGAACCCCCAGCGCAGGGCGCGGTCCACATCCGCAGGCCGGTCCGCGATTTCAGGGATTCTGCGCGCCGCGTACGCCAGCAAATCGCACGTCGTCTTCCGAAAGAAGGCCCCCGAACGCCCGTCCGCTTCGTACAACGCCCGCAACCGGTCTTCGAGGGCGCGCAGGCGGCTTATTTCCGACAGCGCGGGCAAAAGCACAGGCCGCGCCGCGCCATACGTCAGGGTCTCCGGGTCCACGGACTTGATCTCCCCGTCTTGTTTTGCATAAAACCCGGCCCGGGTCTTTTGCCCCAGCTGCCCAGCCTGCACCAGGCGCGACAACACGTCCGGCGGGCGAAAGGCCTCGCGGCTTTCGTCGTCCGGAACCGCCTCGTGCAGATTGCTCGCCACGGCCCACAACACATCCAGCCCCACCACATCCGCCGTACGGAACGTGGCGGACCGGGGACGACCCACCAGCGGGCCCGTCAGGGCGTCCACCTCTTCGATCGCATAGCCCTGCTCCGTAAAGCCCCGAAGCGCCTGCATCATGCCGTACACCCCGATGCGATTCCCTATGAAATAGGGCGTATCCTTCGCGACGACAATGCTTTTCCCGAGATGAATCCGCCCGAAATGCGCGATGCGGGCCAGTGCATCCGGGTCCGTATCCGGGCCAGGCACCAGTTCCAGCAACCGCAAATAGCGCGGCGGATTGAAAAAATGGGTCCCGAGGAACCCGCTCCGAAACGCGTCGCTGCGCCCGGCGGCGATCCGCTCGATGGAAAGCCCGCTCGTATTGGTGGATACAATGGTCCCCGGCCGCACGACCGATTCGACCTGTTCAAGCAAGGCGTGCTTCACGTCCAGCCGCTCCACCACCGCCTCGATCACCCATTCCGCTTCGGACAACCGGTCCAGATGATCCTCGAAATTGCCGACCTCAACGCGACGAAGCGCCTCCTCGTTGAAAAACGGAGCCGGTTTGGCTTTCGAGGCGGCCTTCAGTCCCCGTTCCACGGTCGCATTGCGGGCGCCGCCTTCCCCGAACGCCACATCGAACAACAGCACATGCAGGCCCGCATTGGCGAGGTGCGCGGCGATTTGCGCGCCCATCGTGCCAGCGCCCAGTACGGCGGCCTTGCGAAACGGGACCCAGGCATGGGGCGGAGCGAATGCGCCCGAAACATGGCCGGGCGTTGCCGTCGAATGTGCGTGCATATGCGAATAGAACCTTGAAATGAGCGCCTTGACATTTCGTGCGAATCCGTATCGTGCGAATCCGTACGCCGGGTCGAACCGCGATCAACCGCCGCCGTTCTCTTTTTTCAAAGAATTCCCCGGTTCTTCCACGACCACCACCTCGGCGGGCAGGTCCCCGGCGCCGTACAGCTGCGCAATGTCGTCCGCAAACCGTTCTTCGACCTGCCGTCGGCGCAGCTTCAGCGTGGGCGTAAGCAACCCGTTTTCCGTCGTGAGCGCAGCAAGCGCTATGCGAAACCGCTTAATGCTCGACCACGGATCCATGCCCGCATTGGCCTCCCGCACCCGTTCGCGCAGATGCGCTTGCACGACAGGCAAGGCGATCAATGCGTCGGCGGACAGCCCTTCGCCGGCGCCGCGCGTCCGGGCGTAGTCCGCCAGTTTCTCCAGATCGGGAAAGACGAGCGCCGCGCAATACGAGTGGCCGCTGCCCAACACCATGGCCTCCTCGATCTCCGGATGCGCGCGCAACCGGTTCTCGACAGGCTGGGGCGCCACATATTTCCCCGTAGAGAGCTTGAAAAGCGATTTCTTCCGGTCCGTAATGCGCAGATAGCCCGGCGGCGAAAAATCCCCGATATCGCCGGTATGAAACCACCCGTCCTCGTCTATGACCTCGTTTGTCAACGCCTCGTCCTTGTAGTATCCCCGCATCACGTACGGCCCGCGCGTCACAATCTCGCCATCCTCCGCAATGCACACCTCGGCTCCGGGAATCAATTCCCCCACCGTGCCGGGACAGACACGCCCCTTCCGGTTAAAGGAAATCACGGGGCTCGTTTCCGTAAGGCCGTATCCCTCCAGCACGGTAATGTTCGCCGCCGCAAACAAATTGGTCAGGCGCTCGCCCAGCGCCGCGCCGCCCGAAATAAGAAAATGCACGCGCCCGCCGAGGGCTTTTCGCCATTTCCCAAAGAGAAGACGGTCCGCCACCTTGAGCGAAAGCGCCCGGAGTCCGCCGGGCGGCGACAATACGTCGTACCCCTCGCCCTGGGATAACGCCCAGGAAGCGATGGCCTTCTGGAGGCCGCGCATGCCGGCGATCCGGGTCAGCACGGCGGCGTACACTTTTTCCAGCACCCGCGGCACCGTGGCGAATATCGTGGGCCGCACCTCGGCGATATGCTGCATGAGGAACTCCTGCGACGTGAAATACACGGACGACCCATGGTAGAGAAAGCCATACTGAAGCATCCTCGCGAAAATATGGGTCAGGGGCAGAAACGAAATAATCTGTTCGCCCTCCTCGCCCGCGCGGTACTCCGGCATTCCGGAGAAAGACGTAAGCGCGTTGGCGCTGATATTTTCATGCGTCAGTACGACGCCCTTGGGCTGTCCCGTCGTGCCGCTCGTATACAGAATCGTGGCCAGGTCCTGCGGCCCCACCCGTTCGCGCAACGCAGCGACGGCGTCCGCATCTTCTTCCATCCGGCGCCGCCCGAACTCCCGAACCGCCTCCAGCGCATACGCTTTCACGCCTTCCGGAAGCGACGCCGCATCCGCAAGATCCCCGTCCGCCACGATCACCGCCGAAACCGCAGGGCATTCGGGCAACAGGTCCCGGATGGTTTCCAGGTGCTGTCCGCTGGAAACCGCCACGGCTTTCGCCTCCGAGTGGGCGAGCACATACCGAATCTGGTCCGGCGCATGCGCCAGGTACATGGGCACGTCAATGACGCCGGCCAACAGGCAGCCCATATCCACCACGCAAAACGACACATCGCTTTCCATATACAGCGCCAGACGGTCCCCGTGATCCAGCCCCAGCTCGGCGAGCCCGAGCGCCGCTTCCTCGGCATGGCGACGAAACGCATCGAGGGAAAGAGAGCGCCAGCCGCCCGCGCCGTCCGGCTCGTTGAGCGCACGGCGGTTCGCATACCGCTCGGACGCCTCGTACAGCAAGTCCGGCAGGGTCTTCCCCAGCGTGAGCGTACCGCTGCCCGGATCGTTATCCAGCGGCGCGGCAGGCGTCTTTTCCGATTCCAATACGATATCCGGCATACCTTTTTCTCATTCTGAATGCAGGAATGCGCTGATCAAGCCCCGGCGACCGGCACATCTCCCAAAAAAGACCCGAAATCTTGCGCATGAATCTTGCGGATGCATCTTGCGCAAGCATCTTGCGGATGCGCTGATCAAGTTCACTTCGATCAGGGCATCTTCCGAAAGAAACGAAAAATCGCAACGGGATAAAAGCCTGGCCCGCATGCATTGCGCATGAAAAAAGCAGGGGCCGCCACATCTTCGGACGCCCCCCGGACAGGCTGATCAACGCCGCCGCGCAAGGAATGCGCGCGCCGACACCCGCCCTCGCCGGGCTATGATATTCCCCTTAAGATATGCTGATCAACGCCGCTGCGCAAGGGGAATGCGCGGGCGGAACGAACGGGAATCACCGCTTGCGCAACGCCACGTTCCCCACGGCGGCGTACATGCGCAGATTGGGGCCGCCGCCGTTAATGCGACCCGCAAAGGACTTCCGGGTCCACTTCCCTTCCACTTCCAGCGGATAGTCCGTGCTCGCCGACCCCACGGCGCATTCCGCATCGACGTCCACGCCTACGCTGCCCGCCACGTACACCATCACGTTGCCCGCCCCCGTACTGAACGCGGAATCTCCGTCCGGCTGTTCGGTGATGAACACTTCAATGTTGCCCGCGCCCGCCTTGACCGTGGCTTCGCCGCGCACGGACCCAACGTCCACGTTGCCTGCGCCCGTATGCACCTCCAGCTCCTCCCCCGCGCCTTCGATCTCGATATTCCCGGAGCCGGAAACCACCTCAACGGACCCGGAGACCTCGCCGATCCGGATATTGCCTGCGCCGGTGACCCCGGAAACGTCGCCGGAGAAGGAACCCAGCGCCACATTGCCTGCGCCCGTCGTGAACTCGACGTTGTACTGCTCGGGAATCCGTGCCCGGACCCGCACCTTGAGGCGTTCCGTGGAGCGAATGCGGTTCCAGAACGTATCCTCCCGATCGAAACGCGACCCCACGTAGACCCCACCGTCCCGCTCTTCGATTTGCAGGTCGTGCTGTTCGAACATGCGCTCGGCCTTGGCGCGGGAATCGGTCGTTACCTTGCGCTCCACCTCGATAAGCACTTCGCTGCCGGCCCCGGGCAATACTTCTACCCGGCCCTGGTCTATATCCAGCATCAGGGTGCCGCCAGGACGCACCTTGTACGACCGCTTGACCGTATCCTTGATATCGATCAGGTCCAGGTCGCCCGCGTAGCTATTCGCGGCAACCAGCAGGGCGGCAACGATCAGGGGCCAGGTTCGGACGTATCGGAAGCAGCGTTTCGGCATAGCGGCGGCCTTGTCGTTTTGGCAAAGAAATTTTTCGGGGATTACTCCGCAATACGGAAGATTTCTTCCAATAGTTACAGAATTGTGCAAAAATATACGCCCTGCACGGCCACCACGCCGCCCGCCCCGCCGAAACGAAGGCGCACCCCTTGACTTCCTCGGCCCTGCACGCCCGCCCCGCCGAAACGAAGGCGCACGCCTTGACTGCCTCGGCTCTGCGCGCCCGCCCCGACGAAACGAAGGCGCACGCCTTGACTGCCCCGGCCCTGCGCGACCGCTCCGCCGAAACGAAGGCTCACGCCTTGACTTTCTCGGCCCTGCGCGACCGCCCCGCCGAAACGAAGGCGCACGCCTTGACTGCCCCGGCCCTGCACGCCCGCCCCGCCGAAACGAAGGCTCACGCCTTGACTTTCTCGGCCTTGGCGTCCGGCGCTTTCGGAGCATCCGGCGCATCGGGCTCCGCCGGCGCCGATTCCCCGTCTCCGCCGATGGCGGCTTGCAGTTCGGCCAGCTCGGTCCTGGAGCCAACCACAAGGTCCCGGAAACGCCGCTGCCCGGTTCCTGCCGGAATCGGATGGCCCACGATGACATTTTCCTTGAGTCCGTACAGCGGGTCCCGCTGCGCCTTGATCGCCGCGTTGGTAAGCACCTTGGTCGTTTCCTGGAACGAAGCCGCCGACACAAACGAATCGGTCGAAAGCGCGGCCTGCGTGATGCCCAAAAGAATCGGCTGCGCCACGGCGGGCTGGGCTTCGCGCGCCTCCGCCTGCTTGAGGTCCTGCCGCTTCATCGCCGAATTCACCTCGCGCATTTTCCTCCGACTCACGACAGCGCCCACTTTCAAGCCGGAATCGCCCTCATCGGTAACCACAAACCGGTCGTAGAGGCGGTCGTTGTACTCCTCCATGGCGAACCGGTCCACCGTATAGTCTTCCAGCAAGGTGGTGTCCCCCGGGTCCGCTACGCGCACCTTCTGCATCATCTGGCGCACAATCACTTCAATATGCTTGTCGTTGATCGTCACGCCCTGCATGCGATACACTTCCTGAATCTCATTCACGAGATACTCCTGCACGGCGCGCGGCCCCTTGATGGACAAAATATCCTGCGGGGATACCTGTCCGTCCGAAAGCTGGCCTCCTGCGCGTATAAAGTCGTGTTCATGGACCAGGATATGCCTCGAAAGCGGCACAAGGTACGTCCGGCTTTCGGAACCGTCGCGGGAAGTAACCACGATTTCCTGCGCGCCCCGGCGACGTCCGCCGAAACGAACCACGCCGTCGATCTCGGAAACCACCGCGGGGTCGGCAGGCATCCGGGCCTCGAACAATTCGGTGACGCGGGGAAGGCCGCCCGTGATATCGCCCGTCTTGGCGGACTGGCGCGGAATTTTCACCATCACCTGGCCGGCCTGAATCTCCTCTCCTTCGTCCACCTGAATGCGCGCCCGCACAGGCAGCGTATACTCGCGGTCCTTGTCTTCCGCCCGTTTTACGATGAGGGCCGGCGTCAGCGAACGTTCGCGGCTTTCGGTAATGACTTTTTCCTTGTGCCCCGTCTGCTCGTCGGATTCCTCCCGAAAGGTGGTGCCTTCGACAATGTCCTTGAAGGAAATCGTGCCGGAGACTTCCGACAGAATGACGCTGTTATAGGGATCCCAGCTGGCCAGCACGCTCCCCTTCCCGACGATCTCTCCGTCCGAAATCAGCATTTCGGCGCCGTACGGAATGACATACGAAATCAACTGCCGCCCGGCATCCTCCGGATCGACAATCACCACCTCGCCCTGGCGCGTGAGCACCACGTCTTTCCCTTCGTCGTCGTTCAGCGTAACCGTGCGCAGGTTTTCGTATACCGCCTTGCCCGCAAATTTCGTCTGGAGCGTGCTTTCGGCGGAAATCAGGCTGGCCGTACCGCCGATGTGGAACGTCCGGAGCGTAAGCTGCGTGCCCGGCTCGCCAATAGACTGCGCGGCCACCACGCCCACCGCTTCGCCGGTTTCCACAAGGTCTCCGCTGGCGAGATTCCGCCCGTAGCAAAAGGCGCACACGCCGCGGCGCGACTCGCAGGTAAGGGCCGAACGTATCTCGACCTCCTCAATGGATGTTTCGGAAATCTGCCGCGCCCGTTGCTCGTCGATCATCTCGTTGGCGGCGATAATCAGATCGCCCGAAAGCGGATCGCCCACATCGTGCATGGAAACGCGCCCCACGATCCGGTCGGCCAGCGGCTCGACGATCTCCTCGTTGTCCTTCAAGGCCGATATCCGGATGCCGCGCAGCGTACCGCAATCTTCCTGCACGATCGTCACGTCCTGCGCGACGTCCACGAGGCGGCGCGTCAAATACCCGGCGTCGGCGGTCTTCAGGGCCGTGTCGGCAAGTCCCTTGCGGGCGCCGTGCGTCGAAATGAAATATTCGAGCACCGAAAGCCCTTCCTTGAAGTTCGAAATAATCGGGTTCTCAATGATTTCGCCCACCGAACCCACAAGGCTCTTCTGCGGCTTGGCCATCAGGCCGCGCATGCCGCCCAGCTGGCGAATCTGCTCCTTGGACCCGCGGGCGCCCGAGTCCGCCATCATATAAATGGCGTTGAAGCCGCCCTTGTCGTTCCGAAGCGTTTCGAAAAGCGTTTCGGAAACCCGGTTGTTCGTCTTCGTCCAGATATCTATGACCTGATTGTAGCGCTCGCTCTCGAACATGAAGCCCATCTCGTAATTGCCGCGTACGCGGTCTACCTCGGCCTGCGCATCCGAGATGATCTTCTCCTTCACGTCCGGCACGATGATGTCGGCCAGCGAGAAGGTAAGCCCCGCCGTGGTGGCCTGTTCAAAGCCCAGCCGCTTGATATCGTCGAGAAAACGGGCCGCCTTCTGGAATCCGCTGGCCTTGAGCACGCGCGCGATGATCGGGCGCAGGTTGCGCTTCGTAAGCACGGCGTTGATGAACCCGACCTCGCCCGGAATCACCTCGTTGAAGAGTACGCGGCCTACCGTCGTTTCCTCCATCTGGCCCCGGGCGATGCGGACATGGATCTGGGCATGCAAATCCACCTTTGCCTGGTCGTACGCCTGGCGGACTTCCGTAAGATTTGCGAAGCGCATGCCGTCCCCTTTCTGGCCGGGACGCATTTTCGTGAGATAGTACAGGCCAAGCACCATGTCTTGCGTCGGGACCGCAACCGGGCCGCCGTGCGCAGGACTCAGGATATTATGGCTCGACAGCATAAGCACCCATGCTTCCAGACACGCGTCATGGCTCAGGGGCGCATGCACGGCCATCTGGTCCCCGTCGAAGTCGGCGTTAAAGGCCGTGCATACCAACGGATGCAACCGGATCGCCTTGCCCTCGATCAGGATGGGCTGAAACGCCTGAATGCCCAGGCGATGCAACGTGGGGGCCCGGTTCAGCAACACGGGACGCCCTTCGATAACCTTCTCGAGAATATCCCAGACGTCCGCCGTGCGCCGGTCCACCACCTTTTTGGCGCTCTTGACGGTCTTGACAAGCCCCCGCTCAATGAGTTTGCGAATCACGAACGGCTTGAACAATTCGACCGCCATTTCTTTCGGCAAACCGCACTGATGGATCTCGAGCTCGGGCCCCACGACAATCACCGAGCGGCCTGAATAATCCACGCGCTTTCCGAGCAGGTTCTGACGGAACCGCCCCTGCTTGCCCTTGAGCATGTCGCTCAGCGATTTCAGGGCCCGGTTCGAATCGCTGCGCACGGCGTTGGCCTTGCGGCTGTTGTCGAACAGCGAATCGACCGCTTCCTGAAGCATGCGCTTCTCGTTCCGCAGAATCACTTCGGGCGCCTTGATGTCGATCAGGCGCTTGAGGCGGTTATTGCGAATGATGACGCGCCGGTACAAATCGTTCAGGTCCGACGTAGCGAAACGCCCGCCTTCCAGCGGAACGAGGGGGCGCAACTCCGGCGGAATCACCGGAATCACGCGCATAACCATCCACTCGGGCCGGTTTTCGAGGCGCGTGTTCGCGTCGCGGAATCCTTCCACGACGGCGAGGCGCTTCAGGGCGTCGGCCTTGCGGGCCTGGCTCGTTTCCGTCTTGATCTGGTGACGCAACTTCGTCGACAACGACGGCAACTCGAGGCGCCGCAAGATCGTCTCGACCGCTTCGCCCCCGATGCGGGCAATGAACTTGTTCGGGTCGTCGTCGGCAAGCCGATGGTTGTCGTCCCGTATCCGGTACAGAATGTCGAAATATTCTTCTTCGTTCAGCAGCTGATTTTCCGCAACGCCATGCTCTGCCGCGCTCCCCGGCTGGATAACGACATAGTTCTCGTAGTAGATAATCTTCTCAAGGTCCTTCGACTTGAGTCCCACGAGATGGCCGATCTTGTTCGGCAACGTCTTGAAATACCAGATATGCACCACGGGGACGCTCAGGGTGATATGCCCCATGCGTTCGCGCCGCACTTTTTTCTGCGTGACCTCTACCCCGCAACGATCGCAGATGATGCCCTTGTAGCGAATGCGTTTGTACTTGCCGCAATGACATTCCCAGTCCTTGACGGGTCCAAATATTTTTTCGCAAAAAAGACCGTCTTTCTCCGGCTTGAACGACCGGTAGTTGATGGTTTCGGGCTTGAGCACTTCGCCATGCGACCGCTCCAGCACGCTTTCCGGGCTGGACAAACTGACGGTGATATGGTTGAACTGCTTCTTGATCTGCTGCGTCTTTCCGTAGGGCATGGGCTCTTTCGCAATTCTGAATCCTGAAACGACTCCGTACAAGGCGGCGCGGCGCCGCGTCAATCGAGACGAACTTCGAGGCCAAGCCCCTGAAGTTCCCGAACAAGCACCTGAAAACTCTCCGGCATACCGGCTTCGGGCATGTTCTCTCCCTTGACGATCGACTCATATGCTTTCGACCGCCCCTGGACGTCGTCCGATTTGTAGGTCAGCATCTCCTGCAAGGTGTGCGCCGCGCCGTAGGCATACAGCGCCCACACCTCCATCTCCCCGAGACGCTGTCCGCCAAGCTGCGCCTTGCCTCCCAGCGGCTGTTGCGTAATAAGGCTGTACGGGCCAATGCTGCGCGCATGAATCTTGTCCTCCACCAGATGACTCAGCTTCAGCATGTAGATGTATCCCACCGTGGTTTTTTCGTCGAACTCCTTGCCGGTGCGGCCATCGTACAACTGGGCGCGCCCGTCGATGGGCAACCCCGCTTCCTCCAGTCGGCCCCGGATATCGTCCATCGTAGCGCCATCGAAAATCGGCGTAGCGAACGAGGCGCCGAGTTCCTTGCCGGCCCATCCGAGGAGCGTCTCGAATATCTGGCCAAGGTTCATGCGGGAAGGCACGCCCAACGGATTGAGTACGATATCAATGGGCGTACCATCCTCGAGGAACGGCATGTCCTCCACGGGCACGATGCGGGCAACCACCCCCTTGTTGCCGTGGCGGCCGGCCATTTTGTCCCCTACCTGCACCTTGCGCTTGCGCGCCACGTACACCTTGGCCAACTGCACGATGCCCGGGGGCAGCTCGTCCCCCATCTGCACCTGGTGCTTGTCGCGCTTCATTTCGCCGTCGATCCGGGTACGGGTGCGGGCGTAATTACGGAGCAACTGGCGCATGCGGTCGTTCGCTTTCGGATCGACCATCATGTCCTTGCCGGTCGCAAGCCGATCGGGCGTCACGTTTTCGAACGCCCTCTTGGTAAAACGGGCCCCTTTCGAAAGCAGCACCACGCCGTCGCGGTCTTCTACGCCCGCCGACGTTTTGCGGCCTACGATCCCGAAAAACTTTTCCCAGAACGTCTCGTCCAGCGCCGCTTTTTCGCGCGTAAAGCGGGCGGTGATATTCTGCAGACGCTTCTCCTCGAGCTTCTTCGAGGCGGAATCCAGTTTGCGGCGCCCGAATAACTCGGTAGCGATCACGACGCCCTTCATGCCTGGCGGCGCCGTCAGGGAAGCATCCTTCACGTCGCCCGCCTTGTCGCCGAAAATGGCGCGGAGCAATTTTTCTTCCGGCGTGGGGTCGGTCTCGCCCTTGGGCGTGATCTTGCCGACAATAATATCCCCGGCGTTCACCTCCGCGCCTACGCGGATAATGCCTCGTTCGTCCAGGTCTTTGGTAGATTCTTCCGAAACATTCGGAATCTCCCGGGTAAGTTCTTCCTCGCCGCGCTTCGTGTCGCGCACCTGGAGTTCGAACTGCTCGATATGTATAGAGGTGTACACATCTTCGGTCACCAGCCGTTCGGACAGCACGATGGCGTCCTCGAAGTTGTAACCGCGCCAGGGCATGAAGGCGACCAGCACGTTCTTGCCCAGCGCAAGATCGCCGTTTTCCGTGGCGAACCCGTCCGTCAGCACGGTTCCCTCCGAGACGCGCTGGCCTTTCCGCACGATCGGTTTCTGGTTCACGCTGGTGTCCTGGTTCGTTCGACGGAACTTCACCAGGCGATATTCGCGGACCGCTTCCCCGAAACTCAGTTCGGCTTCGTCTTCGTCCCGATCGTAGCGCACCACAATGCGCATAGCGTCCACATATTCGACAACCCCATCCCCTTCCGCTACGAGCACCGCACGCGAATCTCGCGCCACGCGGCCTTCGAGGCCCGTACCGACGAGGGGCGCCTCTGCGCGCAACAAGGGCACCGCCTGGCGCTGCATGTTCGACCCCATCAGGGCGCGGTTCGCGTCGTCGTGCTCCAAAAAAGGAATCAGGCTGGCCGCCGGAGACACAATCTGGTTCGGCGCCACGTCCATGTATTCGACCCTGTCCGGCGGCACGATGGGAAAATCGCCCCGATAGCGGCACTTCACGTAGTCGTTGACGAAATGTCCGTCCTCGCCGATCGGCGCATTGGCCTGGGCAATCACCGCACTGTCTTCTCCCTCCGCGGAAAGAAAACGAATTTCCTCGGTCACCTGGCCGTTTTTAACGACCCGGTACGGCGTTTCGATAAACCCGAAATCGTTGATGGTAGCGTGCACGCAAAGCGACGAAATCAAACCAATATTCGGCCCTTCGGGCGTCTCGATAGGACACAACCGCCCGTAGTGCGTGTAATGCACGTCGCGCACCTCGAACCCGGCGCGTTCGCGGGTCAGTCCGCCCGGCCCCAGCGCCGACATGCGGCGTTTGTGCGTCAACTCGGCCAGCGGATTCGTCTGATCCATGAACTGGCTGAGCTGGTTGGTCCCGAAAAATGTGTTGATCACGCTCGAAACCGTGCGGGCGTTGACCAGTTCTTGCGGCGAAAACTTGTCCGCGTCGCGCATATTCATGCGCTCCTTTATGGTCCGCGCCATGCGCGCCAGCCCCAGGGAGAACTGGGTGGAAAGCTGCTCGCCGACCGTGCGCACCCGGCGGTTGCCGAGGTGGTCGATATCGTCTACGCTGCTCTTGCCATTCTGAAGATTAACCAGTTCACGGATAATCGCCACGATGTCCCCGGGCGTCAACGTCAACGTATCCGACGGCGTATCGAGGTCCAGGCGCGAATTGATGCGATACCGGCCCACTTCTCCGAGATCGTACCGCTTTTCGCTAAAAAAGAGCCGCTCCAGAATGCCGCGCGCATTTTCGAGGTCCGGCGCCTCGCTGCCCCGCAGCTGCAGATACAACTCTTTCAGCGCCTCGTCGGTCGAATGGGTGGGATCCTTCTTCAGGGTGTTGATCAACGTGGACTTGTCGATCTGGTCTTCTTCGTCGTTCTTCAGGAGCCATACCTTCTTGACGCCCGCCTCTTTCAGCTTGGCGTAATCGTCCTCCTGAAGCGTATGGCCCGAAGGAAAAATCACCCGGTGCTCCGTTTTCTCCTCAAGAATCTCGCCGGTGTCCTCGTCCACGATCTCGTGCACTTCCGGAACCGTAACCGACGCCGCAAGGTTGCGGCCTATGGACTTGCGATACACCCGCTTCGTAGATACGTCCCCCTCGTCGGCCAGGTCGAAGAGGCGCATGATTTCATCGTTGGAGGAGTGCCCCAGCGTCCGCAAAAGCGTCGTAACCGGCAGTTTTTTCTTCCGATCGATGTACGCCCACATGACGTTGCTTACATCGGTGGAAAATTCGATCCAGGACCCCCGGAAAGGGATGACGCGGGCGGAATACAGCTCCGTCCCGTTCGGGTGAATGCTCAGCCCGAAAAACACCCCGGGGCTACGATGCAACTGCGAAACGACCACGCGCTCCGCGCCGTTGATGACAAAAGCGCCTTGCTCCGTCATGAACGGCAGATTGCCAAGGTATACCTCCTGCTCTATCGCTTCCGCCGGTTCGTCCTCGTCCTCGTCCTCCTTGCTCGACAAACGAAGCCGGGCCTTGAGCGGTACAGCGTAGGTCAGCCCCTGCGCGATACATTCCGCCACCGAATGCTTCGGCGTATCCAGTTCGTAGTCTATGAATTCGAGGGTATACCGCTCGCGGCTGTCCTGGATCGGAAAATGCTCCTTGAAAACCCCCTGGAGTCCAGTATCCTTCCGCTCTTCCGGCGAGATGTCCGATTGCGCAAAATCTGCGTACGACCGGAGTTGGATCGCCAGAAAATCCGGATATTCGCGTATGGTCGGGATGCGAGCATAAGAGATACGCTTGCCTTTCGCGGCTTGACCGTTCGTATGGAGCATGGATGCAGTGGCTGGAGAGAAAAAAACGGATCGAACGACAACGATACACACGAGGCCCAGCGCACACTGCGCCGGGCCGCTCCCGATTATTTGAGTTCGACTTCGGCGCCTGCTCCCTCAAGCCGGGTCCTGATTTCCTCGGCTTCGTCCTTGCTGACCGCTTCCTTGACGGGATTCGGCACGCCGTCGACAAGCGCCTTCGCCTCCTTCAGGCCCAGGCCCGTGAGGCTACGCACCTCCTTGATCACGGCAATCTTGTTGCCCCCGATGCCCTTGAGCACGACATCGAATTCCGTTTGCTCTTCGGCGGCAGCCGCCCCGTCGCCTCCGGCGGCAGGGCCTGCTATGACCGCCGCGGCCGCGGCTGCCGGCTTGATGCCGTATTCCTCTTCGAGCAGGGTCGCCAGGTCGTTGGCCTCCTTGACCGTAAGGTTGACAAGTTCTTCTGCGATTTGTTTGATATCCGCCATGGTGTTATGAGTTCTCCTGCGAGCAGTCTTTGCAGCCGGTTCCGGCCACTGTGCCGCGCATTAAGGATGGATGATGAAAGTAACGATTGCGTGTTGACGTCAGGGATGACGCACGGTCATGCCGCGCGATCGGCTATTTCGCGAATCGCGCCAGCCAGATTGCGCGCAGGCGCCTGCACGGCGCCGACTACATTGGAAACAGGAGCGAGCAGCAAGCCCACAACGTCGCCGAGGAGTTCGTCTTTCGACTTGAGCGAAGCCAGCATCTCCAGCGAACCTTCCCCGTAAAAAGCGCCGTCTATGTAGACTGCCTTGACTTCGGGACGCGTCGCCGATTCGGCTTTCAGAAAATCCCGGATGACGCGGGCCGGCGCCGACGGCTCGCCGCCAAAGGCAATAGCCGTAGGGCCTTTCAGGTAGTCCATCAAGGCGCTGTACGCAGGGCGCTCCTCCATCGCAAGGCGCACCAGCGTATTCTTGTACACCTTGAACGACACGTCGGCGTCGCGAAAACGATTGCGCAACTCGTTTGCCTGGCTGACGGTCAGCCCGGAATAATTCGTCAGGTATACGATGTCGTTGGCGTCGAGCAGCTGCCCGATTTCCGCAATCATCGTTTCCTTTTCCGTCTTGGTCATGGGCATGTCGGCGCCTCGCTGTCTCGATTCGTTGCTTTGGCTGTCCGGCGTACGGCCGGCATAACGTTACGTGCGCATGGGATACGGTATGCAGGGCAAGGGCGCTATCGCAGCGCGCTTACGACCTGAACGCGGTCCAGGGGAATGGGCGGCCCCATGGAGGTTGAAATCGAAGCCGACCGAACGTACGCGCCCTTCGCCGATGCGGGACGCAACCGAAGCACTTCCCGGATAAACACCTCCGCATTCTCCCGGAGATGCTCCGCCGAAAACGACGCCTTTCCGATGGCCGTATGCAGATTGCCGGACTTGTCCACGCGAAAGTCGATTTTACCGGCCTTGACCTGCTGCACCGCCGCCGACACATCCATCGTGACCGTACCGCTTTTGGGGTTCGGCATGAGGCCTCTCGGACCCAGTACGCGCCCGAGTTTGGCGATGTCGCGCATCACATCGGGCGTAGCGACCACCACATCGAAATCCGTCCAGCCTTTTTTCTGGATGCGTTCGATGAAGTCGTGCAGACCGACATAATCGGCGCCGGCCTCCTTCGCTTCTTCCTGTTTGCTCTCGTTCGCCAGAACCAGTACGCGCACCTCTTTACCCGTGCCGTGCGGCAACGCCGCCGTACCGCGCACCATCTGGTCTGCGTGCCGCGGATCGACCCCGAGCCGCAAGTCTATATCGACCGATTCGTCGAATTTGGCCAGGCCTCCCTTGGCCACGAGGGCGCAGGCGTCTTCGAGCGTGAAGGGCCCGCCGCCGGCCTCCTTGACCATGTCGGCGGCCTGCCGATACCGTTTTCCTTTTTTCGCCATCCGGTTACCCAGCGGATGCAGTGCTTGTGTCCGTGATGATGGAATGCGCCGGATGCAGCATGTCGATCCGGCTTGTATGTATTCGGGATGCGGTCCCCATTCAGGCGGGGGCGCCTTCGACGCGTATCCCCATCGACCGCGCCGTACCGGCTATCATGGACGCCGCCTGGTCCAGATCGAATGCATTGAGGTCCGCCATCTTTTGCTCGGCGATGCCGCGGCAATCCTCCCAGGTCACCGTACCCACCTTTTGTCGGAGGGAATCGCCGGACCCCGACGGAATCTTCGCCGCCATCTTCAGCAGCACCGCGGCAGGCGGACTCTTGACGATGAAACTGAACGTCTTGTCCTTGTACACCGTGATCACCACCGGCAGGACAAGCCCCATCCTGTCCTGGGTCGCGGCGTTGAATTGCTTGCAGAAGTCCATGATATTCACCCCGTGCTGCGCCAGCGCAGGACCTATGGGGGGCGCCGGATTCGCTTGTCCGGCCTTTATCTGGAGCTTGACATACCCGCCGATCGGCTTCGCCATATTCAAAATGCGATTAAAGTGCGGTGCAAACGCCGGGGCCTTGCGCCGTTTGGCGCACCCGGCTCCCGCTTTCTGTTAACCCGAAGCAAAACTTAGCCTACCAATGTAACGCTTTTTCGGGAAAAGCGCCACCCCGAAAACGAAAATTTCCCAATGTTCAAGTTGAATTCACAATTGACGGCGCCATCGGGCGCGTCAATCGCTCCGCTCCACCTGCAAATAATCCAGCTCGAGCGGGGTCTTGCGGCCAAAGATCGACACCATCACCTTGACCTTCATCTTGTCGGGATACACCTCCTCGACCACGCCGCTGAAATTGTTGAACGGCCCGTCCGCCACCTTGACGGAATCCCCCTTCCTGAACGGCATCTCCGGCTGCTCGCCCGCCTCCCGGACCTCGTTCATCCTGCCCATGATCCGGTTGATTTCGTCGGGACGGAGCGGCGTAGGTTCGTCGCCCGTGGTCAGGAAACCAATCACCGACGGCAGACTGGAAATAACATGCTGCAACTCGGTGTCGAGCGCGACATGCAGCATCACATAGCCCGGAAAAAACGTCTTTTCGCGGGTGCGCTTTTTGCCGCTGCGCATCTCGAAGACGGTCTCCGTCGGGATCATAACATCCTGGATCCTGTCCTGCAGATTGAGACGCTCGATTTCCTTTTCGAGGTACTGCTTGACCTTCTTTTCGTGCCCCGAAAACGTGCGCAGCACGTACCATTTACGGATCACTGTCTTTTCCTTGACCATCTTGCCGTGTGGTGAAAAAATGTCTCGACAGATATGCTTGCCAAACGGGCAAATCAGCGGTATATGAACTCCAGCGCCCGGCTAATGACCTGATCGGCGCCCCATATGTACAGGGAAACGATCATGGTCGCCAGCAGGGTAATGAGCGTATTGCTGACCAACTCGTTGCGCGCAGGCCAGCTGACCTTGCGCATTTCCTTGCTTACGTCGCCCAGATATTGCACTACCTTCATAAGTCGATGTCCGATTGCGGCGCAGGGCGCCATGAGTGTTGCGGGCACGGGCGGCAGGACTCGAACCTGCAGCCTGCGGTTTTGGAGACCGCTGCTCTGCCAATTGAGCTACGCCCGTGTGTACGGCGAGGTCCTCGCCAAACGATTCGCATGCGCAAGGCGGCGTTGCATGAGCCGCCTATCGGATTTGAACCGATGACCCCTTCCTTACCATGGAAGTGCTCTACCACTGAGCTAAGGCGGCCGGTACGAACACGCGTTTGCTGGAGCGGAAGACGGGATTCGAACCCGCGACCCTCAGCTTGGAAGGCTGATGCTCTACCATCTGAGCTACTTCCGCTACGATCACGACGCGCAAGGCGGCGTTGCGGCGGACTATCTCCGCTACGCAACGCCGCCCCACGCAGGGTGGGCAGGGGAGGATTCGAACCTCCGAACCCTGAGGGAGCAGATTTACAGTCTGCCGCCTTTGACCGCTCGGCCACCTGCCCGGCGTTGTCGGAGCATACGCTCCGCAAAGGTTCTGTCAAAATCACGTGTTCGCATAAAGAGCTGGCGAAGGGACTCGAACCCCCAACCTGCTCATTACAAGTGAGCTGCTCTACCGGTTGAGCTACGCCAGCTTCGCCATTTCGCGGGTAAGCACAGCCTGTTAAAGTACGCACTGCGGGGCACAATGTCAACCTGCATGCCGAAAAAAGATACAAAGAACATATCCCGTAGCGGGCGCAAAGTTTCCGGATCGGGCGCGCTTTGTGCATTTTCTGTCGATTTCAGCAAGGCAAGCATCCTTTTGCGAACGCGCGGCGCGAAGCGGACCGGGTCAGCGCAGCTATTTCTTTTGCATAGATCTCTTCTGCCTATACCGGCGCACGCCAGCGGCCAGCAAGACCAACGCGAAAAGCGCCAGCACGGCCTGCCCGTATCGCTGAAGCCAGCCCCCGATGTCCTCCCAATGATCGCCGAGGGCGTACCCGGCCCAGACAATCAGCACGATCCAGACGAGGGCGCTCAACGCGGACACCGCCGCCGTGCGCCAGGCGTTCAGGCGGGCCATGCCGACGACAAGTCCGACCACGCCGCGAAGCCCCGCCAGAAACCGGTTGGCGGCCACAAGGCCATACCCCCAGCGGTCCAGGCGCTGCCGGGCGGCGTCCATCCGCTCCGGGGGAACCCATCGGAACCAGCGCGACCGCAGCACGGCGTCGCCCACCGTATATCCGACAAGATACATGGTCATAAATCCCATCACGCTCCCCAACGTCGCCACGCCCGCCACCAGCGCGAAATGCAACGTGCCCACGCCCGCAAGATATCCGCCGAACGCCACCGCCATATCTCCGGGAATCGGAGGCAGGACATTTTCCCCGTAGGCTACGAGTAAAATGCCGGCATAGGCCCACGCCGGAGACAACCCCTCCAGCCATATCGCCAGATCATGCAGCAGATCGCCCATCCTGCTCCGTCGCTGTAATGGTGCACACGGCGAAGGCCGCCGCTCCTTCCCCGCGCCCCGTGGCGTCCATGGTCTCGTGGGTCGTGGCCTTTACGGATACGGCGCCTTCCCCGAGGGAAAGACACTCGGCGATGACCGCGCACATGCGGGGCGCATAGGGCCGCAGGCGCGGACGCTCAAGCACCACCGTCGCATCGACATTGTGCGCGCGGTATCCGGCGTCCATAAGCTTGTCGGCCACGGAGCGCAGCAAATCGACGCCCGCAAGGCCTGCCCAACGCGCATCCGTATCGGGAAAATGGGCGCCTATGTCGCCCAGCGCCGCTGCGCCAAGCAACGCATCGGCAATCGCGTGCAACAGCACGTCGGCGTCGGAATGCCCGGCAAGGCCCTTGTCGAACGGAATTTCTACCCCGCCGATCATCAGGGGGCGCCCCGCTACAAGACGGTGGACGTCGTATCCGAAACCGATTCTCATGCGTCTGTGGAGGCTGTGCGGTCCGAGGCAGACTGAATGATGCCCATCAGCTTGTAATCCGTGGCCGTGGTCACCTTGATGTTCAGGGCGCTTCCCTCCACCATCGTCACCGGACGACCGATATGTTGCACAAGCATCACATCGTCCGAGGCTTCGATCCCCTCGCGGCGCGCCGTGCGGTGCGCCTCTTCCAGCCAGGCGCGGCGAAAGGCCTGCGGCGTCTGCATGCGATAGAGGTGCGTCCGGTCCACGGTTTCGCCAAACGCGCCGCCGGACGCGAAGCGCAACGTATCCGAAACGGGTAAGGCCAGCGCCGCCGCCCCCTTCCCGATGGCTGTAAAAACCAGCGTATCGATGCAACGCGCAGGCACAAAAGGACGCACCGCATCGTGCACAAGCACAATGTCCTTGTCTGGCGAGACCGTCTCGACCGAAGGGGCTGCCGCAAGCGCCGCCTCCACGGAAGCCTGTCGGGTGTCGCCGCCCGGCGTCACCGTATGGATTTTCTGGAACCCGCGGGCCTGCAAATCCAGCGTCAGCCACTCCGTATCGCCCTCCGGCGCCGCCACCACGATATAATTGACGCGGGGATGCTTCTCGAATACGCGGAGCGTTTGCGCAAGAAGCGGGGCGCCGCCCAAATCGCGGTATTGCTTGCGTTGCCCCCCCATGCGCATGCCGCTGCCTGCAGCCGGGATAAGTACGGTGACGATGGGTAATACGGTCTTCACGGCGTTTCCAGGTCCACAGGCAGAGCGCGGCGCCGGCGCAACGCCGGGCTGCTACAGGGCGGCCTGATCGAAGTGGGCTTGATCAGCGCATCCTGCACTATAATATAAGCATCGCGTCCCCAAAAGAGAACAGGCGATACTCCTCCTTCACGGCAAGGCTGTAGGAATCCATAACGAAGTCGTGCCCGGCGAACGCCGCCGCAAGCATCAGCAACGTACTTCTGGGTTGATGAAAGTTCGTAAGCAACCGCTCGGTGATTCTGAATTTATACGGCGGGCAAATGAATTTGTCGGTCCACGCCAGCCCGGTGGGCTTGGACAAATACGACGCCGAAAGACTGGATTCGATCGCCCGGACCACGGTCGTGCCCACCGCCGTGACCGTATGATCCGGGGACAACAACGCCTCGTTCACAGCGCTGGCTGTTTCCTCAGAAATAATAAAGCGCTCCGAATCCATACGATGCTTGGACATATCCTCCACTTCGACCGGACGAAACGTGCCCAGGCCGACATGCAGCGTAACCGGCATGATCCGAACGCCTTTGGCGCGGAGCGTTTCGATCAGGTCGGGCGTAAAATGCAGTCCGGCGGAAGGCACCGCAACGGCCCCCCGTCTTTCGGCAAACATGGTCTGGTAGCGCTCCCGATCCTCCTCCTCGACGGCGCGTTTTATGTAGGGCGGCAGCGGCGTTTTCCCAAACTTGTCTATCCGGGCGTTGAGTTCCGCGCTGGAGCCGTCGAACACGAAGCGAATGGTTCGCCCCCGCGAGGTTGTATTGTCGATCACCTCGGCGACCAGGCCCCCGTGAAAATACAACTTGTTGCCGATGCGAATCTTTCGCGCAGGCTCCACGATCACATCCCACAATTTGCTGGCGGCATTCAATTCCCGAAGCAAAAACACCTGGATATTCGCTCCGGTCTTTTCCTTTTTGCCGAACAAACGGGCCGGAAAAACCTTGGTGTCGTTTACGACAATGACGTCCCCCTCCCTGAAATATTCCGGGAGGTCTCGAACATGCCGGTGGCGAATCGTCCTGTTCGCCCGATCCAGCACCATGAGCCGGGCCGAATCTCGCGGTTCAGCGGGATATTTTGCGATACGTTCCGGAGGAAAATCGTACTTGAAATTCGATACTTTCATACCGGATATGCGTGAGGGAAAGAAAGGAACCGCGCCCCAAACGCCCGAACAGGCGGGGTGTTTCCTGCATGACGCAGAAGCCCAGTCGCAGAAGCCCGTCGCAGAAGCCCGGTCGCCAAAAATTTCTTTCCCGACAAAAATGTTTTCGATATTTTGGAATCGCGCCCGTTTCGACCCCGCATTTGCCGCCTCGTTATCGCTCATCGTATCGCCTGTGCGTTTCCCTGCCTTGCCCTCGACTGTGTCGTCCCGCGTATGCGCAGCCGTACGGCCTGCCTGGCTCTACGCAACAACCTGCGTAACGACCTGCGCGGCGACCTGCGTGGCGGCGGTCTTGCTTGCGGCCTGCGACCAGGGCTTTGCCCCGCCCGACGAACCGCCGACCGGCTCGATCGTGGTCGATATTACCTATGAAAATCACCCGGAAGCCTGGCCCGTCTCCGAGGACATTTACGAATTGTTGTTCGTCGCCCTGCGCTTTGTCCCGAAAGACACGACGGATTTTCTGCAGCTCAACCGGCTTGTTTTCAGCGACCGGTTGCAGTTTCACGTAGCGCAGCAAACCGTAACGCTCGACAACGTGGCGGCGGGCGTATACCCCTACGCCGGCGTCGCCCACAAGTACGGCCCCGAACTCTTCGAATGGCGTCCCATTGGCCTGGTGGAAGACAACGGCGGCATTATTGTGGTCCCCGCTGGAGAAGCCGCGCGCGTCTCCGTGTCGGCCGATTTCCTCAATCCTCCCCCCTTCCCACCTCCCGAGGCCCCATGACGATCCGGAAAACATGGGGGCGGCTGGCGATCGGCCTGTGCGCCTTGTGGAGCCTCGGGGGCATGCAGGCTGCCGAAGCCCAGCAGGGCGCCGCGGCGGGCCGCGTCATCGACGAGGCGGGCAATCCGTTGCCCGGCGTCAATGTCGTGCTCCTCGAAACAACGTACGGCGCGGCGTCGGCGGCGGACGGAACCTGGCGCATTGGCGCAGCGCCTGCCGGCGCCTACCGAATACAAGCCTCCATCGTGGGGTTCGCCACCGAAGTCCAGCCTATTGACATCGCGGCGGGCCAAACGACGCACATCGATTTCGTCCTCGAATCCGTGGCCGTAGCGTCCCGCGAAATTGTCGTTACGACCACGCGCCGCACCGAAATAGCCAGCGACATCGCCGCGAGCGTAAGCGTGCTGACCGCAGAGGACCTTGTGACGCGCAACGTGCTGGCCCTCGACGACGCCTTGCAATACGTCCCCGGCGTACAATTGACCGGAAACGAAGTGAACGTCCGGGGTTCCTCCGGCTTCTCCTACAACACGGGAACCCGGGTGTTGCTGCTGGTGGACGGCATGCCCATGCTGAGCCCCGATGCGGAACGCATTCCGTTCGACCTGATCCCGGTGCATCAGATAGAGCAGATAGAAGTGCTCAAGGGGCCGGGCTCCGCGCTGTACGGCGGCGGGGCGCTGGGCGGCGTCATCCACATCGTCACGAAAACCTACCCGGCCCGGCCCGAAACGCACCTGGAAGTATACGGAGGGGCGTACCAGCCGGCGAGCCACGATATATGGCGGCGGGAATGGAAAGCATCCGCGGATCCGAGGCCCCTCGGCGGCGTCGCCGTCAACCATGCGCGTCCCCTCGGCGCAAATACGGGCCTGTGGACGAACGTTACCTATCGGTACGACGCGGGCTTCCTGAACAATGACCAGGCCCGCAGCGTGCAGGGATTTTCCAAATTCACCTGGCATACGTCGCCCGATTCCCGTTTCAATATTCTTGCGGGCGCCAGCCGGGAAACAAGCGACACCTTTATCTACTGGAACGGCGCGCGCGATGCGCTGAATCCGGGCAGCATCGAGATTGGCAGTTCCACGAGTTCCTCGGGGGCCACCGACAACCGGACGCAGTATTTCACGTTGATGCCCGCCTATGCGAACGCATTATCTCCCCGTACCCTCCTGCAGGTGAAAACACGCCTGCTGGGCGTCCTGATTCAGCCGCTCGACGACGAGAAAAAACCGAGGCCGCTATCGCGCGGAACGGTCGGGTTCCGGTACGGCGGCGAGGTCCAGATGGATTACGAACCGGCGCCCGGGCGCTACGTGATTGCGGGCGTATCCGGCGACGCCAACGCAACGAATTCGAGCTTTACCGGCGACGACGCGCCCAGCGGGCAGCCCGAAATCGCCGGGTTCGCCCAGTGGGAAGAAGAAATCGGGCGCATCCGCCTCACGGGCGGTCTGCGTTTCGATAGCTACCGCATCCATCAGGGAGACCCCGTGCAGAAGCTAAGCCCGCGCACCAGCGCCACGGTCGGGCTTGGGGAGGCGTGGACCGTGCGGCTTGCGTACGGCGAAGGCTTTCGGGCGCCCAGCGTACTGGAACGCTTCATAGAAAGCAGCGACTACCTGCCCATCGTATCGAACCGGGACCTGAAGCCGGAAACCAGTCGAAGTTACGAACTGGGCGTACGGGGACAGCCGACGCTCGGGGGCGTTTCGGGCGCCTGGATCGACGCCGCCCTGTTCCTGAGCCAGTACAAGGAACTCATCGAGCCCACATTCGCCCCGGAGTTCCGCTCGTTCCGGTTCCAGAACTTCACCCGGGCCCGCATCCGCGGCGGCGAACTGGAAGTGCGCGCCTACGTACCCCTCCTCCGCGCCGCGCTGCACGCAGGCTATACCTGGCTGGATGCAGATGACCTCGAACTCAACGAGCCGCTGGCCTTTCGCTCGACCCATCTTCTTAAGGCGGGCGGCGCCTGGACGATCGGACCCATCGAATGCGGCGCGGATTTCCGGTGGGCGTCGGCCCCGGAACGGGTCGATTCGGACTTTGCCCTGTTCGTCCCCGACGCCGAATTGAGCACGGCCCTCCAGGTCCTCGACGTGCGCATCGGGTCCTCGTGGCGCGGCGTCTCCGCTACCTTCCATGTCCGGAACGCGCTGAATTACCACTACCTCTCGCGCCCCGCACTACTCGGCCCGCCGCGGCATGCCTTCCTGCAAATCGCAAGCCGATTTTAGGGATGCACTGATCAAATCCACTTCGATCAGCGATTCACGTACGCACATAGCGTTTGTGATGATTCCATCGTTGAAATCAGCGGAAAACACGGCGTTTTGTGTCGTCGGGGTCGTGAAACGCTCTTCGGGAGGCATTGAGGAGCGCGGGCGGCGGGGTCGTGAAGCAGCCTTCTGGAGGCAGCGAAGGAGGCGCCGGCAAGGCCCGGGGCAACGCCATGCGGCAAACGCAGACGGCCGTCATTCCGCCAGCAACGCCTGGGCCCGGGCCAGCACGTTCTCGGCGGTGAAGCCGAAGTGCTGCATGGCTACGGAGCCCGGCGCAGACGCTCCGAACCCGGTCATGCCCATCACGGCGCCTTCCAGGCCCACATACCGCTCCCATCCGGTCGCTACGCCGGCTTCCACGGCCAGGCGCTTGCGCACGACCCGGGGCAGCACCGCTTCCCGGTACGCCGCAGGCTGTTCCTCGAAGAGTTCCCACGACGGCATGCTGACCGCTTGCGCCGCCACGCCCGCCTCGCACAGCGCGTCGGCGGCCGCCGCCGCATGCTGCACCTCGCTGCCCGTGCCGATCAACACGATGTCGGGCGTTCCTTCGCACGCGCGCACCACATAGGCGCCGCGGCGAAGTCCGTCGCCCGTTCCCTCGAGCGTCGGCACCCCTTGCCGCGTAAGAATCAGGGCGATGGGACCGTCCTGCCGCGCAATAGCCAGCTTCCACGCCGCTACCGTCTCGGCGGCGTCGGCGGGACGAATCACCGTAAGGTCCGGAATGGCCCGCAGCGACATGATATGCTCTACGGGCTGATGGGTCGGGCCGTCCTCGCCAAGACCGATGGAGTCGTGCGTAAACACATAGAGCACGGGCGTCTTCATCAACGCGCTGAGCCGCACGGCGGGGCGCATGTAGTCGCTGAACACCAGAAACGTGGCGCAATAGGGCCGCACGGCGCCGTGCAACGCCATGCCGTTGCAGGCCGACGCCATGGCGTGCTCCCGGACCCCGAAACGCACGTATCCGCCTGCGGGAGACGTTTTCTGAAAATCCTCTCGGCCTTGCACCGCGGTGTTGTTCGAAGGCGTCAGGTCGGCGGAGCCTCCTATCAGAAACGGCGCGGAAGGAGCCAGTGCGTTCAGGGCCTTGCCGCTGGCCGCGCGCGTCGCTTGCACAAACCCCGGTTCGGGAATCTCCAGGCGCGCGGCCCAGCCTTCCGCCAGGGACCCGCTGCGCCACGCATCGAACGCCTGGGCCTGCTCCGGATACCGCGCCCGATAGTCGGCAAGCCGCGCTTCCCAGGCGGCGTACGCGGCGCGTCCTGCGGGCAAAAATGCATCGCGCAGGTGCGCATACACCTCGTCCGGCACAAAAAACGGCGTGTCTTCGGGCCACCCGAGGTTCCGCTTGGCCAGCGCGACTTCCTCTTCTCCCAGGGGAGCGCCGTGGGACGAAGCCGACCCTGCCTTATTGGGGCTGCCGTACCCGATCACGGTGCGCACGGCGAGTAAAGACGGGCGCCCGGATTCGGCGCGAGCGCCCTGCAAGGCCTGGTCAATGGCTTCGAGGTCGTTCCCGTCGGCCACCTGCGCTACATGCCACCCGTAGGCCTCAAAGCGTTGCCGTACGTTTTCCGTAAAGGCGAGGTCCGTTCCGCCGTCGATGGAAATGCCGTTGTCGTCGTACAGAAAGATGAGTTTGCCCAGCCCGAGATGCCCGGCCAGCGACGCAGCCTCGTGCGAGACGCCCTCCATAAGGTCTCCATCCGAGCAAATGCCATACGTAAAATGGTCCACGATCTCCAGGCCGGGCCGGTTGAAATGCGCCGCCAGATACTTCTCGGCCATGGCCATGCCCACCGCATTCGCAAATCCCTGGCCCAGCGGTCCGGTCGTGGTTTCGACGCCCGCCGCCAGGCCATGCTCCGGGTGTCCCGGCGTACTGCTGCCCCATTGCCGAAACCTTTTCAGTTCCTCCATCGGCATGGGATAGCCTGCAAGGTGCAGCAAGCCGTACAGCAGCATGGAGCCATGCCCGGCGGAAAGCACGAACCGGTCCCGATCGAACCAGTCCGGGTGCCCGGGGCTATGCTTCAGGTGGCGCTTCCAAAGCACATACGCCATGGAGGCCGCCCCCATGGGCATGCCGGGATGTCCGCTACGCGCCGCCTGGACCGCATCGACGGCCAGAAAACGCAGGGCGTTGACAGAAAGGCGGGCGCGGTCCTGCTCCGCAGCGCCGGACGACGAAAACGAGGCGGTCACTGGCTGGCTGCCTCCTCAATCAGTTGTTGCAAACATTCGACGGTATGAGATTCCGTAGCCACGAAACGCCCGTTGATCAGGACGGTGGGCGTCTGGTTCACGCCAATATCGATCGCGTCGGCCCGTTGTTGTTCCAGCGTACGGCGGTACAAGCGGCTTTCGAGGCGCTGCGCAAGCACATCCGGATTCATGCCGATCTCTTCGGCGATCTCACGCAATTGCTCGCGAGACAGGCCGGTTTGCGGGTTCTGCCTTTCAAACTGCGCATCAAGCATCTCAAAGAATTTTTTGTCCCGGCTCGCCGCATACAGCGCTTCCGACTGCTCGATGGAGTGGGTCCACAACACAAATGGCTTGAATACGAAGAACGCATGCTCGGCATGCGATCGCATCACCGGCTCGATGATGTCGTGAAACGTCTTGCAATGGTAGCAATTGGGATCGAAGTATTCGATGACCGTAACCGGCGCATCGGCGTCCCCTACCGTGGGATCGAACAGATTGATGAGACGGCCAAAATCCTCCACCCGCTCTTTCTCGGGGTCGTATTCACAGGCGGAAGAGGCCAATGTGGAAGAGGCCAAAGTGGAAGAGGCCAGAGCGGGCGCAGCGTCGCCAGCCTCCGGCGACGCAAGCGCTTCGGGGGCCGCGGCGTCCGTTTCCGTTTCGGCGGCGAACACGTCGGCAAGTTCCGGTTCGTACGCACGGAAATACATGGCGTCCGCCGCTATAATCGTTCCAGCAAGCAGCAGAAACCCACCCATCCAGAGTATTTCGGACAAACGTTTGCGAGTCATGGCGCGGGGGAGTTCGGTGTCGGTAGTAGAAGCAGGAGGTAATTTCAGGTCCAGCCCATGCAAGATAGCAAGCAGCACGACAATGCCCGCGGATATAAGGCAAAGCAGGCATAATTGCTCCAGCACGGCTACCTGATAATAAACAAGATAACCCGAGTATGCCAATCCGAAGGCGACAAGCGCTGTGCGGACGGCCTTGCACAACGCGCGCTTGCCCGATATATTCCAGGCGACGGCGAGGGTCAGGACGATGATGGCGGCGTAGAACAGGATGCCCCACAAGGCATTGGATACGCCGAGGAACACGCCGGCGGCGCTCCCGGTTACGGCCCCGCAATCAAACAGGGCGCCGGTCAGCGCCGAACCGGAAAAGCCGGTGCATCCCTGGGCGAATCCGCTCTGTTGCTGAATCGCGATGTGCGCCGCGTCAACGAGGCCCAGCAGGGCGAGCATATAGATGGCGCGGTCGATCAGAGCGCGCCAGGAATCGAAGCGATGAAAGTAACGAAGCATGGAACGCACGGCGGGAAGGAAACAAAGCCGGATACGATATGCGAAACCCCCACGCCCCGGGTTATGATCCCGACAAAAGGCGCATGCAATCGTATCCGCGCGATTTCGTACATTAGGGCCTGCGTATAAAAACGAGGCGGCCCCGAAAACAAGGCATATCCCCTAATGTCCCTCAGGGATTTTTTTCAGAGCGAACAGGTGCAATCTTTCCTCGCTGGAGGGGCAGGGCAGGATTTGCTGATTTCTGCCCTCCTCGCGCTGGCCGCGGCGATTCTGGGGTATGTCCTGCGCCGCCTGCTGTCGCGCTATGTCGAAGACCCGGACCGGCGGTACCGGGCCTCGAAAATGGTCGGACGGCTGCTCGGACTGTTCACGGCGCTGGCCATCCTCTTCGTATGGTCGGCGGGACAGGGACCCGGACCCGCCACCATCCTGACCGTGGTCGGCGCCGGGCTCGCCATCGCCCTGCGGGAAGTGCTGCTTTCGTTTGCGGCATGGGTGCATATGCTGATTCGGGCGCCCTATCAAAGTGGAGACCGGATCGAGGTGAATGGGCTGCAAGGCGACGTGATCGACATTCGGCCGCTGCACAGTACGCTGATGGAAACGCAGGGCCTGGTCGAGGGCGGACAGAGCACGGGGCGCATCGTACATATTCCGAACAACTGGTTGTACCAGCACGGGGTGTATAATTACACGCAAGGGTTCCGGTTCATCTGGAACGAGATTCCGTTTACCGTCACCTTCCGGTCAAACTGGCAGGCGGCCCGGGACATCCTGGTGAAACTGGCCTCCGAAGCAACCGGCCCGGTCGAAGAACAGGCCCGGGAAGAAATCCGGAAAATGTCCCGCGAGTACCTTGTGCATTACGATGTGCTGACGCCGTTCGCGTATGTGCGCGTCACGCAAAACGGGATTCTCCTGTCCCTCCGGCACTTGACCGAGGTGCGCAAGCGGCGCACTATGGAGCATAGGCTCACGATACGCGCCCTCGAAGCATTCCAGAAGCACGGAGATATCGAACTGGCCTACACGATGATTGGCTACGGAATGGATGCCAACCAGCCCATGGAGGTTCCGCCGGACGCGCTTTCCCAAACGCCCGACCGCGAACCTGCATAAACCACGAACCTAAATAACTAAGGGATGCACTGATCAAATCCACTTCGATCAGCGCTTCACGTACGCGAGCAGCGTTTGTAATGATTTTATCGTTAAAATCATCGGAAAACACGGCGTTTTGCGTCGTCGGGGTCGTGAAGCGCCCTTCGGGAGGCATCGAGGAGCGCGCTGGCGGCGTCATTCCTCATTATGTGGGGCCTGCCACACTGCTTCGTCATTCCTTGCCAGCCCACTCCTCGATGCCTCTGATCTTCGCGGACTTAATCAGAGCATCCTAAGGTTCGAAATTTCGCCGCCTTACTTTTTTAGGGCGCACCGTGCGCCGCCTTTCCCAACGCCCAGAATACGCTGCATTACAGGCCATGTCGCTGGACCATTTCATACGACTTGCGGAGGCGCACCGGCACAAGGGGAACCTCGTCGTGCCGATCTGTCGCCGACTGAGCGCAGACCTGCTGACGCCCGTCTCGGCCTTCCTCGCCTTCCGCAAGCAAAGCCGGTTCGGCTTTCTGCTGGAAAGCGTGGAAGGCGGCGAAAAACTGGCGCGCTACTCCTTTCTCGGGAAAAATCCATACCGCATCGTGCGGGCATTCGGCCCAGAGACGGTCGCCGAAGACGCCCGCGGCGCCACGCACGCCCTCGAAGGCAACATTTTCGAGGCGATGCAACGGGAAATGGATCGCTATACGGAAGTCCGGACCAGCGGGTTGCCTCCCTTCGTAACCGGCGCGGTGGGCTACCTCGGCTATGACGCGGTGCGCCTGATCGAACGCTTGCCCGACCCCCCGCCGGACGACCTGCACATCCCGGACGCCGTCTGGTGCTTTTACGACAGCCTGGTTGCGTTCGACCATGTAAAACGGCAACTGGTCCTGATCGCCTGCGCCTTCGTGCACGAAGGAGACGATCCGGCCCTTGCGTACGCCCGCGCCACCGAGCGCATGGACGCCCTCGAAAAAGAACTTTCGGAGGCCACCCCGCCTCGCCCGGACCCCATACGAATTTTGCAGGAAAATATGGATTCGAACTTCGAACGGGCGGAATTCGAGGAAGCCGTCGAGCAGGTCAAGCGTTATATCTACGAGGGAGATATCTTCCAGGCTGTGTTATCGCAACGTTTTTCCATGCCGTACGAAGGGGATCGGATCAATCTGTATCGTGCGCTGCGGCAGGTAAACCCCTCGCCGTATTTGTTCTACCTCGATTTCGACGATTTTTCGCTCATCGGCTCTTCGCCGGAAGTGCTCGTGCGCATCGGAGGCGATACGGCGGAGGTGTTGCCCATTGCCGGGACGCGCCCCCGGGGCGACACGGAGGAGGACGACCGCCGCCTCGAAGCGGAGTTGCTGGCCGACCCGAAAGAACGGGCGGAACACCTGATGCTGGTAGACTTGGGCCGGAACGATCTGGGACGGGTGTGCCGCCATGGTTCCGTGCAGGTAGATCGGTATGCCTACGTGGAACGATATTCGCACGTTATGCATATCGTGTCGTCGGTATCCGGCGAACTGGATCGCAAAAGAGGCGCCATGGATGTGCTCGCCGCCTGCTTCCCCGCAGGCACCGTAAGCGGAGCGCCCAAGGTGCGGGCCATGGAAATCATAGACGAACTGGAACCGTCTGCGCGCGGCGCCTACGCGGGCGCGGTCGGATATATGGATTATTCGGGAAACATGGACACCTGCATCGCCATCCGCACCATGCTCGTGCAAAAAGACCGCGTGTTCGTACAGGCGGGATGCGGTCTGGTCGCAGACAGCAAACCGTCCAGCGAATTCGAGGAAACGGTCAACAAGGCGCGGGCGCTGAAGGAAGCCATTCTCCTTGCCTCGGAGGGATTGTTGTAACCGCCGCGCATCGTACGCCAACGCCATACTTGCATTATGTCTTTGATCATGGGAATAAAGGACCTTTTCCTGAACAAGGGATGGGCCGGAAAAACGCTCTCCCGGGCGGAAACCGCCACGCGGCTCAATCCGCTTATTCGCGCCCATTGCGCCCTGAATCATTCGCACGAATACGCCGTGCGCGCGCTCGAAAACCGGGAAGCCGCGGACGAACTGGCTGCCTTGCAACGCATGGCCCGCATGGATACCGGCAAACTGAGCGAAGTCGTGCTGAGCGCCGGGGGTACGCCGTTCAACGGCACGTCGATGGAGCCGGAGGATTTCAACCTCGGACAAAGCGACCGCGAGATCGTGCAAGCGCTTGGCAAGCTGGAAGGCGAGTTCGAGCAACTGCTCCGCAGCGAAATGGAAACCGCGCATCAGATGCGTACGCGCGCCATCCTGTCCGCCGTCCTGACCAACACCCGCACCCGGCGAAACTATGTGCGGAAACTGATCGCGCAGCGCCGCTGATCTCCTGAACCACTCCTCGCGCCGCGCTCCATGCCTTCCGAACGCATCGACCCGACCATGCCTGCTCCCGATCTTCCCAAAAGCAGCGAAGTCATCGTTTCCGGCATTCAACCGTCGGGCGCATTGCATTTCGGAAATTATTTCGGGGCCCTCCGGCAGCACATCCAGCTGCACGAAACACACGAAGCCTGGTACTTCATCGTGAATTACCACACGTTGACCACGCTTCGGGACCGGGACAAACTGCGGCGATACACGCTGGACGTGGCGCTGGATTACCTGGCCCTCGGGTTCAATCCCCAGGCTGCCTGCCTCTTCGTGCAAAGCGACGTCCCGGAAGTTACCGAGCTGGCCTGGATTTTCAACAACCTGACCACGGTATCCCACCTGGAGAAAGGCGTGGCCTACAAGGATAAGGTGGCGCAAGGCATCGCGGCCAACGCGGGGCTGCTTACCTATCCCGTGTTGCAGGCGGCGGACATTCTGATCTACGGCGGCACGCTGGTGCCGGTGGGGGCGGATCAGAAACAGCACATCGAAATGACGCGGGTCCTCGCAGAACGGTTCAACCGGACGTATTGCCCGGAGGACGATCCCGTCTTTCCCGTACCCGAACCCTGGATTCTGTCCGACGTGGCGGTGGTGCCCGGCCTGGACGGGCGGAAAATGTCCAAAAGCTACGACAACGCCATCGGCATTTTCGAGGAGGGCAAGGCGCTCAAGAGCAAAGTAATGCGCATCGTAACCGATTCGACCCCGCTCGAAGCCCCGAAAGACCCGGACTGCGACCATGTGTTTACGCTCATCCGGCTGTTCGCCGACGAGGACACGCAGGCGCGCATCGCCGACGCGTATCGGGCCGGAGGGTATGGATACGGCCACGCCAAGAAAGAATTGCTCCGGCTCATCGACGAACATTTCGCCGAGGCGCGTAGCCGGAGGAAAGAACTGGCCCGCCGCCCGGACGATGTGCTCGACGTCTTGCGCGAAGGAGGCCGCAAGGCGCGGGAGCGCGCCAGCGAATACATGGAACGCGTTCGGGAACGCGTCGGATTGATCACCACGTATCAGAACCTCCTATGATTCTCGTCATCGACAACTACGATTCGTTTACCTATAATCTTGTGCATCTCGTGGGGCGGCGCACGAGCAAGGTGGACGTGGTCCGGAACGATGTGCTCGACGTAGACGCCATACGCGCGCGGGCGCCGAAAGGCATCCTGATTTCGCCCGGACCCGGCCGCCCCGCCCAGGCAGGCGTCACGGAAGCGGTCGTGCACGCGCTGGGGCCTTCCGTGCCGATCCTCGGGGTGTGCCTCGGGCATCAGGCGATCGGCGAGGCGTACGGCGGGCGCATCGGATACGCGCCCACGCTGATGCACGGCAAGACCAGCCATATTGCGCACGACGGGCAAGGGGTGTTTCGGAACGTGCCCGATCCGTTCACGGCGACGCGCTACCATTCGCTTGTCGTGGATCGCGCCAGCGTACCCGCTTGCCTCGATATATCCGCAGAAACAAGCGACGGCGTGGTCATGGGACTGCGGCACCGGGAGCATCCGGTGGAAGGCATTCAGTTTCACCCGGAAAGCGTGCTGACCATTGAGGGGCCCCGCATCGTAGACAATTGGCTGGAAGATGTGCTGGGGGACGCTATGGGAACCCCGGGCGCCGCCTCCTGACCCCATCCTGCAAGACGCATGCAACGCTACCTGAACATACTTGCCGCCGGAGAAACGCTGCAAAGCGAGGAGGCCGAGCGCGCCATGCGCCTGTTGATGGAAGGCGCCTCGGAGCCGGAATGCACGGCGGCGTTTTTGATGGGACTTCGGGCGCGGGGGGAAACGCTGGACGAGCTGGTCGCCTTCGCCAAAATCATGCGGGCGTTTGCGATCCCGGTGGACACGGGCGACCCGGACGCCATCGACCTGTGCGGCACGGGAGGAGACGGGGCAGACACCTTCAATATCTCGACCGCCGCCGCGCTCGTATGCGCTGGCGCAGGCGTTACGGTCGCCAAACATGGAAACCGGTCCGTGTCGTCGAAATGCGGCTCGGCGGACGTGCTGGAAGCGCTCGGCGTCAAAACGGCGCTGGGCAAGGCGGGCGTGGAATATTGCTTCGAAAAGGCGGGCGTCGCCTTCCTGTTCGCCCCGTTCTTTCACCCTGCGATGAAGCATGTGATGCCGGTGCGCAAAAAACTCGGCGTACGCACGTTTTTCAATATTCTGGGGCCATTGTGCAACCCGGGCGGGGTGCGCCGTCAGTTGACGGGCGCCTTCAACGAACGAACCGCCCGGATCATGGCGGCCATCCTGGACCGCCTCGGCGCCCGGCACGTGCTGGCCGTACACGCGCAAGACGGCCTGGACGAGGTGTCGCTGGCGGACGATACGGCGGCCTTCGAAGCGTGCGAAGGCGCGGCGGCGACCGGCCTGACGGAACGCATCCTGCGCCCCGAAGACCTGGGCTTCGCCCGCTGCGCCCGGCGCGCGCTGAAAGGCGGCGACCGCCACGAAAACGCCGCCATCATTCAGGGAGTGCTTGCCGGCGATCCGGGGCCGCGGCGGGATGTGGTCGCGCTCAATGCAAGCTACGCCCTGTGGACGTCCGGGAAATTCGATACGCTGGCCGCCTGCCGCAGCGCCGCCGAAGAGAGCATCGATTCGGGCCAGGCGCAAGACACGCTCAAGCGCCTGGCCGACGCCTCGCACAACGCGCCGGCCTCATGACGATACTCGACCGCATCGTAGCGGATACGCGCAACGTCGTAGCCACCCGAAAAGCCGCTACGCCGCCGGCGACGCTGGAAAACATGGCTGCCTTTTCCCGAAGCAGGCATTCCCTCGAAAACGCGCTGCGAACCGACGGGCCGTCGATCCTTGCAGAAATCAAAAAAGCCTCGCCGTCCCAGGGCGTCATCCGCAGCGATTTTCGTCCCGCAGAGATTGCCCGGGGCTACGAAGCCGGGGGCGCCTGCGCAGTGTCTGTCCTCACCGAACCCCGCCATTTTCAGGGATCGCTGGACGATCTTCAGGCGGCCCGGCAGGCCCTTTCCCTGCCCGTCTTGCGAAAAGATTTCATGGTAGACGAGTATCAACTGATAGAGGCCCGGGCCTATGGCGCCGACGCCGTGCTGCTGATCGCCGCCATCCTGTCCGGGCCGCACCTGCGCGATCTGCTGCACGCGGCGCAGGCCCTGGACCTGGACGCGCTGATCGAAGTGTATGCGCCGGACGAACTGGACCGCATCGATTTCGACGAGGCGCGCATCGTGGGCGTGAACAACCGCGACCTGCGAACCTTTGACGTAGACATCCGGCATACCCTCCGCGTCTTCGAACAGGTCCCGGACCATGTAGTCCGGGTCTCGGAAAGCGGCCTGGCGTCGGGACTCGAGGTGCGCTTCCTGCACGAACGCGGCGTCGACGCCTTTCTGATCGGCGAAACCTTCATGCGGGCAGCGGATCCCGGCGCCGCCCTGACGAAGCTCCGAAGCGAAGCAAACCGCATCGACGCATGACGACCCGACTGAAAATATGCGGCATAACGAGGCTGGAAGACGCCCGGTACGCCGCCGCCGCAGGCGCCGATTACCTTGGATTCGTGCAGCACCCCGGCAGTCCCCGCTATATCGAGCCGAAACAGGTGCGGGACATCGTCGAATGGATTCATGGCCCGCAACCGGTCGGGGTGTTCGTGAATGCGCCGGTCGATGTGGTGAACCGGACCGCCGAACAAGCCGGCTTCGACCTGGTGCAGCTCCACGGCGAGGAACCGGTTTCCGATATCCTCCGGATCGAGCGTCCCGTCATCAAAGCGTTTCGGATTGCCCCGGATACAACCCCCGAAGCGTTGTCCCGGAGGATGCGGGCGTATGCACACGCGGCCGCCTGTTTTCTGCTGGATGCGTACAGCGAACACGTCTACGGCGGCAGCGGCCAGACGTTCGACTGGCGCATCGCAAAACCGGAAGCAGCCCCCCCGGAAGCAGACCCACCAGACAGCCCGGAGCGGCCCGGCGTTTTTCTGGCGGGCGGCATCCATGCAGGCAACGTAGCCGAAGCGATTCGTACGCTGCGCCCCTTTGCCGTGGATGTGTCCAGCGGACTTGAATCGGCGCCCGGACACAAGGATTTTTCCAGAATCGACGCCTTTATGGACGCCTTCCGGGAGGCACAGAACCCACCGCAAAACGCACCGCAACGCCCGCCGCATACGACACCGACAGAACCGTACGCATGATGGAAAAAACACACCCGCTCCCCGACGAACGCGGGCATTTCGGGGTGTACGGCGGCATGTTCGTGCCCGAAACCCTGATTCCCGCCGTGGAGGAAGTACGCAAGGCCTACGAGAGCGCCCGGCAGGACCCGGCGTTCCGGCAGGAACTTCGCGGAATGCTCGAAAACTATGCCGGACGGCCTACGCCCCTGACGTTTTGCGAACGCCTCAGCGACGCCATCGGCGGCCCGAAAATCTATCTGAAACGGGAAGATTTGTGCCACACGGGCGCGCACAAGATCAACAATACGATCGGGCAAATCCTGCTGGCCCGCCGCATGGGCAAGATGCGCATCATCGCGGAAACAGGCGCAGGACAGCATGGCGTGGCGACCGCAACCGTGTGCGCCCGATACGGCATGGAATGCATCGTCTACATGGGCGAAGAAGACGTCGAGCGACAACAACTGAACGTGCTGCGCATGCGGCTGCTCGGGGCCGAGGTGCGGCCGGTATCCAGCGGCAGCCGCACCCTGAAAGACGCCACCAACGAGGCGATCCGGGACTGGGTCACCAACGTGCGCGATACGTTCTACATCATCGGGTCCGTCGTGGGGCCGCATCCGTACCCGATGATGGTCCGCGACTTTCACCGGGTCATTGGAGACGAAACCCGGAGGCAACTTGAGGATGCGGAGGGACGGCCTGCTCCCGACGCAGCAGTAGCCTGCGTGGGAGGCGGCTCGAACGCCATCGGGCTGTTCTACGGCTTCCTGCAAGACCCGAAGGTGTCGCTGTACGGCGTCGAGGCGGCGGGCGAAGGCCTGGACGGGCGCCATGCGGCGACGCTTACGCAGGGTTCGCCCGGCATTCTGCACGGCGCCATGAGTTATTTGTTGCAGGACGCCGAGGGGCAAGTGCAGCTGGCGCATTCCATCTCGGCGGGGCTGGACTACCCGGGCGTGGGCCCGGAACATGCCTGGCTGCGGGATGCAGGGCGCGTACAGTATGTGTCCGCCACGGATGCGGAAGCCCTCGACGGGGTGAAATTGCTGTCGAAAACGGAAGGCATTATTCCGGCCCTCGAGACGGCGCACGCCATCGGCTGGATGGCCCACGGCGTACGCGGCATGGCGCGGCATGAAATCGTCGTGGCGAATTGTTCGGGGCGCGGCGACAAGGATATGGGCACGATCTCCAAACACCTCTGAACATCATGCAACGACTCCGGGAACAGCTGGCGGCATGCAACGGGCGCGGCGAAAAGGCCATGGGCCTGTTTATGACCAGCGGCTTCCCCGATCCCGAACATACGCTGCCCGTGCTGCGCGAGATGGATCGGGGCGGCGCCGATTTCATCGAACTCGGCATGCCCTTCAGCGACCCGCTTGCGGAAGGGTTGCCCATCCAGCGCTCCAGCGAACGCGCGTTGCGGGCGGGCGTGCGCATGCAGGATACATTCCGAACCGCCGCCGACTTCTGCGCCGGGAGCGATACGCCCCTCCTGCTGATGGGGTACGCCAACCCGATCCGGCAATACGGCGCGGCGGCCTTTTGCCGCGATGCGCGGAAGGCGGGCGTCGAGGGGTTGATTCTGGCCGACGTACCCCTTGAAGAACATCGTCCCTTTGCCCGCGAGGCCGCCTCCGCCGGACTGGGATTCGTCGGCCTGATCGCTCCGAACACGCCGGACGAACGCATCCGGGACATCGACGAAGCCGCCACGGCGTTCGTATACGCCGTCTCGGTAACCGGACTCACCGGCTCGGGCCTCGGCGCTATCGAGCAGGTGGAAACCTACCTGAAGCGGGCGCGCCGCGTCGTGCGCAACAATCCCCTGCTGGCCGGGTTCGGCATCCGCACCCATGCCGACGCCGTGCGCCTGAGTCGCCATACCGACGGATTTATTGTCGGGTCGGCGCTTATCGAGCAGGTAGAAACGCTGTGGGACCACGGACCGAAACCCGACGAAACGCGCTACGAAGCGCTGCGCCGCTTTGTCCGCGCGCTGAAGGAGGGCGACGCGGCGGCGCCTGCATAAAGGATCAGGGGCGCGGCAACCAGAACCCCGGTCAAGCGTTAATAATACCGCTGTTTTTCGGCTTCAGGCCCAGCAACCCAGCCCAACATAGCCCCACGGCCCATCTTTCAGCCACGGATCATGACCGCATTTCCCGGAAACACGGCCCTTCGCACTTCGGCGACCTGGTTTGCAGCATGCCTTGTTACCCTGAGCCTTGTTGCCCTGTGTCTTGTTGCCTTGGCCGGGTGCAGCGGCGAAAGCGATTTTCGCCCGAGGGCGGTAGGCCAGAATACCGAAATTCTTGTGGTGGCCGATTCGCTGGACTGGCACGGCGCCATCGGGGAGGCGCTGCGCGAAACGGTCGGGCAGTTCATTGATACGCTGCCCGCCCCCGAACGGCAGTTTGAATTGCGGCACGTGCATCTCACCACCGAAAGCGACCTGGAAATGGCGCGGCGGCGCAAGAACGTGATCTTCGCGGCGGCCTTCAACGACTCCACCAACGCGGCGGAATACCTCCGGAACGTATTCGATCCGACCACCCGGCAAGCCATTCGCGAGGGCGGCGGCGTGGCCGTCTCGCGCGAAAATATTTTCCGGCGGGATCAGCAAGTCTACTACATCGCGGGCGAACAGAAGGAAGATGTCGTGCAAGCCATCTACGACCGGGCAGATGGAGTATCCCGGAGCTTCAACCAGGTCGCCCGACGCCGGCTCGCCGAAGAAATGTTCGACCGGGGGCGGCAGTTCGAAATTGAGCAGGAACTGGCCGCCAAACACGACTTCGCCGTGAACGTACAGCACGACTATCTCGTGGCCATCGATACGACCGATTTCGTGTGGCTCCGGCGGATCCTGTCCGACACCTGGCGCAGCCTGTTCGTGCATTTTATCGAGGACGCCGACCCCCGGCTGCTGACGCCCGAATGGATTTACGACACGCGGGATTCCCTCGCGCGCCAGTACGTCCAGGGCAACGCAGGCGGCTGGGTGGAGATCGACCGCCGGCAACGCAGGCCGCTGGAAACCAGAAACATCGACTTCCTCGGACGATACGGCTTCGAGACCCGCGGACTCTGGCGCATGGTCGGGGTGGAAGACGGGCGCAAAGTAGAACACGGAATGGGCGGGCCCTTTATCACCTATACGTTCTACGACGAATCGACACGACGGCTGTACATGATCGACGGCATGGTTTTCGCCCCGGGATACGACAAACGGGAATTCCTGCGGCAGATGGAAGTGATCGCCTGGACCTTTCGCACAGGAAACGTTGTCGAAGAACGCAGCGGATAATACGCCCGCCCGCCGAAACATCTTTATAGCTCCCCTGTACGTCCAGCGCCGTATCCGTTTTTCGGAACGGCACGCCGCCGCACAAGCATCCCCCGCGAACGTATCCATGGCCACCGCTACCGATAAATCGTCGTCGCCTTCTTCCGTGTTGCGACTCGGCCTTCCCAAAGGTAGCCTGCAAGACGCCACGCTGGAGCTTTTGCAGCGCGCGGGCTACAGTTTTTCGACCCGCGAGCGGTCCTACTTTCCGTCCGCGGACGACGAGGAGGTGCGGGCCATGCTGGTGCGGGCCCAGGAAATGGCGCGGTACGTTATGGACGGCGTATTCGATGCAGGCATTACAGGGAAGGACTGGGTCCTGGAAACCGAGGCGGACGTACGCCCGGTAAGCGACCTCATCTACTCGAAAACGAGCATGCGCCCCGTGCGATGGGTCCTTGCCGTTCCCGAGCATTCCGATATCCGGTCCGTACACGACCTCGAAGGCAAGCGCATCGCCACCGAGGTCGTGCATATCACGAACGCATGGCTTCGCCAGCATGGCGTCCAGGCCGACGTAGAATTTTCCTGGGGCGCCACCGAAGCCAAATGTCCAGATCTCGTGGACGCCATCGTCGAGGTGACCGAAACCGGTTCGTCGTTGCGGGCCAACAAGCTGCGCATCGCCGAGGTGCTGATGCACTCGAATACGCAACTCATCGCCAACCGGGACGCCTGGGAAGACCCCTGGAAGCGCCGAAAAATCGAAAGCATCGCCATGCTGATGCAGGGCGCCATCCGGGCCGAGGGGCGCGTGGGCCTCAAGCTCAATGCCCGCCGCGACCGCGTGGAGCAGATTATCGGGTTGCTGCCCGCCATGCGCATGCCCACCGTAGCGCCCCTCGCAAACGGGGACGACTGGGTCGCTATCGAAACCGTCATCGAAGAGCGCCACGTACGGCGGCTTATCCCCGACCTAAAACGACTCGGCGCCGAAGGCATCATTGAGTATGCCCTGAACAAAATCATTCCGTAGCGACCCGGGCATGACGCACCCGCCTCCCGCCTCGCCCTGCCTGCCCGGAACCGCCGTTCGGATCGGATTCCTTGCGACGATCGCCTCGGGGCTTGCCCTGCTCGCGCTGTCTGCATGCGGCGGCGAGGGGCGCGCGCCGGTCCCGGACGCCGCCATGGTGGCCGTACTGGCCGAAATGCACCTCCTCGAAGCGCGGGCCGAACATACGGGAATGCCTGCCGCCGCGGCCCAGGATTCGCTGCTTGCAGCCCACGGGCTCGACAGCACGGCCTGGGCCAACGCCGTGACCTGGTATACGTCCCGCCCGGAAATCCTGGCCGGAATATACGGGCGCATCGTCGATACGCTGCAGGTGCGGCAAATACCCGCCGAAACGCCGCTATGACGAAGTTAGGGATGCTCTGATTAAGTCCGCGAAGATCAGAGGCAGCGAGGGGTGCGCTGGCAAGGAATGACGAAGCAGCGTGGTAGGCCCCACGTAATGAGGAATGACGCAGCCAGCGCGCTCCTCGATGCCTCCCGAAGGGCGCTTCACGAAACCGACGACGCAACACGCCGTGTTTTCCGATGATTTTAACGATGAAATCATTACAAACGCTACTCGCGTACGTGAAGCGCTGATCGAAGTGGATTTGATCAGTGCATCCTTAGGAGCGCCGTGGCCTTTGTCGTAAGTTCCAGCGCGCCGCCCAGGAGTTGAGGCGCCCTGAGATATCCCTCGTTCATAAGCCAGCCGACCAACTGATCCACCCGGTACGCAGGCGTTCGCGTACCTTCGAGCCAGGCCCTGCGAGGCGCGCCCTCGGCAATCTCCCGAAGCAACTGGCGCACGATCGGCGCATCGGGCGACGGCGGCTGGTATGCTTCGTGCCGTCCGAGGCATACGTCGCACGTACCGCATCGATCCGGCGCCGCTTCGCCAAAATACGTCAGGAGAAAATGCCGCCGGCAGGTCGTCGAACGGGCAAACCGGATCATCTGATCGAGTTGCGCCTCCGCCCGCTTGCGCGCCGCCTGCACCCGTTCGCCGTCAATGGGAAAACGCGCGCTGCGGGACTGCGCCAGCGCAACGCGCAGCGCCCGATCCGGAGGAATCCAGTCCAGCCACTCCCCCTGCTGCAGATATTCCAGGCCTTTCAGCAGGCGTTCCCGGGCCAGCCCGGTCCGCCGCGCCAACGTCCGCACATCGATTTCCCGCCAATCCGAAAAAGCGCCCGCATCCAGCCCGCGCAAGAGCGCCTCCACAAACGCACCAAAGGATGTCTGATCGTGCTGCTCGGCATATTCCCGAAACGCCGCCACGTCGCGGCGGCAACGAATCAGTCCGGCATGGTCCCGCTGCGGAAGGATTTTCCAGGCGTCCTGCCGTTCAAGCAGGGTCGCCGCGGTGCGAATTTTCCCTGCGGTCAACCCCGTGAGGCGGCGCACGGCGTCGATCTGCAGCAACAAGGGCGCATCCGCTTCGGCGGCCACCGCCACCTGCCCCAGGCTGCACACCGCGTCATACACCTGCTGCATTTCTTTCGGCGCCGGGTGGCTTTCCTCAACGAGCCTGCGCGGCGTATCCTCGTCCCCCGGATGATACAGGAGCGCGGCAAAGGAGGTCTTGCCGTCTCGGCCCCCGCGCCCCGCTTCCTGATAATATCCTTCCAGCGTACCCGGCAAATCGACATGCACGACGAAGCGCACATTCGGCTTGTCGATGCCCATCCCGAAGGCATTCGTGGCCACCATAATCCGCTGATCGCCGCGCACCCATCCGGTCTGCATCCGTTCCCGCACAGACCCCGCCATCCCGCCATGATACGACGCAACGGACACATTCCGCCGCGCCAGCCAGGCAGCCCATCGTTCGACGCCCTTGCGGGTGCTCGAATACAAAATACCGGGACCCGAAACGCCTTCCAGCACGTCCAGCGCCTTCGTGCGCTTGTTTTCCGTCCGAAAAACGGACCAGACGATATTCGAACGATCGAACCCGCGAATAATGCGTTCCGGCTGGCGCAACGCCAGCTGCTCCACGATATCCTTGCGCACGTGGGGCGTGGCGGTCGCGGTAACGGCGATCGTCGGGGGATTGCCCATGTGCTCGCGCGCCGCGGCGATCTGGAGGTAGGAAGGCCGGAAATTATGCCCCCATTCGGAAATGCAATGGGCCTCGTCTACGGCCAGCAAGGAAATGTTCAGGCGGGGGGCCCGCGCGACAAACTTCTCCGACGCCAACCGTTCCGGGGCCAGATACAGCAAGCGATATCCCCCGTGCTCGGCGGCGAGCCATCGCTGTTCTATCTCGCGGAACGACAAGGCGCTGTTGATGTAGGCCGCCTTGACGCCATGCGCATTCAGCGCCGCCACCTGATCCTGCATGAGCGCAATCAACGGAGAAATAACGAGGGTGAGGCCTTCGTACAGCAACGCCGGCACCTGGTAGCAAATGGATTTTCCGCCGCCGGTGGGCAGCACTGCAAGCACATCCCGCCCTTCGACAATGGGTTGGATGATGTCCCATTGCCCGGGCCGAAAGTCGTCGTACCCCCAATACTTGCGGAGCACGCGACGCGCGTCTTCACAGGATGGATACTTCCTTGCCATAGCGCCCGAACGATACTGCGTTCAACTCGTTGGATACCCGCATACTGCCTGTCCGCCCGCCGGATTCGCAACGAACCACGATCCCGCGCAAGAACGCCCTGTCGGCATGGCCGAAACACGCCCTCGGGTATCCATTATTATTGTTACCTGGAATGCATTGCCCCTCCTGAAGCAATGTTTTCCTTCCGTGGCCGCCACCCGATACGAACCGCTGGAAATCGTGCTGGCCGACAATGCTTCGGACGACGGCTCCGCCGAATGGATCCGGGAGCATTTCCCGGCCACCCGGGTGCTGCGCTATACGGAAAACGCCCTGTTCTGCCGCGGCAACAACGAGGCCATTCCGCATACTACGGGAAAATATGTCGTGCTGCTGAATAACGACGTCGCCGTGCCGCCGGACTGGCTCGATCCGCTCGTGGACGAAATGGAAGCCCACGACGACGTAGCGGCCGTACAGCCCAAGATATTGCAATACGAGGACCGGTCCATGTTCGAATACGCCGGCGCGTCGGGAGGGTTCATGGATTGGTTGGGATATCCCTTTGCCCGCGGGCGCATTTTTTTTAGTATGGAGCAGGATCGCGGACAATACGACGACGCCCGGGATATTTTCTGGGGATCGGGGGCCGCGCTTTTGCTTCGCCGCGCGGCGCTGGACAAGGTCGGACTACTGGACGAACGCTTCGAAATGCACATGGAAGAAATAGACCTGTGCTGGCGGCTCCAGCGGGCCGGATACCGGATCCGCGTACAGCCCGCCAGCGAGGCCTGGCATATCGGCGGCGGAACGTTGAAGCGGGGAAGCATTCGCAAAACGTATCTGACGTTCCGGAATAATCTGCTCATGCTCTACAAAAATCTTCCGGAATCCGAATGGAAACGGGTCTTTGCCGCACGATGCGCGCTGGATGCGACCGCGGCGGCGCGGACGCTCGCGCAAGGGCGCCCCGCGGAAGCCGCCGCCATCATGCGGGCCTACACCGATGCGCATCGGATGAAGGATTCCTGGTCCTGCGGCGGCGAGCGACCGGAAACGCTTGCCGAAACGACGCTGCCCGCCTACAGAAACAGCATCGTGGTGGATTATTTCGCGCGCGGGCGACGGCGCTTCGACGCATTGCCGAAAAAAGCCTTTGCGCCGCCGCGAGGCATCCCTTAAAAAGTAAGGAGCCGAAATTTTCGACTTAAGAAATTGAGGTTGCGTCCAGTGAAAGGGGGTGAGGGTCGGGCCGTTCCGGGTTCGCACGCACCGGGAAAGAAGGGGCAACCACGCGCAAGCCCGCATAGCGACCTCGAATACCTTGCGGGCGCCGCCGCGACCAGCGCACAGGACGGGCAACGATCCGCAAGCCCGCATGGCGCAGGCACAGGCAAGGCGTTCAATCCGCGCCCGGACCGGACGCAGGCGTACGCCGCCGATACAGTATGACGAACGCAATAGCGATCAGCGTGGTCAGCATGCCCGCCATGGCGGTACCGCTTGGCGCTTCGCTGAATATCATGTAGGCCAGCAGCGAGGCGCCGATCGGCTCCACAAGTCCCAGCATGCCGAGCGGGGCCGCCGACACATAGCGCACGGCGTAATTAAACGCCCCGTGTCCCATAATTTGCGGCCCGAGGGCAAGGGCCGCGCACAGCACATAAAACAGCGGCTCGAACCCCCACAAGGGCGTGCCGAGCAGCACGGCCATGCCGAGCGTCGTGAGGGCCGCGATGGCGTACAGGGGAAACACATAGGCGAGCCAGGAATGCTTCTGCCGCACAACCCGGCCCAGCAAAAGGTACACGCTGAACAACAACGAACCGAGCAGGGCCAGCCCATTGCCAAAAAGCGTTCCGCCGCCGCCCGGCGCAAACATATCTTCTGCGCCGATGACCGCCGCGCCCACCACGGCCACGGCAATGGCCACATGCACAGGTCTCGAAAGGCGCTCCTTCAGAAAAACGTATCCAAGCGCCGCAAGAAATACCGGGCTGGTCGTAATGAGCACGGACGCCGCCGCCACGGTGGTATGGTACAGCGATTCGATCCATAGCACGAAATGCAATCCAAGCAATATGCCGCCGGGCACAATCATGCCCCATTCGCGGCGTCCGATCGCTTTGATCTCGGCGCGGGCATGCACCCAGGCAAACGGCGCGAGGGCGACGGCCGCCATCATGGTGCGCCAGGCGGCAACCGCCAGGCCCGGCGCTTCTCCGCCCGCCGCGCCCCCGGCAAACCGGATCATAATCGGGCTAAACGAAAACGTGAACGCGCCGGCGGCAAGCACGCCGTACACCCAGGCCGACCCGTTTCCGTTGCGCATGGCGTCGTTTCCCGTGTCGGGCGAGGATCAGCGGATGCGATCCGCCGAACGCACCAACGCAATATCCGCGTGGATGGCCCGCCGCGCCAGCCAGAAAAAGCCGTAGGCGCAAACCAGCAACGCCATCGGGAGGAGGCTGCTCGTCGCAGGGTCGAACGGGCGCCCCCCGCCGAGATACAGCGCGGCGGTAAAGAGGCCCATCCATAGGAGCGCGCCTGTTTGCGCCGCGAACGCCATCGCGCGCTGGCGCTCCCGATTCCCATACAGGAACATGGCGACGATCCCCAGCAGACAGGCCAACGCCCCCGCGCCGAACGCCGCCGAAGCGTATCCAGAGAACGCCGCGACCACGATATCGGCCCAGAAAAACAGGACGGCGGCCAGCGTCAGGGACCCCAGAAGCAGGTATGCCGATTGTTTACGCTGAATCATGGCGCTGTACGCAGGCCCATGCCATAGCCTGCTTCCGATATGCGAACAACGAACGCGAACACAGAAAAACCCCGCCGGGCTTGGCGGGGTTTCCCGGAAAATGCATACGTCTCCTCGCGCGGACGGGACGCAAACAGCCTACGACACCTCGGTCTTGCTGGAATAGTTGATGCGCAAGGTGCCCGCCTCTCGCAATTCCTGCTGGACGTCGATCACAATACCCATTTCCGACGATTGGTCCGCGCGAATGGAGACGATGAGTTTCGGTTGCTCAAGCAGCTTGCGGTACATAATGTTGCGAACCGAAGGCACCTCCTCAATAAGCACATCGTCTATCTGCACGGAGGTCTCCCCCAGCTGGTTGTCGGGCAGCTTGAGCGGCCCGAGGTATATATAAGACACCAACCGCTTTTGATCGATCTTGGTGAGCGCCTCGGCGCGCGGCAAGGTCGTGCGCACCTGAATCTCCGTTTCGCGCAGAACCGTCGTCACCATGAAGAAGATGATGAGCATAAAAATGATGTCCGGCATGGACGCCATCGGGATGCTCGGGCTCGACTTTGCGCTTTTTTTCTGAAAATGCGTGGACATAATGACGCTTGGGCTACTTGTCGTGCTGCAAGAGTAAGGTCGATTACCGCTTAGCCGGCGTCCGGCTCCGCAATGGAAATCTGCGCCTTGATCTTCTTGCGAATCAGGTTATCCTCGTTGTTTTCTTCGATGTAGGTCTTGTACGTAGCGTAGTCGGGAAACCCCATTGTCCGCGCTTCGGCGTCCCACATCTCGAAATACGCCATCCAGATCTCGTCGATCACGTCGATATAGATCTCGTACGGCGTGAGCCGGTCCGTTTTGAAGGAAACAACCGCCTGGGCCATCGATTCGGCGTAGCGGGGGTCCCTCCCCTCGTTCAGGGTATGTTTCTTGACTTCCTCGCGCACCTTCGGAACCGCCGAAGGAATGTCTTCGATCAGCACGCGCCCCTCGGCATTGACGAGAATCTTGAGCATGTTGCGCTCCTTGACCGGAGGCGGCTCCTGGTTCTCGTCCAGTTTCGGGGGCAGGGTCATGCCGATGCCCGTATCCACATTGATGGTCGTCGTAACGAGGAAGAAAATGAGCAACAGGAAGGCGATGTCCGCCATGGAGGCGGTGGGGATTTCACCGCCTTCCCGGTCTTTCTTCTTTTTAAGCAATCCAGCCATGACGCAGTGCGTATTGGTGCTTTGAGAATGCCCGATTCAGCGCGCAGCCCGACAGGACGGACTGCGCCGAACAAGGGCTGTCAGCTGTTGAACAAGCCCCGGATTCCGGATACCAGCAGGCTTACGGCGGCCAGCGCAAACATGATGACCAGCGTATAGATGCCTGCGATGGCCCAATCTCCAAGGATCAGGCCAAGAATGAGCAACAGAATCGCCGGCACGAGTATGATCGCGGCGGTAACCAGGTTGATCTTTCCGTTCAGGATGCTCTTGACGCCGAACAGCAACATGCCGAGCAAGCCAAGACCCAGAATAATCGCAGCGATCCAGATAGCGATGGGAACTAAGGTGTCCATAGTCTAAAGAACGTTTGCGGTTAGTCGGAATCGCCGTCGGAGTCGTCCGAATAGGCGGGAGCGGCGGCCTGCGGCGACACCGGGCGGCCCGCCTGCAGCGACACCAGCGAATCGATCAGCTCGATGGAAGCATCTTCCATTTCCACGACGATGCGGTCGATCTTCGACACCGCGTAGTTATAGAAGAATTGCAGGATGATGGCCACGATAAGACCAAAGGCCGTGGTCAGGAGCGCGACCTTGATGCCGCCCGCCACGAGGCTCGGAGAAATATCGCCCGCCGACTCGATGGCGTCGAACGCCTCGATCATGCCGACCACCGTTCCAAGGAAGCCAAGCATCGGGGCCAGGCTGATGAACAGGGAGAGCCAGACCAGCCCGCGCTCCAGAAAGCTCATCTCGATGGAGCCATAGGAAACCACGGCTTTTTCCACCGCCTCGATACCCTCTTCGTGGCGCAGGAGGCCGGCCTGGAACACGGCGGAGACAGGGCCGCGCGTCTTCGCGCAGATCTCCTCGGCGGAAGCAACGCCGCCGTCGTCAAGGGAATGCTTGACGTCGACAATGAATTTGCGGGTGTTGATGTCGGCCCGATTGAGCGTGATAATGCGTTCGAACGCAATAGCAAGCCCAATGATCAAACAGATCAGAACAGGCCACATCCACTGCCCGCCCTCGTTAAAGCGCTCTACAAGAACGTTGATGAAGCCTCCGTCCATGGAGGCCGCGTCCTGTAAAAGCAATACCATCAAGTTAGGAAGAGTCATGGATTGGTTCCTCCGGGAAACACGGTGTTTCGATTACAAAGTATGTGCATGGTACGAGGGACGGCGCACGATGCGCAAGGTCCCTCTGTTATCCGCGGCTGCGCCATATTACCTGCCATTACTGCACAGGGCACGCACGGCGCCGGCGCATGCCGGACATCGCATTTTCCGATAATCCGAACCGCCGGACAGGTCAAGTATACCCATTGAAAACCGAAGTGTCAATGCATAAACGAAAAACATTGCCATTTCCTGCATTTTTTTATTCGAATCGGGGATAAAAAAGCGCAGGCGGGCTATTCGAGGGGCATTTTTGCGGCCCGATCCCACCATGTCATGGCTTCTTGCAGCACCGGATCGACGGCGCCGATCGTTTGGTACCACATGCTCCGGTCGAACGTGCGCTGTCCGATGCGCGCCTTGATGCGCGTCATCAGCAACGCCCGGTCGGCCTCGGCCTCGGAGCGGCTGAACCACCGCCCTTCCCGGTCGGGATCGTCCTCGCGGACAAGTTCCGGGCTGCCGTCCGGGACGACATGGACGCCTTGTTCGTCCAGAAACGCCAGAAACGCATCGAATGCATCCGGGCCAAACGCAAATTGTTCGACGAATTCGTCCCGGCGCGCGGCCCATCCTTCCTGAAAGGCGGCCCCGTGCCGGTCCAGCCAGGCCCGCGCATAGGCGTTATCCTGCGATTGTCCGATAACCGTTCGGGCAAACGCCGACAAGGAATCCGGGTACACGATCACATCGGGCAAAATGCCTCCGCCGCCGAACACGGTGCGCCCTCCGGTGGTGACGTATTTCAGCGAGTCGGGCATCGCGTCCTGGATTTCCGAGACGGTCAAGGCGCTTTCTTGCCGAAAGCGGTCCATTTTCGAGGCATAATAGTCGTCGCTTTCTCCGAGGGCGTACGGCGTCTGGATCAGGCGACCCGACGGCGTATAAAAGCGCGAAATGGTGATGCGCAGCGCGCTTTCGTCGCGCAGGGGAAACTGCTTCTGCACAAGGCCCTTGCCGAACGTACGACGCCCCACCACGAGCGCCCGGTCATGATCTTGCACCGCGCCGGCCACGATTTCGCTGGCCGAGGCAGAATTTTCATTGACCAGCACGATGAGAGGCCCTTGCTGGAAACGCCCGCGGCCGCGAGCATAATTTCGCTGGCTGTATTCCGGGCGGCGGCCCCGGGCCTCGACAATCATCTGGCCATCCGACAGAAATGCGTCGGCGATCTGCACCGCCATTTCCATGAATCCGCCCGCATTGTCGCGCAAATCGAGCACGAGGCGCTGCATTCCTTGTTGTTGCAAGGCGTCCATGCCCTCGGCAAATTCGTCCGAGGTGGTGCGCGCAAACCGATTCAGCCGAATATATCCGGTCGAGTCGTCCAGCATGTAGTGCGCGTCCATGGTCCAGAAAGGAATCTTGTCGCGCGTAATATCAAACTGGAGCGGCTCCTCGTACCCCGGACGCTTCACCGTAACCTTGACCCGGGTGCCCCGCGGCCCCTTCAGCGTGCGCCCAACGTCCTCCACCGAAAAACCAATGGCCGACGAATCGTCCACGGCCACAATCCGGTCCCCGGAAAGCATGCCCACGGCTTCGCTGGGTCCGCCCGGCAACGGATTGAGCACCGCCACCGTGTCCATGCCGTTCGGGCCGGGGATGATCTCGAACGCGATGCCGATGCCATCGAACGAGGCGTCGAAATCCTCCTGCACGCGCTGCATGGCCTCGGCGTCGATATAGATCGAGTGGGGATCGAGGTCGTCGAGCATCCCGTGGATGGCGCTCTCGGTCAACTCCGATGCAGCAACCTCCTGCACGTAGCGCTCATTGATCATGAGATACGCATCTTCCAGTTTCCTGAGCGCCTCCGCCGTATTATTCCGAAAGATCATGGCGTCCAGCTCGAACCCGAGGAGGACGCCCACAGCCAAAACGACTGCGCCGAAGAGGTATGTCTTTCGATTCTGTTTCATGTCTGCCTGGTTATTCCTCCCGGAATGCCTTGATTACGTTCGCGTACGTGCGCGTACGTCCGCAAAGATCGTCCTGCACAGAAAACCTCCTGCGCGGAAAAGCGTGAACTGTTCCCCCGCCGCGGCATATTACGCTATGCAGCATCCTGCGATGCAGCAAAGATACAAGAAGCGGCCATACAGGATCCCACGCACCGTTCATTCTTCCACGTTTTATGAGCGCCAACCAGGATATTGCGCGCCTGCTGAAAGAGACCGCCGCACTCATTGAGATTACGGGCGGGAATACATTCCGGGCCCGCGCTTTCGCCAAAGCCAGCCGTCTCATAGGCGGACTGGAAGAAGATGTAGCCGAGCTCGCCGCAACGGGTTCTCTCGAGACGTTGCCGGGGGTCGGCGCCGGCCTTGCGGCGCAGATACAGGATATTCTCGACCGGGGCGCCTTCGATCTGTACGAAACGCTGCGGGCCGACATTCCGCCCGGCTTGCCCGACCTGTTGCGCATCAAGGGGCTCGGCGCCCGGAAAGTGCGGCGGCTCTGGCAGGAACTGGACATCGCATCCCTTGAAGACCTGGAGGAGGCGGCCCTCAGCGGGCGCCTTGCCAATGCAAGCGGGTTCGGCCCCAAAATGCAAGCGGCCATGCTCGAAAACATTCGCCTTCTGAAACGATACGAGGGACGGCTGCGGTACGACGAGGCGCTGGACGAAGCCCTCCGTTGCATGGAGGCCATCCGGGGCACGGACGAAGCGCTCGAAGTCCGGCTTGCGGGCGCCCTCCGACGGAATCTGGACACCGTGGACCGCATCGACCTGGCGATCGCGGCAGAGGACCCCGAACAGGCTTGCCAGGCGCTGGCCGGATGGTGGACGCACCGGGAACAAGAGGCAGACGGCACGTACGTCTTGCACGCGACGCTGGACCACGAATTTCCCCTGCGCATGCATGTCGCAACGCCGGAGCAATACGGCGCAACGCTCTGGAAAGCCACCGGATCGGCGGCGCACGTAGCGGCGATGCAGGCCCGGTGCGAGGCGCCCCGCGAAGCGCCTTCCGAACGCGCCGTGTTCGACGCAGCGGGGCTGCCGTTCATAGACCCGGCCCTTCGGGAAGATACCGGAGAACTGGAGGCGGCGGCCCAAAACGCATTGCCTAACCTTATAGCTTACGAAGATATCCGGGGTACGTTGCACAACCACTCGACGTGGAGCGACGGCAAGCACACCCTGCGTCAAATGACCGACGCCGCGCTGGACCGGGGCTATGCCTACTACGGCGTATGCGATCACAGCCAATCCCTGGTCATCGCCAACGGACTCAGCATTGAGCAGGTATACGCGCAACAGGAGGAAATTCGCGCCCTGAACGAACTGTACGGAGACCACTTGCGGGTATTCAGCGGCACCGAATGCGATATCCTTGCGGACGGATCGCTGGATTATCCGGACGATGTGCTGGCTACGTTCGACCTGGTGGTGGCGGCGATCCATACCCGGTTCGAAATGTCCGAACAGGCAGCGACTGAACGACTCGTGCGGGCCATCGAACATCCCCGCACCATGATCCTGGCCCATCCGACCGGGCGCTTGCTGCTGAAACGGCAAGGCTATCCCATCCGGCACGAAAAGGTCATTGATGCCTGTGCGGCAAACGGCGTAGCCCTCGAACTGAACGCGAATCCCTACCGACTGGACATCGACTGGCGATGGATACGGTATGCCACCGACCGGGGCGTTCCCATCGCGATCAACCCCGACGCGCATGCGATCGGGCAACTGGACCACATGCGCATCGGCGTGCTGGCGGCCCGGAAAGGTTGGCTTACGCCCGAGCAGTGCCTGAACGCCCAAGGCGTAGAGGACTTTTCGGCCTGGCTTGATCGCAAATGATCCCGGCATAGCCCTGAAACGCCTTGACGTACCTGCGAAAACGGATTATCCTTCCGGCGATCGCCGCCTTGTGCCTCGCCGTTGCGTGCGGAGCCGTCCTGTACTTGTCGTACGGCCTGCCCGCCGCGCCGCCGCAAACGGACGACATACCCGGACTGGAAGCGACCGTCCGCCTGGTCGTCTACGAAAACGGGGCCGCGGCCATAGACGCCGCCGCGCCGCGCGACGCCTATGCGGGGCTTGGGTACCTGCATGCACAGGAGCACGCCTGGGCCATGACCTTATGGCAACGAACCGCCCGGGGCGCCCTGTCGCCGTGGTTCGGGCAGGACGCGCTGGCTATAGACCGGTTGGCCAAGCGGCTCCGGCTCGGTTCCATGAGCCAGGCCGCGTACGCCGCCCTCGCTCCGGAGGACCGGGATAGGCTCGACGCCTACGTAGACGGCGTGAATGCGGCGCTCGCCGGGCGGCGCATCGAACAAGCGCCTGAGTTTCTCCTGCTTCGCGCCACGCCGGAACCCTGGGAACCCTGGTTTCCCCTCGCGATCGAGCGGCTGTTTGCCTGGCTTTCCGTGGCGTTGCCGCACCCGGACTCGTTGCAACACGCGCCGCCCGCGCTCAACGCACTGCGAGAAGAGCATCGTCTGCTGCAACAATGGCTGCATCTTCATGGATTCGACCACAGTATGGCCTGGGCCATCACCGACGACGCCGGAACGCATCTGACCCAGCGACAGGTGTACGGCGCTTCGGCGTTGCCCCTGTTTCAGGAAGTCGCCATGACCTACCCCGGTCAAACGGCCATGGGTGCCACCTGGATCGGCACGCCGTTCATGCCCGCGGGCCGCACAAGCGCCCGCGCCTGGGCGATTCTTCCCGAAAGCACGGCATCCTTGTATGTCGCGGCGGACGAGGCGCCCGCCGCGACATTCGAGTACGAAAAATGGACCGTCGCCGAGGGGGAGGAGGCGATTGCGCGTTTCCGGCGAGACGAGGGCGCGCTCTTTCTCGGGATGGATTCCCTGTCGGCGCTCTATGCGCCCCATGCGTCCCATGCGCGCCCGGCGCCTGCGGACATGCCCGGCGGGCAAGACGGGGCGGCGATTCGCCTGTACCTGACCTGGCCGGGGTGGGAGCCCGTCAGCGACGCCGCCGCCTGGTTCGGATTGCTGTCCGGGACGGATGCGCCGTTCGCGCTGCAGGATGGGGACGGGCTGATGGTGACGCGCACGGATTCTGTCCGCATCACCGGCACGCCCCTGTTCGCGATCCGGCAGAACGGCGTCGTCGCCGCCGGCAATAACCCCTGGTCCGCGTTCGCAGCCGGGCGCCTTGCGGCGCGCACAGAACGCGCAGCGAACATCGCGGACGACCTGGAAGACCCTGAAAACCTGAAGGAAACAGACGATCTGCGCAGCGCATGGGCCGCACGCATAACGCCCCGGCTCATGGCGACCCTCTCCGCAAGGCAGGCCGACGCCCGCCCGGCGCTTTTCGAGGACGCCCTGGACTACCTGCGAAACTGGGATTACGCCTTTGACCCGGCCAGCATCCCCGCCACGATTGCGGACACCTGGGCCCGCGTATATTTCGATAGCCTGGGGACCTGGCCGGGCCTGTCGCTGGATAGCGCGGCGCCGGGCGCTGTCCGGCCGGAACCCCCTCGCATCGAACAGCGCATCATGGAACGCACCGTAACCACGCTGGCCGAACGCTTCGGAGAAAACCCGCAGCAGTGGCGCTGGGAACATGCGCAGCCGCATACCTGGTATTTTCCCGTATGGTCGGCACACGCGGCGGCCGGAGGGAAAACGCACGCGGCGTCCGCCGCAAAAACACACGGCGCGGCCCGTCGATACGCGCCGATACGGCTTCCCGGAGCCGGGCATGTAACCACGTTGCGATACGGGGTATCGCAGTCCGGGCAAGCCTTGCCTGCGCCTGCGCAATGGGAGGCCTGGATATCGACGGCGTCATGGCCGGCGCTGCGCTATCGCGTCCGCCGGTTTCCGGTCCATCGACCCTTTGGAAGGTACCTCGTTCCCGACCGCGCCCCCCGCCCCGCCGTCTTGCGCACAGACAGGAACCCCGAAGAAGACGGAGAACCCATCCGATACGTCACCACGCTTTTGCCCGAGGATGCTCTGATTAAGTCCGCGAAGATCAGAGGCAGCGAGGAGTGGGCTGGCAAGGAATGACGAAGCAGCGTGGCAGGCCCCACGTAATGAGGAATGACGCAGCCAGCGCGCTCCTCGATGCCTCCCGAAGGGCGCTTCACGACACCGACGAAGCAAAACGCCGTGTTTTCCGCTGATTTTAACGATGGAATCATTACAAACGCTACTCGCGTACGTGAAGCGCTGATCGAAGTGGATTTGATCAGTGCATCCCCGAATAACGCCATGCCGTCCACCGAACGCATCTATGCAGGCATTGACGCCGGCGGCTCCAAAACCGAGTTGCTGGCCGCACAAACGCAGGGAGAAGAACTCCTGAACCTGTTTGGTCCCTGCGGGAATCCCGCCCGCACGGGGTTTGGGGAATCGGCGGATGTCCTGGCCCAACTGATCCTGCAAACGATCGAGCGGTTCGGCGAGGAGCGCATCGCCTCGATATGCGCCGGCGTCGCCGGAGCGGGGCGGATGCAAGATCAGCAGCTGCTGTACGAAAACATCCGGGAGCGGCTGCCTGCTTCGACGCGCGCTATTCCGCTGTGCGTAACGCACGACAGCCGCATCGCCCTCGAAGCCGCCTTTGAAGGGGAAAGCGGCGTGATGGTGATATCGGGGACCGGCGCCGTATCGCTGGCCCGCACCCGAACCGGCGAATTTTTGCGGGCCGGGGGCTGGGGCTACCTCATCGGAGACGAAGGAAGCGGATATGCCCTCGGCGCCGCCGGATTGCGCGCCGTGGCGCACGCATTCGACGGAGGACCCGACACGGCGCTGCGGACCCTGCTGGCCGCATCGGGAGAAATCACGGGCAGGACAGACCTCTTTGAAGTGGTGTACAAGGCCAAAACGCCCTTGCAAAAATTCGCCCGCACCGTGATCGAGGCCGCGCAAGCCGGAGACGCCGTCGCCGCCGCGATTATCCGAAAAAACATCGCCCTGCTCACCGAACAAATCGGCTGGCTTGTGGCGCGGTGCGCCGATATACGCCCCCGGATTACGCTCTTGGGCGGACTGTCCGGCAACCCATTCTACCGGGAACGCCTGCAAGGCGCCCTCCTCGAACGCCTGCCGGACTGGGAATGCGTGGAACCGCTGAACCGACCCGTCGTCGGCGCATGGCGCATGGCGCGGGACGAGGCGGCGGCGAACGCCTGAACGCATACAACCGGCCCGCGCAGACACCCCGACCTGGAACCTGCATGGTCCGGGAAGCCGCCGCAGGCCGCAACGCCTGTCTATTCCGCCTGTCTATTCCTTGGGATACCGGACCCGCGCCACCATATCCCGGACGGAAACCGGACAATCCGGGGTGCACAGCGAAACCCCGATCGTAACGGCGAAATTGAGCAGCATCCCGAGGACGCCGACGCCCTGCGCGCCAATGCCAAGGAAACTTTCCAGCACGGGTTCCTCCATCCCCGGAATCACGTTTTGCGCCCGCATCAGCGCAATCATCACGAACGTAAAGACCAGACCCACGCTCATGCCCGCAATGGCGCCCTCCCGGTTCGCCCGCTTCCAGAAAATCCCCAGAACAATGACCGGGAAAAACGACGCCGCGGCCAGGCCGAACGCGAACGCCACCACCTCGGCCACGAACCCCAGTGGATACACCCCCAGAATGCCCGCCACGACGACCGCGAGAAAGATCATGGCCCGGCCTACGAAAAGGCGCTGTTTTTCAGACGCCTCGGGACGAATCACCGACCCGTAAATGTCGTGCGCCAGCGCGGAGGAGATCACGAGGAGCAGCCCGGACGCCGTGGACAGCGCCGCCGCCAGCCCGCCCGCCGCTACGAGGGCCACGACAACCGCCGGCAATCGGGCGATTTCGGGCGTAGCCAGCACAATAATGTCCCGGTTGATGGCTTCAAGGAGTTGATCGGCGGTCTGAATGCCCCCTTCGGGAATGGTGATCAACCCGGTCGCCGCCCAGTTTTGCATCCAGCTTTCCTCTACGATGGCCGGGCCCAGTTCCGCAAACTGCTGCAGGATGTGGTACTTGGCGAACATGGCCACCGCGGGCGCGGTCGTGTACAGGATCGCGATAAACAGGAGCGCCCAGAACGCCGACCAGCGCGCCGCTTGCACGTTCTTGACCGTGTAGAACCGGACAATGACGTGCGGCAGCCCGGCGGTCCCGGCCATCAGGCAAAGCGTAATGGCGAACACATTCAGCTTGGAAAGGCCCGTGAACGGGTTCGAATAACTCGACAGCCCGAGGTCGTGCTGAATGGCGTTCAGTTTGGGGAGAATTTCTTCCATGGCCAGCTGCGGCACGGGATTCCCGGTAAGCAGCAAGGCGATGGCGATGGCGGGGACCGTGTACGCGAAAATGAGCACGCAATACTGCGCCACCTGCGTGTACGTGATGCCTTTCATGCCTCCCAGCACCGCAAAAAACGCCACCACCACCATGCCGATGCCCACCCCCAGCTCGAACGGAATCTCAAGAAAACGCCCAAACGCCACGCCGACGCCCGCCATTTGCCCGGCCACATACGTAAAGGACACGAAAATGGCGGCGATGGCGGCGACCACCCGCGCGGCCTGCGAATAATACCGCATGCCCACGAAATCCGGCACGGTGTATTGTCCGAACTTGCGCAGGAACGGCGCCAGCAGCAGCGCCAGCAACACATAGCCGCCCGTCCACCCCATCAAATAAACCGCGCCGTCGTAGCCCATGAACGAAATCAGCCCGGCCATGGAAATGAAGGAGGCCGCGCTCATCCAGTCCGCCGCGGTCGCCGCGCCGTTCGCGATGGCGGGCACGCCCTGTCCGGCCACATAAAACCCCTTGGTGGACCGGACGCGGCTCCGGTATCCGATATACAGATAGAGCGAGAACGTCAGGCCGACCGTAACCCAGGTCCAGGATTGAATATCCATCGATTATCCCTCGCGGGTCGGTAGCGGCGCCTCGTCTTCGGCGTCGGGCTCGAGGATTGCTTCCCGGTCGGCGCGCCCGCTGAGCCACGCGTACAGAAAGATGAGCAGCACGAATACGAAAATAGACCCCTGCTGCGCCATCCAGAATCCGAACGGCATATCCCCAAAAGAGATTCGATTGAGCTGCTCGACGAAAAGAATGCTGCATCCGAGGCCCGCAACGGCCCAGACGAAAAGCAACACGCCGGTCCGCCGAAGCTGCCGGCGCCAGTAGGCTTTGGCGACATGCATAACGATCCGCTACCCCTGCAGCGATTCCAGGTACTCGCGGCTCTGCTCAATGGAAATCAGCGCATCCTCGTATTCGTACTCGATGATGTACTGCTCCACGCCGGATGCTTCGGCAGCCGCTACGATGGGCGGGAAATCGATCATCCCCTGTCCCATGGGCACATTCGTTTCCAGCGGCGCATGCCCGCTCAGATCGCCCAGCTCGGTGCCTTCCCGCATGTCTTTCATATGATACAGCGGAAAACGCCCCGGATATTTTTCGATCAGCGCCACCGGATCGGCTCCGGGCCACTTGACCCAGAACACATCCATTTCTACGTCCACCACGCCCGGCTCGGTGCGCTCCATGAACCGGTCGAACAGCGTACCGCCTTCCTCCGCCGGGCGAAATTCGTAGCCGTGGCAGTGGTACGCAAAACGCAAGCCTTCCGAGCGGAGCGCTTCGCCCGCCGCCGTAAAATCGGCGATGGCGCGGTCGATATAATCCACGCTGAACGCTCCGTCGTGCGGAATCCACGCCACCCCAACCCAGGGAGAACCCAGCGCATGCGCTTCCTGCGCCACCGCGCCGATGTCGTTGGCCACCCGGTCGTACGGGGCATGCATGCTCCCCACAACAAGGCCCGTATCGTCCAGCAAGGCCCGGTAATCCGCAACGGGCATGCCGTGCAGACTATAGGTCTCCACGCGGTCGAACCCGGCCTCGCGCACGGCCTGCAACGTACCGGCGAGGTCGGCGTCCAGCTCGTTCCGCACGCTGTACAACTGCACGCCGATGGGGGTGTTGTTTGCGGCGGGCGCCCCCATCGCGGGGTCGGAGTCCGGCGCAACGTCTTCGGCCTGTCCGCCGCCACACCCGGCGAGGGGGAGTACGGCTGGCGCAGCCATCATGGAGCCGATGCGGGTCAGAAATTTTCTTCGGGAAGTCATGACGAAAATGGATAGTTGAGGAGAGGTTATTACGTCGGTATACGTCGTTATACGTCGCAAAGCGCAACCGCTTCGCGTAAACTGACGAGCGGCGTGCGAGCGGGAATGAATTCCTGGCCAATATAGCCCTCGTAGCCCGTCTCGCGAATCGCGCGCATAATGGCCGGATAGTTCAATTCCTGGGTCTCGTCGATTTCGTTGCGCCCGGGATTGCCTCCGGTATGGTAATGTCCGATGTACTCGTGGTTCTCACGGATGGTCCGAATGACGTCCCCTTCCATGATCTGCATGTGGTAGATGTCGTACAACAACTTGAAGCGTTCGGAGCCCACGCGCTTCACCAGTTCGACGCCCCATTCCGTCCGGTCGCACATATAATCCGGATGATCTACCTTGCTGTTCAGCAGCTCCATGCAGATCGTCACGCCATGCCGCTCGGCGTCGCCCACGATCTGCTGAATGCCGAGCGCGCAATGCGCCAACCCCGTTTCGTCGTCCATGCCCCGGCGATTTCCCGAAAAACAGATGACATTCGGAAACCCGGCGGCGGCCACCTGGGGAATCAGTTCCTTGAATTCGGTTATGAATTTTTCATGAAATTCCGTGCGATTGAATCCGTCCGGGATGGACGACGGACCAAACGCCATCGCGCACGTGAGTCCGTACTCCCCCACGACGGAAAATTCCTCCGGGTTCAGCAATTCCACGGAGTGCATGCCGATGGCCTGGGCGCCCGCGCACAATTCCTCCAGCGTAAGGCCGGAATAGCACCATCGGCAGACCGAATGCTTGAGGCCCGCGCGAGGCGGGGCGGTAGCAAGGCGCCCGGCGCCGGTCGAGGCTTCGAGCACGGCGGGCGTGGCCAGCGCAGAGCCTGCGGCGACGGCGGCGCCCTTCCTGAGAAATGTTCTTCGCTTCATGCGTTTACCGGTTTTGACGGCTGACGACCAGGTTTTCGACCACGCCCGGATCGGCGAGCGTGGACGTATCCCCGAGGTTCTGATATTCGTTGGCTGCTATTTTACGAAGAATTCGGCGCATAATCTTGCCGGAACGCGTTTTTGGCAAGGCGGGCGCAAACTGAATGCAGTCCGGACGGGCAATCGGGCCGATTTCCGTGCGCACATGCTGCACGAGTTCGGCGCGCAAGGCCTCGGTCGGCGCGGCGCCCGCCACAAGCGTAACGAATCCGTAGATGCCCTGCCCCTTGATCTCGTGCGGGAACCCGACGACGGCGGCTTCCGCCACCTGACGGTGGGACACCAGCGCGCTTTCGATCTCCGCCGTCCCCATCCGATGCCCCGACACGTTGAGCACATCGTCCACGCGGCCCGTAATCCAGTAATAGCCGTCCTCGTCGCGGCGACATCCGTCCCCTGTGAAATATTTCCCTTCGAACCGGCTGAAGTACGTCTGCACAAACCGGTCGTGATTCCGGTAGACCGTGCGCATCTGCCCCGGCCACGAATCCCCGATGGCCAGCAAACCCGCCCCGGGGCCTTCCAGCGCCGCGCCTTCCGGGGTCAATAATTCGGGCCGGACGCCAAAAAAAGGAAGCGTGGCCGAACCGGGTTTCTGGTCAATGGCGCCCGGCAACGGCGCAATCATGACGCCGCCGGTCTCGGTTTGCCACCAGGTATCGACCACCGGGCAACGCCCCTGCCCCACCGTATCGTGGTACCATTTCCAGGCTTCCGGATTAATGGGCTCGCCTACGGTGCCCAGCAGACGAAGCGAGCGCCGGTCCGTGCGCGCAACGTAGTCGTCGCCCTCGCGCATGAGCGCACGAATGGCGGTCGGGGCCGTGTAGAAGATGGTGACGCCATGCCGGTCCACCACTTCCCAGAACCGCGACGGATCGGGCCAGGTGGGCGTACCCTCGAAGAACACCTGAGAGACGGCGTTCAGCAGCGGCGCGTAGACCATATAGGTATGGCCCGTAATCCACCCCACGTCCGCCGTGCACCAGAATACATCGTCCTCGCGGCAATCGAACACGTACCGGTGCGTAAGCGAGGCGTACACCAGGTAGCCGCCCGTGGTATGCAAAACGCCTTTCGGCTTGCCGGTCGAACCCGACGTATACAGAATGAACAGCGGGTCCTCCGCGTCCATTTCTTCCGGCTCGCACCGGGCGTCCACCTGCGCGCGCGTTTCGTGATACCAATGGTCGCGCCCTTCCGCCATCGAAACCTCCGAGCCGGTCCGCCGGACCACGACCACCGAGGCCACGTCCGGGCACCGCGCAAGCGCCTTGTCGGCATTCTGCTTGAGCGGCACGTTCTTGCCGCCGCGCACCCCTTCGTCGGCGGTCACAAGCACGTTCGAATCGCAATCGAGGATGCGGTCCGCGAGGGAATCCGGGGAAAATCCCGCAAACACCACGGAATGCACCGCGCCGATGCGGGCGCACGCCAGCATCGCATAGGCCGCTTCCGGGATCATGGGCAGATAAATCGTCACGCGGTCGCCCTTCCGCACCCCGACGCGCTTGAGCACATTGGCGAATACGCACACTTCATGGTGCAATTCGCGCCAGGAGATTGCGCGCGGGGCGGCGTCTGGATCGTCCGGCTCGAACATCAGCGCCGTCCGGTCCCCGTGTTCGGCCAGATGCCGATCCACGCAATTGTAGCAGGCGTTCAGCGAACCGCCCTCGTACCAGCGAATGTACAGATCGTCCGCCGCCCAGGATACGTTCCGAACGGTGTGAAACGGACGAAACCAGTCGATGCGCGCCGCCTGCTCCCGCCAGAATCCTTCCGGGTCGGCTATGGATCGACGATACAGCGCATCGTATTCTGCGCGAGAAGAAATCCACGCTTTTTCCCGGAAATCGGCAGGCGGCGGGTATACGTCAACCTGGCCGGAATAGGCAGCAGTTACCTGATCGCTCATAAATCGCAGTGTTTGTGGTGCAACGCCGTACATCGACGTGGACTTGATTAGCGCATCCGTAACATACTGAACGCACGGCAATTCATCCAATGTCCAAGATACAGGTTTCCTGTACGACGGGATGCGCCTTGCGGCGGCGGGCCGAAAATCATGCGCCGGACGGCGGTTCTTCGCGAACCTGTTCTTCGCAAATCGGCGGTTCTTCGCACATCTGTTCTTCGCAAATATGGCCAAGCGCTTCGTCCAGGCGCGCCGGAACGCATCCCGCGACGGCATTGCACACATAGAGGGCATCGGCGGCGCGCAGATCCTCTGGAAACAACACGCCTTCGGCCAGATCCTCCTGCGTATCCAGCAAGAAACGGCGGTATACTCCGGGCAATGCGCCGGACTCCACGGGAGGCGTGATCCGGCGGGACCCGAATTGCGCCACGATATTCGTGCGCGATCCCTCGGCGGCTTCGCCCCGCTCGTTCAGGAAAATCACCTCGTCGAACCCTTCCTGCACGGCTTTCCGGTGCAAACGGTCGTACCGTTCCCGGCAGGTCGTTTTGTGGCGGCGCAAGGGGTCGGAGGAGTCGATGCGGACGGCGGCCAGGCCCAGACGCCATACCCGGGAGGCCTGCGCGGCGGAGATGGGGTGCGTCGAGACGTCGAGCGCCCCGGAGGAAGCCAGCGTAACGCGAATCCTGCGCGGCTCGGGCCCGCGCGCCACGTCCGCCACGCGCTGGCGAACCGCTTGCTCGTCCCAGACATGCCCCAGCGCCCGGGCGGATGCGCTTAGGCGGGACATGTGCCGCGCAAGCAACGCAACCTCCCCCCCGTCATACCGCATGGTTTCAATGAGTGCCGGCGCAGGGGCGCCCTCTCCCGATCCCCGCTCCCGCAAGAGCGCCGGGGATGGTGAAACGGGGGGCGATGAAACGGGGGGCGATGAAACGGGGGGCGGTGAAACAGGGGACGGCGAAACAAGGGGCGGCGAAACAGGGGACGGCGAAACAGAGGATGGCGAAACAGGGGATGGCGAAACCCGGGCCAGGCCGGGCGTCCCGGACGGCGACGCCTCTCCGCGATGCGATCCAGTCAAAAATTCAGCCTTGAGCCAGCACTCCTCGTATTCTTTTTCCGGGTCGGAGTCCCACACCACACCGCTGCCCACGCCGAGGCGGGCCTCCCCGGAACGCACCTCGACCGTCCGGATCGCCACATTGAACACCGCGCGGTCTCCGTGCATATAGCCCGCCGCGCCGCAATACGCGCCGCGCGGCTCCGATTCGCAGCGACGGATAAGGTCCATGGCGCGAATCTTGGGCGCGCCCGTGACAGAGCCGCACGGAAACAGGGCCGCAAACACATCCGGCGTGGACACGCCCGGGGTCAGGCGGCCTTGCACGGACGTCGTCATTTGAATCAGGGTTTCGTAGCGTTCGGTTCTGCACACCTCTTCCGTACGCACCGAGCCCGGCTCGCAGCATCTGGACAAGTCGTTGCGAAGCAAATCCACGATCATAATGTTCTCGGCCCGGTTTTTCTCGTCCCGGGCCAGCCACTCCGCGAGGGCGTTGTCTTCCGAAGCCGTGCGGCCCCTCGGCGCCGTGCCTTTCATGGGACGCGCGGTCAGGCAATCCCCCCGGCGATCGAAAAACAATTCCGGCGAACAGCTCAGAAGCTGCACGGAGCCTGTGTCCATCCAGGCGGCGTAGGGCACCGGCTGACGCTGCAGCAGCGCCTCGAACAAGGGCCAGGGCGCCCGGCGCGGGGCAAACGACACGGGACTGGTAAGATTGACTTGATACACATCGCCCTCCCGGATATGCTCGCGCACGGTCTCAACCAGCGCCCGATAGCGCGCCGGGCCGCAGGCGAACCGCGCCGAACCCGGAGCCGACAGCGCGGACGGGTCGGGCGCAACGCGGTCCGGGGTCCATGCCTCGCGGTCGGAAAAGGCGGCCATCCAGACGAGCGGCGTTCGGGCAGGCTTGCAGCGCATGGCGCGGTCGAACGCGGGCGCCGCCTCGTACGCCACGAAGCCCGCCACGTGCAGCCCGTCCTCTGCCGCCCGACAAGCTTCCTCCAGCGCGGGCCGCACCTCGCGAAGCGCATGGGCCGCATAAATGTTGCGCAATCCCCGCAAAACGGCCCCGCCGCACCCGTTCCAGCCGGGCCCCAGCACAACCTGCCCGGGCGCCTTCCGGGCACATGGATCGCAAGAAGGGTGCAATGACTTCATGCCGAGCATCGCGCTGGTGCCAAAAAGGCGGGCAACATAGCCGCGTACGAAGTCGCGGACGCCAGCAAGGATGCGCTGATCAAGTCCGCTTCAAGGAGCGCTTCGCTTTCGCGCGTACAGGGCATAATGATTGCATTGTTGAAATTAGCGGGAAATACGGCGGATTCGGGGCATCCTTAACGCCGGGCATATCCTGACGATCCTCAGACTTGCGCCGCGTGCGGCGCAATCGCCACCGCTGCGTAATAGCCATGCCGCTCCTCGAACCAGGCTTCCCAATGCCCCCCTTCGGCGTCCCGGACCGTCGCCCGGCCCATCCCGAAATCGACGGCGAGGCGGAGTTTCTTCGGAGAATACCCCAAGCCCCTGTGCATGGCCTTGAGCGTGGCCTCCTTGAGCGTCCAGCATAAAATATTCGCCCGTTCCTTGTCCAGCGGCGCCATATCCGCCAAGGGAGGGTCGTCCGGGTGCAGCATGTACCGCTCCAGTTCGGGAACCCGCGGCGCGATGCGCTCGATATCTACCCCGATGCGCCGCGGCGACACCCCTGCGACCGCCCAATCCCCGGAATGCGCAATGGAAAGCCGCCATCCGTCCGCATCCACCTCAACCGCGCCGCGCGCCGTCACCCGGAGCGGAACCTCGGACGGCGCAACGGCAAGGCGTTCGGCCAAAAGCAGCCGCGCCGCCGCCCGGCCCAGCACGAATTCCCGGCGGCGCTTGGGGTCGGAAAAGGCGTCGAGGCGCTGGCGTTCTTCCAAAGAAAGCAGGCCCTGCATCTGGTCCTGGTCCGCGTCGCCGGATGCGGCATGGAGATAACGCAGAGCGACGTCCGCAGGCAAATCGTTCATGGCGGGATGCGCGCGGCTTCCCGTTCGCCGCGTTCCGTATTTCTCCTGAAAAAGAAGGTGGTACCTGGTGATATCCGGCGGCGTCCGGTTCGAGGAACCCCGCACAATACATACTATATCTGTGCCTGACGAACCCTGACCAGGAACAGGGCCTGTTTCCATAATAGAACTACCACAATATAAAGGATGCACTGATCAAATCCACTTCGATCAGCGCTTCACGTAGGCAAATAGCGTTTGTAATGATTCTATCGTTGAAACCAGCAGAAAACACGGTGCTTGGCGTCGTCGGGGTCGTGAAACGCCCTTCGGGAGGCAGCGAGAACCGCCTCCGCGAGGCGAACCTTAAAAAGTAAGGGGCCGAAATTTTCGACTTAAAAAATTAAGGTTCCCTCGAGTACAAGCAGGCGAGGTCGGGTCGTTTCGGGTTCGCGCGCATCGGATCCGTTCATGTTTCGACGGACGGGTGCGCCGGGAATTCCGGTTCGGCCTGCCGCATCCCGCCCTGCATTGTTCCTTGCGTAAATTTAGACCACTTCTAAATTTGCCCGCAGAGGCGGATTGCGCGGAACTTTAGTCGGGCGGTGGGGAGTATTCCATCCGCGTCGAGCGCTTCGCGCCGCTTGCGTTCAGAGGAAGCCCCGGTTTTCCGGGTCAGGCGACGGCTACTGCAACAACCGCTAAATAGACCATACAGAAACATGCGCAACAACCACGACAACGCCTCGCGGAGAGATTTCATCAAGAAAATCACCCTGTTGAGCGCCTCCGGCGCCGCCGCGCCCGTCCTTCTTTCGGCCTGCGGCGGAGGAGGCAGCGAGGCGGACAGCGCCGCGCCTATGGATGCGCCGATGGATGCGCCCGAAGAAAGCATGGCTATGCAGGAAGCGCCCATGGAAGAAGCCCCTATGGAAGAAGGGTTTTCCTGCATGGACACGTCGGGACTTACGGAGATGGAAATCACGCAGCGGGAAGCGGTCAACTATGTGGACATGACGCCGGACCCCGAAAAAACGTGCGCCAACTGCCAGCTCTACACCGCACCGGAAGCGGGCATGCAGTGCGGCGGCTGCACCGTGGTCAAGGGCCCCATCCACCCGAAAGGATACTGTGATCTCTGGGTGATCATGCCTGCGTGAGCATTTGCCAGGCGTGACCATGTCCTATTTCCTGGGCATAGACGTTTCTACCACGGCTACCAAGGCGCTTGCGATTGACGAACAAGGGCAGGTTGCAGCCGTCGCCTCCACGGAATATGCGTTCGATACGCCGCGTCCGCAATGGAGCGAACAGGCCCCCGCCCTGTGGTGGCGAGGCGCGACGGAAAGCATACGGAAGGCGCTGTCCGAAGCCGGAATCCATGGCCGGGATGTCGCCGCCGTCGGCCTGACGGGCCAAATGCACGGACTCGTCCTGCTGGACGCCGCAGGCCGCGTACTGCGCCCCGCCATCCTCTGGAACGACCAGCGCACCGCCGCCGAATGCGACGAAATCGTAGAGCGAACGGGGCGTGCGAACCTGATTGCCCGGACGGGCAACGACGCACTCACCGGCTTCACCGCCCCGAAAATCCTGTGGGTCCGCCGCCACGAACCCGCCATCTACGAACAGGTCCGGCATGTGCTGCTTCCGAAAGATTACGTACGCTTTCGGCTCACTGGGGCCTACGCCACGGACCGGGCAGGCGCCGCCGGCACGCTCTTGCTGGATGTGCGTACGCGGGACTGGTCCGACGAAATCCTCGCCGCGCTGGACATTCCCCGCGACTGGCTCCCCCCCACGCACGAAGGCCCGGACGTTACGGGCGTCCTGTCGGCGGAGGCCGCGGAAGCCACCGGACTCTGCGCCGGAACGCCGGTCGTGGCGGGCGGCGGAGACCAAAGCGCGCAGGCCGTGGGGGTGGGCGCCATCCACGAGGGCGTCGTCGCGCTCACGCTCGGCACGTCCGGCGTCGTATTCGCTTCGTCGGATCGGCCGTTCATCGACCCGGACGGGCGCCTGCACGCATTCTGCCATGCGGCGCCGGATACCTGGCACCTGATGGGCGTCATGCTGTCGGCGGCGGGAAGTTTGCGATGGTATCGGGACGCCCTGTTCCCGAACGCCTCGTGGGACGACATGCTCGCACCGGCCCGGGACGTACGGCCCGGCGCGCAAGGGCTGCTTTTCCTCCCCTATCTGACCGGGGAACGCACCCCCCACGCCGATCCGCTGGCCCGAGGCGCCTTTGCAGGACTCACCGTGCGCCACGAAAGCAAGCATATGACGCGCGCCGTCCTCGAAGGCGTGGCGTTCGGCCTGCGGGACAGCTTCGAAATCATGCGCAGCGCGGGGCTGGCGGAGATCGATCAGGTGCGGATATCCGGCGGCGGCGCCCGCAGCCCGCTCTGGAGACAGATTCTGGCGGACGTGCTGGAAACGGAACTGGTTACCGTGAATACGACCGAAGGCGCCGCGTTCGGCGCCGCCCTGCTTGCCGGGACGGGAGCCGGGGCCTGGCGCACCGTCCGCGAAGCCTGCGAAGCCACCGTCCGCATCACAGGAAATACTCCGTATAATCCGGAAACGGCGGAACGATATCGCCCCTTCTATCGTGCATACCGGGACCTCTACCCGGCCTTGCGCGCCTCGTTTCGCGCCATAGCCGACCTGTAGCGCCGCCCTGCGCCCGGCCCTCCGGCGCGCCGGCGACTCCCCGAGCGCTCGCGTCGTTCATCAGCAAGCATCGAGGGTACGCCAAGCATGCGCCATACGATTTCTCTTGAATACGCCGGGATACATGTGGACCCGGTATACCGCAATCTGGCTCCGGCGAAGTTGTACGAGCATATCGTCCGGCAGGAACCCGCCGCCATCGTAGGCAGCGGAGCCATCGCCATTCGATCCGGCGACAAGACCGGACGCAGCCCCGCCGACAAACGCCTCGTGGAGCATCCCGACAGCATCCGCGACATCTGGTGGGGTCCCGTCAATATCGAACTGGACCACCATACCTACCTTGTCAACCGGGAGCGCGCCATCGACTTCTTCAACACCAGAGATCATTTGTATGTCCTGGACGGCTACGCCGGATGGGACCCCGATTGCCGCATCAAGGTGCGCGTGGTGTGTTCGCGGGCCTACCACGCCCTGTTCATGCACAACATGCTGATCCGGGTACCCGAAGAAGACTTGCTGAATTTCGGCGAACCGGACTACACCCTCTTCAATGCGGGCGAATTTCCCTGCAACCGACTTACCTCGCACATGACCTCGAAAACCAGCGTCGATATCAGTTTCGAGGACCGGGAAATGGTCATCCTTGGAACGGCGTATGCGGGCGAAATGAAAAAGGGCGTCTTTACGATCATGAATTACCTGATGCCCAGGCAGGGCGTGCTGTCGATGCACTGCTCGGCCAACGAAGGCGAGGAGGGAGATGTGACCCTGTTCTTCGGGCTTTCCGGCACGGGAAAGACCGCGCTTTCCGCCGATCCGCGCCGCCGCCTCATCGGGGACGACGAACATGGATGGGGCGACAACGGCGTCTTCAATATAGAAGGCGGCTGCTACGCCAAAGTGGCGAACCTGTCTCGCACGAAAGAACCGGAGATTTACGATGCGATCCGCTACGGAACCATTCTCGAAAATGTGGTCTACGACGAAGTCACGCGGACGGTGGATTTTGCGGATACGAGCATCACGGTCAATACGCGCGCATCGTACCCCATCGAATATGTCGCCCATGCGAAGATACCGTGCGTCGGAGACCATCCGCAGCATATCGTTTTCCTCACCTACGATGCGTTCGGCGTGTTGCCTCCGGTCGCCAGATTGACTGCCGGGCAGGCCATGTACCATTTCATCAGCGGATACACGGCCAAAGTGGCGGGCACCGAACAGGGCGTAAAAGAACCCGAGGCCACGTTTTCGGCGTGCCTCGGCGCGGCGTTCATGGTATGGCGGCCCGGCAAGTACGCCGAATTGCTGGCCGAAAAGATGCGTGGGCACGGCGCGGACGCCTGGCTCGTAAATACGGGATTCACCGGCGGTCCGTACGGCGTTGGAAAACGCATCGACCTGGCCCATACCCGGCGGATAATCGACGCCATTCACGACAAATCATTGCGAGAACAACCTGTGCGCACCGATCCGGTCTTCGGATTCGCCGTGCCGACCGAATGCCCCGGCCTGCCCGCCGAACTCCTGTCCCCCCGCGCGACCTGGACCGACAAGGTGGCGTACGACCGCCAGGCGTACGCCCTGGCAAAGCGCTTTGCAGAAAATTTCGAACGATACCGGGCCGAAGCCTCCCCGGAAATGCTTGCGGGAGGGCCTGTACTGTAACAAGGCCCACCCAAGGCCTTAAATCCTGGAAACGCGGTTCCGAAAAAGGGGAGTATCTCTCACATCTGTTAAAACGGAAAGTGAATTCCCCAAAATTTGATATCGGGGCCTGAACAGATAAAGTTATCATAACTACAAGGTGCGATGTATAATTCTACTTCGTGAGAAAACACAAGACCGCCTGCTACTTTATATTCTACGCCAGCGCCTAACGTTACTCCAAGTGTTGTAAATTTACCATTTGGACGTCCAGTTTTGAGCTCAATTTCTCTACTTTTTCCTGGCTTGCATTCATATCCTTCATCATTTCCATATCTGTAATCATTATAATCATATTCATCACAAACACTGTCAAAAAAATTATATTTTTTATTCCAGCGCCAAAAAACAACCCCTCCATATGTATAGATATTTTTAGTGGTATAATAATTATAACGGGCAGTAAAACGAAATATATTTTCATTAAGATCGTCATCTGCCCAAGCCATACTAATCTCGAAGGTATTGTATCGTATACTAAAAAATCCGAATGGATACGGCATAATATCGTGTTCAGCGGATTCAATAGTGGCATAAGATCTGTATTTCCTTAACTCATCATTATCCTTTAGACCAGGTCCAGAAAAATGAAGTCCGAACCGCCCTCGGGTATGTGGTTCCTGTTGAATTTTCCCAGGCGTGTCGAGGGTGTCCTGCGCGATGGCGGAGGATGCAAATAGCATTGCCACAAAAACACCAAGCACGCAGAACAACGCGAAGCGGACGGGCAAGGTCATCGCCGGGCAGCGGCAGGTTGCGGACATGATCCGCAGGCGCGATCCAGCCGCCCTCCGCACGGATTGCTCCCTATGCCCTGTTTCGAAAGCGTTCGAAATGGTCCGAGAAATTCGGACAGGTCGTTTATATGCAGGATCGTGTCGGATCATGCCTCCTCTGGCAGTGGCCTTTGCCTGTAGTATACGCCATCGGGGTGATATTGTCAAGGGCTGGGGCGGGCATTCTTCGTTGAAGTAGCGGATGTGTCGTCAATGCGTCTCGCGCCTCGGAAGGAGTTGCCTATGCATGCAGGATGGCTCGCAGTTTCTGAGAAGGAGCATGCGGTCTGTTAAAACATAAAATGAATACCTAAAAACTTAACATCAGGTCGTTTGCATATAAATTCGTCATATGGACATTCTGACAAATCTCTATAGTAACTAAATTCATGCGTAAATGCCAATCGCCGGAAATTATATTCAATACCAAGACCTACCGTATAGCCAAGAGTTATTGATTTTCCTTCGGGGCGATCTCGATCAGGATGCCTAGGAAGTTCACGTCTTCTATCAAAATACCACATACTAATTCCTGCAAATATAAAAGGCCGGAAACGATATTTTTTAAATGGATGATAATTATAACGACCATCTAAATTAAATATAAATTCATTTTCATCTTCTCTCGACGATGAAATGACTTGCCAATTTTTGTATCCGATACTTTTATGTGACATTGGAAAAGGAAGACAGTCCACATTCAATGATAATTCACAGTCAATATTCTTTATTAATCCATATCCCGAAAAATAAATGCCAACTCGCCAATGACGGTTTTCTTTTTCTGATAGAAGTTCCTCTTCTGATGATTCGACTTGGGCTATTGCAGTATCTGTGTTCAAAAAAATCATGAGAACAAACATCATAAGCAAGCCGCAAGTATACGTAAAAGAAGAACGGGAATATGGCGATAAAAACGTGCACATGGCATACCTCTCTTATTTAAGGAGTATCATTCGACCCATATCCATGAAATCGCCCGCCGCACCCCCGCACGCCTCTGCGCGAGCCGAGCCCGCGCCGAAATGCATCAACCCCAGCCCCATCCCCAAGGCCAAAGCGTAGCGAAATGCCGACGAAAACAGGTTCATGCGTCCAGTAAGCGTACCTGCGGGGAAATACCACTCAAACACCGGAAAACCGTCCCAACCACGTCCAATAATACTTAGCGATTCCTTCAATGTCAAGAAAATTTCTCAAAACCCTGCCCCCAACCCCTTAAACCTGCCCGTGCACGCCCAAAATCCGCCTGACCAGGCATTGCCGAGGTCAAAATCAATTAGAAATTGACCTAAAATCATTTATAAACTGGCTTTACATCGGTTTTTTATTGACCTCTCATGTATTGCCATACGTCGAGAACGCGCCCGTCCCGACTTCATACCGGAATACGCCTCCGGTCGTGGCGGCCCAGACCGCATCCCCCAGCGCCGCCACGTCCGTAATCTCCCGAAAGGAGGTGTGCGTCCACCAGCGGGAATCCTGCTACCAGCCAGGCGCCATCCTCTTCCGGGCGCAAACAGCGCTCGTCGGCGATTACGGATTAAGCCCCCCTTTTTTCGCTGCGCCGTCGTACCTTGCAGGAGCTGGGCGTCCGCATGGGCTGTGCGCCGCGCCCCCCCGGCTGTTCCATACTCCATTCTGCAACCCATCACGAACGATCGCAACGACCATGACAACCATCGCGCCCGGAACCGTTTGGTGGAAACAATTACACTGGCAAATCCTGATCGCCATGGCGGTGGGCATCGGAGCCGGCGTGATCGGCGGAGAACCCCTTGCGGACAGCGTGGAGTGGCTTGGGCAGCTGTTCATGAGGCTGCTTCGCATGGTCATCGTGCCGCTCGTGTTCACCTCCATCGTGGCGGGCGTGGCGTCCGTAGGCAGCGGGCGCGCCGTGGGACGGCTGTTCTCCAAAACCCTCGGATATTACGTCCTGACGAGCATGCTGGCCATCACCACCGGCCTGATTCTGGTGAACCTCTTCCGTCCGGGCGAAAAGACCGACGTAGCGAGCGCCATCCAGGCCGACATGCCCGACATCCGCACGCCCAGCTCCCCGGTGGATATTCTCATGGATATCGTGCCGGCCAACGTGTTCGAGGCGGCGGCGGGCAGCCAGATGCTCGCGGTGATCTTCTTCAGCATCATCCTGGGCCTGGCCATCGTGGGGTTGCCGGAGAAACCCCAAACCACGCTGCGGAATTTTTTCGATGCGGCGTTTCAGGCCATGATGAAGATCACGACGGGCGTAATCATGACCGCGCCGCTGGGCGTGTTCGGGCTGATCGCCACGCTGGTGGGCCGCACCGGGTTCGAAACGTTCGGCGCGCTGGGCCTCTATATGTTCGTGCTGGCGCTGGGCCTTACGATCCACCTGTTCGTGGCGCTGCCTATGGTGCTCTTCTTCCTCGGACGCATCAACCCGATCATCCATTTCCGAAACATGATCGAACCGCTTGTGACGGCGTTTTCGACCGCCTCGTCGGGGGCCACGCTCCCCGTCACCATGCGGACCGTGGAAACGAGGGTCGGCGTATCGAGCCGGGTATCGTCCTTTACGCTGCCCATGGGCGCCACCATCAACATGGACGGCACCGCGCTCTACGAATGCCTCGGCGCCATCTTCATTGCGCAGGCCCTCGGCGTATCGCTGGGCTTCACGGATCAGGTGGTGGTGGTGTTCACGGCGCTCCTCGCCTCCATCGGCGCCGCCGCCATCCCCTCCGCAGGCCTCGTGGTGATTTTCATTGTGCTGGAGGCCGTGGGCCTGACCGGCGCGGGGCCGGCGTTCATCGTGGGCGCCATGCTGGCCATAGACCGCCCGCTGGACATGTTCAGAACCGCCGTAAACGTATACAGCGACTCGTGCGGCGCCGCGATCATTGCGCGCTCGGAGGGAGAAAAGAACGTGGACACGCACGTAGTCACGTAGCGGCTATCCGAGGTCCACGAGCGGGAGCAGCAGGTATGCAATCAGGCTCACCAGGAACATAAAAAGGATATTCAGCAGGAGCCCGGCGCGGGCCATTCGGGGAATCGTCACGTATTCGCTGCTATATACGATGGCGTTCGGCGGCGTGGCCACGGGCAACATGAAGGCGCAACTGGCGGCCAGCACAGCGGGCACGGCGAACAGCAGCGGCGACTCCCCAAGGCCAACCCCGACCGAAGCCGCAACCGGCAGAAACGCTGCGACGGTGGCGATATTGCTGGTCAATTCCGTCAGGAAAATGATCACGAAGGCGATCGCCAGAATAATCAGAAAGACCGGCCATTCCTCGATAAGGCCCGCCTGCGCGCCGAACCAGGCCGCCAGTCCGGTATCGTTGATCGCCGCAGCCAGGCTCAAGCCCCCGCCGAACAAAATGAGCAATCCCCACGGCAACCGCTCCGCATCCTTCCACTCGAGCAGAAACACCCGGTTCGAAGCGTCCACCGGCGCCAGGAAAAACAAAAGGCCCACGCCCATGGCGATCCCCGCATCGGACAGGCCGGGAACGAAGGGCGCAAGCAGCGGCCGGGTCATCCACAAGACCGCCGCCAGAACAAACAAGGACATCACCATCTTTTCCGCCCGGCTCATCCGGCCCATGGCGGCCAGCTCGGCGTCGATAAAAGCCGCTCCGCCGGGAATTTCCCGCAAATCCATCGGATAAATCACCCGGGTAAGCACCAGGTACATCGCCGGAAGCGCAATCAGAATCAGGGGCAAGCCGATCTGCATCCATTCTGCAAACCCGATCGACACGCCGTACGTCTCCAGCATGAACCCGGCAAAGAACGCATTGGGCGGCGTTCCGACGAGGGTGGCGATGCCGCCTATGCTGCACGAATACGCAATGATCAGCATGAGGCTCACTGTAAAATGCTTCACGTTCCTGGCGTCCGCCTTCCGCACGAGCTCCGCCACGGACAACCCGATCGGCAGCATCATCAGCGCCGTGGCCGTATTGCTCACCCACATGCTCAGGAACGCCGCGGCGATCATGAACCCGGCCAGAATCGCATACGGATGCGGCCCCATCCTGGCAATGATGCGCAAGGCGAGACGACGGTGCAGATTCCATCGCTGCATGCCCGCCGCAATCAGAAATCCGCCCAGAAAAAGAAACACGAGCGGGTTCGCATAGGGCGCGGACGCGGCGCGTATGTCCGCCACGCCCAGCAAGGGAAAAAGCGCAAGCGGCAACAGGGCCGTAGCGGATATGGGGATGGCCTCGGTCATCCACCAGACGGCCATGAGCAATCCCACCGCCGCGGCGCGCCAGGCGGCGAGCGGCATACCCTCGGGCGCAGGCAGAAAGAAGAGGACCGCGCAGCAAACGAGCCCGGCCCCGAAACCCGCCCACTGCCTGAAACGCAAGGCGAATGTTGTCCATGAAAAGCTTGTCCCCTTGACCGCGCGCGCCATATCCCGGATACGATGAAACCCCAACGATGATAAAAACTAAAGGATGCACTGATCAAATCCACTTCGATCAGCGCTTCCTATAGCGTGTTGCATGATAGGAATTGCGGGGATTCCCGGCAAACGGACGCGCCTGCGCGCCATGCGCGGCGAGCGAAGCCGTTTTAATCCGCGCATCCGTATGTTTTCACGCCATAATGAACGTTCGCTTCGTATTTTTGCCGAATGCATTCGGCGCCGCGCCCGCTACGGCTCCATGCCGCGTCGCCGCGCCGAACGACACATACATCCCAATCCATCCGACCATCGTCTTTCTGTTTCCATGACCGCACCAGGCGCCGAACATCAACCGCTTCGCATCGCTATCGTGGGCGCCGGCCCGGCCGCCTTCTATGCCGCCGATTATATAACGAAGCAAAAGGACCTGTATGCCGAAATCGACATGTTCGACCGGCTGCCGACCCCGTTCGGCCTGGTTCGGGGCGGCGTGGCGCCCGATCATCAGAGCATCAAGAATGTGGTGCGGGTGTATCACAAGATCGCGCAACGCCCCGGATTCCGGTTTTTCGGCAATGTCTGTTTTGGCGCGGACGTAACGGTGGACGACCTGCGGCGGCATTACCACCAGATTTTCTACGCCACGGGCGCGCAGACGGACCGCGCCCTCGGCATCCCCGGCGAAGACCTGCACGGCAGCCGGTCGGCCACCGAATTCGTGGCGTGGTACAACGGACACCCGGACTACCGGCATCTGGAATTCGACCTGTCCGTCCGCTCGGCGGCAGTGATCGGCGTCGGCAATGTCGCCATTGACGTAGCGCGCATTCTGTGCCGCACCCCCGAAGAACTGGCCGCCACCGACATCGCGGATCATGCGCTCGAACGGCTGCGGGAAAGCCGGATTCGCGAGGTCCATATCCTCGGGCGGCGCGGGCCGGTGCAGGCGGCATTCACTCCTCCGGAAGCCAAGGAACTGGGCGTGCTCGAAGGGGCGGACGCCATCGTGCGCCCGGAAGAAGTCGCGCTGGACCCGCTGAGCGAGGACGTGCTGGCCTCTGCGGACCGTCGGGTGCGGCGGAATGTGGAAATCGTGCAGGGATTCGCCGAACGCAGCCCCCTGGGCAAACCGAAACGTCTGCATATACGCTTTCTCGTTTCGCCCACGGAGATCGTCGGAGACGACGCAGGCCGGGTATCCGCCCTGCGCATCGTGCACAACGAACTGCGCCAAACCGAGGACGGGGCGCTGCGCCCGCGGCCCACCGACCGGTTCGAAACGATTCCCGCCGGACTCATCTTCCGCTCCGTAGGGTATCGGGGCGTGCCGCTGCAAGACGTTCCCTTCGACGAAGCGCGGCATATTATTCCGAACGACCAGGGCCGCGTCATCGACCCGGCTACCGGCCAACCGATGCCCGGCGAATACGCGGGGGGATGGATAAAACGGGGGCCTTCCGGCGTCATCGGCACGAACAAGGCCGACTCCGTCGAAACCGCAACCTGCATGCTGGAAGATGTGCGGAACGGGACGTTGCTTCGCCCAGAAACGCCGACTGCCGAAGCGGCGGAACGCATGATTCGCAGCCGCTGCCCGGATTATTTCAGCTACGAAGACTGGATGCGCCTCGACGAACTGGAAATCGCCCGGGGACAAAAGGCCGGACGACCCCGGATAAAATTCACGAGCGCGGAAACCATGCGCGCTGCGCTGAACGGGGCGGCAGCGGCGTAACGCACCTCCCAGGCTCCAGGAGGTTGCGAGGGGCCCGCTGACGCGCGTCATGTCTCATGTGATGCGGGACGCGCGCTCCTTGCTTCAGCATGCCTTGCTGGCGCACCCCTCGCAGTTTATGCGTTGCATGGGGCGGCGGAGACGTAATCAGCACATCCTATTGCCGCAGGAACTCGAGCAGGTCCGCCATCTCTTGCACGTCGATGTCTTCTTCGAGGCCCGGCGGCATGGGCGATTCGTCCAGCCGGCGCAACGTTTCGACGGCGGCGCGCAAGGTTACTTCCTCCCGACCCTCTTCCGTAACCAGCGTAACGGACGAGGGCGTCTCTGCCCGCAGAATGCCCGTGAGCGGGGCCGCTCCCCGGCGCTCCAGACGCCACAAGGCATAGCCGTCCGCAATGCTCCGCTCGGGAACCAGAATCGCTTCGAGCAGGGCCCGAGGCGGCCAATGGCGCACCGTGCCCAGGTCCGGGCCAAACAGAACGCCCGCGCCGCCGACCCCATGGCACCGGGCGCAGGCAGAAAAATACACGCCCTGCCCTCGCCCGGCGTCGCCCGGCAGGTCCAGAGCGGCTTCGTAGGCCCGCAGCACGTCGGGGCGGGAGGCGTCCGAAGCCCGTAGCAACGCCCGAGCGCGTTCCTTCACGGGGCCGTCCGTATCCCGCATCAGGCGCACGCGGCGGTTCCAGCCAAGCGCCGAGCGGCTTATATCCCCCGCTTCCACGGCGTCCAGCAAGAGATGCATGCGTGCGTCGGATCGCAAGAGGGCGTTCAGGGCTTCGTGGCGGGCGCCCGCGGAAAGGCGGGGATAGGCCAGCAGCAGAAACCGCGCGATCTCGTCTCCGTCGCCCCCATCGTCTCCCTGGTCTATGGACGCCCTGCCGAGGACGCGCACCGCCGCTTCCTGCACCCCGGCCTCCGAAGCGGACCGGACGACAAGGTCGCGCAAGGCCGGAACGACCGCGCCGACATGGCCCAGCGCTGCGAACGCCAGCATATCGATGCGGCGCGCCGGAGGCTCCGTCCCGGAAGCGGCGATCTCGAGGGCCCGGGCAGGGTCGATGTCCGCATCCCGGACATGGCGAAGCAGCCTGAGCAACGCCTGCCGCATATCCGGGTCCTCCTCTGCATAAAAGGCGTCCAGCAGGCGCCCGGCGTCGAGCCGCACCGCCTCCCCATGCCCCCGACGACCCAGCCCGTCCGCAAGCCCATGAATCAGGTCAGCGGCAAGGTCGGGCATACCGGAACGATCTGCATCCGCATCCGCCCCAGCCAAAGCGTCCGCCCCAACCAAAGCGTCCGCCCCGACCAAAGCGTCCGCCCCGACCAAAGAGTCCGCCCCGACCAAAGCATCCGCCCCAACCGAAGCATCCGCCCCAGCCGAACCGTCCGGCGCATCCGGGACATTCGAATCATCCGGGAGATCCAGACCGTCCGGCGCATCCAGTGCGAACCGAACCATCTCCCGAATATCCTCTGCCGACCCCGAAACACCCGCCAACGCCGTGAGGCGGCGTAGGTATGCGCGCCCTTCTGCCCGATCGCCAAACGTCTGCATTGCCCGTGAAATTTCTGTGAAATCCGGAGTGGGATGGGCCGTAAGCGCCGCCATATGCACCCATGGATCCGCCAGGTCCCGCGCCAGCACGTGATTTCGGGCTGCCGCCGCCCGGTCCGAGTCCAGCCCGCCCAGCGTCAGCAACACCTGAAAACGCACCTTGGGGTCCGGGTCGTCCGTCAGCGCCAGCAACTCGTTCTCGAAACGCGCCGCACCCTGCGCCGCATCCTCCGCCTCACCCTGCATTTCCGTAAGCCGAACTGCCTGGGCGCGCACGCCGGGGTGCGCATCCGACAACGCCGTACGCAGCACATCCGCCTCCAGCAATCCCATGCCGTGCAGTGTCCAGAGGGCATGCAGGCGGGCCAGCGGACGGTCGTCTTCCCGGGCCATGCGGGCAAGGAGCGGCCCGACCTCCGGCGCCTGCCTGTCCACCAGGAGCCGCTGGGCGTGCATGCGCCGCCACCTGTTTGCATCCCCCAGCACATCCGCCAGCGCCTGCGCGGACAGGCGGCCCATATCCACGGCGTCCAGCCAGTCCGCCGGAGGCGCCCCCTCTGCGCTAATGCGGTAAATGCGCCCTCGGTCGTTGCCGTCGTACAAATGCCCGGACGCCATGGCCTCCTCGTCCATCCACTCGGGATGCTCCACGATCTTGCGATAATAATCCACCACATACAACGCGCCGTCCGGCCCCACATACGTATTCACCGGACGAAACCAGCTGTCCGTAGACGCCAGAAATTCTTTCCCTTCGTACAGGCGGCGGGCCGCGAAGGTCGCCCCGGCGTCCTCCACCCGATGCGCATGCACCAGATTATGCACAGATTCGGTCACGAACGCCACCCGGTCGAAGGGTTCGGGAAACGCGCCGCCCGCATAGTACGTCGGCCCGGCCGCCGAGGTGAACACGCCGCGGTCCGTAAGCAACTGATGCTCCGGGTCGATCGTGACGGGAAAGACGTCCGCCGGATTGCCGTACCCGGACGTATACGCCACGGCCTCGCGCACCGGAAGTCCGGGGTTTCTGCGCAAATACCGGGCGGCAAGGACTTCATGGTACTGATGCCGTGCGTTGCTCACCAGAAAATGCCGGCCCCAGGGATCGAACGCATGGCCGAACTGCGAAGCCCCGGACAGTTCCTCCAGCGCGCCCGTATCCGGGCGAAACCGCACGTTGCGCCCGCTGGCGTTGCGGCCAAGCACAGGGCCTTCCGGGCGCCCGGGGAAATGCACGGCGCCGCCGAAATCCCCGAACTGTTCGGCATGCGCTTCGGTGTAGATCGGCCCGTTATTGGCCAGATAAATCCCGTTGTCGAGGCCGTACAGCGGATTGTTGAAATTGTGCTGGGGATTCGACAAGGCAAAGCCCGTCAGCACGACCTCCCGGATATCCGCTACGCCGTCCCCGTCGCTGTCTTCGAGGTAGAGCACGTCGGGCGCGTCGGTAACCAGCACGCCCGCCTTCCAGCGCATAATGCCGGTGGGCAACGTAAGCCCCTCGGCGAACGCCACGCGCGTATCGGGGTACGCATCGCCATCCGTATCCACGAGCCGCACCACGCGGCCCGTGCCGCCCGTGTCAAGCGGGTAGCCCGGCATTTCCACGACGTACAACCGCCCGGCCTCGTCCACCGTCATATCCACCGGATCGGCGACGAGCGGCTCCGCGGCGAAGGTTTCGATGCGAAAACCCTCAGCTATTTCGAGCGTGGCGAGCGCCTCGGCGGGTTCGTACGGCGGGCCTTCGGCGGCGACAACCGGTTCGGCGCCCGGCGTATGGACCGGTTCGGCGATCCAGCCATGCGCCAGGATCGCAAGCGCCGCCAAAGGCGCTGCGAAACAAGCAATCAGGAACGCCCCCCGGCTCCGAACGACAGCAACCATCGGCTACAGGATTATCTTCTCCGGATGCGCTGAGTACGCTACGCAGGCTTCGACCCAGGCGCGCGCTACAGCGCCCAGCCTTCGCGGTACGGACGATGCAGATACTGCTCGGCCTCCGGGGCGTTGGGGATGGTCATCGTTTCCGCGTCGTACCGGATCAACGCATTGGCCTGCAAGGCCACGACGCCCAGCAACATCACCTCGGTGAGCGGTACGGCGTAGGAAAACGGACAGGTGGGCTCCGCAAGGCCCTTGCAGGCGTTCACCCAGTTCATTTCGTGGCTTTCCTCGATCCGGGGAAGCGTTTGCGGAATATCCGCGTATTCTTCCGCAAGGGTTTCCGGGTACAGGCGCGGATTATGTCCGTACGTATCGTACAGCAACGCGCCCCGGTCCCCCACCAGCAGTCCGCCGCCGCCCGGAATCAGCGTGACGTCGTCGGGCAGCACGGCGGGCCGCGGCGCGATCAGTCCCCCGTCGTACCACATCATCCGGACAGGCTGGCCGTCCGGGCGGGTAAATTCGTATTGCGTCATCTGCGTCTGCGGCCATGCGGTATGGTCCGAGCGATCGAACGGGCTGGAACTGGTCCAGACCGACTCGGGGTACGCAAGGTCCAGGGCCCAATAGGCATGGTCGATCAGGTGCGCGCCCATATCCCCCAGTGCGCTCGTGCCCCAATCGACCCAACCGCGCCATGTGAACGGCGCGTACGAATCGTGGTAGGGCACGTCGGGGGCAGGGCCCAGCCATACGTCCCAGTCCATATCTTCCGGCGGCGTCATGCTTTCCTGCGGGATGGGTACGCCTTGCGGCCAGATCGGACGATTGGTCCAGATGTGCGCCTCCTGAACGCTCCCGATCGCGCCGGCGCGCACCCATTCGATCAGGCGGCGCCCATCGTCGTGGGAATGCCCCTGATTGCCCATCTGCGTAACCACGCCGGTTTGCTCGGCCAGCTCCAGCAAGCGCCGCGCCTCCCGGATCGTCCGGGTAAGCGGCTTCTGCACATACACATGTTTGCCGAGTTGCATGGCCATGCTCGCCGCCGTCGCATGCGTATGATCCGGCGTCGCTACGATCACTGCATCGATGTCGTCCGCGCGCTCGTCGAACATGCGCCGGAAATCCTTGTATTTGGCCGCCTTCGAAAATTTCTCGAAGGACCCCGACGCCCGGCTCCAGTCGGGATCCGCCAGCGCCACGATATTCTCCGAGGCTACGTTCCCCAGGTTCTGGTTGGCGATGCCGCCCGCGCCTATGCCGGCGATATTCAGCAGGTCGCTGGGCGCACGATACCCCGGGCCGCCCAGCACATGGCGCGGCGCGATGGTTACGCCTGCCGCCGCAATCGAGGCATTGCGCAGAAAGGCGCGACGAGAATATTTTTCCATGGTCATAACTGTTTTGCGAAGTGCGTTGTCGAAAACCTTGGGAGGCGCTGATCGAAGCGGGCTTGATCAGCGCATCTTATTGATCCCGGCTTCCCTGGATCCCGGAAAGACGCCCGGCGCGCCGGATAGCCCGCGCAACAAACCAGCGCGGGACGCGCCCGATGTCGTCGGGCGGACCCTGAATCCCGGCCCGGTGGAATAAACGTAAGAAATGGAACGCTCCAATGCATGAAGTTGCCGGCTTTTTTGCGAATAAACGAAGAAGATTGGGCCAGTAACTCCTTAAATAACCGCAGCAAGCGCAGGAAGCGCGAAAAAATGTGTTGTTTTACGGAGCGCTATGGCGTACCATACATCCCCATTGCCTGAAACGGGTTCGCTATATCCCTTGCGGCTTGCCCGCGCCCGCCGAAATCATGCATGCCCTTACGCTGTACGCCGCCACGGCGCACAAAACGCGCGAACCGCGCGCAGTACCCATGACAATCCGCTCCATGCGTCGGCCCGGTCCCTCCTCGTTGCCCTCAGGCGACAGGTGCATGTGCAAATGTACGTGCATGTGTATGTGCATGTGCGATGCAACCCGCTCAACGCTACCTTCAGGCAAGGTCACGAACGCAAGGACGCCGTAACGCCCGGCTGTCAATCCACACGCGAAACACGGACCCGTTCATCTCCTGGAGGTGAGCGGGTTTTTTAGTTTCTGCGCACGGCGTCCAACGTCCAGCAAGCACGCCTCCATCTCTCATTCCCTTATCCATTGCCCCCAACATGCCTTTCCAATCCATCAGCACGGACCAGAAAGCACGGACTCCTTCGGGAGAAAAACGCTCCGCTACGCAGGGACGGAAACACGTCCAGACGGCTCCCCCGCCCGGCGCAAAGCCAAAACGCCTCCCCGGTAACGCGGCGCAGGCATCCAGGCTGTCGGGAATAGAGCGCATAAAAATGGCGGGCGGGCATCTGCGGGGAACGCTCCGCAGCGACCTGGAAGATATCCCGGACCATTTCAACGAATCCGGAAAACAACTCCTGAAATTTCACGGGGTTTACCAACAGCGCGACCGCGAAAACCGCAAGGCGGGCGAAAAACGCTACAGTTTCATGGTGCGGTCGCGGATTCCCGGAGGACGCCTGACGGCGTCGCAATATCTTGCGCACGATGCCTTGGCGGACCGGTACGGCAATGGAACGCTTCGCATCACGACCCGTCAGGGCCTTCAAATACACGGCGTGATCAAAACGGAACTCCGGGAAACGCTACGCTCCATCCATGACGTGCTGCTGACAACCCTCGCCGCATGCGGCGATGTGGTGCGCAATACCATGTTGTCGCCGGTTCCCGCCACCCATCCCGTCCATGACGCCATAGAGACATCCGTACAGCGCCTGGCCGAGGCCCTGCTGCCCCAAACGCGCGCCTACCACGACGTGTGGCTCGAAGGCGCCAAGACGTACGACGGCCTTGCAGAAACCGCCGACACGCGGCCCGAAAACGCCGAACGGCGCAACGAGCGCGAAGAACCCCTCTACGGCGCGGCCTACCTCCCGCGAAAATTCAAAATAGGCGTCGCGTATCCAGGGGACAACAGCGTCGATGTCTACACGCAGGACATTGGCCTCATCGCCATCGCCGACAAGGAAACGTTCCTCGGATGCAACGTACTGGTCGGGGGCGGGCTCGGAATGACGCACAAGAAACCGCAAACGTACCCTCGCCTGGGGACCCTGATCGGCTTCGTGCCCGCCGAACGCTTGCTTGACGTCGTGCGCGCTATCGTGACCATCCAGCGGGATCACGGGGACCGCTCCAACCGGCGCCATGCCCGCATGAAATACCTGATCGACGATTGGGGAATAGACCGGTTTGTCCAGGAACTGGAAAAGCGGCTCCGGTATGCGCTGGATCCTCCGCGGCAGACCGAACCGTTGCGAAACAACCTGTACCTGGGCTGGCGCAAACAACTGGACGGACGCTGGTTCTATGGAATATCCGTAGAAAACGGACGCATCCGCGACGCGAACGGCCTGCGTCTCAAATCGGGGCTGCGGGCCGTCATCGAACAACTCCAGCCCGGCGTGCGGCTCACGCCGAACCATGATGTGCTGCTGGCCGACATCGACGAGGCCGCGCGGCCGGAGGTAGAAGCCCTGCTGGATGCGCACGGAGTCCCAAGGCCGGAGGCGCTGTCGCTCGCCCGCAAACACGCGATGGCCTGCCCGGCGCTTCCTACCTGCGGGCTTGCGCTGACCGAAGCGGAGCGGGTCATGCCCACTGTAATCGACCGCATAGAGGCGGAATTAGCCAGCCTGGGACTGGAGCAGGAAATCGTGTCCGTCCGCATGACCGGATGCCCCAACGGGTGTGCCCGCCCGTACGTAGCCGATATCGGCCTGGTCGGACGCTCGGGCGATACGTATGCCGTATTTCTGGGAGGGGATCCTGACGGCGTACGCCTGAACAAGCTGTTCCGGGACCTCGTCCCGCTCAACGACATCGTCCCTGTGCTCCGCCCGATCCTGCGCGCCTTTCGGGAAGAACGTCGGGACGGAGAGGGATTTGGCAGTTATTGCGCTCGAATCGGGAACGAAAACCTCAACCAGATCACCGAAAAACACCGGAACCATGCATAACCAGCCTGAACCGGGACATGTCTACCTTGTGGGAGCCGGTCCCGGGGATCCCGATTTGATCACCGTTGGAGGCCTTCGCCTCATTCGAGGCGCGGATGTGGTGGTATTCGATCGCCTCGTTCACCCCGGTCTGCTGCAGTGCATCCGTCTGGAGGCCGAACGCATCTATGTCGGGAAAGCGCCTGGAAAGCATTCGACTTCGCAGGACGCCATCCATGAAATACTTGTCGACCGCGCCCGGCGGGGCCTGAGCGTAGCGCGTCTGAAAGGAGGAGACCCTTTCGTGTTCGGACGCGGCGGCGAAGAATGCCTGGCGCTCGCCGAGGCGGGCATCCCGTTCCACATTGTCCCTGGCGTGTCCAGCGCCATCTCGGCGCCGGCCTTCGCGGGCATCCCGGTGACATGCCGCAACATTTCCGCGGGGTTTACGGTCGTGACGGGGCATTCGTGCCTGGGGAGCGACGAACCGGACTGGGATGCGATGGCGCGGACAGGAACGCTCGTCATTTTAATGGGACTCCGGAATTTGCCCCGAATCGGGGAGCGCTTGATGGCTGCCGGCCTTGATCCCGACACCCCCGCCGCCGTGATCGAATCCGCCGCCACCGAAGACCAGAACGTGGTGGCGGGCACGCTCGAAACGATCGGGCTGCTCAGCCTCGGATGCGCGCCGCCGGCAACAATCGTAATCGGCGACGTCGTATCGCTTCATTACCGAATGCCATGGTTTCATAAAGGACTCGTATCTTTAGAGGATCTACATGGAGCCAGCATTCCGTTCGCTCATCATCGACCCGTAGATCGTAATTTCGCATTATGAGTTTGACCCAAGTCGATATCCAGGTGGCCAATATGCGGTTGAAAAACGCTTGGCCAGACAGCGTACTTACATGGGCCTTCGAAGCCTTTGGCGAGAAAGCCGCCATGGGAACCGGATTTGGCCTTTCGGGCGTGGTCTTGATGCACATGCTGTCGCGCATGCGTCCGAATGCATGCGTGTTCTATCTCGACACGGACCTGCTTTTCCCCGAGGCCTACGCGTTGAAAAGCCGGCTGGAAGACCAGCTGGGCCTTCGGTTCCTCCGCGTCCATTCGCAACTCTCCCTGCAGGACCAGGCCGCGCAGGAAGGCGAAAATCTTTGGAGCGTCAACCCGGACCGGTGCTGCTTTCTGCGGAAAATGCAGCCGCTTCGGCGCTTTCTGTCCTCGAAAGACGCCTGGATCACGGCGGTGCGGCGGGATCAATCGCCTACCCGGAAGAACATCGCCATCGCGGAATGGGAGCCTGCGTACGACCTGGTCAAAATCAACCCGCTGGCCACCTGGACGGAAGAAGACGTCCGGCGGTACATAGACGCGCACGATCTCCCCTACAATCCCATGCACGACATGGGCTACCCAAGCGTGGGCTGCATCCCGTGCACGAAACCCGTCCGGAACGGCCAGAACATTCGTTCGGGGCGCTGGCAGGAACACGTCAAGATGGAGTGCGGCATACACTCGTATGCGCTGGAAGAGAAACCGGTCGACAACACATGAAACCCTACCCGATCTGGCTCAACAACCTGAAAGGCAAGCAATGCGTCGTGTTCGGGGGAGGGCACGAGGGGGAAGCCGAGCGCAAGGTGCAGGAGTTGTTGGCGTGCGATGCCCTCGTAAAGGTTGTCAGCCCCGCTTTTCCAGCCGCGCTTGCTGCGCACGATCGCGTCGAATGGATTCCGCGAACCTATCGCGCCGGAGACCTTGGCGGAGCCTTTCTCGCTATCGTCAGCGAAACCAATCCGGCGAAAACGCAACCGATATGGGAGGAAGCGCAGCAACAAAACGTCTTGATCAACGCCATGGACGACATTCCGCATTGCACATTCGTGGCCGGATCGGTCGTGCGACGCGGAAAACTCGTCTTCTCCATTTCCACCAGCGGCGCCGCGCCGACGCTTGCCGTGCGATTGCGTCAACGCTTCGAAAAAGAATTCGGAGCGCAGTATGAGATCTTCCTGGACTGGATGGCCGCCATGCGCGAACCGATGTCTGCCAGATATCCAGACTTCGCTATGCGCCGGCGCATCTGGTATACCCTCGCCGACAGCGACATAATAGACCTGCTCCAGGAAGAACGGGTCGCAGACGCGGTAGAGCGCCTGATCGCGCTCGCGGGTCGGGACGTGGTGGAACAAGCCCAGATCATTCCGGCGCCACCCGCTGTGTCCGCGCTGCGGACGACCGCCCGGCGCAAACAAGCGCAGCAGCAGGGGATGCACTGATTAAGTCCGCGAAGATCAGAGGCAGCGAGGGGTGCGCTGGCAAGGAATGACGAAGCAGCGTGGTAGGCCCCACGTAATGAGGAATGACGCAGCCAGCGCGCTCCTCGATGCCTCCCGAAGGGCGCTTCACGACACCGACGACGCAAAACGCCGTGTTTTCCGATGATTTTAACGATGAAATCATTACAAACGGTGCGTACGTGAAGCGCTGATCGAAGTGGATTTGATCAGTGCATCCCAGGATACATGAACGCCGCTGCGGGCTTCGTCGGCCTTGGTGTTACGGGCCCGGGCATGGCGCACACGCTTGCCCGGCGCGGCGACCGCCTCGCTTATTCGCCCGCCGCAAACGTCACGTCGAAATGCACGGTCACCTCGTTGCCCGTACGCAGCGCGCCGGCCAACGCCGAGGGCGGACGCATCCCGTAGTCCGTGAAGAGAATCGGCGCCATGCCCATGTAGCGCATCGACCCGTCCTCAAGCTGTTCGGCGGACACCTCCATCTCGATCGGCTTTGTTACGCCCGCAATGGTCAGCTGCCCCTCGGTGAGCAACAGGCCCGCATCGGCCTCGGAAACGGAAACGCCCGTCAACCGGTAGACGATCTCCGGATGCTCGCGGCTCTTCAGGGCGCCGGTAATCTTGCGATTCATAATGGTCCCCTTGTCGCCCTTGATCTGCCCGGAGGCCACCGTAAGCGCAAGGCTGTCCGGCGCCATCGCATCGCCCATCCGGACCACCCCGGTTATTTCCTGGGCGCGCACGGTCCAGTCGCTCCGGTTGGACGTACCGTCTATCCAGAGCGAACTCTCCGACGACAAGGCCAGCGTTTGCGCCCGCGCCGTCTCCGGCGGCGCAAAAGCCGCCAGGGCCAGGAGGGCGGCGACCCAAATCATTCCGTGTTTCGTCGTGGCGTGTTTCATGGCGTTGCGATGCGTTTTTCCGTTGCTGTTCCGTTACCATTTCCGTGGCATTCCCAGACGGGGCTTTCCCGACAGCCCCGGTATGGGACGCTTTCCGGCGCAGGTTGTTGCCGCAAGCGGCCGTTCTTTTTTCACGCGGACACGGTGGGGCTTGCCCCTTTGCTTCGTCATTCCTTGCCCGCGCACGCCGCGCTGCCTCTGATCTTTGCGGACGTAATCAGGGCATCCTGTGCTTTTTCCTATTGACAATATGCAACATATGTTGCTATTTAGTAAATTCATACGAATAACGCGTTCCCGAAACAATTCCGAAACAACCCGAGCTGATAAAACGGCCTGAAAAAACCGGACCATGCGTGCGGACAAGCCTCCGCAGACCGCCTTTCCGTCGAAAGGGCTTTCGGTTTCGTTCCATTCCACCGCTTCGCCGCGATCGCCGCATGGAAGCGACATACCTACCAACCCACTGCCAACCATGAACAGGAAAAAAACGTCCACAGACGCCGCGACCCGGCGTGAATTCGTCAAGAAGAGTGCGCTCGGAGCCGCCGCCATGCTTGCGGGATACACTCCGGCCATGGCCAACGCCCCGCGCCGGGTACCCTCTGCGCGCAAGATGGCGCCCGCATCCGTCCTCGGCGCCAACGACCGCCTGAACATCGGATTCATAGGCGTCGGCGGCCAGGGATACAATGCCCATGTGGGCGCCATCGACAATCATGGCGCGGAATTCAACGCAGCAGGCGTGGCCGTATCCGACGTATTCAACAAAAGGCGGGATCGCGCCGCCGAACGGCTGGGCCTCTCCGCCGCGGATGCGTACGCCGACTACCGCAGCCTGCTTGAGCGGGACGATATAGACGCCGTCTTTATCGGCGCCGTGGATCACTGGCACTCGGCCATCGCCACGGAGGCCATGGACGCCGGCAAGCATATCTACTGCGAAAAGCCGATGACGCGCTACCTGCACGAAGCGTTCGACATCTACGACAAAACGATGGAAACCGGCATGATTTTCCAGATCGGTTCCCAGTATTGCACGGAAGGCAAATGGCATCGCGCCGCGGAAATGATCCAGGACGGCATGATCGGCCCCCTCGTGCTGGGGCAGGATTCCTACTGCCGCAACAACCCCGACGGGGAATGGAATTACGGGATCGACGAAGATTCCAATGCGGACAATATCGACTGGAGCTCGTGGCTCGGTCCGGTTTCGGATCGTCCGTTCAGCGCCGACGAATATCACCGCTGGCGCAAGTATTATCCGTACTGCGCAGGCATCCTCGGGGACTTGCTGGCCCACCGCATCCATCCGCTGATGCTGGCCACCGGCGCGCCCGAATGGCCGGTGCGGGTCACTTCGCTCGGTACACGCAAGATTACGACCGACCGCGACGTCCCCGACAACACGCAGGTGCTTGCCGAATTCCCCAGCGGCCTCACCATCATGGTGATCGGCAGCACGGTGAACGAGCAGGGACTCCAGCAGGTTATCCGGGGCCACGAAGGCACGTTGTACTTCAGCGGCAACAGCATTGAACTGCGCCCGGAACGGCCTTTCTCTGAATTCATCGACCACCAGACCGAGGAAAACATCGAGCCGGGCGTAAGCGTGCCCGCGCACGTGGAAAACTGGTTGACCTCCATCCGCGAGAACAAGCAGCCGAACGGCAACATCGACCTTTCGATCAAGGCGCAAACGATCATCTGCCTGGCCGAAATGTCGACCCGCCTGGGCGAAATGCTCTACTTCGACGAAGCCACGCGGAAAATCACGACGGGTAGCGGACGCGAGATCGAGCCGATCACGTACGGCACGCTCGAACTGTCGTAAGACGCACGGAAAAAGGCGGAGGCGGGGATGGATACGGTTCGATTGGCGCGCCGGGCGATGGCTTGTCGCTTCGAGTTGGTCCTCGAGGGCGAGGACCCGCCGAGGCTACGAGCCGCTGGCGAAGAAGCGTTCCGCGAAATCGAATGGCTGGAAACACGGCTTTCCAGATTCCTTCCCGCCTCCGACGTGTCCCGGATCAATGCCCGCGCCGCCACAGAGGCCGTGCCGGTCGAACCGTGGCTATTCCGCCTGTTGAAACGGTCGCTACGTCTGTACGACAGTACGAACGGGGCGTTCGACCTGACGGTGGGGCCGCTCATGCACGCATGGGGGTTCTACGGCGACGGCGGGTGCATGCCGAACGCCGATACATTGGAGGAGGCGCGGCAACGCACAGGCATGCATCTTGTCGAACTGGACGAGGCGCAGCGGACGGTGCGTTTTGCGCGGGAAGGGGTGGCCCTCGATTTCGGGGCGATAGGAAAGGGGTACGCAGTGGACGAAGCCATGCACATATTGCGGGAGGCTGGCGTGGAGCGGGCCTTTTTGCACGGCGGAACCAGTACGATGTACGGCCTGGGGAAACCTGCGGACGCCGAGGCATGGAACGTCGCCATCGTCGATCCCCGATCCCCGGACGAACCCGTCGCCGTGGCTGCGCTTCGGGACGAAGCCTTGTCGGTTTCGGCGACGTCCGGCAAATCGTTCGAGTTCGAGGGCGTGGACTATGGCCATGTGCTGGACCCCCGCCTCGGGAAACCGGTGCGCGGGGCCGTGCTTGCAGCGACCGTGACCGCCGACGCCGCGACCGCCGACGCCGTTTCGACGGCCCTGCTCGTACATGCTCGCCCCTTTCCAGGCTATCGATCCCTGATTATCGAACCGGGCGCACCCCGGCGCATTGTACGCAAGGACATGGCCCTGTACTCGCCCGGCGGTTGCGCAATGGCCTCCGCCGGGCCGGCAAGGAACGGCCATGCCGCTCTTTGATTTTCACTCATGATTTTCACTCATGATTTTCATCCCATGACCCTCACGCCATGAACGACCGTACGTACGGCGGCCTCCTGAGCCGCCGGAATTTCCTGAAACGAAGCTCCCTGATTCCGCTTTCGGGCCTGCTGGCGCAAAGTCCTTCCATCGGCGCCGCGGCGCGGCGGACCGGCTTTCGCGAGCAAGTGCGCACGGCGCTGATCGGATTCGGACCCCAGGGACGGGACATCGCCGCCACGCTGTCGCGCATCCCCGAGGCAGATATTGCGGCGGTCGTGGACAACTACGACGTCATGCTGCGACGCGCGCAGCGTTCGATGCCCGAGGTCCCTGTGTTCGAAGACTACCGCGCAGTCCTCGATAACCCGGATATCTCCACGGTATTCATCGCCACGCCCACGCACATGCACAAGCAGATGGCGCTGGACGCCTTGTCCGCCGGAAAGCATGTGTACGTCGAAGCGCCCATGGCCTCGACCATCGAGGATGCGCGCGACATGGCGCAGGCGGCCCGCGACAACCCCGACCTGATCTTCCAGGTGGGGCTGCTCGGCCGATCCCATCCGAACTACCGGTCCGTCTCCCAGTTTGTTCGGAGCGGCGCGCTCGGAAAGACCACCATGGCCCGCGCGCAATGGCATGCGAAAGAAAGCTGGCGACGGATCGCTCCGAACCGGGAACGGGAAATGGCGCTAAACTGGCGGCTGGACGCGGAGGTCTCCACCGGGCTCATCGGGGAGATCGGCACGCATCAGCTCGACCCCGCCCTCTGGTTTCTGGGGCAACGCCCGAAGGCGGTTACCGGCCTGGGACAAATCATGTTATGGGACGACGGGCGGCAGATACCGGATACGCTCCAGGCTATCTTCGAACTGGAAGACGGCGTCCCCATGCTCTACGACGCCACGCTGACCAGCTCGTTCGACGCCGCCTACGACACCTATTCCGGGCGCGACAGCACCATCATGTTCCGCGACCACCGGGCCTGGATGTTCAAGGAAGTGGACGCCCCGATGCTCGGCTGGGAGGTGTACGCGCGCAAGGACCAGTTCTACAAGGAGCTTGGCATTGCCCTCGCGGCGAACGCCACCCAGCTGGACGCGCAGGATATCTCCCCGACCGAAGACGATCCCAACCTCGAAACGCCGCTCTGGTATGCGCTGCGGGAGTTCATCGACAACCATGCCTTCGGGCCGTACCTGCCGGCGGCGTCGTACGAGGTGGGTTTCGAGGCCGCTGTCGTAGCGATTCGGGCCAACGAAGCGATCCTGCAGGGAACGCGCCTCGCCTACGACGACGCCCTGTTCGAAATCTGAACCAACTATTCCCCGCCTGATCTCTAAACCTCCCTCCCGTCATGGCCAATGCAAATAGCCGCCGTACGCGGCGCGCATTTTTACAGAAAAGCGGCGCCTTCCTCGGCGGACTTGCGCTCTCGGGAACGCCGCTGGCGACCTCCGCCGGTGCGGCGCCCGGGCGCCGCCCTCTACTGTCGCCGGGCGCAGATCCGCTGGGCGTAGCCCTTGTGGGCCTTGGCAACTACGCCACGAATCAGCTGGCCCCGGCGCTCCTGAAAACAGAGCGGTGTCGCCTGACGGGCATCGTGACCGGCACGCCCTCCAAGATCGACGGCTGGCGAACCGAATACGATATCCCGGAGAAAAACGTCTACAATTACGAAACCTTTGACCAGATTGCCGACAATCCAGACATTGACGTCGTGTATGTGGTGCTGCCGAACAGCATGCATGCGGACTATGCGATCCGGGCCGCCGAGGCAGGCAAACACGTCATCACGGAGAAGCCCATGGCCACCTCCGTCCGCGACTGCGAGCGCATGATTGAGGCGTGCGACAAGGCCGGCGTGAAACTTTCGGTGGGATACCGCCTGCATTTCGAGCCGCATCACCAGGAAATCATGCGGCTGGGCCAGGAGCAGGTCTTCGGGCGCGTCACCGTCGTCGAAGCCAGCTTCAGTTTTACCTCGCGGAACACCGAGGCCTGGCGATTCAGCAAGGAAATGGCGGGCGGCGGCGCCTTGCTGGACGTGGGCGTCTACGCTATCCAGGCCGCCCGGTATGCGATCGGCGAAGAGCCGGTCCGCGTTCGGGCGACGGGATACAATACGCGCCCGGACATCTTTACGGAGATTTACGAAACCATCTTGTGGGACATGGAATTTCCCGGCGGCGCCGTATCCACGCACAGCACGTCCTATTCGGCCAACGTGAATCGCCTGTATATGATGGCGCCCCGGGGCTGGGCGCGCATCGAACCGGCATTCATGTACAACGGCGTAGCCGGGCGCACAAGCGAGGGCGCCATGGATTTCCCGGAGGTAACGCAGCAAGCACTGCAAATGGACGACTTCGCCCGCTGCATCGCCGAAAACGAAACAAGCAGCGTGCCCGGCGAAGAGGGCCTGCGAGACATGAAAATCATCGAAGCCATCTACCGCTCAATCGACCGGGACGGAAGATGGGTGGAGGTGTAGTGACAATCCGTCTCCTACGGATCCACCGAAACATACGCATCAATGAGCGCCTGTTCTCCTTCCTTGCCGGGGCTGGCGTTTCCGTGCTCCATGCCGAGGATGCCCTCGTATCCGCGCTCGTGGATGCGCCGGAACACGTAGTTGATTTCGCCCGTGGTCGGTTCCTTGCGGCCCGGGTTGTCGCCAATCTGGAAGTACCCGATCTCGTCCCATGACTTTTCTATGTTCGGGATCAGGTTGCCTTCGCTGATCTGCTGGTGGTAGATATCGAACAGCACTTTGCAGGCGGGACTGTTCACATGCTTGCAAATCATGTAGGCTTGGGGCGCCCGGCTCAGAAACATGCCGGGATGATTCGACCACCAGTTCAGCGGCTCCAGCACCATGACCAGGCCGTGCGGCTCCAGTATCTCCGCCGCGCGCTTCAGCGCCTCCACCACATGCACGGTCTGGTACTCCATTTCCTGCTGCTGATCCACTCGCCCGGGCACCACCGTCATCCAGGTGGCGTTCACGCGCCGGGCCACGTCCACAGACGCACGAATATCCGCCAGAAAAGCCTCCCGCTTGTCCGGGTCCCCGCCCGCCAGGTTGGGGCCTTGCCAATCGATCTGGTGCGCCACAAATACGCCCATGCGCATATTCAGGCGCGTCATTTCCCGGGCGATGGCTTCCTGCATCTCCGGGGTGCGGCCCGCCATCCCGTTGTCTTCCATGGACCGGAACCCCATCTCCGCCATAAAGCGCACCTGGTCGAGGAGATCCTCCCCGGCATGATGCCTGAACATCCCGAAATGCGGGGCATAGTCAAGCGTGAACGCCGGGCGGTTTCCGGGGAAACCGGCAAGCGCTCCCCCCTCGGATACCCCGGCGGCGAGCCCCGTATGGGCGAAGGGAAGCACCGCGGAGGCGGCCGCAAGGGAACGCAAAAAACGACGTCGTTGCATGGTTTTATGGATTTTATGCAAAAAAAACGGACTGAAATGGTCTGGAGCATTCGGCTTTTCGCCCCTGCCGGTCTCGCTACAAGGTCTCCCAGGGCGCTTTCGACAGTCCCAGCCGTTCGATTTCGGATTGCGGGGCGCCCGTCCATTCGTGCACGAACACGTTCCCGATATACCCGATATCGGCCATGCCCGCCTCTGTGGTCCAGAATCCCGAGGCGGTCAGGTCGCGGAAGAAGTTGAAAAACGCAACGCCCTCCGCAAGCGCCGGATCGGCGTCCTCGGGCCAGGCGATCGCATCGACCAGCTCGATGCGCTGCGCCTCGGAGCACGCCGCGAACGAGGTCCCGAAACGCTCCCGCGCCCACGCATCCAGCCAGGCCAGTCCTTCGCGCATGGGCCCCTGCATAGCGGCCCGATCCATGACCATAAAGTCTATGAATTCCGGCACGCCTGCCTCCGTTGCGCTGCCCGAACGGTCGTCCGCCGGGATAATCAGGTCCGCCAGTACGCGCACGGTCTTGTATTCCTCGTCCGTAAAGAACGAGGGCGAAAAATCCCCCCGGGCGCGGGCGGCGTCCGCTTCCCGGGCAGCGCGTTCGGCATCGGAAGCCGTCCACCGGCATCCGGCGGCGGCCAATACGCCCGGAGCCGTAGCCGACAAGGTCAGGGCCAGTAATTTAAGCGATTCGCGGCGATCCATCGTGCATGCGACGTGTAAGGTGACGTAGAAGGTGGAACAATGTGCAACGTGGTATCGACAATGTATTACAAAACGCCCGCATTGCGAAGTTCGACAATGCGATCCGCCGTGCGCCACGCCAGCGCCAGAATGGTCCAGGTCGTATTCTTGTGCGCCTGCGACACGAAAGGCGCCCCATCCGTTACGAACACATTCCTTGCGTCGTGCGCCTGGCACCAGGCGTTCAGCGGCGCCCTGGCCGGGTCGTTCCCCATGCGCACCGTACCTACCTCGTGGATGATCTTGCCCGGCGCCGCAATGCCATACCCCTCTTCCTTCGAGGGCATGGGCGTAAGGACCTCGCCCCCCATCGCCTCCACAAGTTGGCGACTCGCTTCCTGGGCATGCTTGATCTGGAGATATTCTTCGTCGCTCCAGCGCACATGGAAGCGCAATACGGGAATGCCGTACTTGTCCGTCACATTCGGGTCTATTTCGCAATAATTATCGTACCGGGCAATCATCTCCCCGCGGGCGGAAAAGCCCACGACAGACCCGTACAAATCCCGGTAATCCTGCTTGAGTTGCATCCCGTAGCCGCCTCCGCCCCGAGGCCGATCCGCAAACAGATTATTGATCGTATGAATCCCGTGCACGAAACCGTAACTGGGCTGCTGGCGTCCTCCCCACACTTCAAGATGATAGCCCCGGGCGAAATCGCGCTCGGCGTCATGCCCGAACCAGGGAATGTAAATGTGCGCCCCGCCCACGCCGTCTTCGTTGTACGCCCCGCGCCCCACCAGCTGCGGAAAGATTCCGGCCACGCTGGCCCCCGTGGAATCCATCAGATACCGCCCCACGACGCCGCTTGCGTTGGCCAGGCCCGCCGGATGCCGGGGCGAGGTCGAATTCAGCAGCAACCGGGCTGTTTCGCATGCGCTGGCCGCCAGCACGACGACCCGCGCGCGCACCGCGTACTCCTGCATATCGTTCCGGTTGACGTAGGACACGCCGGTCGCCAGCCCCTCCTCGTCCGTGGTGACCTCCCGCGCCATGGCGTTATCCACAATGGTCAACCGCCCCGTGCCGAGGGCCGGAGGCAACAACACCGACGGCGAGGAAAAATTCGAACCCGTGGCGCACCCGCGCCCGCACTGCCCGCAGAAATGACACGCCGGGCGCCCGTTGTGCGCTTTCGTCAGGATGGACAGGCGGTTCGCCAACACAGGGAGGCCCATTCTGGCCGCCCCTTGCATCACAAGCAGTTCGTGCAGGCGAGGCGCCGGAGGCGGCAAGAAATCCCCGTCCGGCTCGTTGTAAAAGCCGTCCCGGTTGCCGAAAATCCCGACGAGGCGGTCTAACTTGTCGTACCAGGGCGCAAGGTCGTCGTACCCTATAGGCCAATCGTCCCCCAGACCGTCCAGGCTGTATCCGCGAAAATCGTCCGGACCGAACCGCAACGAGATGCGGCCCCAGTGGTTCGTACGCCCCCCCAGCATGCGCGCCCGGAACCAGTCCCACTCCGTCCCCTCGGCCCGCGTGTACGGCTCGCCCTCGATTTCCCAGCCGCCGATGCACCCATCGAATTCGCCGAACGGTTTCTCTTTGGAAGACGCGCCTCGCCGAGGCGAAGCGTAATTCCAGGTGAACATGTCGCCGTCCGTAGCGGCGTCCCACATGGGACCGGCCTCCAGCATCGCCACATTCGCGCCCGCCTGGGCCAGTACGTACGCCGCCATGCCCCCTCCGGCGCCGGAGCCGACAATAACCACATCGTAGATATCGGGATTAAGGATATGTCGCATAGGAACGGTCCGTGATTCGTGGTACTATGGGATGCACTGATCAAATCCACTTCGATCAGCGCTTCGCGTACGCACATAGCGTTTGTAATGATTCTATCGTTAAAATCATCGGCAAACATGGTGTTTTGTGGCGTCGGTGTCGTGAAGCGCCCTTCGGGAGGCATCGAGGAGTGCGCTGGCCGCGTCATTCCTCATTACGTGGGGCCTACCACGCTGCTTCGTCATTCCTTGCCAGCGCACTCCTCGCTGCCTCTGATCTTCGCGGACTTAATCAGAGCATCCCATGGTTCATCTTGTGCGTATACGATACAAACACGAAACGAGAATGTCAAATGTATCACATTAAAATATAAATTTTCGTGGCGCTGTTCGCGGGATGTTTCGAGCCGTTCCGCGTATTCTGGCCGCACCTGTACTTCTATTTTTCGGGAATAAGACCGAGTAACTCAAGCGTTTCAGCAGTACACGACTCATGTGACACACTTTCCCAATCAACAAGATAGTTTTTTCTCTCTAATTTCTGCCAGTCATTCGATGAACGTGCCCAACTATATTGCGCAATGTTTAATTTAGTTACAAGCAAATCTTTAGCGGGAAACCATGTATTTTCTTCGATAGAAAAGGTGGCAGCCATTATACTTTCTTTCCTTCGATCTGCCTTCATCCAACGAGAACGAACGTGCGGAAAACAAAGTGTAGTGTCTGCAAATATAGTTGCAATATCGGATTGAAGCAAAAAATAATCTGAACTATCAGAAAACACATCATGAAGATCATTTGCCCAAGCAATAGCATCTTCTAAATCGGGTATAATTACACGAATGGAGTCCCAATGATCATACCCATAACCCTCGCGTTTAAGGAGCGCAGAAAGAGTGTCGTAAGATACAGAAAGGTGTTTGATTGCTTCAGATTCTCTTTTCCAGGCAAAGGATTCCGTTAACCATGCTTCACGTTCAGTTATATTAGGTATAATATAATCTGTATCATCTACTGAATCACACGATAAAGAGAGGATACATAACAAATACAATACGCAAAACGGTATTCCGGCGTACAGTCTGGGGAAAAAAGGATTTTTGCGCATGCTTGCTCATTGTTTGTTTTGGAAAAAAGCAGTAGCAGGTTGCGCATATAAAAAATCGATTTGAATGTAAGGAAAGCCCGCCGCAGGCGGGCGCACATTTATAGTATAACCCACAGCCGGGACAATGTCAAGCTCCAATGCAAAAAATATCGCAGACAGCCCCGTTTTTGAGGATTTTTCGGCAAATATAGGCCGTTTTCCGGACCCGGATAGGACGCAGGACGCGTTGGGCGACCTTCGGGCCACCCCCAAAAACCCTACCGCCGCCCCAAAAACCCTGGCCGTCGCCGCAACATCGTACGCCCATGCACGCGACCCGGCGACCCTGTTTTCAAATACAGGATCAACCGGAATACCCTTCAACGACCTTTCCTCCCCGGATGCAACACGTCCCCCGCCTTTCCGCTGGCGAACCCCTCAATCCCCTGGAAAATCTCGCTCACGCACGGCTCGGGCGGGTTATGGCACTCCGGTACGTTGAGCGGGACCAGCCCCGTGCATCTGGGCTGAAAATCGTAGCCCGCCTGAAGACTCGTTTCCGTCGAGGGGGTCCATTCCCGGCCTATGCCCTCTCCGGCCCCGAAAAAGCCGTAGCCGTTCTGCACGTTGGAGAACGTACCCGGCACCGCAAGCACGTTTGTGTCAAACACCCTGCCGGGGGGCGACCAGGTCGAATCCGCCAGCAGGCCCGAAAACTCCACCTTCCGAAGCCATATGTCCGGAGCGCTTTCTTCCGGATCGCTGATCAGGCAGTTGATTTGATAGGCCGCCCGAACGGTTTCGAAATCCCCCGCGATATCTATTGTGAAACGCCAGCCGCCCGGGATGCGCTCCACCCGGTCGTCGTACGAAACGATCACCGGCAACTGCACGGCGGGCGCCACCGGAGACCCCTGCGGCCAGGCCTGCGGAGGCGGCACATTGATGGCGTGGTACGTTACGCGCAGCCCGATGAGGTTCGGTACGTCGCCGTCGATAAAGACAGGGACCTGTACGCCGGTCGCTCCGGTTTCCAGCGTAAACTGCGCAGCGGGCGGCACGGTCACCTCGGCGCGGGCCGTCTCGCCGTCCGAACGCACCACCTCAAGCGCATAACGCGCGTCGTACTCCGGGCGGAAAGGAGCCCTGAAGAAATGACCGCTGATCAAACTGTCGAAATGTATGCGCTCGTACGTCCATTCGAGGCGCTTGCCCGTCCCGAGATGCGTGGAAAATACGCGTGCATCGATCGTCGCCTCCCGGTCGGGAATCAGTTCGTCCGTGACCTCGAAGACGCGAACATATTGCGTATCCGCGGCGGAATCCAGAAAACCCCACATCGTAAAGGGAATGTCGGTCCCGGTAATGGCGTCCACGCTTTCTTCGCAGCCCGCAGTCGCCAGCAGCAAGCCCGACAGCGCCACCGCCGGGAGGAAACGAATCAGCCATTTGTTGAAGAAGCGCTTCATATCAAGGCCATGCCTAAAACTGGACTTTCATGCCCGCAATGGGAACCAAAGGGAGCTGATCGGTGCGCTGGGTCGTGAGCAAGTCCAGCGAAAAGAGATTCGCCCGGTCATAGGCGTTCATCACGCCGACCTGCACGGTCATGGCGGCTTCAAGCGGCAAATCGAATGCCCGCTCCACGGTCACGTCCAGCCGATGATAGGTCGGGAGGATGCCCCGGTACGGAATGTTTTCGTAGATGACCCGGGGAAATCCGCGCACGTTGCGGACGTTGACGGGGCCATCCATCAACACGAAGCCGTCGAACCCCTCGACAGGCGTGTACGGCAGCCCGGACCCGAATTGCCACCGGGCGTTTATGTCGAAACCGTATAGGGCCACCTTGCCCAGCATATTGACCTGGTGGCGCCGGTCGTGCGGCGGGCGAAACCGGCCGGGATTGTGCACCGCCGGGCTCGCCGGATCTATTTCATACCGGGTATAGGACAAGCCGTAGTTCACGAACCCGTAAAAACGGGACCGCCGCACTTCCATGCGCAAATCGAAGCCGTAGGCGGCGCCGTGGGCCTCCTGCAAGCGCGTGGTGAAGCCCGGAAACGCCGTCCATTCCCCAATAAAAAGGTGGTCCATGCTTTTGTAAAACCCCTCGATGGAGCATTCCAGCCAGGGAACGGGTTCGACCCGGTACCCGAGCAGCGCGTGCATGGAGCGCATGGCCTCGCTGGAAGGCGTTTGCACCCAGGCCGTAAAAATGTTCGTGGCGTCGCGGCGATCGCTCAGGCCCACGGTGACCTGCCGGTACACGCCCGCCGCAGCGCTCCACTCCTGCACGCCGCGCTGCAAGCGCAGACGCAGCCGGGGCTCGAAATAGTCGCCCGTGCTGCCCATCGTCTGCACGGTGAGCCCCGGCCGCACGTACAACCCGCCGCCCACGTATATTTCCGGCTGGATGTAGGCGCCTACGTTTGTGGGCGCCCCGCGTCCGACCGTAAGATTCTGAAACAGCCCGCCCAGCACGGTTTCTGTGAGCGGCGTCCGCAGGAAAAATCCCCACTTGACCTCCGAACGCTGGGCGAAATTCGTCATATTGACGGCCAAATTGAACAATTCGAGGTCGGAAATGCGGATCGGTTCGTCGCGCGGCCCGAAGGAACTTTCCAAACGCGAAACGGACACAAGCACTTCGCTCAGAATCGGCAGGATGCGCGGCGCGGACAGGTAGCGCACGCCAAGCGCCGTGTTGCGCCAGCTGACCTCATCGCTGCGCCGCAACGGGTCGTCGGTGGGCGTAAGCGTGCCCCGGTCGAAGGTTTTCAGCCCCGTTACGGAAAGTTGGCGGTTCGGGCCGAGGCGGGCATGCATTTTCCCGAACACATCGTCGAACACGTAGGGAAGCGGCGCGGACACGTACCGGGAAGCCAGTTCGTCCAGCATGGAATACCGGGCGGCGGCCAGAAACGAGATGCGGCCCGGCACAATGGGTCCCTCAAGATGTCCCGCGCTGGTAAACGGCGACAAGGCCGCAGAAGCATGGATAGCGCGCTTGTTTCCGTTGCGAGAATGCACATCGATCACCGAGGAAATTCTCCCCGAAAATTCCGCCCCGAATCCTCCGGCGTACACATCGGCCCGGTTGACGATTTCGGAAGAAAACGCCGAATAGAAACCCAGCACATGGAACGGCTGGTAAATCTCGATGCCGTCCAGCAACGTAAGGTTTTGCGTAGGCTCGCCGCCCCGGATGAACACCTGCCCGCCCCGATCCCCCATCAGGACGACGCTGGGAATGGTGGAAAGATAGGACGCCAGATCGCCCGACACGTCCGGCGACGGGATCAGCTCAATGTCTTCCGGGCGGACGGTTTGCTGGCCGGCCGTTACGCGCGCCGCCCCGTCGTCGCGCTGCGCCTCGACGGAAATGCCCTCCATGGCCAGGGCGTCTTCCCGAAGCACGATATTCACCAGGAGGCGGGCGTCCGACTCAATGTCCAGCGTATCCACATACGTCGCGAACCCTATAAAGGACGCCTGCAGCGCATAGCGTCCGGGCGAAATGCGTCCGATAAGAAAGAATCCGTCTTCGTTGGACACGCCCCCCTTCAGCGCGCCGGACAGGTTATCGACCGATACGTTGACGCCCTGAAGCGATTCCCCGCCCGGGTCCGTCGTAACGAACCCCCGGACGGAGGCGGATTGCGCCCGCGCTTCAGGCAACACCCCCGGCAATACACCCGGAGCCAGCCCGACAGTCCCGGACAGGACCGCCAGCGCCCACAGGCGAAGAGATGCGCTATGGATGCCCTGTAACGTCATGGCCCGGAGGAGGCATTGAGGCGGGCCAGCGACTGCCGCGCCATGTCGTTGTACGGCTCGAGGCGCAAGGCGGCTTCCCAGACCCGCTTCGCATTCTCCAGATCTCCCGACATGGCGTACAAACTGCCCAGATTAATCAAGGCGTGCACATTCGTCGCATCCGCCTGCGCCATGCCTTCGAACGACCGGATCGCGGACAGGGTATCGCCCCGCAACAAGTGCAGCACGGCCACATTGTTCCGAAAATCGGCATTCTCCGGGTCCAGATACAGCGCCACGCTGTAGGCTTTCATGGCTTCGTCGTATCGGCGGGCCTGCCGCAATAACGCCCCGAGGCCCGCATGCGCGTAGGGGTCTTCCGCATACGTCCGGGAGGCAGTGGTCTGGTTCGTAATGTCTGCCTGGAGCGCACGAAGTTCCTCGGCGTACTGCTGCACCGCTTCCGCCTCGTCCGTCCGGCCCAGCCGCATCAGCACCTGGCCCATGTTGTAATGCGCCCCCTGATGCCACGGCCATTCCTGCACGACGGCTTCCAGCGGGGCCAGCGCCTCTTCCCATCGCCCCAGTTTGACAAGGTACGACGCAATATGGTATCGATATTCGGGATTATCGGGCGCATGGGCCAGGGCGCGGCGGGCGCTGCGGAGCGCGCCCTCGAAATCCCCCGCATCGTCCAGCAACAACGCCGTCCCGAAATGGGCCTGCGCAAAGGCGCTGTCGAGCGCCAGCGCCTCCCCGAAAGCGTTGCGGGCGCTGTCCGGCTCGCCCAGTTCGATGTAGGCGCGAGCCATGCCCAGCCAGGGCCGGGGGTCGGGCGCCCGCGCCAGCTCGCGTCGAAAGTACTCCACCGATTGTACGTACTCCTGCCGCTGCCAGGCCGTATTGCCCAAGTTGTTCCACGCGCCCGGGTACGACGGACGAATCGCAAGCACGGCCTGGTAGGCCGAATCCGCCTTGTCCAGCCGGTGCAAACCCGCGTAGATACGGCCGCGCAAAAACGGAATGTCCGCCAGTTCCGGCGCCGCCGCCGCCACGCTGTCCGCAAACGCAAAGGCTTGCGCAAAATCGTTCCGGGCCAGGGCTTCGCTGCTCAGCCGGATAAAACGGTTGGCCTCGGGAGACACAGGCTGCGCATCCCGGACGCCGGACCGGTTCGGGGCTTCGCGGACGCCCGGTTCGCTGGCGCCCGGTTCGTTGGCGCCCGGTTCGCTGGCGCACCCTCCAAGGGCGAACAGGACGGCCATGAGCGCGCCCGCAACAACCGGAATCCGACGACGACAAACCATCACGGCGTACGGGACGAAGGAGGAAGATGCGACAGGTACGAAACGGCCTCCTCGTGGCCGGGGGCATGTTCAAGCACGGTTTCCCAGGCGGCGCGGGCTTCTTCGTAGTTGCCCGACAGCGCATGGAGCGTGCCCAGATTCAACCACACGTCCGGCTGGGTGGGCGCAAGGCGCAGCAAGGCTTCGTAGCGCCCCATGGCCCGGGCGGTGTCCCCTGCGGCAAGATGCAGGTTGGCGATATTGTTGTGCAGCTCCAGCCAGCCCGGACGCAGGGACAGCGCCACCGTAAGCGCCTCGATCGCCTCGTCCACGCGGCCCGACCTGCGCAACGACTCGCCATACTGGACCCAGAGCAAGGCTTCCGTGCTGTTCGTCTTGATGCGCTCCACCCACTCCTCCACGTCTCGCTGCATGGCCAGCAGGGTGTCGGCGCGGGCCAGGGTTCGAGCGGCGCGCGCTTCCTCCCCCAGGCCGTTCAGCGCCTGTCCAAGATTGTAATGCGCCGGATAATGCCATGGAATCCCGCCGGCGACGCGTGTCAGAACCTCCGCAGCGGCCTCCAGATCGCCGTGGCGCAAACGCTGCACCCCGTACACGTAGGCGTAATTCAGGTTGTCCGGGTCCAGCGCAAGGCCTTGTTCGGAGTACGCCAGCGCCGTCTCGAAATCGCCCGCGTCTTCATGAAGTTGCCCAAGCCACATGTACGCCGTCGGGTTGGAGGAATCCGCCGCAATGGCCTGCTCGTACGCCCGGCGCGCGCTGTCCGGCTTGCCCGTATCCGCATAGGCGCGCCCGAGTTGCGTCAGATAATCCGTCGTTTCCGCAACATGGCTGCGTTCCTTCTGGTAGAGCGAGAGCGCTTCCGCCGGTTCGCCGTACATATAGGCCCCGTTCCCCCGGTTGAACCACACGCCCGGATAGTCAGGGTCCAGTTCCAGCGTCTTTTCGTAGGCCTCCGTAGCCCGGTCCATCTGCCGGAGCGCCGTAAACGCGCGAGCGCGCATAAAAGGAATATCGGCCAGATCGGGCGCATGGCGGGCCGCGCTGTCCGCCAGCGCGAGCGCCGCGCCGTAGTACCCGGTCTCGAACGCCTGCTGCGCGTCCACCAGAAATTCCACCGCTTTCGGATCGGTGTTGCGGCGAACCTGTTCGGTCACGGACGGCGCGTCGCCCTCCGGGTCGCCGCATCCCCCCGCAGCGACCGCAAGCGTTGTCCCAAGAAAGGCGATCCACAGGATACGTGCGTTGCGCATGCCGGATATTGCATTATGAAAAGGATACGCTGATTAAATCCGCAAAAATCAGCGCATCCGGAAATATTTCAGGATGCACTGATCAAATCCACTTCGATCAGCGCTTCACGTACGCAAGTAGCGTTTGTAATGATTCCAGCGTTAAAATCAGCGGAAAACACGGCGTTTTGCACCGTCTGGGTCGTGAAGCGCCCTTCGGGAGGCATCGAGGAACACGCTGGCTGCGTCATTCCTCATTACGCGGGGCCACCACACTACCTGCTTCGTCATTCCTTGCCAGCGCAGCCCAAACGGTTCGTTACGGCGCGACGGGCAATGCCGTTCGGGACGCGACGCCCTCCCCTTCGACCACATGCACCTCATGGCCCGCAGGTATGCCGACATGGCGCTCCAGGCGGCCATCCGGCCACCGTACGGTCAGCGTATCCGCCCGGGCCGCCGATCCCAATCCGAACGTCAGCGTTTTTTCCGATTGCGAAAGATAGCCGGAACCCGTCCGGACCCGCCGCACCTGGCGCCCGGGCCGGACGCCGCCCGCCGTAACCGTCACCTGCGCGCCGAGGGCGTCGAGATTGCCCGTCCCGCCCTCCGAACGCCCCGTCAGACGCACCCGCAACACATGCCCCCCGGACGAATCGTTGCGCAACAAGCGCGCCGGGCCATTGTTTTCCGTCACCAGCAGATCCACGTCTCCATCGCGGTCGTAGTCCGCCTTCGCCACGGCCCGCGCCACCATCGCCTCCGTAAACACGCCCCCGACGGAGTCCGCGAGGTCCACCCAGGTTCCCTCCCCCTCGTTCACAAACAAATGCGGAGGCTGCCGGTACGCCGACCCGTCAATGGGGTCGAGGTACACATGCCCGTTGGCCACATACAAATCCAGATCGCCGTCCCGTTCCACGTCGAAAAGCAACACCCCGAAGGCCAGCGTCGTCAGGCTGGACTGCCCGATGCGGGAGGCCGCCGCGCGATCCATGAACCATCCGCTCGCCGTACGCCGGTACACCCCGATCATTTCGCTGGAAAAATTCCCCACGAACACCGAGGGCATGCCTGTCGTATCCACGATCCCGACGTCCACCCCCATGCCGGCGCGCGCCTCCCCATGCTCCCCGTAGGCAATGCCCCGGAGCACCCCCTGCTCGACAAAGCCCCCGCCGCCGTCGTTGATATACAAAAGGTCCGGCTCCCCGTCATTGACCACCACCAGATCGGACCAGCCGTCCTCGTTGAAATCCCATTCGGCGACGGCGAGCGACTTGCCGGGCGTATCCGTCAGGCCGCTCGCCTGCGTACGCTCCGTAAATGTGCCGTCCCCATTGTTGCGGTAAAAATAGCTCGGAGCGCCCGGATACGTGGCCGGACGGCAATAATCCGGGCGCCCGTCCGCCCGAAAACATTCCATGTCGCTGGCGAGCGACCAGATGGCGTAGCCGGGCACGTAGAGATCCAGATGCCCGTCCAGATCGGCGTCGAAGAACAGCGGCGAACTGCTCCATCCCGGCGGACCCGCCACGCCCGCCATGCGCCCGATCTCCGTAAAAAAACGCCCGCCAGAAGGCCCGGAATCGTTGCGAAAAAGCAGATTTTCCCCGAAAACCGCCAGAAAAATATCCTGATCGCCGTCGTTATCGTAATCGGCGGCCGTCACGCCCGTTGCCCAGGCCCGCGCCTCGTCCAGGCCCGTCTCGCGGGTCACATCGGTAAAGGTCCCGTCCCGGTCGTTGCGGAAAAGGCGCAGGGCGCGCACATCCGGCGGCCCGGTCGACGACAGGCTTCCTCCCCCCACCAAAACAATATCTTCCCAGCCATCCCCGTCGTAATCCACGAACCCGCCCCCGGCGCCCATCTGTTCGGGAAACCAAAAACGGTTTTCGCTTCCGTTTACATGACGAAAATCCCCCAGGCCGGCCGCCGCGGAAACCTCTTGAAACGCTATGCCGTGCGCGGAAGCAACCTCCGGCGCAGCGTGCCCGGTGCGCGGCCCACTCCCCCCGCATCCGCCCGAAAAAATCAGGAGGACGAGGGACAGGACTCCACCGGCGACAGGACGCACAAGCATCCTCCCGAAAACGTTAAGCGCCGACGAACGACAATGCGCATGCACATGCACAAGGATGCTCTGATTAAGTCCGCGAAGATCAGAGGCAGCGAGGGGTGTGCTGGCAAGGAATGACGAAGCAGCGTGGTAGGCCCCACGTAATGAGGAATGACGCAGCCAGTGCGCTCCTCGATGCCTCCCGAAGGGCGCTTCACAACCCCGACGCCGCAACACGCCGTGTTTTCCGATGATTTTAACGATGAAATGATTACAAGCGGTGCTTGCGTACGTGAAGCGCTGATCGAAGTGGATTTGATCAGTGCATCCTTAAGACACCAATCCCCTTAGAACGACATGCTCACGCCCATGCGATGCACCGCTCCGAACAGCCCGAACGCCGTGTAGGCGTAATCCGCGGAGAAGCCTACCGCCGACGTATCGTACTTCAGACCGCCGCCCAGGCTGACGCCCTGCTCGTCCGTGGGATAGGTATACCCTGCGCGCACGGCCACCATATCCATGAACGTATACTCGCCGCCCGCCTTGAGTTGCTCGGAAAAGTCCCTCGGACGCTCGGCTTCCAGCGAAAAGCGCAAGGCGTGCACATTCGGATCCATGGCCGTAAGGTCCAGCACATTCATGGATACGCCTACGTTGAAGGTAAGCGGCAGTTCGAAGTTCTCCTGCACGTAGCGCAGCTCCCGGGCGAAGTTGCGTACGCTCATGGCGAGGTTCAGGCTGCGGAACCCGGTGCGGTACATCAATCCGAAGTCGAACGCCACGGTGGACGTAGAGTTGGACTCGGTCGTCCCGTCCGACGACAGGACCGCATCGGAAAGGTCCTGCAAAACATACTTGGCGTTGCCGCCTACGCTGAACCGATCCGTTACGGCAACCCCGTACCCAAGACCGATCGCCATAGCGGAAGGATCGGGGTTGCTTACGCCAAGCGCCTCGTATTCATCATACCCCCGCTCGTTGGTCGCGGCCACGGTGCCAATGATGCCGCCCCCGTAATCGGCGAACAGCAACGATGCCCCGAACACCCCGAAATTCGTGCGGAAGGCGGCGCTGGCCGTGTTGTAGGTGATGTCCGCAATCCAGTTCGTAATGCCGAATCCGGCGCTCATCCGGCCTTCCATCCAGCCCATGGCCGCCGGATTATAGAACATGGCCGCCGACGAAGCGAATTCGCTGGCCGTGATGGCGTCGCTTTGCGCCGCCGCACGCGGATGCACGGAGATCTCCAGGAACTTGAAGTTCGTCTGCGCCAGTTTGTCCGTACCGACATCCTCGGTCGTGATCTGGGCAAAGGCTTCCGATGCGGTAAACACGGCAAACGCCGCAAGGACGATCAGGGTTATGTAGCGGTGATAGGTCATTGAATCCTTTCTGGTTAGGTCCTGAGCGTATCTTCCAGCGACCGAGGCAAGGCGACGGCAACCGGGCGATGCTGCGTGGCGTGTCTACCGAATGATGATGAATTTCTGGATGGCCTGTTCGCCCGAATTGAGGTCGGTGATCACGGCAATGTAAATGCCGCTCGCAACCACCTGCCGCGAAGAGGTCGTCAGATCCCAAAACTCGTCGCCGCTCCCGTCCAGGTGCTCGATCGTCCGAATCAATTCGCCCAGTTCGGAAAATATCTGGATGCGCGCTTGGCCCGGAAGCTCGTAGAAAGCCATGCGATCCTGCACGTCAAGACGCACCGCCGGGTCGGCGTCGATGTGGTAGGGATTCGGCACAATGCGTATGTCGCTCAGCGAATTGCCGGGCGGACGCTTCAGCGTGGCCGGGTTGTAGGTTTGCGCATAGTACCGACTGGTTTTCGTCCCGTCGCTTCCTATCCCGATCAGGTAATAGTAGTACGAACCGCCCCGAACCACCTCGGTGTCCTCGTAGCTCGTAGCGCCGCCCGACAATTCCGCGGCCAGGGAATACGAGCGAGCCATGTCCGGAACGCCTACGCCGCCCGGGCCTTCCTCCAGCACCGAAACGATGCCGGAATAATGCTTCTGGGCGCGCCACACTTGCCATGAGGCCGGCGCCGACGTAGTCGTCCAGTCCAAAACGATCTTGTCCGTGCCGGACGTGACGAGAAAGGACGTGGGCGGGGGCGGCGGATGCGGCGCGTTCAGCCCGCCATTGTACGTATTGATGGCCGTCTGGAACGTTTCGAACAGCGAATCTCGCGCCGTCATGAACCACTCGTTCTTCGTCATCTTCTCGTCGTCGTCGATCATACCGTTGCTGTTGGCGTCGAATTCGATGACCAGATCGTTGTCGCCGTCCCGAGGGGGACTGCCGTGCATATTCCCGGACAGTTTGTACGTCCGCCCGATATGCCAGGCCGCTTCGTCGCTAAGCCCCGCGGCGGCCTCGGCCACGACGATCCTGACTTCCTCGCCATGCGCAATGTCGTACGGCCCGTACGCAAACGCAAATCCCCATCCGCCTGCGCCGGCCCCGCCGTTGGGGTCGTTCGACTGGTTGGCGAAATCAGGATTGGCGTCATATGGCGAATCGGCGGTCAAGCCCATCACGAGACCCGCCTGGGTTGGCCAGGAACGGCCTGTGCAGTCGGCGTCCCCGGGCCGGGCGATGCCGCCGGTCGGCGCAGCGGTGGAGCCGCACTGAAACCAGTCGTACTGCTCCAGCATGAGGTCCCGCTTGTTGTGCGTGGGTTCACTGGTCAGTTTGCCGTAGTCGGAATTGAGGTGCGTCATCATGGCCGGCTGTCCCGGATCGTCGGGACGGCTTTCGCCCGGAGCATGCGCCTCCGTGTCCGCATGGATGGTCACCACGCCCGTGAAATTGGCGCTGCCAAGCCTCCCGAGGGTATCCGCCGGAAAACCCCAGTTATGCTCGGACCAGAACGGATTCCCCAGCGTATTCACCAGATACCCTGTCGCCTGGATATTCCCGAGCCACGCGAACGAAGCGCGCATATCCACGCCGTAATCGTTCAGCCCGTCGCCAATGGCGTCGTTCATGGTGTACTGCCCCCATCCTACGCCGCCTGCGCTATTTCCCCACGCGCCCGCAAATCCGGCCCCCGTAGGACGCTCAAGAAACGCAATGTACACGCCTTCCAAATCGTTCTCTACCTCCACCTCGGGGTCTCCGTCCTGATTCCCCGTATTCGTGAAGGTATATTCGATAATGTGGTAGTTGTCGTGATCCTCATGGCTCCACGCCATAGCGCGCCGGGTGGTCGTGATCCCGATGGAGGAGTTGATCTCCGAAACCACCATGCGATCCGGGGCCATGCTACCGTCCACCTCGTCCGGAACCACGGGTTGCAGGAACGTATTCGCCCCGTCCACCTCCACGGTCACCGGGTCGTATCGGGAATACAGCAGATGCGAAGTGCTGAACATCTCCCCGATACCGGGGGCGCGAGGCCCGGTGTGCGATACGCGAACATCGTATTGCTGCCCGGTTTCCCCATGGGTCACGTTCTTTGCGCCAATCCAGAACCCTTTCCAGCGGCTGTACCCCGAAGAAGGACGAATGGCCGGGTAGTTCCAGACTACGTCGCTTCGCTCCGGGTTGGCCCCGCCAGACAAGTACCAGCCCTGGAAGTCGCCTACGCTAAGCCATTTGGGAATCCACTGAGCCTTTGCATCCTCTACCGGCGCAAAGAGCATAAGCGCCATCGCCAGCACGGCTGCCATAAGCCCTGACGTACGGATGTGATGAGTGATTCGCATGGTTGTGTCTCAGGTTCAGATGTCAGGAAATTTGCGTCAGCGAGGATGTTGCGTCAGAAGGAGAGCCGCAGTCCGAAGAACACGTTGCGCGGGTTCAGGAACTGTTGCCACATCCGGTTCGGCATGTTGATGTACGCCTTGTCCTCCATCACCTTGTCCACTTCGCTCTGGCTCGCCTCGGAGAAGGAACTGCCGCCCCACTTGTAATACTTCTGCTCGTCCACCACGTAGTAAAGCGGCCGGTCTTCGCCGGTTTCGGGCAACGGCCCCTGAATGATCGGCACGAACGCCACGCCGGGTCCGCGAAAATCGCCGGGCTGATCGTCGCCGTACAAGCCGCCGTCCGGAGAATCCGGGAGCGTACTCTGCGGCAGGTGGAGCGACGACATATAGTTACTCAAGTCCTGCTGCCCTGCGCCGAACAGGTTGCCGCCCGCATGATACAGGTGGCGAATATTCAGCACGTTCGTAAGGTCCACAAAGAATTGCGCGGAACCAACGCCCGTGCTGAAGCTCTTGCTAAGCCGCATGTCGAGCGTGTAATAGTCCTTCCAGCGAACGTTTCCTTGCAGTTCGCGATCGCCGCTTCCCGCCGCGCCGGTCAAGTTCTGGCCGTCCCAGGTGAGCGTAAGGCCCTGGCGCCATTCCCCAAGGAAGTTGATCCGCCAGTCGCCGAGCGGATAGCTGCCGCCGAGGCTTGGGCCGATCCTCTTCGGCAGAATCAGTTCGATATTGAACCGGGCGAAGGGTTCCGGAACCGGCTTGCTCGTGTAGTGCTCCTCCGTGGTCCGGACAAAGTTATTCTGCTCGGTCGGGTTCTCGTCAAACCGGCTGAACCCGAAGTTGCCCGTCTTGCGCACCAGGTAGGTGTAGTTCACGAACCCGCGCACCCAGGCGCCCCGGTTTCTGGAGATCGTGGCCTCGAAGCCCCGCACGTCGCCGTAGTTCCAGGGCAACGACTTGCCGTAGCTCACGAGGTCATCCAGGCTGATATACCGCACGAAACGCGGCTGCTGGGTCAGATCGCGGTAATACCCGGACAGGCGGAGCAGGTACTGATCGAACAGGTTCTGGTCGAAGCCCAGTTCGTACGCTACCGTCTTCGGCATCGGATGATCCGGATTGCCGATCGCCACCAGCGCGCCTGCAGACCCTTCCTCAATGTTGAAGAGGTCATGCGGATTGAGTGCATTGCGGAAATGCCCGTAGTTGAAGTACAGCTTGCTGTCTTCGGTAACCGGGAAGGAAATGCCGATCCGCGGGCTCAGGGCGACTTGCCGTTCCGTGGGTTCCTGATTCAGTTCCTCGTCGATGCGGGCGCGCCCGATCGCAGCGGAGAAGGTGCGCTCGTACGTATCGTACGTATACCAGTCGCCGCCCGCATGGAAATAGTCCAGCCGCACGCCCACGTTGGCCACCATGCCCCGGAATTCCAGCTTCGACTGGGCGTAGGTCGCGGCCTGCTGCGGCTTCCGGTTCCAGAGCCGTTTGGGATTCGTGTGGTGCGGATGCTCCGGATCGTCCTCGCCGAAGTCCGTATCGTAGTTCGAGTAGATGTACTCGACGCCCGCCTTCGCCAGCATGAACCGGTTGCGCTGGCTGGTGATGTCGAACCGGCCCGTGAAACGGTTTACCGCCGAACTGTCGTATCCGCTGCCCCAGTGCCCGGACGTGCGGACGCCCAGCCCGAGTTTGTCGAAATCGTCGCTGATGCTGAACCCGTACGGTTCTTCGTCCAGCATGATGCCACCGCCGAGGTAGGAAATGCCCGGCGTTTCGTCGCGGGGACGCACCGTCCGCGTAAAGTAATCCGTCGAGGAATTCTGGAGCTGCACCTCATAGAACGTCTTGGCGTTCAGCGTATGCGTGAACTGTGCGCCGACCATAGTGCGGTCCACGTCCATAAGATTGTAGAGCATGGGGGCGAAATAGGCGCCCATGTCATGGCCCAGGCCAAACATGGACTGGTGCCCGCCTTGCCACGGGTAGTAAAACGTATCCCCCGTCGTCAAGTTCGGCCACCCTGCTTCGTTGCGGTTGAGGCCCAGCTGGGAGGACTTCATGCCCTGCAAGATCAGTTTCATGCCAGGCGCCAGGTTCGAAATGATCTTCCCCTGATACACGCGCTCCGTAAAGGCGTCGCGCTCGTAGCCTCCCATCGCGTACGCGGTCTGCGTCTGGCGGAACGAAGCGGTAAATCGCATATCGCCCACCAACTGATGCAAGATCGGTATCGGCCCGCCAATGGTGGCGTCGAATTCGTAGTCGGGCTCCTGAACCTCCACATCCTTGCGCAGGTAATGGTCGAAATAGACTTGCTGGAGATCCTGCGCCGAAAACGTCCTGCCCAACGCCATAACCTCGGGACGGTTGTTGTAATCCGTGGCGATCTTGTTCCAGCCTCCCTCAAAGGAATCGTACTCGCGCTGCATCCAGGAAGGCCATTTTTCCGTGCCTTCGAAGGCCACAAGGGGATCCGTCAACGGGCGGATGTGGAAGCTATTGTTGGAACTGACCATGTCCACCTCGTTCCCGTCCACGTCCACGCCCGGGAAATTCTTCTGCCCTGCGGAACTGTACCGCACGATGGCGTCCGCGAAGTACTTGTTCTCTTCCGGTTCTTTCGTGATTACGTTGACCAGCCCCGAACGCACGTTGCCGTACTCCGCATTGAACCCGCCCGTCTGGACCTGCACTTCCTGCACCGACGTGTAACTTACGCCCGTATACGGCGTGTTGTCGCGTCCACTGGTCATGGACAAGCCGTCCACCATGAACTGGATCTGGTCGCCGCCGAACCCGCGCACGGTAAGGCCGCGCTCGAAACCGGCCTGCAAGCCAATGACCCGTTCGATGTCGGTCAGCGGGATATTCTCGATCTCTTCAGCGGTAATGTTCGCCACGCTGGCGGACACGTCGCGCTGCACCACAGGGCGAACATCCGTCACGACCACCTCTTCCAAGCCCACCGCCTCTTCCTGCAACACGAAGTTCAGCTCCGTGGTAAGGTCGATATTGACGCGCACGGCTTCATACACCTCGGAGGCATACCCGATGAAAGAGGCCCGCACATCGTACGATCCGGGACGCACGTTCACAATGAAATAGTACCCGTCCGCATCGGTGATGGCGCCCTGCGTCGTGCCCACAATGGCCACATTGACGCCCGGCAGCGCTTCGCCGGTAGAAGCTTCCGTAACCTGGCCGGATATTTTACCCGTTTGAGCCCAGGCAGAGGCTGGAAGGAAGAGAATAAGCGCAAACAGTAGCTTTGCGAGTCTCATGGGCCGATTCCCCCGGATATGGTTTTACGTGAGTATTCTGGAGTCGAGGATTCCGTCGGGCGCACCTGCACAGCGCAAAGCGCACGACGGAGAAAACGTTGCTGCACCCTGATTATACTGAAAAAATTAATTATCTACATGTAATTTTTTTTTTTCAATTTTCTTCCGGGGAGCGGAAACCCGCCTCTTCGATGGCTTCGCGCGGAGGGAGCCACTGCTCCTCGAGACGGTACCCCGCGCCTACGAATCCGAATCCGTTGCGCACGTTCCGCATGACGTCCGGCTGCACCAGAATGTCCGGGTCGAATATGCCTCCGGGGGGATCCCACGCTTCGCTGGCCGCGATGAACCGCAACGTCACGTTCAGCAGAATGACGCCGACTTGCAGGTCGATGCCGATGTCCACCAGATCCGCGAGGTACGAAACGACTTCCAGAAAATCTCCCCGCAGGTCCACCGGAACGACCCATCCTTCGCCCGTTGCTTCGTGCCGCAGAAAATACGGAATCACAATATTGTCCGATTTGATGTCCGCTTCGTTGGCGATCTTGTACGCGATCGTATACTGCACCTCTACCTGCACGAGGCTCGGCACGTCTCCCCGCACCCGCACAGGCTGCTCCACGGAGGAAAAACGAATCACAGGCTCCTCGACGATGATTTCCGCCTCGGACGGCACCGTCGTCTCCACCGTGGATTCCGCGCCGTCCGAACGGATGGCGGCAATGTCGTAGGTGTGTCCAAAGCGGGCCCGAAACGGAGCGAAATACACGTGCGCGTACTGATTCGCAAAATCGACGATGACGGAATCGCGCCAAACGTGTTGCTCGCCGGTCGCGCGGTCCGTGGAAACGACCCGCACGTCCAGCGGCTCTGGCGTGGCGGGAGCCAGGCGCTGCTGCACCGGAAAAATCCGTACCCACTGCGAATCGAGTTGGGGGGACAAGACCCCATACATCGAATACGGCATATTCGTCCCGACGACCGCCACGACGTCTTCCTCGCACGCGGTCAAGCCCAGAAGCGCCGCAAAAACGCACGGAACGAACGCAGCGCGAACCGAACGCAACGCGCCGCGCCGGAGCGCCCGCAAACCATGCGATATGTTTCGTACGAACCTCATTCGAAAGACACTTTCATCCCGAGCGAAGGCACGAACGGAAGCTGATCGACGCGGTTGAGCGTGAAAATATCAAGGTAGAAAATGTTGCGGCGCCCATACGTATTGATCGCGCTGGCCAGCAGCGCCACATCCACCGAACCGACGGAAAACGTCCGCTCCACCGATACGTCCAGCCGATGGTACGTCGGCAACAACGCATTGAAGGGCTGTTCGTAAATGATCCGCCGCGTGGACGGCGTATCCACGGCTTTCTCCACATCGTCCACCAGCAAAAACCCGTCGAACCCGATCGCGCGGCTGAACGGAAGGCCCGACCCGAAATCCCAACGCACGCTCAGGTCGAACCCCTTCGCTTCGACGACCGCAACCATATTCAACTGATGCCGCCGGTCGTGGGGCGGACGAAATTTCAGCGTTTCTTCGCCGTACCAGAGGGGGATGGATGCATCTTCCGCCTCGTACCGGGTCGAGGACAGGCCGTAGTTCGCATAGCCGTAGAACCGCTGCCCGCGCAACTCAAGCCGAACGTCCACCCCCATCGAACGGCCCGTAGCCGGCTGCAATCTCGAAATGAACCGGGGATAACTCGTCCACTCGGAAATAAAAAGGTTCGACAAATGCCGATAGTACCCCTCCAGAGACAGTTCCAGCCGCCGCAAGGGCTGGGCGCGGTATCCCATCAAAAAGTGCGTGGCCCGCTGCGGGCGCCCTTGCAAGACATTCAGCAAATTCGGGTTGTCCTTGGGCACATTGGCCCATACCGTGAACACGCTGGCGGCGTCCCGGCGGTCGTTGAGTCCCAGAATTTCCTGATGATAAATGCCCCAGGCCGCGCTGATCTCATGGATTCCGCGCCCCCATACCGCGCGCAACCGGGGTTCGATGAAGGGCTCGAACCGGACCCGGTAGAACTGCAGCCGCACCCCCGGACGAATACTGAATCCGCCCCCCGGCGCGATATCCAGATCCAGGTAGCTCCCCCACTGGGGCACGCTCGCATACCGGAGTTCTATATTCTGGTACAGCCCGCCGATGGCGCTGTTCAACTGAGTGGCGCGCAATTCGCTGCCGCCCCGGGCATCGATCCCGTCCCCGAAATACGTGGCGTCCGCCGAAACATGCGTGTTCTCGATCCGGGACCAGCGGAGGGGGTCTTCGCGGGGGCCGAGCTCCGTTTCGAGCCGCGAATACGATACGTGAAAATTGGCCATAATCGAAAACACGCGGGGGAGCATCAGGAGCCGCATGCCAATGGCGTCGTTGCGCCAGCCTATTTCTTCCTGGATTCCGCCCGTCTCCCCGGTCAAAAACCCGCGATCCCACGTCTTCAGGCCCGTCACCGAAGCGCGCATATTGCTCTTCACCACGGTGTGCAGCTTGAAAAAGGCGTCGCCGAACGTGAACGGCAGGGCATCGTCCAGGTAGCGGGCGACGCCCTGTTCGATGTTCGACCGGCGCACGGAAGCGGCCATGGAAACGCGGCCCGGCCACAGCGGTCCCTCCAGACGCGCCGAGCTCAGGAACGGCGAAGCAGCCGCCGAAGCGGCGTACTGGCGCATGTTGCCCGTCCGCGACGAAATGTCGATCACGGAAGAAATCCATCCCCCGAACTCGCTGCCGTACCCCCCCGCGTATATATCCACCCGATTGATATTGTCCGACGGAAACGCGGAATAAAACCCCATGATGTGAAACGGCTGGTACAAAAGAATGCCGTCCAGCTGCACCAGGTTCTGGGAGGGCTCTCCGCCCCGAATGAACAGCTGCCCGCCCCGGTCGCCCGTCGTGACGACGCCCGGCTGCGCGGACAAATAGGTCGCAAGGTCGCCGCTTACGTCCGGCCCCGGCACATATTCGATATCGGCAGCGCGGATCGTTTGTTGGCCGGCGGTCACGCGGGCGGCGCCCCCCTCGCGCTCGGACTCCACCAGCACCTCGTCCATCTCCTCGTCCGCCGGCTCCATCGCAATATTGTACGTCCGGACCGCTCCTGCGCGCAGCTGCAGCGAATCGACGTGCGGACGATACCCTACGAAGCGCGCCTCGATCCGGTAGGCGCCGGGCGCCAGGCCCGCGATCACGTACAACCCGTCCTCGTTCGTCGCCGCCCCGCGCACCAGATTCCCCCCCTGCTCCAGCGCCACATTGACCAGTTCGAGCGGCTGCCCGTCCGAAACGTCGGTCACAAACCCGCTCACAGAGGCTTGCTGCGCCCGCGCCGCGCACGGAACGAACAGCCCGGCCAGGGCGCACCCCGCCGCCAGCCGCACCCACATCGTCCGCCGCGCAAAAGATCGCAGAAACGACCCGCCGCACGCATCCCCGCGCGGACCCTTTCCAAAAGCGTTGCGCACCCGATCCTCCCTCATATCCATTCCGAATCCGGGCAATATCCGTTATTACCCACTGTTGCACAGGTATGTTATTTCGCGGAGCCGCACGGCGTACAGGGCTGAAATACCCCGGATACGCTGATTAACGCCCCTCTTGCGACGCCGCCTCCATCACCTCCCGAATGGCGTCCACCACCAGATACGGCGCCTGCCGATGAAACCACGTTCCGCTGCGGCGGGTCTGCACATGCCTGCTCCACGAGAACCCTTCGAGCCATTCGTCCCGCAACGCCGCCTTCGCCCGGATCCCGGCTTCGGTTGCGCCCACCCAGCGCGGGGCTTCCGAAATGTCGAGCGACGTAAACACCGCCACGGGAATATCCGGCAGGCCCTCGGCTTCCGGCAATGCGCCGGTTTCCATCATCTCCTCGTACAGCGCGAATTCGGCCCGCTCCCCCTCCGACGCAAGGCCGTACAGCCTGTTTCTTCCGGCCATATACCGCTCCGCGGACGCCGCGTCCAGCGCGGCAAGCCGTTGCATCTCCTGCTCGTGCGTCGGCTCCACCAGCACGAGGCCCCCCACGGCGTCGGGATAGCGCGCGGCGAACGTCCGCGCCACCACGGCGCCCAGCCCGTGCGCCGCCAACACGTACGGCGGCTCGACGGAGCGTTGCTCGAGCAGGGCATGGAGTTCCTCCGCCAGCATGGACGAAGTCCTTTCGGCCTGCCGATCCGCCGGAACGGCGTCCGAATAGCCCAGCCCGGAACGCGAATACGACAAGGCTCGCCCGAACTCCTGCACGTCATAATGCACATAATCCCATACGCGCAGGTCTTCGCCCAGATCGGACAGAAACACGACCGGGATGCCCTCGCCTTCGTCCAGCGCATACAGGCCGTAGCCGCCCACGTCTACCTTGCTTCCGCGCGGTCCCTCGATCATATCGAGGTCGCGGTGCAGGATGCTTCGCTCAAGCCGGGCTATTCGCTTATCCACGCGCTCCCAGGACAAGCGCTCCACGGAGACGGTCTGGCCGGGGGGCGCAAACGCGGCAGGGCCCATGCTGGCGTTTTCGTCGGTGCAAATGCCCACGAACGCACCGTCGGGTTCGCGTTCCAGTTCGCAATCTATCCGAAACGCAGGCCACCAGGAAAACGACAGAAAACCCTCCACGATACGCATCGCTTCCACCCGAAATTCGTCACGCAGCAGATGTTCGATCTGCAGGATGGCTTCCGAAGAATCCCCGAGAGCGGGCAGGTCGATCGTTACGCCGAACGGGGTGCCGCCGGGGTTTTGCATAAATCCGGTCCATACGCCCGCTTCCGGCGTGTCTTCGGGCGAAACGGGCGTCTGCGCCCGGGCTTCCTCGACGGCGGACAAGCAAACGCATACGGCGACGCACGCCGCCATCGCAGCGAAACGCGCCGAAAGGCACGCCCTGCGGAACCGGGAAAACGACAAACGGGATAGTTCGGACAAGAACATGGCTACGGATAACAAAGTGTCTTGCAAATGGATTACACGAATGGATTACACAAACGGATACGTTAGTCTTCGCCCGCCATGCGGGCCAGCTGGTTCAGATAATTTCGGGCCGCGCGGCTGCCCGGATCAAGCCGAAGCGCCATTTCCCAGGACTGCCGCGCTTCGTCGTGCCGACCGGCATTGCCGTACGCCACGCCCAGATTCAGCCAGGCCTCTACAAACGCCGGATCGCGGTCTACGATCATCCCGTATTGCGCGATGGCCGCATCGGCGTCGCCGCTTTCCAGCATCAGCGTCGCCAGGTTTACGTGCAGCCGCAGGTCGTTCGGGACGATGGCGATGGCGCGCTTGTAGGCGTCCAGCGCCCGATCGTACATGCCCGCCTTGCGGTGCGCATCGCTCAAGCGAAGCCAATTGTTCAGGTCGCTCGGATTCCGGTTTATGGCGTCGCGCGCCTCGTTTATTTCCTGCTGGATCTGTTGCGCCTCTTCGACCATCCCCAAATGCACTTCCGCCTCGGCCTCCTCGCCCAGGCGCATCAACGCCTGCCCGAGGTTGTACTGCGCGCCATGGTGCGACGGACGTTCCTCCACGACGGTGCGAAGCTGGACCACCGCCTCCTCCACCTCGCCCGCGTGCAGCAATTGCGTCCCGAGCACATAGCGGTAATCCACGCTCTCCGGACGAATTTCCGCCGCCCGCCGAGACAAGGCGATGGCCGCCTCGAAATCGCCCATTTCCTCGTGAAGCTGGCCCAGCCACATGTGCGCGGTCGTGTTCATGCTGTCTATCGCCAGCGCCTGCTCGTACGACCATTGCGCGCTGTCCGCCATGCCCAGTTTGGCGTACGTGCGCCCCATTTCCTGATACAGATGCGTATTCGGTTCGATCGCCTCCTCGCGCCGGAACGCGCCGATGGCGTCCCGGAGGCGTCCCCGGCGAAAATAATTGATGCCGATGTTCATATGCGCCCCGCGATACGCCTCGTCCGCCGCAAGGGCCCTGGCGTACGCAGCATTGGCGGCGTCCAGCTGGTTCAGGTCCGTGTAGATGCGGCCCCGCAGGAAGTACGTGTCCGCCAGTTCCGGCACAGATTGCTCCACGCTGTCCGTAAGCGCCAGCGCATGCACGTAATGGCCCTCGCGCCAGGCCGCCTCGGCCTGCAGCATGAACCGTTGTACGTTCATATCCAGCGAGGCGCGAAGCGCTTCCGTCCGGGTAGGCGGCCCCGCGCTTTCCTGCGCACACCCTGCAAGCAGGCAGCCGATCGCCGCGATGCAAAACCGTCGTATCATGCCGTATTCTTCTGTCTGAACGAAAAAATCGTGTACGTCTTCAGGATGCTCTGGTTAAATCCGCTGGTGATCAGAGGACCCTTCAATCCCGTTCGCCGGAACGCTCCGCGACGGGTTCCGCCGGGCGCAACACGCCGGATCCTTCGACGAGAACCACCTCTTGCCCGGATTGCACATCCACAAAGCGTTCCGTCAGGCCGCTCGGCCAGTACACTATTAGACTATCTACCTGCCGCCGTGCTCCCAACCCGAACGCTGCAGGCAAGGCGGACTGCGACAGAAAACTCGAACCTGACCGGATCCGCCGCTCCATGCGCAAGCCGCCAACCACCGCCTCGATCCAGGCGCCCAGCGCGCTGCGGTTGCTCTCGCGCCCTTCGAGCCGGACATGCAGCCATTCCGCACCGTCCAGATCGTTGCGCCACAAGTGCGCCGGACCGGCATTTTCCAGCAACAATATATCGAGGTCGCCATCCCGGTCGTAGTCGGCGTACGCAGCGCCGCGGGCCACGAGGGGCCGGGCCAGTACGCCGGTGGCCGAAAGCGTCTCGTCGAACACGCCGTCGCCCCGATTCAGAAAAAGCTGCGCCGGCTGCGCAAACGTCGCCCCCTCCAGAATCTCGGCGATATGCTCCTGCACATGGCCGTTGGCCAGAAAAAGGTCCAGGTCGCCGTCCAGGTCCGCATCGAAAAGAAACAGCCCGAACGTCAAGGTGCCCATCGTGGAAAAACCAATGCGGGAAACGGTCGCCCGATCCGTAAAATAGCCGTTCGGAGCGTACCGAAAAACGCTCACCGTTTCCTGGGTGAAATTCCCTACGAAAATGGTCGTTTGCCCGGCGCTGTCCACGATGCCCGCATCCACCCCCATGCCGGCCCGGGCCTGTCCGTGCAGATCGTACGCCACCCCGCTCCGCACGCCCCCCTCGCTGAACGTACCGTCCCCCCGATTTACGAACAACAGGTTCCGCTCCGTATCGTTCGCCACGTACACATCGGAATAGCCGTCGCCGGTTACGTCCAGTTCCGTGACGCCGAGCGTTTTGTCCAGGGCCGGATCGATCGCGCCCGCAAAACCGGCCTCCTCCGTCGCATCCGCAAAAGAGCCGTCTCCCTCATTGCGATAAAATACGCTGGCGACCCCCTCATAATTTTGCGGGGTGCAGTAGGCCTTCGCCCCCTTGTGCAAACAGGGAATGTCCGTCTCGGGGGTCCAGAATACGTAATTGCCCACGAACAAATCCACCCAGCCGTCCCGGTCCGCGTCGAAGAAGGCGGCAGACGTGCTCCAGTGCGCCTCGTCCGCAAGCCCCGCCTCCTTGCCCGTCTCTTCAAAATACCCACCCTCGTTCCGAAAGAGCAAGTTCTCGTGCAGGGTGGTCAGGAAAAAATCCGTGTCCCCGTCGTTGTCGTAATCGGCGGCGGCCACGCCAAATCCGTACGCCTCCAGTCCGCGAAGCCCTGCCGCGTCGGAAACATCTTCGAACGTCCCGTCCCCAAGATTGCGGTACAGCCGCAACGCTTCGACCGGCTCGTCGGAAACATGCGCCCACCGCCCGCCGCCCACCAGCAGGATATCCTGCCACCCATCCCCGTCGTAATCCAGAAACGCCCCGCCGGGCCCTACCGTCTCCGGCATCCATTTCTGGCCGAAACTCCCGTTTTCATGCCGATACGCGCCCAAACCCGCTTCCTCGGTCACATCCGTGAATACCGGGACGCCCGGCGAAGACCCGGACGCGCCGTCCTCTCCGCCTGCGCACCCGATCGCCAGGCTGGCGCCACAAGCCGCGGCCATCATGCCACGCACGAAGCCCTGCGGTCCGCGCACCCGCCATCGAAACGCCTGCGTCATGAATCGGCCCGGACAGATTGCAGATCCCCCGACCCCTCGACAAGCAGCACGTCCCGGCCGCCCGCCACCTCCCCGAACCGCTCGACCAGGCCGCTGGGCCAGTACACCGTCAGGGAATCGACCGCCTCCCGACGCCCCAAGCCAAACGCCGCCACCGGCTCCGACTGCGAAAGATAACTGGACCCCGTCCGGATGCGCCGCTCCATGACCAGGTCGCCCAGCCGCGCCGTAACGCGGGCGCCCAGGCCGTCCCGATTGCTCGTCCGGCCCTGCACATGGACGCGCAGATACCGTCCGGGCGCCGTGTCGTTGCGCCAGAGATGCACCGGCCCCCCGTTCTCCGTAACGAGCATGTCCTGGTCGCCGTCCCGGTCGTAATCCGCATACGCGGCCCCGCGGCCCACCAGCAAGTTCGTCCATACGCCCTCCCCCGGCGTAAATTCGTCGAACGCCCCGTTCCCCCGATTCAGGAAAAGCTGGGCGGGCTGCCGGTAGCGAATGCGGTCGTTCTCCCCCGTCCGGTCCGGGTGCACATGCCCATTGGCCACAAACAGATCCAGGTCCGTATCCATATCCACATCCACCAAAAAGAGCCCGAACGTAAGAGACAGCAACCCCGGGAAGCCAATGCGCGACAGCGCGGCGCGGCCCGTAAACGATTCCCCCCCTTCGTGGCGGTACACCCCGATCATTTCCCCGGCAAAATTGCCGACGTACAGCGAATAGCGGCCCGTACTATCCGTAATTCCGGCGTCAATCCCCATACCTGCGCGCGCTTCCCCGTGTTCGCTGAACGCAAAACCGCTCGGCACGCCAATATCGGTGAACGTGCCGTCCGCATTGTTGCGGAAAAGCAAATCGCCCTCGCCGTCGTTCGCCACGGCCAGGTCGGGCCACCCGTCGAAATTGAAATCCAGTTCCGCCACCCCCAGCGACTTGCCCAGCGTAGGCATGAAGCCCGCCGCTTCCGTGCGGTCCGCAAACGTACCGTCCCCCTCGTTTACGTAGTACCGGCTCTGCACCCCGGCGTACACAGCGGGATGGCAATACAGCTTGACCGTGCTCCCCGACGGACAAAAAATGTCCGTTTCCGGCGTCCAGTCTACATAGTTCGCCACATACAGGTCGGCGTCCCCGTCCCGGTCCGCATCGAAGAACAGGGCCGAACTGCTCCAGATATCGTTTCCGGCCAGGCCCGCCTCGCGCGTAGCCTCCACGAACCGCCCCCCCTCGTTGCGAAAGAAGAAATTCTCCTCCAGACAGGTAACGTACAGGTCCGGATCCCCGTCGTTGTCGTAATCGGCGGCGGCCATCCCGATGGTATATCCGTCCACATCCGCCAGACCCGCCTCCGCCGTGACCTCCGCAAACGTACCGTCTCCGTTATTCCGGTACAGAAACAAGGCCTGCACCGGCGTTTGGGGGTCCCAGTTCCCTCCGCCCAGCAGCAAAATGTCGATCCATCCGTCGCCGTCGTAATCGAAAAATCCTCCCCCGGATCCCATTTGTTCGGGGTACCACTTATCCCCGGCGACGCCGTTGACATGCCTGAATGTTCCCAGGCCGGCCTCTTCTGCCGCATTCCTAAAAACAGGAAACCGGACGCCCTCCTCGTCTGTCCCCCGCGAGCCGGAAAGCGCACAAGCGCTTAGCGAACCCGCAAGGCACCAGACCAGGACAGCGCCCAGCCAACCTGTAGAACAGAAACCCGGAGCCGGATCAGAAGGTGAGGTTAACAGCGAAACGCTGCACCGCGTCGAAAACACCGAAATCCGTGTAGGCATAATCCACGCCGAAGCCAATACCCGAAGCATCGTATTTCAAACCGGCCCCAAGGCTGAACCCTTCTTCATGATCGTCGCCCACAAACGCACGTCCCAAACCGCCCCGCAGGGAAAATATGTTCATGACCGTATACTCGCCGCCGAGTTTCACATGCTCCGCAAAGTCGCGCGGACGCTGCGCATCCACGGAAACGAGGAAGGAATGCATGTTCGGGTCCAGGGTAGTGAGGTCAATCACGTCCATGGAAACGCCGAGTTGGAACGTCAGGGGAATTTCGAAACGTTCCCGCTCGTACACCAGCTCGCGCGAGAAATTCCGGGTGCTCATCGCAATGGTGAGGCTCTCGAAGCCGGTGTCGTACAGGATGCCGAAATCGACCGCAAGGGTGTTCAGCGCATAATCCTCGAACGTAGCGTTCGTGCCGTCGTCCAGGGCAACCGGGGCGTCGTCTGCACGCGCTTTGGCGAACGAACCAATGTCCTGCTGCGTGTACTTGATGTGGGCGCCCACAGAAAAACGATCCGTGAAGGACCGGGCGTACCCTACGCCGACGGCCAGCGCGGTCGGACTATATTCGCCGGTGTCAATGTACCCGTCTTCGTTTTCCGCGCGAACGGTTCCAAAAAACTCGCCGCCGTAGTCCACATTCATGAACGAGAGGCCCACCACGCCGTAATTTCCGCCGCCCGGGCGGTACGCTACGCTTGCGGCGTTGTACTGGATGTCCACGATGTAGTTCATGATGCCGAAGCCCGCGCTGAAACTACCGTCCATACGCGCCATGGAGGCGGGATTGTAGAACATCGCGGACGACGCAGCGGCTCCGGAGGACGTCACGGCGCCGCCCATAGCAGCTGAACGCGCATCGACGGTCTCCGCAAGGAACTTGAAGCCGGTTTGGCCGCGCTTGGCGGTTTCCACCTCGTCGTCTGGACCGGCAATGCCCGTCTGGGCGAATGCGGAAGGGGTCGTAAGTAACCCGATGGCTACGAGGAGGCATGTGGTAGCAATACTCCTTTTCATAATCAAGCCTGATTGGATGTCAATAAGGGATTTCGTGTGTAGAGGTCCCGGGGGCGAGCCGGCAAACGACCCGCCCCCGGACCCGGGTTACCGAATGACGGTGAATTTCCGGAATACGCGTTCGCCTTGCGGCGTCTCGACTACCGCGATATAAATACCGCTCACAAGCAACTGCCGCGCACGGGTCGTGAGATTCCATTTCTCGTCGCCGCTTCCGTCATTGTGCTCAATGGTCTCAATGAGTTCGCCGATCTCCGAGTAAATCTTGATCGTGCATTCGCCCGGAATGTTGAAGAAAGCCACTTCGTCTTCCTTCGTGAAACGAATGGACTGATCGGAACCAAGGTTGACCGGGTTCGGCACCACGCGCACGTCCTCAATCGTCCCGGTAGCCCCAAACGGCGGACGCTTCAGGTTCGTGGGCTGGTAGGTCTGCGTAAAGTACCGGCTGCTGCGCAACCGTACGCCGCCGCCCGGAACGCCCGTAAGGCCGCTCGGATCGTTCGGAAGCTCATCGCCAACCGCAGCGATATAGTAGTAGTAGTCCGTACCGCGCACGGCCGATTCGTCGTTGAACGCCGTCGCGCCGGCGTCCAGCATGGGCCCTTCGCAATCGGGACGCGCGCCGCGCAAACATTGGTACGGCATCTCGTCTTCCGCTCGGCGCAGTCGGCCCATGTTCGCGCTATCGTCCATGCTGTTGATCGCGCCCATCAAATTATCCGCTTCGCGGACATAGTCGTACGCCGGGCTCCACCACACATTCCGATCCGTGCGGTACACTTCCCATCCAACGCGATTGGGTCCGCCCGACGGGGGCTCCCAGGCCAGCTCGATCTGGCCTGGCTTGCCGGTCACCGAAAATTCCTTCGGCGGCAAAGGCGGCTGCGCGACAGGGTACGACGTAAGGTCGTTCGACGCTTCATAGACGGCCCTCGCCGTCACGAAATTCTTGAAGAGCGAATCCCGCGCCGTCAGCACCCACTGGTTCTTCGTCATGGCTTCCAGGCCCAGATCGTACGCATCGTGGAAACTGTACGGCACATCGTCCTTGATCACTCCGTCGCCGTTGGCGTCGTAGCGAATGATGTGATCCCGGTCCCGGCCTGCCAATTTGAACTCCCTGCCAATCGCAAGCGTCGCATCGAAATCCAGACCGCCCACCGAACGTGCTAATACGATGCGCACTTCGTCGCCAAATGCCATTTGATAGGGACCGTAGGCTACCGTAGCGGCATGACCGCCCTGGCGACCCTGACTCGGATTATTCGAGGGTTCCCAGAAATTCCCGTCGGATTCGATGCGATCCGCCCACATGGGGCACATGCGCGTACGAGACACCTCCGATGAGCATCCGGGCGGCGCTGGCGTGTGATCTTCGCGCGTCAGGATACCGTCCTCGTAATACTCAAGGTGCGCAGCGCCCGCCGCCGTCAATTTCTCGTCCTGGTCCATGAAGCCGATCGTGTGCGGCTGCATCGTGCGGTCAAAGGTGGGGTCGCTTACCGAATTCGGCGCGTACAGGGGCATTTCTCCATCGAAGTACGCCCCGCCAAGACGGCCCACGGTATCCCCCGCGGCCTGAGCCCAGTGCGCTTCAAGAATAGGCGCCCCAAGGTTATCCCAGTTGCTCGCGGAATAATCCGGCTCGTAGCCCTTCCACAGATAATAGGCCGTAATGTCGAGGGGGTAATCGGCATGGCCGTCGCCCACGGCGTCCACCATACTGTACTTGCCCCATACCTGGCCGCCGTCGCCGACCCATGCGCCCGTATCCGTACCGCGCCAACGATGAATCCAGTAGAAGTACGTATCCTCCAACGACTGATCCGGCAACTCGATTTCGGGATCGTCGTCGGTATTGCCCGTGTTCGTAAAGACGTACTCGACGATATGGTATTCGTCATGGAACGGGTTGCTCCAGGCGTAGGCGCGTTTACGCACGGTAACGCCGATATTCATGTTCCAGACGGACTCCTGAACCCGGTCGGCAGGCAAGTTCGGATCGACCTCGGTGACTAACGCCACGCGATCGAACGAAGCGACGCCGTCTACCTCTACCACCGAATCCTCCCATTTGGAAATCAGCTTATCCTCCACGGGAAAGGCGAAATCGACGCCGGGGTCCCGAGGACCGATGCGCGAGGTGTAGTACGGATACGCCTGACCGTTCGGATCCGTCCAGTTCTTGGCGCCAATCCAGAAAGCCCCGGAGCGCTCATGGGTTGAGTTCCTGTGAATAGCGGGATACGCCATCAGGTTCGACGTTTCGTTCTTGACGCCGACCTGGGGATACCCATCCTGGTAGTCCCCGATGTCGAGCCAAGTAACGGTAAACTGGGCCGCGGCCGGGGCGACGCCCGAAAGGCCTAACGCGAACGCAAGGACCGCACCCGCAAGAAGCTTGTAGCTGGCTTTGATCATGGTTTTGTGGTTATATAAGAATAACTGCCGGCGATGATGTCTCCGAACGGATTCGTCCGGGGGTCGCTGGCCGCCCCCCCGGACGAATCCATTTCATTCAGAAACTGACCCGCAGGCCAAACGTGACCCGGCGCGGGTTCAGGAAGGTGTTGAACTGGTGATTCGGCATGTCGATGTAGGCCTTGTCTTCAAGGGCCTTATCCACGTCGCCCTGGGGAACGTTCTCCCAGGCGCCGCCCGTCCAACGGTGATACGTTTCCGTATCCTGGGCCCAGACCCAGCCTCTCTCGAAGCCCTCGTCGGGAGCGTCCGGCAACGAAGCCTTGGCCTCGATCGGCTGGAACTTAACGTCCCAATCGCGGAAGGTGCCCGGCTTGTCGTCGCCCGGAACCCATATGTAGGGATTGGGCGTGCCCTCGGGAAGCTGGTGGAAGATATCCTCGTCCAGATGCAGCGACCGCAGGTACTCTCCGATGTCGTCTCCCTGACGTCTCAGGAAAGCGCCGCCCCAGTTCAAGTGCCGCAAGTTGAAGACATTGTCGATGTCCGCAAACACTTGCAACCGCGTGGGGCCTGCTGTAAAGTGCTTCGTAAAGCGCAGGTCGAAGTTCCAGTAGTCGCGGTACCGGACGTTGTTGCGCACTTCCGGGATGCTCGCAGACACATCGCCCGCCCAGGTCAAGGCCTGCCCTTTCCGCCATTCGCCGAGGAGGCTGATGCGGAAATTCGCCAGAGGATTCCCCCCGGCGATTTCGGGACCGAAGCCCTGCGGCGTAAGCACCAGCAAGTTGGCGCGCGCAAACGGCTCGGCCACCGGCGCCTGCTGCCTGTAATCCGTGGATGTGCGCAGCCAGTTCACCATCTGGAACGAATTTTCGTAGAATTGCCCGAACCCGAAGTTACCCGACTTGCGCTGCTGGTACGTGAAGTTGGCGAAGCCCTGCACCCATTGACCCCGGTTCTTGGAAACGCTGAACTCCGCGCCTCGCGTATCCGAGTAATGCCACGGCATCTTCGTGCTGTAACTCACGACGCCGCCCAGGCTCTGAAAATTGACGGTCCGGGTTTCTTCCTTGTTGTCCCGGTAGTACCCGGAAATGCGCACCAGGAAGAGGTCCAGCACGTTCTGGTCGAAGCCCAGCTCGTACGCCACCGTCTTGGGCAACGGATGCTCTGGATTCGCCAGTTGATCGATGCCTCCCGCCTTGGACTGCTGAATGCCCAGCACATCGTAGGCGTCCATCATCTGGCGGAAGTGACCGTAGTTGAAGTACAGCTTGCTGTTCGTGGTGATCGGGAAGGAAATGCCCACGCGGGGACTCACGGCCAACTGGGAGGAAACAGATTCTTTGTCAAGATCCGAATCCAGCCGTTCCCTGTTGAAACGCAAAAGGCCGTCGTAGTATCCGTAATCCCACCACTCCGTATTCGGGTCGAAGTAATCAAGACGAACCCCAAGGTTCGCGATCATCCCCTGAAACTCCAGCTTGCCTTGCGCATAGGCCGCGCCCTGCACCGGCGAGCCGTCCCATGGGTAGCGTGCGCCCGACTGCGGACCCGCCAGCGCAATGTTGATGCTCGCATAGTTCATGTCGTAATCGCTGAAGATCAGCTCAGCGCCGGTCTTGACGAGCAGGAAGCGATTCATCTGGCTCGTAAGATCGAAGCGACCGGTGTACACCGTTACGGTCGAGGTGTCGCGAGTCTTGACCCAGTGGCCGCCCGTAGATTCGTCCGTCAGGATATTCCCGCCGATGCCCGCGAAGCCCATGGGCTCCTGTCCTGAGCAATACGGCGTAGCGGCGCCGTCGCCGGTTACGTCAGACGCGCCGCCGAAACATACGATGCCGTCTTCCTGTCCGCGCAACCCGTCGAAACCCGAGTTGATGCGTCCGAAATTGTCCGTCCAGGGAACGCGCACGAGTTCGTACGGCTGACAGGCCTCGCCATTGGGACCCGTGCCGTCCGAAGAACATACGAACGATCCGTCACGCAACGTCGGAAGTCTTGTCTGGTCCTCCGACTTCATGCGCTGAAGGCCCACTTCGTAGAACGTATTCTGGTTCAGCGTATGCGTCAGTTGCAAACCCAGGATGTCGTGGTTGACGTCGCCGATCGGCCACTGCCCGTCCGTGAACAATTCGTCTCCGCGAATGTCGATTTCCCAGATCTGCTTGCCTACGTTGCGACCTTCGTTCTGCCACCAGGGATAGGCCGGAATCTCGCCCGTCCATAATTCGGTGCCAGGCGCATTTTCTTGCCAAACCTGGCCGCGCTGCCGGGTGCCCATGGCGTGAAACGTCAGCTTCATGCCGGGCGCTACGTTGGAAATCAGCTTGGCCTGATAGGTATTGTCCGTGTACGCTTCGCGGTCCTGCGGATACAGGTAGGACGTCTGGCTGCCGCGATACGACGCAAGGAAACGCAAACCGCCAAGGTACTGGCTGATGCCCGGAATCGGGCCGCCGACCGTAATGTCCGCGTCGTAATCCGGGATGGTGATCTCGTTGCTCTTCCGCCACATGTAGTGCCAGTAGTTGATCATGTCCCCTTCGGTCACGTCGAAGCCTTCGTCATGCAGGCGGTCAAGAATGCCTTGCCAGCCCGGAAACGGCTTGTACTGGCGCGCTTCGTACGCATCCCACTCGCCCGACGAACCATTCAGGCGAACCGACGGATCCAGCACCGGACGGGCAAACCATGTGTTGCACTCAATCACGTCCGACGGGTAGCTGCAACTGGACGGCAACTGATGGTACGCATCGAACGTCTTGTCCTGGGCGGGCGCATAGCGAATCAGCGCATCCACCGTGTAGTCCGTGCGGGAGGGCTCTTTCGTGGCTACGTTCACCACGCCGGAACGCACGTTTCCGTACTCCGCGCTGAACCCGCCCGTCTGTACCTGCACCTCTTCAAGCGACGTGTAGCTGACGCTGGTCATGGGATCGTTGTGACGCCCCGTACGCATCTGCAACCCGTCTACGATAAAGGCCACCTCGTTGAGGCCGCCGCCGCGAACGCGCATGCCCGGCTCAATGCCCGCCTGCAAGTCCAGCACTTCCGAAACGCCCGCCACCGGCAGGTCCTGAAAGTCCTGGGCGCTCAGGTTCGCCACGTTCGCCGACACGTCGGCTTGTACGATAGGCTGTTCGGCCACCACGACCACCTCGTCGAGACCCACGGTTTCCTCGCCGATCTCGAAATTCACGGTGGAGGTAAGGTCCGTACTTACGTGGATGCCTTCCTGCACCGCCGTCGTGTACCCGATGAACGAGGCCCGGAGGTTGTACGTACCGGGACGCACGTTCAGGATGTGATAATACCCTTCGGCGTCGGTCACGGCCCCTTGCGTAGTACCCTCGATCACGACGTTCACGCCGGGAAGAGAGTCTCCTGTGGACGCATCGGTTACCTGACCAGCGATCTTGCCCTGCTGCGCCCAGGCCGTAGCCGGGACAAGCAACGCAAGCGCAAACAGTAGCTTTGCCATTCTCATGTGCATGACCTTCTGGTATGTATTTGTTGGTTGGAGAATAAGGCTCCAGAAAACGCAATCACCCGGTTGTTGCCAACATGTTGCCGACGTGTTGCCGACGTTCCATCGACGTTCCGTAGGATCGCCATAGGGCGTATAACGGGCGAATTCGCACAAAATCCAAGCAATGGTACGACATATCAAACAATAAAACAAGGAAAAAAGAATTTTTTTCTTCGCGCCGCCCCAGACCGGGCAAGAAAACGGCCAGATCAGACCCATATCAAGGGGGAAATCCGGAAAATCAGTCCGCGGGCGCAAACAAAGTTTTCACGCCGCGGCGGCTTTCGAACCCGTCGAAGGCCTCTTTCCAGTTCGTTACGTCGAAGACGTCGGTGACGAGCGGCTTGGTGCGCACCTGCCCGGTCCGCAGCAACTGCAACGCGCGCAGCCAGGCAGGCGGCACGCTCGCGTTGCTGCCGGTAACGACCAGTTCCTTGTAGCACACCTGGTCCAGATCCCAGGCGACCGGCTTCCCGAAAAGACCGATCTGCACGTACCGCCCCGCTCGACGCACCAGGTCCAGCAATCCGGCGGCAGCCGGGCCTGCGCCCGAACATTCGTAGACCACGTCGGCCCCCATCCCTTCGGGAGTCAGCGCGGCTACGAGTTCCCGGGGGCTTTCGCGGCGCACCTGAACGATATGGTCCGCCCCCAGCGAACGGGCCAGTTCGAGGCGCCGCTCGTCGCCGTCCGCCCCGAGCACAACCACCGTAGCGCCCGCCGCCTTGACCACCTGCAACGCCAGCAAACCGATGGCGCCGGGCCCCGCCACAACCGCCACGTCTCCGGGAAAAACCGTCGGCGCGGTCGAAACGGCGTGCACGACGCATGCCAGCGGCTCGGTCAAGGCGCCGGCATGGAAATCCACATTCTCAGGCAATGCATGCACATTGGCCGCCGGGACCACCACGTACCGGGTGAACCCTCCGTGCACCGCCGACCCGATCGAACGGCGATGCAAACACAGGTTCGCCCGCCCGGTCCGGCAATAGCGACAGGTCCGGCAGGTAGAAAAATAGGTCTCCGTCGTGACGCGCAGGCCCGGCGCAAGGCGCTCCACGTCGTCTCCGGCGTCCGCAATCTCCCCAGCCACCTCATGCCCAAGCACGACGGGAGGCCACGACGGAAATTCGGCCTTATATATATGGATGTCCGTCCCGCATATCCCGGCGGCCCGCACCCGAATCTTGACCTGCCCGGGGCCCGGATGCGGCTCAGGAATGTCGCGGAGTTCGATGTGCCCCACGCCAGGGGCGACTTTCATAACGGCTTTCATACGGACGATGGGGTTCGGGGAATATCTTGCTGATCGAGGCCCTCGGCAGGCCAGCGCACGCACCCGGCGCACGGCGACACGCAATAATATATGCGCAGGCGCGCGGCGGCGGACCGGCCCGGCCACGCGCTGTCAATATACCGCAACGCTCCAGACATAGCGCGCCATAGCGCCAAAAACCGGATGGCCGCCCAACGCCCCGGAAGCCATAGCGCCAAAAACCCGATGACCGCCCGGCGCTCTGGAAGCCGAAAGCGCCAAAAACCGGATGGCCGCCCGGCGCCCGGTACGCCATGGCGCCGCCGCCGCGTCCATAACAGGAACCCAAAAGGCCTTCACAGGATTTATAATATATACGATACGCAGCCACGACGCGCCGCGGACCATCCACGCAGAAAGACCAGGTTCCACCACCAAATTACACGGTAATTCACGAATAATTCACGGATTTACCGCGGACCCCCTCCCCATGCCCCCCGCTCCCCTACACCATTATATAGAAGGCGACTGGCGACTCCGACAGGAAAGCCCTCTGCTGGACGTAATAAACCCGGCCACGGCGACGCCGATGGCGCGCGTTCCCCTTTCGTCGAAGGAAGAGGTCGATCTGGCCGTACGGGCGGCGCACAAAGCCTTTCCGGCATGGCGAGCCACGCCGATCACGGAACGCATCGGGTACCTCTTCCGGCTAAAAAACTTGCTGGAGGAGCATCTCGAAGACCTGGCCCGAACGATCACGAACGAATGCGGCAAAACCTTCCGGGAAAGCCTCGGCGAGCTGCGCCGGGGCATCGAAAACGTGGAAGTGGCCATTGGCTCGCCCATCCTCATGCAAGGAGTCAACAACGAGGACATTGCCCGCGGCATCGACGAGCACATGATCCGGCAGCCACTGGGCGTTACGACAGCCATCACCCCCTTTAATTTCCCGGGCATGATTCCCCTGTGGTTTCTGCCCTACGCCGTCGCCACGGGGAATTGCTTCATCCTGAAGCCGAGCGAGCGCGTCCCCATGACCAGCGCCCGCCTTTTCGACCTCATCGACGCCTGCGGCTTCCCGCCGGGCGTACTGCAACTCGTGCACGGGGGCAAGGACGCCGTGGATGCGCTCCTCGATCATCCGCTGGTCCGCGCCGTGAGTTTCGTCGGCTCGACGCCGGTTGCGCGTTATGTATACAGCCGGGCGGCCGCGGCGGGCAAACGCGCCCAATGCCAGGGCGGCGCAAAAAACCCGGTGGTGATCCTGCCCGATGCGGACATGGACATGACGACGCAGATCATGGCGGACTCTGCATTCGGCTGCGCCGGACAGCGGTGTCTCGCCGCTTCGGTAGCGGTCACGGTCGGCAGCGCAGGCAAGGAATTTACCGAACGCATCGCCGAGGCCGCCGCGGAGCGCCGGGTAGGCTACGGGCTGGACGAAGAAGCCCAAATGGGGCCGGTGATTTCCAGGCAAAGCAAAAGGCGCATCGAAGGGCTGATCGAAACGGGCGCACAGGACGGCGCCCGCCTCGTCGTGGATGGACGCGGCAAACAGGTCGGAGGCTACGAAGACGGGTATTTCCTTTTCCCCTCCGTGCTTTCGGACATCCCCCCCGCCAGCACGCTCGCTCGCAGCGAAGTCTTCGGGCCCGTGCTGAGCCTCTACCATGTCGAGACGCTCGACGATGCGATCCGGTTCGTCAACGACCGCCCCTACGGCAACATGGCCTGCATTTTCACAAGCAGCGGCGCCCATGCGCGGCAATTCCGCCACGAAGCAGACGCCGGCAACATTGGCGTGAATATCGGCGTGGCCGCGCCGATGGCCTTTTTTCCGTTCAGCGGCTGGAACGAAAGCTTCTTCGGAGACTTGCACGCGCAATCCCGGCACGGCGTCGAGTTCTACACGCAAACGAAAGTCGTAGTGGAGCGCTGGCCAAGCGAATGGACCCGCACCTTCTGATGTTCTCTGGCTGTTTTTTTGGCTGCTTTTTTGGCTAACCTTTCTGGCGCAAGTATGTCCGAACGAACTTTCGACGTCATCAGTCTGGGACGACTGGCGATTGATCTGTACGCCGACGAGATCGGCGTGGAACTGGCGCGCGTACGGCATTTCAGCGTCTACGCCGGGGGGTGTCCCGCCAATTTCGCCACCGGCGCGGCCCGTCTCGGCCTGCGCGTGGCGATGGCGTCCCGCATCGGCTCGGACGGCCTCAGCGACGGACTTGTTGAATTTTTGGAGAAGGAGGGCGTCGATACCCGGTATGTCGCCCGCGATCCGGAGCGCTTAACCGGGCTGGCCTTCCTGAGCATCCTCCCCCCGGATACGTTCCCGCTCGTGTATTACCGCCCGGACCCGGCCGACATGCACATGACGCCGGAGGATATTTCCCGGATCGATTTCGGGCAGACCCGGGCCCTTTTCGTCGCCGGAACCCGGTTCAGCGGCGAGCCTGCCCGGAGCGCCACGCTCGCCGCGATGGAACGCGCCCGCGCAGCAGGCGCCCGGGTGATTCTGGATATAGACCGCCGCCCCACGCTCTGGCGCGATCTCGACGCCTTCGGCAAGCATCTGCGGGAGGCGCTTCCCCTGACGGACGTCGCCATGGGAACGGAGGACGAAATCATGGCCGCCGCCGACCGGGGCAGCGTAGAGGAGGCCGTACCCGTGCTGCTGGGCCTTGCAAAAGAAGCCGTCGCCGTAAAACGGGGAGCAAATGGCTCGGAAGTGCATATCAGAGACGGCAATATTCACCGCGCCCCCCCGTTTTCCGTAGAAACGCTCAATGTGCTGGGGGCGGGCGACGCCTGGGCCGCCGGATTCATCTATGCCTGGCTGCAGGGATGGTCCTGGACAGTATGCGCCCGGTTCGGCAACGCCACCGGCGCCATCGTCGTGACGCGCCATGCGTGCGCAAACGATATGCCCCGGCGCGAAGAAGTAGCGACCTTTATCGAACGACAGAGAGGACTGTAATGGAAATGGCCACAGCCCGGATCCACGGGAATGCAAACGGCAATGCGAACGGCGAGGCCAGCCGTCATGCGAACCACTCCGCAACGCACTTCGCCATCGAACGACATATAAGTCGGTGCGCCGGAACCACAGGCGCATTCGCTATTCTCGCCATCGATCACCGGGCCAACCTGGCGCAGGATATGGCGCAGGCGCGGGGCCGACCGACAACGAGGCAAGACCTGCTGGCCTTCAAGCAGGCCGCGATCCGCGCGCTGGCCGGTTCGTACACCGCCGTGCTGACCGATCCCGATTACGGCTTCCCGGCGCTGGCCGATATGCCCGATCGGCTCGAAAACGCCTTCGGCCTGATCGCCCCGCTTGAAATCACGGACTACGCGACCCACCCCAGTCAGCGGAAAATGGCGTTCATCGAACACTGGGGAGCGCAGGAAATCCTCTACTCTGGAGGCGACGGCGCAAAGTTGTTGTTGTTCTTTCACCCGGAATCCCCGCGAGCCGCCGGGCAAACGGAAGGCGTGGACCGAATCGTCGCGGCGTGCCGCGCCTGCGGCCTGCCCTTCTTCCTGGAACCGGTGGCCTACGCCCTCGACCCGAACGAACCGCTTTCGAACGAAGAGCGCGCCCAGGTTACCATAGAAACCGCGCGCCATTTCTCGGGGCGCGGCGTGGATGTGCTCAAGCTCCCGTTTCCCCTGAATCCCGATGCGCACCCGAACATTTGGGAACCTGCGCTTCGGGCGCTGGACGAGGCGTGCGCAGTGCCCTGGACCCTGTTGAGCGGGGGCGTGCCGTTCGACGTGTTCGCAAAACAGGCCGAGGCGGCGTGCCGGGCGGGCGCCAGCGGCGTCATGGCGGGGCAGACCATCTGGAAGGACGGCGTGGGCCTGGAAGGCGCGGCGCTGGATGCGTTTATGTACGCCACGGCCCGCAAACGCATGAGCGCCCTCGCCGCGATATGCAAGCGGCACGGAACCCCCTGGCATGCGCGGCAACCGCGTCCCGATCTCTCGGAAACGTGGTATGCGCCGGGCCGGTAAGCGGCGCAAAGCCTCCCGAAGCGCTCACGGCGTACGGGATGCGTCCTTCGGGAGATAGCGAAGCGGCGTAGCATCCCCCCTTCTACCATTGGCAATCTATGCGTATGCGTCCCACCGATTCTTTTTCCATCGTCCGGCGCGGCGGCGAACGCCTGCTGCGCATCGCCGGGAGTCCGCCGGACGGCTTCGAGGGCGCGACCGACGCGGACGGAACGTACTACTGCCCGCTCCATGCCCGCCACGCGGCCCTGCTTCGGCAAACGCTCCCATGGACGGCCCCGGAACTCGTGGGCCTGCGCAAATCATTCGGGTTCGGAGACCGCCTGGGCCTCGCCACGCCCGGACACCTCGACGCCCTCGGCAACGTGCCGGACAGCGGTTTTTTTCCGGTCCTCGCGCAACAGTCCATGCGCGAAATGGCGCGCGCCCGCCGCAGTCCGCAGCAAGTCCTGGACGACGTAACCTGGGCCGTGCTCGAAACCGGATACCAGGACGGCTTCGGCTGCGACGCAGATCATGTCAAGACCGAGGCAGAAATAGACCGATGCGTCGACGCAGGGTTCATCGGGTTTACGCTGGACCCGGGGCGCTATGTGCGGTCCGGCGCGGATACGGACGACCCCTCCGCGCTCTGGCGTCAGATGGCGGAGCTGCCCTGGGACATCCTCCAGAGCAACCCGAAGGATCATCGGCGACGGTACGTGACCGGACCCGCGGCGCACGGCGCCCTTTCCGAAGAAACCTGGTTGCGGGCCGCCGTCAAGTACGGCGCGGCGGTGGCGCATGTGGCCCGGCTCCATGCGCACCTGCGCAGCCGATTTGGCGCAGCCCCCTTCGACCTCGAAGTGTCTGTGGATGAAACGGATACGCCCACCACCCCCGCGCAGCATCGCTTCATTGCGCTGGAACTGCACCGGCTGGGCGTTTCGTTTATCGGGCTGGCGCCCCGGTTCGTCGGAGATTTTTACAAGGGGGTGGATTATGCGGGAGATACCGAGGCGTTTGCCCGGGACTACGCCGCGCACGCCGCCATTGCGGAAGAACTGGGTCCCTACAAGCTGAGCGTGCATTCCGGCAGCGACAAACTGGCCATCTACCCGTTGATCCAGCAGCGTACGCCCCGCTACGTGCACGTCAAGACCTCCGGCACCAGCTGGCTGGAGGCGTTGCGCGTGATTGCGCGCCATGCGCCCGGCCTGTTTCGCCGCATCCTGAACCTGGCCGTCGAAGGCTACGCCGAGAACCGCCAAAGTTACCACCTCGACGGGCAGGTGGAATGCATCCCGGATGTGCCCGACGGCGCACTGGCCGGCTTGCTCGACGACCATCATGCCCGGCAGGTCGTCCATGTGGCGTTCGGCCCCGTCCTCGCACAACACTACGACGAAGCGTACGCCGCACTCGCCAAACAGGCCGACGCGCACCGGCAAGGCGTCCGCCAGCACTTCGAAAAACACCTGCGCCCGTTTCAGGGATAGCGCGGGGATAGCGCCCGCCCGGCGCCCCGCCTCGAGCCTGCCTTCGGGATGGGACTCTTGATAGGCAAAAAATTTGCACCTCAGATCTTTCTTCTCCGGCGCCCCGCCTCAAGCCTGCCTTCTGAGTACGACGCTTTGAGAGGCAAAAAAATTGCACCTCAAATCTTTCTTCTCCGGCGCCCCGCCTCAAGCCTGTCTTCTGAGACGAGCGAAACGGGACAGGGCGGCTTGGAACGAAACGATTCCGAATGGAAAAACATCCCGACGTATGCCAAAAACAAAAATGTAATGCTATTTACAAAAAGTAAGGAAATTATCAGAAAGTAAAGAAAATGAACCATATGTAAGAAATAATATAAAAAGTAAGAAATCCAAAAAAATGTAAGGAATAAAAAGAAAAATCCGGAAATTCTGCCATGTGCATGACTACGTAAGCAATACCAGCAGGCTGCGGGGGCCGTGTGCGCCGATCACAAGCGTCTGTTCTATATCTGCGGTTTTGGACGGACCGGCCACGAACACCCCGTAGCCCTCCCGAAACGCTTCGAGCCGGTCGCAGGCGACGTGCATATCCGGCACGATGGCGTTCCTGTCCAGCACAAGCACAAGATGCTGCGCCAGAAACGGGGCGGCCCGCGACCCCATGCCGGATTCGGGGAGCCATACGGCCCCGTTCTCCGCCACGCCGAATGCGCCGGGACATACCAGCACATCGAGGCGGGCCAGCGCATGCGCATCGGCGGCAGGGTCCAGCGCCCCAAAGGCCCATGCCGAACGCGCAGCGGCAATGGACGTCGCCCCTGGAAACACTTCCCGCACAGCAGCCTCCACACTCCCGGCCTCGAAGCCTCCCGCACCCACATCCCCCGTCTTTACGCCTCCTGCGTCCATATCCCCCGCATCCACATCGCTCGCAGCCACGCTCCCGGCCTCCAGATTTTCCGCACCCATATCCCCGACCTCGACGCGGCGCACGATCGCAGCGGCCGCCTCCGCCGACGCCGCAAACCGGGAAACGAGGTCGCCGCTTGCCGTACCCTGCACCCCGACAATGGACGGCAACGGCACGGCAGGCGGGCGCGCCCGCCGCACGGCCTCCAAAATAGCCCGCCTGGCTGGGGACGCAGGAAGCGCGCCCGATCCGGCCCGAATAGTATGACGGGGGCCTTGCTTCATCCCTTCCCCCGCTCAGCGGCATACCATGCCCCAAACGACCGACCCGGGCAAGACGGCATTTCCCGCGCCCGCCCCCACGCATTCCAGGGGCCGTACAGCAAACGCCGCGGAGCATGCCGCAACACGCCCCGCACCAACCGGCCCGCAAACCGGTACCGACGCGGGCTTCGGGCAATCCACCCGGCTATGCGCATCCCCCATCGCTTGCGGCGGGAAACGTATCCCTCGTGCGCCGCCACCTGCCGCCACCGGTGCAATTGGGCGTGAATATCGATCTTGACCGGGCACACATCGCTGCACGAACCGCACAGGGACGACGCAAACGGCAACGAAGCATAGCGTTTCATGTCCATGGCCGGCGCCAGAATCGCCCCGATTGGGCCGGACGGGATTGCGTCGTAGCTATGGCCGCCGCTGCGGCGATACACCGGGCAGGTATTGAGGCACGCCCCGCACCGGATGCACTTGAGCGCGGCCCGAAAATCCTCCTGCGCAAGGCGGCGGGCACGCCCGTTGTCCACCAGCACGATGTGCAGTTCGCGGCCCGGCGCCGGACGGCGAAAATACGATGTGTAGACAGACAGAGGCTGCCCCGTCGCGCTGCGGGCCAAAAGGCGCAGGAATACGCCAAGATGCTCCGGCCTCGGAATCAGTTTCTCAAGGCCCATGCACGCGATATGCACCGGGGCGAGGTGAGCGCCCAGGTCCGCATTGCCTTCGTTGGTGACCACCGCCAGCGCCCCCGTAGACGCTACGGCGAAATTGACCCCCGTAATGGCGGCGTCCGCGGCCAGAAACCGGGCCCGCAAGTCCTGCCGCATCGCGCCGGCCAGCAAGCGCGGGTCGGACGCTTCGGCGGGCGTGCCCAGTTTTTCATGGAACAGGGCGGCGATTTCCTCCTTGCGAACATGGATCGCCGGGGCCACCAGATGGCTCGGCGGTTCTTCGCGGAGCTGCACGATGCGTTCTCCGAGGTCCGTATCCACGACGTCGAAGCCGCGCGTTTCAAGGTACGGGTTCAGGCCGCATTCCTCCGTCAGCATGGATTTGCTCTTGACCACGCGGCGGACATCCCGCGCACGGAGCAGTTCGCATACGATGCGGTTGTGCTCGGCGGCGTCGGCGGCCCAGTGGACCTGCGCCCCGTTCGCCGTCGCCGCCTCCTCGAATTCGGTCAGGTATTCATCCAACCGGGACAGCGTATGCTCCTTGATCTGCGAAGCCAGCGCACGCAACTGCTCCCACCCCTCCACGCGCCCGGCCGCCACATCCCGCTTGCCGCGAATGCGCCAGAGCACGGCGTCGTGCCAGTCGGTCTGCCCGGCGTCCGCCAGAAAGCGCGCCGCCCGATCTGCATGATTTTCCAGGACCGCATGATTTTCCGGGGCGGCATGGCTCTCCAGGGCAGCGTGACTCTCCGGGGCGGCATGGTTTTCCGGGGCAACATGATTCGCCGCAGCCGCATGATTCGCCGCAGCCGCATGGTTCGTCGCAGCGGGACGATCCCCGGCGACGACACGAGTTCCGGCGCACAGGTCATGCATGGCTTGCCTCGCCGCTTCCATTCAGAATCTCGGCCACATGCACCACCCGAAGCGGCAAATTCCGGCGACGAATCAACCCTTCGAGATGCATCAGGCAGGACATATCGGTCCCCGTAACGACCTCGACGCCCTGCCGCAGATGGTCTTCGAGCCGGTCGGCGCCCATCCGCACCGAAACCGCCTCTTCCTGCACGGCGAACATCCCCCCGAAGCCGCAACATTCGTCCGGGCGGTCCAGCGCCACCCGCTCCAACCCGTCCACCATATCCAGCAGGCGGGCCACGCGATCCAGCGACGGCGCCTTCCGCTCCTGTATCTCCGAGGCCGGCCCCAGGCGCAACCCCCGCAGACCATGGCAGGAAGCATGCACGCCCACGCGGCGGGGAAAGGATACGCGGAGGCGCTCCACCCGCAACACATCCACCAGAAACTGGCACAGTTCGTAATACCGAACGCCGGACGTCCGTTCGACATGCTCCCTGAGGTGCAACACGCAGCTCCCCGAAGGCCCCACCACATAGTCGAATCCTCCGAAACAGGCCGCGGCATGGCGGTGCGTGGCCTCGGCCTCCCCGGCCCATCCGGCATTCGCCATAGGCTGCCCGCAACAGGTCTGCTCCCGGGGATACGCCACATCGCAGCCAAGGCGCTCCAGCAGTTCGAGCGTCGCCACCGCCACCTGCGGATAGAACTGATCAATATAACAGGGCACAAACAACCCAACCTTCATCGCAAAATGCCTCCGGCTATTCCTCGTCGCCAATGCGCATCCTGCACCCTGGCGGCACATTGCCTTGCGCCATGTCGCCCGTCAGCTCGGCAAGGCCGTCAATGCGCTCGCTTAGGTCGTCGATACGCCCGTTTACAGCGGCAAACCCGTCTTGCAACATCTTGTTTATCGCCTGAATGTCCGCTTTTTCCGCCCACTTGTCGTCTGCTTTGTCTTTGCGGCGCATTGAGAAAAATGCAATCAGCAACGACAGGATTGCCACAGCAAGAATTCCTGTATCTACGATTACAGACATCTTTCCGGGGATTTAGGTATCTTGGCAGATAGCGCTATGCCCACACACGAGGATACGCCCATGCCAGACCTGCTCAAAGACATGGAGGCATACGAAGCCAAGATACGCGATCTTGAGGTAAACCACTTTGGGAAGTGGGTTGTCTTCCATGACGAAATTTTTTGCGGAGAGTACGAAACCTTTGAAGAGGCAGCAGCAGATGCGGTAAAACGCTTCGGACGTGGCCCATATCTGATTCGTTGCGTCGGTGCACCACCGCTAACGCTACCTGCTTCTGTGCTATATAACCCCGTCCATGCCTTCGATTGAACTCCGACCTGGGCCGGATAACCTTGTTGGATACGGCCCAACGCTTCCAGTACAAATCGGATTCGATCCTCAGTTTTCGCCTGGGGTCAGGGCCAATTTGCCAACAGGGGCCTTCGATGCCTTGATAGACACTGGGGCATGGATTAGTTGCATCGACAGCCAATTGGCTATGTCGCGGGCCTTGCCAATAGTAAACAGGGAACAGATGTCTGGGGTCCATGGGCGTTTGGAAGTAAACATGCATCTTGCCCAACTTTTCGTCCCGGGGCTTGGTATTACAATCTATGGCCAGTTTGCAGGCGTACATCTCCAAGCCGGTGGTCAACCTCATCAGGCACTCCTTGGAAGAACGTTCCTCCGCGGTCTCAAGATGGTCTATGACGGAAAGAAAGGATTCGTAACTTTAGGCAACGCAACCGTAGGTAATCCATGACAAACCCGAGTACCGACCCTATCTACACCATGGGACGCAGCGAAGGAGAAACCGAACGCCTTATTTCCCAGTCGCTGCTCTACGAAGGCGTCACGCTGCGGTTCTTCCGGGAAGCAGGCGTCGCGCCGGGCATGAAGGCGCTGGATATCGGCAGCGGCGCGGGAGACGTGTCGCTGGCCCTTGCGGGAATCGTAGGCCCGGAAGGCCATGTAACCGGCGTGGACATGAACCCGCAGATTCTGGACACCGCCCGGGCGCGCGCCGAAGCCGCCGGACACAAACACGTCGAATTCGTGGCGGGCGACGCCCGTACGCTGGACCTCGGAAACGACTTCGACGTCGTGGCGGGACGCCTTGTGCTCATGTACATGGCCGACCCCGTGGAAGCCCTGAAAGGATTCGCGCAACGCCTCCGCCCCGGCGGCGTCGTGGCGTTTCAGGAAGCGGACCTGGAGCGATACCGCACCTTCGAAAATCCCGATACGCCGCTCATGAACCAACTGACGGACTGGGTGCTTGAGGTGTTCGAGCAGTCCGGAGCCGCTACGGACATGGGCTTCCGCTTGTACCAGGCCTTCGTGGACGCAGGCTTGCCCGCCCCGACGATGCACTACGAAGCGCTCCTGGGCGGCGCGGACACATGGACCGGATATCCGTACGCCGTGCAAGCCTTCGCAAGCTTCCTCCCCCTCTTCGAACAGTTCGGGATTGCAACCGCCGAAGACGTAGGGCTGGATACGCTGGAAGAACGCCTCAAGGAAGAAGTAAAAACAGCGAAACGCCCGCTCCTCCTGCCCCCCCATGTAACAGCGTACGCACGGGTGGGGTAAAGGGTGCACTCCACGATAACTACCTGATTTCTTCCAGCCAGGCGAGCGACGAGGAATCTGTTCCGGCTGGATGCAACAAGGCCCGCCCCACAGCGCCTAATACCCGAGCCTCTCGAATTCCTTGCAGGCCGACTCCAGCGATGGAGGAGCAGGTAGCCTCAGCTTGTTGCGGCGACACATCCCGACCAATTCTTCAACGCGCGATCCGCCACCAACTCCGACAATCTGAGGGTGGTGTTTTCGGAGAGACCGTTCCTGATTTCTTTCGCGATCTTCCCCGCTCTGGCGGGTCCTGAATTTTCGCGCGTCATCAGAACGCCGCTCTTTATCCCGATGTAATCGATGTATTCGGGATGATGCGAACACATGACAACCTGATGCAGCGATGTGCCGCATAGTTCTTCTACGGTCCTTAACCAAGGCCTGATTTCGGCAAGCGCGACGTAGTTTTCGGGCTCGTCGATCAAGAGGGTATACCCGTTGCCCGTTGCAAAGCAGGTCAGGGCGTACAGGGCGCTGAGCGCGCGCTGCCCGTCCGACGCCTCGTCCATGCGAAGCTCATAGGGTGCGCCGCCTTCGCGAAACGCCATCATAAGCGCCTTGGTATCTCGCCCTACCTTTTCTACGCGGAGTCTGTGGAACCCGTCGATAACGTCTCGCATGGCCTCCGTGTACTCGTCATTTAGGTCCGGGTATTCTTGATGCATATAGCGATACCAGCCGGAGAAATTTCGTCCGTCCCGGCGAAGCATTTCGTCTTCCGTCGGCGATTCCGGCTCGAATTTATTCGGATACAACCCGCATATGATCACTTTGCGCATGAAATCCAAAAACCGCGAGAGGCGCCGGTTGTCCCGCCGCTCAGTCACGCGCGCCAGCGCGGATTCCGTCCAGTCCGACCCGAAAGAGGGCCCCGCGGAATGGTCGTCCCGATACAACTGCACCTCTCCGTTCGTAAAAAGGAACAAATTTTCCCCGTTCGCGGTCAAGCGCTCGTCGATACGGGCGCGTTGCCTGCTTTTTTCGTGCTCCACATCCATGCGATAAACGTACGTATCGCTCCCCAGCTCCACCTCGATCTCGAACGCCTGGATATCGCGGGATTGCCAGCGAGTAAGGGTTTCCGTCGGAAAAACGAAGGCGTCGGTTACTTTCGCCGTACCCCGCAAAAGCGCCTGGATCGCAAACACGATATCCAGAATGGCGGTCTTGCCCGCTCCGTTCCGGCCCAGCAACAGCGTTAGCGGATCCAGACCCACCTCGAAATTCACGAAGCACTTGTAGTTGTCAACGTATAGTCGCTTGATCATCTGCCCCCGGGGATGCATTGTCGTAGACGCACCGTATACCGCCCACTTTGCACAGCGGTTTCCCGCTCTATTCAGGCATATCCAGATCGGAGGCGAACCGGACGCCCGTATAAAAAAGCCACGCCCCGATTACCCGGTGCGCAAGGCGGACATCGGAGGCGGGCGACTCAGCGACAGCCGCAGAGGCCGCAGATTCTGCAGATTCCCCGTTTGGGTTAGATATAGCTGGGGTAGATATAGCGGGGCTGGACGCGCCAGAAACGACGGGTTCGGCGGGTTCGCGCGGGGCATGAATGCCCATGCGATCTTCAACGACGCCCAAACGCTTATCTATATTGGCGATCTTTTCGTTCATCGTGTCCAGGCGCTCGTTCATCGTGTCCAGGCGCTCGTTCACCGTGTCCAGGCCCGTGTCGATTTTGCCGGACACATCCCGGATTTCTCCCCGCAAGTCCTGCCACATAAAGGCGTAGGGGGCATACACGATAGCCAGAACAGCGGCCAACGCGCCTATCGACTGCCATATCGACTTCCAGGACCACGCGACTGTATTTTTCCCTTGATCTTCCATCGTTTTCCACGGCCACTTTTCCATGGTCGGTGCCGTCGTCTATGGTTCCGGGGTTCAGAGAGAGGCCAGCGACGCTCGCCCGGGAATGCCGATCAGGACCGCCACCCTGCTCCGTACGCAACCTGAAATCTGTAATCCCGAAAAAAGGCGAAGTTCCCGTGAAAGGAACATTTTTTTCGGGCGAAGGCCGCATCAGAAACCGCCACGGTTGCGAGCTACGGACAGGGCGTCAATCACAGATTTTGCAGGGTTGTTATTGCGGATACCCCACGCAGACGCCATGGTTTCCCCCCGCTCTATTCAGGCATATCCAGATCGGAGGCGACCCGGACACCCGTATAAAAAAGCCACGCCCCGATTACCCAGTGCGCAAGGCGAACATTGGAGGCGGGCGACTCAGCGACAGCCGCAGAGGCCGCAGATTCCCCGTTTGGGTTAGGTATAGCGGGGCTGGACGCGCCAGAAACGACGGGTTGGGCGGGTTCGCGCGGGGCATGAATGCCCATGCGATCTTCAACGACGCCCAAACGCTTATCTATATTGGCGAGCTTTTCGTTCATCGTGTCCAGGCGCTCGTCCATCGAGTCCAGGCGCATGTCGATTTTGCTCGACATAACCCACATTTCCCCCCGCAAGTCCCCTCGCGAATCCCGGATTTCCCCCCGCAAGTCCTGCCACATAAAGGCGTAGGGGGCATACACGATAGCCAGAACAGCGGCCAACGCGCCTATCGACTGCCATATCGACTTCCAAGACCACGCGCCTGTATTTTTCCCTTGATCTTCCATTGGACCATGCCTGATTTTATGGGCCTGAGTTTATGGGAGATGGAGCCAGCAACGCCTGCCGGGGACCGCCACCCTGCTCCGTACGCAACCTGAAATCTCTAATCCCGAAAAAAGGCGAAGTTCCCGTGAAAGGAACATTTTTTTTCGGGCGAAGGCCGCATCAGAAACCGCCACGGTTGCGAGCTACGGACAGGGCGTCAATCACAGATTTTGCAGGGTTGTTATTGCGGATACCCGCGCAGACGCCATGGTTTTTCCCTGCTATTCAGGCATATCCAGATCGGAGGCGAACCGGACGCCCGTATAAAAAAGCCACGCCCCGATTACCCGGTGCGCAAGGCGGACATTAGGGGCGGGCGACTCAGCGACAGCCGCAGAGGCCGCGGATTCTGCAGATTCCCCGTTTGGGTTAGGTATAGCTGGGTTAGGTATAGCGGGGCTGGAGGCGCCAGAAACGACGGGTTGGGCGGGTTCGCGCGGGGCATGAATGCCCATGCGATCTTCAACGACGCCCAAACGCTTATCTATATTGTCGAGCTTTTCGTCCATCGAGTCCAGGCGCTCGTTCACCGTGTCCAGGCCCGTGTCGATTTTGCCGGACACATCCCGGATTTCCCCTCGCAAGTCCCCTTGCACATCCCGAATTTCCCCCTGCAAACCCCCTTGCACATTCCAGATTTCCCCTCGCAAATCCCCTCGCAAACCCCGGATTTCTCCCCGCAAGTCCTGCCACATAAAGGCGTAGGGAGCATACACGATGGCCAGAACAGCGGCCAACGCGCCTATCGACTGCCATATGGACTTCCAGGACCACGCGCCTGTATTTTTCTCTTGATCTTCCATTGGACCATGTCTGAGTTTATGGGCCTGAGTTTATGGGAGATGAAGCCCGCAACGCCTGCCGGAGACCACCGCCCTGCTCCGTACGCAACCTGAAATCTGTAATCCCGAAAAAAGGCGAAGTTCCCGTGAATGGAACAATTTTTTCGGGCGACAACCGCGTCAAAAACCGCCCAAAACCACGGCCACTTTTCCATCGCCCGTTCCGTCGTCTATGGTTCCGGGGTTCAGGGAGAGGCCAGCGACGCCCGCCCAAGAATGCCGATCAGGACCGCCCGCCCGGGAATGCCGCCAGGAACGCCGATCAGGACCGCCGCCCGGCTCCGTACGCCACCCGAAACCTGTACTTCCGAAAAAAACTGCGGAGTTCCCGTGAAAAGAACGGAATTTCCGGGCGACAACCGCCCCCGCCGTCCAGAGCAAGCCCCATAACGGAATCAGGATTCGGGGGCCCCGCCGCGCCCCCAAGCCGGACTATTTTGGGGTTTTTGGAGGGAAATTGGGCATTCGGGCGAGAAATCCGGGGAAAATTGACAATTTTTTTGAAAAAAAGAAAAATATTCCGTATTTAGCGAAACGGCAACGGCAGAATGTCGCCCACCCTGCCTTGATGTACGGATCGTTTTACTGTGCTGACCGTGTATTTCGACGCACATTCGCCACATGGGCGCATAGTGACCACAAACACACCCAACCCATGACCTATATATACGGATCCCGCGCACAGGTTGCAACTTTTTTTCGTCGCAGCCTTTCCCCTTCCCGCCTCGTTCGCTTTGCGGGCAGCTTGCTCGCCGCCCTGCTCCTGCTTGTTGGGGGTATGGGTGCGCATGATGCGCAGGGGCAGAACCAGGGCGTCGATGCAGTGCTCCTTGGAGACAGTTTCATCTTCTTTGTGGACGGCATAAACTCAAGCATTGAATCGGTCGAAGAAATCACCGTGGTCCCCGATCCGAAAGGTAGCGACAACCTGGTGGCGAAGCTTACACCTGCTGATTACTCATATCGCAGGTTTCACTTCGCAAAGGACGCCGATAAGGGCGCTCCTCGCGACATGACAGCCAACCGGGACGCCGGAAATGTCCTCTCCTTTCGCATCCTGGTGGATCCAATGAACCCGCAGAATGACGAAGACCTCCCCACGGCAAGAGAACAATACCGCCTATCAATCCAGTTTGAAGATTACGGGCCGGAAAATGGAAAGACTGCAGCACACAACAATCCTTTCCGGTTGCGCTGGGTCATACCGGACAACATGCGCGACGGGGAATGGCACGATGTGGAGCTAACGCTCCCGCCCGCAACTTGGGCAGAGCTCGAAAGTGCAAGGAGCAACCTATCAGATTTGGAAAAAGGCTGGAAATATACTGGCTCGTGGGCAGATTTCGAAATTTCGCTTGATCTGCTGGGTCCAGATTCGCCGACAAGGTTTGCTACACATAAAGATGACACGACTCCAGACCTGTGGAGAGAATTCGAATGGGACAACGTAGAGTCTTTTGGCATACAGTGGGACTGGGGAGGAGGCGACGCTAAACACCCGATCTACCTGGACAATGTGTATATCGGCCCGGCGGACCTGGACCTTTCAAGCGCAGGGGCACCGGTAGCTGCGTCCGGCGTGAACTTCCGGACCGACGGCGCCTGGCATGTCGTCTCAGTACTCCACGACGCCGTGGCGACCCCTTCTATCAAGCAATACAAGGTATACGCCAGCCACAGCCCGATTACGGACCTCAAGGCCCAGAGTGTGGCAATGGTCGGAACCATTGCGGATCCTGCAACGACTCCTGAGGTACGGGTTCCAGGCGAATTGCCCCACCCCTCCCTTGGCAATACTATCTACTATGCGGTAACGAGTCTGAGCGAACTTGGGGCGGAAAACATAAACATCTCGGGCAGCTCCGGCTCGCTCAAGGCCTCCTATTCGCCAGCCATCGTGCAACTGACGGGCCAGGAAGCCGCCACGCTGAAGGCCAACATCGCGGCAGGCAACGTATCCCGTAGCGGCTTTCCCTCAGCGACCATGCCCTTCACGGTCAACAAGGCGCATTCGGTCTGCACCGTGCCGGGGGATTGTACCACCTCTACCTCTCCCGAAGACGACGACCTTTCCGCAGCGTTCTATATAGGGTATTCGGACGCGAACGAGATTTATATCTACGCGGAGGTCACCGACGATGAGATACAAATAGCCGATGCGATCATATCTCAGGGCCAAACCTGGGAGTACGACTCTTTCGAATTCGTATGGGGCAACTACGATGTGCGCAACGCAGGAGGATCGATCATGGGCGGTACGCCGAACACCGTGAGAAAAACCGGGAATTACCCCGATTACCAGATTCGGATATCCGCGCACGGCACACCGGAAGAAGCCACCGTCAAAAACATTATATCGCAGGAAGGCACAGGCGATAGAACGGACCAAGGCAGCGGAGCCTACGCCCCCATGACCGGCGGCTACAAAATCCTGCAGGTGTTGCCCGTGTCCGAGTTCAAAGATCCGAAAGACAGTGCACCCGCCTTCCCCGGCGCCACCGCCATCCGCTACTCTCCCATGTCGCTCACCATAAACGACCGGGATGGAGGTACTCGCGGCCATCAAATCACTTGGAGCCAGCGCGCCGACGAAGGAGGTGACAGCGTTTGGAGAGTCCCGACCCAATGGCAAACCGTCGCCATGGTTGGTCGTCATGTGCCGGATACGCCGCAGGTGACGGTGACGGACAATCCGGGGGATACGAAACTCTTGCGCGTGGGCGGCGGGGACCTTTCCATTAACCTGGACGGGGCGATTACGGAATTTGGCAATGCAGACTGGACCGTGCACCATTACTTGGTGGACGGCGCGGAAGCGGTCAACGACCCCGGCGCATCGTTCATAGCAGGGTCGCATGCCCGGGTCCAACTGGACGACCGGGACATCCTGACCATTACGCCCATCTCGGCGGGCGCCTTCAAGATCGCCTTCCAGCCGGCGGACGCCGAGGGCGACGCCAAGGTGCGGCCCATCCAGTTTGAAATCGTGGCCGCCGACGCGCCCATGTTGACCGCCACAGGCGTACGCGGCGGCACGCAGTACAATGCGTCCGCAAACGGCTACGCCGAAACGGTGAACCTCAAGCTGCGCGAAAAAACATCGCAAGAACTGGAACTCTACGACCGATTCTCGGACCCGAACCAGTTCACGCTGGATTTCGGCATCTACGTCGCCAATCCGAACGTCGCAACGGCCGTGCGAAACGAAGACAAGCTGCGGATTAGCCTTGCAGAGACGGCCAAGGGCGGCGACGCCACGGACGTATGGGTTATCGCCACGGACACGGACGGGGGATACGCCCGGTTGCGCATCGGCGTAAACGTAGCCAGCGCCACCAGTCCCTACGTGGCCAATCCGCTCCCGGACCTTGTCCTGCGCGAAATGGCCGAGGAGGACGCGATCGTCAATCTGTTCGGCGTCTTCGCAGACGGCAATGGGGACGATCTTGAATATGAAATTAAGCTAAGCGACGAAGCGGCGGTGAAATTAGGCAGCGAGGCGCCCTTCGTGCACGTTACATCGTACATGCGCACGGAAGAGAACCTGACGGACACCGGCCCCAACCCCGACAAGCCCAATCTCAGGATCAAGCCGCTTCGGCCGGGATCGGTCACCTTCACGGTGAAAGCCACGGACAAACCCACGGGCGTGGAGAAGCAGTCCGTCGAGGATAGCTTCTCGTTGACGGTCGTATCCAAAACATCGCCGGTCGTCAAGACGCAGATTCCCGACACGACCATAGCCGCCGAGGCCGAACCCCTGCGCATCAGCATGGCGGACGTAGATACCGTCAAGGAAGGGGATCAACCGGCGTTTGAGACCCCGGGCGACGGTGTGTTGAGGTATTCGGCGAGTTCGCAGGACCAGAGCGTCGTGCGGGCCGGAGTCCGCGGCGGCGTACTCTCGCTGACCCCCGTCTGGACCGCAGAAGGCGGCGAAACGAACGTAACGGTCTCCGCCACGAACGACGCGGGCGAAACCTGGCCGCAAACGTTCAAGGTAACCGTAACAGGCGCCTCGTTGCCCATCGTGAATCCGAAGGTGCAGCCGATCCTTGACGCCGGCATTATGCTGACCTATGGCGCTCTTTGGGTTCAGGATCTGACGGACATAAAAAATCCGCTGAACCCGGAAGAATCGCTTGGCGCGCTCTTCATCGACCCGAATGCAGACCCGAACGATGTGCTGCCGGGCGGTTTCCATCTGCAAATGGGCGTAGAAGACGTCACGGCGGACCATCGCTACGACGAACTTAGCGTCCTCAACGATGTGTACACGTCGGCCATGCGCATTACGCTGGACCCAGCGACGGGCGTGCTGACGATCGCGCCCACGGCGGCGAACGACGCCACGATCACCATTCACGGCATGGACCGCGAACTCAACCCTATCGAGGCGACGATGACCGTTTCGTCCATATCGAAAGTGACGAGCGCGGAGGGTACGGAACTGCCTACGGAGGTAAGCCTTTCGCAGAATTATCCGAACCCGTTCAACCCGCAGACGACCATCGAATATGCCTTGCCCGAGGCGGGCGACGTAAGCCTGATCGTGTACGACATGCTGGGACGCGAAGTGCGTACGTTGCTGGACGGACCGCAAACCGCCGGACTACACACGGTGCGCTTCGACGCGAACGCATTGCCGAACGGTACGTACGTCTATCGCCTCGTAACGCCGAGCAAGAGCATCGCACGCACGATGGTGCTCGTCAAATAGCCTGTAAAACACCCGTTAAAACAAAATATGCCGGTTAAGCAACCGGATGGGAACAATGCGCCGCGGCGCGGTTTACACATGGAATGCCCCATATGTGCGGCGGCGCGGCGCATTGTCGAAACGCATACCCTTGCGCGTAAACCTGCGCATGCATCTTGCCTGAACGCACCCCCGCCCTACGCAACGGATCTCGCTCACCGAGAGCGTGCCCGACATGTTAACCAACATTGAGCATAAGCCATGACCTCCTTGCTACTACAACACGATGCACTCCGCCTCGCTCGGATGCGGAAAGGCTTGCGGGCCTTCGCAAGCGGTATCGCCACAACCGGCCGCTTTGCGGCGGCGTGCCTGTTGCTCGCAGGCGTTCTGGGCGCGGGCTCTGCGATAGCGCAAGACACCACCACGATCCTTCGCTTGGGCGGTGGGGATGTAACCCTGAAGCTCCCGGTGGATGACGGGACGATGAAGCCTGTGCAAGTGCACCACTACATCGCAGGGACCGCCGACCCCGTTACGAACCCCACCATGGTTGGCGAAAACACGTCGGATCCGTCGGATCCGACGTTAACGATGGATCCGACGGAGGATCAATTCCTGATCGGGAATTTGGCGCTTGTCAATCTGCATGAAGACGCGGACGACCTCACTCGGGACTCCCTGATGATCACCCCGATCGCCGCGGGTTCGTTCAAGATTGTGCTTGCGCCGGATGGCGAAGCAGGGCTGGACGCCGCCGTAAACAAGGACAAGGACAAGGCGCACCTCTACGTAGTCATGTCCGCCAACTCGCCCAAGCTGAAAGGCGTCGCCGATGCGGGATACAACACGGCCGCCATGGCGGTAACGGACGTCTCGCTGACGCGCCGGGACGCTCCCACGACGGAGCAGGAGAAAATGATAAGCGAGGTCTTCGAGGATGCGGACGACGTAAGCCTCACCTACTCGACCCAGGTTGACCTGATCGAAAGGGGGACAGGCGACGACAAAGAGAATGTGTCCATCGTAACCGCCTCCATCAGCGGTGAAAAGCTCACCCTGACGCTGACGGACAAGGCGATGGATGGCGATATGACGCACGTAACCCTGATCGCCACAGACGCGGCGGGCGAATACGCCTGGAAACGCTATAGCGTAACCGTAGGCGAACCGACCCAGCCGTACGTCACGGAAGCCGGTCTTGAGAACAAGACCTACCGAGAGGATGACAAAGCGGCCGATATTATGGCGTTTCCTCTGGCGCCGGGCTTCGACGATCCTGATTTGGGGGATCCTCCTCGCACCCTGGAAATCAAGGTCGCAATCGACGACATGGCGGCTCAGAGAGTACCCGACGAGGGCCCTGATTTCACGTGGATTACGACGCCCATGAAGATCGAGGTCACAGGAGACGGCACGGCCGCCCCCACGGTGAAGATCGAACCGCGTGCAACGGGAATGGTTACCTTTACCGCAACGGCTACGGACAAAGGTCCTGCATGCCGGGATGATTTCGAACTGGTCGCTAAGGATATGGAGTCCAGGCATCAAACTGATGGTGGTACTCCGCCGACAGTAGACCGATGCATTCGTACCGATGAGAGCCTAATGGCCCTTGACCCTGCCCGTGACTACGATGCCACAAAAGACAGCACCGGCACACACCTCGACCCCAAGAGCATCAAAACCACCTTCACGGTAACCATCCAGACAAAGACCACGCCTCAGACAGACCATGCCATCCCGGCCCTCACGTTGGTGTCGGACAAAGAGGCCATGATGGTGAACCTCGCGGATGTGGACCTCGAAACGGAAGGCGCCCAGGCCGCCTTTAAGGCCCACGGACAGACGCTCACCTACACGGTAACGTTGCCGATGGAGGATGCGAAGCTGGGGGGTATGGACATTAAGCGGCCCATAGCCGATGTCAGCGTAAATGGCGCGAACATCACGGTCGAGCCGGTCTGGCGCCAACTACCCGATGTGACGAAAACCGCAACGGTTACGGCCACGAACGGCTCGGGCGAATCCGTCGAAGCCAAGTTCGATGTCACCGTAAAGGCCGCCGAGAAGCCGATCGTGAATCCGTTTCTGGCGGATACGATTGGCGACACGCTGGACGTCATGGTAGGGTCGAATCTGGTTATTGACCTCACGGACGTACGGAAATTAATCGAAGGCGACGGCGACCCCATACCGATAGCGCTCCCCGTGTTCATCGATCCGAACGCCACCGAGGCGGACTTGAAAAACCTCCCGTCCGGCTTGCAGCTACACATGAACCCGGAAGATGTGATGACCGCCCATCGCTACGACGACCAGAGCTCGGCCAACGACGTGTACACGTCCATGGGCCGCATCACGCTGGATCCGAAGACCGGTGTTGTGACGCTCAATGCTACGGCGCCGAACCACATGACGGTTACAGTGCACGCGACGGATCGCGAGCGCAACATGACCTCAGCCACCATGGTGCTCAAGGCGATGGGCGTAACAAGCGCCGAGGCCGACGAACTTCCGACAGAGGTGAGTCTCTCGCAAAACTACCCGAACCCGTTCAATCCGCAGACGACCATTGAGTACGCCTTGCCTGCGGCGGGCGACGTGACCCTCATCGTGTACGACATGCTGGGCCGCGAAGTGACGACGTTGCTGAACGGTCCGCAAACGGCGGGTCGGCACACGGTGAACTTCGACGCGGCGCACCTGTCCAACGGCACGTACGTGTACCGTCTGGTGGCGCCGAACAAGACCATCACCCGCACAATGGTGCTCGTCAAGTAACGAGCCCAAAACAATACGCCGCCTCGCGCGGCTTACATTCGGAAAGCCCCCGTTGCTGCAAGGCAGCGGGGGCTTTTTGTATTTTGCGGAATCCCGCAAAGGGATACGACCCGAAAGGCAGGCTGGTGCCAGCCCTTCGGAATGGCTTGATCCAAAACGGTAACCGTCACCATGAACATACACAACCCGCCAGCGGCCTCCCTCCCTCTCAGCGCCGATACCGACTTGATCGACAGGTTCCTCGCAAAATACGAACGCCCCAACACGATTCGTATCTATCGCCACCACCTGATCAGGTTCTTCGAGTGCGAATCCGTGACCATAGAGGACGCCGCCGCAATCACCACCGAATACGTCAACCAGCAAATCGCCAAGGCGGAAGATGTGCTCGCGCCCGCCACCGTCGAAGGGTTCGTAACCGCCACGACCATCTTCTTCGACTGGCTTTGCGCGATGGACATCATTCGCAAGAATCCCGCAAACAAGCACCTGATCCGCAAAAGCAGAAAGTCGAGCGGAAAACAGCGCAAGATATTCGCCCTGACGAAAAACGAAGCGAAACGCCTGCTGGACGCCACGCTCGTAGGACCGTTGCATAGCCGCAGCAATGCGGCACGGCGCAACCACGCCATCGTGCTGACGCTGCTCAACCTGCTGCTCCGCCGCTCCGAAATAGGCGCCATGGACGTGGAGCACATCCGAAACCTGCATGGACACTGGGTGCTGGACCTGCCAGAAACAAAGGGCGGCGCCAATCAATTCGTGAAAATCCCGTTGCATGTGATGCAGGAAATACGGGCCATGCGCACATTCTACGGAATCCAGTCCGGGCCGCTCTGGAGGTCGCTGGGCCGCACGAAAGGCGACCGCTTGAGTACGCGACAGATATGCCATGTGGTGAAGCAGGCGGCGAAACGAGCCGGGCTGCCTGCGGAGGTGTCTATCCATACGCTCCGGCATACGGGCTGTACGCTGGCGCTGGAGGCGGGCGCAACGCTCCATCAAGTGCAGATTCACGCCCGGCACAAAAACATCAACACCACCCTGCGCTACATCCACCAGCGAGATAAACTAAACAACTCCGCCGCCGACCTAATAGGAATATAGCCCCCCCGATTGACCATGCCGCGCCGGGTTACTCTCGCATCGAACAACGACACCACCAACTTCATCGAGATATAGCCGCCCCCGATTGACCATGCCGCGCCGGCTTACCCTCGCATCGAACAACGCCACCACCAACTTCATCGAGATATAGCCGCCTCTTTTTCGTCTTCGTCGCGACAGGCCAACGACCCCGCCCCAGGTTACCCTCGCATCGAACAACGCCACCGCCGACTTCATCGAGATATAGCCGCCCCCGATTGACCATGCCGCGCCGGCTTACCCTCGCATCAAACAACGCCACCGCCGACTTCATAGGGATATAGCCCCCTCTTTTTCGTCTTCGTCGCGACAGGCCAACGACCCCGCCCCGGTTAGCCGGAGTGGGGATTTTTTATGGAGTGAATATCCGTCATGCGCCCTTGTGTGCCATTACGGTGCACGCCGGGCGCGCAAACCTGCCTGGACACACCCACCCATAACAAAATGATCACCCTCGCCGAGAGGGTGGCGCGTCATTTTAACCAACACTGAGCATAAGCCATGACGTTCTTGCTTCATAAATACCATGCGATCAGCCGTACGAAAGTGCGGGAAAGCTTGCGGCCCTTCGCAAGCGGTATCGCTTCAACCGGTCGCCTCGCGGCGGCATGCCTGTTGCTTGCGGGCTTCCTGGGTGTGGGATCCGCAAACGCACAGTCTCCCCCCACAATCCTGCGCCTGGGCGGCGGGGATGTGACTATTAGTCTTGACGATGGTACTGGGAACGGCACCAACCTGCAGGTGCATCATTTCGTGATCGGGGACGGCAAGGCGGTACCGAACCCCACCATGATCGCCTCGGCGGGTGGAGACGCGGTAAAGACATCGTTCTTGATTGGAGGACTTGCCCTCGTTACCCTGAACGACAGCGACGACGAGCATATGCTGACGATCTCCCCGATCGCCACGGGTGCGTTCAAGATTGCGCTGTCCCCGGACGGGTTTTCGGACCTGACCACAGAGGCGGAATCGGCCAACATGGGTACGCCCCGCGAATTTGTGACCTACTCGGCCAATGCGCCCATGCTGACGAACAGAGGGTCTGGTACCGCGTATAATCAGATGGCAGCGGACGACAATATGGAGATCATGCTGACGCCTCGGGACAACGTCGCGGCGGATGCGATTGAGGTGATCCCGCTGTTCACCGATCCAGACGATGTGTTCCTTACCTACACGGCCAAGGCGGATCCGATCAAGAGGACGAAGGACGGGAAAGAGGTGGACACGGACATCGTGTCTGCGACGATCGTCAGCAACAAGTTGATGATTTCCCTGACGGACAAGGCGATGGGAACAGACCCCGACACGTACGTATGGCTTATCGCTACAGATGCGGCGGGCGAACAGGCCCGGAAGCGTTATGAGATAACCACCGGCTCACCGACTAATCCGTATATCGCCGACGGCGGTCTTGAGGATCGGAACCTCCGGGAGGATGGCGACGCCGTGATGATTTCGCTGGCCGAAGGCTTCATGGACGACGACTTGGATATTGATACGCAGAACGGCTTGGATCCTGACACCGGAACCAATACCAGTGACGACATGCGTGGCTTGGAGATTGAGGTCACCAAGATCAGCGACGACACGGCTACCAAGCTAGACCAAGCTGGGGGGTTCACATGGGTTGGGTCCATCGTGACCGCCACGGTTACGGGCAACAAAACCGACGCGGCGATGATTGAGATTGATCCTCGCAATACGGGAGCGGGTTCGGTCACATTTACGGTGGTTGCTACGGACAAGGGTCCAGCGTGCCTGTTCCAAGACGACGATGGCAACTCCTATGGATTGATCGACAAGGACGATAATTCCTCTGGACTTGATATGAGTGTTTATACAGGCGACACTGCGCCGGTCAAGTGCTGGGCGGACGCCAATAATGACACTATGGTAGATGACGGCGAGACCACGAAGCTGTACCCCGATTCGCAGAGCGAGACGACCACCCTCGTGGTAAATGTCGTGACGACGACCACGCCTTCGGCGGGCTCCACCCCCATTCCGCTGCTGAAATTGGTGTCGGACGTGGATCTGGATGGTAAGACGGTGAACCTTGCGGATGTGGATACCACAAAGAGCGGCAATCAGGCGGCCTTCAATAACTACATGCAAGCCCTTACCTATGAGGTCGAGCTGGCGCAACACGAGGAGCAAGACGTAGCCACCGCGACCGTAGATGGTTCGGTGATCACCGTCGTGCCGATCTGGCGTGCAGGCACCGAGACGGTGAAGGCGACGGTTACGGCCACGAACGGCAATGACGAGTCGGCCGAGGTCGAGTTCATGGTGGAGGTCGGGACGGCCACGGTTCCGGTCGTGAACCCGGCCATACTGGGTAATCCTCTGATTGCAGGGGCGATTGCGAACGGTTTCACGCTCCACCCCGGTGAGAGCCTGTCGGTTGACCTTAAGGACCTCCGGGGTGCCATCAAAGAGAATGCCGGCGGCGGCGCTATGGGCGATGCTGCCGTGGTGGGGCTCCTGGGCGCTGAAGCGGCCAAGGCTCCGTTCCCGCTGTTCATCGATCCGAATGCAGCTGCCAAGGATCAGCTTCCGGGCGGTCTGGACCTGAAGATCCGTCCTGATGATGTGACGACGGCGCATCTCTGGGCCGAGCAGAGCATGGACAACGACATTTCCACGTCGATGGGCCGGCTCGTGCTGGATAAGATGGGTGTGTTGACGTTCAACGCCACGGCTCCGAACACGATGACGTTGACGATCCATGGTACGGACCGCGAGCGCAAACGGGTGGAGGCAACGACGATGATCACGGTTATGCCGAATACGAGCGCAGAAGGGGATGAGCTTCCGAGGGAGGTAAGCCTCTCCCAGAACTACCCGAACCCGTTCAATCCTCAGACGACGATCGAATACGCCTTACCTGCTGCGGGCGATGTGAGCCTGATCGTGTACGACATGCTTGGTCGGGAAGTGACAACGTTGCTGAACGGTCCTCAGACGGCGGGTCGTCACACGGTGAACTTCGACGCGGCGCACCTTTCGAACGGCACGTACGTGTACCGTCTGGTGGCTCCGAACAAGACCATCACCCGCACGATGGTGCTCGTCAAGTAGCGCCTCTCGGCTTATGCTCAAGCAAGGCCCTCGTTGTCGCAAGACAGCGAGGGCCTTGTTGCGTTTATGGGGGCGGGGGCGTATGTCACCCTTGCCCTGATGTCGTTTTTCTCTCGCCAGAATGCCCGAGTGGCGCGCCGCCACAAGGCTATTCCGCCGTCCGCCTTGCCCGCCGTCCGCCTTGCCCGCCGTCCGCCTTGCCCGCCGTCCGCCTTGCCCGCCGTCCGCCTTGCCCGCCGTCCGCCTTGCCCGCCGTCCGCCTTGCCCGCCGTCCGCCTTGCCCGCCGTCCCGCCTTGCCCGCCGGGACGCCTTGCCCGCCGGGACGCCTCGCCCGCCGTCCCGCCTTGCCCGCCGTCCCGCCTCGCCCGCCGTCCGCCTTGCCCGCCGTCCCGCCTTGCCCGCCGTCCCGCCTCGCCCACCGTCCGCCTCGCCCGCCGTCCGTCCCGCCCAAAGTCCGCTGCCCGTCACCCTGGGGCGCGGCGCCTGAATAGGGCGGCTTGCTTTGCGTGTATCTTTTTTCTGCGCCAGGGGTTATGTTTCGCCGATTTATGTGTCTATAGGGTCTCCAAATTCAAGGTGTAACCTGTTGACAATCGTAATTCAAGGTGCGAAATTGAGAGATAGCGAATTTCTACGGCGCGCCAAACGTTACGCTCGGCGATATGGCCTGCCGTATCATTTCGACCCGCGACGAGGCAAGGGAAGTCACGGCATCCTGTACGTTGGAGATCGCCGCACGACCATAAAGCGAGGAGAATTGACGACAGGCACCTTGCACAATATGCTGAAACAACTCGACATCCGGAAGGAGGAATTCTGATGGCCTACATATACTCGTGCGTATTGACCCCCGAAATCGGCGGCGGGTTTTCGGTTACTTTTCCAGATGTGCCCGCCGCGCTTACCCATGGCGCCGATCAGGACGAAGCATTGGCTATGGCAGAGGATGCTTTGGTGGCGGCGCTGGGCGCGTATATTCAATGTCGTGAAGATATTCCGGTCCCGAGTCCGGTTGTGTCGGGGCAGAGGCGTATTTCCGTGCGCTCCATGGTGGCGTCCAAACTGGCGCTTTATTCAGCAATGCGATCCCGGCGCATCACGCAAACCGATCTGGCCCACCGCATGGAGGCAAGCGAGGGCGCCATCAGCAAGCTCCTGGACCTCGACAGTCATTCGCGTATCGGGGATATCGAACAAGCGCTGGCTATGGTCCATGTCACCGATCCTGTATGGCAAAAAAATTAAGGGGAAAGGTCATGTTTCGCCGGTTTATGTGTCTATAGTTGGAACCGTCCGAAATCCATGGCGATACAATTCAGCAAGGCCCTTGCCTGAGGTTCTTCGCCGCGAGCTGGACGGATGTTACGAACAGCAAAACAAACGGAAACATGGGAATCCAGGAAATAAACATGCTTCTCAGTCTGGCCATTGCGGCCTTGGCTGTGATTGCAACCGTTGTTATGGCCTTCCGCCAGGAAAAACGAACCGATAAGTCGGAACTTCGCGAGGCAATCGACAAGGGATTTGCGAAAGCCCAGACGGAAAGGTTGGAACTTCGGGAGACAATAGCAGAAACCCGGTCAGAACTTCAGGATGCAATGCACAAGGGGTTTGCGGAAGCCCGATCGGAAAGGTCGAAACTTCGGGAGACAATAGCAGAAACCCGGTCAGAACTTCAGGATGCAATGCACAAGGGGTTTGCGGAAGCCCGATCGGAAAGGTCGGAACTTCGGGAGACAATAGCAGAAACCCGGTCAGAACTTCAGGATGCAATGCACAAGGGGTTTGCGGAAGCCCGATCGGAAAGGTCGGAACTTCGGGAGACAATAGCAGAAACCCGGTCAGAACTTCAGGATGCAATGCACAAGGGGTTTGCGGAAGCCCGATCGGAAAGGTCGGAACTTCGGGAGACAATAGACCAGAAATCTGCAGAAACCCGGTCAGAACTTCGGGAGGCAATGGACAAGGGGTTTGCGGAAGCCCGGTCGGAAAGGTTGGAACTTCGGGAGACAATAGACCAGAAATCTGCAGAAACCCGGTCAGAACTTCGGGAGGCAATGGACAAGGGGTTTGCGGAAGCCCGGTCGGAAAGGTCGGAACTTCGGGAGACGATAGACCAGAAATCTACAGAAACCCGGTCAGAACTTCGGGAGGCAATGGATAAGGGATTTGCGGAAGCCCGGTCGGAAAGGTCGGAACTTCGGGAGACGATGGACAAGGGGTTTGGGGAGGCTCGGTCGGAAAGGTCGGAACTTCGGGAGACAATAGACCAGAAATCTGCAGAAACCCGGTCAGAACTTCGGGAGGCAATGGACAAGGGATTTGCGGAAGCCCGGTCGGAAAGGTCGGAACTTCGGGAGACGATGGACAAGGGGTTTGGGGAGGCTCGGTCGGAAAGATCGGAACTTCGGGAGACAATAGACGGGAAATCTGCGGAAACCCGGTCAGAACTTCGGGAGGCAATGGATAAGGGATTTGCGGAAATTCGGGAGACAATAGACCAGAGATCTGCCGAAGCCCAGGCAGAAAGGTCGGATCTTCGGGAGGATATTCGGGCGAACAGGGGATCCATTGACGGCATTTATCACGTCCTGTTGCGACAGAAAGAGGGCGAAATAACGTCGGGCATACCTGTAGGAAACGAATAGGCCGATCCATAGAGGGTGTCCGCTGGAATAAGACTATTCTGAGCCCATTCCGCCTGTGCCGCCCCGCTCTCGTGCCGCCTTCGTCCGGCTTGCCTTAGCCAGCCCCTTCGTCCGCGCCCCCCTGCGCCGTTCCATCGGGGAAACGCTTTGCCGCAAGGCGGTTTCGATGGAACTGACATGGCGCATTACGGTACACTGCAACCGCTTCCTTCCTGCCCTGCATTGCAATAAATGTACAATCTTGACATGGGCGGCGTTTTTATATACTGGGACAACTCGAATGTTTTCCATGAGGCGCAACGGCTTGCCGAGGAGAAGGCCGAAGGTCCAAATGCACGCTATCGAGTTCGAATCAACTTCGATAATATATTCAAGCTGGCGCATGCTGACCGCCCTGTAAAACACGCTGTTGCAGCAGGCTCGGTGCCTCCCGAAATGAGACAGTTGTGGAATCGCCTGGAAAATCATGGTGTCGAGGTGAAATTATTCGATCGGATTAGTCCCGAACACGGGGAACAAGAAATGCCTGATCGATTATTGCAGTTGCGTATGCTCGAAGACGCATTGGACAATAACGGAAACCCGGGTATCGTGGTCTTGTTGACAGGCGACGGGGCAGGTTATCTGGAAGGTGCGGGTTTTCACAGTACGCTGGAACGGATGCACAGGCGCGGTTGGAAGGTCGAAATCCTTTCTTGGGCGCATTCGTGCAACCAGCGAATGCGGAAATGGGTCGAGGAACACGGATTGTTTGTGGCGCTGGACGATTTCTATGACTCCATTACCTTCATGGAGCCATCCAGGCCGGGATACGAGTTTGCATTGGCCCGGGATTCGGCTACGCTGGACTTGTCCCGTCGCCCCTTGTCCTGATCCGGCTCGCCGTAGCCAGCACCGCCGTCCGGCCGCCTTCGTCCGGCTTGCCGTAGCCAGCACCGCCGTCCGGCCATCTTTGTCCGGCTTGCCTTAGCCAGCACCGCCGTCTGCGCCTCCCTCGTCCGGCTCGCCGTAGGCGCCCAGGCCGAAGAAGGCGAAATCGTAGCGGGCCGGGTCTTTCGGGTTTAGGCGGCGGCAGTTTTCTGTCAATTCGATGCAGGCTTTCCAGTCGTTGGTTCGCCGCGTCAGCATGCCCAGGCGGCGGGCTTCCCGTCCTGAATGCACATCCAGCGGAAGCATGAGTTGCCGGGGTGCAATGCGTTTCCACAGGCACATATCTACGGGGCCAGGCCGCACCATCCAGCGCAGGTACATATTCAGGCGCTTGCAGGCGCTTCCCCTCGCCGGACGGGCAAGATGTTTTTGCAAACGCAGGGGCGTGTCTGGGTGCGCGGTCAGCACGGCATCGCTGAACCCCTGTATGGCGGGGCCCACATGCGCCGCCGAGTCCGGCAGATGCCGCGCAAAAAGCGCTTCCATGGTTTCGTGCCTGCGCAGCAAGAGGCCGAGGTTGTGCGTGAACCAGAAAAGGTCCTCCGGCTGAAACGTTCGATGTCGGAAGCCCTGCAGATGCCCGGCGTCCCGATCCCCGTCGAATCCGCGAACGAACGCATAGGGACGAAAATGCATCCGTTCGCAAAGGTCCGCCATCTTCTTCAGGACGGTTGCCCGGCGCCCCCAGGACAGCAACGCGGCATACACGCCGATAACTTCCCGATCCCGGGGATCGTCGAACCCGTGCGGGATGGAGACAGGGTCCTTGTCGATAAAGGCGGGCTGCTCGAAATGCCGCACAAGCCGCTCAAGGTAATCCTGGCTCGGTTCTTCGGTTTCGCGCAACCTCGAAGTCATGTGCAATGAATATTGGACGGCTCCCTCTGTAGACACATACCCCGAAACATAACCCTTGGCGCAGAAAAAAGATACACGCAAAACAAGCCGCCCTATTCAGGGGCCGCGCCCCAGGGGGACGGGCGGGGCGGACTTTGCGTGAGACGGCGGCGGAATAGCCCTGTGGCGGCGCGCCATTCGGGCATTCTGGCGAGAGAAAAACGACATCAGGGCAAGGCTGACATACGCCCCCGCCCCCATAAACGCAACAAGGCCCTCGCTGTCTTGCGACAACGAGGGCCTTGCTTGAGCATAAGCCGAGAGGCGCTACTTGACGAGCACCATCGTGCGGGTGATGGTCTTGTTCGGAGCCACCAGACGGTACACGTATGTGCCGTTCGAAAGGTGCGCCGCGTCGAAGTTCACCGTGTGACGACCCGCCGTCTGAGGACCGTTCAGCAACGTTGTCACTTCCCGACCAAGCATGTCGTACACGATCAGGCTCACATCGCCCGCAGCAGGTAAGGCGTATTCGATCGTCGTCTGAGGATTGAACGGGTTCGGGTAGTTCTGGGAGAGGCTTACCTCCCTCGGAAGCTCATCCCCTTCTGCGCTCGTTTTCTCAGGCACCGTGATCATCGTCGTTGCCATTACCGGGTTGCGCGCACGGTCCACACCATGGATCGTAATCGTCATCGTGTTCGGAGCCGTGGCGTTGAACGTCAACACACCCATCTTATCCAGCACGAGCCGGCCCATCGACGTGGAAATGTCGTTGTCCATGCTCTGATCGGCATAGAGATGCGGCGTCACCACATCCTCAGGACGGATCTTCAGATCCAGACCGCCCGGAAGCTGATCCTTGGGATTTGCATCTGGATCGATGAACAGCGGGAACGGAACCTTGGCCCCTTCAGCACCCAAGAGCGCCGCCACGGCAGCATCGCCCATAGCGCCGCCGCCTGCATTCGCTTTGATGGCGCCCCGGAGGTCCTTAAGGTCAACCGACAGGCTCTTGCCGTAATCAACCATGAAGCCGGCCGCCAGCGCCCCTGCAGCCAGAGGATTACCCAGTATGGCCGGGTTCACGACCGGAACCGTGGCCGACTTGACCGTGACCATGAACTCGGCCTCGGCCGACTCGGCACTGCCGTTCGTGGCCGTAACCGTCGCCTTCACCGTCTTGTCGCCTGCACGCCAGATCGGCACGACGGTGATCACCGAACCATCTACGGTCGCCATGGCTACGTCTTTGCCGTCGGCCTGCGCCAGCTCGACCTCATAGGTGAGGGCTTGCTTGTAGTCATTGAAGGCCGCCTGATTGCCGCTCGCCTTGGCGTCCACATCCGCCAGGTTCACCATCTTGCCCAGCGTATCCGCGTCCGACACCAATTCCAGCGTCGGAATGGCGGCGCCCGCCGAAGGCGTGGTCTTCGTCACGACATTTACCACGAGGGTGGTCATAGCGGTCGCCTTATCGGGGTACAGCCCCGTCGTTTCGCCTTTATCTACGGTGTCGTTACGGATCATCGTGCTCGCGTCATTCGGGTCAGGCGCCAAGGCATCCGCCCAGCACATCGCCGGTGCATCGTCACCCTCTTCCCCGAAAGTAGCCGCCGTACTGTCTTTCTTGATCAGTATGTATGCGTTTCCGGTCATATTGGATAAATCATCTTTATCCTTGCCATCACCGATTCTGCATACGGGCCCCTCGTCCTCTGCAACCACCGTAAATGTGACCGAACCCGCTCCCGAATTGCGAGGATCAATCGCAATCATTGCATCGGCGGTTTTGTTGCCCGTAACATTGGCGGTCACGACAGACGCAACCCATGTGAAATCCGCATCATCGCCTATCTTGGTCGCCGAGGATTCGCTGATCTTGGTGACGTCATACGTCAAGACGCGATCAGTACCCGTGGTACCGTCAGCACCAAAGTCGGTCAGGTTATCGGTATTGATAGTCAAGGCGTCGTCCATGAAGCCTCCGGCCAGCGCAATCGTCACGGCTTCGCCATTCTCCCGGAGTTCCTGATCCATAAGACCACCCTTTGTAACATACGGATTGGTCGGCGAGCCGGTGGTTATCTGATAGCGCTTCCGGGCCTGTTCGCCCGCCGCGTCTGTAGCGATAAGCCATACGTCCGTGCCGTCGCGCCCTTCCGCCTTGTCCGTCAGGGAAATCATCAACTCGTTGTTGACGATAGTTGCAGACACGATGTCCGTATCCACCATTTCCTCGCTCCCTTCTTCCTTAGGCTTCTTGATCGGATCCGCCTTGGCCGTGTAGGTAAGGAACACATCGTCTGGATCGCTGAACAGCGGGATCACCTTGATCGCGGACGCATTGATGTTGTCCCGAGGCGTCAGCGAAATCACCATATTGTCGATGGCGGCGTCGGCATTATACTTGGTACCTTCGTCTTTGCCCGTCAGCATGGGCGCATTGGCCGAGTAGGTCACAAATTCGCGGGGCGTACCCATGTTCTCCCCATCCGCCTCTGTGGTCAGGTCCGAAAACCCGTCCGGGGACAGCGCAATCTTGAACGCACCCGTGGCGATCGGGGAGATCGTCAGCATATGCTCGTCGTCGCTGTCGTTCAGGGTAACGAGGGCAAGTCCTCCGATCAAGAACGACTTCTTCACCGCGAATCCCTGCGCCTCGGCGATCATGGTGGGGTTGTTTTGGGCTTTCCCATCCCCGATCACGAAATGGTGCACCTGCAGATTGGTGTTACTCTCAGTACCATCGTCAAGACTAATGGTCACATCCCCGCCGCCCAGACGCAGGATTGTGGGGGGAGACTGTGCGTTCGCGGATCCCACACCCAGGAAGCCCGCAAGCAACAGGCATGCCGCCGCAAGGCGACCGGTTGAAGCGATCCCGCTTACGAAGGGCCGCAAGCTTTCCCGCACTTTCGTACGGCTGATCGCATGGTATTTATGAAGCAAGAACGTCATGGCTTATGCTCAATGTTGGTTAAAATGACGCGCCACCCTCTCGGCGAGGATGATCATTTTGTTATGGGTGGGTGTGTCCAGGCAGGTTTGCGCACCCGGCGTGCCGCCAAGGCAAACAAGGGCGCATGCAGACAATGTACGACATCGCCGTATACTTGTCAAGTACCAAGTACCAAAAAAGTATACGGAATGTTTCTTTCAGTGTCAAGAGGCAATTTCGCTGTCTGAACAAACAGAGTCAAGCCCTGTTCCATATTTTTTTTCGACCGGGGCGTCATGATGCAGAAATCCGGGGTGTCCCACCCTTCATTTCGCCAGAATCATGGTCTGCACATGCCGCTCCCCTGTCGTTTCGAGCCGGTATACATACGTTCCGCTGGAGAGTTCCCCCCCCGAGAAACGCACGCTGTGACGGCCTGCCGGCTGCACGCCATCCACGAGGCGAGCGACTTCCCTGCCCAGCACGTCGTATACGACCAGGCGCACGGATTCCGCTTGCGGCAACGTATACTCAATGGTCGTCTCCGGGTTGAAGGGATTTGGGTAATTCCTTGAAAGTTTCACAAAACCGGGGAGCTCTTCGCGCTCGGCGGCGGTGTAGACGGCCCCATAGGGCAACGGCGGCAGCGCGGGCGCTTCGAAGCCGGGGTTCGTACTCGTTATATATATAACCGTCTCGTAGGGGGGCACGGTCACCTCGAACGCCCCGGCGTAGGACGCGAGGGTATCCGCAAAAATATCGTAATACGGGACGGGCCCGGAAGCCGACATCTCAAGAAAGGGCCCCGGATCGACCGTCACGGTGCGCGGCGCGGACGAAAAGTTGACCAGCGCCACGGCGTTTTCGTCCTCACGGGGCCGGACGTAGCCATACGCGCCGCGCGTCGTCAACGTACGGAGCGCCTGCGAGCCGAAGGCGGGGAACCGGGCGCGGGCATGCGCCAGACGCTGGTAATGCCGGGCGAATTCGCGGTTGCGCGGCGTGTTCCAGTTCACAGGCGCTCGCCTTGGGTCCGATCCCGCACGGAAAGCCACCTCCTGGCCCTGGTACACCATGGGTATGCCGGTGGTAGTCAGCAAAAATCCCGCAAGCGGAAACAGCCGATCCGGGCTGGAGGCGTGCAACGCGGCGATGCGCGGTTCGTCGTGATTCTCCAGAAAACGAAAATAGCGGGCGTTCGGGCCGGGGTAAAAGTCGTTGTTGTGCGCATACTGGTCGTAGGTGGCGATGCGACCGTATCCCCCCCGAATCGCATTATGATAAAAGGGCCAGTCGTAGCCCGCGTCGATGCCCCCCTCGAACCGGTTGCCGTGCAGGGCGTCGGCGTAGTAGACTTCCGTACCGGCGCCCGTCCCCACAATCTCCCCGAGTAGCCAGGCGTCCGGCTTCAGGCGCTTCATGAGCGTGCGGAGGGGCCGCCCGAAACGCTCCGGCCCGTAGCGCCGCCAGGGACCCCAGTACACGTCCAGGCGCCAGCCGTCTATATCGAATTCGTTTACCCAGAACGTCAGCACATCGAGCATTGCGGCTTGCAGATCGTCGTTGTTCCAGTCGAGATTCGCCAGATCGCCGAATCCCTGGTATTTGTAATACCCGGCCCCGGGCTGGAGCGTTTCGGGAAGGTTCGCGCCCCGGTTGTCGCGCCCGAGGGCATGCGGACTGGGCTGCGTCTGCAAATAACTCGCGTACGGCCCGCCGTTGCGCAGGCTGGCCACCCACGGATGCGCCGGGGATACGTGGCTGGGGGTAATATCCATGATAATGCGAATGCCGAGCTCGTGCGCCCGCTGCACGAGGGCCTTGAAATCCGCGTTCGTACCGAGGCGAGGATCGACCCGATAGAAGTCGATGATGTTGTAGCCCCCGGAAACCTGATTCATCACCTGATTGTGCATGATCGGCATGAACCAGATGGCGTTGAACCCCATGGCGGCGATGTAATCCAGTTCGCGGGCGATATCGCGGAGGCGGCTGCCCGGATTCGCAAGCGTGCCGAAGGCCGACGGCCCAAAGCTGAAGGGGAAAATTTCGTAGACCACGGCCTGTTGGACCCAGGAGGCGGTTTCTTCGTAGCGCATTTCCCGAGCCGAGCCGTCCTCTTCGACCATCACGGCGACGCGGCGGCGGAATGTTTCGCCCGGATAGTCGGAGCGGCGGAAGAACAGGTTGAAATACGCTTCCCCGGGGCCGTCGGCCATGCCGCGCAGGACGAGGGTCGTGCGGTCGCTGCTTTGGCCCGTCCACGTTACGTCCGCCGTATCGAACGGGTCGGGGGGGACGGGAAACGCCAGATCGACGGAGACGATGGTGGCGTTGGCGGGAGGCGCGGGGACTCCGGGGCTATCTTCGGACGCCAGGGAGATGGTGTCGATGTTTCCAGAAAGGGTCAAGGAAATTTCGACCGCGTGGGCGGCGCCGGTTACGGACACGTCGAACGGGTCGATGTCCAGCGGATGCAGGCGCCGCGTAACTGTAATGGGGTCGGAAATCAGCGCCTGGCCGTCCAGGTCGAGGCGGAGGCGGAAGTCGTTGTCGCCGAGCCGGAGCGACGGCATGACGAGGGCTTCCCCATCCGTTACGGGAACGACGCCGACCTCCTCCCCGCCCCGCAGGAGCGTGGCTTGCGTGATATTCGGGTCTATGGCGCCGTCCAGGCCGGTGACGCGGGCGCGCAGGGAGGCTTCTTCCTTGACTGTGGAAAAGGAGGGTCCCACCCACTCGACGGGGGCAAGGATGCGCCCGATTTCGGCTTCGACGCGGCGGCCCGCCTGGTCCGCGGCCTCGATGCGGAATTGCGCGCCGGGCGGAATGCGCCGGGCGGGTTCGACCCGGAAAATGCCTGTGGCGGGGTCGTAGTGGTCCAGGCCGTCGGTATATTCGACCCCATTGATGTGGTATGCGATGGATGCGAACGCCTGCGTGGAGAAGAGCCCGGCGGAGAAGGCGCCGCGGTCCACTTCCTGGGCGGGCTGGAAAATCATGGGGTCGGCGACGGTGAGCACCGAATTGTTGTTGTCCGCCGGATTGGACCGGGGATTCAGCGGGTCGGTGAGCCAAGTGCAATCGGCGCCCGCAATGTCTTGGTGGACCTGTACCTTGTATTCGTATGTCTCGCCTATTTCGAGGGGAATTTCGTACAGCCAGTAGCGATCGAACCGGACGAACGACATGGCCGAGGCGTGGCCTTCCTGTATGCACGAGGAACCTGCCCGGTACGGCGCGCCCCATCCGTTGAACACGCCCGGAAGGAAGGCGCGCTCGGCGAATATCTGGTCGGGGATGTAGCGGAAGGCGATGGAAAGGGTTTGGGGCTGGGGTTTGGGCTGGAGTTGCGCGGCGGCGGATGGGGATCGTATCCCGGTGGGCGGCGGCGACTCAATTCGTGGCTGTATTCCGGTTTGCGGGTGCTGGCGCTGGGCGTACACCTGCATTTTCCCCCAGGCATCTGTGGAATATAGCGCAGAACCTGCCCATATGAGGGCGAACGCAAGGAGGCGCAGGATGGAGGTACGGGTGCGGACGTGCATTACGGCGTCACCTCGCGAAGGGCATCCCTGAATTTCCCGAAACTGTGAGAACGATTCCGGTCCGGATCCATGTGGTGGGCAATGGCGCGGGCGGCTTCTGTCTTTCGTAAACCTGTCCTGAAGTAACCGCCTCGCTGCAAGATACGCTCGAACGCTTCCCAGGTACCGCCTCTTATTGCATCGGGATTACGGTATTTCGCCTGGCCCGGAACAGTCCGAGATACCCTCGGATAGGCGCTCCTGACCGCCTCCCAATCCCCGAAATACCATGCTTCAAGTTCCTCAATGGCGATGCGGTTTACCACCTGCCAGGAGGTTTTTTGCCTTGAGCGAGTGCACAATCCAGCGTTGGTGGCCATGTCTTCAAGCGTCTTTTTGAGCTCATGGCAATCATCGTCGTCGCGATCAACCAAGACCACGACGTGTCCATAACCCGAGGGCCAATGGGCATACCCCTTCAGACGCGCTTCCAATTTGCGCAACATATCCTTCTTCCCCTGAAACACACGCAAGTGAAACGCGCTGCCTGGAAACAGGCGAGAAAGCAAAACCTCAAGGAACGCCTCCATGGAGGGTTCCTCTACCAGAAACTCCACATGCGAACCTGTCATCGGCCTCCACTCCCGAATGATCCAACGCCTCCGCCCTGCTTCGTCAATGGATCGCCCACGTTGAAGTGCCCTTCCATCCACAGGTCGCCGAGTAATGCTCCCTCATGCATAAATGCTTGCACATTCTCCATCTGCTCTACATGCCGCGTCTGCGTATACCCCTGTTCGTCTCGCCACAGGACGCGTACCTCACGGGGCCGCAAGGCGCTGAGAAAGAACGGCGAATGCGTGGTCACCAGCAATTGCGTGCGTTCGCTGGCCGCCCGGCATTCTTCGGCCAGCTCCCCAAGAAGCCGGGGATGGAGGAAATTTTCCGGTTCCTCGATACCGATGAAGGGGGGCGGGGTGTCGTCGTGAAGCAACATCAGATAGGCCAGCATTTTGAGCGTCCCGTCGGAGGCGAACCGCGCCAGCACCGGGTGGCTGAACGGAGCATCCTTGATTTGCAAGAGCAGACGGCCATCCGGCATCGTATCGGCCAATACCTTTTCGATGCGCGGCACCCGGCGACGCAATTTTTCGAAAATATGCTCAAGACGCTCTGGATGACGCTCGGCGAGATGCTGGATTACGTTGGCGAGGTTGTCGCCTGTCTTGCTCAACTGTTCTTGCGGCCCGGCTTCGGGTTGTCCGCGCGCGCTGTCCGCGGAAAGGTACGAAACATGCCAACCGGTGATAAACTGGCGCAACGCCGCCACGCGCGGGTGGTCGGCGAACTGTCCTAATGCATTGACCGCCAGCAGATCGGGCGCGCTAAGGGATCCGGGTTCTCGCTCACCCTGTGCGTCGGGTTGTTCGCCGCTGATTGCCTCGCCTTTGCCCTCTTTATAATCCAGAAACCGAAACGGTTTACCATACCTGCCTCGCTTCCATTGTAGCCACTCTTCCGCAACCTGAGGAGCGCCGTTCTTTTCCTTGACGGCCAAGTGATAGGTAATAATCGGCTGTCTCGGCTTTTCGCGGTACTTGATTTCGATGACCAGCGGCCCATCCGCGCCCCGGGATATCAGTTCCTTGCTGCGCCCACGCTTATCCCATGCGCGGCGCAACCCCAACTCGAAACACTCCGACAGAAACGCGAACACGTCGAATACCGTGGACTTCCCGCTGCCGTTGGGGCCGAGTAGCACCGTCAGCGGCGTCAGATTCCTGAACTCGATCTTCCGCAACGCACGGAAATTCTGCACCTTCAGAGATTCGATGCGCCCTGGCGCAACACGTTGTAGACTGGTTTTACGCATGTTTTGCATATTCCGAAAAAACGCTCGAACATCCGTACAGGCAAATCGGCGAAATGTCCTTGAAGGCGTACACCTTGATGCTGTTCAGGTTTCGACAGAAAATACTCGAACGAACGCCTCGCAATGGACGTGCATCTACTTGAGCAACAGCATGGGACGCGTCCATGTGCGGGTGGGGGTTTCGAGGCGGTAGAGGTACATGCCGCTTGGCAGGCCGGAGCCGTCGAAGCGGACCTCGTGGCGAGCCGCCGGGCGAACGCCGTCTGCAAGGCGGGCTACTTCCCGTCCTGCGAGGTCGTACACGACAAGCCGCACCGGCGCCGCCTCGGACAGCGCATACCGTATGGTCGTCCGGGGGTTGAAGGGGTTCGGATAATTTCCGGAAAGTTCGACGGAACGGGGTTGTTCGGCGCGCTCCGCCGATATGGGGCGATCGGGAGCGGGGGCCGTGCGCCCTTCGGGAACATCGTAGGCGTGGTTCAGGAAATCGATGGCCGGGAGCACTTCGTTGCCCCGGTTGAAATCGAAAAACGCAGCATTCTCCCAGTGCGAACCCTGGCCCCAGGGTGTGGAGCAGGATGTGGAAATCCAGGCGGGCTCCCAGTATACTACGCCTCCGCCTCCGCCGTCAAACACGGCCTGGGTCATATCCACAAGATACGCCTTCTGCCCGGCGGGCGTGGCGGGATAGCCCGGTTCCAGCGCATCTTCGCCCAGAATATTGTTCGCGGGGTCCGCGCCCGCGAGCGTCCAGGGATAGGCCGCCTCCACCACCAGCAGATCGCGGGGCGCAAATCGGGAAACCAGCGCCGCAATGCGGTCCGACAGGTCCGACAGCGGCACGGAGGACCACTGGGCGTAATAGGAAACGCCGAGGATATCGTAGTCCTCGACGCCCGCGCGAGCGGCCTCCTCGAACCAGGACATGGCGTGCTCCGGCTGCGCCACATGCAGCATGACATCGATGGGCGCTTCGTGGCGGGCCGCCGCGTCCCGGACGGCCCGAATGCCTCCTTGCAGCAGCGTGGCGAGCGACTCCCACCGATCGCGGCTACCGTGGGGCAGCAGGAAGCCCGGATTGATTTCGTTGCCGATCTGCACCATGTCGGGAAGCAAGCCCTCCTCCCCAAGCCGATCCAGCACGCGGTGCGTATAGGCGTACACCGAATCCCGCAACCCGTCCACCGTCAAGCCTTCCCAGGCAACGGGAGGCACTTGCTTGCCCGGGTCCGCCCAGTGGTCTGAGTAATGAAAATCCAACAGAATCTGCATCCCGGCGGCTTTCGCCCGGCGTATGGCCCGGACGACGTCGGGAAATGCGCTGTATTCGGTCGGGGGCGTATGCCACAGGCGAATGCGCGCCAGGTTGGCGCCCCGCTCGCCGAAAAGCGCGAAGGGGTCCACCGTCTGCCCATCTTCCCGATAGCTCCCGCCGCAGTCCTCCATTTCGTTCACGTAGGACAGGTCCGCCCCCAGATACACCGGGGTCTGCAACGTGTCCGGGCGCAGGCTGGCCTCCGCATCCGAGGGCGCCCGGGCGCAGGCCGCAAGCAGCACGCACAACACGGGGAATATCCAGCCTTGTCTTACGAGCAAACGCATAGCACAGGGCGCGTCAGGATAGTTTAGCGATTGAACTATCGTAAGAAAACGAGCAGACGCATATATATAGAGCGTCTGTATAGCGCGTCAGGACGTCTCGCGATAAAACCAGACCGCGGCCTGCCGTTCCGGCGCAGCGCGCCAAAAGGGGCGTAAAATCGAAACGCGGGCGACGCGGGGCAACCTTTTGGTCGCCTGATCCGCACCGCCCGCGTCCGAATGTCATGCCCGGATCGACTCCGGTGGCCCGGTTACTTCAGCAGGATCATGCGCCGCGTCAACATCTGGCCGGGCGTTTCGAGGCGATACAGGTACATTCCGCTGGCCATGCCAGAACCGTCGAAGCGCACCTGGTACTGCGCCGCCTGCTGGATTCCGTCCACCAGCGTAGCCACTTCGCGGCCCAGCATATCGTAGACCTTGAGCGTTACGTGGACCGCCTCGTCGATGGCGTATTCGAAGGTGGTCACGGGGTTGAACGGATTCGGGTAGTTGGCGCCGAGCGTAACTTGCGACGGAAGTTCGGCGGACGTCGGCTCCACGGAAACCGTGATAGCGGGATTCATCTCGAACGGAAGAAGCCCCTCTTCCTGATACATGTCCGTGTCGAACGTAAACGAAGCAGGCCAGGACCCATCCATGTTCGGCTTAATATACCGGACCCGGTTTCGGCCTATATCGCTGAAACCACCGCCCGCCTCGCCGCTCTCCGTCATGTCGGTCGGATTGATGTACGAGTACTTGTACTGAAGACCGCTGTACGTCCCGAGAGGAACATCGTTGCGGGTCACGCCCCCGATATCTACGGTCGCGGTGTACACCTTGTCTCCGTCGGGATCCAGCAGATACAGGCGGCCGTCAGGGCGCCAGGCGTCGTCATCCATGCGGGGCAGATTCATGGTGAATTTCCAGATTTCGTCGTTGAAACTCACCACGACGGAATCCCGCGCGGGATCGAACGGATCGGCTGTCATGGGCATCAGCGCCGAGTTCATGTCCACATTCATCGTGAGCTTCACGGACGTACCGGCAGGGATGATGTTGCCCGCCGCAATATCGTTGAAATACTGTACCCCGAGGTCCTGATTCTCCTTGCCTTCAAATACGGCTTTCCGGTTCGCGCCGGTCCGGGTAATGGGTTCTTCCCAACCGCTAACCGGGTCCACTCCGAAGGCCTCCTTGAAGTTATCGTCGTTGAAGTTGAGGTAAAATTTGTAGCTCAACTCAGCGCCGGAAACCTGCGTAAGCACGATGGGATTTTCGAAGGTCGTCGTGCCGGGCTCCCGCAGCAACTGGCATTTATCGGGGTCGCCGCAACCCCAACCGTTAAAATCGCCCCGAACCTCAAGGGAATCTGCCCGCACCCGATCAAATACCCCGATGTCCTCAAGCGGCTTGGTGTCCACGGTGAAGATGATGGAGCCCTCGACCAGCTCCCCGCTGATGGGGGCCTTGTTGCCGAAATACGCATAATGCAATGTCGTGTCCGCTTCCGGAATGACGAAGGACCGGTTGTCGGTGCTCTCCCAACCGGGCATTGCTCCCGGTATCACGAACTTGTATTCCTGATCCATGCCTGCCGCAGATTTCGGGAAGTAGCCCACGCCCGAATACAAATCGTAACCCGTCGTTGCGGCCTCGCCGCTTTCCTTGGCCAGTTTCACTTGGGTCATGTCATCCCAGGTAAGCGGGCCGCCCGTCATATTATCGCCTCGAACCTCAAGGGCCTGGTCCGCGTCGTCGCGGTCGTATTCTGTGGCAACGGCAGGATCCTCGGTGTACGCAAACACGCGGAACCAGACCGCAATGCTGTCTTCGCCCGCGGGTTCGTAGGGGCGCCAGTCGTAGTCGTACGCTGGGTCTGCGGTTGTATTGAAGAAGTGAAGGGTGCGTTCGACGTCGTCGGTACCCAGCTCGATCTTGTGGTCCATTCCAGTCTCCCAGCCCGGGGAATGCGGATCCTCGCCCGTCACGGTGGCGAAAAACTTGAACAGCAGTCCGTTCTCGTTTGGAATCTGGAACGAAACCGTCCAGTAGTCGCCGCCGACATTCATGGGCCGAAGCGTGGTGGCGTCGTTCCAGTCGATGATGTTGCCGTCGGGAAGCATATTCGCACCGCCAACCTGCATGCCGTCGGGGGCCGTAAGCGTACCCCGCACCTGCACGTCGTGCATGGCCTTAAGCGTGTCCGGCGCCGAGGCCGTGTTCAGATGCAACGTAATGGTGCGCTGGGCCAGTGCGTCCTGCGCGCCGAAGCCCGCGGCGAACGCGAGCAACAAAGCATACATGAAGGGTGCGAAGCGGCGGAGGGTCCGCGCCTTCGCGGTCGTAAAAATGTACATAGTCCTACAGGCTGAGTATGTGTACGTGGCGGGTGGTATGGCGGACAACCCATGCGCACAAGGCGCACGTTTGCCTGCCATAAAGGCTATAGCGAGAGTAGTTTACCCTTTTTTAAGGTAATGTGCAAATTTTTTTGGGGAAACGTGTGAGGGGGCGGGCGGCGCGGGCGGACGACGCCGGACGGGGGCGGATGCAGTGAGCGTCCTGGGAGAGGGCGGAACATCGCGCCGTTTTATCGTACTATAAAATGGGTATATGCTATCCAGTCCCACGAATGCGGACCCATGCCTGCACGAATCGACATACCGTACGACAAGATCGCCTCCTTTTGCCGGCACAATCATATTCTGCGTCTGGCGCTCTTCGGATCGGTCTTGCGCGAAGACTTCGCGCCCGAAAGCGACGTAGATGTGCTGGTAGAGTTTGCGCCGGACAAATCTATCGGCTTGCTCGGCATCGCTCGCATGGAACGGGAATTGAGCACCCTGCTTCGCCAGCGAGCAGACATACATACCTTCAGGGGAATCGAAGCAAGCCGCAATTATATTCGCAGGAATGATATTCTGAGTTCGTACGAGGTGCAGTATGAGCAGACGGAATCCTGAAGCGAGCTTGCTCGATATGGTTCTCCACGCCAGCGAGGCGGTGGAATTGCTTGGTGACGCAAGCCTGGACGAACTTGAGGGGAACCACGAACGACAACTCGCCTTGACACAGTTGCTGGAAATCATTGGCGAGGCCGCCAACCGTATTCCCCAGTCAATGCAGAAACAATACGCAGCGATTCCCTGGGTTCGCATTGTCGGTATGCGTAACCGGTTGATTCACGGATACGATAGTCTTGACCTTGACGTGCTCCGGGATACAATCATCAACGATTTGCCGCCGCTTATTGCGCAATTGGAAGATATTATCAAAGAATTGTAGCGTAGCGTCCGGGTACATCTCGTAAACTGCGCAGGCGGCCTCCCCCATTCGTTCTCTTCAAAACCGCATGGTCAGGGTGAAGCGGTTTACGGCGTTGAAGTATTCGTGTTGCTCGAAGGCGTAATCCATTCCGAAATGGATGGGGGCGAACTGGTAGCGCAGCCCGCCGCCGAGCGTAAAGGAGCGCAGGCTGTTCTCCAGCAGCAACTCGCTGTACCCGGCCCGAAACATAATCAGATCCCCCAGCAAGCCGACCTCTGCGCCGGCGTTCAGATATTGTTCGCTGTTGTTGGGGTTGAGGGCGTCTACGGAAAGCGTAAGGCGGTTGCCGCCGCGCTGGAACACTTCCCCGGCCAGCCCGATGCGCATGATGAGCGGCAAATCGAAGCGGTCGGTCTTGAGCAGGGCGCGGTTGCTCTCGTTGTTGCCCCGGTTGCCGGGGTCCACATCCACGCGGGCCAGCAGATCGTCCCCGGCTATTTGCAGTTTCGAGCCGAAGTTGCTGATGGACGCCCCGAGGCGCACCCCCCGGAACGGCGTCTCGAACTGCGTGCCGACGTCGAAGGCCAGGCCGCCGGAGGACGAATTCCAGATGCGCTCCTGAATCCATTTGACGGAACCGCCGATGGCGAACCGGTCCGTGAGCGCCCGCGCATAGGTCACAGCGGCGGCCCAGGAAGCGGCGTTGAACGTTTCGCCCGTGCCGTCCTGCATAGCCACGGTGGTCACTTCCATTTCCGGGGTGCGCATGACGGTCAGGCCCAGTCCGACCACCCCGAACCGGCTCGGGATCGCTATGGCCATGAAATTGAAATCGATGGCGGCGAGCCATTCGGCGTATTCGCCAGTGAAACTCACCTCTTCCACGGCAGCCATGCCCGCCGGATTCCAGTATATGGCGATGGGGTCGGAAACCGTGGCCGTGATGGCGCCGCCCAGCGCGGTGGCGCGCGCGCCTACGGGAATGCCGAGAAAATCAGCCGCCGTCGTGCCCCGCTTGGTGACGGTGCGGGTCTGGCTGTCGAAATCCTGTTGCGCGAAGGCGGGCGCGGACGAAACAAGCACGGCGGCCAACCACAGGATCGCAGCGAGGCGGGGCTTCGCACGGAGAGGCGCAGCGAGGCGAGGCGCGGCGAACAGTCCGGTTCGTACGACCTTCTCGCGCAGGATTTTTCCGCAAGACGGACGCGGCGGGGCCGACGCGGACGCAGAAAACAAGCGCCAGAACGCGCAGAAAGGCATTGCGGGTATGCGGCGCAATATGTTCCGGGTCCTTTTCATCGGGGATGATTTGATGCGCGTCACTTGATAATCGCAAACGTGCCGGTGTGCTCGCCGACGCCGGGCGCTTCCACATGATATATATATACGCCGTACGCAGCGGACAATCCTTCTTCGCTTTGCAGGTTCCATTCCAGCGTGCCGTCCAGCAGGGACGCCGGATCGAGGCCGTCGTTGCCGCCCTCGGAAAGGCGAAGCGTGCGCACGAGGCGCCCGCTTACCGTATAGATGCGGACCGTGGCTTGCGGAGGCAGGTGAATGAACTTGATGACGCGCGGCCCGCGGCCCGTGCTGAACGGGTTAAGCCCTTCGAACGAATTGGTCGCTACGTAGGGGTTGGGCACGACGCGAATCTGGTCCAGCATATCCCGGGCCGCCTCCAGGTCCACTCCGGGGCCGGTGGCGGTAAATTCAAACGCATCGGTGGCGAGAAACGGCTTTCGGGTGATGATGGTGACGACGTCGCCCTCTTGCGGATCGCGGTGGTCTCCGAACACAAAATTGAGGCCGATGCGCCAGGTAATGACGGGATCGCCGTCGTCGTCGCCCACCTTGGTTTCCCGAATCACGATAAAATCGCTCTCGCCAATGCCTGCATCGGCGGTCCAGGAGGCGGCGGCGGTCGAAACGGACGAGACGAAATCGGCGCCAGTGATGTCCCAAAAGGCATATTCGACCGGAACCTCCGTACCGTCCGGGAGCAAACGATACACCTCTATGTTCGTCGGACGGGCAGGCAGCGTAAGCCGCCGGGTGACCTGCATTTCAATGGATTGTCCCTGTCCGGCGCCAACCACCTTCACCCGGTAATCGAACGGATTGCGCAAGCCGCGCACGAACCCGGCGGACGTATGCGGGTCCAGGGAGACGGGATAAATGTCGTCGCTGTTCCAGGCCGTTTCCGCCTTGTTGAGCAGAATGAATGGTTCGGGGAAAAACGACAGGCTGAACCCGATGGGATCGCCGTCGTCGGCCAGCAAGGGAAATTCCCTCCCGGAGCGAAACGCGGTGGAGCGGCGCAGCAACGTGTCGTCCGCCGTAATGTCCACGAGCGAGAAATTTTTGGTCGTCAGGGTGTCGGGACTGAAGCGCCCGCCGGAGATGAGCGTGTCCTCGAACACGATGCGGAACCGGCGATTGTCGGCAATAGCAACCGGATCGATAATGTTGTAGAGGATGCGGCTGCTTGTAGTCCCCGCCACGCGCTCCATCTCCCCGAGCGTGGGGTCTACGTAGCCAGCCACGGGCGCGGCGGGCGCGATTTCCACTACATTGGGGCCGGTCCGGATGGAGCCGTCCGGGAGCCGCTGAATGCGGATGGGGGTTTCGGTAGGCGGAATATTGTCCTCTGCGGAACCGTAGTCGTAGGCCGTGACGGCGTAGAAATACGTCACGCCGTTCGTCACGTCGTCGTCCACGAAAAGATGCGCGAGGCCGTTGCTCCCTTCGCCGGGGCTGACGCGGTTGTCTCCCAAATAGAACTGGATGCCGTTGATGTCCACCGGATGGAACCCGCCGAACCCGTCGATGAGGTCGAATTGCGCGATGGGCTTGCGCAAAAGCCGGTTGCCGAACCCGTCCGTAATGATCTGCGGGTCGAGGAAGGCCGGGTCCGTGGAGCGATAGATGCGGTACCCCTCGAAATCGTTCGGCTCGCGCCCGAGGCCCGCCAGGAACTGGTCGTAGGACTGCTCCGAAATCGCATCCCAGTAGAGCGTCACCTTGCCGTCGCCGGGGACAGCGCGCAGCGTGGGCGTGATGGGCGCCTGGGCGAACTGGTAATCTTCGTGGTAGGCCTGGAGCGCATAATCCCTCGACTGGAGCGCTTCCTCCTGGGTCCCTCCCATCACGACCGCCAGCGAAATGCGTTCGGTCTGGCCCGCCTTGAGCGGGAAAATGCCGCTGGACACCGTGATGTCGGTGTCGCCGGGATCGGGCAGTTCCGTGTCGAAATTGCCCGGCAACATGAAGCGGCGGAACAGGTATCGGTCGGAGGAACTGCCGATCCCGAGGGTCCCCGCGCCGAAAATGCGCACGTTCGTGATGCCGATCTGGTCCGATTCGGAAATATCCGTCACGTCGATGTTGCGTTCCCCGGGAAAGCCCGTGCCGGCGCCGGACGTGGGCATGGCGTCGTTGTCGCCGGGATCGCCGTTGAACGCCACCCCGTCCAGTCCCGTGTCGTTGAGGTAGCGGTTCCAGTCCTTGTCGTTGTCTATCCCGTCGGCCCGGCTCTCGTCGATCATTTCGTCGATGTCCTCGTCGATGCCTTCGTCCACGGCGCCGTCGTTGTCGTTGTCCACGCCGTCCGCATAGGCCTTGCCCACGTCCTCAGGCCCCACATCGTACAGCACGATCCCGGCGCCGGGGACGCGATACCGCCGGTACAGGTCGGAGGCGGCGGCGTCCGCCATTGCCTGCGTAACGGTGGGCGACCCCGGTTCGGCGAGGTAATTCGACGCATCGAGGTGCGTATCGTTGTTGTCGATCCCGTCCCGAAACGCACGACCCACGTCGTCCTCCTCCACGCCCACAAGATGGACTTCCCGCACGCCCGGGTCCGTGGCCAGCACGGGCGGCCACCGGCGCCAATGGTCCGACGCAGCCTGCGCCGCCATGGCCTCGGTAACCACCGGGCTGCCTGCTTCCCCGTCCCCGTCGTTGTCGATATAATCCGCATACCCCACCCCCGACTGCGGGATGCCGCTGGCCGTCACGAACGGCACGTGCGTTCCGTTCTCGTCGATCAGGCCGTTGCCGTTGTCGTCGAGGGCGTTGGTGGGATTCTCGCCCTGCAGGAACGAGGGGGGAATCACCGGGCTGTTGCATTCGCTGATCACGGGATTGCAGGTCTCGGAGGTGGAGCCGTCCCCGTCGTTGTCGATGCGGTCCACGGCGTTGCCGGGCGATTCGAGGAATGCGAACGTGGCCACGCCCACCGGATCTGCCCCGAAAAATTCGTTCCCCACGCCGTCCAGGTCCGTCATGAAGGCGACGTCCTCCAGCAAGTCAAAGTAGGGTATGTCGTCGCTGCAATCGCCGCCGACGCAATCCGCCAGCCACATGGACAGGCCCGCCTTGCGAATATCGCGGGTGCCGTCGTTCTTCGCCCCGTGAATGAAAAAGACCACGTCCTGAATGAGAATCTGGCTCCAGGCCAACACCCGCACCTCGGCGACCAGACCCATCCCGCGGCGGCTGAGGTCGGTCGAATCGGGAAAATAGGTCGGGTATCTGTCGTACTGGTCGTCGCCGATCTTGTAGAAAAATTCCTGGTCGGCGTTGAACACATCCTTCCCGAAAAAGCCGTTCCAGGAGTTGCTCCAGCCCGGGTCCTGTGCGTCGCCGAGCTTGTCCGGCCAGGCGGCGGGCCAGGAGGTCGGCTCGTCTGATTGCGCAATGCCGTATTCGGCGCCCGCCGGATTCACGTATCCCTTAATGGGCTCGAACGTCCACGAAATGTTGTCGTTGACGGGATTCCCCCGAAAATCGGCCACATCCACGACCCACAGCGTGTCGTTGTTGGCGTCCTCCACCTCGGCGCCTACCCACAGCTGGGTCAGGGCCACATAGCGGCGGCCTGTGTTCTTGGGCCATTCGTACCAGAAATCTCCCGGATCCCCGGACTGCCCGGACTGCGCCCAGTTCGTAATGGTGGTGCGGACGTTGTTTGCGTCGATGTTGTCGCGGCGGCGCTCGAACGGATCGACGCGCTCCGTGCCGGGCACATGGTTCCGGTCGATGACGCCCTGGGCCTGCGCCGCGCCCACGAGCGGTTCGGACCACGGGGCCAGCGCCAGCGGCAACGCCAGCACGACCAGCGCAGCGGCCATGCGCGCGAACGTCCGGTCGGCCCGAAGCGCCGTCAAACAGGTTTGTATTGTGAATTTATTGTGAATAACATTGCGGGTAACATTGCAAATAACGCGGTGATTAACGCTACCGGGACTGCGAATAGCATCCCGCCGCGAAAATATCCTTCCGGAAAAGCGGCGCACCAAGCCGGCCGGGCGCGTCAGGGGAGGATATGTCATGGGTAGCCGCATCCGCGTATCCTAAAATCGGACTTCAAGGCCCAGTTGCACTCTTCTCGGCTCGCGGTAGTGTTCGGGCCGCACGAACCATCCGGGATCGAACTGCCCGGTGCGCAACTGATCCAGCGTGACGTCCGGCTCGCCCGTATCGGGGAACACCGTGGCCACGTTGCGTGCGTCCAGCAGGTTGAACACTTCCAGAAAAACGCGCGGACGAACCGGCCCCGCCTGGAATTCCTTGTACAGGTTCAGGTCCACCTCGAAGGTGTTGTAGGCCCGCCGCGAATTGGAGGGGAATTCGGGCTGTACGTCGTTGCCGGTGAGCGCGGCGGAAGCAAACGTGGGCGTGTACGGGAATCCCGATTCGAACCGAAACCGGATCGACCCGCCGTACGTGTCGGCGCCTGCGTAGAAAGCACCCGCCAGTTTGTGCCGCTGATCCCAGTTCAGAGGCAAGAGCGCGAGGGTGGGCTGGCTGTTGTTGAGCAAGGAGAAAAATTCGTCCGCAGGATTCGAATTGGAGCCTTCCACCACCTGATAGGTGTAGCTCACGTCCAGGCCGTACCGGTTTTCGAACGCGCGAGACAGGTGTACGGTCAGCCCGCGCGTGTTCGCGTAATCGCGGTTCGTGTAGATGACGTAGTTCACGCCGGGGAGCGCGGCGATAATGGGCTGCGAGGTGGAGACCCAGTTGCGCACGTCCCGGTAATATCCGGTCACGTCGGCGACCAGGCCGCCGAAGCCCTGCCGCAAGCCGATCTCGTACATGGTGGTTTTCTGCGCGTCGAGGTCCGGATTGCCGAAGGGGCCGTACGAACCGGAAAGCGCCGGCATCTTGAAGCCGAAATTCTCGAACAGCCTGTTCTGGGTGGGAATCTGGAAGAAAATGCCGTAGGAAAAATGGATCACGCCCTGTTCCGTAATGGGCCAGGCGGCGCCGAGCCGGGGCGATATCTGCAATTTGGGCGAACTGTCCTCCCACCAGTACGGCTCCCGATCCGCGATGGTCAGCGCATTTTCGGGTGTTTCTTCCTCCGGCTGGATCACCCCGTCTCCGTTTGCATCCCGGAAACGGTTCGTCAGCTTGAGCGGGTTGAAAATATTGGGGTCCGAGGGGTCCGCCGGAACCTCGGCGCGGGCGTCGAAATAATCCACCCGAACGCCGGCGTTCACAATGAAGTCGTCGAACTCCATCTTGTCCTGGACATAGCCGCTGATCGTGCGCGGGGAAAGGCCGGTGAAGCTACTGTAGGCCACGCTGGTTTCCGAGGGAACGGCGGGGCGGAACGGCTCGAACCGCTGCCCCGTCTCGTCGATCGCCGGAATCAGGTTGAAGGCGGTGAGCCCGATGTCGTCGATGCGGAGTTGGAAGCCGGTCTTGATCAAATGGTGATCGGTAATCTGGCTGGACAAGTCACCCTTGACGAAATACGAGCGGGACGTACGGTTGAAATGGGACAGGTTGGTCCCCCCGCGCGCATACCGCTGCCCGCCGCTCAGCACCTCGATGTACTGCCCCGGCAGATACTCGACAGAATCCCGCGCCATGAGATCGAAGTCGTTGTACCGGGCATCGAAGGGGTCCTCGTACGCGTAGCCCTTCGCCTCGCGGTTGAACACGCCCGCATGGAGCGTATAGAAGGTGCGGTGGCTGATGAGGTGGGTAAGTTTCAGCTTGGCGTCGTAGCCATCGTCGAAATTTCGGGAACGTCCGTCGGGCGCCCAGCGGCGGAACAGGTTGTACGGGCGTCCGCTGGAAAACGAGCCAAGGCCAATGACGTTCAGAATCAGTTTGCGGCTCAGGCGAATCTTGAGGTTCCCCTGCCAGCTGGTCTTTTCGAAATTGTTCATGGGCACGAGGGACGAATCTCCCGCCGCGCCGTCGATCCCGAACAGGCGGGCGCCGTACAGCCAGCCGTCGTTCTCGAAATAGCGCCCAAGGGCGAAAAAGGTGATGCGGTCCTTCCAGACAGGGCCTTCGAGCGATACGGTGGCGTTGCGGAAATGCGTGGGCTCAAACGGCAGGTAGGAATACGGATCAACGTCGCGGTACTGAATGCCCGCCTCGGTGTACTCCTCGGCGCGGACGCCCCGCAACACATCGCCGCCGCCCTCGCCGAACACGGCATAGCCCCCGGAATACACTTGCGCCGATCCGGCGAAGCGGTCGCTGCGCCCTTCCTTCGTAACCACATTCACCACCCCCGACATGGCGTTCCCGTATTCTGCGTTGAACGTGCCGGAAATAACCTGCAACTCCTCGATGCCGTCGTTTTCGAGCTGGATCACGGAGGAGCCGTCGTAGCTATCGGACACGGGTACGCCGTCCACCATGAACACGACCTCGCTGCTGCGGCCTCCGCGGATGTGAATGCCGTTCCGCGTGGTGACGCCCGCCTGCACGTCGAGCACCTGGGAAAGCTCGGTGACGGGCAGTTTGTCGATGGTTTCCGCCGTGACGCGGGCCTCGGAGCTGGTGAGGTCCTTGCGGACGGCTTCGGCCTCGGCGGTCACCACGATCTCTTCCCCCTCGATAACCTCTTCCGACATGGCGAAATCGACGGTGGTGGTCAGGTCCACGTTCACCTGCACGCCTTCGCGGCGGTGCCGGGAAAATCCGATAAAGGACGCCACCACGTCGTAGACGCCGGGGCGCACGCCAATGATGACGTATTCGCCGTCGATATCGGTGACGGCGCCTTGCGTCGTGCCCTCGATCGCCACATTGACGGCGGGCAACGGCGCGCCGGTCGCGGAATCCGTTACCTCGCCAACGATCTTGCCGGTCTGCGCGGCGGCGGGGGCCGCGGCGAGCAGGCACAGCAGGACCGGAGTCAAACGGCGAAACATGATCGACAAGACGACGGGCACAGGCAAGGCGGGCGAAAAACGAACAAGCGCGGCGCGGAGCGGGCGGGGCAAACGTGCGGGGCAAACATACCGGGATAAGATAACAATGCAGGATCAACAATGCAGGCCGCGTTTCGGATGCGCCGAAACGACGCTATGCGAGCATGCCGGGCGCGGTGCGGGCGGGATCAGGGGGCAGGACCCGAAATGCGCAGGCCGGAGACCTTTTCGGGATATATTTTCACGGCGTACCGCGCCCGCAAATCGGCTGCATGCGCGCGGAGGGCCTCGTCCGTCATGCGCTCGCGGAGGCGGGCCTGCACCTGCGACGGAGGCGTCCCGGGTTCGTCGTGCGTTTCGTACCAGGCACGGATGGAATCTTCCGGCACGGCCACGGTGCGGGCGAGCCGGTTCCAGGCCTGCTCGAAGGCCCAGTCCTCCAGGGCGCGGTCCAGGGCGCGGGCGAACTCGGGCGTGCGATCCACGCGAGCAAGGCGGGCGGATTCCAGCAACATCTCCTGTACAATCAGCCCGTCGATGAAGCGGCGCAGCGTCTCGGCGTCGCGGACCCGACCGCGCTGCCGGGGGTCGGTACCGCGGGCCCGCTCCCGGAATTCGGCCACGGTCCAGGTCCGGCGAGCGCGAGGCGGGCCAAACGTCACCAGGGGTTCGTGGAGCCAGGACGCTGTTTCGAGGTCCGGCGCGGGCGTTTCGATGGCCTCCGGGCGATCCGCCTCGCCTGCGATCTGGGCCAACAGACGATCAAACGCCGGCGCATGGTGCGACAAGGCGGCGGCTTCGCGCAAGCGGGCAGACAGGGCGGTGCGGGCGCGGCGGCGTTTGCGATCCAGCACGTACCATTCCATCTTGTTCTTTTGCGAGGCGAATTCGGTCTCGGTGAGCAAGGGTTTCGTAAAGCGCTCTTCGACCTGCACGATGGAGTAGCCCTGCGCGGTGCGGACCGGCGGACTGAAAGCGCCCGGCGGCAGGGTGAAGGCAACGTCCTCGAAGGCCGGGTCCATTTCGTCGAAACCGAAGGAACCGAGGAGCCCGCCGTTGCGGGCCAGGGCGGTGTCGGCGAACACTTCCCGGGCCAGGTCCTCGAACGAGGCGCCCCGGCGAAGTCGTTCATACAGCGTATCGGCGGCGGCCCGGTCCGGCGCATACAAGTGGCGGGCCGTGACAGTCGTGTTCGCCCGGACGAACATATCTGCAAGGTCCTCCTCCGAAACCGCCATGGTGTCGTACACGGCGCGGTGCATGTAGGCGTCTACGAGGAGCTTGCGGCGCAGGCGTTCCTCTGTGAACCGGTAGGCAGGCTCCTCCGTGAGGCCGCTGTCGAGCGCCTCGCGGGCCATAAGCTTCCGGGTAATCAGTTGCTCGAGGTAGGCGGCGCGGTGGGTTGCTTCGTCCGGCAAGCCCGTGGACAGCAGAAAATCCACGTAGCGGGTCCGGTATTCCTCCGCGGCGACCGGCTTGCCCGCCACGACGGCGACTGGGTCGGGGGCGGGCGGGTCGGGAGCGGGCGTCCTGCCGCAGGAGGGTAACAGGATGGCCGTCAGACACCATATATATAGGCGGCGGGGCATGAATGCGTCAATGAGGGAGCGGCCTGGGCGGCGGGGGTTGAATCCAACCGGGTTGCGCCCTGTGGTGAGTGCGGGGGTTGGGGGTTGCGCCATGCGGTGAGCGCGGCGGCTGGAGCATCGCGCCCTGTGGCGAGCGCAGGAGTCGGGGCATCGCGCCCTGTGGCGAGCGCAGGAGTCGGGCATCGCGCCCTGTGGCGAGCGCAGGAGCTGGGGCATCGCGCCCTGTGGCGAGTGCGGGGGCTGGGGCATCGCGCCCTGTGGCGAGCGCGGGGGTCGGGGCTTGCGCCCTGTGGTGAGTGCGGGGGTTGGGGGTTGCGAAAAAGTAAAGGGATATACGCATTGGTAAAGAAATTTATGGGCGGTAAGAAAAATTTCGAATAGTAAGAAATAATTGAGTTTGTAGGAAAAATATTTGTTTGTAAAGATAAATGCATAAAAGTAGGAAATATATGTGATTGTAAGATATTTGCGTGAAAGTAAAGGGCGGGCGGGATTGTAAGGAAGCGATGCAATGTGCCGGGTTGTATCTTGCATGGGAACGCCTGGAGGCGAAAATATACGAGAATGCATGGCGAAAAGCGGAATGCAATGTCCGAAGCAGCATGGCAGGCCACCCTCGCGCCGCGCAATGAGGAATGACACAGCCAGCGCGCCCCTTGTGCCTCCCGCAGGGTGCTTCACGACCCCAACGGCGCAAAATGCCGTGTTTTCCGATGATTTTCACGATGGAATCATTGCAAACTGTACTCGCGTACGTGAAACGCTGACCGAAGTGGGTTTGATCAGTGCATCCTTTAGCCCCGAATAAACCATCCAGAACGCATGAAACGCCCCGCTCTGCCTTGCCCCGCCCCGCCTTGCCGCGCTATGCCATCCCGCCCCTGGACCGTCTTGCTGGCGGTATGGTTATGGCTCCCCCTCGCCGGACTGCCCTGTCAGGCGCAAACGGCCAACCCCGGGGGACACGGCGCGGACGAATCCTTGGCGACGTCTGACGGCCTGATCGGCATGTCCGAATCCATGACGACGTCCGACGGCCTGACCCGCATGCCCGAATCCATGGCGACGTCTGACGACCTGATCGGCATGCCCGAATCCATGCCGATGTCCGACGGCCTGACCCACGTGCCCGAATCCGTGGCGATGTCCGACGACCTGATCCGCGCGCACGAATCCATGGCGACATCCGACGACCTGACCCGTGTGCCTGAATGGAGCCGCGAAGCAATCTGGTATCAGATTTTCGTGGAGCGATTCCGCAACGGCGACGCTTCCAACGATCCCGTGTTCGAGAACACCGAAGGGGCATACCCCAACCGACCCTTCGAGGGATGGGCCCCTACCCCCTGGACGCACGACTGGTATCGACAGGAAGACTGGGCCGCCGCGTCCGGCGAGGAATTCTACCGGACCGTGCAGGCCAGACGATACGGGGGCGACCTGCAAGGCGTACTGGACCAGCTCGATTACCTCGAAGCGCTGGGCGTGACGGCGCTGTACTTCAATCCGATCAACGACGCCCCGTCGCTGCACAAGTACGACGCCCGGACCTACCGGCATATCGACCGCCACTTCGGACCGGACCCCGCCGGAGACGCAGAGATCATGGCGGCGGAAAATCCGGCGAACCCCGATACCTGGCAATGGACCGCGGCGGACCGGCTTTTCCTGGACCTCGTCGCCGCCGTGCACGAGCGCGGCATGCGCATCATCCTCGACTATTCATGGAATCATACGGGGATTACGTTCTGGGCATGGCAAGATATTCTGGAAAATCAGGCCGACTCGCCCTATGCGGACTGGTATGAAATCGTGCGGTTCGACGACCCGGCCACCGGGGAAAACGAATTCGAATACGAAGGCTGGGCAGGCGTTTCCACGCTCCCCAACCTGAAAAAAGTCGAGGTGGAGACCAAAGGGCTGGAGGGCGGAAACCTGCATCCCGCCGTGAAACAGCATGTATATCATGTGACGCGGCGCTGGATGGACCCCAACGGGGACGGCGACCCGAGCGACGGCATAGACGGCTTTCGGCTCGATGTGGCGGAACAGGTGCCCAAAGGATTCTGGCGCGAGTACCGGGCCTTCGTGCGCGACCTCAACCCGGAGGCGTACCTCGTGGGCGAAGTATGGTGGGAAAGCTGGCCGGACCACATGGCCGATCCGGTGCCCTGGGTGCAGGGCGACGTGTTCGATGCGGTGATGAATTACCGATGGTATATGCCCACCCGGAGCTTTTTCGCGCAGGCGCCGCCCCGCCTTACGGCCACCGGCTATATCGCGCACCTCGATTCTGTGGAGCGCGGGATCGACCGGGCGCATCTCGAAGCCATGATGAACCTCGGGGCCAGCCACGATTCCCCGCGCCTGGGCACCTCGCTCTACAACCGCCAGACCAAATACAAATACCAGGCGCACCCCCGGGGCAACCCCGAGTACAAGATCGACCGGCCGGACGAACGGACGGAGGCTGTGCGGCGTCTGGTGCTGATCCAGCAGTTTACGTACTACGGCGCGCCGCATATCTGGAACGGCGACGAGGTGGGCATGTGGGGCGCGGACGATCCCGACTGCCGCAAACCGCTCGTGTGGGAGGATCTTTCGTACGAAGACGAACACGCTATGCCCCATGCGGCGGCGAGGCGTGCGAACCCGGTGGCGCCGGACCTGGACTTGTATGCATTCATCCAGAACCTGGCGCGCATCCGTACGGCGCACACGGACCTGTTTGTGCGCGGGACCCTCGACTATGTGCTGGCCGACGACGACCGGCGGCTGCTGGCGTATATCCGGGCGCTGGAGGACGAAACGGCGCTCGTGGCGTTCAATGCCTCCGACGAAACGCATACGGCGGTCCTTCCGGTCGAAGGCGCTTTTCGGAATGCGCTGGCGCCGGAAACCCCGGCCCTGCAGTCGGAGCAAGGGCGCCTCACCCTGAAACTCGCTCCGCTCACGGCCATGATTCTGGTTCGGGAATAAGGCATGGGCGTTATTAAGGTTGCGGCTTGGGTCTGGAACACATAAATATATGTAGTACAAGAAATTAAAACAAGAACGTCAAGGGAGGATATAAAAAATTTGGGGGTTGGGAACTTTATATAGGTGCAAACCTTACAAAATGCAACTTTGTTGCCTTAAGCTGGTTGACTTGGGGCTTCACGGAATCACAAAGGTTATTATAAAGCATGCTTGACATTCTCGTTTTTTCGTCGTATACTGGAGGGAAACAGAAGAGAAAAACAACCCCCAGACCGATGAAAGCCTCCGGAAACCCAAGAAACTAAAGGTCGTCAAGCATTCTTTATAATAATCACAAACAAGTACAACAAGTACCATGAACACAGAAAAAAATAAAATTACTGTAGATGCAGAAAAGAAAACTATAATGGGGATTGCGATTGGTGCAGGCACGATCTCGTTATTCCTATATTTTTTTGATGCTGTTCCTATAATGATCACAGCCTTTCTTAGTTTGATGCTGACAAGCCTATTATATGCTTTTTTGGGAGGCATCAAAGATGCCGAACTGAAATGGAAGATGGGAAAAATAGGTGGTTCATTAGCGGGTATGGCCATTTTGGGAATTTTTATCAATCCCGAACTGGAAAAATACAATCCACCAATTAGCCCAATTGCCCCCAACCCTAATTCATGGATAGCCGTAGACAGTAGTGGATCATTTATTTCTGTTACCATCGGGAAAGAAACGTACTCGAAAAATGTTACAGAATTTTTAAGGAATGCAGAATGGGGTGTTGAAATAGATTCAACGTTGATCTGGATTACGCAAGGAAATCGACATTTGGCACAACTTGATCCTATGGCGATCAAGCAAGTTGGCTTTTTTGACTCTATAAAAATGAGTCCTGGGAAGGGCATACAATATACTGAACAGCTGACGGTTGGAGCGGAAGCAAATCTAACACCCACTTACCCTTTTACTATTCGTGCCACACAATTCAAAGATGAATATAACGAATTTCAGATTTTGAACGAAAATAATGAAATTATTCTCGAGCGCGGATTGCTTCGAACAAAGAATTTCCGGGCATTTGAATATGACGAAAAACACTATCTTATTTTTGTCGTACGGGCAAACCACATTGACACCGAACGTGGGCCGTGGTCTGTTTTCGGACTAACACAGATTACTCGTACATTGAGCATAGCTCAATGACGCGGGTTATTATAAAGCATGCTTGACATTCTCGTTTTTTGTCGTATACGGGAGGGAAACAGAACAAAAACCAACCCACAGAGCAATGAAAGTCCCCGGAAAGCCAAGAAACCAAAGGTCGTCAAGCATTCTTTATAATAACCATGACGTGGGGCATTTTTTGCATTTCATTTTACGGGACTTAATATAGAAACCTCTTATTTAATCCCCTCATAAGGTCTTTGTTTCGTATTTTTGGTTGTATAACCCGGGGATTACAAACCAAAATAACCGCTCCGCTCCTGGAGCGTAATTTCAACCAAGCCGCCCGGAGGGGCAGAATGACATAAGCAAATCCTACCTGCAACAACTGATCGACACGCTCGACGAGAAACTCCCCGTCGAGTGTCCTGACGGAAACATATCCACGAAGGACTTCTACATCGACATCTATTTCAAGCCGTCCGAGGTAAGAGACGAGTACGGCAATCATCGTATTGCAGGCCCGCCGTGCTACGCGGCAACAATAGGCTTGATAAGAAACTCGTTGAATCCCTGGCAAAGTACGCGCTACAAGGGGTGCCGCCGTACTTGGTCTTTGCCGATGCGAAAGACAATGTTGGTGCCTAACCCCCTACGGTTTGGCTCTGGCAAATCTATTCTGTCTGTTTCCCATGCTTCGTCTCCGTTGACCTCAAGTTGCCATTGGACATCTGTTGCAAGCCTGTATAGATCGTCGGCAATTTTGTAGGGGATACCCCTAAGGGAAATCTTCCAATGGACGGGACCTGGAAGTTTATTTCCCGACGTGTCTATGGGTTGGCCGTCTGGAGAGAACTCCGTGATTTCCGAGGTTTCCGAAGCGTCAATCAGGATGTCGCTGGAGAAGTCATCGTGCTTGTCAATCTTGTAGCGGGCCCTTTTGATGGTGTACATGGTTTCAGGGGTGTGGGGTTTGTGTGAAGCCCGTCAGGGCAGGGCGTATATCCTACGGATCCGACGGATCAAATGCAAGAATTCCCCCCGCTCCCTTGACTTTCTCATTCTTGGGATTTATAGCTGAGCAATCTCGCCGAACGTTAGCAATTCTGTCTCGTCTACCCTTGGGACCCTATCGCCGTAGCCGAAGGATGCCCATGCAAACCGAATTCCTGCATTGCGGGCAGCGGCAGCATCGTCCTCTCGGTCACCGACGTAGACGACTTCACACGACACAGTCTCCTTCAGTGCCTCTAGTGCTAAAAGGATGGGACGCGGGTTGGGTTTATAAGTACGACATATCCCCGGATGCACGATCGTCTGAAAGAAATTGTAGATTCCAGCTTTGGCGAGCATCGGAATTGCAATAGCACCGGACAAGCTAGTGACAATGCCAAGCTTGGTGCCTCGGTCGGAAATCTCACTAAGGCTTGCCATAACCTCAGAATATAGGGGGATCGCCTCGTGGGTGTCCTCAATCATCCGGATCAGGCGGCTCCGCGAGACACCGAGGTCTTTGCTTAGACTGATAAGCGACTTCCCCTGCCGGAGTTCGCACTCGATATGGTCTACAATAGCTGCCCCAGTGCGCCCAAGCACACGGCTGTACCAAGGATAGCTGTCCCAGACGGTGCCATCTAAATCAAGGAGTACGACCCTGGTAGCCATTCCAAAAACTCTTGCTCCGATGTATCGGTGGTGAACAACGCATCGTCATGCTGAAGTTCCTCACCGATCTTGGCGTTCCCCGAGGTATCTTCCCGTCCGTCAGTCTTGCATGTAGCGACAGGCTTCTTCTGCTCCCTGGCAAATCGATAGGCGTTCATTGCTCCACCTTTCAGCGACGATTGACTGACGAATACCGCTCTTGAGCAGGCCACGATAAGCTTATTCCGCTTGCGAAGCGTCAGCTTGGATGCACCAGTGCCGAAAGCAAACTGGCTCAGCATTACGGCACCCGTGTATTCGAGGAGTTGCTTCCACAGACCACCATTCTCGGGTGGAAACGGGCGATCCAATCCCCCCGGAAGAATGCAGATTGTAGCCCCGCCCTTTTCGAGCGCAGCCCGATGACCAATGGTGTCTGCCCCAAGTGCGAACCCTGACCCAATCACAAAGCCCGCTTGCACAGCGCCAGAGGCCAAAACTGTATGAATTCGGGAATACGGCCGCCGAATCGCACGCGATCCAACGCATGCAACGACAAGTTCAGACCGTAGAACCTCACAGTTTCCCCGTGCATAGAGTACTGGCTCAGGGATGTTGCTGTGGAAAACGTTGGTGGGGTAGCAGGGGTGTCGATATGTCAATATTACTCCCTGCAACTCTTTGGCCCGCCGAATCTGGCGTTCTGCCCGCGCCCACGCGGTGTTGCGGGTTTCGTCTGTCATCTCGGTAATTGCGGTACGGAACTGCTCACCCCTCTTTCCCCTAATGGGAAGTATCCTGTGATCGTCTAACACATTGACTGGATCCAATCCGGCTTCGTACAACTGCTTGAACTTCTGAGGACCAAACTGGTTGATCGAATCCAGTGCATAGATGCTCGCGAGTTCTCGGACGTTTGGACCACTTGTTGATATGTCGGCGGCTACCTGTCGCATGAATTCGCGCATCTTGATCGAGTAAGGGTCACTTGGGCCGGCGGCTCAACTCCGTTCCGTGTGGAACAGACTGAGTGCAAACACACTTCTAACACCCTTCTCAAGGAGCATGCATGCTGCCGTCTTCATCGTGGCCCCCGTTGTGATGATGTCATCCACAACGGCAACTCTACGCCCATGTAATACCGGATCCTTAGGCACAGCCCAAGCGCGTCTCAGTGCTTTCTCGCGGGCCTTTCCAGAAACCATTCTGTGATTCTCATAGTCACGGATAGTCGTGATCGCCTCCCTGATAGGGATGGCCAACTCGTCTCTTATTGCCTCGGCCAACTCTTTGGGAATACAACCTCCCCGCTCCTCTGCACGTGAATGGGATGTCGGGATCGGAACGAGAGCGTCTACGGCTCTGACAAGCGGAGTATGGTGGCACATGTAAGAGGCTAGCAAAAACCCTACAAATCGGCTCACCGGTCTCTGTATCTCCTTTTTCTGCAAACGAAGGATCTGGCTCATGGGATCCGCCCATTCCCTATCCCATTGGCGGGACCGGTAAGATGCAGCCGCATAGACGCCTTCAATGGCAGAATCAAATCGCTTTGTTTTCAGTTTCCGCGACGGCGAGACACCAATCTTATGGTGAGCACATGTTGCGATCGCATAGAGATCCCTCCCTCGGCACGAATCGCATTCGTCCTCGAAGCGTCGGGCCATCTCTCGGAGGTCTGATGTCTTCCCCCGACGGATTCGCAGAAGGTGGATCCGCTCTTCAATGAGAAAACGATTGATGGGCGAATCGTTCGGAATCCTCTGCAGTTCTTTCTTGGCCTCACCGAAGCGGTGAGCCACAATCATTTCGCTGGCAAGTCGGTAACGAGCCTCGCTTTCAACCGCTCGGCTCTCACGCGTCTGCTCGGAAAGCAGCTCAAGCCACTCAAGTGCTTCAGACGGATTGTACGATGATTCGAGACTCTCCTTTGCTCGACAGATGATATACTGGTCGCTGAATGCCAAACCCATAGTTCACATCCGTTACTTAGAAATGGTCCGGGAAATTCGGACAGGTCGTTTATTAGGATTGCGCTGGGTCATGCCGCCTCCGGCAGCACCTTTCGTCTGTAGTATACGTCGCAGGGCGTCAAGTTGTCAAGGCCCTGGTGCGGATTTTTTTCGTTGAAGTAACCGATGCGCTCTCGCGCCTCGACTGGCCTTGCATACGCATGCAGATTGATCTCTTCCACCTTGGGTTGCGCCAGAAGCGCTCCACGTACACATTGTCCAGCCACCGGCCCTTCCCGTCCATCGTGTTAGAGACGCGGTACGCAAGCGCCTTGCGGCTGTGCCAGTCGATCACCGCCGTCAGGTACATGGCGCCGCGCGCCATCGGGATGTACGTAATGTCCGCCGCATACGCATGGCCCGGTCTGTCTATCGTCATGGTCTTGAGCAGGGCCTTGCGCTCGGCTACAGGCCGCGACCGAGCGCTTGCGATAAAAAATCCTTCTCCATCGACAACTGCCCTATCTTGGCGTGAAGCGCCTTAATCTCCTCCTCGCGTTCGCCGGAAGGGGCAGAGCGGCCTCGGGCGAATAGCTCTGGGCCATGCTCCAGCGCATGTCTCTTCCAGGACTGTATCTGGTTCGGATGCACTTCAAAGCGGGCGGCGAGGTCCGCCAGCGTGCTGTCGCCGCGTAGGGCGGCGAAGGCCACCTTCGTCTTGAAGGCGGGGCTGTGGGGTCTACGGGTGCGTTTGGGCATGGAATGTCTCTTTTAGGTTGGCTGGATTGGAACAAGATCGCAATCCTACACCTTAAAATCCCGCAAACGCTATCCGACGAAGCCGAACCACCTATAGTGTCAACCAAACACTAAACCTGTACATCTAATGGCGTACGTGCAGTGTTGGTTCAAGGGCAAGTTTTTGTGTAAGTTTTTCAACGACCGAAGGCTCAATATTGAGCACATCTTGGCATAGTCTGGCATTCAATTCGCAGCGCACAGGGTCAGTTACAAGGCCACTAAATCCCTGCAACAACTTCCCTTTCAAATTCTCGTAGATATCTACAGCCGTTGCAAGTTGTTCATTCGACAGTTTGTTTACATCCAATATCGGAAGTGTCTCAGATAGTTCATGAGTGAGTCTAGATCTGCCTAAGTACGGCCTATTGCTGTGTAGGATTCTAAGCAAAAGGCCTGGTGTGGAGTTTAGCCACAAACATAAAGCTTCCTCTTTTCCCAGTGCAGGAGATCGAGGTATAAGTGTAATCCACGAACTAACACCAAGCATTGGGGTATTTGTCAATACTGCTGCCACTCGTTGTGGTGCCATACCCAGATCACAAGCCAATTGCAGACGCCCCTGACGTGCGAGCATCGCATCTTGGGTAAAAGGATCTCTATCACTGCGTCGTTCAAGACGTGCATCGGCTTTTGCTTCGAGAGTAGTGTTCCTTATCGATTTGTGGTGCCAAAGGACCGGAATTCCAGTCCGCAGATTGTCGTTTGTCTCAAAAATATTAAACAAACCTTGTTTGGGATTCTTGACCTGCATATGGTAAGGCCCCAAATCCATTACAACCTGCAATTCCGTCAAGGGAACACTAGCCAATGGACCATATGCACTAGTGCGCATACCCTCCGCTATCAACGCCAATTCCGATTGTGCAAATGTCGTATATGACCAAGCATCATCTGTTAAGTTTTTCTGTGGGACCGCGATCATACTACCCCAAGCTGTCTCGCCAATATCTATACTTCTTGACTCAAGAGAAACAGCATCCTCATCCATTGCAAGTAGCTTACGCATCAGGGTCATAGCTTCCACTGGTTCATCTGGGTTATGAATTAGATTAACAAATTTAACTTCACTACGATTCAAACTCAAGACATCTTTCGTAGCAACGATCAGTACCTCGGCAATACGCGTTGATTCCGAAAACGAAACCCAGCGTCGTCCTGGCAGGCCCTTTTTGGCACTCCGATTGCGAATGTCGTGACTTACAATGACCCAATCAATCGCATACTTACTCAACAGTAACTGTCTTATTCCACTCCATCGACTTCCCGTCAGCATTGTCGCTGGTAGTACAAAAGCGATGCGTCCATTCACAGCCAAATTTTCATCGGCAAGTACTACGAAAGCTGATCCCAAGCCCGCATAAAGACTCGCGGGAGTCCCTTGCAAAGATTTCTTTAGTGACGCTTTCATCTTCTCTGCATCACCCGCATTAAGAAGAGACCCAAATATTGGGTTCCAGAGAGTATTTTTTTTGTCGCCCGGGCCGCCTGCTCGCGTATAGGGGGGGTTCGCAATAATCAGATGGCACTCACGGGGCATGATGACATCATCATCTACTTCACCAGTACCCGTAACTCTTACCGAGACTTCTTCTTCGAATAGCGGGAGTCGAGCTGCATTTCCTTTACTGGGTGAACTAACGAGAAAATCCAAACTACCCAAGCGTGGCACACCATCGTCCACATCGTGTCGTACGCGCCACAGATTCATATCTTGTATGAGCTGCCGCGCTTCTGCCATGCAAAGTGTAGAGGCCGCCAAATGAATCGCCGCTGGAACCACATCGAAACCGTACAATGCCCTTTCTAATACGAACCGCACTACTTCTCGTTCATCTGCCAACATAGATCCACCGCGACGCCCATGCTTGAGAATTTCCTGCGCTACTGCCATCAGCAAAGTGCCGCTTCCACATGCTGGATCTACAATTCGCAAGGTGGCTACGGATTTGGGATCTGAGAAATCGATTTGAGCCCAGCACTTGTTGCGCTCGTCGAATGCCAGTCCCGCAAGCAGAATCGCTGCGGGGATAGTTGTATAGTTCGTTGCGAGAAACTTTCTCGAATCCAAAAGTCGATGAAAAATTCGACCCGCCACATCGTGGCGGCGTATCGCGCCGATCTCCGCAATCTCCGCCGCCGCCTGCTTCAAAACACTTACTGCTTGACGGTTGGTCGGTGCCGGTGTGGTTTTTAACGTCTCTTTGGCGATGTGAAAAATCGGCCACCAGTTGATTTCCAGTATCTCAATCCACTGCCGCACTAAATGATCCGGTCCACGCTCTGGATCAGGACGCAGAATACGCTTGCTGTGATGTTCTGGCGAAAGTAGCGAAGTGTCCAAATGTCGAGCTAGAAGCTCTTGGAATAACATTGCATTGAGCCAAATAAGTGCCTTTGTTGCAGGGCCGTCCTGTTGCTCACTTCGATTTTCTGGATCAACCCTCGAAAGCACGTCACCTGCAACCTTGATGGCTTGCGCCGCACGCCTTACTGTTTCTTCAATACCAATTCCATTATCACTTTGTATCCAGTAGTCGCGCAAAATCTCCGCAAGTGTTGCAACACTCCCCACCGTTTCTTCGCTCCAAGGATCTCCAAAATACCGGTAGGCAATAACCAAGTCCTCACACGATGCAAGATTTGATTCTGTCTGGCTTTCGGGAAGCTCTGCCAGCCTTGGAGGGTAGCCGACAGCAACCACGAGCCGCACCGGCAGACCATTCACTATTGCTGGTGCGTCATCCAGCAGCCTCTTGTCTGCGTCAGATTTCGCGGGGCTTCCAAACTCGGCTTCAACAACCACTGCATAGTCGTCAAAGTCAAGAAGAACGTCAGCCTGACCGTGAGAATCGCCAAACACACGACGCTGCTCCCCTTCCGCGCTTAATCCTTCGAGGCGGAGTAGCCGCGCTAATGACAAGTTGTAGGCGACTTCCGTTGAGTTGCTATTCATGCTACGTGAAAAGGTTCGGTTCGTCCAGTTCAGTTCCATTGATCTTGCAGTTAGATCAGTTATTCTGTCACAGGAAGATACGATTCTAATCGAAGCCTGTCAAGTAAAAAGAATAATTTGGGAATTATAGACAATCCTTGACAAGGACTACTTTCTCGGCGGAGGCTTGATCCCCGCCTTGCGATCTGCTTGGTCGCAGATGAGATTCGCTACGCCCTCCAAGTCCTTCATGCTGGCGAGCGGCTCCGAGCGATCAGGAACCGGCTTCGCCTTGCACGGAAGCAGCTGGGAAACTATGGTTTTGCGAATACGCATGGCAGTAAGATAAGTCTTCTCACCGAGAAAGTCAAGCCCCTGTCGCAGAAAATGGACGAGCCATGAACAGATTCAGATGGTTCCGGGCGGACTTTACCTACAGGATAAGTATAAAAACCCGTTACTTCCATAATTTTCGAAAAAACGCCTTCAATATCGCTTCTTGCTCATCAATTGGGCTTCATACTTTTTGTAATTATCACCCTTTAGTTTATTAGACATTGTAGACATCAGAACTCTTGCACGTGCTTCATCAATGTCACGCATATTCTTAGCTTTACCCATTACATCTTTAAAAATTCTTTCTCGCATACGATTGGATAATCTAATGCCAAGAAGGGTAGGAAAAATAGTGGCATAACTTTTTCGTACTGCTTCTGTCGTGGGTGATAGCGCCACAAAATTAAGTATAAATTCAGGGCGTATTATGTATTTTGAACCCTTTGACTTCACTAGCTCTTTAGTACATCTCATAACTCTGGTCTCATGAGTTAACCACCATGTACGATAACCGTATGGATTCGGGTGATGGTTTTCCATTAATTTTCTGCGTTGCCCATAAACAGCAAGAATATGTCGAGCATCATTACGAGCTAATACATCCTCAGATTTTACCGAACTAATTTCATTCGAGAGTTCTTGAACTTCATTGTCAGTCACAAGTTCGTTCACATCATTCTTGTCAAGATATTCAAAACCAAATTTTTCCATAAGATAATCCCTCACTTCATCACAAGATAGTGTCCTCTTATGGAGATCTTCATAACTGCATATCTGACCAATAAAAACTTCCCAACTGACAGGACGTTTTTTCAATAGTGGATCGAACTTAGCGTGAAAATAGGCACGAATTAAAATCTTGCCTGCATGACGCGCTATCTCTTTATCTACATCAGGCTCGAGTACTTGAAAAGATTCCCGAAACTCGTGGTCAGAAACTTTAATATGAGAATGGATTTCCTCGACAGCCATGTGTGTGAGAATCAAGGTTGAGCCTGCCTCTCGGAGTATACGAAGCATGTTAACGGTCATCTGATCCGCAGGTGCTAGATATCTTTCAGACAAAGCTCGAACAATGATGTCAGAACCGACAAGCAGTACAAAATTGGACGACATACTCTTGAAATATTCTACAATTCTGGGTTCATTGCGAAGTGTAAGCATCAAGGCATATGTACGTGATAACTTGCCGTAATACAGACGTTCCTCCTCGGTACTATTATAGAATCCTTGTCTGAGCACGGCCAACACAATCTCCTTTGCTTTTACAGCGTCCGTACCAGGTAAAGAAAATTCATTAATTGCGCTATCTACCTGATCCGCAACGGTGAAGTCATAATCGTTTTCCGAATCACCTGTCAAAAATGCAGACAATTCCAAGCCCTGTTGTTCGAAGGTTAGCTCAAGAGATCTATGTGTCAGCTTTGCAATTTGACTGGGAAACAATTTTTCACCGACATTGGAAAGCTGTTCAGCTCGATTTCCATACAGTTCCATAACTTGTCGTTTAAGAGATTCGTCTTCGATATTTTCCTTAGTCACAATTTTGCGTGTTTCGTATGGCAGACAAAATTTGTCTTCTTGTTGATACCAACGTACCTCGCGGCCTGTCGAGTTACCCTTTTGTGTCATGATTTCGATACGGCTGTCAAATGTTGTCTGAATAAAATGTTTAACTGATGGTAATACATTTTCTATTTTTTCTCGAATATTGTCACGAGTCATGAATTTGTCCTGATCGGGATCCGTTTCATCGAGAGCCCATAAAATCAAACTGTCAGTTATCGCTTCTAAAAGGTCGATATTTCCTTGACGTAATTCAATCTCTTGACTCAGAAAAACACACAATGTACGAACAGGAAGGTTTTGAGAAATACCAATAGTCTTTGCACTTCCGAGTTCGTCTAAAAAGGATACAAATGAATTGAGATATGTATGATATGCCATTATACCTTGCGGTGTTTTATTGATGTTATTTATTATCCATTTTTTATCACGTATCTTAATAACAACGTTCAATTCTTTTGATAAATTTTCCTCTTCTTTATCAATCATGACTATTGTACGAGATGTCACATATAATAAAACTTTAGGATTTCGATTCACTTCTCTTAGTCTCTTAATCGTATGTCGAATTTTTTGTCGATGATTTTCTTGGGTTGTTGCTTGGTAAAACGTTGGTATACCCCTGCCTTGGAAGAGACCTCCCCCTTGGAAAGCATCCGCGCCACCATCATGAAAACCGCCTAGGGGCACAAAATCAATATCTGTAAGGGCAGCGTAGAACGCTTGGAAAAAATTCTCAAAGGCCGTCCCAGTTACTTGGTCCAGTGCAATACCGACTCGTTTGTGATTGATCATATTCATATCGTTGATCCCAAGTTGGGGCATCTTAGCAGATGCTAAAGCAGTGTAGGGTTAAGTAAATTATACGGCAAAATTGCCAGCCTTCCCAATAACCATCGGGGTTTTTAAGGAACGCAACTAGAACCCAAAAGTTCCACGACAACGAAAATGCCCTAAACGACTCCTAGGACTTACCGTGAATTTGGGCACACGCCGCCACGCAGACGCGTTCTCCCGACTGTTCCTCCATAGCGCGAGCAAAGGCCCGCTTGACGGCTTGCGAATCCATAGCTATCCCTCTACCATGCGGCCGGACGACCGGCTTTCTGTATCTCGTGAAATATTCCCGACGAACGCCCTGCCCCGCACAGGCGGCCCGACATGCCGTCAGCGCCTTTTGCTTTTGCAGCAGGAACGCGTGCGCTCCGGTTTACGAACGGCAGAATTTGCGGCAGGCGGCGGCGTACCGACGACCCGTAGACCAGGCGGCCGACCAACCGCCCCGGAAGTATCCGACAATGCTGCCGTATGTGCCGCAGCCAGCGATGATATACGGCGTCAATTTGCCGCATCCCTGCGTGCCGCCGCCCGTAATCTGCATTTCGTCTGCTGAAAGTATTCTCATAACGTCACCTCGTATCAGGTTTTGTGATCAAGCGAACCGGCTCCCGATACAGCGCAAGCGACCTGATCCGGTTTTGCGCCCTTGCGAAGCCGATCAAATATGGAGACTTTCTCCATTTCTGCGCCTTAAGACACATTAATTGGCCGGATATGACCTCTCAGCGCAAATTTTTTTATATTTTTTTTGCGACCCCCGAAAAATCCTGATCCTGAACATCCTGCGCGCCATGCAATCGCTCACGCCGAATATCCTTGTAGAAGCCATTGAGCCGGTGCTGCCCTTCTGGGTGGACCGCCTTGGATTTACGATCACGGCGGAGGTGCGCGAGGGCGAACGCCTCGGATTCGTTATCCTGACGAACGGGCCGGTGGACGTGATGTATCAGACCCTTGAGAGCGTCCGGAACGATGTGCCGGAACTGGTCGATACCCCCTTGGGGGGCAACGCGCTGTTCGTCAAGACGAATACGCTGGAGGAACTCGATGCGATCGACGAGGCACTGTCCGATGCGGACCGGGTCATTCCCCGCAGAAAGACCTTCTACGGAGCGGACGAGGTGACCGTGCGCGAACCCGCCGGCAATGTGGTGACGTTTGCGTTTTTCGCCGGTTCATAGGCCGGCGCAACCCCTTACAAACCCTACTCGCGTACGCGAAGCGCTGATCGAAGTGGATTTGATCAGCGCATCCTAAACTCGGCGAGGTACGGACGCACTGCTTGCGTCCAGATGGCGTAGCCCGCCTCGTTCATGTGCAAGCCGTCTTCCAGAAAAATATCCGGCAGCGGCTCGCCGTCTTCGCCCAGCATGGGCGTAAAAACATCGATGTACTCCAGATAATCGCGGGTGCGAGCATACGCCTCGATCCGTTCGTTCGCCTTGCGCATCTCGTCCATGAGTGCGCGGCGGGCCAGGCTCGGTTTGATGGCGATGAACGCGATGCGGGCCTCCGGAAGCTGATTGTGCATCAGGGAAACGAAGCGGCGATAGTCCGTAAAGACGCGCTCCGCCGTCTTCCCGGCGGCCACATCGTTGTCTCCCTCGTACACGAGGACCAGGCGCGGCGCATAGGGCGTAACGATCCGGTTCGCAAAATGAATCAGGTCCGACATTTGCGATCCCCCGAACCCTCTGTTGATCACCGGGACGCCGGGAAAATCCTCCGCCAGCGTGGACCACATCCGAATGGAGGAACTGCCCGCAAAAAGCACGGCGCCCTCCGGCGGCAGGTCCGTTTCGTCCAGGCGCTCGAAGGCCTGAATAGCCTCTTCCCACGGATTCTGCGCATAGGCTCGCGAAGCCGTAAAAAACGTCAGCATGCCCAGGAAACAGGTTAGGGCGAGGGAAAATCGGGCAGCATGGTTCATGACTATGGACTGGATGGATGCACCTGTTGTTTATTTCCGCGAACCGGGTAGACGGCTTTCCGGCGACGCCTGGCCTTGTTTTCGCTCCCGAGGCTACCGGATCAAGACCATAAACTCGACGAGGTCCCGAATTTCCTGCTCGGACAGCAAAGTGGACATGTCGGGCATGGCGGAAGGCCCACCGGCTGCGCCAAAGCCCGGCGCAATGCGCGCCGCCGGATCCACGAGGGATTCAAGCAGTTGCTCCCGGCTCAAGCGGGATCCGATGCCGGCCAGAGACGGACCCACGCCGTCCTCCCCGCTCGTCGCATGACAGCGAGTACACTCCCCGGCGGCATTCCCCAGGAAAACCCGAAGCCCCCGCCTGCGGTTTCCGCCGTAGAGCGCGGCGGCGAACGGCGGATTCGCATCCCGCCAGGCTTGCGCCCGATCCTTGAGGGCGTCGGACCCGGCGCCCTCCACGGCTTCCAGAATGTCCAGGCGGATTTCCGGGGCGGCGTTTCCGCGTTCGAGGCGCCCCAGCAAGTCGCCCAGCACGGCGTCCGTCTGCGCAGAAGGCAATCCGCGCAACGTAGCCAACGCGCGCTGCTGCTCGGAAACCTCGCCCTGCCGCAACGCATCCCCAAGCACGGAGGCTACCTCGTCGTTGCTCAAATCGGCTTCCGGCGTCAGTTCGAGCGCCAGCATGCGCACCTCGGCGCTCGAATCCGCCAGCGCGCGACGCAAGGCGGCGGCATGATCCGCATCCGGCACGGCGAAAAGCGCTTTCAGGGCCGCTGCGCGGACTTCTTCCGCATCGTCCCCATTCAACCTGTCCGCAAGCAAGGCGCCCATGTCCCCGACATCCAGCCGGGTAGCCGCAACCACAGCGGACGCGCGCACCTCCGCGCTTGCGTCCGCCAGCAATGTTTCGGTCAGGGCCGCCACGGCTTCCCGCGCAGGGTCGGCGGAACGATGCACCGGCCCCAGATACGCGCCATCCACCCGGTCCAGCGTCGACGGCTCCGCCCAAACGCCAAGCGCCGCGAGGGCTTCCGCCCGCATGGCTGCAGGCGCATCGGTCCGCGCAGCGTAGGCCGCCAGCCGCTCCGCGTCCGCATCGCCGCCCACGCGCAGGTTGGCGCTAATGGCCCGGCGCACAAGCGGCTCGCCCTCAAAGTCGGTCACGTCCAGCAGGGCGGCCAGGGCAGGCAGCGCCGCCGGAATGCCTCCGTCGTCGTTGATGGCGCGGGCCGCCTCCGTCGCCACCCCTTCGTCGGGATCGGCAAGAAACGTCGAAACGCCTTCGTGTTGCATCCGCCGCAGCGCAAGCACCGCCCCGATCCGCACCGCAACAGAGGCATGATCCAGCAGGGCCATAAGTGCTTCCGCATCCCCGATCCGGGCCAACGCCAGCGAACCCGCATGCCGCAGATACACATCCTGCCCGTCGGCTTCTTCCAGCAGGGCGGTCAACCCCTCGAGCGCGGGGCGGTGGGCTATCCGCCCAAGCGCCTCCGCCGCAAAGAAACGCACCCGGTCCGATTCGTCGGACAAGAGCGGCGCGAGCGCTTCGCCCGCGGCTGCATAGCGTACGTCCCCGAGAACCTTCGCCGCCTGCGCACGCATTTCCGGGTCCGCATCGTCAAGCAGGGCCACCAGCGGCGCGGCCTGCTCAACGTCCCGCAACGCCAGCTGCCACAAACCCCATACGCCATGGATGCGGGCATACGGCGCTTCTGTCTGCCGGACGGCCTGTAGAAACGTTTCCGCATCCCCCCTGCGCGCCAGTTCGAACTGCGCCTTCTGCCGCACCCGCATGTCCGAATCCCCCAGCAAATGCGACAACGCCATCGTCGAAACGACGTCGAACTCCGACGCAGCAAGGAGAGTGCGCACCTCGCCCTGCCGATTTTCGTCTGGATCGGCGGCCGCCAGTTTCCAGACGCGCCCGGCGCCCTTGGAGCGCCATCCGTCGATCCAGTCGGTGAAATACAAGGCCCCGTCCGGGCCAAACGCCAGCCCGGTGGCCAGCACGCTTCGTACGGCGACGTCTTCTTCCGCCAGTTCGAAACCCGCCCCCTTTGGCGCAAGCCGGAACGCATGAATATCCGACGTAAAGGCGGACCCGGTGTACTCGGACATGAAAAACCGGCCATGCCAATCTTCGTTCAGGGCCGTGCCGGGGTTGTATACGATGCCCGTCGGCCCGTCATGGTAATTCATGATCGGGGGCGTAATAAAGGCCGGCTGCCCCTCGAAATGCGGCAAATACATCCCCTCGTCCATCCAGACCTTGTAGGCATTGTTCGTTTCCTCGTGATATTTCCCGAATTGCCAGTGCGTCCGCCAGCCGCTGTCGGAGCCTTCGACAAGGTATACGAGCCGTTCGCTTTCGTTCGGATGGTCTCCGTCGTTGTCCACGCTGATGAGGTTGCCGTGCGCATCGAAGGCGAACTCGTGCGTATTGCGCAGCCCGCGGGCAAACCATTCCAGCCCGGACCCGTCGGGAAAAGCCCGGAGAATAGCGCCCTGATGCGGATAATGAATGGATTCCCCTTCCTGAGACACAAGGCTCAACCCCATATCGCCGACGCCCCAGTAAATGCGTCCCTCCGGCCCCATGACCACGCCGGACACGCCATGCCCGGAAAAGCCGGGATGCACATTGAACCCCCAGCCAAGGGTGGTTACCTGCGAAATGTCCGGGGCCTCGCTGCCCAGTGCGTTCGCCAACCGGTACACGCCCGGCGCCGCCCCCAGGTATATATCGTCGTCGTGCACCATCAGACCGCCCAGAATATCCGACACCGGCGTATTGAACCCGGAAACCAATGCGTGCGCCCGGTCCGCGACGCCGTCTTCGTCGCTGTCTTCCAGCCGGTAGAGGCGCTCCTTGACCACGGTCAGGTCGCGCCAGTCCTGCGAGCCGTCCTCGTTGAGATCGGGCATCCAGGCGGTCTCGGCGCTGGCCTCCGGGGCCATGACCCTCTTCAGAAAGGCTTCGAAATCGTGGGCCGTCTGCATCGCAAGCCCTTCGAGCCGCCAGTCCGGATGTTGTCGTATGTCCAGCAAGCCCATCGTACGGCTGGACCGGGTCACCAGCACCTCGCCGGTATTCGACACATCAATGGCGACGGGATCCTCGATCAGGTCCTCCGTGGCGTACATGGAAAGCACAAGCCCCGCTGCGGGGGAGGCATCGACAGCGGCGGCAATCTGCCGGGCTTTCTCCGCGGCGTCGGCAGGATCCGCCTCGATCGCGGGTTCGGACGCATACGCAAAGGGCAGCGTATCCGGAGGAACGACGGCCCGCTCGCCGCCGCCATCCTGCACGGGACCGCAGGCGGACAACACGAAGAGGAACAACGCGACAGGGGCCGGAACGAACCGGCGAAAACAGCGGACGAAACAAGGCATGGGCAACACAAAAATCTGGGTGAACGTCGTGAGTGAACGTCGGGAGCGAACATCGGGGGCAGACAAACCGTATCCAACGCGGCGCCAGCAAAAACGCCTCAGAACGTAACAATAGAAAATTTCGACATGGGAATCCACCGGAAAACGAACGAGGCGATCCCTTCGGCAGCGACGCTGAACAGGCGTTTGCGCGCGGCCGGAGACCAGAACGCCCTGAACGCCTCCGCCCGAAACGGGTACGCTTCGGAGGCTGCGGCATGCATGCGGCTGTGGTTTGTGGAGACGCCCATCGGACCGGCGCTGGCAGGCAGCATGGAGGACGCCCTGTGCCTCCTGACGTTTCCGCCCGACGAAACGCTCCGCGAGGCGGGTACGGGACCTGCATCTATTTGTGAATACGCCGTGAATACGGCGAATCGGCGGGGCGCGCCTGTTTCCTGCGGCGGCCCATTGCGTGATCTCGAGAGCGGCCTGGAGACCGACCCGCTTGCGGACCGCCTGGAACGGCAACTGACGGAATGGTTCGCTGGCGCGCGGCGGGCGTTCGACCTGCCGCTTGCCTTGCGCGGCACGCCATTTCAGCGAAGCGTATGGGAAGCGCTCCGGGCCATACCGTACGCAGCGGTGCGGTCCTACGGGGACCTGGCCAAATCGCTCGGCAACCCCGAAGCCGTGCGGGCCGTCGGCGCGGCGAACGGACGCAACCCGGTCGCTATCGTCGTGCCCTGCCACCGGGTGATCGGCGCAAACGGGTCGCTGACCGGCTATGCGGGCGGCGTCGAACGCAAACAATTCCTGCTCAACCTGGAAAAACAGAACGCACCGCAAGCACAGGGCGCCCTGTTCGGGGAATCAATCGCCGCTATTCCGTAATCTCCCGGTCCAGGTCGTCCATTACTTCGCCGTACTGCGCCCAGTCGCCGGCTTCGAAGGCCTCGCGGAGGCGGCTCCACAGTGCGCGCACGCGGGCCAGGTCGTCCGGCGATACCGTCGGAGTAGCGGCGCCCGCCGCTGACTCGGCCTCGACTTCCAGCGTCGGCTCCCCGGAATACGCCGACCCGCGCCCGAACAACGCGGCCAGCGACTCGTCCAGCGTCGGCTCCATGGCGATATCGTCCCCGAACGCCACGATCACCCGCTGCAACTGCGGAATATCCACGCCTTCCGCCAGCAGAAACACCGGCTCCACGTACAGGAACGAATTCTCAATGGGAATCACCATGAGATTCCCCCGAATCACTCGCGAACCGCGCTGATCCCACAACGCCAGCTGCTGGGAAATTTCCGGGTCCTGATCGACGCGGGCCTCAATCTGAGCCGGTCCGTAAATAAGGCGCTGCTTGGGCAATTTGTACACCACAAGACGCCCGTACTCTTCCGGATCGGATTTCGCCGCCATCCACGAAATCATGTTGTCCCGGTTTTCGGGCGTAAGCGGACTGATCAGCATGAACTCCAGCGGCGCGCGCGCATCGTCCGCCCCGGCATCCTCCGACGCGCCCTCGTCCGGTCCCGAAGGAAGCCGGGCCAGCACATAGTACGGCTCCATAAGGAGCTGCTGCCCGCCGTATTTCTCGAAGGGCCGCGTCCACAGGTCTTCGTTGTTGTAGAATACCTGCGGGTTCGTCATGTGGTAGCGGTTGAATCGCTCGAGTTGTATTTCGAACAGGTCCTGCGGATACCGGAAATGCCGCTCCAGCGACGGGGGCATCTCGTCGCGCGCCTTGAACAGATTCGGGAAGATGGAGCGGTACACCTGCAATACGGGGTCTTCCTCGTCCGCTACATAGTACTCGACCGTACCGTGGTAGGCGTCCACCATGATCTTGACCGAATTCCGGATATAATTGAAATTCCGGAACGGCTGGGAGTACGGAAAATTCCGCGAGGTCGTGTACGCATCCTGCACCCAGTACAACCGGTCGCGGCCCATCACCAGATAGGGGTCCCTGTCCAGTTCGAGGAACGGCGTAATCTTCCGAATGCGCTCCTGTACGCTGCGCCATATTTGCAGGCGGCTTTCGGAATGAATGTAATCCGAGAGGAGAATGTTGATGTCGCGCAGTTCCCAGGCGTACAACAAGCGGTGAAACGCGGTGCGTATGGGCAGCCCGCCCTGGCCGGCGTAGGAATTGTACACGTTTGCGTCGCCGCTGGGATAATCCAGCTCTTCGGCTCCCGTATTCACGATATAATAGGCGCCCACCTCTTCTTCGCCGTAGTAAATGGCCGGATTCTCCACCGACAGCGACTCGTACCCGAAATCCGGGGGTAAGTCCTTGACCACCAGAATCGGCTCACCCTGACTATTCATTTCCGTAACGGGGCTCATGGCCAGGCCATACCCGTGCGTAAAGATCAGGCGGCGGTTTACCCAATTGTCCGACTGCCCCGGCAAGTCCGCAGATATTTCGCGCGCCGATATCATCACCTGCTGCACGCCGCCGCCGTACTCGTACCGGTCGTTGTCCACGGAGAAAAATTCGTAGTACGTACGTATTTCCTGGAGTTGCTTGTAGGTCTGGATCAGCAACCGGGGGTCCCAGAGCCGGATATTGTCCACGGCGTCCTGGTTGTTCCGGATATCTTCGATACGGAGCGTATCGTTGGCTTCGTACTCGATTTCCGTCACGTCATGGAGGTTGTACGCCAGCCGGGTCATGGCGATGTTGTGCTCCAGATACGGCTCCTCCAGTTCGAGCTCGTTCGGCTCCACGATAAAATTTTGCACCATGCCGGGAAGCACCATCCGCCCGAGCACCCAGGCCAGCACGGCCACGCCAATCGCAGCGCCCATCATCCGGCGGCTGACGGCCCACCGCGTACTGACGAAAAGGAACACGCCAAGCAACGCCACCGCGGCCAGCGCGATCCACAGCGCGGGCAGCACAATGTGCACATCGGTATACCCCGCCCCGAACACGATCCCCTGCGAGGAAAAAAGAATCTCGTAGCGGTCCAGAAAAAGGCCCGCCGCAAGTAGCAGCAACCAAATCGCAGCATTCAGTTTGAGGTGCGTTCGGACATTCTTGCGGGCCTGTACGCCCTGCCGAATGCCTTCGAACGTCAGGAGGCGCAGCACCGAGTAGACGCCGAGCAACGCAAGCAGCGTAAGAAAAACGAGCAATGCAAACGAGGTTTGCATCATATCCCAGAACGGGAGCTGGAACATATAGAAGCCGAGGTCCTTCCCGAAAATGGGATCGTTCTGCCCGAACGGCTCGTTCCATAGAAACCGAAGCGATTCGTCCCACCCCAGATAGAAGGTAAGCGCAAACAGCAGGGCGAAAAACAGCGCGACGCCGGTCAGTATCTTCTTTACGCGGCGGTAGTGCGCCGGATGGCTGAGGTTCAGCTCGATATCCTGCAGGGGCGTGCCAGTGAAGGTCGCCCAGCGCAGTTCTCCGGCCAGCATCCGCGCATTGGCGACCAGAAAAACGCCCGAAATCAAAAACGCCAGCACGCCAAGGCTTACCTTGGCCAACTTGAGCGTCCAGAAAACGCCCTCGTACCCCATCTCGCGCATCCACAGCCATTCGAAAATGACGGACGTCGAAATGCTCAGGACAATAAACGGAACAACGATATACAGCAGAATGCGAAAGCGTCGGGGCATGGGATCGTAATGTGCAGGATGGCGATATGGATGAGACGGCCCGCGTCCGGGAAACAGGTAAAAAATCCCGCTGTCTTTTGGGGGCGAATTTCCTGTATTTTAGAATGCCTTGGCGGACGTACCCAGAGCATCCTTTGCAGACAGCGCAATATACCCCTGAAGATTATACGATGAACGGCAGGATTTTGTTGGATTTTTTCCAAAATTTGTTGGATCGATGGCTGGGCGGGCGCCTTTTGCGGGCGGCCTGGGCGACGCAGGCGGCGCTGCTCTTGCTCGCGCCCGGGACGGCTGCCGCGCAGGACGCCGGGCCGGTCGTAAACGAATTCATGGCGTCGAACTCGACCACGCTGTACGACGAGGACGGAGACGCTTCGGACTGGATCGAACTGCATAACCCGACCGGACAAGCCATCGACCTGGGCGGATGGACGCTGACCGACGACGAGGACGCGCTGGACCAGTGGGTCTTTTCGGACAAAACGCTGAACGCCGGGGAATACTTCGTGGTATTCGCCTCTGGCAAGGATCGCCAGCCGACCGAGGGCTTCTGGAACAGCGTGGTGCGGCGGGGCGACCGGTTCCGCTATTTTCCGGGCGCGCAGCAGCCGCCCGACGCCTGGAACCAGCCGGGATTCGACGCCAGCGATTGGGACGAAGGGCCCAGCGCGCTCGGATACGAACGGGAGGCCGGCGGCGCGGACATTCAGACCGAGACGGATATCGAAGGGCTTCTCTCCCTGTACGCCCGCATCGAATTTACCGTGGAAAATCCGGACGACGTACTCCAGGCGATGCTCCATATGGACTACGACGACGGATTCGTGGCCTACCTGAACGGCGAGGAAATCGCCCGGAGCTTCATGCCCTCCAGAACGCCCTCCTTCAACACACTCGCGTCGGGCCTGCACGAGGCCATGATCTACCAGGGCGGCGCCCCGGAACCGTTTCCCCTGTCGAATCCGCAAAGCCTGCTGCGCGCCGGGTCCAATGTGCTGGCCGTCCAGGTGCACAATGCCAACGAAACCTCCTCGGACCTTACGCTGATTCCGTTCTTTTCCCTGTACACGGAGCAGGAACCGGCGACGCACCGGGGACCGGCCCCGGAAATCACGTTTGCTTCCCGGAACGAATTTCACGCCAATTTTCGCCTGGCCCGCGGCGGCGAATACCTGGCGCTCGCGAACCCGTCCGGGGAGGTCGTATCCGAATTTGCCCCGGAATACCCGGCGCAGCGCCCCGACGTTTCCTATGGCCTGCTGGACGGCGGATATACCTGGTTCGACGTGCCCACGCCGGGCCGGGCCAACGTCCCGGGCATGAGCGACGTGCTCGAACCGCCTACGTTCAGCGCGGCGGGCGCCCTCCTCAAAGAACCCTTCTCGCTGTACCTGTTCCCGGAAACGCCCGGAAGCATCGTCCGCTATACGCTGGACAATTCGGACCCTTCGGAAACGAACGGAACGCCCTACGCCGACCCGATCTACATAGACGAAACGACGGTGGTGCGGGCCGCCGCCTTCATGGAGGGCGCCGCGCCGTCGCCCAGCGTAACGCGCACGTACATCTTCCCGACGGACGTGATCCAGCAATCGCCGGCCAGCATGGCGGCCAAAGGATGGCCTTCGTACTGGGGCGGCAACGATGTGGATATGGGAATGGACCCGCAGATCGTCGAGGGACAGGAAAACGACGTGCTGGCCGCGCTCTCGGCCGCGCCTTCTTTTTCCATCGTCCTGCCGCCCGACTCGCTGTTCGACGGCAGCCGCGGCATCTATTCCAATGCGCTTGAGTACGGGCGGGATTGGGAGCGCCCGGCCTCCATCGAACTCATCTACCCCCCGGACTTTCCGCCCGAAACCGGGCCCGAGGCGCAGCATGGCGGGCGGGACGGATTCGCAGTGAACGGGGGCGTGCGCATTCGCGGAGGATGGAGTCGCAACGACGAGAATCCCAAACATGCCTTCCGGCTGTATTTCCGGGGGGAATACGGGCCGGGAACCCTTTCCTACGCGCTCTTCGGCGACGAAGGCGTGGACGAATTCGACAAGTTCGACCTGCGCACCGCCCAGAATTATTCGTGGTCGTTCAACGGTTCCGAGGCGAATACCATGCTCCGCGAGGTGTTTTCGCGGGATACCCAGCGCGACATGGGCGTCCCCTACACGCGCAGCCGGTATTACCATCTGTATCTGAACGGGCAATACTGGGGCGTTTTCCAGAGCCAGGAACGATCCGACCACTGGCACGGCGCGGCCTACCTCGGGGGGAGGCCGGACGACTACGATGTCGTGAAATCCGCCGGCCTGGACGGAGGCTATACCGTGGAAGTGACGGCGGGCAAGATCGACGACTGGCGCCTGCTGTACGACGAGGTAAACCGGCTGGCTGCGCTCGCCGACGCAGAGGAGCGCGACGCCCTCTACATGAAGTTGCAAGGCCTGAACCCGGACGGCTCGCGCAACCCGGACTACCCGGCGCTGCTGGACGCGGACAACCTGATCCAGTACATGCTCGTCATCTTCTGGACCGGGAACACGGATGCGCCGATTACGCCCTTCGACGGCACGAACAATTTCTTCGGCGTCCGGGCGCGGAACGGCGAACGCGGCTTCGTCTGGTTCGCGCACGATGGCGAGCATTCGCTTTTTTCGACGTCCCGGTTCGGAAGCGGGCACAACCGGACCGGTCCCTTCCCGGCGGGAGATCAGTTTCAGTTCAGCAATCCGCAGTGGATTCATCAGCAACTGATGGGGTCGAGCGAATACCGGCTTCGGTTTGCGGACCTCGCGCAACGGCATTTGTCTGGAGACGGGGCCTTGACCGGCGAGGCGGCGGTGGCCCGCTGGGATGCGCGGGCAGACGAGGTCCGCGCGATCATTCTTGCAGAATCGGCCCGGTGGGGGGATTCCAAACGGGAGCCGCCGCTCACGATAGACGACTGGCGCCGGGAAGTTGCGTCGGTGCGGGGCGGATTCCTGTCGGCGCGGACGCCCGTCGTGCTGGAGCAGCTCAAGCAAACTTCGCGGTATGCCCTGGGCAACCCGGCAGACGGGCTGGAGTCGGCTCCGCTGTATCCGGCGGTGGACGCACCCGTATTCAGCCATCCGGAAGGCGCGTCGTCCGACCCCTTTACGCTGACCATGCAGGCCCCGTCGGGCGGAACCATTTTCTATACGCTGGACGGCAACGATCCCCGACGGATCGGCGGAGCCGTAGCGGCGGGGGCCATGGAATACGGCGAGGCGGGCGTGGCGATGGCCGGGTACAACCGGGTGATGGCGCGGGCACGGACGGACGACGGCGCATGGTCGGCGCTGGAAGAGGCCGAATACTTTGCGGGCGTCGCCGCCCCCATCGCCTCGCACATTGTCGTTTCGGAAATTCATTACAATCCGACGGAGCCGACCGAGGAAGAGATTGCGGCGGGATTCGACAACAACGACGACTTCGAATTCATTGAACTGCACAATCCCTCCGGCGAGGCGGCGGCGCTGGGCGGGCTGGCCTTTACGGAAGGCATTGCGTTCGCCTTCGGCGACGAGACGCTGGCGCCGGGCGCCCGGATCGTGGTGGCCGCAAGCGAACGCGCTTTCCGCATGCGGTACGGCCCGGGGGCGCATGTGGCGGGAAGCTACGCCTCCGGACGGCTCAATAACGGCGGCGAAACGCTTGTGCTCAGCAACGCAACCGGAGACATCCTGGCCCGCATCGACTACGCCGACGGCGGCGGGTGGCCGGCGCGGGCGGACGGCGGCGGCAGTTCGCTGACGCTGGACCCCGCACGCGCAGACGATCCGGGGCGGGCCGCCGCGTGGCGGGCCAGCGTGGAATACGGGGGGTCGCCGGGCGCAGCGGGGCGCATCGCATTCCGGGACGTGATCATCAACGAGGCGCTGGCGCACAGCGACCCGCCGGACGTAGACGCCGTAGAACTCTACAACCCCACGACGAGTCCGGTCGATCTTGGCGGGTGGCTGCTCAGCGACGGCGAACCGCTGGACAAATACCGCATCCCGGAGGGCGTGGTCCTTGAGGCGGGCGGATACCTGGTCCTGGACGAACATGATTTCAATGCCGCAAACGCCGACAATGGCTTTGCCTTCAACAGCGCGTACGGGGACCGGATCCGGCTCGTGGCTACGGACGCAGCGGGGCGCCCCGCTCTGTTCGCCGACGAGGCGGCCTTCGGCGCCACCCGCACCGGCGTAACGATCGGGCGGCCCGAGGATACGGGAGACGCCTTTGTACCCCTTGCGGAACCTACGCTGGGCGGACCCAACAGTGCAGCCCGAACGCCGCAGGTCGTCTTCCGGGAAATCATGTATCACCCCCCTGGCAACAACCCGAATCTCGAATATGTCGCCCTGTACAATGCGGGCGACGAGACGGCAAACCTGGCGGGATGGACCTTGCGAAAAGGCGTGGATTTCGCATTCCCGGACGACACTCGGATCGCGCCGGGAGACAGCCTGTTCGTGACCGCCTTCGATCCTGCCGCCGAGCCCGAAAGCGCCGCCACGTTCCGGCTGGCGTACGGATGGGACGACGCCCGCCGATTGATCGGGGGTTGGGACGGGCGCCTGGCCAACGACGGCGAAACGCTCGACCTGAATAGCCCGGACGATCCCCCGGAAGACGACCCGTCGTTCGTCCCGGAAACGCTGGAAGAGCGGGTTACGTGGAGCGATGCGGCGCCCTGGCCCGAAAGCGCGGACGGCGGAGGGAGCGCGCTGCGCCGGACAAACGTCGCCGGACTCGGCAGCGATCCGGCGAACTGGACCACGATCCCGCGCATGTTCGTCGTGCGCGAGATCGAACGCCCGCCCGACCCGCCGACAGTGTTCGGAGAATATGTGCTGTCGCCAGCGTATCCCAACCCGACGCAGGGCATGTCCCGCGCCGACCTGACCGTAGGCGAAACGCAGCATGTCCGCGCCACGCTATACGACATGCTTGGACGCGAGGTCTACCGCGTGCTGGACGGCACGGTGCGCTCCGAAACCATCGAAGCGCTCGTCGTGGACGGGGCGAACTTGGCAAGCGGCGTCTATATCCTCCGCATCCGGGGCGAAAATTTCTCCGCCATGCGGTCCTTTGCGGTAGTGCGGTAGCGCGGCAGGAGAACCAGAGGCCGGGCGGCGCCCGCAACGTCAGGGCGCGGCCTGCCCGAAAAAGCCTTTCCCGGGGCAGGCGTCCAAAATCACTCGTGCTCCTTCACAAAGATATTCCGAAACTGCACAAGGGAGGGCGGGCTTACCCATTCCCCGGCGTCGTTCTTGTGGCCATGGTGCTGCAATCCGATGGGGCCGCAATCGGGAATTTCATTCAGGAAAATGCGGTCGATCACGAGCTGGCCGTTGATCCAGATGGTCATGAACGAGCCCCGTACGACGATTTTCGAGGTATTCCATTCCCCGATCGCATGGTCCGCATGGACGAGCGGCAGGGCGGCCCGGCGGACTTCCGGCGGCTGGTTCCGATCCATGCGGTAGCCATACACTTCCCCGGAGCCGTACGGCCAGTTCCAGATGTTGTGCTGGGCCTTGCCGTGGCCGCGCGGGAGAATGCCGGAATCGGAGTCGGGCACCGCCATCACCATGGCCTTGCCGTCCTGATCCTGCTTGTGCGTCCCGTCCGCCAGGATGATGGGCACATTCGGATTCGTGTACGGCTCCACGGTCGTAATGCGCCAGTCGATCTTCAGCGTGTAATCGCAGTAGTCTTTTTCCGTCCAGAGGCTCTTGTCTCCTTCGGCCTCGCTTTCCGCATCGTAGTCGATGACGCCGTCCATCACCTTCCAGTGGCCGCCGTCCCCTTCGGGAATGACCCAGCCGTCGAGATTTTCTCCATTGAATATGGACGTATAGCCTTCGGGCGCCTGCATCTGGGCCTGGGCGACTTGCGGCGTAGCACAAAGCGCAAGCAACAGAATCATGCAAAGCGAACGTGCACAGCGTATTGATTTCATGACGTCGGGGTCTGGAATGGGATGAATGATGAAATACGGGGTGACATGCGCACGCGGAGCGCCGCCGGATGGTCTGAGTGATTCAGAGGGTCCAGCGGCGCTCCGCCGCGCGTTGCAACGGATAGCGAGGCGGGCGGTTGCCCGAAATGCGGCGCTAAAACTCAGCGAGGTCTTCCTCTCCGCCGGCCTCTTCCTCCGTCTTGAGTTCGACGGCCTTGTACCCGCCCTTCGACCGGAAGTACAGTATCAGCAGGACATAGCACACGAACATGAAGCCCGGGAGCCATGCGACGCGCTGCAACGCCAACTGACTTGCCGTTGATTGCACAGCCACGACCCGTTCCTGATCTTCCGGGGGCAACAGCGCTACGGCATCGTGGTCCAGCGGACGATAGGGCACAGTCCCAAGCAAGGCGGTACGCTCCTCGCCAAGTATCTGGTCGCTGAGGTCTGTAACCTGCGCCTCTACCTGGTTGGTAATGGAGTTTTCCTGTATGGCGCCGATCATCAGACCGCCAAGCGAACCCGCCGCAAGCATGCCCACGCCGGCGATCGTGTTGATCGTCATGGCGCCGCCCTGCGGAAACCGCTCGGATACCACGCCCAGCGTCGTGGGCCAGAAGAACGTCTTGCCAAGACCATAGAGGGTCGCGGCGAAAAATACCGCCAGAATCGCCGCTCCCGCCTGCGAAAGCGCAACGAGGCCCAGGCAAGCAACGGCGGCGCTGCACGCCAAGAGACCCAACGGATTGATCCGGTGCACGATCGGCCCCGCAAAGAAGCGAAGCACGAACATGATGGCCGAGGTGTACACGAGCACCCACAACGGATGCACGGGGGTATTGCTCAGTACGCTTTCCATCAGCGCCGTAATCCAGCCATCCGTGCCCAGTTCCGTGATGGCCAACGGAACCATGATAACCAGCATAATGAGAAAGACAGGGTGGAGCATGGCCTTGAGCATGCCGCTATACTTGACGCCCGCCGCCACGCGCTCCTGCACCGGCCAGGTTTCCCGAACCAGCATCCAGCCGTAGACCAGCGTGGGCAGAATCACGAACGACACCTGCCAGCGCCAGCCGATGTCGCCCACCGCAATGAGCAAAATGCCCCCCGCCACCAGGCCGCCCGGCCAGCCCGCATGCAATATATTCAGGTGGTGCGTCTTGGAATTGGGATACAGGGTGGCCACCGCCGGGTTGACGACCGCCTCCACGATGCCGTTCGCCAGCGCCAGAATGAATGTCCCGATGTAAAGCACCCAGAACGGATCGCCTATGTGTCCGGCGCATATCGTCACGAGCGCAGAGAGAATATGCCCTGCGCAGGCGATGCGGATCGACGTATGATACCCGATCTTGTCGATGATCAGACTGAACAGAATGATGGTGAGCGGGAAGCCCAGAACGCCCGCCCCGCTAATCCATCCCAACTCTACGCCGCTCAGATTGAATTCCGTACCCCATTGACTAAGGAGTCCACCTCGAATAACGAAGCCGAAAGCCGTGGCGACCAGCGCCACGATGCTTCCCACGAAAAGACGTTGTTTGTTGACCATGATCGTGTTGCAGAGTAAATGAAAAGGAGGGTCAGGAAACGGCGGGGATGTCGATGCGCCGCCCGCCTTGCATGGCCGATTCGTGGGCGCAAATGCCCGTCATCGTCCAGTTGGCGGCGGCCGCCGCGTCGGCAACCGCCTCGCGGTCTTCGAGAATAGCCCGAAGAAATTCGTGAACCATGTGCGGGTGCGACCCGCCGTGCCCGCCCCCCTGAATGAAGGACGTATGTTCGTGTTCGTCGTCGTACACGCCCCCGGTGGTAAACGGCGCAATTTCGTCGGGAAGCAGGTGGGCGTAGTCGGGTACCTCAATGCGCTCGGCGTCCTCGTATCCGGAATAGACGACCGGGCCGTCCCCGATCGTTTGCTCCCACTCGAACGAGCTTTCCGTGCCGTACACGTCAAAGCTTTCCCGGTACTGCCGGATGGTGTTGAAAAGGGACCGGGTCACCTCGCAGGACAGGTCCGAGTCCGCCATCGACACCAGCGCAGACTCGACGGCGAAGGGGGAACCGTAGGGCGCAATATAATCTTCCTGAATGCGCCCAGAGCCAAAGCACACGACGGATTCGGCGTACGCGCCGGCAAGCAGCAAGAGCGGACTCACCGCGTGCGTGGCGTAGTGCATGGGCGGAAATCCGTACCAATAGGCGGGCCAGCCGGGCAGGCCCATATTCTGCTGATGCGATCCGCGTAAAAATTGTATTTTCCCAAGGTGCCCCGATTCGAGCAGTTCGCGGGCATACAGAAATTCCCGGGTATAAATGGCCGTCTCCATCATCATATATACCTTGCCGCTGCGGCGACGGGCCTCCGCGATCCGAAGGCATTCGTCCACAGTGGTCGCCATGGGCACGGTGCAGGCCGTATGCTTGCCCGCCTCCAGCGCCGCGAGAGACATGGGCGCATGCGCCGCAATCGGGGTGTTGATGTGCACAGCATCCACATCGGGATCCGCAAGAAGCGCTTCGTACTCCGTATAGCGCCGCTCCACGCCGAATTGCTCTCCAATCTCGTTCAATCCTTTTTCGTCTCGCTTGCAAATCGCCCACAGCTCCGCATTGGGATGACGTTGATAAATGGGTATGAATTCGGCGCCGAAGCCCAGTCCGACGACCGCAACGTTGATTTTGTCCGGCATATGTCCAAATGATGGTACGCGAAAGAAATTCCGGCAAGCAATATAATAATCTTTGCAAAAAGTTTACACTTTTCCTGAAATTATGCAACGTATCTCCCCGGTCCTGTTCCTTGCATGCATGGCGGCGGGCGTCCTCGCTCCGGGGTCGCCGGCCTTGCATTCCGCGTTCGCGCAGGAGGCCGCAGAGGCGGATCGGGAATATGTCCTCGAAGCCCACATCCTTGGATATCAAGGCGTGGGCGGCGACGTGGATGGGGTGCGCAACCCGGTGCTGCGAGCAAAGCGGGGCGAAACCGTACGGATCGTGCTGGTGAATAGGGAAGCGCTGGTGCATGATCTGGCGCTCGAAACCCTGAACATCAAATCGAAGGAGATACTGGACGTCGGCGAACGCACCGATATCGTGTTTGCCGCTGTGGAGGACGACATCTATTACTGCACGATTCCGGGGCACCGGGCCGCCGGCATGGAAGGACGGTTTGAACTGATTCGGGAACCGGGCCAGGGCGAGAGCGACGCCGACCCTGCCTCGGAAAACGAGGCGGCGGAACCCCCGCGCGCGCCCCTGCTGAGCGAATTGCCGCCGCTGGAAGAGATTGCCCTCCCGCCGCTGGAACGGTCGCCGCACGCGGATTTGCCGGAATCCGACGCGCAATCCGGCAGCGACTGGGCGGATTTTCTGGACGATCCCGACGAACAAATCCGGGCGCGCGCCGTGCGGCAGCTTGCAAACCACGCACAAATCCCCGAATATATCCTTCCCGCGCTGGCGCGCATGGCCCGCGAAGACTCCTCGTTGCTGGTCAGGACGTATCTTGCGGATGCGGCGCGGCGCATCGAACCCGAGCGCCGCTGGGACATCCTCGAAGGATTGCACGGCCATGCGGCGGACCCTGCGGACACGCTGAACCCTCCTGATCCTGCTGACCCTCCAGACCCTGCGTTGCCGCTCCTCGTCTGGTACGCCACCGAGGGCGCCGTGCCCGCGGACATGGATCGGGTGCTGACGCTGGCGCTGGATTCGAAATGGCCCCATGCCGTATCCTTTACCGTGCAACGCATCGCCGCAGAGGGCTCGCGGGACGCGCTGCGCACCCTTACCGAACGCCTGCCCCAGGCAACCCCCGAACACCGAACCATCCTCCTCAACGGCATCCGCCAAATCGTCCAGCCGACTGACCCATGACACATTCTCTCTTCTCTACCCGGGCGCTCTTCTGCACCCGCACCCTGCACCTTGTTTTCGGCATGGCCTCCTTGCTCTGTACGGCAGGCGTCGCCGCCGGGCAAGCCGCCTTCGACAAAATGCACCTCGACCCTGCATTCTATGCGGAAGGAGGCGCCATCGGAGACCTGAACGGAGACGGTGCGGCGGACCTGGTGGCGGGACCGTACTGGTACGCCGGGCCGACGTTCGAACAGCGCCATGCGTTCTACGAGCCCAAGCCGTTCAGCATCGAAGGATTCTCGTATTCGGATAATTTTGTGGTCCATACGCACGACCTCAACAACGACGGCTGGCGCGACATTCTGGTGATCGGCTTTCCGGGGCGCGAAGCGTTCTGGTACGAAAATCCTGGCGATCCGGACCGCGAGGAGACCGGATACTGGACGCGGCATCTCGCCTTCGCCCCCGTGGACAACGAATCGCCGCACATTCTGGACGTCACCGGCGACGGGCGCCCGGAGATCGTATGCCACTCGGACGGATATCTGGGCTACGCCTCATACGACCCGGAACGCCCGACCGAGCCGTGGACGTTCCGGCAAGTGGCCGGGCCGTACGAACACCTGATGCGGTTCACGCACGGATTCGGGGTAGGCGACGTAAACGGCGACGGACTGCCCGATTTGCTCATGGCGACGGGTTGGTGGGAAAATCCCGGCTTCCATGTCGATACGTCCTGGAAGCGCCACGAAGCATCGTTCGCGCAGGGCGGCGCGCAAATGTATGCCTACGACGTGGACGGCGACGGGCTGAACGACGTGATCACAAGCCACAATGCGCACGGGTGGGGGCTGGCCTGGTTTCGGCAGTTGCCGGAGGGCGGGTTCGAGAAACGCCTTATTCTTCGGGACGATGCGGCGCGCGAATCCGGCAAGGTCCGGTTCTCCCAGTTGCACGCCGTGGCCCTCGTGGACATGAACAACGACGGGTTGAAGGACATCGTCACCGGGAAACGATTCCGGGCGCACGGCGAAGCCATGGACCCCGAGCCCAACGCCCCGCCGGTCCTCTACTGGTTCCAGCTTGCACGGGACGAGGACGGGCAGGTCGCCTGGATACCCCATCTCGTCGATGACGATTCGGGCGTCGGCGTCGCCCTTGCGGTGGACGACGCCAATGGAGACAATTATCCGGATATTCTGGTCGTCAACAAAAAAGGCGCGTACATTTTCCGGCAACACAGGCCATAAATCCCGCCCGCCCGCAAACGAACAACCCGTTACGGAACGCACTGCTCGTAACGCATACCCCTTGATACGCCATCGCGCCCATCCCGCATCGCCATGCCTTCTGCCTTGCCCCCGACTCCCGCCCCGCTTCTTCGTGCGCTTCGCAACGCCTTGGCGGCCATCGCCGTATCGCTTGCCGTCGCGGCCGCTTCCTCGCCGTCGCTGGCGCAAGACGCCGCACAGGCGCCCGCGGTCGACGGCCGCACGCTGAACGTCGATTTCGAGACGGGCGACCTGACCGACTGGACCGCCGAGGGCGACGCCTTCGGCAACGGACCCGTCAAAGGGGATGCGTTCGCTTCGGGCGAAGCCGTCGTCGCAACCATGATTCAGGCGCTGCGGGAACGGCGCGGACAGGAACCGGCAGACTTGCACAGCGGACACGAAGGCGCCCGGTGGATCAGTTCCGGCGCAACGACCGGACCGGCCAGCCAGGGCACGCTGACCTCTGCGCCCTTCGAGGCGACGCACCCGTACGCAAGTTTTCTGATTTCGGGCGGCGCGCTGGAGAGCACCCGGGCGGAACTGGTCCGGGCGCGAGACGGCGCCGTTATTTTTTCGACGAGCGGGGACAACGACCTTGCCCTGCGGCCTGTCGTGGCGGACCTGCAGGAGCATGTGGGCGAAACCATCTTCATACGCCTCGTGGACGAGGACGCCGGCGGCTCCACGGCAGCCTACATCCCGGAAAATGCGTACGCACACATCAACTTCGACCATTTTCGCCTGCACGCCGAGCGGCCTTCGTTCCCGAACGAACTGGACCCTTCCGGCATAGCGAGGCTGCCGGCCTGGGACCCTGTGTTACTGGAAGGCGGAAGCGCGCAGGAAGCCGCCCAGACCATGACCGTCCCGGACGGATTCCGCGTGCAACTGGCGGCGGCGGAACCGGACGTCGTCAATCCCATTGCGATGGCGCTGGATCACCGGGGGCGCGTGTGGGTTGCCGAAGGGCGAACCTATCCGGTGCGGGCGCCGGAAGGCGAAGGCAAGGACCGCATTCTCATTTTTGAAGATACCGACGGAGACGGGGCTTTCGACGTACGAACCGTGTTCATGGAGGGGCTGAATCTGGTGAGCGGACTGGAACTGGGATTCGGGGGCGTATGGGTCGGCGCAGCCCCGTACCTGCTGTACATCCCGATCGACGCCTCGGGAGATCGTCCCGCAGGCCCTCCAGAGGCGTTGCTGGACGGATTCGGCTACCACGACACGCACGAGACGCTGAATTCCTTCATGTGGGGGCCGGACGGGTGGCTCTACGGCGCGCACGGCGTATTTACCCATTCGAACGTGGGCAAGCCAGGCGCCGGGGACGACGAGCGCAGCCGACTGAACGCCGGCGTATGGCGCTATCACCCGACCCGGCATGTGTTCGAGGTGTTCGCCTACGGCACGAGCAATCCCTGGGGGCTGGACTGGGATGCGCACGGACAGTTGTTCCTGACCGCGTGCGTCATTCCGCATTTGCACCACGTCATTCCCGGCGCGCGCATGATCCGGCAGGCCGGCGAACATTTCAATCCGTACGTATACGACGACCTGGACCCGATCGGCGACCATGTGCACTGGGTGGGCTCGCTTGGACCCCACGCCGGCAACCGGCGATCCGGCGCGGCGGGCGGCGGACATGCCCATGCAGGCGCCATGATATACCAGGGCGGCTCGTGGCCGGAAACGTACCATGGCCGCATTTTCATGCACAATATCCATGGATTCCGGGCCAACACGGACATTCTCGAACGCAGAGGCTCCGGATACGTGGGGCGACACGGAGAAGATTTTTTGTTGACCCACGACAGCTGGTCCCAGATGCTGGACCTCGTATACGGGCCGGACGGATCCGTGCACGTCATCGACTGGTACGACAAGAACCAGTGTCATCACGCGAACCCGGAAAGCCACGACCACGAAACCGGGCGTATTTATCGAATTTTTCATGAAAACGACGAGTGGGCGCCCGTCGATCTGGAGCAGCTCTCGTCCGTGGAACTGGCCGAATTGCAAATGCACCCGAACGACTGGTATGTCCGCACCGCGCGGCGCATCCTGCAGGATCGCGGGCCGGACGAGGCCGTGCACGCGGCGCTCCGCACCCTGTTCGAGGAGCGCCCGGACGAAACGCGGAAGTTGCGGGCGCTCTGGGCCCTGCACGTAACCGACGGCCTTTCGGACGCCATGCTGACCGACCTGCTCGCCCACGAAAACGAACATGTCCGGGCATGGGCCATCCATCTTCTGGCGGAAGACAAAGAGGTTCCCGAAGAGGCGGCCCAGGCATTCGCCCGAATGGCCCGGGAAGACGATGCGGCGCTGGTCCGGCTCTACCTCGCCAGTGCCCTCCAGCGTATGGCCCCCGAGCGGAGATGGGAAACGCTTGAAGCGCTTCTGGGGCGGTCCGAAGACGCCGAAGATCAAAATATCCCGCTCATGGCATGGTATGCGCTGGAGCCGCTGGCGCTCGCGGACATGGGCCGGGCCATGGACCTGGCGCTTTCCGCCAAACTGCCCCGCATCCTGCCCTTCACCGTCAGCCGCATTGCGGCTACAGGCAGCGAAGAAGCGCTCGCCTTGCTGTCGGAATACCTTGGCTCCCTGGAGAATGCGGACCAGCAAGCCGTGATTCTCGAAGGGATCGACGCCTGGACAGAACAGGCGGCGGGCGAACAGGACCGCTGAAACATTTCAATGGGGCCGGGGCGGCGCCATGAACGGCGTGACAGAACAAGCGGCAGGCAAACAGGACTGCTGAAACAGGGCGCAGAATACGCGGCTTCGCTATGCCTTGCCACCGCTCCCGTTCAGCCCCTGATCTTTGCGGACTTAATCAGCGTGCCCTATATTTTCGAGCGGACTTCGTCCATCGCTGCTTCCCTTGCTCACCAACCTGTACGAGAAAACCATGCGGGAAACCATGAAAGGCCCGGATCACGAGGGCAATCAGGCGCTTCACGGCATCCAGCTCCGGGATATTGAAAAAACGCTCCCCCTCCGGGTGCTCTCCGAAGAAGACTGGGAGCACTGGACAACCTGGGGATACGTAATCGTGCATGACGCGATTCCCCCCGACCATATCGAGCGCCTGAAGGCTTTTTTGTGGGAATTTCAGGAAATGGACCCCAACGACCCCTCCACATGGAGCGCCACGGACCGGCGAGCGCACGGGATGGCGGAACTCAACAATGCGGGCATGGTGGAGGCGTACAACCACCAGCTCTTGTGGGATACCCGGCAAACGCAGCGGGTGTACGACGCCTATGTGGACATCTGGGACCGCGAAGATTTATGGGTCACCATTGATCGGGCGAACCTGAACACGCCGAACCGGGACGCACGCAAGTTCGGAGGCTTCATTCACTGGGATGTGGATACGTCGCAGGATCCGCTGCCCGTCAATGTGCAGGGCGTATTGTCCCTCGTGGATACGGACGACGAGGTCGGGGGATTGCAATGCGTCCCCGAACTGTTCCGGGTCTTCGACGAGTGGGTACGGACGCAGCCTGCGGACAGGGACTCCTTCCGCCCGGACACGACCGGATTCGAGGTGCGGTTCATCCCGCTGCGGGCGGGAGACCTGATTATCTGGAACTCGCTGCAAGCGCACGGCATCCGTCCGAACACCTCGAAAGACCGGGTGCGCATGGCGCAATACGTTTCCATGTATCCGGCCAGCGAGGACAACGAGGGCCTTCGGCAGGAGCGCATCCGGTCGTGGCGCGAATGCGAGGCGCCCAAGGGCATCGCCTTTCCGGGCGACCCGCGCGAACTCGAAAAAAAGGTGTACGGAAAAGCCGCCCTGAACAACCTCGGCAAGCGCCTGCTGGGGCTGGAGCGATGGAACGGGGCATGAGGCGGATACATCCCGGGCGCCCATGAAATATCTTTGCGACCCCCGACTCGTACAAAATGTACGCGGTCTGCTCGGCAGCGAATTTGGCGCTCTTATCAGCCCCCTGCGCCAGAGAATGATCCTGCGTTGCCTGCAAAGACGCCTGGAATTGCTGTCCAACGCCCTGAAAACCGGAAATGCCCGATGATTGAGCGCCTGAAAAAAATCCTGTCGAGGGAAGGCGGCCGCGAGGACGTTCGGCCCCCAAGGGAGGAAAAAGCCGACTTCATGTTGCGGTACCGCAACATGGGCGTAGGGCGCTTGTCTCTCCGCAAAGGGACGTGGCGCTTCGAATACACGGATGACTTCCGGCGACAGACGGCGGTCCCCCCTATTGTGAACTTCCCTCGCCTCGACAAACATTACGAATCCGATACCTTGTGGCCGTTTTTCGTAATTCGTATCCCCGGATTGAAGCAACCCGCGGTCCAGCGAGAAATCAAGGAGAAGAACCTCGACGAACGTAATGAGGCGCAACTTCTCAAGCATTTCGGCAAAACATCCATCGCCAATCCGTTCATCCTGATCCCGGAGGAGGAACCGCCCCTCCCCGCAACCGGCTCTTAGTGCGGTCGGAAAGCGAGGCGGGCGGCGCGGCGGTATCCATTGGCGCTCCAGACCCGCCCCAGACGGCAGGGCTTGGGTTGCGCTGGCGCGGCCGGCAGAAGACGAATAGCGGAAAAACGCCTACTCAGGCTGCGCGGGTCGGAAAAGTGGCCCCCGGGCGGGTCGAGTCAAGGCGGAAGGTCACTCTGACATGTGTCGGCTCCGCCACGATTTCGGGTTCGGTCCCGTTGAATTCGCGCATGGCGCGGCGCATGAGAGGCCAGCCCCGTCCGCGCTGCTCCATGAACCCCGTCACGACCATAAAATGCGCCAGCGATTCGTTCCTGGATCGGGGGTGACCGCCCAGACGAACGCTTTCGACGCGCATGTGATTAGGCAAGGCGCCCGGGCTCGTTACTTCCGCGCGATCAGAAAATATCTCAAGCAGGATGGCCGACCCCGTAATCGCATAGTCCCGATGCGTTACCGCATTGACCAACGCTTCGCGCAACGCCTTGTGCGGCACGAGATAATGATCTTTGCGGTACATGCCTTCATAGGACTCGAAACGCCCAAGGCCCTGGAGCCACCCCATCGCGCGGCGTACTTGATCGTCCAGACAACCCGTAGCATCCGAAACCATAACCGGATCGGATGCACGATCTTCGCCTGCGTACGCAACGCATACCAGCTTGCAATTATGCGTCTGCGGATAACTCTGGGGAATTTTCCCGAAGGCGAGCACGCCATACAGCGTCGGATGCAAGGCGCCCCCAAGCGGCGCAAGCACCCCGCGGTTGCAAAGATCATCTTCTTCGGCGGGCTGGGGTTCGCCCTCGACGTCGATCTTTTGCGCCTGCAGAAACGATCGAAATTTTTGCATATCGATATGCGCCGCCGTAGCCGCCTGTATCGTCCGCTCCTCGGTTAAAATGTAGCCGAAGGCGTTATATAAATCCTGCAATTCCGACGGCGAGGGTTCGACGCTGCTCCGTTCGCGCCGCACCCACACTCGTCCATCGTACCGCAACGGTTCAAAGCTCCGCTGCCGGGGAATTTCGATCCAGTGCACCCACCCTTGCGCCCCCTTGTGACAACCGGTTCGCGCAGAAACAGGCGCACTGCAGCCTGTATGCAGAAACGACGTCAAACGCTCCTGCACCTTGTCGGCGTCCTCCTTGACGACTGCAATTTCCCGGGTGTCGTCCACGCCAAGGATGAGTACGCCGCCCTCCGTGTTTGCGAAAGCGCATACCGCCTTGCCCACCGCCGACAAGTCGCCAAGTCCACGTTTGAATTCGGTTTGCCGGGTTTCGCTGGCCTTAATGCGTTTGAGCGTCTCGGTCCAATCCATTTTAGGATGCTCTGATTAAGTCCGCAAAGATCGGGGGCCAAAAGAGGAAAATTTTGTAAAATGGCAAGCGCAGGCTGAGAATCAGTCTCGTGTACGACCCACTTTACAGCAATGCTGGCGTCAATAATCAAGCGCTTCACCGTTCCTCCCTGCCCTCTCGCTGGAGTATATATGACAGCATATAATGCATCTCGCGTCAAACGGTTTCTGTGGAGGCCAACACTTCTGTTTTGTTCTTTTATCCTCGGGATTAGCCCTGCCGTCGCCGCTGCACAGCCATCCCCCCAGGCTGTCGTTTCTGGAGACCGGATGCGATATCATCCGATCGCCATCACGTTCGAAGGACCGGAAGTTTCCGAAACCGGTACGCCGAATCCGTTCCGCGACTACCGGCTGAACGTAACGTTTCGCCATGAAGAAACGGGCGATGAACAGGTGGCGCCGGGCTATTTCGCCGGCGACGGCAACGCCGCAGACACCGGAGCCGATTCGGGAAACCGTTGGCGCGTCCATTTCACGCCCCGCCAGATCGGAGCCTGGACCTGGCGCGCTTCCTTCCAAACAGGGACTGATGTGGCGATCCGGCTATCCCCCTCGGCAGGCGCGCCAACGGCCTTTGACGGCGCACACGGCGCGTTCACCGTATCCGAAACCGACAAAACCGGGCGAGATTTCCGGGGCAAAGGCATACTACGCTATGTCGGAGAACACTATCTGCGCTTCGACAACGGTTCCTGGTTCCTGAAAGGCGGTGCAGACAGCCCCGAAACCCTCTTGGCGTACGAAGATTTCGACGGAACTTCTGTGCATGGGGGCGATGTGCCGCTCAAAACCTGGGAACCGCACGTCCAGGACTGGAACGAGGGCGATCCGGCGTGGCGCGACGGCAAGGGGAAAGGACTCGTCGGCGCCCTGAATTATCTGGCCTCCGAGGGACTGAATGCCGTGTCCTTCCTGACGATGAACGTGGAGGGAGACGGCAAGAACGTATGGCCATGGGTCCGGCACGACATCCGCGACCGGTTCGATGTGTCCAGGCTGGCGCAATGGGAGCGCGTTTTCGCGCATGCCGACAGCCTCGGCCTCTATCTGCACTTCAAAACACAGGAAACAGAAAACGATCTGTTGCTGGACGGAGGCGAGCTCGGCCTGGAACGCAAATTGTATTACCGGGAACTGGTGGCGCGTTTCGGACACCACCTTGCCCTGAACTGGAATCTGGGAGAGGAAAACGACATCTGGGAAGAACTTGACGATCCGAAGCAATATCGAATCCGGTCGTATGCGGAATATATCCGTGCGCTGGACCCCTACGACCATCCAATCGTGATCCATACCTACCCGAACCAGCAGATAGAGGCGTACACGCCTTTGCTGGGAGATTCTTCCGAACTGGCGGGGATTTCCTTGCAAACGCACTGGAACCGGGTGCATGAGCATACGCTGCAATGGCGCCGCGCCTCGGCGGCGGCGGGCAAAAAATGGGTGGTCGCCAACGACGAACAGGGCGATTGGCAGATCGGCGTCATGCCGGACGGTCCGGAAAATAACCACGGCAACATCCGGCGTCGCACCATCTGGGGGCACCTTATGGCCGGGGGCGCCGGGCTGGAGTTTTACTTCGGCTACCAGCATCCGCACAACGACCTGAATCTGGAGGATTTCCGGAGCCGGGACCGGTTCTGGGATTACGTACGCCACGCCCTGCATTTCTTCGACGCCTGGCTGCCCTACTGGAAAATGGCGCCGAACGACGGCCTGGCGCCCGGCGACCGATACGTGCTGGCGAAGCCGGGAGAAATATATGCGGTGTACGTGCCGGAGGCATCGCCGGACGACGAGGGCGTATCCCTTCAGGTGCTTCCGGGCAGCTATTCCGTGCACTGGTACGACCCGTCGGAAGGCGGTGCACTGCAAACCGGTAGCGTAGCGCAGGTAGTGCACGAGGCAGGCGACGGCGCGGTATCCATTGGCGCTCCGCCGCCCGGCCCGGACGGCAAGGATTGGGTGGCGCTGGTGCGGTCGGCCAAGGGCGAATAGGCAGGAAAATCCATCCCGGATTCTGCTTGCGGGCAAGCGGCGGCGCCTCAAAAAAATTTCTTTCGATTTTGTTTGCATCTTTTGTTGAATTACCGTATATAACCTTAAGGGCAGACCACCAAAGCCGAATACGGTTCGCCTCAGAGAGGAGAGGTAGGTTTGCCTGACCCGTTGGATGTAACCAAAAGGAACAAGGAGGGAGGGCATGAAACGCTTCACTGTAGTACTCATCGCCATTTTTTTCACGGCGTCCATAGAAGCGCAGACGACATGGGAGCATCGCTCCACGGAGGATGCCGTCTGGACGGAAGCGGCGGAGGATACCGCAACCGTCTATCTTGTGCATGGCGCAAGTGATTTTACCCCGGATTACGGCAATACGCTGTGCAACCATATAGCCCGGGGGCTGAACGATACGTCCTGGATCGATTCGTCTGGAGAGGATCCGTCTCCTGACAATTGGCCCGACTGGATTATGCGAGGCGACGGCCTCCAATACATCAGCGGGGATTTGCCGGGAGTGCGCATGAACGGATGCTGGAGTAACGAATTTATCTTCGTGGCGGAAACGCACAGCGAGGTCGGTTCGTCCGGCGTATTGCGGTTTGAGAACGGAAACACCGCAGTAATCGTTTTCGCCCATGTCGTTGGGTCGCGCGACGGTCTTCCCGATCCTGCTCCGGTTGTCATAGACACGGACGGTCGCTGGATTAGCCATCGTATTTGCAGCCAGGACGAGTTTTTCGGCCTTGATGCTTGCGATGAGTACAGGCGCGTACTTCTGGGCGATCTGGACAGGCTATGCCGGCTGGATGAATACGAAGGAACCCAGACGTGCCTATGTCATCTGAATGGCCAGGAATGCTCGGGGGTCAGCGGGGAAGCCATTACCTTGGGGGAACAGGATGGTACATCCGAACTTGAGGTTGAAGTTAAGGGCGAAACCGTATCGGCGGAAGCCGAAACGCCCACGACATTCGCGCTGGAGCAGAATTATCCCAATCCGTTCAATCCGTCCACGACCATTGAATTCGCGCTGGACAAGGCTGGGCACGTTACGCTCGCGGTATACGACTTGCTGGGACAACAGGTGCGGGTGCTGATGGACGGCGTACAGCCTGCGGCTCGCTACGCGGTTCCGTTCGACGCCACAAACCTCGCCAGCGGCACGTACCTGTACATCCTCCAGACAGAAGAGCAGGTCGCCGTCAAAACCATGGCGCTGCTCAAGTAGGCAGCACTGGAACGTACGCGTTCAGAATGCTCTGATCAAATCCATTTTGGTCAGAGCATTCTTTTTTATGTCCTCTCCGGTCCCCCGAAACCTTTCATTTGGCCGAAGGGTATGTTTTCAATCAGCCGAAGGTTAAACGTGCAATCAGCCGATGTCCAGACCGGTTTTCTATCCCAGATATGTCGAACCCCGTCTCGCGGAAGCACTGGAGGATTCTCCGGTCGTGCTCATTCACGGTCCGCGCCAGTGCGGCAAAACAACGCTTGCCCAGGTCGCTTGCGCGCCCGCGTACCTCGAAGGAGAGAACGGCCATGCCCTTCGCCCCGATGGAATGGCGTCCGTACGACATCGGGATTATACCTACATCAACTTCGATGATGCCGTCGCAAGAAACGGAGCCCGAACCGATCCCATGGGCTTCGTCGCCGATTTGCCCGAGCGTGTTATTCTGGACGAGATTCAACGAGCCCCTGAACTTTTCCCTGCAATCAAACTGGCCGTAGACCGCCGGAGGACGCCCGGTCGTTTCATACTAACCGGGTCCACGAATGTACTGCTCATCCCGACCCTGTCCGAATCGCTGGCTGGGCGCTTGCAAATCATTCGGCTTCATCCTTTGTCCCGGTGCGAACTCGAATCGGAAACGCAAACTGTTGTGTCTGACCCCTATCCGAACACAGGATTCCTGAACGCCCTGTTCGAAAACGGATTTGCTGTCCGGCAATCCAGACGACTTGGCGAACAACTCATCGAACGGATTATTGCCGGAGGATTCCCGCCTGCACTGGCGCGCCCAACCGAACGGCGACAAGCCAACTGGTATCGCAATTACATTGCAACGCTCGTGCAGCGCGACGTACGCGACATGGCGCGCATCAAATCGCTGGATATACTACCGCGTCTGCTGAGTGCTTCCGCATCGCAGACGGCCCGGTTGTTCAACCTTGCCGATCTGGCTTCGCCGTTCCAGCTCGCCCGACCGACTATCGGCAACTACGTTACGCTTCTCGAAAGGCTGTTTCTACTGGAACGACTCCCGCCATGGCACAGCAACCGGCTGCGCCGTCTCATTAAAGGCCCCAAACTGCACATAGGCGACACGGGAATTGCCGCAGCGCTACTGGGCGTAAACGCTGCATCGCTCAGGGCGGACCGCGCCCTGCTCGGACAACTTTTGGAAACCTTTGTATTTCAGGAACTGCGACGGCAAGCAAGTTGGCGCGATACAGCAGCGTCGTTTTTCCATTTCCGGGACAAGGACGGCGCAGAAGTGGATATTGTCCTGGAGCGCGGCCCGGAAACCATTGCCGGGGTGGAAATCAAGGCGGCGGGCACGGTAACGAAAGCAGACTTTCGCGGATTGAACAAACTTGCCCGCGCTGCCGGCGACCGCTTTGCGCACGGGGTCGTCCTCTATGACGGCGAAATTACCGTACGCTTCGGCGAGCGCCTGTACGCCGTTCCGATTCGCCATCTATGGGAAACGCCATGAATGTCGTGTCGGTATCGACCTGGGAAAGGCAGACCTTCTGGATGCTGCCCTTGCGCTGCCCTATGTATTTGTCATGCCCGATATACTGTTTGAAAACGAATGGACGCACCCCCATGACCTCTACCCCCCAAATGCTCCGCTGTCGATTAGTTGCTGGAAGAATTCTGTCATGGACTCTTCGAGCGGGCGATACGTTATGCCGAGGGCCTCTTTGCTTTTGGCGTTGTCGGCTATCCAGGGATGTCCGATGTTCCGGGACACCATGGTGCGCGTCATGTCCTTGTTGACGATGGGCGCCATGAGCCAAACCAACCATTTCGGCATGGTCCGCCGCGGAATCGGGTACTCCTCCCCGTACTTGTCGAGCAGCGTTCGGGCCAGCGCAGGAAACGTCGTATTGTGACCCGATACGATGTGGCGGCCCTCGGCGTCCGGCAGCCAGGCGGCGGCGAGATGGGCCTGCGCCACGTCGCGCACATCCACCACGCCAATACGAAAATCAGGAACCCCCGCTTTCATCGTGCCGTTCCCGAACTGACGGATCAGATCGAAACTCGCAGAGGTGGCGTAGGGATTGATCCCCGGCCCAAGCACCAGCGACGGATTGATGACCACGAGCCGCCACCGATCCTGCGCTCCGGCAATCTTCCAGGCCGCTTGTTCGGCCACCGTTTTCGAGAAAGAATAGGGCTGGTGTTTCAGGCTGGAGGTCGTATTCCATATCTCCTCCGTGAACATCCCGTCCGGGGTTTGTTGCAGATCGATATTGTCGCCATAGATCGCGACGCAACTGCTGGTAAGCGCCACGCGGCGGACGCTGGGCGTACGATTCGCTTGCTCCAGTACGTTGCGGGTGCCGAGCAGCGCAGGATCGATCAGTTCCTTTTGCGGATCGGTAACCCCTGTCCGAAACGGCGAGGCGGTATGAAAAACGACCGCACACCCGGCCATGGCGTCCGCGTAAGACCCCTCGTCCAGCAAATCCGCCTGGAAGTAGCGGATCGAACCCGGCGCATTTTCTGCAAGCGCGTTCAGGTAGCGCACTTTTTCCGCATTGTTCGGGTCCCGGACCGGCGCATGCACGGTCACGCCGGCCTCAAGAAGATTTTTAACAATCCAGCCGGCCACATATCCTGTAGCGCCCGTGATCATAACCGGAGAAGACGTATCTATCTGCATGGGATGTTGAGAAAAAGGTTGCAGGCTACCGGGGATTTACGTGGGGGATCGAAATGGGAGATCAAAACGGGGGGGCAGGGAATCGGAAGGAAAGATAACGCAAAACCAGGAAAATCGGGAGGGATAAATGCCATTTTGTCACATTTTTCGGATCGGCACGGGATTTGATCCATGGGCGGGCAACATCCTCGCAATCCATCCACTACTCTTTGGAGATTACGCCATGACTAACCTGGTTCGTTTTTCGCCGATCAGCCGGCTGCACGACATAGACCGGCTCTTTCACAACTTTTTCCCTGCGAGAAGCTTCGACAATCTCTGCGCCGACCCCGACTGCTGCCTCCCGAGCGGAGATGCAACGAGCTGGTCCCCGCGCGTGGACATTGCAGAATCCGAAACGGAATATGTGCTGCGTGCGGACGCGCCCGGCATGACCCGGGACGCCTTCGACCTGCACTGGCAAGAGAACGTTCTGACCGTACGCGGCGAGCGGGAATTACCCGCCCTCGGCGAGCACGAGAAATCGGTGCGCGACGATCGGGTTCGCGGACGGTTCGGATTCTCGTACCGCCTGCCGAAAGCCGTCAGCGACGGAGGACGCATTGAGGCGGCCTACAAGGCTGGCGTCTTGACCATCCGCATTCCGAAGGAGGAAGCCAACCGCCCGCACCGCATCGCCGTGAAGTAGGCGCTGGCGCACAGACGCGGCAAATACGCGGGCTCCGGCGCCTTTCTCGCCCTGAATATTCGTCGCCACAACCATGCAGAAGCCCGTGCGGGACCGCCCGCACGGGCTTTTTGCATACCCCCCCCCCCTGAAAAAAGCGCCGTGCAGGATGCGGAAAATCCACAGCCCCACAGGCGGCTTGAGGTTTGAACGCGTAGGCGCTGGGCGGCGACCCCGAACGGCATGCATTCGCTACGGCGCCTGTGTCATATATCTATGGATGCGCTGATCAGAGACGCGGCGAGCCGATGCATGAAACGCGGCGACACGCGCTGGCGGCGGCGCCAGGGAAGCGAGCGGCGGGGCGCAAAGGCTACCGGTCCGGGTTGGGCAACACCCGGAACCGTACGGACGCGCTGGCGAAACTGCCGAACAGACCGCGCCCGCCGTCCACGTTATCAAGCACATTGGGAATCTCTCCCGGGGCTAACGTCGAACCGCCCTCCCCTCCCTGCTGCACCGAGTTCGAGCGCACGAAATCGAACACATTGTCGTCGATCGCCTGAATGCGCATCTCGTTGAGGCCATAAAAATTCAACCCGATCCAGGGATACCGGATGCGCATGCCCCCGTCTGGCGTCCGGTCGAAATTCTCGCCGTTCAGCGGCGGGGAGACATTCTCCCGAAGTACCTCCAGGTCGTCGTCAAGCCCATCGGCGAAGGGCGTCAAGTTCATCGAATCGGGTTCGAGCGCCACGGTGGTAATCAGGAAAATGCTCTGGCGACCGGGATAAAAGGGCTCCGTAATCTCGAACAGGGGCGCTTCGCCCGTATCGTACACGAACGTCCGCTCCTCCGTATCCACAAAACGAAAGAGGGCAGGCACGGTCGTTTCCGACGTCAGGGTCCCGGCTCCGGGAACGCGTACGACAAGGCGGTACGTGCGGAGCGGCAGCACATCCACGGCCTCCCGTGTCCGGTACCGCCCCGACGACGCGTCGGGCGCGAACAAGTCCCAGGACGCCTCCACGCCATCTCCCCCGTTTTCAAGCAATTCGATGCGCACCTCCGCGCCCGACACGCCCTGCAGGGCGGGGTCGTAGGCCTGATTGACCGGAAGCGTCCGGCTCACGGTCACGTAGCCGATCGGTTGCCCGGCTTCGAGATAGCCCTCCACCACGATCTCTTCCGCGAACTCGGGCGGCCCGGCCGCGTCGCAGCCGGACCATACCCCCGTCAGGACGGCCGCGGCCAAGAACGATATCCATGCAAAGGTCGCGCGCATCTCAGAAATCCAGCGTGAGCGAAAGGTTCGGCAGCGGCACGGGAATCTGGGGTATGTCGTTCCGCTCGATATTCGCCGCGTCGGTAAAATCGAATAAATAAAACCAGATGTTGCGGCGGGCGTAGGCGTTGAGCACCTGCGCTTGCAGTTCGCAATCCGCGCCGAACAGCCTGGTAAACCAGGAGACGCCTGCGTCCAGACGATGGTACGCCGGCAGGCGGCGGTTGTTGTATTTCGTGACCAACACGTTGGACCAGTCCGAATCGAACGGCGAATGGACGAGGCGGTATTGCGCAAGCGGTTCGGTGTAGGCCTGCCCGGTCGCATACGTCCAGACGGCGCTGGCCCGCCACGCACGCGATATGTCCACATTGAGCACGGTCTTTACGTCCAGCGTCCGGTCGTATTTGGGCGTATAGAACCGGAAGTCGTTGACCTGCGGAAACCGGCGACGGGTACGGCTCAGCGTACTGGACACGAACCCGTTTACGCGCCCTTGCGGACGCTGCACAATCATTTCGAGGCCGTAGGCGTCGCCCTCCCCGAAGCGAAACAATTCGGCGTAGTCCAGGCCCGCCACATCCGATACGAACGGATCCCATTCGAAGAGATTCTGCATCGTACGGTAATACGCCTCCACATCCAGGTTGAATCCAAGCGGAGAAATATGCTTCGCACCGATGACGGCCTGGTTCCCGTACGACGGACGCACCCCGTCCCCCGTGGCCAGCCAGGTATCGAACCCGGAAAAAATTTCGCTGGTGATGAGGGTAAGGAACTGGTAGTGCCGTCCGTAGGCGGCCTGCAGGCGCAAGGCGGGCGTAGGTTCGTATTCGAACGACAAACGCGGGGCCGCCCGAACAAACCCGCCTTCTTCGAAATAATTCCCCCGCACGCCGCCTTCGATGGTGACGCGGGGCGACGGACGCCAGCGGGCCTGTGCATACGCCGAAGAATACACGCTTCGGGTCAGCCAGTCGATGGCGGTTTCCTCATTGAAATCCGTACGAAAACGCAAGGTCAAAAAGCCTGTCCAGAACCCGGCTTTCGCGGAAATATTCCCTCTCGGAATGTATTCGAAGTCGCCCTTGACGGAAAGATCGCCTACCGTGTTGCGGTTCTCGATGGGCGTGGCCGCCAGTTCGATGACCGGCTTGCTGAAATACCTCGATCCGGTGAACGTAAAATTGGAGAAGAGCTGTTGCGAAAAAAGATGAGTCCAGTTCATGCTCAACGTGCTGTTCCCGTACCGGATATTGGCGTTGGCGTCTTCCACAATTTCAATGTCGAGCACATCTTGCCCGGCGTAAAACGCAAGCGAAAAGAAATCCTTGTCCGACAAATCGACATTGAATTTTCCGTTCACGTCCAGGAAGTAAAACGCATCCGGTATGCCCTCGATGTCGGCCTGGCGCATAAAATACAGGAGCGGTTCTATGGTGGACCGCCGCATAGCCAGCATATAGGAACCGCGACGCCAGGGCCCCTCGACAATGGCCCGCGACGACAGCAGGCCAATGCCCAGGCCCGCATCGAATTCGCGGCGGTTTCCGTCCCGGTTGTAGATGTCGAGCACCGACCCGAGGCGTCCGCCGTACTCGGCAGGAAAGCCGCCCTTGTACAGCCGCACATCCTTGATGGCGTCCGGATTGAACGTTGAAAAAACGCCGAAAAAATGGGACGGGTTGTAGATGGTGGTGCGATCGAGCAAAATAAGCGTCTGATCCGGCCCGCCGCCCCGGATATAAAGGCCGCTCGAATAATCCGAGGACGCCTTCACGCCGGGCAACAATTGCAGGGATCGAAATACGTCCGGCTGCAAGAGGGCGGGCAGCGATTTGACGAGTTGCGTCTGGAGTTGCTGCGTGCCGATCTTGCGCGCTTCGTACAATTCATCCCCCTCTGCGGTTACGGTGATTTCTTCGATATCCTGCTCTTCGGGGAGGAGTTCGATATCGAGGCGCCGCTGCTCGCCCGGGGCCAGTTCGAGCTCCAGAAGCTCCGTGCGATATCCGATGTAGGACACCGAAAGCGTCAAGGCGCCCGGCGGAATGTTCGCTATCGCATAGTATCCCGAATTGTTCGTGGCGGCCCCGATCAGGGAACCCTCCACGCGCACATTCGCCAGAAGCAGCGTTTCCCCGGAGGCGCTGTCGCGGACATACCCGCTGAGCGCGGCGGGTTCCAGGGCAGCGTCCTGGGCGAAGGCTGCTCCTGCAAACGCTGCGCACAAAACGAGCGGCAGAAGCCGGTGCGGAATACGCATGGGGAAAGGTCGCCTCGGAGGCAGGGCGGGAGAATACAGACCCTTTTGTTTTCGCCCGAAGGGGGGAAAGGTTCCAGGGGAGCGGAAGCCCAATCCTCCCTCCATAACCCCTTCACCAAATTTTCCCATAATCCCTTGAATCTTAATGACTTCTGGGGGGACGAGGGGTAGGTGGGGCGTTGCGTTATCGGGGAAAATTTCGTATTTTGTCAGGATATGGCCTTTTTCGGACGCGCTCCGGGAGGGCCAGGACATTTTCAGGCATTTCCAACCCCTGCGTAACCTGCATGGAACCGAACGACTCCCGGATTATCCCGATAAATATCGAGGAGGAAATGAAGTCCTCCTACATCGATTATTCGATGTCGGTGATTGTAAGCCGGGCCCTGCCGGACATCCGGGACGGGCTGAAACCCGTACACCGGCGCGTGCTGTACGGCATGAGCGATCTGGGCCTGACGGCCGGCTCCAGCTACAAAAAGAGCGCCCGCGTCGTCGGGGAAGTGCTGGGGAAATATCATCCGCATGGAGATTCCTCGGTGTACGACACCATGGTGCGAATGGCGCAGGAGTTCTCCATGCGTTCCCCGCTGGTGGACGGGCAAGGGAATTTCGGGTCCATCGACGGGGACGCCGCCGCCGCCATGCGGTACACGGAGGCCCGCATGACGCGCATCGCCGAGGAGATGCTGCGCGACATTCAGAAAGAAACGGTCGATTTTCAGGATAATTTCGATGGTTCCCTCGAGGAGCCGACCGTGCTCCCTGCAGCAATCCCCAACCTGCTCCTGAACGGTTCCGACGGCATCGCCGTGGGCATGGCCACGAAAATCCCGCCGCATAACCTGAAGGAAACGATCGACGCGGTCATCGCCTGGATCGAGAACCCCGATATCGGCGTCGAAGGCCTGATGAAACACCTGCCGGCGCCCGATTTTCCCACGGGCGGCATTATCTATGGCTATGCCGGCGTAAAGGACGCGTACGAGACAGGCCGGGGCCGCATTGTGATGCGCGCCCGGATGCACGAGGAAGAAATCCGGGCAAATCGCACCGCGCTCGTCATTACGGAAATACCCTATCAGGTCAACAAGAGTTCGCTCCTCGAAAAAATCGCGCAGTACGTCAAGGAAAAACGCATCGAGGGCATCAGCGATCTGCGCGACGAATCCGACCGGGACGGCCTGCGCATCGTCATTGAGATCAAGAACGACGCCATGCCGCTGGTCGTGCAGAACCAGTTGTACAAATACACGCAGTGCCAGCAGTCCTTCGGCGTAAATATGGTGGCGCTGGTGAACGGGCGCCCGAAAACGATCACGCTGCAAGACGCCGTACGGCACTACGTAGAGCACCGGCATGAAATCGTGGAGCGGCGCACGCAGTTCGATCTGCGCAAGGCGCAGGAACGGGCGCACATCCTCGAAGGCCTGACGATCGCGCTGGACCATCTGGATCAGGTCATTACGATTATTCGTCATTCGGACGACACCGATGCGGCCCGCACCAATCTGATGCGCGGCGTCTATCCCGAACGGTTGACGGCGGCGCAACTCGAACGGCTGGGGTTGCCTCCCGCGGACGGCTCCATGTTTTCGCTTACGGAAGACCAGGCCAACGCCATTCTTGCGCTGCGGCTGAGTCGTCTGACGGGCCTCGAACGCCAGAAAATCGAACGGGAATACCAGGAAGTCCTCGAGGAAATAACCCGCCTCGAACGTATCCTCGCCGAACGCGCGCTGCGGATGCAGATCATCAAGGACGAACTGGCGGGGATCCGGGAAAAATACGCGGATGCGCGGCGCACCGAGATCGACTATATGGGAGGCGGCGATTTCGTGATGGAGGACATGATCGAAGAGGAACAGGTGGTCGTCACCATTTCGCACCAGGCGCTGATCAAGCGGACCCCGCTTGCAGAGTACCGTCAGCAGGGACGAGGCGGGATCGGCATGAAAGGAAGCGGCAAACGGGACGAGGATTATATCGAACATATGTTCGTCTCGTCCACGCACGACTACTTGCTGTATTTCACCGATCACGGGCAGTGCTTCTGGCTTCGCGTCTACGAGATACCGGAAGGGTCGCGCACGGCGCGAGGCCGGTCCATCCGCAACCTGATCCAGATCGATCACGAAGACCGCGTGCGGGCGGTGCTCGCCGTGTCCAAAGCAGAGTTCGAGGACGAGGCCTTCCGCCAAACCCATTACGTGGTCATGGCCACCCGCAAGGGCCTGGTCAAGAAAACGGTGCTGGACGCCTTCAAACGCCCCTTGCGGTCGGGCATCATTGCGATATCGGTGGTGGAGGGAGACGAACTGCTCGAAGCCCGCCTTACCGACGGAAACGCCCATATATTTCTGGCTTCGTCCGGCGGCAAGGCCATTCGTTTCGACGAAAAGGAAGCCCGTTCCATGGGCCGCAACACGCGCGGCGTCAAAGGCATTGCGCTGCGCCCGAACGAAGAGGCCATCGGCATGGTGGTGGCGGCGGAAAACGGGGAGCGCGAAATTCTCGCCATCAGCGAAAACGGGTACGGCAAGCGCAGCCACATGGAAGATTACACGCCGCAGGCGCGGGGCGGCATGGGCCGCATCACGCTCAAAACGACTGAACGGGTGGGGCCGCTGGTCGCTATTCGAGACGTGGCGAGCGACGACGACCTGATGATCGTAACCCGGAACGGCCTGATGATCCGCATGAACGTAGGCGACATTTCGGTGCTGGGCCGGAATACGCAGGGCGTCCGCCTCATTCACCTGAAGGAAAGCGACGCCATCGCCGACGTCACGCGCCTTGTGCTTGAGGAAGACGACGAGGAGACAGATTCAGCAGCAGAGGCAGAAGCCGGGGCGGAAGCCGAATCAGAAGCAGGGGCAGCGGCAGAGACCGGCGCGGAGTCAGAAACAGAGACAGGAGCAGAAAACGCGCCCGAAGCGTAGCAAGTCAGGCGATCTGCCGCAGCGCCGCGTCCATGCGGTCTATTCCCTGGTCCAGGTCCTCCGTCGAAACTATGAGCGGCGGACGGAAACGCACGGACGACACGCCGCACCCCAGCATAAACAGCCCCGCTTCGTAGCACTGCGCAAGAAATGCAGCGCGGCGTTTCGGGTCGGGGAGATCGAACGCGCACATCAGGCCCCGGCCCCGCACATTGCTGACGCAGGCATGCGTAGCGGCCAGTTCGCCGAGGCGCATAAGCAAGTGCGCGCCCCGCTCGTCCACCTTGCGCACAACGTCCTCTTCCTCCATGACCTCCAGAATCCGGTCGAAACGCACCATATCCGCGAGGTTGCCGCCCCAGGTCGAGTTGATGCGGCCCGGCAACCGGAATACGTGATCGGCGACCTCATCCATCTTCGGGCCGGCCAGCACCCCGCACACCTGCGTCTTTTTTCCAAAGGAGATGAGGTCCGGACGCACGCCAAGCGCCTGGTGCGCCCAGAATCGTCCGGTAATGCCCACGCCGGTCTGCACTTCGTCGAAAATGAACAGGGCGTCGTTTTCGTGCGCCAGGTCCCGCAGGCGAAGGAAAAATTCCGGGCGAAAATGATTGTCTCCCCCTTCGCCCTGAATCGGCTCGGCGATCACGCACGCGATGTCGTGTTTGCGCGTGCTGAAATGCGCCTTGGCCTGTTCGAGCGCGGCGGCTTCGGCCTCCGCTACCGCGTCCAGGTGCTCGGCGAGGGGATGCGCAATCTTCGGGTTCGGTATCCGCGGCCAGTCGAACACAGGAAAATGCCGGGTCTTGTGCGGATCGGTGTTCGTAAGCGAAAGCGTATAGCCGGAACGTCCGTGAAACGCCTCCCGGAGATGCAGCGCCTGCCTGCCGAGGTCGCCGGAGCACCCCTTGGCCTGGTTCTTCCGGACCTTCCAGTCGAACGCCGCCTTCAGGGCATTCTCCACGGCAAGGGCGCCCCCGGAAATAAAAAACGCATAGGGCAGATAGTCCGGAATGGCCACGCGCCCGAACGTCCGGGCGAACCGCGCCATATGCCCGGTGGCGATATCGGAATTGGTGACCTTGTGGAGGGCGGCTTCCAGCAAGCGCTCCCGAAAATCGGCGTCGTCCACAAGGCCCGGATGATTCATGCCCAGTACGCTGGTGGCGAAAAAACCGAAAAAATCGAGATAGTCCTGGCCCGTGCGGGCATCCCGGAGATATACGCCCCGACTGCGTTGCATGTCCAGCACCAGCGGATTCATGCCGCCCACCAGCACATGCTCGGACAGAATGCGGCGGACATCCCCCGGAGATACGGGATTCGAAGAAAGGGCGTTCATAACAGCAGGCGAAGCATGGCGAAAAAACGGCAGCGAGAAGCAGGCGCCTTCATCTCTCTCAATATATCAACATCCTGATAGGCGTGAAGGATTCCGGGGATCCGATCCGGCGCTCATTCGTATCTTTTCGCCCGGAAAATTCCGGGGAGTTTGTTCCGGCGCCGCGCCTGTTCCCGGGCGGCGCACTACGGCTCCTGCTACAGTGATTACACGCCTATTACACACTGAATTACTACTACGGCTACGTCTCCACCCGCGCTACCCTTCCGATTCATGCCTCGCCCGCCCGCAGAACAGCCCCGACGCCCCGGCGACATCCGGCTCGAACGGGTGAAAAAAGCACCCTTGTTCTCTTCCGGCGACGGGGATCCCGGCATGTTCGAGCTGCCGGTCGTACAGCAACCGGACGTCGCCAATGCCCGGGGGCGACGCCCGGACTGGCTCCGCGTCAAACTCCCGTACGGACCGGCCTACCGAAACGTTGCGCAAATCATTGAGGAGCACAGCCTGCACACGGTCTGTCAGAGCGCCCGGTGTCCCAATATGGGAGAATGCTGGAGCGCAGGCACAGCCACCTTCATGATTCTGGGCAACGTATGCACCCGGTCCTGCGGTTTTTGCGCCGTGATGACCGGGCGACCGCCCAAAGAACTGGACTGGGACGAACCGGACCGCGTCGCCGAGGCCGCCCGCCTCATGGAACTGACGCATGCCGTCGTGACCAGCGTAAACCGCGACGAACGCAAAGACGGGGGCGCCCCCATCTTTGCAGCAACCATCCGCAAGATTCGCGAAGCGCGCAAAGGCTGTACGGTCGAAGTGTTGATTCCCGATTTTCGGGGAGATCAGGAGGCCCTGCAACAGGTCATCGACGCACGCCCGGACATCATGAACCACAATGTGGAAACGGTCCCGCGCCTCTACCGTCGCGTCCGGCCCCAGGCCGATTACAAGCAGTCGCTGGAGGTGCTTCGCATTTCGAAGGAAGCCGGATTGCGCACGAAAAGCGGCATCATGGTGGGGCTGGGCGAAACGGAGGCGGAGGTGCTGAAACTCATGGACGATTTCGCGGCGAACGGGGTAGACGTGATGACCATCGGGCAATACCTGCAACCCACGCGCATGCATTTGCCGGTCGAGGAATTCGTGCATCCGGATACGTTCGCATACTACAAAACCGTCGGCGAAGCCAAGGGGATCGATCATGTGGAAAGCGGCCCCCTCGTGCGCTCGTCCTACCACGCCGAACGGCACGTACGTTCCGATGCAGCCTGAGCGGACGCCCCGACCGAACGCGCAGCGACGACGGCCCGGACCGTTCCGCCCGCAACCCTTGCGTACTTTTTTACCCATTTACCCCATGCAGAGCATATGGAGCGCACGCTCGCCATTCTGAAACCCGATTGCGTCCGCAAGGGCCTCGTCGGAGAAGTCATTCGCCGCATTCAGGAAGCCGGATTCGTCCTGCGCGCCCTGCGGATGCAGCAACTCACCCGCCAGGAAGCCGAAGGGTTCTACGCCGTACACAAGGAGCGTCCGTTCTTCGACGAACTGACGGCGTTCATGTCCAGCGGCCCCTGCGTCCCCATGGTGCTGGAAAAAGAAAACGCCGTGGAAGATTTCCGCGCATTGATCGGCGCCACCGATCCGGCGGAAGCCGAGGAAGGCACCATCCGGCGGGCTTTTGCGGACAACAAGGGCCAAAATATCGTTCACGGATCCGATTCTGTCGCCAATGCAACCCTTGAAACCGGCTACTTTTTCTGCGGCCGCGAGCTGGTGGCGCGCGGGGCCTGACGGCGTGCGCCTCGCACTCCTTGCCGCGCTCCTTTTTTGCTCGGCATGCAGCGAGGCCTCCGAACGACCCGCACGACCCGATGCGGACGCGGCGCCGTGCGACCTCACCCCCTGCGCCCCCGTTAAAACGGGCGCCGAAGCGCTCATGGAACGCGGGTTCGACCTGCTCGACGGAAAACGCGTCGGACTGGTGGTCAACCATACCGCCCGCGTCGACACGACCCACCTGATCGACCTTGTGGCCGCCGCGCCGGGCGTGGAGCTTGCCGCGGTTTTCGGACCGGAACATGGCCTGCGCGGCACGGCGGACGCCGGAGAAAGCGTCGCCGACGGACGGGACGCACGCACGGGCGCCCCCGTGTACAGCCTCTACGGAGCCACGCGCAAGCCGACCCCGGACATGTTGCGCGACATCGATATGCTGGTGTTCGACATTCAGGATATCGGCGCGCGGTTCTACACGTACATCTCTACGATGGGGCTGGCCATGCAGGCCGCGGCGGAACAGGACATCCCGTTCGTGGTGCTGGATCGCCCGAATCCGCTTGGAGGGCGCTACGTTTCGGGCTTTGCGCTCGAACCGGAGCATACGTCCTTCGTGGGGCAATACCCCATTCCCATGGTCCATGGCATGACCGTGGGCGAACTGGCCCACATGATCCGGGATCGCGCCATGATGGAAGGTCTGGACGCGCTGGACCTTCAGGTTGTCGAAATGGAGGGCTGGCGCCGCGATATGCTCTGGCCCGACGTCGGGCTGCCCTGGATTCCGCCCAGCCCCAACATCCCGGATTTCGAAACCGCGCTCGTCTATCCCGGCGCCGTTTTTTTCGAGGCCACGGCGGCCAGCGAGGGACGAGGCACCTTGCAGCCCTTCGTGCAGGTCGGCGCGCCCTGGCTGGATGGACAGGCGGCCGCCGATTCCCTCAACGCGCAGGGCCTTCCGGGCGTACGGTTCGAGGCCGCGTCCTTCACCCCGACAAGCATACCGGGCATGGCGTCCCGCCCGAAACTGGCGGAGCAACCCCTTGAAGGCATTCGCCATATCCTGACCGACGAGCGCACATTTCAACCGGTAGAAACCGGCATCCATGTGCTCGACGTATTCTGGAGGCAGGCAGCAAACGTCGAGGAGGAGTTCGTCAACCGTCCCGCCGGGCTGGCCCGCCTTGCCGGCACAGAGCGCCTGCTTGACCTGTTGCGGCAGGGCGCATCGCCCGAAACCATTGCCGCATCGTGGGAACGCGATGTGGCCGCCTTCCGCGAAGCGCGCGCCGCCTCGCTACGCTATCCGTAAGGATGCACTAATCAAGGATGCACTGATCAAATCCACTTCGATCAGCGCTTCACGGACTTAATCAGAGCATCCTGAAGACCATGCGGCTACGGAACCATAGGGCGGGATTTTTTCGGCGCTTCGTCCTTCCCGGAGGAGCGCACGAGAATAGCCCAGATGATCTCCAGATACCCGCCCAGAATGATCAGCGGGGCTACGTACAAGGAAATGAATCCGTCTACCTCGTTCTCAATGCGCATCATGGCGTAGCCCAGCACCACCATCGCGACGCCCAGAAGAAGCAATACATAATTTTTGCGGCGAAACACCATGCGCGTACCGCGCCGCCCCTTGCGGGCCTGTGGCGTGCGACGTCGTCCAGAAGGTCTTGCCATGAATCCGATGAACAGGATGCGTATCGAAACGTACGTTCAGGCGAACCCGATGAACGTATTCAGGTTCCATCCCCACTCAGTCCTGCATAGCCCATACCCCCATCATGTTGCCCGCTACGAAACGCTTCCTTGCCGCGGCGACCGCCACGCTCGCAACGCTCCTTGCGCTTGCCTTCTCCGCAGCCCCTGCGGATCCGCCCGCGAACCTTGCCGCCCGCCTCGACGCCATCCTCTCGGATCATGCGATCTGGGGCGTGTACGTGCAGCATGTCGAATCCGGCGAAACCTGGTACGAACGCAACCCATCGAACATTTTTCTGCCCGCCTCCAACCAGAAAATTTTCACGACCGCCGCGGCGCTGGACGCGCTCGGCAGCGAGTATCGCTACCGGACCGTGCTGTATTTCGACGGGCAGGTGGAAGGAAGCGTACTGAAAGGGAACCTTGTGCTGCGCGGATCGGGCGACCCCACCTTCGGGAGCGAACGGATTCCAGGCGAAGACCCCCTCAGAAGGTGGGCGCAGGACCTGGCGGATATGGGCGTAACGCGCATTGAAGGGCGCATCGTGGGCGACGACAATGTCTTTGACGACCGCCCGTACGCCGAAGGATGGGATATTGAATTCGTCACCGGAAGCGCCAGCCGCGAGGTGGGCGTAAGCACCAGCGGCCTGTCGTACAACGACAATGTAGTGCTGGTGCGGATCCGGGCCGGCGCGCCGGGGCGTCCTCCCCGCGTCACGATGCAGCCCGACGGGTTTCTGGATTTCCAGAACCGGATGGTCACGGCCAATCGGCGGCGAGGCATCGCCATAACCACCCAGCGGGATTTCCGAACCGAACGCATTACCCTGCAAGGAAGCCTCCCCCGGACCTATAGCGGATCCATCGGCGTCCCGGCCACGAACCCCACCGCACTGACCGCCGCGGTCCTGACGCAATACCTGCGCGAAGCCGGCGTCGATGTGCAGGAAGAACCCATGGACATAGACGACCTGGTCCATTTCCAGTACGACCGGGAGCACCCCTTGTTTACGCACGTATCGCCTCCCCTGCTGGACATTTTGCATATCGTCAACAAGAAGAGCAACAATTTTTATGCAGAGCAAGTGTTTCGGACCTATGCCTACGACGGGTCCGCAGAGGGGGCCGAAAACCGCATCAAACAATTGCTCGAACAAGCCGGCGCCCCTGCGGCAGATATTGAAATTCGCGACGGATCGGGATTGTCCCGAAAAAACATGGCCACGCCGCAAGCCATGGCCCAGCTGTTGACCTGGATGTACAGCCACGAAGAGCGCGACGCCTTCCTCGCCTCCCTGGCCCGAGGTGGAGAACGGGAATCCACGCTGCGCTACCGACTGAACCGGACGCCGGTGCGGGCTAAAACAGGCTCGCTTCAGTTTGTGCGCACCTTGAGCGGCTACGTTACGACGCAAGACGGACACACGCTGGCCTTCGCGATCTTCGCCAACAACTGCACCGGGCCTACCTACCGAATCACGCAAACGATCGATCGTATCGTGATGGAACTGGCCGCCTCCGCTTCGCTTTCCTGAGCATATCCCGGATATTCCGGGTATTCTGGATATTCTGTTCGCATCCTGCGCCGCCATGTCCCCTCTCCTTTCCCATATGCTCGTCGGCGCGTTGATTGTCGCCGCGCAATGGCTGGTGCTGGGACGAATCCATGTATGGAATGCCTGGCCGGACGCGGTGCTGCTCTATGTAGCCTGGACGGGCCTGAAGCTGGGGCGCCGGCAGGGAGCGCTGACCGGGTTTGCAAGCGGCTTGCTGATGGACGCCCTGTACGGAACCTGGGGCATTCAGATGTTCGTGAAAACGCTAATCGGCTTCCTCATGGGGCTTTTCCAGAGCGGCGATCGACAAGTCATCCCAATGATCCCTTCGTTCATTCTGCGCAGCAGCTTTGTCGTAGCCCTGTTGCACAACGGACTGTTCGCCGTGTTTACCGCGCTGAGCGCCGGCACTAAGAATATATCCATCGTCACCGGCGTCTGGCTGGGCTCTTCGGTCTACACCACCGCGCTGGCCGGGTTAGCCCTGCTCTTCGCAACCAGAACGCGCTAACGAAGGCATGCGCTAACGCCAGAATGCGCTAACGAAGGCATGCGCTGATCCAGTCCGCCGCGATCGGCGCTACTTGAGGATGCACTGATCAAATCCACTTCGATCAGCGCTTCGCGGACGTAATCAGAGCATCCTTGAGGTGCGGGCGGAACGCCTTGATTACGCGCGGCAGGGTCGCGTCCGTGACGCCGACGAGGGGGAGGCGCATCCGCCCATCCATCCGCCCCAGTTCCGCCAGCATGGCCTTGACCGGGACCGGGTTCGTCTCGTAGAAACAGGCCCGCATGGCCTCCAGCAAGTGAAAATGCCTCCGGCGAGCCTCCTCGAAACGGCCCGCCAGCGCCGCCCGCGTCAGGTCCGAAAACGCCCCCGGCAGCACATTGGCCACCACCGAAATCACGCCGTGCCCGCCGAGGGCCACCAGCGGCGCCGTCATTTCGTCGTCCCCGGAATACACGGCCAACCGATCCGGCCGGCCCGCCAGCAAATCCCCGATCTGGGCTATGCTCCCGGAGGCTTCCTTAACGCCCGCCACCGACGGAATCTCCTGCGCCAGCGCCAGCATGGTGTCCGGAAGAATGTTGAAACTGGTGCGGCCCGGCACGTTGTACAGCACGATCGGACAATCCGCTGCGGCGGCAATGGCCTGTACATGGGCCTGGAAGCCGGCCTGCGACGGTTTGTTGTAGTACGGCCCCACCACCAGCAGGCCATCGGCCCCGGCGGCTTCCGCCTGCTTCGAAAAGACGATGCTCTCGCTGGTGGAGTTATTGCCCGTGCCCACGATAACGGGAACCCGCCCCGCCACATGCTTTATAGCCGCCGTCACCAGTCGTTCGCGCTCGACGGGCCAGATCGTAGCGTTCTCGCCCGTGGTGCCGAGGACCACCAGCGCCTCGACGCCTTCGGCGATCTGCCAGTCCACATGCCTACGAAACGCTTCGTAATCGATGTGTTCTCCATCGGGAGTAAACGGCGTCACGAGCGCCACGCCCGTGCCGGTAAAAAGAAAATCGCTCATGTCTGTATCGGAATCCAATGATTCGGGTAAAGGATGCACGGATTACATCCGGCGCGCAAAAGGGCCGGCTGCTCGCCGCGCTACCGGCCGGAACGCATTACGCCCCCAGCCATTCGGCCAGCAGGTCGTCCAGCGTGAAAAGTCCTTTTCGACCGGGCAGCCATTCGGCGGCCCGCACGGCCCCGAACGCAAAGCCGCGCCGGTTTTTCGCCTCGTGCACAAAGGCCAGCCGGTCGAACGGACTGTCCAGCGCCACGTCGTGCTTGCCCACAACGCCGCCCAGCCGGGACGACGTCACATGCAACGCATGGGGGGCGATCGGTCCGTGCTGCGTTTCCGGGGCGATATGCCGCTTCCTGTCCAGCTCCTCGAGGATCAGGTCGCCCAGCATAAGCGCCGTGCCGGACGGACTGTCGGCCTTGCCGGTGTGATGCACTTCGTGAACCGCCACGTCGTATTCCGGCAAGGCGTTCAGCAGCGGCAGGACGGAGCGGACGGCCTGCGCCAGCAACGCCACGCCGATGGAGAAATTCGGGGCGTAGAGGATCGCGCCGTCGTACTTGTCTACCAGCGCCTGCGCCTCGTCGAGGCGGTCGTACCAGCCGGTGGCGCCGATGACGGCGGGAAGGCCCCAGCGACAATACCGCTCGATATGTTGCAGCGCCGCATCGGGAAGCGTAAAGTCGATGATCGCCTCGGCGGACTCCAGCGCGGCGGGCCGCGTGGCCGTATCGGGCAAGGCCGGGTACCCGGCCGCATACTTGTCGAACCGGGCCACGATCTGGCGCCCGCGCTCCGCAGCGAGTTCGCTTACCGCCTCGCCCATCCGACCCATTCCAACCAATGCCATGCGCATATGCGTATGCTCCGGCGTCAAGCGCCCAGTTCCGCCGCCTTGATAAGGTCGGCCAGAATACCGGCGGCGGTCACCTGCGGACCTGCGCCGGGCCCCTGCACCACAAGGGGATTGTCCAGATATCGTTCCGTGGTGTACACGACCATGTTGTTGCTGCCGTCGAGCCGCGCAAAAGGCGAGCCCTGCTCGATGCGCCGGGTTCGCACGCTCAGCCGGCCCTCCTCCATGCGGCCTATGTACTGCAAGCGCTGTCCCGCCGCCGCCGCTTCCTCCACCCGCGCTCGCCAGGCGTCGTCCAGTTCGGGCAGGCGCTCCATGAAGGCAGGCAACGGAATGGCGCGCAAGGCAGGCGGCGCCAGCGAATCGACCGCAATGTCGCTCCGTTCCACCTCCAGTCCGGCTTCCCGGGCCAGAATAAGAATCTTGCGGGCGACATCCTCGCCTTGCAGGTCCTCCCTTGGGTCCGGCTCGGTGTATCCTTTCCGGCGCGCAGCGCGCACCGCCTCCGAAAACTTCATGCCCGTCGCCATGCTGTAGAAAATGTACGCCAGCGTCCCCGAAAACACGCCTTCGATGCGTATCACCCGATCCCCGCTCCGAATCAGGTCGCGCAACGTCGAGATGACCGGCAGCCCGGCGCCGACCGTCGTTTCGTAGAGATACGGAACCCGACGACGATGCGCCACGCTCAGCAATTCTTCGTAGAACGCCTGACTTTGCGTATTGGCGCGCTTGTTCGGCGTGATGATCGATATGGAGCGCGACAGCAATTCGGGGTACTTCAGGGCCACGTCCTCGGACGCCGTGGCGTCGATCACCATCATCCGGTGCATCCGCCCGGCCTGCAGTTGATCCATCACCGCGTCGATGCCCCCCTGTTCCCCCTGTTCGAGCGCCTCAAGCGCCTCGGAAAAGGGAATGCCCCCCACGTTCCAGGCCATTTTCCGGGTGTTCGCCAGGCCCACGAGGTGAATATTCAGCCGAAGGCTATGCAAAAGCGTTTCCTGCTGCTCCTCCAGCATCTTGAGCAACGCGCGCCCCACCACGCCCGCGCCGATCAGAAAAACATGCACCCGGTGCCGCAACAGGGCGAATTCGTCATGCAGCACATGTACGGCGTGCTTGCCTTCCGCATCGGAGACCACCGCCGAAATGTTCGTTTCCGACGCGCCCTGCGCAATAGCCAGCACATTGACCCCATCCCGCCCCAGCGTGGAAAACATGCGCCCGGCCAGGCCCGGACGCTGGCGCATGTTGTCTCCCACGACAGATACGATCGCGCATTGCCCGATGGAAAAGACGCGCGCCACATCCCCCCGAACCAGTTCGAGCTCGAACTCTTCCCGAATCAGGCGGGTGGCGAGTTCGGCGCTCCCGGCGGACACCACCGTGCACAGGCTCTGCTCCGACGAAGCCTGCGCAATCAGGAACACACTGATGTTGCGGGCGGCCAGCGCCGTGAGCGCGCGCGCGGAAATGCCGGGGATGCCGACGAGTCCGGTTCCTTCCAGCATCACCACGGCCACGTCCCGAATTGTGGTGATGGCCTTGACGTGCCCCTCCATCGTCGTGGTGTCCTGCGAAATACGGGTGCCCGGCGCCGCAGGGTTCAGCGTATTTCGAATGCACAGCGGAATATTCTCCGCAAGCAGGGGGCGCATGGTCCGGGAATGCAGCACTTCCGCCCCGAAATACGCCAGTTCCGACGCTTCCCGGTAGCTAAGCCGGGGCAGCGCGAAGGCTTCCGGCGCCAGCCGGGGGTCGGCGGACAGCACCCCGTCCACATCGGTCCAGATCGTAACCCGCGCCGCGCCCAGCGCGCCCGCGATAATCGTGGCCGTATAGTCGCTCCCCGAACGCCCCAGCGTGGTCGATACCTTGCGCAGCGTGGCCCCAACGTATCCGGTCACCACGAAAACATCGTCCTTGTTCGCGGAGGCGAAGCGGGCGCGGACCCGTTCGGCGGTCTCGTCGAACAGCACGTTCGCCTCGCCGAACGCATCGTCCGTGCAAATGAATGTCCGGGCGTCGAGGGCCTCCGCCTCCTGCCCCGCCGCGCGAAAGGCCGCCGCCGCAATCGGGGCGGAAAGTTGCTCGCCCATGCCGAGCACCGCATCCCGGGCCCGGTCCGTACATTCCCGCAGCAGGTACACGCCGTCCAGCAGTTCGGTGAGTTCCAGCATCCGGGCTTCCAGGACGCCGCGCAGGGCATCCCGCTCCGCCTCGCTCGCCACCGCATCCGCCACGGCAAGGTGCCGCGCCCCGAGGTCCTGAAGTATCTTCCCGTGGTTGCCGGCGCGCGCAAGCGCCAGGTCGATCGCTTCGAGCAGCGTGTCCGTCACGCCGCCCAGCGCCGATACGACGACGATGCGCACCCCGTCGCTATCCTCGTCCAGCACGAGACGCACGGCGCGCCGAATGCGCTCCGCCGTCGCCACGGAGGTGCCGCCAAACTTGTGTATGTAAACGGGACGTTCGGAACGCATGAAACGAGGGGGTCGTCAAGGTAACGCGAAACGGCGCGGAGGGCCGACGAGGCGGGCAAACGCCTGTGCGGGGGCCCTTGCAGGCGAGCCTGCCGGCGATGCGCAAAAATCGGGCATATCCCCACAAGATACGCCGCAAGAAGAAGACGCGAAACGATTTATGGACGCTCTTGATGCGCTGATTAAGTCCGCAAAGATCAGAGGCATCAGGGTCCGCGGGCGATCCGCGGCTACGCGGGGTGTGCTGGCCCGGAATCACGAAACAGCGCGGCAGGCCTCGCCCGCAGCAACCCGTCCCTGCGAAAGATCATGGGGCGCGATGCGTTATTTCGACCTGATGCGGACCCCGCACGAGCGCCGGTTCTTTGAGGAAAACCTCCAGCCGGATCGGCCCCGGGGGCAAGGCGACGCCTTCGAGCCGCACAACGCCTTCGTCGGGCGCGGCCTCGACGGAATACGCCTCGTCCCCCGCCTGACCCTCCGCCTGTAGCCGCACCGTCAGCGGCTCGTCCGCAGGATCGAACCGGACCAGTACGTCGTAGAGGCCTTCGCCCCGGACGTCCAGCAGCCAGAATCCCTGTGCGTTCCGCTGCCATCCGCCCTGTATCATGCGCCAGTCCTGTCGGGTAAGCACCGTCGGGTTTTCGTGCGGAGCGCCAATGTGGATGCGCGGCGGCGCATAGTTGTCGGGCCGGGTGCTGCTTACGTCGTCGAACCAGGCGTCGTAGCGGGCTTTCAGGTCCGCCACGACCTCCGGGCGCTCGGCGGCCAGGTCCGCCAGCGCATGCGGATCGGCCAGCATATCGTACAATTCGAACGCCGGACCGCCCTCGGGCAGGGCCTCCAGTCCGAATCCGCTGTTGTTCACCAGCTTCCAGCGCGGGGTGCGCACGGAAACATGGTGGTACCGGGCCGGCGCGTTGCCCCGGTGCGATTGCAAGACCAGCATGCGGTCGCCCTGATCCACCGGCTCGCCCAGCAAGGCGGGCAACAGGCTTTCCCCGTCGATCGCACGATCTTCCGGCAGCGCCACGCCCGCCGCGTCAAGCAGGGTGGGCATCAGGTCGATATGCGCCGAAATGTGGTTGTCCAGGCGCCCCGCAGCAAGCCGCGCGGGCCAGCGCACCAGAAGCGGCGAGCGAATGCCTCCTTCGTACACCTCCCCTTTCATGCCTTCCATGCCCGCCACGTACCGGCGCGTGTTCGGACCATTGTCCACGAGGAACAGGACCAGCGTGTTCTCCGAGAGGCCCGCCTCGTCCAGCCAGGCGGTCAGGCGCCCCACGTTGTCGTCGATGTTGTCGATCATCGCAAAGATGCGGGCCAGCCGATCCGGGTCGTTTTCTTCGGGCAATGGATGCCCGGCCTCCTGCGGAAAGCCCGCCGGGTCCAGGTCCTCGGCGAGATAGTGCGCGTACAGGTCCTCCGGCACGTCGTGGTAGGGAGAATGGGGCGCATTCGCGGCGATGTAGGCGAAAAAGGGCCGCCCCTCCGCCTGTTCCTGCTCCATCCAGCGCCGGGCCTCGTCGAAGTAGATATCCGTGCAATACCCGGTCATTTGCTCCAGTGCGCCGTTGCGCAGCAGGATGGGATCGGTGTACGCATCCTCTGCGCCGGGGGGATCCGACGGCTGCCCGATCCCTCCGCCCCGGTGCACCAGCGTCTCCTCGAACCCCTGGTCCTGCGGGCGCATGGGATAGTTGTCCCCCAGATGCCATTTCCCGAAAATGCCGGTGGCGTACCCTGCGTCGCGCAGCAATTCCGCCACGGTGATTTCGTCCGGCTCCATCATGGCCCGCCCCACCCAGGTATCCACGACGCGCGTCCGGTAGTTGTACCGGCCCGTCATGAGCGACGCCCGCGTAGGGGCGCACACCGGACTGACGTAAAACGGATTCACCTGGATGCTCTCCGAGGCCAGCGCGTCGAGGTGGGGCGTCTGGAGAATCGGATTGCCCGTAAACCCGAAATCCCCGTATCCCTGATCGTCCGTAATGACGAGAACGATGTTCGGGGGCGCGGGCGTCTCGGCGGCAGGACCGGCGCATCCTGCGATCCAAAGCAGCGAAACGCAGATCAGCTTAACGAAAAACAAGGAGGAAAAGCGCATCATGCGGAAGGAGTGTTCGGGTAAGGGGAAACGGGGAATGTAAGGAAAAAAGGGAAACGTAAGAAGAACACCCAAGATGTCGGATAAATTTTGAAAAGTAAGGAAAATGAGAAAGAGTAGGGAAAATTGCAAAAAGTAAAAACGACGATAAAAAGCAGGGAAAAATTATTCGGTCAAGCGCGCCGCCAGTGGCAGCATGGGGTCGGCGATCTCGATCATGCGCTGCACGATGCGGGCGTCGAGATAGCGGAGGGCGGCGCGCACCTCTGGCGTGTCCTCCGCAATGAGGTTGACGCGTTCGGCGGGGTCGTCCGTCAGGTTGAACAGCTCGTCGCGGCGGGGGCTGAGCAGGTCGCGGACCAGTTTCCATTCGGGCGTCCGCCAGGCGCGCATATGGGTCCAGGACTGATGATGCGTGGAGTATTCCGCATAAAACTCCGTGGGCCAGTCCGGCGGCGCAGCGCCTTGCAACAGCGGAACGAAGGTGCGGCCCCGGAGCGTCGTCCCGGCGGACACAGCGGCCCCGCCTATTTCCGCAAGCGTGGGATACCAGTCCAGATTGCTTACGAGGGACTCCACGACCGTGCCGGGCGCAACCACACCCGGCCAGCGAACCAGCAGCGGGACGTTCAGCGAATTGTCGTACATGTTCGGGCGCTGACCCCTTGGCACATGGAACGTTCCGGCAGGCGGATCGGTCAGGATCCAATGCCCGTTCCCCTTGTGCCACATGCCGTTGTGGCCCATGCTGTAGCCATGGTCCGACGTAAAAACGACCACGGTGTTCTGCGTCAGCCCCAATTCGTCCAGCGCGTCCAGAATACGGCCCAGGTTCCGGTCCACGCTCGCCACCGCCGCAAGATATTGGGGCATGTACCGGTTCAGTCGCCCCGTATCCAGCAAGGGGTATTCGGGATTGGGCAGGACCGGGTCGATTCCTTCGTACGGCGCCCAGTCTTCTTCGGGCAAGGGAAGCCAGGCGGCATGCGGCGCCCGATAGTGGAGCGAAAGCAGAAACGGCTCCTCCCGGTGCTCCTGCAGAAATTCGATGGCCCGGTCCGTGAAAATATCCTGGGGAAATCCCTCGTGCACCGCCGTCGCGCCATCCTCTTCAAGCACGGCGTCGCGCGGCGGAATGCCCCCGGCGCGAAATCCGAAGAAATAGTCGTACCCCATCGCGAGGGGATGCTGGTGGTCCCGGGTTCCAAGATGCCATTTCCCGATCAGCCCGGTGGCGTACCCTTCCTGATTCAGCAGATCGACCCAGGTGAGCAGGCCCGAATCCAGGCCAAGGTCCACCTCGCGCTGCGGGTGAATCCAGTCCCGTATGCCCAGCTCCGAGCCGTAGCGGCCCGTCAACAGTTCGGCCCGGGACGGGCTGCACACGGGCGTCGCCACAAAGGCGTTGCGGAAAAAGGCGCCCTCCCCCGCCAGGCGGTGCATGTGGGGCGTGTGCAAATCCGGGTGCCCGGCGCCCAGCACGGCGAAATCCTCGGGAGCGGCCTGCAGGGCGTCTCCGATGGACTCCGCCAGCGGATGGCCTTCCGCGCCCAGCGCCCACGGCGCCTGGTCGTCGGTCATTATGAAAAGAATGTTGGGCTTGCCCGGCGCGTGCTGTGCGTCGGCGGCCGGCGCATCCTGGCCCGCCGCCGCCGGAAAAACCAGCGCAGCCGAAACCCATAGGGCCAATAGTGTGCGCGCCATGTCGCCTACAAACGATAGGTGTAATTGAGTTTAAGCGAGGCGCCCTGCGAAACGGTCGCCAGATCGCGGTCGCGGTTGTCGAACAGCCCGCCGCCCCTGCTCTCCCAGTTGTGCCGATACACAAGAAAAATATTCGATCCCGGCCGCACGATCCAGCGTACCCGCGCAAAAAGCCCCACCAGTTCGCTCACGTCATCGTACTGGATTTGCATTAGGGCGGACACGAAGGGCGTCGGGTCCCATTCGGTTTCGATTTCATAGACGTTCGCGGTAAATGCGCCCCGGGGCAAGTCCACGTCGTTGTATCCGATGCTGGTCCCGACACTGACGCCGGCGCTCGGACGAAACGTCGTGCGGACGGAAACCTCCGTGCTGGAGCCATCCCAGAATTCTCCCCATTCCACGCCGCCGTATATGGAAACCTTCCGGCGGCCCGCCGTGAAGCCCCCCACGGAATACCGCTGCACGGTATAGCCGCCCGGCAAAATCTCAACCCCGTCGCTAACCTCAAATGCATCGTCGAGTTCCTCGAACCGACGCGTAGCCTCGATGGACACGCGGTCGCCGCTTTCGAATTCGATGCCGAGTACATCCACTTCCCATTCCCGCTGTTCGGGAACGCCGGTGTCCATAGCGACCAGATGCCGGTATTGCAGCCCGAAACCCAGCTGCCGGACCTGCTTGATCCGGGCGGGCCGGGGCTGCCAGTTGATGCGCGGCTCGACGCGGCGGAAATTGTTGCGCGACACGAAACCCGCCTGCGGATCGTACTCGGCGCCGAATTCCCGATAAGAAATGTGGCCGGACCAGATATCGTTGGGAAAATTGAAGCGGAGGCCCCGTGCGGACAGGTCGTTCAGCGAGTGGTCCTCGTTCGGATCGACATTGGAATTGACGACGGCGAAAAGTTCGACTTCGGCGTTCTTGTCTCCCAGAAAATGCCGGGTCGCGAGGTGCGCGTCCACGCCGACCGTATGTCCGGTTTCCGGGGCAAAGCCCATGGCGTCTTCCGACGCGGCGCGACGCGTATAGATCGCTCCGATGGTGGACTGTTCGAAAACGGGATGCCGCACGCGGGCCACCGTAAACTGTTCGCTGGGAATCTCGACGTTTTCCCCGTCTTCGTCCTCGTAGGTCAAATCCCCAACGCCCACCTGAAAAAAGCCTACGTCGGTCTTGCCCACCTGCCCGGTCATGCGCATGCCGTAGTTGATAGGCACGGGCTGCCCATCCACCAACCCGATGTTGCGCGAAAAGAACGGCGTGGGGTTGCTGCGCGGGGCGAAGGAAAAAATGCCGGCGCCTTCCAGAAAGAATCCGCGTTGCTCGGGGAAGCGGAGCGGGAAGCGCGTCAGGTTCACGCGCCGCTGATCCGCCTCGACTTCGGCGAAATCGGTGTTGAACGAGAGCGACGCGCGGAGGCTGGGCGTTACGCTGTAGTTCAGGTCCAGGCTGACGTCGCCGGGATACGTTACGGGGTCGGCGTTTCCGGGGGTCTTGCGCCAGCTCCCGATGGCGGACGGGACCGCCTCCAGCCCAAGGCCCTGGGACATATCCCGAAGCCCAGTCAGCGTGCCTGCGAAAATCGGGCGCAACAGCCCTTCGTTGCGGCGCCACCCTCGCCAAAGCATTTCTTCGTTCGCACGCCGGATCGTGCGCTGGAAATTGATGCCCCATGCATCCGATCCCGGATCGAAATTCAGCGTCCGGAACGGGATGCTCGCTTCCAGCGACCATCCGTCGGGGCGGCGGGCCGTGCGTACGTCCCAGATGCCGTTCCAGGCGCGCCCCCCGCTGCTGAAAAACGAGGTGCTGCCGCCGACAAGGAGCGCATCGCCCCGCATTCCGTTTGGATTCGTCTCGAAAAAATACCCGGTCCGGCCATCCCCGAACGTGTCCAGAATCCACATGAACCGGTCGTCGGTGTACAAGAAGGCGTCGCGGCGCTTCTGGTGCGCAATGACGCTGTCGGGATCGTCGTACAGAATGGCCCCAACGTACAGCCTGTCCTCGTCGTATGCGATGCGGACTTCCGTGCGGCGGGAAGGGGACGCCCCTTCGACCGGCTCCTGTTGCGTAAAATCGTCGACCGGGACGGCGCGGCCCCAGACATCCTCGGTAATGCGTCCGTCCAGATCAATCCGGTCCTCGTCGGCCAGTCGATGCGCCTGGACCTCGGGAAGCGCATCGTCTGCGGACGCCTGGGCGAACGCAGGGACGGACCATGCCGCAAGGAGGCACCCGGCCCACAGCAAGGGCAAGACAACGAGGGGCTTCAAGGGTTTTCAGGCGTCATGTTGCGGCGGGGCTTTTTTCCGCGTCAAGCCGTAGGCGATGGCGACAGCCCAGGTCTGGAGTTCCTTGTACCGTTTGCGGACCTGCGCCTGCAGAAAAATATTGACCGGCCACAACAGGAGGCGCACGCACATGGCCAGCATCGTCGAGACGACCGCAATGCCCAGACCCACCAGGTCCGAGGCGGCGTGGCGACTGCCGCTGGTGAAAAGCACGAATATGCCCCAAAGCGTCCCCAGCAACCCGAGGCTGAGCGCAATGTAGACCACCGCCGTAATGTACCGGTCTATCTCCTTGTAGGTGTCATGGTCGAACCCGATGTAACGCAACGCATAGTCGAGCATGCTCTGCGGCGTGCCTCCCCGCGCTTGCTCTTCCAGCAGGCGCTCGCCCGCACGGCGATAGGGATTGTTGGGGTGCGCCGAATCAAGCGTCTCCTGCAAACCCTGCACCGACAAGCCGGACGCCTCCAGCTGCAACAACGCCTTGCTGCCTCTCCACTGCCGGAAATAGCGCACATACGCCGAGCACAGAAAGAACAGCCCGATCAAAAAAGCGGCGGCGAGCGGGTACTCGAAACCCTGCGCATAGCCGAACAAGTCCCATATAGAGGTAGCCAGGAAGCTGCTCCCTATCTCCTGGGAAGGCACAGCGAGCGTCGTATCCGCGACCTGGGGCGAAACAGATTGTATCATCGTGTTGGGGGTAAGTACGAGTTAAAAGAAAGCATAGCGAGACCAGCAGGGAAGGGGAGGCAAAGAAATACGTACCCGGTTGCGCGTCAAGGCCTTACGAGTACATTCTGGACAGACCCGTCTTCCACTTCGATCTCTTGGGTAAAGGCCTGAAGGTCTTCTCGACCAAGCACGTCTCTGAGTTCAAGGCGATACACGCCGGGCGGCAAAAGAACTGAGAATAAAGCTTCCTGAGATACTTCGGAACTCAGCACTTCTTCATTTCCCTGGAAGAAAACAACGCTGGCCTGCGTGGGCGAGCTCAGCGGCAAATCCTCAATGACTCCCTGTACGATGGTGTTCTTGAGTACGGGGATGTCAACGCGCTTCGTCGATCCGGGATCCGATATGAAACTGAACGTCGTGCCCGTAGGCAGGTGCAGCGACGGGTCCGTCAGGGACGTCGGGTCGATAACCACCTGATACGCCGTACTGGGCGCCAGGAAATCGGCGCGCACGACGGTCGAGTCCACGCGCTGGACGCGGGCCTTGACAACCTTGATGTCGAGGTCTTCCACCAGCGCTTCTTCCTCGTCCCTGCGGCCGTCCCGGTCTACGTCGTAGTACGCTTGCAGGAGCGCGCTGCTGCGCATGTGCGCCTGGCGACTGAACCGCAGGGGCCGCGCCAGTTCCATGGAGCCATAGAAACTCTGCCGGTGGTAATAGGAGCCGGATTCCGCCGACGAATGATTGTTGAGGCTCACCCACGGGGCGTCGAAGCGCAACGTAACGGCGAATTCCGAGTTCTTGCGCGCAAGATCATAGCCGCCGCGCAAGCCCATGGACACCTTCTTGTAGTAGGCGTACAATGTCGCCCCGGCAAAGTCGAGTTGCTCCTGTACCCCTCCGTCCGCTTGCAGCCCCATACGGCCGCGCAGTCCCTTGCGGGAAACGGCGCGCGTGAGCGTGGCCCGCCAGTTCATGCGAATATCATTTTCCGAGTCCATGCCCGTTTGACTTTGCGTGGCGCCCACCGTAACGAGCGCGCTGGCCTTGCCCGGCAGCGGCAACGTGGTGGAGCCGCTCAGGTTCAGGCTTTCGGAGCCGACAAACGTTTTGACCTGCGAGCCATTCAGAAAAAGGCTCAGCCGCCGCACGCCCAAACCCAGCTGCCCCTGAAACCGTCTCTTGTAGTACGAAAGTATCGGCTCGTCGGAAAACTCGGCTTCCGTTTGCAGGGACACGCGCCCGATGGACATGCGCATGGAAGTCCGACCGGCTTTCAGGGGCAAGGCCACCTCGGCGCTTGTGGTCAGGAAGCCCCACTGGTTGCGCGTCAATCCGACCATCGTGGTCGTGAGGGAATCAAGGCGTATGAAGGCCGCCTTGGCGGATAAACTCTGGGTGAGGCCGTAGCGCAACTGCCCGAATCCAAAGAGGTCGTCGTTGCTTTGATTATTTAGCCCGCCTTGATTGTTTAGCCCACCCTGCACATCGTACCAAAGCGCGCCGGGGGGCAACAGTTCCTCCCCGATGAAAAGGTGGCGCGTCACGGTGGTGGGGGCGCCGCCGCCCGGAGGAACGATTTCGAGCATCGCCGTCGAGGAGCCGTAATAGGCAGGAATGCGCAATTCGTAACGCCCTTGCGCATCCGCCCGGACCCGGTCCGCAAGCACCCCGCCCACCGAGGCGGCAATGACGGCGTCAGGCTCCGCAATGCCGCGTATCACCGCTTCCCGCTGAATGTCCCGCAACGAAATAGGGATGTTGCTCAGGCGAAAGCCGTCGAAGGTCGTGCGCAGCGGCCATTCGTACAGGCTCATGCGCCCCAGTTCCACGCGCTTGAGCACGGGAGAATTCGGGAAATCAAGCAGATAATTCAGCGAACGAAACCGCGTATTCAGTTTGCGGCCATTAGCCCCATCAGCCACCGACATGAATCCTTCGGCGGCGAGGCGCCCGCCCAATGCATTCGAATGCACCCGGAAGCCTCCGTTGTAATCGGCGTTGCTCTCCGTGCGTTTGCTGCGCGTCAGGCGATAGTTGACGTGCGTGTTGCCCAGCAACCGGCGGGAACGACCGTAGAGCATCGGGCCGCGTACATGGCCGCCGGAAGGGGCCGGCCTGCCGAGCACAGCATTGTCCAGCGACGCCATCGCCGTAGAAAGCCGGATATGCAGCGTGGACGGATCGAACCGCATGGCGCCGGGCGTGAAAATCGACTGCACGCCTTCCAGCGAAACATAATAGCTCCCTTCGCTCATAAAAAAGTCGTCCTCCGTCAACTCAATGGGCTCCATCGTGTCCTGCACTACGCGGCCCGACGAAAAATTGACGGAAAATATACGTCCCGGGTCGCTGGCCTCGACCGTCGAATCCCCCTCAACGACGTCGAAACCGAGGCGGTCGAAAAAATCCGCCATATCGAGGTAATATTTCTCGACCCCGGCGTCCCACCAGGCGAGCACAAAACCCGAAGCATGCAGAGCGCCCGGCGTACTTATCGTCCAGGGAGTTTCTTGCAAAAACCGAACGGGCCTCTCTGGACCCTGCGCTTGCGGCTCCTGCGCAAACGCTTGCGGACAGTACGTCACACCAAGCAACAGCAACATACAGAGCGCCCGACGAAGCCAGACAGGCCTCGATACAACCGGAAAAAAATTTATCATGGGGGGTGGACAAACGTTGCCTGATTTGTTGCGCGTTAGTTAAAGGTTTTCTGTACCCTCATCCCCCTGTTTAGGATCCGCAGAAACAAGCATCCGCGTAAAAATTCGGGGTTACGTACGTAAAAATTGCGATATTCAGGGTTTTCTGGCCAGGGCGGCGGTCTCCAGTGTTTGCCCGGGGGACGGGGTGGCGCCCTCCAGCGTTTGCCCGGGGGTCGGGGCGGCGACTTCCAATGTTTGCCCAAGGTTCGGGGCGGCGGTCTCGGGGGATGCAGGCGATGTAGCGCTGTTCGGGGCGCCGCCGATCCTGCCGATCCGGCTATCCCGCTGCGACGCATCCCACGGAACCGACACGGGTTTGGAGATGCGGCTCGACCCGGACGATCTGCCGGACGACGCGCCGGACGAAATAAAGCGCAAAAACACCGTCTCGCCCTCCGGCGTTCTCGTCAGTGGCATCCGCACCCGGCTGCGCGTGTACACCAATGTCTGACGGCGGCCCAGCTCCCTGCCGTCCCCGGCGTACGCCACCACCTCGCCAAAGAAGGGCGCGCCTTCCGTCTCCACCAGAAACGTCGCCGACGGCGAAGTCCCTTCCGAAACAGAAATGAGCTCCGCCCGCAGCGACGGCGCAGCCTCGTCCGGCGCGTACGCCCCCGGGATGCGCATCGTTACATGAGCCGTCTTGCCGACCGTCGCCGCCTGTGGGAGCTGGTCGGTGCGGACATACTGATGCGGAGCCGACGTAATCTCGAAAAACGCCGCATAGCCGCTTGCCGTCAGCGACGCAAGCGTGTCCGCCCGCACGCCGTACCGCATCAACCCCTCCTCGCTGGGCGCCCCCATCGACGCAAGCGTATCCTCCCGCACCCCGTACCGCACGGCGCCCTCCACGCCCGGCGCCCCCATCAAGGCCAACGCCTCTTCCCGTATTCCGTACCGAATCACGCCCTCTTCGCCCGGCATAAGGATCAATGTCCTCGGATAGATATCCACCAGCGACGACAAATCGCCTAATCGTGAACGCGACGGGTCCTCTACCAACGTCTCCCGGCCATCCTCCGTCGCCTCGGCGTACCCGAAACGAGCGGATATGGAGATTTCTTGCGGGATCAGCGACACATTCGAGAACGCAAACGCGCCCGATGGAGCCTCTTGCGTCAGGTACGCCACATCCGGGGAGATGCGGACGTTCTGCGCCTCCGTCAAACGCATCGAAACCTCGTCCGGCCCCGCGAAACGAACGCCCTCGGCGCCAGCCAGCATTGCGTGCTGCGTTGGCGCGACGTCCACCGCTACCTCTATGGAATGCGTCTCCTCGCCCGAAGCCGTGCGCAGAATAACGTGCATATTCCCCGCATAGCGTCCCGGAATCGCCCCGGACAGATCCAGCTCGCCCCCGAAGAGCAGCAGGCGGCAATCCGATTCCGAAAGACGTGCCTGGGTATGCAAACCGCCGATCGCCTGCGAGGAAAGCGACTCGCACGACTCCGCAACAGACCAACGCGGCGACAGCGACAGAAATGCGGGCGCGCCCATGTTGTCGCGCATGCGGCGCAGCGTCACCGGGGTAACCAGTTCGATGGACAACGCCAGCGCCTCGGCCTCGGCTTCGTTCTCATCCAGTGACAGGGCGCCGTCCAGTGACAGCGTCATTCTCCCTGCATGGTGCGGGCCCGACACGCTTGTCGATATCTGCTCGCTCAATGGATCCAGCGACACCCGTGCATCCGAGGATTGCACCCCGAAACGCAAGGACGAAACGCTTACCCGCACCCCCAGCGCGGACGGATCGCCTGAGGAGGCGACAGGTTCCGGGGCAGGCGGATCGCCTGAGGAGACGACAGGTTCCGGCGAAGGCGGCGCTATCCTGTTCAACACCGTCACGGTGACTTCCACCGTCGCGTCGTCCGCATGGTCCGCGGAGACGGTCAACAGATATTCGTACGTCTCGTCCGCGCCTACCGAATCCGGCGCCGCGAACGTCGGCGAAGCGATGTCCAACGCGCTCAAGAGGTCCGTGTCCGCCGTCGCACCCGTGGTGTTGAGCGGCGTCCAGGCATATTCGTACCCGGAACTCTCAGAAGCGCCAGACGCACCGGACGCCGAGCAGTCCAATAGAATGTCCTCCGACCCCTCGTAGACCGAATACGGATTCCCCGCACAGACGAGCGCCAATGTGGCTTTGTTCAGCACTGTGACGGTCACTTCCACGGTCGCGGGGTCCGCATTTTCCGCAGAGACCGTCAACAGATATTCGTACGTCTCGTCCGCAGCCACTTCGGCGGGCACCGCGAACGTCGGCGAAGCGATGTCCAACGCGCTCAAGAGCTCCGTACCCACCGTCGCGCCCGTGGTGTTGAGCGGCGTCCAGGCATATTCGTAGTCCGAACGCTCCAGCGCGCCAGGCGCCCCAGGTTCCCCCGACGCCGAGCAGTCCAATAGAATGTCCTCCGACCCTTCATACGCCGAATACGGATTCCCCGCGCACGCCAACGCCAACGCGGCCTTGTTCAGCACCGTGACGGTCACTTCCACGGTCGCGGGGTCCGCATTTTCCGCAGAGACGGTCAACAGATATTCATACGTCTCGTCCGCAGCCACGGCAGCGGGCACCGCGAACGTCGGCGAAGCGATGTCCAACGCGCTCAAGAGGTCCGTGTCCGCCGCCGCGCCCGTGGTGTTGAGCGGCTTCCAGGCATATTCGTACCCGGAACTCTCAGAAGCGCCAGACGCACCGGACGCTGAGCAATCCAATAGAATGTCCTCCGACCCTTCATACGCCGAATACGGATTCCCTGCGCAGACGAGCGCCAACGCGCCCTTGTTCAGCACCGTGACGGTCACTTCCGCCGTAGCAGGGTCCGCATGTTCCGCCGATACGGTTACCTGATATTCGTACCGCGTCGTCTGCGGCACGTCCTCCGGCACGAAGAACGTCGGCGAGGCGATGTCCGTCCGGCTCAACAGGTCCGTGTCCGCCAGCGCGCCCGTGTTGTTGAGAAGCGTCCATACGTACTCGTACTCCGAACCCGCCAGCGCCCCAGCTCCTCCAGGTCCTCCAGACGCCGCGCACGCCAGCGCAATGTCCGGCGATCCTTCGTAGACCGGATCGGGATTCGCGCACACAAGCGCCAATTCCGCCTTGTTCAATACCGTCACCGCGACCTCCGCCGTACCGGCCTCCGCATTCTCGGCGGAGACGGTCAGACGGTATTCGTACGTCTCGTCCGCACCTACCTCCACAGGCACAGCGAACGTCGGCGACGGACCGTCCGCCCCCGCCACAAGAAGATCCGTATTCAGGGTACCGCCCCGCGCCTCCCAAGCATACGTATACGCGGAACGCTCGGGAGTGTCAGGACCACCAGATTCTCCTGAAGCCTCGCAATTTAGGGTAATATCCGGCGATCCTTCATACGCCGAATACGGATTCCCACGGCACACCACCGCAATCGCCCCCGTGTTCAGCACCGTTACCGTCACGTCCGCCGAAGCCGCGTCCGCATGCGCCGCGCTGGCCGTAACCCGGTACTCGTACCGCGTTGTCTGCGGCACGTCCTCTGGCACAGCGAACGTCGGATTGTTCATGTCCGACGCGCTCAATAGCCCCGTGTCCGACGTGGCGCCTTGCGCCGTCCAGGCGTATTCATACACAGAACCCGCAGGCGCACCCGACGCTGCGCAGTTCAATGGAATATCCCCCGTCCCCTCATACGCCGAATACGGATTGCCCGCGCAGGCCACCTGTATATCCGGCTTGTTCAATACCGTAACCGTTACGTCGTCCACGCCCGCCTCCACATTCGGAGCCGAAGCCGTAACCCGGTACGCGTACGTCTCGTCCTGCGATACGTTATCCGGCACCGCAAACACCGGATTTTGCAGATTGTCCGCGCTCAAAAGGCTCACATCCGGCGTAGCGCCTGCAGGCGCCCAGGCAAACGTATACTGGGGGTTGTCCCCTGCGCCGCCGGACACCGTGCAGCGCAGCGTAAGGTCCGGCGAACCCTCGTATACCTCGGGGTCGGCGCACGCCAGCGAAATGGCCCCCGTGTTCAGCACCGTCACGGTCACATCCACCGTACCCGCGTCCGCATTGTCCGCCGTCGCCGTCAGCAGATACTCGTACTTCGTCGTCTTCGGCACATCGTCCGGCACAACGAACGTCGGATTGGCGACGTCCGTGTCGCTCAAGAGGTCCGTGTCCGGCGTGTCTCCCGTGTTGTTGAGAGGCGTCCAGGCGTACGTATAGTCGGGGTTGTCCCCGGGCGCGTTCGTCGCCGCGCAGTCCAGCAGAATATCTTCCTCCGCACCCTCGTACGCCGAATACGGATTCCCCGTGCAGGCCACCTCAATCTTCGGCTTGTCCTGCACCGTCACGTCTACCTCCACCGTCCCGTCCTCCATATCCGGCCCCGAAACCGTCAACAGATACGCGTAGTCCGTCGTCTGCGGCACATCCTCCGGCACGGCGAACGTCGGCGCTGGAATATTCGGCGCGTCCAGACGGCCCAGGTCCCGCGCCGCGCTTGCGGCGTTGCGCGCCGTCCAGGCGTACGTATACAAAGAACCGTCCGGGTCCTCCGGCGACGAGCAAGCCAGCGTAATATCTGCCTCCGCACCCTCGTACGTCGAATACGGATTGCCCACGCACGCAACCGCAATCTGCGGCTTGTCCAGCACCGTTACGGTCACCTCTTCCGGGGCGGCCTCCATACCCCCCATCGAAACCGTGAGCCGGTACGTGTGCATCTCATCCATGGCTACCTGCGCCGGCACGTTGAAGGTCGGCCTCGGACCATCCGCATCCGCAAGCGGATTCGTATCCGCAGGAGACCCCACAGCCTCCCATGCATAGGTAAGCGAGGAGGCGTCCAGCGTAGTGGTCACCGAACAATTCAGCGCAACGGGGTCCGCGCCCTCGTACACAGGCGCGGGATCGTTGCATACGACCGCAGCGTCAAGCCGCTCCCTGACCGTCACCGTAATATCCTTAAAGTCGCCGTCCCCGCGGGCCGGCGTTACGACAACCCTGTACTCATAGGTCTCCTCTCCCGCCACCGAAGCAGGCACATTGAACGTCGGGTTTAAGATGGTCTTGTCCCCCGGAATCTGAGCCAGGTCCGTCGTAGCGCCCCAAGGCTGCCATGTATACGTATGCGTCGGAAGATCGAGCGAAGGTTCGCAATCGAATGTAAGGGAATCGTCCCCCTCGTACGCCACATACGGATTGCCCGGGCACGTGAGCGCGACGTCGGCCCGTTTCCAGACTTGCACCGTAACGTCCGCCGAATCCGGGTTGGCGTTCTCCGACGACGCCGTAAACCGGTACGCGTACTCCTTAAATTGCTTCACGGTGCTCGGCACGGCCTGCGGCGACGTGAAAACAGGCGACGCCACATCCGCTGCGCTCAACGCGCCGATCGGCGTATCTCCCAGCGGCTTCCAGGCGTATGAGATCGTATCCCCCTCCGGCGCGCCCGACGCCGTACACGCCAACGGCTCCTTACTCCCCCCTTCATACACCGAGTACGGCCGGTCCGGGCATTCAACGGTAATGTCGTGATCCGGCTTGCTTTTCACCGTCACCGTAATGTATTCGGACTCTGCAAGTAGATAGGCTGGTATGTCGTCGTATCCCGATGGCCCCTCCTGAAACATGCACAGAAAATACTGATAGACATCTATCTTCTTGCCTGTGGGCAAGGCCTTCGGAACAAGAAAGGTGGGGTCGAATTCCGACGCAATATGATACTCATCTTCGAGATTCCACGGGCTGTCCAAATTCATTGCGTTCGGACTTTTGCTCATGGATTTCGGACCGCGTTCCCATATCCACTCAGGCATTTCGCGATCCGGGTAGTTGGGCTTGCAATCCAGCTGAATATCCTCCTGGCCTGCATAGACCGTATACTCGTTCTCGCAATCCATCAAATCCGGCATTTTCAGAAACGTCACGGTAAAGTCGTCCGTAACGTCGTCTATGCCCGGGGCCGACATCGTCACCCGGTATTTGAACGCCAGTTCCTTCTCTATGGTCGACGTGTAGTCAAGATCAAATGTGCTGAATCTACGCTGGTTCTGAGGTTTGCTGGAGATATGGTATAACAGGGGACCCTCATTCGGGTCATCGTTGCCGTCCAGAGATTCCCATGAATACGTAGCGCCCGGAGGCACCCGGGGAGACACCTTGCAGTCTATGTTGAAACTGCGTGCAGTCGGGTACAATTCGTAATCTGGACACTGTATCTTGATTTTCGACGTCTCCCACACCGTCACAAACAGTTCGTAACTGGTTAAAGGGCCGGGGCCGTCGCCATACATTTCGATGTCGTAGGTAAAATCGTAAGCATCTATACGACCAGAAAATGCAGGCACCTTGTAATCCTGAATTTCATCAGGAACCCGGAACGTCGTAACCAACTTGTCGTGATCCTTTATTAGATCGCCATGACTCAGGAGTGAGTCTGGAAGCCATGTTGGGCGCAGGGGGAAAAACCACTTATAGGTGGCCCCTTCAGGCGCATTCTCCGCCTCGCATTCCAGCGTAAGTTCGCCCGAACCCTCGTATACGTTGTACGGACCGGGACACGTAATGCGGGGTGCCGCAAAAGCCGCAACGCCTTCCCCGGCCTTCACCGTCACGCTCACCCGGCGCCGCGCCGTCCGCGGAACCCCCGACGAACTCGTCGTAAGGCTTGCTACGTAGTGGTACGTACGGCCCGCGCTCCCCGAAGGCGCCGTAAACACCGGCTGCGGCGTATCCGTCGCGGCAAGCGGGGCCGTGCTCGATCCCCAAAGCCCCTCCCATTCCCACAGCGCAAGAGAGCCCCCCCCCCTCACATCCGAGGCGTCCATACGGAACGACAACGGGTCCGCCCCTTCGCAAGCCAAAACCACCGTAGCCCCTTCCTCCACCTCCAACTCCAGAGGGCAGTACACGCCGGGTTGGCTGGACCGCACGAACACCTCCACCTCCGCATGGGACGACAGGCCCGTCGCACGGGACGTCGCCGTCAAACGATACCGGTACCGCTGCGCGCCCTCTTCTGAAAGGAACGACTCCAGCGTGTCGTATTGCGGAAACGACGGAGCCACCACCACAGGATTCGGAGCGTCCTCCGGGAGCAGGCGCGGATTCTCCAGATAGTCCCGCGTGGCGCCGCCTATGGGTTCCCAGAAATAGTCCAGATGCTCCTCACCCGCCGCATCGTAAGCATGGCAATCAATGGCGCCTGTCTCCAGCTCCTCCAGAAACACCGCCGAAGGGCACTCCAAGCGAGGCGGGGTGCGTAAAATGGGGTCAAGGGCTGCGCTTGAGGAACCGGCCCCGGCCACGCCGTTCCCTGCGCCATCCGGCCCATTGTTTCCGTCTCCGGCAGCATTTTCCGTGCATTCTTCAGCGAAGGCGTCGGCGGCCACGGGGTGCGCCAATAAAAAAGGACCGCATTCCTCGTGCAAGACGGGCGTTGCAGACGGCTCCTCGGGGAACACGGGTTTGCTTGGGTATCCCTCGTCCGGAATGGCCTGGCCAGCCGCCGGAAGGGCACACAGCCACGCCGCGCCCGCAAGGATGCAGGCTCGCCGAATTGCATGAACAAAATACATGCGCCAGTACATCAGATACGACCCGGCTTCCCGGAAATCGTTACACAAAAAACACGGCTGACTCTATAATCCGCGAACTTCGTTAGAGTACCCCTGAATTTGATGAATAACGCACGCAAAGTCAAGAGGAAACGAAAACACCAGAGTATCTATGGTTTTTCGGCGAGCGCGGCGCCCTCAAGGGATGCAGGGGATGTAGCGCTGTCAGGGGCGCTGGCCGAGGCGCCGCCGTCCGGCGTTTGCCCGGGATCCGGGACTGCGCCGATCTCTCGCCCGATGCGGCTATCCCGTTGCGGCGCATTCCACGGAATCGACACGGGTTTGGAGACTCGGCTCGGCCCGGACGACCTGCCGGACGAAATAAAGCGCAAAAAGACCGTCTCGCCCTCCGGCATCCACGCCAGCGGCATCCGCACCCGGCTGCGCGTGTACACCAGCGTCTGGCGGCGGCCCAGCTCCCTGCCGTCCCCCGCGTACGCCACCACCTCGCCAAAGAAGGGCGCGCCTTCCGTCTCCACCAGAAACGTCGCCGACGGCGAAGTCCCTTCCGAAACGGATATGAGCTCCGCCCGCAGCGACGGCGCAGCCTCGTCCGGCGCGTACGCCCCCGGGATGCGCGTCGTTACATGAGCCGTCTTGCCGGCTGTTGCGGCCTCTGGCAACTGGTTGGTGCGGACGTACTGATGCGGAGCCGACGTAATCTCGAAAAACGCCGCATAACCGCTTGCCATTAGCGACGCAAGCGTGTCCGGCACGCCGTACCGCATCAACCCCTCCTTGCCTGGCGCCCCCATCGACGCAAGCGTGTCCGCCCGCACTCCCTGCCGAACGAGGCCCTCCTCGCTGGGCGCCTCCATCAAGGCCAACACCTCCTCCCGCACCCCGTACCGAATCACCCCTTCCTCGCCCGGCGTCAGAATCAGCGTCTTCGGGTAGATATCCACCAGCGACGACAAATCGCCCAAGGGCGACACAGACAGATCTTCCACCACCGTCTCAAACCCGGCCTCGGTCGCCTCCGTGTACCCGAAACGAGCCGATACGGAGAGTTCCAGCGGGATCAGCGACATATTCGTCAGCGCGAATGCGCCCGAGGGCGCTTCCCGAGTCAAGTAGGCTGTGTTCGGGGAGATGCGGACGTTCTGCGCCTCCGTCAAACTCCGAGGAACCTCGTCCGGCCCCGCAAAACGAACGCCCTCGGCCCCCGCCAGCATTGCGTACTGCGTCGGCGCGACGTCCACCTCTACTTCCACCGAATGCGTCTCCTCCCCCGAAGCCGTGCGCAGAATAAGGTTCATAGTCCCCGCATAGCGCCCCGGAAGCGCCCCGGACAGATCCAGCTCGCCCCCAAAGAGCAACAAACGGCAATCCGATTCCGAAAGACGCGCCTGGGTATGCCAGCCCCCTATCGCCTGCGAAGAAAGCGACTCGCACGACTCCGCAACAGACCAACGCGGCGACAGCGACAGAAATGCGGGCGCGGCGGTTACCTTATCCCATGCTTCGTCCGGGATTTCGGTCGCTGTTTTGTCCGTCGCTATGCCCGTCGCAGTGTCCGCGGATCTGTCCACCCTTTCATACACCATGTTGTCGCGCATGCGGCGCAGCGTCACGGGCGTAACCAGTTCGATAGATAACGCCAACGCCTCGGCCTCGTCCAGCGCCTCGGCGCCGTCCAGCGACAGCATCATCCTCCCCGCATGGTGCGGGCCCGACACGCTTGTCGATATCTGCTCGCTCAACGGGTCCAGAGACACCCGCGCATCCGAGGATTGCACCCCGAAACGCAAGGGCGAAACGCTTACCCGCACGCCCAGCGCGGACGGATCTCCTGAGAAGGCGACCGGCGGGACCCTGTCCAGCACGGTCACGATGACCTCCACCGTGGCGTCGTCCGCACGGTCGGCGGAGACGGTCAACAAATATTCGTACGTCTCGTCCGCATCTACAGAATCCGGCACCGCGAACACCGGCGAAGCCACATCCGCCGCGCTCAACAGGTCCGTGTCCGCTGTGGCGCCCCTACCTGTCCAGGCATATGCGTACTCGGAACCCTCCGGTACGCCGGACGCCGCGCAGTCCAGCGTAATGTCCTCCGACCCCTCATACGCCGAATACGGATTCCCCGCGCACGCCAACGCCAACGCGCCCTTGTTCAGCACCGTCACGGTCACCTCCACGGTTGCAGGCTCCGCAGTTTCTGACGAGGCGGTCAAGAGATATTCGTACGTCTCGTCCGCGTCCACGGCGGCAGGCACGGCAAAGGTCGGCGAAGCCACATTCGCCGCGCTCAAGCGGTCCGTGTCCGCCGTCGCGCCCCGGACTGTCCAGGCATATTCGTACACGGAACCATCGGGAGCGCCAGAAGCCGAGCAGTCCAGCGCAATGTCCTCCGACCCCTCGTAGGCCGAATACGGATTGCCCGCGCAGACGAGCGCCAACGTGCCCTTGTTCAGCACTGTCACGGTCACCTCCAAGGTTGCAGGCTCCGCATGTTCCGCCGTCACGGTCAGCAGATATTCATACGTCTCGTTCGCATCCACCGCGGCGGGCACCGCGAACGTCGGCGAAGCCACATCCGCCGCGCTCAAGAGCTCCGTGTCCGCCGTCGCGCCCCGCGCTGTCCAGGCATATTCATACTCGGAACCATCCGGCGCCCCCATCGCCTCGCAGTCCAGCGTAATATCTTCCGACCCTTCATACGCCGAATACGGATTGCCCGCGCAGACGAGCGCCAGAGCGCCCTTGTTCAGCACCGTGACGGTCACTTCCGCCGTAGCAGGGTCCGCATGTTCCGCCGATACGGTTACCTGATATTCGTACCGCGTCGTCTGCGGCACGTCCTCCGGCACGAAGAACGTCGGCGAGGCGATGTCCGTCCGGCTCAACAGATCCATATCCGCCATCGCACCCGTGTTGTTGAGCGCCGTCCATACGTACTCGTACTCCGATCCCCCCAACGCCCCAGATCCTCCAGGTCCCCCAGGTCCTCCAGACGCCGCGCACGCCAGTGCAATGTCCTCCGATCCTTCGTAGACCGGAGCGGGATTCGCGCACACAAGCGCCAACGCCGCCTTGTTCAATACCGTCACCGTCACATCCGCCGTACCAGCCTCCGCATTCTCGGCGGAAACAGTCAGACGATATTCGTACGTCTCGTCCGCACCTACCTCCACAGGCACAGCGAACGTCGGCGACGGACCGTCCGCCCCCGCCACAAGAAGATCCGTATTCAGGGTACCGCCCCGCGCCTCCCAAGCATACGTATACGCAGAAACAGCCGGGCCGCCAGATTCTCCTGAAGCCTCGCAATTTAGGGTAATATCCGGCGATCCTTCATACGCCGAATACGGATTCCCACGGCACACCACCGCAATCGCCCCCGTGTTCAGCACCGTCACCGTCACGTCCGCCGAAGCCGCGTCCGCATGCGCCGCGCTGGCCGTAACCCGGTACTCGTACCGCGTCGTCTGCGGCACGTCCTCCGGCACGAAGAACGTCGGATTGTTCATGTCCGACGCGCTCAATAGGCTAACATCCGGCGTGGCGTTCCGGGGCGCCCAGACATATTCGTACTCCGATCCCGCAGGAGCCCCCGATGCCTCGCACAACAACGGAATATCCCCCGAGCCCTCATACACCGGATCCGGGTCCGTGCACGTCAGCGCCAGCGGCAGGTTGTTCAGCACCGTCACCGTCACGTCCGCCCGCCCAGGCTCCGCATTCGGAGCCGTGACCGTAAGCACGTATTCGTACGTCTCGTCCGCCTCCACCGACGCAGGCATGCGGAACGTCGGCGACGCCACGTCCGAGGCACTCAAAAGCCCCGTGTCCGACGTGGCGCCTTGCGCCGTCCAGGCGTATGCATACACAGAACCCGCAGGCGCGCCCGACGCTGCGCAGTTCAATGCAATATCCCCCGTCCCTTCATACGCCGAATACGGATTGCCCGCGCAGGCCACCTGTATATCCGGCTTGTTCAGGACCGTGACCGTGACGTCGTCCACGCCCGCCTCCGCATTCGGAGACGAAGCCGTAACCCGGTACGCGTAGGTCTCGTCCTGCGACACGTTACTCGGCACCGCAAACACCGGATTTTGCAGGTTGTCCGCGCTCAAAAGGCTCACGTCCGGCGTAGCGCCTGCAGGCGCCCAGGCAAACGTATACTCGGGACTGTCTCCGGCGCCGCCAGACACCGTGCAGCGCAGCGTAAGGTCCGGCGAACCCTCGTATACCTCGGGGTCGGCGCACGCCAGGGAAATAGCCCCCGTGTTCAGCACCGTCACGGTCACATCCGCCGTCCCCGCGTCCGCATTCGGCGCCGTAACCGTCAGCACGTACTCGTACCTCGTCGATTGCGTCACATCGGCCGGCACGGCGAACGTCGGGTTGGCGATGTTCGTGTCGCTCAAAAGGTCTGTGTCCGCTGGCTCTCCCGTGTTGTTGAGAGGCGTCCAGGCGTACGTATAGGCAGGAGCAGCTCCCGGTGTTCCAAGCGCTCCAGGCACTCCCGACGCCGCGCAATCCAGCGTAAGATCCTCCGCCCCTTCATACACGGAATACGGATTGCCCGTGCAGGTCACCGCAATGTCCGGCCTTTCCAGCACCGTCACCGTCACGTCCCGCGTACCCATGTCCGCATCCGCCGCAATCGCCGTAACCGTGTATTCATACTGCGTCGTCCCCTCCACATCCTCTGGCACCAGGAACGTCGGATCGCCTGTGTTCGGCGCACGCAAAAGATGTATATCCTCTGGATCTCCCCGAGACGTCCAGACATACGAGTACGAAGGAGTATTCCCGGGCGCTCCCGTCCCCTCGCAGTTCAGCGAAATCTCCCCCGACCCCTCGTATGCCTCGTACTTCGCACCCGTACAGTCAATCGCAATGTCCGGCCTTTCCAGCACCGTCACCGTCACGTTCAACGTATGCGCAACCGCATTCGGCGCCGTGACCGTAAGCGCGTATTCGTACTGCGTCGTCCCCTGCACATCCTGCGGCACGTCGAACGTCGGGTTGCCTATGTTCGTCCCGATCAACAGGTTCCGCGGCGTAGCCCCCCGCTCCTTCCAGGCATACGTATAGACAGGTGCGGTCCCGGGCGCGCCCGAAGCCGAACAGTCCAGCGGAATATCCGCCGACCCCTCGTACGCCTCGTACGGCGTACCCGTGCACGTCGCCGTGATCTGCGGCCTGGACAATACGTTCACGGTCACCTCTTTCGTGCCCTCGTTCGCATTCGGCGCCGTAACCCTAAGCAAGTATTCGTACGTGCCCGCCTGGTCCGCCATGAACACCGGATTTTTTATGTTCGTGTCGCGCAAGGGGTCCGTGTTCGTCGTAGCCCCCCGCTCCTCCCAAGCGTATGTGTACACCGCGCTCGGAGGCCCGTTCGTCCCCTCGCAGTCCAGCATAATCTCCTCCTCCGCGTACGTCTCGTACGGATTGCCCGTGCAGGTCACGAGGATATCGGGCGTATCCAGGATCGTCACCGTCACGATATCCGAGGCCGGTTTGGTATTGGGCGCCGAAACCGTGGCCCGGTACGTATACGTTTGATCCCCGTCCACGTCGGGCGGCACCCGAAACGTCGCCGTCGGGGTGCGCCGACCCGAAATCAGCTGCGCCAGATCCAGCCCATTCTCGGCTTCCCATATGTACTCGTAGGTTGTGCCCGCAGGAGGGGGATCGGGACTCGCCGTACAGGACAACAAATGGTCCCGCACAGGACCGCCCGTCTCATAGAACGTAATAGTCCCTGTGCAATCAAGCGCAAGAACGGCGGCGAGCGATCCGTAATCCAGCACGTACACGGGTTGCTCTGAATAAAAGCTCCCCCCGTCGGGATGCTCTAATTCTAAACTGTACCGGTATGTCTCGTGCTTGTCCACAACATCCGGCACAAGAAAAACCGGAGAAAGTACGGTCGTACTGCTAAGCGTCCCGGCTAACAATGCCTCAGCCGTAGTATACTGTTCGTCCGTCGTGCCTACGCCTTTCCACGAGGGCGTGAATGCGGCAGGATCGACTGTTCCAGATCCTCTCGTAAACGTACAGTTCCCTATGGTTCGCGGAGCATCGCCTTCGTAGAATAATGAACCCGCTTCGCAAGAGATAACAATAAGACTGCTTCTGTTTACCTTTACCAGGACATTCTCTTCCTGAATGGCCGCATTTACGGTGTCCTTGACAGACACTGTGTAGTAGAAAAATTTTTGGTGCTGAGGCCACGAAACGGACGGTACGTAGAACTCAGGACTGCTTACGTTGGTCGCGCTCAAGAGGTCCGTATTCGGCGTAGGCGCCCGCGACTCCCACTTCCATACGGCGTTCGCCGGCGCAGCAGGCGCATTGCATTCCAACGTGATCTCATCAACGTTATCATAGACGGTAAACTGCAGGCGAATGCATGCAAGGCTGAATTGGCCCGCATTCAAATTGCGCACGGTAATATTCATCGGATACTCAGCGTCGTCGGCGTTCTCGGCCGATACCACCAATTTATAGTGAAACACCGTGTTTTTGTCCACTTCCGGAGACGTAAATACAGGATGGTACACATCGGTTGCATCCAGGTGGGCAAGCGCGCTACTTGGCGTAGGACTGATGGTTTCCCACCGGTACGTGTACGGATACGGCGTAGCCAGCGTATCTCCCGGGGCTCCCCCGGGGGTATTGACGCATCTGTTGAGGCGTTGCTGTTCGCCCCCCTCATCGACGGAATAACCCGTACTGTTTAAATTGCACAAGGTAATGTTCGGCTTCTCCCTCACCTTTATGTACACATCGGCGCCTGCCACTTCGTTGGCGAGGCTATCCCGCATCGAAATAGTGTAATCGAAGAGTCCGAAAGGAACCGAAGAGGAGAAGTAGTCCTGTATTTCATCAGGAACCCGGAACGTCGTAACCAACGTATCCTGATCCGACAATAAACGCAGGAGTTCAGGCGGGTTGTAATCCCAAACGTAGGTCGCCCCTTCAGGCGCGTTCTCCGCCTCGCATTCCAGCGTGAGCTCGCCCGAGCCCTCGTATACTTCGTACGGACTGTCGAGGCACGTAACACTGGGCGCCGCAAAAGCCGCAACGCCTTCCCCGGCCTTCACCGTCACGCTCACACGGCGGCGCGCCGTCCGGGGAACCGCCGACGAACTCGTCGTCAGGCTTGCTACGTAGTGGTACGTACGGCCCGCGCTACCCGAAGGCGCCGTAAACACCGGCTGCGGCGTATCCGTCGCGGCAAGCGGAGCCGTGCTCGATCCCCACAGCCCTTCCCATGCCCACAACGCAAGAGATCCCACCCCCCTCTCATCCGAGGCGTCCATACGGAACGACAACGGGTCCGCCCCTTCGCAAGCCAAGACCACCGTAGCCCCTTCCTCCACCTCCAGCTCCAACGGACAATACACGCCGGGCTGGCTGGACCGCACGAACACTTCTACCTCTGCATGGGACGAGAGGCCCGTCGCGCGGGACGTTACCGTCAGGCGATACCGGTACCGCTGCGCGCCCTCCTCCGACAGAAAAGACTCCAGCGTGTCGTGCTGCGGAAACGACGGAGCCACCACCACAGGATTCGGGGCGTCCTCCGGCAGCAGGCGCGGATTCTCCAGATAGTCCCGCGTTGCGTGGCCTACGGGTTCCCAGAAATAATCCAGATTTCCCTCGCCCACGGCGTCGTACACATGACAATCGATGGCGCTCGTCTCCAGCTCCTCCAGAAACACCGCCGACGGGCACTCAAGACGAGGCGGGGTATGCCAGGCGGGGTCGAGGACAATGCTCTCGCCTTCCCCAGGCAACTCGATGATGACGCCCGCCGGCCTGGTATCTCCGTCCGAGACCCCTGTGCATACCTCGGCAAAGGCGCCAGAAGCCTGCAAGGGATCGCATTCATCGTGCAAGACAGGCGCTTCGGTCGATTCCCCGGGGTGCACGGGCTTGACCGGGTATCCCTCCGGGATGGCCTGGCCCTGGGCCGGAAGGGCGCACAAGAACGCCGCGCCAATACCCATCAGCGCGCAAATCCACCGAACCGCATGACCGGAATACCTGTTCACCGCTCCTCTCCCGGAAATCGTTACAAAAAAACGCACGTGGCGTCTCGCGATTGCCTTCTCATACTGTGTTATAATATCTACTTAACAAAAAGATCAAAATCAAGGATCGCGGGAAAAATCAGCACCCTCAAGGCTGGTCGGCCAGGATGGGGCCTTCGCGGGATGTAGGTAATGCAGAGGATGCAGGCGATGTATCGCGGTCCGGAACCGCCCCGATGCCGCGCGGCGCATCCCACGGAACCCGCACCGGCTCGGACGTATGCCCTGATCCCGACAGTGAACTGGATGGTGCACTCGAGGTTGCACTTGAAGGCGCACTAAACGGCGCGAAGCGCAAAAAGATCGCCTCGCCCTCCGGCAGCCACGCCAGCGGCAGCCGCACCCGGCTGCGCGTGTACACCAGCGTACGGCTACGACCGAGCTCCCGACCGTCCTCGTCGTACGCCGCCACCTCGCCGAGGAACGGTGCGCCCTCCGTCTCCAAAAGAAACGTCGCCGACGGCGGCGAAGCGCCCGCCGAGACGGACAACAATTCCGCCCGCAGCGACGGCGAAGCCTCCGGCGCGTACGCCCCCGGAACCCGCATCGTGACGCGGGCCATATTTTCGCCCGTCGATGCCTCAGGCAACCAGTCCGAACGGATATACTGGCGCGGAGCCGACGAAATCTCGAAAAACGCTGCATAGCCCGCTTCGCCCGTTGCCTTCAGGGCCTCCAAAGAATCCTCCCGCACGCCGTACCGAACCACGCGCTGCTCGCCCGGCTGCAGCACCAGCGACTGCGGATACATCTCCACCAACCCCGACAAATCGCCCAATCGGGAACTTGACGGGTCTTCCACCACCGCTTCCCGACCGTCCTCCGTCGCCTCCACGTACCCGAAGCGAGACGACACCGCGATTTCCAGCGGGATCAGCGACGGATTCGACAACTCGAATACGCCCGAAGGGGCCTCCTCCGTCAGGTACGCCACGTCCGGGTAGATGCGCACGGTCTGCTCCGGCGTCAACCCCGCCGGCAGCTCCCGCGACGTATCGAAACGCACGCCGCCCGGACCTATCGCGATCACCCGCGGCGCTGGAATCACCTCGACGGACACCGGCACCAGATGCGTCTCCTCGCCCGAAACCGTGCGGAAAATCACGTCTATCGTCCCGACGTACCGGCCCGAAGGCGCGTCCGTCAGGTCCAGATCGCCCCCGAAAAGCAGCAAACGACAGTCCGAGCCGGACATCCGCACCTCCGTGTACAACCCAGGGATCGACTGCGACGACAGCTGCTCGCACGACTCCGTATACGACCAGTTCGGCGACAACGTAAGGGCCGTCGAATCCGCGGACGCGTGGCGAAGCACGACCTCCGAAGCCATCTCGATGGACAAGATCACCTCCGCGTTCTCGTCAAACGCCAGGTCGCCCTCCGGCGCCAGCGTCATGCGGCCTACGTGGTACGGACCCGCCACGCTTGTCGAGATGCGGTCCGTCAGCGCATCCAGATATACCTGCGCACCAGAAGACTGCACCCCGAAACGCAAGGACGAGGCGCTTATCCAGACGCCCAGGCCCGACGGAATCGTAGAAAATGCGACAGGCGGGATACTGTTGAGCACCGTCACCAGGACTTCCGCCGTCGCGTCTTCCGCGTGCTCGGCGGAGACCGTCACAAGGTATTCGTACGTCTCGTCCACATCCACCGCCTCAGGCACGTCGAACGTCGGCGTCGGGCCGTCTATGCCCGCCACGAGCCGCTCCGTATCCAGGGTAGCGCTCGTGCTGCGGAGCGGCGACCAGACATATTCATACACGGACCCCTCCGGCCCGCCAGACGCCGCGCAAAACAGGGTAATGTCTTCGTCCCCTTCGTAGACCGGGTCGGGGTCCACGCAAACAAGCGCCAAATCGCCCTTGTTCAGGACCGTCACCGTGACCTCCGCAGTAGCCGGGTCCGCATTTTCGGCGGAAACCGTTACAAGGTATTCGTACCGCTCGTCCTGATCCACTTCGATGGGCACGTAAAACATCGGCGAAGCAATGTCCATCGCGCTAAGAAGGTCCGTGTCCGGCGTAGCGCTCGTGTTGGAGAGCGCCGTCCATACATATTCATACCCCGAACCCGCCGGCGCGCCTGTCGCCGAACAATCCAGCGCCACATCCGGCGACCCCTCGTAGACCGGCGCAGGATTCACGCACGCAAGCGCCAGCGCGCCCTTGTTCAGGACCGTCACCGTGACCTCCGCCGTGGCGGCTTCCGCATTCTCGGCGGAGACCGTCACAAGGTATGCGTACGTCTCGTCCGCATCCACCTCGGCAGGCACCGCGAACGTCGGCGAAGCGATATCCGCCCGGCTCAAAAGGCCCGTATCCGTCGCCGAACTCGCATTGGGGAGCGCCGACCATGCATATTCATACACAGACCCATCCGGCCCGCCTGCCGTCGTGCAATTCAGCGCCACGTCCGGGGACCCCTCGTAGACCGGCGCAGGGTTCGCACACGCCAGCGTCAACACGCCCGAATCGAGCACCGTCACCGTGACTTCCGCCGTCGCATCTTCCGCGTCCGCCGCCGAGGCCGTCACAAGGTATTCGTACCGCGTCGTCTGCGGCACCTCCTCCGGCACGAAGAACGTCGGCGAAGCAATGTCCGCCGCGCTCAGAAGGCCCGCGTCCGCCGCCGCGCCACTCGCCGTCCATACATATTCGTACGCAGGCGCGCCAGGCGCCCCAGGTCCTCCTGATGCCGAACAATCCAGCGCCACGTCCGGCGCCCCCTCGTAGACCGGATCGGGATTCACGCAGACAAGCGCCAGCGCGCCCTTGTTCAACACCGTCACCGTGACCTCCGCCGTCGCATCTTCTGCGTCCGCCGCCGAGGCCGTCACAAGGTATTCGTACCGCGTTGTCTGCGGCACCTCCTCCGGCACGAAGAACGTGGGCGCGGACATATCCGTCGCGCTCAAAAGGGTACCCGGCGTACTTCCCTGCGCCGTCCATGCATAGTCATGCACGGAACCATCCGGCCCTCCGGACGCCGTACAATTCAGCGTAATATCCGGGGACCCCTCGTAGACCGGAGCCGGGTCCGCGCACGCGAGCGCCAGCGCGCCCTTGTTCAACACCGTCACGCGGACCTCTGCCGTCCCCGCATCCGCATTCGCCGCCGAGGCCGTCACAAGGTACTCGTACGTCGTCGTCTGCGCCACGTCCTCCGGCACGTCGAACACGGGCGAATCTGTCTCCAAACTGCTCAGAAGACCCACGCCCGCCACCGGATTCTGCGCCGTCCAGGCGTATGCGTATACCGGTTCGGCTCCCTGAGCACCCTGGGCGCCCTGAGCGCTCTGAGCTCCCTGAGCCCCCGATGCCGTGCACGACAGCGCAATGTCCGGCGACCCCTCGTACACCGGATCCGGGTCCGTACAGACCACCGCAATAACAGGCTGGTTCAGCACCGTCACCGTGACCCTCGCCGTCCCCGCATCCGCATTCGCCGCCGAGGCCGTCACAAGGTACTCGTACGCCCGATCCGCATCCACCGCCGCCGGCACAGCAAACGTCGGAGAAGAAATGTCCGTCCGGCTAAGCAGATCCGCGTCCTCCGCAGCGCCCCGAGACGTCCAGGTATACTCGTAGGTGGGATTATTCCCTGGCGCGCCCGAGGCCGTGCACGACAGCGCAATGTCCGCCGACCCCTCGTACACCGGGTCCGGGTCCGTGCACACCAGCGCCAGCGAACCCTCGTTCAGCACCGTCACCGTGACCGTCTCACTCCCGGACTCCGCATTCGGCGCCGACACCGTAAGCGCGTACTCGTACCGCGTCGTTTGCGCCACCGAAGACGGCACGTCAAACGTCGGCGACAGCACGTCCGACCCGCTCAAACGACCCACATCCGGCGTATCTCCACGAGCCGTCCAGGCGTACACATACGCAGCGCCCGCCGGCGCCCCCGACGCCGTGCAATTCAGCGAAAAGTCCGCCTCGCCTTCGTACACCGGATCGGGATTCGTGCAATCCACCGCCAGCAAGGGCTTGTTCAATACCTCCACCGTCACCTCCGCCGTACCGCTCACCGAGTTATCCGCCGATACCGTCAGCAAATATTCGTACGTCTCGTCCCGAGCCACCGCCTTCGGCACGAGAAACGTCGGCGTAAGCGCATCCGGCGCACTCAAAAGAGCCACGTCCGGCGTATCGCCGCGAGGCGTCCAGGCGTACGTATACGCAGCGCCAGCCGGCGCGCCCGTCGCCGTACATTCCAGCGCAAAGGACGCCGCCCCCTCGTACACCGGCGCAGGATTCGTGCAATCAACCGCCAGCAAAGGCCTGTCCCGTACGGTCACCATAACATTCGCCGTCACGTCCAGCGCATTATCCGCCGTCACCGTCAATACGTACTCGTGCGCCCGATCCGCCGCCACATCCGGCGGAACGAGGAACGTCGGCGTCAGCGCACCCAGATTGTCCAGAAGATTCAGGTCCGTCCCCGTCCCCGGACTACGCGCCGTCCAGGCATACGCGTACGTAGACGGATCCGGCGCCCCCGTCACCGTGCAATTCAGCGAAAAGTCCGCCTCGCCCTCGAATACCTCGTACGGAGTACCCGGGCAATCCACCGCAAGCGGCGGCTTCGGAAGCACCTTTACGTCTGCATCAAACGTACCGTCCAGCGCATTATCCGCCGTCACCGTCAACAGGTACTCGTGCGTCTCGGGCGCCGTCACCGAGGCCGGCGCCGTGAATGTCGGCGTCAGCGCCGCCGCATCGCCCAACAGGGTCACATCCGCCCCCGCGCTCCGCGCCGTCCAGGCGTACGCGTACGTAGAAGGATCCGGCGCCCCGGCCACCGTGCAATCCAGCACATCGGACGACCCCTCGTATACCTCGTACGGATGGCTTACGCAGTCCACCATGAGCGGCGGCTTCGGCCGCTCCGTCACGGCTACCATAAACGTCCCGTCTACCGCATTGTCCGCCGACACCGTCAGCAAGTACTCGTGCGTCTTCTCCGCCGTTACCGAGGCCGGGGCCGTGAACGTCGGCGACAGCGCATTCTGGGGGCTCAACCGGCCCAGGTCCGACGCCGCATTCTGCGCCGCCCAGGCGTACCTGTACGTAGACGGATCATGCGCGCCCGTCGCCGTGCAATCCAGCACAACGGACGACCCCTCGTACGCCGAATACGTAGCGCTCGTGCAGTCCACCACGATCTGCGGCTTGTTCAGCACCGTCACCGTAATCGGCGCCGTCCTGGACCACGGGGGCCGCACGTAATGGACCGACTTGAGCGTAATGTCGTATTTGTAGTCCGTGTTCACAGCCACATCGTCCGGCGTAAGAAACGTCGGAGGATAAACCGTCCGAAAAATAACTTCTGGATCGGCCTCTTCAAGCAACCCGTCGTCCGGAGACCATGTGTATCTATATTCAGCAAACACAGGAGTGCCTATCCCCCTGCAGTTCAGTGGGATATCCCCCGACCCCTCGTACACGCGCATATCCGTGCACGAAAGGCTCAGCGCAGGCCGCGGCTTGACGTGCACCGTTATCGTCTTCGAAGCGGACGCGGACACATCCGCATGCGTCACCGTGTACGTAACCTGGTATTTGTACGTCTCATCCGAGGACACATTCGGCGCAGTGAAAACCGGCCGCTGGCACTGGGGGGTGTCGCCGGTGGTCGTGCAAACCCCGTTCAAAAGACTCTTCCCGGAAGACGTCATGTTCGTCCAAACGTATGTGTACGCCTTCGGGCCGGAGGGAAAGTTGTTCGACGAAAACCTGCAATCGCCCAGCTGCTTCTGGAAATCTCCCCCCGTGTATGTGTACGGATCGCCCGGACAATCAATGGTAACCTCTGGCTTCTCGGCTTCTATCACTGTAACGATTATCTGCTCCTCCATGTCCTCAACGCGCGAATTGCTCGGCACAGAAACCTCAAGCTTGTAGACGTACGAACCCGCCTTCACAGGCGACGGCATCGTGAAGGTCGGATCAATCATATTCGGATTGTCCAAGTGATCCAGGTGCCGGCTATCATCACGGCCTGTCCATGTGATTGTAAAATCGTCATCAGGTAGACCGTCCTTATGCAAACGGCACGCTATCTTTTGTGTAGTAGTACCCTCTCCTTCGGTCAGAGTGTACTGGGTTGGGTCGCACTCAAGCTCAACGTTGGGGTTTTGCCGGACCTTCACCGTAATCGTGCCTGAATCCACATAGTAGTAGTTGGATCCATTATTATAGTATATACAGACCACGTAGGTATAGTACTCTATGAGTTTGTCTCCGGGCAAGTCCTCCGGAATATCGAACCAGAGGCCAAAATTTGGCCTCGTCACTTCAGGAGGACCCGGAGTTTTCCCAGCAGCTGGAGGACCATCGTATAGGTGTGCTCCTGAGCCGGAGGTCCAGGACATCGTCCAGCGAACATCCTCGCCGGGGGGGCGCCCGTGAGTGCAATCCAGTTCGAAATCGTCCCCGCCCGTCCATGTGTCATATTCCCACGTACATTGCAGCTCGCCGTTGCTCCTGAGCCGATATGCCAGCACCACCATGCGCGCGGACGCAAGGGTAGTAGTACCCTGCGACAACTTCACCTCGTATTCGAATCGGTTTCCTGCTCCTAAAATGATGGGCAAGTCGGTAGAGACAACCTCGAAGGTGGGCGTCAGGCCGTCCGTACCCGCCACAAGCCGCTCCAGACCGTCCGAAGGCGATATCGCCTTCCAGGAATACGTCGCGTCCGCAGGCACGGCCGCGGGGTCGTCCACTCTGCATCCTGTTATTTCTTCTTTCACGTGGTGTTCCACCTGTATCCGATAAACATTATCGCCGCCGCCCTGGTCGCATGTAATATTAGGCGGCGGGTTGCTCGCGGACCGGGAAATGTCCGCCCCGAGGCTGGCCTCTTCCCCGGCCTTCACCGTCACGCTTACCCGGCGGCGCGCCGTCCGCGGAACCCCCGACGAACTCGTCGTCAGGCTGGCTACGTAGTGGTACGTATTCCCCGCGCTCCCCAAAGGCGCCGTGAACACCGGCTGCGGCGTATCCGTCGCGGCGAGCGGAGCCGTGCTTGATTCCCACAGCCCTTCCCATGCCCACAACGCAGGAGATCCCCCCCCCCTCTCATCCGAGGCGTCCATACGAAACGACAACGGGTCCGCCCCTTCGCAAGCCAGAACTACCGTATCCCCTTCCTCTACCTCCAGTTCCAAAGGACAATACACGCTGGGCTGGCTCGACCGCACGAACACCTCCACCTCCGCATGGGACGAGAGGCCTGTCGCCCGGGACGTCGCCGTCAAGCGGTACCGATACCGCTGCGCGCCCTCCTCCGCAAGAAAAGACTCCAGCGTGTCGTGCTGCGGAAACGACGGAGCCACCACCACAGGATTCGGGGCGTCCTCCGGGAGCAGGCGCGGATTCTCCAGATAATCCCCCGCCGAGCGGCCTATGGGTTCCCAGAAATAGTCCAGGTGCTCTTCGCCCGCCGCGTCCGAGGCATGGCAATCGATGGCGCCCGTCTGCAATTCCTCCAGAAACACTGCCGAAGGGCACTCAAGGCGAGGCGGCGTACGCAACGCGGGGTCGAGAAACACGCCTGAGGCGCCGGATCCAACCACGCCGTTTCCGGCGCCGTCCACCCCGCCATGCCCGCCTGCATCCCCTATATCCCCTGCGCATTCCCCGGCGAACGCGCCGGAAGCCCGTACAGGATCGCACTCTTCATGCAAGGCGGGGGCCGCAGCCGGTTCTTCGGGGAAAACAGGCTTGGACGGGTACCCCTCGTCCGGAATGGCCTGACCGTGGGCGGGCGCAATGCAAAACAGCGCCGCAGAAATCAGTACGCCAACACACCAAACCGCATGGCGCGCGTACCCCGACCTGTAGGTAGAAAACCCTTGCATGGTCTCTTTTAATATGTGATACAACAACTTCAGAATACCCTGATTACGTCTGAAAAAAATCAACGCATCCTTTTTACCCATCCGAAGCAGCATCGGGCGCCGCATTGCGCAACACCCTGTAGCGCTCCAGCAGCGCCCGCGCCTTGTCCCGCTCTCCAATGCGCCGATACAGATTGCCCATCAGCGTGAGGTAGGCCAGCTGATCCTCCCGCTCCATCTCGTCGAACACGGCCTCTACCCGGGGTTCAAGCGACAGCGCCTGCTCCGGGTTGTAGCGCGCAAGCTGCAAGGCCTCGACAAACGCCCTGCCGGTATACTGGCTGCGCACTTCCGTGACCTGCATCAGATAGGTAAACGCAAGGACGGAGGACCCGTCCCTGCGGTGTTCCTGGGCGCGCGTAAAGAGCACCGTGGCGTACGTCTGCCGAATATCTTCCAGAAATTCGGGATACGGCGTTTTGGGCCCGGTCGTACTGTCCGCGACCATGCCCCAAAGCGTCTGCAACGTGTCCAGGGCGGCTTCCTGCCCGTCGTGCTCCCAATTCAGCAAGGCATGGTTGTAGCTGGCTTCGAGGCGCGAGGAGGTTTGCGTAAGGCGGGGAATCAGCCAGACCAGGCCCTCCCGGGCGGCAATCGGATCGTCGGAAAACATGGCCTGCAGGCTGTCGTAGACCAACCGGTTTTCGAAATGATGATGATCCCAGAGCACCCAGTCCATTTCCCGGCGGGAAAATTCTTCCTGCTCGGTCGTGGTGACATACTGCTGCGCCTCGGACAGTGCGCGGCGCACCCCCTCTCCGTCCCGGTTTTCGACGAAGGCGCGGTACGAACGGACATAATAGGTAAAGAGCGTCAGGCTGTCCGGCGCCGGGCGTTCCGCCTCCGGCACAAACGCAAGGAGCGCATCGTCCAGCACGGCTTCCGACGCCTGTAGCCAGGTAAGCGCCGCGCCGGAAAACTGGTTCAGATTCTCCAGAACCACCGCTGTTTCCGCCCACAGGGTATGGTCGTCGGCGCGGAGCGCCAGCAACCCGCGCAACAATTCGAGCACCTCTTCCCAGACCCCTTCCTCCCTGAGCCATTGCGCCCGGACGCTGTACACCTGGGCCAACTGGTGCCGGGCTTCTTCGTGGAGCGGGTTGAGGGCCAGCGCGTTTTCGAAAAACCCCTGGGACTCGGCGAGCAGCGTGCGCACAAGCAGGCTGTCCTCTTCCGCCTGGGCCTGCGCGGCGCGTATGAGCCGGCGGCGGGCTTCCGTATGGGCCTCCTCGAACGCCGTCGTATCGACCGCAGCCATGGAATCCCCCGGCGCATCCAGCGACTCCAGCGGGGGATCTCCGTTCAGCACGCGCAGGGTGCTGTCCAGGCGCTCGAACAAGGCGCGTCCCGTCAGAAAATCCTCTTCTGCCTGGATTTCCGACGAAGCGGACACGAACGTGCCGTGGAACGAATTCAGCACGTCCGCAATAACGAGGCTATCCACTCCGGGTAGCGGCGGCGAAACAGGAGCTTCGGGAACCGGCTCGCTTTCGGTAACGACTGGCGCGGAAGAACCGCACCCCCAGAGCAAGACGAGGCACAATGTGCTCGTTGCCAGAAATAATGCCGATCGGTACATACGCATACGGGGGACTCGGTACATACATATACAGGGGAATCAGGAGGGCGGGCCTTCCACCAAAACGAGAAAAACGGCTTGTCTTTCGGCCTGCTGAACAATATTGTTCGCCGTAAGAAGCAACCGGGCAGGCGCATTCTGGTCGGCCGTGAACTCAACCATGCGGTCCGGATGGCTGGACACCATCAGGGTATACAAGTCGTTGGGGTCGAGCTGGGCGGGAGTTCCTCCCCCCTCGACGGTCATAAATATTCCGTTCTCCGATATGGCCACCTGAAGCGGCTGGAGCATGGGCGCGCCGGGTTCGGCCTCCTGGCTCAGGGGCGGCTCGACGTCGAACGTGGATATGGTGCTGATCGCTACGAGCGTAGCCAGCAAAATGAGCACGATATCCACCAGAGAATCATCCATTTTCGGTTACATGTTTTGTTTTTCCTGTTGCCACCAGGTCAGGAAAAGTTTGAAAAAATCTCTCGCTTCCGGGCCTGTGGGCGAAAAGTCCTCGCTTTCGACGAAATCGACCCGCTCCATGCCATCCCTGCCGACGACCCCCTTCTGGAAATACTGGGCGCGCTGCTGAAATCCGGGGTCTACGAAGTAGTAGATGGCGCCTTGCCGGATCATGGCGATCCGAATTTCCCGGTTGGAGGGCCTGTACATGAGCTGTATCTCGGACGGCGTGGCCGAGATGGAGGTCTGGGTCCGGGCGCTGATGGCCGGCGGGGCGAAATGGAAAAGCGATCGGATACCGGGATCCAGTTCGGCCTGATTCGCCTGAATCCATAGCAACAGGGAATCCGATGGAATGGAGACCTCCCCTTCGCCGATAAACAGGTTGTCCTGCCGGGATTCAGAGCCGGAGGATTCCAGCGTCGCCGTGCCTGCCCGGGTGGCCCGGATCGTTTGCCGCCCGGACCCGTCGGACCAGGCCAGATCGTCCGGATTCCCCACATAGCGCCGGGAACGGTCCGAATCGTCCAGGGAGGCGAAAGACTGCCCGATAAGATTGTCCGACAGAGACCGCGAAGAACGGGACGGATCCCCCGAGTCGTTCAGCAGATTCTGCGTCAGGTCTATATCGGAATTGAACACGGGGCGATCGGAGGACGATTCCGAAAAGAGGTCCATATCCTGATCCGACAGCGAGACGATCTCCCGGTCCTGCAGCGTCACGACGTCGTCGAGCGATACCTCGGAAAAGGAAAACTCCTCGAACGCATCGGCGATCAACGCCTCGACGTCTTCCTCCAGCATTTCTTCGGGGGGCGCTTCCGGTTCGAGCAATTCGGTAATCTCTTCGATCTCCTCGATGGGGTCTGTTTCTTCCTCGAGGGGGTCCTCTATTTCTATTTCTTCGACGGTCGGCAATTCCACGCTCGCCAAAATGAGGCGTTCTATTCTCGTTTCGGCGAATTCCTGTCCGGGCGTGGGGATCAAGGTGAACGCCACGCTAAAAATTCCAGACATGCCCAGAAACAACAGCCACGAAATGCGGCGGTTTTTCAGCTCCTCCTGTTTGGCGAAGGACAATGCCATGACGCTGGTGAAGTTGTGATGACTAAAGTACTGCTAACTACTGACGGTGCATTGCCAACTTCGTCGGGTGCAAAGATCAAGCATGGACACCATTTGCTGAACGGTAGCCCGGCCTTGCGGGGCAAGCACAAACGAGACTTTGGTGTCCATCCTCGAGGCCTGCTCCATGCAGGTGGCCAGCTCTACGAGCGTGATGGGCACGCAGCCTTCTTCCCTGTCCGGCAACCGCAACACCATAAATTGCATGCGGTCGTTAAACTGCACCTCATAAGCAAGCGTAGGGGCGGCGGCCTCCTCCGATTCGCTCGGCAACAACACCTCCGCCTGGGGATCCGTCTCCGTCAACATCAAAAACCCGACCAGGAGTATGAACCCGAGGTCGATGAAAAGCAGCATGTCGGGGCGATCGTTTTCCATGGCGTACGTAATGTAATGGACAGGAGCTTACGGACAAGTGCGAGAAACCGCGCTTCCGGCGCTGGTCAAGTTTTCGACGATGACGCACCCTTCGCTGTCGATGTGCGAAAGAATCTCCGGTTGTTTATGCAACATGATCACGAGCTCCTCTCCCGTCTGCAGGCCGGGATGGATGCACTGGGTGGCCTCGGGCTTGAATGTCCAGAGCTCCTCGTTGAAGTTCCAGAACGTAATATGGACGTCCTCGCCTCGCTGAACCAGGTGGACTTCCATGGGCCCCTCGGGGTAGTAATGCAGAAGAGAGCCCAGCATAGCCCCGGCCAGGGCCTTTTTGGGATCTCCCTCTCCTTCTGCTTCGCTGGCCAGAAGGACGGTTCTGTCGCGCACGGTATTGATTCGATAGTCCGTTTCGAGGTTCAACGAAACCAGCGTGTTGAGCATGGCCTCGGGAAGGTACGGACTAAGCGTAAAATGTTCCCTGCCGGGGTACAGGACAAGGATGTCGTTCGAGCCGAATCCGTCCTCCGTAATATCCATGAAGACCGCATGGGTATACTCGGGATCGTTCGGAAAGATGATCTGATCCTCCAGAAAACGGTTTATGAATTCGAGGTCGTACACCTCGGCGACCGGGACGACGCGCTGGTTCGCCCGGGCTTCCTGCGCCTGCGCGGTGCGAGCGGGCAGAAAGAGCAGGATCAAGCACGCAAGGAGGGGGGCCGCAATACGGGCGAACTTCAGGGAACGAGCCGATGCGGCGAAACGCCCGGAAGCGTTGCCGTTGCCGGCGTCATCGGTGCGACCTGTCGGGGGTGCGGTCGCACGGTTGCGCCGGACGGATACGTCGCGAGCGCGCCGTTTGTCCATGGAGCAAAACATTGCATTGCGGGGGATGGTTCGTAAGGTCCGGGAGTCGGCGGTTCTCTATGCGTTTGTTGCCGGTGCGTTTTTCGCGTGCGGCGGCGCGTAGCGCCGCGGTGCGCCCGAAGACCTATGGCTTCGGAGATCGCGTGCGCGAACCGTCAGCCTATAATATACCGCCAGAATCGCGTTTGTCAAACTGTGAAATGAGAACATTTTGCAAGTATATGGGGAATATGGCGGGAATACGAGGTGATATCGTGGGTGAAACGGCCTTTTTTGTGGCAAAAAGGTGGGTATAATCTTATTTTTGCCTTAATAATTTAATCCCGTGATATTTGGGGTTAAATAATTAAAGTTTTGCTATTCAGGGTTTTTTGGCCAGGGCGGGGCTTTCTGGCGATTGATCGGGGGCAGGGGTGGGGCCTTGCAGCGTTTGGTCGGGGGTCGGGGTGGGGCCTTGCAGCGTTTGATCGGAGGCCGGGGCGGCGGTCTCGGGGAATGCAGGCGACGTAGCGCTGCTCGGGGCCCGCCGATCCCAGAGAACCGACACCGGTTCGGAAATGCGGAGCCCTACGCTGCGCTGTTTTCCTCTGGAAAAGACGCCCGAATGAATGAATCCCTTAATTATTTAGGTGCGGGTTTTTGGCGCCTTACTTTTTAAGGTTGCGGGTTGCGGCGCCGATCTCTCGCAGGACTCGCTGCGGCGCATCCCACGGAACCGACACGGGTTCGGAGATGCGGCTCGGCCCAGACGACCTCTCGGACGACCCGCCGGACGAAATAAAGCGCAAAAACACCGTCTCGCCCTCCGGAGTCCTCGTCAGCGGCATCCGCACCCGGCTGCGCGTGTACACCAGCGTCTGGCGGCGGCCCAGCTCCCTGCCGTCCCCCGCGTACGCCACCATCTCGCCAAAGAAGGGCGCGCCTTCCGTCTCCACCAGAAACGTCGCCGACGGCGAAGTCCCTTCCGAAACGGATATGAGCTCCGCCCGCAGCGACGGCGCAGCCTCGTCCGGCGCGTACGCCCCCGGGATGCGCGTCGTTACATGAGCCGTCTTGCCGGCTGTTGCGGCCTCTGGCAACTGGTTGGTGCGGACGTACTGATGCGGAGCCGACGTAATCTCGAAAAACGCCGCATAACCGCTTGCCATTAGCGACGCAAGCGTGTCCGGCACGCCGTACCGCATCAACCCCTCCTTGCCTGGCGCCCCCATCGACGCAAGCGTGTCCGCCCGCACTCCCTGCCGAACGAGGCCCTCCTCGCTGGGCGCCTCCATCAAGGCCAACACCTCCTCCCGCACCCCGTACCGAATCACCCCTTCCTCGCCCGGCGTCAGAATCAGCGTCTTCGGGTAGATATCCACCAGCGACGACAAATCGCCCAAGGGCGACACAGACAGATCTTCCACCACCGTCTCAAACCCGGCCTCGGTCGCCTCCGTGTACCCGAAACGAGCCGATACGGAGAGTTCCAGCGGGATCAGCGACATATTCGTCAGCGCGAATGCGCCCGAGGGCGCTTCCCGAGTCAAGTAGGCTGTGTTCGGGGAGATGCGGACGTTCTGCGCCTCCGTCAAACTCCGAGGAACCTCGTCCGGCCCCGCAAAACGAACGCCCTCGGCCCCCGCCAGCATTGCGTACTGCGTCGGCGCGACGTCCACCTCTACTTCCACCGAATGCGTCTCCTCCCCCGAAGCCGTGCGCAGAATAAGGTTCATAGTCCCCGCATAGCGCCCCGGAAGCGCCCCGGACAGATCCAGCTCGCCCCCAAAGAGCAACAAACGGCAATCCGATTCCGAAAGACGCGCCTGGGTATGCCAGCCCCCTATCGCCTGCGAAGAAAGCGACTCGCACGACTCCGCAACAGACCAACGCGGCGACAGCGACAGAAATGCGGGCGCGGCGCCCATTTCGTCGCCCCGGCGGCGCAGCGTCACCGGCGTAACCAGTTCGACAGACAACGCCAGCTCCTCGGCCTCGTCCAGCGACAGGGCCTCTTCCAGCGACAGCATCATCCTCCCCGCATGGTGCGGGCCCGACACGCTTGTCGATATCTGCTCGCTCAATGGATCCAGCGACACCCGTGCATCCGAGGATTGCACCCCGAAATGCAAGGGCGAAACGCTTACCCGCACGCCCAGCGCGGACGGGTCTGCTGAGGAGGCGACCGGTTCCGGGACAGGCGAGGGCCTGTCCAGCACCGTGACGGTGACCTCCACCGTGGCGGCGTCCGCACGGTCGGCGGAGACGGTCAACAGATATTCGTACGTCTCGTCCGCGTCCACGGCGGTAGGCACGGCAAAGGTCGGCGAAGCCACATCCGCCGCGCTCAACAGGTCCGTGTCTGGCGTCGCGCCCCTACCTGTCCAGGCATATGCGTATTCGGAACCCTCCGGTACGCCGGACGCCGCGCAGTCCAGCGTAATGTCTTCCGACCCTTCATACGCCGAATACGGATTTCCTGCGCAGACGAGCGCCAACGCGCCCTTGTTCAGCACCGTCACGGTCACCTCCACGGTCCCGGCCTCCGCATTTTCCGCCGAGACGGTTAGCAGATATTCGTACGTCTCGTCCGCATCCACTTCGGCGGGCACCGCAAACGTCGGCGAAGCGATGTCCGCCGCACTCAAGCGGTCCGTGTCCGCCGTCGCACCCCGGCCTGTCCAGGCATATTCGTACCCGGAACTCTCAGAAGCGCCAGGCGCCCCCGAAGCCTCGCAGTCCAATGGAATATCCTCCGACCCCTCGTAGGCCGAATACGGATTCCCCGTACAGACGACCGCCAAGGCGCCCTTGTTCAGCACCGTGACGGTCACTTCCGCGGTCGCAGGCTTCGCATTTTCTGCCGAGACTGTTACCTGATATTCGTACCGCGTCGTCTGCGGCACGTCCTCCGGCACGAAGAACGTCGGCGAGGCGATGTCCGCCTGGCTCAACAAGTCCGTGTCCGCCATCGCGTCCGTGTTGTTGAGAAGCGTCCAGGCATATTCGTAGTCCAAACCCGCAACACCCCTCGTAGCATCCCCTGCCTCCCCGGACGCCGCGCACTCCAGCGCAATGTCCGGCGCCCCTTCGTAGACCGGATCGGGATTCGCGCAGGCAAGCGCCAATTCCGCCTTGTTCCATACCGTCACCGTCACGTCCGCCGTACCAGCCTCCGCATTCTCGGCGGAGACGGTCAGACGGTATGCGTACGTCTCGTCCGCGCCTACCTCGACAGGCACAGCGAACGTCGGCGAAGCCACATCCGCCCGGCTCAAAAGCTCCGTGCCCACCGTCGCACCCGTGTTGCCCCGCGCCTCCCAAGCATACGTATACGCGGAAGCGTCAGGACCGCCAGATGCTCCTGAAGCCTCGCAATTTAGGGTAATATCCGGCGATCCTTCATAAGCCGAATACGGATTCCCCCGGCACACGACCGCAATCGCCCCCGTGTTCAGCACTGTTACCGTCACGTCCGCCGAAGCTGGGTCCGCATGCGCCGCGCTGGCCGTAACCCGGTACTCGTACCGCGTCGTCTGCGGCACATCCTCCGGCACGAAGAACGTCGGATCGCCAAGGTCCGCCGCGCTCAAAAGGCGCACGTCCGGCGTGGCATTCCGAGGCGCCCAGACATATTCGTAGTCCGATCCCGCAGGCGCCCCCGTCGCTTCGCACGACAACGGAATGTCCGGCGCCCCCTCATACACCGGATCCGGATTCGCACACGCCAGCGTCAGCGGCAGGTTGTTCAGCACCGTTACCGTTACGTCCGCCGTCGCAGGGTCCGCATTCGGCGCCGTGACGGTAACGCGGTACGCGTATGTCTCGTCCATCTCCACCGATGCAGGCGTACGGAACGTCGGCATAGACACGTCCGACGCGCTCAATAGGCTAACATCCGGCGTGGCATTCCAGGGCGCCCAGATATATTCGTACTCCGAACCCGCAGGCGCGCTAGTCGCGCCGGTTGCACCGGTCGCCCCGGACGCTTCACACGACAACGGAATGTCCTGCCCCCCCTCGTACACCGGATCCGGGTTCGTGCACGCCAGCGTCAGCGGCAGGTTGTTCAGCACGGTCACCGTCACGTCCGCCCGCCCAGGCTCCGCATGCTCCGCCGAGACCGTAAGCACGTATTCGTACGTCTCGTCCGTCTCCACCGACGCAGGCGTGCGGAACGTCGGCGACGCCACGTCCAACGCGCTCAAAAGCCCCGTGTCCAGCGTAGCGCCTCGGGGCGTCCAAGCGTATGTATAGGCGGGATTGTCCCCCGGAGCGCCAGATTCCACCGAAGCCGCGCAGGCCAGCGTAATATCCGCCGTCCCCTCGTACGCCGAATACGGATTGCCCACGCAAGCCACCTGTATACCCGGCTTGTTCAGGACCGTAACCGTTACGTCGTCCACGCCCGCCTCCGCATTCGGCGCCGAAGCCGTAACCCGGTACGCGTACGTCTCGTCCTGCGACACGTTATCCGGCACGGCGAACACCGGATTTTGCAGATTGTCCGCGCTCAAAAGGCTCACGTCCGACGTAGACCCGGCAGGCGCCCAGGCGAATGTATACTCGGGGTCTTCTCCTGTGCCGACGGACGCCGTACAACGCAGCGTAAGGTCCGGCGAACCTTCGTATACCTCGGGGTCGGCGCACGCCAGCGAAATGGCGCCCTCGTTCAGCACCGTCACGGTCACATCCGCCGTACCCGCGTCTGCATTATCCGCCGTCGCCGTCAGCAGATACTCGTACTTCGTCGTCTTCGGCACATCGTCCGGCACGGCGAACGTCGGATTGGCTATGTTCGGCGCGCTCAAGAGACCAACGTCCGACGGAGCTCCCGTGTTGTCGAGAGGCGTCCAGGCATAGGTATAGGCAGGAGCAGGCCCCGGAGATCCCGGCGTTCCCGGCGCTCCAGTTCCTCCCGAAGCCGCGCAATCCAGCGGAATCGTCCCCGCGCCCTCGTACGCCGAATACGGATTCCCCGCGCAGGCCACAACGATGTCCGGCCTTTCCAGCACCGTCACCATCACATCCATCGTACCCGCGTCCGCATTATCCGCCGTCGCCGTAACCGTGTATTCGTACTGCGTCGTTCCCTCCACATCCTCTGGCACGGCGAACGTCGGATTGGCTATGTTCGGCGCGCTCAAGAGACCAACGTCCGATGGCTCTCCCGTGTTGTTGAGCGGCGTCCAGGCGTACGTATAGGCAGGAGCAGGCCCCGGAGACCCCGGCGTTCCCGGCGCTCCAGCGCCTCCCGAAGCCGCGCAATCCAGCAGAATCGTTCCCGCGCCCTCGTACGCCGAATACGGATTCCCCGTGCAGGTCACAACGATGTCCGGCCTTTCCAGCACGGTCACCGTTACGTCCACCGTACCCGCGTCCGCATTATCCGCCGTCGCCGTAACCGTGTATTCGTACTGCGTCGTCCCATCCACATCCTCCGGCACCAGGAACGTCGGATCGCCGACGTCCGGCGCGCTCAAAAGGCGCACGTCCGGCGTAGCCCTCGCGTTGTTGCGAGCCGCCCAGACGTATTCGTACGTCGGATTCGTCCCAGGCGCTCCCGAAGCCGAACAGTCCAGCGGAATATCCCCCGCCCCTTCATAAGCCGAATACGGATCGCCCGTACAGACCACCGTAATGCCGGGCCTTTCCAGCACCGTCACCGTCACGTCCACCGTACCCGCATGCGCATGCGGCGCCGTGACCGTAAGCGTGTATTCGTACGTCTCCTCCTGCGACACGTTATCCGGCGCAGAAAACGTCGGGTTTTTTATGTCGTCCGGGTTCAAACGGCCCGTCCCCTGCGTAGTGCCGCGAGCCGCCCAGGCGTATTCGTATTCCGAATCCGGCGGCGCGTTCGTCCCCTCGCAGTCCAGCGTAATGCTCCCGCCCTCATAAACCGAATACGGATCGCCCGTGCAGGTTACCGCAATGTCAGGCGTTTCCTTGACCGTCACGTTCACAATATCCGAACCCGGGATGGTGTTGTCCGCCGAAACCGTAACCCGGTACGTATACGTCTGGTCCCCGTCCACCTCCGCCGGCGCCCGGAACGTAGGCGACGACGTGGTCAGGCCCGAAACCAGCCGGGCCCGGTGCAGCGGATCATTGGCTTCCCAGCTGTACGCATAGGTTTTGCCTGCAGGGGCCGGATTGGGATCCGGCGTGCATTGTATCTCAATATCCTGCGTCATGCCCGTCTCATACACTTCAATATCTTTCCCGCAATCCAGCGCCAGCTCGGCTTCGAACGATTCGCGGTCCAGCACCCGCACGGTAAAGATCCGTTTAAGGCCGGCGTTGGGCATGGCCATCGTATACACATACTCTTCGTGTTGATGCACCATGTTCGGCACGTGAAAATACGGGGCATGGGACGTCGTATCGCTTAGCGTACCCTCTACAAATTCATCAAGCGTGCGGAATCGACTATCCGTCCACCGTTCGCCCCTCCAAATAGGCCGGTACCTGGTGCCGGGAGTCAGTTCTCGGCCGTCACTGGAAAACGTGCAGTTTCCTATGGTTTCGTCAGGATCGCCTTCGTAGAACGTCCTCCGCTCGTCGCAGGAAATAAGGACAGTACCTCTTTTCTCCACCTCCACTGTGATATCCTGACTCTCGCTTACCGAACGAACGGTGTCTGTGGCCGTAACCCGGTAAAAGAACAAATCCCCGCCCCTATTATTAACTGCACGCACCTCGAACTCGGGGTTACGTATGTCCGTTGCGCTCAACCTGTCCGTATCCGGCGTAGGGCTGCGAGCGGTCCATTCCCAAACGACATGAGCTCCCGTTGAGCCGGGCGCATCGCAGGTCAGCGGAAAATCATCCTCGTTCTCAAAGACCTTAAACTTTATGCGAGCGCATGCAAGGTTCAGTGCAGTCGCGTTCAGATTCTGCACAATAATAGTCTGGTTAAAGTAATCAGGATCTGTTGTACCGACATCCGCTTCAGCGGGCGATATGGTCAATAGATAGTGATATTGTGTCGTCTGGTCCAGATTGGCAGGAGGCGTAAACAGGGGGTGGTACACATTGGTGGCGCTCAAGAGATCAAGCGCATCGTCTTCCGTAGGCCTGACGGCCGTCCACGCGTACCTGTATGGATACGGCGTATCCAGCGTATCTCCCACCGCTCCGCTCGGCAGATGAGTACATCCAACGAGCTCTATGGGTTCGTCCCCTTCATTGAGCCTCCGGGTTGAGGCTCTCAAGTTGCATGGCAGTCTATTGATGTCCGGTTTTTCCTGCACCGCTATTTCCACCTCGGTGAAGGTCACTATGCTGCCGAGGCTATCCAGCATCCGAATATCATAGAACGATGGCGCCGCATTAAGTATATGGGTGTCCGCCAACTCCGCAGGAATGTAATCCTGTACTTCCTCAGGAACCCGGAACGTCGTAACCAACGTGTCCAGGTCCGTCAACAGATTGGGGAGGCGGATCGATAGGTTCGCATAATAAAATTGAACCCAAACATAGGTGGCCCCTTCAGGCGCGTCTTCCGCCTCGCATTCCAGCCTAAGCGTGCCTGAACCCTCGTATACTTCATACGGATTGCCGGGACACGTAATGCGGGGCGCCGCAACGCCTTCCCCGGCCTTCACCGTCACGCTCACCCGGCGGCGCGCCGTCCGGGAAACCCCCGACGAACTCGTCGTCAGGCTTGCTACGTAGTGGTACGTATTCCCCGCGCTCCCCGCCGGCGCCGTAAACAACGGCTGCGGCGTATCCGTCGCCGCGAGCGGGGACGTGCTTGATCCCCACAGCCCTTCCCATGCCCACAGCGCAAGAGAGCCCACCCCCCTCACATCCGAGGCGTCCATACGGAACGACAGCGGGTCCGCCCCTTCGCAAGCCAAGACCACCGTAGCCCCTTCCTCCACCTCCAGCTCCAACGGACAATACACGCCGGGCTGGCTCGACCGCACGAACACCTCCACCTCCGCATGGGACGACAGGCCTGTCGCACGGGAGGTCGCCGTCAAACGATACCGGTACCGCTGGGCGCCGCCTTCGTCCGAAAGGAACGACTCCAGCGTGTCGTATTGCGGAAACGACGGAGCCACCACCACGGGATTCGGGGCGTCCTCCGGGAGCAGGCGCGGATTCTCCAGATAGTCCCGCGTGGCGCGACCTACGGGTTCCCAGAAATAGTCCAGATGCTCCTCGCCCGCTGCGTCGTACACATGGCAATCAATGGCGCCCGTCTCCAGCTCCTCCAGAAACACCGCCGAAGGACACTCGAGGCGAGGCGGCGTATGCAAGGCGGGGTCGAAGACCAGGATGGAAGAACCATCCCCTTGTGCGCCGCCGCCAACGCCATCCGTCCCATGGTCTCCGACCGCATTTCCTACGCATTCCTCGGCGAAGGCGTCGGCAGTCACGGGGTGCGCCCATAAAAAAGGGCCGCATTCTTCGTGCAAGACGGGCGGCGCAGACGGCTCCTCGGGGAACACGGGTTTGCTTGGGTATCCTTCGTCCGGGATGGCCTGACCAGCCGCGGGAAGGGCGCACAGCCACGCCGCGCCCGCAAGTGCGCAGGTCCACCGAACCGCATGAACAAAATACATTGACATGCCCCCCTCTACCCGGAAATCGCTACGAAAAATACAACCGCCTCTCTCGAACCCTCCTGATCAAAATTGCTTCACAAAAAATTAAAAATCAAGTGGCAACGACAAAAAAGCGTGGCTAAAAAATAAGGCGCCTTCCGCCTTGTCCGCAATGTACTGTTTGACGCAATCAGCGTATCCGCAACCTGCTCGGCAGTACGGAGCCCTGCGCTGGCGCTGTTTTCCTCTGGAAAAGACGCCCGAACGAATGCCTTCCTTAAGGATGCACTGATCAAATCCACTTCGATCAGAACATCCTTAATTATTTAGGCGTGAGTTTTCGGCGCCTTACTTTTTAAGGTTGTGGGTCGGAAAGGATTCCATGAAGTAGCCTTGACGCCCTGTGTCGCAAACGCAATGGGCTGCGTGAAACGGTTTTGATCAGAATATCCTAAGGCTTGTCGGCGAAGACAGCGCTCTCGGGGGATGCAGGGGATGCGGGGGATGTGGGGAGTGCAAAGGATGTGGGGGATGCAGAGGATGCAGGGGATGTAGGGGATGTAGGGCTGGCCGGGGCCGCGCCGATCTCTCGCCCGATCCGGCTATCCCGTTGCGGCGCATCCCACGGAACCGACACGGGTTCGGAGACTCGGCCCGGCTTGGACGACCTCTCGGACGACCCGCCGTACGAGATGAAGCGCAAAAACACCACCTCTTCCTCCGGCATCCACGCCAGCGGCATCCGCACCCGGCTGCGCGTGTACACCAGCGTCTGACGGCGGCCCAACTCCCTGCCGTCCCCGTCGTACGCCACCATCTCGCCAAAGAACGGCCCCGCGTCCGTCTCCACCAGAAACGTCGCCGACGGCGAAGTCCCTTCCGAAACGGATATGAGCTCCGCCCGCAGCGACGGCGCTCTTTCGTCCGGCGCGTACGCCCCCGGGATGCGCATCGTTACATGAGCCGTCTTGCCGCCTGTTGCGGCCTCTGGCAACTGGTCCGTGCGGACGTATTGATGCGGAGCCGACGTCACCTCAAAAAACGCCGCATAGCCGCTTGCCGTCAGCGACGCAAGCGTGTCCGCTGGCGCCCCCATCGACGCCAGCGTATCCGCCCGCACGCCGTACCGCATCAACCCCTCTTCGCTGGGCGCCCCCATCGATGCCAGCGTGTCCGCCCGCACGCCGTACCGCATCAACCCCTCCTCGCTTGGCGCGCCCATCAACGCCAACGCCTCTTCCCGTATTCCGTACCGAATCACGCCCTCTTCGCTGGGTGCCCCCATCGATGCCAGCGTGTCCGCCCGCACGCCGTACCGCATCAACCCCTCCTCGCTTGGCGCACCCATCAACGCCAACGCCTCTTCCCGTATTCCGTACCGAATCACGCCCTCTTCGCCCGGCATAAGGATCAATGTCCTCGGATAGATATCCACCAGCGACGACAAATCGCCTAATCGTGAACGCGACGGGTCCTCTACCAACGTCTCCCGGCCATCCTCCGTCGCCTCGGCGTACCCGAAACGAGCGGATATGGAGATTTCTTGCGGGATCAGCGACACATTCGAGAACGCAAACGCGCCCGATGGAGCCTCCCGAGTCAGGTACGCCACATCCGGGGAGATGCGGACGTTCTGCGCTTCCGTCAAACGCATCGAAACCTCGTCCGGCCCCGCGAAACGAACGCCCTCTGCCCCCGCCAGCATTGCGTGCTGCGTCGGCGCGACGTCCACCGCTACCTCTATGGAATGCGTCTCCTCGCCCGAAGCCGTGCGCAGAATAAAGTCCATATTCCCCGCATAGCGTCCCGGAAGCGCCCCGGACAGGTCCAACTCGCCCCCGAAAAGCAACAAACGGCAATCCGATTCCGAAAGCCGCGTCTGGATATGCCAGCCCCCTATCGCCTGCGAAGAAAGCGACTCGCACGACTCCGCGATAGACCAACTGGGCGACAGCGACAGAAATGCGGGCGCGCCCATGTTGTCGCCCAGGCGGCGCAGCGTCACGGGGGTAACCAGTTCGATGGACAACGCCAGCGCCTCGGCCTCGGCTTCGTTCTCGTCCAGTGACAGGGCCTCGTCCAGCGACAGCATCATCCTCCCCGCATGGTGCGGGCCCGACACGCTCGTCGATATCTGCTCGCTCAATGGATCCAGCGACACCCGCGCATCCGAGGACTGCACCCCGAAGCGCAAGGACGAAACGCTTACCCGCACCCCCAGCGCGGACGGATCGGCTGAGGAGGCGACAGGTTCCGGGGCAGGCGGCTCGCCTGAGGAGACGACAGGTTCCGGCGAAGGCGGCGCTATCCTGTCCAGCACCGTCACGGTGACTTCCACCGTCGCGTCGTCCGCATGGTCCGCGGAGACGGTCAACAGATATTCGTATGTTTCGTCCGCGTCTACCGAATCCGGCGCCGCAAACGTCGGCGAAGCGATGTCCAACGCGCTCAAGAGGTCCGTGTCCGCCGTCGCGCCCCGGCCTGTCCAGGCATACGCGTACTCGGAACCCTCCGGTACGCCGGACGCCGCGCAGTCCAGCGTAATGTCCTCCGAGCCTTCATAAACGGAATACGGATTCCCCGCACAGACAAGCGCCAACGTGGCCTTGTTCAGCACCGTAACGGACACCTCCACCGTCGCAGGGTCCGCATTTTCCGCAGAGACGGTCAACAGATATTCGTACGTCTCGTCCGCAGCCACTTCGGCAGGCACCGCGAACGTCGGCGAAGCGATGTCCGTCGCGCTCAAGAGCTCCGTGTCCGCCGTCGCGCCCGTGGTGTTGAGCGGCGTCCAGGCATATTCGTAGTCCGAACTCTCCAGCGCGCCAGGCTCCCCAGGTTCCCCCGACGCCGAGCAGTCCAATAAGATGTCCTCCGACCCCTCATACGCCGAATACGGATTTCCCGCGCACGCCAACGCCAACGCGGCCTTGTTCAGCACCGTGACGGTCACTTCCGCCATAGCAGGGTCCGCATGTTCCGCCGATACGGTCACCTGATATTCGTACCGCGTCGTCTGCGGCACGTCATCCGGCACGAAAAACGTCGGCGAGGCGATGTCCGCCCGGCTCAACAGGTCCGTACCCGCCGTCGCGCCCGTGTTGTTGAGCGCCGTCCATGCATATTCGTAGTCCGAACTCGTAACATCCCCCGTAGCATCCCTCGTATCCCGAGTAGCCGCACAGTCCAGCGCAATGTCCTCCGATCCCTCATAGACCGGGTCGGGGTTCGCGCACGTCAGGACAAGCGCCCGCGAATCCAGCACCGTCACGACGACCTCCGTCGAACCCGCCTCCGCATCCTCCGCCGTGACCGTCAACGTATATTCGTACTGCGTCGTTTGCGGCACGTCATCCGGCACATTGAACGTCGGCGTGGGGCCGTCCGCACCCGCAATCAGCCGATCCACAGACGCCATAGCGCCCGCGCCCTTGCCCGCCGTCCAGACGTACGTATACGCCGCAGGATCCGGCACGCCCGGTTCCACCGAGGCCGCGCAGTCCAGCGTAATATCCTCCGATCCCTCATAAACCGGATCGGGGGCCGCGCACGCCACCACGATCTGCGGCTTGTCCAGCACCCGCACGACGACTTCCGCCACACCGGACTCCGCATGTTCCGCCGTCACGGTCAACGTATATTCGTACTGCGTCGTTTGCGGCACGTCATCCGGCACATTGAACGTCGGCGTGGGACCGTCCGCGCCCGCAATCAGCCGATCCACAATCTCCGTCGCGCTCGCGCCCTTGCCCGCCGTCCAGACGTACGTATACGCCGCAGGATCCGGACCGCCCGGTTCCATCGAGGCCGCGCAATCCAGCCTAATATCCTCCGATCCCTCATAAACCGGATCGGGGGCCGAGCACGCCACCACGATCTGCGGCTTGTCCAGCACCGTCACCGAGACCTCCGCCGGGGCGGCCTCAAGATCCCCCGCCGTCGCCGTAACGGTGTATTCGTACGTCTCGTCCGCATCCACCTCGGCGGGCACGGCAAACATGGGCGAAGCCACATCCGGCGCGCTCAACAGGTCCGTGTCCGGCGTAGCGCCGCGCGGCGCCCATGTATATTCGTACGTAGAGCCCTCCGGAGCGCCCGTCGCCGCGCAGGATAGCGTAATGTCCGCCGACCCCTCATAAACCGGATCGGGATCGGCGCACACCAGCGCCATCGCGCCATCGTCCAGCACCGTCACCGTAACCTCCCCCGAGCCAGCCTTCGCGTTCGCCGCCGTAGCCGTCAACACATACTCGTACCGCGTCGTCTCCGATATGTCGGCCGGCACGGCGAACGTCGGCGAAGCCGCATCCGTCGGGCGCAACAGGTCCGTGTCCGGCGTAGCCCTCGCGTTGTTGCGCGCTGCCCAGGCATAGACGTACGCAGAACCCTCCGGCGCCCCCGTCGCCTCGCAGGATAGCGTAATGTCCTCGGCGCCTTCCCGCACCGGGTCGGGGTCCTCGCACGCAACTACGATCTGCGGCGTGTCCAGCACCGTTACGGTCACCTCCGCCGTCGCGTCCTCCGCGTTCGCCGCCGAAAGCGTCAAAACGTATTCGTACTGCATGGTCTGCGCCACGTCATCCGGCGTCTGGAACGTCGGGGGAGCACCCCCCGCGCCCGCAACAAGCAGGTCCGCATCCGACGCCGACCCCAAAGACGCCCACGAATACGCATAGGAAGCCCCGTCCGAAAGCCCCGGATCTGCCGAAGGCGTACAATTCAGCGCAATGGGGTCCGCACCCTCGTAGACCGGGGCGGGGTCCTTGCACGAAAGCGCCAGCGCCGCCTTGTTCTGCACCGTCACGTCTACCTCCACCGTCCCGTCCTCCATATCCGGCCCCGAAACCGTCAACAGATACGCGTAGTCCGTCGTCTGCGGCACATCCTCCGGCACGGCGAACGTCGGCGCTGGAATATTCGGCGCGTCCAGACGGCCCAGGTCCCGCGCCGCGCTTGCGGCGTTGCGCGCCGTCCAGGCGTACGTATACAAAGAACCGTCCGGGTCCTCCGGCGACGAGCAATCCAGCGTAATATCTGCCTCCGCACCCTCGTACGTCGAATACGGATTGCCCACGCACGCAACCGCAATCTGCGGCTTGTCCAGCACCGTTACGATCACCTCTTCCGGGGCGGCCTCCATACCCCCCATCGAAACCGTGAGCCGGTACGTGTGCATCTCGTCCATGGCTACCTGCCCCGGCACATTGAAGGTCGGCGTCGGACCATCCGCATCCGCAAGCGGATTCGTATCCGCAGGAGACCCCACAGCCTCCCATGCATAGGTAAGCGAGGAGGCGTCCAGCGTAGTGGTCACCGAACAATTCAGCGCAACGGGGTCCGCGCCCTCGTACACAGGCGCGGGATCGTTGCATACGACCGCAGCGTCAAGCCGCTCCCTGACCGTCACCGTAATGTCCTTGAAGTCGCCCGACCCGCGGGCCGGCTCTACGACAACCCTGTACTCATAGGTCGCCTCTCCCGCCACCGAGGCAGGCACATCGAACGTCGGGTTCAGGCTGGTCTTGTCCCCCGAAATCTGATTCAGGTCCGTCGTAGCGCCCCAAGGATGCCATGTATACGTATTATTCGGAGCAGGATTAGTCAGGGTAGCGTTCGAAGGTTTGCAATCGAATGCCAAGGGACCGTCTCCCGCATACGCCGAATACGGATTGCCCGGGCACGTGAGCGCGACGTCGGCCCGTTTCCAGACTTGCACCGTAACGTCCGCCGAACCCGAATTGGCGTTCTCCGACGACGCCGTAAGTCGGTACTCGTACTCCTTAGGTTGCGGATCGGATTTCTCCAAGGCCTTCGGCGACGTAAAAGTCGGCGAAACGATATCTGGACCGCTCAACAGATCTGTGTCCGGCGTAGTCCCCAGCGGCTTCCAGTCGTACGTGTACGTATCCCCCTCCGGCGCGCCCGTCGCCGTACACGTCAAGGGCTGCTCCTGCTCCCCTGCATACACCGAGTACAGACTGTCCAGGCACTCAACGGTAATGTCGTGATCCGGCTTTCTTTTCACCGTCACCGTAATGTATTCTGTCTCTTCAATTCGATAGTCCCCGGGGAGCCCGTTGGGGATCGATGGGGCCCACTGAAACATGCAAAGATAATACTGATAGACCTCTATCTCCTTGCCTGCGGGCAAGGCGTCCGGAACAAGAAAGGTGGCGTCAAATTCCGGCACATGATACCTTTTATTTTGTTTGTCCCACGGCTTGTCCAAATTCATGCTCTCTGGAGGGGTGTTTGTGGATTCTGGACCGCGGCTCCAGAACCACAGAGGGTCTTTGTCTTCTCCGGATAATTTAGGCTTGCAATCCAGCTGAAAATCATCATCGACGCCTGCAGTGACCGTATACTCGGTCTTGCTGCAATCCATCAAATCTGGCGCTTTCAGAAACGTCATGGTAAAGTCATCCGTAACGTCGTCTATGCCCGGGGCCGACATCGTCACCCGGTACTTGAACACCATTCCCTCTTTTTTGATTTTCGTTTGTTGGGCCACAGTAAGCTTTCTCCCGTAGAATACCGGCTGGTACTTGGGTATAGCAGCGCACCCGCTGTGGTCTCCAGCGCACTCGCCTAAAAGGGAAGCGTCTCCCCCGGACTGGGTCTGCCAGTCATACGTAGCGCCGGACGGCTCCTCTGGAGACACCGTGCATTCTATCCGGAAGTCCCATCTGGAGGGATACACGTTGTAATCCGGACACGTAATGCTGTATGCCGCAACGCCTTCATCGGCCTTCACCGTCACGCTCACCCGGCGCCGCGCCGTCCGCGGAACCCCCGACGAACTCGTCGTAAGGCTTGCTACGTAGTGGTACGTACGCCCCGCGCTACCCACTGGCGCCGTAAACAACGGCTGCGGCGTATCCGTCGCGGCGAGCGGGGCCGTGCTCGATCCCCACAGCCCTTCCCATTCCCACAACGCAGGAGATCCCCCCCCCCTCTCATCCGAGGCGTCCATACGGAACGACAGCGGGTCCGCCCCTTCGCAAGCCAAGACCACCGTAGCCCCTTCCTCCACCTCAATCTCCAGCGGACAGTACACCCCGGGCTGGCTCGACCGCACGAACACCTCCACCTCCGCATGGGACGACAGGCCTGTCGCACGGGACGTTACCGTCAAGCGGTACCGGTACCGCTGCGCGCCCTCCTCAGCAAGAAACGACTCCAGCGTGTCGTACACGGGGAAGGACGGAGCCACCACCACGGGATTCGGGGCGTCCTCCGGGAGCAGGCGCGGATTCTCCAGGTAGTCCCGCGTGGCGTGGCCTATGGGTTCCCAGAAATAGTCCAGATGCTCCTCGCCCGCTGCGTCGTAGGCATGGCAATCGATGGCGCCTGTCTCCATCTCCTCCAGAAACACCGCCGAAGGGCACTCCAGGCGAGGCGGCGTATGCAACGCGGGGTCCAGGGCTGCGCTTGAAGAACCGGCCCCGGCCACGCCGTTCCCTGCGCCATCCAGCCCGTTGTTTCCGTCGCCGGCAGCATTTCCCGTGCATTCCTCGGGGAAGGCGTCGGGGGTCACGGGGTGCGCCAATAAAAAAGCACCGCATTCCTCGTGCAGGGCGGGAGGCGCAGCCGATTCCTCCGGGAACACGGGCTTGCTTGGGTATCCCTCGTCCGGGATGGCCTGGCCAGCCGCCGGAAGGGCGCACAGCCACGCCGCGCCCGCAAGTATGCAGGCCCGCCGAACCGCATGAACAAAATACATGCGCCAGTACATCAGATACGACCCGTCTTTCCAGAAATCGTTACACAAAAAACACGGCTGGCTCTATAGCCCGCATGCTCGCCCCTTTCGAATCCTCCTGATCAAATATGCTTACGAACATGGTAAAAGTCAAGAGGAGGCGCAGGCCAGGCGGGGTCGAAGACAACATCCGCGAAGCCTTACCCCTGCGAACCATCTGATTTTTGCAGGTTCAATCAACGCAACCTTAATAATTTAAGCCCAAGACATTCGGGGTTAAATTATTAAGGTTGCGGTATTCAGGGCTTCCCGGCCAGCGCGGCGCCGTCCGGCGTTTGTCCGCCGTCTGGAGCGGCCCCAACCTCTCGCAGGACGCGCCGCGGCGCATCCCACGGAACCGACACCGGCTCGGACGCCCGGCCCGACCCGGACGGGAAGAGGCGCAAAAACACCACCTCATCCTCCGGCGTCCACTTCAGAGGCACCCGCACCCGGCTGCGCGTGTACACCACCGTCCGGCGGCGGCCCAGCTCCCGACCGTTCCCGTCGTACGCCACCACCTCGCCCACGAAGGGCGCGCCGACCGCCTCCACCAGAAACGTCGCCGACAGCGAAGCGCCCTCGGACAAGGACACCAACTCCGCCCGCAACGACGCAACCCGCTTGCCGGATACGTACACTCCCGGAATGCGCATCGTTACGCGACCCGTCCTGTTGCCTGTAACCGCCTGCGGAAGACGGTCCGTGCGCACGTACTGCCGGGGAGCCGACGTCACCTCGAAAAACGCCGCATACCCCGCCAGCGTCAACGACGCCAGTGCATCCTCCCGCACGCCGTACCGCACGACGCCCTGCTCGCCGGGCATGAGCAACAGCGTCTGCGGATGAATGTCCACCACCTTCGACAAATCGCCCAACTGAGCAACAGCCGGGTCCACCACCATCGTCTCAAGGCCCTCTTCCGTCGCCTCCGTATACCCGAAACCGGCCGACACCGACACCTCGAGAGGCACCAGCGACGGATTCGTCAATTCAAAGACCCCCGAAGGCTTGTCCTGCGTCAGCAACGAAATATCCGGATAGATGCTCACATTTTGCGCCTCCGTCAAGGCCATGGGCACTCCGCGCGACGCATCGAAATGCGCGCCGCCCGGGCCTATCGTGGTCACCCGCTGCGGCGGCGCGACCGTCACCTCGACCTCCACCGAGTGCGTCTCTTCGCCCACGCCCGAACGCAGCACCACGTCCAGATTGCCCGAATACCGGCCCGAAGGCGCGCCCGACAAGTCCAGCGAGCCCCCGAAGATCAGCATGCGGCAGTCCGACTCCGAAAGCGTCACATTCGTATGCAAACCGCCTATAGAGCGGGAAGAAAGCTGCTCGCACGACTCCGCAACGGACCAACTTGGCGACAGCGCAAGCACATGCTCGCTGACGTCCTCGCCCGCAAGGCGCAAGGTCACGGGCGTAACCAGTTCGATAGACACCGCCTTTTCCGAACGCTCCGAAGCCGTTTCCTCCGTGTCTCCCAGCGAAAGCATCATCCGGCCCGCATGGTACGGCCCCGACAGGCTCGTCGATATGCGGTCGCTCAGCGGATCCAGCAACGCCTGCGCACCCGACGACTGCACCCCGAACCGCAAGGCCGAAATGCTGGTCGTGACCCCGAGAGACGTCGGATCAGGAGGAGGCAGGCGGTCGAGCACCGTCACGGTCACGTCCGCCGAGGCGGACTCCGCATACTCGGCGGATACGACAAGCCGGTACGCGTACGTCTCGTCCCGGGCCACCGAATCCGGCGTCGCAAACATCGGAGAAGCAATGTCGGTCGCGCTCAGGAGGCGCACGTCCGGCGTGGGGTCCCGGGCCTCCCAGGCATACACGTATTCGGAGCCTTCGGGAGCACCCGCCGTCGAGCATTCCAGCGTAAGGTCTCCCGACCCCTCGTATATCTCGTACGGACTGCCCGGGCACACCACCGCAAGGGGGATTATGTTCAGCACCGTCACCGTCACTTCCAGCATCACCGGGTCCGCATTCGTCGCCGTCGCCGTGAGCAGGTATTCATACGTCTCGTCCTGATCCACCTGATCCGGGACGTCGAAGGTCTGCATGGGATCGTTCAGGTCGCCCAAAAGCCGATCCGTATCCGGCGTGGCGCCGCGGGCCTCCCAGCGATACGCGTAGTCGGCCCCGTCGAAAGCCCCCGTCGCCTCGCAATGTATGGGAATATCCGGCGATCCCTCGTACGCGACATACGGACTGTCTACGCACGCAAGCGTAAGATCTGCCTTGTTCAGGACCGTGACCGTGACTTCCGCCATCGCGGGCTCCACAGGCGTCGCCGTAACGATAAGCCTGTATTCGTACCTCGTCGTTTGCGACACGTTATCCGGCACGTCGAACGTCGGGGTCAGGCTGTCCTTATTCGTCAGCCGGTTCGTGTCCGTCGTAGAACCCTGCGGATACCAGGAATAGGTGTAGGGGAAGCCCTCGGGAGCGTCCGGCGCCTGGCAATCCAGCGGAAAGTTCGGCGACCCCTCGTACACGGGCACGGGTTCCGTACAGGAAAGGGCCAGTATGCCCTTGTTCAGGACCGTTATCGCAATGTCCGCCGTCGCGGGATCCGTATCCTCCGTCCAAACCGTCATTCTGTATTCATAGACCAGCTCCTGGTTCACCATATCCGGCACATTGAACGTCGGCGTCGGACCGCCCTTGTTCGTCAGCCGATTCGTGTTCAGCGTAGCGCCCTGGGCCTCCCAGACATAGAAATACTCGGCGGCGTCGGGCGCCCCCGACACAGAACAGTCCAGCGGCATGCTCGGCGATCCCTCGTAGACGGGGTCGGGATTCGTGCAGGAAGCCATCAGCGAACCCCTGTTCAGGACGGTTACCGTAACGTACTTCGTCGTGGGCACCGCATTGTCCGCCGAAATCGTCAGTTTGTATTCGTAGATCTCGTCCTGGTCCACCGTACCCGGCACCTCGAACGTCGGCGTCGGGCCGTCCGTGCCCGCCACGAGACGATCCGTGTCCGGCGTAGCGCCATGCGCCTCCCAGACATACGTATACGAGCCTGCCGCCGGATCCGCCACCGCCGAGCAATTCAGCGCAAAGTTCGGCGATCCTTCGTAGACGGCCGGGGGATCCTCGCATTCGGCGTTGATCTCCGACGGGGGCCTTTTCAGTACGGTAATCGTAACGTCTCCCAAGCCCGGAAGCGCCTCCCGCGCATCTACCGTGAGCCGGTATACGTACGTCTCAACGCCATCTTCATCTTCATCTTCCTCTCTAAATCGGGACGGCGACGGCGGCCTGAATGTAGGCGTCGGGGTGTCCTGGCCCCGGATCAATTTCGCCAGAAGCAGCGGATCGGGCGGAACGGCCTGCCATGCATACGTATAGGGGACGTTGGAAGAACCCGACGCCTTGCAGTCCAGCATAAATTCTGGATCGCCCGCGTACACCTCGATATCGTTCGGTTCGCACGAAGCGATCAATTGGTCCGCGTCAAGATTCAGCACCCGGACAGTAACCCGCCGCGACGGAAGCCTGTGGTTACGGCTATTGATCAATGTCCGATGGTATACATAGGCTTCATGCTTATCCACATTTTCCGGCACATAAAACGTCGGCTCATGCACGTCTGGACGGTTCAGCGTGTCGTTTACGAATTGATCTATATCTGTGGGAGCGCCCCACGTCGGATCCGTTGTAGATTCGCCGCGCCATTCGGACCGAAACTGAGTCGGGGAAACCGGACGATCCGGGTTATTATTCGTGAACGTGCATGCGCCTATGCCCGCGGGAGGGTCTCCTTCATTGAAACGGGCGCCAGCCTCGCAAGCCAGCACAATCGTATTCATGTCTATCACCTCAAAAAATATGTTCTTGCTTTGGCGTTGTCCGCCTGCATTGACAGACACCTTGTAGTAATAGTAGCCAACACCAATATTGGTGCGGGGCACCCTGAACAGAGGGGCGGGCGTGTTCTCGTCGGTTAATCTGTCCGTATTCTGCGTAGGCAATACCGGCTCCCAGATCCAGGTCGCGTCGTCCGGAGCGGCGGGCGCAACGCATTCCAGCGAAATATCCTCAGTGCCTGCATGGACTGTAAACTTCGTCTTGGCGCATGCAAGGCTAAATGCACCCATGTCCAGGTCTTTAACAACCACATCCACTTTGAACACAAAGGGATCGGCGTTATCGGCGGTTACGAGCAGATCATATTGGTACAGTAGATCTTCCTGCACATCGGCAGGAGACGTGAATACGGGTACGCGCAAATTGAGGGCGCTCAAGAGCGAGAGCGCGTCGGACGGCGTAGGACTGCCCGGCCTAATTTTCCATTCGTACCTATAACTATCAGGACCTCCCGGGGCATTAAAAAAACCATCTTCGCAGGGCTGGAGAGATATTGCAATGCCCCCTTCATTGACTTCGCGGTTCGAACTGTTCAGGCAACTGTCTATATCCGGCTTCTCCCTCACCGTTACGGACACGGTGGCCGAGGTCAGCGTGGCGCCGGACGCGTCAAACATCTGGCCCGTGTATTCGTACTCTTCCAGATAATCGTCGTTGCGCCCCTGACAAAGTCGGCATAACGAATTCCGGCGTCAACGTCTTCTCGTCGCTCAACCGCCCCTCGACTTCCGTGCCCGTCCACTCGTACGTCGCCCCCTCAGGCGCATCCTCTGCCTCGCATTCGAACCTGAAATCCGTGCCCTCGGGAGATGTGGATGCTTCGTATTTGTCATACGGACTGTCGGGACACGTAATGCTTGGCGCCGCAACGCTTTCGCCGGCCTTCACCGTCACGCTCACCCGGCGGCGCGCCGTCCGGGGAACCCCCGAGGAACTCGTCGTCATGCTCGCTACGTAGTGATACGTACGGCCCGCACTGCCCTCCGGGGCCGTAAACAACGGCTGCGGCGTATCCGTAGCCGCGAGCGGCGCCGTGCTCGCGTCCCACAGCCCCGCCCATTCCCACAACACCGGAGACGCCCCCGCCTCGTCCCCGTCGTCCATGCGGAACGACAACGGGTCTGCCCCCTCGCACGCAAGCGCCACCACGCCCCCTTCCTCCACTTCCAGTTCCAGCGGACAATACACGCTGGGGCGGCTGGACAATACGAACACCTCCACCTCCGAATGCGACGACAGGCCCGTCGCCCGGGACGTCGCCGTCAGGCGATACCGGTGCCGCTGCATTCCCTCCTCCGACAGGAACGACTCCAGCGTGTCGTACTGCGGAAACGACGGAGCCACCACGACGGGATTCGGGGCATTCTCCGGGAGCAGGCGCGGATTCTCCAGATAGCCCCGCGCCGCGCCGCCTATGGGCTCCCAGAAGTAGGTTAGATGTTCGTCGCCCGCCGCGTCCCAGACATGGCAATCAATGGCGCCCGTCTCCATCTCCTCCACAAACACCGCCGAAGGGCATTCCAGGCGCGGGGGGGTGTGCAAGGCGGGGTCCAGGGCGGCGGTCGAAGAACCGGACCCTTGCAAACCGGCGCCTGCCACTCCCGGGCCGGTATCTCCAACGGCGTCCCCTGCGCATTCCCCGGCGAAGGCGCCGGCGGTCAGGAGCGGGCCGCATTCGTCATGCAGGGCGGGCGGCGAAGCCGGGTCCTCGGGGAAAACGGGCTTGGTCGGGTATCCCTCGTCCGGGACGGCCTGGCCTTGCGCCGGAAGAGCGCAGAACACCGCCGCGCCGACCAGCAAGCAAGCCCACCGAACCGCATAGCCCGAATGCCTGCGCACGCAGCGCCATTCTCTGTGCAACCCATGCATCGCCTTCGTACCTCTGAAAATCGTTTTGGAAAACATGTACGGCATTCCTGTAAATTTGCTGAATGAAACGTTAAAAAGCAAGACGCGCCGGAGATTTTTGCACAGAATGCACTCGGCCCGCTTCGCGAAATTTTTTTGGGGTGCGGGCTAAAATTGTCCTTGACAACCTCGCCGCAGGATCCGTATCTTTTGCGAACGTTATGTGGTTCAACGAAAATCTTCCTGAACTCATGAATTCCCCTGAACCCACAACTCCTGAAATCAGGAAGAACGTGCGTACCTGGGCCAAGGAACATGTGCTTCCCCTGGTCCCGCTGGGACTCCTGATGCTAACCGCCGCTATCTGGTTCAATGGATATTCGTCGGGCCTCCGGCAGGATATGCAACATATGGAACAGCGCTTACGGCAGGATATGAATGAGGGATTTCGGAATGTAAACGCCCGCCTGGACGACATGGACGGCTCCTTGGCCGACGTTCGGGAACGGTTGTCTGCGCTGGAGGCCCGCTTCGAGATGAATCCCGCATATTCGGAATGGCTTGATCGCCCGTCCACAATACCAGACGGGCTGCGAGCGTCCGTTCGACGCGCCCCGTCCGCGAAACGAAAATCTTCCTGAACTCATGAATTCCCCTGAACCCAAAACTCCTGAAATCAGGAAGAACGTGCGTACCTGGGCTAAGGAACATGTCCTTCCCCTGGTCCCGCTCGGACTCCTGGTGCTAACCGCCGCTATCTGGTTCAATGGGTATTCGTCGGGCCTCCGACAGGATATGCACAATATGGAACAGCGCTTACGGCAGGATATGCGGCAGGATAGGCAGGATATGAATGAGGGATTTCGGGATGTACACACCCGCCTGGACGAAATGAACGGCTCCTTGGCCGACGTTCGGGAACGGTTGTCTGCGCTGGAGGCCCGCTTCGAGATGAATCCCGCATATTCGGAATGGCTTGATCGCCCGTCTGTGGCGCGGTTACAGAAGCGGGATGAAAGCGACCTCGCGGCGGGGCCACAGAAGCAGGATGACGGCAACGTGGTGGAGGATGACCAGGTGCGCCGGGACCTTGTGGCGCGGTTGCAGAAATGGACGGACGGCAACTTGGCGTTGCGACTGTTTCCGGTATTGCGTTACTATGCCGGACAAGGCAGATTTCAATCTTGTCCAGTATAGCAGTATAGCATCAGCGGATCCTGTCGTATAATGCGCTGGGGGTTCAAGTCGGTTCGAGGCCCGGGTTTTGTGCGCGGGCTTCATATATGGGGCCATAGCTCAGTTGGTAGAGCGCTACAATGGCATTGTAGAGGTCAGGGGTTCGATTCCCCTTGGCTCCACCCCTTCGGCGGGACGCCCGCCATCAAACCTTGACGACGCGTCTGTCTCGGGTTCTGTCTGTCTCGTGCTTTGTCTTTAAGCGTTTTGAGGATACGCACCTTCCGCCCAGCCTTAAAAAATAAGGCGGCGAAAATTCGAGGTTAAATAATTAAGGCGCGGCGGTTACTCGCTGACCAAGGCGGCGGTTGCTCGATGGACAAGACGGCGCCCGGCGGCGGTTACTCGCTGGCCAGGGATACATCGCCTGCGGGAGATGCAGGCGATGTATCCTTGCCCGGAACCGCCCCGATGCCGCGCGGCGCATGCCACGGAACCCGCACCGGCTCGGACGTGCGCCCCGATCCCGACGGCGAACTGGACGGTGCACTTGAGGTCGCTCTTGAAGGCGCCCTAAACGGCGCGAAGCGCAAAAAGATCGCCTCGCCCTCCGGCAGCCACGCCAGCGGTAGCCGCACCCGGCTGCGCGTGTACACCAGCGTACGGCTACGACCAAGCTCCCGGCCATCCTCGTCGTACGCCGCCACCTCGCCGAGGAACGGCGCGCCCTCTGTCTCCACAAGAAACGTCGCCAACGGCGAGGCGCCCGCCGAGACGGACAACAATTCCGCCCGCAGCGACGGCGAAGCCGCCTTCGGCGCGTACGCCCCCGGCACACGCATCGTGACACGGGCCGTATTTCCGCCCGTCGACTCCTCAGGCAACCAGTCCGCACGGATATACTGGCGCGGAGCCGACGCAATCTCGAAAAACGCTGCATAGCCCGCTTCGCTCGTCGCCTTCAGGGCCGCAAGCGAATCCTCCCGCACGCCGTACCGAACCACGCGCTGCTCGCCCGGCTGCAGCACCAGCGACTGCGGATACATCTCCACCAACCCGGACAAATCGCCCAATCGAGAACTCGACGGGTCCTCTACCACCGCCTCCCGGCCATCCTCCGTCGCCTCCACGTACCCGAAACGAGACGACACCGAGATTTCCAGCGGGATCAGCGACGGGTTCGACAACTCGAACACGCCCGAAGGGGCCTCCTCCGTCAAGTACGCCACGTCCGGGTAGATGCGCACGGTCTGCTCCGGCGTCAACCCCGGCGGCAGCTCCCGCGACGTATCGAAACGAACGCCGCCCGGCCCTATCGCGATCACCCGCGGCGCAGGAATCACCTCGACGGACACCGGCACCAGATGCGTCTCCTCGCCCGAAACCGTGCGGAAAATCACGTCTATCGTCCCGACGTACCGGCCCGAAGGCGCGTCCGTCAGGTCCAGATCGCCCCCGAACAGCAACAAACGACAGTCCGAGCCGGACATCCGCACCTCCGTGTACAACCCCGGGATCGACTGCGACGACAGCTGCTCGCACGATTCCACCACGGACCAACTCGGCGACAACGTAAGGACATGCCCGCGGGCGCCCGGTTCATCCGCCGCATCGTCCAAAGTCGCATCGCCCAATGCCGCGTCGCCCAATGCCGCGTCGGCCAAGGTCACGCCGTCCAGGGTCGCGTCGCCCAAAGTCGCATCACCCAAAGTCACATCATCCAAGGGCGCGTCGGCCATGCGGCGTAGCGTCACTGGAGTAACCATCTCGATGGACAAGGCCACCTCCGCGTTCTCGTCAAACGCCAGGGCGCCCTCCGGCGCCAGCGTCATGCGGCCTACGTGGTATGGACCCGCCACGCTTGTCGAGATGCGGTCCGTCAGCGCATCCAGCGTTACCTGAGAGCCCGAAGACTGCACCCCGAAACGCAAGGACGAGGCGCTTATCCAGACGCCCAGGTCCGACGGAATCGTAGAAAATGCAACAGGCGGGATACTGTTGAGCACCGTCACCAAAACTTCCGCCGTCGCGGCCTCCGCGTTTTCGGCGGAAACCGTCACAAGGTATTCGTACGTCTCGTCCACATCCACTTCCTCAGGCACGTCGAACGTCGGCGTCGGGCCGTCTATGCCCGCCACGAGCCGCTCCGTATCCAGGGCAGCACTCGTGTTGTGGAGCGGCGACCAGACATATTCGTACACGGAACCCTCCGGCCCGCCAGACGCCGCGCAAAACAGGGTAATGTCTTCGTCCCCTTCGTAAACCGGGTCGGGGTCCACGCAGACAAGCGCCAAGTCGCCCTTGTTCAGCACCGTCACCGTGACCTCCGCAGTAGCCGGGTCCGCGTTTTCGGCGGAAACCGTTACGAGGTATTCGTACCGCTCGTCCGCGTCTACTTCGGCGGGCACGGCGAACGTCGGCGAAGCAATGTCCGCCCGGCTCAACAGGTCCGTGTCCGGCGCAGCGCTCGTGTTGGAGAGCGCCGTCCATAGATATTCGTAGGCGGAACCATCTGGCGCCCCAGGTCCTCCCGACGCCGAACAATCCAGCGCCACGTCCGGCGAACCCTCATACACAGACACAGGATTCACGCACGCAAGCACCAGCGCGCTCTTGTTCAACACCGTCACCGTGACCTCCGCCGTGGCGGCTTCCGCGTTCTCGGCGGAGACCGTCACAAGGTATGCGTACGTCTCGTCCGCATCCACCTCGGCGGGCACCGCAAAGATCGGCGAAGCGATGTCCGCCCGGCTCAACAGGCCCGTATCCGGCGTACCGCTCGTGTTGCGCAAAGGCGTCCAGACATATTCATACGCCGAACCCGCCGGAGCGCCTGTCGCCGAACAATCCAGCGCCACGTCCGGCGACCCCTCATAGACAGACACAGGATTCACGCACGCAAGCGCCAGCGCGGGCTTGTTCAGCACCGTTACCGTCACCTCCGCCGTGGCGGCTTCCGCATGCTCGGCGGAGACCGTCACAAGGTATGCGTACGTCTCGTCCGCATCCACCTCGGCAGGCACGGCGAACGTCGGCGACGCGATGTCCGACGCGCTCAAAAGGCCCGCGCCCGGCGTACCGCTCGTATTGCCCAGAGGCGACCAGGCATATTCGTACGTAGAACCATCCGGCCCGCCAGGTCCTCCCGACGCCGTACAATTCAGCGCCACGTTCGGGGACCCCTCGTAGACCGGAGCCGGATTCACGCACGCCAGCGTCAGCACCCCCGAATCAAGCACCGTCACTGTGACGTCCGCCGTCGCCGGGGACGCATGATCCGCACGCGCCGTAACCCGGTATGCGTACTGCGTCGTCTGCGGCACATCCTCCGGCGTCAGAAACGTCGGCGAAGCAACGTCCGTCGCGCTCAAGAGACGCGCGTCCGGCGGACCGCTCGTTTTGTGAAACGCCTCCCAGCTATAGGCATACTCCGAACCCGCAGGCGCGCCCGTCGCCGCGCAGCTCAGCGCAAGGTCCCCAGACCCCTCGTAGACCGGAGCGGGGTTCGCGCACGACAGCGCAACGATCCCCGTGTTCAGCACCCGTACCGTCACCTCCGCCGTCGCGGCCTCCGCATTCGCCGCCGTCACCCGGACCGCGTACGCGTACGCCCGATCCGCTTCCACCGCCGCCGGCACAAAGAACGTCGGCGACGAAATGTCCGTCCGGCTAAGCAGGTCCGTATCCGCCGCAGAACGGGTGTTGCCAAGCGCCGTCCAGGCATACTCGTATACAGGATCGGCTCCCAGAACACCCGAACCACTCGAAACACCAAGAGCGCCTGAAGCCCTGCACGACAGCGCAATGTCCGGCGCCCCCTCGTACACCGGATCCGGGTCCGTACAGACCACCGCAATAACAGGCTGGTTCAGCACCGTCACCGTGACCCTCGCCACCCCCGCATCCGCATTCGCAGCCGTCACCCGAACCGCATACTCGTACGCCCGATCCGCATCCACCGCCTCCGGCACAGCGAACGTCGGCGAAGAAATGTCCGTCCGGCTAAGCAGGTTCGCATCCTCCGCAGCGCCCCGAGACGTCCAGGCATACTCGTAGCTCGGACTGTCCCCTGGCGCCCCCGACGCCGTGCACGACAGCGCAATATCCGGCGACCCCTCGTACACCGGATCCGGGTCCGTGCACACCAGCGCCAGCGAACCCTCGTTCAGCACCGTCACCGTGACCGTCTCACTCCCGGACTCCGCATTCGGCGCCGACACCGTAAGCGCGTACTCGTACCGCGTCGTCTGCGCCACCGAAAACGGCACGTCAAACGTCGGCGACAACACGTCCGACGCGCTCAAACGACCCACGTCCGGCGTATCCCCCCGAGCCGTCCAGGCGTACGCATACGCAGCGCCGTCTGGCGCCCCCGACGCCGTACATTCCAGCGTAACGTCCGCCGCCCCCTCGTACACCGGATCGGGATTCGTGCAATCCACCGCCAGCAAGGGCTTGTTCAATACCTCCACCGTCACCTCCGCCGTAGCACTCACCGAGTTATCCGCCGACACCGTCAACAGGTATTCGTACGTCTCGTCCCGATCCACCGACTTCGGCACGAGAAACGTCGGCGTAAGCGCATCCGGCGCACTCAAAAGAGCCACGTCCGGCGTATCGCCGCGAGGCGTCCAAGCGTACGTATACGCAGCGCCGGCTGGCGCGCCCGTCGCCGTACATTCCAGCGCAACGTCCGCCGACCCCTCGTACACCGGCGCAGAATTCGTGCAAGCAACCGCCAGCAAAGGCCTGTCCCGCACGGTCACCGAAACATTCGCCGTCACGTCCAGCGCATTGGCCGCCGTCACCGTCAATACGTACTCGTGCGCCCGATCCGCCGCCACGTCCTCCGGCACGAGGAACGTCGGCGAACCCGCCGCCAGATTGTCTAACAGACCCAGGTCCGTCCCCGTCCCCGGACTACGCGCCGTCCAGGTATACGCGTACGTAGACGGATCCGGCGCCCCCGTCACTGTGCAATTCAGCGGAAAGTCCGCCTCGCCCTCGTAGACCGAATACGGATGATCCTGGCAATCCACCACAAGCTGCGGCTTCGGAAGCACCGTCACGTCTGCATCAAACGTACCGTCCAGCGCATTATCCGCCGACACCGTCAATACGTACTCGTGCGTCTCAGGCGCCGTCACCGAGGCCGGCGCCGTGAATGTCGGCGTCAGCGCCGCCGCATCGCCCAACAGGGTCACATCCGCCCCCGCGCTCCGCGCCGTCCAGGCGTACGCGTACGTAGAAGGATCCGGCGCCCCGTCCACCGTGCAATCCAGCACATCGGACGACCCCTCGTATACCTCGTACGGATGGCCCGGGCAATCCACCATGAGCTGCGGCTTCGGACGCTCCGTCACCTCTACCGCAAACGTCCCGTCTACCGCATTGGCCGCCGACACCGTCAGCAAGTACTCGTGCGTCGCAGTCGCCGTCACCGACGCCGGCGCCGTGAACGTCGGCGTCAGCGCATTCTGGTCGTCCAGCCGGCTCAGGTCCGCCGCCGCGTTCTGCGCCGTCCAGGCGTACGCATACGTAGACGGATCGTGCGCGCCCGTCGCCGTGCAATCCAGCGTGACGTCCGACCCCTCGTACGCCGAATACGGATGGCCCGGGCAGTCCACCACGATCTGCGGCTTGTTCAGCACCGTCACCGTAACAGACGACTTCACAGACCGCGGGTTCGACGTCGCGGTCGTCGTGAGCGTAATCTCGTAGGTATAGTCCGTGTCCGCATCTACATTGGCCGGCGTACGAAACGTCGGGGGCGGAACGGTCCGATACTCCGCCTTGTTCGCTTGAAGCAACCCGTCGTCCGGAGACCATGTGAATTCATAATGAGGACTCGGAGGACGGCCTCCCGTGCACGTCAACCTGCGAGGCCGTGATCCCTCCCACACGTCCATATTCTCGCACGAAAGGCTAAGCGGAGGCCGCGGCTTGACGACCGCCGTTATATTCCTCGACGCAGACGCTATTTGCTCGCCGGAATGCGTCGCCGTGATCGTAAACCGGTATTCGTACGTCTCGTCCCCGGACACGCTGCCCGGCACATAGAAGATCGGCCTTTGGTTCGCAGCGCCCTGACGTTCCTCCAAAAGCCCCTTCCGGGCAACGTTCACCTCCTCCCACTGGTACGAGTACGTCGTACCCTGCCTGGGCACTTTCTCCGCCGAGAACCTGCAATCGCCCAGTTCCTGGTGGTAATCCCCCGCCGTGTATTCGTACGGATCCCCCGGACAATCGATGGTAACGGTAGCGGGCTTGTTCAATACCCTCACCGTAACGTCCGCCGATACGTCCTCCCTCTCGTCCTCCGTCGAGGTTAGAAGCCTGTACTCGTACGTCTCTTCCTCATCCACCTCGCCATCGCCCGGCACAAGGAACACCGGGCGGGGACCGTCTGTGTCCGCAATGAGCCGATCCATATTCTCTGTGGAGCCCCGAGCCTCCCAGACATACGAAGTAGGGCCGCGCACCGGCTGCTCCCCTATTTCGCAGTTGATCCTGACGACGCCCGCCCCCTCGTATACCTCTATGGGACTGCCGCAATGGAGCGTATAAGGCTTTAAGCCCTGCTTAACCTTCACCGTAATATTTCCTGAATCCACATAATACCAACCGTCGTCGCCATAATAGTACATACAGATAAAATAGGTATAGTGATCTATTTCCGTACCCTCGGGCAGTCTCCTCGGAACATTGAACCTGAGGTCGAATCTCGGGCGAGCGAGGGCGCCGGGCGCCCGGCGCCCCGTCTCCGGATGTCGTGCATGATCCTGCGCGCGCCCTTTATAGCCCACATCCCATCGAATCTTATCCGAGGGACTCTCGGGCCAGCAATCGAAGTTAAAACCGGGATCTCCCGTCCATACTTCATAATAATATGTCTTGCACGACATGGGCCGCGACCCTTTTCGCAGCGTCACAGTAACCCGTTGACTGGCGTGTGTAATGCCCCCGGCCAACAATAGCACCAAGTATTTGTATTGAACGCTCCCGTTGGTCGGCAAGGCGTTATGATCAATCACGAACGTCGGCGTAATAGTACTTCTAAGGCTCTTGGGGAGACGATCCAGGGCGTTCTCCGGGGATACCGCCAACCACAAATAGTCCGCGTCCGGCGGCTCGTTGTCCACGGAACACGGTATGATGAGTGTGGACAAGTGACCTTGCACGGGATGGTCTATATCCGTACAAGAGATGGTAACCGGCGAATTGCTCATAGACCGGGAAACGTCCGCAGCGACGAGCGTTGCCTCCGGCCCAAGCGTTGCCTCTTCCCCGGCCTTCACCGTCACGCTCACCCGACGGCGCGCCGTCCGGGGAACCCCCGACGAACTCGTCGTCAGGCTGGCTACGTAGTGGTACGTCTTCCCCGCGCTCCCCGCCGGCGCCGTAAACAACGGTTGCGGCGTATCCGTCGCGGCAAGCGGGGCCGTGCTTGATTCCCACAGCCCTTCCCATGCCCACAACGCAAGAGATCCCCCCCCCCTCTCATCCGAGGCGTCCATACGGAACGACAGCGGGTCCGCCCCTTCGCAAGCCAGAACCACCGTATCCCCTTCCTCCACCTCCAGCTCCAACGGACAATACACGCTGGGCTGGCTCGACCGCACGAACACCTCCACCTCCGCATACGACGACAGGCCCGTCGCACGGGACGCCGCCGTCAGGCGGTACCGGTGCCGCTGCGCACCCTCCTCCGACAGAAAAGACTCCAGCGTGTCGTACTGCGGAAACGACGGAGCCACCACCACGGGATTCGGGACATTCTCCGGCAACAGGCGCGGATTCTCCAGATAGTCCCGCGTCGCGCCGCCTACGGGCTCCCAGAAATAGTCCAGATGCTCCTCCCCAGCCGCATCGGAGACATGGCAATCGATGGCGCCCGTCTCCAGTTCATCCAGAAACACCGCCGAAGGACACTCCAGGCGAGGCGGCGTATGCAAAGCGGGGTCCAGGACCGCGCTTGAAGAACCGGCCCCTTGCGAACCGGCGCCAACCCCATCCATCCCGTTATCTGCGCCCATCTCTCCAGCGCATTCCTCGGCGGTCACCGGGTCTGCCGCTAAAAACGGACCGCATTCCTCATGCAGGACAGGCGGCGCAGGCGATTCCTCGGGGAAAACGGGCTTGCTTGGGTACCCCTCGTCCGGAAGAGCTTGACCAGCCGCCGGAAGGACGCACAACAACGCCACGCCCATCAGCGCGCAAACCCATCGAACCGCACGACCTGTGTACATATACATACTCGAACGCATAGGCACTGCCCTCCGCTCTGGAAATCGCTACGCAAAACACGACCACATCTCCCAAACCCCTCTTTTGTTAAACATACGTCATGGGAAAATTAAAAGTCAAGAGATGGAAAAGTTTTTTCTGGTCAGGAGCCATGTCCTGGCCGCAAACGAGGCGCGGAGCGGCAAAATCCCGCATCTCCGCCGAACAAATACACCCCATCCAAACGCCAGCGCCTTAAAAAGTAAGGCGGCGGAAATTCGAGGTTAAATAATTAAAGTTTGCTGATTTTTGCGGAAACGCCGACCGGTCTTTATCCCTTGGCGTCCACCTGCGCGGCCTCTGGCCGCCAGGCCCTGCCGATGGGCGCCCAGGGCGGCGCCACGTCCTGCCGAATGCTCCCCAGCCGCTCGATTTCGAGGTCCACGGCATATCCCACGCGCAGATACTTCGGGGGCGTCATGCCCAGCCCGACGCCTTCCGGCGTGCCCGTGGACAAAATATCCCCCGGAAGCAATGTCATGAAACGGCTCGCGTAGCTTATCAGAAAAGAAACCGGGAAGATCATATCCCCGGTCGAACTGCACTGCATCTCTTCGCCGTTGAGCGTAAGCCGCATGTCCAGCTTCTGCGGATCGCCGACCTCGTCCGGAGTAACGAGCGCAGGCCCCATCGGGGAAAACGTATCGCAACTCTTCCCCTTCACCCACTGCCCGCCGCGCTCAATCTGGTAGGCCCGCTCGGACACGTCGTTCATGATCGAATAGCCGGCCACATAGTCCAGGGCCTCGCGTTCCGAAACGTATTTCGCCCGGCGACCCACGATCACGGCCAGTTCGATTTCCCAGTCGGTTTTTCTGGAGCCGCGCGGCAGCACAATGGGGTCGAACGGGCCGCTGAGCGACGAACTTGCCTTCATGAACAACACCGGCTCCTCCGGCGCATCCACCCCGGACTCCCTGGCGTGCTTGCGGTAATTCAGTCCGACGCACACGATCTTGCTGGGCCGGGCGACCGGGGGCGCAAGACGCTCGCGCGCATCGACCCGAGGGGCCTCGGCGGCCTGCCCCGCCTCCATCCACGCCCGCAGCCGATCCATGCCGCCTCCGGCGAAAAACGCTTCGTCGTAGTCGCGGGCCGCGGCGGATGCGTCCACGCGCGTTCCGTCTGCAAGCAAAAGGCCCGGCTTTTCGGCGCCGAGCGAACCAAATCGAATAAGTCGCATGGGATAGGGATACTGGATGCTATGGATTCGTACGGATCAGGGGCGCAACGCAAGAACGCCCCCGTCTATGGGAAAAAGCGAACCGGTCACGAAGGCCGCCGCATCCGAACACAGGTAGAGCGCAAGGGCCGCCACCTCTTCGGGAGTCCCCATGCGGCCCATCGGCTGCGTCGCCGCGAGGCGGTCGTGCATTTCCTGTTCCCGACCCGGATAGTGCCGGGCGAGATACCCGTCCACGAACGGGGTATGGATGCGCGCCGGGGCAATGGCGTTGCACCGAATGCCTTCCCGCACATAATCGCAGGCCACGGAACGCGTCATGGCGAGCACGGCGCCCTTGCTCATGGAATACGCAAACCGATCCGGGACGCCAACGACCGATACTGTCGAAGCCATGTTCACGATCGCGCCGCCCTGCCCCAGCATGCCCTGCACGGCGGCCTGGAGGCAGTGGTACGCGCCCTTGACGTTGACCCGGTACACCCGGTCGAAATCCTCTTCGGACGTCGTCGCCGCGGCGCCCACATGGGACACGCCCGCATTGTTGAACAGCACGTCCGCGGGCGCCATATCGGCGGCGAGCGCCCGAAAGGTTTCGCGCACGGCCTCCCCGTCGGCCACGTCGCAGGCGTAAAACATCGCCGACGGCCCGAGGTCGGCGGCCAGCGCCTGCCCGGCCTCCTCGTTGATGTCCAGCAACGCGAGGCGGGCGCCTTCTTGCGCAAACAACTCCGCGGCGGCCTTGCCGATCCCCGAAGCGGCCCCAGTCACTACGGCCGTGCGGCCCGCAAGCCGCCCGCCCTCGCGCAGGTCGGAAGCAGTCGAACGCATAGCTGGTTTCATTCTTCGATGCGCGCGTCGAGCTGGATGGGCCAGGGATTCAGCCCCGCCCGATGCTCCGCCACGCGCGCCCGGATGGCTTCCAGCACGTCCGGATGCGCTTCGGACACATCGAACCGCTCCGCCGGATCGTGCTCAAGGTGATTCAGGATCGGCGGATCGCGCGGCACGGGATCGTCCCCGATATACGCCCGCTGCGTGATAAAATGGGCTTTCCAGGGGCCCACGCGCGCGGCGAAAATGCGGGTGCCCCGGTAATACAGGATCATATCGTGCGCCTCCTCGTCGCTGCCCCGGAGAATATGTTCGATATCCATGCCGTCTATAACCCGGTCGTCCGGAAGCGGTACGCCCGCCATGCCCAGCGCCGTGGGAAACACGTCCATGGCCGTCACCAGCGCCGAATTGACCGACCCCGGCGGGATCGCGCCCGGCCACCACGCCAAGGCCGGGGTCCGCATGCCGCCTTCGTACGTAGTGCCCTTCCCGTCGCGCAAAAGCCCCGCCGACCCGCCGTGCGTCTCGAAAATAAGCCACGGGCCGTTGTCGCTCGTAAAGAACACCAGCGTGTTCTCCGCAATGCCTTCTTCTTCGAGCGCCTGCATCACCTGCCCCACGCTCCAGTCGATCTCTTCGATCACGTCTCCGTAGAGGCCCGCCTTGCTGTGTCCGGCGAATGCGGCGCTACGAAAAAGCGGCACATGCGGCATGCTGTGCGCGAGGTACAGGAAGAACGGCTCGTCGGCATGCTCCCGAACGAAGGCCACCGCCTCCTGCGCATACCGGCGGGTAATGGTTTCCTGATCGACCGGACGCTCGATGATTTCCGTATCGCGCAGGAGAGGAACGTTCCAGTATTCGGACTTGGGCTCCCAGAAAATCTCCTTCCATTCGCCGCCCGCCACGCGGTCCATGTCGTTGGAATAGGGAATTCCGTAGTAGGAATCGAAGCCGTGGTTGGTCGGCAGGAAGGGTTCAAAGTGGCCGAGATGCCACTTGCCCACCATGCCGGTGGCGTATCCGGCGTCCCGGAGCGCCTCGGCGATCGTGATTTCGCGCGCGGGCAAACCGAACCGGGAATCCGGAAACAGGACCCGGCGCCCGTCGCTGACCATCCCGCTCCGAATCGGCAGGCGGCCCGTGAGCAGCGCGGCCCGGCTGGGCGTACACACCGAAGCGCCCACGTAAAACTGGGTGAATTTCATGCCCTCCGCCGCCATGCGGTCCAGGTTGGGCGTACGGATGGTTGGATGTCCGTAGGCGCCGATATCGCCGTAGCCGAGGTCGTCCGCAAAGACGAGGACCAGGTTCGGGGGGCGCTCTTCTTGTCTCTGTGTCTGGGCCTGATCTTGCGCGTGCGCCGTCGGGGGCGCGCAGGCGCACGCGGTCAGCGCGGCGAGCAAGGCGGCGCGGGCGGGAACGCGGGCGAACGCGGCAAGCTGGCGAAACGCCGGGCGCGCCCGGGAGAGGATAGCGTATAACCTGTGAGTACGCATGAGCGGCTGAAAAGATCTCGGGGAAGGATGCTGGGAAAGGGTACTGGAAACGAGTTCGCGGAAGCAGGGCTTGTTGTCTGTGGCTATGGTGCGAGGCGGGCGGCAGGCTATCGTATGCTATAACTCCTCTTTCGCTTCCGCCACGCTCCGGCGCAGCACGCGGGCGTTTTCCGTCAATACGCCGAAGGCGCCCTCCGCAATGGCTCGCTTGTCCAGGAGGGAGGACCCCACGCCGACGGCGACGGCCCCGGCGCGAATCCAGTCCCCTGCATTCTCTGGGGAAACGCCGCCGGTGGGCATCAATTTCAGGTGCGGCATGGGCGCCAGCACCGCCTTGAAATACGACATGCCCACCACGCCGGACGGAAACACCTTCACTACATCGGCGCCGGACTCGGTGGCTTCGAGTATTTCCGTGGGAGAGAATGCGCCCGGCATGACCGGCCTGCCCAGTTCGTGCGCGGCGCGGACGATTTCGGGCTTGAACACCGGACTCACGACATAGCGCGCCCCGGCGTCGATGGCCCGCCGAGCGTCCGCGGCGTTCAGCACGGAACCCACCCCGATCTCCACGTCGGGCCGCGTGGCGGCGACCTCGGCAATGGCCTGCAGGGCGCCCGGCGTCGTCAGGGTGATTTCGATGGCGACAACCCCGCCTTCCCGGATCGCCTCCACAATTCGGAGCGCCTGCGCGGCGTCCGGCAGCCGAACCACCGCCACCACGCCGGAGGCAAGAATACGCTGGAGAACCGCTTCGCGGGAAGGAACGACGGACATGACAACGCAGCGTGGTTTATTTCTGGAGCGTTTATGTAGGGATGCACTGATCAAGTCCACTTCGATCAGTGCATCCTTAGGGAAAACGGGCGCGCATGCATACCAAATGGTCAACAGACGCGGGCGCAAACCCCAAGATACAACCTGGCGGCGGGAACCGGAAACACCCTGTTGCACGGCGGCGCAACGCAAGGCGCTATCCCTTCAGGCCCGGCGTAAGGGCTACTTCAATCTGGCGAATAACGCCCTCGCGGCGAAACAGGCTCTCGCTGGACGCGCGATCCAGTGAAAGGCCATCCTGCCCGTGCACCGCGCCATCCCTATCCGTAATCCGGACGCCGGGCTGCGAAGCCATCCGATACGCCACGGGCGTCTGACACCAGGTGAACGCCAGCATGTCCGGCTGCAGCGCCAGCGTCTGGAGGCGTCCCTCCGTATCGTACCAGCGAAAATCGGCCGGGCGCGTCAAAAATTCGTCGCGGCGGAGCAGCGTGGGCCGAAAATGGACCCGGCCCTTCCGAACGATCACGCCCAACTCACCCCAGCGACACAAAATATCTTCCTTCACCTGCCCGGTCATGCCCGGTTGCTGCGCGCCCGCATGCGCCGGGGTATGGGAATACGGATCCGAAGGAAAAGCCCCGAACTGCTCTGGCATTCTGTGCATGCCCAGGCCGCTGCGAATGGCGTAATACCGCTCGGCCAGCCCGCGGAGCACGGCCTCGTCCTCCCCGGCCTCCTCCGCAGCCCGGAAGCATTCCAGCACGGCCAGCAACAATTTGGACACCATATGCCAGTACACGCTGCCCAGCCCTTCGTATCCGTAGAACGTGCCGGAGCGCCCGGTGTAGGCGCGATGATCGAACGTCTCCTCGAACAGGGCCAGCACGGCGGCGGCGTCCTGCCGGGCGGCGCTGGCGTAGCCCTCCTCTCGCCGCAAAACGTCGAGGACGGCCTGTACGGAGTCCGCATTGCGGAAGGCGCCCTCGAAATGCCAGCCTCCCTCCTCGTCTTGCCGCATCAATCGGCGATCGCCTGCGCGCGCCATCGCCCGCAGCAGCGGGATGCGCTCCACGCGACCCGGCTCGACCCGGTTCTTTTCGAGAAACCGGGGCAACGTACGGTCCGGGTACAGGAGATACGTGTTCCGGCGCGGGCAATACAACGGCCCGGCCTGCATCGCGGACAATACGTCGAGCGCCTCCCGGCCCGAAAGCGTTTCGGAACTGAGCGCGGCCACCTGCCCCTCCAGCATTTCGTACATGGACCGGAGCCGGACGGCGTTCCCGGACGATACGGACAGCAGCGTGTAGGCATGGAAAAGACCGTCCGGGCGGCGGGCGGCCCGAATGCTGTGGTTTGCAAACGCGGCGGCGCGGGCAAGCAACGCGAGCACGGCGTCGCGGGGCACGGCCCGGAGCCGGCCCGAAAATCCCTGTTCGTATAGCTGCTCCCGGTACGCGCTCCCGGCCTCGCCCAGCGCATCCATGATCTCTTTGCGGTCCTCGTCGGTCCAGGAGCCGGGGGCAAGCTGTTCGCGCCGGCCCAGCGCAGCCGAAATCGCCTCCGCAAAACCAGCCACTTCTTCGGAGATATGCAGTGTGTCGCACGGCGCCCCGGCGAACAAATCGGCGACCCGGCGCACGAACCGGTGCAGATAACACAGCGTAACCATGGATACGCCATACCCCACAAGCGCATTGTTCGCATCGTTCCACTCGGGACGTTGCGTATTCATCCAGATTCCGCCCTCTGGAACGAAGCTGGCCAGCCGCGCCAGGATCGCGACAAGCAGTTTCTCGGCCAGATTCGCCAGATACGGATCGCCGGCGGCGTCCTGGACAAGTTTGCCGTCGCTCCCGATCTCCGCCGTGCGGCGGGCAGACGCCGCCGCCGATTCGTACGCGAAATCGATGGTTTCATGGGGATTGTCGAGCAGGGCGCGATACGGCCGGATGCGGTACGGCACGTCGGCGTAGGCGAATATTCTCCGCTCCAGAAACGCCTCCAGCTGGCCCGGATGGTGCGCGCGGGAGCATTCGAGCAACTTGAGCAGATAGGCGATCTGGTGATCTCCCCAGTAGCCGATATACGACCACGGATCGTTGGGGTCGAGCACTTCCCAGTCTATGCCGTCCTGGGTCAACCGATAGGGGTTGTACCCATCGGGCGTGGACGCATTGACGAAGGCGCAAATCATGCTTTCGACATAGTCCGGCCAGGAAAAGGCCAGCGCCTCCCAATTCTGGAAAATGTCTCGCCAGTTGCCCTCGTAGGCGATTTTCCGGGAGCCGTCTTCGTTGTGCGTATCGATGGCGAAACGGTTCCACGGACGGCTTGGGTCGCCGTGACGACGGCCAAACGTAAGCGGCAGGTATTCCCGGCACAATCGCTCCAGCTGCGGATCGCCGAGGGCGGCGGCCTCCGCAACCAGCCGGGAGGGCGGCGTCTGCTCGTCCAGGCCCGCAATCCATGCCGCGTGGCGGGCCGCCGTCCGGCGGTTGCGGCGTTGCAAAAACGCGCACAGGTCGTCGCGGGATATCCGGCCATTCTCCACGAACACGCCGCCCCGCATCACATTGAACATCACATGCGAAAAATGCCGCGCCCCCATCATGGGTTCGGCGGTCTGCTGCATGCCGTCCGCAGCGGCCACAAGGCGGGCCAGGCGTTCGCCTCCCTCCCGGACATCCTGCGCGATCCGGGCGGTCAGGTCCGTCTCGCCCCGAGCATACTGGTTCAGCAAGGCCCGCAACGCAATCACCCGATCCGGCCCCAGCCCAACGTCCGCCGCCACATGCCAGACGCGCTCGGCGCCCGCCGCCGCCTCCATGGTCGCCTGCACGAAGAAGGCGCCCCGCACGCCGCGTACGTCCTGTTCCTGCTCCACGCCCAGGCCCCGCCGGAAACGATCCAGCTGCGCAGCGGACAACAGGTGCGCCTCGGCCTCCAGCCCCACCGACCACGCCGCCGTCGCCCGAAGCGCCTCGCTGGGTTCAGGCTTGTCCACCGGAATGGAACTCAGCGCGAACAGCGCCGGACCCGCCGGGCCATACCATTCGCTCTTCTTGTAGGCGTCCACCAGATTGCTGCGGTCCGTCTGCATGACCTGGGGAACCCCGTAGGGCATAATATTCAGCAGCCCGTCCAGCACCCGTACGCGCGCCGGACTGGACCCGGCGTTCCGGAGCGACGAACGTTTGACGAACCCGAATTGCCGACTCGCGGCCCAGGTGCACGCAAAGACGAGCCCAAGGTCGAGGTTGACTTCCTCGTACCGAATCCGGTGCCCGTACACGCTCTTGTACAGGTTCCGCTCGATAGCGTACGCGCCGGCGCCCCGATCCGACAACGGCTCCCACAGGGCATAGCCGTCGGGCCGCTCCACCAGGAAAAGCGTCTTGCCGCCCACCTGACCCTGCGCATCGTGAATCTTGTCGTCCGTGCAATACGGGAAAAGCGCGTGTTCGGCGGTTCCCCGACCCGCCGTCAACGCACCGTTGCTCGATGCAAACAACCAATGGTCGCCGTCGCTGACCATCGACATGAAGAACGGCGGCAACCGGTCGCACCGACCAATCTTGTAGAACGTCTCGCCATCCAGATCGACGAAGCCGCCCGTAACCGGCCCCTCTGCATGCCGCGCGGGCGCATTCCCCAGAAAAACGGGCGCGTCGCCGGATGTGCCGTTCCCAATGGATGCGCCCACGATTACGACCCGACGTAGAAAGGAATATTGGCGTGGGCGGCATGGCCGGCGCCGTCATACACATACACGAAGAGGCGGTACGCGCCTTCCTCCGCAGGCGCCGTCAGCACGACGTCCGGCGCATCGGTGCGATCCAGCGCGCCCTCGAGGCGTTCCGGAACCGGTTCGTCGTCGCCTCCCTCGCTTTGCACCATGCTCTCGCGGCGCAGCTCCCATTCATACCGCAGCGCATCCCCGTCCGGGTCGGTGGACGAAACCAGCGCCGGATAGGACGCTCCGGGACGAAGATAAATGCCGGCGTGGGCCTCTTGGCCATCCAGCAGCATCTGCTCCAGGCGAGGGGTCCGGTTCTCCGGCCAGGCCCCGTTCCAGACGTAATGCATCATGTCCACCGTCTCGGTTTCTTCTCCGGTGGGCAAGAACATGCCGTACCAGGTTGGCGTCCGTTCCTGCTTCTGCCCCCACAGAAAAACGTACGAGCCCACGCACTGGTCCCGCATCGCTTCGATGACGGTCTTGTAGCGCCGCAGGTAATCGTCGGCCTTGACGGAACTGTTGTTTTCCAGCGGTGCGCCCCAGGGGGTAGAAGGCACCTCCCAATGCCCGGTGGCGCCCCATTCCGTGACCATGAACGGCCCGTCCCACCCGATTTCTTCGATGTACCGGGGCAGATTTTCTATATCCGCGTACATCTGAATGCTGATCAGGTCCAGGTCGGACGCCCGCTCACTGATGTCGTCCGCCAGTTCCTGCCATATCCCGGCCAGCATGGTGGTGGTCAGGTGGTTGGGATCGATTTCGTGAATCATTTTCGAAATGTCGTTCACGGCGTCCCAGACCCGGGGATTGGCGGCGCCCAGGTTCAGCTCGTTGCCAATGCCCCAGATGATGAGCGCCGGATGATCCTTGTACTGCATCACTTCGGCCCGAACCCGTTCGAGCTGCGCCGCCACCGCCTCTTCGTCGTCGTAATCGAACCCGAAAATGCCTCGTCCTTCGCCCTCGCGCTCCCGGGCGATCTCCAGGCCCATCGTAACGACAAGGCCCGCCTCATGGGCTCGATCCAGAATCTCTTCCCCCGTATCGCGTCCGTTGTCCGTCCGCCACGTGCGGAACGAATTGCCGCCGTGCTCCGCCAGCCGGGCTATGTCGCCAAACTCGAGGCCCGCGCCGTGAATGTAGAACGGCTCGCCGTTCCGAAACAGTTCGTAGCGACCGTCTACCTGCCGCAGCTCTATCCGGGTCGGCCCGTCGGCGGCAGACGTTTCCGAAGAAGGCGTTTCGACGCTCGACTGGCATCCTGAAAAAACGAGGGCGGCCAGGAGCAGGCCCGCAAACAAGCGATACGAAGAGTTCATAATAGTTGTTGTGCGTTTTGCGCGTTTTTTGAATACGTCGGAACGGAAATGCACGCAGGGGCGAAGCGAAGGCGGCAGGGCGCTTTCGCCGCCAGGCAGGTTATTTCACGAGCGTTTGTTCGAGTTCCTCCAGCGATTTTCCTTTCGTTTCCGGCAACACCGCCATGACGAACACGAATCCGGCGGCGGCAAAGAGGCCGTAAATCAAAAAGGTCGGGCCGGCGCCAATCTGGTCCAGTTCCCACGGAAAGACCAGTTGCACCGTAAAACTCACGGCGGAATTGATGAGGCCAACGAAGGAAATGGCCAACCCGCGCACGCGGTTCGGAAACAGTTCGGAAAACAGCACCCACATCACCGGCCCAATGGACACGGCGAAAAAGGCAACGAAGCCGAGGATGCCCGCCAGAATCAGGCCCGGGCTTATACTGATGGCCGCCGTAACCAGCGTACTTTCGTGCTCTTTCGCCGCATCCTCTCCAAGCGCATCGGCCACCGCCGTCTTGAAGGCTACGTCGGAGTCATATGTTTGGCCCGTTACGGATGCGAGCGCCTCGACCGGAACATCCCCCGGAAGCGACGCCACCGCGTCGGGGGTCAACGTGTAGTCCGCCTGAAAGAACCCGAACGCCAGCACCAGCATGGAGACCGTTACCCCGCCCAATCCGAAACACAAGAGTGGTTTGCGCCCGAGGCGGTCGATAAGCAATATGGCCAGCACGGTGAACGCCAGATTGGTCAAGCCCACCAGAATGGCTTGCACGAACGCCGCGTCCGTGCCGATGCCGGATTGTTCGAAAATCATCGGGGCGTAGAAGAACACCGCGTTGATGCCGGTGATCTGCTGAATGACCGCCACGACCACGCCGATCAATAGCACCAGCCGCAAGGCGGGGGCAAACAACTCGGCCAGGGGCACTTTTTCCTTTTTCGCGTCGCGGGCGATGCTTTCCTTGACGGCGGCTATCTCCTCGACCGCGCTTTGCTCTCCGCTGGCGCGTACCATAATCGGCCTCGCCTCCGCCTCCCGGCCCCGCATAATGAGCCAGCGCGGGCTTTCCGGCACCAGGAAAAGGCACGAGAAATAGAGCACGGCGGGGAAGGTTTCCAGGCCCAGCATCCAGCGCCAGTTCCAGGCGTCGAACCGCAGCGCTTCGGCCCACGCCATGTCCGATTGCCCCAGTTGCAATATGATGTAATTTGTAAAAAACGCCACCGAAATGCCGAGCACGATGTTCAACTGATTGAACGACACCATCCGCCCCCGTATGGCTGGCGGCGAAATCTCCGCGATATACATCGGGGCGATAATGAGCGAGGCGCCGACCCCGAGTCCTCCGATCATGCGGGCCGCCACCAGAAACCAGAACGAGGGCGCCAGTGCGGAGGCGATCGCGGAAATGGCGTACAGAACGGCGGCCAGGAAAAGCACGCGCCGCCGCCCGAACGCATCGCTGAGCGGCCCCGCCACCATCATGGCCAGCGTGGCCGTAAGGGTCAGCGAACTGACGGCCCAGCCCAGCTCCAGGCTGGTCAGGTCGAACTGCTGCTCGATGAATCCGACCACGCCGGAAATCACGGACGCGTCGAAGCCCATCAGAAAGCCCCCAAGGGCCACAATCAGGGCGGTGCGGGTTATGTAGCTACGATCAGACACGGCGTATTCATGAAATATTCAGGGTAGCGTCTGGAGCCTGTAACGCATCTCCTTTTCCGAAGGTACGCAAATTTCCCCGCAGATACCCCGAAATACGCCGGAAGCCTGGGAAAAGGGGAAATTACAGGTTTTCGAGGTTTTTCCGCAGCCGGGCGATGTCTGCGGCGGCGTCCCGCTCCTTCTGGCGCTCCCGTTCGACCACCTCGGGCCGCGCCCGGGCGACGAATTGTTCGTTCTGCAACTTCTTGCGAACGCTTCCCAGAAAACGCTCCTTTTGCTCGACGTCCTTGCGCAGGCGCGCGCGCTCCACCTCGAGGTCGATAAGCCCGGCCAGCGGCACAAACACTTCGCACGGCCCGGCGACATGCGAGGCCGCCCCGGCGGGCCGCGACAGATCGTTTCCCACGGACAACCCTTGAACGCGGGCCAGTGTGCGAAAATACCCGGCGTGCGCCGCAATCGTCCGGCTCAGGCCGTCCGCATCGGGCGAAACCTGCACCAGGGCGTCCACATGCGCGCCGGGCGCCACCCCGTACTCGCTTCGAATGTTGCGAATGCCGGACACGAGGTCTTGTATCCGGTCGAAGTCCGCCGTGCGCTCCGCGTCCATGGACGAAGCGTCCTGCGCGGGCCAGGGGGCGGTCATGCAGCAGGCGTCCTCTTCGCGAGGCTGCAGCTGCGACCACAATTCCTCGGTGACGAACGGCATGAACGGATGCAGCAGCCGGAGCATCGCATCGTAGAGTTCGACGGCGAGCGCCAGCGTTTCGTCCTGTGGCGCTGCGCCCGGCGCCGGCTTGATCAGTTCGAGATACCAGTCGCAATAATCTTTCCAGAACAGGTCGTATATCCGGGCCAGCGCCTCGTTCAGGCGATAGCGCGACAGGGCCTCGTCCACCTCTCCGATGGCGACGTGCAACCGGTGCATCATCCATTGCTCCACCAGGTCCAGGTCCCCGAACGAGCGCGTCCGCCGATACGTTTTGCCTTCTTCGAGGAACCGCCCGAACACCCGGAACGCATTCCATATCTTGTTCGCAAAATTGCGCCCCATCTCGAACTTGGTCGGGTCGAGCCGGATATCCTGCCCCTGCGCGCACAGGATGATCAGAGAAAACCGGACGGCGTCCGCGCCGTACCGGTCGATCATGTCCAGCGGATCGATGCCGTTGCCGAGGCTCTTCGACATCCAGCGCCCCTGCTTGTCCTTGATCATTCCCGTAATGAAAATGTCCCGGTAGGGCGGCGCGCCCATGAACCGGCATCCCGCCATAATCATGCGGGCGATCCAGAAAAAGAGAATGTCGTAGCCGGACACAAGCGCCTGCGTGGGATAGAAATACGCCAGGTCTTCCGTCTCTTTCGGCCATCCCAGCGTGGCGAACGGCCACAGCCACGACGAAAACCAGGTGTCAAGCACATCTTCGTCCTGCGCCATGCCGGGGCCGGGCGGATCCACCGACACGACATACCCTTTCCGCTCGTCGATCCGACCCTCCTCGTCCACATGGTACCAGACCGGAATGCGGTGTCCCCACCAGAGTTGCCGGGAGATGGTCCAGTCCCGGATGTTTTCCATCCACCGGAAATATTCGTTCTCCCAGCGCTTCGGGTGAAAAACGACCTGACCCGTGCGCACCGCTTCGATCGCCGGTTCGGCCAGCGGCGCCATCTTCACGAACCATTGCCGGGAAACAAGCGGCTCAATGACGGCCCCGGACCGGCTCGACACGGGAATCGTGCCTTTCATGGGCTCGGTCCGGACAAGTAGCCCGGCCCGGTCGAGGTCTTCCACGATGCGATCGCGGGCGACAAAACGATCCAGCCCCTCGTACGGCCCGCACGCCTCGTTCAGCGCGCCGTCGGGCCGAATCACATTAACGGCGTCCAGGCCATGCCGCCGCCCGATCTCGAAATCGTTCCGGTCATGGCCCGGCGTCACCTTCAGCGCCCCGGCCCCAAAATCCATCTTGACATACTCGTCGGCAATCACGGGAATGACCCGGTCCGTCAGGGGAAGCGCCACCTTCTTCCCCACCAGGTCCGCGTAGCGCGGGTCTTCGGGATGAACGGCCACCGCCGTATCGCCCAGCATGGTTTCCGGTCGGGTCGTGGCGACCGTAATCGCCCCGGCGCCGTCCGCCTGCGGATACGCGATATGCCACAAAAAGCCCTCCCGCTCCACGTTGTCCACCTCCTCGTCGGACAGGGCGGTCCGGTTTTCCGGATCCCAGTTGACCAGATAATCTCCCCGATAAATCAACCCCTCCTCGTACAAACGGACGAACACTTCCTGCACCGCCCTCGTGAAGCCTTCGTCCATGGTGAAGCGTTCCCGGCTCCAGTCGCACGAGTCCCCGAGGCGGCGTTTCTGTTCCAGAATCTTGCCGCCGTATTCGCGTTTCCATGCCCAGACCTGCTCGACGAAGCGCTCCCGGCCCAGGTCGTGGCGGGTTTTTCCCTCCCGGGCCAAGGCCTTCTCCACCACGTTTTGCGTGGCGATCCCGGCATGGTCCATGCCCGGCACCCAAAGCGCCTCGTAGCCCTGCATGCGTCGAAGGCGCGTCACGGCGTCCTGAATGGCGTCCTGCAACGCATGGCCCATATGCAGCGCGCCGGTTACGTTGGGCGGCGGCATCACGATGACGTGGGGCGGCTTGCCGGAGTGCGACTGCGCCCGGAACAGGCCGCGCTCGTCCCACCAGGCGTACCATTTGGCCTCTATTTCGGCGGGACGATACGCCGTACGGCTCTGCGCTTGCTCCTTGCGGGACGTTTCCTTCGCAGACATGGGTTTCTGGACAAATAGTAACGGATAAAGGCTTGGGGAGGGCGCCGGGCGGCATGCCGTGTCGAACGCTGCGCGCGACCCCCGGAATATACGCCTGAAATATACGCTAATTAACGTACGAGCGCGCCGCGCCTTTGATGAGCGCAGCGGGGGAACGCCATGATGATTAGGTAGGTATGATGGCGTGAACAAGGAATGCGTGATCGGATATACGGATATACTGAGACATGCCGGACAGAATACGGTATCTGACTGCGGGCGAATCGCATGGGGAGGCGCTGATAGGGATCGTCGAAGGGATGCCTGCGGGCGTACCGCTTTCGTCCGACGATATCAACCGCCACCTGGCCCGCCGCTGGCTGGGCTACGGACGAGGAGGCCGGGCGAAGATCGAACAGGACCGGGTGCACATCTATTCCGGGGTGCGTTTTTCCCGAACGATGGGCAGTCCGGTGGCCCTGCGCCTGGACAATGCGGCCTACCGGAAGGACAGGTCTGGATGGCCCGAGGTAATGTCCGTCGCGGGTTCGGGCGAAGGCGTGGAAAAAATCACGCTGCCGAGGCCGGGCCATGCCGACCTGACCGGCCTGCAGAAATACGGTTTCGACGACATTCGGCCGGTCATAGACCGGGCCAGCGCGCGCGAAACGGCCATGCGCGTGGCGTGTTGCACGCTTGCGCGGCAATTTTTGGCCCAGTTCGGGATTCAGGTGGGTAGCCATGTGCTGCGGATCGGCGACGTGGGGGAGATGGAATACGGATCGGATCGGGTGGCGGAGCTCCTTGCCGAGGGCGCGGAACAGATCAGCGAAGCCGCCGACGCCAGCGAGGTGCGCATGCTGGACGCCGCGCGCACCAGCCAGTGCATCGAGCATATCGTCGCTACGAAAAAGCAGGGAGATTCGCTGGGCGGCGTCTATGAAGTGATCGTGTCCGGCGTCCCCCCGGGGCTCGGTTCGTATGTGCACTGGGATCAGCGGCTCGACGGGCAGCTGGCGCAGGCCATCCTGTCCATTCAGGGACAAAAAGCGGTCGAGGTTGGCGATGGAGTGGCGGCTTCGGGGCGTCCGGGATCCCGGGTGCACGACCCGATCCTGTCCAACGGACAAGGCTTTTCCCGGCGCACCAACCATGCGGGCGGCGTGGAAGGCGGCATGTCGAACGGAATGCCCATCGTGGTGCGCGGCTACATGAAGCCCATTCCTACGCTCATCCAGCCGCTCGACACGGTGGATGTGGCGTCGGGCGAAGCACAACCAACCCGGTACGAGCGAAGCGACGTAACGTCCGTCCCGGCGGCCTCGACCGTTGCAGAGGCCACGGTGGCGCTGGCGGTCGCCAATGCATTTCTGGAAAAATTCGGCGGAGATAGCCTGACGGAAATTCGAACCCGCTACGACGCCGAAGTGACCGGATCAAACCCCGGTAATCTGTAAAAACAGCAAGCCCGCTGCGCCTGCCACGGTATTTCCGGGTCCTAAAAGGCCGGGCTGTCGTCGCGGGAGCGTAGCGCTACGGGGAGGTTGCGAACCTCGCCGTTCCGCCATACCTGCACGACCAGTTCGTCCCCGGGGCGACGGCGCGCAATCACGCTTTGCAGTTCGTTGGCGGCATTCACCACGCGCTCGTCCACCGCGAGGATAACGTCCTTGCTGCGTATGCCGGCCAAGGCTGCCGCCCCGCTGTTCGCAATCCCGGCGATATACACGCCGCGAATCCGGTCCATGCCAAGGCGCTGCGCCAGCGTCGCATCCACGGTTTGAATGCGCACGCCGAGGTACCCCCGCCGCACCGCCCCGTATTGGATAATATCCCCGGCCACGCGCGTCACGAGGTTGACGGGGACGGCGAAGCCATACCCCTGGTTCGCACCGGTCTCCGTGGCGATGGCCGTGGAAATGCCCACCAGTTCGCCGTGCAGATTCACCACGGCGCCGCCCGAGTTGCCGGGATTGATCGCGGCGTCGGTCTGAATGAAATCTTCGAGCGCATAATCGTCGTCGATAATATTCACCTGCCTGCCCGTCGCGCTAACGATCCCCGCCGTCACCGTAGACCTGAGCCGAAACGGATTCCCTACGGCAAGGACCCATTCGCCCGCATGCAACCGGTCGGAATCGCCAAACAGAATGACGGGCAGGTTGTCGCCGCCTTCTATGGCCAGCACAGCCAGGTCCGTGGAAGGATCGGCGCCCACGACCCGGGCTTCGAACGTACGCTTGTCGGAAAGCGTCACGCGGACGCGCTCCGCATCCTCCACCACATGATGGTTCGTGACCACATGCCCCTCGGCGCTGATGAGCACGCCGCTGCCGACCGCTTCCGGAAGAGGGTACCTCCACAAAAAGCCTTCCCCGTCTTCGTCCTCGTCAAAATTGTGATACCGGGCCCCGCCTGAAGGCGTCTCCACCTCTATGTACACCACCGAAGGCGTAACCTGGTCGGCCACCTGGCGAAACACCGTGTTCAGGGCCGCAATGTCGGGCAGACGGCCCAGCGAATCCGTCCCCGAAATGTCCAGCGGCGCAGGCGAACGCCCCAGTTGAACAGGCTCCGCCACGCGCACGGACAAGGGACGAGCCTGTTCGTTTTGCCCCGCAATCAAAACCCGTAAAATGGCCGCAGCCAACACGATCAGCGCCAGCCCAATGCCAATCAGCACATACATGCTTGTGCGCAATCGTTGGTCGCGTTGGTCGCGTTGGTTGCGTGGTGTGTCGGTCATGGCGCCATCGGCGAAACGGGCCTTGCAAAAGCCACAGGGAAAACCACAGAAAAAGCCAGCGAGAAAGCCATAGGGGAAAACATAGGGGAAAACATAGGGGAAGCCACAGCGGAGCAGGCCCGTCAGGAACGGGGCGAATGCAGAGACAGCCGGATTTCTTCAACCGCGTTGCGGGCAAGTTGTGCCAATTCCTTGCGATCCCGCCCTTCGGCAGATATCGGCTCGCCGAAACGCACCGTGTAGTCCAGGCTCCGCAATGCAGCCAGCGACCATATGTGCGCCCAGAACGACGTATGCTCCAGCCATACGACGCGGCGGCGTACGCCATCGTCGGCGGCCGCCTCGCCCTCTACCCGATCAATGGATAAATAGGCAGGCAACACCATGCCGCCCTCCTGACCGATCACAGCCTGGAACACGCCGGTCTTGAAGGGACGAACCGGCCGTGCGTCGCCCGTGCCTCCCTCGGGGAAAACGAGCACGTTCAGCCCGGCCGCCAGCCGTTCGCGCACCCGCTCGACGAACGAAACCGCGGCCGTTCGACGCTCCCGATCCACAGGAATCATGCCGTGCGAAACGGACACGTCGCCGACGAACGGCCAACGTTGCAGGTCGGCGCGCGCAACCGGCGCCATGGGCGTCGCCGCCGTGAGAATCACAGGATCGATCACCCCGAAATGATTCGCCACCACGAGCATGCCCGCCCGGTTCGGGATCGTCCCTTCCACCCGTATGCGAATGCCCACCTCGTCGCACAACCGGGCGCACCCTGCATGCAGCTGGAGGGACCGCCGCCGCCATGCTTCCGCCTGCTCCAACCCCGCCGCGTCCCGGTTTGCCCGCAACGCACTCAAAAGCATGACCCGGAATATCTTCAGGACATTCAGAATACGATGCATGCGCGCAAAGAAACGAGATGAAATGAAATACGATGAAGTAACGAGAAACCGGGGACGTAAAAGGAACGGCGTGCGGGGGCAGGCGGCAAAACGGGATGCCCTATTCGCTCGCTCCGAGGTATTCGTCAAAAGGCACGTCCAGGAAGGCTTCGCTCCCGATATAATGCAGCACATCCAGAAAATCCGGCGCCGCAATGAAGCCGGGCAAGCGCGTAATATATTGCCCCTCCTCGTCCATGAAAACGGTGGTCGGGAATCCCGAAGCGCCCAGGCCCTGCGCCATTTCCGAAGGGGTCAACGTATACTCCCGGAAACGGAGGCTGTCCTCGGTGTTTTCCGCATCCAGACGCGTCAGCACGAAATGGTCCTGGATATACGCCTGCACCGCATCGTCTGCATAGACCTCGCGCTGCAACCGTCGGCACCAGGGACACCACACCGCATACACATCCACAATCAATTTTTTGTCCTGAGTTTCGGCCTGCGCGACCGCCTCCTCAAAAGCATGCCAGTCCAGCCCTTCGGCGGGTACGCTGGCGTCCTGCGCATGCGCCCCTGCCGGCGTACACAGGTGCGCCGCACAGACCAACAAGCCCATCAGACCGACGAGGCCCCAAGACCTGCCCGGCGCAATAAACGATCCCGCAAATAATTCCGTGCGATGCATGGCGTTCAGGGGAGCAACGCTTCGTAGATATGCATAAAGTCTTTGGATACCGAATCCGGGTTAAAAGTTTCGAAAACACGGGGAATATTCCGTCGCCAGCGCTCCCGAAGCGATTTTTGGGCGACCGCACGGCGCAAAGCGTCCGTGAGCGCGGCCTGATTGCCGGGTTCGCACAGAATGCCCACATCGTGCGGAGCCACCACGCGCCGGATTTCGGGCAAATCCGAGGCAATGACCGGAAGGCCCGCCATCAGGTATTCGAATAACTTGTTCGGCAGCGCAAAACGACGATTCAGGCATGTGTCCCGGAGCGGCGTTACGCCCAGATCGGCGGCGGCGGTGTGCTCCAGCAGCCGATCCGACGGCACGGGATCTATAAAATGGACCCGCTGCGCAACCCCAAGGGCTTCCGCCTGTTCCTGCAACGCCGCACGAAGCGGCCCGCCGCCAAGAAACGCGAGCACGGCCCCTTCGATATCCCGCATGGCGGCCACCAGCTCTTCGCAGCCGCGTTCTTTCATCATGTGGCCCTGATGCAAGATGGTTACGGTATCCGGCACGAGGCCCGGCACGAGCGGAGCGGGACGGGGCGGTATGGGCTTCCGGGTCGGAATGTTGTAGAGTACGACGGGGCGGGCCACGCCGTAGGTCGCAGTCAGGCGGTCTGCAATGGCGTCTCCGACCGTCATGAGGACGTCGGCCCTGCGAATATACCGGCGTTCGAGCAGGCTCCAGAATGCGCGCGCCCAGGGCTTCCCGACCGTGGCGGGAACATGCGGATAGAGTTCCCGCACATCGTAGGCTACGCGGGCGCCGCATGGCTGGGCCGCCGCCCATGCGGCAGGCAGTACATAGAGCCCCGAGGCGTGAAACACGCACGCCGGGGTTTCGAGGAGCGCCTGGCGCATGCGTCGGTGCAGCTCCCAAAAGAACGGCGGGCCGGACGGGGCGGCAACGGAGATCGCGTCAATGCGGACGCCCGGTATGTCTACGGGGTCTATGTCTACGGAGCCTATGTCTGGTCTTTCTGTCTCGGCGACGGCGCCAGGCACGGCGGACACAACCCGAATGCGCAGACCGGCGTCGCCAAGCAGCCTGAGTTGCCGAAGCGCCCTCGAATTGTTGTTCAGGGCGCCCTGAAGCGCAAAGGCTACGTCAAACCGGTCCTTGACGTGCACGGCGGACATAAACCGGCTATCCGGCAAGAACGACGGCGAACAGGGAACGCGTGCTGATCATGGCTTTTCGGATCGCAAAAAATTATGCAGGCTATTGGGTCAACGCCCAGGAAACAACGACGGCGAACAACGCGAGCGTAATCGCCATATTTACGCCTACCATCCACTTCACCGAAGCGACGGCGCCTTTCAGCGAAGCAACGTCAACCTTCAGCGCCGAAACGTCGGATTTCAGCACCGAAACGTCGGATTTCAACGCAGTAACGTCGGATTTCAGTGCCGAAACGTCGGATTTCAACGCGGTAACGTCGGATTTCAGCACCGAAACGTCGGATTTCAACGCGGTAACGTCGGATTTCAGGACGGAAACGTCCGCACGGACGGGACTTATCTCGGCCCGCACGAAGTCTTTCGTGGCAAGTTTGTCATGTTGTTGCATAACAGCTTTCGCAATGACTTTGGCCTGTTCCTGCTCGACGCCGGCGACAATAAGGTCTTCGGCGAGGGAAAGCGTGCTGATCATGGCTTTTCGAGAGGTTTGTAGTGGATAGTATGCCCTTTCGGGCGTTCGGTTTCGCAATTTCCCGCAGAAATCCCCAAAAATCTTCCGGTTTGCCCGGATCGTTTCAGGCGCAGGGAACCACGAACGCCCCTAAAGACACAATACCCGACCAAACATAACCTCCCGGGGCAAAAAAATTATGCAGGCTATTGCGTCAACGCGCCCGCCGACCCAGAACGATCCGGTCTCGCCCCGCCATGTCCCTCCTGAGCGAAACCTCCGCGTACCCCGCCGCCGCCAGCAACGCGCGCACGGAATCCCCATAGTCCGCATGCGTCTCCAGCGCCAGCCACCCCCCGGGCCGAATCGTATGCAATCCATGCTCCGCCAGGCGCCGGTAAAACACGAGCGGATCCCCCGGCGCAACCAGCGCCACAGATGGCTCCCAGGCCCGCACCTCTTCCGATAACGCCGCCATTTCTCCCTCCGGGACATACGGCGGATTGGAAATCAGCAAATCCAACCCGGAAGGAACCCGCGCCAGCAGGAAATCCAGATTCCCCAACATATCCGCCGCAATCCATGCCGCGGCCAAGCCATGCGCCGCCGCATTGCGCCGGGCCACGACCAGCGCCGCCTCCGACACATCGCACGCGTATACCCGGGCGTCAGGCCGGGCCGAATGGATAGCCAATGCAATGCAACCGCTTCCCGTACCCGCGTCGAGCACGAGGGGCGGCCTGTCCGCAGGGAGGCAAGGCAGCGCGGCGACAACCAGTTCTTCCGTTTCGGGGCGCGGAATGAGCACATCCGGCGTCACGACCATGCGCAGCCCCATGAACTCCGCATAGCCCAGGATATACTGCACCGGTTCGCGCCGCAGCCGACGCGCCAGCATCTCCTCAAAACACAGCGCGGCCCTGGAATCCACCCGCTCCCCGGAGGCCGCATATAATCCGGCCCGGGATGTCCCGAGCGCCTCGCACAAAAGCCATTCCGCATTCCGCCGCGGCGCATCAATCCCGGCGGCGCCCAGCCGTCGCACAGCGTCTTCCAGAAGAATCCTTACAATATCCTGCGACCTTTCATGCAAACCCATAGACATCCGTTCGTATTCGTTCGTATTCGTTCGTATTCCGTTAGTATATTAGGGCGCGCTTGCATAGCGCAGCATACGTCATCGAACCAATCCCCGCTGTATGAATACGTACGAAAAACTCGAAACGCTCGCAAAAAATCTCTGGTGGAGTTGGAATCCCGAAGTCCTTGATCTCTTCGAACGACTGGATCCGACAACGTTCCGGAACGCCAAAAACAATCCGATCGCCGTACTGCGGACGCGCGCCCCGGAGACTCCGTTCGATCCCGCCCTGGCCAGCGACATAGACGCGGCGTACGACGCCCTGTCCGCCTACCTCGCAGCGCCTCGCCCGGACCCGAACGCCCCCCGCACCAGCTACTTCTGCATGGAATTCGGCCTGCACGAAAGCCTGCCCATCTATGCAGGCGGACTGGGCATTCTGGCGGGAGATCACGCCAAGGCCGCCTCGGACCTCGCGATCCCCTTCACGGCGATCGGCCTGTTCCTGAAGCAGGGATATTTCGAGCAATACTTCACCGGGGACGGATGGCAACTGGAGCGGTACCCCGCGCTTGATCCGGCGGACCATCCCCTCGAACTCGTTCGCGGGAAGGACGGAAAACCTTGCCTGGTCACCGTCCATTTCGGGAACGACCCCATCCGAATCCAGGCATGGCGGGCGCGCATCGGACGGGCGACCCTGTACCTGCTGGACACCCACGTCGAGGATAATCTGGAAGAATTCCGAAACACGACGGCCCGATTGTACCAGGGCGGGCGCCGCATGCGGCTTCAGCAGGAAATCGTGCTTGGGGTCGGGGGCGTCCGGCTCCTGCGGGCGCTGGGCGAAGAAACGGACGTATACCATATGAACGAAGGCCATTGCGCCTTCCTGTCCCTCGAACTGCTCCGCGAACACCTCGCGCTCGGCGCAAGCCGGGAGGACGCGGTGCGGACGGTGCGCGAGCAGTGCGTATTCACGACGCATACCCCCGTCCTTGCCGGACACGACCGCTTCGACCCCGGGATGTTTCTCAGCGAAATGAGTACGCTGCGGGAAGAACTGGAACACAGCGAACACGACCTGATGGCCTACGGGCGGGTGGATCAGCACAACCCCGACGAATGGTTCACCATGACCGTACTGGGCTTGAACATGTCGCGCTGCGCCAACGGCGTTTCCCAACGCAACGGAGATGTGGCCCAGCGCCAATGGCATCCCATGTTTCCGGAGCGCCGCGTGCAGGACGTGCCCATCGGGGCCATTACGAACGGAATCCATATCGCCACCTGGGCCGTCCCCGCGGCGCGCGCATTTCTCGAAGAACAACTCGGGGACTGGCGAGGCCATGCCGACGACCTGCGTTTCTGGCGCAGCATCGCCGACATCCCGGACGAGGCGTTGTGGGCATACCGCAACGACTTGCGGCGACGCCTGATCCGCTTTGCCAAAGAACATGTCGCGAAGCGCTCCCTCTCCATCCCCTGCGAACTGGATCCCGACGCGCTCACGATCGGCTTCGCCCGCCGCTTCGCCACCTACAAACGCGCCCCGCTCCTGTTCACGGACATGGAACGGACCCGCGCCCTGTTCAACAACCCGGAACGCCCTATCCAGATCATCTACGCCGGCAAATCGCATCCGGAAGACGAAGCCGGCAAACAGTTCATCCGGCAGATTCTGGATGCGGCCCGGCAACCCGGATTCCAGGGCCGCATCGCGTTTCTTGAAAACTACAACATAGAGATCGGGCGGATGCTGGTGTCCGGGTGCGACGTATGGCTGAACAATCCGCGCAGCCCCATGGAAGCCAGCGGCACGAGCGGGCAGAAAGTGGCCGTGCACGGCGGCCTCAACCTGTCTGTGCTGGACGGATGGTGGCCGGAAGGATACAACGGAGAAAACGGCTGGGCCATCGGGCATGGGTACGCCGACGGCAGTTTCGGCGAGGAAGAACTGGACCGACGCGACGCCGAAAGCCTCTACCGGCAACTCGAGCAGGGCGTCGTCCCGGCGTTTTACGAACGGGACCGTCGCGGCCTCCCCACGCAGTGGATCGGGCGGATGCGGGCGGCCATGGCGGAACTGACGCCCCGGTTCTCCGCCATGCGCATGGTGAAGGAATACGCCGAAACCATGTACGACGCGCACGACGACGCCGAGAGAGGGCTGCCGGGAGCGACGCAGACGTAATCCGCGCATCCCGGGCCCTTACCTTACATCAGCAATCCCGCCGTGACGAAGGACACCAGCGACAGGCCCGCCACGGCCAGCGCATAGGGCAGTTGCGAGCGCACATGGTCTATGTGGTCGCACGCCGCCGACATGGACGAAATAATGGAGGTATCGGAGAGCGGCGAGGCGTAATCCCCGAAAACGCCCCCGGACAACACGGCGCCCACCATGAGCGGAGCCGCCACGCCGCCCCCTTCCGCCAGCGGAAGCGCAATGGGAAGCATCAGCGCGAACCCCGTCCAGGAAGAACCCAGCGCAAACGACACGAACCCCCCGATCACAAACACGGCGGCGGGCATCCACCACACCGGGCCGCCCGCGTCCAGGAGGCCCGCCACGTAGGCCCCCATCTCCATTTCCCGCGCCACGCGCCCAATCGCAAAAGCCAGCACCACCAGAACCGTCACGCCGACCAGGCCGGAAGACCCTTTCAGTACGTGGTCCATCGCATCCCCGATGGGCATCACGGACCGCACGGCGTACAACGCCACGGCGACAATAACCGCCACGCCCACGGCCCACAACACCGCCGTCGAGCCGCTGCCCTGCATGATATTCCCTTCGCCCGTCGCGTACAGCCCCACAAAAATCATCCCCACCATGACAAACAGGGGAATCATCAGGTCGCGGGCGAGCCGGGGGGCGTTCGGGACCGGCTCGATCCCCGCCAGTTCGTCGGCAATGAGCGGTTTCGATCCGGGCCGGGTGAGCGCGCCCGTCCGGGCCGCCCGGACCTCCGCCCGCTTCATGGAACCGAATCCCCACCCCGTACAGGCCAACACAAACGCAAAAACGATGGCCCCTATGCTAAAGAAATTGAACAGCAACGACTGCGCAAGGAGGGATACCGCCGCGCCGTCCGCTATGCCCTGCGCCGCCAGCAAACCAAGCACATACGCCCCCCATCCATTCAGGGGAATGGACATGCATACCGGCGCGCTTGTGGCGTCGCAATAATACGCCAGTTTTTCCCGAGGCAGTTTCAGTTTGTCGAACAGCGGACGACTCACCGCCCCGACGGTCAGGGACGTAATATTCGACTCCACGAACACCAGCATCCCGACCGCCCAGGCCAACAGTTCGGCCCCTCTCCGCGACGTGCCCCACCCCCGTCGTTGCGCCCACGCCACAAAGCCGTGCACGCCGCCGGACGCCTGCATCAGCGCAATAAGGCCGCCCACGAGCAGGCAGAAAAAAATAATGCGCGTATTGCCCGCGTCTTCAAAGACCGCCACCAGCTGCGCCGCCAGTTCCGTCAGGCCCCGAATCGGATGGCCGCCCGACAGGATGATGGTCCCGACCCATAGCCCGGCCAGCAGCGACAAATACACCCGCCGGGTCCACAGCGCAAGGGAAATCGCAATAAGGGGCGGGAGCAGAACAATCCAGTCCACGGAATCGGCGGGCCAGGCGAAAACGAACGATCAGGCGGGCTCGTTGCCCGGCTTCCATTTGATATTGCACCCTACGGAAGGCAGCTGCTCGGGCACAACTTCCCCGGACGCATGCAAACGGTCGATCGCGTCGTACAGGTCCTTGCCCGTTGCGGCGCCCATGCCGGGGCGCGTATCGTCGTAGCGGCCCCTGTACGCCAGCCTCTTGTCTGGACCGTACACGAAAAAATCGGGCGTGCATACGGCGCCGTACGCCTTGGCCACCTCCTGCGTTTCGTCAAAGAGATACGGGAAGGGATAGTTCTTGGCGGCGGCCCGCTCCGCCATGGCCTCGAACGAGTCTTCCGGATAGGACTCGGCGTCGTTGGAATTGATGAGCACGAAGTGGACGCCCTTGCTGATCCAGAAATCGGCATGGCGGATCAACGCATCCTCCACATGCTTCGCAAACGGGCAATGGTTGCAGGTAAATACGATCACCAGCGGGCCGTCGAAGAAATCGTGGAGGCGCCGCCGATCGCCGGGGCGGCCGTCCGCATCGGGGTTCGCGACGGGCAGATCGAAAAGCGGAGCCCGCGATCCGAGCTCCTCCATGGTCGAGTAGGTCAGGGCCATAATGGCAGTGCTGAAAAGGTTGAAACAAGAAACGTGGACGCAGCAGGCCTGCGAAAACCACCGCGAAACAACCTGCAAGATACGACATTCCCGGGCTTTCGCGGCGCCCGCGCGACGCGGCGCATGTTCGAGACGGAAACGGCCCCTGAAATAGCCGACCACGCAATAGCCCGCCGGAAACGGGCCCCGCGAAATAGTCGGACAAAAAATAACCAGTCAGGAAATCACTTGGCCAGCATCATCGCCCGCGCCGCAATCTCGCCCGCCGCCTGCAAACGGTACACATACAAGCCGCTCGGCAAATCGGCGCCCGAAAATTGCGCCGCATACTGGCCTGCGGGCTGCGGTCCATCGACCAGCACGGCCACTTCATGGCCCAGCACATTGTACACGGCAAGACGCACGTCGCCCGGCTGCGGCAAGCTGTACCGGATCGTCGTTTGCGGATTGAACGGATTCGGATAGTTCTGCTTCAGCGCGAAGGCGCGGGGAATCTCTTCTCCGTCGGGTTCGGTCGAGGTCACGCCGGGGGAAGAGGAATAGGCGTCCGAAACAACGATTTCCACCAGCGACGGGCTTCCGGCCTCTACTTCCGCAGGCAGCGTACCCAGCGATACGATGAACGTCTCGTCGTCCGCGTCGTCGTCCCTGGTGGTTGCGATCGCGCCCGTCCCGCTGGACTGATTCCCTGCAATGCGGATCACCGCCAGCGCGCCATAGTCGCCCGCTTCCGCCGTGCCCGCCGAAATCGCAAGCGGAATCTCGACGGCGCTCGCAAGCGTTCGGCTGAGCGACGCCGTGACCGTCACCGATTCGCCCTCGGACACCGGATTCGGAGAGACCGCCAGCGTCACTTCCGGAAGCGCCGTCGGGGGCGCATCGTCGTTGTCACTGACCACCACGGACGCCGAACGGTTCGCCAAGTCGGGGGCGTACCCGTCGCCCGCGGCCACCGTGGCGGTAATCGTCCCGTCCGGCTCGTTCGCGCCGTCGTCGACGGTCGCCACGGACACGCTGGCCGTACCGCTCGCGCCGATCGTCGCCGTACGCAAACCAGCCTGGCCATTCCCTGCAAAATCCCCGCTATCGACCACCTGCACGTTCACGACGATATCCTTGTCGGGCGCCGGATCCGCCGTCAACGCAAAAGACGCCAGGCCGCCTTCCGTAACGGCGTCGCCGGCCGCAATACGCACCGAGGGCATGCCGGGCGGCGGCGCATCGTCGTTGTCGCTGACCGCAACGGACGCCGAACGGTTCAACGGGGAGGGGGCATAGCCGTCGCCCGCGGCCACCCTGGCGGTAATCGTCCCGTCCGGCTCGTCTGCGCCGTCGTCGACGGTCGCCACGGACAGGCTGGCCGTACCGCTCTCGCCGATCGTCACCATACGGGAACCGGTCTCGTTGCTGTCTGCAAAATCGCCGCTATCGACCACACGCACGTTCACGACGATATCCTTGTCGGGCGCCGGATCCGCCGTCAGCGTAAAGTTCGCCAGGCCGCCTTCCGCAATACCGGGGCCGCCCGCAATACGCACAGCAGGCGGCGGCGGGGGCGTATCGTTGTCCAGAATCGTCACGGACGCATCGCTCGTGTCCGACAGGTAGCCCACCTGGGGGGGGCCATGTAAAAATACCCGCACAGAGCCGTTTCCTTCCGCCTCCGGCGTATCGATCGTCGGCACGGAATACCGCAAGCTGGTCGATCCAGCGGGCATGGTGAGCCATTGGACTCCATCGTAGTCCGCCGAAAGCCACTTGGTATCCAGGCCCGGCAAGTCGTACACGAGAACTCTCAGAAGCATATCCGCCCCGGGCGCCGGATCCGACCGGAATATGAACTCCGCCGTCTCGCCCTCGGTCACGGCGTCCCCGCCAAACACGTTGATAACGGGCGTCACATCCAGAATAACCACCTCGATGCTATTCTGTGCGCCATGCGGCTCGGCCCCGCCCCCGACATTCGTTTTGAGATCGCCCGCATCGAATTGCGCAGCCGTGGCAAGCGATACGGTCAGGGTCTCGCTCCCGCCCTCGTCGACGTCATCCTCCTCTGGCGACACCACCAAAAAGCCGTGCTGGACGTCGTCGGTGAGCGCAATAACCGGAGTCAAACTATCGTGGAAGACGGAATGCATCCCCCCGATCCGCGAGGACAACCTGAAATCGCTCAGCGCAATGCCGCTTCCGCTAAGGACCAGGGGCACATCGACGCGCTCGCCGGCCTCCAGCGCGCGGCCCAGTTCGACCCGGACGAACACATCTCCCTGGGCTTCCGAAACAGCCGTCGAAAAGTCGTCTTCGCGGGAAAGGCGTACGACCGTGGGATCATCGTCTTCGATGACAACCGCGACGGTCTCTCTGGACGAATCCAGTTCCAGGCCGGGGACGGTCGCGGGAAGCGACAGACTGACCGTAAAGGCCTCCTCCGGTTCGTCCGTCGCGTCGGCGGGCAGGCTCAACTGAACGCTTCCTCTCAAATCCAACGCCGATATTTCCTGCTCCACGCACGGATCGCCGCCCGGCCACGCGGCATAGTCGTTGTCCGCGAGGGTCGCCGTACCATTCTCCAGGCAGATTTGGTACGACACAGGACCCGTGCCCGAGGACAACTCGACGAACAAGGTGGCGGTAACATCCATCGTGGACTCGGAAACCATCAAGGAGTCCATCGTAAACCCGATGGTGCGGGACTGCGCTCCGGCTTCGGCGGCCGCCCCGGCGAAAAACACGCAAAACAAGGCCGCAAGAAAGCAGCCGCGCCCAAAATAATCCTGTCCGCGCATCGAATCGCGCAGGCGCACGTCGGCGCGCGCCGTAGCCGCCTCGGAGCTGCGGAAGATGCGGAACGCGCGGATCGAAGCCGCTTCGCTTAGCGCGCCGATGTCGTATGCAAAGGCCATATGATTCCGGGGTTGAAAACAGCAAGAAACACGGCGAATTCGGGGCAGGGCGCCCGGAAAATGCGTGCGCAGGACGCCGATGGCCATATGCCGACCGTGCGCTCGGACTGGTATAGAAAGACTATTAAAGGATGCACTGATCAAATCCACTTACATCAGAGCATACTTACGAATGAAAATACGGAGGAAAATAACACCGCCGCACAACAACGCGGCATTTTTTTCGATGCCGTACGGATGCGCTGGATACGTCCGCAAAGCGCATCGGCTGCGCGAAGCAGTTTCGCTCCGCATCTCCCGTACAGAGGCGCCCTGATCCAGTCCACTTCGATTCCGCGCAGCGCCTTACCGATACAGTCCCCGCTCCGCTATGATGGCGAGCGCCGGCGGCGGGATCATGTACCGAACGGATTGTCCGGGTTGCCTGGATTGCTCGAATTGTCCGGGTTGCTCGGATTGCGCGGGTTGTCCGGCGCGGAGGCGCGCCCGAATGTCCGTGCTGGACACATCGATACGCAGCGCATCGACCCATTCCACATATTTTTCCAGGCCTGGCGGTGCGGGCGCCTGCCCCTGCGCGTACCCCGCGCGCGGAAACACAATAAGCGGCGCAAGGCGAACGATTTCTTCCGGTTCCCGCCATCGGGCGAAGCCGGGCAACTGATCGCTACCCACAATGAGGCGAAATGCGGCGCCGGGATGCTCCGCCCGTAACTTGCGTAGCGTTTCCACCGTATACGAGGTACCCCCTTGTCGCGTCTCAATATCCGAGACGGCAAACGCCGCATCGCCCGCCACGACGGCCCGCACCATGGCCAGCCGGTCCGCGGCAGGCGTTAGGTCCTCCCCGGTTTTGAACGGAGAACGATTGTTCGGAACCCAAAGCACGGAATCCAGGCCGCAGCGCTCGCGCACCATGCCGGCAAGGAGCAGATGCCCCCTGTGCGGCGGATCGAAGGTCCCCCCGAATATCCCGATGCGCCGCCCGCTGTCCGTTCCGGATCCGGCCACGTAATGCTCAGTTGCTGCTTGCCAATTCGGAGAGCCGCCCGGAGGCCGTCTCGTAGAACGTCTCCGCCTCCTTGACGAGCGGACTATCCCGAAAAAGTTCGACGAGGCGGGTATAATTATCGATCGCCAACTGAAGCCGCTCCGGCTGACGCGACGCAATGCTCAGGTCGGCAAAGGCGATGTACGAACGCATGGCGCCCAACAAGGCGTCGTCGGCCCACTGCGTGTCCGGATACGTATCGAAGACGTGCTCGTACGAAAGCGCCGCCGCCTCGTAAATGCCCCGCCGCTCGTACAGGCCCGCCGATTCGTACGCCTTGCGCGCCAGCTTCTCCCGCAATGCGCTCAGGTAGGCTTCCGCCTCGTCTTTCCTGTCGGAATCGGGAAACCGGTCCAGAAACAATTGCAGGTAGGTAATGGCCTGCCGGGTATTGGTCTGGTCGAGGGCGTACTGCGGCGAAAGATGATGGTACGCCACCGCACGCTCGAACATGGCGTCCTCTACGCCGGGATTCGTCCGGTAGGTATTCACGAACCGCGAGTACTCAGAGGCGGCCAGAATATAATCGCGGACCTCGAAATGCGCCCGCGCAAGGTGAAGTTGCGCATCGGCGGCGACTTCGGACGTTCTTCCGTAATCGAAAACGCCCTGGAAAAACGGAACCGACCGTTCGTACTTGCCTTCTTCGAACAAGCGCAACCCTTTGGCGTAGGCGTCGTCGGGGGAATCGTACCGGATGCGGCCGGACCCGGAGCACGCGGACAGCGCCAGCGGCGCAAGCAACAAGACGACCGGAAAGAGCGAGCGCAGAAACGAGGACATGATCGGCGGCGGGAAAAGGCGTACGCTGAAAAAGACGGATAAAAAGAATACGGAAAAAGAAGAACGCGCAGCGGCGCGGAGAGAACGCCCGGACCAGGACGAAGAATATATGTACCTGCGCGCGGCCCCGCTGTTCCTGTCCGGCGCGCACGAACGCGACTTATGGGCGAAGCGGTTGTGCTCAGCGCATCCTTTGTGCAGCCCGCCTATCGCAACCGCCGCACTTCGCCGTCCTGATACCGGAACCAGAACATGGCGGCGTTCACGTTGCCCCCGTCGAAATGGATGCGGGCGCCCAGGCCTTCCCGCAACGGCGCCGCGCGAATCCGGTCTGCAAGCGGGCGCGGGGAATCTTCCGCCAGCAGCGGAAGCAGGAAACGAGCCACATCGTACCCGATGATCGCAAGACGGCCTTCCGGTTCGGCGCCCGCCAGTTCGCGGTATCTTTCCGTAAAGGCCTGTACGGCGGGGTCGCCTGCCTCGACGTGAAAATCGTCGGCATAGGTGACGGCGTAGCGGGAAGCCCGCGCCGGATCCGGAAAGGACCGCCAGGTCCCGTTGCCGAGGATGCGAATCTCGTCGGCGAGACGCATACGGTCCAGACTGGTGATGGCGGCGACGATGCGGGCCACGCTCTCCCCGGATGCAATGGGCAGATACGCCGCGCGCGCGCCAAGGATTTCGCTCCGCGACAGCGTGGCGGACAAACGCCCCCAGTCCGTCTGCGAAGCCAGCAACGTATCGTACGCTACGGTGTGCCCGCCCTGCATCGCCTCTTCCAGAAAGCCCTGCGCCATGCGTTCGCTGATGCGGTCGCGGTCCTGCTCGCCAATCACGCCGAATTCGTTCAACCGCAGGCTCCTCGCCGCAAAGCGGGCCATAAGCCGCCCGCGCATAACGATGGTGGGGTTCGCCTGAAACACGTAGCGCTTGCCGCTCGAGACGGCCTCGTCGGTGGCCAGCGGCGCCATCAGCGGGAGCCGGAATCGCTCGGCCACCTCGGCGGCGGCCGCCGCTTCTCCGCTATAGAGCGGCCCAAGGACGGCGTGCGCGCCAAGCGCCGCCAATGCTTCCACCGCTTCGGCGGCCCGCGCTGAATCGGCCCCCGTGCTGCGGAAAATCATGCGGACGGGCTGGTCCGGATGCTGTGCATTGTGTTCGTCCACGGCCATGCGCACCCCGGTAAACAGCGCCTGGGTGAGCGGGGCATGATCGCCCTCCAGCGGCAACAGCACGCCAAGGTTGCGGGGCAGCGCCACGTTGCGCGCAAGGCCTTCTTCGGCTATGTCCCGAAGCGATCCGGCGTCGTCGAGATACCGACTCTCCGGAAAATCCGACGCCAGCAAGCGCGCCCGCGCTGCGGCCTCGGCGAAACGTCCGCCCCGATAGAGCGCCTTCGCCTCCATAAGCAGGGCCGCCGTGGTTTGGTCGTGCACGTCGTACGCGGATCGGACCTGCTCGAACAGCCGGGCCGCAAGGGCATACTCGCCCTGTTCGAACGCCTCCAGAGCCTCCTCGAACATCCGCCCCGCTTCCTCGGGAACCGGCGCGCCATCCTGGGCATGCGCAAGGGCAGGCGCCCAGGCGACGCACGCAAGCCACGCCACGCCCAGCAGCGCCGTACAGACAAGGCTCCGCATCGCAAATCGTCTCGTTATTCCCATTCGATCGTGGCCGGAGGTTTGGAGCTGATGTCGTATACGGCCCGGTTCACGCCCCGGATTTCATTCACGATCCGATTGGATACATGGGCCAGAAAATCGCCCGGAAGGCGCGCCCAGTCTGCCGTCATGCCGTCCACGCTGGTAACGGCCCGGAGCGCGCACACATTTTCGTAGGTGCGCTCGTCGCCCATCACGCCCACCGTCTGCACGGGCAATAGCACCGCAAACGCCTGCCACACCGTATCGTACAACCCATTCAGCCGAAGTTCCTCGATGAAAATGGCGTCCGCGTCGCGAAGCATGGCGATGGATGCGCGCGTCACCGGCCCCAGAATGCGCACGGCCAGCCCGGGACCCGGGAACGGATGCCGCCCCACGACCAGTTCCGGAAGGCCCAGCAGACGGCCGATCTCCCGCACTTCGTCCTTGAATAGTTCGCGAAACGGCTCAAGCACCTCAAAGTCCAGTTCTTCGGGCAACCCCCCTACGTTGTGATGGGTTTTGATCGTGGCCGAAGGCCCCTTGAACGAAACGCTTTCGATCACGTCTGGATACAGGGTGCCCTGGGCCAGAAAGGCGGGGCGCTCGCCGGCCTCTTCCGCAATGTCGCGGGCGGCGCGGTCGAAGACTTCCACGAACGCATTGCCTATGATCTTACGCTTCTTTTCCGGGTCGGCCACATCCGCCAGGCGATCCAGAAACAGGTCCGTAGCGTCCACGGCCTTCAGGCGCACCTGAAAATGATCCCGGAACATCGCTTGCACCTCTTCCCATTCTCCCTTCCGAAGCACCCCGTTGTTTACGTAAATGCAGGTGAGCCGGTCGCCGATCGCTTCGTGCAGCAACACGGCGGCCACCGACGAATCCACGCCGCCGGACAGGCCGAGAATCACGTGGGCGTCGCCCACCGTCTCCCTGATTTCCTGTTTTTTCTCGTCCACGAAGGAGGCGGGCGTCCAGTCCCCCCGGCACCCGCACAGGTCCATCGCAAAATTTTCGATGAGCAGGCGCCCGGCGTCGGTATGCACCACTTCGGGATGAAACTGCACGCCGTAGTGCGGAAGCCAATCCGATGCGACCGCCGCAATGGGCGCATTGTCCGTATGCGCAAGCACCCGGTACCCCGCAGGGAGGCGGGTCAAATGATCTCCGTGGCTCATCCAGACGACGGAGCCGTCGGATACGCCCTCGAACAGCCCCATCGCGACGTCGATATGCAGCCGGGCGCGCCCGAATTCGCGGCGGTCGGCGGGCGCCACGTCGCCGCCCTCGAGGCGGGCCATGGCCTGAAGGCCGTAGCAAATGCCCAGCACGGGCACGGGCGAGCCGTCGGTGCGCGTCATGGCCAGCAAGGCGGGGTCCAGTTGCGGGGCGCCCGGATCGAAAACCGAGCAGGGCCCCCCGGACAGGATGACGCCCTTCGGCTGCATCGCCCGGATTTCTTCCGACGATCGGGTGCATGGATGAATTTCGGAATACACGCCCGCCTCGCGGACGCGCCGCGCAATGAGCTGCGTGTACTGGCTCCCGAAATCCAGAATGACGATGCGTTCGTGCATCTCGCGCGGCCTTACCCGGTCATGCTTTTGTAATCGTCCGCGGAAAGCAGGTCGCCCGTCTCGGCCCCGTCGGCGAGCGCCATGCGGATCATCCAGCCCTTGCCGTACGGATCGGTGTTCACATAGTCGGGGTGCGCCTCCAGCTCCTCGTTGACTTCAAGGATGCAACCCGACAAAGGCATATAGAGATCGGACACCGTCTTGACCGCCTCGACGGCCCCGAACGGTTCGTCCCGGGCGATGTCCGAGCCGGACGGCTGCAATTCGACGAACACGACGTCTCCGAGTTCTTCCTGGGCAAAATCCGTCACGCCGACGGTCGCCGACGCGCCGTCGTCCTCGATGCGTATCCACTCGTGGTCTTTCGTGTATAAAAGATCGGCAGGGTATTTCATGAAAGTATCGGGTCTACAGGACGGGAAACGTCATGTTGCTGTGTGCGTGGGGGTCAAATCGAACGTGTCGAGAAACGCCGTCGTGAATTCGCCCGCCTGGAACGCAGGGTCTTCTATCAACCGGCGGTGGAACGGGATGGTCGTATGTACGCCCTCAATCACGAATTCGCTGAGCGCGCGCCGCATTTTCCGAATCGCAAGCGGGCGGGTGCGGGCGTACACGATGAGCTTGGCGATCATGGAATCGTAATACGGCGGAATGGCGTATCCGGCGTACGCATGCGTATCCACGCGAACGCCTTGCCCGCCCGGCGTATGAAACGCTGTCACGACGCCCGGCGAGGGCCGAAAATCGTTGAACGGATCCTCGGCGTTGATCCGGCACTCTATGGCGTGCCCCGTCATGGCGACGTCTTCTTCCGGCAACGCCTCGCCCATGGCGATGCGCAGCTGAAGTTCGATGAGGTCTGCGCCGGTCACTTCTTCCGTGGCGGGATGCTCCACCTGAATGCGCGTATTCATCTCCATAAAATAAAAATCCCCCCCGGCGTCCACAAGAAACTCCATGGTGCCTGCGCCAGCGTACTGCACGGCCTCCGCCCCGCGCACCGCCGCCTCGCCCATGCGGGCCCGCAGCGCCGCGTCCACCACAGGCGACGGCGATTCCTCCAGCAGTTTCTGGTGCCTGCGCTGGATGGAGCATTCGCGTTCGCCAAAATGCACCACCCGCCCCTTGCCGTCGCCGAACACCTGAATTTCGACGTGGCGCGGGCTGTCTACATATTTTTCTATGTACAAATCGCCGTTTCCGAAGGCCGCTTCGGCCTCGGCGGCCGCCGCCGAAAACTGGCGTGCAAAGTCGCTGGCCTCCCGAACGATCCGCATGCCGCGTCCGCCGCCGCCCGCAGACGCCTTGACCATCACCGGGTACCCGATGTCGTCGGCGATCTTCTTGCCTGTCTTTGCGTTGGGCACGGCTCCGTCGGAACCCGGCACCACCGGCACGCCCGCATTCCGCATGGTTTCCTTGGCCACGCTCTTGTCCCCCATCATGGCAATGGTTTTCGCCCGGGGACCGATGAAAATCACCTCGTGATCCTCGCAAATGGCGCTGAAATCGGCGTTTTCGGAAAGAAATCCATACCCCGGGTGGACGGCGTCTGCGCCGGTCACCTCCAGCGCCGCCATGATCCGGTCGGGACGCAGGTAGCTTTCCCGGGAAAGCGGCGGCCCGATGCACACCGCTTCGTCCGCGAACCGGACATGCAACGAATCCCGATCCGCCGTGGAATACACGGCGACGGTTCGAAGCCCCATTTCATGGCAGGTTCGAATGATGCGGAGCGCGATTTCTCCGCGGTTGGCGATGAGCACCTTCCTGATCACGGGACGAGCGGTATGGGCTGCCGACGGCGGCCCGGTTTAGATTATTCTATCGAAAAGAGCGGCTGGTCGTACTCGACGGGCAGCGCATCGGGCGCCAGAACCTCGACCACCTTGCCGTCCACTTCGCTCACGACTTCGTTCATGAGCTTCATCGCCTCGATAATGCACAGGGTATCCCCTTTGGAAACGACGTCGCCCACTTCCACGAACGGCGCTTCTTCAGGGCCCGGGGCCCGGTAAAAGGTGCCTACGAGCGGCGCCTTGACGGTCGTCCCTCGGCGGGCGGGTTCCGGCTTGCCTTCGTCCGCCGCAGCGGAGGCGGCGGGCGGAGCCTGCGACGCATCGGCAGAGGTCTGGGCCGGCGGATACGGAACCGGCGGCGGCATGGGGTACGGCGGCCAGGCCGCAACCATCGGCTCCTGTGCGGGCGGCGGCTGCATGCGAACAACCACCTTCAGATCGTCTTCCGTGATTTCGACCTCGGCCACGCCGCTGTCCTTGACGATCTTGAGCAATTTTTCAAGCAGGGGAAGATCCATATGCTAATGCGGGTGCAAGAACTGGGGATACAGTTGGACAAAAAGGATCAGGACTTGTTCGACGTCGCGGCGCGCGTTACATATTCGCCGGTCTGCGTATTGACGGTCACCACATCTCCCTCGTCGATAAAAAGCGGGACCTGCACCACGGCGCCGCTCTCCATGGTGGCCGGCTTGGCGCCGCCGGTGGCCGTATCGCCGCGCAGCCCCGGATCTGTCTTGACCACGACAAGATCGACCTTGCCGGGCAACTCGACATTGAGCGGCTCCTCGGCTTCGGCGTGAAAAAGGATATCGACCGTGGTCCCCTCTATAATGAATTCCCGCCCCGCTATACGCTCCGCAGGAAGCGAGAACTGCTCGTACGTCTGCGTATTCATCATGTGCAGGCCCAGGTCGTCCTCGTACAAAAACTGGTGCGGACGCCGCTCGATGCGCGCCGTTTTGACTTTTTCGCCCGCCCGAAACGTATGGTCCACGACCTTGCCAGAGCGAACATGCTTCAGCTTCGAGCGCACGAACGCGCCGCCCTTGCCGGGCTTTACGTGCAAAAACTCGACGATGGTCCACAAATCGTCGTTGCGGACGAGGGTGAGGCCGTTGCGAAAATCGCTGGTGTCAGGCATGAAGAACAGGTTGAAAACGGAAACGCAGGGCACGCCGGCATACTTGCCGGAAGGAGTTAATATACTACATACTACCCCAAAGGGTTGTCAGTCAATCCGGGGTTATTCCGGGGCGAGCCGGGGTTGTTCCGGGCCGTATTTTTCGACCAGGCGGGATACGGAAGCGTTCAGCAATTTCCGCAACGCGTTCAGGTCTATATCGTCGAGCTTGTTCACGTACAGGCAGGATTTGCCCGTCTTGTAGCGGCCCAGCACGCTGAGGATGTCGTCCTGTCCGTCAAATCCGGTCATAACGTAGAGAGAAAAGGCCCGTTTGCGCGGCGAAAATCCGGTCAGCATCCAGTCTATTTCCCGCCCGCTGGCGTATTTGAACCGGTATTGGCCGAACCCCACAATGCTCTCGCCCCACATAGCGGGTTCACAGCCGGTAACGTCCCGCATCAGGGCAATCAGCGCATGGCTCTCGCGCTGCTTCCGCTCGTCGTCAAGGGACGCGATGAAATCCGCAACGCTCCGGGCGTTCTTTCTGGTTTTCAGTTCAGCCATCGTTGGACAGGCGAGCCAGGTTTATCGAAATCGTTTCTTGTGGTCGAGGGTTTGCATCAGGTCCCGAACGCCGACCGGCCCCTGGCGGTACAGGAAAGGTTCGCCGTACCGCACCCCGATCCGGTGGCCGTATGTTCTGGCGCGGGCCTTGATCCATTCCAGAAATCCCTTGTCCGACACGAACGTTTCGGGTTCGCCGGGTTTCGCTTCGTAGCCGGGATGATGAAACTGCGACCGGAACGCGGCAAGCGCTTCAAGCCGCTGCGGCCACGCATCCGTCACGTCCACCACGAACGAAGGGGCGAACTCGACCAGATGCATGTAGTGCAGCACATGCTGCGGGCGCCAGGGGGGTTGCGGGGCACCCGATTCGTCCTCGGTCCGTATGCCTTGCAATCCTGCGTAAAAACAGGCGTCGGCGCACAGGCGCGCGCCAGCCCCGTGATCGGGATGGCGGCATTCTGGCCCGCCGATCAGCGCGATATGCGGGCGCCAGGTCCGCAACGCGCGAATGACAGGGAGACGGTTCCCGGGCGTGTTGGCGATGTTGCCGTCGGGAAGCCCCATGTTTTCGCGGACGGTCAGTCGCATGATTTCTGCGGCGCGGGCCGCTTCTTCGGCGCGCAATTCCGGCGTGCCCCGGGTGCCGAGTTCGCCCCGGGTGAGGTCCGCCACGCCGACGCGGTAGCCCTGTTGCGCGAGCAAACAGATCGTCCCGCCTGCGCATAATTCCACATCGTCGGGATGCGCGCCAAAGGCAAGCACATCCAGCGGAAGCGGTATGGAAGCCGAAGGAGAAGTCATTTAGGATGCTCTGATTAAGTCCGCGAAGATCAGAGGCAGCGAGGGGTGCGCTGGCAAGGAATGACGAAGCAGCGTGGTAGGCCCCACGTAATGAGGAATGACGCCGCCAGCGCGCTCCTCGATGCCTCCCGAAGGGCGCTTCACGACACCGACGACGCAAAACGCCTCGGTTTCCGATGATTTTAACGATGGAATCATTACAAACGCTATTCTCGTACGTGAAGCGCTGATCGAAGTGGATTTGATCAGTGCATCCTTTATACAACAAAGTTCACGATGCGGCCGGGCACGTATATTTCCCGCTTCACGGCGCGCTCCCCGATATGCTTCGCCACATTCTCCTCCCTGCGCGCCGCCTCGAGCGCCGCCTCTTTTTCGGCGTCCTGCGGGACCGTGATCGTAGCGCGGATGCGGCCATTCACCTGCACCGCAATCGCTACGGCGTCTTCCTTCAGGTATTCCCGGGCAACCTCCGGCCAGGGTTCGTAGGCCAGCGTCCGCGCCCCGCCCAGCCTGCGCCAGAGTTCCTCGCCGAGATGCGGAGCGAACGGACTAAGCAGCAGCACGAACGGACGGGCTACTTCCTTCGGGACTGCATCCCATTTGTTCGCCGCGTTCACAAACTCCATCATCGCGGCGATGGCCGTATTGAAATGCAGCCGCTCGATATCGGCGGTGACTTTCGCGATCGTCCGGTGCAGGGCGCGCAACTGCTCCTTCGAGGCGGCGGCGTCCATCCCGGAGCGCAACGCGCCCGTCTCCGCGTGGATGAGAAGGCGCCACACACGGTTCAGGAAACGGTGGACCCCTTCGACTCCGCGCATGCTCCAGGGCTTTACCTGCTCCAGCGGACCCATAAACATTTCGTACAGCCGGAGCGAATCCGCGCCGTATCGCTCGACCACGTCTTCCGGGTTGATCACATTGCCCCGGCTCTTGCTCATCTTGTAGGCATGGGCCTCGACCGGAACCGATGCATCGTCCTTCAGCACGAATCCGTCCCCTTCCTTCCGCACGTCCGCCTCCGCAAGGCGCCGCCCGCCTACCGCATATTCTATTTCCCCGAGAATCATGCCCTGATGGACAAGCCTGCGGAACGGTTCGGGCGTGCTTACTACGCCCGCGTCGTACAGCACCTTGTGCCAGAACCGCGCATACAACAGATGCAGCACGGCATGCTCCGCGCCGCCTATGTAGAGATCGACCGGCATCCAGTACCGCTCTTTTTCGGGATCGACCGGGAGGCGGTCGTTGTGCGGATCGACGAACCGGAGATAGTACCAGCAGGACCCGGCCCACTGCGGCATGGTGTTCGTTTCCCGGAGGGCGGGCGCGCCGGTTTCGGGATCCACCGTATGCACCCACTCGGCGACCGACGCCAGCGGGCCTTCCACCTGCCCGGAAGGCTGGAAATCCGAAAGGTCCGGAAGCGTTACGGGAAGCGCGTCTTCCGGGAGAGGCTTCGGAATGCCGTCCACAAAAATCAGCGGGAACGGTTCTCCCCAGTAGCGCTGCCGGCTAAACAGCCAGTCGCGCAGTTTGTAATGGACCTTGGCGCACCCGCATGCGTTGGCTTCGAGCCAGGCGATCATTTTCTGCTGAGCCGCCTCCGTAGGCAATCCATTGATGGAGACGCCCCGTTCGGCAACGCCCGGGATAGCCCGGTCCTCGCTGGAGGACTGCACCAGCGCGCCGTCGCCGGTCCAGGCTTCCTTCGCTACGTCGCCCCCGGAAACGACCTCCCGGATGGGAAGATCGAAGGTTCTGGCGAACGCATGGTCGCGCTCGTCGTGGGCCGGCACAGCCATGATGGCGCCCGTCCCGTAGGAAATCAGTACGTAGTCCGCAATCCAGACGGGAATGCGCTCGCCGTTCACCGGATTGAGGGCGAATCCGCCCGTAAACACGCCTGTTTTGTCCTGTTGCAGTTCGGTGCGCTCCAGATCGCTCTTTTGCGCCGCCGCGCGGACATAGGCTTCTACCTCTTCCAGCCGGTCGGGCGTCGTAATCTTCGCCGCAAGGGGATGCTCCGGCGCCAGCACCATATACGTCGCCCCGAACAGCGTATCCGGGCGCGTCGTGAATACGCGGATCGCTTCGCCCGGCAGGTCGCATACGGGGAACGCCACTTCGGCCCCCTCGGACTTGCCGATCCAGTTGCGTTGCATTTCCTTGGTGCTTTCGGGCCAGTCAAGGTCGTCCAGCCCTTCGAGCAACCGCTCCGCATATTCCGTAATGCGCAACATCCATTGCCGAAGCGGCTTGCGCACGCACTCGTAGCCCCCCACCTCGGATTTTCCGTCCACCACTTCTTCGTTGGCCAGCGTCGTGCCCAGTTCCGGGCACCACCAGACAGGCGCTTCGCTCTGAAAGGCCAGCCCCCGTTCGTACAGCTTGAGGAATATCCACTGGGTCCAGCGGAAATATTCCGGGGACGTCGTGTCTATCTCCCGATCCCAATCGTACGAAAAGCCGAGCATCTGGAGTTGCTCGCGGAAACGCGCAATGTTCGCTTCCGTGGTGATGCGCGGATGGGTGTTCGTCTTGACTGCATACTGTTCGGCGGGCAGGCCGAAAGCGTCCCAGCCTATCGTATGCAGCACGTTGAAGCCCTTCATGCGCTTGTAGCGCGCCAGAATGTCCGTAGCCGTATACCCCTCGGGGTGCCCTACGTGCAGGCCCGTTCCGCTCGGATACGGAAACATGTCCAGAATGTAGAACTTCTCTTTGTCCGGGTCCGGCTCGTCGGGCGTGCGAAAGGTCTTGCGTTCTTCCCAATGCCGCCGCCAATGCTGCTCTATTTCGGCGAAGGGATATCCGGCCATGTCTGCTCTCGGTGAAGGAAATATCGATCAAGGCGGGGTCATACTCCTTGCGGCGGAAAGGGTTCAGGGACGGGGGCTCGGGTCATTCCTCCACTCCGGCCTTCCTGCGGCAGATTCGAGCATATCCGGGCAGGGATCGGAACACCGGGGGACGAATTTCATTGACTTGAGGATGCCCGCCGCGCCAATGCCCGCATGTTGCAGGCGGCTATGCGCCTCAGACCGATTCTGCTATTGTAACCATGTCCCTCGCTGCGCAAATCATTGACCAGCAGGTGTCTGGAGTGGTCGAGAAGCACTCCGATGCTTTTAGCCATGAGCTGGGCCTGGGCGCCGACGAGCCCAGGAAGCGTTCGACAGCATTCCTCTTTCTTGTGGCGAAAACAGCATTCGACCTCACGGATGACGAGGCGCTCGACGGCATTGTGGACGGAGGAGGCGATTTCGGGATTGATGCGCTGTACTTCGAGTCGCCCGATGACGGCGAACTGCCCATTACGTTGATACAGGGGAAATACAAGAAAAATCTTGACGGACATTCGGCGTTTCCCGAGCATGCCGTCGCCGATATGATCCATGCGATCGGAACGCTTTTCGATCCGGTCAAGCCCGTGAGCCTGAATCGACGACTGGAGCAGCGGATCGAGGACATACGTTCCTTTGTCAAGGAGGGCGCGATTCCGCGCGTCACGGCGGTCGCCGCGAATAACGGAGCAGGTTGGTCTGCGCAGGCGCAACAACGGATCGATAATGCGAGCAAGGGGTTTGGAGCACAGGTCGAGTGGCGTCATATCGGGTCCGAGGAACTCCTTGCCCTGTTGCAGACACGCAAACCCATCAGTGCAGAATTGCAATTCAACGGACAGGTGCTGGTCGAAACCTTCGACTTTCGTCGCGTAATGGTAGGGCGCATATCCGTGGCCGAACTCGCACGGCTTACCGATGAGCACGATAATGCGCTATTCGAAAGAAATATTCGTCGTTATCTGGGACTCAAGGGAAACCGCGTGAACGAAGCGGTCGCCACAACGTTGCGCCAACAGGACGAGCGTTCAAATTTTTATTTTTACAACAACGGCGTGACCATTACTTGCTCCCAGTTTCGCCACAATGCGCTTCAGAGAGGCAACTGGCGGGTGCAGGTAAACGACCTGCAAATCGTCAACGGGGGACAAACGGCGCGCACCGTTCAGCACATAGCAAGAGAGCTGGGGCCAGAGATTGGCGAAGCGGAGGTTCTTGTGCGCATATATGAACTTCCGCGGGACGATAATGAACTTGTCGGGGCGATTACATTCGCTACGAACAGCCAGAATCCGGTCGATCTGCGCGACTTGAAGGCCAACGATGCTCGCCAGCAACGCCTCGGCGCATCCATCGCTGCATTGGGATACAAGTACCGCGCCAAGCGCGAGGATCGTTCCGTCTCGTCCGACGAATTTACGAGCGCCGTGGTGGCTGAAGCGGTTCTGGCGATTTGGCGTCGGCGGCCGCATCAGGCGAGATTTAGCGGACGAAAGCATTTCGGGGCCCTGTACGATATTATTTTTACCGAAGACCTGAACGGCGCCCAGGCGATCATCGCGGCCTTGCTATTTCGACATGCGGAAAACCGGCGAAAAAGACCTCCGCAGGATGCGCCGGATTTTCTTGCGTACGGTTCCCGTTTCATCGCCATGCTCATGGGGCGCTATCTCCTCCAGGAGATGGATATTTCGCTTGAACAATTGAATCACCGCAACTTTGAACAGGCCCGGGAACTGGTTGCACAAAATGCGGATCGTTATGTGTCTCGCGCGGAAGAAAGGATTGAGGCAAACATGCCCGTCGTAATCGGCGAGCGGGCGCGCACGCTGCAATTATTGTCGGCGACGTTCCGCCGAGCCGACCTTATTGATCTGTTGATGTGAGGCTGGTTTTGCAGGACATGCGCGCACCCACTCCGCAAACCGTTCGTGCGGCCGCACTTCCGCCAACTAGCTTATCTCCGGGGCCGCCAGCAGTTCTTCCACGGATTCGGACGGGTGGTCCGCCATTTACGCGAAAATCACGGCGCACGCCGACACCTTGTTGATCGCATCCAGCGGAAGGGCTTCAATGAGTTTCTTGCGGGGCATGGGGAGAGCACTCATGGCAGTGCTTTATTGAGTGGAGTTCCACAACCGATGAGTTTTATCTCATATTTTCTGTCGCGAAAAGATATTCTATTTTTCTTAAGTTTATTTATTTGGTATTTATGGAGACGCTTTCCATATACCCCTATAGGTACAAATTTTGTTATATATTTTGATGGTATTTTATGTTGAGCAAATTCTGATCCAGATTGCAGTTGTTTTGTTATTTCTGTTGCATTTGGACTACCTTTTTTTAACTCCAAAGGCACAGTCCAGTAATCATTTCCATCGTAACCAATAAACAAAAAATCGCAACGTGTTTCATTTTTCAAGTCCTGAAAACAACGGTTAATATCGATGATAATATGCGGTGAGGGGGCGTTATTCATAGATACTTTACATCCCTGTTCCATGCATCTTTTAGTGATAGCATATTCAGGAATTTCATTTCTTATATGTTCAATTAAAACACACATTTATTTAGCCATTTCGATGATTTTATTTCCAATAGATGCCCACTCGTTATAAAGCTGTTCTGCAACCTCTCCATAATCGCTTTCAAGTCCCCCCGATTCTGGATCAAACTGAATTTCTTCAACGACTGAACCCTTGGGGGATCGTTTCTGCTTGAACAACCATGCTCCCACCTGATCAGGGCGAAGCATAAGATCACCATTGCGCTGAGATGTAGACAGATCGGATCGCCGGACAATATTGGCAAGCGTTTCCAATACCCATTCACTGTGTGTGGTGACAACCACTCGGATGCCCGCATCAACAAACGAAACGATCTGGCGGGTGAATTCGGCTTGCATGGCTGGATGCAAGTGTGCTTCCGGTTCTTCGATAATCAGCGTGTCATTAGGTTGAACAAGATGGCGCAGGTAAAGTACCACGGGAGCAATCTCTGACACCATGGATGAGGCATATATTAGAGGCAATTCATTCTCCCATCCTTGAGGAGAATATGTAAAATGCGGATAACCTATTATGTTCGACTGCTTCATACGTATCTTCCCGCCTAAAATGGATTCTTCGAGTTTCGTATCAAAATCATTCCAAGGTTTTTCTTGTCTACGTTTATACGATTGAGATTTGCCGCGAAAAGGTGTGTCTCTTGATACAGGACTATCCAGTTGAATCAATGCCCGGAGAAAATCTGAAAGTACCCCAGAAAGCCTGGAAGTACTGGAAGTCGAATCTATAGCCGCCATTGATGCATTGCCTATTATGGCACTAACGACTGTATTATGTGCATGCATTATACCTGTCCGACTAGCAGGAAGATAAAATGCACGAGAATACATAGGACCTAATATTGGATACATAGTAAAATCACTTAAAACATCCATAAATATTTTGAGAATATGATATTGATTTATTTTATCATATGAAGGCATCATATGATCCACCATTGAATACATGTTTTTTATATCAATTTCATTGTTTTCATCATGAAAATTTAATTCAACTTCAGGGGGTACATATATTTTCGATGAAAATAATTTTGACTTGATTGTTAATTCATGAGAAAAACGTATAGAATTTACCGTAGATTTTCTTTCAAAATTAATACATGCACCATCTCGGCTTGCTTTACGAATCAATGAATTTTTTTTATCCATACCAAAACAACGAAGTATATTATCGCCGAGTTGTTTAGCTTCATACTCAGATACATGTATCTTCCTGATCTTATAAATTTCATCCATTACAAAATCAGGAAGAACGATTTTATCTTCGATATTATTACTGTCGCTTCTAAAGGTTTTTTGTGCCCAATCGATCAGGGATTCGATGATAGATGTATCTCGATTCATAGGATGCCATGGCATCCTATTTTTCCGAGGATTGCTGAAATGCTGATGTAACGCATAAATCAGAATTGCCAGCCACGATTTTCCTGTATTGCTCGGCCCAATAAACACCGTAAGCGGGCGTAAATCTATTTGGGCCTCGGCAATCGGACCGAAGTTCTTGACTTCAAGCGTATCTTTTATAGACGAATCGTGCATGGGTCCCTGCGGCATGGTGTGTGCTCTATTTATGTCAATATACGCTTTTTCGATATCTTTGTCAAATTCCGTTACAGCCAATCCTTTATTTTTTAGCCCAGAGTATCCCCTCCGAAAACCCACCGCATACAGAAAACCTTAATTATTAAGGCGTCATTTTCGGGCGCCTTACTTTTTAAGGCCGCTCTGTGCCATCCAACCCCTACTCCACCTCACACCCCGTCCGCCGTCGCGTATCGGTGATTTGCGTAATCCGCCAGGCGTCGCCGTCGTGGTAGAAATGAAGGGCGTTCACGCCGCAATGACTGAGCGTCTCCCCGAGAAAGAAGGCGTAGTTCATCCATGCCTGGGCCAAATGCCCGTCCACAGCAATCTCCACATTCCATATCTTCTCGTCCCACACCTCGTCATGGGGCGTTCCCACCGCCTCTACGAACCGATCCGCGCTGCCCGTGGACAGAACAGGCTTGCCCGTGTCGGCGTGCACGAACGCAGACTGGAAGCGGACCGCCGGATGAAGCGTCGCCCGGACCATCGTACTGTCCCCTGCCCGCATGCCGTCGAACAGCTGGTCGATGACGACTCGAACGCCTTCGGAAGACCTGTCGGCGGAAGAGGACTGCGCCGCCGCCGGAGAAGCCAGCGCCAGCAAGCCCAAGGTCAATATGGCGAATACCAGAAATCGCATGGCGCCAAGATAACACAGGCCCGCACACGGCGCAACCCCCGCCCGAAGAAATAGCCCGTCTCGCCCCCCATCCCCTGACCCCGCCTCGCCGTCTTAAATCCCCTGACCTCGCCTCGCCGTCCTAAATCCCCTGACCCCGCCTCGCCGTCCTACATCCCCTAACCGCAGCATCCGGTCGATTCGGGGAAATACGTGAACGCCGAAAGGGTTATCTTTTAGACAGAATGTCCCCAACCCGCCACCCCGCCAGGGCCTGCAAACAACTCGACATGCCGCTAATCGACAAGCAACTACAGGAGGTATGGGATGCGCTGCGGGCGGACAACATCCGGCGAGACCATGCGCTCCAGGCTATCCGCATCCGAAACCTGCGGGGCATCCAGGACCTGCGCGTACCCTTTACGTATCCCGTCAGCGTACTGGCGGGTCCTAACGGGTGCGGGAAATCTACGGTTCTGTTCGCCTGCGCCTGCGCGTATCGGGACCCCAAAAGCAAGAAAAACTCCCGCACGCCAAGCAGTCTTTTCCCCGGTTTCGCCAACCGGAGGCAAGAAGTGCTCTCGGACGCCATAGAACCCACAAAACTGGCGTTCGACTACATCCACGAGGGCGCCAACTATCCCATGGACTGGAACCGGGGCAAATCCTGGAACCGTAGTTTCAGGGGACGCAAGGGGGGCAAACAGCCCGAGCGAACCGTATACCTGCGCACGCTGGCCAATCTCACGAATCCGTCTGAAGTGCGCGGCCTGCTGCAACTTGCGCGCAAGGAATTCGAGATCGAGACCCTTACGCCCAACCTGCTCATTTTTGCGCATCGCATCTTGCGGCAACGTTACCGGAATCTGTCCGTCATGGCGTCGGGGGGCCGGGATCTGCTATTCGCAGAAACGGAAGACCCGCAAGAAACGCGATACTCCGAATTTCACATGTCTTCGGGAGAGCGGGCCATCCTGCGTATGTCGAGAGACATCTCCCGTCTTGAGAACGCGCTGATTCTTATCGACGAGATCGAGGCAGGCTTGCATCCGTACACGCAGCAACAAACCATGCTGGAACTGCAACGCATGGCGCTGCGACAAAAATTGCAAATCATTGTGGCGTCGCACAGCCCAGTCGTGCTCGACAGCGTTCCTCCCGACGGACGGTTGTTTCTGGAGCGCGACGAACATACGGCAGATGTTTGCCTCATGCCCGTCTGGCGAGACATTTTCCAGAAAGCGCTTTACGGACAATCCCGCGACCAACTTTCCATCCTGTGCGAAGACGCCATCGCCGAATCCGTGATTCGCGGCGTGCTGGACGTGCTCAACCCGACCATGGATTTACGCCCCGACGACGTATTGGTCGGGAGAAATACGGGGCGCGACGAATTCCCCGCGCATGTGCATACTCTGGGAAAATTCGGCAAGTTGCGAGACTTTCTGATGGCGCTGGACGGCGACGCCCGGGACGCAAAACATAAAATCGAACAAGCCGCGGAGCAATACGGGCATCATGCGCGAATCGTCTTCCTGCCCGGAAAAAATGCCCCGGAACATTGGGTGTGGAATCTTCTGTGCAAACATCCGCAGGAATACGCCACGGCGCTGGGCATTACGCAAGCAGGCCTGCAACGGAGCATGCAAGAAATAGAACAGTTGGTGGAAGGAGGCGTACAGCAAACGTCTTTCATGAAAGTAGCGCTGAACGCACTCGCCGACGACCTGAACCGCCCGCCCGAAGAAATAGCCCGTCTGGCCGGACGCACGGAGGCCGGACGCAAACGCGGCGACATGGCGCGATTTCTCGTGGAGTTCGAAGAACGCATCATCGCCTGGCGGCAACCATAAGCCACAGGCATCCGTCCATGCGTTCTGTCGGGCGGATTACCCCGCGCCCCTTCCTTGCAACCGCACCACCTGATGTTCCGCGGTATCCATATCAAGCGTTTCGCGGAGCATATCCAGAAATCCCATGCCGTATTTGTTGAGAAAATGCAGCACGGACAGCTCCCGTTCCTGCAACGCCCCGTTCGGGTACGCATTTCCCTGCGCCTTTTCGAGGCGGGCGCGCATCGTTTCCTGTTTTTTCTTTTCCGCCCGGACCGCCTTCGCCCGCAAACGAAATAATTCGTCCGTCATCGCCTTCTGGGCCGCATCGGTCGCTTTTTCCAGCGTACCGTCCACCTCGCGCAGCGCCCCACGCACCGGCTCCACCGCCTCGCCAAGGCGCCGGACCGCCTCGTCGAACGCCTTGTCGATCGCATCCGGCATCGCATCCGCCGCGACGCGGTGAAAAAGCCGACCCGCGTCCTCCGCCAAATCCCCCACCTTCAATCCGTACGCATCCAGCGCCTTCGCCACATGCGGCTCCAGAAAGGTGGCGCTCGCCCGGGGATACACAAGCGGCATAGGTAGCCCGGCCCATTCGTACAAGCGGCGGCACTGCGCAAAATAGGCGATTTCGCCCGGGCCGCCCACATACATCGCCGTGGGCAGCAACAAGTCCTGCATCAGAGGACGAAGTAGCACATTCGGACTGAACGATTCCGGAGACTGGCGCAAAAGATCCAGCGCCTCCGCCCGCGTCATGCGGCGGCCCGCACCGCGCGCCACGAACTCCCCGCCCTCAAGGTCAAGCGGAATCCGCCGCCCTGCTTCCAGCAAAAAGAGATTCGTCGGACGCACGAACACTTGCGCATGGTACGCGCGCTCCAGATCCTCCGAGACCCCGCGCACAAGCGCCGCAGCCGTTTCTGATTCCTTGATTTCCTGCGCAAAAAGCGGCGCCGCCAGTCGTTTGAGGGCCGCATCGTCGGGATCCACAAGCACGAGTTCAGGAAAAAGGACCCGGAGCATCCGGGCGAACCCCTCGGAAAGCGTCGCGCCCGGGCGGTACGCTTGCCGAACCATGCCCAGCATAGCCCCCTTGAACTCCGTATCGGGAAGGATCTCCTCCAGGCGGTCCAGCACGTCCGCGCCGGGGCGTATGCGCCCGGTCGGACCGGTAGCCGCAGCCTCGCCTGCCTGCAAATGCACCTCGACAGGCCGATTCCCGCGCAGTACGACCGTCCTCGAAATTTCGTCCACATCGTGGTCCTCGCCGCCCAGCCAGAAGACCGGAACCACGCGCCGACCCGTTTCTTCGGCGAGCCGCTCGGCCAGGCGAATGGCGGAAAACGCCTTCAGCACAGCATACATCGGCCCCGTAAACAAGCCCACCTGCTGGCCGGTCACCACAGCGACGGTATCCCGTGCGCGCAAGGCCTCGATGCCGCGTCGTGCCGCCTCGCTATCTCCCCAGGCTGCATGCCGGGCAAGCAGCGCATCGGCAAGCGCCTGCCGGTCCCGATCCCGTGCGGCGGCCCGCTCCGCTGCGCGCGCCCGCTCCCCCGCCTTGCGCCAATCGCCTGCAAAATAGCCTGCAAGCGCCTCATAGCGCATACAATAATCCCGAAAAAGCGCCGAAAAGCCGTGCAAATCGGCAAACGAAATACGCGCTGCGGACGCCTGCATATCAAGGGGCGAAAGATGGAAACGACAGGGCGCTATGCGACGGCGCGCTAATTCTGCTGGCGCTCGCTTTGGAGCTGCCGTATCTCGTCGCGAAGTTCGGCGGCTTTCTCGTAATTTTCCTCTTTCACGGCCACATCGAGCTGATGCTCCATTTGCTCCAGACGGCTCATGGCGGAGGGCGCCGCCGTCCGTTCCGTGCGTATGCTGGCGTCGTTCATTACGTCGGGGGCCACATAGATAGGTGCTCCGACGCGGACGGCCAGCGCCACCGCATCGCTCGGACGAGAATCAAGGTGGGACGTCTTCCCGTTATGGGTGTAGCAGATTTTGGCGAAGAACGTCCCGTCTCGAAGCTCGTCGATCACGATTTCGGTCACCTCGGCCTTGATCGCTTCCAGCAAATCGCGCAACAAATCGTGCGTCATGGGACGCGGCGGCTGAATCTTCTCCATTTCGAGCGCAATCGCCTGCGCCTCGAAGATCCCGATGATGATCGGCAACTTGCGGTCCCCGACCACCTCCCCGAGGATAAGCGCATGGGCGGAGCCCCCGCTTGAAGGGGCCGTGGAAAGCCCAATGATATCTACCTTTACGTATTTCAACGCAGTTGAACGCAGTTCATGCCGCCAGCGCATTTTCTAACGCCGTCATAAATGCCTTGTTCTCAAGTTCCGTTCCGGCATTGACCCGAAGAAAACCCTGCAACTCGGCGTACCCGGACATGGAGCGAACCAGGACGCCCTCCGCAAGCAAACGCGCTTTCAGTCGATCCGCATCCATCGGCGTCCTGAACAGTACGAAATTCGCTTGAGACGGCACAACCTCCACGCCTTCCATGGCCGCAAGGGCCGATGTGATCGCCAGGCAATCCGCTCGAATGCGACGCGCCCGCTCGGCAATCATGTCCGGCCAGGACGTGAGCAGGATGCGCGCCGCGGCGGAAGCCAGCGGATCAATCATGAACGGCGTCCTCGCCTTGCGCAATTCACGCAGCACATCGGGATGGGCTATGAGAAAACCAAGACGCAACCCGGCCAGTCCGCATGCCTTGGAAAAGGTGCGCAGCAAGATCAGGTTGGGATATTCGTCCATCAGCCGGAGCGCACTGCCTTCCTCCGAAAATTCCAGGTACGCTTCGTCCACCACGACAAAGCCCTCCGAAGCGTCGGCTACCGCCGCAATTTCGTCCAGCGTCATAGCGAGGCCCGTAGGATTGTTGGGCGTCGCAAGCACGATCAGCCCCGGGCGCCGCTGCCGGGCCGCCTCCGCCAGCGCCTCCGTATCGAAGCGAAAGTCTTCCCGGCAAGGCACTTCGAACAGATCGCCGTCGTGCAACAACGCCGTCTTGGCGTAGAACGAAAACAAGGGGCGGGGCAGAACTACAGGAGTACCGGGGCCGATCAACGAAAGGCCCAGCAGCCCGGCCAGGTCGTTGGACCCGTTTCCCACGATGACCCCGGCGGGATCGCATCCTGCCCAGGCGGCGAACGCGTGCGCCAGCGGCTCCGCAAATTCGTCCGGATACCGATTAAACGAAATACGCGCAAACGCCCGCAGCACCTCCTCCTTCGCCTCGGGGGGCAGGTCGTACGGACTTTCGTTCTGGTTTAATTTTACCGTGGTCGCCTCCGGGAGGCCGACCAGATACGGGCTGCGGGCGCGAACCGCCGGACGAATGCGGCGGACGAGCTCATCCATGCGGACGTGTGGACTCATCCTCTTCCCTGTTCGATGCGCTGTGTGCAGAAACGTCTCCTTCCAACCGAACCTCCACGGCGCGAGCATGCGCCTCCAGCCCCTCTGCCCTCGCAAACGCAGCAATGCGCGAAGCGGTTCTTGCAAGCCGCGTTTCGGTCCAGGCAATGACGGATTGCCTGCGCACGAAATCCTCGACGCCCAGCGCCGAGGCATACCGCGCCGTGCCGCCGGTAGGAAGAACATGGTTCGGTCCGGCAAAATAATCGCCCACCGGCTCTGGAGAAAACGGCCCCAGAAAAATGGCGCCTGCGTGGCGGATGCGGGGCAAGACGGACGCCGGATCGCAGGTCAATACTTCAAGGTGCTCGGGAGCCAGTTCGTTGACGACCTGAATGGCCTCGTCCAGCGTATCGGTCACAATGCAGGCGCCGTATTCGGCAAGCGAGGCCTCCACGACGGCGCGACGCGGCAAGGACGCCGCCATGTCGGCAGCATGGCGCCGGACCGCTTCCGCCAGCGCAGCGTCCGGCGTCGTCAACACCGCCGAAGCCCGGAGGTCATGCTCGGCCTGCGCCAGCAAATCGGCCGCCGCAAAACGCGGATCGGCGGAGGCGTCCGCCAGCACGACGATTTCGCTTGGGCCCGCCACCGAATCAATGTCCACCAAGCCGTACGCCTGCTTCTTGGCCGTCGCCACATAGGCGTTGCCAGGCCCTACTATCTTGTCGACGCGCGGCGCGGTTTCCGTCCCGAAGGCGAACATGGCGATTGCCTGCGCGCCGCCCGCAGCAAAGACATGGTCCACGCCAAGCATGCGGGCCGCGGCCAACACAAGCGGATGCGGCAATCCGTCTGGACCCGGCGGCGACGCGAGATACAAATGTTCCACGCCTGCAACCTGCGCCGGAATGACATTCATGAGCACGCTGGACGGATACGCCGCCGTACCGCCGGGCACATACACCCCGACCCGTTCCAGAGGCGCATAGCGTTGCCCCAATCCGGCGCCGTCCTCTTCCGTATCGAACCACGACGCCCGCCGTTGCTTTTTGTGAAAACGGCGGATATTGTCGGCGGCTTCGGAAAGAATGCGGCGCAGCGAATCGTTCAGGCCGGCGTGCGCCTCGGCAAGCCGCTCGGCGTCCACAAGCAACGAGGCCGGACGCACCCCGTCGAACCGTTCCGTACAATCGAGTACGGCGTCGTCGCCCCCGGAACGCACTTCTTCCAGAATGCGGCGCACCGCCCCCTCGATCCGGTCATCGAACACGGCGCGGCGCGAAAAAAGGCGTTCCAGTTTTTCCTGGCGCCGGGCGAAAGGTACGACAGGAAGCATGGCGAGCAGCAGAAAATAACGCACGCGCACAGCGAGCAACGCTGGAAGCGCCCCGCTCCGGCGACGCATCGCGCCTGGAATGGCGAAAGCCCTGCCGGTCTGGACAACAGGGCTTTTCAGGCAAACACGGTTCCGCCCGCCTTAGCGGTAGTCTGAATCGTCCGGGGAGTACTCCCGATCCTCAATGCCGGTCAGTTCCGGCAAATTGCGGAACTCGTACCCTGGCAGACGTTCGTCCACGACATGCTTGATGACATCGTGCAGCGCCGTAATGAACTTGCCGAAATCTTCCTTGTAGAGGAAAACCTTGTGCTTCTCGTGCCGGTTTTCGCCAATGCGCTTGCTCTCCGTAATGGTTACGAAGAAATCTTCTCCTGACCGCGTGGTCTTGACGTCAAAGTAATAGGTTCGTTTCCCTGCGGGGACGCGCCTTGAATAAATTTCATCGCGGTACGAATGCGTCGGCTGGACGTCATGTCCATTCAAATCGTCGTGCGTCACGTGCTTTGCGTACGTTTGTGTTTGGAAAATTTTGAGGGTGATAAAGGCACGGGACGTAACCGGCGTAACCGACGATCCGTGCGTACATACGAAGACGGGCCTTGTAAAAAACCCCATTCTTATAATATACGGCTTTGTGTAACCGAATGCAATTTTTTGTGTTCCCAGGCCCGGCGCGGCATCGCTACGCGCCCCGATCCCCTTCGCGGGCCACGTCGAAGGCCACCCGACGCGCCAGGTCGGCAGGGTATCCCCGGCGCAGGAGATAATCGCAAACCTTTCGGGTCCGCTTCATGGCGTCCGGCTCGCTCGCAAGGCGCCGCCACCGCACGCTTCCCAGTTCCGCCGCACGGTCCGCCAGCATATCCTCTTCGCAAAAAACCTTGTCCAGCGCCTCCTCCAGCACGTCGGACGCTACGCCTTTTTTCAGCAAGTCGGCGCGAATGCGCACAGGGCCATGCCCGTCCTGCCGGAACCGGCGGTCGGCGTACGCCTCTGCAAACGCCCGGTCGTCCAGCAGGCCCATGGTTTGAAGATGTCCAACCGCCTCGTCCGCCACCTCGTCCGAATACGTCTTCCTGAGCCGGCGACGCACCTCCGCAACCGTCCGATCGCGATACGTCACATAGCGCAACGCCGCCGCGCGCGCCTGCCAGACCCGATCCTGGCGAACCATCTGCTGCTGCTCTTCGACGTCGAGCGCTTTCCCGTTCGCCAACCCGAAGGCAAGCACCACATCCTGATGCAGGGAAAAGGCAAACCGGTCGTCGATATAGACCGAAATGCGGTCCGGAGATCGCTTTACCGCCCGCAACGACGTAATGCGGCCCGGCTGCAAGTCGATATCTTGTGTCATAAATCCTTAAGAATCTGCTCGTCAAAACATGCATTACTGCGGCGACACGACCGCCTCCCCTACCTGATCCACCTGCACATGCACCGAATCGACCGAAACCGCCGCAAAAACGCCTATGCCTCCCTGCACGCTCGAAATGGGTTCGCGCCGATCCGGATCATCCCGGCTGGCCGCAAACCGGGCGTAATCCGCCCCGGACCGAACCAGCGAAACGCGCAGGCCATGCGCCGGCAAGGGATCGTTTTCCCCGGGTACGCTGACGGCGTAGACCCCGGTCCAGGACCTGCCTGTCCCTTCGGTTTCCCGGGCTTGCTCCATAAACACATCGTCGGAACGCAGAAACAGATCCACGATGGGGGAAGAAAATGTGGTGAACGGCTGCAATTGCGCGCGCACCCAGAATGTTTCCGAAAACGCCTCGTCTTCCGGCGCAACCCATGCGATCGTGGCCTCAATGGGATAAATATATCCGGTATAGGCGCCGGTCGCCAGCGTATCCGACAACGCCAGCGAATCAAGCAGCACCGCCGAAACAGGTTCCGGCGGGATTTTCAGAGATACGTCGCGGATTTCTATTTCGGGCGGAACATACCCGAATGCCGTCACCAGGGTCTCCTGCCAACGCACGCGAAACGAGAACGCCTCCCCGGCGACCACCGTAGCGGCCCCGCGGCCCACGGGCGAATACCGTCCGGCTCGCCCCGGGTCCGGCGCATACCGCACCACATCCTCCCCCAGCGTCAACGCCACCTCGGCGTCCGAAACAGCCGCTTGCGCCGCATCGTACGGATTTCGGGGCGACGCAGTGCGGTGCACCAGCACGGTCGGCAGCGGCTGGCCTGTGTTGAGAAACCCCTCCACGACGACCTGCGCATCGTCCACCGGCGCAACCGTATCGCAGCCCCCCGCAACAAGGCCTGCGCACAACACGCCTGCCCACAGGATATATGTGGCCCGACCGATCATAGTTGCATCCTGATTTCGAACAGGGGCAAGATGGGCAACCCGCGGCGATCCTGCATGTCCATGCCCTGATCCGAGGGAAGGTACTGCCGCGCCGTCACATTGCGGCGATTCGTCACATTGTACAAATGCAAGCGGACAAACCAGGAGGCGCCCACCGCCTGGAAACGCCGCTCCGCCGCCACGTCCAGCCGAAAATAGGGCGGCAAGCGTCCGTTGTTCAGGTAGGGGCGGTACAAATACCGATCCGTTTCGTCCAGCGGATCACCTATGGCGTACTGTGCGACGGGCACCGTCGTCGGATACCCGCTTCGCCCTTCCATACTGGAAATGACGCGCCATTTTCCGAGTTTCCGGGCCGCCATGACGCCCACAGAGCGGGGCACATCATACCGGGAAGGCCGAAACGACGTTTCTCCCAGATCGGGGGAACGCGTCAGAGACCTCCCGCCGGCGTAATTCAGGCGAACGGACCAGGGGCCCCGGTCGGCCACCGCGGAAAGCTCCACGCCGTACGCCCGCGCACGGCCCCGCACGTACTGCCCAAGCAACTCGCCCACATCGATCCCCGGTCCCACCAGTTCGTTTTTGCTGCGGAACTCGTCTTCCGGAAGCAGGACATCCGTTACATGGCGCCAGTACATATCTCCTTGCAGCGTTACGCCTCGCCAGGGCGTACTCTCCACCCCTGCGGAACCCTGATAGCCGGAGGACGGCGCAATATCTTCGCTGGCCGGAATCCAGCGGCTCGTTACGAGATCGTACGTAAAGGCATAGCGATCGCGCAACCGGTGCAGATATTGCATGGTGCGGCTTGCCCCTGCGCGCACGCGAAGCATCCGGGGGGATACGACATGCTCCAGCGCAAGGCTCGGACTCACATCCGTGCGCAATCCGGTCCCGAACACATTGAGCCGCAGCCCGGGGTGGATCGTCCAGCGCTCGTTCAGCCGCCACACATCCTGCGTATACAGGGCCAGTTCGGGCTCCGCCGCGTCGTTCGTCTGCGCATGCCGGTCTACCGTGCCCGCAGAACGCCGGATGAGCGCATCGAGCGAGGACGAAAAATCGCGGACGCCGGCTTGCAGGCCAACCTGTATCCGGTGAGAAACAGACTGGAAATATTCCATGTCCATCTTCACGCCCATATCCTGCAGATCCACCCTGTAATCCGACTGCATGACCGCCGAAATCGTGGGGCGCAGCAAGGTGCTTTCGCGCGCCCGGTACGTGGACAGATACGCCGTTCCCGTCACAAAAAAGCGCTCGGAAAACAGGCGCTGGTATCGCGCGCTTACCAACTGGTTGCGCCATTCCTGCGCCACCTCGAAGAACAGGTCCGCCGGGCGAAGCCAGGACGAAAAGTCCAGCGACAAATCGAAGGGCAGGCGCAAGTCCAGATCGTCGCCGCCCCGGTAATAACTGACCGAAAGCCGATCGCCCCTCTGGAACCGGTGCGTATACTTTGCGCTCGCATCGTAGAAATGGTATCCCGTGCGGAGCGTGTCCCGGCGGCCTTCCGCATTCTCCACAGGATGCTCGCGGCCAATAATCTTGTCGAGATAGGACCTGCGCGCCGCCGCCATGAACGAACTGTTGGCGGTAACCGGCGACTCGATCACCATGCGCCCGCTGAGCGGACTCAGCGCCATGAGCGCACGAGGGTCCTGCTGCGATCCGTCCTTCATCTGCGCATCCAGCACCGACGAGATCCTCCCTCCATATTCCACGGGAAACGAACCCCGGTACAGTTTGATGTCCTTGAACGTCTCTGTCTGGAAAATGGAAATGAGGCTGAACGCATGCCAGGGATGGTACACGGGCGCGCCGTCCAGCATGTAGAGATTCTGATCGGGAGAGGCTCCGCGAATCAGCATGCCGCCATGCAGTTCGCCCGTCTTGCGGATCCCCGGAAAATGCTGGAGGGCCTGAAACAGGTCCGAGTCCCCGGGAAAGGATGGCAACTGTTCGAGGCGGCGCACCGATTCCCTGAGCAGGCCCGGCGACGCGGCAGCCACGGCGTAGTCCGCCCGTTCGTCTTCCACAACGATCCCGCCTCCTTCGAGGGCCAACGGAGCCAGCGACGCGATAACCGGCGCGGTCGATTCCGAAACCTGTTGCTCTGCCGTCGTATAGCCCAAAAAAGAAACCCGCAACGCATACGCCCCCGGAGGCAGGGACGACAGCGCAAAATACCCGGCGTTGTTCGCAACCGTCCCGATGCGCAGGTCGGGAAGGTAAATATGCGCGCCGGGCAATGCCTCGCCGGTTTTCCGGTCCAGCGCGAATCCGCGCAACGTCCAGCGGCGCGCAACCCGCTCGAGGCCCGGGCCGGAAGCGCGCACCACCACATATTGCTTGCGGCGGACGCGCTGCGCTTCGAGCGCCGCCGGCTGGAGAATGCACGCCAGCGCCTCTTCGGCGGAAACGCCTTCATACGAACAGGTCGTCCGACGATCCTGAACCAGCGTCTCCGAGAACACGATATCGACGCCCGCCTGATCCCGCACGGCGAGCAACGCATCGCGCAGCGGCGCTTCGTCCGCCTCAATGCGAATGGTCTGCCCCGCCGCCGGAAGCGGCGCCAGCAGGAAGAGGAATATGACGAACAGCCAGCGCACGCCCCAAGATACCTATTTCCGCCCGGATGCGCCCCTTTCCGCCAAAAGTCTTCCGGGAACGGCGGCGCCCTCCCTCTCGACAGTCCGCGGAATTGCGGATTTCATCGGCGGATTAAAACGAGTTCCAGGCCCGCCCGAACATAATAGGAAACATACCCGGTATCTTCATGAAATGCACGCCGGGCGCCCGCGGAAACAAAGAATTTTCCTTTCGGCAAAGTAAACAAGGAAAGGTTGGCGCTTCCATCCAGCACGAAACTTCGCGATCTGTACACATACGCTTCGGCAGGGCCAAGGGTATGTATATCATACACATGCGTATTCAATCCGCCCAGCAGGTTCAGATACAAAGGAACATCGTTTTCCTGTAGCCTGACGCCGCCCATCAAAGTCCATATTTGCGTGAAGGAAGAAGCGGCAAGAAGCGGCTCTGTTATTCTCGTAAAGGTTACCTGAGACACCGCGTGAACCCCGTCAGTAACCTTCAGGTTAAGCGTCACAAAAGGATTCATGCGACTGGTATAATCGTATTTTACCTGGTCAGGCGCCACAACGCCCTGTTCAAGAGGAGATTCCAGGCGCACGATGGAATATTCATTCCCGGCAGAAAGCGAAAAAAAGTATTCCTTTTTCAATTCCTGGGCTTGGGCGAACGCAGGGCAAAGCGTCAGGACAATAAAAATGTATAAAATACGGGCTTGCATATTCTCACCTCGCTAAGCAAACAATACCCGACAATACGATTACGAAACAAAAATGTCAAGCCCCGGAAATTTTTTTGCCCTACGCGAATCGGTCTGCTCTGGAGCGCCCCCTCGACAAAAAACTTCTTCCACGCGCCTTAGCGGGAGGCTGCGAGGCGATAGCCTTCGTCGTCCGCCTGGACCGCAGCGCCGATGGCCAGCGCAATAATATCCAGCGTTCCGGCCAGCGACTCCTCGTGGGCGAACCGGCCGGTCACTTGCTCGTCGAGCAACGCTTCGTCCGCCGAAATACGCACGCCGTACTGCGCGGCAAGCACCGGAAGCATGTCGCGCAACGGCGTAGTATGAAACACGAAAAGTCCCGTCCAGGCAAGCCGTTCGTGCACCCGCACGGATACGGGATCGGAGGGAACGCCCCCCGTCATGCGGCTCATTTGGCCGGGAGCAAGCGTTACGGCGGCGCTCGCGCCGCCCGGATCGTCCGCATAATGCCGGGAACGCATGCGCAAGCCGCCTTCGATCAGCACGACTTCTGTCCCGTCGGCGCCGGTATGCGCCCCGAAGGACGTACCAAGCACGGCGATCTCTGCATCCGGCGTAACCAGCAGAAAACGCGCGGCGCCCGGTGCAATATCGAAAAGAGCCCGCCCCTCGAAATCTACGCGGCGCACCCCGTCCGCATCCGTCCCGTCGGGCGAATACGTCACGCGGGAATCGCCCAGGAGGCGCACACTGGAGCCGTCCGGTAATTCGACGAGACGCACTTCCGAGGGGGCGGTCCGAATCGTTGCGACCTCTGGAGACGACGGCGACAGGAAAATCACGAGGGCGACAAGAAACGCGGCAACGAGCACGCCGAGGCCTGCCTGCAAAACGCGCCGACCAGGCGCAGGCGTCGAAACGCCCGGAGAGGTCGTGCGGGACGAGCGCGCAGGACGGTCTATGCGATTTTTGCGGGTGCGCGGCGCGGGCCGGGCCGGGGCAGCAACGGCGCCCCGCGCAGGAGACGCTTGCCGAGCGGGTTCCTCCGCAAACCACGCCGCCCAATGCGCCTCGAAATCCTCCATGTCGCGACGCAGGTCGTCGGCTACAGCCGCCATGCCGGGGCTGCCCGCAAGCAGGCCACGAAACGCCGGGGCTATTTCTTCGACGCGCGTCCGTTCGGAATCGGTCAACGCATCCGCTCGCCCGCATTCGTACAATGCAAACAGAACGAATTCCCCCAAATCCGCGTCGGCTTGCTCAGCCCCGCGGGCCAACAACGTACGTACGGCGAGCCATTCCCGAAGGAGCGCACTGACAGCAGGATCGGAGACCAGAATATCTTGCAATTCCATGGCCCGTTCCGGGGTCAGGTCGCGGTACAGCGCGATGTCGGCAATATGTTCGAACGGCGCAGGCACGAATAGATACGGGCGTAGAGCGGTGCGTTGACTTTTTGTTAAGCCGCTGTGGAGATCGAAAAAGTAACGTCTGACCTTAAAGAAAAAAGAGTACGAGGCGGCGTACGGGGCGGGGCGCGCAGGGATTGCGTAGCGGGGCAAAACCGTCGGGGACCGTCCGGGTGCAGGACAGGTCAGGGGTCTTCTCCGGGCGATTCTTCGAGGGCCTTGCGCAACTTCTCGAACGCCCGTTTCACCTGCATCTTCACGGCGGCTTCCGTCATGCCGAGCGCGCGGGCGATTTCCGCATAGCGATAGCCGTATTCGCGCATTTCCAGGATCGTGCGCGCCTTCTCGCCGAGCAGGTTCAGCGCTTTCTCCGCATCGAGGCGCACGTCCGCCTCGGGAACCGTTTCGCTCCATCTCGACAAGGCGTCCGGATCCGCAAGAGATTCCCGGGGACCGTACCGCCCCCGATAATAATCCTGTGTTTCGAACAGCGCCGCTTTCATGACGAACGCCCGCAATCGCTCCGGGTCCTGCAAATCCGGCAGCCCCCGATGCAACCGCAGCAGCGTGTTCTGCACCAGATCGTCTACGGCCGCCCGCCGCCCGATCCGCGATACGAACCAGGCGCGCAACATAGGGTCGATCTGCTTCACGATCGCCTCGAACGCCGCGTCGTCGCCGTCCCGCGCTTGCAGAACGAGGGCAGCGTCTATGGAACGATTTCTGGACAAATCGGATTGAATGTGTTTTGCATTCATAAATATAGATGCAAAATATCAAAACAGCCGGCCTGATTCTTTCGGAACAGCAAAAGAACCCGCTGATTATTTCGCTTGATGACCAGCGTCCGGTCTACTGCGACGACTACCCGCACATCAAGGGCGTCATAGGTGATGAGGATTACTGGATTCCCCCCTGTGGAGCGCTGGACGACTACATTGCCTACAGTGGAGTACCGCGCGAAAGGACGATTTTCGTGGGAGCCATCCGGGACGGGACGATAGTTGCAAGCGCGGTGCGAGCCGGGGGTGCCTTCGAGCAGAATACGATCTATGTCGAATCCCCTGACGGTTCTACCTCCCATGCTACGCCGGTGCTTGCCGCTTACGCCACAAATCTCGCCGCCGCCAATCCCGCCTGGGGAGCAACAAGGCTGAAACAGGAACTGATGGCGTTCGCGACCGAGACGCCCGAATAATGATCCTGTGTTACCATATCCACGACTGCGTCGGTCAGGTCAACCCTGGCGTGGAGCGTCTCTCGCATAGGCACGCTGCATAAGCCGCTCAAGGATGCGGCCAAGGGTCTGGCTAACCGCACATCTGCACCTCAATGTTTGCGCGCAAACATTGAGGGTGTTTCCGATCCCTATATGGGCCCCACGAGCGCGCAAAGCCAAGGTCACCCGCCTTGATTTTAGTCCAGTTTGCTGCTGTTTTTCAATGGTATCGTGCAGGCTAACGAGATCAGGCACAATTAATCTCTTTCTGCTCCCCCATTTCTCGCCTCCGGCTGCGCCAATGTAACAATTCACGAATTCTCCACGTATCGCGTAAAAAGCCTTTTAAGAAACCAACCCTTAGCCTGCCATGCTTGCACCGATACGTATCTTGTGTTTCGCCATACTGAGTCTTGCAACGATGATATGCCTGCCGTTCGTTGGCTGGAGCCAGACGCAAACCCGTGTACAGGGTATCTCCATGGAGGACCCCGCCGGAATACAGGTCGTTACTGCGACGGCTGCAACGGAGGCCATACAGATAGACGGCCGGCTGGACGAACCAATATGGGCGCAGGGGGTAGCCGCCGATCAATTTTTCCAGTTGGATCCCGATGAAGGGATGCCGGCGACCGAACGCACCGAAGCCATCGTCCTGTACGACAGTGACGCCATCTATGTCGGAGCCCGCCTGTTCGACAGTGCGCCAGACTCAATCGTTGCCCGTCTCGGGCGCCGTGATGCACGGCAAGAATCCGATTTTTTTGCGGTCTACCTTGATCCTTATCTGGATCGCCGGAGCGGATACTATTTTGGGCTGACTGCCGCTGGCGCTCTCCGCGACGGGGTGCTCGTGAATGACAACTACGATAATTCCAACTGGGATGGCGTGTGGCAGGGACGTGTCCAGCGAACGTCGTATGGATGGACGGCCGAGATGCGCATCCCCTATTCGCAACTGCGGTTCTACCAGCAGGATCAGTATGTGTGGGGTGTCAATTTCGTGCGCGAGGTCTCGCGCAAGCAGGAACGCGCTTATCTGGTTTACAGGCCCAGTGACGAAAGCGGCTTCGTGAGTCGCTTCCCGGAACTGGTGGGAATTCGAGATGTGCGTCCGAGCCGACAACTGGAACTCATTCCGTACTTCAGGTCGCGTGCCACGTATGATCAAACGGTTAGTGACGGTAACCCGTTCAACGACGGCTCCGTGTACGGTCTGGATGGCGGCTTGGACTTGCGGTACGCGCTGACATCCAACCTGACAATGAACGCCACGGTAAACCCGGATTTCGGGCAGGTGGAAGTGGACCCCGCCGTCATCAACCTGGGCGATTACGAGACATACTACTCGGAAAAACGCCCGTTTTTCGTCGAAGGGGCTTCCGTGTTCGGCAACTTCGGGAGGGGTGGGGCTAGGCGTATAGTAACTCTATGGGACAGCCCATCGTTTTTCTACAGTCGCCGCATTGGACGTTCGCCGGTAGGTAGTTTGCCTGCCCATGCGTTTTCAGATATGCCGGACGGCACACGCATACTTGGTGCAACCAAGATGATCGGAAAGTTGGCCGGAAGCTGGAACGTCGGGACCATGCAGGCGCTCACGGCCCGGGAGCATGCTCGCCTGCAGAGTGGAGCTGGCGTACGATCCGAAGCGGAAGTGGAGCCAGCGGCTTACCACGGCGTCTACCGCGCCCAAAAGGAATTCGCGGGCGGGCGCCACGGGCTGGGTTTTCTGTCCACGCTCAACCAGCGCTTCTTTTCGGACGAGCGCCTCATGGACCAGATGAACAAGCGCTCATTGAGTTTCGGCGTGGATGGGTGGACATTTCTTGACAGGGAAAACACATGGGTGCTGAGTGGCTGGGCCGGTTTGTCCCGCCTTGAGGGTACCGAGCAGCGGTTGCTGAACATCCAGCGCAGTTCACTGCATTATTTCCAGCGCCCGGATATTGATCATGTTGCTATCGATAGCAGCGCCACGTCGCTGAGCGGATGGGCCGGGCGCCTCGCCCTGAACAAGGAACGCGGACGTCTTACCTTCAGCTCGACAGTCGAGACGGTATCTCCTTCCTTCAATGTGAACGACGCCGGTTTCCAATACAGATCGGATGCTGTCCGTGGACTAATGGGGCTGTGGTACGTTTGGCCCGACCCCACCCGTTTTACAAGGGATGCCGTTGTGTTCGCCGCCCTGTACCGGGGAATCGACTATTCCGGAAACGTGTTCTCCTCGGGCGTTTTTGCCATCTCCCAAATCCAATTCTTGAATTATTACACGGCGTTTACCCGCCTTATTATTAATCCGGAGACGGTGAAGAACATGTGGCGTACACGCGGCGGCCCATTGACGCTGGAGCCGGGGGGCATGAGCGCGGACTTGTCCCTGTCTTCAGACCAGCGCAAGATGTTTGTGGTCGGGATGGGGCTGAATATGAGACGCGGAGAATCGGGAAACGCCAAAGGACTGAACACGAACATTGAGTGGAAAGCAGCGCCCAATGTATCTCTTAGCCTCAGCCCTTCCGTTTCATGGGGAACCGAAGAGGCTCAATGGGTGGGTGCCTTCGACGACATGCTGGCCACCCGGACGTTCGGGAAACGGTATGTATTCGCCAAACTTGATCAGGTGACGCTGTCGTCGAGGGTGCGGGTCAACTGGACGTTTACTCCGAAACTGAGTCTCCAATTGTATGCACAGCCGTTCGTTGCCGTGGGTGACTATTCGGAGTACAAGGAACTGGCCCGCTCACAGTCGTATGACTTCGTACGCTACGGGGAAGGTGGCTCAACATTCGATGCCGCAACGCTTGTGGCGGACCCGGATGGACCCGGCGGATCTGCCGAGACCATTCAACTTCCCAACCGCGATTTCAACGTGGCCTCGCTGAGAGGAACTGCTGTGATGCGCTGGGAATACCGGCCGGGCTCTACACTGTATCTGGTCTGGACGCAGCGGCGGAGCGACTTCACGAACGATCCGTATTTCGAGTTTGGGTCGTCGTTTGACCAACTGGCGACGGCACCCATGGAAAACGTGTTTGTGGTGAAGATGAACTGGTGGCTCAGTTTGTAACTCCTCTATCGCCGCGCAACCTGGCACCAACCCTGAATTGCCGCCGATACTTCGGCGACAATGGCGTCCGCCTGATTGCTTGTCAACGCAAAATGCGAGGCGACCTTACGAGCTTGCTCCACATTGGCCGCCGGCCCTTCTTCCGAAATCCAGGTAGTTAATTCCCGCGCTTTCTCCTCGCGTTGCGGCTAGGGTACACGATGCGTTTGGGCAGGCGATCCTCCTCGATATCCAGGCCGAGCGTATCGTCTCGGCGGTCGGCCACATTCCCCAGCCCCTCGGCCAACCCGAGAATGGCGAGGACGGTAGCGTAAATACCCATCGATACGCTGGGTTCGCCCCGTTCCACCTTATAGAGCGTACCTCGGCTGATAAAAGCGCGCTCCGCCATGGAGACGGTGGATATCCGGCGTTTTTTGCGCGCCACGGCGATATCCTTGCCGAGTTTGACCAGGCTTTCCCGGGCGACGCGGGGCAGGGTATGGTTTGCGGGGGACTTCATAATGTCTTATGAAATGAACAATACATTGCTTATTGAAACATATATAAAACATTACTAAAAAACAACCATGAAATGGAGACACCACGTACGCTACTGCATAATTCGACCGGCAAGCAGCGGCAGCTACTTGGAGGCGTTTTGCCCGACGAGCGGCCACTGTTCGATTTCAAATACGGAACCATTGACCGGCCCCGCCTCGTCCGAAAGCCAGAACACGATGTGCGCCGCCGCTTCTTCGGGAGAAAAAATGCGCCCGGACGGAGCATGTTCGGGGGGAATGCGCTCCCACCAGCCTTCTTCGGACCCGTCCTGTATCTTGATCTGTTTCTCGTTTTCCGTGAGCGTCCAGCCGGCGTTGACCTGATTGACGCGGATGCCCTCGCGGACCAGATACGCCGAAAGGTTGCGCGTCATGGTCATGAGGCCGCCCTTGGTGATCGAATAGACCAGCAGATTCCGCTCGCCGCCCAGCGCATTGATGGAGCCCACGTTCAGGATATGGCCCCCGCCCCCCTGCTTCCTGAACCGGGCCACGGCAGCCTGCGCAAGCAGCAGCGGCGCCCGCAAATTCACGGCGACTTGCCGGTCGAAAAGTTCAACCGACGCGGTATCGATATTGGAGCGCGTCAGCAGCGCCGCATTGTTCACAAGCGCATCGAGGCGCCCAAATCGCTGCGCGGCGCCCTTGATCAGGTCCGCCGCCACGGCCGGGTCCTGCAAATCTCCCAGTGAAAAATCGGCGGCGGCGCCCAGTTCTTCCGCAAGCGCGGCGGCGCGCTCGGCGTTCCGCCCATGAAGCATGACCTTGCCGCCCTCGGCGACGATGCGGCGGGCGGCATATTCCCCGATGCCCGTCGTCGAGCCGGTAACGAGGATGACTTTGTCCTTGACGAGTTGTCCCATGGTTCTATCGAATACCAACGACGGCCGCCACCTCCCGCAACCGGACGCCTTCCACGGAGTCCGGCAGGCCAAGATGATCCCCCATGACGTGTACGCCCGGGTCCACGCCGGGACGCACCGCCATCTCCGCCCGTTCGACCGCTTCCGCAACCGACGTCACATCCAGCGAAATCTGTACGCCCGGCCCCATGCAATCAATACAGGAACATGGGCTTGTTGAGCACATGGTGCACCTTCGGACGATAGGCGTTCTCGTCGTAGAGTTCTTGCACATCCACGCGCTTCACGCCCGTCGTCACCTCGTCCATGGGAATGTGCGTGTACACGCCGCCGCGCAAGGCCACCATCCTGCCGCTGGCGCCTCCGGCAAGCAGGTCCATCGCCATGTTCGCATAGTTAAGGCCCACCATCAGGTCAAGCGCATCCGGCGGCCCGGAGCGCATCAGGTACGCAAAGGACTGCAACACAATCTTCTCGCCCGTGATCTTGCTGAGCGCCGCCCCGGTGGCTTCCCCGATGCCGCCCAGCTTGCGATGCCCGTACGGATCGGCTTCCCCGCTTTCCATCACTTCGCCGCCGATCATATACGCGCCTTCGCTGATCGTCACCATGGCGTACTTGCTGGGATTGGCCTGCTTGTCCTGCATGACCAGGCCCGCCAGTTTCTCCGGGTCGAACGGCACTTCGGAGATCAGCGACCGGTCCACCCCGGCGAGATACGAACTGATCAGGCTGGTCTGGCCCGAATTTCTTCCGAAAAGCTCGATCACCGCAATGCGCTCGTGCGAACCCGTGCTGGTGCGGAGCTGGTGAATGAATTTGACGCTCCGCGTAACCGCCGTCCCGAACCCGATGCAGTAATCCGTGCCGTACACGTCGTTGTCCATCGTCTTGGGAATGGCCACCACCGGAAATCCTTCCCGGTGCAGGCGTTCCCCGTAACTCAGCGTATCGTCTCCCCCGATGGGAATGAGCATATCGATGCCGAGATGCTTCAGGTTTGCGATCGCATGGGCCGTAAAATCGAACGTGCCCTCGGGCGTTATGTCTGCGGTTCCCTGCAGAAAGTCGGGGACTTCGTCCGGCGACACGCGCCCCGGATTGACGCGGCTCGTATGGAGCACGGTGCCGCCGCTCCGGTCGATCTTGCGTACGGTCGGGAAATCCAGTTTGACCGTGTACTCGTCGATCGAAGCCGGGTTATTCCGGTCCATCCAGAGCAAACCGCCCCATCCGCGGCGGATGCCAACCACTTCGTTGCCTTGCTCCATGCCCCGCAGGGCGACCGCCTTGATGCAGGGATTCAAGCCAGGCACGTCCCCGCCCCCGGTCAGTATGCCAATTCTCATGTTGCTTGTTTCCTCGTTCGTATGGTTGAAAGAATTCGGTCAGCCGTATAATATAAGGGATGCACTGATCAAGTCCACTTCGATCAGCGCATCCCTAAGAAAAGAGAGGCCGGACATGCGAACGCCGCAACCCCCTTTTTTCATGCGAACAGGTTCAATGGCGACATTTCCTGAATCTTTCCTGAATCTTTCCCGCTCGACAGGCCAGGCGCGCTGCGCCACGCTCTTGCAGGAAGCCGCCTCAGGACGTCCGAGTCCAGGCATGGAGCAAAATGCCCGCAGCCACCGCCGCATTCAGCGATTCGACGCCGCGCGAGGACGGGTCTTCGGCCTTCCGGGTCCGGCCCGGAATAAGCACCCGTTCGGCAATCTGCGCCCGAACCTGCCGGGAAATGCCGTGCGCCTCGCTGCCCAGCGCCAGAACGGACGGCAGCGCGGGCGTCCAGTCATCCACCGGCACGCCCGTCAGATCGGCTCCGTACACGGTAAATCCGCAGGCGGCTAATTCCGCAAGCGTCCCGGCCGGATCAGGCGTTTCGACCTGCGCAACGTCCCAAACGCCTCCCATGGAGGCGCGCACCACCTTCGGATGGTATGGATCCACAGCGTCCGGACCGGCGACAACGGCCTCTACGCCAAACCAGGCCGCCGTCCGAATCATGGTCCCCGCATTCCCCGGATCGCGTACGCCATCCAGCAACAGGATGCGCTGCATGGAGGCGAGCATCTCGGGCGCTTGCCTGCGAATCCCCGCAACGCCCAGCACGCCCGGACTGGTTTCCAGCGCGGATACGGTGCGCATGGCCCGTTCGGACACCACATACGTCCGATCCGCCGGCACAGAAAACCGGTCGCCAAACCGCTCCTGCGCCGATTCCGAGACAAGCAATGCGCGCAGATCGGCTCCGGCGACAAGCGCCGCTTCCACGGCCCGTTCGCCTTCAATAATCGTCTCCCCGTAGCGGTCGCGGTATTTTCTGTGCGCCAGCGAGCGAATCTGCTTCAGACGGCGTTGGGCAAGGTGGTTCATGCGGACGACAGCGCTGTACGAATTCGGATGCGGCATACGCTGCTCACGGATAGGAACAGCGTCGCTCTCGACAATAAAGATACGCCCGCCCACATCTTCTTTTTTTATTTTAAGGATGCATTCCGTTATTTTTCAGACCGAATCACTCCCTACAGAGGATGACGTTGGCGTAACGTCGCACGGTTCCAGCAGCCCCGTGCGCATCCCGCCTTCCTGCATTCCCTCCTGACGCATCGCCCTTTTCCGCCCTGCCCACATGACGCTCCGCACCGCTTCGCTCCGCCACGCCCAAGCCCTTCCCGCGTGCTTTCTCGCCGCCGCATGCGCCTGCATGATGATCGCGCTCCTCGCCGCCGTTCCTTCCGCGCAGGCGCAGGAAATGCAGTGGGAAGACTACGCGCCCCGCTCTACGCTGGTCGTGGAGGCACATGAGGTGACCCGTGCGAAATTCCCGTTCGTGGACGCCCATGCGCACCAATGGGGCATCGCCGACATGTCCGGCGAAGAGATCGCCGCCATGGTGGCGGACATGGACGCCATGAACATGGCCGTCATGGTGAACCTCAGCGGGGGCAGCGGCGAAGACCTCCGGCAAAGAATCGCCGCCACGGACCAGCACGCTCCAGGGCGCTTCGTGCATTACGCAAACATCGACTTCGAACCCGTGGACGATCCGGATTTCGGAGAAAACGCGGCGGCGCAGCTGGAGAAAGACGTGCAGCAAGGCGCCAAAGGGCTGAAGATTTACAAAAGCCTCGGCATGTACATCTTCTACGAGAATGGCGAGCGGGTCCATACCGACGACCCGAAACTCGACCCCATCTGGCGAAAAGCCGGCGAACTGGGCATTCCCGTGCTCATCCACACGGCGGACCCGGCCCCCTTCTGGGAACCGCAGGACCGCTTCAACGAACGCTGGTTCGAACTCAAGGAGCGCCCGCGCCGCAAACGCGACCCGGTTCCGTCCTGGGAAACGTTAATGAGCGAGCACTGGAACCTGATCGCCCGGCACCCGGACACCATCTTCATCAGCGCGCACCTTGGCTGGCTGGGCAACGACCTCGGCCGCCTCGGCACGCTGCTGGACGAGATGCCGAACATGTACACCGAACTCGGCGCGGTCATCGCCGAACTGGGGCGTCAGCCGCGCGCCGCCAAAGCGTTCCTGACGAAACACCAGGATCGCGTGCTCATGGGCAAGGATTCGTGGGAACCGTCCGAATACTATGTCTATTTCCGCATCTTCGAAACAGCGGACGAATATTTTCCCTATTACCGCAAGCGGCATGCCTTCTGGAGCATGTACGGCATGGACCTGCCGGACGAGGTGCTGCGGAAAATCTACTATAAAAACGCGCTCCGGATTATTCCCGGGCTGGACCCCGCCCTGTTCCCGGATTCGTGATCCGGCCACGCATCCGTGCCTCCGCGCATCCCCGGAGGCCTCTGCCTGCAACAACCGCCCGACCCTGCGTCGGCGCTTCGACCCCCTGACGTTATGACCCGCATCCTCTCTCGCCCGATTTTCGCGCTGGCGCTCGCCGCCATCCTGTCCGCCTGTTCGGAACGCCCCGCGCCCGCGCCGGTCGGAGCCGGGGCGGACTGGACGCATTACCTCGGGCACCCCGGCAGCAACCAGTATTCCCTGCTGGATCAGATCAATACGGAGAATGTGCGCCAGCTGGAAATCGCATGGACCTACGATACCGGAGACGCCGAGGAGTATCAGGCCAACAACCTGGTCATAGGCGGCGTGCTGTACACGGCCACCCCGACCCGCAAGGTGACGGCGCTGGACGCTGCGACGGGCGAACACCTGTGGACGTTCGACCCGGACGAAACCAATCCCTTCGACGGCGACAAGCATCGGGGCGGCGGGCGCCAGCGGGGGGTGATGTACTGGGAAGACGGCGACGACCGCCGCATCTTCACGACGAAGGGCCCCTGGATGTATGCGCTCGACGCCGCGACGGGCGAACCGATTCCTTCGTTCGGCGAAGGAGGCTGGCTGCACGTAGGCGACCGCATCGACTGGGAAGGCCGCCCGAATGCGGGCATGAATACGCCCGGCTATATCTACGACGATATGATGATCTTCGGCGTACGGGTAGCGGAAAACGTGCCCGGCGCGGTCATTGCGCTCGACCCCCGGACCGGCGAACGCATCTGGATTTTCCATACCCTGCCCCGCCCGGGAGAATTCGGGTCGGACACGTGGCCGGAAGGCTATCTGGAACACACCGGCGGCGCGTCGGACTGGTCCGGCATTGCGCTTGATACGGAACGAGGCATCGTATACTCCTCCACGGAAACCGCAGGCCCCGACTTTTACGGGGGCGATCGGTACGGCGAAAATCTGTTCGCCAATTCCATCATTGCCCTTGACGCGCACACGGGCGAACGCCTGTGGCATTTCCAGTTCGTGCACCACGATCTATGGGACATGGACAACCCGACGCCGCCTACGCTGCTCACGGTGCGGCACGAAGAGGAATGGATGGACATCGTGGCGCAAGGCACGAAAATGGGCTTGCTGTATGTCTTCGACCGGGTGACGGGCGAGCCGCTCTGGCCCATTGAAGAACGCCCGGCGCCCCTATCGGAATTGCCGGACATGCAGACCTGGCCCACGCAGCCCGTCCCGACGCGCCCGGCCCCGCTCATACGGCAGGAATATACGCTGGACGACGTATCGAATATCACGCCGGAAGCCCGGCAGCTCACCACCGACCTGATCACGCAATCCGGGACCTACGGATCGTTTCCGCCGCCAAGTCTGGAGCAGAAGATCAAGTTTCCGGGATACGACGGCGGCATGGAATGGGGCGGATCCGCCGCCGACCCGGACGGCATACTCTACGTGAATGTGAACGAAATTCCCTGGTTCTACCAACTCATCCCGACGCGTCGCGAGGACGGCAGTCCGCTTCCCCAGGGCGAACGATACTACCGGGCCTTGTGCGCATCGTGCCATGGCCTGGACGGCAGCGGGTATCCGGCAGGAGGTTTTCCTGCGCTCACGGACCTTGCCGAACGGTATAGCCGGGAGCAAGCCATGACGCTGCTTGTGCAAGGCGGCGCGCGCATGCCCCCCTTCGATCAAATGCCGGAAGAGAGCCTGCACGCTATCCTCGACCATCTCTTTGGCGTGGCGCCCGCCGCGGAGCCGGCGGACGCAGTGGACGCCTCAACGCCGCCGTACGCCTTCCGGGGATTTCAGCGGTGGCTGGATAGCGAAGGCTACCCGGCCATCAAGCCGCCCTGGGGCACGCTGAACGCCGTAGACCTGAACACGGGCGACGTCAAATGGACCGTGCCGCTCGGCGAATACGAGGAGTTGACGGCGCGCGGGGTCCCGCAGACGGGTACGGAAAACTATGGCGGTCCCATCGTGACGGCGGGGGGCGTACTCTTCATCGGCGCCACCGCCGACGAGAAATTCCGGGCCTTCGACAAGGAGACGGGCGAAACGCTCTGGGAGGTCGATCTGCCCTTCGGAGGAAACGCCACGCCCAGCACGTACATGGCGAACGGCAAACAGTATGTAACGATTTCAGCAGGAGGCGGCAAAACGAACCGCCCCGTCGGAGGCATGCTGGTAGCCTTTGCGTTGCCGGAGGAATCGCCGGAAGATGCGGTGGGGGATGCGGCGGAGGAATAATCCGGGACGGGGGATGCGGGCCTGAATAAGCGCCCGGGAATACATTTTACTCATTGTATTGAGTATTTTTACTCATTATATTGAGTAAAATGTAACACAATCCGCCAGACGGCAGAACGCATTGAATACACGCGACGCAAAGCCCGTTGTCCGTCCCCAGGCCGCCGAATTGCTGAACCGTCTGGAGGAGCCTCGACGGTTCATGCACATCGTAGCCGGGCCGCGGCAAGTGGGTAAAACCACGCTGGCGCTGCATGTAGCCGCAGCATGCGGTCTGCCGCACCATATCGCCAGCGCCGACGAGCCCACCCTACGGGACTCCGCATGGATAGAGGTCCAATGGGAGACGGCCCGCCTGTTGGCCCGGCAAACCGATAGCCGGGGCGCCCTCCTTGTGCTGGACGAAATCCAGAAAGCGGCAAACTGGTCCGAAGTAGTCAAACGGCTATGGGACGAGGATACCCGACGCGGATGTCCTCTGAAAGTCATGCTCCTCGGTTCGGCTCCCTTGCTAATCGAGCGAGGATTGACCGAGAGCCTGGCGGGCCGGTTCGAGGTCCTTCGGCTGCCCCATTGGAGTTTCCCGGAAATGCGGGAGGCGTTCGGCTGGACATTGGACGAATACATTTTTTACGGGGCCTACCCCGGCGCTGCGCCGCTGACGAAACAACCGAAACGTTGGGCGCGCTACATTCGCGACGCACTCATCGAAACCACCATCTCACGCGACGTACTCCTGATGTCCCGGATCGATAAACCCGCCTTGTTGCGCAGGCTGTTCGAACTGGGGTGCGCGTATTCAGGGCAAATACTCTCGTACGCCAAAATGACGGGACAACTCCAGGATGCGGGCAACACGACTACCCTGGCCCATTATCTTGATTTGCTGGCCGGGGCAGGCATGCTCGTGGGCTTGCAGAAGTACTCCGGCGGCGCAGTCCGGCGCAAGAGTTCCAGTCCCAAATTGCAGGTTTTCAACATGGCGCTGATTGGTGCGCAATCTGGACGCACGCTGGAGGAGGCGAGAACGGATCTCCCATTCTGGGGGCGCCTGGTAGAATCTGCGGTGGGCGCACACTTGGCCAACGCCGCCATGACCGGTGATATCGAACTCTACTACTGGCGCGAACGAAATCGCGAGGTGGACTTCGTCGTACGCACAAAACGAAATTTGATCGCGATCGAGGTGAAGAGCGGGACGAGGCGGCAAGGACTGCCCGGACTAACCGCCTTCGAACAAACCTTCGGCCCCGCCCGCAAACTGCTCGTAGGCGGAGACGGCCTCCCGCTGGAAACCTTTTTGTCCATGCCGGCGCGGGCGTGGGCAGAAGAATAATGTCGCCCGGACTCCGCATGCGCCTCCCTTGCTGGTGCAAGTCTGCGAATCCATGGCGCATCCGCACACCCGCGAACGCGAAATCAGGGCGTTGGGCGAAGCGATGGCCTCGCTGGACCTGTCCCGCTTGGGAATACGCTGACTCGAGGCGGCAAGACCCGTCTCTATGTGGATGATACGGCCCAGTCTATCCGTGTCTTGCCGGGATACTTTGACTCAAAGCCGCAAGACCACCTTGCCCGCCGCACTTGCGGCAAAACTGAATATGGCTATAAAAATTACTTATTTACGGGTATATCGGAAACAAATATTTCCAATTTTTATTAAAAATAGAAATAAATATTTCCATTTTGCCTCAAGACCATGCTCGACACGCTGCAGGAAATCATTCTCAATGGGCAGGAAGCCAAATACGATGCGGGGGTTCCCCGGCGCATCGACATGCGACCGGTCCCTAACAAGGCCACCGTATGCATGGGCGTACGTCGCAGCGGAAAATCGACGCTCATGTTCCAGGTCGTTCGGCGCCTGCTCAAAGGCGGCGTTCCGCGACAGAATATTCTTTTTCTGAATTTCTTCGACGACCGCCTCCACGGCCTCCGGCAAGAGGGATTGGGAATCATCCCGGAAGCGTATTTCTCGCTCTATCCGGAAAAGAAAAACACGGACACGGTGTACTGTTTCTTCGACGAGATACAGGCCGTTCCCGGCTGGGAACCGTTCGTGGATCGCCTGATGCGCACGGAAAAATGCGAAGTGTACATCACCGGATCGTCCTCCCGAATGCTGTCCCGGGAAATCGCTACGCAGATGCGGGGGCGGGCCTTGTCCCATGAACTGTTCCCTTTTTCGTTCCGGGAATTTCTCGATTACAAAGCGCTCGAAGCCGACGCGCCGCGCGCTACCCGACAACGCCTTTTGATACAACAGGCGTTCGAGGAATACATGGAAACGGGAGGATTTCCGGAAGTGGCCGGGCTCGACCAGCGCCTGCGAATCAGGACGCACCAGGAATATTTCAACGCCATGCTGTTTCGCGACCTGATCGAGCGGCACAATATACCGCACCCGAGGGCGGTCTCCGATCTGGCGCATCGTCTGATGGACAACATCGGTTCCAGATATTCCATCAACAAACTTACCGGATACCTGAAATCGCTTGGGCACAAAGCGCCCAAAGACGCGGTGGGCGACTATCTGGAGTGGTTCGAAGACGCCTATGTTTTCTTTACGGTGCGCATCTTCGACGCCTCCCGTACGCGGGCGAACCTCAACCCCAAAAAAGTCTACGGAATTGATCATGCGCTGGCCACATCCGTGGGCCCCGGCATACTGCGAAATACGGGGCATTTGCTGGAAAACGCGATCTTCCTGGCCCTGCGCAGAATCACGCCGAATATCTCCTATGTCCGCACCCGGGATGGACGAGAGGTGGACTTTGTCGCCCGGACTCCGCATGCGCCTCCCTTGCTGGTGCAAGTCTGCGAATCCATGGAACATCCGCAGACCCGCGAACGCGAAATCAGGGCGCTGGGCGAAGCGATGGCCTCGCTGGACCTGTCCCGCGGCGTGATCGTAACCCGACGGGAGCAGGAACAGATTCAGGTAGAAGCCGGAACCATCAAGGCGATCCCGGCCTGGCGGTTTCTGCTGGATATAGAGGAAGAGGGGGTGGAGGGGGGCGCTACCCTTCCTCTTCGGCCGCTTCTTCCTCCATCTCCGCTTCCTCCCCCTCCGGGACCACAATCTCCAGCCTGGATACGTGCAGATTGAGGGCGTGGTTTACCCGCAGGCCCGCGAACAGGCATCCGGGGCCTTCATCGAAAGCCTGCGCCTTATTTTTTGGGACTTATATAGAATACTTGATAAACTCATATTTTACAAGTATTTATATAAAATGAACGTACATCAACGCAGGAATCGCAACGAAATCCAATATCCGTTATCGGGCACGTCAACGCACCCCCACTCGCAAAATCCTTTTCGATTTTTCTGGACATTTTGGTACTAAATACCGTACAATACCGGATCGACGACACAAACAAGCGAATCGACGACGGATTCGGGCGTATGGACACTCACCTTGACGACGTAAACAAACGTATTGACAAACAGATTTACACCGGAAAGGCGGGAAAGTAGCCCGCGCTCGAACGGAAGCAGGAAATCCCGTTCGAGCGCGAACTCCGTCCTCCGATCCCACATACAGGATTGCCGCCGCGCCTGGTCGAAACAAATGACGACACCATTATGAGCTACATCGGCGATACGAAATACGTTTTGAAGCAGACGGAACGGTCTGCGCGAAAATCACAGACAATAATACGCTCCGATAAGCCGTGCTACCGTTGTGGCGGGAAGATTAGGCGCATCCAGCGTGACAGAGTGACTTTCCACATCTGCTTATGGGTTGGAATGTTTGTTTTCGGAATCGGGTTACTCATCCTGCCATTCTTGCCGAAGTGGGCGTATTGTACCGATTGCGGAGCGAGGGTAGGGGATGCGTAGAGAATGGGATTTATACAGAAAACTTGACATTCTCGTTTTTTTTGTCGTATTTTGGAGGGAAACAGAACAGAAACCAACCTCCAGATCGATGAAAGCCCCCGGAAAACCAAGAAACCAAAGGTCGTCAAGCATTCTTTATAATAACCAGAAGAATGGAGGGAGTAGCCTGTGACTGTTCGAGACGCAGCCATTCAAATTCTACTATCCGCTGGGAAGCCACTACATGCAAAAGAGATCGCTAAAAGAATTATTGATGGCGGTCTCTGGAAATCCGAAGGCAAGACACCGGAGGCCACGGTTAGTGCCCGGCTCTACTCAGACATCAAGAAAAATGCTGACAAATCGGCCTTTATAAAAGTTGGTCCCCAGACCTTCGCTCTTCGGGATTTCTCTGCAAAACCGACGGACGCTGAGGTGGTTCCGTCGGACGTCCTGGAAACGGCAAAGCTGCCGTCTGCAAATGCGGGCTTCTCCTTCACCCATTGTGCTCAGAAGGTACTTGAGGAGTTTGCCGGCAAGAAACCGATGCACTACAAGAAGATCACTGAGCAGGCGCTTGAGAAAGGATGGCTGGTTACCAGCGGAAAGACACCGGAGGCCACCATGTACGCGCAGGTGCTCACCGAAATCAAGCGACAGCAGAAACGCGGCGACCGTCCTCGATTTGTGCAACACGGCCGCGGATACGTGGGCCTGAGTCAATGGATGGTGCGCGGTTTGGCTTTTGAAATCGAGCAGCACAACCAGCAGGTCAGAAAGGCTTTGCGTGACCGCCTGCTGGCCATGAAACCCGGCGAGTTCGAGGAGCTTATCTCGCAGTTGCTGGCGGAGATGGGTTTCGAGATGGTCGAGGTGACCAAGCTCAGCGGCGACGGTGGCATCGATGTTCGGGGCACCCTGGTGGTGGGCGACGTGGTTCGGATCAAGATGGCTGTCCAGGTCAAGAAATGGAAGCTCAAGAACAACATCCCTGCTCCAGTGGTTCAGCAGGTGCGCGGCAGTCTCGGGGCGCACGAGCAAGGCCTGATCATCACCACCAGCGACTTCAGTTCAGGAGCCGTCAAGGAAGCTGACCAACCAGACAAGACTCCTATTTCCCTGATGAATGGAGAACAGCTCGTGATACTTCTGATGGAACACGGCATTGGCGTTCATCGCTCTACGCCTGATTTGTTTGAGATCGACGAAGAATTCGGAGCAGTGATGAAATGACGGTACAGAATGTTTTCAGAATAAAAAAGGGAGAAAAATATGGCGAACTCTGAACAAACCACAGCGACCCCCGAGGCCATGCGGGATGCAGTGATCAATATGGCAGTGGAGTCCTGGCGCTTTGGCCGGGTGTTTGATCGTTTGCTGTTGAAACTCGATGCCGGGAACAGAATCGGTACAAGGGCCAGTTCCGTTGGTTCATTAAAAAGGTCGAAGAGGCCTTGGAACAAGCGGATTTGAGGGTCGTCGATGTCGAGGGTCATGCCTTCGATCCTGGAATGGCCGTCACCCCGTTGAATAGGTTATTATAAAGCATGCTTGACATTTTCGTTTTTTTTGTCGTATATTGGGGGAAACAGAACAGAAACCAACCCCAGAGCGATGAAAGCCCCCGGAAACCCAAGAAATAAAAGGTCGTCAAGCATTCTTTATAAGAACCTCGCGTTACGATCTTTCGTTTTTTCTTTCGGCTATAATTTCGCCCACCATTTCGTTGATTTCTGCGGTTGTGCCGTATTTACGTTCCTCTTCGTTCTGAAATTCACTTTTTATGATGTGTAAATACTCTTCCCAAGACGCTATTGCATCTTTACAAGCCTGCTTAACAAGATCGTAGGGGTACTTATTCTGCAATGCTTGCAACCGTGCTATTTCGGAATATGCTTCCGCCTGTTCACGATATAATTGTTCTCGTTCTTTCATGGTCTTCATCTTGTTTGGTTTGTGTGTGATAACGTTTTCTTCCAATGCATCCACCAGTTCATCCAACGCCTTCGGCGGCGCATCATCGACCATATCTCGCGCTGTGCTCGCCGGCGCATCCGTTGCACAAACAAGCGTACCCTGTACCGGGTCGGTGGCGGCAGCCCGTTCAGCCGACGGGCACAGCATGAGTACCAAGGCGCAACGTGTATATTACACCACCGCGCACGGAAAAGCAAGAAGGATCATTCAACTGGTTCCGCCCAATCAAACTCGGTTCTCAGTGCTCGAAGCATGGCGAACGTGTTTTGTATAGGAACGTCGAACACGTTGCAGACATCCGGAAGTTTCACACTTACCCTGGACTTCGGGGCGGGCTGCTCATTTGTCACAACGGTAGAACCGTGCGTTAGCGCCCAAGCTACGAGCCAGCCGTCCGCACCTGTCGCAAATTTCGCCTTGGCTTCATCATGGTATTGCGTGTGGCCTTGGACCCACAACATGATATCCGTATAGGCACGAGTCACCTCTTCGCTGTCGTCGATGTCCACTTGCAAGAAGAATCCTTGGGGGACATCGTCTCGCACCCATTGAACCAGATCCTCTGTTTTGCGTCCGGCAAGCAATTCGGTGCGCACCCGATCAACGCTGAAAACCTGACCTTCCCGATGATGGTGAAGCAGGGATTTCCAGAAGCCAGGACAAATGTCGAACGCGTAGTAAAGGTTCTTCGCCGTAATAAGGACATCGGAGTCCAAAAGGTAGTATTTATTAGCCATCACGAGAAGCCTATGTTCAAGCGTTGTGCGTAGTCCTGGAACGTTCCACCCCGGAGACCAGTCAGTTCGTAGGCCTCCCTGAATCCGATTTGGCCCGCCATGGCCGCTCTGATCACATGGGTTGCGAAAAATTTGCCGACCCGTGCATTCTGGTTGTTATAGAAATCGCCGCCGGACGAGTTCGCGCCGCCTCGTTGTTCGCTCTTGCTTTGGCGTTCGTAGAAGTCGAAGAAGTCGTTACGCCCAATGAGTTTGAGGTCCATCGCTCGGCGTGCTGCGACCAGGGGACTCACCTTAAAGGATCGTGCGACGCCCTCAAAGGGATGCTGCTCGCGCCTGACCTGCATCCAGTGCTCCCGCAGTTCCTGTGCAGGCACGAGAAGTTCGGCGGCCGCCTGATTGCACCATTCTTCTATGTCCGTGCCGCCGGGAAGCAATTTTTCGAACCCGGAAAGCCCTCCTTCACCGAGCCAAATGTGCGCCAGTTCGTGAGCCAGCGTAAACATCTGGGCGGACTTGGCATCGGCTCCGTTTACGAAAATCAAGGGCGCATAGCGGTCCGAGAGCGCGAAACCGCGAAACTCCGCTACCTTCAACCGGCGATGCGTGTTGTTGCCGACCACGCCGTTAATCATAGCCATCACGCCGAGATTTTCTATCATGCGGCGCAAGTCGTTTACGGCATGCTCCCAGGTGCTCACTCCTGCCGCCCAACCTTCCTCCAGGCCAAGTGTGCGCCGCATTTCGCGACCAACATTATTGGGAGCGTCGGTGAGGCGGGCGCTTCCCGCGAAGCTCAGCGGCTCCGCATCGTTCTCAATGAGGTGCTCACGTAGCCACCCTTGCCTCCGCTGCATGGCGTAGAGCGTATCAAGCAGATTCGGGCTTGGTCTGGTGTTGCCATTGTCCGAGACCATCCGGAAGTCGGCAATCGGGAGGCGTTCGTCGGGAGGCTCCGTGAGAAACAGGTAGCCGAAAGGCAGATGGACGGCGCGGGCGAACTTCTCCATCTGCTTCAGCGTGGGCTGGATGTCGCCACTTTCCCAGTCAGGCAACTTGTTGAACTTCGCTACAAGATCCTCTTGAGCAACGCCAGCGCGTTCGCGCGCCCAGCGAAGAAGTTCGGGGTTAACGGCGAAACGGATCATGCCACGACCTCCACTGTCTTTTCAGCATCCCGAAGACGGATTTCATCGGACATGAGTTTGGGGAGGAGAATAGAAATGGTCTGGCAACACACAGCCCACGCTAATCTTCTCCCTCCGCTTCCCCCTCCGGGACCACAATCTCCAGCCTGGATACGTGCAGGTTGAGGGCGTGGTTTACCCGCAGGCCGAACACGCCGTCCATGCCGAGGTCGGCCCGGGGCAGGGCGGCCACTTCCGCATCGTTCACGAAGAACCGCACCGTTTCGGCGCCGGCTTCGAGGGCCAGGACGTTCTTCACGGAGGCGGCTTCTTCTTCGCGATCGGCCCAGCCGAGAATCGCCTCATGCCCCGTCCAGGGATGAATCGTAGGCGCTTCCGCCCCTTCGCGCTGCTTGACGATGAATTCTCCCCCGTCGCGCAACAGGAAATAGGTATACGCAATGGCGTCTCCCGTCAGGTCCTTCCCGCCCACAAACAGGCCAAACGCTTCGCGGCGACCCGCCGGATCAAACAGGTACACCTCCATTTCCATCCGGTACTCGCCGGACGCTTCCATGTCCGGCCCCCAATAGATCGCCGCCGGGCCGGAGGTCACATGCCATCCGGGCGGCATGGCCACGAACAGCTCCAGATCGTCCTCGGAGGCTTCGGGATTATCGAACCGGACCTGCCAGCCCTCCGGGCGAACCAGGTTCTCCTGGGCCTGGGCGGGGAGCGTGGCGGCAAGCAACAGGGCGGCGCATGCGCACAGCGGGGCAAACAGGGATCGGTACATGGCGAGCGAGGGAGGTTTGAGGAAAGGAGCAGGGATTTGAGAAGATGCGGCCGGGAAAACGTTCCGGCCTTCCCATATCGTCAAGGTACGCCAACGAAGGGGTCATGCGCAAGGGGTATTGATATCCGATGCCGCGCTGTATTGCAGTTGGGTTGCGTATGGGGCGAGGCGGGCGCCATGTTGAAGGCTGGGTTGTGTACGGGGGCACTATTATTTTAAATTATGCCTGAATATAAAATAGTGAGGTTTGTTATTTGTATATTACAAATAAAATACCCGATGTCATGAAACGCACAACGAAAGGCAGATACGAGGTTACGACCGCTGGCGGCGAACGAATCCGTTCGTTTATACCGAATCCGTTGCCTCCCAATCCGCCGCTCGCCCTGGACGGTTCGTTACAGCAAGCGCTGGAAACGGCGACCCTTGCTTTGGGCCGCCTCGACAGCATAACAACGCTCCTGCCGGACAAAGCGCTCTTCCTGTATACCTATGTACGCAAAGAGGCCGTGCTTTCGTCCAGGATTGAGGGGACGCAATCGTCCTTGTCCGACCTGCTCCTTTTCGAAATGGACGAGGCGCCGGGGGTTCCCTTCAACGATGTGGTCGAAGTTTCGAACCATGTAGCCGCCCTGGAGCACGGAATGCGGCGGCTGCGGGAAGATTTTCCCCTGTCGAATCGCCTGATCCGGGAAGTACATGATGTGCTTATGCGACGCGGGCGGGGCAGCAATCAGGCGCCTGGCGAGTTTCGGCGCTCCAAGAACTGGATCGGGGGCACTCGTCCCGGCAATGCCGTGTTCGTCCCGCCTCCGCACACGGCCGTACTGGACTGCATGAGCGCGCTGGAGCGTTTTCTGCACCATACGGCGGACGGGCTTCCGATCCTTGTCCGGGCAGGCCTTGCCCATGTGCAGTTCGAAACCATTCACCCTTTTCTCGACGGGAACGGGCGTGTGGGGCGCCTGCTCATCACCTTGTTGCTGTGTCACTACGGCGCGCTGCGCGAACCGCTCCTCTACCTGAGCCTGTATTTCAAGAAACACCGCGCACACTACTACGACCTGCTGAATCGCACGCGCCGCACGGGAGACTGGGAAGCATGGCTCGCCTTTTTTCTGGAGGGGGTGCAGACAACCGCTGAAAATGCGGTCCTCACGGCGCAGCGCCTGTCCGACATGTTCCAAAAGGATCGGGCGCGCATCGAAACGTTTGCAGGGCGCAGGGCGGGCTCCATGCTCCGGGTGCATGAAGCCTTGCAGGCGCATCCGATCCTGTCGCTCCCCGCGGCTTGCGAGCGGACCGGGCTGTCTTTCCGGACCGCCGCCTCGGCCATGGAACTGCTCGCCGAACACAAAATCGCACGGGAAATCACCGGAAAACAGCGCGGTCGTCTCTTCGTCTACGACCAATACCTCGCCGCCCTTGACGAGGGAAGCGAGGCGGAATGAGGAAACCAAGGGAAATGGAGGAACTTGACAATTCAGCACCGTATGTGTATTCTATAGCGAAAGGCCTTGGCCCAGCAACATAATGCCATGCGGCAAAACGCTTACAAAGCAGACCAACCACCATGGACCCAATGACATCGACTCGCCTGTTCGACCAACTGGACAATCGGATTGCTCTCGATAAGCAAGATGGAGATTCCTCCTATTTCCATGCATTAACGCTAAAACTTGAATATATTACAAAACTCGTGGTTTCCGGCATTGTCGCATGCATTGGTGACGACACGGATCGGCATCGCTATTCTTTGGAATACGAATTGGCACGTGGCGACTCTCTGGGCACCTGGGTACGAACTCTCCAAACAGCACTCACAGGCCAGGCTGCACAATTTTTTCGCACCGGTACACAAGATATCGTGAGGGATCTAACCCAACGTACTGAAGATGGGGATTGGCGAAAGGCTGCCGTAACGGCCATTCACCAGGCATCGTTAGAAATAGGGGCACCTCCAACTGATATTGGGCCTAAGCCTCGTCTTGATCAATTCTTTGTCATAGCAGCTACACTCCGAAATCGCAGCCGCGGCCATGGTGCAACTACAATTGACCAATGCTATACAGCATCTCCACATCTTCTCAAAGCACTTGATTTAATTGTAAATAATCTTGCTCTCTTTAATATTCCATGGGTTTATCTGCGACGAAATTTGTCCGGAAAATATCATGTGTCTCCCCTATTAAACGATTCTGTTCCGTTTGACGACTTAAGACGACAAACGCAAATAAGCCTCCCCGACGGTATCTATTTTTATATTCAACAACCTATTGCCAATCCTTTCATTTTTTCCGATGCCTATATTAAGGATATCAGTGTGGCAAACGGTGCATACAAAAAACAGCAATTTGAAATACTTTCGTACATCACCAACGACACGAACAAAAAAGATGGTTCAACATGGAGTGACCTCCCTGGCCCTCTTCCAGTGAGTGAAACTGAAGGACATGGACAACTTGAGGTAATAGGTAACACTTGGACGAATGTGCCTTCATTGGTACATCGTCATGTTCCTCGACCTGATTTCGAGAATAGAGTTCGAGACGAGCTGTTAATCACTGATCGTCATCCAATAATTACTCTAACAGGCCCAGGAGGAATCGGTAAAACAACGACGGCGCTGGCTACGATTTTGCAGCTCATGAAAGACGGTGAATCACCTTATGGAATTATTCTTTGGATCAGTGCCAGGGATGTGGATTTGTTATATTCGGGCCCCAAACCCGTTTCTCCAAAAGCCGTTACTAAAAAAGATATTGCCCGTGTAGCAGTAAGTTTATTAGAACCAAAAGATATAGGCGACAAGAATGATGATGCTATTATTTATTTTCAAAATTGCTTGGAAGAAGGACTTGATGAATATCGAATATTATTTGTGTTTGACAATTTTGAAACTGTAGAAGAACCTGATAATGTGTATAAATGGATTGATGCTCACATTAAACCTCCTAACAAAGTATTAATCACTACCCGAGTTCGTACATTTGCAGGTGATTACCCTATTGAAATACGTGGAATGAATGACAAACAGGCAAAAAAATTAATCAATCAACATGCTTTAAGATTGCGTGTGAAGGAAATATTGAATACAGAATACATAAATGAATTGATTAACGAATCCAGTGGACATCCATATGTGATTCAGATACTCCTTGGTGAAGTAGCCAGAGAACAGCGAGCTGTTAATCCTAAACGCGTTATGGCATCGGATAGTGCATTGCTGCGGGCATTATTTGAACGCACCTACAATATTATTAGTAGGGGAAGTCAAAAAATATTTTTGTTGCTTTCTAACTGGAGAGTGTCTGTCCCTGAAGTTGTAGTTGAGGCGGTTTTACTACGCCCTAACACAGAAAGATTTGATGTTGCTGGTGCATTAGACGAACTAAATCGTTATTCTTTGATTGAACGTGTATATGATAATCATGACGAAAGTTTTGCAAGTGTTCCTTTAGTTGCTGCAGAATATGGTAAAACAAAACTAAAATCCAGTGAATTCAAGATTGATCTTGACGAAGATATTAAACATCTCAGAGAATTTGGTGCTGGACAACGTGGAAGTCGAAACGATGCTAAACATGGAATTTTACCACGAATTCAAAATAAAATACAAGCTATTGCAAGGCGCATAAGTAATGATGATGGAAAACTTGAACATGAACTTCCTATACTTGAATTTTTGGCTTCACGAATACCCAAAGCTTATTTGTTGTTAGCAGAACTTGTCAAGGAGGTAGATGAAACACATGAGGGAAGAAAAAATGCAAAAGAATATATTCGAAGGTATTTAGAAAACGATCATATGCCGGATGAAAAATATGCTTGGGTAAGACTTGCTGAAATCTGTGACGAAGACAAAGATATTCGTGGAGAAATACATGCACTTTGTGAAGCGAGTCGCCTCGTTATCAAGGATCAGGATGGATTAGGTAGAATCTTGAATAGTCTCAATCGGCGACTAAAGCAATTAAAAATTGATCATTCTGAAAAAATACGTTCCAGTGTTGTTCAGTCTCTACTTGAACGTGTTTGTTCTGAAATTTATGCTAAAAGATCATTGTTGAATGCAACAAATTGTTCATCATTATCTTGGTTGCATTTGAATATTAAAAATACTGAACGTGCCTGTGATTTAGTCAACATTGGATTAGAAAAAGATCCAAATAACCAATATTGTATAAGATTAGCTGAAAAATTGAATATAGAAAACTTGCATAAATATGAATCCAATAGATCGATCAGCAGTATTTTGACTGAAAAAATGAACGGCTATTCAACATAACTTTCTTCACCCCATGCAAACCCGACGCCTCATCACCATGCAAACCCGACGCGCCAACGCCATGCCTCTCCTGAGAAGCGCACTTATCGCGGGCCTGTATCTCGCCCTTGCCGGGATTCCGGCTTCCGCCCAGGAAAACCGCAGCGGAGCCTACGCCGGACTGGCTGTAGGGGTCGCCAATTCCTCCGTCATTGAATCGACGAACAGCGGAATCACCCATCCCACGCGTTGCGATAGGCATCTGTATCCGGCCTCGGTAAGCCCGCCGAGCGGCGACCCGGCATGCCTCGACAACACGCCAGCCATCCTGTCGTCCAACAAATTTGAGCCGGGGATCGGGATGATCGGCGGATTCATGATCGGGTACCGAACCGGCGGGCTGCGGTTCGAGGCGGAGTACCTGCACCGCTACATGGGCGACGACACGCAACCGATCGGCGGCACGACCAGCGCATCACTCCTGGACAAAAACTCGGAATGGAGCACGGACCATCCCCCGCACGAATGGATCGGGGATTTCCGGGCGCATCAGTTCTTCGCCAATGTGTACTACGATTTCCTGAATGACTCCAGATGGACGCCATATGTCGGCGGCGGCGCGGGACTGGCTGTAACGAAACTGAGTTACTACGCACAGTTCACGCGCAAGCCGGACGCGGAATATCTTCAGATCGCGTTCACGCCGGACTGGCCGGACGTAGCCAAAAGCGCCGCCGCGGGAACCGCCAGCATCCTCGACACGGAGATAAGCGACACCGTGTTCGGGTTCCAGGGATTGGCTGGCGTAGACTATGCGCTGAGCGAACGCACCTCCGTTGGCGTCACGTTCCGCTGGGCCCTGATTGGCGACGTAACAGACCGCGCGACCTGGGAAACCATTCGCAGCCACGAGCCTGTGGTGGCCGACGGGGTTACGCCATTCGACTCAGACATGGAATTTGCGAACGCCGGCTACCAGGCCCTGACGGTCAACCTGAAGTATTGGTTTTGAGGAAGTCGGACGCGGAGGTACAAGAGCGCCTGCTGCCAGTATCCGCTACTTTAACCAGGAATGCTTGCGACACGACCTTGACAACCTGACGGCGGCTGCCGTATACTACGGGAGAAATCGGCGTGACCGATAGCAAGCCCGGTAAGCTGTCTGAATTTTCCGGACCATTTCGGGCCTCAAGAATACCCCAAGGCACATTCCAGCGATCCGATATAAACGATACAATGGCCAAAATCGAAGGATTCCGAGTCAAAAACTTCAAGTCGCTGAAGGACGTAACGCTGGGCGGCCACTGGAATCAACAGGGAAGTCAACCGCTTACTTCGATGACGGTCGTTATCGGGAAAAATGGCGTAGGGAAAAGTGCCTTGTTCGATGCATTCGGGTTCCTTTCCGATGCGTTGAAATCCGGTGTTGAGGAGGCTTGCGATGCACGAGGGCGTGGAGGTTTTGAAAAAATGCGAACGCAGGGTACAAACGACCCTATTGAATTCGTGGTGCTTTACAGACAACGTGAGAACGAACCATTAATTATATATAGCATAGTCATTGATATAGACACACAAAATCGTCCTTATGTTTTGAAGGAATATATGTTTGAGATGAAAGAACAATCTGCGAGAGCCTTTCTTGCTATGGTCAAAGGAAGCGGGTTTGCCTGGAAAAATAATTTAATCGCAAGCGAGGGCTTCAATCTTGATAAAGTAATACCTGCATTAGAAAAAGGAGAATTATCAGAAAAGGAAAACGCAGAATGGATTGTATTGGAAGATAATCGAAAACTTGGGATTGCCACACTGGGTAATCTCCAAGAACACCCACGGATTTCTGCTTTTCGACGCTTTATCGAAGGTTGGCATTTAAGCTACTTCTCCCCGGATTCGGCGCGTAACCTCCCGATGGCGGGGCCCCAGAAACATCTTAACACCCACGGCGATAACCTCGGCAATGTCGTGCAATTCATGGAGCGCGAACACCCGAAGCCTTTCCAAAATATCCTGAAAAACATCGCGGGAAAAATTCCAGGCATAGACCGGATCGATACGGAAAAAACCAGCGACGGGCGACTGCTCCTTCGCTTCAACGACAAAGGATTTCAGGATCCATTCTATGCTCAGCAAATGTCCGACGGTACGTTGAAGGCGTTTGCCTATCTGTTGCTGCTCGAAGACCCGTCTCCGCCCCCGTTCCTGTGTATTGAGGAACCAGAAAATGGACTGTACCACAAACTGCTCGAAACGCTCGCCAGAGAATTCCGCGAGCATTCCCGGCATCCCCACGGCGCACAGGTCTTTATTACAACGCATCAACCCTATCTGGTCGATGCACTGGATCCAAACGAAGTCTGGATTCTGGAAAAGGGCGAAGACGGGTTTTCGACGATCCGTCGGGCAAGCGAAGATCCACTGGTGAACAACATGGTTGCAGAGGGCCTGCCCCTGGGCGGCCTCTGGTACAGCGATTATCTGGATGCGGGGTAACTATATGCATTTTGAAGTACTCGTTGAAGGCTGGTCCGACAAGGAAGCACTACAGGCTCTGATCCCGAAGATTATCGGCAATCAGGGCACCTTCTGTATCCATCCCTACAAGGGAGTAGGGCATATCCCGAAGAATTTGACAGATCATATTTCAGCAAGGAAAAAAGTGCTACTAAACAATTTGCCCGCGAAGCTACGAGCGTTCGGAAAAACCTTTGCCGGCTATTCTCCCAATTATCCGGCGGCGGTAATCCTGGTCTGCGACCTGGACGACAAGTGTCTGAAGGAATTCCGGGCGGAACTTTTCAACGTGCTGAATTCGTGCAACCCCAAGCCGCAAACCCGGTTTTGCATCGCCATCGAAGAAGGCGAAGCATGGCTCCTCGGCGACATTCCCGCCATCGAAAAAGCCTATCCCAAAGCCAAAAAAGCGTTCTCAATGGCTACGTAAACGATTCTATTTGCGGAACCTGGGAAGTCCTCGCCAATGCCGTATTCGCCGGAGGATCCGCGGAACTCAAAAAGGGAGGCTACCAGGCCACAGGACGAGAAAAATGCCTGTGGGCAGAAAAAATCACGCCCCATATGAACATAGACGTCAATAAATCGCCCAGTTTCTGCTATTTCCGGGATACGATCCGGGCGTTGGCCGAAATGCCGAGACGCGATGCGGGGTAGAACTGCCTTGCTGTAACGGTTGAATATTTATTGCACAGCCCACCAGAAAACGAGGCCGGACACCGGACAAGATGAGGTTAGGACCGCCGTATCCTCCGCCGCCTTCCGTTATGGCAGTCGCTACGATTGCAAAACATCTGCGGGGATAATCCTGAATCCAAGCGCCGCGGCATTCCGCCGTATCCGCTCGTCAAAAGAGAGCATACATATATCCGGCGCTTGTCTCCGCATACAGATTCACGAATCACCCCGAGTCTCACTTAACAGGTTCTGAATCTCCTCTCCGGTGAGAAGAGGTAGCCTTCGATCATATATTTCAGGACGGTTGGGCGCTCCGAGGCGCACTTTCCCTTTCTGGGCGCGACGGCGCAACCCCTTGCGAGCCTCGCTTTCCGTAATCCGGGACGGCGGGCGAATCTCTGCCGCAATCCGGCCACGATAGGTAACATATACTTCTCCGCCTTCGCGAACCATGCGAATGCACTCGCTCAAACGAGCCTTAAGTTCTCTGACGCCGACGGTAAGCATAGCAAGAATGTAGTCCCATGAGACCACATATACCACATGGGGCGAAAATTGTTTCCGATATGTCGCGCAAAGGGCATCGACAGCCCTGGAGTCAAGGCGAAAGTAGCCTTTGTTCCACGAGGACTCGGGCACCAAAAGGAGCCTCCTCAAGACACATGACATGCAAATCCCCTCTATGGACGGCAGGGCCGCTGGCTGATCAACACGCACATGGAGCACTTCTCGCGTAGGCCAAGGTGGAGAAACTCCTCTGCATGAATACGAAACGTTCGCGGAAACCGAAATGCGAGAGCACATTAATACCTGGACTCGCTATTTCAACGAAGAACACCCGCAACTGCATCAGGGCCTTGACAATCTGGCGACGAATGCCGTATACTGCAGACGAAAGCAGTTGCCGAAGGCCTCGTAACTCATAGCAACCCCCGCTAACTGTCTGGATTTCTGGACCATTCGCAGCAATGAACGAATACTATAAACGATTTGACATTGAAATTAACGAAGATGAAGTACGCAGAAGATTTATTGAGCGTGCTCGTAATGAAATATTTGAATTTTTACCTCGAAGTAGTGATTCCTTATTCTATAGCTGGTATTGGTATAAAACAAGGCTCAAGCATTTTGCCACTGCATTAGGTGAACGATATCATCCTTCCAAAGATAATATTATTTCGTATATAAAAACCGACGATTATAACGAAGTTTTAAGGGCTATTGAAATCATTTATGCCAATGCCGATAGTCTAAGAAACAATGTAAGAACTATGATGAATCATAGAATAAATTATATCCTTGAACTCTCAGAAATAGATTTAGGTATTAAATGGCAGAATGGTAAATTTATTCCCAAAGGAGCAGAATTACTTGATAAGGAGACTGTTAATAGTTCCCTTAGATGGCTACGGAAAAAATCATATACGACGGTCATTGAGCCATTTGAAAAAGCAATACATCGTTTCCTTGAATCAAGATCGACCCCGGAGGTATTACCGGATGTAATTACGAATTCATATGAAGCATTGGAGGCTTTCGTTAAAATAATCATGGATAATGATCGAGACATTTCATCAAACCGAGAAAAATTTATCAACAAAATTAAGGGAAATAATTATCACAAAGAAATACTTAAACAATACATATCATATGCTAATGATTATCGCCATGGAGAAAATCCAAAATATCGTCGTATAAAACCTTCGGTAGCAGAAGCAGAATTTTTCCTTTACCTCACAGGAATTTTTCTACGGTTAGCTATAGAAAATTCTTAAATGCTGTACCTTGGTAATTTTGGTATATAAATTTCCTCCTTCGCTTATTTTCAAAACTCTACTTAAGATGATTCTATAGTGTATTGTCGTTCATTATTTCCTTCTGATGGATTTTGCACACAAATATGCACCCTCCTACATCGCCACCACTGTCTCCGTATCTCCGGCAGCCAAGGCGTTCATATACGCGAGGATCAGATCGCGGGTTCGATAGCGACCGAACTGCTTCTCGTCTTCGCGGCGGACGATGGGGAAGGTGCTCAACACATACTCCGCGTCCTTCCGATCCAAACCATACAGGTGGAAATACAACGCGTCGAGGCGGGCCCGCAAGTGGCGGCGTTCTTCTTCGTCCCAAACAAAAGGCGGACCGTCGTAGCCGAGATCGCGGGCGAAGGACCTCATATCGTGAGCGGTATATGTGAGGCGAAGAACATGATCCCGGACGAGTTCACGGGCAGTTTTTCCCCCGAAGGGCCGGTCGTATTCGGAAATCTTCAGAACAGGGAGTTGTTCGACCACGAACCAATTCAGATGCTGTGCATGGACCTTCTGCCTACTTACAAAATCGAGAACAAACGAATTGAGGCATGCAACAAAAAGCACTGCATCCCCCTGATAGGCTACGACGCCAGCGGTGTCGGGCATCAACAACGGCAATGTGTTTCCAAATCCTGATCGCGGCACCAACGATGCAATCGCGGTCCGTACATTCGTCGGTGCTGTCACATCCTTGAACGCAACAGCCCAGCCCAAATGCTCAGGCCACGCAATTATCTCTTCACTCACCCAGAACTGTGGGGCCGGCAGCCAGTCTGGATTCGTATGTTCTGGCAGGGTAGCCTCGTGCGGCTGGGCAGGCCTGTTCAAATTCTCGGGATTGACCACCACACTGGCGGCACGATGATCGAACGCCTGCACCATCTTACCTTCATACAACGGCAAATACAACTCCTCTCCCCGCTTCCAGCGATTGCCTGCGACCGGATAAAATCCTTCGTCATTGAGTTGCGTCGCCGTTCGGAACAGGTGCGAATGTTTGGTCATGTGAAACATCGTGACATACTTCACCGGCCACGCCTTGCGCTCTCCATCTCCTGAACGATCCACCAGTACAGGATGCCGTTCGTAGATGCGACGCATGATCTCGGCGTCCCGTCGGGTGCGGGAAATGGGCGCCGTGCCTGTATTCGGGTTCACGAGATCGAAATCGTCCGGCGTCAATGGAAAACAGCGATCCTCGTCGTGGATCGTCTGTATGTCGTGCAGAAAAAAAGCGCATTCGGTCCGCTCGAATCGCCGCGCTTCTCCGCCAAAAATGAGCGCACAGAATTTGAATCGGGAATCCACATCCGGAAAAAAAGGCGGCAAATCGGTTCCGGGGCGGCGGTTCTCGAAATCGAACAACCCGGACAACCTCCCTGTCGTAGAAACAGATTGGAAAAAGCGAGCCGCCGTCTTGTCTCCATAAATGCCCGAAGGCGTCAACAAACCCACAAACCCGTCCGGTTTGACAAGGCTCAGAGCTCGTTCCACAAACAACGAATACAGATTGATATCACGTCCAATCAGCAATGGATAATGTCCAGACTCCCGGACCAGACATCCGAGTTGGTCCGAACGCGCTTTCGCCGCATCGAAATCAGTGGCCAGAGAAGACCCCTGTTCACGCAATTGTCGAATGCCTTTCTTCCGCGCCGCCGCGGTGGGAGCCAAAGCAAGTTCTGGAGTGCGCGTAGCAAACCATTCCACTTCCTGTAGCTTGATCTTGTCCCACGGTGGATTGCCGATAATCGCATCGAAACCGCCCTCGGGGCGAACGTCCTGCCACCGTCTCCACACCCCCGGAAAAGCGACTTCCCAATGCAGGAAGCCTTCCCTGTCTGCTATAGTCCGGGCTTCACGCCATCTCTTGCAAAAGACATCCCAGGATGCATCGTCGGAACCGGGCGTATCGTCGCCGAGATATTCAGGGCCATGTGCCAGCAATTCGTACACATGCTCCGATTGCTGGCCGAGCGTTTTGAGAAGCGGCGCCTCAAAGGTAGCTTGTGCTTTCTTTTTCATCCCCGCCGTCAACCAGCGCCAACCACAGAAAAAACCCAGCAGGTCCCTTAGATTGGCCGTCGTTTCTTCCACAATGCTGAACAGCGATGCCGATTCGCGCACCTCCGCTATATCGGAATCGGACATGTCTTCTATGCGCTGCATGCCGGTTGTAGCAGCCTCCGCTCCCGCTATGGCAGAGCCTGAGAAAAGTCCCCCACCCAGCCGGTGCATATCCTGCACCGCCTCCTGTACCCGCAAGCCGATCAGCGAATCGCCGCAGCGTAAATGGTGATCCAGAAACGACAGCGGCGCACCCACCGTAAGACTGTGCAGCCAAAGCGAAACTTTGGCCAATTCGACCGTCAGTCGATTCTTGTCCACTCCGTAGATGCAGCGCTTGAGCACCATCCGGCGAACGATGGCCTGATCCGTGAGTTGGGCCTTGTCCAGAAGCCAGTTCGATTCCTCGGCACGGCGAATAATTTCGCTGCGAATCGCCTCCACGCGTTCAACCAGCGGCGATTCGTACTCGCCGTCGACCCATTGCGGCGCTGCAGGCACATATTCGATCAATTCGGCAATGTAGTCCGACAGAAAATCCACCGCCGTAACCAGAAAATGCCCGCTTCCCATGGCCGGGTCCAGCACCTTCAGATCAAGCACCGCCTCTGCCGGATCGAGTTTGCGCAATTCGGCTTCTCGTTGCGCCTTGGGCCTACGATCGCTCGCCAATTCGGCGGCCTTTTTCTCAAAAATACTGAGCCTCTCCTCCGCAAGCGGCTTCAAAGTTCGCTCGACAATCAGATCGACAAGCTCCTGAGGAGTGTAAAAACTGCCGCTGTCCTTGCGGGCATAACTGTTTGGACGCACAACAATCCTTCCCTCGTCGTCCCGGACCGGCTCGCGCTCCAGAAGACGTTCGTAAATCGAACCCAGTTGTTGGACGGACATATCCCGGTAATTCACGAAACGCCGTACTCCCTGCGCATCTCTCGAATGACTCAAATCGTGAATGATCGGAGCAACGTCCGCATCGGAAAGACGAATTTCGTCCAGTAACGGGGCTGTTTCCGGCGCAAACAATCCTCCGTTGTAGGGCGGCAAGCCAATGGAAGCGTCCCCTTCGTCAATGATCCGGAAAAGATCGACGAGGCGGTTCCAGTAGTTCGCAACCCGTGCGGAAAACGCATCCTCATCGGCCATTCTGCGCGCAATATCGTCCCGCACTCGCTTGCGTAAGCCATAATCGTCGTACCGCGCATCGTTCACGGGGAGCAGGCCCCGGTCCTCGGCGTAAAGCACGAAAAGCAGGCGATAGAGGAAAATCAGCGCCGCATCCCGACTTTCGATAAGGTCGCTTTCGGATTCCCGGGCGATCGCATCAATAAGTTTCGGGAAAACACGCTCGAACACCACACCCGACAGATCGTGTGCAACCTGTTCCTCGTAACGTTTCCCTTCAGCCAGCGCCCGTTCGAGAAATGTGGTCGTCGCCCCAGGTTCGGGCACGAATGAAGTCCGGCGGAGGAGCAGATAAAAAACCCGGAGCGCGTCGGCGTTACCGGGTTCGAGCAGATCCGCCAGATCGGCCTCATAGTAGCCGCTGGCGCGGGGCCGCGCACGGTGATCGTAGAGACGCCATACGCCGCCGTTGGTCAGGATGCCCCAGCGAATGCGTCCGTCCGTAACGCTCTCGGCGGTCGACAGATACCGAAGTATCTGCCCGTGCGGCGTTCCGCGCTGCACCCGGTCGCTCCCGTCGCGATTGTCGAGGGGCAGCCCGAATCGCTTACTTTCCTCTATGGCCAGCGCATCCAGATACCGCTCCTGCGAATCGGTGCGAGAATTGGCCTGCACCTTCGATGCGGCATCCGCAAAAAGCAGATGATCGGGAATATCCTCGTTGCGCGCCGCACCCTGCTGGGGGAGGTAATCGTTCCAGCCCAGCAGATCCAGCGCCGGACGAATCAGGTCCTGCTCCGTAAAGGCTTCGTTGGGATCGTGGGACTGGCGTAGCGCCTCATAACACCGGGCAATCCCCTCTCTAAACACATCGAACGCCGCCCGGTCTGCTACCGAATCGTTCCACTCCGGCGTCTCGCGTATACCGTCCGTCAGGAAGTAATGCGTAAAGATCTGGCCAGGCATAGTTTTTTTTCGACTGGATCAGGGCAGATATCGACTTCACGCAAGGAAACGAGGATCAAGCCTCTATGTTGCCTGAAACGTATGACTCATTTCCCTTCCGGCCTACTCACGTCGATGACGCACACCGAAATTTTGCGGGCTTCTTCGGGCGAGAGCGAAGCTTCCAGCCACTGCTTCATCTCCTCAGGATTGTCCGGGCGCCCGTGCTCATCGTGCGGAGTCTTGGTGTATTCCGGGCCGAACCAGAATACGAGGTAAATGCCGTAGCCGTCTGTGCCCGGATCCATCGTATACTTTGCGATCAACTGATCGTGCAAGGCGCTCCAGAGTTTGCGGTGCGAGTTTTTCTTGACTTCGATCGGCACATTGAAACCTGCGTGAGCAACGCGAATGTCGGCTCGCTTGTCGTTGACGTATTGTCCCTCGGGTTGGGCGTCAATACCCAATGGTTTCAACTTTTCCTGCAAGTCCGATAACAGATGATCGCGGCATGCATCCTCCGGTCTCTGAGATAGCGACGGATCATGCGAATTTTCCGTGTCTTCCGGTCTCTGGGATGGCGAGAGGTCGGTTGAGCGTTCGCCATCATCCACCTCCCTGGATAGAGGTCGATTGTACTCATCAACGTTCCAGTACTGCCGCCAGTCCGAAGTAGAGCCACCCCGAATCTTGCTCCCTATTTCGTCCAAACGGTCTACCAACAAGGCCGCAAGATCGGCGGGGTTGGCGGGTGAACGATTCGTAAGCGTCTTGCAGACCTGCTCGATATCGGGATGGCGATAGCTGGCGTCTCGGCGAATGATTCGCTGATGTTCTTGCGCCTCCTTCAGCACGCCACGCCAGCTTTGCAAAGCCGGATCGTCGGCAAGGCGTGCAAGAGCATGGGCGGCCTCTTCTTTGGGGGAACCGGCAAGGTCTTTAATCAGCATGCGAACAAGACCGGATGCGTGATCCCCCCACCAATCAGGTCCGACAACACTGCCCATAAGACGAATAAACAATTCCCACAAGTGGACCTTCGATGGATCGAACGGGAACAACTCACGGCCTGCAACGGACGGCGTGTGCCACGCCCTCCGTTCGGAAACACCCTCGTGCACGCGACTCCCGAAGAACGCCTTGAGATAGCGAACACGGTTTTTCTGGTCCTCCTGGACAAAATATTTCAGAATATCCGTGTATTTTTCGGGCCAAAGAATAGCGCCTGCCGCCAACCAACGCACCCGTTGGGCGGCCCGCATACTCTTCAGGGATCGTTTTTTATCGATCAATTTCTGGAACGAGGCCCGATCGGAATGCTTGATCGCCGCCCAGAATAAATGATTTAGCGACACGAGACAGCTTTGATCTTCTGGAGAACGCTGAATCGGAAAGGCGCGGAGAAGGGCAAGACTTGCGAGGCGGGCGACATGCTCATGGTCGGCATCATATTCGAGATGCTGGAATTTATCAACAAAAGGCGAAGCATAATCCTGACCAACCTGAAAGATACAGCGGCCATATTGGACCAGTACGTCCGCAACGATTTCAGGGCGCTCGGCAAGAAGCTTCCCATACCATTCAGGACAATAGCCGTACCCGGAGGAGATATGCAGGTGGTTTCCGTAACAGTAATAGAAAATAGCCGCCTTGCGAATCCGATCTTCGCTCCATTGCGATACATCGTCTTCAGGCATCGTTCTATGCATTTCTTCAAGGCTCGCCAGAAAAGGCAAGCCGAGGTAATGCATATGGCGCTGTATTTCCAAGTCCAAAATATCCTTGACATCCGGCACATCTTCTCTGTCGATTACACCGCGGAGGCCTTGCAACGCCGCCTCGGTCAACCCTCCATAGCCTTCGAGCCACTTCCTGACAGCCTGTACCCCACCGACGGAACCTGCCTGTTCGCCGAACTCCAAACGCCCACTGGCAAAGTCCCGTTTGCCAGCGTTGGAGAATCCGTCGAAATATCTTCGCGCTATTTCGTAAAGCAGATGGGGAGCCGCCCGGTTTTCGCGCAACGCAGTCTCATTGGAGCGAATATGATTGAGCAGTTTTTCCTTTTCCCGACGCTGTTCTTCGACATATTGCTTCTGCGCGGGAGGCCATTCCTGTGGCTCTGGCGCAACAGAAGGGGGAGCCATTTTCTGTTCCAATGCTGCCGCCAGCATCTTGTTTTGTGCCGCATGATTTTGCAGAACTTCGAGCGATAAACCCTTATTCAACGCTGGGTCGGTATGCGCATCCCAAGCCCAGTCAAACAGGAATCTGGCGATATGCGGCTCGATATCCACCATGGCGACAGCCTGCTCAAGACACCAAAGGCCGTAATCAGATGGAGGATTTGCGCCATAGAGGCGTCTATCGACCCTCGACGCACAAATATCAAAATGGCAATCGCTATCCGATGCGGAACAGAGTTCCAGTCCTTCCATAATGATCGCCTTCTGTAAATCGGGTCGATCCTCCAGCCACACGCGAATCCCGGACAGAATTTCCTCCTTGCTGTGATGCAATCCACCGGCCCCTTTCAAACCAACTTCAAGCCAATCGTAGAGGCGTTTTGAATCGATTTGATCTCCATGTGCTTGCAGGCCGAGCAACAAGAGCTTTGTCGGCAGATGATACAGTTTGCGATTGCCCAACCTCAACGAAAGGTCCCATTCGGCAAGCCGTGCGCTCAAGCCATCAAGGAGTGCGGCCACCTGCTCATCGGAAGATACATCTTTGAGGCGGGTTTGCCAGAATTGGTAATATCTCCCGTTGATCGGAGGAGGATTCCCCGTCTCGACAAAATACTCCCATACTTCCGATGGCGACAAATGTCGGGGATATAAATGCGTCAGCAACGCACCGAGAAGTTCATTGTTGGCATCAGCAACGCGTTCGCCTCGAACATCTTCCAGCAACGCTTTGAGTTGATGCACCTTGTTCTCGTCGTCTGGCGCGTTGCAAATAAAGGCGTCGAGGGCAGCGTACTGGACGCGGGGCCATCGTTTGTCGTCCCGAACGATTTCCAGCAAAAGGCCGGAAAGACCCGGTAACGATTCGCCGTACTGCAAGGCGCGCAACGCCAGATCGACAACTTTTTGGTGCGCTTCCTCCCTGTCGGCATCGGTCAAAATATCTTTGAGCACAGGTTCCATATCCGGCGCAGCAAGCGCCCGAAAGGCTGCCGCTTCTTGCCACCCTGAATAACCGAGCCGGAAGTGCTCGTTCTTCAGGCAAAACAGCAATCTTTGTTTATCCTCGGGAAAAAATGTGCTTATATCCCCGTATAGCCCCACGCCCACAGGGTCCTGTTCAATGAGATATGTGCGGGAAGCCGAACAATGCGCCGCCAGCCAGGCGGAAAGCCCCCGCATTTCCGTGACCACCATGCCGTCCCCGCCTGTCATCAGGGCGATTACGCGGCGGGCAGGAAGCCCTTCGTCAATAACGCCTGCAAGGTACCGGGCCGCAAGAAATTCGGCAATGTGGCGGTGTATGGGGGCAAGGCAGTTATTGGATACGCCCTTGAACAACTTCGTAGCGAGCGCAGGCCGTAGCATGTCACGGCGAGCGCAGTCGCACTTATCCAGCGCGGGATACAATTCGTTCCCCTCGCCGCGCAAGGTCCACCCCGCGGCCCCTGCAATCAATTGCACGGCGCAAAGCTGTCCGGCAGCATTGAGAAGTTGTTCGGATGAGTGTGGGTTATTACAATCGTGCGCCGCTTGATGCTCTGTATTGCGCTCGCGAATCATTTTCAGGCAAGCCTTCTCGAAAAGCTCCATGCGGCTTGCAGGCCAGGCGCCGCCCGCACCGACCACCTCGGCCAGCAGGTTCAGGGTCTGCGGATTTTCCAGAAATCCGTTTACGCCTTTGTCGTGCGCCATGCGAATGAATGCCTGGACATCTTGATCCATGCCCGGATAATCATCCAGCATGGACTCGACATCCGAATCCGTCAGAGGATCAAGCCGCAGCATCGTCACCGTGGAGTCCGGCGAAACAGATTGCAGGCGTTCCCGATCGTTTGCTCCCAGCCAGTCCGCTTCCCGGCACGAGAGGCGAAAATGCGGCTTCCTCAATGTATCCAGCCGAGTGCGAATGGCGTCGAACGACGGACGCGCATCCGGCGAGCCTGCCCAGACTTCGTCAAGCCCATCGATAAACAGCGTCTTGCCCTGCCATTCGGGGTGATTTTGCGGATCGAACGTCAGGAAGTCGCGGGCCGTGACCATGCAAGCCCTTTCGCCCAGCGCCTCGCACTCCATTTCGAACGCGGTCGTCTTTCCTGCGCCGGGATCGCCAAGCAACACATAGGCCGGAAGCGAACGAAACTCCTTCAGCAGCTTCGAATCCGCCTCGCGGCGCCATTCGCCATCCCCTCCATCTCCTTCCCGAATCTCGGTGCATGTGCGGGGTATCCTCTTCATCTTGACGCCTCCTCAAACCAATGTCTGGCAGGCGCTGCGAGAAATTCATTGAGGGGGACGCCCCCATCCCCGACAAGCAATGACTCTTGCACGTCAAAGCGCTTCCTGAACTCGTCCATGCCGCGCAAAGGCCCCCGATGCGGGCCACTCTTGACCTCGACGGGAAGGATTCGCCGGCCCCGTTGCAGGACAAAATCCACTTCAAGCGACCGCTCGCGCCAGTAATGGAGCCGGATGTCGGATGTTGCGGTATTGAACAGGTGCGCGCCCGCCGCGCTTTCGACGATGCGCCCCCAAAACGTGCGATCTCCCCGGGCTTCATCAAAGGAATACCCCGAACCCGCCGTCATCAGGGCCGTGTTGAGCACATTGAACTTGGGACTGGAGGCTTTACCCAAATGCGGCCGATTCGAATACTTCGGAAGTCCGGCAAGCAACCCGGCGCTCGACAACAAGTCCAGATAGCGCGCCAGCGTGGTCGTGTTGCCAGCGTCCTGAAGTTGGCCCAGCATTTTGTTGTACGACAGGATCTCCCCGGAATACGCGACGCCCAGTTCGAAGAGGCGTTTCAATAGCGCGGGCTTGTCCACGCGGGTCATCTTCAGAATATCCTGGTCGATATTCGGCGCGACAAGGCCGCGCAGCATGTAATCGCGCCAGCGCTCCGGCTCCCGAACAAAGCGTGCCGCGCCCGGATATCCCCCGAAATAGAGGTACGTATCCAGATCGAAATCGAAGGCCCTGGCCATCTCGTCGAACGACCAATGCCGAACAGGCAGGAGTTCGAAACGCCCGGCAAGGCTTTCGCTCAACCCCGATTGCATGAGCAACGGAGAAGAACCGAGAATCGCCACATGCAGGGGGCAACCGCTGTCCCGGTCCGCATCCCACAAGCCCTTGACGGTTTCCGACCAGCCGAGAATTTTCTGAATTTCGTCGAACGCCAGCACGAATGGACCGGATTGGGCGGCCTCGCGCCGGGCGACTTCCCAGGTATGCACAAGCCAATCCGTGCTCTTCTGGGCCGTGGGCGCAGGAAACGTGGCCTCGTCCGTATCGAAAGGAGGACGAGGCGCGTAAGAATCCGGTTCGTCCACAGCGAGATAGAGGCTCTTGCAAGGAACCTGCCTCAGCGCCTGACGCACAATGGTGGTCTTGCCTGTCTGGCGCGGGCCAAACAGAGCCATAATCTGGCGAGGCTCTTCGCTCAGCCGCCGGACGAGGACGCGGACTTGTATGCGCTGGAATGAATGCATACCTGTAATTTACACCATTGAGCAAAATTACTCAATAGGGTAATAATACAATGCAATCCCTGATCATTTCAACAGCGCCATCGTTTTTACGGCCGCCTGCTCTTCTGTCCGAAGCACATACAGATAGGCGCCGCTGGCAAGGCCCGATGCGTCGAACGCAACGCGGTGGCGACCCGCCGGTTGCACGCCGTCCAGCAGCACGCGTACTTCTTGCCCCAGCATATCGTACACCAGCAACCGGACGCGCTGCGACCTCGCAAGCGAAAATCCGATCGTCGTGGAGGGATTGAACGGATTCGGGTAGTTCTGCTCCAGCGCAAAAGCCGCAGGGATTTCCGGATCCGCAGGCTCTGCGGACAACGGCGGGGCGTCGTTGTCCATAACTATCACGGCGGCCGACGACGGGGAGCCCAGCGTATAGCCGGCGCCTATGTCCAACGTCATGCGAATCAAACCATCCGCCTCGCTTATGTTGTCGTCTATCGTAGTGACGCTGAATTCAATCCAATGGCTGAGTATTGACGTAGTCCAGGAACCCACGCCAAAGTCGCCGATTTCCGTGGCCATCACAGTCACCTCAAGGTTTGATGCCGCAGGCGTTGTCGTAACCTTGAACCAGGCGCTCTCGCCCTCCGTGACTGGAGGACCGCCTGTAATAATCACAGCTGGCGCGCCGTCGTCGCCCCGGATGACGAACAAGTGTTCGTCCGGCAAACCCGCTGTGTACCCCGTGCCGGAGTTGAGCCGCAGGACGACCGTCTCGTCGCCCTCGGCCAGGGCGTCATCCATGATCTCCAACGGGATGTCCACGCTCGTCGCCTGCGCCAGTACCTGAACCGATCCGGATAGCGATGCGTAGTCCTCGCCCAACGAAGCCGTCCCGGTCACTGTATAGCTGAGCGTGACGTCCGACTGCGGAACCGGGAACAGGCTAACTGTGACGCTCTGTGCGCCGGCGCCCTCGGACGCGCCCGACGAAGCCGCCGCAAAGCGGGCCGCCGGCCCGGCATCGTCATCCTGGATAACGAATGTGTGAACATTCGACAGACCCACTGCATAGCCCACGCCGGAGGTCAGCGTCAACACCACCGTCTCGTCGTTTTCGTCCAGCATGTCGTCGGCGAGCGTCAGGGGAATGTTCACGCTCGTCGCGTTCGCCGCCGCCGATACAGAGCCAGACAACGGCGTGTAGTCCTTATCCGCACCCGACGAAGCCGTACCGCCCACCGTGTACGCGATCGTAATGGACGACTGCGGAGCCGGAGAGAGGTTCACCTGCACGTTCTGCGTGCCCGCATCCTCTGCGGCGCCCGACAGCGTCGTCTCAAAACTTACCGACGGCGCACCTCCGCCTCCGACACCACCCCCTCCACCGCCACTGTCGTTGTCGTTGTCCGTAATCGTCAGTGTGTGCGCACTCGGCGAACCTACCGTGTACCCCGTACCAGAGGCCAGCGTCAACATCACCGTCTCGGCGCCCTCAACCAGGGCGTCGTCCGTAATCGACACCGGAATGATCACGCTCGTCGCGTTCGCCCCTGCCTGAACCGAACCGGGCAGCGACGCATAGTCCGCACCCGACGAAGCCGTCCCGCCCACCGTGTACGCGATCGTAATGGACGACTGCGGAGCCGGAGAAAGGTTCACCTGCACGTTCTGCGTGCCCATGTCCTCCGCCCCACTCGACGAAGACGACGAAAAACGCACCGACGGCGTACCTCCGCCTCCACCGCCGCCACCGCCACTGTCGTTGTCGTTGTCGTTGTCCGTAATCGTCAGCGTGTGCGCGCTCGGCGAATCCCGTGTGTACCCCGTGCCAGGAGCCAGCGTCAACACCACCGTTTCGTCGCCCTCAACCAGGGCGTCGTCCGTAATCGACACCGGAATGATCACGCTCGTCGCGTTCGCCCCCGCCTGAACCGAACCGGGTAGCCTCGTATAGTCCGCACCCGACGAAGCCGTCCCGCCCACCGTGTACGCGATCGTAATGGACGACTGCGGAGCCGGAGAAAGGTTCACCTGCACGTTCTGCGTGCCCACGTCCTCCGCCCCACTCGACGAAGACGACGAAAAACGTACCGACGGCGTACCTCCACCTCCGCCGCCACCGCCACTGTCGTTGTCGTTGTCGTTATCCCTAATCGTCAGCGAGTGCGCGGCCGGCGAACGCACCGTGTATCCCGTGCCAGAGGCCAGCGTCAACACCACCGTTTCGTCGCCCTCAACCAGGGCGTCGTCCGTAATCGACACCGGAATGATCACGCTCGTCGCGTTCGCCCCCGCCTGAACCGAACCGGGCAGCCTCGTATAGTCCGCACCCGACGAAGCCGTCCCGCCCACCGTGTACGCGATCGTAATGGACGACTGCGGAGCCGGAGAAAGGTTCACCTGCACATTCTGCGTGCCCACATCCTCCGCCGCGCTTGACGAAGACGATGAAAAACGCACCGACGGCGTACTTCCGCCGCCACTGTCATTGTCCGTAATCGTCAGTGTGTACTTGGTCGTTGAACCCAATTCGTACCCTGTGCCAGAGGTCAGCGTCAACACCACCGTCTCGGAGCTCTCCTCCAGCGCGTCGTCTGTAATCAACACCGGAATAATCACGCTTGTCGCATTCGCCGACGCCTGAACCGAACCGGGCAGCGTCGCGTAGTCCGAACCCGAGGTCGCCGTCCCGCCCACCGTGTACGTGATTGTAATGGCCGACTGCGGAGCCGGAGAAAGGTTCACCTGCGCATTGACGGCGCCCGCGCCCTCCCTTGCGCTCGACCCCAAGAACTCGAAACTCGCCTGCGGCGTACTGCCGCCACTGTCGTTGTCCGTAATCGTCAATGTGTGCCTGGTCGTCGAACCCAATTCGTACCCTGTGCCAGAGGTCAGCGTCAACACCACCGTCTCGGAGCTCTCGACCAGGTCGTCGTCCGTAATCGACACCGGAATGTTCACCCTCGTTGCGTTCGCCGACGCCTGAACCGAACCCGACAGCGTCGCGTAGTCCGAACCCTCGGTCGCCGTGCCACCCACCGTGTACGTGATCGTAATGGACGACTGCGGAGCCGGAGAAAGGTTCACCTGCAGGTTCTGCGTACCGCCGCCCTCCGCCCCACTCGACGAAGACGACGAGAAACTCGCCTCCGGCGTACTGCCGCCACTGTCGTCGTTCGTAATCGTCAGCGTGTGCCTGGTCCTCGATCCCAATTCGTACCCTGTGCCGGAGGTCAGCGTCAACACCACCGTCTCATCCGCCTCAACCAGGGCGTCGTCTGTGATCGACACCGGGATGTTCACGCTGTTTGCATTCGCCGACGCCTGAACCGAACCCGACAGCCTTGCGTAGTCCCCGCCAGCGGTCGCCGTCCCGCCCACCGTGTACCTGAGCGTGGTGGCCGATGTCGGGGCCGGGGAGAGGTTGACCCTCACATTGTGCGTGCCTGCATCCTCCGCCGCGCTCGAAGTAGCCGCCGCAAAACTTGCCGACGGCGTGTCGTTGTCTTCAATAGTCAATGTGTGCTTGCTCGGCGAACCCAATCGGTAGCTCGTGGCGGACGTTAGCGTCAACGTGACTGTTTCGTTGCTTTCTATCGCGCTGTCGTCCGTGATCGACACCGGGATGTTCACGCTGTTTGCGTTCGCCGACACCTGAATCGAACCCGACAGCCTTGCGTAGTCCGTACCCGCGGTCGCCGTCCCGCCCACCGCGTATGCGAGCGTGATGGCCGATGTTGGCGCCGAAGAGAGGTTGACCCTCACGTTGCGCGTGCCCGCTCCCTCTCCTGCGCTTGTCGCAACCGCCGCAAAGCTCGCCAGCGGCCTGGCGGCGTCGAGCAGCGTGATTTCTCCGTTTCCGATGCGTACGCCCTTGGCCTCGCCGCGGCGCTGCAAGTTGGGGTCTGGAGAAAGCCCGCCTGTATAAACAGACGTCGGGATCGACACAGTAACTACATCGTTCGTATCGTCGTTGTCCAGGATAGGCGTGAGCACAATCGTTACTTTCTGGACGTCGCTCGTATCATAGAAGATCAACCGCTGGCCCTCCAACCTCACGCCTGATACGTCTTTCTGCAGGGTGAAATCGATACCCGGTGTTCCGCCCGAGAAATTCAATGGTATGCCCAGAGACTCATTGGACTCCAAAGGCGAATCCAGGGTCACCACGATCTCCGCTGTGTTACTCACATCGGCCTCGTCCGCCTCCGCATCCGGGATCGAAAGGGTCACCGTAACCACCGTATCCGCCGCCGCATCCGGGATCGAAAGCAGCGACGGAACCACCGCATCCTGCGCCTGAGCATCCGGGGTTGCAAGCAGCGACGTACCCACCGCATCCTGCGCCTGCGCAGCGGTCTGCAAGGGAAATTTAGCGAGCAGCGGCAGCACCAGGAGCGCCGTTATCAGGTATCGGCGCAAACGTATCGGGCGCAGGTTGCGACTACCGGGCGTATGCAGCGAGCGCTCTACCCGGCTCATGCAACGCCCGGGGCGCAGCAGGGGAAGTGCGTACATGACGGGCAAGGCGAAAGATCATGGGGAAGCGCTTGCCGCATGATAACAACATGATATCCCGCAGTACGCCAGACAGGCGACAAGACTGGTGAGCTTTTGCAAAAATACAGGATTCGTTAAGAATATGCAAAAAACTGTTTCACGACCCCGACGCAGCCAAACCCGGCCTATGCCCGCAGTATGGCCATCGTAGCGGGCGAGCGCTTCCGGAGAACAATAGCCGGACGGGCCTTCCAGCGAACCATGGGCGGGCTCCCAGCGAACAATAGCCGGGCGCACTGTTCCGAATCAGCCCGAACCCATACCCATAAAAAAGATTACCCCACTGAGTAAAATTACTCAATGGGGTAACCAAACAGATGCAAGCGCGGCGCGCACACCCATCGCGCAACGCCTATTGCACCCGTATGGCCAGCGCCTGCCCGCGCCGTCCAGCCTCTCCAACGCCCCCGAGGGGATCGCCGGACATTCTGATCTCTCCGCCCAAATCCGTCCGCCCCAGCAACACGACCCCGTTCGCCCCGAGGGCGCCAGCCGATTCGCGCAGCTTGTCGATCAGTTTGCTTTCCGTGGTGATGCTTGTGTACGTCTTGCCGTAGAGCAGCGCAATGCGCGTATGCTCCGGCAGGTCGTCCGACTCGAAAAAGACCTGCACTTCAGAACCTGGCACCGGAGCGTGCCGCGGCCCGCTATCGAGCATCGTATGGTTTATGCTGATGCAGCCGGACGCCAGCGCGGCGAGGACAAAAAGAATGGGGATGGTTGCGTACGTTCTCATGTCGGGGCCTCCGTGTCGGTGTTCATGAATCGTTTGGGCATCGCTGGGGCGTTCGGTTTCCGATACGTCCGGTACGGCTCGCGTACGGGAATATACCAAACGGCCTGTTTGGGTTCTGCCTGTAAATCAGGGCAATATCCATGCCAAAAACATGGCGCGGCGTCGTCATTCCGTGCCAGCGCGCCCTATTTGAGCAATACCATCGACTTGACGGCGGTCTCTTTTTCCGTGCGAAGGACATACAGGTACGAGCCGCTCGCAAGGGCCGACGCGTCGAACGGAATGCGGTAGCGCGCCGCCGGCAGGATGCCGTCGAGCAGTACGCGCACCTGTTGTCCCAACAGGTCGTACACCGCAAGCCGCACATGCTGCGTCTCTGGCAGCGCAAACGCTATCGTCGTCACCGGATTGAACGGGTTCGGATAGTTCTGATCCAGCGCAAACACCTCTGGTATCTCGTCCCCGAACGATTCGGCCGACGTCACGTCCGTCACGTCCGTGACCGTCACATCGACGGACGCCTGCGCACCCCTCGAAAAGCCCGCCGGCAACGCGCCCAGCGACACCATGAACGTTTCGTCGTCCCTGTCGTCGTCCACCACCGTGGACAGCGTACTCTCCCCGTTCGGCTCGTTCGCGTCAACGACAATGGACGCGAGCGCGCCATAGTCCTCTGCTTCGGCGGTGCCTGCGGTGAGCACGATCGGAACCGTTATCGCACTCGGAACCGTCTGCGACAAAGAAACCGTGACCGTCAACGCCTCTCCCTCGCGCACAGGGTTCGGGGAAACGGACAGCGTAACCAGGGAGTCGTCGTTGTTGTTGTTGTTATCGTCGCCACCTCCGCCGTCGCCGCCACCACCATCGCCACCACCGCCGCCGTCGTTATCCGTAATGGTCAGCGTGTGGACGCGGGGGTTGCCCAGGTCGTAGTCCGCACTGTCCGAAAGCGTCAATATCACCGTCTCGGCCTGTTCGTTCGCGCTGTCGTCCGTAATCGTCACCGGAATGTTCGCGGAAGACTGACCCGCGGCCACCTGCACCCGACCCGATCCTGTAATGCTGTAGTCCGAACCTGCCGTCGCCGTGCCCGACACCGCGTACTCCAGGGTGACCGCGCCCGAAGGAGCAGGGCGGAGGTTGACCGCCACATTGCGCGTTCCAGACCCTTCCCCCGCGCTCTGCGACGCAGACGCAAAGGAAGCGACCGGCGTAACCGGCCCGATCGGCCCGACCGGCCCACCGGTGCCCCCGTCGGAAGCGTCGATCAGCAACGTATGCGTGCGCCAGGGGGATTCCAAGGTGTAATCCGAACCCGACTTCAGCGTAAAGACGACCGTCTCGACCCCCTCCGACAAGGCGTCGTCGACGAGGCGGACGGGAATGGTCAACGACGTCTTGCCCGCCTCCACGCGCACGGCGCGGGTGGGGCCGCCGCCGCCAGAAATGGAGTAGTCCGAATCCAGCGTCGCCGTCCCCGAAAGGCTGTATTGCAATACGAAGGACTCGCTCGACGAAGGCGTGATATCCACAAGTACGTCCTGGGAACCCACCCCTTCGTCCACGCTCGACGACGACGGGTAGAACGACACCCGAGGCGTCGTGTCCGTATCGTCCCGCACCTTCGTCGTGATCGACGCAGCGCCCGTCACAACGTACCCTTCTCCAGGCAGAATAGTCACGACGAGAGAACCCTCCGGCTGCACCGCGTCCTTTTGCGTCGCAAGCACATTAAATGTCGCGAAGGAGGACGTATTCGCAGCAGGAATAGTGACCTGCCGCATGCCCTCCTCGCTCGCTGCAATAAAGTCCGCCCCCCCCTGCTCAACCACACGGACATTGACGTCCAGGTCCTGCACAGGACCCGGAATCACGTCCAGGAGGAACCATGCACCTGTACTCTCGAACGTGCCGCCAGGGAGGGGGCTTCCCCAACGAAGGCTCACCTGCGGGACCGGATCCACCTCCGACAACGTAAACTCCAGCGATCCCGTACTGCTCGCGCCACCGTCCAGATTGCTATCCAGATTCCCGACGCCGACAGAAATCGTCTCGGCAGGCTCGCTTAAAATGTCCGTGTGCGCTGAAATCGTCATCGTGACGCTGCGCGGCGCCGAAGGACCGACAATCTCCAGTATTACGGCGTTCGGATCGAACGTCACCCCCGGCGCAGAGGAAGTGGACAACTCGTAATCGCTGCTCAAGGACTCTCCGTACTCCGCCGACCCGGTCAAGCGAAACCGAATCTCCATCCTCTCTCCCGCAACGAGGCGCCGGCCCAGCTCCACGGCGAACGTCGCGCGCTCGCCCTCCGCCACCGTGCTACTCGACGCCGAGGTCAGCGTCACCGTCGTTGCATCGTCGTCCTCGACCTCCATCGTGACCGTACGGCTTTGCACGGGACCCCGCTCGTACCCCGTACCTGCGGCCAGATCGACGCGCAGCGACCCGCCCAAATCGTCGTCCGTGTCGTTCTGAAGAAGAATTATGTGGGATGCAGAGGACGACGCGTCGCCAGAAGCGGCGGGGATCGTCACCATCTTCTGCCCCTCGTCCGACGCGGCGACGAAATCCCCGGCGCCGGTCTCCGACACCGTCAGATTCACTGTCAGGGCCGACGACGGCGCAGGCCGCGCCTCCACCGTGACGGACGCGCTGCCCCCCTCTGTGACCGTCGGCGAACCGCTAATGATCACTATGGGAGACGACGGCGCGGACTCGTCGTCCGTGATTTCAACCTCGGCGACGTGACTTTGAAGGAGCAACCTGTAGTCGCCCTCCAGCAGCTCGACCGTCACATGGCCGGTGCCGCCATCCCACTGGGCGTTGTTCTTCGTGGGCACCGCATACGTCGCCATGCCGCTCGCGCCGACGGTCACCGTCTGCCGCCCGGCGTCCGACGAACGCAGCCAATCCGAAAACTCCTCCTGACTCACCTGCAGGTTCACCGTCACCGGCGACACCGGCGCCGGACACAGCTCGACCGTGAATTCCGCGTTCATCCCCTCCGTCACCGGAGACGTGCCCGCGCTAATCATAACGCCCGTGTTGTCGCCCGTGCAGCCGGAAACCTGGAACACCGGCGACAGCGCGTACAGATGCCGCGTGTCGGTCTTGGGACGGCGCCCGTTCGAATTGTTGTACTTGAAGGGGCCCGAACCCGAGGTGTTAAGAACGGCGTTGCACAGGTCGCCGATGCGGGGATTGGCCGTTCCCAGTTCCTTGCCGCTGTCGCCCGTGCCGTCGTTCTCGCTGCCCGTCCAGATGCTGAACGCCCCTATGCCGCCGCCGGTCAGGCCGCAACTGTTCAGGCGGATACTGTTTCCGTCCTCGTCCCGCCCCGTCTGCGAGGTGTCGTCCCAATCCTCGTCGTAGAAGTCCGCATAGTCGTCGGCGACCTTCGGGCCGCCCAGCCAGTAGATGGCCTCGCCTGCGCCGGTGGTCCCCGTGTGGTCGCGGGCGTCCACCGTCGGCGTCGAAACGAGCGCCCGGAACTGTGCGCCAAACCGCTGAATGTCCGCGTGCCCGCTGCCGAGGGCGCCCTGCACGTTCTGGTCGTACGTGGCGATGTTCGTCGAGGACGCCGCGAACTTCGTGGTGGGCGCCGCCAGCAGGCGGAACTTGCTCCCGGCGGTCGTCAGGCCAGACGGGACGAGCGACCAGTCGTTAGACACGGAAACCACGTCCTCAATCACGACCGTCGCCGTGCCCTGCGTACCGGCCAGATAATCCGGCGGCACGGAAGAGATCGCGAGCGTGAACGACTCGCCCGACTCGGCGGCAGCGTCCACCGGAATGTTGATATCGAAGCTGTGACGCGCCGTGTTCGCCGGCACGGTCACCGTAAAGGGACCCGCCTCGTAGTCCGTGCCCGCCGTGGCGCTGCCCCCGCTCGCCGTAACCGTGAACGTCTGCGCGCTCGACGACGTCGGCGTCAGCTCCAGCGTCGGACGCAGCGTCTCGCCTTCCGGTGCGCGGTACGTCGGACTGCTGAAACCAACGGCGGCCTTGACCGGACCGACCGTAGCCGTGCCCGGATTGTGTATGAAGCCGTTGCCGTCATAGTACGTCACGGCAGCCATGTAGTACTTGCCTACATCTTCCGCCCGAACAACAAAACGATTTGAGGAGGCGGACCCAGAGAAGCTCATGCGGGATGGATGAGAATCAATTACCCCATCTTCAACGGCATCCACCGGCTCGTCCTGAAAATAGTAGTAATAAAAATCGATCAAACCGTAGCCGTCAGGGTCGGACGTGTCCTGCGTTATCGTCAGCGTCTCGGCGACCGCGGGAATTCCCTTGATGGAAAAGGTCGCATGACCGGTGTCTTCGTAGAGCGTCATGGTCATGGTATGCAGGGTCGGATCGTTGTGCAGCGTGTAACCCGTACCGGGGACCAGTGTCAAGACGACCGTCTCGGCGTTGTCCCGAACCTCATCGCTGAGGACCGTTAAGTCCATCGCCCGCCGCGTGAATTTCACTAACTGTGCAGGTAGCGTGAACGTCCCCGTCCCGGCGGCGTAGTCGGTCGTGACAGTCAGGCCATCGGCCCCCGAACCCGAAGAAATCGTGTAGTCGACCCCCGGGGTGGCCGTGCCGGTCATGGTGAAGTGGACGACAACGTCCTCCTGCAGAGCTCCAGTGTTGTTGTGATAAAATTCCAGTCTACTCGTTTCCCCCCCCTCAGCCATCCAAGCGTACGGTGTCTCAGCCCACAGCACACCCGCAGGCACCGGAGCCACCTCAAAAACGCCGGACAGGCCCATATAGACATTGTTGCTGGTCTTCGCGTGATTCCCCTGGGAGATGGGGTTAGCACCCGTGTTGGCATTGCCCCACTGCACGTTGGTCGCGCCCAGGTGGTTCGAATGCTTGACGCCCGCGGTAGCGTGCGTCGTGCCCGTCTTCGTGCCGGTGTTCGGCCCGCGTTTTTGCGTCGTCGCAACGCCATTCGCGTTGCGCTCGTTCGCGTCCCCGAGCCCGGTATTATCCCAGGTGCCGTCCCAGAAATCGTTGTGGTCGTCCGCGATCTTGCCGCCGCCCAGCCAGTAGATGGGGGTTGACCACGGCGTGTGGCTCGGGGAGTTGCTCTCCATGATGCCGGTGGCGGTGTGCCAGGCAGCATTGACCGTCGCCGTGCTGCCCACCACGCGGAATGTCGTCGCGTACGACCGGATGTCGGCGTGGCCCGTGCTTGAGCCGCTGATGCGGTTGCGCACAAACGTGTCGTAGTCGCCGATGTTGGCCGACGCGCCGTTGCGCTCGTTCTCCGTCTTGAACAGCAGCCGGAACTGGTCGCCTGTGTTCAACCCGCTCGGCTTGAAATGCCAGTTTGGGTTCACCAGGCTCACGTTCACGATCTGGACCGTTGCCGTGCTCCGCGAGCCAAGCGTGAAGCCCTGCGGCGGCGAGGAGATGGTGAGCGTGAAGGTCTCGTAGTCCTCGATGTTCGTGTCCGTCTCGATGGCGACGTCGAAAGGGTGGCTCGTCGTGTTCGCCGGCACGGTGACGCTAAAGGGGCCCGCCGCATAGTCCGTGCCGGAGGTGGCCGTGCCGCCGCTGGCGGTCACGCTGAACGTCACCGGGTTCGACGAACCCGCCGACAGGCTCAGCGTCGGCTGGAGGGTCTGGCCCTCGCGAACGTTGTAGTTCCCGCGACCAAACTGGACGGTCGTGCTCTGGGCGCTGGCCTGCTCCGCAAAGACGCCCAGGAATAGCAGGGCGGACAGCAGCGCGAAGGCCGCAACCCGGACCAGGCGCCCAACACGCAAACCCCGGGCGCAAACACGGGTTGGCCCGCCTTGCGAGCGGCTCGCTCCTCCAAGCGACGGCGCCCGTCCACATCCGAGGGAAGGGGCTGCCGTCGGATCCGTTGCCTGTGCGCTGACGAGAACGTCGTTCAGGATGTGAGGGGGGGGGGCGCAAATTGCGTCGCGGGTAGACGAGGGAATCATTGCTGCTTTCCGGTCTGGGGGTGTCTGAGGGTATCTGGTATGCATGTGTTTGCCGGTATTTGCACGCATCTTCACGTATTGGCGCGTACTTTCGATGCGTAGCGGTGGCCATCTCCCGGGACGCGCACAGGACGCGCACAAACAGCGTACTGTGCAGAAGCAACATTAGCAACATTGGGAGCGCCAATCACTGGAATTATCCAAAAACCTGCGATCCGGCGGGCGAAATATACGACAGGGGCCGCCATGTTGTCAATCAAAAATGCAAGAATATTTTCCTTGCCGGCGCGCCCGGCGCATGCGAGACGCTGCACGTACGACGACGGCGACAGGGCGCTGCTTCGCCATGCCTTGCCAGCGCACACCTCGCTGCCTCTGAATCTTTGCAGACGTAATCAGAGCATCCTTAAACAGATCACCCTGAAGCGTCGCGGATGCAATCAGCGCGCCATCAAGTCCCGCGAACCGTCGGACTGGAGTACGTATTCGAACGTATAATACCGCGACGGAACCGATGCATCAGGAGGGTCCGGATTATCCTGGTAATAACTCAGAATCCGCAGTTTCGCATAGCGGCCGTTCGCCGTCTTGAGTACGATGGTGCGGCCCGGAACAGGCAAAAGCAGCATGCTTTCGGCATTATAGGTATACCAGCCGTTGTCCGAGCCGGAGCAGATCGCGTAGGGCGAGCCCGGAACGGGACCGAAGGGCGTGGAAACCTCCGGGCAGGATGTGTTCTCTCCGTCGGCAATATAGCCTCCTTCCGGGGCTTCGACAACGTCGGCGAAAGGCTGCGCAAGCAGCTGCGCCGCGGCTTCGCCTGGCCCGCTTGCGCCCCCGTTGAAAATGATCGTCGTGCCTCGGAAGCCGATATCCCACGCGGTCGAAGCGGAATCGCGCTGCCGGGCGGCGGCGTCCGTCTGAGACGAGGGAATGCGTATCGAACCCGCCTCAAGATCATACAGCGTAAACAGGTTGTTGCTAATCGAGGCCCCCGTATCGGGATCGCGGCCCGAAACCGGATCCGCCGGAATATTCTCGGCTATTTGCACGTCAAGAGGAACCGGGGCGGGCTCGGGATCCGCGCTGTCGCACCCTGCGAGCAACAGGACGAACCCGCAAAGTACAGAAAGCGCAACAGGTATTTTCAGGGGGCGTGGCGTCATGGGGCGGGATGTTGCAGGGCGCGTCGTTGCGGGGCGTGTCGTTACGGTGAGACGGGCAATATCAAGACGAAGGGGGTTGCGCATAGTTGGGGCGTGTTGTTATGGGGCGTGGCGTCATGGGGCGGGTTGCAGGGCGTGTTGTTACGGGGCGTGTTGTTATGGTGAGACGGGCAAGATCAAGACGAAGGGGGTTACGCATAGTTGGGGCGTGTTGTTATGGGGCGTGTTGCCATGGGCGTGTTGCCATGGGGCGCACGGTCGGTGTTTTATATGGATGCGCTGGTTACAGGATTTACAGCGAGAGGCGGAGCGCCGCGTACAGCCGGCGTCCGGGAAGCGACGGCACCAGGGTCGAGCGCGTAATGTCGAACACATTGTCTACGCCCAGCTGGATGTGGGCGTCGGACGAGCCCGGAACTGGTACGTCCTTGGTAACAGTCGCATCGAACACCGCATAGGCCGGCACAAACTCGTCGTCGCGATTGGCCAGCGCGTTGCCGTCCAGATCGCGGTAGCCGTACCGACTGCGCCAACGCCCCCGAACGCTGGCGACAAGGCCAAACGGCGCGTGCGCATACGCGGCGCGGAATGTCGCCGTATGGGGCGAACGCCCGAACATCCCGCCATAGTCGCCCAGGCCGAGGCGGTACTCCCGCCCGGACGGGTCGCGTCCGAATACGGCGCCGGTTTCCAGCGCGTCGATCACTTCGCGGTCGCGCGCCTGGAGAAACTGATAGCCGAAGGCGACATCAAGGCGGTTCCGTTGCCCTGCAATCGCCCGAACCGTGGCGTCCGCCTCGATGCCTCGCGTGTAGATCCGCGCAAGGTTGAAATAGCCGAACGCGAACTGCCCGTTCGTCTTTTGCGCAATAGGCTGGGTCTCGATGAGATCGCGGACGTTGTTGTGGAACGCATTGGCAGAGACAGCGAGGCGGGGAAACGGCTCGATGGAACCGCCTATGTTGACCGCAACGGAGCTTTCGGCGCGGATCTCCTCGAGCGTGGCGGGATTGATGAAGAGGCGGTCAATCGCTCCGTCGGCCTGGAGCCGCGCAATGCCTTCCTGCAACCGGGTGGCGCCAAAGACGGAGTACCCCGCCGCAGCGTTGGTGAACGCAAGGTAAAACTGCCGAAACGCGGGCGCCTTGAAACCACTGCCCACGCTCACCCGAAAGCGCAGGTTGTCCGCCGGGCGAACCAGCAGGGCGATTTTTGGGGTCAGCCGGGCGGCGTAGTCGGAATGGGCGTCGAAGCGGGCGCTGGCGCTCGCCTCGACCAGGCGCAGCGGAAGCCATTCATGCTGGACAAAGGCGTAGGCCTGGTTCGCCGCCGGGCGCTCGCCGTCCGCATCGGGTCCGTAGCGGGCGCCGCCCAGACGTTCCCGCACCGCGCCCCCGCCGAGGCTCGTGAGGTGGCGCCCGTTCCAAAGCGCGTCCAGCTGAGTCTCGGCCTTCAGATAGCGCTGGTCAAAATCGTCCTCGTAGGTAAGGGCCCCGTCGCGCTGGCGGCGGTAGCGCGTCTCGGTCCGGTAGCGTGCTGCATAGAGCGTCGTGGTGAGCCGAAAACGATCCGAGAGTCGAATGCGGGCTTCCGGGTGCAGCGTCCAGTCGATGCGGCGGCCATCGTCGTCGTACCGCGTTTCAACGCCATCGGGCTGCAATGCGAAGGCGCTTTGCTGGTCCTCTATGGTGGCCCGGGCGCCGAGCCGCAGCAGCACGCGATCCGAAAGGGCAAGGCGGCTGCGCCAATCGGCGGTCCAGTCGGTGAACGCCGGGCTGGTGGCGCCGAACGAGGCGGGCGTCAGGTCGTAGCCCGCCGAAGCGTAGCGGTTGAAAAACAGGCGCGCCCCCGCCCGTTCGCGTCCGGCTTCGACTTCGGCGGTAAGGTCCGTGGTCCCGAACGACCCGAACCGGCCGCCAAGCGTGCCCTTAAACCCCTCGGCCGCAGGCGCCGTAACCAGATTGACCACGCCCGCAAGCGCTTCGCTTCCGTAGAGCGAGGACGACGGACCGCGCACGATTTCGACCCGATCCAGGCCCTGTACGCTCAAGCGGTTCAGGTCCAGGGTGCCCGCCGTCCGCCCGATGACCGGTTCGCCGTCCAGAAGAATGAGCGTGTACTCCGGCGCAAAACCCTGCACCTGCACCCCCGCGCCATGGTCGTCGAACAGGGCAAGGCCGGGAATCGTCACCAGGACGTCGGCCAACCGCACCGCCCCCTGGATCCGCATGGTCTCGGCCAGCACGACCGTAGTGGGCACAGCCACGTCCTCAAGCGCCTTTTCCGAGCGCGTGGCGGTCACGACGACCGGCGCCATCTCGACGACGCGCAACGAATCCGCTTTCACGGAATCGGCGGGAACGCGTTGCGCGTGCGCCGTCATCGCAGGAAGCGCTATGGCGAGCGCCAGCAGCAAACGAATGGACTGCATGGAAGAAGGGCTGGATCGGATCGGCAGCAATTATAAGGATGTACTGATCAAGTCCACTTCGATCAGGGCTTCACGTACGCGAGTAGCGTTTGTAATGATTCTATCGTTAAAATCATCGGAAAACACGGCGTGTTGCGGCGTCGGGGTCGTGAAGCGCCCTTCGGGAGGCATCAAGGAGCGCGCTGGCTGCCTCATTCCTCATTACGCGGGGCCGCCACACTACCTGCTTCGTCATTCCTTGCCAGCCCACTCCTCATTGCCTCTGATCTTCGCGGACTTAATCAGAGTGCTTTCTATTTAGATTAAATCTAAATTATAGACACATACAGCGTTATGAATTTTTCTCGAATAGTCCCGGCATCTGGGTATGGAAGGGCTGGCGGCAGGATAAAAACCTGCGCGAAAAGCAACGCACCTGCTTCCGCGGCGTCGGCAAACGCCCTGCAACCCGCTCGTTTTCACGGCGGCAAACGCCATGCAACGTGCTCGTTTCCGAGGCGGAAAGCAACCTGCAACGTGCTCGTTTCCACGGCGGCCAGCGCCCTGCAACGTGCTCGTTTTCGCATCGGCCAGCCCCATACAACGTACCCGGCCTCTGGACCGGTGCGCTCCGGGGTCGCCGTGCTGCGCCGGGCCGCCGTCAACCGCCAAGCTTGGCAATTCAAGCGGAATATCCTGAGCATACTCGCATGCCGTGCCGCGCTGCGTCGCCGTCAACCGCCAAACAGGTGCTCTTGCACAAACGCGTTGCGGAATTTGCCGGCGGGATCGTATTCCTGGAGCAACTCCCGAAAAGCGGCCGCCTTCGGATACCGCGCCTGCAATGCGTCCGGCGCGATCGTAAACAATTTGCCCCAGTGCGGACGCGCCTCGAAGGGTGCGAGCGCGTCTTCGATAACGGGAAGGAGTTCCTGGAGGGCGTCCCAATCCTGCTCCCAGGTGCAATGAAACGCCACGCTGGGCCGATCGAAGCACATGCTCATCCACAAGTCGTCGGGAGCGACGGCGCGTACCTCGGAAATCATGAGGAGCGACCCGAACCGTTCCCCCATCCCCTGAAATAGCCGCGCCACCTCCCGCGCATGCTCCATGGGCACGAAGTATTCGCTTTGCAATTCCTTGCCGCTGCTGGGGGTGAAATCCATCCGAAAATGCGGCAGGCGCTCATACCAGGGGCCGGATACGCCCATCTGTTCCGTGCAATTCACCGCCGAGAGCGCTATAATCGGGTGCACGTTCCGGGTCGCCAGGCTGGCGCCGAAAAACGTCGGCTCCGCCTCGAACGCGTCGTCGCCCGCGATGCGCTTGATCCAGACCTGGTTCACGGTGTCCGTTCGCCAGTCCGTAAACAGGCTGACGCTGTAGCCGCTCGCCATGATTTCGTCGAAATGCTCGTCCAGCGAGGCCACCGGGAGGTCCAGATACACATGCTGAACCATGTCGAAGGCGGGCACGATATCCAGCGTAACCTCCGTAACCGCCCCGAGTCCGCCCAACCCCACCACGGCCCCGGCGAAACGCTCGCCATCCGCTTCGCGGGACAGGGAAATCAGGTCGCCGCCCGCATCGATGAACGTGATGCCTGCCACCGCCGTAGCCAGATTGCCGTTCGCTACGCCGGAACCGTGGGTGGCCGTAGCGCACGCACCCGCCACGGAAATATGCGGCAACGAAGCAAGGTTGTGCACGGCGTAGCCCCGTTCGTGCAGATAGGGCGCCAGGTCCCCGTAGCGCATCCCGGCCCCCACCGTGACCCGGCGGGCCTCCTCGTCGAGATGCACGATCTGATTGAAATGCTCAAGGGATATCTGGGCGTCCGCGCTATCCGCAATGGCGTTAAAGCAATGGCGAGAACCGAGCGGCCGGAGTTTGGACGCATTGCGCACGATGTCCTGCGCTTCGGCCACCGTGCGCGGCGCATGCAGGCGGTCCGTGGAATACGTAAGATTGCCCGCCCAGTTCGTCCGGGGGACCGGCGCGGCGTCCTCGGGCCTGCAGGAAGCCAGCGGGGACAGGATGCTGCCCGCCATCAGGGCGGAACAGGTTTTCAGGAACGTTCTCTTGTCCATACGTTATGTGGTGCTGGCGGAAGGTTGTTGGCGAAAGGTTGCTGGCGCGCCCAAATCCCGAAAATACGGGATTGATCGGGAAATATGGAAGTATAGGATGCTTTGATTAAATCCGCAAAGATCAGAGGCAGCGAGGTGTGCGCTGGCAAGGAATGACGAAGCAGCGTGGTAGGCCCCACGTAATGAGGAATGACGCCGCCAGCGCGTTCCCCGATGCCTCCCGAAGGGCGCTTCACGACCCCGACGGTGCAAAACGCCGTGTTTTCCGATGATTTTAACGATGGAATCATTGCAAACGGTACTTGCGTACGTGAAGCGCTGATCGAAGTGGATTTGGTCAGAGCATCCTATAATCTTGTAGTATACTGCATTCGCCGTTATGCTGTTACGGCGTATCCGTACTCCTTCGCGCAAATACGCTCTATTATATTATGTCGTTCGACCGGAAAATCGTTGTCGTCACCGGGGCGGCCCGGGGCATCGGGGCCGCCGCCGCAGAACTGTTTCTTGAAAAAGGGGCTCGCGTGGCCTGTCTGGACGTGACGCCTGCCGCCGAAGCGCCTACGGAAAACGGCTTCTGCGTCCAGTGCGACGTGTCGCAGGCGGATCAGGTGGAACACGCCTTCCGGCAGGTGCTCGACCGGTTCGGGCGCATTGACGTTCTGGTCAACAATGCGGCGGTCCAGACGTACGGCACAGTGGAGGAAACGACCGAGGAAACATGGGATCGGGTGCTGGCCGTCAATGTAAAAGGGGCCTTCCTGTGCGCAAAGCAGGCGCTGCCGGGGATGACTGCGCAGCGCGACGGGGCGATCGTGAATGTGTCGAGCGTACAGGCCCTGATGAGCGAAGAGCATGTGGCCGCGTACGCCACCAGCAAGGCCGCCATGCTGGGCCTGACCCGCAGCATCGCCGTGGATTATGCGCCGTACAATGTCCGCTCCTCTGCCGTGTGCCCGGGCAGCGTGGACACGCCGCTTCTGCAATGGGCGGCGGACCAATCCAACGACCCGGAAGCCATGATGGACGAAATCCGGGGCATGCACCTCCTGAATCGCATAGCCGACCCAAGCGAAATAGCCCACCTGATCGCCTACCTGGCAAGCGACGAGGCCAGCTTCATCACCGGCCAAGCCTTCCGCATCGACGGCGGCCTGGGGGTGAAGGTGGGCGGGGCTTTTCGGGGGAGGTAGGGGGTGAGGTGAGAAGACATTCGGGCAAGCGCTGGCAACGCCATCGAGCAACTTCGGGGATTAGCGTGATGACAGATACGTTCATAGATACGTTTCAGGAATTGACAGACAGGATGCATAAGAAACCATCCCGATTTCTTGAGGAAATGGGTTTGCTTACTTGCCGAACCGAATGCGCATAGGACCCATTGCACTGCTTGCGCTATGCCTTGCAGGATGCAACCCGCTCGACGACTTTGAGGCGGGGCCGCTCGGGGCCGTCGAAATCGACGAGAACGAACCGGTGCGGATTCGTTTGTTGCTCCCGATGACTGGCGCTGCATCTTCCCATGGCGCATCGCTGGCGCAGGCCGCAGAACTGGCCATTCGGGATTTCGGGAATCTGTACGGTCGCCCGATCGCCCCTGGAGAACTTGTGGACGCCATGTGCTCCCCCGAGGGCGGGCAGGCGGGCGCCGAACGGATCGTCGCAGAACCGAACGTAGCAGGGGTGCTCGGCACAGCCTGCTCTGCCTCCGCCGTTACGGCCTCGCCCGTGATCGGCAAAGCGGGGTTCATGATGATTTCGCCAGCCAATGCATCCCCCTTGCTTACTTCCGATCTCGAAGGCAATGCGGGAACCCATTATTATCCCGGATATTTTCGCGTCGTCACCAACGACCTGTATCGGGGACGGGCTGTCGCCAACTTTGCCTGGAGCAAACTGGGGCTGCGACGCATGGGGGCCGTGCACGACGGCGACCCGTACACCACAGCCCTTGTAAGCGCCTTCGGCAACGCGTTTCGGTCGCTCGGCGGAGAAGTTACGACCGCCGCAATCGCAAAAGGCGATACGGACATGGCCGAGGTGCTTGCAGCATTCGCGACCGCCGGAGCGGAGGGCCTCTTTTTGCCGCTGTTTCTTGCGGAAGGGGCGATTTTCGTCGAACAAGCGAGGCAATTTGACGGGCTGGAGGGCACGGCGCTCATCACGGGATCGGCCATGCTGGTACCCGAATTTCTCGGCGCCCCACACTCGGAAGGAATGTATTTTGCGGGACCGGCGCTGGAACACGGCCCCGAGGCCAACGAGATCACCGGGAAAAACGCCGCTGAGGCGCTCGCCGCATTCAAGGAGGCATACGGCGGCGCACCGGCCTCCCCGTATTGGGCGCACGCCTACGACGCCGCCACGCTCCTGCTCGCCGCCATCGAGTCCGTTGCGGTGGAAAAAGGCGATAAATTATATGTGGACCGCCTCGCATTGCGCCAGGAGGTCGCAGCAACCGCTGGCTTTCAGGGCATCGTCGGCGTGCTTTCCTGCGATGATTTCGGGGATTGCGGCCCCGGACGCATCCATATCTACCGCCAGACGGATCCGAACGTGACGGACGCCGCGGAGTTGACGGTGGTGTATGAGTTTATGTTGTGAGATGGCGAAGGAACACAGCTATATGCACAGAGCCTGCAACAGGACAACCAGAGAGGACACAGCCCTATGGACGTTATGCCCGCGGCGTTACAACATTTCTTGCCATTGCCCGTCTGGCGATAAGGTGAACTGCTACTCAACATAGAGGCTGTCCGATCATGCGCCCGCCCAGGGATCAATAATATCAATCCCCATGTCGTCGAAATCCCGAATGTTTCTGGTCGCCACGGCCATACCTCGCGAATGGGCAATGGCTGCAATTTGGGCGTCTGCCTGCGAAACAGATCGGCCGAGAGCACGACGGGTAGCTGCGATCTCCGCATAGGCGCAAGCCGCATCGCGGTCAAACGGGAGCACCCGACCTTCAAAATCTTTGCGCAGCATTGCTTCAATCGCCGAAACAAATTCGTCCCGACGACGACCTGCCGGCATAATTGCAACGCCATAGCGAAGCTCTGCCTCACCCACTGCGGAGAAGAACAAACCAGCCGCTGCCCGTCTCGCAATCCACGCCTCTACGGCAGGATGCGGGGACGGGCGCATCAACTCGGAAAGCACATTGGTATCGAGCAGAATCATGGACGCCTCAACCAAAGCGTGGCGGTTCACGCAAAGGTTCACGCAAAGGCAATTCCAACTCCACGCCGCCAAAAGGCGCAAAGCGGGCGCGAATAGCGCTTGCCAGATTTAGCGGAGCTTCCTTGCGATCAACCGCCTCTCGCAGGATCATGCGCGCTTCTTCTTCCATTGAGCGACCATGTCCGGCCGCCCGCATGCGAAGACGCGTTTTTACATCGTCGTCGAGATTACGAATCGTAATGCTTGCCATACCAACGCTTTTTTCGTTTTGTTCGAATACGAATATACAAATTGATTGCATTGCAATCAATCTTTCGGGAAAATATCTGTTCTGAGAGGTGGTGCGGGTTCGTCAGACAGCGTTTCCGGGATTTAAGGTGCAGGGTTGCAAACTTGTTCCGATCCATTAGATCCAAGGATGTTATGCCTCGACGCACCCGCAGAATCCGGTAGCACATCCAGCAACAGACGAACCTGTGCAACATAGCGTTCAAGCATTGCTCTCTGGGGATGCAGGTTTTGCGGACACGAGAAATTGCGGCACGGAAATACGATAGATTGGGTGGAACTTGCCGCAGTCGACAAGGGCCCGCGGACCGGAACCGAAGTCGATCCGAGCAGCGTCCAGATATTTTCTCCAACGGTGTTCGTGCCGGTCAGCAAAGACGAAGAACAGTCTGCGCACCTTCACGCTGCGACAAACGGTCAGCAGCTCCATGAGCAAATTTGGCCGTAACGAAACCAGCCCTTCGAATATACGGTCGATATGTTCAAAGCTGGCCTTGCCAGGTAGTTCGTTGAGCGCCTCAAGAATCGCGCGTTCTGGAGACGAGGCTCTGACGGGCCAGCGCCATACATCTACCGCCCACCCGTCCAAGTTGGCCTCGAAGTCGGTATCGACGACGCCGACCGGGTCGCCGCCGAACAGCATCTCCTGTCGAACCACGATCCGTTCCTGCGCAGGCAAACGCGCCAGCCAGGACGGCGTATCGCCGTAAAGATAGACGCGCGAACTTTCCCCGAGGGGCAAATAATGAACATGACCCGCAAGATTGAGCGCACTCTCGCCGCCCAAATAGACATTGTACCCCATGAGGCGTTGCAACGAGAGTAGAGCGACTTCCCAAGACTTCCCTGTCGCCTGGACGCTCTGTGGCAACGGACGCCGGTAGACTCCGCGAATCACCCGCTCAAGCCATCCGCGAGCAACGTAGTCGTGAATGGACTTGGGATCAATATCGCGCCCCCTGAGCCATCGCGCATCGACCATGAAGCCCGGCGGAACCGTGTCCAGGAGTGGTTTTAATTTTGGTGTTTTTACATGGTTCATAACCATGTAAATAACGAATTATCGAAATAATAGCAATTTTTTCACCCTAAACATACGAGGAATATACCCTAATCCGCCTCCATGGCGGCGGACGATCCCCCTACTCCCGCTTCCCCAGCGTCACGTTCAGCGTTACTCGTTCTCCGTCGCGGTCTACGACGATCTGGACCGTGTCCCCGGGAGCCTGGTCGCGCAGGGCATAGGTGTAGGCGTAAATGTCGGCGATGGGTTTTCCGGCGAACTCCACTACGATGTCCCCGCCCCGAAGGCCGCCCTCTTCCGCAGGGCTTCCTGCGCGCACGCCCGTAAGCCGCACCCCGGCGTCGCGCGGGGTCATATCGGGAATGGACCCCAGATACGCTGCGCCATATCCGCTGCCCGAGGAGGCGCTTCCGCCGCCCGAAGATGGCCGCGCCTGCGCCACAGCCGTCAGCCGGGTCGCCTCCGAACCCGCAAGACGGCGAACGACCCCCGTAGCGAGTTCAACCGTCAGGTCGATCCCCGCCCCGTTCACCTTCTCCCAATCGTCCGAAGGGCGGTGATAATCCTCGTGGGTATTCGTAAAAAAATGCAGTACGGGGATGCCTTCCGCATAGAAGGAGGAATGATCGGAGGGACCGTACCCGTCCGCCACGCGCGCCAGCGCAAGCGGCGCGGACATATCCGCATGGGCGGCGTCCAGCACATCGCCCCATTCCTCGGCGGTGCCGGTCCCGAAAATCGTCAGGCTGCGGTCCTGCATCCGCCCCACCATGTCAAAATTGAGCATGGCTGTCGCCTCGTCCAGCGGCACGGTCGGCTCCGCCACGAACCGCGCCGAGCCCCATAATCCTTTTTCCTCGCCGGTAAACGCCAGAAACAGGACGCCCCGGGCCAGCGGCGGTCCCTCGGCCAGGCGGCGGGCGATTTCTATGGTCGCGGCCACGCCGCTGGCGTTGTCGTCGGCCCCGTTGTGCACCGTGCGGGCGTCGGGCGCCAGCGAACCGTCGCCCCCGAAACCAAGGTGGTCGTAGTGCGCGCCTACGATAACATATTCCCGGGCATGATCTGGATCGGCGCCGGGCAGCAAGGCCGCCACGTTACGCGCCTCCGCTATTTCCGGGGCAATGTCTACCGCCAGGTCCGCGGCATGTCCTTCCTGCGCGGCCTTGCGCACTGCCTCGGCGGCCTCCCCCGCAATCATAAGCACAGGGATGGACAAGGCGGCCCGCGTTTCGTCGGAAGAATCGGGCAGGCGCATGCCCTCCGGCGCCAGCGCCAGCAAGGCCGCCGCGCCGCGCCCGAACGCCTCCATCGCCTTGAAATGCGAATCGCCCCGCAGCGACATGCCGTGCGGCGCATCTGGATCGCCCCATTCCACCACCACAATCTTGTCGGAAATATCCATGCGGGCATAGACGTCCCCGGCCTCTTCCGCCTCGCCATGCGCTCCGGAATCTCCACGCAGGCCGTGCCCCCCGTACGCCAACGCGCCCTCTGCAAGACCGCTTGCCGAAAAACCAAGGGGAACCCACTCCGGGCCGATCTGGTATGCTCGCCCCGCTATGCGCAAGGCATTGCCGGCGCCGAGCCGGACGCCTTTCCGCACGGAAAAGGGATGGAAAAAGCGCTGGTTCGATCCGGCGGGCACAAGTCCGAGACGGCGAAACGCCCCGGCGATATATTCCCCGGCGCACCAGGCGCCCTGCGAGCCGGTTTCGCGGCCTTCGAGTCGGTCGTCCGCCAGATAGCGAACATGCCGCATCGCTTCCGTCGAGGGGGCGGGCAGATCGCGAGTCAGTTCCTCGACGACGGGACAGGATGGCTGGGCGAACGCCGGATGGCCGATTGTCCCTGCGAAAACCACCGTGCAACACGCCGCAAGCAGGAACGCATAGCGGGAAAAAATCATAACGAATCTCAATGGAAACGGAAACATGACGTTCTGGCGCCATCGTACGCGGATACCCGCTCCCCTGTTCGCCGTCGCCGTATTTGCGGGCGCGGGATGGCTCTTTGCCGCCTGCGGTGCGAACAACGAACAACCCGCCGCCGGAGAAAACGGCGGGCAGCCCGCGCTCCGGGCAAGCGATCTCGCCCAACCCGGGGAAACGCGCCTGCGCAACCTCCGCCAATTGACGTTCGGCGGGGAGAATGCCGAAGCGTACTGGGCCTTCGACGGATCGGCGCTCATCTACCAGGCTCGCAAGCCGGGCATGGAATGCGACCAGATTTATATCATGGACGATCTGGAAACGGCCGCGTCCCGCATGGTCAGCACGGGCGACGGGCGCACCACCTGCTCCTATTTTTATCCGTCGGGAAACCGGATGCTCTATTCGTCCACGCATCTTGCCACCCAGGATTGCCCTCCGGCCCCGGACTTCTCCCAGGGCTATGTCTGGCCCATCTACCCGAGCTACGACATCTTCGCCGCGGATGCGGACGGCGCCAACCTGCAACGGCTCACCGAAACCGACGGCTACGACGCGGAGGCCACTTTTTCGCCCGTCGGAGACCGGATCGTGTTCACGAGCATGCGCGACGGCGACCTGGAACTGTATTCGATGGCCCCGGACGGCTCCGACGTACGGCGACTGACGAACCGCATCGGATACGACGGCGGCGCATTCTATTCCCCGGACGGCTCCCGAATCGTCTGGCGAGCGCATTACCCCGAGCCGGGGCCGGAACAGGACGACTACCTCCGCCTCCTCGACCAGGGCCTCTTGCGTCCCGGCGATCTGGAGATTTACGTGATGGATGCGGACGGCTCGAACATGCGCCAGGTGACGCACCTCGGCGGAGCCAACTTCGCCCCTTACTGGCATCCGGACGGAGAACGCATCCTGTTCAGTTCCAATCACGAGGACCCGAACGGACGGGAGTTCGAAATCTACATGATCGGCATAGACGGAACCGGCCTGACGCGCATCACGCACTCCGAAGCATTCGACGGATTTCCCGTATTCAGCCCGGACGGGCGCTACCTCGTGTTCGGATCGAACCGCAACAACGCGGGCACGAACGATACGAACCTCTTCCTGGCGGAATGGGTGGAGGAATGAGTGTCGGGGGTTAGGGGGTGTGGCGTATGTGCGGTATCGCGGTGCGTGCTGCCACCTGCGTTACCGCCCGCCTTCTGCGGTGCCCAAGAGAGGACTCGAACCTCCACGCCCTAACGGGCACATGACCCTGAATCATGCGCGTCTACCAATTCCGCCACTTGGGCCCGGTGCGCACTGGTTGCCTGCCTTGTGTTGCTTGTCCTGCGCCGCTTGCCTTGTTCTCCGCCATGCACCCAGTGTCCGGCGGGCTATCAATGCCTTTGGGGCGAAGAAGGTTCCGTGCAAACAGCCCCTCCAGACTACTATTTCCTGTATGTGTCGAATGCATGGGCGCAGATTCTTGTGGAACCAGCGCCTTGCCCCGGAGTTATTACAGAATAGGCTGTTTTTTCGGAGTGCGGGCACATGCCTGGCGCCCCTACCCTCCTCGGTAGCTCAATGGTAGAGCATGCGGCTGTTAACCGCAGGGTTGTAGGTTCGAGTCCTACCCGGGGAGCCAACATTCTGTCGGCTCAATGGAGAAGAGTGGTGGCGGTACCACTTGCAGACCAGATCATACGGAAGGTCAAGCAAGCGGCTGAACTCTATCACCGGCTGCTTTTGGTCGTCGCGCCGGCGGGTGCGGGAAAGACGACTGCGCTTCATGATGTACAGGATCGCACCGGTGCGCCCCTCGTCAACGTCAACCTGGAGCTATCCCGCCTGATGCTGGAATTGACAGAGCGTCAAAGGGCGCTACAGTTGCCTCATCTTCTCAGGGCGATCGTCGGCAATGGGGGCGGAGAGATGATTCTGCTCGACAATATTGAAATCCTCTTCGATTCCAGTCTGAAGCAAGACCCGCTTCGGCTACTCCAGGGACTCTCCCGCAACAAAACCGTCGTGGCTGCATGGAACGGCGCCATCGTTGAAGATTCTTTGACCTATGCCGCTCCAGGTCACCCGGAATACAAGCGCTATCCGATGCGCGATTTTCTGGTGGCAAGCCCGGAGTGACGATATGAAAATTACAAATTCCATTGCAAGGAAGCAGCCACAATGAAATACGGTGACCTGATCCAGTTTGAACCCATTGAGTCCGTGGTCCAGCTGCGGAACGCCGACGAAGCGACTGCGGCACGGCAACTTGTCGAGACCTACGTTATTTCAGAGGAGATGGCGGAAACGCTGGTGGGCCTTGTCATTCCCCAGCTGCAGTTCGAGCACCCCACCGACAACAAAGGCCTTCTGGTGGTCGGTAACTACGGCACCGGTAAGTCCCACCTGATGTCGGTGATCTCCGCACTTGCGGAAAACGCCGACCTCGCCCCCTTCTTGAACAATTCAGACGTGGCGGATGCCGCCGGAAAGATCGGCGGACGATTCAAGGTGGTTCGCACCGAAATCGGGGCCACCACCATGTCACTTCGGGACATCCTCGTGGCCGAGTTGGAAGAGCACCTTGAGGACATGGGCGTGAGTTACAGCTTCCCCTCTGCGGATCAGGTATCCAACAACAAGCGGTCCTTTGAAGAGATGATGACCGCGTTTCATCAGGAGTTTCCAGACCACGGACTGCTCCTCGTCGTGGACGAACTGCTTGATTATCTGCGCACGCGCAGGGACCAGAAACTCATCCTGGATCTGAATTTTCTCCGTGAAATCGGCGAGGTCTGCAAGGACCTGCGCTTCCGCTTCATGGCCGGCGTTCAGGAAGCGATCTTCGACAGCCTACGCTTTTCCTTTGTGGCGGACAGCATCCGCCGGGTACGGGATCGCTTCGAGCAGGTCCTGATCGCCCGCAAAGACGTCAAGTTCGTAGTGGCCGAGCGACTGCTCAAAAAGACCGGCGAACAGCAGGCCAGGATACGCGAGTACCTGACGCCCTTCGGCATGTTCTACGGCCACATGAACGAGCGCATGGACGAGTTCGTCCGCCTCTTTCCGGTACATCCCGACTATATCGACACCTTCGAGCGGGTGACCGTCGTGGAGAAGCGCGAGGTATTGAAGACCCTCTCGCTGGCCATGAAGAAGATACTCGACCAAGACATACCGGACGACCGGCCCGGGCTCATTGCCTATGATACCTACTGGACCAATCTTCGGGAGAACCCCTCGTTTCGTGCCGTACCGGATATCAAGGAAGTGATCGACTGCAGTCAGGTACTGGAGTCCCGTATCCAGCAGGCCTTTACGCGCCCGACTTACAAGCCCATGGCATTGCGGCTCATTCACGCCCTGTCGGTTCATCGGCTCACCACGAACGACATTTACACCACCCTGGGTGCAACAGCCGGGGAACTGCGGGACGGGCTCTGCCTCTATCAACCAGGCATTGAGGATCTGGGCGGTGATCCGGCCGACGACCTGCTCTCCCAGGTGGAGACAGTGCTGCGGGAAATCCACAAGACGGTCAGCGGGCAGTTCATTTCATCGAACCCGGACAACCGCCAGTTCTATCTGGACCTGAAGAAGACCGACGACTTCGACGCGCTGATCGAAAAGCGGACAGAGAGCATCGACTCCTCAACACTGGACCGTTATTACTACAAAGCCCTGAAACGGGTCATGGAGTGCACGGACCAAACCTATGTGCGCGGCTACAAGATCTGGCAGCACGAACTGGAATGGCTGGAGCGCAAGGCCGCGCGTCAGGGGTATCTGTTTTTCGGTGCGCCCAACGAACGGTCCACCGCTGTGCCGCCGCGGGATTTCTACCTCTACTTCATCCAGCCCTTCGATCCACCGCCCTTCAAGGATGAAAAGAACGCCGACGAGTTGTTCCTGCGACTCACGAACCCGGACGACGAATTTCGCACCTCGCTCATGAGTTACGCGGCAGCCCTGGACCTGGCCTCCACCTCGTCAGGGCACGCCAAGTCCACTTACGAGTCCAAGTCATCCCATTTTCTGCGGGATATTGTGCAATGGCTACAAAAGCACATGAGTGACGCCTTCGAGGTCACCTATCAAGGCCGCGCCAAGTCGCTCACTGAATGGGCCAAGGGCAAATCGATCCGGGAGCTATCCGGCATCGGCTCCCATGAGCGCATCAACTTCCGCGACCTTGTGAACACGATCTCCGGCATCTGCCTGGGAGCCCATTTCCAGGATCAGGCGCCTGAATATCCCTTCTTCTCGGTGCTCATCACCGGGACCAACCGGGACCAGGCCGCGCAGCATGTCTTGCGCGCCATCGCCAGCCAGAATCGAACCAGGCAGGCTACGGCGGTGCTCGACGCCTTGGAACTGCTCGACGGCGAACGACTCGACCCCTACAAATCGAAATACGCCAAACACATCCTTGGACTACTCAATAAGAAAGGCCACGGTCAGGTGGTCAACCGCTCCGAGCTGATCCAGGATGACAAGGACGTGGAATACATGGACAAGGACCGGCAGCGGCTGGAACCTGAATGGGTTGCGGTCGTGCTGGCCGCCCTGGTCTACGCCGGTGATCTGGTCCTCGCCATTCCGGGCAAGAAATTCGACGCTACCGGTCTGTCGCAGCTGGCAGGAACCGGCATCGACGAACTCACGCAGTTCAAGCATATCGAACAGCCCAAGGACTGGAACCTTCCGGCGCTCAAGGCCTTGTTCGAACTGCTCGGTCTCACTCCCGGCATGGCCCAGCTTGTCACTCAGGGCAAGGAAGAGCCTGTCCAGCAGCTCCAGAAAGCTATCTCCCAGATGGTGGATAAACTGGTGCTTTCGCGGCAGAGCCTGGAAAGCGGTCTACTTTTCTGGGGCCGAAATCTCCTGGCCGAGAAAGAGGCGCAAAAACTTCGCATCCGGCTTGATAAGACCAAGATCTTCCTGGAATCGCTCCAGGCGTACAGCTCGCCCGGAAAGCTCAAGAACTTCCGCTATGACGCGCAGGAGGTAACCGCCCATCGGAACGAGCTCAATTCCCTGGCTGAAATCGAATCCCTCCAAGAACTGGTCGCTGATCTCGGTTCCACCGCCTCCTTCCTCTCCACCGCCGAAGCGGTTCTGTCCGCCGAACACGAGTGGGTAGGCAAGATGCACGAGGCACGGGACGAAGTGCTCGCCCAGCTTCGTGACCCGGACAAGCGCGAGACCGCCACCTTCCGTCAGCAAACCCAGCGCAAACTGATCGACCTCAAAAAGGCCTATGTGCAGACCTATCTGGGAATGCACACCAGGGCACGGTTGGGCGTGAACGAGGACAGGCGCAAGAACGGCCTCATGGGAGATGAACGGCTCAAAGTGCTGCAGAAGCTCTCCACCATCGAGTTGATGCCCCTCCAGCACCTGATTGACTTTCAAAATCGTTTGGCCGGATTGAAAGGCTGCTTTGCCCTCACCGGGCAAGAGATGGACGCTTTACCGGTATGCCCGCACTGCAGCTATAAACCAGAGGCGGAGCCGCCTGCCGCACCTGCCGGAACGGTGCTGGACGGCTTGGACGACGAACTGGACAATCTGGTGGCCAACTGGACCCAGACGCTGCTCGCCAACCTGGAAGATCCGACCACCAAGGGCAACCTGGACCTGCTCAGGCCCGAACCCAAAATTCTGGCAAACGACTTTATCAAGAAGCGGGAGCTACCCAACAATCTCGGCCAGGATTTCATCCATGCACTGAGCGAGGCGCTTTCCGGCCTTCAAAAGGTTCCCGTCAAGACCGAGGACCTGCGAGCGGCGCTGCTCTCCGGCGGTTCACCGGCAACACCGGTTGAGATGAAGAAACGATTCGAGGAATATCTGGACGAACTTACCAAGGGCAAGGAACCCGGCAAGGTGCGCATCGTGCTGGAGTGAAATCATGACTCAAAATGAACTGGCCAATCTGCTCAACGCTCATGAATGGCGAGATGTTGAGTTCAAGGAGGCGCAACGGAACGTGCCGCGAAACGCCTATGAAACGGTTTCCGCTTTTGCGAATACCGAAGGCGGTCATCTCGTGTTCGGCGTTCGGAAAAGTGGACAAGATTTCGAATTTGTCGGCGTTCTTGATATCGACAAGGTTCAGAACGATTTCCTGACAGCACTGCGACAACGCGACAAGCTGAGCATCATTGTGAATGTTCGTGAAGAACTGCACAAATACGGCGAATCAGACTTGCTCATTTTCTACGTGCCGGAAGCCCATCGCTCGGAAAAACCGGTTTTCCTGAATGGCGACATTCGTCGATCATATGTGCGCAGTGGCGGCTGCGATGTGCGCTGCTCGGACAATGAGCGGAGCCGATTCCTTGTGGATGCTGCTGCCGAACGATATGACGGCCAGCCTGTTGACCTGAACCCAAGTACGGCGTTCGACAGGGAAAGCATCAAATGGTATCGGGCCTTTTATGAAATAAGGCCGGGAAACCGATCTCACGCAACGCTATCCGACACAGATTTCCTAAAGGAACTGGGGTTGCTGGTTGAAGAGCACGGCGAAGTGTCTCCGTCGCGCGCTGCGATTTTTCTGTTTGGGACCAATGCGACTTTCCGGCAACTCCTTCCACGGCCGGTAGTGGACTGCCAGAGGTTCTCGCTGCCTCGTGACAGGGCTGATGTCGGTGAGCGATGGATTGACCGTCTCGTTCTCGACGAAAACCTCATTCGGTCCTGGCAATCCCTTATCGATTGGTACCAAAGATTCGCGGAGCGGCCATTCAGAATTGACCCAATAACCTTGCAGCGAGATGACGCACCGCCGGACTACCGCGCCTTTCGTGAATCCATGGTCAACCTGATCATCCATCAGGATTATTCCGATCATTCCAGGAATCCGGAAATACGTCACTATACCGACCGGACCGTCTTTTGGAATCCTGGCGATGCCTTCGCTGCTGATACAGACCTGCTTGAACCCGGTGAAAAAGAGGTCCGAAATCCCAGGATCGTGACCGCTTTCCGGCGCATAGGGCTGAGCGAGAACGCTGGCTGGGGTCTGCGAGATGTCTTCCGCAATTGGCAGCAGTTGGGCCATGTTCCGCCGACGATTGCTAACAACAAGGGGCGCAAGTGTTTTGAGCTCATTCTCAAAAAAGAAGAACTCATGTCGGAACAGCAGATTCTTTTCCAGGCAAGCCTCGGTGTGCAGCTCAGCAACGAACAAGCCAGGGTGCTTGCTTTTGCCTGCCGCGAAAGTATAATCTCACTTCCGCAAGTCAAGGCCGTAACGGGTCTTGCCGGACCGGATGCCGCGGAGCTTGCCAATGCCCTGGTTACAAAATCTCTCCTCAGGACCCTTGAGGACAGTAGAAAATACGCCTTGGCAGAGCACTTGAAGAAAATGTTCCACCAAACCGACCAAGCCACTGACCAACCTGATGTACGGGCCGAAAACTTGTCCACTGCACAAGTCGAAGGCCAAGAGGAAGACTTGTCCACTGGACAAGTTCCTGTCCTTGCAGAACTTTCCGAAACTCATTGGAAAATCATAGCGTTATGCGATGTACCCCGCCGCTTGGCCGAGATTCTGGAAGCCCTTGGCGTAACCAACAGGGGTTATTTCAAGGAACACCACCTTGACCCACTGATTCAGTCCAAGATTGTGGCGATGACCAACCCGGAGAACCCCCGGGCATCAAACCAGAGATACGTAATCACCGAAGCGGGCGCTTTGTTGAAAGCACGCCGCATGTCTGACGACACCGACCGAAGCGAGGATCAGAATGGCAATGTTTAGGCATGATGCTGGACAGCGGCAGTTGTTCAAAACCAAGCTGGTCCCGGGCAATGCGGAATCGGGCAATCTCTTTAAAGAGGAGGTGGTCACGGACGATGATCCGGTGGAATGCCTCGGCATAATCTTCGAAAGCAATGAGAAACGCCGCGAGTATTTCCTGGAGAAGTTGCGCGAAAAACTCGAGGATCCTGAGTTCCGCAAGATCGAAGGGTTCCCCATTGGTGAGGACGAGGACATCCTGGCCTTGTCCGACCCGCCGTACTACACGGCTTGCCCCAATCCATTCATCGAAGACTTTATCAAGCACCACGGGAAGCCGTATGATCCAGCTACTGATGATTATCGAAGAGAGCCCTTTGCGGCTGATGTGAGCGAAGGGAAGACCGACCCAATGTATAATGCTCACGCTTACCACACAAAAGTCCCTTATAAGGCAATCATGCATTACATCCTGCACTATACAGAACCAAATGACCTTGTTTTCGATGGTTTCTGCGGCACAGGCATGACTGGCGTAGCGGCTCAAATGTGCGGTGATACCGAGATCGTAAAAGAGCTTGGTTACTCGATTAGTGAAGATGGCTCATTGACATCGAAACGCCACGTACATGATATTCAGCAGCAGATTCAAATAGGGACGCGAAATGCCCTAATAAGTGACCTCTCACCCATTGCTGCTTTCATTTCTGCTAACTACTGCTTGCCATTCGATGTTGACGCGTTTCAAAGAGCAGGGACACGCCTGCTTGAGGACGTCGAACGTGATGTGGGGTGGATGTATGAGACTGCTCATTCAGATGGTCGTCGTGCAGGAAAGATCAACTTCACAGTATGGAGTGATATCTATGCATGCCCTGAATGCGCCGAAGAGATTGTTTTTGTGGAGCAAGCATTCGATCCTGATGAAAAGCGAATAAGGGACAACTTCGCTTGCCCAGGCTGCAGTGCGTCGCTTACCAAGAATGATTTAGAGCTGTTGTACAGTTCATACATCGACGCAGCAACTAACGAAACTGTTCGTCATCCCAAGCGCAAACCTGTCTTCATCAATTACTCCATCGGAAAGTCCAGATTTACCAAGAGAGTGGATGTCGATGATTTGGAGAAACTGAAAAAAATCGGCCAGCTACCTCTTCCTCCAGAAATTCCAACTCTCGAACTTCCTGATTCACAAATGCGGCGTGTTGGCCGAATGAAATCAGCAGCCGTCACGCATATTCATCATTTTTTCCTTCCTCGACCTGCTCAAGCGCTTGCATCTTTATGGCGGAGTGCTTTGGCGATTGAGGAACGACGCCTTCGGAATATGGCAGTATTCTTTGTTGAGCAGGCGATCTGGGGACTTTCGATTTTGAATCGCTTCAGCCCATCCCATTTCTCTCAAGTTAATCGTGCACTATCAGGAGTGTTTTACGTACCCTCACAGATCTCGGAAGTCAGCCCTAATTATGTGCTATCTGGAAAACTGAACCGCTTGGTCTCAGCGTTTTCAGGGCAACATATTCGGGATTCCAAGGTGATGATCTCAGTCGCCGATTGCGCTCAAACTCGAATCTCAGACAACTCGATTGACTATGTTTTCACTGATCCTCCGTTTGGTGAGAATATTTACTACGCAGATCTAAATTTATTGCTTGAATCATGGCATGGTTTATTAACTGCACCCGCACGGGAAGCGATAATTGATCGTGCACGCGGAAAAGCACTCAATGATTATCAAGCACTAATGGAGGAATGCTTTAGTGAGTACCATCGTGTATTGAAACCTGGGAGATGGATAACGATTGAATTTCACAATTCGAAAAATAGTGTGTGGAACTCAATTCAAGAGGCTCTTCAGAAATCAGGATTCGTAATAGCTGATGTTCGGATGCTCGATAAAAAACAGTGTTCATTTCAACAAGTAACCAGTCGAGGCGCCGTCAAGCAAGACCTCGCGATTTCAGCTTACAAGCCAAATGGTGGAATCGAGGATCGCTTTAAATTGACCGCCAGCACAGAGGATGGTGTTTGGGATTTCGTTCGGACGCATCTGAAGCAGCTCCCAGTATTTGTTTCAAAAGATGGCCAAGCTGAAGTTGTCGCTGAACGTCAGCACTACTTGCTTTTCGATCGAATGGTGGCCTTCCATGTCCAGCGCGGTGTGACGGTTCCCATGTCCGCTGCAGAGTTCTACGCCGGCCTCGAACAACGTTTTCCCCCACGTGACGGTATGTATTTTCTGCCGGACCAAGCAGCCGAGTACGATAAGAAACGGATGACGGTCAAGGAAGTGCTCCAGCTTCAGATCTTCGTCTCCGACGAGGCGTCTGCTATTCAGTGGCTCAAGCAGCTGCTCACCAAGAAGCCACAGACCTTCCAGGATGTCCACCCGCAATTCCTAAGGGAAATCGGCGGTTGGCAAAAACATGAAAAGGTGTTGGAGCTTTCCGAACTGCTGGAACAAAACTTCCTCCGTTACGACGGCAAAGGCGATGTGCCCAGCCAAATTCACAGCCACCTGTCCTCAAACTACAAGGAACTGCGCAATCTGGCAAAGGACGATCCAGCGCTCAATGCCAAAGCCAAGAACCGCTGGTACGTGCCCGACCCGAACAAGGCTGGCGACTTGGAGAAGCTACGCGAGCGGGCCCTGATGCGGGAGTTCGAGGAATACCGTGAATCGAAACAGAAACGCCTGAAGATATTCCGCCTGGAGGCTGTCCGGGCCGGATTCAAGAAGGCATGGCAGGAGCGCGATTACGCCACGATCATCGCCGTGGCCCGCAAGATACCCGAAAAAATTCTCCAGGAGGACCCCAAACTCCTCATGTGGTACGACCAAGCACACACCCGTTCAGAAGAGGGGACATGATGGCTAAGAAACAAATTTTTAAAACCGACTTCACCCGGACTACCGGACCTACTGATCCGGAAGCACTTTTCCACAATTTACGGGGAAGGGCTCCAGACATTAAGCACCTTTGGTCGCACCAAGCCGATCTTCTTCGAGACTATCACCAAAAGTGTCTTGAAGCAAGAGATGTGGCTATTGAGCTCCCTACGGGATCAGGAAAGACACTTGTAGGCTTGCTGATCGCAGAATGGCGACGGCAATCGTTTAATGAGCGTATCGCCTACCTATGCCCCACTCGTCAGCTTGCTTATCAAGTTGGATCGCAGGCTAATAACTATGGAATTAGAGCCCATGTGTTGGTTGGACAGCAAAGCTACTATCCTCCTCAAGAATTCAGCGAATATCAATCAAGTCGTGCTATCGCGGTAACCACATATAGTGGGGTGTTCAATAGATATCCAAGAATTGAAGATGCACAGACATTGATTCTGGACGATGCACATGCGGGTGAAAATTTCATGGTCAGCATGTGGTCCGTGGAAATATCTCGTTCATCCATTGATAATACCTACTTTTCGATTGTTGAACTTTTGCAAAATGCGCTGAATTCAGGATTCTATTCAAACATTTCAGATCGCACTGATCGGGATTCGACGAAAGCTCGTATGACAGAGGTAGAGCTAATCGCTGGAGCTTCAATCCGTAAACACGAGGATGCCATCAGAGACCTTCTTGACGAGAATCTTGAAAAAAAGACATCTCCATGGTATGCGTGGAATAATGTTAGAGAAAATATCACCGCTTGTAATTTTTTTATTTCTTGGGATACAATTCTCATCCGGCCATTCATTCCACCAACTCAAACCCACGCGCCATTCGAGCAGGCGATTCAAAGAGTTTATATGTCGGCAACATTAGGAGCTGGTGGAGAACTGGAACGTATTACCGGCATCAAGTCTATAAAGCGTTTGCCCCTTCCCCTAGGATGGGACAAACGAGGTAGCGGACGGAAGTTATTCCTTATTCCAGAACTATCAATGATCAACGAAAAAATGATTGAAGTTGTAAAAGATGCAGTGCAAAAATTCGACCGAAGTCTTATTCTTATTCCTAGTCGATATGACTCTGAAGGTGCTGATCTAATCAACGTTATTGATCGATTAAATATGAAAACATTTCATGCTGCTGACATTAAGGACAGTCTCGACCCATTTCTGAGTAGCACTAACTCCGCCTTGATTCTTTCGCGTTACGACGGATTAGATTTACCTGACGAAGCCTGTCGCCTGCTTATTTTTGGTGGACTACCCAGCGGGACCAATCTGCAAGAAAAGTTTCTGTGGTCCAAAATAGCAGCCTCTTCGCTATTTAGAGATCGCGTGATAACACGTTTTGCCCAAGGCGTTGGCAGGTGTACGCGATCTGATAATGACTATGCTGTTGTATTGATGATCGGCCGTCGGTTGATTGATTTTCTTTTGAAGAATGAAAATCGTCAAATTTTGAATCCAGAATTGCAGGCAGAGATTAAGTTCGGCATGGAGAATTCCAGAGACAAGTCTGTAGAAGATTTTCAGGAACTGCGGAGAGTGTTCTTGTCACAGGGCGATGATTGGAAAGACGCAGAATCTGCGATTCTCGCTCTGCGAGATAGCTGTTCTCGCCATGATGATCCAATCTCAAGGAAGCTAAATTCTGTGGTTGCCGATGAGGTTTCCTATCTCTATGCAATGTGGAGCAACAATTTTGAAGATGCGCTTGAGCACGCGCGAAAAGCCGCGGATGCGCTTGGTGGTGATGAGACAAAGGCATATCGAGCATGGTGGTATTACCTTTCTGCTGAAGCGGCGATGGTTCTTTATGAAACCACTGGAAAGGAAGCCTATCAAGATACCGCCCGAAACTTCCTTAAACGTGCCACTCGATGTTGTACCGGTGTTAGTTGGTTTGCACGCTTGGGGCGATCATTCAATACCGGTGGTGAGACTCTGGAAATCAATGAAAAAATTGCGATAGCCGTTGAGACAATCAGAGGGCATTTGGCTAATTGGGGTGCTGTGGGTCAACTGTTTGAACAGCAACTCACTCAGGTCATGAATAACATCCAATCCATTGAACACAAGGCATTTCATCAAGGACTCAAGGGGCTAGGTGAGATGCTTGGTTTCTACTCAGAATTGCCAGAAGGGGACGCTGCGCCTGATTGCATTTGGTCCGTTGGAAATCTAATCTATGTAGTACATGAGGCCAAATCGGAACACACGCCAAAGGACCCTATCGGGGTCAACGATATCCGGCAGGCGCAAAGCCACGGTAACTGGGTCCGGGCCAATCGAACATGTGAAGATAATACCGAAATTATCTGTCTGATTGAGAGCCCACGTGTAGCAGTAGCTCCAGAAGCCATTGCTCATGCTGAGTCTCTTTACCATGTGACCCCTGCACAGCTGAAAGAATTGTTTGACAAGACCGCTGGCATTCTCCGGCGAGTCAGATCGAAGTTGACCGATCTCAGTGATGAGAAAGTCCTTGAGGAGCTATCACGCGAACTCATAACGGGCAGCCTTACACCTATGCGATTGGTGGAAAGGTTTTCCCAAATGCCTGTTGCCAACATGGAAAGGCGTGGCGGTAGAGGAAACAGCAGTTGAGAACTGAAGAAAAAACCCTGGAACTGAGTGAACTGCTTCATAATTAAGATTGATGCAAAAAACCGATATTTTAGTCCGGACCATGGACAAATCTGCCAGACCATCAAGACCCAGATGCTCTGGGGCGAGACGACCTGTCGGGTATGGCTATCCAACCGCGATTCGATGGTCCGCGTCCCTGCATCCAGGCTGCCCCCCCTGAAGGATTCAAGAACAAGAACCGCTACCGGAAATGACGCCTCTCCTTATCTTACGGGTTACAGGAGGTACCCATGAGTAACTGGCGCGACCAGATTCTCAGGGAGTTCACTCCCCATGTCGCCCGGCTGACCCTGGTTGCCGATCCAGACGGGCTGCTCCTGGAAGAAGGGGTTATTGGGAGCATACGCGAGCGTGGTTTTGAATTGATTCCGTTCGAGGATCATGTCGCCTTTCGCTACGCCTACGAATCCAGATTTCGCTCCCGCTGGGATCAGGGTGAGCAGACGGATTTGGTAGTCGTGCTGCGCTCTGCGGAGAGCGACCTCGGCTATCTGCCATACGATCTGCTCCAGGCAGGTCGCAAATTTTCATTCAACCTCGGGGATATCTTCCCCAGCCTGAGCTATCCAATCGTGACCGCCTTGGATCGGGGGGATCTGGATGCGCTCTACGAAGCCCAGAAGCAGCAGCACCCCGGAGTGCTGGGCGACAATGCTACAAAGGAATTCGTTCTGTGCCATGTCTTTGAGATCGATCCAGAACTCATCCGCAAGCCGTCCGATCTACTGCGGGTGCTGCTGCGCCGCCACTATCGGGAACAGCACATCCCCGCTTTGCTTGACGAGCGCTTTATTCAGATCCTGCGCCAACAGAGCGATTTTGAAGGGTGGCCCCTCGAAACGATTATCCCGGATCGAGAAGCCTTTTTCGCCTTTCTCCAGGAACGCTGGCCCATCTTCTTAAATCGGGCGGCAACCCAGGTTACCACCAGCACTCGCGAGGATGAGAAGCCCTGCGACCTTGAGTATCCCGGTCCTTCGAACTTGCCCTTCGACCATGACGACATCCGTGTCTATATCGACAACCTCTTTGTTGAAGGACTGCTTGAAGCGGTTGCCCATGATCAAGCCAAGTCGCTCTCCAGGACTTGGCTCGCCATAGGCATCCGAACGGACGAGCATGCGGACCGGGCGAGGCGCGTGGAGGGACTCCTCGATACCTTGGCGTCCGATATTCCGAATGAGGACACGCGGCACGAGGACTGGTTTCACTTTGCCAAAACCTGGGCGGAGCTTGTAGCGTTGGTGCTGGGTCCGAATGCGGTACTGCCGGAACCGGCGCGGCAGAAGATGGGAGCGCTTCAAGCTCAGATCGATGCCGCACTCGTGCCGTGGCTAACAAAACGCTACGCAGGATTGGTCAGCCTGCCTCCGGTTCCTCCGGTCATGCTCCATCATATTCCCCGTTTCCTCTCCCGCCATATTCACAATGGGAACCAACACAAGGTTGCGTTTATCCTGATGGACGGCCTTGGGCTGGATCAGTGGATCGTCATCCGAAAAGAAATCGCCAAACAGCGAGCCAATTACCGCTTTCGTGAGAACGCCGTGTTTGCCTGGATACCGACCATCACGTCTGTTTCGCGCCAGGCTGCTTTTGCAGGAAAACCACCGATCTATTTCCCGAACAGCATCCATACCACCGACAAAGAACCGGCGTTGTGGACACAATTTTGGGCCGACCAAGGGCTTACACAGCAGGAAGTCGCATATGCCAAGGGACTGGGGAACGGCCCCCTGGAAAGTGTGGAGGAGATTGTTGCCCGGCCCAAGACGCGGGTGGTCGGTCTGGTTGTCGACAAAGTGGACAAGATCATGCACGGCATGGAACTTGGCGCAAAGGGCATGCACAACCAGGTTCGCCAGTGGGCCGAGGGGCCATTCATGACGCAACTGTTTGACTTGCTTCTGGAAAACGGATTTCGTGTTTACCTGTCGTCGGATCACGGCAATATTGAAGCATCAGGTTGCGGCCGACCTGCAGAAGGAGCCGTGGCAAACCTGCGCGGAGAACGTGCTCGGATTTATTCCGATTCCTTGCTGCGAGGTCGGGTTAAGGAACGCTTCCCGGACGCTTTGGAATGGCCTCCTATCGGGCTGCCGGAGGATTATTGGCCCCTGCTTGCTCCGCCTCGCGCCGCGTTTGTGCCCAAGACCAGAAACCTTGTCGGGCATGGCGGCGTCGCTCTCGAAGAACTCATCGTCCCGCTTGTTCGGATTGAAAGAAGAGACACATGAGCACAGGGAGAGACCGACGGCACAGCCAGATTGGCCTGGATCGGCTTGTTCGGCTTGACTGGTTAGAGCAAACTGCCTATCTGGTCCTGGCCGGGAACGAAGCGCATAAAATGAAAACTATCCTGCAGGAGGAACTTTCAGATGCGTTCCGCTCCAGCAACGCCGATGTGCGAGGTTCGCTCGACAAAACAATCACCATTTTGTTGAGGATTTGGGCGGGCGTTTCAGGCAATCTCCATCCACTTCGGGAAGATGGGCTCAATCTACTCTCAAGCCTGCCTCGGAAAGACCATATTGCAGTTCATTGGGGTATGACCATGGCGGTTTACCCTTTTTGGGGTTCGGTCGCCGCCCATACAGGACGGCTACTCAGGCTTCAAGGCACGGCGGCAAGCGATCAAATACAGCGCAGAGCGCGGGAGCAATACGGAGAGCGCGAAACGGTCTCTCGTCGAGTTCGCTATGTGCTGCGCAGCTTTATTGACTGGAACGTACTGGAAGAGACGCGAGTCAAGGGGACTTACAGCCAAGGAAACCACTATCTGGTTGAAGAACCCAAGCTCATTGCCTGGATGATGGAAGCATCCCTCCACGCCCGGGTGAACGGGTCGGCCGCCATAAAAGACCTGCTCGACAGCCCGAGCATCTTTCCCTTCCGATTAACCCATATCTCAGCCGAACATGTGGCGTCGCTCTCGCCTCGTCTGAATATCCTTCGGCACGGACTGGATGACAACCTTGTGATGCTACATGAAAAAGGAAGGAGAACATGAATAGCCTGCTTAAAGGTCACAGCTAAGCACGTAATGTTCGCCCGCCGCGCCGATAACGTTTTTGCTGATCTTGCCCATTTACCTGATCGTTATCTGTATAAATCACCCTTTTACCTTCCCGACGCAAAAGAGGCGCGTTACATCACCCCCTCCCCATCCAGTACGCCTCGATTTCTTCCAGGGTGCGGCCTTTTGTTTCTGGCATTACCTTCCAGCCAAGCCAGATGGCCGGAGAGCATAGTGCGGCGAACAGCCAGAAGGTCCCGGCGGGCGACAACGTATCCAGCAGCCACGGCACGGTCTGCCCCACCAGCGCCGTCCCGCCCCACAGCGCAAAGGTGGCGATGGACATGGCCCGGCCCCGCACCCGCGTGGGGTACATCTCCGCAAGCAACACCCAGATGACCGGTCCGAACGACGCCGCGAAGCAGGCGATGTAGATCAGAATGAAGACGAGCAGCCAGGGGCCCTCCGTCACGCCAAACCAGAACAGCCCGCCGATCACCAGCAGCGACACCACCAGCCCGGATACGCCCCCGATCAGGAGCGGCCTTCGTCCCAAATCGTCTATTTTCCAGATGGCGACCAGGGTGAACAGCACATTCACCACGCCGATCACCACCTGTCCGCCCAGCGCATCGCCCAGTGTGAACCCGGCCTCTTCCAGAATCCTCGGCCCGTAATAAATAATGGCGTTGATGCCGCTCACCTGCGTCAGAAAACCCAGCGCCACGCCCAGCAGAATCGAAAACCGGATGCCCCGATGCCCCAGAATGCGCTTCCAGGATTCCGGCTCCTGCGCCAGCGCCGTCTCTATGTCCGCCACCTGCCCGGCGGCAGTCTCCGCATCCGCCACCTGCGCCAGAATGTTTCGGGCTTCGCCGGAGCGGCGACGGGCCACCAGCCAACGCGGGCTTTCCGGCACCATCAACAGCAAGGCAAGGAAGCACAGCGCAGGCACGGCTTCGCTGCCGAGCATGCCGCGCCACACCTCGTCCCCGGCGAAAATGCCTTCGGACACGGCGGGCGCCCTGTGCAACAACCAGGCATTCACGAAATACGAGGTCAGAATGCCGACCGTGATAGCCAACTGATACATGGCCACCATGCGGCCCCGTACGCGCGAAGGCGACACCTCGGAGATGTACAGCGGAGACAGCATGGAAGCCACCCCCACGCCCACGCCGCCCACCAACCGGTACGCGATGAGCATGAAATGCCCGCCCGAATACGCGCACCCTATCGCGGAAAGAAAAAACAGCGCGGCGGCCAGCATCAGGACGCGCTTGCGCCCGAACCGGTCGCTCAGAAAGCCCGCCACAGAAACACCCAGAATGCACCCGATCAGCGCCGAACTGACGTACCACCCCTCCATGACCGGGCCGAGGCCGAATTTGTCCTTGACAAACCCGATCGTGCCGGAAATCACCGCCGTATCGTAGCCAAACAGGAACCCGCCAAGCGATGCAATGAGGGCGAGGCGCCACAAATAACTGGAGGAAGAACGCGACATACTGCGGTTACAGAGAGGGAGACGAAGGCGACGACGCGGAGGATACCGAACGCACCGTTTCCATAAAACGACGAAGCACCGGATCCGCATTGTCTTCCAGCCAGGCCATTCTGAGCACGAGACGGGGCGCTGGGCCGGCCAGCGGCACGAACCGCACCTCCTGCACGTCCGACCGGTTCTGCAGGGACGCCGGCGCAAACGCCACCCCCAGACCCGCCGCCGCCATACCCAGCGCTACGCCGATCCGGTTCGCCCGCTGCGCTATGCGCGGCCCGAATCCCGCCTGCCGACACACCTCCACAAGGCCGTCGAACAAGGCCGGCTCGAACGCCCGATCCACCAGAATAAACGATTCGTCGGCCAGATCGGCCAACGCGACTTCCGACGCGGCGGCGCGCGGATGATGCGCCGGGAACGCCAGCATGATCTCGTCGCGAGCCACCGCCTCGGACGCAAATTCTTCGGGAAAAGCGCTGCCGAACGCAGCGGAAACAGTTCGCCGCCGGAGCGCATCCGGTTGTTCGTGCGTCCGCATCTCGCGCAAAGCAATCCCGACGCGGGGATTTTGCACCTGGAACCGGCGCAGGCAACGCGGCAGGACGCCGTACATGGCGTATCCCGTAAAACCGACAACCAGGCGCCCCTCCTCTCCGCGGGCGGCTTGCTGCACTTCCTGACGGACAAGCTCCACCTGGTCCAGCATGTGGCGGGCTTTCTCTACAAACGCCGCGCCCGCCCCGGTCAACTCCACGGCATGCCCGCTCCTGTCGAACAATTGCACCTCCAGCTCCTCCTCGAGGCGTCGGATATGCCGACTCAACGTAGGCTGGGCCAAGGCAAGGCGTTCGGCGGCCCGGCTAAAGTTTTTGTCTTCGGCGGCGGCGAGAAACGAAAGAATGTGCTGGGTATCCACGACCGGCGAAACGGACAGGGAGAGGAACATGCAAGGGATGCACTGATCAAATCCACTTCGATCAGCGCTTCACGTACGCAAGTAGCGTTTGTAATGATTCCATCGGTAAAATCATCGGAAAACACGGCGCTTGGCGGCGTCGGGGTCGTGAAGCGCCCTTCGGGAGGCAGCGAGGAGTGTGCTGGCGGCGTCATTCCTCATTACGTGGGGCCTGCCACGCTGCTTCGTCATTCCTTGCCAGCACACCCCTCGCTGCCTCTGATCTTCGCGGACTTAATCAGTGCATCCCTGGAATTGCATAAAGATAGGGACTTCCATGCAATGTATGCATAGGCAAAATACAGGGTCGCAAACCGGGTGACAATTTTTTCGACAGCTCGCTTGCACAATTGAGGGGGGGGGGCTTATACTACAGTACATACGTGCGCGTGAGGCCGTATCAGGCATTGGCCTGAAGGTGCTCATGCGCTCCATTCAGACTCGGAAAATGCACCTTGAAACACGAGGAAAACGCCATGACTACACGTCTGCCGAACCGTTTTATCCATACCATGTGCCTGCCGATCCTTGCGCTGGCGCTTCTTGCGGGCTGCAACGATAGCTCCAAGGACACAGTGTCCCTCGGTACGGACTCGGACAACGAAACTGCCTTGCGCGAGGCAGGGATGAAATACGCCAAGCGCCTGAGGGCAGCGATACAGCCCCTGTCCATGCTCGAAAGGGACTATGCGGCTGGCGACATCTCTGCCGAGGAATTGTACACGAAATCCCGGACCATCCTTGACGAAATTGCCGAAGACGAAGCCATTGCGCAGACGGCCATCGAATTTGTTGGCCCCAGATTTCTGAATCGCATGCTCCAGGACAAAAACGCCCCGAAAGAGGGCGTCGGGTATTTCACGGAGATGCTGATGTCCATAGAATCCCCCAACGCAGACATGATTCTTGAGGCGCTGCACGCGCTGGACGGCTATTGGACAGAAGAACACATCCGAACGACCGCCCACGAATCCATACGGAACGCAGAGGAATGGATCTCCCGCACAGACGCCGGGGTGCGCTACCAAGATAGAGATCGCACGGCCATCATCGCCAGCGTACAGCATCTTCAGTCGCTTGCTTCGCTTTGAGCGCGGGCGTCATGGGGTCTGCAGGAAGCACTGATCAAGTCCACTTCGATCAGCGCTTCCTTGAAGTTGATCTGCGAGGTCCTCGAAGTTTCGGGCTACGATATCGACCGAGGCGTCCGGGACAAGGTCCGTCGTTTGGGCCGGGCCGTATTCTGTGGTTCGATAGACAAAGGCGGCGCTGAACCCCGCGGCCTGCGCCGCCAGCAGATCGGCATTGTGGGCGGCCACCATCATCACCTGTTGCGGGCGAAGGCCAAGCAACCGGGCCGCCGTCAGGTACGCCTCCGGGTCGGGCTTGTAACGATGCGCCAGTTCTGCGGACAGGATGCAATCCCAACGCAGGTCGGCCCACTTCGCCATGTTGGTCAAGAGCGCCATATTTCCATTAGAGAGGGGCGCCACGAGGAAGCGGCGGCGCAACCGCGCCAGCCCTGCCCGGGTGTCCGGCCAGGGATCGAGCCGATGCCATGCGCGGTTCAGATGATCTTTCTCGGCCTCGGCGAGCCCTTCAATCCGAAACTGGACCAGCAATTCGTCCAGAATCATCCGATGGAGCGCGTCGATGTTCAACCAGGGCAGTTCGCCCGTGCGCACGCGGTGCATGCACGGCTCGTATCCGGCCCGCCACGCATCGGCAAATTCCTCCCAGTCCACGGTCAGCGCTTTCTGCTCGCCCAGCGCCCGCCCCTCGCGAACAATGGCGCTTCGCCAATCAACGACCGTCCCGAAAACATCGAAGGTCAGCGCTTTTATGGAGGAAAGGTTCACGGGAGAAAGATTCATAGAAAAAAGATTCACGGAGGCCTTGTGTTCATCCACGCGCATTAATCAATCCGGGCCGACCGAACCGGCTCTTCCATTTGCCGTAGCCAGTGCGCGAGGCCGTGGCCGATGACCACCATGCGGACGACCAGCCCCGGATGGCGCACGTACCGCGCTACCATGGCCCGCGCCGCCCCCGGCATGTCGATGCGATCCGGGGAAAGGTGCGCAAGGGAGGGCGCCGCTGCTTGCGCTCGCGCCAGTACCTGCTGGATCGCGCGCTGGATCGTCCCGTCTTGCTGGCGCGGCGCGAGGCCCGCATGGATGACGGCGAGCAAGGCGGGCCAATGGGCAAGGTGTCGCCAGAGCGTAGCGAGGCCGGGTTCGTCTGGCGCGGCGCCGAAGCGATTCAGACGGTGCAGGAGGTTCCATGTATCCGCGGCCATATCGGCTTGCGCAAGCAGAGGAGGTAAGGTCGGCCAAGGCGAGGGCGGCGGCGGAACCGGCCCGTTCGCAGGCACCCCGGAAGGGGTCGCAACAAGGCCAGAGAGCGCCATCAGGTTCAGCCCGTTCGAACGGTTATAGGCGGCGAGGATCGCCCGGATCGCCGGCAAATCCCCAGCAGAAACGCCCGCCGAATCCAGCGGGCCGAGCGCAAGGGGATCAGGCATCGGCAACGCGACGCCCTCAAGCGTCCTGCATAATGCGGCGTCAGGCTGGCCAGACGCATACATGGGCTTCGCCGCCGCCCAGACGGCGCGCAACCCCCCTTCCACACCGGCGAGCATACGCCAGATCGACGTGACCAGCGGAAGTTGCATGGTCTGACGGATGTCTGCAAAAAGCGTGGCGGTTTCGCCCGTCGCCTCGGCCTCGGCCAACGCCGACACCGGATCGTGGCGGTATTCCCCGGTCATGATATCGTCCCCTTCGCGCAATCGTCCCCGTTTCCGCGCAGGCGTCTTTTCGTTCCTTCCCGCATTGCTGCATTTCATGCGCCAACCCCGGCGAAACCTGAATGTAGCAAACCCTGCGCCACGGGCAGTATACGGAAAATCGCCACGACCGAGGAAAGCGAGACGAAAAAGGGCCGTTCCGGCGCGCCCGCGACAGCAAGACAGCATCATGAGGATGCGCTGATCGAAGTGGATTTGACCAGAGTACCCCAAAACGATCTATGCAAAAAATGAATCGAAAGAAGGGTTTCTATACAAATTTCGCATAAGTCGTACGTGAATTATGCATAAAATGAATGGAAATATAAACTTCTATGCATTTTTCGTATAGACAGAAAAAATCCGAGCGGAAAAGTCGGGAATTTCTATAAAATTCCGGGTACAGACACATGGATTATGCAGAAAATGAATGGAAATATAGGCTTCTATGCATTTTTTGCATAGTGAAGGATACGCTGCACAAAGCCGCTACTTCAGGTAGAGCGCGGCAACCGTGGTTTAGAGGGGGCAGGCGGCGCAGCGCGGCAGCCGTGATTCAGAGAGATCAGGCGGCGCCAGGCGGCAGCCGTGGTTCAGAGCGGTCAAGCGGCGCCAGGCGGCAACCGTGGTTCAGGGGGGGGCAGGCGGCGCTGCGCGGCAACCGTGATTCAGAGGGATCAGGCGACACCAGGCGGGCCGCGTGCGGCGCAGGAGAAAAGGAATGAAAATCGCCGCGATGTCTGGACGCATCCCTACAATGTCGCAGCGGGACAATCCCTCAACGAAAACCGCCGCACAGCGCCAGGAAGACACAAAAAACGCCCCGGCATCGCCGTGTTGGACGACATCGGGGCCTATTCCATATCCGTTTCCATTTTCGTAGCGTGCCCGGGAGGATTCGAACCCCCGGCCTTCTGATCCGTAGTCAGACGCTCTATCCAGCTGAGCTACGGGCACGTATTGTGCGGTGCAACGCCCATGCCGACCCGTTTGTTCGCTATGATTCGTTCCTGATCGCGTATTCCGCGCAAAAAATGTCCGCCGGCGCGCACAGGGAGCCGCTGCTTCCCTCACGCCGGCGAGGACAACACGTCCTCTGGATTCAGAAAATAAAGGATGCGCTGATTAAGTCCGCGAAGATCAGAGGCAGCGAGGGGTGCGCTGGCAAGGAATGACGAAGCAGCGTGGCAGGCCCCACGTAATGAGGAATGACACAGCCAGCGCGCTCCTCGATGCCTCCCGAAGAGCGCTTCACGACACCGACGACGTCAAGCACCGTGTTTTCCGATGATTTTAACGATGAAATCATTACAAACCCCACTCGCGTACGTGAAGCACTGATCGAAGTGGATTTGATCAGTGCATCCTAAAAATGATGCACGGGGCCGTGGCCTTTTCCGAGGGCCGGGGCGCGGCGGATTGCGGACGTTACATACTGCTTGGCCCGGGCCACGGATTCCCTGAGGGAATGTCCGCACGCCAGGTTCGCCGTGATTGCGGACGCATACGTGCAGCCTGTTCCGTGCGTATGCTTCGTGACGATGCGGGGCGCCCGAAACGTATGCATCCGCTGGCCGTCGTACAGCACGTCCACCGCGTCGCCGCCCGCCTCGTCCACATGCCCCCCCTTGACGAGCACAGCCTCCGGCCCCATAGCATGGATAGCAGCGGCGGCTTCCCGCTGTCCCTCCTCTGAATCCACATCGAACCCGGCAAGGCGGCGGGCTTCATGGGCATTCGGCGTGACCAGCGAAGCCAGCGGCAGCAGCCGTTCGCAAAGCGTTTTCACCGCCTCGTCGCGCAACAGGGGAAATCCGCCCTTGGAAATCATGACCGGATCGACCACAACCGGAGATATCTGGCGCTCCCGGAGTTTTTCCGCCACGATTTCAATGATCGCCGAGGAAGAAAGCATACCCGTCTTCGTAGCGCGTACGTCGAAATCGTCGTAGACCGCATCCATTTGCCGGACTATCAGGTCCGGGGACAACTCGAAGGCGTCCAGCACGGCTTGCGTGTTTTGCGCCGTGACCGCCGTCACGACGCTCGTCGCGAACACGCCGTGGGCTTGCATGGTTTTGATGTCGGCCTGTATGCCGGCGCCGCCGCCGGAGTCGCTGCCTGCGATCGTAAGGGCTACGTTCATGAATCTTCCTCGAAATATGCGCGCAATGCGTCGAAATACTTGTGCGCCGCTTCTCCGGGGCGGTCGGCCATCATAATGCCGGACAGCACCGCAACGCCGTAACTCCCTGCGTCCAGGCACAGCGCTACCCGTTCCGGGGTCACGCCGCCCAGCGCATAGACGGGAACGCGGCCCTGAACATACTGCACAAAATCGCGCAGCGCATCAATGCCTGCGCCGGCGTACCCGGGCTTGCCCTGCGGATTGAAAACGGGGCTGAAGAAAAGGTATTGAGGGCAATGGACCTCGCTCTCTCGAGGGGTATTCCCTATTACGCGGGGGTTATTCCCCAATGCACCAGGATTGGTCCCCAAAGTACGAGGATTATTCCCCAATGCACGGGGGTTATTCCCCAATGCACGAGGATTAGTCCCCAAAGTACGAGGGTTATTCCCCAATGCACGAGGATTGATCCCTGCTGCGCTGTCCAGACGACGATTCGGGGGATCTCCTTCTATCGCGGCCCGGGCTTCTTCGGGATTGTGCGCCGACCTGCCATAGGGTTGCCGGGGGCCGTGCGAGAACCCTGGCGCCGGATCGCGCGCACCCGCGTGATACCCGCACTGCAAGGCGTCGGCCACCTCCGGGCGCCCGTTGACAGAAAGCAATGCCGACGGGGCCGCGTAGCGCAAGCGCTTCGTCAGGCGAGCGGCGCATTCCTCAAACAACGCCTCGGGCGCTGCGCGATCCCGCAAATGCACCCACAATGCGCGTTCCTGGCCTTGCACGCCCTGCGGGTCTCGACGGTCCTGCGCGCTCCGCCTGCCGCCGGACGAGTTCGCCGCGGCGTCCACGATCCGGTCGGCGCATTTGGGATCGGTAAAACGGTCCCCGATCAGGATGAGCCGGGGCAACCTCCACGAGGACGCACCTCCGGTGCGGCGCTTTTCCGATGCCTCCTGCGGGTTATCCACCGATGCCCCCTCCATGGGCGACGATGCCTGCGAATCGTGCGGCGCGTCGTCCGTTCAACGAGCCATCGGCATTGCAGCCGACACGGACTCGCGCCAGGCATGAAGCCGTGCGCGCAGTTCGGCGGCTGTCGCCGGCTGCTCGGCGGCCAGGTCGCGCTGCTCACCAGGATCGTTGTCCAGATCGAAGAGTTGCACCGTGCCGTTCTCGAAGTACTCGAGCAGCTTGTAGGGGCCGGCTCGAATGGCGCCGCCGGGACTCTGCATGCCGTGATTGCTGTAGTGCGGGAAGTGCCAGTAGATCGCATCGCGTTCGAACGTGCTGCCTTGTAGCGCGGCGGTAAAACTCACGCCGTCGACGTGCTGGTCAGATCTGGCGGGCAATCCGGCCATCTCGAGCAACGTCGGATAGAAATCCGTGCTGATCACCGGCTCGTCGCGAATCGCACCGGTCTGGCCCCCGCCCGGCCAGCGCACAATGAGGGGCACCCGGATACCGCCTTCGTACAGCCAACCCTTGGCCCCCCGCAGGGGCAGATTCGAGGTCGAGTAGGCGACATCCAGCCAGTCCGGGTCCACGACTCGCTCGGGATAACCGAAGTTGGCTGCCGCCATACCGCCGTTGTCCGAGTAGAAAACGATGATCGTGTGTTCGGTCAGCCCCCGTTCGTCAAGGGTGCGAAGCACACGTCCCATGCTCTCGTCGATGGCGGTAACCATCGCCGCAAACTCGACGTTGTCCTGATGTTGCTTGATCTGGACCGTGCGCTGCGGAAGCACCCGGTGCTCCCGATGCGAGGGCTCTTGTTGCAGAGAATCCAGTTGGGTGCGTGAAAGCGGCTCTGGATCGTCCGGGTTGCCCTCGAGGAGGAAGGCCGGCCCCGCGGGAGGCGCTGCTTGCGCCAGCTTGCTCCGGTATCTCGTGACCAGGTCCGGGCGTCCTTCGATCGGGTCGTGCACCGAGAAGTGCGAGAGGTAGAGGAAAAACGGCTCTTCGCCGCTTTGCTCGATGAACTCGACCGCGAAGTCGGCGAGGCGGTCCGTCAGGTACTCGTCGTCCTTTCCCTCGACCGTCAGGCCCTTCATCAGGTAGGGCGGAAAGTAGCCGCCGCGTGGGGTCGAGCCGGGGAAGTCGGGCGCTTGCACGTCAAAGCCCTGGTGGAGCGGACCCGCCTCGCCTGTGCCGAGATGCCACTTGCCGAAGATGGCCGTACGGTAGCCGTGCTCCTTGAAGGCCTCCGCCAGCGTGACCTCTTCGAGGGGGAGAGCGGCCAGCTTCTCGGCGCTCAGCATCTGCTCGAAAGCATGTTCTCTGCGGCCGGGCAACCAGTCCGTCAACCGCAGCCGTGCCGGGTACTTGCCGGTCATGAGCGCCGCACGGGTGGGCGAGCAGACATGCGCCGCCGCGTAGGCGTTCGTGAAGCGGACGCCCTGCTCGGCGAGTCGGTCGATGTTCGGCGTCTCGTAGAACGAACTGCCGAAGACGCCGATATCGCTCCAGCCCAAATCGTCAACCAGGAAGAAAACGATGTTCGGCGGTCTTTCCTGCGCAGCGAGTGTGGCCGGAAGGCTCAGCGCGAGGAGCCACGCTGCGAACAGGCAGCCCATCACGGATTGCAATTTTCTGTTGATCGACATGTTGATGAGAGATTGGGAAGACATGGTTCACCCGCCTGTTTGCGCGGCGTATTTGTATGAAAGCACTTCCGGCGCCGCGCTGTTCCGACGCCCCCTGTGCCTTATCCGCCAATGCGTCCCTCCATCGGCGACGACGCCTGCGCATACGTACGGCGGGGCATACGCCCGGACAGAAACGCCAGCCGCCCTGCCTCGACGGCCCGCCGCATGGCCGAGGCCATCGCGACCGGATGCTGCGCATCGGAAACGGCGGTATTCAGGAGCACCCCGTCGTACCCCAGTTCCATGACCCGAGCCGCATCGCTGGCCGTGCCGATCCCGGCGTCTACGATAAGCGGCGTATCCCGGATCATATCCCGAATCAGCGCCAGATTGTAGGGATTCACCAAACCCTGCCCACTGCCTATCGGCGCCGCCAGCGGCATGATCGCCGCGCAACCGAGATCGGCCAGTTTGCGGCACGTAATCGGATCGTCGTTCGCGTAGACCATTACGCAAAACCCGTCGTCCACCAGTTCCTTCGCCGCCCGGAGCACCTGCTCGACGTCCGGCAACAGGGTTTCGTCGTCCCCGATCACCTCCAGTTTGATGAGCCGGGTTTCGAGGGCTTCGCGGGCCAGTTGCGCAACGAGCACCGCCTCTTTCGCCGTATAGCATCCGGCCGTGTTCGGCAGGCAGCGATACGGCTTGAGCAAGTCCAGGAAGCGTTCCCCGGAAGGGTCCTGCAAATTCACGCGCCGAATGGCTACGGTAACGAGTTCCGTGCCGGACGCTTCCAGCGCATCCAGCATAACCCGGGGATTCGGGTAGCGGCTCGTGCCCATGATCAGCCGGGACGACAGATGCATGTCGCCGATATGCAGTACGTCCGTGCGTCCGTTCGTCGTCATGCTATCCTCCCTGTTGCGCAGCGATCACTTCGATCCGGTCGCCCAGCCGAATCGCATGACGATCCCATGTCCCTTTCGGGGCCACCGTATCGTTCACCGCCACCGCGACGCCTTTCGCCTCCGCCGGATCGAATCCCATCGTCCGCATCAATACGGACACGGTGGCCTGCGCCGGCACGGAATGCTTTTTCCCGTTGATCGACACGTCGATGTGCGATTTCGAAGCCATGATGCGTTTGCCTGTTTATGCGGCGTATGCGGGTGATAGTAGGTGCGCGGCGGACGAGACAGGACCCGTGCCCGCCGCAAACCAGCCTTTAGGATGCACTGATCAAATCCACTTCGATCAGCGCTTCACGTACGCAAGTAGCGTTTGTAATGATTCTATCGTTAAAATCAGAGGAAAACACGGCGTGTTGCGGCGGCGGGGTCGTGAAGCGCCCTTCGGGAGGCATCGAGGAGCACGCTGGCTGCGTCATTCCTCATTACGTGGGGCCTGCCACGCTGCTTCGTCATTCCTTGCCAGCGCACCCCTCGCTGCCTCTGATCTTCGCGGACTTAATCAGAGCATCCTTTACGCAGGCGCCGCCTCGAAACGTTCCGGTAAAAACGGAGCGATCCATGCAGAGGTTTCTCCGGTCAGCACGTACCGGGCCACTTCTTCGGAAGCAACCGGAGCCAGCAAAATGCCGTGCCGATAGAAACCCGTCGCCATGACCACGCCGGGAGCAGAAGAAGGCCCAAGGATGGGCAAATGATCCCGGCTGGCCGGACGAAGCCCCGCCCACAGGTCGCGCACAGGCAAATCGTCGACGCCCGGCACAATCTTGCGGGCCTCGTCCAGCAGGGCGTACAATCCGCCTGCCGTAACGCGGGCGTCGAACCCCATTTCTTCCATGGTGGCGCCGACCAGCACGCGCCCCCCGGGCTTGGGCGCCACGTACGTATGCGCGCTCCGCACGACATGCTGCAAGGCAAACGGGGATTCGACCTGCAATTCGATCATCTGCCCGCGCACCGGACGCACGGGCGGCTGTTGATCCGGCGTCAAGCCCGCCATGCCGTGCGACCAGGCCCCCGTCGCAAGCGCCACGCATGCCCCTTCGATCCGTTCGCCTCCTTCCGTAACGACCGCAGGAACCTCGGCGTCGGGTTCGACGGCGCGAACGGGCGTTCCCTCGCGCAACACTCCCCCGGCCTTCACGAAAGCAGCCCGCAACGCCTCGACCAGCGCGCGCGCGTCCGCCTGGCTATCCGTCGGGGAATACATGACGGCTGCGGGGCGGGACGTAATGAACGGCTCTATATCCAGCGCCTCCGCCGTGGAAAGCCATTGGCTGTCCAGCCCCTGCGCTTTCATGAATTCGTAGCGACGCCGCAGCGCTTCCGCCGCATCCCGGTCGGGGGCCACATGCACGGCGCCTCCCGTACGAAATCCCGTTTCGATTCCGCTGGCCTCTTCCAGCGACGCCGCAAACGACGGCCATCGGCGCAAACTTTCCCGGTTGAGCCTGTACAGTTCCGGGTCCTCGAACCCGATTTCCGCATCCGGGGCCAGCATGCCCGCCGCCGCCCAGGAAGCGCTGCGCCCCGCGCGCTCCCCCTCGAAAAGATGCACGACTCGCCCGGCGCACAGCAACCGCCAGCCCAGCGCAAGCCCCGCCACGCCGCCGCCCACGATGAGCACGGGCTTTTCGGCGCGAGATGCGGTGGTGCGGGACGGGGTGCGGGACATGGGGCGAAACGGGCGCAAAACCCGCCCGGCAGTGGAAACATCAGAATGCTTTCCGGGAAATTAGGAGGGAGCGAGGCGGTATGCAACTATAGGATGTCCCGCCGTTGATTTTACCCCCGGTTCACAATATCTTCCAGGGTCTATGATTTTTTGCAAGCCAGCGAATGAATTTTATGTGGATGCGGTCTAATTCTGAAAGAAACCCCGTTCCCCATGTCTCCCTCGTGCTTGCTTCGATTCGGCTGTGCGCTGACCCTGCTGATGCTTGGGTGCGGCATGGGGTGGGCAGATGCGTTCGGAGCCGACGGGTCAGCCATTTCCCGTGAGGCCCCTGTCGCACAGGGCGCGCCGAACGGCCCCTGGCTTGCCCCGCCGGACGAAACCGGCAAGAAACTCTACCGAAACGCCTGCGCAACATGCCATGGCGCAGATGGCCGGGGCGCTCCCGAAGCCCTGCTGGGGTTTGGCGTTCCGCTCCCCGATTTCACCGACTGCAATTTCGCCACCCGCGAACCCGACGCGGACTGGATTGCGGTAGCGCATCAGGGAGGTCCCGTACGCGGTTTTGCGCGGGAAATGCCGGCCTTCGGCGATGCGCTGACGCAAAACGAACTCCAGAAAATCCTGGGTTACATACGCACACTGTGCCCGAACGACGACTGGCCCCGAGGCGAATTGAATACGCCCCGCGCCCTCGTGACGGAAAAAGCCTTCCCGGAAGACGAGGTCGTACTCACCACGACAGCAGATATCGAAACCGCACATACCGTCGTGGTCCATGAACTGGTCTACGAGAAACGATTCGGCGCACGCAATCAATTCGAAGTCGTTATGCCGTTCGGGTTCGGGAAACATACGAACGGGGGCGTACTCGGGGACGTAGCGCTCGGTCTGAAACGCGTCGTTTTGCACAAGATCGACCGGGGCAACATACTCAGCCTCGGCGGCGAGGTCATCCTCCCTACCGGGTATGAAAACGCAGATTTCGGAAAGGGCGCAACGCGCCTGGAGCCTTTCGTTTCGTTCGGGCAAATGCTTCCCGGAGACGCTTTTTTGCAATTTCAGGGGGGCCTCGAAATTTCCCTGAACCGGGACGCCATTGAGGACGAAGCGTTTTTGCGCAGCGTGGCAGGCAAAAGTTTTACGCAGGGAGACTGGGGGCGAACATGGTCTCCCATGCTGGAAGTCCTCGGGGCGCGCACGCTGGGCCTGGAGGGCAGTTTACATTGGGATATAGCCCCCCAGGTGCAAATCGCCCTGAATCAGCGACAGCATGTGATGCTCAATGCCGGGCTTCGCATGCCTGTACGCCGCGACGAACGCATGCAATTTATGGTCTATTTGTTGTGGGAATGGTTCGACGGCGGATTTTTCGAGGGCTGGTAACCGGTATCTCATCGGAAAACATGTCCATGCACAGAAAACTTGTTTGGGTTATCCTTGCCGCGGCGGCAGGATTGGCGTTCGCGCACCCGCTCTTGTTCCCTGCGTCCCCCCGGACGACAGGCCCGGCTTTCTCCCAAGCCGACGATCCGCACTTGTTTGCGACCGGCGCCGCCTGCATCAGTTGTCACAGCAACCTGATCGCCCCTTCCGGCGAGGACATCTCGATGGGCACGGACTGGCGGGCGTCCATGATGGCCAATTCGGCCCGCGACCCGTACTGGCAAGCCGCCGTGCGGCGAGAAACCATGGATCACCCGGAGTCGGCGGACCACATCGAAGACGAATGCGCCGCCTGTCATATGCCCATGTCTCGCTTCGAGGCACAGGCGGCGAACCGGCTCGGCCAGGTTTTTGCGCACCTGCCGGTCGGGAAGGAAACGCATCGCACCGACCGCCTGGCCGCCGACGGCGTTTCCTGCACCGTATGTCACCAGATCGCCGCCGAAAACCTGGGCGCCCCGGAAAGTTTCACTGCCGGCTTCGCGATCGATACGGAAACGCCCATGGAGCAACGCATCCTTTTTGGGCCCTACGATGTGGACGCCGGACGCAGCACGGTGATGCACTCCGCATCGGGATTCCGGCAAGTGGAATCGCGCCATATCCAAACGTCTGAAGTCTGCGCAACCTGTCATACCCTGTTTACCGAAGCCCTGGGCCCTTCGGGAGAGGTCGTGGGCACGCTGCCCGAGCAGGTCCCGTACCTGGAATGGCTGCATAGCGCGTACCGCGAAGAAGAGAGCTGCCAGTCCTGCCACATGCCCGTCGTGCAGGATACCGCCGCCATCTCGTCCGTACTGGGCGCAAAGCGAACCGGCGTTTCCCGGCATGTATTCCAGGGAGGCAATTTCTTTATGCTGCGGATGCTGAACCGGTACCGCGACGACCTGGGCGTGGAAGCGCTCCCCGAAGAACTGGACGCCGCGGCCCGGCACACCGAACGCCATCTGCAAACGAGCGCAGCGCGCATCGCGATCGCAAGCACGGAATGGGAAGGGCATACGCTGCGCGTCGAGGTGCGCGTCGAAAACCTGGCGGGACACAAACTGCCGACCGGGTATCCTTCGCGCAGAAGCTGGATTCGTTTTGCGGTGCTCGACCGAAACGGAACGCCCGTTTTCGAATCCGGCGCCCTGCAACCCACCGGCGAAATCACAGGAAACGACAACGACCGCGATCCGACCCGCTACGAACCCCATTACCGGCGCATCTCGCAGCACGATCAGGTGCAGATTTACGAATCCGTACTGGTTGACACGGAAGATCAGGTCACGACGGGGCTTTTGCAGGGGGTGCGGTACGTCAAGGACAATCGACTGCTCCCGCGCGGCTTCGACAAAACGACCGCCTCCGAAGACATTGCGGTGCATGGACATGCCCGAACCGACGACGATTTCGCCGAAGGAGGCGACGCCGTCCGGTACCTCGTCGAGGTTGGCGAACGCCCGGGGCCTTTTACCGTGCAGGCAGCGCTCTGGTATCAACCTGTCGGCTACCGATGGGCCCGGAATCTTGGAGACTACGCGGCCCCTGAAACCGATCGGTTCGTGGCATTCTACGACGCCATGTCGGACATATCCGGCCTGCCCCTCGCGACAGCAGAACGCACGGTATCTGCCCCGTGAAATTTCTTCCGCGCACAGGAGCGCCAACCGCCGCGCCGCCCCGTCCATTTCCGGCGGCGCCGCAAACAAACCAACGCTACGCCGAATCCCGCGCCGTGGCGATCAAGTGGTCGACGTGATGCGCTTCGCGACAGCGGCTTGCGCTGGTTTCCAGCTGCACCGTAATGTGATGGATGTCGAACTCGTCGTATGCGATATCCCGAATCTTGTTCAGCAGGGATTCGTGGCCGCCGTCCGTTTCGTAGCCCGGCTCCACCAGCAAGTGCGCCGTCAGGGCCACGTACCCGGGCGCCAGCGACCAGCAGTGGACATCGTGGATCACGGTCACCCCTTCGAGTTCCTCGATCTTGTAGCAGAGGGCGTAGAGATCGATGTGTTCCGGCGTACCTTCAAGGAGTGCATCAACCACATTGGACAACAGGCGCCAGGTGCTCATCAGGATCAGAACGCCGATCAGCATGGCCACGACCGGGTCGGCCCTATGCCAGTCAAACGCCCAGACCAGCACGGCGGCGACAACCACAGCCACAGACCCCATCAGGTCGGTGACCATATGCTGGAAGACGCCTTCCAGCCGGGCGTTCTGCCGAGACGAAGCGTGCAGCGTCCACACGGCGACAATGTTTACGACCATTCCGATCGAACCCACGATCAGGAAAAGCGGACTGTCTACTTCCAGCGCGGCCGAAAAGCGGCGGTAGGCCTCAATGAATACCCAGACAGAGACGCCCCAGAGCGCCAGCGCATTGACAAGCGCAGCGATGATCTCCATGCGGTGGAAACCGTACGTATGTTCCGCCGTGGACCGACCCGAAAAACGCATGGCAATCAGGGCGAGCGCAAGGAACGCTGCATCCGTGAGCATATGACCGGCGTGGGCGAGCAAGGCCAGGCTGCCGGCGAGAACGCCGGCGACCGCCTCGACGATCATATACCCGCCGATCAGAATCAGGGCCGCTACGACGCCGGACCGCCCTGCCGAGCGAGAATCGGAGGAAGCGCTGATGTTCGCTGATGTCATCTTTGCAGACGGTGGAAATCAAGGATAGTGGCGGGGGCGTCCTGGCGTGCGCTCCCCGGTTTTTGGGGAAGACAGCACCGTTCGCGCATCCGTATGGATGGCCATGAATGGTGCATGGATGATCCAATACATGGCCCGCCGTACAACATAAAGAATACGGACTCTCTTGCACAATGAAAAATACAGCGTACTCTGTCGTAACGTCAGTCGTTCTCCTTTGACATTCCCCGATTTCCGCCGTATTATGGGGCACTCCCCTGAAAAACAGATACGGCGGCAGGCGCCTTTGCCTTGCGCGAAAAAGGATGGATTCTGTCGGCGCATCCGTGTTCCAGGCGCGGAACGCCTTGGGCTGGCTGGAGAACCCCAAGATCGTAATCCGGCGGCTTACATCCCGCTAAAACCTGCCCGGCCTACGCGAACCGCTTCTATAGTCACGCCAGGATGCCTCGTTACGGAAGATTCATGCGAAAGAGCAGGAGACAGACGCGTGTGCGCGCTATTCCGGCGCTGGCCCTTTGTGGTCTCCTCCTCGCTCCTGCAGGCGCGTTCGGACAGCAACTCAGCCAGGAAACAGCGCAGCGGGTTTCGCTTGCCGAAGCGCTGGAAGCATTCGCCAGGAATAGCCTCGCATTACGGATCGCCCGGTCCGAAACCGCCGAACTGACCGGGGCGGCCCGGCAATCGCGGACCTATTCCAATCCGGCGTTCTCGTTCGGACGGGACGACCTCAGCCACCAGAACGAAAAAATATGGGAAGAGACGTTCCATATTAGCCAACAAGTGGAATGGCCAGGACGAACCGCTGCCCGGGGTCGAATCGCCACGCACGCCATCGGCGCCGGCGCCGCTCGTTTCCGCGCCGACTCCACCGAACTGGCTTTCGAGGTTCGCGAGGCCTACGCGCAAACCTGGCTCGCCGAAGAGACGGAATCGATCGCGCGACAAACGGCCGCCATCATACAGGAGGTAGCCGAAGATGCGGAAAATCGCCTCGAGTCGGGCGACATTTCGGCCTACGACGCCCGGCGGCTTCGCATTGAGCGAGCGACGGCCAGCATGGACGTGGAGGAAGCAGAACTTCGCGCCCGCGACGCCCGCAGGATGCTTGCCGCCCTGATCGCCCCCGGGACGGGAACGGATGAAATCGGACCCTCCGAAGCCCTCGACGGCATCCCTCCCGTGATAGCCCGGGAGGCTGCGATGCACGCGCTTTCGCAACGACCGGACGTCGAAGCCGCCATGCGGGAACTGCATGCAGCGAGCGCAGGCGTTCAGGTCGCCCAGACCTATTGGGTACCCGAGCCGACCCTTGGCGTGGGGTACCGACACCACGACGATGGATTCGGCGGCGCCAGCATTGCGCTGGACCTTCCGTTGCCGCTTTTCGACCGGGGCGCGGGCGCCCGGCAAGAGGCGACCGCGCAACATTCCGCCGCCGCGTATCGCCTGGACCTGACCAGTCAGCTGGCCGAATACGACCTGCTGACTGCTTCGGATCGCTATGGCTCCGCGCGAGCGCGCCTTGAATCGATGGGACCGAACCTCCGGGCCGATAGCGAGGCCCTGCTTGCATCCGCAACCACGGCCTACGCCGAAAACGAAATGACGCTGCTGGACATCCTCGATGCAGCCAATACGTTTAAGAGCGCCCAACTGAGCGTGCTCTCCCTGACGTCCGAGGCCTGGATATCGTACTACAACCTGCTTCGCGCCATGGGAAGCGCTCCAGAGAACGAACGATGAACAGGAAATTTGCCATGTTGTTGTCGGGGGGCGTGGCGCTCCTCGGGCTGTGTGGGCTTTGGGGTTGCGGAAACGCGCCCGAAGAGGACGCGGCCCTCGCCGAAACGCACGATAGCCACATGGGCGGAGGATCGTTCACGCAGACGGTGGACGGTATGGAGATATTCGTCGAATATCCGCACCAGATCCAAGGCGTGGAGAGCGAAGAACCCTGGACGATGTACCTGACCCGGCTGGATACCTGGCGACCGGTTGCGGGCGCAAGCGTAACGCTGGTGGCGTATGAATCGCCTGAATCACGCCGGGAAATCAAGGCCCGGGCCGAGGCTCCGGGCATGTACGTGGCGGCGCCCATGTTGCCGTCGGCAGGACATTGGCGCGCCGGGCTTGCGCTGTCGGTCGACGGACGCGATCACTGGATCGAGGCGGGCGAGTTCGAGGTCTTCGCAAGCGAAGAGGACGTCCACGCCCATGCCGGGCACGATCATGCAGAGCACGAAACCGACGCCCATGCCGGACATGATCATGCAGAGGACGAGGACGACGCACATGCCGGACACGATCATGCGGAGGATGAAGCCGACGCTGATGCCGGACACGACCATGCAGAGGACGAGGCCGACGCCCATGCCGGGCATGATCATGCGGAGGACACTATAGCGGCGGAGATCACCGAATTGATCACGCTGCCCAAACGGGAGCAATGGACGCTGCCCTTCGCCGTCGCCGAGGCGGAAGCGCGCGGAATACCGGCCTCGATCCCGGCAGCGGGAGAGCTCGTGGCGCCTCCCAGCGGTCTCGTCCACGTCTCGTCGCCCGTAGCCGGGCTCGTTAAAGTGCATAACCCCGCGGTCGGACCGGGCGACTATGTCCGCGCCGGACAGATCCTGGCGCAGATCGCTCCCGTCAGCCTGGACAATTCATACGCCCGTACGCGGGCGGACGTCACAGGGGCGCAACTTGAGGCGGACAGAGCGGAACGCCTCTTCGCCGCCGGCGCCATCCCGGAACGCCGACTGCTGGATGCGCAACGAAACCTTGAGGTGGCCGTAGCCGCTTTCGAAGCGATCGGCGGGTCGCTGGACACGATCGGCGAGGATAATCCCGACGCCAACGTGTATTATCTTCGCAGCCCCATTAACGGCGTGGTCGCGGTGCGCGACGTGGCGCTGGGCGCCCAGGTCGAGATCGGAACACATGCATTCACCATCGTGAACGCATCCACGCTCTGGTTCGTCGCACGGGTTCCGGCCCGCTACGCCGCCGAGACAAACAGGATTCGGGGCGCATGGTTCACCGTCGAAGGCGGAGAGGACACCTACGCTTCAGACCGGTTGCTTTCCACAGGCAGCATGATTGATCCGGGGAGCCGCACGCTCCCGGTTCGATTCGCCATTCGGAACCCCGGCGATGCGCTCAAGGTGGGCATGCTGGCCGAGGGCCGTATCCTGCTGGGCGATCCGGTGCAGGGCGTCGCGGTTCCGAATTCGGCGATCCAGGAAGAGAACAATCTGCCGGTGATCTACGCCATGCTCGCCGGGGACACCTTCGAGCGCCGCGTCGTCGAAACAGGTCCGTCGGACGGGTCCTGGACGATCGTGTCCGGCGTGGACGCGGGCGAGCGGGTCGTGACCGAAGGCGCCTACCAGGTGAGCCTTGCCGCACTGGGAACCGTCGAGCCGGCGCATGACCATGCCCACTAACGACGGAGCCAATATCAACAAATCCCGGCAGCGGGGCGTCCTCGACTATGTGGTGGACGTATCCCTCAAAAACCCCTTCCTCGCGCTCCTCTTCGCGATGACGCTGTTTGTGGTCGGGTGCTGGGTGGCGGCCACCTTTCCTGTCGATGTCTTTCCCGACCTGACCGCGCCCACGGTCGCCGTGGTGACGGACGCCCACGGACTGGCCCCGGAAGACGTGGAAGCGTCCATCACCTTCCCGGTTGAAACGGCGTTGAACGGCGCGCTCGGCGTCCGCCGGGTGCGCTCGAAATCCGCCCAGGGCATCAGCGTCGTCTGGGCCGATTTCGAATGGGGAACCGACATCTATCTGGCGAGACAGATCGTAAGCGCCCGGCTCCAGACGCAGGCGCTGGACTTTCCGGAAGGAGTAAGCCCGCCGGTTCTCGCCCCCATCAGTTCCATCATGGGCGAGATCATGCTGGTCGGCCTTGTCGCTCCCGAATCGCAGCTCATGGAGGCGCGCACTACGGCGGACTGGATCGTACGGCGGCGGTTGCTGGCCGTGCCAGGGGTGTCGCAGGTAATAACGCAGGGCGGCGACGTGCGCGAATACCAGGTTCTGATCGATCCGCAGCGGCTGCTGGCGTACCAGGTGGGCCTGGACGACGTACTCGGCGCCATCGAAGGATCCAGCGAAAACGTAGCGGGAGGCGTCTACTGGTCGGGCGGCCGCGAAATCCTGATTCGAGGCATGGTGCGTCCCGCAAGCGTGGAGGATATCGGGATAACCGTGGTGGCGACCCGCAACGGCATTCCGGTGCTGATCGACGATGTGGCCGAGGTCCGCATCGGTCCCAGAATCACCTACGGGACCGGGTCGGTAAACGGGGAACCGGGCGTCATCCTGTCGATCCAGAAACAGGCAGGCGCCAACACGCTGGAACTCACGCGCAGGATCAATGCGGAACTGGACGAAATCGCGGCGGAATTGCCCGATGGAATCACCATGGAGCGGAATATCTTCCGGCAGGCCGATTTTATTTCGCTGGCGGTGGAGAATGTAATCCACGCCTTGCGCGACGGCGCCTTCTTTGTGATCGCCATCCTGCTGCTGTTCCTGTGGAACGTGCGCACCACGCTCATTTCCGTAGTGGCTATCCCCCTGTCGCTGGCGTTGGCGATCATTGTGATGCGCGCGCTCGGAGGCACGGTGAACACCATGACGCTGGGCGGCATGGCGATCGCAATCGGCGCCCTCGTGGACGACGCCATCATATTTGTCGAAAATGTGTATCGACGGCTGCGCGACAACCTCCGGCGACCGCCCGGCGAACGCCTTGCGACCCTCCCGCTCATTCGGGAGGCCGCGAGCGAAATCAGGGATCCGATCCTGAACGCCACGCTGATTATCACCATCGTATTCGTTCCCCTCTTCTTTCTGACAGGGATCGAAGGCCGCATGCTCAAACCGCTGGGATACGCCTACATCATCAGTATCCTGTCGTCGCTTGTCGTCGCGGTGACGATAACCCCGGCGCTCTCCTACCTCTTGCTGCCGTCGGACCGTTCGATCCAGCGAAGACGCGAACCCTGGCTGCTGCGGGGACTTGAATTCCTGTACGAGCGCATCCTGATACAGGCGCTGCGCCGTTCAGGAACTGTTCTGATCGCGGCCGCGCTCCTGCTGGTCGGCGTGCTGGCGCTGATCCCGACGCTGGGCCGGGAGTTTCTGCCCGAGTTTCAGGAGGGATCGTTGACGATCGCCATCATCAGCGTACCGGGGACTTCCCTTGAGGAATCCAACGAAATCGGCAATCGGGTGGAGCGTCGTTTACTGGGGGTGCCGGGGGTCCTGACGACGGCCAGGCGCACGGGGCGCGCCGAGCTGGACGAAGAGGCGCAAGGCGTCAACGTCTCGCACGTCGAAGCCCAGCTGGACCTGAGCGGTCGCGAAATCGCCGAGGTCATGGCCGAAGTCCGTGCAGAGCTGGCGGGCATTGCGGGAACCAGCATCACCGTAGGACAGCCGATCGGCCACCGGATCGACCATATGCTGTCCGGTACGCGCGCCGCCATCGCCATCAGCCTTTTTGGACCCGATCTCCGTGAGTTACGGGGCATTGCAGGGCAAATTGAGCAGGTCGCCCTGGGCGTCGAAGGCCTGGTGGACATCTCGGTCGAGCAACAGGCGGAGGTGCCCCAGTTACAGGTTCGCGCGAACCGGCGTGCCATGGCCCGCTACGGCGTAAGCCCCGGGGCGCTGGCCAGCGCAGTGCACATCGCCATGCAGGGGGAAGCGGTGTCCATCGTGCGCGAGGGAGAGCGAACCTTCGATCTTGTGGTGCGCTATGCAGACAAGTACCGGGCCAACCCGGAGGCCATTGGCGACGCGCTGATGGCGACCCCCGCTGGCCCCACGGTGCCGCTGTCGCAACTTGGCTCCATCGTGCAGGCGCGCGGACCAAACATGATTACGAGGGAGAATGTGTCGAGGAAGATCGTAGTCAGCGCCAACGTGGCCGGGCGCGACGTGATCGGGGCGGTCACAGAACTTCAGGACCAAATCGCCGGATCGCTGGATCTTCCCCCGGAATACCACATTGAGTACGGCGGACAGTTCGAAAGCGGGCAGAGGGCTACTCGCCGGATCACCATCCTGTCGCTCTTCTCGATCGCCGCCATCTTCATGATCATGTTCCGCGCTTTCGGCAGTTTCAGCACGGCCGCCTTTCTCATGGTGAATCTCCCGCTGGCCTTGACTGGCGGGGTGCTCGCCGTGCTGCTCATAGGCGGAACGGTAAATGTTGCGACGCTGGTCGGATTCATTACGTTGTTCGGCATCGCAGTTCGGAACGGGATGCTTCTGGTGAGCCGATATCAGGACTTGTGTGCAGAAGGGACGTCGCTTCCAGACGCCATCCGGCGCGGCTCGGTAGAGCGCCTGAGCCCAATCCTGATGACGGCGTTAACCGCCGGACTCGCGCTGATTCCCCTCGCGCTCGGCATCGGCGAGCCCGGAAAGGAGATCCAGGCGCCGCTCGCCGTGGTGGTGCTGGGCGGTTTGATAACGTCTACCCTGCTCAATATGGTGGTCGTACCGGCCCTGTTTGTGCGCTGGGGCAACATCCCGGTGGGAGAACCTGCGAACAAGGAGTAATCCAGCGCGCAAAAGGGCCTTTTTTCGGGCCGATCACCGCGCTCGCCCCGAAACGCTTCCTGGAAACCTGCTTCAGGATGCTCTGATTAAGCCCGCTAAGATCAGAGGCAGCAAAGGGTGCGCTGGCAAGGAATGACGAAGCAGGTAGTGTGGCGGCCCCGCGTAATGAGGAATGACGCAGCCAGGGCGCTTCACTGCAACCCCAGCAGCAATCCGCCCTGATACACCAGGAGCGAGCACAGATACCCGAGCCCGGTCATGTAGAACCACATGACGGCCGGCCAGCGCCATGTGTTCGTTTCGCGGCGGGCAATGGCCAGGGTGCTCATGCATTGCAGCGCAAACACGAAGAACACCAGCAGGCTCACCGCCACCAGCGGCGTAAACACGGGCCGCCCGTCGGGATACCGGTCCGCCTTGAGTTGATCGCGCAAAACGGGGCTGGCTTCGTCCGCATCGCCCACGCTGTAGAGCGTAGCAAGGGTGCTCACAATCACTTCGCGCGCCGCAAACGCCGCAATAATGCCCGCGGTAATCTTCCAATCGAAGCCAAGGGGCTGCATGACAGGCTCCAGCGCCCGCCCGAACCGCCCGATGAAACTGTTCCGAATCCGGTAACTGGCTTCGGCGTCGGCCAATAGCGCCGAACCGGCTTCGTACTTCTCCTCGGCGCGATGCAGCGTTTCGGCAAGGGCCACCTGGCCAGGGTGTTCCGTACGCAACGCGTCCAGGGCCAGGCGATCCCCGGAATCGGCAGCGAGCAAACGCATCGCCTCCGCCACGGGAGGGCGGGCCCGCACGGCGGCGACATCCGCGCCTTCCTGCGCGGCGACGCGATCGTATGCGTCCTGCCGCTGCGCTTCGACGGCCGTGCGTTGCTCCACCAGGTCCTGGCTGAACGGCGTAGCGGGATAACTGGCCAAAAACCAGAGCGCAATGCTCAGCGAAAAGATGATCTTCCCGGCGCGATACACGAACACTTTGGAGCGCCCGATCATGCGCCAGCACAGATAACGCACCTTCGGCCTCCGGTACGGGGGCAATTCCATGGCGAAAAACGAAGCCGACCCCTTGAACACGTATCGTTTCAGAATCCAGGCCGCCGCGAACGCCGTCAGGGTTCCGATGAGATACATTGCGAACATCGTCAAGCCCTGATAGCCGAACACGCCGAACAGTTTGTCCCCCGGAATAAACGCGGCGATGAACAGGGTATACACCGGCAGACGCGCCGAGCAACTCATCAGCGGGGCCACCATGATCGTGATGATCCGGTCGCGTTCGTTGTCGAGCGTCCGGGCCGCCATGATCCCGGGAATGGCGCACGCGAAACTGCTCAAAAGCGGCACCACCGAACCGCCGCTGAGTCCCACCCTGCTCATCAGCCGGTCCATGATAAACGCGGTCCGGGCCATGTACCCGGTATCCTCCATCAACCCGATGAAGAAAAACAGCAACAGAATCTGCGGCAAAAAGATCAATACGTTGCCCACGCCCGTAATCGCGCCTTCGACCAAGAGGTCCGTCGCGACGCCGGCGGGTAGCGTAGTCCGCGCCAGGGCGCCCAATCCTCCCACGGCGGCTTCAATCAGGTCCATGGCCGGAATAGCCCAGGAAAAGACCGCCTGGAACACAATGAGCAGGACCCCCAGAAAGACCGGAAGGCCAAAGATGCGGTGGGTCAGCACAGCGTCCAGACGGTCCGACCAGGTCCGGCCTGAGGAAGCCGTGCGACGAGACGTTGCCTGCGCGACGATCGGGCCGAGCCAGTCGTAGCGGCCCGTCATTTCCGCCTGCCGGTACGGCGCCTTGCGCGCTTCCATAGCCTCCCGGGCCGCCAGCGCCGCGGCATGAAACACCGGGGCCCGCTCTTCCCAGCGCGCCAGGGCTTTCTCGTCGCCCAGGACATGCAACGCCTCGCTGAACCGATGCGCCTCCGGCAGGTCGGGCGCATGCTCGGCAAGCGCTTCGCATAGCGGTTCCACCTGCGCCGCCACCACGGGCATCAGCGACCAGCGCCGCGCCGGAGCAGGCGCGGGCGCCTCGAACATCGCGCGGCGCAACGCGTCGAGGCCCTCCTTCCTAATCGCCGCCATCGGCGCGACCGGCAGGCCCAATGCCGCCGCAAGCGCTTCCGCATCGATGTCCAGATCGCTCTCCCGCACCGAATCCATCATATTCAGCGCCACAACCACCGGAAGCCCCAGGTCTATCACCTGCGAAACCAGATACAGGTTGCGCTCCAGGTTCGTAGCGTCCACTACGCAAATGGCCAGATCGGGCGGCGCCTCGCCCGCAATGCGGCCGGTGAGCATATCGTAGGCGATCTGCTCGTCCAGCGACCGGGGATTCAGGCTGTAGACACCCGGCAAATCCACGACTTCGACCTGTTCGGCCCCGATAAGCCGTCCGCTCTTGCGTTCGACGGTAACGCCCGGGTAATTCGCGACTTTTTGCCGCCGCCCCGTCAGGAGGTTGAATACGGTCGTCTTCCCTACGTTGGGGTTGCCGATCAGGGCAACCCGGCGCAAGGCAGGCGACCTATCCGTCAACGAGGAAACGGATTCATGCGCGCTTGACACGGATCATCGCGGCTTCGTGCTTGCGGATCGAGAGATGATATCCGCGCACTTTCAGATCAATGGGGTCGCCCAGCGGAGCATATCGCACGACCTCGACAGGCGTACCGGACAACAGGCCCATTTCTAACAAACGACCGGGCGGGACAGGGCCTGCAAAGCCCGTCACGATCCCGCACTCTCCGGGTTCAAGTTCTTTCAGCGTCATAATGCGATGGCCGGACTGCCGAAAATGCGCATGGCCAGTTCGCGCCGAAGACCGATGCGGCTATCGGACACGCGGACGATCAGCTTATCGGAATTTTGCAGGATAGCCACCTGTGTGCCTTCGCGCAGGCCCAGTTCGCGCATGCGCTGCGCCGTAGCGGGATCAAGACCCAAAAAGGCCAGCTTGACGTCAATGCCGTGGCCAAAACTGGTGAGGGGCGCCATCATTGCTTTCCGTAAAGATACCGTGTAGAGATACAGAACATCTGGAGAACCCCGCCAATTTAGACTTAATACAAATAAAGAGTGCATTAATTTTATATCTTCACGAAATCTTCATGATGCCTGTGATTTGCGCCAAAAATCCCCTGATTCAGAAAATTTCAAGCGCATAGCAAACGCTGCAAAAGCCTTCGCGCCTGCATAACCTAAAAAAGTAAGGCCGGAGATTTCTCGACTTAAAAAATTAAGGTTGGGTGTGGATACTCGAGGAAACCAAGGCCCCGTGCAGGGTAGCGGACGCGGCGCTGCCCTCCTCCCGTATCCTCAATTCAGGAAATTGTAATTCAGTTTGATGAGGAATGCATTCTCCGGGAAGGCCTCGAAGGTATCGCCGAATTGGTCGCCTGTCGAGCGGTCGTACGGGGAAGCGGCCCTGGGCGAAAGCGGATTCAGGGTGTCTTCCGCGTTCCGCCCGTGCGTCCAGACAATGAACAACGCCGAGCCGGGGCGGTATTCCCAACGCAACACAAGGTTGGAGTGCAGGCTGCTGAACGTAAATTCGTCCCGCTTCGGATACGCGTCGAAATCGAGCAGCGCGTCCCGATCCGGATGGAGCTGGAAACGGTCATACCGGCCCCGCGCGGCGAAAATCTGGCTGTAGAGCTGCACGGACAACCGGGGCGTCAGGGTAAACGCGCCGCGCAGCGTAATGTCCGTCGAGCGCGTATCCCGCGCCCCGAACACGGACACGTAATACTGGTCCGGGACCGTCGGCTCGACGCCGGAAAGGAGCGCGTTCAGCGTTCCCCGGTCGTCGAACGCCCTGAAATCCGCCGCGTCCAGATCATCCGGGTGGGCCGCGTCCTCCCCAATGGACCAGCCGGAGCCGGAACGCCAAAATGTTTCGTTGGCGGACCAGGCCAGCACGTCGCGCTCCCAGGCGCCTTCGATTTCGCTGGACAACGACAACCGGTTGCTGACATTCCACTGCCCTTCCAGGCTTATTTCGGATTCCGTGCCGCCGTTGCCGTAAAACGTCAAATCCACGCCCGGCTCCACTTGCCAGTTGCGCCGTTCGTCGGTTTCGAATTGCCCCTGCACCGCAAAACTTCCCGGCGGAGACCAGGGCAACAAACCGCGCGTCTCGTACAAATCGTACCCCCCGAACGGATTCTCGTATTCGAAACCCAGAATCATGGACCGGAAACTCCGAAACGTCCACCGGGACCCAATATCGAATCGCTGCCCGAGGTCCAGTCCTTCCCGGTACGAAAATTCCTGCACGAAGAAAAACCGGGCGCCGCCGCGCAGGAACGGGCCAAAGGACCTTCCGCCCCGGACCGAGTACGACCCCGAAGAAATAAACGCGATAAAATTATCCTCGCGAAGCTGGCCCGTATCGTTCGGGTTAAAGGCGTCGCTGAATACGTCCAGTCCGGCGAAGCCGCGCACGGTCCCTTGCCGTTTGCGAAGCCACGCTTTGCTGGCGAACCCGGTCTCCCCGGCGATATCCGTATCGATCTGATTCCTGTTCGCCACCGAAAAGAAGCCCTCGACGCCGTACCGGTTCTGCAGAAAACGCAAATCCCAGTCCATGCCCGCTGTCAGGCTACGCAACCGATTCTCCTCCTCCCCGGCGTCGCCCCCCTCGAACAGCGTCGCGATGCCGCCCACGGACGACCAGGAGCCGACTTGTTGAATCACCCGCCCGACGCCATACCCTCGCGAAGGGCTGAAATCGGACCCCGTAACCGCTCCCAGTACGCCGAAGGAAAGGCCCGATCCGGTGCGCCCGGACAGCTTCCCGGCGCCGATAATAGGCGCATCCGCCCCAATGCGGCGCGTATACAGGAGCCGCCCGGGCCCCACGGAAAAATCGTAGATATTGATCCCCTCCACAAAGAAGGGTCGGCGCTCCTGAAAGAAGGTCTCGAACGCCGTCAGGTTCAAGACCGCCGGATCCGCCTCGACCTGCCCGAAATCGGGATTGATCGTGGCGTCCAGCGTAACATTCGTGCCCAAACCGATCTTCAGGTCGCCGCCGATATCGAAGGTGCCGTCGCGGACGCGTTCGCCGGCGACCTCCTCGCTTTCGAGCGTATGCAGGCCGGTCACGGTATACGGTATGATTTGCACATTGCGGCGGGGCTTCACGTCCCGAATGCCTTCCAGGCGCCCGAACTGGGCCACCAGGTTGGTGCGCTGCGTACGGGGCACATGGGGCCACTCGGATTGTTCGCCGAGCCGGGGAATCCGGCGCGTGAAGTGAATGCCCCAGGTCTGCACGGGAGCCTCCGAGAAACGCAACATGCTGTACGGAATGCGCAGCTCGGCGGACCACCCGGCCTGCGTGACGCGTACGTCCGAATACCATACGGCGTCCCATGAAGGATCCATGCCCCGGGGTGCGTTGCTATTGCCGCCCCCGCCGCCTCCGCCGCCGCCCGATCCGCCCCCGCCGCTGCTGGTCCCCGTCTGGAGCGCATCGAACTGCACCCCGGCGGCGTTCACCCCAAACACATAGGCGGTGCGCCGGTCGAACCAGGCGTCCACGGCCACCAGAAACCAATCGGCCCGGTTGAAATCGTCCCGCCGCCCGAGCGCCTTTTCGATGGCGCCCGGCTCCTCGTCACGGAGCAACGCCCCCACGTACAGGTAATTCGCGCCATACAACACGCGCACTTCCGTATCCCGGGACGCAGGCGCGCCGTCCACCGGCTCGTATTGCCGGAAACCGGATATCGCCGCCGCCCGTTGCCAGGCGGCTTCGTCCAGCAACCCGTCAAGCACGATCTCTTCTTCGACGAACAGGGCCTGCATGACGCCCTCGTTTCCCTGCTCCATCGGAGGCGATGGGGCGCTCGTCTGGGCCGAAGCCTCGAAAACGCCCCCCGCACACCATGCGGCGCACAGGCCGACGACAAGCGCCTGGGCCCAGTGCTGGCGAATCGGACAATACGGTTTCACGGGTGCTATCGTTTTTGTGGGGGGCGTACGGACAATACGAGCAATACGGCGGGCGCCCGCAAGGCCCGGTTGCAACGCCTCGCCGTGCGTAAGGGCCCGGCGAGCGTGGCGAACATTCTTACCTTGACTCCATTGTTGCGATGCCTCGCCGCGCGAACCGGCAAGGCGTGGAGCATTAGACTCCCGCATGCCGCCCGTACATTCCATCGACCGGATTTCCTGCGCGCGGACTGTGCTGGTTTAGTATTTACTTGACAGTCCGCCCGAAAACCGTCCCCGCACAAGACAGACTCCGAAGCAGGCTGCCATGTGTTTGCAAGACGCCCAAAGACAAGACACCGAAAAAACAGAGGGCAATCTGGTCTTTGCGGACGTACCCAGCGCATTCTGTAATATAATTTCGGACGTCGGGTTTCAGAAAGCATTAAAAAATACGCCTGTATCCTGTATTTTATAATCTGATTGTCCGAATTTCCCGGATCATGCCTGTTATTATAGCGGTGTCCGCTTCGCCATCCCCGAATCCTCTGTGACGAACCCCATGCATCCCGGAATCCGCCGTGCAAAAAGGCGCGCCGCGCTTGCGATCCTCTGTGTTTGCCCGATCCTGCTCCTGACGTTTCCCGCCGCCGCGCAGCAAACGGGAGCCTACGTCGCCCCGAGCGCCCCCGGCGCCGCCGACCCGGGCGCGGCCCCCGCCCTGCACGCCGTCCAGAGCGACAGCGACGCCCTGCCCGCGCTGGACGGCGACATACTCGGCGATCCGGCCTGGACCGCCATCGACCCGGCCACCGGATTCACCCAGATCACCCCGAACGAGGGCGAACCCGCCTCCGAAAGAACCGAAGTCCGCATCCAGTACACCGCGCAAACCCTGTACGTAGGGGTCGTATGCTACGACCGCGAACCGACGCAAATCATCGTAGCGGACAGCCGCCGGGATGCGGACCCCCAAGAGGCCGACAGCTTCAGCCTGATTCTGGATACGTACCGGGACCGGCAGAACGGATTCGTGTTCGGGACAAATTCCGCTGGCGTGGAATACGACGCGCAGGTAACGAACGAAGGCCAGAACAGCGGACAGTTTTCGCAAGGCCCTCGCAACCAGAGCGGCTCGGGCGGCGGGCTGAACGTGAACTGGGACGGCGCCTGGACCGTCCATACAGAAACGGGCGCGTACGGATGGAGCGCCGAATTCGCCATTCCGCTGCGCACCTTGCGCTTTGCGACCGGCGAAAACCAGGCGTGGGGCGTCAACTTCGAGCGCCGCATTCGGCGGCGGAACGAAACCGCCTACTGGGCCCCGCTGCCCCGGCAATACACGCTCGCCCGGGTTTCGCTGGCCGGAACGCTGGAGGGGCTGGATATGCAGGCGCCGCGCAACCTGCAAATCACGCCGTACGCACTGGGGCAAGGCGCGCGCGAAACCCGGTCCACAGCGACGCAAACCACATCGAAAGCCACCGATCCCGAGAGCGATTTCGGCGTCGATCTGAAGTACAGCCTGACGCCCAGCATGACGCTCGACGTCACGTACAACACCGATTTTGCGCAAGTGGAAGTGGACGAACAGCAAATAAATCTGGACCGCTTCAACCTGTTCTTTCCCGAAAAACGCCCCTTCTTCCTCGAAAACGCCGGGGTGTTCTCCGTGGGCGCGCCAGGGCAAATCGACCTCTTCTTCAGCCGGCGCATCGGGATTGGCGCAGACGGCGTAGCCGTGCCCATCCTCGGGGGCGCGCGCGTTTCCGGTTCGATGGGCGATTACCGGATCGGCGCGCTCAACATGCAAACCCGGCAACTGGGCGCCGAGGCGATCCCCGGCAACAATTTCAGCGTGGCCCGGCTCAAGCGCGAGTTCCCCAACCGCACCTTTGCGGGCGTGCTATTCACGAACCGGGAGGGCGTCGGCAGTCTGGCGGAGGGAGACCACTTCAACCGCGTATTCGCCCTGGACGGGCAGGTGGGCATTGGGCAGTACGGCCTGGTGTCGGGCTTCGGGGCCCTGTCGGCGACGCCGGGCATGTCGGGGGAAAATTATGCGTACCGAACGGCTGCCGCCTGGAACTCCCAAGGCTGGATGCTGAATGCAGGCTATACCGAAGTCGGCGACCACTTCAACCCGGAACTCGGGTTTATGCAACGGACATCGGCCTACCGGCATGTGAGCGGCCTTGTTTTTTACCGCTACCGCCCGGATTTCCTTCGGTTTCACGAACTGCGCCCGCATGTTAGTTACAACGGATACTGGGGGCTGGGGGACGGATTGTACGAAACGGGCTTCCTCCACATCGACAACCACTGGGAATGGGAAAACGGCTGGGAAATTCATACGGGCATCAACCTGACCACCGAAGGCGTCCGGGAATCGTTTCAAATCAGCGAGGACGTATGGGTGCCCAAGGCGTCGTACCACCATCGGGAGGCGATGATCGTCGGAATCACGGACGAGAGCCTGCCGCTCAGCCTGAGCACCCGGGTCATTGCGGGCGGATTTTTCGGGGGAGATCGGGTTACGATCCTGTCCACGATCCGGGGGCGGGCCGGCGAAGCGTTCAACACAGAAATCGGCCTGAGCCAGAACTGGGTGGACCTGCCGGGCGGCGAATTCACGGCGAATCTGGTGCGGACGCGGCTTTCCTGGTCCTTTACGCCCCGCATGTACTTGCAATCGCTGGTTCAGTACAACAGCTCAGCGGAACTCTGGTCGGTGAACCTGCGCTTCGGGTGGCTGCAATCGGCGGGAACGGGCCTGTTCGTCGTGTTCAACCATACCTCCAGCTACGATCGGATCCGGGGATTCGGAGCGTTCGATCCCGAAACCACGAACCAGACCTTCATTATCAAATATTCGCGCCTCCTGAACGTGTTGCGGTAGCAAGGGGTGCAGGGCCACGCGTAGGCATACGCTGACGCAAGGGTACGCTGAGTACTGGGTAAAAACCCGTACCGTACCCCGTACGCCATTAAAAAAGTATAAAAAAGCCGGGGACGCTCCATGAGCGCCCCCGGCCGTCTTTATCTCGTATGTATCCCGCCGCAATGCGGGGAATCGAAGCAACGCCAGTACGCGCTACTTGTCCCACCACATCCGCGTCGTGAGTTCGTCCGGTCCCTGACGGGAGACCGCAGCCGAATAATTATCCGGGTTGGCCACGGCCTCGGCCTGGCGGTAATTCAAGCGCCGGGGAATCGTGCCGCCGGTCACATTGCCGGGATAATCGACCGGCGTCAGCTCGGGATACCCCGTACGCCGCCAGTTGGCGTACGCCTCGTAATGGTTGAGCAACACAGCTCCCCAGATCTGTTCGTTGATCTGCTGCATGCCCTTGGCTGCATCGTACGGATTGGCCGCCAGATAGGCATCTATATCCTCCGCAGGGATCGCCGCATTCGGGTCGTACATAACCAGATATTCCATGGCGGCACGCACGCCGTTCGCGTAATGGGTCGCCGGATCACCGTTATGCCAGCCTCGAACCGCCGCCTCAGCCATGAGCAATTCCACCTCGGCGTAGGTCATAAAGAACATGGGATCGTCCTCTCCCGTGATCATCGGATTCGGCACCATGTAGACATCCATTTCGCACGGGCTGGGGGCAGGATCGCCATCGCAGGCAATCCAGCTGGAATGGTTTGGGAGACCGTTAACCATATCCGATGCGCTGTCGTTCTTGCCGTTGGGCAGGCCCACTGGATCAGCGCCTGCAACGGGAATGTGTCCATATACTTCAAGACGAGGATCGCCATGCGCCACCATCCAGTCTACGAAAAAACTGCTCAGGCGAGGATTTCTATCGGTAGTGAACACCTGCCCGTTCCCGTTTCTCCATCCCGACGGATCGTTATGCGGCACATAAGCGATGTCGTCGTTACTCTCCATGACGCCACCCGAAATGGCTTTGGCTACCCATTGCTGCGCCGCGCCGGGATCGACCTTAACCAACCGCATCCCCAGCCGAAGCATAAGCGAATTCGCCAACTTGCGCCATTGTCCCAAGTCGCCTCCGTACATGAGATCGCCAGTGCCGTTCAGAGACTCTCCAGAATTGAGCGCCGCAGCGGCCGCCTCCAGCTTCGCCAGCATGTCGGCGTATATTTCGCTCTGGGGGTCGTACTTCGGCTGCGAAATGTCGTCGATAAAGCCCCTGCCCGCTTCCGAGTACGGAATGTCGCCGTACAGATCCGTCAGCCGGTGGTACATAATCACCCGCATAATCTGGGTGACGTGATGCATGTTGGCGTGTTCGGGATCTTCGCTGGTCTGTACCAGCAGGTCCTCAAGGTTTTTGGCGACGTTTGGGTATATCCGATCCCACATCGCGGCAGAGTAGGCCGAGTTATAGAAGTACTTGTCTCCCGACCAGTAGCCTGGCAAGGTAGCGAAGTGCTGGATCATCGTCGAGCTGTAGATCAGGTTCGTGCGCCAGTTTTCGTAGCGCTGACCACTGACCTGCACCTGGATGTTCGTCAGTTTGAAATTGGGATCAAGCTGATCGGCTTGCGTCGGGTTCACGTTCATCTCCTCGAACCCGCTGTCGCACGAGGCCAAGACCAGCAGGCACGAAATCAGCAAGGCGCCCGAAAGGAACTTTTTAAGGTTGGTCATGAATCTGTTCCGGTTTAGCGTGATTTAGCGTGACAAAATGGGGTTACAGCCGGACATTGACGTTAAAGCCAATGCTGCGCGTCTGAGGAACGCCGGAATGCTCGAGGCCGATGCCCTGTTGCGTGTTGTTGAAGATGGATTCCGGATCCAGGTTGTCCACGTTGCTGTACAGCAACAACAGGTTGCGGGCCACCAGCGAGATGGAAGCAACCTTGACTGGCGTGTTGACAAGGAGGCGCGCAGGCAGGCGATAACTCAGGCTTACCTCGCGCAGTTTGACGAAGCTCGCGTCGTATACGAATTCCTCCCCAATCTGGCTTCCAATGCGGCCCCAGTAGGTTTGCGGATTGGCCCGCACGGTGTTCGGATTGCCGTCGGCGTCCACACCTTCGCCCACGATGAAGCCTTCCTCGCGGCCCTGGAGCGTGTTCTTGTGCAAGCCTCTTCCATACCCTGAGCTATTGGTCACCGAAAAGATGTCGCCGCCAAAGCGCATGTCGATCAACATGCCCAGCCGCAATCCCCGCCAGCGCAACGTATTGCTGACGCCGCCAAGGAAATTGGGCGTGCCGTTCCCGATCACGCACAGATCAGACGTGCGCATGGGCAACCCGTCGGCGTCGTGCACGATGGCACCGGTGGCGTCGCAATCCGAGGCTTCCGGGCCGGTCGGCACGTTCTGGCGCAGGTACTTGCGGCCCTTGATGGAGCCGTACGGCTCTCCCACGTCCGCCGTCACAAAATTGCCGCGATTGCGACTTTCGCCAAGCACGAGCGACGTTTGTCCTTCGATCAATTCCACCACCTCGTTCGTGTTGCGCGAAATGTTCACGTCCATATCCCAGCGCCAGTCCGCCGTGCGATACGGCGTCGTGGTCAGCAACACTTCAAAGCCGTTATTCTTGATTTCGCCGGCGTTGATCACCTGTCTTCCGAAACCGGAAGCGCTTGATATGGTCGTCGAAAGAATCTCGTCGGTCGATGTCTGGGCGTAGTACGTAAAGTCCAGCCCAAAACGGTTGTCGACAAAGCGAATGTCAAACCCACCCTCGATGCCAACGCTTGAGGAGGGCTTGAGGCTGGCCAACGGAATACTCCCTTGGGCCACGCCGCCGCGCGGCTGACCAAGGTGGCTACCCTGCAGGCTGTAGGTCAACGCCAACTGGTACGCATCGGTGTCGCCACCGACTTCCGCCCAGGACGCTCTCAGCTTGCCGAAGCTGATCCATCCCGGCAAATCCAGCGCATCCGAAAACACGAAACTACCGCTGATGGACGGGTAGAAGTACGAATTGTTGTCGATAGGCAACGTGCTCGACCAGTCGTTGCGGGCCGTACCCGTCAGGAAGAAGTAATTGTCATAGGACAGTTCGGCCGATCCGTAGAGGGAATTGACCTGCTTCTCGTTGAAGCCATACCCGTGGCTGCGCGTGTTCTGATTGGTGACCACTTCCAGGCCGGGGACGCTGTATCCGCCGCCTCCGCTCAGGGTAAGATCCTCCCGGCTCCGGTACATGATGTTGCCGCCCCCCGTCGCCACCAGGCCAATCTTCCCGGACAGGTCGCGGTTGACATTGAACAGGAAGTCGGTGTTGATCTCCGTAATGCTGAATGACCGCTCGGCCTGGCTGCCATTCTGTTGATACGCAGTGCCCCAAGGCGTATTACTCGTTCGGCGCGTGTTATATGTATCGCCGCCAAAACGACCCGTCAACGAAATCCAGTCTGCAAGCTTGTAGCTCAACGAAGCGAAACCAATGATCCGGCGATCTTCGTCCGACTGGATATACTGGTGCGCCGCCCAATAGGGGTTCTGCTGGAATTGATTGCTGAAAAGCCCGCGATGCAGTTCCCTGCCGTCGATGTCCATTCCGGGCTCCGTGCAGGATTCGTTCTCTGGCGGGCACTCCATGGTGGTTATATCCACGTTCGGCGCCACCTGATAGACGGTAAAGTTGGCATTGCCGGGCGAATCGCTGAGCCGAGGACGGTTTTTGACGTACTCGCGCACAAAGTTAAGTTTCGCGTCCGCGCTCAGGCGAGACCCGAATTGCGACCCGCCGCGCAAGGAAAACGAGGTGCGGGACAATCCTGAGTTGGGGCTGACGCCTTCGTTCTGCAAATGGGAGAGACTCATACGCAACGAGCTTGTCTCCGTCGCCGTCGTAAGCGCCAGGCTGTTCGTCGTCGTAAGGCCCGTGTTGTAGAAATTGTCGATGGCGTTGGGCGCCAAGCTGTACGGCTGCTCGGTGCCGTCCCAGCTGATCGCGTTGGAACCGTCCAGCCTCGCCCCCCAGGAAGTTGCCGCCGTCTCCAGCGCACCTTGCACATTTTCCGGCTTTCTGCCTATCCATTTCTCGGAGCCTACCGACTCTTCGCCCATTGTACCCTGGCCATACTCGTTCTGCCAGTCCGTGTTGACCAGCACCGACTCAAAAGTCGTGTTGCTGGAAAACTCTACGCCAAGGCCCAGGCCGGGCGTTGCGCGCTTCGTCGAAATCAGCACCACGCCGTTCTTGGCGCGCGTGCCGTACAACGCGGCGGCGGAAGGACCCTTGAGCACCGATATGTTCTCGATGTCGTCCGGATTGATGGAGCCGATGCCGTCGCCCCCGTCCGAACCGCCCCACATCCCGGCGGATCCGATCGTGGAATTGTCGATGGGCACGCCGTCCACCACATACAGGGGCTGACTGTCTTGGCCCAGCGACGAAATGCCCCGGATAATCACCCGGCTCGAACCCGCAGGACCGGTGGCGGGCTTGGTAACCTGCACGCCAGCCACTTTCCCGGCCAGCGCGTTCGCCACATTGTTTTCCCGCACTTCGCGCAGGTCTTCGCCGGAAATTTCGCTCACGGAGTATCCGAGGGCGCGCTCTTGCCGCTCGATGCCGAAGGCGGTAACCACCACCTCCTCAAGCAGTTCGACGTCCTCGGCCAGCCGCACCGTCAGGTCGGCTTGCCCGCTTACCGGAACGGTCTGCGTAACATATCCCACGAAGGAAAAGACCAGCGAAGCGTTCGCATTGGAGACGGTGATCTCGAAGGTGCCGTCCACGTCGCTCACCGCGCCGTTCAGCGTACCGTCTTCAAGAATGTTCACGCCGGGAAGCGGCGCGCCATCCTCGTCGGCGAGCACGGAGCCGTTCACGGTGAGGACCTGCGCATGCGCCGCACGAGGGCCTAAAAGCAAAAGCCCGGCGGATAGCAAAACGCAGAGGGCGGAGCAGGTTCGAAAAGCGCCAGTTACCGTTTTCATGGCAATCAGGGAAGGTGTAAACAACATTGAAGGAAGAAGGCAGCGCACAGAAGGGGGGTAGGGCGCGTTGCCTGTAGTGCGTACAATGGTACGAATAAACTATATGCAAAGTCAAGGAGGCGTGTTCCCCGAAAATAACTTTTCCCAATTTAACTAACTGAATCCGGCGCGACGAACACATATATATGGTAAACAACCCTGATTTACATCAAAATTCAAGTATATTTAGATAATTATTCTTAAAAAATAAAGTTTTGCTGTAATTTGGGTGCTTTTCCCGCAGATGCGACGCCTCAAATTCCACCGGATATTCACATGAATATTCACGGAACAGACGCGGAAAAGGCCTTCAGGTCCGCGTCGTTCTGCGCAACGACCGTCAACGGGCCTGCGGCGGTTTCCACGCGGACCATGCCGCGCACCGCCCTGGAAACCGAAAAACCGCTTCGCGACGCCGGAACGCTTTTCCAGGTCATCTCGCCCCGATTCAGCAACAGCGTCCCGCGGCTGCCGTTGTACCGCCCCCACTGCACCCGCGCCTCGAACGCATTCCCCGCCAACAGCATATCCTGCCGGCCATCGCCGTCCACATCCTCGACAAGGACCGAATGCACCGGAGCGAATTGCGCCTCGACAGGCACATCCCGAAGGCGAAACCGGCCTGCTCCAACGTTTTCGAAGACGCTCGTTTCGAACCGGGCGGCGGACAGCCTGAGCGCGGGCTCCGTATCCGAAAAAATATCGTCCAGCGTGGCGCGCGCGTACGAGGCGTAATCCGGGAAAAGGCGCGCAAGCGACGGGATCGCCTCCAGTAATTCGTCTCGCCAGGGCACGGGCCGCCTTTCGTCGCCGATGTAGTACCCGAGGACGAATCCGGAACGCCCGTCCCCTCCGAAATCCGCCGCGTACGCCGCCGCGGGGCGCTCCGGCGTGGCCTGCATCTGGGCATTCAGCCCGCGATTGCCAGCCACGAGGTCCAGATCGCCGTCGCCGTCCAGGTCCGCCGCCTGCAACGCATTCCACCACCCTTCCGTATCGCCAAGGCCCGAAACGGAGGCAGGAATCCCGGACCATTCCCCGTCGTAGCGGAACATCCGGATGGGCATCCATTCCCCTGCGATAACCAGTTCGCCCCGCCCGTCCCCGTCCATGTCCGCCCACAAGGCGTCCGTCACCATCCCCGGCGTCCGCAACACATCCGGCGTCGCGTCGGCGAACGAGCCGCCACGGTTCTCCAGCACGTAACTGCGCGGAGCCGTCGGGTAGCGTCCCGGAAGCGCCCGCCCGCCCACAAACAGGTCCACATCGCCGTCCCCGTCGAAATCAAGCGCGGCCACGGCGCCGCCGCTCGCATGCACGGCGGGCAAGGCCCCGGCCTCGTGCGCAAAAACGCCATCGCCCGCATTACTATACAGGCGATCCTGATACGCCGACAGGTCCTCTGCCTCGAACGATCCGCCGCTCGCCACATACAGGTCCAGATCGCCGTCCCCGTCCGCATCCAGAAACGCCGCGTCCGTATCCTCGTAGCCCCGATGCGCTTCGAACGCATCGCCCGCCGCACGCCCAAACGACCCGTCGGAACGTTGCAAAAAAAGCGCACCCGCCTGATCCCGGGCCCCGCCCACGAACACATCCTCCAGTCCGTCCCCGTTCGCATCGCCCGCCGCCAAGGCCGGCCCCTGCCGGGACAACATGTGCGGAAGCAAGGGTTCGCGCTCGAAATCGACGAACGGATTCTCGACATGCGCAAACCGCAGCCCGCGCGCATCCGCCTCCTCCGTAAAAAACGGCGCCGCCCGAAGTGTATCTTGCGGCGCGCCCCCCTGTTCGTCCGGCGCCTCGAAGCCGGCGTCCCGGCGGTCAAGCACAAGCGTCTGGTTCGCCGCAACGCCCTGCACGCGTTGCCGGGCGCCGTCGGGCCACGTCACGTCAAGATCCACCTGCTCCAGATCCCCCAGCCCGAAATAGAGCATCGGCTCCAGCGAAGACAAATAGCCCCGCACCGGATGCATCTCCCGGTAGAACCGCCGTCCGCCTCCCGTGGCCTCCACCGCGGCGCCAATCCCGAACCGGTTGCCTTCCGGGCCTTCGAAGTGGATCTTCAGGTACTGTCCCGACGCCAGGCGGTCCGCATCGTTCCGGTAGACGAACGCTTCCCCGTTGATGTTGTTGACCGCCAGATCCAGGTCCCCGTCGTTGTCCAGATCGGCGTAGGCAGCGCCGTTCGAAAAGGCGGGTTCGCCCAGGCCCCATGCTTGCGTCATGTCGGCGAACGCCGCCCCGGGTTCGTTTCGGTAGATATAATTAGGCGTGGGCGTAGAAGGCATCTGCCGAACCATGTCCAGAGAGGATAGCGCTTCGCCCCGGGCGCTGGCCTCCCGGTGCGCGTTCACCAACGTGCGCTGGAGAAAATCGAGGTTCGTGTAATCCCGCAAATAGCCGTTCGTCACGAACAGGTCGTTCCTGCCGTCGAGATCGAAGTCGGCCAGCAGCGCCGCCCAGCTCCAGTCGGTATTGGACACCCCCGCCAGCTGCCCTATCTCCAGAAACGTCCCGTCTCCCTCGCTCATGTGAAACATATTGCGCATGTACTGCTCGTGAAATCCCTTGCTGCGAAAGTCCGCGTAAAACACATGGTCCTGCGGCCCTTTCAGCGCTTTCTGCCGAAAATAATCTTCGGCCAGCATATCCAGCGTCACGATGTCGGGCCAGCCGTCGTTGTTTACGTCGGCGATGTCCGCGCCCATGGACGAATAGGACGTATGCGTCAACATGTCGCGCACGGATTCGGTGAACGTCCCGTCCCCGTTGTTCACGTACAGATAATCGTCCTCTATATAATCGTTGGACACGTAGAGGTCGGGCCAGCCGTCCCGGGTCACGTCGCCCACGATGGCGCTAAGCCCGAAGCCCAGCGGATTCCCGATGATCCCCGCCTCCTCGCTCACATCCACGAACGATCCGCCTTCGTTGCGGTACAGTTTGTCGCCCACGAGGGAATCGCGGGCGGTGCGCATATAGTCCACATAGAACCGGGACAGACGCCGGATCGAATGGTTCAGGAGATACAGGTCCAGGTCGCCGTCCCGGTCGTAATCAAACAGGGCCGCATGGTTCGAATACGCCGCATCGTCCAGGCCGTATTCCGACGCCCGCTCTGCGAACGTCCCGTCGCCCTCGTTGATATACAAGACGTTCCGCCGGCGATCCGCGCTGACCCGACCGGATTTGCACACGTAGATATCCAGATGCCCGTCCCCGTTCACGTCCCCCATGGTGACGCCGGTGGTCCAGGTGTCTTCGGCCGCAAGCCCCGCCTGCTCTGTAACGTCTTCGAACGTCAGGCCGCCCCGGTTCAGATACAGGCGATCCTGACTCATGTTGGCCGAAAAATACAGATCGGGCAGCCCGTCGCCGTTCACGTCGCCCACGGCCACGCCGCCTCCATTGTAAAAATATTCGTATTCCAGCACGTTGAACCCGTCCCGCTCCTCGATCCGGTTTACGAAATCGATGCCCGTCTCGGCGGGGGCCAGGCGCGTAAAGAGCGGCGCGGCGGCGTCTTCGCCCGCCGGATCGCTGCCCCCGCACGCAACAGGCAGGCACGCAACCGGCGCAAAAACAAGGAAAAAGAGGGCAATGCGCTTCATGCGACGAAAGAACGGGGAATGGTTGCACCCGCAGGTCGTAGCGGAGGCGGAGAGCGATCGGTGCAAACAGAAACGTATTGCGGCGCATCCGGTTGCATCGCGGCGGCTCCTTGCGCAAGCGGACGCGCCGTGCCGCCCCCCCCGAAGGAGGCTTCGCGACTCCGACGAGCCAAAACCGCCGTATACGGAAGACCTTTTTTTACGGGTTTTGACCAGGACATCACGACAAGCCTGCGTGCGGGGACGCAACGCGCTGCGCGAAGCAGACTTGCGCGAATCAGACTTGCCTGGGGCATCCTTACTACGCTGGCAATTCACAGAAGACAAACGCAAAATTTTCGTACTTTGTACACGGTTTGTGCTTTGCCTTTGCGCGTTGTCCAGGGTTTGTGCGCGGCCCATTCCACACGATTACAATCCTCCGTTCATCCTTCGTTTTTCAACCTTGTCATGAGTGACGTCCTGATCTCCCGCACCGCCGATACGCTCGGCGACGAAGCCGCCTACCTGCTCGACCACGAATGCGGCACGATCCCCAAAGAGCATTTGTATCTGCCGGGACCCGACTTCGTGAACCGCGTATGGATCGGTTCCGACCGCAAGCCGCGCGTGCTGGGTTCCCTGCAGCAACTTTTCGATACGGGACGACTCGGCGGCACGGGATACCTGTCCATCCTTCCGGTAGATCAGGGCATCGAGCACGGCGCCGGGGCCTCGTTCGCCAAAAATCCGGCCTACTTCGATCCCCGGAACATCGTCGAACTGGCTATCGAGGGCGGATGCAATGCGGTAGCGTCCACCTATGGCGTCCTGGGCGCCGTGGCGCGGCAGTATGCGCACAAGATTCCGTTCATCCTGAAATTCAACCACAACGAACTACTCACGTACCCGAATACGTACGATCAGATTATCTTTGCGCAGGTCGAGGATGCGTACGAAATGGGCTGCGTGGGCGTGGGCGCCACCGTGTACTTCGGCTCGGCGGACTCCGACCGGCAAATACAGGAAGTCTCGGAAGCCTTCTCGGCGGCCCACGAACTGGGCATGGCCACGATTCTGTGGTGTTACGTCCGTAATTCCGCCTTCAAGAAAGACGACGTAAACCACGAATCCAGCGCCGACCTGACGGGACAGGCCAACCACCTCGGGGTAACCATCGAGGCCGACATCATCAAGCAGAAGCAGGCAGAGCAAAACGGCGGGTTGCTGGCGATGAACATGGGCGCCTCGAGTTACGGCAAACTGGACGAGCGCATGTTCACCGAACTGGCGAGCGACCATCCCATCGACCTGACGCGCTACCAGGTGGCCAACTGCTACATGGGGCGGTGCGGCCTGATCAATTCCGGCGGCGGGTCGGGCCAGAACGACGTGCAGCAAGCGGTGCGGACGGCGGTGATCAACAAGCGAGCCGGCGGCATGGGCCTGATTTCCGGGCGCAAGGCCTTCCAGAAACCGTTGCGCGAAGGCATCGAAATTCTGAACGCGATCCAGGACGTATACCTCGACGACGAGGTGACCATCGCATAGGCCGCAACATCCCTGCGCGTCCGGCGACCCCATCCCCTGTTGCCCCGGTTGCAATCTATGACACAGCGCCCCAACGCTTCGATTCGATCCCGCCGGCGCACGGCCCCGGGCGCTTTTTCGGCGGTTTTGCTGGCCGTATGCATCGGGTCGTGCGGCGGCCCGGCGCTCCCGGAGCCGGGTTCCGAAACGTACCTTGAGACGGTGTCGGCGTTCTATACGGGCCTGGCGGCCATCGAATCGGGCGTTGATCGGCAGGGCGAGGAAAATCTGCTTCGGGTCACGGAACTGGCGCCGGGCGAACCGGCGGCCTGGATCAATCTGGGGCTGCTCGCCATGCGGCGCAACGAGTATGCGCTCGCATCGGAGTACCTCGGAGAAGCCGAAGCGCTCGCCCCGGAAAACAGCACGATCCGCCTGTTGCTCGGCCTGTTCGAGAAAAGCCAGGGCAACGCCGCAGAAACCGCCCGGCGCTTGCAAGAAGCCGTCGCGCTGGATTCGACGAACGCCAAGGCGCTGTACGCCCTCGCCGAACACCGGACAGAAACCGGACGCGACGACGAAGCCGCGACGCTGCTGGATGCGCTGTTGCAGGTGCATCCGGACAATGCCGCCGCCCTCGTCCGGCGCGCGGGCGCGGCGGCGCGTTCCGGCGACGGCGACGCATTGCGGAATACGCTGGCGCATATCGAAACATTGTCCGCGCCCTGGCCGCAGGAGGCCCGCGAACAGCTGGCCGCCGCCATCGGCGCCGCATCCGATGCGGACGCGCCCAACGTTGCCGCGGCCACAACCCACATCGCTTTTCTGCGGAACGTGCTGCTGCGGGTTTCTACGTACAGACAGGACCTGCGCACCGTCCAGACGCCCGCCGAAGAGGTAGGCGAGCTGGCGGCGCACTTCCTGCGTTTGCCCGCACCGCCGCCCGCCATCGCGCCCCGCGACGGGCAGCTGACGTTCACCCCGCAAGCGCTGCCTGCCGAGGGCGGCCTGTGGCGCAGCCTCACGACATTCGTCCCGGCGACGCCCCGCGAAGCGGACAGCGCAGAGACAGACAGCGAAGCGCCCATCGCGCCCGGCCTGGCGCTGGCCCTTGGCGACGACCACGGCGTACATCTCCCGAACGGGCAACTGCTCGAATGGCCCGGCGGCGGCGACCCGCATGGACCGCACGGCGTGGCCGGCATAGATTACGACTACGACTTTACGATGGACCTTGCGCTGGCCGGTACGGGCGGCTTGCGCATGTTCCGGCAGGACAGCACGGGCACGTTTGCGGAAACCACCTCGCAGCTCGGGCTGCCCGGCGAGATGCTGAATACTTCGCTGGCGGATGTCTGGGCCGCGGACCTGGACCTCGAGGGCGATGTGGACCTGATCGCCGCCCGCCCCGAAGGCGCTCCCCTCGTCCTGTGCAACAACGGCGACGGCACGTTCGCGCCGCTGGACCTGTTCGGGGACGTGGATGCGTTGCGGGGCTTCGTCTGGGGAGATTTCGACGGAGACGGAGATCCAGATGCGGCGCTCCTTGACGCCAACGGGTCGGTGCACCTCTTGGCGAACCGGCGAAGCGGGCTTTTCGAGCGCCAAACCGCACCGCGGTTCGGCGAGCGCATCCTCGCGCTCCGGGCGGCGGACCTGAACGGCGACGCCACGATTGATCTGGCTGCGCTCCAAGCGGACGGCGCGCTGTTGCGGCTTTCGACGGACGGCGAAGACGCCCGCGCCGCATGGTCTTCGGAGGAAATAGCCCGCTGGGAAGGGTTGCCGGCAGACATAGCGCCCGGCAAAGCCCGGCTTTTCGCCGCGGACCTGGACAACAACGGCGGGCTGGACCTGGTGGCGGCCACGCCTGCGGGGGGCCGCGTCTGGCTGCGGGATGCGGACGCGCCGAACGGCGCGCATCCGGGCGGCGTGCTACACCCGACGGACCACGCCCTCGGCGCGCATCTCTTCGCCGTCGCGGACCTGACCGCCAACGGACGGCTGGACCTGATCGGATTCGCCGAAACGGGCGCGCCGGTCCGGCTGGAAAACGAAGGCAGCAAACCCTACCACTGGAAGCAAATGCATCTGCGCGCCGCCGAAGCAGTGGGAGACCAGCGCATCAATTCGTTCGGCGTCGGCGGCGAGGTGGAAATCCGGGCCGGGCTGTCTTTCCAGAAACAGGTCATTGAAGGGCCCATCGTGCATTTCGGGCTGGGAACGCACGCCGTCGCGGACATAGCCCGCATCGTGTGGCCCAACGGCAGCGTACAGGCCGAATTCGATCTGCTTTCCGGGGAAGTCGTGCTGGCGCAGCAACGCCTGAAGGGGTCGTGCCCCTGGCTCTTCGCATGGAACGGAGAGCGCATGGACTTCGTCACCGATTTCATCTGGCGTTCGCCGCTGGGCCTCAAGATCAATGCGCAGGAAACGGCGGGCGTGATGACCACGGAGGACTGGGTGCGGATCCGCGGGGAGCAATTGACGCCGCGTCCCGGCGAAAACGGCGCGCCTCCCTGGTACGATGTGCGCATCACGGCGGAACTCTGGGAAACGCATTTCTTCGACCATATTTCGCTACTCGTCGTGGATCATCCCGACGATACCGAAATCTACGTGGACGAACGGTTCGCCTTTCCGCCCCCGGAAATGAAGGTGCACGTAACCGCGCGGCCCCATCCCGTAACGCAGGCCTGGGACGACCGGGGCCACGACGTCACCGATCTCCTGACGGAAGAGGACGGACGGTACCTCGCCACGTTCGGACACGGGCAATATCAGGGCGTTACGCGAGATCACTATGTGGAACTGACGCTGGAGAACATTCCGGCGGACGCGGCCCGAAACGGCCCGGTCTGGCTTGTGGCCTCGGGCTGGATTTATCCCACGGACAGTTCGATCAATGTGGCGCTCGGACAAGGATCGCATGTTCCGCCGCAGGGGTTGCGCCTGGACGTTTCCGACGGGCAAGGCGGCTGGCGCACGGTCCACCCCAACCTCGGATTCCCCGCCGGCAAGACGAAAACGGTGCTCATAGACCTCACGGACGCCCTGGCGGCGCCTTCGGACCGGGCGAGTTCCCTGCGGCTGCGCCTGCATACGAACCTGGAAATATTCTGGGACGCCCTGGCGTGGACCACGGGACAGCCCGAGGCGGAAACGAAAACCCTGCGCCTGGCGCCCGACGTAGCGGACCTGCGGTACCGGGGTTTTTCGGAAACGTACGTAGCGGACGCCTTCTCGCCGGAACTGCCGGTCTACGACGAACTGGCCGGAACCGCGCAGGTCTGGCGCGACCTCGTGGGCTATCACACGCGGTTCGGCGACGTGCGCGAACTCCTCGAAACCGTGGACGACCGGTACGTGATCATGAATGCGGGCGACGAAATGACGTTTCGTTTTGAGGCGCCGCCGCCTCCGCCGGACGGATGGACCCGCGATTTCGTAATGATCGGGGATGGCTGGGTGAAGGACGGCGACTACAACACGGGCTTCTCCAAAACGGTGTTGCCCCTCCCCTCGCACGACGATCCGGCCTACGCTACGCCTCCGCGGCGGCTTGAAGACGATCCCGTGTACCGCCGTTTCCCGGACGACTGGGCGCGCTACCACACGCGGTACGTCACGCCGGAGCGCTTCCATACCGCCATGCGGATGGAATAAGCGCAACGCCTCTCAAAAGGCGTACCGGAGCCCCAGGTCAATCGTCCTTCCGTAACTTTGGCGTAACCCAATGGCTTTCGTCTCGTCGAGGAATCTGTTGATGTCCTCCGACTTTGTGATGTTGCTGACATTAAGGTAGACGTCCAGTCCCCGAACCGGCAGCGATTGCTTGACCGAGAGGTCCCATCTCCTGAAGCCATCGGTCGATTCCCGCAACTCGGGCCAAAAATTCGTTCGTGTGAAAATGTCAGACCGATAAAGCATGGAAACTCTGGCGGAGAACCCTTTATAGTCGTACCCCATCGACAGATTCATGATTTGGTCAGGCTGATCGATCAAACGATCCACATACAGGGTGTCGTTGTTCACAGAAAACACCTGCAACGGCGGACCAAAATCAATCTCAAAATCAATGATGGTCCGGGGATACTTGGCCTCCGAACTTGTGACCGTGTAATTTGCATTAAATACCAAGCCGCTCAACACGCCAGGGAGATACCAGAATCGGGTCTGGTAATCGAATTCAAAACCTCGCAAGTGTACCGTATTGGGATTATTTGAGGTGTAATTCTGGATAACCCCTTTTTCTATTTCCGGCGGAAGGCCAAATAGCGCCGCGTCCACTATATATCTTCGACCTCCCGAAAAAACAAGATCTTTAATATTTTTTTGGAAATACCCGGCGCTCAAAAAACCAATGTGACGTTGATGCACGGAAACGTTTGCGTCGATATTTTTAGATACGGCAGGTTTCAGGTTAGGATTTCTATAATTAACACTTCTATTCGAACCAACAATATTGTAAAGCGGCAGGAAGTCGGCGTAATTCGGCCGCGCCAACGTCTGGGTGCCAGCCACCCGCGTTTCAAGCCAGGAAAAGGGCCTGTATCGGAGGAACAATGCCGGTAGCAGGTGTACATTGTTACGTTCGTGCGTGACAAGGTCGAATCCCGCAAACGTATAACTCGGTATGACATCCTGCCAACCCTGCCATGACGTATAGGCCGTCTTGTTTTTTTCCCAGCGTGCGCCTGCCACCACATTGAGGTTGGCGCCAATATCAACATCTGTCATCAGATAGGACGCCGTATAGGTCTCCTCTCCCGAATAGTCAAACAGGTTTGAATGGGTCTGGTGGAACGTGTGCGCTATTTCCTCCCAATAGCTGGCAAAACTGAAATTATCACTCAGGAAATTTGAAATTTCCCCCATAAAATCCAGGTCCGCAAATGGTCCCAGCGTAAAGTCGCCATTCAGGAAATTCCCTGCTTCATAATCCTCGCCAAGAAACGCCCTGTAAGGAAGGCGCCTCACGCCAGGATCGCCGTATTCATCGAGACGAGGAAATGCAACAAGCAGTGAATCCATAGCAGGTTGCCATGGAAAATTAAGGCGTCCCGACTGAACTCCCTTATCAAAACTTCTTGACTTTTTACGGTATTTAGCGCCGGCTTTTATGCGGCCCGACAGATTATCGGATACTGTGAAATCATATCCCAGGTCAAGACGCAGCGTTTTATCCATCTCTTCATTTTCGTCTTCGTTGATTGTATACCCATTCGCATAGACCGCCGGAAGATTATCTACCAGAAAACTCTGGATGTTTGTAACGCTGGCGCCCAACACCTTTTGATCGAATGCAAAATCCTGCAGAAATTGCGCCACGAACGTATCAAATTCCTGCGTTGATTCAGACAAAGACGCCGAAGCATCTATGTGAAATTTAGAAGAGAATACCTGGCTATATTCCAAGATATGTGAATGTATTCTTATCTTTCTGTCCCCCGTGCCGGAATTAAAACTTCGATGTCTTGTGGCAAGGGCATAGGATTCAAAATATCGCGTCTGGTCAGATGCGATCGAACTGTTCAGAAAACTGTATCTTACGTTGCCTTCACGCAGGTTTAAATCAGTAACGAACAGGCTATTTATGCGGTCGTTCTGACGGGTAATGTCAAACAAATTTATGCCTGTGCTCCGCAATGCGTTAAGCGAGTCCAGTTTTGCATTTGGATTATCGTAGAATGCGCTCATTTCATGGGAACTACGATTTCTGCTTTCTACATCCACCAGTCCCAGCAGGCCCAGACGATCGTTGAAAAACCGGTTGCTCACGTGAAGCACCATTTTATAGTCTTTATACGATTGTCTCAAGTCATTATACATGCCTTGCACAAGGGCATTCACGGTAAATCCCGGCTCCGCTTTTTTGAGATTGAAATTAACGGTTCCGCCAAGCACGTCGGCGTCCTGGTCCGGAGTGCCTGCTTTGGTAACTTCAATGCCTGAGAGCATATACTGCGAAACCATGCTCAAATCAGTACTTCTGTCCGAAGAATCCGTTGCCGCCAAACGTATGCCGTTGACGGCGATAGCGTTATATTTTGGCGAGAGTCCCCTGATCACGACTTTATTCCCCTCTCCTCCTTCGCGCTGTACCGTGACGCCCGGAATACGCGCCACGGACTCGGCGGCATTGGCGTCGGGCAGCTCTTCGATTCTATCGGAAGAAACAATGTTGACCAGCGATTTTTCGGCGAGTTGCCTGTTTATGGCGTCCATTTGACCTCTGGCCTGCGCCGTAACGACTATTTCTTCCCCCTCCAGCGTTGTATAGCTCAGGTTAAAATCTTTTTCGATATTGGCTTCCCCCGAAACGACCAGGGTGTCGGATATCGAGGAATAGCCAATGTAGCCTACCGTAATTACGTAGGTTCCTGCCCGCACGTTCGGTATACTATAGCGCCCGGATTCGTTGGTGGCCGCGCCAAGACTTGTGCCCATCAAAATAACGTTCGCGCCAATCAGCGTACCTCCGTCTTGCGCGTCCCGCACCGTCCCGCTAATACTGACGGACTGTGCGTGCGCAAGGCCCGCACTAAAAAAGAGGGCTCCGAGAATGGCGGAATAGATCAATCGACGTTTCATAGACTCGCTCGTTAACGTTCTTGCGGCTCCCTATGCCGGACAGAAGAGGGGTGCGTTCTTTGGGCCTACATCTTGATGCCCAGACCGTCCAGTGTCCTGCGTATATCCGATATTTCATCCGGGCGATTACAAGCCGAGTCTACAAACAAGGCCGTGCCGAATCCTGTCAGGCAATGGTACTGAGTAATGCGCCATGACGCCAACAGAACATCCATGTGCTCGACCGCCTCCCGGTCTCTTTGATACTCTTTTGCATTTTCATACTTCTTGCGAAGCAGAATAGCATCATTGAGTATGCCAACAGCAGACTCGAAACAATCGCACACCGTTTTTAATGCAGCACGGAGACTGTCCTGGCGGCTTGGGGAGAGCACCAATTGGGGGGCTGCCTCCTGATCTCCCGGTTGGGGGCGAACAGCCGCCTCTTCGCCCGACGCGAGCACAGGACTCAGGTTGAAATCGTGTTCGATATCGGCTTCTCCAGAAACAACAAGCGTGTCGCTTGCGGATGCATACCCCTTGTAGGCAACCGCGAGTATGTACGTTCCGGCCCCCACATCCGGTAGAATAAATCGGCCATTTTCTTGCGTGACTGCAACGACGCTGGAACCAAGCAGATAAACGGGAGCGCCCGCTATGGGACTGCCAATCTGTGCGTCCTGTACCGTCCCGGTAATACGCACGGTCTGCGCCTCTGCAAAAGACACGCTGACGAAAAACATCAACCACATGAGTCGGCGAATCATGGGCGCCTCACAGGCTGCGACGGTGCGAACCGTCATGCCGTCCAACGGTGCGCCGCATCAGAGCAGACCTGCATGCATGAAGGCCTGCTCCGATACGGCAACGCCACTTATTTAACCAGGATCATCTTCCTGGACACGGACCGGCTCCCGGTGCTAAGCGTATAAATATACAGTCCGCTTGTCACGGAAAGCCCGGCGTCGTTTCTGCCGTCCCATCGATATTCGTGCGAGCCGGCCGTCAAAGATCCGCTGGCCAATTCCCGGACGGCCTGCCCGAGGACATTGTAGACCACCAGTTTGACGTCGGAAGGCTCATGCAGGGAAAATGTAATGGCTGTCGACGGGTTGAACGGGTTCGGATAGTTTTGATCCAGCGCAAATGTACTCGGCAAGTCATTCTCTTCGACGCCTACGGGAATCGGCACCCACCTTGGATCGCCGACCGGCCCGCCCGTTTCGCTTGCCGTCGCAGCAGGCGAACCGCCATCGTACCGCAGGTCCTCATGAATGGGCCATTGCACATTAATCTGATTATTGTCCGCCTCATATTGCCACCACCCGTCCAGGAACGTATCATGTTTTTCATTGTCCCTGAAATCTCTTATCCGATCTATCATTCGTTTCAGGTATTCAGGATGCAGTTCCAACGTAGGGGTTGTCTGGACATTCTTGAATTCCCGGATCGTTGGATCCGCCACCATCAACGCACGCAGCGTATCCGAGGCAAATATGTTTTGTGACTCCACGGCGTACATGGTGTCCTGACGGGTTTCCGTATCGCCGTCGTCATTGGTTACCTCCCATTCCCAAGGACCTTCTTCCCAGAATGCCAACACCTGCTCATCGTTGACCCAGGCATTATTATTCCAGGTTATCTTTCTGTTGAGATGATCCCAAGTCCTCCCCGCAGCGATGGCTGTGGTATCCGGCGCATCGATGGGCAGGATATGCATAACGCCGGCTCCTCCTGGGCCTACGCTGCCCCATAGACCAAAATAATGGGAAGACTGGCCGAATATCTTGGTGTTGTAAAAGAGATTGTTGCTGAGGGTCATATTGTTCCCGCCACGGTAGAAAAGGGGATCCATGACAATATTTACGAAACTGGTATGATCCACCAAGCCGTAATTAACCTGCTCATAAACCACGAGGGCTTCGCCCCACGAATTTATGACGCTACTGTTGGTGACCGTCAGAGAATCAATGGTTCCCATCCAGGATCCGCCGCCCCAGAAAAGCCCATTGAAGAAAATGCCGCCCGGATACGAGGGGACGGATTTATAAATACTGTTGTTAAAGTGGAAGGAGGTGTTCTTGCCCAGGGCGGCGTTCAACTGATAGCCGGACCAGACATTGTTTTCCACCTTAATGGTCTGGTCCACGCCCGTCGGAAGCACTACGCCCCAAACCGACCCGCTCCTGTCGGCCATCGCGCCGTTGAAGAGCAAATTGTCCAGGGTAAGGACAACATCATCCTCGTTCAGCTCCAAATGGGCTCCAGGAAAACCCCCGTATCTTGCCACTCCATCTGGAGCAGGAAATGGCTGTACCGTTGCAGGAAACGCATTGTCGTCATCGGCGGGAAGGGCTTGTCCGCGAATGGTGAGGCTGTTTTTGACTTCCAGTGGGTCGATCTGCAAATAGACCCTGCTGTGCTCCAGAATGTACACATCATGTACTTGCGACCCGTCAGCCAGCGTATCGGCTGTAATGGTGGTTTCAAGCAGGCCTGGCACGGGCGTCCACTCAATAACCATTTCGCTTTGCGCGACAGCGATTGCCGGCAGCATGGCCAGGGCAAGGAGCGCACAGGTCAGAAAGGATAGCGATTTTGACATAATTCTCGGGGGTAAGGAGTAAGGGAGACGCATAGCCGACAGACCAAGACTGATTCATTCCAACCCGAAACGGATAATTACGTCAAGTATGCAAAGCATGATAGAGGATTCGTGAACCTATTATTGTGAATTTTTTATGAAAAATAAAATGATGCACACACGGCGCCGAAACCCGTATTTTAACGGGCATGAAACCGCTACGCACACTGGCCGCAGCGCTTCTGCCCGGCGCGCTGCTTTGCATGATATGGCCCGGATCTGCCCAGGCGCAGGACCCGCCGCGCTTTTTCCTTGAGGACGGCGATGCGGTCGTGCTGGCGGGAGACGGCCTCGTTGAAAACGCCCAGCATTTCGGATACGTCGAGACGGCGCTTACGGTGCGGCGCCCCGGCCTGACCTTTCGCAACATCGGCTGGAGCGGCGACACGGTGTTCGGGGAAGCGCGAGAGCACTACACCTACCCTCCCACCGGATTCGAACACCTCGTGGAGCAATTGACCTCCCCGAAACCTTCGGTGGCCGTGCTGGCGTACGGAGGCAGGTTGGCGTTCGAAGACCATGAAGCCCTGTCCGAGGCCGTAGAAGGCTATCGCGCCTTGCTCGATACGCTGGCCGCAAGGAACATCCGCTGCGTACTCGTCTCTCCCGTCCCGCACGACGAACACGCCTCGCCCAACCCGAACGCCGCGGCGCTGAACGAACGCCTGACGGCCGCGCGGGACGCTTTTCGGGACGTGGCCGCCCGGCGCGGATGCGGCTGGGCGGACGTATTCGACGCCATGGCGGAGGAATACGCACAGGCCGCCTCCGAAGGAGGCGCTCTTACCGAATACGGCGTGCGCCTGAACGAAGCCGGATACCGGGCGCTGGCCCGCCGCCTCGTCGAGGCCATGGAGCCGCTTCCGCCCAACCTTTCCGTCGATGTGTCCATAGATGGAAATTCCGGGGCTGTCTCCGGCGGCGCCCGCCGCGACGGCGACGCGCAGGAACCCGGCGTCTACCGGATCATCCCCCACCGCTTGCCCGCGCCCGGCGAGACGCGGCGCATAGCGATTGCCGGATTGCCGCGAGGAACGTACCGCCTCGCCGCGGGCGGCAAGACGCTGGCCGAGGGTTCGGCGCGCGCATGGCGGGAAGGCCTTGCCGTACGCCATCCATCAGAAACACAGCAACGGGCCGCCCTGCGCCGCGCCATCGTCGAAAAGAACCGGTTGTATTTTCGCCAGTACCGCCCGCAGAACGAAACCTACCTCGTGGGGTTTCGGCAGTACGAACAGGGGCAGAACGCGCCGGAACTCGTCGAACTGGACCCGATCCTGCACGAAAAGGAAAACGAAATCGGGCGGCTGCGCAGGGCGTCCCCTCTCGTATTCACGCTGACCCGCGAGTAACATGCGACAATTTCTTCTGGCCATAACCAGCTTGGCGGTCGCTTCTTCGCTGGCCGCGCAGGACAACCTGACCAACATCCCGGACCCCGATCCGGCGGCCCAGATGGCGGCGCTGCACGTGGCGGACGGCTTCGAAATCAACCTGTTCGCCGCCGACCCTATGATCGATCCGCCCATCCAGATGGCGTGGGACGAGCGGGGACGATTGTTCGTGGCGACCAGCGCATCCTACCCGCAACCCGTCGCGGGACAGGCGGCGAACGACAAAATCTTCATGCTGGAGGATACGGACGGGGACGGCGAGGCGGATCGCTCCGTCCTGTTTGCGGACAGCCTCCTGACGCCCACGGGCGTGCTGCCCGGCGACGGCGGCGTATACGTAGCCAATTCCACGGAAATACTGCACCTGCAAGACACGGACGGAGACGGACGGGCCGACCGGCGGCGCGTCGTGCTGTCGGGGTTCGGCGCGGACGACACGCACCATATTATCCACCGCTTCCTGTGGGGTCCCGACGGCCTGTTTTATCTGAATCAGTCCGTATATATCTACAGCCATATCGAAACGCCTTGGGGGGTAGAACGGCTCAAGCAGGGCGGCATATGGCGATTCGACCCCGCTGCGCGCCGGCTGAACGTGCTGGCGCGGGGCATGTGGAACTCGTGGGGATTCGATTTCGACCGGTGGGGCCAGTCGTTCGCCACGGACGGCGCAGGTGGCGAAGGCGTGTATTTCATTTTCCCCCATGCGGCCTATGCGCCCGCCTACGGAGCCGCCCGAACGCTTACCGGACTGAATCCGCAGCATCCCAAGTATGCGGGCCTGGCGCTCCTGTCCGGCAGGCATTTTCCCGACTCGCTCGCCGGACAACTCGTCACCAGCGACTTTCGGGCGAACCGGGTCAAGCGGTTTGCGCTGTCCGAGGACGGCAGCGGCTTTTCGTCCGAGGAGCAGGAGGACTTGATCTGGACGGATCATGTGGCGTTCCGGCCTGTGGACCTGAATGTGGGGCCGGACGGCGCGCTGTATCTGGCGGACTGGTACAATCCAATCATCCAGCACGGGGAAGTGGATTTCCGGGACCCGCGCCGGGACCACCGGCATGGACGCATCTGGCGGATTACGGCGACGGGACGCTCCCTCGTGGACCCGCCGAACCTGCATAACGCCTCCGCGGAAGACTTGCTCGCGGCCCTTCGCTTGCCGGAAGACTGGACGCGGCGGCAGGCCAAACGGCTTCTCCGGGAACGCGGCGCCGAGGACGTCGAACCGGTGCTGGACGCACGGACGGCCCGCATCGACCGGAATGCGCCGGACGCCGCGCACGAACTTACGGAAATGCTCTGGACCTACCAGGCCATCGGACGGATGAATGCGGATGTGCTGCGCGAGGCGCTTGGGCTGGAAGATCATCGGGCGCGCGCCGCCGCCGTGCGCGTGCTGGGGCATTTCCCGGACCTCCTCCCCGACACGGATGCGCTGCTGGCGGCATTGGTCGAAGACGAACATCCCCGCGTGCGGCGAGAAGCCGTGCATGTGCTGGGCGAACGGGGCGCTGCGGGGGCGGCTATGGGCACCACTACGGGCGCGGAAGCCGCGTCCGCAGCGTTGCGCGCGCTCGACCGCCCCATGGACGATTTTCTGGAGTACGCCTTGTGGTACGCCATCCGGCAGCTGGAGCCGCACTGGATGCCGCGTTTCGAGGAGGACAGCACGTTCTTCGGCGGCGATATCCGGCGCATGGTTTTTGCCTTGCACGCGGCGGACGCGCCGGAAGCCGCGGCGCGTCTGGCCGGGCTGTACGCACGCGGGGAGATTCCCGACGACCGGACGGCCAGCGTACTGGAATCCCTCGCGGAGCGCGGGAACGCCGAGGCCATGGACGCCCTGCTTGATCTTGCCGCGCAGAACGACCTGCGAGGCGAAAACGGCGCCATAGCACATCTCGACGCGCTCCTGACCGCTGCGGAGGACGAAGACCGCCGCCCTGCGGAACCCGCCGACCGGCTCCAGGCCTTGCTGGAACGCGAGGACCCGGAAATCCGGGCGCGGGCGGCCCGCCTCGCGGGCGCCTGGGGCGAAACGACCCTGCGGACCGCCCTCGCGGACCTCGCGGAAGCACCCGAGGAAACGTTGCAGGAAGCAGGGCTGGCAGGGCTTGCCGCCTTTCGGGACAGCAGCAGTTTCGCCGCATTGCAGGCCATGGCGGAAGACCCGGATCGCCCGCCCACGCTGCGGCTGGAGGCGGCCCGTCTGCTGCCCTCCGTCGATATGGAACGCGCCGCCCCCGTCGCCCTCGCGTTCTTGCAGGATGTGCATAGCGTGGCACAGGACCTGGACTCCTGGCCGCTCTTCAACGCCTTTCTCATGCAAGAAGGCGGGCGGGACGCGCTGACGGACGCCTTGCGCGCCCGCGGCGTCCCGGCGGCGTTCGCGCAAGAAGGGCTGGACCGCATTCGCGGGCGCAACCGGAGTTACGAACCGCTCCGGGATGCTTTTCGGGCTTCGGGCGCGGTCTCTGCAGCGCCCCGCGTCGATCCGGACCTGGACGGCTGGGCGTTGCAGCGCCTGCATTACGACGTGAAAGGAAAGGGGAATCCTGCCCGCGGCGAAGCACTGTATGGACGCCTGCAATGCGGCAGTTGCCATGTGATTGGCGGGGCGGGCGGACTCGCCGGGCCGGATTTGTCCGCGATCGGGGTCACGGCGCCCATAGATTATCTTACGGAATCCCTGCTTAAACCCGAACAAGCCGTCAAGGACGGGTATACGCTGGTTCGCATCGTACATACGGATGGCAGCATCGCGACGGGCAACCTCATGGGCGAAACGGAGGCGGACGTGCTCGTGCGGGATGCGGCGGGCCAAGTGGAGCGCATTCCCAAAAGCCGCATCCGAACGCGGGAAATCATTCCGGGATCGCTCATGCCGGCGGGCCTTACCGCCTCGCTGGACCGGGACGAGTTCGTGGATCTGGTGGCTTTTCTGTCTGCGCTGGGCGAAGAGGGGCCGTATCGCGTGCCCGCTTCGGCGGACGGGAGCGAAACCGTGCGGAGATGGCGCGTATGGCGCCCTTCCGATCCCGTCGTTGAGGAGGTCCGGCGGGCAGGCCCTGCGTTCGCCGTAACCGGGGAAGGCGTAGCCTGGGCGCCCCTGCATAGTACGGTGGCGGGGCATGTGCCGCTGGCGGAACTGCCCGAGGCCGCCGGATACAGCATCGCATACTTCGAGGTGGATGTAGAAACGCCCGGCCCGGTCGCTGTGGTCGTGGAAATACCGAACGGCGAGGCGGAGGGCATTACGGAAGGGACTACACAAGAGATTACGGAAGGGACTACACAAGAGATTATGGAAGGGGTTACGGAAGAGGTTATGGAAGGGATTACAGAAGGGATTACAGAAGGGATTACAGAAGGGGTTACGGAAGGGGTTACGGCCTGGGTAGACGGGCAGCCGGCGGCCCTCGTCGGAGGACGGATCGAATTCGCGGGCGAGGCGGGGCGGCGACGGATTACGCTGGCCGTGGATCGGACCCGGCGCAAGGAAGGCGTCCTGCGGGCGACATTGCCCGGCGGCGAAAACGAGGCGGGAATCTCTGTGGCGAAAGAATGGTGAGGCGCGGCGGGGCGCCAAAAATAAATTTTCCCGTAGGTGTTATATTTTAGAAAGTAGTGTGTCTATGGGGATGATGCGAGTGGGAAGCGCGGAAAACAAGCGCACCCGCCGGTCAACGAGCGAATGCAGTGGCGGACGACGGGATCGGGCATGAGCGGAAAACGGTTTCGGTCGGCAAAACGGGCGCTCCGAAAAACCGTGAAAAAAACCGCATTTTTCCGGCCCGGAAGCCTGAACAAGGCTACTCGCTTCGCGTAACGTATCTGAAACCAGCCCAATGAAGGAGGCGACCCATGAAAAACAAAGAAAACAACACGGACAGGGTTATCAACCGGTTTATCCGGTACGCAACGTTTGCAGGCATTGTCGTTGCATGCGTTCATCTCTGGAGCGTTCCAAGCCGTCTTGACGCAGTAGAATCCGAACTTGACTCAGTAGAATTCGAAGTCAAGGACATGCGAATTGATCACGGAGAACGGCTTGCATGGATTGAAGGCGCATTATCTGGAAACCAATCCGCGCCGCCAGACTCCACGCTGGCCCCCGTACAGACGGGCGCATTGGCGGCGGTCCCGGAACCAGACCCCGAAACGCACGAATGAACGCCGCCGATAAACAGAAAATACTGGGTTCGCTCAGTGCCCATGCTCAAACGAAAACCCCTGAAACGTGATGATAACCCCTGAGCTAATCGCCTTTAGCAGTACGGTTGTACTTGCCCTTTCGCTTTTGCTAAACTTTGTTGCTTTCCGTCGCAAGGTCCGCCAAGATGATGCCACAGACAGGCGGGAAGAACGAAAAGAACTTCGGAACGCAATGGACGATGGATTTAAGGGAATACGAGAGGGTATTCGGGAAAATAGAGAAGATATTCGGGAAAATCGACAGGCTATTCGAGCCATCAATGAGATTCTCCTGAAACGTTGGGACAAAGAATGATCGTATTTCCGTTATTGTGGACGCGAAGAAACCGAAACCCAGGCCGAGGCAACGTAGTCGCCCGGAGACGCGGGTGTTAAAGATCAACCCTACGCCAGAGTTCCTGGCGAAGTGCATCGTCTCGCCCGTCAAAAAAACCCAAGTAGCCTGAAAATGGTTACTTTCGCATATAACCTCCTTCAAAAATGACCCCAGGCGCCCAAGAACTTGGGCAGCATATGCGTGCAATCTATACCTTCCTCATACAGGGGGAAAGGAACGCGATCGATCCTGCCCAAACGGACGTGCCTTAATTTTTTAACCCGAGAATTTTGCGGCCTAATTTTTTAAGGCGGTGGTTCAAGGGGCGGATTTTCCAGGGCGCCAAAAAATAAATTTTCCCGTAGGCGTTATATTCCAGAAAGTAATGTGTCTATGGGGATGATGCGGGCGGGAAGCGCGGAAAACAATGCGGCCCCGCCGGTCACAAGCGAACGAGGCGGCCCCGCCGGTCGACGAGCGAATGCAGCGGCGGACGACGGGATCGGACATGAGCGGCAGACGGTTTCGGTCGGCAAAACGGGCGCTCCAAAAAACCGTGGAAAAAACCGCATTTTCCGGCCCGGAAGCCTGAACAAGGCCGCTTTCTTCGCGTAACGTATCTGAAACCAGCCCAATGAAGGAGGCGACCCATGAAAAACAAAGAAAACAACACGGACAGGGTTATCAACCGGTTTATCCGGTACGCAACGTTTGCAGGCATTGTCGTTGCATGCGTTCATCTCTGGAGCGTTCCAAGCCGTCTTGACGCGGTAGAATTCGAAGTCAAGGACATGCGAATTGATCACGGAGAACGGCTTGCATGGATTGAAGGCGCATTATCTGGAAACCAACCTGCGCCGCCGGACTCCACGCTGACTCCCATACAGACGGACGCATTGGCGGCGGTCCCGGAACCGGACCCCGAAACGGACGAATGAACGCCGCCGCTTTCTTCGCGTAACGTATCTGAAACCAGCCAAATGAAGGAGCAAGCCATGGATTACAAGGAACTGCTGGCCCACGGGATCGCCCCAAAGGATTTTGTGCATGCAGAATTCGCCGAAGTCAAAACGGAGATCAAGGCCTTCGAGAATCGCTTGCTGAACCGAATATCTGCCGGCACAATCTTGATCATAGCCGCTGTCATAGGCGGGTACTTCGTGTAAGGCATCCAGAAACAACCCGCGCCTGCGATGCATTGACAAGCGTGCACGGGACAAAAAAATACCGCAAGTATGCAAAAAATCGGGCAATCAGAGCATCTCGATACCTGGGCAACCCGCAAGCGGCAGCAATCTGGCGACGGGCTGACGATCCGCATAGACGAGGTCCGCTTTGGGCAAGGCGTATTGCGCAGGCATAAGCCGATAACCCTGCATCCCCGCCCCTCTGCCTGCGGCAAGTATTTCGACGTTGAATTCGAGGACATTGACATGACGCTTACGTTCTCGTTGGAAGAAAATGTCCAGGCGGGAGTCGAAGAAGCGTTATCGGTCATGTGGAAGGAGTATGCCATGGAGGAACCTTCAAAAATGACCTCAAATGCACAAATTTTTGCCCAACATTTGCGTGCCACCTATTTTTTCAATCGGTGGCTTCTTGTCCATGAATAATGCTCCGTATTTCAGAATCAAGAAATTGGTTAAATTTTGCATCGGCAGCAAGGGTGGCGGTCTCGGCTATATCCTCAATGCGATAAAGTATTTCCTCAAGCACCTGTTTTTCTTCGGACGAACGGGGCTGGCTGTCGATGGATTGCCGAAAAGCGTCGGCGGTATCAAGGGATAGGGCCGCCAACCTGACAAAGACCTTGCGGTCCTGATCAGGTACAATCTTAATGTCGCTCACCAAAGATGCAACATATTCGACCCCAGTCTTCATCCATGCAACTTCTAAAGGATCGAGTTTGCGTGGCGAGCCGTTGCCTCGCAACCACTCAAGGTTGTAGCAGGCCACTGACTGGGGGCCATCCATTCTCCAGCCAATATCGTCCAGTATCTTCTTCATCACAGGAAGCGGCTTGGTTCCTTTAGTATGTATATGCCAAACCACTCGGTATGAGATCGCCATGCCTGACACTCATTTCCATATACGCTGAAACGGCCTTTTGCACAGCGGGACGCAGTTCGCTTTGCGTCTCGCAATAGACAGAGATGCCGGGGATCTCAGGACAGTAGGCAAAAAAATCGTTGTCTACTTTCTGGACATTGACCGTGAACTTGATTCGCCTGGGTATCATCACTTACGCTCCTGGGTGTGGGTGGAGAGGATTTTCAGGAGTTGGTGTACAAAGTGCAGGTATTTCAGTTTCGCACTGCAAGGCGATATTTACAAGAATTCCGCCGCCCTTCACGCTATCTTTATATTTTACGGAGCCAGATCAGAGCAGTTTCCCTCGGGTAGTCTGCCCTCTTGACATGCTACCCGACCCTGCATATGCTTGATTCCACCCCGACCAACCCCCCTGATCTCATGTGATACCTTGCCCTAACCCTGATTTTTGTTGGCAGCTATATGCGCTGTGTAAAAACATGATGCCCCCAATGAAAAAACCTAATCTAATGGAAACACCGGTGTCCGTCTTTTTTCCGGACGGACTGTAAGCACAATAAGGGACATACGCAATCACAGTTCAAGCAATGCCGTTATTGAAGGATGCGATGTACCGCCAGAACCACCTGTGCTTGTTACAATGTAGGAATAAATAGCCAAATGGAATCTATCTCCATCATCCCCTATATAAGTTTCGGTAGCATTGCTATCGAAGTATGGATTAAATCCATGCGCGTCTATTTCGACATTATTTTTATACACAACCACAACGAAAAGATCGGGGTCATTGGTATTACCGCCATTCACTTCCATAGACAAATACAATTCACATGGGCTTGAAGGCCCACCTCCACAAGCTATACCAGGAACTACAAGTGTGTTCGAATAATCATTCCAAGGCCCCGGATAACCAACTCTAATATATGCATGCGGGTCGATTTCCGTACCAAGGCTATCCGCAGAATAGGGGGTGCTTAGCACGGTGTTAGCTGGAGCAGGGGCAAAAGAAAGGGCCGGAAGAGAAAGCGTTGCTATAATAACGCTGAAAACAAATTGGTTAGGCATAGTGATCTTGTGTTTGAGTAGGGAGTGGGTTACGCGGGTTAAATTCATGGCGGGTTTCGGGTTGCGCACGGGCCGGGTTGCACCGTGCGCTATGTCTGCAAGTATAATACGGCGCAAGTCAAGCGAATTTAAGTAAAATTTTAATCCTCACCAAACCTTAACAATAGGGCCAAAAAGGCTATGCCAACACGAAAAAGGCCCTCCCTCTTGCGAGGAAGGGCCTTTCCTTGTATTACGAAGACACATGGAAGGGCTATTAGCCCGAACCACCTCTATTTGACAAGCACCATCTGACGAACCTGGCGGAAGTCAGGCGTTTCGAGCGCGTAGAAATACATGCCGCTGGCCACTTGCACGCCAGACGATGTGCCATCCCACTGCACCCGATACGATCCGGGCTGTTGCATGGCCCCATTCACCAGCGTCGCCACGAGGCGGCCCAGCGTATCGTATACGCGAACCGTAACGGCCGTGGCCTCCATGATCTCATACTCGATGGTCGTGGAAGGGTTGAACGGGTTCGGATAGTTCTGGTGCAAGACAAACTGTTCGGGAATTTCGAACGGCTCGTCTTCCACGCCTGTCACTTGGTCCATTCCGGTGGATTCCAGCACAACGATAATCGGTTGGCCCGGATTACTGGCGTAAAGGTTCGTCAGAACGATTTCGTTCATGCCATCCCCATCCAGATCGTCCGTGATGCGCAACGGGTAATACCGCTCGACAAGGCCTCCTTCATCCGCCGAGTTGACCATCTCTGTCCAGATGTAACTGGTCGAGTCGGCAGGACTTCCAGAACCCTTATACTCAATACGCATGACCGTTTCGGAAGTACCGGTCGTAGCTACTACATCGAAATTGCCGTCGCCGTCGATATCGCCGATATCTCCACCTCTTGCTCGACCTGTAGCGTCGTATATCCCCACTTCCTGGAAACTGGCTCCTGTGATCGTGGATACGTCGTCCACCTGTTCCATATAGTATAGCCGACCGTTCGTCATGGGCGCAAGCAGTTCCATCCGTCCATCGCCATCCGCATCGTGGAACAGCAACCTGTGGGAATTAAATGATCCCGGATCACCCCGATCATCCGCAGCATCCACATTGGCTTCAAGCCTATAGGTATCCGCACCCGTCGCCTCGACAATGGCCATGGAGAGATTATCCCAAGTGTTCACCCAAATCTCCATAGCGCCGTCGTTGTCGAAGTCGATGGCGTCCACGTCATAGATGCCTCCGCCGCCCAGAACCTGTTCGCCCAGTTCGAATTCGACGTCAAATGTGGTAAATTCGTCAATGTTGCCTGTTTGCGAAGAGATAATGACGAGTTCGCGGGCGCTTCCCGTTCGAGACGTCGTGGCCAGTTCCTGCTTGTCGTCACCGTCGAAATCGCCGATGACGAAGCCCGAGGGCCGGAAATCCAGCGATCCATCCTTGCCATATCCGTATCTAATGGTCGGCTCGTCAGGAAACGTCTTGTCGGCGTTTTGTTCGAAGATCAGGAGATCGTCCGCTTTGCCCCCAACGGTAGGCACCCCAAAGTAAATCTCGTGCAGGCCGTCCTCATCAAGGTCGCCGTACGCAAGCGCAGGAAGCGAATTGGAGGGTTCGTGCGTAAAGTGCCATACATATTCATACGCATCGTCGCCTGTATTTTCATACAGGACCACATCCAGCATACCCGGATCAGGCCCCTGGGGCGCCAGTGTTTCGTCGGTCGTAAACAGGATTTCCTTTTTGCCGTCGCCGTCGAAGTCCATACCCGTCAGCACGCTACGCGCACCGAAACCCTGCTCGGTGTCGTCCTGGTCGGGATAATGATCGAATATTTCCGGGTGGGCGCGCGGATCCAGCGTCCATGCTACCCGCACATCGGGCGTGGTGTTGATTGCAATGGACGCCTTGCGCTCGAATTTCTGCACGGAAGGCGGTATTTGACTGAACTGGCATATATACGCCGTATTCCCGTCCGGGGAAAAGGCAATGCCCCGAGGACGTCCTTGCGGAACCCCCTCGGCGTTCGCATCGGCGTTTGCTTCAGTAGACACATCCCATTTGATGCTGTCCAGCGCCGTAGGAATCATGTCCACCGCAAGGTCGTCGATATCAAACGCATAATGGGTTTGTATCGACCAGGACGTAGCGACAGGCATATCGTCTGGGCCAATGTTCGGCATGTCGTTCTCCGAACCGGCGCCTACCCACAAGCGTCCAGCCGGATCGAAGCCGAACGATTCGGCGCTAACCCCCGGGATCACTACGCCCATCGAATCGTATGGCGAGAATTCGTCCGGGCGTGCATATTCGATAACCGCTCTATTCGTATAGCCTGCCCAGAAAATGCGATGTCCATCCGGCGAAACCGCAAAGTCCCGCGAAAAGCCCAGAGCCGCATCCACCGCATTGCCCACAATCGACAGGTCATCCGGATTCAGCATAATGATGGGCTGCCCAGGACATACGGCGGCTACGAAAATGTTGTCGTTGCTTGCGGCCGCCTCGGCGAGCGAACAAAAATCGGCAAAACGATTTTTGGCCAAGCCCAAGCCTGTTTTGTAGTCCAGCTTGTATAGCGTTTTCCACTGGGAGACAAGAATGTTTCCATCCATATCCGTGGAAATACCTCGTCCGCTTTTGCCCTCCCAGGCAGTCCCGTTCCAGAAGCCGCCCAGCGTATCGTCAATGGCTCCATCGCCCGAGGATACGAATTTGATGGGCGACAAATCGGACACGGTGCCATCCGCATTGAACACGTAAATTACGCGAGTCGGCTGCCAGGCATTGTCCATCTGGGGAACCTGGACGCTGTCACTGGCGTAGAATGGTTGCACCCAGATTTTGCCGTCCGGGTCTACGGCCACGCCATGCACGCTTCTCCACTGAAGCGGGTTGCCATCGGCGTCTTCTGGACCTATAGACGATACGATGCCCTCATAGGTCCATTCGGCTTGAGCGACGGCAAAGTGCGGCGTCGCGGCCCACATTACGAGGGCGAAAAGAGGCAGTAGAAAACGTTTCATGTTTTCAGGGGGTTTGGGTTGGTAAGACTGAGGTCAGGACGCTTTCAAACGAACAAGTGCGCACCGAGGCGTACAGCAATGCGATCATGGAACATGCCATGGGCTGTGCGCCAAGGCATACAAGGTACGAATGCCAACGTACTGTGTATACATATAAACGTTGTACGGCAATGATGCAAGGGCAAGTGGCGTTTTTTTGCTAATTCTTCCCAAAAAGCACCTAAACGAGTGCGGAAAAAGGCCGGAAAAATCATCGGGCGCCCTGCCGGCGCGTATTGATCCGAATCAGGCCGGGGGGCGTCGTATCTGTTTTTGTCTGCACCATGTACAGATGGGGGGCGTCGCCCCATGCAAACGCGCTCGCCGCCGGCATAAACAGGCCCGGATAAAATACGCTTGCTTCGCGGCTCGGCTCCACCAGCAACACCGGGTCCGCCCCGTCCGTCCCCACGAACAAATCGCCGTTCGTCGCAAAGGCAAGCGCCAAGGCTTCCGCACCGGTTTCTCCGGTCACGTCGAAGTACAATTCAGCGTCGCCGGGCGTCCCGCCAGAAACAGGCCAGCGCCATATTCCGCTTGCGTCGTCCTGCGTGGCGGCGGCGTACAAGTAGCCCTCAAAGAAACGCAGCGCACGAATGTTCGCCTCGAACGGAAATTCTTCCACCGATTTGTCTTGGGCAATGCGGTACAAGCTGGCGTTGTTGCCGCCAACCCAAAGATTATCGTCCCCGTCGAACGCAAGGGCCGAAAGTCTTGCGGCATTGTCCGGAATAACGCCCCAGACTTCCTGTCTCCCTCCTTCCTGGAACCGGAACACGGCACGCACAGACCGCACCGTGTACAGCATATCGTCCGCGCCGTACGCCATGTCCGCCCATATGAACGTCGTTTCGACAAAGGGGCTGCGAGTCCCGTCGGGGGCCATACGAAGAACTCCTGCAGAGCGCCCGTCGGAATTCATGGACACATACACATTCCCCGCCGGATCGGAAGCAATGGAAAACGGCTCCTCGAACCCGGTGATATCCCCGAACGGCTCGACCGCGGCTTCCAGCCGGTACGCCACGCCGTTGCTGTAATTTTCCGCTCCCAGTACGGCGACCCGAACCTCTATGTCGGCGCCGGGCGTGGCGGGGGCCTTGACCTGAAGGCGCGTGGGCGACGCTTCCAGAACCTCTCCAGACGCCTCGTTGAAATACGCCAGGTTGTCCAAAGCGTCCGCCGAAAAGTTGCTTCCGTCGATGGTTACGACGTCTACGCCGGCCAGCGCAAATTCGGCGGGCTCGATGGACGAAATCATGGGGTCGGGCGCGGAAGGCCTGTCCGGGTCGTACAGGCTGGACGCAGGCCCGGAATCGCATCCCGCCAGCGCAATGCCCAAAAGCAGGACCATGGCCGCGGCGTACCGCCCCCCGCCCGATCCGAAAATCGGTTTTCTGCCAAAACAGTCCCTATGGCGCGGCGCGGCGGATTCCGGTTTCATAATGCGCAAAGCCTTAGATGGAAAACGAAAGAGAAATGCGATGCACCGTAGAAAAAATCTTGAAGGAGGTGGCGGAGTAATCCGCCGCGAACCCGCGGTTTCCGAATAACCGATGTACGCCAACCCCGAACGTCACCCCCTGCACATCCGCCGGAAAGACGTACCCGGCCCGCAGGGAGAACGTCTGCAAAAACGTATATTCGCCGCCCACCTTGACTTGCTCGGAAAAATCGCGCGGATTGGACGCATTCAGCGCAATGCGGAGGGCATGCGTTTTCCTGCCTTGTGCGGGTGTTTCGGATGCCTCCAGCAGGTCCATGACGTCCATGGATACGCCGATGGAAAGCGTAAGCGGAAGTTGAAAACTTTCCTCTTCGTACGATATTTCCTGAGAGAAATTGCGCGCCTCTACCGCAAAATTGAGGCTGCGGAACCCGGTCTTGTACAGTACGCCGAAGTCGAACGCATACACGCCGGCGCTATTGTCTGCGCGCACGTATTCGTCTTCGCCGTCGGTCCCATTGCCAGCCGTATCGTAGCCGACGATGCTCTCGGCCAGGCTCTCCATGGCGTACTTGACCTGCCCGCCCACGGAAAAGCGATCGCTCAGGGGCCGGGCGTACCCGAACCCGAACGCCCAGGACATGGGATTGAACGTGCCGACATCCAGAAATCCCTGGTCGTTATCGAACCGGATCGTTTCCTCTATTTCGCCGAAATCGACGCTCATGAAGGACAGGCCGAACACCCCGAAGCGCCCGCCAGCGGGCCGGAACGACAAGCTGCCAGCGTAAAATTCGATGTCGGCGATCCACTGCGTCGTAGCCATGGATGCGCTCACCGCCGAGCGTTGCCAGGCCATGCCGGCCGGGTTGTAGAAGAGGTTCTGCGAATCGCCCTCCATGGCCGCCATGGCGTCTCCGAGCGCCGCCGCCCGCGGACTGGGGGAAAGACCGAGGAATTTCATCCCGGTCTGGGCGATTTTATCCTGCTGGGCGTTCGCCGCGCCGGGCCAGATCGCCAGCGAGGCCAGCAGGCAACATCCTGTCGCTATGATTGCGAATCCTTTCATGCGTTGCGGCCGTGCGCTTACCGGATGAGAACGAATTTTTTGATCGCCCGGGCGCCCGTTTCCGTATCCGTCACCACGGCGATGTACAACCCGCTGGCCACAACCTGGCGGGACGCCGTGGTGTGGTCCCAGAATGCGTCCCCGCTCCCGTCGGTATGTTCGATGCGATCGACGAATTCCCCAAGCGGCGTGTATATTTCTATGGTGCACCGCCCGGGAATGTTGAAAAAGGCCAGTTTATCGGTCTGATCCGGGAAACGCACGTCGGGCGAGGACGCGATGTTGAACGGGTTCGGCACGATCCGTATGTCGTCCAGGCTTTCCCCGGCCGGGCGCTTGAGCCGCGTGGGCGTGTAGGTCTGGGAGTAGTACCGACTGCTGCGCAGGGGGCCGGCGGGCGTCATCCCGTTCGTATCGCTGGACGAACGGACGCCCACGATATAATAGTAGTAATCGATGCCCCGTATGGGCGTCGTATCGTCGAACGATGTGGCGCTGCCCGGCGCGGAGTGCACCAGCGTGTACGTGCTGTCGAAACGCCCCTGCGCCCGGTAAATTTCCCATTGATCCGGCAGCGCTTCCGAAACGTACGGTTTCCATAAAAGCGCAATGCGATCGCCCCCGCCGTTTACTTCGAATTGCGCGGGCGGGGCCGGCGGGCGAGGAATCGCGTACCCCGATGCGAAATTGGCCTGCGCGCGGCGGAACGTTTGGAAAAGCGAGTCCCGGCTCGTAAACACCCATTCGTTTTTCGTCATAGAATGCACCGTTCCATCCACTTCATAGGAAATCGGTGCGGAATTGTTGGCGCGCGATTCCTTGTAGGCGCGTCCTATCGCAATGTTGGCTTCCCGGCTCAACCCCGCCGCCGCTTCCGCCAGCACGATGCGCACGCTTTCGCCCGGAGCCAGCGTATAGGGACCGTACCCGTTCGCATTGGAAAATCCGCCGGGGGTGCCCAGTGCGGGGGCGCCGGTCGGATTCAGGAAGCCGTCCATGCCGGAGGGCTCCACCACATCGGCATGGCGCGGAGACCGGTGCCCGCTCGTGATAATGCTGTATTCCAGTTCCATCTTGCCCGGATTGAAGGCGTCGTTTTGCGACGTATAGGGCTCGTCCGAGCCGATCCAGGTCGTCGTGGAAGGCTGACTGGGGTCGTCGGACATATCGGAGGGAGACGAATCCGCATGCAGCGTAACGATGCCGGCGAACTGGGAGGCGCCGAGGCGACCAAGCGTGTCAGTCGGCGCAACGTTCGCCGCAGGTAGCGCCTGGGGCAGAATCGGCCCGCCTATGTTGTCATAGGCCGTAAAGGCCGGAAACTTGCCGTGCCAGACGAACTGCGCCCGAAAATCTTCCTCGGGCGGGTCCGGCTTCACGCCGTCGCCGCGCGTATCCAGCATGGCGTTCAGGCCCCAGCCAGTGCCGTTGCCGATTACATAGCGCGTTTCCTTCGCCACAGACAAGCGCCACTGCAAAAACAGATACACCCCTTCGAGCGTCTGATCCGGCAATTCGATATCGGGGTCGGCGTCCGTATTGCCTGTGTTCGTAAGGGTATACTCCAGCACATGGTAATTGTCGTGATATTCCTGACTGAACTGCATGATCTTGCGCTCCATCGTAATGCCGAGGAGCGTGTTCGCCTCGTTCACGATCATCACGTCGGGAAGCTGGTCCGGGTCCACATTGTCGTTGGTCATTTCCGCTTCGGGGATCGACAGCGCCCCGTCCACAAACACCGCCGGAGGATCCCGGCGGCTTATCATTTCGAAACGCAACGGGAAAAATTCTCCGGCGCCCGAAACCCGGGGACCGACATGCACCACGCGCGCCGGGTAGGTGGTGCCAAGCTCGTCGGTTACGTTGGCGGCGGCGATCCATAAGCCCTTGGCCGCCTGCATATCCGTAAAGCGATAGACGCCGGGCCAGCGCCAGCCGTCTTGCTGCGTTTTTACGAAGCCGCACGCCTCGCATTCGCTCCCGATTTCGGAATACCAATTGTGCAGGGAGCCTGCGGAAAGCCATTTGTTCGTAAACTGGGCCTGCGCCGTGTGGAATCCGCCGGCAACCCCCGCGACGAAGAACGCCAGGCCGACCGCCGCCGCATAGATCCGGTAGAGCCGACGGCGCATGCTCGCCGGGCCCTGCGGCGTACGATATGCTATGCCATGTATGTTCAACGCACCGTCCATGTCGTGCCGTGGTATTGCAAGCGCATTACAGCGTGATCCGAATGCCCCAGTATATGTCCCGCGGATTCAGGAACGTCAGGTAGTTCTGATTGGGCATGTCGATGTACGCCTTGTCTTCCAGCGCAGCGTCGACTTTTCCCCGATCCGCCGGGGCCCAGGCTCCATCCCGGTATTCGAGCCAGGTTCTCGTGTCGTATTCCCAATAGATGACGCCCGGATCGGGAGCCGTCACGCTGGCGCGGCCGGGAATGCGCTGCATGGGCTGGAAGGAAACGTCGTAATCGCGCCAGGCGCCAATCTTGTCCTGGCCCGGAATGTTCGTTGCGTAATCGTCCGATTCGGGCAGGTGCAGCGACCGCAGATACGCGTTCTGGTCGTTGCCGTCCACGAATCCGCTAAACGAAAGCGTCCTGCGATTCAGCACGTTGAAGACGTCCACGAAAAATTGCGCCCGCCGTCCCCGGATATCGAATTGCTTCGAAAAACGCAGATTCAGGTTCCACGAATCCCGGAACGAGACATTGTTCAGCACGCCGGGCACGGCGCCGCCGCCCGTCCAGGTGTATTTGCTGCCCTGGCGCCAGCTTCCGATGAAACTGGCCCGCCAGCCGCCGAGCGGATGGAACGCGCCCGTCTTCGGGCCAAAATCGGAGGGCGAAATGATATCGAGATTCAATCGTCCGTAGGGCCTCGGAACGGGCCTTGAGGAAGCCCGCCGCCGCTCCGCATCGCTTTCCTCGAATTCGCGCTGCGCCGTGGGGTTTTCGAAATTGCGGCGGAGGCCGAAATACCCCGACGTGAACACCATGTACGTATAATTGACGAATCCCTGCACCCAGCGCCCGCGCGTCCGCGAAAACGTAACCTCGAACCCCCGGATATCTTCGTAGGAATTGGGTTCCGTCACGTCGTAATTGACCTGTCCGTCGCGGCTGACGTATTCGACCAGGTATGGTTGCAGGGATACGTCCTTGTAGTACCCCGCCAGGCGCGCCAGAAACTGGTCGAAGAACGCTTGTTCGTACCCGAGTTCGTACGCGATGGTCTTCGGCAAGGGATTGTTCGGATTGGCGACGCGGCTTATTTGTCCCGTTTCCGTAAAGGGGCGAATCAGGTACAGGTTGTTGGGGTCGGGAAGCGACCGGAAATGCCCGTAATTGAAAAACAGCTTGCTGACGCCCGTTACGGGAAACGACACGCCCAGGCGGGGACTTACTTTAACAAGCCTGTCCGTCGGTTCTTTGGCGAGCAAGGAATCAATCTGGCTGGAGAATCGGGCCGAGAAGGCGCTGGCGAACGGATCCTCGTAGGAGATCCAGTCTCCGCCCGCATGGAAATAGTCCAGCCGGACGCCGAGGTTGGCGATCATGCCCCTGAACTCCAGTTTGCTCTGCGCATAGGCCGCGCCCCGCACAGGCGTCTTTTCCCAGGTCGAATGGGAATTGCCGCTGGGCAGAAATTCGTCGTAGCGCCCATAGTTGACCCGGGTATCGGCGAGGTTGAATTCCAGCCCCGTCTTCACTTGCAGAAAACGGTTTACCTGGCTGGTGAAATCCCCTTGCAGGTTATACGTGACGACGCGGCTACTGTCGCGGGCGTTGCTCATGCCCACGCCCGTTCGCATGCCATCCACGCCGAATGTGGGCTTGGACTGGAAACCGAACGGCGCTTCGTCGAAACCCACGCCCCCGAACGTCACGACCGGCGTTTCGTCGCGGACCGGACCGGGGTTCGTCTCGTACCGGGAGCCAAACGTGTTGAATCGTATTTCGTAGAACGACGCATTGCTCAGCAAATGCGTGAATTTGGCCCCGGCCATCCAGGTGTTCACCGTGGTGGGGCCCCAGTAGTCCGTGGAGAAGGTGCGGGAATCAATAAAGCTGATCCGGCTCAGCTGCCCGGCAATGCTGGACGGCGAACGGAAAATGCCCGGCTGCCCGGCGCGGCTGCTGGCCGTCCCCCTGTTGCGGCCCTGCAACCCTTCCAGCGTAATTTTCATGCCCGGAGACAGGTTGCTGGTCAACTTGACATGGCCCGTATGCGCCCGGAACCGGTCCGTATGCAACGGGATCAGGTACATGTCCTGGTCGTACCGGAACGACGCGTAGAAACGCAAATTCCCCAGTGCCTTCCCGACCACAGGGACAGGACCGCCCAGGCCTACGTCTACGTTATAGTCCGGCGTAACGATCTCCATTTCCTTCCGGTGTTGCCACAGAAAGGCTTGCTGAAGCGCTTCCGGCGTCAGGTCGTTGTCGGGATTGTCGTCCCGCAACAATTGATCGGACACGGCGACCCAGCCCTCGAAATTGGGGTATTGCTGCTGCGTCGCTTCGTCCCAGGCTCCGCTTTCCGTGCCGGACCAGGCCACGTCTGGATCCATGAACGGACGAATCCAGTAGGCGTCAAGCGCGTCCGCACGGGCGCCGAAGTGTTTCTGGGCGGGCGGGCTGTAGCGCACGATAGCGTCCACCTGATACCGATCGGGACTGCCTTCGCGGGTGACCACATTGACCACGCCGGAACGCACGTTGCCATACTCGGCATTGAAACCCCCGGTCTGCACCTGTACTTCCTGCACGGATGTGAGGCTGATATTGGTGAAGGGGGCGTTGTTCCGTTCGTCCCGAAGGCCCAGGCCGTTGACCATGAACGCCAGTTCGTCCGAGCCGCTGCCCCGCACGGACAGCCCCTGCACGCCGGCCTGCAAGCCCACCACGCTGGATATGCTGGAGACAGGCAACGCCTCAATCTGATCGGACGATACGTTCAGCTGGCTGTTGGAGACGTCGGCTTGCACGACGGGAAGGTCGGCCGTCACCACCACTTCGTCGAGCCCGACGGCGGATGCGTTCAACCGAAAATCGATGACCGTCGTCTGATCGATGTTGACCCGAACATCCTGTACCGTTTGCGGGGTAAAACCGATAAAGGAGCCTCGCAGCGCATAGCTCCCGGGGGAAATATTCAGAATGACGTAATACCCGTCCGCGTCCGTCGCCGCCCCCCGAACATCGCCGACAAGCACCACGTTCGCTCCGGGAATCGGCGCGCCGGCGTCGTCGGTAACGCGCCCGGCGATCTTGCCGGACTGGCCAAACGCAACCGACGCGGCAAGCAGGGCGAGAACAGCGCCCGAAACAGCCCCGGGCAAAATACCCGATACGCTACTCGGGGCCATGGATGCAATGAACGACAACATTCGTTTCATGGCTTCGCCAGCCCAAGGGGAGGGGGTAGTGAACGGCATCAATAAAATACACAATAATGAAACGAAATTCTTTCACCATCGCGAAATACCGGTGAATTGTGCGACGAAGAACTGCATATTCGATATTTTCCCTTTCGGTTCGCCCAAAAACTCATTTCAGGTGCGGTACGCTATGACTTTTCCTCGACATTTTCGCGCTTCCACGAACCTGTTCGCGGCGGCCATGCTTGCCCTCGCGGCGGCGCTCTCTCCGGTCGTATCTGCGCAACCCGCGCCCAAACACGAATTCCGGGGGGCCTGGATCGCCACGGTCATCAATCTGGACTGGCCTAACTTCCGGCGGACAAACGCAAGCGAGGCGCAAAAGGCGCAGCTCGTCAGCATGCTGGACAAGTTGCAGGCGGCGGGCGTCAACGCCGTGTTCTTTCAGGTGCGGTCCGAGGCGGACGCCATGTACGACTCGCCCTACGAACCCTGGTCCTACTGGCTTACGGGCACGCAAGGCCGCGCGCCCAGTCCATTTTACGACCCCCTCGCCTTCGCCGTAGAGGAAGCGCATAAACGGGGCATGGAGCTGCACGCCTGGTTCAATCCCTATCGGGCCGTGCGCGGGTCGGGGTATGCGAACCATGCCTCGCACGTTTCGAAGCAACATCCCGAATGGACGCTGTCCTTTGGAAACCTGACCGTGCTGAACCCGGGAATACAGGAAGTCCGCGACTATATTGCGACCGTCATTGCAGACGTGGCGCGGCGCTACGACATCGACGGGGTGCACTTCGACGACTATTTCTACCCGTATCCGCCCAACCAGATTACTTCGCAGGACCGGCAAGACTTCGACAACGATCCGAGAGGATTTCGGAGCATCGGGGACTGGCGACGCGACAACGTGAATCTTTTCGTGGCGCAGGTGGCGGACAGCATACAGGCCATTCGTCCGTCCATAAAATTCGGCGTCAGCCCTTTCGGCATCTGGAAAAACAGGGTGCCTTCGGGCATCGTGGGGCTGGACGCGTATAACGTGGTCTACGGGGATGCCGTGGCGTGGCTGGACGCTGGCGCGATCGACTATCTGACGCCGCAACTCTACTGGGCCTTTGGGGGTGGACAGGACTACGCCAAGCTTGCGCCCTGGTGGGCCGAACGCACCGCCGAAGCGGGGCGGCACCTGTATGTCGGGCATGGTTTGTACAAGACGGACGGGGCCACATTCAGCAACAACCTGTTTTCGCCGAGCGAAATTCCCCGGCAAGTCCGCTTCAATCGCACCCGGGAGAACATCCAGGGCAGCGTGTTCTTCCGGGCGAAAAACATCACGGCCTTTTCCTCGAAAGGCTTTGCGGACACGCTACGGACGAATTTGTACCATACCCCGGCGCTGACGCCGCCTATGGCATGGAAAAACATGACGGCCCCCGGCGCACCCAGCGAACTGACCCTGTCGCAGACCGGCGCGGACGGCGTACGGCTTTCCTGGACGGCGCCTGCCGGTTCCGCGCCCGCAGCGAAGCGGTATGCGGTGTACCGGGTGCGCTCTGCTGCCCCGCCGCCGCCCGCCTTCGCCATGGACGACCCGAACAATCTGGTCGCCGTAACCGGAGAAACGTCGTTCGTGGACGGGCACGGAATGCTTGCGGGGGACGATCCCCTGCATTATTTCGTGACAGCGGTAAGCGCGAATTCCATAGAAAGCGCCGCCAGCAATGTGGCGACCCTCGACATGGAGCCCACCGGCGCCGAAACCGAGCGACCGGATGCGTTCGAACTGGAGCAGAGTTACCCGAATCCGTTCGGGGAGGCGGTGGAAATTCGGTTTGCGCTGCATCAGCCTGCTTCTGTCACGCTCTATATATATGATGTGTTGGGGCGGGAAGTGGCGAGCCTGGCCGAGGGCGGGTGGAAGCCGGAGGGCCGCCATGCCATGCGCTGGGACGGGCGGGACGCCGCGGGCCGAGACGTCGCGCCCGGCGCCTACTACTATGTGCTGGACGCCGGCAACCGCCGCACGGCGAAGGGAATGATTCGGGGATGGTAGGGGTGAAAAATCTCATCGACCGCTTGACAATTGAAATCCGAAGAGGTATGGTACATACTTATGTGGAAAACCCCGCGCGCGCAGAGGATCGTACATCCGGCAATCTATACGATATCGTGGTGTAGCAATCCTTGGTAGAAACCCTTGATAGAAATCCTTGGGGGCGCCTGAGCAGTTTGCCGGAACGAACGGCGACAAGATCGGGCAGGCCTGCCCGGAACCCGACATAGGGTCCTTGCGTTGCGTACATGCAGGCACCCTGCTTGCGGATGCGCTATAGACCCGCTTCGACAAAAAGAGCCTCCTCAGCCTCTAAACAACGCCAAAATACCATGCAATTTGTTACTGCTTCCCGTTACCTCTCGTTGCTTTCCGCCCTCGTCCTGCTCGCAATAGGCGCCGAGACGGCTTCGGCGCAAACCCTGGAATACTCCTTCTCGCCGGATCATGACACCGACATGAACGCCCCGTTTGCGACGGGCATTCAGAACGGCGCCCGTGGAATTTCCGGGCCATATGACCTGGACGGCGACGGCAACATGGAAATCCTGGTGGCGCAACACACGGCTGGGGGAAGGGTGCATGTCATCGAGAATCAGGGAGAGGATATGTGGGAGCATGTCTACTCAACGCCAGTCATAGACCCCTCCACCTCCAACCTGAACGCAAGATACGCTGTAGGCGCAGACCTGGACGGAGACGGTAACGGGGAAATCGTCTATGTGGCCGGAAACGGGTACGCCACCGACAACGCCATTCTGACCGTAGGCGTATATGTGTGGGAATACGACGAACAAGGTTCTGATAATTACGGCGACTTTCCGGCAATCGTAATCGATTTCTACACCCGCGACGACGGCCTGCAACCAACCACTACGAGAGCCGAAAACATAGTGGCTCTCGACATTGACGGCGACAACCAGCAGGAATTGCTTATCCCGGCAAATAGCGCCTCAAACCCACACGACGTATTTTATGTGCTATCTCTGATGGGCGATATCGAAACAGGACAGGCTGAAAACACATTTACTGACTTTAACATTGAGCATAGAGTGAACGCTCGCAACGACGAGAACGATGAGTATGAATTGGGAGGCGGAAGCCCCGTCGCAATGCTTGCCGGCGACATGAACGGAGACGGCATGATGGATATCTCGTACCATTCATGGAACAGTTTCAACTTCTTCAACGGAACGGTCACAGGACCAAACACGGTAACTCTACCGGACAATGCTGGCACGAATACCTTCCTGCAAGCAACCGCGGGAATCGGCGACCATGCCGCTATTTTTAGCGGAGCTATAGGCGATATTGACGGCGACGGAAACGACGAAGCGTTCTATCCGAGTTGGCAAACCAAGCATGTCGCCGTGATGGATTACGACGATAACCAGAGCATATTTTCTATTACGACGGCCGAGTTCGTAACCGGCGTAATCAAGGATGCCGGCGGGGGCGGCGCCGCGATCGGCGATCTGGATCAGGACGGCAACATGGACGTGCTGATAGGCGGCCTGGAATACACCGCAGAAAGTTTCATGGGGCAGGAGCCGTCCCAATTCCTGCAAGTTGCGGAATACAAGGGCGGCGACCCAACCAGTTCCAGCAGCTATGTATTGACACATGTCGATACGAGCGACGACATCGATTCCACCGGATTCAACCGCGTTTACCGCGATTCGCTGGGAGATATGAGTATGTACCATGAGTTGGCCGGAGGCGCAGTTTTCCCTTCCGGCGTAGTCTTTCTTGGAGATCCGGACGACGACGGCTTCAACGAGGTTGCCCTGTCCTTCCAGGGAATAGACGACAGCCTGCAGGTAATCGATGAAGTATTTAATCCCAATGCAAACCTGTTCGAGCGCACCGTGCGGGAAACCGTCCCTGCTCCTGTCCGCGCCTTCGTCCGCATCTACGAATTCGACAAAGACTTCGTTGTCTCTTCGGAAGGGGATCCTGCTACCCTCCCCACCGGATTCGAACTGCACGAGAATTATCCGAATCCGTTTAATCCGAGCACCACGATCGGATACACGATTCCGTCCGAGACAAGCGTAACCGTGCGCGTGTACGACATCACCGGACGCGTCGTGCGAACGCTCGTCCATGGACAGTCGCATGCCCCGGGCGTCTATGAAGTTACCTGGGACGGCGCCGGCGACGGGGGCCAGACCTTGGCCAGCGGAACGTACTTCTATAGCCTGGAATACCTCGGGCGCCGCGACGTTAAGGCCATGATCCTCCTTAAGTAGGGTAAGTACCCCAACGTTGGCGCCTGCCGGTCGGTTATCCGGTCGGCAGGCGCCAACGCTCCTTCTCTCCCACACAGAAGTCATGCGCAAGACGATCGGCTTCACCCTTCTTTGCGCCGCGCTGTTTCTTGCGGTTCCTGCGTTCGGGCAGGGGAAGATCGCCGGGCGCGTGACGGACGCCGCCACGGGCGGGCCGCTCATCGGCGTAAACGCCGTCATTGAGGGCACGACGCAGGGCGCCACGACGAACGCCGACGGCGAGTACGTCATCCTGAACGTGCGGCCCGGCGAGTATGCGCTGGCCTTCACCTACATCGGGTTTGCGCGGCAAGTGGTCCAGGAAGTGCAGGTCTCCTCGGACCACACCACCCGCATCGACGTAGAGATGGCAGAGGAAACGATCGAGGGAGAAGAAATCGTGGTCGTGGCGGACCGGCCCCTCATCCGCAAGGACCTGACCTCCTCCAGCAAAACGACCGTCGCCGAGGAAATAGAGCAACTGCCCATCGAAGGCTTCTTCGGGGTGCTGGCCACGCAGGCGGGCGTTACGCAAGGGCCCGGGGGCGCCTTCCACATCCGGGGAGGCCGCTCCAACGAGATCGCCTACCTCGTGGACGGCATGTCCGTGGGGAACCCCTTCAACACGAACGGCCTCGCCACCGAAGTGGCCGCGGACGCCATCCAGGAAATGACGGTGATTTCGGGGGCCTTCAACGCCGAGTACGGCAAGGCCATGTCGGGGATCGTAAACCTGGTCACCAAGGAGGGCGGAAGTTCTTTCGAGGGCTCCGTCAGCGCCTACGGCGGGGATACGTTCACCGGCGACAGGGCCGCGTACGGCGCGCCCGACGGAAACGACCTGAACGTATACGTGCTGGAAGGCTCCCTGAGCGGCCCGCTGCTTTCGGACAAACTGCGCTTCTTCGTTTCCGGGCGGCGGGACGTGGACCAGGGCCACATCTACGGATGGCGGCGCTTCCTGCCCTCCGACTCGGCGAATTTCAATGCAGACCTGGACCGCCTCGCCGCCATCCAGGAATACCTCCCCGACTACGAAGGCCCCAACTGGTACTACGAAATGCACGGGCGCCCGTGGTGGGAATACGCCGCAGATTCCACGCAAGCCCTGCCGAACGAACAGGTCGCCCTGAACCCCCGGGAAAGTTTCAACATCCTCGGGAAAATCACCTTCCGGCCCTTCCGGGGCGTCAAGATCGAATACAGCCACCTGCGTGACGGCGTACGCGCCACCCCCTTCGATTTCAGTTACCGGTACAACCCGGACGGCAACGCGCCCTACCGGGACCATAGCTGGAACCATGGCCTGCACTGGACGCATACGCTCAACGACCGGTCCTTCTACACGGCCCGCTTCTCCTACGCCAAGAACCGCTTCCGGCAGCATCTCTACGAAAATCCGCAGGATACGCGCTATGTCGTGGACCGCGACGGCATTGGCGAAGGCAACATGATTGGCTTTCCCGGAACGAACTTCCTGTTCGCCGGGAACGAAAAATCCCACATCTACGAAGACGCCGCCTCGCTACGCGCCAAGATCGACTTTACCCGGCAATTCGGGCTGGTGCACGAAGCCATGGCGGGCGTCGATGTGGAATTCCACACGCTGGACCGGGAGAATTTCGTGGTCCTGTACGACGGCAACCGCTACCGCGCCCCCACCGTGGTGGACATCGACAATCCTTCGCGGGACAAATACGGCTGCACGGAATTCCTGAACACAGAAGGGGCCTACGACGGCTACGATTGCGCAGAGCAAAACGCCACCCATCTCTCCGCCTACGTGCAGGACAAACTGGAATTCACCGATTTCATCGTGAATGCGGGCGTCCGCGCCGAACATTTCATCCCCGAGGGCCGGTATATCCCGGACCTCCTGGACCCGCAAGCCGAGCCGGCGGATGCCAGCCCCAAAACGATGGTGCTGCCCCGCATCGGCGTATCGTTCCCCATTACGGCGCGCGGCATCATCCATTTCTCCTACGGGCACTTTGCGCAAATGCCCCGGCTGCGCAATATGTACATCAACCCGGAATTCGAATTTCCGGTGGGCAGCGCACCCACGTTCGGCAACGCCAACATGCGCCCGGAACGCACGGTGCAGTACGAAATCGGCCTGCAGCAGCAGCTTACCGAATCGCTGGCCTTCGACCTGACCGGCTACTTCAAGGATATCCGCGACTACCTGACGCGGCGCACCATCCGCTACAGCACGATCCCGGGCGAAGACGTCTACAGCATCTACACGAACCAGAATTACGTGAACGTCAAGGGCGTCACGTTCGCCCTCACGAAACGGCGGTCGCCGGGCGGCATGCTGTCGGCGAACCTCGACTACACCTACCAGATCGCCGAGGGGGACAACGACGACCCGAACGCGGCCTTCTTCAACTTCCTGTCCGGGCGGGAAACGGAACTGGAAATCATTCCCACGGATTTCGACCAGCGCCACATTATTTCTTCTGTAGTGACGATCTCGAAATCGTCCAGCTGGGGGATCTCGTTCATCGGGCGGTTCGCCACGGGCTATCCGTACACGCCGCTCCTCATCGACCAGAACATCGACGACTTGCCCCGCAGCGGCCGCAAACCGACGCAATTGAAACTGGACGCCCGGATTTTCAAGACGTTCGACCTCGGCGCGTTCGACCTGCGCGCGTTCGCGAAGGCGTTCAATGTGCTGGACATTCGCAACGAGGTGTTCGTATTCAACGATACGGGGCGCGCCTCCTATTCGCTGAGCGAGGAGCTGAACCGGCACGCCACCTGGCGGCCCGGCTACGGCCTGCCCGGCATACCCACCCTGAGCGACTGGGAAAACCGACCCCAGTATTTCTCGGCTCCGCGCGAGATTCGCGTCGGCGTAACGATAGACTTCTGACGCCATGCCTTTCCGCACTGCCTTTTTGCAAGGTCTGATCGCCTGCCTGCTTCTTGCGCCCGCCGCGCGCGATGCGGGGGCGCAACAGGTCGAAAACCGGGACCGGGACTGGTCGTACCGGCAAGTGGGCCGCTGGATGGAGCGCATGGCGACATCCGGCTCCCCGGCAACGACGAGCGCCGAATGCCCGGATTTCACGAACCGGCGCGACGCCATCATGAACGGCAACAAGATCACGACCCAGATCACCAACTTCGGGTCCATCTCGTCGCCGGGCAACACCATTACGGACATCGTATGGAACGGGCTGGGGTACGGATACGAGTTCGGCCCCTTCGTGGGCGCAGAAATCGTCGATCCGAACCGGGACGACCCCCAAAGCGTCCCGAAACGCGACGAGAACGGGCAAATCGTGCGGGACGCAGCGGGCGATACGGTCTACGTCATGCATATCGTGTCCGACGGGCTGGCGTCCAACGGCGGCGAAACGTCCCCGGACGGGCGGGAACGCTGGGGCTGGCAGCCTATCCCCTGCGCCCAGCCCGTGGGCAGTTTTGAGGGGATTCAGGTGGTCAACGCCGAATCCAGACTGATCCCCACGAGCGACGACCGCGACCGCGACCTGGACGGCAAGCCGGACCCGTGGCCGGAAGACTGGTACAACGTCAACATCGGAAACTATGTGTGGCCCGGCGCGCTCCAGCAAGGCGCCTCCAATGCGGACAAGGAAGCCCTGTATTTCATGAACGACTACGGGAACAATGAATTCGCGTACTTCCCGTTCCCCGCCGATTCCAGCCTCAAGGGCCTGGGGCTGGAGGTTGAAACGCGGCTGTACCAATGGTCCAATCCCTTGGCGGAAGACGCCATCTTCCTGGTCTACAAGATCACGAACAAGAGCGACAAGAGCCTGGAGCGGGTCCGTTTCGGGATGTGGGGAGATCCGCACGTCGGCGGGCCGAGCGACTGGCACGACGATCTGGCCAACTTCGATACGGACCTGAACATGGTGTTCGCCTGGGACGACGACGGGCGCTCCGACGTGGCGGGGAGGCCACCGGGATATTTCGGATACAAATTCCTCGAAAGCCCTGGACGGGGCCGCGAGTGCATTGACGGGAGCGGGGCGGACGCCGCCACGTGCGAGGCGTCCGGCGGGACGTTCTTCCCCGGCGACGGCATAGACAACGACGGGGACGGCATGCTGGACGAATCGTGGACGGACGGGCTGGACAACGACGAGGACTGGGACCCGGAGACGGACGACGTAGGCATCGACGGCGTGCCCGGCACGGGAGACGAGGGCGAAGGGGACGGCATGCCCACCGCAGGCTCCCAGTTCGACATCACCAAGCCGGGCGAGCCGAACTTTGAGTTCACGGACATCGACGAAAGCGACATGATCGGGCTGACGTCGTTTGCGTCTCCCCCGTTCGGCGGGAACAACATCTCCAACGACGCGCGCGTGTGGAATTTCGTGGAGCCGGGCCGCTTTGACGACATTCCCACCGAGCCGGGGGACTACGTATTCATCTACGGGGCCGGAGACTTTCCGCTGCGGGCCGGGGAAACGAAGCGGTTCTCCATTGCCCTTCTCGTAGGCGAGAACCTGGAGGATCTGCGCCTGAACGCCCGCACCGTGCAGCAGATTTACGACGTGGGCTACCGGTTCGCCAAACCGCCCGAAAAACCCATTGTGCAGGCTGTGCCCGGAGACAAAAAGGTCACGTTGTACTGGGGAACCCGCTCCGAAAGCACCATCGACCCACTCACCCGCGAGGCGGATTTCGAGGGCTATGTGATCTACCGTTCGACGGATCACGAATTCGCCGACCAGCAGACGGTCACGGATGTGAACGGCACCCGCTTCCTGTTTCGTCCGCTGACCGACGAACGGGGCGTGGAGGCGAAGTTCGACCTCGAGAACGGCATTTCCGGCCCGTCCTCCATTCCGTTTGCGGACCGGGGCGTCGCCTACGACCTCGGGGACGATACGGGCCTGTTCCATACCTACGTGGATTCGAACAACGTACGCAACGGCCAAACGTACTACTATGCGGTAACCGCCTACGACCGGGGCTACGGGGGCAACGACGTGCAGGGATTCAGCGGCGGCATTCCGCCTACGGAAACCAGCAAGACCATTACGTACAACCCCACCACGGACGAATACGTCTTTGACGTAAACTCCATGTCCGTCATACCGCGTCCCCCGGCGGCGGGCTATGTGGCGCCGTCCATCCGCCTGGAACATACGCAGGGCGTGGCGACGGGCGACCTGAGGATTGCGATCGTGGATGCGCCCGGGGTGACGGACGGCAATCCGTACCGGATCGATTTCGACGAGGTGGACGGCGAAACGGCGTACACGGTGACCAACGAAGCGGCGCGGACAATTGTTGTCACGGGCAGGCCGGGGCAATTCTCCGGGCTCGGGCACAAAAATATCGACGCGGAATCTTTTGCGTTGCGCACGGAGGATGGGCGCGCGCTGGAAGCCGAATTGGACTATGTGCTGTACCCCAAAGCCGGGTCCGTCGAAATACTGCCGGACGCACGCATCGAACCGTTCCAGCGGCTGGTCGCTACGTTCCTGTACTCCCCCATCTACCAGAGTACGCTGTTGCAAAACGAAGAGGGCAATCCGGTATTCGAGGGGCTGCACGTGTTCGTGCAGGACCGCGTGCTGGAAATCGACGAGGAGCAGACGGGGTGGGCCGAAGGCGAGGCGGACTTGCCCTTCGAGGTGCGCGTGGCCTCCGCAGGCCCGGGTCGCCGGGGGCAGCCCAGCGACTACGAAATCCGGTTCTCCGGCGAGACCGTCATGCAGGCATTCGTGACCAACCTGGACCTGCCCTTCGAAATCGTGAATCTGACCAAGGCGAACGAGCCGGTGCGGGCGTTCGTGCCGGACGCCAACCGCAACGGAGCATGGGACCTGAACGAGGCCATCATCTTTGTGGAAAGCATCGACGGGCGGGACCTGGCGACCTGGCAAGTCCGGTTCCCCGTGGAAGGCGAGGCCGACCCGCCCGGCGCAGGGGACGTATTCTTTATCCGGACGAACAAGCCGTTTGCGGACGAGGATACGTATACCTTCCGCACCGAAGCCGCCACCTCGGACCCCGCCCTGGCGAAGGAAGGCCTGGACAACATCTATGTGGTCCCCAACCCCTACGTCGCCACGAACGAAATAGAGCCGAGAAACCCGATCTCGAATACGGAACGCGGCGACCGGCGGCTGTATTTCGCCAATGTGCCCCGGGAATGCACGATCCGCATTTTCACCCTGAGCGGGGAACTGGTCGATACCATCGAACACAGCAGTACGGTGGACGACGGCAAGGCCTTCTGGGACTTGCGCACCCGCGACAACATGAACATCGCCTACGGCCTGTACATCTTCCATGTGGATGCGCCGGAAGGAACGGCTATCGGAAAATTCGCCGTGATCAAGTGACATGAGATACCTTGCCGCGATAGCTCTCCTGCTGCTCCTGCCCCTTGACGCCCGGGGACAGGAAAACGACGCCGCCCCCCGGGACGAAACCATTACGAAGACGGGCGCGACCGCGGGGCAATTCCTGAAAATCGGCGTGGGCGCCCGCCCCATCGCCCTCGGCGGCGCCTTCGTCGCCCAGGCCAACGACCTGTCCGCCATGTACTGGAACCCGGCGGGGCTGGCGCTGCTGCCCGGCGCGTCCGTGCAGCTGGCGCACACGCGCTATCTGGCCGACATTACCTACAACTTCGCCGCCTTCGGCGTGTCGCTGGGCAATATGGGCACGCTGGCCGCTTCGTTGATCTTCCTCGACTCCGGGGACATGCTCGTGCGCACGATTGCGCAGCCGGAAGGCACCGGAGAACGTTTCAAGGTGCAGAATTACGCGATCCAGGCGTCGTACGGGCGGTCGCTGACGGACCGGTTCTCTATCGGCGGAAGCGTCAAGTTCGTGCAGGAACGGATCTGGCACAGTACGGCGTCGTCCATTGCGCTGGACGTAGGCACGCTCTTCACCACGCCCTACGAGCGGCTGCGCCTCGGCGCCAGTTTCTCGAACTTCGGACCGAAAATGCAAATGAGCGGGCGCGACATCGTGTTCAGCGCCGACCCGACGCCGGGCCAGAGCGGCGTCGTGGAAATCGTCAATTCGGAATACCTGATGGACCGGCATCCGTTGCCGCTCCTGTTTCGGATTGGCCTGTCGTGGGATGCGTTGCGGACGGCGGACCACACCTTTGCGCTGTCCACCGATGCGGCGCACCCGAACGACAACTACGAATACCTGAATTTCGGGGCGGAGTACGACTTTCGGAACCTGATCGCGCTGCGGGCAGGCTACCGCAATCTGTTCGAAGCGGATAGCGAGCAGGGCCTGACGCTGGGCGGAGGGTTGAATGTGCGTCTGGACGGTTCGCTTCGGGTCCGCGTCGATTACGCCTGGGCGGATTTCGGGCGCCTCGAACAGACACACTGGTTCACAGTGGACCTTGGATTTTAGCGCCGAATGCCGTACGCTGATTTCGGCTTGCGCTTTTACGGAACGCGGCGCGCGGCAGGCCGGCGCCCGCACGCACGAACCCACTTGGTATGCAGTACGTCGCCCGCACGGTTGCAAGAACAGGGCGCACGGCCCGGGGGGTGCGGCGCGGCCTGGCGCTGGGGCTGTTCGCGGCGGCCTTGTTCGGATGCATGGGCCTGAGCCTCGCGCCCGCCTTCGCGCAACCGGCCTCCTCCCTGTTCGACGACCTTGGAACCGACGCCGTAGCCTTCGGCCCCTCTCCGCTCTCCAAAACGGGCGAGCCGGCATGGCGTACCGACCCGATTCCGGAAGAAGCCACCGGCCTCGTGGTGCAGGGCGTCGCGGCGGACCGGGGCCTGAGGGGATGGGCCCGCTTCGGAAACGGCCCCTGGCGGGCGCTCCATATCGTGTTTTCGGCCACCGACGACACGTTTTTCGCCGGATTTCACGGAGACGAGGTGTTTGCGGAGGGCGCCTTCGAGATACGGTTTCAGACGCAGGCCCCTGTGACCCTCTACGCGGCGGGCGCTTTCGACAACCGGAAGGATGCGGCGGACGCCAACGACGACGCCCGCCCCCACGACGCGAAACAGGATCTCCCCCGGAACGAGCCCGCGCCCAAACGCCTCCACAAAACGCATCCGGGCCCCACGGGCCTTATCGTGCCGCCCCTGCTGTACGACAGGGCGGCATGGGACGCCGAACCCTTTCGGGGGAATCCCGTGGCGCTGGCCCAGCCCAGCTACCGGCACATGGCGTTCCACCACGCCGCCGGGTTCTGGGCCACCACGCACGAAGAAGGGCTTGCGCAGGTGAAAGCCATTCAGGACCTGCACCAGAATATCCGGGGATGGAGCGACATCGGATACCATTTCGTGCTGGACCAAAGCGGGCGGCTCTACCAGGGTCGGCCCTTTTTGCGCGGCCCCGCCTCGCTGGATTCCGCGCCCGCGCTGTCCATGGGCGCGCACGTAGGCGGCCACAACCCGGGCAATATCGGCGTGTGCATGCTGGGGTGCTACCATCCCCCGTATCTCCCCCCCCGATGCATGGATACGCTATCGCCGCCCACCCTGGACTCGCTGGCCGTTACGTATTCGTTCCTGTCTGAAAATTACGGCGTGTCCCCGGACAACTTGCGCGGACACGGACAGTTCGCGGGCGCAGCCACCAGTTGCCCGGGCGCCAATAATCTGGCCATCTTCGACGATCTGGTCGAGCGCATCCGCACCCTGCTCGCGACGGGCAACGCCCCGCTGGGCCGCGCCGCGCTGGCCGCCCGCACGGACGAGGACGGCGTAGTGCATCTGGCCTGGGAATTCATCGACCCGGGAAACATCGCCGCATTTCGCATAGAGCGGGTGGAAGGCGGGGATCCTGTGGCGCTTTTCGAAGGAGATCAGCTGCTGGACGGCGCTTTCACGGACGGAAGCGCAACCTGGATGGGGCCCATATCGTATCGACTCTATGGCCGCTCTGCGGTCGGTCGGGAACAGCTGCTGGCCACCGCCGCCGCCACCCTCGAACGCCCGGACGGCCATGTGCTTACGGAAAATTTCCCGGACCCGTTCTTTCATGCGACCACGATCCGGTATTATCTTCCGCAAGACGGCATCGTGCAGCTGACCGTCTTCGACCTGCTTGGACGCAGCGTGGCGAACCTTGTGGAAGGCCCTGCCGAGGGCGGGCAGTGGCGGCATGTCCTTTTCGATGCAACCGGACTCCCCTCGGGAACGTATTTTTATCGCTTGCGGGTGGAAGGCTTCTCGGGCGTAGCGTACGACCGGGCGCATTCGCTCGTGCGGATGCGATGAGGTCCAATGGGGCGACAGGTTCGCGGCACGCCCACTGGCGCCGGGCTTCCCGCTGGTTCCCCCGATGGAATCATGGCGGCCTGTATGCGCGTACGCGAAGCGGACTTCGGGAGGCGTTGGGGAGCGTGCTGGCTGTGTCATGCCTCATGATGCGGGGCCGCACACTACTTCCTTCGTCATGCCGTGCCAGCGCCCTCGCTGCCTCGGATCGTTGCGGATTTAACCAGAGAGCATCCTTAATCAGAGTATCCCCAGGAAACCCTTGACCGATTCCCCCCACACGGCGGCCCCGGAGCCATCCTCTGCGCCAGAGCAATCCGAAGAGGCAGCGATGTCCATCCCCGAAGAGGAAATGACAGCGAGCGACGCCTGCGCCGAGGATGCGCCCGACGCCGCAACGGAGGCCGCCCCCGCCGCAGTAGCAGAGGCCTCCCCCGCCGAGGAAACGACGGCGCCCAACGCTTGGGCTCGTTATCCGGCCTGGGCCCGCGATCTGGCGCGCAAATACCTCACGAAAACGCTCACGCAATTCATTCTCTACGGGAATGTCCGAGATCTCGTCCCGGGAGAAAACGAAGACGGGCGCCACGACTATGCGTCGCTTCGGGAATTTCTTGCGGACGACCTGTTTGCGGCGCGGGACATGGTGATTTTTTACGACCGTTCCGCGGGCATTCATTTTGCCGATGCGGCGTCGAGGAAGGATTTTCACCGGGCCGTTTCGGGATACGACGCCATTTTCGGCACCGAGTATGCGCGGGCGCTCCCGAGGGACCCCGTCCGCGTGTTTTCCGTGCTGGAAAATTATTTTCGGACCCGCCTCGCCGACGGGATGCGCATTGCCTGCGTGGTGGATTATGCGGAAACCATCGTTCCGATGGCCGAAGCGTCCATGTACTCTGCGGAGGACCGCAATGCGCTCGTATTTCTCCAGAAGTGGGCGCACGATCCGGTCTTTCTTGCTGGGGACTTCACGCTCTGTCTCATTGCGGAAAATCTCACGGACCTGAACCGGCAACTCGTGCAGAGTCCGTACACCGCAGAAATCCGGATTCCCATGCCGGACGAGGATGCCCGCCTCGCGTTCGTCCGCAACGCCCTCCTCGACCGGGAAGACCTTTTTGCGGACTATTCGGACGTCTCCCCGGAAGCCGTGGCGCACCATACCGCCGGCCTGGGCTACACGCAACTCCGCACGATCCTCGCCGATGTGCTCGAAAACCACGCGCCGCTGACCTTCGAGACGCTTTCCGGCATGAAGAAGGAATTCATCGAGGCGGAAGCGTACGGCATGCTGGAGTTCGTGGAAACCGGCTTCGATCTGGACATGGTGGCCGGGCACCGGCAGGCCAAGGCGCATCTTCGACACGCCGCGGACGCCTTGCGGGCCGCCCGCCCGGACGTATTGCCCATGGGATATCTGGTCAGCGGCCCCGTAGGGACGGGCAAGACCTTCCTGATCACGTGCTTTGCGGGCGAGATAGGCGTTCCCATGGTTACGCTGAAGAACTTTCGCTCGCAATGGCAGGGCGTGACCGAGGGCAATCTCGAAAAAATCCTCCATTTGCTGGAAGCCATGACGCCGGTGGCGGTCATGATCGACGAGGCGGACACGGCGCTCGGAAACCGGGACGCCCAGGGTGATTCGGGCGTTTCCAGCCGGGTGTTCGGGCAAATCGCCACCTTCATGAGCAACCCGTCCCACCGGGGGCGCATTCTTTTCTTCCTGGTCACGGCGCGACCGGACCTGATGCCCATCGACCTGAAACGGCAAGGCCGGGCCGAAGAGCACATCGCCCTGTTCTATCCCGAAGAAAAAGACGAACGGGAGGAATTGCTGCGTGTGGTGATGCGGCGGACCGGCGCCCTTTTGGACCTGGCCGACATACCGGACGTCTTGCTGGACGGCGACCGTCCGTTCAGCGGGGCGGACATGGAGGCGCTGTTCACGCGGGCGAAGTTTCGGGCGAGCGCGCAACAGACCGGGCGCGGCGCGACGCCGCCCGATACGCCGAACGGCACGCCTGCCATCACCAAAAAGATTCTCGAAGAAGCGGTGTGCGATTTTATCCCGCCTGCCTACCCCGAAGAGGTGGAATTGCAAACGCTGGTCGCCGTCCTCGAATGCACCAGCAGGGCCCTTTTGCCCGAAAAATACCGGGCGCTGGAGCGGGCGGACGTTATCCAGCGCGTACAGGAATTGAAACGGCTGGTGGAGTAAATCCCCATGAACGGAGCGAAGCCGCTTGCCCGAAAGGTCTGATCCGGCGCCATGCAAACGCGGGAAGCACGAAAAACGGGGTAAAGCCGCTTGCCGGAAAGGCCTGATTGGAGCCACGCAAACTTGGGAAGCACGAAGAACGGGGCGAAGCCGCTTGCCCGAAAGGTCTGATTGGCGCGAAGCCCGGATGCGCCGCCCGTCACGCTGCGCTATCTTCCTTGCCCTCCAGCGTTTTCGCCTCTTCCCAGAGCGCATCCATTTCCGACAATGTCGATTCCACAGGAGTCCGGCCCAGGGCCGCCAGACGCTCTTCAATGTGCCGAAAACGCCGTACGAAGGCGTCGTTCGTCCGGGAAAGCGCGTTTTCCGCATTGAGGCCGCTCATCCGCGCATAGTTCACCAGGGCAAAGAGCAGGTCTCCGAACTCGCGCTCGCGTTCCTCCATGGGAACGCCCGGGGCGTCCGTCTCCGCAAACTCCCGGATTTCCTCGCAGACCTTCTCCCAGGCGCCGGACCGTTCGGGAAAATCGAACCCCACGCCAGCGGCCTTCTGCTGCGTGCGATGCGCTCGCAGCAACGCCGGAAGACGCCGGGGTACGCCCGCCAGCGCCGATTTTTTCGTCCCCTCCGCCAACTTGATTTGCTCCCAGTTGCGCACCACCTCGTCCGCACCTTCTACCTGCGCATCCTGGAACACATGAGGATGCCGCCGCACCAGTTTGTCCGTTTCCTGCCGGATAATGTCCGTAAGCGAGAACTGCCCGTCTCCCTCGGCGATCGCCCCGTGAAACGCCACATGCAGCAAGAGATCGCCCAGTTCTTCGCACAACCCCTCCCGATCCGCTTCGTCGATCGCCGAAACCGCCTCGTAGGCTTCCTCAATCAGCAAATGCTTCACAGATTCGTGGGTTTGCTCCCGATCCCAGGGGCAATCCCTCCGCAATTGCCGGACAATGGCGGAAAACGCTGCGTACGCCGCCTGCTCTTCCTCCCCGGGTGCAAACACAGGGTCCGCCAAATCGTCGTACGTGAATTTTTTATCGGGAACTTGCGACATATGTGCAATGTACATATATTGTGGTAAGGAACCGAAAACCGCGTGCGGATTCGATGCAATGTACATGCAGCGCAGATGCAGTGCAATGTAGATTCAGTGCGGATGCAGCGTGCAGATTCAGCGCAGTGCAGATGCAACGTGCAGATTCAGCGCCCTGTATATTCGAGCAATAACGGACATACAAGCCAGGCGTACAGGCCAGCCACACGAAACAGACATCCACAGCAGACATCCACGCAAGGCGTGCTGCCCGCTACCGTAAAGGTACGCGGCGGCGCGTTCATCCGCGACGAAAAACATGCCGCACGACCGAAACGATCAGAATATCTCGCAAAATGTCCCGTGGCGCGGGCGAGCAGAGCGCGGGGAAGCAGAGTGCGGGGAGGCAGAGTGCGGAGAAGCAGGGCGCAGGCAAACAGGATGCCGCCACGCGCCCGCGAAGCCACGCACCGGTTTTTCCACAACATATGCACGTTCCCGATGCGCTTGCCAACAGCCGGAAAAGGCGCCGGGTTCAAAAGATGTGGGAAAGTAATCGCCCTGCTTTTCGGGCTGGTGCGTAACGTTAGGGACGTGCAATTTCCTGTTCGGGAGGACCCTGAAGGGAGCCTGAAAAAAAAATTTTATCCCGGAGGTTATGTTTTCGCATGCGGCGGGTCTATATACGTACCGCCTGCAGCCATAGCGTTGCGGGCCGACATCGCATTCATCATCCATACACATAAAACAAAGAGGTATTCTCATGGCATACGCCATCAACAAAGCCATCGTGATCGGCAATCTGGGGCAGGACCCGGAAATACGCTACACCGGAAACGGAACGGCCGTATGCAACATGCGGGTCGCCACCACGGAACGGTACAAGGACGCCAGCGGAGAAATGGTCGAACGGACCGAATGGCACAATGTCGTAACATGGGCTCGCCTGGCAGAGGTTTGCAGCGAATACCTGCGGAAAGGATCCAAGGTGTATTTCGAGGGGCCGCTACAAACGCGCTCCTGGGAAGACCGCGACGGCAACACGCGCTACACCACGGAAATCCGCGCCCGCGACATGGTGATGCTGGACTCCCGAGGCGGAAACGGCGCAGGGAACGGCGCGGGAAACGGCTTTTCCCCAGGCAAAACGCAAGCCCCCCGAAAAGTGGCGGCCCCGGTCGGCGCAGAGGAGAACGCAGGGTACGACCCGGACGACGACCTCCCGTTCTGATCCCGGTTGGAACAGGTCCGCCGGGCGCGGCGCGAATCACGCACCCCGTCGCTCGTTGCAGGGCTTCCGGTCCCGGACAGAAACGCCGGACAAGGGCGCTCTTGAAGGGTCCTCAAGGCCTTTAGCGTCTTGACGGATCTTCGGTCCAGGCGCGGCGCCCCTGCGCTATGAGGATGCTGCCTGTTTGCATCGTCTTGCGCAGGGTGCGCCGTTCGGCAAAAGGGCTGGCGGTTTTCCGTCGGACAGGACGGGCGGAGCGGTGCGCGGCGGCGGGCTGCGCAGTGCAAAGCGGAATCACAGGCATAGCAACACCTTGCCGTATACGTCCCAATGCATTATCGAATGCACGGATAACCTTGCATTCATGCAGGAACTCGGCGGCGGTCGGATGAAACTGATCGTCACGTCGCCGCCGTATAACCTCGGCAAGGCCTACGAGAAGCGGGCGCCGCTGGAAGAGTACCTGCACCAGCAGGACCGCGTCGTTTCCGAATGCGTGCGGCTGTTGCATCCTGCCGGCTCCCTGTGCTGGCAGGTCGGCAATTACGTGCAGAACGGGGCCATCGTGCCGCTGGATGCAGCGCTGTACCCGCTTTTCCGCAAGCATGGCCTCAAGATGCGCAACCGGATCGTGTGGCAGTACGGGCATGGCCTCCATTGCTCGAAACGCTTCTCCGGGCGCTACGAAACGATCAACTGGTGGACCCTGAGCGACGATTACACGTTCCATCTGGACCCGGTTCGCGTTCCGGCGAAATATCCGAACAAACGGCATTTCAAGGGACCGAACATCGGGCAATTGTCGGGCAATCCGAAAGGCAAGAACCCCAGCGACGTGTGGCAATTTCCCAGCGTGAAGAATAATCACGTGGAAAAAACGATCCACCCCTGCCAGTTTCCCGTCGAACTGGCGGAGCGGCTCGTGCTGTCCATGACCGACCCGGGCGACGCGGTCTTCGACCCGTATATGGGCGTCGGATCGTCGATCATCGCTGCGCTGAGGCATGGCAGAACGGCGTACGGGTGCGATATTTTGCCGGAGTATGTGGCGGTCGCCCGCGAACGGGTTCAGGCCCTTCGCAACGGTACGCTCCGTACGCGCCCCATGGGAAAGCCCGTGTACGACCCCGCCCAGCGCCGCCGGGAATCGTAGCCGCATCGCCTGAACGTGCGCATCTTCCGAGACGAACCGTCCGCTTCCGCCATGCCCATTCGCCCGTACATTCTTGCGGACACAACCTGGAAAGCCGTCCGGCAAACCCGATACGACGTGGCGGTGCTTCCCTGGGGCGCCACGGAAGCGCACAACTACCATCTGCCGTACTCCACCGACGTAACCCAGTGCGACCATATCGCCGCCGAAGCCGCGCGCAAGGCCTGGGAAGCGGACGCCAACGTGATTGTGCTGCCCACCGTGCCTTTCGGCGTCAACACCGGGCAGCTCGACATCAAGCTGGACATGAATCTCTTCCCGAGCACGCAGGCTGCGATTCTCGGAGATATCGTCGATACCGTCTCGCGCACCGAAATTCGGAAATTGCTGATTCTGAACGGCCACGGGGGCAACGATTTTCGGCAAATGATCCGGGAAATCGGCGTCGCCCACCCGAATATGTTTCTGTGCGAAATGCATTGGTCCAAGGCGCTGCGCCTCGCAGACTATTTCGAAATGCCGGTGGACCACGCCGGCGAGATGGAAACAAGCCTGATGATGTACCTCGCCCCCCACCTCGTGCTTCCGCTGGACGAGGCAGGCGACGGCGCCGAGCGCCGGTTCAACATCGAGGGGCTGCGGGAAAAATGGGTCTGGGCCGAACGGAAGTGGTCGCAGATCACCGAGAGCACCGGGGTAGGAGACCCGTCTCGCGCCACGCCGGACAAGGGCCTCCGGTTTTTCAACGACCTGACCACAAAAATCGCTGCGTTCCTGAAGGAGCTGGCGGACGCCGACCTCGACGACCTGTACGAATAGCGCAAAGCCGCCTCGCTCCATGCTGCGGCGGCAGACGAACCTGCGCGCATGTACGTACAAATTCCCTACTTTACTTTTTTCCATTGATCCCCGGAACTGGCCGCCCCTGCATTGGACCCCGACCCTGCTTCGTTACTGCTTCTTGCACAGACGGCATCCGCCGCGCTGAGCGCACCCTTCGTGGCCGCCTGCGTACTCGCGCTCGTTGCGCTTCTTGTGATGTCCGCGATCTTCTCCGGCTCGGAGGTCGCGCTTTTTTCGCTCGCCGGTTCAGCGAAGGCGTCCCTTGCGGAATCCGGCGACCGCACGGCCCGGCGCGTACTGAAACTGCTCGAACAGCCCCGGCGCCTGCTCATCACCATCCTGCTCCTGAACACGGCTACGAATGTGGCCGCCGCCATCGTGGCCGCCCTGCTGACGGCGAGGGTTGCCGAGGCCATGGGATGGAGCTGGGCCGTCACGGTCGTCCTTGAAGTCGTCGCGCTGACCTTCGTGATCCTGGTCATGAGCGAAATCACGCCGAAGTTGCTGGCCGTGCGGCATGCCGAAACGTTCAGCCGAATGGTTTCCGGGCCGCTGGCGACGCTGCACCGCATCCTGTACCCCCTGTCCGGTTTCCTGGCCCGTTCGACACGATTCATGCGCGAGCGGATCGAAACGGAAAGCGAGCGCATGTCTCCAGAGGACCTCAAAACGCTGGCCGACGTCGGCGAAGCACACGGCACCCTCGAAGAAGAAGAAAAGGAAATGATTTACTCCATCGTGGAGTTTGGAGAAACATCCGTCCGGGAAATCATGGTGAGCCGTCTGGACATCGTAGCGCTTCCGGTAACCGCCGGCGTCGAGGACGCGCTCACGCTTATCCGCGAAACGGGACATTCCCGCATTCCATTGTACGACGATCACCTGGACAACATCCTCGGCGTCGTGTACGCCAAGGATTTGCTCCCCTATCTGCTGAGCGCGAACGGAAATACATCGCTCGACTGGAGGCAGGTGGCCCGCCCCGCGATTTTCGTACCGCCGGGCAAGAAACTGGACGATCTCCTGAAAGACCTGCAAGCGAAAAAAACCCATATGGCGGTGGTCGTAGACGAATACGGCGGCACGGCAGGCCTGGTCACGCTGGAAGATATCCTGGAAGAAATCGTCGGAGAAATCCGCGATGAACACGACGAAAGCGAGGAGCAACTCTACGAGCGGCTCGACGACGCCACGTTCCTGTTCGACGCCCGCATCGACCTGGACGATGTGAACGAATTGCTGAACGCCTCCTTGGATACCGAGGGGTACGATTTCGAAACGCTGGGCGGATTGATCTTCCACGAAACCGGAACGATCCCGGAAGAAGGCCACCGTCTGAACATCGACGACCTGGCCATGCGGGTCGTGACGGTCGAAAACAATCGGATAGGCCGGGTGCACGTACGGCGCGTCCTGCCCGCCGGCAAGCAGGAAAATAACAACAGAAACCCCGGCGATCCGCCGTAAAATTCGTTGTATGACGTACAGGAATTGTCTACCTTGACCATGCACAGGTTGGCCATCCATTACACCGAACCGAATGCATCAGTTACGAGAATATTGCGGCGTTTTCGGGATATTCAATGCCGAAGACGCGGCGCGACATACGTACTACGGTTTGCACGCCCTGCAACACCGCGGTCAGGAATCGTCGGGCATCGTCAGCTCCACCTACGACGAAACCCGGCAGCGGCGCGTCATGCAGGCCCACCGGGGCCGGGGGTTGGTCCTGGACGTGTTCGCCGACCAGTCTCTCTTCGAGACCAAATTGCTCGGAAACGCCGCCATCGGGCACAACCGATACTCCACGATGGGCGCCTCGGACAACAAGGCGAACATCCAGCCGTTCGTGGTGCACTACAAGAACGGCAACCTGGCCATTGCGCACAACGGCAACCTGTCGAATGCGCGGGAACTGAGGCAATCCTTCAGCGATCAGGGGACGCTGTTCCAGACCACCAGCGATACGGAACTGATCCTGCACCTCATTGCGCAAAGTCGGCGAAGCAAGCAAATCAACCAGATTCGGGACGCGCTGGCCCAACTGGAAGGCGCCTTTTCGCTCGTAATCCTTACCGACGAAAGCCTCGTCGCCATTCGCGACCCGAACGGATTCCGCCCGTTGTCGCTGGGGCGCCTGAACGACGCTTCGTGGTGCGTAGCCAGCGAAACCTGCGCCTTCGACCTGATCGGCGCCGAATACGTACGCGATGTGGAACCCGGAGAAATCCTGGTGATCGACCGAAAAGGCGCCGAAACGGGTTCATTCCAGCGTTTCCAGCTGCCCCGATCGCACAACATCAGTCAGTGCGTGTTCGAATACGTGTATTTCTCGCGGCCCGATTCGCGGGTCTACGGGGAAATGGTGGACAAGGTGCGGCGACAAATCGGGAAGCAACTGGCGCGCGAAGCCCCGTTCCCGGTCACCGGCAAAGGCGAAAAGCAACCCATCGTCATTTCTGTGCCCGACTCCTCCAACACGAGTGCGCTGGGGTATGTAAGCCAATGCCGCAAACAGGGCTATGCCGGCAAATTCGAGATCGGCCTCATCCGCAACCACTATGTGGGGCGCACGTTCATTGCGCCCGGGCAGGACCGCCGGGAAATGCGGGTGCGCTGCAAATTCAACACCGTGGAAGGCGTACTCAAGGATCGTATCGTGGTGATCGTGGACGACTCCATCGTGCGGGGCACCACGGCCCGGTACATTGTCCACATGATCCGCGAGGCGGGCGCGCGGGAAGTGCATTTCCGGGTGGCGTCGCCCCCCGTGATCAGCCCGTGTTACTACGGCATGGATTTTCCCAGCCATAGCGAGTTGTTTGCGCACGAGTTCGGCTCCAACGAGGAACGCGCCAAATGGCTTGGCGCCGATTCGCTGGCGTATCTGTCCGTGGACGGGTTAATGAAAGCGGTGTCCGCGGCCAATCGGGGCGAGGCGGGGTATTGCAACGCCTGTTTTACGGGAAATTATCCGGTGCCGGTGCACGCCCCGATCGCCAAGGAAGAAAACGAGTGGTAACCAGTGCATCCCTTGCGGCGCATCGTCGCCTCGTCCGACGCGCCGCGCCCCTAAACGCGCCCGTCGATGCTCCCCTTCCTGACTCGTCGCCGAACCCTGACGCTCGCTGCCGTGCTGACGGCAGGCGCCGCCGTGTTGTGGATACCCGCCGCCGGGAAAGGCGAGGTTAATTTCAACGAGGATATCCGCCCGATCCTCAACGAAAACTGCGTAACGTGCCACGGCGGCGTCCGTCGGCAAGCAGAATTGAGCCTCCTTTTCCGCGACGACGCGCTACAGCCCGCCGAATCGGGGAACTATGCGATCGTGCCGGGGCGGTCTGGCCAAAGCGAACTCATTCGGCGCGTCGCGCATGCCGATCCCGACGAGCGCATGCCCGCCGAAGCCCCGCCGCTCAGCAAGCAGGAAATCTCGTTGCTGAAACGCTGGATCGACCGCGGGGCCGAATGGGAAACGCACTGGGCGTATGTGGCCCCGGAAAAGCCGGACAGGCCCGCCGTGTCCGACCCCGCATGGCCGAACAACGACATAGACCGCTTCGTGCTGGCCCGCCTCGACCGGGCAAACCTGCGCCCGGCGCCCGAAGCGGATTGCCGTGTGTTGTTGCGGCGCGCGAGCCTGGACCTGACGGGCTTGCCGCCCTCGGCGGAAGACGCGGACGCGTTCTGCGCGGACCCGTCCGACGCGCAGTACGAAGCTGCGGTGGACCGGCTGCTCGCTTCGCCGCGGTTTGGCGAACGATGGGCGGGGTACTGGCTGGACCTGGCCCGCTACGCGGACTCGAACGGATATGAAAAAGACCTGCCGCGCTCCATCTGGAAGTACCGCGACTGGGTCATCGAGGCCTTCAACGCAGACATGCCGTTCGACGAGTTCTCGAGAGAACAACTGGCGGGCGACCTGCTCCCGAACCCCGACCCGCAACAACTCATCGCCACGGCGTTCCACCGAAACACGATGACGAATACGGAGGGCGGCACGGACGACGAGGAATTCCGCGTCGCCGCCGTGATGGATCGCCTGAACACGACCTTTGAGGTGTGGCAAGGTACAACGATGGGGTGCGTACAGTGCCACGGCCATCCGTACGACCCTTTCCGGGAGGAAGAATTCTACGAACTGCTCGCGTTCTTCAACAACACGGCCGATATGGACGAGGAGCACAACGAGCCGAAACTCTACGAATTCGACGAACGACCCGAAGAGGGGCAGCGGCTCGTCGCCGCCCTAACGGCCCTGGAGCAAGACATGCACGCATCCGTGCCTCCCGGCGAGTTCGCCGCCTGGACGCAACGTTTCGAGGACTATGCAAGAGATACGGATCGCCCGCCTTTCTTCGAGGAGCGCACCCTGTTTCCGCCGGTCATTCGGATCGCGCAAAAAGAAGCCGACCGGCGCAGCCCGAACGATGTGTTCCTGCTGCGCAGCCTGTTCATCGACATGAACCCGGCGTTCGAGGCCCGGCGCGCCGAGCGATCCCGCCTGCGCCAGGCCATCGCCGACCTGAACCCGGTGACGACGCCCATCCTTCGGGAGCTTCCGGCGCACAAGGCCCGCGCCACGCATATATTCGAGCGCGGCAACTGGCTCGCGCATGGGGACGAGGTCCATCCCGACATTCCCAACGCCCTGCCGCCTCTCGAAAAAGACGCCCCAAGGAATCGTCTGGGCCTGGCCGAGTGGCTTTTCGACCCCGGCAATCCGCTCACGGCGAGGGTCGCCGTAAACCGGTTCTGGGAACAGCTTTTCGGCGCAGGCATCGTCGAAACCGTCGAGGATTTCGGAACACAGGGCGAACCGCCCACCCACCCGGACCTGCTGGACGCCCTCGCGCTGCAATTTTCCGGGGAATTCGGCTGGAGCGTCAAGCGATTGCTCCGGGAAATCGCGACCAGCGCAACCTATCGCCAGTCGTCGCATGTCTCGCCCGCATTGCTCGCCGTCGATCCAGATAACAAATGGCTTGCCCGCGGTCCCCGGTTTCGGCTATCCGCCGAGCAAATACGGGATCAGGCGCTCGCCGTCAGCGGACTGCTCAGCGATACCATGCTGGGGCCCAGCGTCTTTCCGCCGCAACCGCCAGGCCTCTGGTCCAACCCGTACACCGACCTCGCCTGGGTAACCAGCGAAGGCGAAGACCGCTACCGCCGCGCCCTGTACACCTACTGGCGGCGCACCGTCCCGTATCCGTCGCTCCTCGCCTTCGACGCCATGACCCGGGAATTGTGCGTCTCCCGTCGCATCCGCACCAATTCGCCGTTGCAATCGCTGATCACGCTGAACGACCCTGTGTACGTCGAAGCGGCCGTTGCGCTGGCCCATCGTATGCAAGAGGCCGGAGGCGACACGCCCGAAGCGCAGCTCCGGGAGGGCTATCGGCTTGCGCTGCAACGGGATCCGCCGGAAGAAACGCTGAAGAGCCTGTCCGCGCTCTACGAAACGGCGCTGGCCAATTACCGGGAATCTCCGGAAGACGCCGCCGCGCTGGCGCAGATCAAGGAGAACCCCTTTGCCGGATACGAAGAAGCGCCGCAAACGGACTACGGCCCGGAACCGGCGTACGCCCCCTCCGAACCCGCCGCCCCGGCAACCACAGGCACGGCTTCGCCCGAAACAGGCGCCCTGACCGTGGCGGCGAACGCCATCCTCAATCTGGACGCCTTCCTGACCAAAGAATAATTCGCGGAACCCATGACCGATGCAGCGTACCGGGAGCGGCGTCTTGACGCGCTCCATCGCATTACCCGGCGGCATTTCCTGAAAACCGCCGCCGCAGGCTTTGGCGGCCTGGCCCTGCCGACCCTCGCCGGGTGCCGCAACGCTGATTCTGCGTCCCGGCGCGCATCGGACGACATCCGGGGCCTGCATTTCGCCCCGCGCGCAAAACGGGTCATTTTCCTGCACATGGCGGGCGCGCCGTCCCAGCTCGAATTGTTCGACTACAAACCTGAACTGCACCGCCTGCATGGCCAATTGTGCCCGGAATCCTTGCTGGAAGGCAAATTTTTCCCCTTCATCAAGGGCACCCCGAAAATGCTGGGGCCCCAGGCGACCTTTGCGCAGCACGGAGAAAGCGGGGCCTGGGTTTCGGACATGCTCCCCCATTTCGCAAAGGCCACCGACGAGGTCACCTTTCTCAAGGCGATGCATACGGACGAATTCAACCATGCGCCCGCGCAACTCCTCCTCCATACGGGTCATGCCCGCCCGGGACGGCCCAGCATGGGGTCCTGGGCCATCTACGGACTCGGCTCGGAAAACCAGAACCTGCCGGGCTTCATCGTGCTGCTATCTGGAGGCAAACAGCCCGACGCCGGGCGCAGCGTATTCGGCAGCGGCTTCTTGCCCACGGTGTACGAGGGCGTACAGTGCCGCTCGCACGGGGATCCCGTCCTGTATGTGGGCAATCCACAAGGCATGAGCCGGGCGCTGCGCCAGAAGTCCATCGAAACGATCAACGCCATCAACCAGCGGGACTACGAAGAAACGGGCGATCCAGAAACGCTGTCGCGCATGGCCCAATACGAAATGGCGTTCCGTATGCAAATGTCCGTGCCGGAAGCGATGGACATCGAACAGGAACCGCAATGGGTCCACGATCTGTACGGCACGAAACCAGGCGCAGTGTCCTATGCGAACAATTGCCTGCTGGCGCGGCGCCTGGTGGAACGGGGCGTGCGGTTCGTGCAATTGTTCCACTGGGGGTGGGATGCGCACGGGGCCAGCGCGGCGGAGGCGCTCAACATCGGGTTCAAGGACCGTTGCGACGAAACGGACCGGGCGACGACCGCCCTCCTGCTCGACCTCAAGCAGCGTGGCCTTCTGGAAGATACGCTCTTGGTATGGGGCGGGGAATTCGGGCGGACGCCCATGCTGGAGAACCGCACCGGGGACGACAACCCTTTTGTGGGGCGCGATCACCACACGGACACGTACACCATGTGGGTGGCGGGCGGCGGGGTCAAGCGCGGGTTCACGTTTGGCGAAACGGACGAAATCGGATATTCCGCCGTCAAGGATCGCGTACACATCCACGATTTGCAAGCCACCATTCTGCACCTGCTGGGCATGAATCACGAACGACTGATCTACGAGCATCAGGGGCGGGATTTTCGCCTTACGGATGTTCATGGCCAGGTGGTGCGGCAGATTATGGCGTAGTGGGGGTGGATGATGGCGTAGTGGGGGTGGATGATGGCGTAGTGGGGGTGAATGATGGCGTAGTGGGGTGAATGATGGCGGAGTGGGGTGAATGATGGCGGAGTGGGGGTGGATGTTGGTGTAGTGGGGGTAAATGCTGGTGTAGTGGGGGTAAATGCTTGCGGAGTGGGGGTAGATGCTCGCGGAGTGGGGGTAGATGCTCGCGGAGTGGGGGTAGATGCTCGCGGAGTGGGGGTAGATGCTCGCGTAGCGGGGGCAGATGCTCGCGGAGGGCGGCGAATACCGGCGGTTGTCGTGGCCCTCGTGGCGGCGGGCGAGCGGGTAATCCCGTATCCAGGGAATTGGGCAGAGATTTTATTGCAATAACGGAATAAATAGCCCCGGCGGGCCTGATTACGACCTTCGGGCATTGGGAAAATGGCCTGGTGCATCGTATATTATTATGTATGCAGGTTATGCCGAATACAAGGATACGCTGAACAAAACGAGAGGACAGCAATGATTTCTTCGTTTCTGTGGGAGAACGATTCTGCGAATGATTCCGCCAACGTGAGGGGGGGGGGGGCTATCTTGTGAGTCAGGCGCTGCTTCGGCGAGGCGGCGCGGCCTTTCCGCTTGGGTCTCTGCAAAAGGCGCCGCAAGATGCTTCACAGGTGCTGCTTCGACGCCGTGGCGCGCCCTTTCCGCTCGCCGCATTCTATGGATAGCGTGGCTGTTTGCGCTGTGTATGGTATGGGGACCGGTCTCCGAGGCCGCCGCGCAGACTACGCTGTCTATTAGTGGACCCGCGGACGCGAACGAGGGGGATTCGGGCACGAGAGATCTCACGTATACGGTGAGCCTGTCGCAGCGTCTATCAAACGATGATGTGCACTGGGAGATCTGTTTCAGTGGCACGGCGACCATCAATACGCTACCTAATTGGGGTACTTCAGGTGCGGACTACCGAACGGCACTGAGAGGCAGCGTCCGTGGAAGCACCTGCGAAAAGGGATCATTGGGGAGCAATTACTCCAGCCTTACAAATACCAGCATATCTATCCAGGTACGGGGCGACACCGACGTTGAATCCAACGAGACGGTGATCGCAACGCTGACGATAAGGGGCACCCCTCCTGCCGGCGTCACCCTCGGCACATCGACCCATACCCACACGATCCTCAATGACGACACCGTAGCCCTCCCTGAGGTCACGATTGCGGCAGGATCGCCTTCCGTGACCGAGGGCGCGGATGCCAGCTTCACGGTGACGGCAAGCCCTGCGCCGGCCTCGGCCCTCACCGTCAAACTGACCGTGAGCGAGAGCGGCAACTTCGCGTCTTCTGGTGAGACGGGAACCAGCAAGACGGTCTCCGTATCCACGTCCGGCTCCGCTACCCACTCCGTCTCCACCGTGGACGACGATACGGACGAGAACAACGGCAGCGTGACGGTGACCGTAAACGCGGGCACGGGCTACACGGTGGGCAGTCCCAACTCCGCGACGGTGACCGTGAACGACAACGACACGGCGGGAGTGACCGTATCAGAGAGCGCCCGCACGGTCGCGGAGAACGGAGGCACCGCGACATACACCGTGGGCCTGGACACGCGGCCTGCGGGGCAAGTGACCATCACCGTGACCGCCGGAGGCGCCGCGTTCGTGGACGGTCCCGGCGGAAATACGAAGCCGAAGGCAAAAGATACGCTGACATTCACGACAAGCAACTGGAGCACGGCGCAGACCGTGACGATCACGGGCCAGAACGACAACATCGTGAATACGGGCGGCGAGCGCACCCGTACGATCACGCACACGATTGAGGCGGGCGACGGGGACGGCCAAAAGTACCGTCCGGCGGCGTTGACGACGTTCTCTATCCCCAGCGTGACGGTGACCGTGACGGACGACGACACACCAAGTACGCCTGAGGCGAACTTCGGGGCGTCCGCTTCGAGCATAGCGGAGGGCGGCGGGACACAAAACGTCGCGGTGAACCTCAGCCCTGCGCCAAGCGGGAATGTTACGGTGAACTACACGCTTTCCGGCGGCGCCACGCGCGGGACGGATTATTCTATCAGCGGGGTGAGTAGTAATAGCGGGACGATCACAGTGGGGACTTCGGGCACGGCCAACATTCCGGTAGCCATCACGGACGACAGCGTGGTGGAAGGCAGCGAGACGGTTATTTTGACGCTGGGTAGTGGTACGGGCTACAATGTCGGCACAACGAGAACCACGCACACGCTGACGATTACGGACAACGACCGGGCTACAGCAACGCCGGAGCTCACCATCACCGGCGGGTCGGCGGTGACCGAGGGCGGCGACGCTTCGTTCGTCATCGCGTCGAACCCTGCGCCGGGTAGCAGCATCACGGTCGCCTACACGGTCTCGCAAAGCGGGGCGTTCGTGGCGTCCGGCCAACTTGGCAGCAAGACGCGGAGCGTCTCCGCAGCCAGCACAACCTTTACCATCTCCACCGAGGATGACAACCTTGATGAGGCGAACGGCTCGGTGACGGTGACGCTGAACAACGGCAATGGCTACACGATGGGCAGCGGCGCCAACTCCGCGACAGTGACGGTGAACGACGACGATGATTCGACGGACCCCGGTGGCGGAGGCGGAAACCCGGGCGGTGGAAACCCCGGTGGCGGCGACCCGGGCGGCAACGACCCGACCCAGATTACGCTGGCCGTGTATCCGAACCCCATCTACGAAGGCCGAAGAGCCACCATCCACGCCGAACTGGCGCATACCGTACCCAGCGTGGTGACCTTGCCGCTTGTCTTCACCACAAACGACGCCGAAGCAGGCGACTACGTGGCCCTCGCAACCATCGTCATTGACGCAAACGAACCCTTCGGAACGGATTGGATCCTCACCACGAAGGACGATGACATGGAAGACGAAACGTTCACGGTAACGTTCGGAGCCTTGCCCGCTGGCTTTTCGAGAGGGACGCCCGCGTCTGTGGACGTGATCATCTCGGAAGACGAAAACGTAACGTCGATAGAATCTCCCGAAGAGGAACTCCCGGATGCGTTTGCCCTTGGGCAGAACTACCCGAATCCGTTCAATCCTTCAACGGCGATTGAATACGAGCTTCCCGCCCCCCAACACGTCCGCCTGGAGGTATTCGACGCCACCGGGCGAAGCGTAGGCGTCCTGGCGGACGGGGTCCGCCCGGCGGGAACGCATACCGTCCGCTTCGACGCGGACAACCTGCCTTCCGGCCTGTACGTCTATCGACTCCAGGCGAACGGCGAAACGCTGACACGGAAAATGACGTTGTTGCGGTAAGTCGGGAGAAATGGCAGCATAGAATAACCTGCCCTCCGGCCTGTACGTCTATCGACTCCAGGCGAACGGAGAAACGCTGACACGGAAAATGACGTTGTTGCGGTAGGTTGGGGAGAAATGGCAGCATAGAATAACCTGCCCTCCGGCCTGTACGTCTATCGGCTCCAGGCGAACGGCGAAACGCTGACACGGAAAATGACGTTGTTGCGGTAGGCTGGGGAGAAGTGGCAGCATAGAATAACCTGCCCTCCGGCCTGTACGTGTATAGACTCCGAGCGAACGGCGAAACGCTGACACGGAAAATGACGCTACTGCGGTAGGCCGGGGTCAGCGGCCCGCTCCTGCCGGAGCGCCGCCCCGGCCTCTGAACTATTTCCCCAAAACGCCCCTCACGGCCCCAGTGCGCCGATGGGGATCACGCCTACGCCGTCCAGGCGCATATAACCGTACCCCGAAGGAACGATGACGGCAAGCATGGCGGGCGCTCCGCACAGGTCCTGATCCACGCGCTGCGCCAGTTTGAGCAAGTTTCGCGCGCCTTCCTCTACGCGACGGAAGCCAAGTTTGATTTCGAAAGCCGCCCAGCGCCCATCCATCGCCTGAACAACGGCGTCCGCCTCCAGGCCGCTTTTATCCCGATAATGATACACTTCGGCGTCGGCTGCCTGGGCATAGACGCGCAGGTCCCGGATAACCATGGATTCAAACAGAAAGCCGAGTGTTTGCGTGTCTTGCAAAAGCCGGTCAGGGGTTGCCCGGAGCGCCGCCGCGGCAAGCGACGGATCCGTAAAATGGCGGATGGGGGTGTTTCGCAGTGCGGAACGGGATCGCAGGCTTGTAACCCAGGCAGGCTGGTGTTCTACAACCATGATTCGCTCCAGCGCATCAAGATACTGAGCGGCGGTGTGTTGCTTGATTGCGGCGACGTTTCCCTCGCTAATGCCTGCGGCCAACGTCGAAATGGCGGCTGGCGTTGCCACGTTGCGCGCCAACGAACGCAATAACAAGCCAACCTTCGCCGGATCTCTCCTCGTTCCATCGGCGCGTGCAATATCCACGCGCCGAATTTCGTTGAGATAATCCTGGTTTGCCTCCAAAACATGCGCTGTCGGCTGATCCAGATTGCCTGGCCAGCCCCCTTTGCAGATGAGTTCAGCGAGCGCCGCGATCCGTATTTCCGCCTGCGGGGCTTGTGGGGCTACGCCTTCAAGCAGCTGCGCCAACGAAATTTCTCCCGAAGAATGCCCCGTTTCATAGAGAGACAACGGGCGCATGCGCAAGCGAGTCAAGCGCCCAGCGCCCGTATGCCTCGTGATGTCGTCCGGGGGCACTGCGGACCCCGTGAGGATAAACTGGCCGGAGTTCCGTCGGTCGTCAATAGCTCTCCGGACATGATTCCAGAGAGATGGCTCAATCTGCCATTCGTCAATAAGGCGCGGCGTGGCGCCGTCGAGCGCTTGTGCAGGGTCAATCTCTGCAAGAACGCGTGCATCCTTGTCCACATCCAGCAATACTTCGCTGGCGGCAATCTGTCGAGCGGTTTCTGTTTTTCCGCACGCTCGCGGCCCTTCTATGACGACGGCCCCTGTGGCGGCAAGCTTTGCCTTCAGCTGCGTATCGACGATGCGAGGTAGGTATTCCATGGGCTAATCGGCAGAATAGAATACAATCCAGCGGCATAATTGCTGCAAAATCAGCGGCATAATTGCCGGAATTCCAACGGCATAAATGCCTACTTGGCGAAGCGTGTTCCCGCAGGCAGGCCACCCTACCCAATATCCGGTAAAATCTCACCCACTTTGGGCTACATACCCCCTCTTGAAAAAATGGTCGGGCGCATCGTATATTAGGGCGCATGCAGGTTATGTTGAATACAAGAATACGCTGAACAAAACCAGGGGACAGCAATGATTTCTTCGTTTCTGTGGGAGAACGATTTTGCGAATGATTCCGCCAACGTGAGGGGGGGGGGGCTATCTTGTAAATCAGGCGCTGCTTCGGCGAGGCAGCGCGGCCTTTCCGCTTGGGTCTCTGCAAAAGGCGTCGCAAGATGCTTCACAGGCGCTGCTTCGGCGCTGCGGCGCGCCCTTTCCTGTCGCCGCATTCTATGGATAGCGTGGCTGGCCGCGTTGTGTATCGTATGGGGACCGGTCTCCGAGGCCGCCGCGCAGACTACGCTGTCTATTAGTGGACCCGCGGACGCGAACGAAGGGGATTCGGGCACGAGAGATCTCACGTATACGGTGAGCCTGTCGCAGCGTATATCGAACGGTAATGTGCACTGGGAGATCTGTTTCAGTGGCACGGCGACCATCGATACGCAAGGTGGTTGGGGTACTTCAGGTGCGGACTACCGAACGACAGCGGGCGACAGCCCCCGTGGAAGCACCTGCGAAGATGGATCATTGGGGAAAAATTACTCCAGCCTTACAAATACTCGAGTAGGCATCCAGGTACGGGGCGACACCGACGTTGAACTCGATGAGACGGTGATTGCAACGTTGACGATAAGAGGCACCCCTCCTGCCGGCGTCATGCTCGGCACATCCACCCATACCCACACGATCCTCAATGACGACACCGTAGCCCTCCCCGAGGTCACGATTGCGGCGGGATCGTCTTCCGTGACCGAGGGCGCGGACGCGAGCTTCACGGTGACGGCAAGCCCTTCGCCGGCCTCGGCCCTCACCGTCAAGCTGACCGTGAGCCAGAACGGCAACTTCGCGTCCTCTGGATCGATCGGCAGCAGCAAGACGGTCTCCGTACCCACGTCTGGCTCCGCTACCTACCTCGTCTCCACCGTGAACGACAATACGGACGAGAACAACGGCAGCGTGACGGTGACCGTAAACGCGGGCACGGGCTACACGGTGGGCACCGCGAACTCCGCGACGGTGACCGTGAACGACAACGACACGGCGGGAGTGACCGTATCGCAGAGCGCACGCACGGTCGCGGAGAACGGAGGCACCGCGACCTACACCGTGGGCCTGGACACGCGGCCTGCGGGGCAAGTGATCATCACCGTGACCGCCGGAGGCGCAGCGTTCGTGGACGGTCCGGGAGGGAATGCGAAGCCGAAGGCAAAAGATACGCTGACGTTCACGACAAGCAACTGGAGCACGGCGCAGACGGTGACGATCACGGGCCAGAACGACCACATCGTGAATACGGGCGGCGAGCGCACCCGTACGATCACGCACACGATCGAGGCGGGCGACGGGGACGGCCAGAAGTACCGTCCGGTGTCATTCTCCTCATTATCTATCCCCAGCGTGACGGTGACGGTGACGGACGACGACCGGGCTACAGCGACGCCGGAGCTAACCATCACCGGCGGCTCGGCGGTGACCGAGGGCGGCGACGCTTCGTTCGTCATCGCGTCGAACCCTGCGCCGAGTAGCAGCATCACGGTCGCCTACACGGTCTCGCAAAGCGGGGCGTTCGTGGCGTCCGGCCAACTCGGCGGCAAGACGCGGAGCATCTCCGCAGCCAGCACGACCGTCGCCATCTCCACTGAGGACGACAACCTCGATGAGGCCAACGGCTCGGTGACGGTGACGCTGAACGACGGCAATGGCTACACGGTGGGCAGCAGCGCCAACTCCGCGACAGTGACGGTGAACGACGACGATGATTCGACGGACGGCGGTGGAGGAAACCCCGGCGGTGGAAACCCGGGCGGAGGAAACCCCGGCGGTGGCGACCCCGGCGGCGGGAGCGACCCGACCCAGATTACGCTGGCCGTATATCCGAACCCCATCTACGAAGGCCGAAGAGCCACCATCCACGCCGAACTGGCGCATACCGTACCCAGCGTGGTGACCTTGCCACTTGTCTTCACCACAAACGACGCAGAAACAGGCGACTACGTGGCCCTCGCAACCATCGTCATTGACGCAAACGAACCCTTCGGAACGGATTGGATCCTCACCACGAAGGATGACGACATGGAGGACGAAACGTTCACGGTGACGTTCGGCGCCCTGCCCGCTGGTTTTTCGAGAGGGACGCCCGCATCTGTTGACGTAATCATCTCTGAAGACGAAAACGTAACGTCGATAGAATCTCCCGAAGGGGAACTCCCAGAGGCGTTTGCCCTGAGCCAGAACTATCCGAACCCGTTCAACCCCTCGACGGCGATAGAATACGAGCTTCCCGCCCCGCAACACGTCCGCCTTGAGGTATTCGACGCCACCGGGCGAAGCGTAGGCGTCCTGGTAGACGGGATCCGCCCGGCGGGAACGCATACCGTACGCTTCGGCGCGGACAACCTGCCCTCGGGCCTGTACGTGTATCGACTCCAGGCGAACGGAGAAACGCGCACACGGAAAATGACGCTGTTGCGGTAGAGCGGGCAGAGGCGGATACCCGTTACTGCGGTAGGCTGGGCGGAAGCGGCACCGCCCCTGATCCCTCAACATTCCCCGCGCATCACATCGACCGGCTCGGCGGCGGCCAGGCCAGCTCGCGCCAGTAGCGTATCCGCATCCCGTGCGGGATCGGCCAATCGGATGAGTTCCCGAAGTTTGGCCCGGGTAATTTCCTCGCGCCGCAGCGCTTCCATACCCAGCGAAAGAAATCGCGAGTGAAATCGATTCCTTGCGGCTTCATTGTCGAGTTCGGGAAGGCCAAGAAGCTCGCTTATCGCTCGGCCGTAACCTGCTTTGTCTTCGGCGGCCAATCTCGTGCGTTCGGTCTCGTCGATCATGCGGAGCCCCTTCAAGCGATACAACATCGCAACGCGACTCACGCCAAAGTGGTGAGCAAGCTGGACCAAATCGTGCATTTGAATATCCTGGCTGCCCGGCTCCATCCGCCCCTCGGCATGCAGGGCAGCCTCCCCATCGTATACATCCATCTGGCCCCGGCTGGGGTGCCCTTTGGCAAGTCCATGTACGAAGGATCGAACCGCGCCCTCGGGCATCAGGAAGGTCGCTGCAAACGCATTGGCGCGCACCTCGTTAAGATTGGAACGATCGCTCGAACAACTCAGCATGCCGCGGATTTCGCGATCGAAAAGTACATGGGCGTACTCGTGCGCACACGAAAAACGGCGACGCAAGACATGATGCCGCCGATTGACCGCCACCAATATGCCGTGCCGGGCATCAATCAGGGTCAATCCGGATATGTCGTCGGGCAAATCCACCTGCGCCGTGCGAATGCCCTGACTTTCCAAAAGATCGACGACATCCGGCAAGGGCGCATCCCCAAGGTTGAGACGGTAGCGTTCCTTGGCCGCGACGAGCCTTCCCTGCTGGACCGCATCCCATTTGGAATCCGGTGGAGGAACCGGATAGATGGGGATCGTAGCCAGCCCACGATCCAGCCCGAGGCGAGACTCCAGGTTGGTGATCTCGCGCCCGAGGGTAATACATTGGCGCAGCGAATCCAGAACGCCTGCATCCATCGCAACGCCGGGCTGCCGCCGAAAAAGCGCCATAACCATGTCCCCCTCCGGCACGTCTTCCTCAAGAAAGTCGTGAAGGTCTCGTCCGTAGAGATGCGCGAGTCGATGCAGTTCCAGGCTCGACACCCCGCGACGACCTTGTTCCATTTGGGAAATGGTCGCACGCGAAAGTTCGAGGTGGTCGGCCACCTCTTCCTGGGTCATCTGACACGCTTCACGCGCCGTACGAAGTCGACGGGCGAGCTCGCCCTGCGTAATCGCCACAGTGTACAGGTTTAGGCTTATGGCCCGGGCACCGCGCCCAGGCCTTGCATGTGAATGATACAAAATAAATCGCAACATGTCAAAAAATGGAATTTATGATAGAAAAAATATTTTTTACCCTCTTCCCGCCTGTTTCCTGCCCCGTTCCGGCGCTCGTTCCTATATTCTTTCTCGACCTGCCACCCCAAGCCACCACCCCACCCACTTCCTCCCCCGTTCCAGCGCTCGTGCCTATATTAGCAGGGGTAGATAACCCCTGACACAGGCATGCTTGCACCATTTCGAACGCCATGAACAGCAACCGAGCCGCGCCCGCATTTTGGCGTACGTACCTCGTCCGGGCCGGGCACGGCCTGGGGATTGCACTGGCGGCGAGCCTCCTGTGGACCGCCGGATGTACCCGCCCGCCTGCGCCCGCCGCCCCTGCCGAAGCACCGCCGCCCGCCCCCGTCGAAGCACGACGCGGCATGGTCGTTTCCGCGAAAATAGAGGCGTCCGAGGCGGGCGTCGAAATTCTCCAGCAAGGTGGCAATGCGGTAGACGCCGCCGTGGCCACAGGATTTGCCCTGGCGGTTACGTACCCTGCGGCAGGCAACCTGGGCGGCGGAGGCTTCATGGTGATCCGGTTCCCGGACGGAGAACGCGCCGCGGAAACCGCCGGAAGCGACGCAGACGCCCCGCCCACCCCCGTAACCACCATCGACTACCGCGAAAAAGCCCCCGCCGCAGCCCATCGGGATATGTATCTCGACGAAACAGGCGAGGCCATCCCTTATTTGAGCCGGTTGGGATACCTTGCTTCGGGCGTGCCCGGCTCCCCGGCGGGACTCGTCCTGGCGCACGAAAAATATGGGCGCCTGCCCTTGTCGGACGTGATGGCGCCCGCCATTCGGCTGGCGGAGGAAGGGTTCCTGCTGAGCGCGCGGGACGCCGCCGGGCTGAATGCGCAACGCGACGCCTTTGCGCAATTCGAAAGCACCGCGAAATATTTTACGAAACCCGACCCGGACCAGCGCTATGCCGCCGGAGAGCGCTTCGCCCAACGGGACCTCGCCGAGACCCTCCGCCGCATTCGGGATCGGGGGCGGGCCGGATTCTATGAAGGGGAAACCGCGGAACTGATCGCCGCAGAAATGGAGCGGGGCGGCGGCTGGATCACGATGGAAGACCTGGCCGCCTACGAAGCCGTGGAGCGCGCGCCGGTTTCGGGCGCGTACAGAGGCTACCGGTTCTTTGCGATGGCGCCCCCGTCTTCCGGCGGCGTGGCCCTGGCGCAATTGCTCCACGCCGTAGAGCCGTACGATCTGGGCGAAATGGGCCACCACACGGCGGCCACGGCCCATTTGATGGGCGAGGCCATGCGCCGCGTCTACGCCGACCGGGCGCAGTGGCTGGGCGATCCCGACTATTTCGACGTGCCGGTCGCCGCGCTCGTCGGAAAAGAATACATGCGGCGGCGCATGACGGACTTCGACCCCGACCAGGCCGACTCCAGCGCCGCCGTGGGGCATGGAGACCCGCTCCCCTTCGAGTCGGCGGAAACCACGCATTATTCCGTGGTGGATGCGGAGGGACGAGCCGTCAGCGTAACCACCACCATCAACGGGAGTTACGGCTCGAAAGTGGTGGTGGACGGCGCCGGTTTCTTCCTGAACAACGAAATGGACGATTTCTCGGCCAAGCCGGGCGCGCCCAACATGTTCGGCTTGCTCGGATCGGAGGCCAACGCCATTGAGCCGGGCAAGCGCATGCTGTCGTCCATGACGCCCACCATCGTCGAGGACCCGTCCGGGGCCTTGTTCATGATCATCGGGTCGCCGGGTGGGGGGCGCATTATCACGACCGTGTTCGAGGTCATGATCAACGTGATCGATCACGGAATGAACATCCAGGAAGCCGTCTCGGCTCCGAGGATTCACCACCAGTGGCTGCCGGACATGTTGCACCACGAACCGCAGGCGCTTTCCGAAACGGCGCGGCGCGCGCTGGAGCAACGAGGCTGGACGCTGACTGAAAACGGGGCCTGGGGACGCGCGGACGGGATTGTCGTACGGCGGGATGCGGAAGGCGCGCTATACCAGGGCGGAGCGGACCCGAGAGGACAGGACGCCGTCGCAGGGTATTAGAGGATGCCCTGATCTTTGCGGACGGGGATTATATGCGAAAGTAACCATTTTCGGGCTACTTGGTTTTTTTGACGGGCGTGACAATGCACTTCGCCAGGAACTCCGGCGTAGCGTCGATCTTCAGTGTCCGCGTCTCCGGGCGGCCACGCTTCGGCTGCGGTGGTGGCTTCGGTTTCTTCATTTTGCTAAAAGGGCACCTCTTCCACCTTTTTATGAAAGCTTTCCAAGCCGCCGCCTTATTTATTTAACCTAAACATTTGGCCGCCTTACTTTTTTAACCGAGCCTTTTTCACCAGAGGGAAAGGCGCCCGCAAGAAGCCCGGCCCCGGGCGTCCCGACACGTTTCCGTCACTGCAAAAACCAGGGAAGCACCTGGTATTCTCCGAGCGCGAAGCGTTCGTTTCCGCCGTGCACCAGTACGCCGCCCTGGTTCGGATTGGCGGGAATGGACGTCCACCAGGCGAGCGTACGGAGCGCATCGGGCGGCACCGTTTGCCCGGATTTGATCTCCAGGGGAATCAAGCGCTCCCCGGCGTCGATGAGTATATCGATCTCACGGCCCGCAGCGTCTCGCCAAAAGAACAGCGGAGCGTCCCGACGCATGGCGGCAAACGCCTTGATCAGTTCCGACGCCACGAACGATTCGAAAATCGCCCCGCGCAACGGATGCCGCTCCAGCGTAACGCCGTCGCGAATGCCGAGCAGATAACACACAAGGCCCGTGTCCAGAAAATGTAGCCGGGGCCGCTTGCGCAAGCGCTTGCGGTAGTTGCTATGGTGCGGCGGCAGCGTGGCGGCCAGATACCCTGTCTCCAGCGCCGTAAGCCAACGACGAACGGTAGGTTGGGCCACGCCCGCATCGCCCGCGAGACTGTTCAGATTCAGTTCGGAGGCCGTGCGGGCCGCCGCAAGTCTCACGAAGGTCTCGAACGCGCGCAAGTCCCCAACGCGCATCACCTCGCGCAGGTCGCGTTCGACATAGGTTCGGAAATAATCCGCAAACCAATCGCCAGGCGGAATGCCCCGGTCATGCACAGGCGGATAAAAACCGGCGACAAGCGTTTCCCAGAGACTGTCGGGGGGCGGAGCGCTTGGGGCGGGACCGGGCGGCGCGTTCTGATCCAGCGTAAACGGATCCAGTGGAGGCTGTCCCCGCAGTTCGGCAAGAGAAAAGGGATACAAACGCAGCAAAGCGGTCCGGCCCGCCAATGTCTGCGACACGGACTCCATGAGCAGAATGTTCTGCGACCCGGTGACGATAAAACGACCCGGGCGATTGTCGTCGTCAACGAGGCCCTGAATATAGGACAGCAGATCGGGCGCCCGCTGGATTTCGTCGAGAATCAGGCGATCCGCCTGCGCCAGAAAGCCTCTCGGGTCCGACCGCACCCGTTCGCGCACATCGGGCGCTTCCAGCGAGACATAGCGATGCTCGGGAAAAACAGCCCGAACCAGCGTCGTTTTGCCCGACTGCCGGGGTCCGGTGACGGTTACGACAGGCCAGGTTTCGGCGGCGCGCGTGAGTGCGGGCGTGAGGTGTCTGGGGATCATAGGGGTTCAGGCTGCGCTGATCGAAGCAGGTTTACGCAGAATATTCTGAATATACGGCCTGTTATTAACTATGTCAATGTCAATTTCAATATTCAATATTTATTTTGACATAAATCATGCGACGCCCCCTGTCTTTGCGCCGATCTTCCTGAAAGCGGCGATTGCCGCCGCGACCGCCGCATCCGCCGCGCCGCTAACGGGCGCCTCCGCAATCTTTACGCCCATAGGACATGGTCCGACAAACCCGAACCAGCTCTATATCCCATAAAACCCTTGACAATCCCTTCCCGGCGGCGTACCCTGTCCATGTACGTAGTAGAGGATGCACTGATCAAATCCACTTCGATCAGCGCTTCACGTACGAAAGTAGGGTTTGTAATGATTCTATCGTTAAAATCATCGGAAAACACGGTGCTTGACGTCGTCGGTGTCGTGAAGCGCCCTTCGGGAGGCATCGAGGAGCGCGCTGGCTGCGTCATTCCTCATTACGTGGGGCCTGCCACGCTGCTTCGTCATTCCTTGCCAGCACACTCCTCGATGCCTCTGATCTTCGCGGACTTAATCAGTGCATCCTAGAGCAGTACCCCGCAACGCCCCCCCCAAAAGAACATGTTGCTTCCATATCGCCGCCATGGACAAATATGCCCCCCCCCCTCGCCTTTTTGCCGCGCCGGCTTAATGCAGGCATCCTCCTGATCCTCGGAGCGCTCTTCTTTCTGGCGCCGCCTGCGCAGGCGCAATTCATCGGGGACCGCATTCGGATAACCACCGAAGGCGGCGAAAAAATCATTGGGAAAATGCAGGGGTACGACGCCTCGTCCCTGGCCGTCCTTGTCGATTCCGCAGAGCAAAAAATCTCGTTCGCCGACATGGCGCGGTTGGAGCGGAGCCTGGGCGTCCGCTCATATGCCAGAAAAGGCGCTCGCTGGGGCTTGGCGATGGGCGGCCCGGTTGGCTCGCTCCTAACACTGGCTGACGTCGTAGCTGGCGGTCACAAACCTCCTGTTTTCGCCATATTTAGTTTGGCGGGCAGCATGATCGGCTTTGCCGTCAGCGCCCCGTTCGCGGGAGAACATTGGGAACGCCTGGATAGGCCTGCTTATGCATTGTCCGTCGGAGACAACGTACGCATAAGAACGAGGAGCGAGGGGCGACTTGCGGGGAAAATGCAGGGGTACAACGCCCATTCCCTGACCATTCTTGCAGACGATACAGAACACAGCATACCGTATGCCGATATGCTTCGGCTGAAAAAAATGGTGCGTGTCCGGCGAGCGTACAAAGAAGGCGCCATCATCGGCCTGAGCGCCGGCATACTGGCGAGCCTTCTCGGAAACGGGGTGACGACAACCTGGGAGCCGGTCAGGAACAGTTTGGCGGGCGGCCTGCTTGGCGTAGCTATGGGCGGGGCGTTCCGGCGAACGCGATGGAATCGCCTCAATGTTTTCGGTCAGGGCCGTGCATCCACATTACCCATCATGGGCGTCCATGCAACGTTATCCGAGGACCTCATGCGAATAACCACCAGGAACGAAGGAACAATAACCGGGCGATTGCAAGAATACGACGCGCATTCCCTGACGCTGCATATTGATTCTACAGAGCACACCATCTCGTATACCGATATGCTTTCTTTGGAACGGAACCAGGGCGTCTGGCGATACCCTGTACAGGGGGCCTGGACAGGCCTGGGCGTGGGCACACTGGCAACCGTCGTGTTGTTTGCGTCCGCCGGAAATGTTGAGGGATTGGGGGCCATAGGACTCATATATGGAGCACTAATTTTCACTGCAGGCGGCACGGCGCTGGGCTTGATCATCGGCACAATACGCCGGAACGAAAAATGGGAGCGCCTCGACATCCCCGGGCAAGAAAGCGGACTGTCCGTTGCGCCTGTCCTTGGCGTTCACCCGACCGGACGCCTCACCCTCGGCGCCCGCATCTCGTTCTGAAATATCCTGCCGCTGCACCGCACTCCTGCCACTGCGCCTTACTCCCAGCATCCGCACCGCACTTCCTACCACTGCACCCGGATCCAGTCCACGAACAGCACGGGGGATGCACCGCCCGGCTCGTCCGCCGCGAACACGAAATACACGTCCGTCTTGCCGCCCGCCCCGTCCAGCGCGATTTCATAGGTCTCCAGACTGTTTTCGTGCGGGATCGGCGCGGCGAACGTCCCCAGGACCTCCCCGTCCACGGCGCCCGCGCGCACTTCCAACTGCCCGCCGGTCGTCGTCTCGGCCACGGTCCCGATGCGTGCGGCCAGCGAACGCACATCCGTCAGGTCAATATCCCGGAACACGAAGTACCCCCCGTCGTCGCCGAATACGACTTCCCCAGTCGCGTCCTCTCCATACACCGGCTCCGGCGCAGGAGCCGCCTCCGCGCGGTCCCCCTCGTCGAAACGCTCCGCCTGCAACGTTGGATGCCGCAACACGACCACGCTGCGCCCCGTCAGGCGAGGCAGGCCCGCCGCCCCGCGATCCGTATACGACGCCGTCAGGAAGTAGCGGCCTTCGTCCTCGTCCGCCTCGTGCCGATCGGTCGCGTACGCGCCCTGCAACGGCAGGCCCGCCGCCCGCGCAGCGTCGTCGCCCAGCCCCAGGATGAACTCCGCCATCCGGGCCGCTTCCTCGACGGAAACGTGCGGATGCGGGGCCATCGCCCGTGCTCCCCAGACGCCCGCGCCGCCCTCCACGATTTTTTCCGAAAGATACGTGCGCGACGCCTCGTTGCGCGGATACTTTCCGGCGACCGCCGCAAAAGCCGGTCCGATGGATTCTTCCGTCTGGAGATGGCATGCGCCACAGTTATACTGCTCAATCAGCGATTGCCCGATAAGCCCCGCCGCACGCGCCAGCGCCGCCTGATGTCCCTGGGCCTGCACGGTCAAGTCGGCGCCGCGAGCGAGGTAATCGACGGTAAACGCCACTTCCTCGTCGGCTACGTCCCCATCTTCCGGATCTGTCACGACCACGGCATATTCAATCGCCCGATCGTCCCAAAAGAAGGTGCGGTTGCCGGCAAATTCGATGCGCACGTCCGGTATGGCGTTACCCACGAGAATGTCGAGCGTCTCCTCCCCGGTCAACCCCTCGCCGTCGGTTACGGCAAGCGTCACCGCATAGGTCCCCGGCTCCGTAAACGAATACGCCGCCTCCTCGCCCGAAATCTGTTCCGCATCGCCTTCTCGGCGCCAGGCATACGCAACGGCGTCGCCGTCCGGGTCGAACGAATCGGCGGCGGACAACGTGACGGTAAGCGGGGCCGCGCCCACAGGACGGTCCGCCGCAATATGCGCTATGGGCGCCCGGTTACGGACCGCATAGTCGATGCGAAACAGGCGAGCGTCCGGATTGTGCCCGTACCAGGTTTCGCCATATTCGAGCATATAGAGCGCCCCGTCGGGGCCAAAGAGCATATCCACCGGCTTGGCGAACCCGATCGTCGGCATGAACTCTTCCATGGCGACGTACTGGCCCTGCTCGTCCATCGTAACCACACGTATCCAGTTCCGCATCCAGTCGTAGATAAACAGTTTCCCGTCGTAATAGCGCGGGAATTTCCGGTCGGACTCGGGATAATCGTCGTAATAATAGACCGGACCCGCCATCGCGTTGCGCCCTCCTTCTCCGATAAGCGGGAATGCTTCGGAGGGGCCGTACGGATACCAGATAAAGGCCGGTTGCGCGGGCGGAAGCCTTTCCGATCCCGTGTTGTTCGGCGAATCGTTGACGGGCGCGGCGGGATCGAAGGGCGACCCGGCCGCTTCCGCCTCGAAATCGTAATCATGATAGGCCTTGTTGTCCCCCACGAAGTGCGGCCAGCCGAAATTGCCCGCCTCACGCGCCTGATTCACTTCGTCGTGCCCCATGGGGCCTCGTTCGGACAACGATTCGCCCGCATCGGGCCCCACCTCTCCCCAGTACAAATACCCTGTGCGATCGTCGATCGCAATGCGGAACGGATTCCGGTTCCCCATCACATAAATTTCGGGCCGCCCTTCCATGGCGCCGTCCGCGAAAAGGTTGTCTTCCGGAAGGGCGTACGTGCCGTCGTCTTTCGGCAGAATCCGCAAGATCTTCCCGCGCAAGTCCATCGTGTTGGCGGCAGACCCCTGCGCATCCCATGCCTTGCGCCCCGCTCGTTCGTCGATGGGCGCGAAACCGCTTGAGGCGAAGGGATTGGTATTGTCCCCGACGGACAGGAACAGGTGGCCTTCGGGGCCGAATTCGAGCGAACCGCCCACATGGCAGCATTCCTCGCGCTGCACGGGAATCTCCAGCAGGATACGCTCGGATTCCCTATCGAGGACATCATCGTCCAGCACGAAGCGAGCCAATCGTATGACAGCGGTATCCGGCGCGGAATACGCAAAATAGACCCACCGGTTCGCGGCATAGTCGGGATCAAGCGCCACGCCGATCAGCCCCTCTTCGAACCCTGTGAATACGTCTATTTCGGCGACGGTTTCGGTGTGGGCCGTCGCGGGATCATGAATCTTGACGGCGCCGCGCCGCTCAATGAAAAGTATGCGGCCGTCGTCGAGCATATCCAGTTCCATCGGTTCGTAGAGGCCCTGGTCCAGAACCACTTTCGTAAACCGGTCGGGGGAAGGGGGACCGGACGAATCCGCACGGTTTCCCGGACCGGCGCACCCCGCAAGCCACGCCATGCATGCGAACGTCAGGACACTCGTTTTTTCAAGGATACGCGGAATACGCATTACGCTAAAACCGGGATATGTGCGGGAGAAAACGGGTTTGGACAGATCATTGGATACATCGTTGGGCAGATCACGGATAGACCAAGCCGCGGACAGCCTCTGTTCCATGCGCTGCCCGCCGTCCTGCGCAGCGAGTTGCACTGCCTACGGGATATTCTGATCCAGTCCACTTCAGGATGCTCTGATTAAGTCCGCGAAGATCAATGCACCCTTCAATGAATGTGTCCTGAAAATACGCAGCGCGGGGGACTCCTGAAACGAAAAAACAGATTTGGATTTGCGGCCGGGCAATATCATATTTACGGCGTACTTCCTGACAGCGCGTACAGCAAATTCATCCACCGCCGAAACGCAATCCCTGTAGTCCATGCTGCTTGCCCCTCTCGACTGGATCCTGATAGCAGGCTATTTTGCGCTATCGTTCGGCATCGCCCTGTATTATTTCCGGCGAGCCGGACGAAACACCTCCGAGTTCTTTCTGTCGGGCCGGAATATGCCCTGGTGGCTGGCCGGCACGTCCATGGTGGCCACGACGTTCGCGGCGGACACCCCCCTCGCTGTCACCGAACTTGTCGCCACGAACGGGATCGCCGGCAACTGGCTCTGGTGGAACATGGCCTTCGGGGCCGTCCTGACGGTGTTCTTCTTCGCGCGCCTGTGGCGGCGCAGCGGGGTGCTTACGGACGTGGAATTCGTCGAAATGCGGTACGACGGGAAGGCCGCCGCCGTGCTGCGCGGCGTCAAGGCCCTCTATTTCGGGCTCGTGCTCAACGGTATTATTATCGGGTGGGTGGCGCTGGCCATGGAAACCGTCATTGACATCCTGTTTCCGGGCCTGACCATGTTCGGACGCACGTCTTTTCAGGTCCTCGGGGCCGAGATCGGGGCGCCGCTGGTCGTGGTGGCCCTGCTGATGCTGCTCACCGGGGTCTATGCGCTGCTTTCCGGCCTGTGGGGGGTCGTCGTCACGGACGCCTTCCAGTTCGTTATTGCGATCGGGGGCAGCATTATTCTGGCCGCGTTCGTGCTGGATATGCCTGAAGTGAACGGCATGGCGGGCCTGATGAGCGCCCTGCCGGAATCCACCTTCCGCATGTTGCCTGTCCTCGGAAACCCCGTAGAAGGGGGCGCCGTGCTGGCGCTGACCGCCGTAAGTTTCTTCGCCTATGTGGGGGTGCAATGGTGGTCCAGCTGGTATCCGGGGGCCGAACCCGGCGGCGGCGGGTATGTGGCGCAGCGCATGATGAGCGCCAAGGACGAGAAGCATTCCCTCCTCGCCACGCTCTGGTTTACCGTGGCGCATTACTGCCTGCGCCCCTGGCCCTGGATTATCGTGGCGCTGGCCGCGCTGGTGCTGTACCCCAACCTGGACGATCCGCGGGAAGGATTCGTGCTGGCCATGCGCGACGTATTGCCGTCCGGGTTCCTCGGCCTGATGCTGGCCGCTTTTCTGGCCGCCTTCATGAGCACGATATCCACGCAACTGAACTGGGGAACGTCCTATCTCGTAAACGACTTCTGGCGACGGTTCATAGAGCCGAACGCCAGCGAGAAGAAGTATGTCCTCGTGTCCCGCATCCTGACGTTCGCCCTTGCTGTAGCGGCCGTCTTTATCGCCGCGAACCTGAATTCCGTGAGCCAAGCCTGGGCGCTGCTTATTACGGCGTCCAGCGGCCTCGGACTCGTCCTGATTCTGCGCTGGTACTGGTGGCGCATCAATGCATGGAGCGAACTGGCCGCTACGCTGTCTCCCCTTTTCCTGCTCGGACTTTCGTTCTTTCTGGGCCTGTTCGGCGTCGAACTTCCAGGGCTGCAAGCCGGATTCCCGAATGACCTGTTCGCCGTAGCCGGATTCACTACGGCGGTGTGGGTGGCGGCCACGTTCCTCACCCGGCCCACTCGCGCCGACACGCTGGACCGGTTCTACCGGCGCGTACATCCCGGCGGCCCCGGCTGGAAACCCATCGCCGCCCGCCATCCGGATGTGCTCCAGGACACGGGCATGCTTCGACTCGCAGGCGATTGCGCGGCGGGGGTCACGCTGGTCTATTCCGCCCTGTTTGGCGTGGGGCATCTGCTGATGGGCAGAACAGGGTGGCTATTGCTTTGCGTGTGCGGGTTCGCCCTTTCCGCCGCCTTCCTGTGGACAAGCCTGAAGCGCCTGAACGCGCCCGCCTCGCCCGATCCGGGCGCCTGAACGCCTCCGCCGCCTGACCATGCGCCTGCTTGTCATCGTCAATGTGTTCGAACCGGACCTCGGGGGCGGCGTGCTCTTCAGCGACCTGTGCTACGGGCTGGCCGAGCGCGGTTTCGAGGTCACCGTGCGGTGCGCAACCTCCTACTACCCCGAATGGCGCGACAAATCGGGCGAAAACGGCCGGCGCATCCGATCCGAAACGCACCGGGGCGTACGCATCGAGCGGTTCGGACTGTACATTCCCCGGAACCCGCAGGCGCTCCGCGAACGGCTGCTCTACGAAGGCTCCTTCTTCGCCTCCCTGATGCGCCGCCTGCCCCGCCGCGGCGACTACGACGCCCTGATGGTCTTTTGTCCCCTACTGGGCGCCGTGGCCTACGCCGCCGTCTGCCGCCGAAAAACCGGCCTCCCCTTGTGGCTGAACGTGCAGGATCTGCCGGCCGAAGCAGCGCAGGCCGGGGGCATTGGACAGGGCAACTGGATGGTTCGGGTGCAGGATGCGCTCTTCAATGAGGCCGATACGTGGAGCACCATTTCGCCCGCCATGGTCGAGCAGCTGGAACCCCGAAGGCGACGCCGCCAGCCGATGCTCTACTTGCCGAACTGGCTGCACGCATCGTTGGCCCGCCACCTGCGTCCCGCGCCGAACACGCAAGGCCCCTCCTCCCCGGTGCGCCTCCTGTATTCCGGGAACCTGGGCGCGAAACAACACCTGCTGGAACTGTGCCGTATCCTGCACCGCAGCGACGTCCCGTTCGCATTTCGGATACAGGCCGAGGGCAGCGGCGCAGGCGCGCTCAGGCAATGGGTGCGCGAGGCGGGCGACAAGCGATTCGACGTGCGGGGGCTGTCGGACGAAAAGGAACTGGCCCGGGCGCTCCACGAAACGGATTTCGCGGTCATTCCGGAACGCGCGGGCGCGGGCGGGTCTTTCCTACCGTCTAAACTGATTCCGGCGCTGGCGACCGGCACGCCGGTCCTCGCTGTGTGCGACGCGGACAGCCCGCTGGGCGCAGAAATGACGGCGCACCGCCCGGGACGGCTATACGCATGGTCGGAGGCGAAGCGCCTGCCCGCCCTGCTTGCATCCGTAAACAAGCGCGAATACGCCGCATGGCAAGCGAACGCCCTGGAACGAGCGGCGTTCTACGACCGCAACCGGATTCTGGATCGGTACGCAGAAGAACTCCGGCGCCTGCGCAAACGCTGAACTCCCCGAGGGCGCCATCGTCGCCAATACATCGCATGCAGGGCGGAACGATATCCGGCCCTGTGCATACTTTCCCTGTTATGAATGAACTGATTGTTGCAGGAGACCGCGTCCTCATCGCTCCCGAGGAGGGCGAAACACACACGGAAGCCGGGCTGGTGCTTCCGGCGTCCGTGGCCGAACGCCAGGACGTCCGGGTAGGCCGCGTCGAAAAAGTGGGGCCGGGCTATGTGATGCCGAACCCCGACTATACCGGCGAACCCTGGAGCGCCAACCGCGATTCGGTGCGCTATCTGCCCCTGCAGGCGCAGCCGGGCGATCATGCCTTCTTTCTCAAAAAAGAAGCCGTCGAAATCAAGTTCAACGGGCGGGATTACCTCATCATTCCCCATTCGGCCATCCTGGCCCTCTCAAGGCCGCAGCCCGAGGACCTTGCCGGAGATATCGAACAGATGGATATCGAGGACTTTCTGCGGTAGGCGGCGGAAGACCCGCCGGAAACGCCGCGGCAACGGTTACCGGGCGTACGCCCCTGATCGGGAAGGCCCTGCGTACGCATCGCTCAGCGGCATATACAACGAGCCGGCGTGCGGTCCGCGCATCGCGTCGCCCAGCGCCCCGGCCAGCACGGTCAAGGTCAGGAGCACATGCACATTGCTTCGGACCAGCACGATCGCCTGCTCTATAATCGACGTCATCGCTTCGATATCGGCCCGGGGAAGGGCTGCGACGAAATCTGCAATGGCTTTGGCCTGATCCACATTGACCAGCGGAGCCGCTTCGCCCAGCGTCTGATAGAGCATAAGGTCGCGGATCCAACGCAGGAGCAATTCCAGGGCATACCCGGTCCGGTCGCGCCCGAATCTCCCGATCTGTTCCGCGATATCGGTTATTTTTCCGACGTCCCGGCTGTACGACGCCCGCGCAAAATCCAGCACGAGCTCCCGCAAGGCGCGTACATCCTCGTTCTGCGCCAGATCGAGCCCGGCGGTGTACGATCCGTCCGCCATCCGGGCCAGCGTAGCGGCAAACGCCGGGGCTACGCCTTCCCGCTCGACGAGCGCCTGTTCGATAGCCTCCGGGAGCAATGGATCGAACCGCAACCGACGGCAACGGGAAAGAATGGTGGACAACATGCGGTCGGGACGGCTGGTGGCGAGAATGAACACCGTCTTCGGCGGCGGCTCTTCCAGCATCTTCAGAAACATGTTGGCGGCGTCCATGCGCAACGCGTCCGCATCGCTGACGATAGCCACTTTGTAGCCTCCCTGCACGGCCTGGAAACTCATGGCCCGGCACATTTCCTCCTGAACGCGCGCAACCGTGTAGATCGCCTGTTTGTTGGAGGAGCGGGACGGATCGTCCAGAAAGGGCCGTCGCACAAAATCCACGGCCGCATACGGATTCTGGCCCACACGGCGGATGCGTTCGGCCACATCCGCGGGATCGGCGTCCGAAGGGTGCGGCATCAGGAAATGCAGGTCGGGATGCACCATCCGGCCCACCTTGACGCACGGCGAACACACGCCGCAGGCCTCCTCGCCGCCCTGATCGCAAAGCAGCGCCTTCCCGTATTCTATGGCCGCGGCCCGTTTGCCGGCGCCCGCCGGGCCATAAAACAGCCAGGCATGGGCGATCCGGTCGGCGGAGATCGTCCGGCGCAAGGCGTTCAGAACACGCGGTTGACCGATAACGGAAGTCCAAGGCATGGCCGGAGGGGGTTGGAGCGGGTCGGAGGGGGTTGGGGCGGGTCGGAGGGGTCGGAGGGGTTGGAGGGGTCGGAGGGGTTGGCGCGGGTTGGAGGGGATTGGAGAGGGTTGGAGGGGGTTGGAGGGGGTTGGAGGGGATTGGAGAGGGTTGGAGGGGGTTGGCGGAGTTGGAGCGGGTCGGAACGGGTAAAAATACGCTGATGACGTCCAGGTCCGGGTCGATCAGCGCTTCGCGTACGCAACCCAATGTACGAAGCGAACCAATATGCGGCATACATCTTCGTAGCCCCGAACCCTTGCAAACCTCCGTCGTATAATGCGCCCGGCGTGGTTCCCGGTTGCTTGCCGGAAGTCCGGCGCGGTAGCTCAGCAGGTTAGAGCGTACGACTCATAATCGTAAGGTCGAGAGTTCGAGTCTCTCCCGCGCCACCCATCCCTCTTCCCGCCAAAACCCCCGATACCCCGCCTTGGCGGCGCCTTGCGGGCGTAACACAGCGGGCAGGTCAGGCCCAGTGTACGGCTTGCTGGCGGGTGGGGTTTGCAAGAATGCGCAGATACGAAACCGCCCGGCTGAACCCCACATAGGCATTCCGGTCAGGAATACTGCGCGGCTCGGGCTCAAGGATCAGAACGACCGCCAGCGCCTCTAATCCCTTGAAACGGGCTATCGTTTCGCATCGCGGGGAGGCGTCGGCGATTTGGCCAAGCGCAGCGGCATGCAAACGATCCATCGCATCCCTCGATTCGCAAAGCACCATAATGTCCGCCGGAGAAAACCCCTCGTTCAGGAGCTCCTCAAGAATCCCCCTGACCCTCTTTTCCAGGTTGCGAGGCGATTGCCATTGCGTCCATTTCGGGGCGGGACCGGCGGCGCCCTTGTGCCGGACAGGCGCCTCAACGATATTGGCGACCCGCTCGGCGATAGGGATCGTGTTCCGGCAATTCTTGGTCAATTCGAACTGAAAATAACTTGCATCGGGAGACCATGGCCGATTCCATAATTTCTGGTTTGGATCGAAAAACACCACAAACGGCGAATCCTTGCCATGCGTACAGATGCTTTCCAGCGCGGCGATCCACTCGGCGCTGAAGTCCTGCCCTTCGTCCACGACGATAGCATCAAAAGAGGTTGCGGTACGCTCGAAGGCCTCAAGCAATAGCATCGGAGCCTCTTCTTCCCAAAATTGCGCATCGAGTTCTTGCGGTATGTCCAATTTGGCCCGGTTGGCCATGGACAGGCACAACGAATGAAAGGTCCGAACCTCTACGGCCCCCTTCAAATCTGGATGGGGCGACAGGCTTTCTGCAAGAGGTTTGTTGTAACAGGTAAGAAGCACCCGATTCCCTTCGGCATGCAATTGCCTGGCCTTTTCGCACGCCAGCACCGTTTTGCCCGTACCCGCCCCACCGAACACGGCAAGACGGACATTGCGCCGCGCCGCATCAAAAAAATCCTTTTGTTCATCCGTCAGGGTAATCAATGCGCTTTGGGCTTCGCGGGCTTCGTCCGATAGCCTGCGGCGCACGGTGACCGTCGGCGCCAGCGCCTGGACGATATCCTTGACCTGAGAGGGAAGCAATCGAACCCCCCGCCTTGCACGAGATAATGGCCGTTTTATTGCATCCTGGATACTGTCGAGGTCCTTCCCTGTGAACATGAGTTCTCTGGGTCCCGCTGGACCGATTTCCTCGAGATCCCACATGTCTGGAAAGGATACGGCATGGCATGTGGGAATATCAAAACCCATGCGGTCTTTCAGCCATTTATGCAGTACCGCCTTGGAGGTCGTGGCCTGTTCAAAGGGATTCTTGATAGCATGCGCTTCCCCGGAACGGTCCGTGGATATCCAGCGGCCATTTTCCACGCGTATGCCTCCGCCCTTGACTTCGATGACCAAAAGCCCGCGAGGGTTTATGACAAGGAAATCGGCCTCCCCGTCAAGATTTCGATCTCCCCGTCTTCCTTGCCAGGCCACGGAGTGGAGTATCGTATAGTCGTCGGGAAGCCTCGCCAGCGCCTTGTGCACCTTTTTTTCCGAAGAAGGCGCTTTCTGACCGGGCTGTGAAATAATGTGGGCCATGACGATTCAACAGGATGGTATCACGTTCATCTTTTCCGGTTTCCCCATGAACAAACCATCCGTTCACGGGAACTTAATATACGCCGCCCGGGACAAACCTGCCGCGGACGACGACCCGCGGTCGCCACAAGGGAAAAGCACGGCGGTCCCGGCTCTCCTGTCAACCCCCAAACAAGGACCGCAACTGTGCGCGCCGGTATTCGAAGATCGAATCCAGCTTTTTTCGCACGAAAAGCGGATGGACCATTCTGCCGAATGGATCGAACGGCAAGGCATAGTGCACCAGGTCGCGCACTTCCGTTTCCTGCCCCGCATCCGCGAAAAAGTGCTTGTGGTGCCAGAATCTGTAGGGGCCAAACCGCTGTTCGTCCACAAAATACCGAGGAGCGTCCACAGCGGTTATTTCCGTGGCCCAGCCGGACTTGACAAAGGAAAAAGGCGTTACGGAGTACGTAATGATCATGCCGGAATATATTTCCCCCTCCGCCCCGGAAGTGATCCGCAGGTTGAGTTCCGGAGGAGTAATTTTCGGCAGATTGTGGGGATTGGAGAAAAACGCCCAGGCTTCTTCCCGCGTAATGGGCAGCATCTCCGAGCGCTCAAGCGTATAGATTTTCACAGGACTTCGGAATGGTTTTTCAGGGGCAATGGGGGTAACTCTGTGGCAAGCGCTACGGACCTTGCCTGTACGTCAACGAGAAAACCTTCTCGGACAGCCATTTGCGGAAAGAGTCGTTGTCCTGAAATTCCTTGAACAATTGGGTGTCGTCTTGTAGCATAGAGGTCATGACGCGCGCCAAAGCCTGGTCCAGTTCGATACGAGCATTCTGCTCGTCTGAATTTTCCGTGGCGTTCCGATACGCCGCATCTTCTGCAACGCTGTCAGGAATATCCTCCGTAATCATTTTTTCTATCCGATCCGTATCCTTCCAGGCGATGCCCCCAAACAAATCATTGAATTCCTGAATAATGATAGATAACGGATCCAGCTCCGGTTCGGATATGAACCCACCGCCCGATGCAGGGACCGGCTCGATTTTCGCGTCGTCGTCTGGAAGCCGTATAGATTGTGTCGCCTGTTTCTCCGCACGGTAGCTATCCATATCTATGGAAGCCAAAATGCCTTTGGACAAATCTTCTTCTATCGGCGCCGGCAATTTGGGCACAAGAAAATTCAGAAAAATAGATCGCTTCTCCCATGCTGCTTGCGTGTACGGGAGAATGGAGGCAAGAAACTCATAGGCCCGAAGAAACCCTTTCGCCTTGCCCTTGAAATCGACTTGGCCGTCTTCGTCGAGTTGCTCCCGGTACGTCGCCACGCAACGGTCGAGAATCGGGTCTATCCGGTCGCGGTCGGCTCCATTCAGATAACGTTCGACCAAGGCATCTATGTCCTCCGGTCCATACACCTGATAACCATCCAGCGCAGCCTGCAAATCGTGCAGTTTGTTCGGGTCCGTTTCGTCGGAAAGAATGGTCGTTCGATAATAATCCGAGAAGGCTCGTTCTATCCTATCGACATCGTTGGCGAAATCCAGTACGAAAGCATCGTATTTCTTCGGGTGCGCCCGATTCAGTCGAGAAAGCGTTTGCACGGCCTTGACGCCGGACAGTGGCTTGTCCACATACATCGTGTGCAATAGCGGTTCGTCGTAACCAGTCTGAAACTTGTCCGCACAGACCAGGAATCGATACGGGTCTTCCCGGATTTTGTCCGCGATGGCGTTTGACGAAAAACCGTTCATGGAAGCTTCGGTTACTTCTTTGCCCTCGTGCTCGTGTTTTCCAGAGAAAGCAACGATGGCGCGATACGGACTTTTGCGTTCTTGCAGATAGGCTTCAATGGCGCGATAGTAGCGGATGGCCCGATTGACGCCGCTTGTTACCACCATGGCGCGGGCTTTCCCGGCTATCTTTTTACGACCCACCACTTGCTCGTGAAAATGATCTACCATGATTTCGGCCTTGAGGCGAATGGCGTGGTCATGATTCTCGACGTACTGGCGCAATTTTTTCCGGGCGCGGCGCGTGTCGAATTTCGGATCGTCTTCTATCGTTTTGACGAGGCGGTAGTAACTGTTGACGGGGGTGTAGTTTCCGAGCACATCCACGATAAAACCCTCTTGAATGGCTTGCTTCATCGTATAGCTGTGGAACGGCAAATGCTTCACGGTCCCGTCGGACTGTGGAGACGGATCGCCGAACATTTCGAGCGTCTTGTTCTTGGGCGTGGCCGTGAATGCGAAATAACTGGCGTTGGGCAGGATTTTTTTGGCCGCCATGAGCCGGTTGATCTTGTCTTCGGTCGTCTCGTCCTCGTCCGGGGCTTCGCGCTCGGAAAGCGACTGCGACATGGCGGCAGCCGTACGTCCGCCTTGGCTGGAATGGGCCTCGTCAATAATGATGGCGAAACGACGATTCCGGTGTTCGTCGCCGATTTCGCCCAGGATAAAGGGAAACTTCTGCACCGTTGAGATAATGATTTTCTTCCCCGATTCGATAAATTCTCGCAGGTTTACCGAGCGCTCGGCATGACCTACGATAGCGCCAACCTGGGCAAATTGCCTGATGGTGTCCTCAATTTGCCGATCCAGAATGCGTCGGTCGGTCACGACAATGATCGAATGAAAAACCGGATCGCCTTCTTTGCGGAGTGCGATAAGCTGATGCGCCAGCCATGCGATGGAATTCGACTTGCCGCTTCCGGCGGAGTGCTGAATGAGATAACGTCGGCCCGCCCCGGTTTCCGAAGCGTTCTTCAGCAGTTTGCACACTACGTCGAGCTGATGGAAGCGGGGCCATATTTGCTTAAATTCTTTGCGACCCGTGCTCCCGTCTTCCGTTTCAACAATCTGCACGTAGTTCTCAATAATGTTGGCAAGACTGTCCCGAGCCAATACTTCCCTCCACAAGTAGTCCGTTTTCAGGCCATTGGGATTGGGTGGATTCCCTGCGCCATCGTTCCAGCCCCGGTTAAACGGAAGAAACCACGAGGCCTTGTTTTTGAGATGTGTACAAAACTGAACCTCGTGATCGTCCAACGCAAAATGTGCTATGCACCGCCCAAACCGGAACAGTTTTTCGCGTGCGTTACGGTCTCGTTTGTACTGTTCGACGGCATCCTGCGCTGTCTGCTTGGTCAGGCTGTTCTTCAACTCGAACGTGGCGACGGGGAGGCCGTTTATGAACAGGCACAAGTCCAGCGCGAGTTGCGCGTTGTTGGCGCTGTAGCGCAGTTGGCGAGTTACGCTGAATCGGTTCTTTCGGTAGCGTTCTTGCGCCGCGACATTTTCGGGCGAGGGAGTGCCGTAAAATAGGTCTATATGGTGAGGATAATCGTCTATGCCGCTACGCAGTACGCGAATCGTCCCTTCCCGAGTGATACACCCTTCGAGCCTGGCCAGAAATTTGCGCCGCGCAGGATTGTCATTATGGAGATGTAGCACAGAGGCTGTTTTTGGCTGCGTGGCCCACAGAAATGCGGATAACTGCGCCAAGTCTACGCAAAAATCACGGTCGTAATCGCGAGGATCGCCGCAAATCCATCCAGGGCCGTACGCGGCGGGCCGTTCTCGGACTACGCCTTCCTGCGGCGGATCGCACGGCTCCCCAGTCAGCGCCATGCAGATCAGACGCTCAAGGCCGCGTTCGGAAGTGTCGGTAATCATGGTCCTATCATATCTCGGTTTAGATCAGGGGGATATTCTGATAGCCTCTTCCCCCAAGGCCTTTGCAAACAATACGGGAACGGCATTGCCGATCCACTGTGCAATTTTCTTCCTGGAAGCATAGAACTCATAGTTTTCAGGAAAGGTTTGTAGCGTAGCGGCCTCCCGAAGACTGATAGCCCGATCTTGTTCCGGGTGCCCAAACCTGCCGTTAGAAAAACTATTGCACCGACCTGTCAACGTTGGGGCCACACGATCCCACCACATTCGTCCATAGGTATCAGCAAATCCAGATTTTATGGATCGATGACAATTTAGTTGCATGTACTCTGGCCAATTTCGCCGACTGCCGCCATTGATAGGCGTAGCCCTCATCCTCTCAAGATTCCGCAACGACAAGCCCGCCGCACAGTGATTAGGAATGTGAGCATGGACTTCTCCAGCGCATAGCGGCGGATAGTGGGCTATCGCATCACGCACGGTGACTTTGTAAGGCTTGGATGTATCTGGCAAAGGCAATCGAACCAATGAGCCTCTGGTGGCCAGTAATGTATACCTACGCCTGTGTTGAGGTACACCAAAATCACACGCGTTGAGAACACCGTGAGCACAAGTATATCCATAATCTTGCAAAGTCTTGAGAAAGCGCCGAAAGGAACTGAAACCAGAGATAGAAGCAATACCCGGAACGTTTTCCATTAATACCACACCTGGTCGGAGTACTATTATGAATCGTGCAAATTCATTTAGTAACGTTGCATCCTTACGACTGCGAAGACCGTGTCCGTTGCGTTGTTTACTGAAAGGCTGACAAGGAGCACACCCTGCCAGAAGCAATTCGTGGGATGGAATATGTTTTGCCAAAACGCGAATATCATCGTCAGTAACATTTCTCAAGTCAGCGTGAATAAAACGTGAACCAGGGTTATTGATTTCATACGTTTCGGCAACACTCGAATCCAAGTCGAGGCCAGCAATTACATCCCAGCCCGACTCTCTCAGCCCTTGCGTCAATCCCCCAGCCCCACAAAAAAGATCGATGGCCTTCATGATTATCCTGACTCCGACAGCCAACACTCAATGTCTTTGAGCCAACCGCCTATGTTCACGTCGGGTAATCCGGGTCGGCCGCTTACGCGTAAATAGGCCCATACAACCATTTCCCGGAATGGACTATCGATAGAAGCAACTCTCTCATACACGCAAGTATTCCTTTCGGCTTCGATGTTACTCGATCCTAAACACAATTGGTCCCAACCGATCAATTCAAGTCGCTTTAGATTGGCCGCCATCAACGGTATACAGTCTTTCAAACCGGGTATAGGAATATGGGAATCTCCCATACCCTGAGTAAGAAAATATTTTAATTTTTGTTTTTGCTTATTGGTAATTCTTTTACCTGACTTTAATTGCATATTTTCGAATTCTTCTAACGATTCACAGCATGCAACCAATATCTGATTGACTTTGGGCAATTCTCCTTCTCTATGCACCATGTCACATGAAGGAGTAAGTACCAATCGAAAATCATTTATATCTTGGTAATATGCCCCTTTCTTTTTTAATAAATCGGCAGTAAGTAAATGGTTTTCCAATGGTGGTATGACGAATCGCTCCCAAGCCTCTAATTTTTCGTCAGAATCTGATCTTATATCTGTTCGCGCAGCAACCAATCGACGAACATTTCGTATCAATACCCGACTATCTTTTGTCAAATAGGAAGCATCGGGTAAATGATCTGCGGAATCATGCAAAGCGGTTCGAATTTGTGCATCAAAATCCACATGAATTAAGCATATATCCCGAGCTATTGACAAAAAGCCCTTGATGCATTCCATAATTTTCATCTCTGAGTTCGCACCCTTAGTGACCGTTTTGACCAAGGGATGATTAATTTCATTTCTCGATACTGCAGCGGAATAGACAACTATGGGGCAAAACCACATTTCTCGTATTTTTTCAAAAAACTGGTTGCCAACAGCATCGCCTTTGGCAGGATTCCCGGCAACCAGGTCAAGCACGATAATATCTGGACGAAATGTCAGTAACAAATCTGTTGCCCGATCAAAATCTGCCTCCCTGACACACCAATTAGCCGAGCCTTCATTCAATTCTGGAAGGGTCTCTTTCAGGTGTTCCCGTATAGCCTCGTCATCATCAATAACAAGAATTTTCATGATCTTGCACCGCTCTGTTGTTATGTATTTCATTTTGCAAGGGGGAGATCGAATTCGAATGATGCGCCCTCCAAGGCACCGGGAATCGTTGTCTGCATTTTACCTCCATGCCCTTCAACAAGTTCCGCCGCCACGGTAAGCCCCATACCAATCCCTTCCGGTTTGCGTGTGACGCCTGGCCAAAATACCCGATCAATATCGTCGGGGTTAATACCGGGACCCGAATCATCCACAACCACTATAATCCTGCCCGAATTCTTTCGTTGTTTAAGTCGAAAATGCACGCAACGATCATCTTTCCAGTCTCTGAGCCAGTATAACGAGTTGGATAACAAATTAAGAATGATGGTGTCCAGCTCACCAGGATCAACACGCACGCTCGTACAACCGTTAACAGGATACACCACTTTAATACTCTGAGATTGAATCTCAGGTTTCAGCATGTCCACACAGCGTAGGATGGATTCTTCAAGTACTGATGTACGACGACCAGAACGATATTTACGATTTGCAAGAGGAGCAAATCTATCTGCGAGAGATTCAAGGCTTTTTACAGATTCGGTCGCCATCTTCAAAGATTTGATTGATTTTACATTTTGAATACGTTCAGCCAATTCCCTCGCCATACGAAGACCTCGTCCAATAACAGTAGTCCGATTTCTTATTTCATGTATCACTAACTGGGCAATTGTCCCGATCACGGCCAAGCGATTGTAATATCCAAAACGTCTTTCAATTGCAGCACGGCTATGTTCAAGTTTGGTTCCAAATCTATTAACAACTTGAATAACCTCGGCTACAGTACCATCGCGATCCTTTACTTCCTTGATATCGGCAATCAGAGAAGCTACATTAAGATTTGAAAAAAGATCAATCATCGCATCTGAGTCATCTCTCTTAAAACGATCTTTATGGCGCTCTTGTTCAAACGAATGCATAATGCCTTCAGTGATAAGACGCTGAAAAGCAATAGTAGCTGGATTTGTTATAAGCCCCTCTCGATCACTCGTATCCACAATTCCAGGGTTTTCAGATTTGGTAATTTGCACGTAGCCCACCACCTGACTAGTGCTTAGCCGTGAGCCAACTTTACTTATTCTCCTGATATCCAGTTTTAGCCAATCACGAATGCTTTCGGACTTTGGAAGAACCAATATATCGTCACGATAAACAGAAATACCCTTTTGGGAGCTGATTGCTTCACGTATATATCGACGTTCCTCACTAAAATGTTCGGCAATATCCCGAGTATCGTCCCGGGTCAGGTCCCATGCTCGGATATCAAATTTGAAAGGACCGCAACCAGATTTCGAGTCATTAAGAATTTCTTTGTCCTCTCTGGATAAATTTTTGTACAATTCTTTCCATGAATTGTTGATATTAACAGAACGTTCAACATCTTGACCGATAGGCCGGTATTCGTAGCAAGAATGAATTTTTCCTGTATCATCTACGGTCCCGGTAATTTTGTATTTGGGCTCGGACATAAAAGCAGGGGAAAGAATTTCTTTAGGATTGGTTTCGCCTTGATCGTCCATCGTGCTCAGATGCAAAGAGAAGTTTTCTACATTCGCAAAGGGAGATATGAATCTAGAAAGATCTTCTTTCAAATTATTGACTAATGCTGGATTCCATTCATTGTTTAATTTGCTAATACGAATACAAGTACCGTGCTCGCCCAAAGAGGCTTCTTGGGGTAATTCCGATATAGAAAAATTGGTTTCAGTCAGGTCTCTTGAATCAATAATTTCTTCCCAATTCAATGCAAACCGGAGAACAGGTCCTCCTTGAGTCTTGGTCGTTATTTGCAGATCGCGCCCAAGACGCGCAGCCGAAAGACGACCGAGCCCTTTATCGCCGGTAACCATCCGTGAGCGAGATCCCATTTTCGATGAAGGATGATCGTTACGAAATGGTGTGGCTATTAAAAACCACACATCTCGGATAGTATTATAGTCCATCCCTTGGCCATCGTCGATTATCTCAATGTATGCAGAATCACTTAAAGTGCTCTCTGCCTGAATCCGCACTTTCACGCGAGTCGCCATGGCATCATAGCTATTCTTCACAAGTTCCATCACCGCTACTATATCGCTGGTAACGAGGTCACGTCCCAACGCAGACAGCACACGAGGGTGAACCTGAAAAGATACGGGATGTAATAGATCAGAGTCTTTCATTTTCCAGTCACTATATCTGTGGTTGACTCACCCGAACGTGCAAATCCCTGTTCTGATATCCGAAATACTGCTTTCGCTAGTCGGTCCAATGTCTCGCCGAGTGAATCTTTGGGGCAACACCGCACCTGAAGCATTCCCCGATAGAACTCGACTCCGTGAGTAAGACAAGCGTCGGCGATGAGTCTATTCTGCTTGGAGGAACGACGCAAGGACATGGACTGCATCCTGAGCCAGCCGCTCGTCTCCGCAAGATCGGTTACGGTCACCGTATCCCCGACAAGTCTGCAAAACACGTCGATATTATCCCCGTCAGGATACAGGTAGGGCGTGCGAATCCGATAGTAGTCCCCGTGTTCCGTGCAGGTAAACAACGGCCCGATCCCATGCCGTACTGCCTCGCAGATGTCGAAATTATTCATGGAACAGGTCCTTTTTGTTCAGGTGGAGGCGATTGCATCTCGCCATTATGCAGAAAACAAGCCTCGGCGCGAAATTGCCGCCAAAAGGCAACGGATTCGGCCGGTAGGTCGAAGCCATCCACTGCCTCATCGACGCTTCAATGTACCGATTCTCGCGCAGGTAATCAAGAGCCTTTCGTGCAGCGAGGCGCATCGAATGTTTCGTTCATCACTTCTTCATGAAATTCGATGCGGTGCAGGATGTCGTCAGGCGCAAGCCCCCGCCCCGTGCGTCAAAACCGGAAAACACCTCGTCCAATTCCTTGACGCAAAGGCCTGCCCCTGCGCCTGGACGTTGATCAGGGAAAGCTTGTCCGCTAACATTGCCAGACGCCAGGCTGCTCAAATAACCCCTCACCAGGGCGGAAACCGAGGTATCGCTCCACCGCACGGATGCGGGCAAAGCGCTACGCCTCTGCTCGTCTATGGACACAGTAATGTTCTTCATGGCCGCAGGCTCCCTGGTCTGCATGGGGCAGAGTGCTACAAGAATATAATCCCCTGGATCCTATATCGATACGCGGCTCCTCCTAAACCAGTGGGGTAGTCTCATCCAGCAAGCCGACTGCCGCCTCGCGCACATCCAGCTTACCCGTGACCACATCCGCGATCAGGCGGGTTCGGTATTCTCGAAGGAGATCAATCTGGTGCCGTGCTCTGGCAATGGCCGCATCTATGTCTGCAATTTGCTGGTCGAGGAAAGCAGCGATGGCGGTTTGTTCGGGGAGGGGTGGGAGCATGAGGGACATATACTTTAGTTGAGAGCTGTAAATATGCATAACAGTTATCCCTCGGCCCATGCAGGATTTTTGATATGCACTTTGGGCAGATTCGGCTGCATAACCCATGAAACGGGCGTTAGTATCAATGCTAAGTCGCAGGATAATCACATCCCCTCCGCAATATGCTTCGGAAGTCAGAAGATTAACGACCGATTTGCCAATTTCTTCAATGGTTTCTCCAGACCCGGCAAACAAAATATCACCGTATTGCAGGGGCATATAATCTCGAGAACATTCTCGGCTAATGCAAGAACGAGTGTGTTCTATATGATATTTGTGACTTGTATAAATATCACCATACCGAATGCATGGTAGCCCAACTACCACTTCATCCTCCTTTGTTCCACCTACTCCTTTTAAAAATTTCCCAATGCGTCCAATCTGCACTACCTCCCAATGCTCCGGCACCGCCCCCAGCCAATCCACACCAGAATCCTTGTAGGCAGAATACGGCTTACCGGTACGAACGTCAATACGTCCCGTGACCGCCTCATGAATAATACCCTTTTTCTGCTCCTCCAGCAGGGCAATCAGTTTCTCTTTCGTGTGGATATGACGCTGAATCTGCCGCTCGGCGTGCTCGAGGAATCGAACAATGGTGGTTTGTTCGGAGGGGGGCGGAATAGAGCAGGGAAGATACTTAAAATCCGACCAATCAAGATTTTGACGAAGTCCCGAACCTAATCCATAAAATACCTTCATAAGATCATACGAATGTAATAGAAAATAGCCGTATTCTGGTGTTACAATATTGATGGTACAAAAACAAAGGTAGGCAGATGTAATTATTCCGCGATGTCTACTGAAACCGAATCTTAGACTATTCCAATCGTTCTGTAGGTCAGTGGGACGAATAACAATATCTAACGGATTGATAATTTGGTACGTCTCAAAGGAAGAAGGAACTAGACCATGAAGTTTTTCCAGTGGTTTGACTACGACTTGACCGTAACTCAACGATAGTACGGTTTTTTCTTGAAGAGCGAGGTTCGGCCACTTCTTCTCGCGGAAACAAGCACGCCCCGGGAGAAGCTCCCAATGCTCCGGCACCGCCCCCAACCATGCCACGCCGGAGTCCCTGTAAGCAGGATATGGCTTAAGATTTTCCATCAGACCGTCTGGATGGGGCCGGGATAGCAAGCCATTTTGCTGTCGGTGGTCAGCAACGTGATGTTTTCAACCTGCGCCTGGGCGATGAGTATGCGGTCGAAGGGATCCATGTGAATGGGTGGTAGCAAACCGACAGCGAGAGTGTGTTCGGATCGAATCGCAAGTTCACTGTATCCGTTTTGTATCAGGCCATCTCGTAATTGCCGCGGATCAACGCGGAAATCGCTTCTGCCGAGCGCGTTTTTGATGACGATCTCCCAGATACTCGCTGTGCTGAACAGTAACTCCGTATCGGGATCGGCGAGCAGGTCCCGGGATTTTGGCGTTAACCTGTCCGGGTCGCCCGCCACCCACAGCAACAGATGGGTATCCAGGACAAATCTCATGTCGCTCCTCCGAACATCCTCCCTATCTCCGCATCGCCAATGCTGTCGAAATCGTCAGGGACTTCGATCTCCCCAACCATGAAACCCAACCGGGAAGATACCGTTTCCGCGGAGGACGGAAAACCAAATTCATGCCGCAAACGGTCATACGTCTCCCGCGCCTCCCAACAGCCCCCGGCGACCGTCTCCTCAAGATTCTTCAGGTCCGCACCTCGATACAGGAGATCGACCGTATCGGCAATAAAATCCTCCATGCGAGGATGCCTGGCGTCCTGCTGTACGAGCCACCGCCAAAACTTCGCCATGCGTGCATCGCCGTCGCAGCTATAATCTTCCGGCTGCAGGCCAGCAACCGCCCAGGGCTTGCCTACCCGGAGGTCAGGGTTTACCGAACTCCGGTACGACCATATTCGCAATCCGGCCATGAGGGCCGCACAAATGAACGCCCCATTGGACGTATAACGATTATTCTTGGCTTCGCTGCCATTTTCCCCGTGGCGCGAATCCATCTTACGCAAATACGACTCTACTTCGTGCTTGAGGACATAACTCGAACATTTTGGCGGCGCCGGGCCATTGAAGCGCCGCGCCCAGCCACATCCCTTCAGGCGATAGCTTACGGAAACCCGCCCCTCAACGAAATACTCCAGCGTATTGCGAATACCCCGCTCGTGCTGACCACCGGCCCGCAAATCGGCCCGCGCCGCATCCAGATCAGCCGGAATATGCTCCGTCTCCCAGCGTGCCGAGCATACGCCATCCGGCGAAACAATTCGACGGCGCCGCCGCACTTGGCCCAATCCATACGAATTGAGCAGAGGATAGTCTGTCAAAACCCGCTCGCGTTCCTCATCGAAAAATTCCGGGTCCGCAAGCAACATGGCTGCACTTAGCCACAAATGCTGACTCTTGGTCATAAATAAACCCCTTGGTATTTAGTAAGACCCCTTGGTATTTAATCTAAATCCCAAGAACTTAAATTGCAAACATTTTTCAGGGATTCCATGAATATCAGGCCTTCTTCGCATCATCAGGCTGCCCCTCCTTCTGCCGAGCCCGAGCCGCCAAGCGTTCCAGCACGGGGTCGGGATAGGTGCGGTACTACTCAATCCGCTTGGATGAGGTCATGCCCGCCGTCTCCTTCGCTATTTCAGCCTGGACCTTGCGCACAAAGTGGATGCAGTCGAATTTTCCGGAAGATTTCCCCGTCATGGCTGACGATCTCTGGAAACGAAACCTGCTACGCCTGTTGCGCCCCCTTGGCCTTCAAATGCTTCGCAAGCGGGTCGCGTTCGCGAAACGCACGGTAATACTCGCTCAGCTCCTCGTGACTCATATGCTTCGTTTCCTCGTAAATCCTCCGGCGGGCTTCGCGAGTAAACTGAACGCAGTCAAATTTTTTCGGGGTCGATGTCCTGAGCATGGCCGATCTCCTTCGGGCTTCTGATGTCAATGGGCGGGTAACCGAGATTCCGGTTAATGCTATTGTACGCCTGAATACGTCTCCAACTCACCATGTGCTTGAAGTTCCAACTGGCGATAACATCGACCCGGCCCAGGCTGGCGATAGCCACATGCAAGGCGTCATTATAATGTGCGGGTCCTATTGCGCCAGATGTAATGTAGGCTTCCGCAAGTTTGTACGCCACTGGAGATGCTACAAGCGTTTCCGTAACCTGACGGGCAGTATCCCTGACAGGAGATGGGGCGCCCTCCAGTTCCCTGAGCGTCACTTCGGAAATGACAAGCGTGGCCTCCCCACGATGAAAGGTCTCGAATAACGCCATGGAAGCCTCCCGGAACTCGTCGTCGTGGCACCCCCCGATCACCGAGGTGTCCACATAGATTCTGGGCTTCGTCACATAGGGTACCTCTGGTTCGCGCAGGATAAAGCCGGGAAGCAAACCCGCCGCTTCCGACTCCAGCGCCAGAATATCCGCCCGAATCTCTTCCAGCGTCCGCATCGGCTGCGGCTTGTAGAAATAGCGGTTGAAGCTTATTTCGTAACCGATCTTGACTTTTGCCGGATTGTACCAAGCGTCCGCGGCGTAGGGCAAAACCTCCCGACGCAAAAACTCTTCAATGCCTCCTTCCGCGAGCAACGGAATCTGCTCTGTGTCGCGCAAAGCCGAATCCGGTTCGTATTCCACGACAACAAGTTTTCCGTTTACCGTTTCCTCAAAAAGACCCTGGAGGGGATCCGGTCGGGCGCCCTTGCGGTGTATCTTCCTGATAATGGGCGGTGCATCCTCGTTGCGCTCGCCGCGTTCCTTCAGCGCCTTGATTTCCGCAGGCTTGTACTTGCGGCCCGCCTCGGCGCCTGCAATCCGCAAAGGCCGTTCGACGATTACTTTCCAATAACCAAAAGCCTCGTTCGGGAAAATTTTCGATGCGGCGGTTTCCTCGAAATCGAGAAACGTCCGGCTGATGCGTTCAATATCTTCTCTCGAAAATTTGCAATTCTTCTTGCCAAGATTCTTGCGCAACGGCTCATACCATTGCGTGGCGTCAATGAGTTGCACCTTGCCCCTGCGATGCGCAGGCTTCCGGTTGCTGAGCACCCATATGTACGTCGCAATGCCTGTGTTATAAAACGTGTTGAGCGGCAGGGCTACAATGGCCTCCAGCCAATCATTCTCAATAATCCAGCGTCGAATGTTGCTTTCGCCCTGACCGGCGTCCCCGGTGAACAACGAGCTGCCGTTGTGCACCTCCGCAATGCGGCTACCCAGCGGCGTTCCGTGCTTCATTTTGCTCAGCATGTTGGCCAAAAACAGCATTTGACCGTCGCTTGAACGGGTAATCAGCGAGTACTCTGGATCGCCGTTGTGCTCAATGATAAAGCGCGGATCCCGCATGCCCTTCTTGCCGCCCATCCGCTCCAGATCGTTCTTCCAGGACTTGCCGTACGGCGGATTTGAGAGCATGAAATCGAACTCCATGTTCGGAAAAGCATCGCTGGATAGCGTAGAGCCGAATTTCATGTTATCCGCTTCCGACCCCTCGCCCTTCAAAATCAGGTCGGCTTTGGTAATCGCATAGGTTTCTGCGTTGATCTCCTGCCCATACAGATGAATGGAAACATTTTTATCGTGCTCTTTGGCGAGTTTTTGGAGCGTATCCTCGGCCACCGTGAGCATACCCCCCGTGCCGCAAGCACCATCGTAAACCAGATACGTACCCTGAATTTTATCGGCGACAGGAAGAAAAATGAGATGCGCCATGAGCTCCACCACATCCCGGGGCGTGAAATGTTCGCCTGCTTCTTCGTTATTCTCCTCGTTGAAGCGGCGGATCAACTCCTCGAAAATAGTCCCCATCGCATGGTTGTCGAGACCCGGCAAGCGAACACTCCCGTCCGCATTCAAAACAGGCCGCGGGCTCAGGTTCACCGCAGGATCAAGGAATTTCTGAATCAGAAAACCGAGGGCATCCGCCTCGACAAGCGTAGGAATCTGGTTGTAAAACTTGAATTTGCTCAGCACTTCCTGCACATTCGGCGAGAAGCCTTCGAGGTAATTCTGAAAATCGGCCTTCAGTTGCTGCTGCCTGCCGCGATGCACAAGATCCCGTAGCCGGAAGGGAGACGTGTTGTAAAAGGCCTCGCCCGCCGCCTGACGCAAGGCCGCATCCTGATTCGTAATGCCGGCTGCGTCCAGGCCCTTCTTCATCGCAAGAACATCCTCTTTCGTCGGCTCCAGCACGGCGTCCAGCCGACGAATCACTGTCATGGGCAGGATTACATCGCGATACTTGCCACGCACATAGACATCCCGCAGTACGTCGTCCGCAATGCCCCAAATGAAATTGCTGATGTTCAGGACATTCATGGCGTAGATATTGGGCGAAAATGTGGAGCGAAACCAGTGGATGCGCAGGGTAATTACGTCCTTGGGCGAATAGCTCATTGCACCCGGATCCGCCTTACAAGACTGTCCGCGTCCACCGCAACCGAAAAACGCATGAAACCCATTTACACTTGCCATCCTGGCGTTCAACAGGAATCGCGGCCTGAACCTCGGCCTTGGTGAATTCGATTCGGGACGAATTGTTTCCCAGCCCCGCCACCCCAAACAAGGCCCACTTTCGACCAATCGCCCCTCAGCACAGCAAAATTTTCCGCCCATCCGCCAAACTCTTGCGTTGATCGTGAAAAAGTCGTTAAATTGCGAGCGTCAACCCTGCCCTATCCACCCAACATCCCGTACGTCATGGATTTTTCCGCAATCAACTACCTGTCCGTCGTCGTGGCGGCCCTGTCCAGCTTCGTCGTAGGCATGCTCTGGTATTCCCCCATCCTTTTCGGCAAAGCCTGGATGGCGGAAAACGGCTTCACCAACGAAGACCTGCAGGGCGGCAACATGCTGCGCATCTACGGCACAGCCTTCGTGCTGGGCCTGATCATCGCCACTACGCTGGACGCGTTTCTTCGCCCGGAATCTATTATCGAAGGCCTGGTCCATGGAGCGCTCGCCGGAATCGGGTGGGTGGCTGCGTCGGTCGGCACCATGTACCTGTTCGAGCGAAAATCCCTGAAACTGTATCTCGTGAATGCAGGATACCATGCCGTCAATTATACCGTGATGGGCGGCATCCTCGGCGCCTGGTAGTTCCGGTTCTGGCCAGCAACGGACGGAATACCAAGCAAGAATACCCGCCCGCCTTGCAGCCCGATACGAAACGTACGCAGCGCGTCGCAGGAAGCAATCACAGCAGGATGCCCGCCACGCACGCCGTCATCATCGTGGCGAGCGCCCCGCCGAGCATGGCCTTCACGCCAAGCCGGGCCAGGTCTGCGCGGCGCGTGGGCGCAATCCCTCCGATCCCCCCGATCTGGATGCCTACGCTCCCGAAATTTGCGAAGCCGCACAGGGCATAGGTCAGGATGAGCGTACTGCGCTCGCTCAGCGCCACGCCCGAACCCGGCTGCTGCCACTCGATCATCTGGGTATAGGCAATAAACTCGTTGAACACGATCTTGACGCCCATCAATTCCCCGGCGTAGAGCGCATCGGCCCAGGGAATCCCCAGCAGCCAGGCGAACGGGGCGAAAGCATACCCGAAAATATTGGCCAGCGACCAATCCCAATGGCCGTATCCAAGAAGCCCACCGACCCATCCGCCCGTAGCCGACAGGATGGCGTCGACCATGGCCACCAGCGCCAGCACGGCGATAAGCAGGGCCGCCACATTCAGGGTCAATTTCAGCCCTTCGAGCGCGCCTTCCGACGCTGCATGCACCACATTGGCGTGCTTTTTCTCGATATGCACGGACACCTTGCCCTTCGTACGGGACTGTTCCGTTTCAGGAATCATCAACCGGGCAACGAGAAGGGCCGCGGGCGCAGAGATCACGGAGGCCGCCAGCAAATGCACGGCGTCGACGCCAAGGCTCACGTACGCCACCAGCACGCCCCCGGCAATGGTGGCGAACCCGCCTACCATAAGCACCATCAATTCGGATTTGGTCATGCTTTCCACATACGGCCCCACGATAAGCGGCGCCTCCGTCTGCCCCACAAAAATATTCGCCGCCGCAGACACCGTTTCCGCTCCCGACGTACCCAGCGTACGTTGCATCACCCAGGCAAACGCTCCGATCACTTTCTGAAACAAGCCGAGGTGATACAAAACGAACATAAGCGACGAAAAGAAAATGATGGTCGGCAGCACCTTGAAAGCAAAAAAGTGATGCGCGTATTCCTCGCCGAATACCAGACTGGTCCCGGCATCGACAAAGCCCAGCAGGGATTCAAAAAAATAGCCCGCTCCCTGAAATACGACGGCGCCGATCGGCGTTTTGAAAATGAACAGCGCCAGCGCGAATTGCAACAACAGGCCGCCCCCTACGATGCGCCAGTTTATCGACTTCCTGCGCTCGCCAATAAGCCAGGCCAATCCCATAAAGACGAACAGGCCCAGAAGACTAATCAGGCGCTCCATGGCATGCCTCAATATACGCCCTTAATTTACGGATGCACTGATCAAGTCCACTTCGATCAGCGCAGGCACGAAAAAGCACGCGAACGCAGCGCTCTGTGCGCAGGAACAAGCACAGGAACACGCGCAACATCCGCACCGCGGCGACAAGGCGTTAATCGTCGTCCTCGTCCTCTTCTTCGTCGTCCTCTGAGGCGCTCCGCATGCCTGTAATAGGCGCTTCCATGCCGTAGGACGTGACGTCCAGGTTCCCGGAAAACGAGTCGCCCTCTACCTGAACGTTCACCCGCATCCGGCCGAAGTCGGGCGTGTTGAACTCAAAATCGAGCATGGATTCCTCGAACGTAATGCCTCCGAGAGGAAGCGATTCCGAAAAACCATCCCCGATAATCGAACCCGCGAGCCCTTCCTCGCCGTCCGTAAACGTAATCGTGCCCTCGTACGTGGCGTCGGGCGCTTCGACAGCGTAGTCCCAGCTGCCGACCAGGGGATGAGCTGTCCGGCCTGAACCGGCGCAACCGCTCAAAATCAGTACGATAGCCGCAAGGCTCCAGAAAGAAACAAAACGAAGGCTTTTGGTCATGACATTTCCAAAAGATTGGGGAAAAGAAACCGGAAGTGGCCGCAAGGACCTGTTGCAATGTAGCATAATGTAAGGACTGGCGCAAACGAATATGCGACGCGGCCTTCGCCGCAGGGGTATACTCCGAAAGCCCTGCGACCCCTCCGCATTTGTTTTGCAGGCAACGGCCCTGTGAAAACCCTGTCCGCAACATAAAAACAGGCGCACGCCCCCCTTGCCGTGCCACGACGTCTTATTCCGTCGCCGCGGAATCGGGTACGGCGAGCAAGCCGCTTCCGATATTCACCTCCAAATCGCTTCGGGCGGCGCGCAAGGCTTCGGCGCCCGCCTCGCTCACGCCGCTTTGCCATACATATATGCTTTGCAACGCAGGCAGATCGCGCACATGTTCGAGGCCTTCGTCCGTCACCTGCGTCCCGTACAGATTCAGGTATTCGAGATGCTCCAGCCCGCCGATCTGCGCAAGCGCCGCATCGCCCACCTCCGTGCCTTCAAGATGCAGCCGCACGAGATGCGGCAACCCCGCAAGCACGGCGGCGCCGGCGTCGGTCACTTGGGTATGGCCTATATCCAGCACGGCAATCTGCGGCGCGACGGAGTGCAGGGCTTCCAGTTCGGCGTCCCCGAAATTTCCGCGTACGCTGGCCGCAGCCACCTGCAAAAACGGTAGGTCCGGCGAAAGGTGCGAAACCGTCAGGCCCGTCCCGGACAAGGCCGCCACCGCATTCGTATCCGCCGGCGGCACATCCAGCGCGAAAATGCCGGAACGACGCGCTGCCCGCGGCAGCGACACGCGCGCAAGAAAGGTGCTGACCGCCGTAGGGGTCTCCTCAATCTCCGCCACGCGCATATCGAACGAAGCCCCGTGCTCGATCCACCACCGGATCACTTCGGTTTCGCCCACATCCAGCGGCGCGGCCCCATCGGGGGGCATGGCGTCCTCGTCGTACGGCGGAAGCGTAATGCGGCGCAGGATTTCGCTTTGCGCCGGATACCCGGCCAGGAAAGCCGGACCGTCGCGGCCTCCTTCCTCAAGGCCTTCCGCGGTATCGAGCCGCAAGGCGCCCCGGGATTTGCTCGGACCATGGCACGAAACGCACCGCCGGTCCAGCACGGGCTGCACCAGGTCGGCATACACGTACGCCGAATCCACATTGGCGATCAGGCCGTCGGGAACGCCGCCGGAAATCCCGAAAAGGGACTTGACCGGCGACGGAAGATAATAGGTAAGATACCCGTTCCCCCGCGCCAGGCTGCCCCCGAAATGTCCCGCAAGCACCACCAGCGCCATCAGCAAGGCCAGAACAGTCTGGTATACCTTCCCCGGCTCCGGCAACCACGCCGAAAGAAACGCCATCGCGAAAGCCAGCGCCGTAACCGCCAGGCCAAGGCGCATATGCAGCGTCAGCAACCCTTCTTCATACCCGCCGGCAAGCGAAAGCATATACCCCAGTGCAACCGCCGCCAGCGAAGACAAGGCCCCGAGGAGGAGCAAAAACGGCGCGACCGGCCGTACCCGCGACAGGCTTGCAGAACGTGCGCCGAACAACTCGACCACAGCCCCCAAAAGCAATAACGCAATCGGAAAATGCACGACGACAGGATGAAACCTGCCCAGAAAGAGGGCGAATCCCGGAGCGTCGCCGGGATCCAGGCTAATCATCCAAACGAGAAGCACGCCGGCAAGCAGCAGCGCGACGACCCATATCCAGCCTTTCCTGCTCATGGAATACTCTGTTCAAGTCGTCGGGAACCTGCGTACGAATAGTCAAACGCGATGCAATTTGACAGGATACGTCCCGGATGCATTCCACTGGCATACGTAGAGGTTCTTGTCGTCGTCCACGCACACATCGTGGCAATGCCGAAACACCGGCTCCGCCTGCACCATCAATTGCAACGCCCCGTCTTCGTAGGTCGGCGCCGTACCGCCGGGATTGGACACGACGCGATCGTCGCGGTCCAGGATTGTTACGAAACCCGAATCCGGCGTCTGGTTCAAATACCGGAGGCGGGACCAGCATACGCCCGCGTACACATGCTCCCCGTCCGGCACGGCCCGGCACACATAGGCCCCCGGCAGGAAAATGGTTTCAAGGTATTCGCCCTTGAGGGTGAACCGCTTGAAGCTGTTGTGGCCGCGCGACGTGCACAGCAGCGTCGGCGCGCCGGAACGCGCATCGACCGCCACGCCGTGGGCCGTGGAAAACTGCTCGTCTCCGTCGCCCGCCCCGCCGAATTTCCGGATGAATTCGCCATCCGGGGAATACTGAAGAATGTATTGCGAGCCGTACCCGTCGGCCACGTAGATATCCCCGCTCGGCCCGATCGCCGTTTCGGTGGGCTTGAACGGGGCCTCCGCCTCGTAGGCGCCCGCCGCCGACGGATGCCCAAGGGTTAGCAACACGCGACCGTCCAGCCTCGTCTTGTCCACGATCCCCCGGTCGAAATCGCAAAGGAACAGGAATTCTTCGCCGCCGGCGTCCCACAGCGTAAGGCCATGCCCGCCGGGATAGCCCGTGCCCCACGTTTCGAGCAGCTTCCCGGACTTGTCAAACACAATCACGTTGTTCTGCACCTCGTCCGTGATCATGAAGAGCCGCCCGTCGCGGGACATCGCCATCTCGTGGCAATTTATGACGGGCGTGCGGGCGGGGTCCAGATCGCTCCAGTCCGCCTCCGCCCGGTACCGGAAATCTCCGTGGCCAAGCGTCTCGTCGGACAGGCGCGGGCGCACGAGGACCGCCGGAGCAACCCGGGCAGACCCGGCAGCCGGGAACGACGCCGCGGCGGGAACGGCCCCGCCCAGCGACGCCGCGCCAACCGCTGTCGCAGCAGCTTTCAGGAAATGTCTGCGGGAAGAAGAGGACATACGCTTAGGACAGGATATGGCGGACAGCGGCAGGACCTCGCGACGACAGAGGCCTGCACGCCCAATGCGAAGGCAGCCTACACAGTCTGCACATCCTCGGTATCCACCTTGTCGTTAAACAGCAGGAAGAAGAAGGCGGAAAACACGAGCATCGCTGCCGCGAAAACGCCCCAGAACGAACGCCACTGCTCCGGGGAAGAAATGACATCGCTGGCCGCAACCCAACCGACGACCGCCCCCGAAATCTGCGCTCCCAGAAACATGCCCAACCCGAACGTCAAGAGCACAAGCAAGCCCTGTATCTGACCGCGTATGGCGGGGGGCGTCTTCTTGTCCACGTAGATCTGTGCGGTGACGAAGAAGAAGTCATAGCACAGGCCATGGATCAGGATGCCGAACAGAATCATCCAGTAGACGCCATCGACCGCCGCTCCGGCAAATAGCCCGAAACGCACGAACCAGGCCGCAATGCCGATAAACAGCATCCACTTCACGCCCAGCCGCCGGAAAAAGAACGGAATCATCAGCATAAAGAAGATCTCGGACATCTGGCCGTACGTCATCGTGCCCGCCACCTTCTCGATACCCGCGGCCTCCAGATACACGGGGGCGTAGGGGAAATACGTCCCAAACCCGATGTACGCCAGCGTGGCGGAAACAAGCAGCACGATGAACGGCTTCGAACGAACCTGCTTCAGGGCGTCCAGCCCGGAAATCTGCCGCCAGGACGTACGCTCGCCCCTCGATGGCGGGGGCGTCTTCGGCAGGGTAAAGCAATAGAGACCCAGCAGAAGCGATGCGCCGCCCCCCAGATACATGGGCGTGGAAGACCCATCTGCCGCAAGCACCCAGCTGATGACCAGGCCGGTCACAATCCACCCGATGGTTCCAAAAACGCGAATGACCGGAAATTCCTTTTCCTGGTTTTCGATATGGTGGAACGCCAGCGAAGAAGTCAGCCCGAGCGTCGGGAAATAGCACAGCGTGTGTACGGCAAGCAGGATCAAAAAGAACGGCGTGCCCGCAACAGCCGGCATAAAGACCATGGCGATCCCGGCCAGCAGAAACAACACAGCCAGCACCTTCTCCGTGTTGAAGAACCGATCCGCCACCATCCCCACGAAGAAAGGCGCCACGATACAGGCAATGGGACCGAACGAAAACGCCAGCGGGATAGCGCCCTCCATACTGACATCCGGGGTATGCATATAATTGCTAAGCGTAGTAGCCCAGGATCCCCAAATGAAAAACTGCACGAACATCATCAGGGCAAGGCGAACGGTGCGAAAGATATTCATGGAGCCGTCAGGTCGAGTGAATGGATGTTGCCCGGCGTATTCTATGGTGTACGATCAGCCAGAACGCCGCGGGCAAAAGAGCGCTCAGCAAAAAGGTCAGGACGGGGCGATCCACGCCCAGATGACCCACAAGGGCAAAAGTAAAGGCAGGCGGGACAACTCCGCAAGCCAGCGCCCCGATAAACAACCGACGCGGCATGGATACGATCCCCGCCATGCACGAAACCGCCTCGGGAATAATCGGGAGCCAGCGCGAAAGCACAATGATCCATGCGCCCCATCGCTCGAACAATGCCTCCCCCCGGACCAGTTCTTCGTCGCGCACGAAATGCCGCGCGGCCGGGCGCCCCAGCTTCGCACAGGCGAAAAACGCAACGATCCCCCCGAGAAAAGACCCCGCCGCGCCAATCAGGCCGCCCGTCACCGGTCCGTACAACATACCCAGCGCGGTCATAACCAGCGTGGCCGGAATGGGGAGCAGAATGTCGGAGGCCAATAGCAGGATGGCGGCCAGGACGGCCCATCCTCCAAAACCGCGCAGCCAGGCCATCGTGCCGTCGATCGTAAACACTTCTTCCACGCCGCCGCCCCACAGCAAAAAGGGCAGCAGCAACAACAGAACCAGGCCGATGGAAAGTTTGACCAGACGCATAGGAAGCGCTCACGGCAATTCAACCAGAAACGACCCCGCAATCACAAAATCGTCTCTGGGCGAGATATTGTCGAAATCCGACAGCACGGCGGCGTCGAACGAAAACGTTCCCTGCACCACGCCAGACGGGTTGAACCGGTCCAGTTGCACGTTGTCCTCTCTGCTTCCAGCGGACGCCGCAAACCGCACCGTCCGCTCCCGGTCGTCGATCAGGCCGTAGGTGCCGTCGAACTGCCGCAACGCAAACGTGCCCGTCTTGCCGAAATTCGCTACGGAAAACTGGATGAACCGGAACGAACTGTCCGGGTAGACGAATTGCCCCCAGAGCTGAAATGTCTGCTCCGCCTCCATCCGGCCCACGCCCACGCCTTCCACCTGTACGCTCCCGACCGTAGCCTCGAAAAACGGCACATTCTCCTCCTCGACCGAAACCAGACGGCATCCGCCGCAGGCCAAAGCCAGCAGGCACAACGTACAAGACCAGAAAACGCCAGCACGCATGAAAAAGCACGAAACGCGGGAAAAAATCAAACAAATACGACCGTTTTGTTTTCGTGTACGATCAAGCGGTCTTCGAGGTGCCAGCGAACGGCGCGCGCAAGCACGCTGCGCTCTACGTCCCGGCCCAGGCGCTTCAAATCCTCCGGGCTTTGCCGGTGGTTTACGCGCATCACATCCTGATCGATAATGGCCCCCTTGTCCAGCTCCGCCGTGACGTAGTGCGCCGTGGCCCCGATGAGTTTTACGCCGCGTTCCGCCGCCTGTCGGTACGGATCGGCGCCAACGAAGGCAGGCAAGAACGAGTGGTGAATATTGATGATCCGGTTGGCATACCGCTCCACGAACGAGGCGGACAATATCTGCATGTACCGGGCCAGCACGATTACATCCACCTCGTCCTCCATCAACGCCAGCATGCGCGCCTCGCCCTTGTGTTTTTCGCCCTTTATCATCGGAACATGGTGATACGGTATTCCGAAGCGAGCCACCTCCGGATCCAGGTCCGGATGATTGCTGATCACCATCGCCACATCGGCGAACAAGTCCCCCCGATCCAGCCGCCAGAGCAAATCCATCAGGACATGGTCGTGCTTCGACACGAAGATGGCCATGCGCAGCACATCGGTGGAGTAACTCAAGCGCCACGACATATCGAACTTCGTGGCCACCTCCTCCGCAAACTCGGCTTCCAGCGCATCGCGCGACACCGTGAGGTGCGATGCCTGAAATTCTACCCGCATGAACAACGTCCCGTTCTCCCTCGCCGTGGCGTGCTGGTCCAGCGCCGTGCAATTCGCCCCGCGGCGATAGAGAAAACCCGTGACCGCCGCAATGATGCCCGGGCGATCCGGGCAATGGATAAGCAAACGAGCCGTAATGTCGAGCAACCGCCTCATGATGGGGGGATAGGGGAGCAAGATGCAAAAAAACGCAGGCTACGCAGCAGGCCTCGCCATAGCGCACCGCACATAACAGAACCTGTGTAAGGATGCACTGATCAAATCCGCTTCGATCAGCGCTTCACGTACGCGAGCAGCGTTTGTAATGATTCCATCGTTGAAACCATCGGAAAACACGGCGATTCGCGTCGTCGGTTTCGTGAAGCGCCCTTCGGGAGGCATCGAGGAGTGGGCTGGCGGCGTCATTCCTCATTACGTGGGGCCTACCACGCTGCTTCGTCATTCCTTGCCAGCCCACTCCTCGATGCCTCTGATCTTCGCGGACTTAATCAGAGCATCCTTAAGATACAGGATACGCTGATTAAAACCACGATGCCCAGCGCGGCGCGTTCATGCGCACGGGACATCCTGAGGAAACACTGATCAAATCCACTTCGATCATGGAAACCAACGGAAAAGGCAAGACGCCCGCCGAAGCGGTTTCGAGGCGCGGCGCCTGCCCGGCAGAACCACCTCCGGGCCAAGCGGCCTGGACTATGGATCGTACGAGCCATCCGGTTGAACAAGCGCGCCCTTCTGGTCCATCCAGTCCGCCAGCCGCCGCCCGTATCCTTCCAGATCGTCGAGCAACGCCATCTTGTCGGGGGCGCCGGCATGCTCCCTGCGCAACTCGGCGATTTCCGCCCGCCAGGCGTCCAGCGCCGTACGACCATCCTCGCCTGGAGTCAGGTGGCGTTTGCGGCAATGGGCGCGCCAGGCGTCCTGATCCCCGGGATGGAGCCGCCGGAAAAAATTCCGGGCGAGATACCGGGACGCCAGCCTCTTGAGTTTGGCGTCTTCGAACGGTTCGTTGAGAACGGCGGCCAACGTCCAGTCCTTTCCCTGCAAACGGGCAGGCGTAGCCCGGTCCTTGTCGCGTAATTCGCTGCACTCGTTGGACACAGATTGCAATGCTTCCCGCAAACGCGAAAGCGTAGCCCGGTCCTTGTCCGATATGAATTTTTCGTACAGGGCCTCGTCCACGTCCGGCGCTTCCCGAACGCGCTCCGGCGGATGCGCATACGCCGCGTGCACAGCGTCGCGCAGTGCGTCGTTGCCCGAAAGCATGCGATACCGCGCTTCCAGCGTATCCCTGTCCAGCCCCATCCGGCCCAGAACCTCGTCCGTCAGCAGACTGTACGGGGCCACGAACGGACAGCGGTTCGCCTTCACGACGAATACGGGCGACCGGCTGCCGGGACGAAACAGCCTGTCGCGCAACGCCTCGTCGGAAAGCCCCGCCAATTCGGACGGATCCTGCGACAGATCGAACACGATCGCAGCGTCCGAATAGTCCGGGTGGCTCCCCATCCGAAAAACCGGCGAGGCGCACCCCTGCCGCTGAAACAGCGACGCCACCCAGACAAAGCAGTCCTCCTTTTCAATAGGTTTCTGGTCCGAGTGGGGATTTTCCCCTCGCATAACGGCGGCAACCACCCTTTTGTCCCGTATTTGCAGCGCCCAGTCGAACAACCGCGGCTGTCGATCGCGCACGAGCCGAACCAATCCGATCATGGTCCTGACGTCGGCAAGCGCCTCGTGGGGCACGCCGTGCCCGCCGATATTGTTTTCCGCCGCAAGGTCCTGAAGACGAAACGAAGGCCTCTCTTCGTTCCCGTTCCTCGCATCCTTCCGCAAAGGCCACTGGATGCCTTCCGGGCGCAACGCATAGGTCGCCCGAAACAGGTCGATCACGTCCCAGCGCGTATTGCCGTTTTTCCAGTGCCAGGCATACGGATCGAGCAGGTTCCGGTAGAACAAAAAACGGGTATGCTCGTGGTCGAACCGGATCGCGTTGTAGCCCACCGCACAGACGTCCGGCCCCGAAAGCGCCTCATGAATCTTCTCCGCGAACGCCGCTTCGGAAAGCCCCTGTTCTTCGAGGCGCGACGGCGCATGCCCGTGCACCAGCACGGCGCCGGGTTCCGGCAACAGGTCCGGGGCGGGGCGGCAATACCAGACAAGCGGTTCGCCCTGTTCGTTCAGGTCGTCATCGGTCCGCACCCCGGCGAATTGCACGGGACGATGCCGCCGAGGATCCCTCCCGGAGGTTTCGTAATCATACCAGAGAAAAGACATGTTCCTTGACGCCATGATGCGAGCGGACTGTCTACCCCTCCACCCCCTTCACCACGTCGTCCTGCACGTGGCGGGGCATGGCTTCGTAGTGGCTGAATGTGGCGTGGTGAATCCCGCGGCCCTGCGTCATGGACCGAAGCGACGTGGAATAGCGGTACAATTCCGCCTCGGGGACCTGCACGATGATCTTCTGGAATACTCCCTCCGCCTCAATCCCTTGAATCCGGCCCCGCCGAGTGTTCATGTCCCCCATCACCTCGCCCACGAAGCTTTCGGGAACCGTAATGACCACGTCGTGAATCGGCTCCAGAATGACCGGCGAAGCCGCCCGGAACGCATCCCGGAAACACATACGCCCCGCCGTCTTGAAAGCCGCGTCGTTGGAATCGACCGGATGCATGCCCCCGTCGTATACGACGACCCGACAGTGCCCCACCGGATACCGGGCGATCGGCCCGTCCTGCGTGGCTTCGAGCACCCCCTTCTGGATCGCGCCGAAAAAGCGACGCATGTCGATGACTCCCCCGACGATCCCGTCGATAAAGTGAATCTTCGACCCCCAGGCCGTTTCCACCTCGGATTGGCCGCGAACGTTAATGTCCGAAGGCGGAACGAAGTCCCCGTCGAGCGGCTCGACCAGCATGGAAATATCCGCAAACTGCCCGGCGCCGCCCGTCTGCTTCTTGTGGCGGTAGCTGGACCGGGCCTGCTGCGTGATCGTTTCGCGGTACGCCACGCGCGGTTTGGAAAACACAATGCCCACATTGAACCGGTTCGCCAGGCGATATTTCGCCACCTGCAAGTGCATTTCGCCCTGCCCTCCCAGCGTCATCTGCCGCAAGTGCGGATCGTGCACCACGACCAGCGACGGATCTTCTTCGCGCAACTGATGGATGCCCTGGGCAAGGCGGTCTTCCTCGCCCTCGTTTTCCGGGCTGATCGCCGCCCGGTACCGGGGTTCGGGAAACGCAATCGGCTCGATGACCACACGGGACCCCTTCGGCCGCAGCGTATTGTTCGTGTGCGAATTCTTGAGCTTCACCACGGCGCCCAGGTCCCCGGCGACCATTTTGGCCGCAGGATCCCGATCGCGCCCGTTAATGGCGAAGAGTTGCCCAAGCCGCTCGGTGGTGCCGGTTTGCGCATTTTCCAGGTCCAGCCCCTGGGAAAGCGTACCCGAATACACGCGCAGGAACGAATAGTCGCCCACATGCTGCTCGGCCATCGTCTTGTAGATGAGCGCAACGGGCGACCCGGACGAATCGGGCGCTACGGATTCGCCGGAATCGCTTTGGGCCGGAGAAGGCGCCACATTGGCGATAAAACTCATCAAGCGGGATACGCCTATCGCCTCGGTCGCAGAGGTTACGAAAATGGGAAAGAGTTGCCGTTGCAGCATGGCCTGGCGCAACCCGGCCCGCATCTCCTCCTCGCTGAGCTCGCCTTTCTCGAAATACAGGTCCATGAGGCCCTCGTCGTTCTCCGCAATATCCTCAATAAGCATCGTATGCAGTTCCTCGGCTTCTTCGCGAAACGCTTCGTCGATATCGCCGATCGTCGGGTCCGTCTGGCCTTCCGGAAACGTGAGTTGCTTCATGAGCAATACGTCGATGATCGCCCGTGCGCCGCCGCCCACGGGAAGCTGCACCACGGTCGCCCCGCTTCCGAAACGCTCCTTCATTTGCGCCACCAGCGCCCGGAAATCCGAATCGCCCTTGTCCAGGTGATTGATGGCGAACATGGACGGCTTGCCGACCTCTTCCGCATAATTCCAGGCCAGTTCCGTCCCCACCTGCACGCCCTCGACGGCATTCATCACGAATATGGCGGTATCAGCCACCTTCAGCGAAGAGATCACCTCGCCCACGAAATCGGGGTAGCCCGGCGTATCGATCACATTGATCTTGTGCCCTTTCCACTCGGCATGCAACAGCGAGGCGAAGATCGACATCTGCCGCTCATGCTCGCTGGGATGAAAATCAGAAACTGTGCTGTGGGCTTCTATCCCGCCCATGCGCCGCAGGGCGCCGCTTGCAAGCAGCATGGCCTCGGCCAGCATCGTTTTGCCGCTGCCCTGGTGTCCAACCAGCGCCACATTGCGGATATGATTGGCGTCGTATACGTTCATAAGTGCTTCGCGAAAACGTCTCCAGAGAATAACAAACCGCCGCATTCCCCACGCGCCTGCCGGCCACGTCAGGGCAAGATCGAAAGGACGCACGGGAACCGCCGCGCCCGATTCAGAACCCATACGGCGCACATTCGTCTAAAATACATTCCCCTGCGTTATGATTCATGCGGTAATTCGTTGAATATCCTTGCTCTCGAAACAGCCACCGATGCGTGCAGCGTCGCCGCGTGGCGCGACGGGCGCATTGCGGCCCAGCTGACCCTGCGCCGCGCCCGGGCGCACGACGCGCAGCTGGTCCCGATGATCGCCGACGCGCTGCGATACGCGGGCATCGCGGCGGCGGACCTGACGGCGGTCGCCGTGTCGAGCGGTCCCGGATCGTACACCGGCTTGCGCATCGGCGCCGCCACGGCGAAAGGGCTGGCGGAAGCGGTCGGCGCACACCTTGTCTCCGTACCGGGGCCGCTGGCCTGGGCGCACCTTGCGCTTCCGCTCGCTACGCCGGGCGACGGCATTGTGGCCGCGTTCGACGCCCGGCGGAACGAGGCGTACGCCGCGGCGTTTCGGGTGGCTTCCGACCATACGCTCGAAACGATGCGCGAGACGACGGCGATACGGGTCGAGAAGATGCGGGACTGGCTGGGCGATGCGACGCCAGGCCACCTGTATATCGTGGGAGATGGGCAAGCGCTCGTGCGCGCGCAATGGATGCAGGAGGCCGGATCCAATGGATGCGCAACGCACATCGCGGCGCCGGACCACGAACGCCTTGCCCCGCCCGCCGCCGCCGTAGCGCACCTGGCCGCCGCAAAACTGGAACGAGGCGACGTAGAAGACATTGCTACCTTCGAACCCCATTATCTGAAAGAGTTCATCGCCGCAACGCCGCAAAAAACAGCGTTCCAAAAATTGGCTATCTGATTATGACGTGGTTCAAGCGAAAAAAGGCCGGCATCCTGACCGAACTGGCGGAAAAAAACGAGATTCCCGACGGGCAATGGGCGAAATGCCCGAAAACCGGCGAAATCGTGAACCGGCGGGAGATCGAGGACAACGCCATGGTGGTGCCCGCCTCCGGCTACCATTTTTTCATGGACAGCCTCGGATATTTCCGCACCATCTACGACGACGGACACTTCGAACTGTTCGACGAAGACCTGTACTCAACCGATCCGCTCGCCTTCGCCGACCGCAAGCGGTATGCGGACCGCCTCCAGGCCGCCCGGCGCAAAACCGGCCTGAACGACGCAGCGCGGGCGGCGCTGGGCACGGTCGGAGGGCATCTTCTCTCCACGGCGTCCATGGATTTTGCGTTCATCGGCGGGTCCATGGGGTCCGTGGTCGGCGAAATCGTGGCGCGCGCCATCAAGCGGGCCGAAGAGCGCAAGGCCGCGCTGCTTATTATTTCGCAAAGCGGCGGCGCGCGCATGATGGAAGGCGCGCTCAGCCTCATGCAAATGGCGAAAACGAGCGCCCTGCTTGGCAGGCTGGACGCGGCGGGCCTGCCCTTCATCTCCCTGATGACCAACCCCACCACGGGCGGAGTCACCGCTTCGTTCGCCATGCTGGGGGATTTCAATCTTGCCGAGCCCGGCGCCCTGATCGGTTTTGCAGGGCCGCGGGTGATCCGGGAAACGATCGGAGCCGACTTGCCGGACGGGTTCCAGAGCGCCGAATTTCTTCAGGAGCACGGGTTCGTCGATTTCGTGGTGGACCGGCGGAACCTGCGCGAACGGCTCATCCTGCTGCTGGACCACGCGATGCAGGCGCAAGGCTGACGATCCACTCCACCCGGGGCCATTTCCCCTCGCCTGCACGTCATAGATATTCCCATCGCCCAGCCCTCGTAGTTGCATTACCGGGGCCGGGTCCGGCCTACGTCTGCACGTCGTAGATCTTCACGTCGTCCCAGAGGTGGCTGTACTCGTTCCGAAAACGATCGTGGACGGGATCGTCCTGGTAAAAATCATGCCCGGCCTTGTCGTCGAAAACAACCACCAGGCCGCAGGAATAGTCCCGGAGCACAACCGGACGATGGGTGTCGGCGGGGCCCCCGATGAATCCGTGGCGGACCGTTTCGATGCCGAGCAGAGACCGGACTCCTTCGTCGAATACCTCGCGGTCCTCGGCGCTCAAATCGTCCCGGAGCCGGAAAAACACGCAATGAACAAACATGGCGATGGTTAGCTGTGACCTTTCAGTAGGTTGCTCATTATCTCCTTACGCTCTATATTACAGAGACACGCCCATATCCGCAAGCCAATGAGAGAGGTCAAATGAAGACACACAAGAATTCCCGGTTGACGCCGAAAGGTCGAGAAATTCTCGTGCGACGCATTCTGGACGAGGGACTTCGCATCGAAGAAGCCGCCCAAGCCGCAGGCATCAGCGTGCGCACGGCATACAAGTGGCTCCGCAGGTATCGCGCAGAAGGCATAGAAGGGCTTTACGATCGCTCTTCGCGTCCGAACGACTGTCCGCATCGCACCCCTGAGGAGAAACGCGAGGCGATTCTCGCCCTGCGCCGAGAACGACGCACCTACCGTGAGATTAGCCTGAAAACCGGAGTGCCCTACAGCACGGTGGCCCGGATAGCCCGGAAGGCTGGATTGAACCGATTGTCGAATCTGGCCCCTCCGGTTGTCCCGTGCCGTTACGTCTATCCTAATGCGGGGGACATGCTGCACCTGGACGTCAAGAGGCTCGGACGCTTCGAACGTCCGGGACATAGAGTCACTGGAAACCGACGGCAGAACTCCGCAGGAGCAGGCTGGGAATACGTGCATGTGGCTATCGACGATCACTCTCGGGTAAGCTTTGCTTGCATTCAACACAGCGAAACCGCTCAAAGCGCATGCAACGCCCTGCTCGCCACCCTCGGCTACTTCCGAACGCTCGGCGTCGCCTTCAGGCGCGTCATGACGGACAACGGCTCCTGCTACCGCTCGAAACGCTTCGCAAAACTGTGCCGACGACTGAAATTGCGCCATATCCGCACCCGGCCATATACCCCAAGAACCAACGGCAAAGCCGAGCGATTCATCCAGACCGCGCTGCGCGAATGGGCCTATGCTCGCGCCTACGACAGCTCCCGACAGCGCGGCGAACACCTGCCACGATGGCTGCACCGATACAATTGGCACAGACCACACGCCAGCCTGAAATACCAACCACCCATACAAGCACTCAATATACCACTGAATAAGGTGGTGGGCTTACACAGTTAGGTGAATGGCGAATGAATCCGCATCAGGATAGCGGAGATTATAGAGACACTCTGATTAAATCCACGTCGATCAGCGCATCCCTGGAAAGATACGGCGCAAAACACGCAAAACAACGGGACGTCGGAATTTCGAGCCGACGGAACGCCCGTTACCGCCGCAACGTCGGCGCAACGGGATCGCCCCGGCGCACGACGCCGGGATGCAGCGGCACAAGATTCTGGCCGAAATGCACTTTCCCGTCCGCGGCGCGGCGAAACGTCTGCAGGGTGCGCACCGGTTCCTTGCCGGAGGACGTCCCCGTCTCCTGATCGATGGTGGTCACGACGCAGCGGGCGCACGGCTTGACCACCATAAAATCCACGTCCCCTATGCGTACGCGCTCCCAGGCGTCCTCGGCGAACGCCTCCACCCCCGACACCACAAGATTCGGCCGGAAACGATGCATGGGTACCGGCTCCTCCAGCCGTTCGTTGAGCGCCTCGAGCGACGCTTCGGAAAGGAGCAGCGCCGGGAACGAATCCGCAAAACTCACGACATCCCCCGGCCTTCCGTACCCGGCCTCAACCGGTCGACTGGCGGGATCGTCCAGAAAAACAAGGCGACATTCCATATCCAGAAACCGGCTGAACCAGCTGTGCGCCCGGTCCTCCGCCACCGCGGCAGGCATGATATCTCCCCATACCTCCACGGATGCGCGCACCGCACCGCTCGGTTGCGGCGCCCACAAATCTTCCTGCCCCGGGGCCTGCACATGCAACCCGTCCGGCTGCGCCGTCGCCCGCACCACCGCCAACTTCGACGCCGTGCGCTGCGACACGAATTTCCCGTCTGGATCGACCAGCATCCAGCGGCGGTCCATGCGAAGCCCCTGCGGCTCCACCGCCGACGCCTCCAGCGATGTCCGGCGGGTCGATTTGAGCGGATAGATGTAGATAGCGGCAAGGCGGCCTGTCGCCGCCGCATCCGTCGTCTTCGTATGCATAGCGCGTACTATTTCGTACATTTGAACGAGTATCGGGATGCGCTGATCAAATCCACTTCGATCAGCGCATGCTATGGAAATCCGGGGATAAAAACGCAGCAGCGGGAAACGGTTCCGGGTGTGGCCGGAAGAGGCTTCGCGCGAAAGAACGTGGCGCAAACCCGATGCGATGGCCTATCTTTCCGTGTGCGCCGCGCCAACGCTCGGAGGCGCGCGGACAGTATACCCATTACAGTATACCCATTGGTATACCATAAGTATACTCATTAGTATACCCCATTATATTTCATAGGACAGAATCATGCAACGCAGGCGCTTCCTTAAAACCGGCGCCATGCTCGCTGCGGCCTCCGCGCTGCCCGGCATGGCCATCACGCCCTGGCAGCGAAATCCCCTTCGCGCAGGCCTTATCGGATGCGGCTGGTACGGCAAAACAGACCTGCTCCGGCTGATCCAGGCGGCGCCCGTAGAGGTCACGTCCCTGTGCGACGTGGACCGGACCATGTTGCGCGGGGCCGCGGAGATCGTCGCCGAACGGCAAGCCTCCGGCAACCGCCCGCGGACCTTCGCAGACTACCGCGAAATGCTGGAGGCGGGCGACCTGGACCTCGTGCTGATCGACACGCCAGACCACTGGCATGCGCTGCCCATGATCGACGCCTGCCGCGCCGGGCTGGACGTGTGGGTCCAGAAACCCATTGGCGTAGACGTGACGGAAGGCCAGGCCATGGTGGCCGCCGCCCGCAAATACGGGCGCGTGGTCCAGGTGGGCATGCAGCGCCGCAGCACGCCCCATCTTGTAGAGGCCCGCGACCGGTATGTACGGTCGGGGCGGCTCGGCAAGATTCGGCTGGCGGAAACGTACTGCTATTACCATATGCGCACGCGCCGGAATCCCCCGGCGATTTCGCCCCCGGACGCACTGGATTACGAAATGTGGGCCGGCCCCGCGCCCAAAATCCCCTTCAACGAGATCGTCCACCCGCGCGGATGGCGAAATTTCATGGAATACAGCAACGGCATCATGGGCGACATGTGCGTACATATGCTGGATACGGTGCGCTGGATGCTGGACCTCGGATGGCCCAAACGCATCTCGTCCACCGGAGGAATTCTCGTGGATACGGACAGCATCGCCACCACGCCGGATACGCAAACGGCCACCTTCGAATACGACGAACTGCCCGTCCTGTGGCAACACAGAGCCTGGGGACACGCCCCCGACCCGGACTATCCCTGGGGAGCCACCCTGTACGGCGACCTCGGCACGCTCAAACTGAGCGTGCATTCGTACGACTTCATTCCGCGCGGGGACGGCGAACCGGAACGGGGCGAAGCCCTGTACGAATACGACCGCTACCCGGAAGACCGCACCGAACAGGACCTCGAGCGGCATGTGGCGTCCGCGATCCGGGGGCACATGGTTGATTTTCTGGATGCGATCGAGCGCCGATCCCGGCCCGTAGCGGACATCGAAGAAGGCCATATATCGGCGGCCTCGTGCATCCTGGCGAACATGTCCATGGCGCTGGGGCGAAGCCTCGAATGGGACGCCGAGGCGGGCCGCGTAGCGGGGGACGACGAGGCAAACGCCCTGCTTGCCCGCCCCTACCGCGCCCCGTGGACGCACCCGGACCCGGAAAACGTGTAACGCCCTTTTTTACGCATCCCCTGGTACGACGGATCTGCTATGACCGAACCTGCATGGGACCTGCCCAGAGACCTTGACGCGGCCTCGTGGGAGCATATGGCCGATATCGTTCCCCGGAGCTATGTATGCCACTTCGTGGAAGAGGCCCCGAACATCAACGGCCAGCTGGACAAGCCGCTCTGGCGCGAGGCGCCCTGGAGCGAACCGTTTACAGACATAGAAGGAGACCGGCGACCCGCGCCGCGGCAGGAAACGCGCATGGCCATGCGCTGGGACGAAACATGCCTGTACATTGCCGCCCGTCTCGACGAAACGCATGTGTGGGGGACGCTCACGGAGCCGCACAGCGTCATTTTTCAGGACAACGATTTCGAGGTGTTCATCGACCCGGACGGGGACCACCACCAGTACTGGGAAATGGAGGTCAACGCGCTGAACACACGCTGGGAACTGGCGCTGGAAAAACCCTACCGGGACGGCGGACCTGCCATTTCCCCGGCGCCCATTGCAGGGCTACGCTCGGCGGTATACGTGGAAGGCACCCTCAATGCGCCGCACGACACGGATGCATACTGGTCCGTGGAAATCGCCATCCCGTGGCGCGGTCTGGCGCTCTACGCCCCGCCCGGAGCCGCACCGCCCGAAGAAGGCGCGCAATGGCGCATGAACTTCTCCCGGGTGCAATGGCGCCATGAAATCCGCGACGGCGTCTACCGCAAAAAACCCGATACGCCAGAGGACAACTGGGTCTGGTCTCCGCAAGGCGTGGTGGACATGCACCGGCCCGAACGCTGGGGATTCGTGCAGTTCACGCGGGCGCGGCCCGGGGAAACGTCCTTCCGCCCGGACCCAACCTTTACGGCCCGCGAAGCGCTCATGGCCGCGTACTATGCGCAGCGGGCGTTTTTCAAGACGCACGGACGCTGGGCGAAATCCCTGCAGGACCTGCCGGACTCGCTGCCGGAAAACATCCGCCTGACCTGCGACGGCGAAGGCTGGGTCGCGGAGACGCCCGCCGAAACCGCCGACGGGCAGCCGTGCACGGTGCGGGTAGATCAGGCTTCCCGGATGACGGTGGAGAACACGTAAACGACGCCCCGCTCACCATTCGTTGCCGTCGGCATCAAAGCGGTACGTGTCGGTCACGTATCCGGCGAATATCCCGAAGCCGTTCCTTACGTTGGTGTATACGGGGACAGGGTAGACTTCGGAAGTATAAGAAGCCGCTTGCTCCTGATGTTGATCCAGCGTATGCAAATACGTAAACATCTCGTAGGAAAGCGTAGAAAGAATCATCGTAAATCGCTCCTCGAAACCCGGATAGGTATATGGGCTAAAGGCAAGTTCAATAGCATGTGACGTTCCGTCGAAAAGAGCATCCGAAAAAACGGCGCGGCCATAAAAATCAAACTGTATATCTTCGTCCTGTTCCAGATTTCCTGCCGCGCCATAACGGAAACGAAAGCCAGGATCTGTACTTCTAAAATAGACCTTCCGATAGTTGAAGACATCTTCTACAGCCGAAGGAATAAACAAGGTATCATTGCTAATAAGGCCAGTGTCCTCTGGCCCAACTTGAAACAGTTCGAGTCGATAGTAATTTGCACCCGGGGGATCCGCTATGGAAAAGCGTAGCGAAGAGGTTCCATGATCGTTCGAATACGCAACATTTTGTACAGAAACCGGTTCTGGAAGCCGCGCAGCAGCTTCTGCAGGCACAGGCGACGACAACGTTTCGCTGGAAATAATACCAGGCGTTTCTACCCGCAACGTATACGTTACGCCCGGACGCGGACGCATGCCCCGCGTGGATCGATAATCGTGTCCAATCGGTCCGACAATATATTGAAGGGTATCCGAACCACCCCGGTCGTCCGACACGACCACGACCGTCTGGTTGGGATCCACAGACGATAACGTAACCGGAAGACCGCTGGTATGTAGGCTAAGGGTTACATTAACCGCCCACACGCTATCCGGCGTAAAAAAACTGTGCGCCACGATCTTGTGCTCGTCGGAAGGCGTTTCTACGTCAATGATGGTCTCGCAAGCGCCGAACGCAAGCACCATGAGTATGATTCCCGTCAATCGTCGCATAGGGCGTCTCAGAATGTTACATTGTACGAGAGAATCGGCAACAGGGGAAACAGCGTCAGGCGACGGAATTTTCCGGGTTCGACATAGGGGGCGTCTATCTCCAGCTGGAAAGGATTCATCTTGTTGTAGGCATTCCAGACGCCGACGACAAACGCCTGTTCGCCCCACGCCCGCCGCTTGCTGAAACGAACCGACACGTCGATCCGATGATAGGCGGGAAGACGAGAAGCATTCCGGGGACCATAGTGAACCACGCTTGACGCAAAAACGTTGTCAAACGTATCCCTCACAGGCTCAACGACATATTGGGCGCTCGGCAACCAGATGGCGTACCCGCTTCCGAACACCCAGTTGGCCGAAATGCGAATACCCGGCGTCAGGCTATGCTGCACAACCACCGCGATGTCGTGCCGCCGGTCAAACCGGTCCGGAAAGGACTTGCCCCCATTCAGGTTTTCGAATTGCCTCGTCGTGTGCGCCCAGGTATAGGCCACCCAGCCCGTCAGCCGACCCTGCGTTTTGCGCACAAGCGCCTCGAATCCGTACGAAGAACCGTCTCCGGTCTCCACCAGATCAGGCCATTCCGTATAGGCCGATTCTATGGGAGGGACGCCCCCCTTGTACTGAATAAGACCCGTCATCCATTTGCGATACGCGTCGAGCGATACGTCATAGCCGGAGGCAGGCCAAGCATGCGTGACGCCCAACGATATCTGACGCGCCTGCAAAGGATGCGCGCCCGCCGCAAGAGGAAGCCACAAGTCCATCGACAACCCGTCGAAGCCGTTGCTTTGCAGCAAATGCACATATTGCTGCATCTCCGTGTACGAAGCATGCAGCGTCGCTTCGCCCCACAGGCTGCGGCGCGCGCGCAGACGCGGCTCGAAGGAACGGTGGCTGCGCCCATCGACGAAATACGTCGAAAAGCGAACGCCCGGATTCAGGCGAACGACGCCAGGTATTTCCAGGTCGTTCTCGACGTACAAGGCGACCTCCTGAGAATGGATGGTCCCGACCGGCTTGCGAACTACCTTCACCAGGTCCTGCCCCGGCGCCTCAAAAATTGCTTCCGCAGCCCCAGGCGTGAAACGATGCAAGGTCCCCTCAAGCCCAACGCGTATGTAATGCCGAGGATTGGGCAGGTAGTCGATATCCGTCTTGATGGTCACGTCCCGAATGGACGAATAATACTTGCCGTTGTACACGTCTTCGTAATCCTCCTGCCCGGGCGTGATTTCTTCCACCTCGTTGAAGCGCTGCAGGAAACGATAGTTTGTCGCCCCGACCAGCGTATTGGCGAACATGCGGGCCCCGAGAATCCGGTTCCAGCGAAAAGACGCCAGATGCCCGAACCAGTCCAGACGATCCCGTTCGGTCTCTCCGTTGGGGAGCTGCACCACGCTGCGCCAGCCGTCCTGTCCGGTATACGCGCTCACGTAGAGCCGATCCCGCCTCGAAAGGATATAATTGAGCTTCAGGTTCGCGTCATGAAAAAAGTATCGCGTACGCTCCAGTGGAGGGTGGTCCTGAAACCGGCGCGACAATGCAACCAGCGGTTCGATGTACGTCCTGCGCGCAGCCACCAGAAACGAGGCCCGATCCTTCTTCAGGGGGCCTTCCAGCGTCACTTGCGAAGATAAAATGCCTATCGACGCCTCCCCGGCGAATTCCTTCAGATTACCCTCCTTCATCGTAAGGTTCAGCACCGACGATATACGCCCGCCGTACCGGGCGGGAAAGCCCCCCTTGATCAACTCCACATGCTTCATGGCGCTCGCATTGAAGGAACTCAAAAAACCGAACAAATGGTTGGGGTTGTATAGAGGAAGGCCGTCCAGCAGAATCAGGTTCTGGCCCAGTCCGCCGCCTCGTACGTGCATCCCGCTGCTACCCTCGACGCCCGCCTGCACGCCGGGCAAAAGCTGAAGCGTCTTCTGAATGTCCACCTCGCCCAGCAGGGCCGGCAGCGTCTTGATCTGCTCCAGCGACGCCGTATGCCAACCCGGTTGCAGAGACGCCCCCTGCTCGCCCGTCACTTGGATCTCCGCCAGTTCGATCGTGCGGGGCGCAAGGGCTACGTCCAGCGTCCTGTCGGCGGTCAAGACAAGCGAGTGCGACGCCGCTTCGTATCCGATATGCGACGCCAGCAACGTTACAGAATCCGCCCGAACGGTGAGGCTATAAAAACCGTACGCGTTGCTTACCGTCCCGATAGCAAGGGCGGGAACGCCGATGGCCACGCGTTGAAGCCGTTCGCCGCTCGAAGCATCCTCCACATAGCCGCTGATCGTCCAGGACTGACCAGCGGCTATGTGAACCTGCGTGCATGCAAGAAGCACTATAATAATGAGGGCGCAATGCCTTGAAGGGTGCATAGCAAATCTAACCAGAAAGAGCAACGTCTGTAGAACAACCGGCCGTAATGCCATTGGACCGCTCCACATGATGAAAGGGATGAGCCGAAACGGAAGGGTACATCTTTTGCCTTAAACATAATGTTTAGAACACGCATTGTCAATGCTTTTTTGTATTTTATTTTTTAATGTCAAATGACGTTTTTGCCTTATTTATTATCGTTTTTTTTTTGCAAAAACATCTAAAGATAACGACAGGTCCCCGTGATATCCTTTTGGCATTACAAAGCGGTTTCTGCTGGGCGGAGGCGTACAAGACGCCGGGACCATGCGCTGCATCGTCCTGTTCCGATCCATCAAGCACCGTATCGCTTACTCCAGGAAACAGCCTTCTCCTCCGAACGGCGAAGGCTGGGTCGCAGAAATGCCCGCCCGAACCGCCGACGGGCAACCGTGCACGGTGCGGGTAGACCACACTTCCCGAATGACGGTCGAGAACACGTAAACGACGCCCCGCTCACCATTCGTTGCCGTCCGCATCGAAGCGGTACGTGTCGGTCACGTATCCGGCGAATATCCCGAAGCCGTTCTTTATGTTGGTGTATACGGGGACAGGAAAGATTTCAGGGGCATAGTCAGAACCGATGTCTGCATTCCTGTGTCGATCCAGCGTATGATGATACATGAAAAAATCATAGGACAGGGTCGAAAGAACCACCAGAAATCGGGGTTCGAATTGTGGAGAGATATACGGTTCGAAGGCGATTTCGATATCGTGTGACGTTCCGTCGAAAAGCGCATCCGAAAAAACGGCGTGCCCATAAAAGTCGAAATCTATTTCTTCACGTTGTTCCAAGTCGCCCACCTCGCCATAATCAAAACGAAAAGAAGGGTTGGTGCTGCGGAAATCAACGGCTCTATAATTAAAAATATCTCCACCATTCTCGGGGGCAACCTGAAAAAGCTCGAGGCGATAGTAATTCGCGCCCGGAGGATCCTCTATGGAAAAGCGTAGCGAAGAGGTTTCGTGATCGTTCGAATAAACAATGTTTTGCATAGACACCCGTTTCGGGAGCTGCGCCGAAGCTTCGACAGGTGGCGGTGGCGATAGCGTCTGGCTGTCTATGAAACCGGGCATTTCCACGCGCAGCGTATAGGTTACCCCAGGGCGCGGACGCATACCGCGCACGGATCGATAATTGATTCCCGTGATTCTTTTTTCGGGGGGTTCCCGGAGCGTATCCGCACCTCCCTGATCATCTGCAATAACTACGACCGTCTGTCTTGGATCCCCCGCCAATAACGTAACACGGGGGGACCCGCTTGTATGCGAACTGATGTTCAGATTAACGACCCAGACGCTGTCCGGCGTAAAAAAACTATGGGCAAGAATCTTATGTTTTTCGAAAGGAGTTTCCAGCTCAATGATGCTCTCGCAAGCAGGAAGCGTACATAACATGACCGCAATGCAAAACGTGCGCATGAATCTATCTCAGAATTTTACTTGGTAAGCCAGAGAAGGCAGCAATGGGAACAGCGTATATTGACGAAACCTGCCTGTGTCGATATAGGGAGAATCAATCTCTAATTGAAAAGGGTTCTTTTTGTTGTAGGCATTCCAGGCGCCGACCACAAGCGTCCGTTCGCCCCATGTGCGCTGTTTGCGAAAACGAACCGACACATCGAGCCGATGATAAGCGGGAAGACGCGACGCATTCCGGGGGCCGTAATGAAGCACGCCGGGCTCCACCAATGTAGTAAACGTATTCTGCACATACAGGTTATAATGCTGGGCGCTCGGGAACCAGATGGCGTATCCGCTTCCGAAGACCCAGTTGGCGGAGATATCTATGGTCGGGGTCAGGCGATGCTGCGCAACCACAGCAATATCGTGGCGCCGGTCATAGCGGTCAGGAAAAGATTTTCCCCTATTCAGGTTCTCGAATTGCCGGGTCGTCCGCGCCCAGGTGTACGCCACCCACCCGGTCAGGCGCCCCTGCGTTTTCCGAACAAGGACTTCCGCCCCGTAGGACCATCCATCCCCGCTCTCGACCAAGTCGGGCCACTCCGAATACGCCGATTCGATAGCGGGTACGCCCCCCTTGTACTCGATAAGCCCGGTCATCCATTTGTAATACCCCTCGAGGGATATATCGTATCCGGCATTGGGCAATGCGTACGTGACACCCGACGCCACCTGATGTGCGCGTTGCGGCAGCGCGCCTGCCGCAAGCGGAAGCCACAAGTCCGCGGACAGCCCGTCGAATCCATTGCCCTGCAAAAGATGCACATATTGCTGCATGGTCGTGTACGAGGCATGAAGCCTCGTTTGCCCCGATACGCCTCGGCGTATACCGAGGCGCGGCTCGAAGAAGCGGTACGTCCGCCCATCGACGAAGTAGGTTGAAAGACGTACGCCGGGATTCATTTGGAGAAATCCGGGAATATCCAGATCGTCCTCGACGTACAACGCAATTTCCTGCGACCGGATGGTCCCGGCGGGTTTCCTGTCTACTCTAACGGGCGGTTTCCCTGGCGCTTCGAACGTCGTCTCCACGGCGCCAGGAGTGAAAAGATGCAGGGTGCCTTCAAGACCGAAACGAATATAATGGCGGGGATTGGGAATGTATTCAATATCCGTTTTGGCCGTCAGATCGCGAATGGTCGAAAAGTACGCCCCCTCGTACACCTCATCGTAATCTCCTTCCCCGGACGTGATCTCTGCCACCTTGTTGAAACGCTGTTCGAAACGATAATTCGTAATCCCGACCAGCGTATTCGCAAACGCACGGCTTCCAAGGGTCCTGTTCCAGCGAAGAGACGCAAGATGACCGAACCAGTCAAGACGATCTCGCTCGGTCTGGTCATTCGGAAAATCTTCCCGGTTGCGCCACCCGTCCTGGGCGGTGTGTGCACTCACGTAGAGTCGATCCCGCCTCGACAGTATATAATTGAGCTTCAGGTTGGCGTCATGAAAAAAGTATCTCGTACGATCCCCGGGAGGCTCGTCCCGGAATACGCGCGCCAAAGCGAGTATCGACTCAAGATAGGTCCTGCGCACGGCAAACAGGAACGAGGCGCGATCCTTCTTCAGGGGGCCTTCCAGCACGACCTGAGAAGATAGAATGCCTATCGACGCCTCCCCTGCGAATTCTTTCAGATTACCTTCCTTCATCGTGAGATTCAGCACCGACGATATCCGCCCCCCGTACCGCGCAGGAAACCCGCCCTTGATCAACTCCACATGCTTCATCGCGCTCGCATTGAAAGCACTCAAAAAACCGAACAGGTGATTGGGGTTGTACAGGGGAAGCCCATCCAGAAGGATCAGGTTCTGGCCCAACCCGCCGCCCCGTACGTGCATCCCGCTACTACCCTCCACGCCTCCCTGCACCCCGGGCAACAACTGGAGCGTCTTCTGGATATCCACCTCGCCAAGCAGGACCGGCAGCGTCTTGACCTGCTCCAGCGACACTTCATGCCATCCCGGCTGCACAGGCCCCTCCTGCCGGGCCGTCACTTCCACCCCGGCCAATTCGATCGTGCGCGGCGCCAAGGCCGCGTCTATCGTCGTATCGGCAACGAGAACGAGCGGATACGACACCGATTCGTATCCAACATGCGAGAACAGAAGCGTGAGAGAATCTGCCCGGACGGTAAGGCTGTAGAAACCGTATCGGTTGCTTACGGTCCCGACGGAAAGCGCCGGAACGCCGACAGCCACGCTTTGAAGCCGTTCGCCGCTCGAAGCATCCTCCACGTAGCCGCTGATCGTCCAGGACTGACCAGCGGCTACGTGAAAAGGTAACAATAGAACACCAAAAATAATGGTCGCTCTATCAAAATATTTCATCGTACCAAGTTTATAAAATTATTGATGATAAACTCCCGTGGTACAACTTGCCGTCGCCCCATTATCGCCTCGTTTAACATAATGAATCATTATCATTATGGGGGTAGTCATCAAGCTTCGTTCTTAAATCATTGATATGACGCCGAAAAGAACGAAATCCCAATTCGTGTTCCAATATGTCAAGGCCTACATCATTAGTGTACACCTTGCTCATTCCCTGCATAAAATCGTCGAATTGTTCCTGATTTTTGAATACTAACCTATTGTTTTCGGAATCAAGAATGGGGTGAACAGATTGGTCAATGACTTCTCCTTCAATGACATTACCATCGGGGCCATATCCTACAACGTCCGCATCATCACCATTTTCGCAACCTGCAAGACCGATGGCGAAGACCAGGAGAGAGATGACGAATACGGTCGAGAGCGAGATGCTATGTATGCGTGTCATGATGATCTTGGGTTTTTCGTTAGCAATTTCAGTTGGGCTTAAGGGATGAGCCGAAACGGAAGGTTACATCCTTTGCCTTAAGCATAATGCATAGAACACGTATTGTCAATACTTTTTTGTATTTTATTTTTTTTAATGCCAAATGACGTTTTTGCCTTATTTACTATAGTTTTTTCCATAAAACGCCTGTGCATGAATGGAAGAGCCTTTGAATGACCCATAAATTTCCACAATGTCTTTTCGCATTACAAAGCGGTTTCTGCTGGGCGGAGGCGTACAAGACGCCGGGACCATGCGCTGCATCGTCCTGCTCCGACCCTAATACACCTCCGTCGCCCCCCTTGCCGTATTCAGGGCCGGTTCCAGCGCAAAGCGGATGTACAAGGCGTCGGGACCGTACGCCGACTCGTCCTGCGCCCGCTCCATAACGCGCCGCATCGCTTCCTCGTCGGGAGCCGCCTTCTCCCCCAGCAATTGCAGCGCCCGGGCCGCCCGCAGCACGTCCAGCGGCTCCTCGCTCTCCAGCACGGCTTCCAGCGCCGCAAGCCCCTCGGGCGCATCGTACAGGGCAACCAGCGCAGCCGCCGCCTCCGTGCGCACGGCGGGATGTGCATCCGCCAAAGCCCCCCGCAACGCCGCCTCGCTCAAGGGATCGCGGACGCCGCCTGCGCGCAAGCCCAGCGCCGCCCAGTACCGCACCGCAGCGCTTGCATCCCCAAGAAGCGCCGCTTGCCTCGCCGCCGCGCGCGGTTGCCCCACAAGGTTCGCCGTATCCAGCACGCGCGAGAGCGGATACACGGAGGGATCCGTCGCAAATTCGAGGGGCGTCCGCCCCGTCCGTTCGGCCAGCCGCAACGCTTCGGCCTCATCCATAAAGCCGATATCCCTCGTCTCCACCTCCCATTGGGTCAACCGAGCCCGCATCCGGTCCAGCACATCCGCATACGCCGGCGCATCGGCCAGATTGCGGAGCTGGTAGGGATCGGTCACCGTGTCGAACAGTTCTTCGGCGGGCTTCGAAGGACCTGCGTACGTCATCTGCGCCGCATTCAATGCCCCCGCCCCGGCCAGCCGCGTAATAGCCTGGCGGATCGGCGCCTGGTCCGAAAAGAATTCCGGCTGGTTCCAGGACACATGCGGGTGATAATGGCGAATGTACAGGAACCGTTCGTCGCGCACGGAACGCGCCAGGTCGTACGCCTCGTCCACCCGATCGCGGGCGCCGAACACAAATTCCCGCTCCGCCAGCGAGTCCGCGTTCAGAAACGCTGTGCCCTGCATATGCGCCGGCGCTTCCTGCCCGACAATGTGCAGCATGGTAGGCGCAAAATCCACGAAACTCACCAGGCGATCCGTAGACGATCCCGGCAGCGCCGGGGCCAGATGGCGCCATTTCGGGGGGAAATAAATAATCAGCGGAACGTGCAGGCCGGAATCATACAGCACCCGTTTTCCTCGGGGCAAGCCCGTCCCGTGATCCCCATAGAAAAACACAATGGTGTTGTCCGCCACGCCGTCCTCCTCCAGTTCGGCCAGCAGGCGTCCCGCATGGGCGTCCATGGCGGTCACGGCGTCGTAGTAGCGAGCCACGGTCTTGCGCACATCCGGATCGTCCGGGTAATACGGAGGCAAAGGCGCGGCGGCGGGGTCGTGCGTACCCAGCGCACCGGCCAGCTCGGGAAACTCCGTGTCCAGAAAGGAGATGCGGCTCTGGTGGGTGTGCATGTGGTTGAACACCGCAAAGAAGGGCTGCCCGTCCTCGCGTCCCCGCCAATGCGCTTCGGGGCTGCTCTCGTCCCAGGATTCGGCGACGAGGCGCGGCTCGGCGGACGTATTGTAGTCGGTCTTGACGTTGTTCGTCGTGTAATAGCCGAGAGCCCGCAGGTGCGCCGGAAACCCCGTAATGTCGTCCGGAATGGGCGCCTGCGAACGCAAGCCCTGCGCGCCCGCCGTCGTCGCATAGACGCCCGTAAGCAACGTAAACCGGGCCGGGGAGCAGACAGGCGCGGTAGCGAACGCATTCGTGTACGTCACGCCTTGCCGGGCCAACTGGTCGAGGTGCGGCGTTTCCGCATAGGCGTCCCCGTATGCGCCCAGGTCGGCGCTCATGTCCTCCGCCGTAAGCCACAGAATATTCGGCAAGTCGGCATGGGATTCGGCGGTCTCGTCGGCCGGACGACACCCAGAAAAGGCTGCAAACAGGATCAGGAATCCGAAAATACGGACCGTCGGCGTTGCTCGAGGAAAAAGCGCGTTCGTCATGGCTATAAGGTGCATTTCGAGGGAACGTGTCGTATGATACGCACAAGTTTCGTGGATTCGCAATTACAAGGATGCACTGATCGAAGTGGATTTGATCAGTGCATCCTAAAGCGAGCTCGGGATAAAACCATCATCGTACGCGCTCGTTCGCTGCATTATCCATCCTGCCGAACCCTCTTGCAACGAATACGCTGGTCAGGTCTTCAAAGACCGGCGCATCCTCAAGGTCGGCGACCACTGCATGCTCCAAATGCCTGCCTGCCCGCGACATCCCGACCCGAACGGTAACCCACCCATCCTCATGTGGTTTCGGCGCGATCTGCGGCTGGCAGACAATCCTGCGCTGTCCTGGGCCATCCGAACCGGGCGCCCCATCCTCCCGGTCTTTATCCTCGATGAAGATGCAGGGCCTCGCCCGATCGGCGGCGCATCCCGCTGGTGGCTGCACGGCAGTCTCCACGCCCTCGGCGCCGCCCTGGAACGTCTGGGGAATCGCCTCATCCTGCGCCGAGGCCCTGCCGGAGCAACGCTCGCCGCGCTGGTCCGCGAAACCGGCGCCTCGGCGATCGTATGGAACCGCCTGTACGATCCTGCATGCATTCGACGGGATACGGCCATAGAAGCGCAGTGCCAAAAGGCCGGTGTGGCGACGCGGTCTTTCAATGCCGCGCTGCTCTTTGAACCCTGGGCCATCCAAACAGGCAGCGGGGCGCCCTACCGGGTATTCACGCCGTTCTGGCGCCGGTGCCTCGCACAGGGTTTTGCCTCTCCGGAGACCGAAAAGCCGACCCCGGTTCCAGCGTTATCATGGCCGGCCGCCGAAGCGCTTGAAACATGGAACCTGCGCCCCCGCAATCCAGACTGGGCGACAGGTTTTCGGAAGATGTGGCGGCCTGGAGAAGAAGGCGCCCGGCAACGGCTCGAAGATTTTCTGCGGGGCGATGTCGGCGCCTATGGGGCGAACCGCGAGAAGCCGGGAACGCAAGGCACAAGCAGGCTGTCGCCCCATCTGCATTTCGGGGAGATTGGGCCGCGCCAGATCGTTGCTGCGCTCGAGGACATCGAACCGGGAGCAGGCAAGGACGCCTTTCTGCGCGAGATCGGGTGGCGAGAGTTCAGTCATCACCTGCTGTTTCACAACCCGGACATGGGAACGGTCAATATGCGGCCGGCATTCGACCGCATGCCCTGGCGTAACGATCCAGACGGTTTGCGGCGCTGGCAACGCGGCCAGACCGGATACCCGCTGGTCGATGCGGGGATGCGCGAACTCTGGACGACCGGCTGGATGCACAACCGGGTCCGCATGATCGTTGCATCGTTTCTGACGAAGCATCTCTTGATCGACTGGCGGCGCGGCGCGGACTGGTTCCGGGATACCCTGGTCGATGCAGATTGGGCCAACAACAGCGCCGGCTGGCAATGGACCGCTGGCTCCGGCGTCGACGCCGCTCCGTACTTCCGCATATTCAATCCCGTGGCGCAATCGCGGCGTTTCGACGCGGCCGGGCAATACCTCCGTATGTGGGCGCCAGAACTCCAACGGCTGCCCGACAAAGCAATCCATGCCCCGTGGCAGGCGCCGCAAGCCGTTCTCGCCGAAGCCGGGGTTCGACTCGGCGAAAATTATCCCTACCCCATCGTCGACCACGCCTTGGCGCGCCAGCGGGCGCTGGACATATACCAAACGCGCATCCGGGCAGCGCCAGCGTAGGCTACGCGCAGGAATACAGGCCGGTCAGGCGCAAGCACATGACATTGACTTTTATACCGTTCGGGCGTACCATATCGGCACATGGCGCCTACATATACCAACCCCTACATATACCAACCATTGTGCGCCAACCCCAATCTCGCGGGGAGATACCCACGCATCGGGCTTGCGCCGGAATGCATCCAGAACAACATCATAGGACACAACCCATATAATACAACCTTATGCGTACCCCTTGCACCGTGAAAACCCGCCAAGCCTTCCGCACGGGCGCCGTACCCCTCTTCGCCGCCTGCCTGTTCTTTGCGGGCTCGGCCAACGCCCAGGAAAACCGCCGGGGTTTCTATATCGGGATCGACACGGGCGTCGCCAACTCCGCACAGTTGAGCACCTCGCTCTCCGCCTTCACCACCCCGACAAAATGCGATCCCCTGCTGTATGAGGATCCGACCATGGCCCCGAGCGACGCGCCGGAATGCATGCCTACCGAGCCCAGAGCGCTCTCTTCCAACGGGTTTTCGCCAGGCGCCGGATTCACCGGCGGCGTCCGTATCGGATATGCCTTTCAGACGCTGCGCTTCGAACTCGCATACCGGATACAGGACTACGGAAACGATACGTCGCCCTTTGCGGAATCGACCAGCAACCAGGCTGTCGTCAGCAAGGCCAATGAGTGGAGCCCTACGTATCCACCCAGCGAAACCATCTCCGGCTATCGCGCCCACCAGGTCTTTGCGAACGTCCAGTACGATTTCAGCAACAACTCCCCCTGGACGCCTTCCGCAGGCGCAGGCGTCGGCCTGGCCCGCACGAGCCTGCACTACTACCGACAGCTGCTGCGCAAAACGCTTGCCGAAGGGTATCAGGACGTAGAACCGCCGCTCACGCTGGCCGACAGACCCATCCAGGCCGCCGGAACCTTCAGCACGCTGGACACGGAACTCCAGGGAACGATCATCGGCTTCCAGGCGCTGGCCGGCATGGACTACGCGGTCGCAGAACGCACTACGCTCGGGCTTACGGTCCAATGGACCCGTTTCGGAACGTTGGAACAAGATGTACGCTGGTCCACCATCCGCAGCCATGCACCGGTTCGGGCAGACGGCACGCCCGCCTCGGGAACCTTGACGTTCGACAGCTTCGCATCCCTGTCCGCAACGCTGGGACTGACGTACCGGTTCTGAGAGGCGGCAAGGGGGGCGACGGAGGTGTATTAGCGGAAGAAATAACTTTACAAATCATCAATCTTCGATCTCTTTTGTAAAGTGCCTGTACAGCAGCCATGTGAGGACGAAGGCCACGATAAAAATCGCGCCGGGGACCACAACGCCCACCCACGTGATCTGCGGCGCGGCGGCTTGCATAAGCAGGGAAAAGGTCATGGCCGGGGCTTCTTATGATGTTTTCGATACGAACGCCACGCCAGCACAAGCCCGAGGAGCGAGGCCGCGTACGCAATAGTCATTCCGATAACGGTAGTCAGACCTTCTTCCATGGCTCATCCTCTTCGTGTTGTTTCCAGCGGACGGAATCTTCCAAATCAACCAGGTAGCCCTGCTGATTCTTCTCGTATTCCTCGGAAATGGCCTTCATTTTCGGGTCGATGATCCAGTGCATCCATACGACAAGCACAATGCTGACGGCCGTGATCGCAAACCCTTCCCAGCGCAAGAGAAAACACAACGCCACCCCCAGCGTGAGGCCAAAATAACAAATTGGCGAGAGTACGATGACGAACCAGTCTTCCCGGGTCCATTTATCGGCTTCCGCAGCCGTCCATGTGCGTCGAACAAGAGGCATGATGCAACGAGAAATCAGTGGTCAGGATTGCGAAAATGCGCGGGGAGCCGACGAAGCATCGCCCTCGATCAGCCCGCGCCGCTCGGCTTCGCGGCGAACAGGCCCCCACCATCCCAGCGGGCGCGCCTGCACATAGTACTTTACAAGATGGTCCATGGACTCCGGTTTTGTAAACAACGTGACCGGAATGAACACGCCAACGCCCAGCAACATAAGCAGCCAGAACTGCTGATAATCAAGCAATTCCGGAATCACGCCGAATTCGGGCAACACCCACACCACCAGCCAGCTGAAACCGAGGTTGGCGATCCAGGCCGACAAGTAGCCCCATGCATTGAACCGCCACCATATTACCTGAAGAATATTCGGCAACCAGACGCCCGCGGTCATGATCCAGAGCGCGAAAATGAGCCACTCCGTAATGTTCTCCATCATCAACCCGTACACGAACGAACCAAGCAGCAGCACCAGCGTGGACCAGCGCCCCACCCACACGAGGGTCCGCTCGGAGGCTTCGGGATTCCAGTAGTGCTGATACAGGTCACGGGTAGCGTACAACGCCCCAAGGTTCAAATGAGACGAGATGGTCGAGAGATGAATGGCGAGAATGGCGGCGAAAAAGAACCCCACCATGCCCGCGGGCAGGTAATCGAAGCCCAGCCGGAACCATCCCATTTCGTACTCGGACGTTTCCGTCAGGCCGGGAAACAACACGAAGAAACCGAGGATGGCCACGGCCCAGACCGAGTTGCGCACCAGCCCGATCAGCGTGCCCCACCAGATGCTGTAGCTGGCGTCGCGCACGGTGCGGGCGGACTGGATGCGCTGCGCCTCGGGATACCAGTCGATGCTCGTCCCCATGCCGAACCCGCCCAGGATGGCGATCACCATCATGGTGACGAACCAGGCGGCGGGAAACTCTCCGGTCCACCAGCCCGTGAACGCAAACGGATTCAGGCGATCCGATTCGCCCAGAATCGCAAGTTTTTCGACGATGCCCGTCGGGCCGCCCGCCGTCATGATTCCCCATATCGACACAATCATGATGACCAGAAAGGCGATCACGCCCTGCTGAAAATCGGCCATGACGACGCCCCAATAGCCCGACGCCAGCACATAGATGGCGCACACGGACGAAAACGACACGAGGCCCACCCACAACGGCCAGGCGAAAAGAAACGCGCACACTTTCCCCATCGCAATGCCTACCCAGCCCAGCACGAACATGTTCATGAACACCTGCCACCCGGCCATCCAGCCGCGCAGCATTTCCGCGCCCAGGCCCGTAAACCGCACCACATTCCATTCGGCCTGCGTATAGGCCAGCGACCGCCGGAAAATGCGCGTCGAAACAAAGGCGCTGATGGCCGCCCAGGCCGAAAAGAAGGTATACCAGATGCCCGCCAGCCCGTGCCGGTAGATAATGCCCGTAATCCACATGGGCGTGTCCGTGGCCGTATGGGTGGCGTACACCGAAGAAGCCGGAAGCCACCAGGGCAACCCGCGCCCCGCCAGAAAGAAATCGGACTGCGAGCGCTTGCCGAGGCGGTAGAACAGCACGCCGCTGCCGATCATCAGCAGCAGAAACGCCCCCACCCACAGCCAGTCGAGCCAGGTAAAAAGTACATTCATGAAAAACCGGAAGGAATCCCTTCAAGTCCTTGCGAAACAGGAAGCGCTTCCACAATACGCCCTTTCTCCGGGAAAGGCAAGACCCGCGTAAAAATTAGCGGCGGGGCGGGGATACATAACAACAGGGCATCGCATACCAGCACCCTCTCCCGTCCAGAATCACACGATTCCGGTTGAATCTCTCGCCGCAAAAACATAAGGATGCTCTGATTAAGTCCGCGAAGATCAGAGGCAGCGAGGAGTGGGCTGGCAAGGAATGACGAAGCAGCGTGGTAGGCCCCACGTAATGAGGAATGACGCAGCCAGCGCGCTCCTCGATGCCTCCCGAAGGGCGCTTCACGACCCCGACGACGCAACACGCCGGGGTTTCCGATGATTTCAACGATGGAATCATTACAAACGCTATGTGCGTACGTGAAGCGCTGATCGAAGTGGATTTGATCAGTGCATCCTTTAGTTCAGGGTATTCATCCCATCCGGCCTGATTCTACCGATGCTCGAACGCCTTGACCTGAAACATGTCGGTCCTGCGCCTGCTATGCCCTCAAACGCCGTCGCCGATTTTGCTGTGCTTCGTCGTCGCTACCGCGACCGATACGAGCACGAATTGTTCGAAAACGTGATTCCGTTCTGGGAGCGCCATGCCCCGGACCCCAGGCATGGCGGCCATTTCAACAATCTGGACCGGGACGGAACCGTCTACGACACGACCAAACATATATGGATGCAGGGGCGCCTGGTATGGATGTTCAGCAAATTATACCGCGCTGTTGAAACCAGGCCGTCCTGGCTTGCAATGGCCCGCGACGGGATGGATTTCCTGCGCAAGCATGCCGCAAGGCCGGACGGAAGGGTATCCTTTTCGACGACGGCGGACGGGCGACCCGTGTATCTTCAGCGCAAGATATTTACGGAGTGCTTCTACGTCATGGCGCTGGCGGAATATGCCCGCGCCGCCGAGAAGCCGGAACTCCTTCGCGAAGCGTACGAAGGGCTTGAGCGCATGTGGGAATGGGCCTGGGACTGGACGAAGGTAGGGCGCCCGACGTACGAGGGACAGGCCCCGTCGCAAGCGCTGGCCGTGCCCATGCTGATGCTGAACCTGATCGAGGAGGTGGCCGGCGACAATGTTGGCAAGTACCGCGCCGAGGTGGATGAATGTATCCGCCGAACGGCCCTGCATGTACACGCCGATACGCAGCGCGTGTACGAGATCGTGGACCCGGAGGGCCAGTGCCTCGACGGCCCGGAAGGCCGTTTGATGACGCCGGGGCATGCCATTGAGGCGGGATGGTTCCTGCAGCACTGGGCGCAACGCCTTGGCCGCCCGGATGTGCAGCAACAAGCCCTCGACATGGTGCGCTGGTCGTTCGAAAACGGGTGGGACAAGGCGCACGAAGGGCTCTTCTATTTTGTGGACGCCGAAGGATATGACCCCGTTCCGCTCGAATGGTCCATGAAGTTATGGTGGCCGCACTGCGAAGCGCTGTACGCCCATCTGCTGGACTATTTTCTGACCGGCGACGCCGCCGATCTTGCGGCCTTCGAGGCAGTGGATCGCTATGCTTTCGCCCGGTTCGCCGACCCCGAACACGGAGAATGGTTCGGCTATCTCGACCGGCAGGGCGCCGTAACGCATCGCTTCAAGGGCGGACCGTACAAGGGATGTTTTCATGTTCCGCGCGCGTTGTGGTTGTGTCTGCGCCTCCTGGACGAACAACCAGCCTGGCGTTCCTGACAACAATGAAAACAGGCGCACCGGAAACCCGCCCGCCGAACGTTTAGGGGCTTTGCGGCGTATTTTCTGGCGCGTCTGGTCGCGCGAACGCCCGCACGAACCGCCACGCAGTACAATGCCCAACCTGTTCCGCCGCCCCGATCCGCTCCCGAACCCGCTCCTTGCCATGCAACGCACCGCCGCAGCGCCCCTGCTGCTGGCCACGCTCGTCGTATTGGGCGCGTCCGTCTCCGCCCGACCCGGCCTGGCGCAGCCCGTAAATCGGACGCTTTTTGAGGAAATGGCCCTCGATTGCCTGGGAACGCTTCCCGAAACGGAAGCGCGCACCCTGATCTTGCAGGCTCCCGAGGACATGCCGTATGTCCGCGCCGCCCTCGTGGCGGCATGGCAACACGACGGCCATACCGTATTTCTCCCGGATTCGGCGAGAACAGGCGTCCGCATCGCCTACGCCGTCGAGGAAGCAGGCATACGCTACGAAAAAAGACGCCGGAAACAACTCGCCCGCGAGGCGCGCCTCGTACTGCGCTACGATATTGCGGATGCGGACGGCCGCGTGCTGGCCGACGAGCGGTGCGCCCTGATGCGATCGGACCTCATTGCGCGTACGCAACGCATCGCCATGGAAAGCGAAGCCTGGCCCGAAACCCAGGGAACGCCGCCCCGCAAAAGCACGGTCCGTCGCCTGCTGGAACCCGCCGTCCTGACCACGGCCATGGCCATCACAACCTGGCTGTTTTTCTCGCTCCGTTCGGATGGAGAGGATTCCTCATGAACGCTCCTGTCGAGGCATGGCTGCGCGCCCCCGTCAGGCGACGCATGGCGGGCGCCGCGCGGGGCGCCGGCGCGCTATGGTGCGCTGCGCTGTGGGCGGCCTGCGCAACCCCCCTTCCGCCCACGGGAGGTCCCACGGACAGCGCCCCGCCCACTATTGTCGAGACCATCCCCGACAACGGCGCCGCAAACGTATCCGAGGCATCCCTGCGCCTTGTTTTCTCGGAACACATCGACCCGCGTTCCTTTCAGCAAGCCTTGTCCATTATCCCGGAGCCGGACACGCCCCCGGAACTGGACTGGAGAGGCCCCCGCGTAGACATTCGCCTGACGGACCCGCTGCGCGACAGCACCACCTATGTCTTTACCCTCGACACCGCCTTGCGGGACCTGCGCGGCGTCGCGCTGCCCGCCCCGATCATCCTTGCTTTCTCGACAGGCCCTGCGCTGAACGCCGGCGTCCTGGCCGGGCGGGTCGTGCAAGGCCACGACGGCGCGCCCGCATCCGGCGTCGACGTCCTCGCGTATGCAACCTCAAGCAACGCCCCGCCCGACTCGCTCCCCGCCCGCCCGGCGTACCGGACCCAAACCGATCCGAACGGGGCGTTCCGGTTCGAATACATGACGGAACGACACTGGTTCGTGGCGGCGCTGGCCGACATGAACTACAATACGCGCCCCGACCCGGGCGAATCCTTTGCCCCCCCGCCGGTCCCCGCATTGCGTGCAGACACCGCGCGGGCGCCCTTTGAGATTCCCTGGATCCTGTCCCGGTCCGACGCCCCTCCCGCCCCCGACGACGATGCGGAACCGGAAGACGCCGCGCCCGTCCCGGCGGAAGAAACCGGAGAAATCCGGGGCATCGTCGTATCCGGCGAACCCTACCCGATCGTCGTCGAAACCTGGCCGGACACGCTCGACATGAACGCCGCCGAGCCCCCGCACCGAACGCGCGCCGACGATACCGGCGCCTTCCTGCTGGCCCGACTCCCTGCCGGCTCCTACCGGCTCCGGGCCTGGCTGGACCGAAACGAAAACAACCGCCGGGATCCAGGCCAGTTGATCCCGTATCGCTCGCCGGAGCCCATCTCTTTCCTGTCCGAACCGGTGCGCGTCCGCGCCCGATGGGAAACCACCTTGCCGGATACGCTTCGCATGCCTGCCCTCGTCCCCGACCCCTGATCCTGTCGCCATGCGCCCCGAACCCGTCCTGAGTGCCGCGGCCATGCGCCGCGCCGACGAACGCGCCATCCGCGATTTCGGCATACCGGCCCACACCCTCATGGAATCCGCTGGCAAGGGCGCCGCGCAGCGCCTGTTACAAGAGATCCGTCCGGAACGCACCGACGGCGCATGGCGCGTATACTGCGGGAAAGGACACAACGGAGGGGATGGATTCGTGCTGGCGAGATACCTCTACGAAGCCGGAGCCCCTGTGGAAGCGCTCCACCTGCATCGCAGCAAGGAAGACCTGTCCGGGGATGTCGCCGCACACTTCGCCACCCTGTGCAAACTGGCGGAAACGGATCTCGACAACCGACTCCGCATACTTCCGTACGAACCCGCCGCCGACTGGCCCCACGCCGCCGTACACGTGGACGCCTTGCTGGGCACGGGGCTGGAGCGTACGCTGCGCGAGCCGGTCCGTACGCTGGTCGAGCGCCTCAACGCCGCGCCCGGATTCAAGATGGCCATAGACATGCCCACCGGACTCCATGCGGACCTCGGCACACCGCTGGGCGCAGCGTTCCGGGCCGACCTGACCTGCACCATGGCCGCCCGCAAGACCGGCCTCTGCCTGCACGAGGGACCCGCGTACGCAGGCGAATGCGCCGTCGTCGATATCGGCGTCCCGTATGCAGCGCTCCGGGACGCCGCAGAAGCAGACCCCGCCCGGTCCGGCTTCCGCGCCTCCGACTCGCTGGTTCGCACATGGATGCCCGCACGCACCGCCGCGGCGCACAAGTACTCCGTGGGGATGGCGCTCGTCGTAGCGGGGTCGGAAAAAATGAGCGGCGCGGCGGCCCTTGCTGCGGAGGGCGCGGCGCGGGCCGGCGCCGGCTATGTGGCGTGCGGATGCGACCACCGCATCCGGGACGCCCTCGAAATGCAGCTCCCGGACGTCGTCACGATTCCGCTTCCGGCCGGGTCCGACGGCATCGCGGTCCAGGACGCCCTCGAAGCGCTTTCGGAACGCCTGGCCCAATGCCGCGCCCTCGTAGCGGGATGCGGCCTCGGTCGCGCGGCGGGCACCCGGGCTTTTGTCCTCCGGTTGCTGGAAACCGCGGAGGTCCCGGTCGTGGCGGACGCCGATGCGCTCCATGCCCTGATCGGGCGGACGGACATCCTGAAAAAACAGGCGCGGGGACGCTGGATCCTGACGCCCCACGAAGGAGAATTTCACCGGTTGTTCGGAAGCGCGCTCGACAAGGCAGGCATCCCCTCCGAGGACCGCATGGCCTCCGCCCGATACGTAGCCGACGCCTTCGGTTGCGTGCTGGTTCTCAAGGGCTACCCTGCGCTGGCGGCGGCGCCTGGTGGCAAAACCGGTGGCAAAACCTGGATCAACGCCACGGGCGGCCCGGCGCTGGCGACGGCGGGCACAGGCGACGTGCTGGCCGGGCTGTGCGGCGGCTTGCTGGCGCAAGGCTTGTCGGCCGAGCAGGCTGCCGTAGCGGGCCTGCACCTTGGAGGCGCCGCCGCGGATCGCTACGCGGCAAAACGATCCGGACGCTCCCTGCGGGCCACCGACCTGCTGGACGAAACGCCGTTTGCCCTGCGAGAACGCTTCGGACTGGAGTGACGGGCTGGAATAACAGCATCGAATGACGACGCGGAATGACGACGCGGCGAAAACAACCCGCACGCAGGAAATCTTGACGTAAAAAAATCAACGGGCCCGTACGAATTCACGGAACCGGGCGTTTTTTTCGTATGTTATGAAGATAAGGCCGTTTTATTTTTCGGCGGAACCCGATCCCCTTCCAAACCTACCCGGAACAGCGACATGGCTTTGCAAAAGGAAGACAAGCATAACCTGAAAAACAAGTATGCGCTCTACATGGAGGCGGGCCTAATCATCACGCTGGCCATTTTGATTGTCGCCTTCCGCGCCAACTGGTCCAACCAGGGCGATTTCGAGATCGTGCTTCCGGAACAGGAGCAGATCACCATGGAGGAAATCCAGCAGACGGCGCAAATCGAGCAACCGCCTCCTCCGCCCCGGCCGCCCGTGCCCGTCGAAGTGCCCAACGACGAGATCCTCGAGGACGACATCCTCGACCTCGATGCTTCGCTGGACCTGAATGACGCGCCGGCGCCGCTTCCTCCCCCGCCGCCCCAGGAAGAAGAAGAGGAAGAAGAGCCCGAAATCTTTTTCATTGTGGAGCAGCAGCCTGAACTGATCGGAGGCATCGCCGCGGTCCAGAGCAAGGTGAAGTACCCCGAGATTGCCCGCAAGGCAGGCGTAGAAGGACGCGTATTCCTGCAATTCGTCGTCAACGAGCAGGGCAATGTGGAAGACGTAAACGTGACCCGGGGCATTGGGGCCGGTTGCGACGAAGAAGCCGCCCGCGTGGTGAGCCAGGCCAAGTTTACGCCCGGCAAGCAGCGCGGCAAGGCCGTCAAGGTGCGCATGTCGCTGCCCATCACCTTCAAGCTGAAATAAGCGCAGCCGCAACATAACGCAAATCGCCCGGATGGATCCATGGGTCCGTCCGGGCGATTTGTTACAGGCAATTTGTTACGAGCGGTTTGTTATTGGCGCGCCTTATGCGCCTTGGCCCAGCGTGCGTACGCTCCCGTCCTCGTCGCCCACGAGGACATCGGTGGTATAGCCCGCAAAAATACCGTGGTCGAGCACGCCCGGTATATTCTTGATGACAGACCCCAGCCCTTCAGTATCTTCTACGCCTCCCTCGAAAAATGCATCGAGGATGTGAAACGCCTGATCCGTCCAGACAGGCGCTCCGCGTGGGTCTGTACGCAATGCGGGAGAGGCCCCGAGGCATCGCAATGCCTCCATGACGGGATGCACCGCAAGCGGCACCACTTCCACGGGCACCGGAAACGCAGCGCCTAACCGACGTACAACCTTGGATTCGTCCACAAGCACTACAAAACGGTCGGCTTGCCCCGCAATGATTTTTTCGCGCGTATGCGCGCCGCCGCCCCCCTTGATCAAACGCCAGTGCGGATCAATCTCGTCCGCGCCGTCGATAGCCATGTCCAGCCGACCCGCCTCCGCAAGCGTAACGAGGGGCAAAGCGAGCCGCCGTGCGATCTCTTCTGTGGCGAGCGAGGTGGGAACGCCCGCAAACGACAACCCTTCTTCGCGGACGCGCCGCCCCAGCGCTTCCAGTGCGTACCGCACCGTGGAGCCTGTGCCCAACCCGATGCGCATGCCGTTCTGCACCAACGACGCCGCCTGTTCTCCAGCGGCGCGTTTGGCGCGATCCTGCTTCTTCATAGTGCTTGCCCTGTTTTCCGTGTTTTCCCGAAAAGTCTCTGCGCTCAACGGAAAATATAAAACCAATTGCTTACCCATTCGTTGACCCGTAACGCGACGCGATCCAGCGGATCTCGAAAATACGAATCTCTGCCCGGGCGATATACCCCTGACCGCATCTATGGGAAAAATTATTTCGATTGCGAACCAGAAAGGCGGCGTGGGCAAAACAACCACGGCCATCAATCTGGCGGCGTCGCTGGCGGCCATGGAATATCCGATATTGCTCGTAGACATGGATCCCCAGGCCAACGCCAGCTCGGGAACCAACGTACACGACGGTACGCGGGGACACTCCATCTACGAAACGCTGATCGGCAGCGCCGACATGCGCTCCATCGTCCAGGAAACGGAGATCGCCTCGCTCCATGTGGCGCCCAGCCATATCAACCTGGTCGGCGCCGAAATCGAAATCGCGGACCTGCCCAGACGGGAATACCTCCTTAAACAAGCCTTCGACGCCATCCGGCAGGACTATGCGTTCATTGTGATCGATTGTCCGCCGTCGCTCGGCTTGCTCACGGTGAATGCGCTCACGGCGTCGGACTCCGTCGTCATCCCCCTGCAAACCGAGTACTTCGCCCTCGAAGGATTGGGGCAACTGCTGAATACGGTGAAAATCGTCCAGCAGCGCCTCAATCGGGACCTGGAGATAGAGGGGGTCCTGCTGACCATGTTCGACGCCCGACTCCGCCTTGCGAACCAGGTCGTCCACGAAGTGCGGCAATATTTCGGAGACAAAGTGTTCCAGACCATCATCCGGCGCAACGTTCGGCTTTCGGAAGCGCCCGGTTTCGGAAAACCCGTGTTGCTCTACGATGCAGTCTCCACGGGCGCGCGCAACTACATCGCCCTCGCGCGCGAAATCGCCGAGAACAATGCGGACGCCGCCGCGACGGCGCGCGACGCAAACGCGCCCCGGGCGAATGCATCGTCCGTCGAATACGCCCCTTAATCCTTAGAATCTTCACGTACCCCCTATCCTGCCATGGCGCCACGGAAAGAAGCGCTGGGACGCGGACTAAGCGCAATCCTCGAATCGAACGAAGAATCCCTGGCGGAAGTCCACCGGTCCGAACGGGCGCGCCAGATCAGCGAAATAGACATTGCACTCGTAGCGCCCAACCCCTTCCAGCCCCGAAGAAATTTCGACGAAGAAACGCTCACGGAACTGGCGCATTCGATCCGTCAGCTCGGGGTGATTCAGCCTGTTACGGTGCGACGAGGGGAACGCGGGTATGAACTCGTTTCCGGAGAACGACGGCTGCGCGCGGCGCAGCTTGCGGGACTCGAACGCATTCCCGCCTACGTTCGGCAGGTGGATTCAGACAGCATGTTGCAAATGGCCATCGTCGAAAACGTGCAACGAGAGAACCTCAATCCGATCGAGGAAGCGCTGGCCTATCGGCGGCTGATGGAAGAATGCGAGATGACCCACGAAGAGGTTGCGCGCAACGTCGCCAAAAGCCGGTCTGCCGTCACGAACATGCTGCGCTTGCTCCGGCTGCCCCCGATCGTGCAAGCGGGTCTCCGCGACGGCGAGGTATCCGTTGGACATGCGCGCGTGCTGATCGGCATAGCCGACGAAAAAACGCAAATCGCCCTCTTCGAAACCATCAAGGCCAAGGGACTGTCCGTACGGGACGTGGAGCGGCGGGCGCAGGAATATCGCCAGACGCCGTCGAAATCAGCCCAAAAGCCCAAACAAGGCGCGGCGAACCCCTCAAAAAGAGACGCCCTGCAGCTGCAACGCTACGAAACGCAACTTCGCAACCGCCTGGGCACCCGGGTCGGGATTCGGCGGCAGGGAGACGGCGGACGCATCGAAATCGAGTATTACTCAGGCGACGACCTCGAACGGCTCCTCGAATTGATTGCAGGACGATAAGGATAATACGGATAATAAAAGATGCTTGCGAATAGCCGGATCGGGTATGGCGGGGTGGCGCTGATCGCCTGCATGGCCAGCTTCGCGGAGGCTCCGCCCGTCGCGGCGCAACCGGATACGACCGTTGCAGCGCACCGCTTCAACCCCCGCGCCGTGCTCTGGCGGGCGGCCATACCGGGCTGGGGACAGATGCGCAATCGGCAGTATTACAAGGCAGCGATCGTGTGGGGCGGTCTGGCGGGCTTTACCGGGGCCATCCTCCGTGCGAACCGGCGCTACCAAACGTATGGACATGGATATCTGTGGATAATCCGGGACGCCGCGACGATCAACGTCCCCGCCAGCTACGAACAGGATTACCTGAGCCTGCTCGCCGAACTGGACGTCACGCCCGAAGAAGCGGCGACGGATGCGTTCCAGAACAGGCTGGCCGGGCTGTTCCGGCAGCAACGAGACGCCCTGCGAAGAAATCGCGACGTGTTGTACATCGGCGCCGGCGTGTTTTACGGCCTGTCGATCCTGGACGCCTACGTCCACGCACACTTGCTGGACTTCGACGTAAGCGAGAACCTGGCCGTGTCCCTGAAGCCCGCAGGACTGTCGGCGACATGGCGATTCGGAGGCCAAAACGCCCCCGGCGCCGGCGCGCAAAACCTGCGATGCAGGCCAGAAAATACGCCGTGCGGACATTAATGCTGAAAATTCCGTATTTTGCCTCGTTAACGCAATTTAGTTGCCCGGAAACATCCCGCATTGATTCCACGCTTGCCGTCCGCTTGCCTTGACAGGGGCCCGTTCCCTGGTCATACCGCCCGAGACGAATAACGACCTTATGATGACGCCCCTCGATTCCCGATCAGAGCGCCATGACGGTGCGGCTACGGACGCCTGTGCAGCAGCAGAGCCGTTGCTGTTCGAAAAATGCCACCGGTTTTTTGACGAATCCACGGATTACGGACAAGTCAAGAAGGCTGGCCTGTATCCGTACTTTCGCATGATCGAACGGAACGAGGGCACCCGCGCCATCCTGAACGGGCGGGAAGTCATCATGGCCGGCTCCAACAATTACCTCGGACTCACGTCGGATCCCCGGGTGCAGGAAGCCGCAGCCGGGGCCATCAAGAAGTACGGCACCGGCTGCACCGGAAGCCGGTTCCTGAACGGCACGCTCGACCTGCATATCCAGCTGGAAGAACGCCTCGCCCGGTTCATGCACGCCTCGGCCTGCGTGGTGTTCTCGACAGGCTATATGGCGAACGAAGGCGTCATCCAGGCCCTCGCAGGCAAGGGAGATTTTATCTTTTCCGACAAGGACAACCATGCCTCCATCACGGCGGGCACGCGCGCCAGCATGGGAGAAACGGTCCGTTTCCGGCACAACGACATGGATCACTTGCGGAAATCGCTGGCCAAAACCTGCCGGATGCATCCGCAAGCGGGCAAACTGATCGTCACGGACGGCGTGTTCTCCATGAGCGGCGTGATTGCGAAAGTGCCGGAACTGGTTGAGATCGCGGACGAATTCGGGGCCGCGCTGCTCCTGGACGACGCCCATGCCTGCGGCGTCATCGGGCCGGGCGGACGCGGTTCGGCAGCGCATTTCGGGCTCAGCGATCGCGTTCCGCTGACCACGGGCACCTTCTCGAAGAGTTTTGCTTCGCTGGGAGGATTCTGCGTAGCGACCCGGGACATTGTCGAGTTTATTCGCCATCGCAGCGCAACGCATATGTTCAGCGCATCCATGCCGCCGCCCAGCGTGGCCACGGTGCTCAAATGCCTGGACATCCTCGAGGAAGAACCCGAACGCCTCGAACGCCTCTGGGAAATCTCGGAGTACATGCGCAACGGCTTCCGTAACTCCGGATTTAACATCTGGACAAGCCAGTCCGCCGTCATCCCGGTTGTGATCGGCGACATGCTGACCTGCTTCCGGTTCTGGCACGACCTCCTTGAAGAAGGCGTCTTCGCCAACGCCGTCGCTCCGCCCGCCGTCCCGCCGGGCCAATCCCTCATGCGCACGTCCTTCATGGCCACGCACTCGAACGACGAACTGGATTTTATTCTTGATAAATTCACCCGCGTAGGCATAAAGCACGGGATCGTCAGCCGAAACGGCGCGGCGCTCTCGCAAGAAAACGAGGACTATCTGGCGGAAACCGTGGCGCCGGCGCCAGCCAATGCCCAGCCTTAATGACCCTGCCCGACGGGTCTGCGCTTTCCATACCCCGATTGCATGGCGACACGCTCCGTAACCGTTCGCGCCGTCCGCTCCCGAAGCGACCTCAGGGCATTCATTGACTTCCCGTATCGCCTGTACCGGAAGTATCCTGCCTGGGCGCCGCCGCTCCGGCAGGATACCCGGCATGCGCTGAACCCGAAGAAAAACGCCTTCTTCGATCACGGCGCCATCTATCCGTTTCTTGCCTTCGATGCGTCTGGCGCGGTCGCAGGACGCATCGCGGCGATCGTAAACGGCATGCATCTCAAAACATACGGGGACGGCCTGGGCTATTTCGGATTCTTCGAAACCGTCGAGGCGTACGAGGTGGCGGAGGCCCTCCTCGACGCGGCGTGCGGGCGCCTCCGGGAAGAAGGCCTGACCGGCGCGCGCGGCCCCGCGAATCCTTCCATCAACGATACCTGCGGCCTGCTGGTGGACGGGTTCGACAAGGAGCCGGGCATTCTCATGCCGTACAACCCGCCGTATTATCTGTCTTTTCTGGAACGGTATGGTTTTCGGCGCGCGATGACCATGTGGGGGTATTATGTCCACAAGAAATACGTCCAAACCGCAAAGCTCGAACGCGGCGTCGAAATCGTAAAGCGGCGGAATCCGGGCATCGCGTTGCGGACGCTGGACATGAAACGCTTCGACGAGGAAGTGCAAACCATCCGCGACATTTATAACGACGGCTGGGTAGACAACTGGGGACATGTCCCGATGACCGAGCGCGAATTCGCCCAGCTGGCCGCGCAAATGAAGCAGATCGTCGATCCGAACATCGTCTATTTCATAGAGGATCACGGGGTCCCCGTGGGCTTTTCCGTATCGCTGCCGAACATCAACCAGTTGCTTCGGCATGTGCGCGACGGACGCTTGTTCCCCTTCGGCCTCTTTCAGATACTGATTCGGGAGAAATTCGGCGGCGTCACGGAAATTCGCACGCCCATCCTTGGCGTCCGGAAGGAATACCAGGGACGCGGCCTGGACGCCATCGTGAACCTGGCGGCCATCCAGAATGGCCCGCAATACGGGTACGAAGCAAGCGAACTGAGCTGGGTGCTCGACGCCAATCTGCGCCAACGCAACGCACTCATCGCCATCGGCGGCGTAGTAGACAAGGAATACGCCATGCTGGAAAAGACGCTGGGGTAGGCGGCGAGGTGACAGGAGCATCTATGCGCAGTGGAACGCGACACAGAAGGGCTCTATTCATTTTTTGCATAGAACTGGCAACTTCTATGCATTTTTTGCATAATCGAGAGGCTTCCTGTGCGCAGAAGCGAGCGACAAGGAGGCGCTCTATGCAATTTATGCATAGAAAAGGCGACTTCTATTCATTTTTTGCATAACGCCTCTTGTGTGGGGGCGCAAGTGGAGCGGCCAAAGCGTATGGCGAACCCGAAACGGGAGGGTGTCCTGGGGGGTGTCCTGTAAACCGTGTAAGCGCCGTTAATGGTCAGTGGGGCAAGAAACGTGGCAAAACACCGAGCAGGCGCTCCGTCCCTGGCACCCCTTACCGCACCAGCATCATCGCGCGCGTTTCGCGGAAGCGGCCCATCTCTACATGGTAGAAGTACGTGCCCGGCGCCAGATCGCCCGCCGAATACTCCACGCGATAGCGGCCTGGAGACACCGTCCGGTCGTACGCCGTCTCCACCCGCCGCCCCAGCATGTCGTAGACCGTAATGCGCACATGCGTAGCTTCCGGCGCCTCGAAGGCGATCTCCGTCGCCTCGCTGAACGGGTTCGGATAGTTCGCGTGCACCGCAAACGTCAACACGTCCTCTCCCCGCTCTGCCGACGTATATATCTCCTCGGAATAGGCGCGCTCGCTGTAGAGCGTCAATTCGGGGGCCTTTGCATTCGTGATCTCGCACCAGTAGTACGTAGGCGGTTCGGACAGGGGCACAGCGAGCGTGTCCGCAGTAGCGCCCGGAATCGCCTCTTCGCCCTGCAGGCCTTCGCGGCGCCATTGATACTTGTTCGCCGTGCCGCCCACCTCCACGGAGAACGTGACATGGGAAGCCGAGCGCATGGCGTGCACGGGGACCGCGGCTTGCGGGGCGTACGCGAAGGATTTTCCGCCGAAATGTTCCTGTTGCTCGACGTCTTCGAAAGTAAGCCGGTTCGAGCTGACGCTGACCCAATTCAGATTGGGCAGGCCTGTAATGTCCGGCAGGGACGTGAACCGGTTACTGTAAATAGAAATAGATCCGAGATTTTTCAAGGCAAGGATGCTGTTGGGCACGGCCCCCTCCAAGGCATTGTGTCCCAGATTAAGGCGCTCCAACCGGGTAAGGCGGCCCAGCGAGGCGGGAATACTTCCGGTCAGGTTGTTATTGTTTATTAACAGTTCCTCAAGCAAGGAAAGATTGCCCAGCGTCTCCGGAATACGACTCGTCAGGTTGTTATGGCCTATATACAGCCCTTGGAGCGCAGCAAGATTGCCCAGTTCCTTCGGGATCCGGCCGGTGAGATTATTGAAGTATAATTCGATACGTCTAAGCTGCTTGAGGCTTCCCAACCAGGCAGGGAGCGGGCCTGTCAGGCTGTTACTATTCAGAATAAGCGATTCAAGCAAAGTCAATTTGTTCAGTTCCTCCGGGAGTAGTCCACTCAAAGCATTTCTTTTTAACGAGAGGTGCCTCAGCCGAGTAAGATTTCCAAACGAGGCGGGGATAGCCCCCCTGAATCTGTTCCAGCTCAAATCAATCTTCGTAAGCGAAATCAGCTTGCCCAAAGACTCCGGGAGAGAGCCGGATATCTTGTTGTCATCAAGGTCCAGTTCCTTGAGCGCAGCGAGCGATCCCAACTCCTCGGGCAGAATCCCCGTGAGGTTGTTTTGGTCAAGACGCAGCTCTGTCACCCGCCCCTTTTCGTTCAAGGTCACGCCATACCAACTCCCCAAAGGCCCCTTGAGCCAGTCGCGGTCGTTCGTCCACCCCGAACCGCCCGTCGCACGGTAGAAGCTCACCAGAACCAGGGAGTCCGCCTCATGCGCCCTAACGATATGCTCCGGCGCGCGCAACGACGCACGCTCGCTATAGAGCGTCAAATCCGGTACGCCCGGGTTCGTGATTTTACAGTAATACACCGCCCGCGCCTCCGACAGCGGCACCCGTAGCGTATCGCTTGTCTCTCCCGCAATGGGCACATCGTCTGTTCTGTCAAGATCATCTCCCCTGTACCATTGGTACTCGTTCGCCTCGCCGTCCACATCCACCGAGAACGTAACCTCGGACGCCGAGCGCGTTACGCGGAGAGGCACAGAGCGCTGGGGCGCATAGATAAAGTCGCTTAGGTTTGCGGAGGTCTGTTCTGCCTCGCTTTCCGAAAATCGCTCCGCGCGCTCTGCAAAGCGCTGGTAGAGGCGGGGCAACACGCGCAGATGGCCTTCCGGGATCATGTCGCCCTTGCCCTCTCTTTCCAAGGTGTCCAGGATATCTATGTACTGCCTGAGCACTTCCAGATCGGGGCGACGCCGTGCGGTGATCCTGACCGCTCCGTGCGGACCGTCCGGTTCCACAACGAACCCTGTGCGCTCGAAAAGCGCAGTGAGCCGCTCCCGGTCCGACTCCTGCGACGACTTGAAGACAATCACGGGATCGTCGCACTCCCCTAAATCCTCCAAATCCTCGAATGTGAGCCGGTTAAACGCAATGTTCACTTTGTCTATATAAAGCAGACCGCAGAGGTCGCCCAGTGCATCAACATAGTTATAAGAAAGATCAATCTGCCTGGGGTCTTTTTGGGGTGTGCTTGCGATATTGCCGGGCACCGCGCCTTCCAGATCGTTGTGCTCAAGATCCAGATACGTAAGCCTTGACAGATCGCCCAGTTCCGGGGGTATCGCGCCTCGTAATCGCGTGCGGCCCAGACTAAGTTTCCGCATATTGCCAAGGTTTATGACCCACTCTGGAAAATCGTAGGGCGCAAGCGGATTGCCATATAAAGACAACTCTACCAGGTTCGAAAGATTTCCGAGCGGAGGTATGGAACCCGTTAATGCATTGCCTCCCAAGTAAAGATATTGCAAGCGGGAGAGCTTTCCCAGGGAGGGGGGAATGGCTCCCGTTAATGCGTTCCACCCAAGGTCAAGGCGTATCAGTTCGGCAAGATGGCTTAACTCCGGGGGTATAGGACCGGTCAGCCGATTGAAATCAAGCGAGAGATCCCTCAGCTTCGTAAGATTTCCCAGCGAGGCGGGAATGGACCCTGTCAAACGGTTGGTATAGATATGCAAGGTTGTCAATTCGGCGAGGTCGCCTAACTCCGGGGGTATAGAACCAGTCAAGTGATTGACGCCAAGATAGATAGATCTCAACTTTGCAAGGCGGCCCAGCGAGGCGGGAATGGGGCCCATTAGCTCGTTCCACTCAAGGTGGAGCCATGTCAATTCGGCGAGATTACCCAATTCAGGAGGAATTTCGCCGGTCAACTCGTTGCGATCCAACCAGAGAGACTGCAACCGGGAGAGTTTCCCCAGCGATGCGGGTATAGAGCCCGTTAAGCCGTTAGATGAATGACTACCTGAAAGAGCTAGCTCTTCCAGCGCCGTCAAACGACCCAACTCCGAAGAAATATGGCCCGTAAGGTTATTGTTGCTCACCCAGAAACTCACAACCCGTCCCTCTTCATTGAGCTCAACGCCATACCAATCCCTGACCGGCTCTTCGAGCCACCCCGTGCGATCTGTCCAGTCTTCGCCGCCCGCCGCATGATAGAACGCCACCAGGGCCAACGAGTCCTGCGGATGCGCCGATTGCGCCCGCACAGGATTTGCCCAAAAGGCCAGAAACACAGCCAAAAATGCCCCCGCCACGCCTGAAAAACCCGCAAATCCCCAAAACGCCCGGAATAGGGATGCACCCCCGCGCAGAAACCTGCGCGTATGCCCCATATGCGAACGAAGTATCGACGAACAAGCCATATGCGTATGCGATAAGGCCAGCGAATGCCAGGAACCCTACAACCCGATCCCCCCCAACTCCTCCAGGAATATCTCCACCGATTGCGGCTCCAGCCATATTGTGAGCATTAGCCCGCCCAGTGCGCCGCCCAGGTGCGCCTCGTGCGCAATGCCGCCCCCCGCCCCGCTGCGAGCGCGCTGCATGGCGTACATGGAGACCGCCACATACCCCACGGCGAAGAGCGCCGCCGGAATCCCTATCGGCACAAAGGCAATGTAGATGGGCTGAAGCGGAGCGAACAGACAATATCCGAACAAAACCCCGCTGATGGCCCCGGAGGCCCCTGCCGCCGCGTACGCCACGGAATGTCTGTGCAACGCAAGGGAAAGCCCGTGCGCCGCCAGTTCGGAGCCGAAGTACAATACAAGAAACGCGCCGGGACCCAATACGCCCTCCATCGGCCGGCCGAAGAAGTACAGCGTAATCATGTTGAACAACAGATGCCCGGCGCCCACATGCACGAACCCCGCCGTGATCAACCGGCTATATTCTCCGTGGCGCAGCACCCTGTGCGGCTTGAACGCCAGGCGATCCAGCAGCGAACGATCGACAAGCAGCGTATAGCCGCTCGTCAGCACGATGGCGAGCAGCAGGGAAAAGGTGACCGGCGACGAGGAAAAAGAAGGCATGCGGCTACGCCTGCGCAACGTGATCTATGATGGATTCGAACAAATACGTCCCGTCGGCGCTGCCCAGAACGCCTTCCGCGCAGCGATCGGGATGCGGCATCATGCCCAGGACGTTCCCCCCCTCGTTCACAATGCCCGCAATGTGCCGGGCCGAACCGTTCGGATTCGCCGCCGGCGAAAGCGCCCCCGCTTCGTCGCAATACCGAAACGCAACGCGGCCTTCTCCCTCCAGCCGGTCCAGCACATCGTCCGAGGCGAAATAATTCCCCTCGCCATGCGAAACCGGAATCCGAACGACCTGCCCTTCCTTCAGGCGCGTCGTGTAGGGCGTGCGCACGTTTTCGACCCGCAAATCCACCTGCTTGCATACGAAACGAAGGGACGCGTTGCGCATCAGAACGCCCGGCAACAAACCCATCTCGCAAAGCATCTGGAACCCATTGCAAATACCGAACACCAACCCGCCTCGCGAGGCAAAGCGCGCCACATCCTGCATAACCGGCGAAAATCGGGCAATGGCCCCGGAACGCAGGTAATCTCCATACGAAAAGCCGCCGGGCAACACGATCACATCCGCGTCGCCCACGCTGCTTTCCTTGTGCCAGATGAAACGCGCCTCTTGTCCGAACACATGCTTCGCGGCATGGTAGGCGTCGTGATCGCAATTGGACCCCGGAAAAACGATAATGCCGAATCGAACAGGCATGAAACGCGCAGAAAAGGGATTGTGAAAAACGAATGGCGGACGCGCCGCAAACGCCGCAACGCCTCGTTTCGGGGAACGAATATGCGCCAAAGCGTTCGAATACCTGCCGCAACGAAGGCGCAGCAAACGAGCGTGCCTCACCGCGTGCAATACGCTCGCGTACGATACGTGCGTACTATACTCGCGACAATATACTCGTGACAATATACAAAAAGCCCGCGGCCCGTGCGCCAGGCAAGGCGGCGGGTGCGCAAACAAGCAAGAACCGCATATGAATTATCGTCGTTTGGGACGCCTCGAACGGAACGTCAGCGAAATCGGGTACGGAATGTGGGGCATGGCGGACTGGCGGGATTCCGATGACGCCGAGTCCATGCATTCCATGAGCCGGGCCATTGCCCTCGGATGCACGTTCTTCGACACGGCGCTGGCCTACGGAAACGGACACAGCGAGCTGCTGCTGGGCAAGCTGGCCGCAGCGCATCCGGATACCCCCCTGTATACGGCCTCCAAGGTCCCCCCGAAAAACCGTCAGTGGCCCAGCCGCCGCGGATACGCGCTGGACGATGTGTTTCCGCCGGACTACGTCAAGGAATCCATCGAAAAAAGCCTGGAAAACACGGGCCTTCCCCATATCGACCTCATGCAACTGCACGTATGGGAGGACGACTGGCTCGACGACGACCGCTGGATCGCCGCGCTGGAGGATGCTCGACGGCAGGGCCTGATCCGGGGGATCGGAATCAGCCTGAACCGGTGGGAACCCTGGAATGGAATCCAGGCCGTCCGAAGCGGCCTGGTGGACGCCGTGCAAGTGATCTACAACATTTTCGACCAGGCCCCCGAAGACGAATTGTTTCCGGTCTGCAGGGAGATGGATGTCGCCGTCATTGCCCGGGTCCCGTTCGACGAGGGCGGGTTGACGGGCAATCTGACCCTCGATGCGACGTGGCCGGAAGGCGACTGGCGCAACATCTACTTCGGGCCGGCCAACCTCGCGGAAACGGTCCGCCGCGCCGAGGCGCTGAAAAAAATAGCGCCCGAAGGCATGAGCCTGCCGGAAATGGCGTTGCGGTTCATTCTTTCGCACGACGCCGTAGCGACCGTTATTCCCGGCATGCGCAAACTCCGTCACGTCGAGGCCAATATCGCCGCCAGCGACACGGGCGGGCTGGACGCCGATCTGCTGCAGGCGCTGCGAGCGCATCGCTGGGATCGGGAACCCACGGAATGGTCTCATTAACGCCTGCTCCGTAGCCGCATGATTCCGCGGGAACTGTTCAAGAAAATTCGGCGGATCGAAATCCGCACGAAAGGACTCGTCAACAATTTCTTTGGAGGCGAATACCATTCGGCCTTCAAGGGGCTTGGTATTGAGTTTTCGGAAGTGCGCCCGTACCAGGTAGGGGACGATATTCGTTCAATCGACTGGAACGTCTCCGCGCGCACCGGAGAGACCTATGTGAAAGTGTTCGAGGAAGAGCGCGAGCAAACGCTCATGCTGGTGGTGGACGTATCCGGGTCGGAGGATTTCGGATCGCAGACGCAGTTCAAACGAGAAGGCGCGGCGGAAATTTGCGCCATCGTGGGCTTCAGCGCCATTTCCAACAACGACAAGGTGGGCCTCCTGTTGATTTCGGACCAGGTCGAACTGTTCGTGCCGCCGAAAAAAGGACGACGGCATGTGCTGCGCTTACTGCGGGACTTGTTCGCCCACGAGCCGGAATCCCGAAGAACCGACCTGGCGACGGCGCTGAAGTACCTGCCCCGCATGCTGAACCGCCGCTCCATCGTGCTGGTCATCAGCGATTTCATGGACGAGGGGTTCGAAAAAGCATTGCGCGCGGTGGCCCGACGACACGACGCCATCGGGGTGCGGCTGGAGGATCCGCGTGAACGCGCGCTGCCTCGCATGGGGCTGGTGGAGCTGACCGATGCGGAAACCGGCGAAACGGTAACCGTGGATACGAATGACCGACGGGTGCGGGAAGCGTTCGCGGCCTCGGCCAATACGCGCCGGGCGGAACTGGAGAACCTGTTCCGGCGCATCGGCATGGATCATGTGACCATTCGCATGGACGAAGGGTATGTGGACCCCCTGATCCGATTCTTCCGCCATCGAAACAGGACCAGAGGATGAGGAGGATACGGCGCATAGCGGGCAACGCGTCCCCGGTGCGGAACGCGTTGCGCTTCGTTCGAAAGAACGGCGGCGGCGTGCAAAGAGACATCGCGCAAAGAGACGTCGCGCAAAGAGACGTCGTCCAAAGAGATGTCGCGCAAAGAACCATTGCGGGATTGCTCCTGATGGTTTTCGCCGCGACGGCGGGGCCTGCCGCCGGGCAAGAGGCGTCCCACGCCGATGCGGCGAGGGCGGTCCGCCTGCATGTGCTGGCCGACAGCGTAGCGATCGGCGAACAATTCTTTATGGCGGTCGTAGCGCAGCACGACACGTCCGAAACCGCCGCGTTCCGCCTCCCGGACGACGAGGACGAAGCGCTCGTTTTCGGCGATGCGGAGGCGCTGGACGCCGTCCGGTACGAACGCGCGCTCCCCGGAGGCATACAGGTAGACAGCACGGTCTACCTGACCGCCGCGTTTGCGGTCGATACGGCGTATGTGGCGCCCATCCCCGTCCGGTTTACATCCGGCGACGCAACGGCGGTCTTGCATACGGATTCTACGTGGATTCCCGTCCGCTCCCTGGTCCCGGCGGAGGCCGAGGATATTCGGGACCTTGCGCCGATCGTGACGTTTCCGCGGTCCGCATGGTGGATTGCGGCGGGGATCGCGCTGGCGCTTCTCGCGGCGGCAGGCGTTTTCTGGTGGATGCGCAGGCGACGAAGCCGCAAGAACGAACCCGAAACGGAAAGCATCCCCCTTGTTCCGCCCGACCAGGAAGCCTTCGACAGGCTGGCCGCCCTCGAAAAAATCGACCTGTCGGATCCTCGGAACATGCCATTTTTCTACGATGAATTGTCTGGAATCCTGAGAACGTATGCGGCCCGCCGCCTGCATGTCCCGGCGCTGGAGATGACGACCAGCGAAACGGTCGCCTGCCTCGAAGAACAGGAGGTCCCCGACGGCCCTGCGGTCAGCCGGTTTCGGAATGTGCTCGCAACGTGCGATTATGTAAAATTCGCCGACGCCCGCCCCCCTGCAAGGCAGGGCCAGGACCTGATCGGCACGTCCCGAAGCCTTGTCGAAACCATGGAAAGGCAAGCCCGCGCCGCCGAGGAAGCCGCCGCAGCGGCCGCCGCCGACGCCGCAGCACCAGACGACGCCTCCGAAGGCCAGCCGACGACGCCTGCGGAGCCAGCACCCGCAAACCCGGACACGCCTTGACGCAGGCCGGCCCGCCGCCCGCACAGAACCCCGGCCCAGAGGCGCGCACGGCAACAATTCGGCGAAAACACAGTACAGAATCGGCCTTCGACAGCGACCCGCTTTTCACGATTCAGATCGGTTATACAAGACGATATGCAGTTCGCGCAACCTGAGTGGTTATGGCTCCTTGTGCTTGTCCCCCTTGTAGCGGGATGGACGCGGTGGCGCGCCTCCCGCACCCGCAAAGGCATGCGCTTCAGCAGCATCGCTTCGGTGCAGCAGGCGCCCCGGTCGCTGTGGGTGCGGATGCGGGAACTCCCCGCCGTGCTGCGAACCGGCGTGGTGACGCTCGGAATACTGGCCCTGGCCCGCCCGCAGGAACAGGACACCATCCGCGAACGCTATGCCGAAGGCGTGGACATTGTCCTGGTGCTGGATACGTCCACCTCCATGCGGGCCGAAGATTTTTCTCCGAACCGCTTCGAGGCCGCCCGCGACGTAGCCTCGGAATTCATTGCATCCCGCACGTCGGACCGCGTCGGCCTGGTGGTGTTCGCCGCAAAAGCCTACACGCAAACGCCGCTTACGCTCGATTACGACTTCTTGCTTCGGATGCTCGACGAGGTGGAGGTAGGCGTCATTGAAGACGGCACGGCCATTGGCACGGCCATCGCCGCGGGCATAAACCGCCTCAAGGACAGCGCCGCCGAAAGCAAGGTGCTGATCCTCCTCACAGACGGACAAAACAACCAGGGCGAAATCACGCCGGTAACCGCCTCGGAAGTGGCGCAGGCGATGAATGTGCGCATCTATTCGATCGGGGTGGGTACGTATGGCGAAGCCCCCTTCCCCTTTCCGGGCCCCTTCGGAGGGCAACGACGGCAAATGATCGAGGTCGAGATCGACGAAGATATGCTCACGTCCGTCGCGGAAAACACGGGCGGGCGCTATTTTCGCGCCACGAACCGGGAAACGCTCCAGCGCATCTACGAAGAGATCGGCGAACTGGAGAAAACAGAAATAGAAGAGCGATTCTACACAGACTACACGGAGCAGTACGCCCTGTTCCTGTGGCCCGCCCTGGGCCTGCTGCTGCTCGAACTCCTGCTCTCTGCGACGCGCCTTCGTCGAACCCCCTGAGCCGTATGGACTGGCTGCATCCCGCATACCTCTGGACCGTGGCGGTCGGCCCCGTGCTGGCCGCGCTCTTCTTGCTGTGGACGGCGCACAAGCGACGCGAGGCCATACGACGGTTCGGCCTGCGGGATACCGTGGCCCGTCTCGCGCCAGAAATCAGTGCGCGGCGGCGGCGCTGGAAAGCCGCCGCCGTAACCTGTGCGATGGCCCTGCTGGCCCTGGCGCTGGCCGGGCCGCGCTTCGGCGCGCAACTCCGCGAGGTCAAGCGCGAAGGGGTCGATCTCGTCATTGCCCTCGACGTATCGGCGTCCATGCTGGCCGAAGATGTGGCGCCCAATCGGCTGGATCGCGCCAAAAACGAAATCCGCAAACTGCTGAACGACCTGCGCGGGGACCGGATAGGCCTGGTCATTTTCGCCGGGGACGCCTTCCTGCAATGTCCGCTCACGACAGATTACTCGGCGGTGCGGCTCTTCCTGGACATAGCCGGCCCGGACGCCATCGCGGTGCCGGGCACGAACTTCGGCGCGGCGCTGGACATGGCCGTACAGGCGCTGGACCTGTCCGCCACCCCGGGGGACGAGGCGCGCAGCCGGGCGCTGCTCTTCGTGTCGGACGGGGAAAACCACGTAGCGGACATCGACGAACTGGCCGGGCGGGCCCGCGATGCACAGGTCGTTATGTTCGCTGCGGGCGTGGGCGAAACGGACGGAAGCCCGATTCCCGTCTACCGGAACGGGCGGCGCATCGGGTTCCGGGAAAATGCAGAGGGGGACATGGTGCGGACGCGCCTCAAGGAACAGGGCCTGCGGCAATTGTCCGAAGGCGGGGCGTATTTTCGGATTGCCCGTACATCCAGCTCGTTGTCCAAAATAACGGAGGCGCTGGAACGTTTGGAACGAAGCGAGTTTGCCCAAGAGAAATTCGAGGCCTACGACGAAAAATTCCAATGGCCGCTGGCGCTGGCGCTGTTGCTGCTACTTATCGAACGATCCATTCCCGACCGACGTACAAACCGCCCTGCGGAACGCCTCGAATCCGCCTGAAACCCCCCGCCGCCATGTCTTTTTTCGCCCTGCTGCTCCTGTTTCAATCCGCGGCGACCCCGCCGCCGCAAGATGCGCCCGATGCACCCGATGCGACCGCCGACGTGGCGGCGCCTGCGCAGGAACCCGGCGGGCTGTTGCGCGGCCCCGGCGGCAAACAGGACGGACGACGGGGCAACGACCTGTACCGCGAGGAAGCGTACCCCGACGCCGCCGCAGCCTATGCAGGCGGCATCGCCACCCTTTCGGACGACGCCGGACCGCACGTGCGGTATGGCTTGCACAACAACCTCGGGGCGGCGCTTCTCAAGGCGGGCAACGCCGAATCCGCCCGGGAAGCGTTCGAGCAAGCCCTGATGGAAGCTCGAGAAACCGGCGAGGCCATGGACCTGGCCCGATCCGCGTACAATGCCGGCAACGCGGCCTTCGCCGCCGAGGACCTGGAGAGCGCCCTTGCGCAGTATCGTCGGAGCCTTCTCCGAAACCCGGACAACGAGGACGCCCGATTCAACTATGAATTCGTAAAACGCCAACTCGAGCAGCAGGAGCAACAGGAACAACAACAGCAGCAACAACAGGATCAAGATCAAGATCAAGATCAGGAACAAGAGCAAGAACAGGATCAGCAGGAATCCAACGACGAAAACAGCGAAAACGACCAGAACGAACCCCAACAGGACGAAAACGAGGAGAATACGCCGCAGGACGAACAAAACGAGCAGGACGAACAAAATCCGCCGGAAGAGCAGCCCGGCGACAACGAACAGCAACCCGACGAATCTCCGCAGGATCAAACACAGGAACCACAGAATCCCCCCTCCAGAGAACAACCGCTGAGCGAGGCGCAGGCCGAGCGCATCCTTGAAGCCCTCGAACAGGAAGAAGGCAACCTGCTGCGGGAACTCCAGCGCACGCCGACCCGCCCGCATCGCGTAGAAAAAGACTGGTAGAGAAAAGGTATAAAAAAGGTGTGTAAAATGGTCTATTACAGCGTAATAAAGGTATAAAATCTATACATACCATCCAGAACGTCATGAAAAAATGGTTGGGACATATGGGCGTGCTGCTCTTGTTCGGAATACCGGCAGCGTACGGACAGGATATCGAAATCCGCGCCACGGTGAACGAAACAACCATCGGTACGCAGGAGCAACTCGTGTTCAGCGTGGAGATTTCGGGCGGCGGCTTCTCCGGGGTGGAAACCCCCGCCCCGCCGGACGCCGAAGGGCTGGCGCTCCTGCAAAGTACGCCCAGCGTGCACCGAAACATGACGTTTGCAAACGGCGCGCTGGAACAAAGCATAACGTTTCGGTGGACCTATCGCCCGCTGCAAGAAGGCCCTGCGCGCCTCTTGGCCACCCGCGTCACCGTGGACGGACAAACCTGGGAAACCGGCCCGCTCGATATTGTGGTGGTGGATCAGGCGCAGCGTCCGCAACCGCAACAACCCCCGCAATCCTCGAACTGGCCCTTTGGCAGCGCGTCTTCCTGGCCCCAGGACCCCGGCGCCCCCGAAACCCCCGAAACGCTCGAGCCGAGCGACCTGTTTATCCGCGTCGCGCCAGACAAGGCCACAGCGCGCCAGAACGAACAAATTGTGGTCGAATACGTGCTGTATTTTCGGGACGGCGTAGAATTGCGCCATAGTCGCCTCTCCGGTTCCTGGGACGCCGAAGGATTCTGGCGCGAGGAATTCGACATCGACACGCGCCCCGTACCCGACAACGTCGTGGAAAACGGCTTGCTGTACCGCACCATTCCCCTGAAACGGGTCGCCATCTTCCCGACCCGCCCCGGCGCGCTCTCGCTCGATCCGCTTGAGGTGGAGTCCGAAGTGCACCGGGGCTCCGACGCGCGAACCAGCCCGTTCGACCGGCTTTTTTCGTTGCGCGGACAGTTCCAGCCGGTAACCATTGCGTCCGAGTCGCTTACGCTGGACATTGCGCCGCTTCCCGCAGGCGCCCCGGCGGCCTTTTCGGGCGCCGTAGGCGACTGGAACGTGACGGCCTCCGTCAGCAAAACGGACGTGGAGGTGGGCGAACCCTTGCATATCCTCGTTACGATCGAGGGAACAGGAAATGTCGCCACCCTGAGCGACCCGGCGTTTACGCCGCCCGGCGCCTTCGAGCAATACGAACCGAATGTCGAAACCGCCATCGACCGGAGCGGACAACGCATACGAGGCCACAAAACCTTCGAGTATGTGGTAATTCCTCGCGCCAACGGCTCGTTCGAAATGCCCCCGATTCCGTTCGCCTGGTATGACCCCGACAACGAGCGCTATGTAACGCAAGAAGCCACGCTCCCCGTGATTCGCGTGACCGGCTCGGCGGAGGCGTTGGCCGCGGGCGCCACCGTCGAGGGATTTCCCATAGACGATATCGCAGATGTCCTGACGACGCACGAGGGGACAGGCTGGCGACCGGTCGAGGAAACGCCCTTGCATCGCCGCGCCTGGCCGTATGGCGCGCTGCTATTGCCGGCAGGCTTTCTGCTTTTTCTGTATGTTCGGCAGCGCCATGCGGACCGGTTATCCCGCGATGTGCACTATGCCCGCGGACGCATAGCGCACCCCCTCGCGCGCAAGCACCTGCGCAAAGCCGGGAAATTGCTGGAAAACGCCCAGCCCATCGCTTTTTACGAAGAAATCGAACGGGCGCTGAGTGGTTTCATCGGCAACCGGCTGAACGTGCCCGAAACCGGATGGACGCGCGACCAGCTGGATGCTCGCTTGCGCGACGCCGGCGTACAAAGCGAGGTCCGGGATCGGTTGCGGGAGATTCTCGACGAATGCGACCAGGCCCGGTTTGCACCCGTACTGCCGGACCGCGCCGCCATGGAAAGCGCGCAGGAACGCGCCGCCTCGCTGATTGTCGCGGTAGACAACGCCGCCGCATCCACCCGAAACGGGAAGGCGGCGCGGGCCAGCAACGCGGCCATCCCGGGCATGCTCCTTCTGCTGGCATGGACCTGCGCGGGACCTGCGCACGCACAGGATATGCCGGAAGCCGTGCGGCATTTCGACGAAGGCAACCGGCTCTTCCGGGAAGGCGCCCACAGAGAGGCTGTAGCCCGCTACCAGGACGCCCTGAACGCCGGATACGCAAGCGGCGCCCTCTACTACAATATGGGCAACGCCTATTTTCGCCTGGACGAAATCGGGGAGGCGATCCGGTTCTACGAAAAGGCCCGCCTGCACATGCCCGAAAACAAGGCGCTGGCGCACAACCTTGCCCTGGTCCGAAACCAGACCGTCGACCGCTTTTCGCAGCTCCCGCCTCCCTTCTGGCGTCCGGCATGGAACCGCCTTGTGCGCATGCTGTCGCCGACCGGCCTTTTCCTGATCGGACTCCTCGGCTATGGCCTGGCCGCGGGCGCCCTCGCGCTTCGCATCCGGCACGCCCGATCCCCCTGGCTACGGCGCATGACGCTGACGGGAGGCGTACTGGCTGTCCTGTTCGTTACGTCCGGGTTCATGGCGTCCTGGGAGGAAACGCACACGCTGCGCGCCGTCATGCTGGCGGACGCCACGAACCTGACGGACCGCCCGGACGGCGCGTCCACGGAACTGGCCGTGCACGAAGGGGCCGTCGTGGAGATCATAGAGGTCCGGGCGGACTGGAGCGAAGTCCGCCTGCCCAATGGCGCCCGAGGCTGGGTCCCCACCGCCGCCTACGGAAAAATTTGACGACCCCAAACGTTCCGACGTATTCCGGACAAAACACGTTGACAACCGCCTTCCTGCAAAGTATCCTATAGTCTGTCGTCTATCGACTATCGACTTCCACAGGCCCGCCCGCGCACAGAACCGGCACCCCACATGTCCGAAAAGAGGTATCTCGTCACCGCGCGCAAGTACCGTCCGCAACGGTTCGACGAACTGGTGGCGCAGGAGCACGTCACAGAAACGCTCCGCAACGCACTCCGCCTGGACCGGCTGGCGCACGCCTACCTGTTCAGCGGACCGCGCGGCGTCGGCAAAACCACCGCGGCGCGCATTCTGGCGAAAGCCATCAATTGCACCCGCCCGCTGGACGAACGCGACGGGCAGGCCGAACCGTGCCGCGCCTGCGAACACTGCCGCACGTTCGAGGAGGGACGCAGCCTCAACGTCATAGAAATCGACGCCGCCTCGAACAACCGCGTTGACGATATTCGCGACTTGCGCGAAACGGTGCGCATCCCTCCGCAAGGCGCCCATCGCAAAGTGTACATCGTAGACGAGGTGCATATGCTCTCCACGGCGGCGTTCAACGCGCTGCTGAAAACCCTTGAAGAGCCGCCGCCCCACGTACTCTTCATTTTTGCAACGACCGAACCCCACAAGGTCCTCGCCACCATCCTGTCCCGGTGTCAGCGGTTCGATTTTCGCCGCATCGCCGTCCCCGAAATCGTGGCCCGGCTCAGTACGATCTGCACGGAAGAAAACATCCGTGCAGACGAGGCCTCCCTGCTGCTTATTGCCCGCAAGGGAGACGGCGCCTTGCGGGACGCGCTGTCGGTCTTCGACCAGGCCGTCTCCTTGTGCGGCTCGGAGATTGCGTACAGCGACCTCGTGCACGCGCTGGGGGTAGTAGCCATCGACCGGTATTTCGAGATCACGGACTGCATTGCGGCGCGCGACATGGGGGGCATGTTGCAGCTGGTCGAAAACGCCATCCGGGCCGGACACGATTTGCAGGAATTCATGGCCGGGCTGACGGAACACGTGCGCAACCTGCTGGTGGCGCGGACAATGGAGCATACCGGATTGATAGAGGCGACGGAAGCCACCCGGCAACGCTATGCCGAAGCCGTCGCGCCGTTTTCGGAAATGGATATCTTGCGCCTCCTGACGCTGGCCTCCCATGCAGAAAACACGCTCCGGGATAGCATACAGCCGCGCCTGAAGGTAGAAACGATCCTGCTGAATATGGCCACGATCACGCTGGGCGCGGACCTGCGCGAGGCGCTCGACAAAATAGATCGGCTGGAAGGCGCCCCCTCCCCCGACCGTGCGGAGCGAACCCCTCCGACCCGGCCGCACACGCCCCCAAAAACAGCGCCGCGCCAAAGCAACGCCTCCGCCGCAGTCTCGCATACGCCCCGGAAGGCGCGCGAACGCAAGGCGGCCTCGAAACCGGCCGGCGACGACCCTGCGGAAACAGCCCCGGCGCCAGCGCCCGCAACGCCCGCTCCCGAGGCCGCGCCGGCGGCGCAAGCATCCGATACATCCCGCAATGCCTCCCACGATGCGATACATAACCTGCTGGGCAAACCGGCGCTGCAACGCGACGATATTCCCTCCGAAGAAACCCGCCCGCAGGGCCCCGACGCCGAAGAACGCGCCGCCGCCCCGGAACCCGCCGAACCAAGCGAGGCGGACCATCCAGACGAAACCCCGGTGGCCGACGCCTGGAACGATCTGCTGGAACGCGTCAAGGAAGACCATAAAAATCTACTGTTGGTGACGCTGAACCTTGCGCGCCTGGAAGGATACGACAAGGGCGTGCTGCGCCTCGCCATCCCGACAGCGCATCACGGGGAGGTAGTGACCGAACACAGCGACTACCTCGTGCAGCAAGCCCGACGCCTGGCGCCGCTGGCAGACATGCAAAAGATCGCATGTACGGTGTGCGAAGACCTGAACTCCGCCGATACAGACGACCCGCGCGAAACCGACATAGAGCTCACATTGTACATAGAACGCAAACGCGAGGAGAACCCGGTAGTGCGCGAAGTTTTCAAACAGTTTGACGCGGAGCCCGCCTGGTAATATCCGCAAAGGCAGCGCACCGCAAGGCAAGCACACATTCAACACACGGAACACGGTACGGAACATGGCTGACGACGGAAATATGGCCGACATGTTCGGCATGGTCATGGAAATGCAGAAGAAGATGAAGGAGGTGCAAGAAAACCTTGCCGCCAAAACCGTGGACGCCGAATCCGGCGGCGGCATGGTCAAGGTCACGGCCAACGGCGCCCAGCGCATTACGAATATCCGTATTGAGCCGGACGCGGTCGATCCCGACGACCTGGAATTGCTGGAAGACCTGGTCGTGGCTGGCGTCAACAAGGCCCTTGAAGACGCCGAGCAGATGGCGAAAAAGGAAATGGGAAGCGTGGCGGGCAGCATGCTGCCTCCAGGCATTGGCTTGCCCGGATTATAGAACACGCCGATTGAGGGCCTGCTGCGGCAGGCGGCCCGCGCCGCAATAGCCGGGCGCCATCCCCCTCCATACCGTACGAACGCATGGGATTTACCTCCGAATCGGTCGAGGCGCTGGTCGAGCAGTTTGCGAAATTGCCCGGCGTAGGGCGAAAAACGGCGCAACGTCTGGCGTCCCATGTACTCAAAACGCCCCGCGCCGAAATCGCAGACCTGGCGCACACGTTGATCAAGGTCAAGGACACGGTCCGGCAATGCTCCGTGTGTTGCAACATAACGGATGCAGATCCGTGCGCCATTTGCCTTTCTCCAGAGCGAGACCATGCCCTCATTTGCGTGGTGGAAGACGCCAATGATGTACTGGCCATCGAGCGGCTGGGCGAATACCGGGGCGTCTATCACGTATTGGGCGGCGCCATCTCGCCGCTGGATGGGGTAGGCCCGGAAGACCTCCGTATTCACGAGTTGCTGCAACGCATCAATCCCGAACAGGCAGCGAGCGCCCCGGCGCAAAACGGCCAAACGCCCGCCCGCGAGGAGGCGGTGCATGCCACGAAAGCGCCGCGGGAAATTATTTTCGCGCTGAACCCCACCGTCGAAGGAGACACCACGGTGTACTACCTCTCCCAACTGCTCAAGCCTTCCGAGGTACGGCTGACGCGCATTGCCCGCGGATTGCCCATCGGGGGGGACCTCGAATACGCCGACGAAGCCACGCTGGCGCGCGCCCTCGAAGGCCGCGACGCCCTCTGATATGCTGACGCGCCGAGGGTCTGCGCTCCTTGCGGCGCCCGTCCTGCTCGTGCTGGCCGCGTACGTACTGTACCCGAGCCTGCGCACATTCGAGTCGGGCCTGACGGTCGAAAACTACGCCCGGCTGTTCTCGTCCTGGTCGTCCGCAAACGTCCGGGCCCTCTTCAATTCCGTATTCATTTCCATAGCAACCGTGCTCGGCAGCGGCGTCCTCGGCGCCTCGCTGGCCTGGTGTTTCCATCGCTTCCGGTTCCCGTTGCGCGGAACGCTCATGGCGGTGGCCGTCTTCCCCCTGGCCCTGCCTCCCCTTGTAGGCGTACTGGCCTTCCTGTTCCTCTACGGAGAAAGCGGCATCCTCCCCCGGGTGCTTCAGGAATTGTTGGGTCTCGCCAACGCACCGTTTGCCTTTGAGGGCCTCGCCGCCGTCTGGCTCGTACATGTCTACACCATGTACGTGTACTTTTACCTGTTCGTGCTGTCGGCCCTCGGCAATGTGGACAAGAGCCTGCCGGAGGCCTCCGCCGACCTTGGCGCCTCGGGATACACCACATTCCGGCGCATCATACTGCCGCAACTCCGGCCGGCGCTGGCCGGGGCCGCCTTGCTCGTATTCATGATTTCCATGGCGTCCTTTACGGCGCCGCTCCTGTTCGCAGGCACGGAAAGTTTCCTGACGCTACAAATCTACAATTACAAAACGAACGGCAATCTCCCGTTGTCGGCAGCCGTTTCTGTCCTCCTGACAGCCATCTGCGTGGTGTTTCTGCTGGCGCTGGAAATCCGGCGCAAGCGGAGTACGCAGGGCGCCGCGAAAGGCGTAGCCGCCCCGCCCGCCCCGATCCGCAGCGGCGCCGGACGCATAGCCGCCGCGGCAGCCACCCTGCCCCTGCTGGCGTTCCTGCTGTTGCCCGTGGCGACCGTCCTCTTGATCTCGTTTGCCCGGGAAGGCAGCTGGACCTGGCAAATTTTCCCCACGGCGTACACATTCGACAACTATGCCGCGCTTTTGCGGGACCCGGATGTCTTCGATCCCGTCTGGAACAGCATCCGGATGGCGCTGGTCGCCACCGCCGGGAACATCGTATTCGGCGTCGCCGCCGCCCTGTACATCGCCAAAGGGAAGATTCCGGGGCGCGGACTGGCGCGCCTGCTCACGGCGCTGCCCTTCGCTATTCCGGGCACCGTCATCGCCGTGAACCTGATCGTCACCTTCAACGAACCCACCCTGCCCGCGCTGAACACGATTCTTGTCGGGGGATTCTGGATTCTGCCGCTGGCGTATTTCATTCGCCATATTCCTTTCGTCGTACGCTCGACCACGGCGGCGCTTGAACAATTCGACGACCGCCTCGCAGAAGCCTCCGCCGACCTCGGCGCCCGGTTCGCTACCACGTTTCGCCGCATCGTGCTGCCCGCCATCGCGCCCGGCGTCCGGGCAGGCGCCCTGCTTACCTTCGTCGCATCGGTGGGCGAATTCGTTTCGTCGATTATGCTCTACGTCTTCGACAATCGCCCCATCAGCGTGGAAATACTGGCGCAATTGCGACTCTACGATTTCGGGGCGGCGGCCGCCTATAGCGTATTCCTGATGCTGCTCATCGGGCTGGCTACCGCGGCTATGGGGAAATCGGGACCTTCCCTGACGCCATAATCCGTAAGGGGCGCGCAAACGTCTTCGCCCGGAAATCGCCGAACGGCAACGCACGGAACGCGCGGTCCAAAAACGCGTGCAGGGAACTATTTTTCCCTGATTCGTAGGAAAGAACGCCCACCGAACCGGCAACGCTTCCTGTTTTACGCCGTGTTTTTTCGAACAAGCGTTCCTTTCGATTCCGGGCCTCGTCCGAACCTGCGATCCAATCCCTTGCTTCCTGCGCGCTTCTGCTACCGTTTCCCGTAAACAAGGAGCCTGTCGCCAGACGCCCCGCCGGACGATAACACGCCCTGCGGCGGACCGTCGGCGCACTCCGTCAGGACCCTGAATCCCTGCGGCGCAAAAACCGCCGCAGCATCGGGCGTCTATACATCGCAGTTATTCAGGATTATCGCAACGAAGTCGGGTGAGTTCGCACGCCGTACGCATAACGGGACCAAACCGTCCCTGCCGCATGAAAACGCCCTGTTTGCATGCGGCAGGCGCTCTGGTCATTGCGCTTTTGCTGCAGGGCCTGACGACGCAGCACGGCCACGCACAGGTTACGCCCCCGCCCGGAGAAGAGGTCTCCGCGCCCGCCGACACCACCGTCGCGCCCACCGACACCACCGTTGCACCCGCGGACACCACCGCTGCGCCCGCAGACACCACTGCCGCGGACCCCGTCACCTTCCAAACGATTTTCGGCGGCGCCCCCTGGAGTCCGGTCACCTTCGATACGATCTTCGGCGACAACGTCTGGGGAAATATCACCTTCGCGCACATTTTCGGCGCGGGCGCCGCCGACACCACCGACATCACCATTTTCCGGCGGGCCGACTTCTACCTTCCGCCCGCAAAAGCCGATCGCCGGACGGCGTCCCCGGTGCAGCGGATCCGCCGCCCCTTCTTTCCCGCGCTGGGCAACTACTGGCGGCACGAAGTCGAGCTGGATTCCACCCGACAGGAATTTATCGTTCGGGAACTCGTGGGAGAAAGCGAGGTGCGCTACCCGCTTGTCCTCGACTTCGACGCATACCGGGAACGCCGCCTGAACGCCTGGCTCACCGACAACTGGCGGATCATCAGCGATCAGCAAGCCCAGCAACGCCGCCAGCGGTCCCGGGGCGGCCTTGGGTTCAATATCGCCATACCCGGCGGTCGCCGCAGCGCCTTCAGTACAATATTCGGCGCATCCACGGTGAGCCTGACCGTAAACGGCCAGGCCAGTATCCAGGCCGGCTTCGAATACCGCAAAAGCGATCAGCAGGTGGCCGTTACCGGGCGGTCCGGGCGGCTTTCCCCGGAATTTACGCAAGATATCCGCCTCGGCATCACGGGTTCGATCGGAGACAAACTCGATATCGACATCGATTGGGATACGCAAAATCAATTTGAATTCCAGAACCAGCTCCGCCTGCAATACACGGGATACGAAGACGAAATTATCCAGAATATCGAAGCCGGGAATGTCAATTTGTCCACCCCCTCGCGCCTGATTCGCGGAGGCCAGAGCCTGTTCGGCATCAAAAGCGAATTCCAACTGGCCGGTTTGCGCCTCACGACGGTAGCAAGTCAGCAAAAAGGCCAGTCGAACACCCTGTCGCTCGAAGGCGGCGCCCAATCGACGGAATTCGACATAAAACCGACGCAATACAGCGATAATACGCACTATTTCCTGTCCTATTACTTCCGCAACCGCTGGGAAGACGCCCTGCAGAATCCGCCGCAAGTGTTCGTGGCGAACGGGTTCGAAAGCATCACCGATATCGAAGTCTGGAAACTGGAGCGCACCACGGCCGAAGAAGAAAATGTGCGCCAGGCCGTGGCGCTCGTCGATCTTGGAGAATCGCAGGACGTGGTGCGTTTGGCCAACGGCTATACGGCGCAGGTCCTTCCGGGCATCGCTGAATGGCGGTACCCCGAGGCCACGCTGGACGCAGAACTCCGGGACGGCGACGCCAAGCCGCAGAATTACCTGGCCTCGCTGGGCCTGGGCGACGACGATTTTCAGGTGGGCAAATTCAAGAAACTCCGGCGCGGAACCGACTTCGATTTCGACAATGTGCTTGGCTATCTCTCCTTACGGCAGCGCATGCAGGAAAACGAAGCGCTGGCCGTGTCGTTTCGTTTCCGGGCGAACGGGCAAACATATCAAGTGGGGGATTTCTCTTCGGAAACCGGGGGTGCTTCCGGCGGGCAAAATTCGGACCGCCTTGTGCTGAAACTGCTCAAGCCCGTGCAGCTGCGCCAACCCAGCCCCGAAGGAAATTTCAACCCGGCCGCATGGTACCTGGAGTTGCGCAACATTTACCGCATCCCCGGTCGCGGATTGAATCCGAACGAATTCGAGCTGCAAGTGGAGTACCAGCCCCCGGGCAGTCCGGCGGCGACCGTCGTGCCCGAACTGAACGACAACAGACGCCAAACGCTTCTCCAGCTTCTCGGGCTCGACCGGCTCAACACGGACGGCGCAGAACGTCCCGACGACCTGTTCGACTACCTCGCCAACTTCACAATCAAACCGGCGAAAGGCGAACTTATTTTCCCCTCGCTCGAACCGTTCGGGAGTCATATCGAAGATATTATCGACGGCCTGAACATCCCCGAATCGCAAAAACAGGCCCGAAAAAACAAGTATGCGTACGCCGGCCTCTATACGCAAAAGAAAGAACTGGCCGCGCGCCAGTCGCAATTCGACGTGTACCGCATCCGGGGGTCCTACAAGGGCGCCGTGCAGGACTTCTACGACCTCCGCGCTTTTTCAGGGCTCGTCGAAGGATCCGTCGTCGTCACGTCCGGCGGGAACCGACTGACGGAAAACACCGACTTCGTGGTGGATTACCAGGGCAGCACCGTCACGATCATCAACGACGCCTACCTGATTGGAGGCCGCGATATCCTGATTGATTGGGAGGAGAATTCCTTCTTCAATATTCAAACCAAGACGTTGCTCGGCGCGCGGCTCGACTATCTCGTCAGCGACGAACTGGCCTTCGGCAGTACGCTGTTCAGCCTGAGCCAGAAATCGCCTATCGACAAATACCGCATCGGGGAAGAACCGATCTCCAACACGATCTGGGGCCTGGATGGCCAGCTGAACATCGAACCCCTGTGGCTGACGCGGGCCGTAGACGCCCTGCCGTTCATCCAGACGCGGGCGCCCAGCCATATTCGGATATCCGGGGAATTTGCGCAACTCCGCCCTGGAGCGAACCCGACGCCGGCGTTCGAAAAATCGCGGGAGGCGCTCCAGGACATCGGACAGGATTTCGAAGGGGACGAATTGCGAGGCATTTCCTACCTCGACGATTTCGAGGGGTTCGAAAATACGTACTCGTTGCGGCAAGCCGGCGGATGGCGCGTTGCTTCCGCCCCCGATTCGATTGGCGTCGTCCCGGACGATTTTTCCGGCGGCGCCTCGGATTCCTTGCGCACGAACTGGCGGGCCGTGATGGGCTGGTACTCGCTGCATCAGAACACGCTGCAAGACCTCATCGGAAGAAACGTAGAATGCGCTTCGATCGACAACGCCATCTGCCCGGTCAACATCAGGGAGGTGCTGCCCAACAAGGATACGTCAGGAGACAACAATCCGGTTTTTCAGCCGCTGGACGTCTATTTCACGCCGCATCAGCGCGGGCCGTACAACTACACAAGAGACCTCCGGGGCTTTCTGGAAAACCCGCAGAATACATGGGCAGGCATGGTGCAACGTTTGCCGGAAGGGTACACCGACTTTTCCACCAAAAACATTGAATTTGTCGAGTTTATCGTAAAGGTGTTTCCCGAAGCCGGAGGACGCGTTCACCGGGATGCAAAGTTGTTCGTGGACCTGGGCTCTATTTCGGAAGATGTCCTTCCCAATGGCTTGCTGAACACGGAAGACGGACTTACGCTCGCCAGCGCCAATCTGCGCGATCTGGATACATGGGGCCGCACCGCCAGCGGCACGCAGAATGTTACGATCGATGTGGAGGGACAACGCACGGAAGACCTTGGGCTGGACGGGCTGGCTTCCTATTCGCCCGACGATTACGACCCCCTGATCACCGAGCAGGCGCATTTCCGCGACTTTCTGGATGCGCTGGACGACGGGATATCCGATCCGCGCTACCGCGCCGAGGCGGCGAAAGCCCGGCTCGACCCGTCCGGCGACGACTTTTTCTACTTCGGCGCCAACGGGTACTTCGAAAATCCGACGTACTACCCGAACGGGGCCAGCATACAGGAGCGATTCTCCCGGTACTTCCCGGGCACGGAAATCAACTCCTTCGAGGCGCAGCAAGAATTGGCGCCTTCGCTATACGGCAACCGGGGCAATTCGCGCCTTCCCGACACCGAGGACCTGAATCTCAATTCGGCCGCCGACATCGACAATAGCTACTTCCAGTACGAATTGCCTCTCGCGCCCGCTGTGCTCGACTCGCTTGCCCGACCGGAGCACGTAAACGACTACGTCGTCACGGAGACGAACAACGGCTGGTATCAAATCCGCATCCCCATCCGGAATTTCTCGAGACAGGTGGGCAATATACAGGACTTCAGCCTCATCGAATCCATCCGGGTATGGACTACGGGCCACGACAACCCGGTCACGCTTCGCTTCCCTACGTTCGAACTGGTAGGAGCGCAATGGCAAAAGTCCGACGCCGTCTCGCGCGAACGGAACCTGCCGGGCGACATGCAGCGCGAACAGACCCGCCTCTCCGTTTCGAGCATCAACAACGAAGAAAACAGCAATACGTACGCCCCGCCGAACGGCACCATTATCAGCCAGGTTCGCACCGCCACGGCCACGTTTCAGAACGCCCGCGAACAGGCCATGGCGCTGCGGGTGGAAAATCTTATGCCCGGCAAGCAGCAGGCGATTTTCAAGACCTGGCAGCAAGAAATCGATTTGCTGAAATACTCGAACCTGCGCATGTTTCTGCACATGCACGGCGAACAGGGGAACGGCGCGCCCATTGAAGAACGAGACAATGTGCGCTTCTTCATGCGCCTCGGCGCCAACGAAACGAACGACTACTACGAGTACGAAATGCCGTTGTCGCCCAGCGCGATCACCGGAGAGAACCCGGATGCAGACGCCATCTGGCAGACCAACCGCATGGTCGGCGGCGAGCTCGTCGATCTGAACTCGGTGAATATCAAACTGGGTGCGCTGAACCAGCTCAAGGTATCGCGCGACGACCGGATGTTCCCTACGGACAGCGTCTACTGGTCGGACATTCACGACGTGCCGCTCAGCCCTGATCTTCCCGAATTCGCCCCGCCCGGCACGCGTCTTGGCGTCAAGGGAACGCCCTCGCTGGGCGGCGTAAACACCATTGTGATCGGTATCCGCAACGGAGCCGATTCGACCATTGCGGGCGTGCGAAATATCCGTCCCGAGGACATGCTGAAGGATGTAACCGTCTGGGTGAACGAACTCCGGGTGTCCGGCTACGACGAAACGAATGGCTGGGCCGCCGTGGGCAATGCGGACGTCAAGCTGGCCGACTTCGCCACCGTCAAGGCCACCTGGCAACACCAGACCGACGGCTTCGGCGGCCTGGAAAGCACCCTCGGGAATCGCGAGCAGGTCACCATCTCCAACTGGAGCGTTACGACCGATGTGAATCTCGACAAATTCATCCCGGAACGGTACGGCTGGACGCTTCCCGCCTCGGCCCAGGTATCCAACCAGACCTCCACCCCTCGTTTCTCGCCCAACCGGGGAGATATTCGGCTGGAAGAACTCCTTACGCAGACCGACCGGAACGACGACTTGAGCGAGGCGGAGCGCGAGCAGAAAAAAGACGAGATCATCGAAGCGGCCCAAACCCAATCCGTCACGCGCTCCTACAGCATTCGGCTCGGGAAATCGGGATCGGATTCGCGGGTGCTGCGCAATACGGTGGACGGCGTCGCCTTGAGTTTTTCCTCCTCGGATGCGAGCGCCAGCAACCCGTCCCAGCGGCAACGGGACAGCCAGCGATGGAATTCTTCCCTCACCTACCGCTTGAACGTTCGGCGGCCGCGCACGGTGCGTCCGTTCTGGTTTTTCGGAGATCTTCCCGTACTGGGCCCCCTAGGCAGGCTGAATTTCAATTACGCCCCCCGGGCCATCTCGACAGGGGCCACGGCATCGCGCAATTTCTCCGAGTCGCAAGACCGTCGCCGGGACCTCCCCAACGCTGCCGCGCGCTCCTTGCCGGAACGGGTCGAATTTCCGCTGCGCCAGTCGCACGCGCTTTCGCATCGGCGCAACGGCAACGTTCAGTACGATCCGTTCCAGTTCCTCAACCTTTCGTACACGGGCAGCACCAGCCAAAGCCTGAATGCGGCAGGGGTAGACACCGTATTTACCGTCATTCGCGTCGATACCCTTGGCAACGAAAGCGTGTTTGCCAATACGACCGAGGCAGAGGCCCTCGCGGCGGGCCTGATCAGCGAAGACGACATGCGATTCGAAGTAAGCGAACTGCGCGTGGTGGGCGCGGGACAGGTTATCAACCGCATTTTCTCTGGGCACCAGGGAGTGCGGACCGATCAGCACAGCGAAAACTTTACGGCCACGTTCAATCCGCGTCTGCCCAGGGCGCTGGCGTGGTTCGATCTCCAGAATATCACCTGGAGCTCGCAATTCAGCTGGCGGAACGGTTCGGTTGGGCGAAATACCGGCGCCTCGACAAGCAACCAGTCCGAAATACGCGGCGGCAACACGCTCCGCATACAAGACCTGTTCCGCAAAATACCGTTCTACGAAGCCATGGAGGAAGCGGAGGAGCGGTACCGGCAGGAACAGGCCGACGCGCGAACGCAGCGTCAGCAACAGCGCACCGCCGAAAAAGAGGAACGCAGGCAACAGCGGGAGGCGGCCCGGGCAGAACGAGCACGCCTGAAACAGGAAGAACAAGCACGCAAGGAAGAGGAAAAAGCCGCCCGCAACGCCGCAAAGGAAGCAGAATCCGAGGACGCCGAAACGCAGGACGACGCCAACGAGGAAGCAATTCCCGAAGAGGAAATCCTGCCCGCGCAAGAAGAGGATATTCTGGACATAGAAGCGGACATTCAACCGGACATTTTAGAAGGCGAAATCGAAACCACAGAAGACCCCGAAGCAATTCCCGAAGAGGAAATCCTGCCCGCGCAAGAAGAGGATATTCTGGACATAGAAGCGGACATTCAACCGGACATTCTGGAAGGCGAAATCGAAACCACAGAAGACCCCGAAGCAATTCCCGAAGAGGAAACACCGCCCGCGCAAGAGGAGGATATTCTGGACATCGAAGCGGACATTCAACCGGACATTTTAGAAGGCGAAATCGAAACCACAGAAGAACCCGAAGCAATTCCTGAAGAGGAGGCCCCCCTCGCGCAAGAAGAGGCCACGCCGGAAGAAGAACGCACCCCGGGCTTCCTGTCCACCTTCCTGCCAAGCCCGGTGTCGCTGGCGCGCCGCACCCTGCTGGCCGCCACGGGCATCCGGGAGCTTACGATCACATACAGTTCCGGCCAGAGCAGCAATTCCAGCAATGTGGGACAGCTCATCCTGGACAATAACGGCGACGTAGTGGATGTAGACGCCCCCTACAGCCTGTTCGACGCCCTCTTCCATAACGCAGGCCCGCCACTCGGATACCGATTCGGATTCGACAGGGAATTGCCGCTCGAACAGCGGATCGTCAGCGACCGGCTACAGGTGCAGGACGCCCTGACGGACCGGAAGCAAATACAAGGCCGCACCACGCTCAACCCCACGCAGTCCCTTCAGATCAATCTGACCTGGAACGCCAACTGGAGCAACAGCGCCAACCGAACGTACCGCCCGGACCCCATCACCATCACCGAAACGCTCACCGGGTCGAACCGGGCTTCCGTGTGGGTCTTCGGGCCGGGCTATCTGGACCTGTTCGCCCGACAGCTCGAAACGTATCAGGAGGACGACGCCCGGGCGGAAGACCCCCGGAGCATCGGCGACGAAAATGGCGATGGCCGCATTGTGCTCACCAACGAATCCATTGTGACTGATTTTCAGGATGCGTTTCTGTCTGGACCGGGAACCGTAGACTCCCGCGGATTCCTCCCCTTCCCCATGCCCGGATGGCAAATCACCTGGTCGGGGATCGGACAATGGCCCATCATTCGCAGCCTGGTTACGAACGCCAGCCTCCGGCATGGCTACACCTCGGACTATTCCACAGATTACCGCCGCAATGTGATTTCAAACGACTCGACCCGTGCTTTTGACCTGAGCGGACAGCAAATCGTATTCACCATCCCCACCGACGAAGTCGGAAGCATTCGGGTCAACGAGCGATTCCAACCCCTGATCGGGCTTGATCTGTCCTTCAAGGGCAACCTGCAAACAACCGTTACCTGGGAAAAGAGCACCTCGTACACGCTAAGCACCACGAACTTCGAGGTGTCGGAAAACAACAACAGCCAGATCACCGTGACGGCCAACTATTCCAGGTCCGGCATGAAACTGCCCTTCCTGAAAAAAATAAACAACCGGATCAGCTTCAGCCTAAGCATGTCGGTGGCCAACCTGAGTGACCGGCGCCTGTTGCTGCGGCGAGCGCTGACGGATTACATCGACCGGCGCGAAACATTCGTGGTCGAGGATGCGCTGGAGGGAGACAACGTATCCGTCATTTCCGCCTCGAAACGCTATACGGTGGCGCCGCGTATTTCCTATCAGATCAGCAATCGCGTCAGCACGGATTTCACGCTTCGTTACGAAAATTTCATCAGCGAAGACAGCCGGACGCCGTCCTCCACGAGCATCAACGGCGGATTCAATTTCCGGCTGAGCATCGCCAACTGACCCGAATGCAACCCCATCCAAAGGCATAGAGGGCCCTGTCGTATGAGCGCATCCAGATTCGTTATGGTCTGCGACGTCGGACAGCTGGATTACCGGCCCGCCTGGGTATTGCAGCAGCGTATCCAGCAGCGACTCATTGCGGCGAAGCGGCGCACGCCCCCGGAAATGCTCCCGCATGTGTTTCTATTCGTCGAACACCCGCCCGTCTACACGATCGGGAAAAGCGGGAATCGGCAAAACCTGCTGGTCTCCGAAGACATGCTCCGACAGCGCGGCGCCGAATTCATCGAAATAGACCGCGGCGGAGACATTACCTGGCATGGACCGGGACAAATCGTAGGCTACCCGATTCTGGACCTGGAGCGGTTCGTGGCGGACATACACCAGTACCTGCGCCTGATCGAACAAACCATCATGAACGTGTGCGCAGCATACGGCGTACGAGGCAGCCGCATTGCCGGACGCACCGGCGTCTGGATCGACGCAGATTCCCCGACAAGCCCGGGGCGCGAAACGGCCCGCAAGATATGCGCTATGGGCATACGGTGCAGTCGATGGGTCACCATGCACGGGTTTGCGCTCAATGTACACCCCGATCTGCACTGGTTTTCGCACATCGTGCCCTGTGGCATTGCAGACGCCAACGTAACATCCCTGGCGAAAGAAACGGGCGCCCCCGTCGCCCTGCAGGACGTGAAGGAACACATCGTCCAGCACTTCGGGGACCTGTTCGAAGCGCAGGTCCGCCATGTCCGCGGTATCGCCGCGAACGAATTTCTCGCCGATTTTCTGGACAAGTAACGCTTTCGCAGCGCGGCATGGGATCCTCTGCGCACGATCCGGGTACCCGCGCTACATTTCGCAAAACATCCCCACGCGCACTTTCCCGAAACGATGGCTGCAAGCAAACCCCTCGACCTTGAACAGTTCAGCCGCATGCTGATTGCAGAGACCCTTTTCTACGACGACGAATACGGCGCCCTCGGTTGCCTCAGCCTGATTGATCCCCGCAAAAAACGGGAGCGCTTTATCGCGTCGTTCATGCCCGAAGACGGCGCATTCGCCATCGAGGAGGCCACCTCCTGGGAGCGAGACGGAACAGGCGAGGAGGCCCTCGGCTACGAACTGGCTGCGGACAGCAAGGAGAATGCTTCCTTCCAGACGCCCGAGGAAATTGCAGGCGCCCTGCTGAAGCTGGCGAAGCGACACAACCTCTTGCCCAGCGTCACGATCCTCTTCGAAGAGGACGAAATCGCCTAAGGATGCTCTGATTAAGTCCGCGAAGATCAGAGGCAGCGAGGAGTGGGCTGGCAAGGAATGACGAAGCAGCGTGGCAGGCCCCACGTAATGAGGAATGACGCAGCCAGCGCGCTCCTCGATGCCTCCCGAAGGGCGCTTCACGACACCGACGACGCAAAACGCCGTGTTTTCCGATGATTTTAACGATGGAATCATTACAAACCCTACTTGCGTACGTGAAGCGCTGATCGAAGTGGATTTGATCAGTGCATCCTTAAGTCCGCAACAGCCCGGATTCGTTTTCGGGAAAAATGTTCGCGCGACTTATCCCGCGGCGCCCGACATGCGCGAGCCGTCGTCGGGCGACAGTCCGGCAGCGTCCACCCGTTGCGTCGGGGCGTCGCCCCACAACCTTTCCAGGCCATAAAACGCGCGCTTGTCCGGACTGAATACATGCGCCACCACATCTACGTAATCCAGCAGCACCCATTGCCACGCATCGGCGCCTTCCATATGCCACGGTTTCTCGTCGCATTGCGTGCGCACCCGCGCTTTTATTTCCTCGGCGACCGCTTTGATTTGCAGTTCTGAGTCTCCAGTGCCTATCACAAAATAATCGACGAAGCCGGCGACTTCCCGCATATCCAGTACGGTAACGTCCCGGGCCTTCTTGTCCAGCATAGCCTCCACGACATGCGCCACCAGCGCAGGCGAAGCGTCCAACTTTTTCTCACTTCCTGATTTCACTTCCTGATTTCCCTTTCTGATTTCACTTCCTGAACGGATGCAACGTTTCGTAATCCAGGCCAATCACCACCGAAGCATCCAGAAAATACTCCGGGCGAATATCCTGTTCAACCTGCTGGACGCCCAATGCCTCGGCCACCTTGCGCGCCGTTTCCATATCCCCGACCCGGTCGATCACCATGGACCGCGCCACGCCCATGGCTTCGTAATCGCCCGTCTCCACCACGTCATAGCCGCGCTCGCGCAGAAATACCGCCATGGCGCCCGCCAGTCCGTCCACGCCGCATCCGTTGCGGACCTCGACCTGTACAATGTCCCGGGGGATTTTTTCGTCCCGATCCGGCAACGTGGCCACGCGCGTCACGAAACCGTAGGCAAGCACAAAAGCAACGAAACCCAGCGCCGCAATGGCCGCCCCCATGAAACGATGCTTCCAGCGAGCCATACGCGGCAAGGAGGGTTCGGAAACGCTGGCGCCTTGCCTACCGAAGCGTATCGTTCCAGAAAAGATCGTCGGCGGATCCCACGCGCATATGCATCATGCTCCCGCCATAATACGGTCGGTACCCGAAGGCCGGGCCATACCTGCCGTACCCGCCATAGCCATACGGACTCATGTACCCGCCATACGGGCTTTGCCGGACGGAAAAATGCAATTGCACCTTGTCGGAAGGACGATAGGCAATCTCCGCATTGCGCAACAGGAACCGGCCTTGCATGCCCTCCGAGGCGCCCAGCATATTCGCTCCTCCAAAGGGCGAAAAGGCATACGCCAGATCCACCCGGCCCGCCAGTTTGCTGTTGAACTGGAAGCGCATGGTGTTCGTGTACATGCCGAGCGACGCGTTCGCGCCGCCAAAGGAGCCGAAGGACATTTCGTACGAATGGCCCATCCGGAAATGCTGCGGGCTAAAAAGCCGGTTCAACGAGAACGTCGCGCCGGACGAAGCATCGTACAGGCGGGACTGCACTTGCTGATTGCGCACGTCTTGCCGATACTGGCCCTGCGCAGGCATAGCGACGCAAAAAAACACGACCAGCCAAAGATGAAACAGCCTGTTTCGCATCATAAGGAATACGGTTTGGAGCGCCGCATCGGGCGCTGCTTGGCGAATACGATGGAAATACCGGGAAGGCAGAATACGGAAACCCCCGTTATATTCCTATAATAGCCTTTGCGGAATTGTTTGTCAAGCCCAATCGACAATTCCCGCACACGGAGTATCCATTAGAATATCCTTAACGCCGCATCCCCGCAACTATTGCGCCCGTGTCGAACGATTCCATCATACTGGGTATCGAAAGTTCCTGCGACGATACCGCCGCCGCCGTGATAGCCAACGGCAAGGTGCTATCCAGCGAAATGGCGTCGCAGCAGGAGCATGCCCGATTCGGCGGGGTGGTGCCCGAGCTGGCCTCGCGCGCACACCAGCGCCGCATCGTCCCCGTGGTGCGCGCAGCCCTTCGCAAGGCCCATGCGGAGCCGTCCGATCTCACCGCCGTGGCGGTAACCCGCGGGCCGGGCCTGGCCGGATCGTTGCTCGTCGGACTCGGCTTTGCCCGAGCGTACGCATTCGGACTGGGCGTTCCCGTCGTGGGGATAAATCATCTCGAAGGACACATCTTTTCTGCATCCATCGGCCAGGAACTGCCGCAAGGCCCCTCGCTATGCCTGATCGTGTCCGGCGGGCACACGCAACTCGTGCTCGTGGAAGAGGGGTTGGCGCTTCGCACCCTCGGCGCAACCCGCGACGACGCCGCAGGAGAAGCCTTCGACAAGGTCGCCCGCCTCCTTGACCTCGGCTATCCGGGCGGTCCCGCCATAGACCGCCTTGCGGCGCAAGGGGATCCGAATTTTCATCGCTTTCCCCGCGCCCGCCTCGCCGGATACGATTTTTCGTTCAGCGGACTTAAAACGTCCGTGCTGTACTACCTGAACGGATTGGGCGAACAAAAACGGGCCGCGCTCCTGCAACAGCGCTTGCCCGACCTATGCGCCGCGTTCCAGGAAGCCGCCGTAGATATGCTGATCGACGCCCTGCGCCGGGCTATGGAGGAAACCGGCGTCCGCGACGTACATATTGTCGGGGGCGTTTCCGCCAACACCCGCCTGAGGCAACGAGCCGAAACGCTGGGCAAGGCATGCGGCGTACGCATGCGCATGCCCTTGCCTGCCTATTGCATAGACAATGCCGCCATGATCGCCTTTGCCGCGCATATCCGGCTTGCCGCCGGGCGAACGGACGCCGCGGAGAACCCGGTCATGGAACCGAACCTTCCCCTTGCAACGTTTCCGTAGCGCGGGACCGCGCAAACCCAACCTTTCCCAGCATTTCCCCCAACCGAAGTACGCTCCATGCCCTCTGGATCGAAGCCGCCGGAAGACCTGCTGCAGGCCATGCAGGACCTGATGGACCATCTTGCCGAGGAAGCTCCCGCCACGCCGGCGCATCCGTCCGAAAGCGACATGACGCCCTGGCGGAAACGCATAGATATTCTGGACCGCATCATGCTGCTTTTGATGAACGAGCGGGTGGATTGCGCGAACGTCATCGGCGCAATAAAGAAAAAAATGGGCTGGCCGGTCTACATGCCGGAACGGGAAGCCGAGGTCATCCGCAATGTAATCGCCGGAAACGAGGGGCCCTTGTCCGACGCCGCCGTACGCAGGCTGTTCGAGCGGGTTATCGACGAAACCCGCTCCAACGAGCGCCACAAGTACAACAACCGGGACGAAAAAGAATAGAGGATGCGATTCCCGGTTATTTTATCAGCACCATGCGACGGGTAGCGCTATGCGCCCCCGTTTCAAGCACATAGACGTATACGCCGCTGGCCCACCCGGAAGCGTCCAGGCGCACTTCATGTTCGCCCGCCGGGCGCAGGCCGTCCACCGGCATGGCCACCCGCTGCCCCAGCAGGTTGTATACGGATAGCCGGACCGGCGCGGAAGCCGGTTGCGACCAGGAAATCGACGTAGTCGGATTGAACGGATTCGGATAATTCTGCGCCAGCGTCACGTCCGAGGGCAGCTCCAATGGACCTTCCGAGGATGTGACAATCTCAGCGCGAAACCGGGCGCGAATGGGAAACACCTGTCCCGTCAGCGAAAACCATCCGTCTTCGTCATCGTCCGGATCGCACCCGCCGCCCGCCTTCCGACACAACCGCAGGGCCGCCATGGGGCGCCAGCCCGCAATCTCTTCCCCATCCCGATTCTTTAGCGAGCCATACCAGTAGGCCAGCGTATCCCGGGCGCCGTGCGTGCTTCGAGCCAACGTGGGAGAAAGGTAATTCTCATCCTCCCCCTTGTTCGCCAGGCCAATGAAAATCGAATCCGGAAGCACGGCGAGCGCCGGGTCGTCCGTCGAAAGGTTGACCCGCCGGAACGAATACGTACCGGAGCTGAAGTCTATATGCGACTCGTTGGGCGACTCGTCCACATCCTGACTATACAGTTCGTTCCCTGGAAACGGAAGTCGCCAGCTACGAAGAGGGGTGGGCGGATCCGTCGAATCGTCGAATTCATAGGTAACGCTGCGCCATTGCACGTCCCATACCTTCAGCGCGAAATCCCGGGGCGCACTGTTCGGCACCCGATCGCCATTGCTGTCGTCGCAGTTCCTGTACTGGTTACAGTACACCGGCGCCACAAAGACCGTCGTCAACGCCGCCCCGTCCGGCACCGGATACGCCTGGGCCATAATATCCTCCTTGCCCCCCGAAAGATATATCTCGTCCTGATTTTTGGCGATTTCGTACGCCACCGTCGTCACATCAAATGCGTCGCCCCCCCAGTTCCCGGTAATGTCCAGCTTGATGGCCGCATCGGCGGCCTCCGACACGAACGTATTGACGACGATCAGCGTAACGTGCGCATAGGCTCCCTTCACGGTATGGTCTTTCGTATCGGGGTCCAGGTCCACAACCTGCTTTACGCCCGCTTCCGTTTCGGTGAGTACCCGCAACGACAGATTGGCCCGGTTGCTTGAACCCTCAACGGTTCCGATCTGGAAATCCCCCGGCCTCGGCGTTGGCCCCCCTTCTATCGGCCCGCCGCCACCGCCACCGCCGCCACCTGTAGTCCCGAAATCCTTGATTTCCAGCGCAAGGTCCGTCGCGTTCAGCCAGGTTATATACTCGACGGCGCCGCTCGATACGTTCACCGTCGTTTCGTAGGGGGCAGGGTCCGACTGGGTATCCACGATTTGGGTGGACAGCGCCTTCACATCGACGCGATCAGAAGGCTTGTAGGCATACGTCGCCCCTGCGCTGGCGTCATTTATAAAATTTGCCGCGTGAAAATCCGCCACGATATCCCCCACGGAAAGACCGTGCTTCCCCAGCACCAGATTGTATGCGGCGGCGCCGTTGAGCCACGCTCCGATCGGGCAAAAATTGGCGCCCGCCGGGCATTGGGCGCGCACGATGGATCCGGTGGCTTCGCGCCCGATGCGGTCCGCAATGTAGGTAGTGAAAAGCCCGGATCGCTGGTAATCGTTCAGGACCTGCTGCTGCGTGCCGCCACGGCGCCAGGTAAGCAACCGAACGCCATGTTCTCGCGGGTCGTGCAGATACCGAATGGGGCGGGGCGGAAATCCGTGCAGCAATTCCGACCATTCCGACAGGCCCTCGTTGACGAACGTCAGTTCGCATGTGGAGCAAGCACTCTCGAAATCCAGATGCTGATAGGCGTAATGAATGAGGTGCTGGTACTCGTGCGTAAGGATGCCGGCCAGCGAAAGGACGCCGTTTCGTAGTCCCTGGGGCAAATCAACGTACAGCACATTGGCCATATTCCCCTGGCCGTCCTCGGGTTCGGGGTCCAGGTCCGCCAACGTAACAAAGCCGAGTATGCAGCACTCGTCGGAGCCTTCCTCAATGTCGAAAAACAGCACATCGACCTTTCCGTCCGCAACAGGCTCGACCGGCGGATCGCCAAATACGTGGTTACTGTTCGCTATGATGCCCTGGTCCGGACGCCAGGACCCCTCGGGGGTTTCCGAAAACACGTAGGTCTCCAGCTGCGCAAGTTGGTCGTCCGTGGCGACGCCCTGCTGATCGTTCGCAACCCATAAATTGACGATATCGTTTTCAGCCACCAGCGTGAAGGTGCGCGCTTCCCACGTGATATCCTCCGTATCAATATCCGTAAGCACATTGAACGCTTTTTCGGAGCCGACCTCGTACGCTATCGCTACTTTCCTGGCGGACAACAAACCCCGCGCCTTCGCTTCCTGGTATGCCCGGAGGGCGGCGATCGACTCCGGCATGCGAGCCAGCCGATCCGTCACATGAATAACCTGCATGTCGTCGTCCGCCGACCAGCGGGCGTCTTCTGCGGCGTCTTGCCCAGTCAAGGGCGGCTGCATGGTTTCAAGCGCCCCCAGGGATTGCGCAAACGCCGGGTTTGCGACCGCCAGCAGGGCAAGACAGAAACATGCGAAAAGGCAAGGAACGAAGCGAGCAGTCATGGGAATACCTAAGGTGTGTGGTGACGAATAATATTACGAGATTATGAGGGAATACGCTATAAGGTTCTGAAATACCGCAAAATGCGTACCTTGGCCATGCAATAAGGACACGATTCGCCCACGGCGCCCTGCTGAAAGTTTTCGACCGGCGCGACGCCAAGGCAGCCTGCGCACCGGTAAAAAACCCACGCCAAATGAAGCGAACGCCCCGCCGCCCCAAACCGTCCCGCGCGCGCCCATATCCAGGCCATGCGATCCGGGCGGGCATGGTCTGCCTGGTGTGCATGGGGCTGGCTTTCTGCGCTACGGACCGCGAACCCGCCGCCGACATGATCACGGTGGAGGGCATGGTCGCCGTGCGAGGCAACGAACCGTTTGCCCGGTACGTACTGGAAACGCCGGATCGCAATGCATACATCCTCGTTTTCCGGGAAGCCGTGGAAACCCCGGCCCGCCTGCGCGTGACAGGCCGTCTGTATCTGGAAGACTGGATGGGGCAATCGCAGGCGCATATCGAGGTCCATACGTACGAGGAACTGTTCGAATAAGGAGACGCTGAGTACGTCCTGTTCGTCCGAAACAAATGCAGGTCGGCGAACCAAACGCAACGGCCATACACGACCATACAATAAGGCAAGAATGGTGCCGGAATAACGCCGACGGCAGACGCGGATACTTATTCGTCCCGCCTCCCGCGCCGTCCGAACCGCCCGAATCGCCCGGACAAACGCTCCATTTCGGGGACGCGTTGCACGACGGCGACGCCCAGATACCCTGCCGCATACACCGATACCACAATCAACGCTTCGACCGCAATGGGCAGCCGGGGCAGCAAAAACCATACGACCCCCGCGGGCGCCGCCGCAACCAGCGCCGTCGCCGCCATGCGACGCATGCTGGCCCAGGGCAAACGAAACGCAGGAAGCAGAGATCCGAGGGATCGATGAAGACGCCATAATTCGACCCATGCCCCCACCGTCGCACCCGCAGCCAGCCCCACGCTACCGAGATACAGCGTCCGCGCTCCCGCCCCCGAACCCGCCACCGCGCCCACGGCGACGCCATCCAGCACAAGCATGGCGGGCACGGCCACGGCCGTAGACACGGCTACGCGCAAGGCCGCGATGCGGGCCGGGGTGCGCGTATTCTTGCGGGCATAGAACGCATTTTGCAGCAGGCGAGACATGGCCGTGGCCAGCAATCCCAGCGAATACCCCGCCAGCACCAGATACACCAGCCAGGCGTCCTCGGAACCGAACGCTCCGGTGCGAAAAAGCGCTCCCACGATAAGCAGGCCGAACGCCAGATACCCGATACACGTGGGAATCGTCAGAAACAGCATCTGGCGAAGAGCCCGGACCAGCCGCTGCACGAAATCTTCGGTTTTTTCCGCGCCGAAACGCGAAAGCTCGGGCAATTCGGACGCCGCCACAGACATCCCGAAAAGGCTTATCGGCAGCACGTACAGCATTTGCGCGGGCCGCAGCGCCGAGACCGCGCCCGCCGCAAGGCAGGAAGCCAGCAAAAGGTCCAGGTAGGACGACACTTGGTAGACGCCGCGCCCGGCGACAGCCGGCCCAAAGGCGCGCAGGGCCTCCCGAACGCCCGCCACCTTCGCCGAGAAGGAGAACCGGAACCCGCGAAGCAGCCGAAAAACCAGTGGCGCCTGCACCGCGAATTGCAGGAAACCGCCCAGCAACGCCCCGTAGAAGGCTGCAAACAACAACTGGGTCTGGACATCCGACGCCGATCCCAGCATCATCCTCGCCCCAACGATCACCGCAGCAATGATCGCCGCATTCCATAGCACGGGAGCAAAGTAGGGCAGAAAAAACCGGCGATGGCTATTGAGCACGCCCAGACACCATGCGGACAGCACCAGCAAGCCGGTCATGGGAAAGATGATGCGCACGGCCCGCACGGCCAGCTCGAACCGGTCGATCGGCAGTTCGCCCGCAGCCACGGCGGCGGCGTCGGCAAGGAACCCCGCGGCAAAAACCGTTACGACCGGCTCCGCAAACAATATCCCCGCCAGGCTCAACACGGCGGTAAGCGCCAGCAACAACCCGAAAACCGCCCCGGCAAACCGCCCCGCCTCTTGTTCGCGGCCCTGCGCGATCATTTTCGAGTAGATGGGAATGAACGCCGCCGAAATCGTGCCCTCTCCCAGCAGGTTCTGCAACAGGTTTGGCCCCCGAAACGCTACCTGAAACACATCCGCGTACGCCCCCAGCCCAAAGAAATGGGCCACCACCCGCTCCCGCACGAAGCCCACAAGACGGCTTGCAAGAATACCGCCCGCCACCGCCCCAGCGGCGTTCTTGCGCGGCGACCCGTCCGCGCGGCCTCGCCCGGACGGCTCCTTCCGATCGTCCGAATCGGGCGTCGGCGCCGGTCTGCGGGAAACATCGCTCATGCGCGGCCCGCTCCAGCGCTGTCCAGAAAATAGCGCACCGCCAGTTCGTAGCCCTTCATGCCCAGACCCACGATCTGCCCGGCCGACACGGCGGCGATCATGGATCGATGCCGAAAAGATTCGCGGGCATGCACATTCGACAAATGCACTTCCACAACCGGTACGTCTATCGCCGCCACCGCGTCCCGCAACGCAACAGACGTGTGGGTAAAGGCGCCCGGATTGAATACCACGCCCGCCGCGCCATCCCGGGCCGCCTCATGCAACGCATCGATCAGGCGCCCCTCGTGATTGCTCTGAATGAATCGGAAATCCACCTCGGGAAACAACGCACACAGGGCGGCTTGCATATCGGCCAGCGTGGCCGTCCCGTAGGTTTCCGGTTCACGCGTACCGAGCAGGTTCAGATTGGGACCGTTGAGTACGAACAGTGTCTTCATAAGAGATCCTCCAGACCGGGCATGCCGCGAAAACAACGACGGAATAAGGATGTTCTGATTAAGTCCGCGAAGATCAGAGGCAGCGAGGGGTGCGCTGGCAAGGAATGACGAAGCAGCGTGGCAGGCCCCACGTAATGAGGAATGACGCAGCCAGCGCGCTCCTCGATGCCTCCCGAAGGGCGCTTCACGACACCGACGACGCAACATGCCGTGTTTTCCAATGATTTTAACGATTGAATCATTACAAACGCTACTTGCGTACGTGAAGCGCTGATCGAAGTGGACTTGATCAGTGCATCCTTAAATATAGGTAACCGGGAGCAAGCACGAAGGGCGCCGTCATGCGCCTGTTTCGAACACCAGTCCGTCGTACCCGAGCCTGATGCCTTCCGGCAAGCGCGCCTCGGCGTCGGCATGCAATGTGCTATGCGTCATATGCGTAAAATACGTTTGCCGCGCGCCAATGCGCTGCGCGGCCCGAATCGCCTCCCGAAAGGAAAAATGCGTCGGATGCCCTTCCTCGCGCAAGGCATCGAGCACCAGCACATCCAGGCCATGCAGCAAGTCGAAGCTTTTTTCCGGAATCCGGTTGGTGTCCGTCAGGTAGGCGAATTTACCGATCCGGTACCCGAACAGGGGCAGGTCCCCATGATACGCATCGACCGGCGTCACGGATACGGACTGTACCGGATCGCGGCGTCCGGGTACGGCAAAAGGCCTCTCAACCGTTTGCAACTTCAGGTTGGGAACGCCGGGGTACGAACCGTCCTCGAAAATATACGTGAACATCTTGCGCAAAACATGCACGGTATTGCGGCGCGCGTAGCAGGTAATGGGCCGCTGGTTTCCGAAAAGGAACGGACGCAGGTCGTCCATGCCGCCCACATGGTCGAAATGGTGATGCGTGAACAGCACCGCATCGATATGCCGGATGTCTTCGCGAAGCGCCTGCCCGCGAAAATCCGGGCCAATATCGATAAGAATGCGAAGCCCCTGCGTTTCCAGCACACACGCGCTGCGGGTGCGCTTGTCGCGCGGATCCGACGACATGCATACCTCGCATGCACACCCGATAACAGGTACGCCGGTGGATGTGCCCGTGCCGAGCAGGGTCACTCGAATGCGGTCCTCACGCTGCATCATCCGCTTCGTATACCGCTTCCGGTTCGTGTTGCCGCCATACTTCCTCGACGGCGGCGCGCACGGCAGGCTTCAAAAAAATATCGTCCACAGGCAAGCCGCGCAAGCTGTTGGCCAGCACGATCAATTGCGTTTCGGGAAGATGCTGCTTGTTCAGCACGATCATATGCTCGTCGCCAACCTTGCACCGTCCGCCTCGAAAATGGCCTTTTTCCATGCGCACCTCCAGGCCGAATCCGGCAGCTGCTTCCTTAAGTTCTTCAAGAATGTGTTTCGTCTTCATAGGACGCCAGGTTCAGGGCAAAAAAATGCCGGAGGCCGCAACATTTCGGAGGCAGGCGGTCACCAGTTCAGGCCCAGGGCAACACTATGCCGCGAGCCGCGGTGATCCAGTCGGGCGTCGCCGGGCTCCAGCAACAAGTTCGCATCGCCCGCACGCCAGGTTTGTACGCGGAACCCGTACCCCACCGATACGCCCATGCGACGGAACACCTCGCGAACATGCAGGCGCGCCCCCGTATCCACCAGCCAGGATATGCCCGTGCTGCCCCCAAAGGACCGGAGCGCCACGCCGAGGACAGGAGCCGCCCGCGCCTCAAAAAGCAGTTTCTGGCCGCGTTCCGCACTGCCGCCAAGGCCTGCGCCCAAACCAAGCACCGTGACCTGAAACGAGGAAAACGGAGCGTCCGCCCCTCCCGCCGCCGCCACGCGACGATAATTGGACTGGAGCGTCAGGGGAATGTACAATCGGGCAGCCTTCGATTTCCCGACCGTAAAAAGGCGATTCCAGGTTTCTATGGAAATGTCCAGTAACCGTGCGTTGTGGTCTTCCGCCATGTTTTCCGGGCCATAGGCGACGGATGCGGAAAGATTGCCTCGCAGGTACAATACGCCGTACGCCGGCCCCGTAAAAGCCGGAGCCCCCTCTTCCGGCACGCCCCCCTCCGGCTGGAAATCGACGGTTTGCCACACAAGCGCAATCGCGCCGGCGCGCGGCTGCGCAAGCCTTCCGTAGGAAAAAAGCTGCGCCCGGGCCTCTGGAACCGCCGCAGGCGAAGCGCACGCGAGGAGCGCCATGGCCGCAACGCCCGCCACTGGACCGAGGAACGCCCGGATCAAAACCACCTCGCTCAGCACGTTGCATTGGCGCGTAAAGGACATCATGATTCGGTCGTTGACATCAGCAAAAAGCGCGGCGCTCCGTATCATCGCGGCCAGGACGCGCCCTTCGGGAGGCTGCAAAACCGTGCAATCCGGCCTACCCGGCTTACCCGGACCGCCCCGTTCTCGGCAACGAAATTTTCCGGGTAAGGTCCTCGTCGGACCGGGTATCCGTAATGCGGAATGCGTACGGCGACATCTTTCCGTCTGTTTTGAGACGCACGGGCAAAGAATGTTTCAGAAAGAATCCAATACGAAGGCTGGGGATTTTGCCCCTCAACCAGGCAGCCGTAAACGGATGCGTCCATAACGTCAGGTTTCGCGAACCGTTCGTCGCCTTCCAGGCCGCCATCCACTGCTCTATTTCCTGCAGCACGACGATCGGATCCGGACGCCTTCCCCGAGCGCTCCCGCGGCCCCTCCCGGCAGGCCGTCGCGATTCTTTTTTCTCCGGGCTCTCTGCAGGCTTCGATGCCGGCGGAGGCGTTTTCGCAGGCTTGTTTTCAGGAGCAGGCGTTGCGCGCGCCCCGGAAGGCGCCGTTTTGCGCGGCTCCGGGGAGGGCGTCTCCTCCGCACCATTCTCCTTCGGGAAATCCGGGGAACTTCCGCTCACGGTAACGCTGGGCCGCAAACGCTGCCGGGTAATCTGAATAAGCCCGAAATCGCTCATCGGCAACACCTTCGTCACGGCGCGGTCCTTTCTGAATTCTTTCCGGATCTCGGCATAAATTTTTCTGCGGTTCCTTTCGTCCCGAAGGTCAATGAAGTCCACCACGATGATGCCGCCAAGGTCCCGCAGGCGCACTTGCTTTGCAATGGCGCGGGCGGCTTCCAGATTCACCTTCACCGAACTTTCCTCCTGCGAAAGCCCGCGCCCCGCCCTGCCGGAGTTCACATCCACGACATGCATGGCCTCCGTATGCTCGATGAAGAGATACCCGCCGCCCGGCAGATTCACGCGCTCCTCGAACGCTTCCTGTATGTCATGCTGGATGCCCGCCGCTTCGAACACATGCTGCTTCCCGGCGTGATGCTGGACGGCGTCGGCCATTTGCGGAGCGACCGCCTGAATGTAATTCCTGACGTTACGATAGAGCCGCTCGTTATCGATCAGCACCCGGTCGTAATCTTCAGAGAACCGGTCGCGAATAACCGACGACAGCATGTTCACGTCGCGGTGCGCCAGCATCGGCGGCTTGGGACGCCCCGCAAGTTTCTGCTCCATCTTGCGCCATTTGTCAAGCAACAGCCTTAAATCCGTGTCGAGCGTTTTCGCATTTTTCCCCTGGGCCACGGTACGCACGATGAGGCCTATGCCCGGCGGAACCAGGCTTTTGGCCAGCGCCTTGAGTCGGCGACGCTCCTTGTAGGAATGAATCTGCTTCGACACCGCCACATAGTTGCCGAACGGCACCAGGACCAGAAAACGCCCGGCCATCGATATATCCGTGGTCACGCGGCTGCCCTTGGTCGAGATCGGCTCCTTGACCACCTTGACCAGAATGTGCTGATTGGCCTTCAGATATTTTTCGGGCGGCTCGCCGGGCCGTCGGCCTTTATCCGTTTTTCGGGACACGCGTTGCGCAAGGCGGCGGCGGACGCGAACCTTTACGCTTCGCTCGAACGGTTCCTTGTCCTCGCCATCCCCGGATGCACTTTGACCGCGGCGCGGTTTACGGCGCGCCCCCCGTTTTCTCGGAGGTTTCCGGTTTTTATTCACCGTGCGGGACACATCGGGCTGCTTCGACGCCACGAACGAAAGCAACTGTCCGAGGTCGTCCGACAGATCGGAGAAATGCAGAAAGGCGTCCTGCTTGCGGCCAATATCCACGAACGCGGCCTGGATGCTGGGCATAACCTTGCATACCCTGCCCAGATAAATGTCGCCGATCGTTCGGGAATTATCGGGGTTCTCTATGTAGAGTTCTGCAAGACTTCCATTCTCCAGGATGGCTATCCGCGTGTGCGCCTTCGCCGCATTGATGATAATTTCTTTACCCATATAAGACGTGAGCGCACGCCTTCGGCGAGTCGGTCGATATACTGCGTACGCAGCCCTGCCGGGCCGGTCGTTGCGCCTGAACGATGCAGCGATAGAGCCCCACCGGCATTTCCGGTTGGCGGCAAGCAAGTATTCCGTACGACAGGTCCAAAAACGCCCGGGGAACACTGTTCAGAAAGTGCGCCGGCGGATTCGAAGCGCCGCCAACCCCCGAAAACAGGCCGCGCAAGCGGGCTATTCGGAATGGGCGCTCCGTTCCGCGCATACGCAACGCACAGGGCGCACTGCATACGAAAAACGAGAACGATATCGTAAAACCGACTCAAGGACAACGTGCTTCGCTCCTTGAAAACTTGTAAGAATGTCGTGTGTGAAGATCGCGCCCCAACCGGGACGGCTAAAGAAAATTCACATTTTCCGTTACATTACATGCCGTCCGGCCCGAAATGATCCCGCCGACGCAGCGGCACTTTATCCGGGTTTGCGCGTATGCCAACATATTCGTTCGGACAAGCATCGTTTTGCCGCCAGACGCATAAAGTAACAGGGCCGTGTCGACGCGGGACGGCCTGCACATAGACCATTATCGCCCCCATCATGCCCGCCCCCCCGAAAAACGCCTCGAAAGACCCCGAAAAATCAGGAGATACGATGACGAAGGCGCAAGGCCTGACGGACGTCATTGCGCTGGATTCGCATATAGCCCTCGTCAACGGAAAAATCGGACAACTGCTGTATCGCGGCTACGATATCCGCGATCTTGCCCGCCATGCTTCCTACGAGGAAGTGCTTTGCCTCCTTCTGGACGGCGACCTGCCCAATCAGGCCCGCCTGGACCAGGTACAAGGACAATTGCGCGCTGCCCTCGTCTTGCCGAAGGGCCTGTGGGGCGTGCTGGAGCGTATGCCCCGGGACGGCAATCCCATGGCCATGCTCCGAACGGCGGTTTCCGCCCTGGGCCTCTTCGACGAAGAAACCGAAGACCGCTCTCCGGAAGCAAATTACAGAAAGTCCATCCGGATCGTCGCGCGTGCGCCTGCGATTATCGCCGCGATCGACCGGTTGCGCAACGGAAAAGACCCGGTGCCGCCCCGCATGGATTGCTCGCACGCGCACAATTTTCTCTACATGCTTACTGGGGAACGGCCTGGAGCCATGGCCGAACGCACGTTCGACGCCTGCCTTGTACTGCATGCCGAGCACGGACTGAACGCTTCGACCTTCGCCAGCCGCGTTATCGGCGCTACGCTATCGGATATCTATTCGGGGGTCACGGGCGGCATTGCGGCGCTGAAAGGCGCGCTGCACGGCGGCGCGAACCAGGAAGTCATGCGCATGCTCCTCGAAATCGACCGGTCGGACCAGCAGCCCGCAGACTACATTCGGGCCAAACTGGCGCGCCGGGAACGCATCATGGGCTTCGGGCACCGGGTCTACAAGACGATGGATCCGCGCGCCAGCATCCTTAAGGACATGGCCAAAGGATTCGGCGAGGAAGCCGGCTCCCTGAAATGGCATGCCATGAGCCTGGAAATGATGAAGGTCATGGAGGCGGAAAAAGGGCTGTACCCCAACGTAGACTTCTTCAGCGCCTCCATCTACTACACGCTCGGCATCGCCATCGACCTGTACACGCCCATCTTCGCCCTAAGCCGCACGGCGGGCTGGAGCGCGCATTTGCTGGAGCAGTGGCGCAACAACAAACTGATCCGTCCGAAGGCCGCGTACGTCGGCCCACAGGAAAAGCACGTGCTTCCGATCGAAGAACGTGCGTAAACGCCTCGTTCGCATCATGAGCAAGCGAACGAGGCAAAAGACATGGTACGGCCTGCGACCGAAAAACGCTCCGATCGCAGGCCGTACCGCACCAGTCCGGGAGTGGGGGGTACTCCCTTACTCCATTTCCTCTTCTTCCATCTCCATGTCGTGATCATGACCTTCATGGCCATGGTCGTCATGGTCGTGGCCTTCATGACCAGAGTGGTCATCGCCTTCATGGTCATGGTCGGCATGCTCATGGCCTTCGTGGCCATGCTCGGCATGGTCGTGGGCGGCATGGTCATGGTCGTCGTGGGCCTCCATCGACATGTCCATGTCGTCGCCTTCCATCTCCATCTCGTGGCCATCCATTTCCATGTCATGGCCCTCCATCTCCATATCATGGTCGTCCATCATGGCGTCTTCGCTGTCGGCTTGTTGTCCTCCACAGCCGACAAGCGCCATCAAGGCGATGGCAAGGGTCATTATGGAAAAAGTGCGCAATTTCGTCATAGCTGGCCTCCGTATGGCGAGTTATTTTCAAGGGTAAGCCCCGGAAGGCGCGCATGCGGACTGTCCCGCGCCGCCTCGTCCCGAAGCACATGGTCTCATTATAGACGACAGGTAGTATATTCACAAAATTTGTAATAATCCAATAAAACTTGCTATTTATTATGTTCCTTACATCTTTTTCATCCCCGACACGCCTGACGCACCCCGATCAGGACACGAAAAACCCTGCATCACAACGCCTGCCTGCATCATGACGCCCCGGACCACGCGCGACAAACCGGATATCTGGTCGGCCCTTGCCTCTCCGATCGGCAAAAAGGTCCTGACCGGGATTACAGGCCTCGCCTGGACGGGATTCGTTATCCTCCACATGGCGGGCAACCTGAGTTACTTCGGCGCAGGCGAGGCCTACAACGAATACGCGCACAAGCTGATGAGCCTGGGGCCGCTCCTCTACGCCTTCGAGATTCTGCTCCTCGTTTGCCTCCTCGTCCATGCAATCCTTGGCGTCAACATCTACCTCGGCAAGCGGCGCGCCAGAAAACGCGGATACGACATGTACCGAAGCGCCGGACGGCCCGGTTTGCAGTCGCCCAGTTCGCGCACCATGATCCTGACCGGCCTGGTGCTACTCGTTTTCCTCGTGATTCACATCAAATCCTTCAAGTTTGGTCCGGGAATCGCTGAGGGATACAGTATGCTGGTGGAAGGCGAACAGATCCGGGACCTGAAACGACTGGTCACCGAGACATTCCAGCACCCGCTCTATGCGTTCGGATATACGGGCGTCATGCTGTTGCTGGGATTTCATTTGCGGCATGGCGTATGGAGCGCGCTTCAGTCCCTTGGCGCCATGAACCGCCGCCTGACGCCGCTCGTCTATGGAATCGCAGCCCTGCTTGCCGTCGGCGTCGCCGTCGGGTTTATCGTGCTCCCCCTGTACATTTATTTTTCCGCCCTGTAACGCCACCGCCATGACGCTGGAAGCCCACGTTCCGCCCGGCCCGCTTGCCGAGAAGTGGCAACACTATCTCGACAAGGCCAAGCTCGTCAACCCGGCGAACAAACGAAAACATGACATCCTCGTCGTCGGAACGGGGCTGGCCGGAGGCTCTGCGGCCGCCTCGCTGGCCGAACTCGGATATCGCGTCAAGGTGTTCTGCATCCAGGATTCGCCGCGCCGCGCGCATTCGATCGCAGCGCAGGGCGGCATCAACGCCGCCAAGAATTACCCGAACGACGGCGATACGGCATGGCGTCTGTTTTACGACACGGTCAAGGGCGGCGACTACCGCGCCCGCGAAGCCAATGTGCATCGCCTCGCCGCCATCAGCAACCAGATCATCGACCAGTGCGTGGCGCAAGGCGTTCCGTTCGCCCGGGAATACGGCGGCCTGCTCGACAACCGCTCTTTCGGCGGCGCCCAGGTATCCCGGACCTTCTATGCCCGAGGCCAAACCGGACAGCAATTGCTGCTGGGCGCATACCAGGCGCTGGAACGACAAGTCCAGGCAGGCGGGGTCGAAATGTTTCCTCGCAGGGAAATGCTGGAACTCGTGGTAGTGGACGGGCAGGCGCGGGGCATTGTGGTGCGCAACCTCGTAACCGGAGAACTGGAGCGCCACGCCGGCGACGCCGTGTTGCTATGCACGGGAGGGTACGGCAATGTGTATTTCCTCTCCACGAACGCCAAAAACTCCAATGTGACCGCCGCCTGGCGGTGCCACCGCCAGGGAGCCTTCTTCGCCAACCCCTGCTACACCCAGATTCATCCGACCTGCATTCCGGTATCGGGGAAATACCAGTCCAAGCTGACGCTTATGAGCGAAAGCCTGCGCAACGACGGGAGGGTCTGGGTGCCCCGGGAAGCGGGCGATACGCGCTCGGCGGGAAGCATTCCGCACGAGGAGCGCGACTATTATCTGGAACGGCGCTATCCGGGTTTCGGGAATCTCGTGCCCCGGGACGTCGCGTCGCGCGCAGCCAAGGTAGTATGCGACGACGGTTTTGGCGTGGGCGCTACGAGGCAGGCGGTCTATCTGGACTTTGCGGACGCCATCCAGCGCCTCGGCACACCGCTCGTGAAGGAGCGCTACGGCAATCTCTTCGAAATGTATGAGCGCATCACGGGCGAAGATCCGTACCGGGTTCCGATGCGCATCTATCCCGCCGTCCACTACACGATGGGCGGACTGTGGGTAGACTACCGCCTCATGAGCACGATACCGGGATTATTTGTGCTGGGCGAAGCCAATTTTTCGGACCACGGGGCCAACCGGCTGGGCGCCAGCGCGCTCATGCAGGGCCTTGCCGACGGGTACTTTATCATTTCGTCCACGGTGGGCGACTACATTGCGTCTGGCGGCGGCAGCGGTCGTCTGGACACATCCGAGACGGCGTTCGACGAGGCGGCGCACGCGGCGGAAGACCGCATCCAGCGCATGCTCCATGTCGATGGGACCAAAACGGTTACGGAATTTCACCGGGAACTTGGACAAATCATGTGGGACCACGTAGGCATGTCCCGCACCCGGGAAGGACTCCTGCACGCCATCGACGCCATCGCCGACCTGCGGGCCGAATACTGGGAAAACGTATCCGTCCCCGGGCGAAAAGACACCCTGAACAAGAACCTCGAGTTTGCGGGCCGCGTAGCGGATTTCCTGGAACTGGGCGAACTCATGGCCCGCGACGCCCTGCACCGGGACGAATCGTGCGGCGCCCATTTCCGCGAAGAATATCAAACGCCGGAAGGCGAAGCGCTGCGTCGGGACGACGAGTATGCCTACGTAGCCGCCTGGGAATCCACGGAGGACGCCGCATCCCCCGTCTTGCACAAGGAGGCGCTTTCGTTTGAAGCGGTCGATTTGTCCACGAGAAGTTACAAGTAACGCAACACGTTCGCCGAAGTCCTGAACCATTCCGCAGCCCTATGGCGCACACGATGACCATACACTTGAAAGTCTGGCGACAATCCGGACCGGACGCAAAGGGAAGACTGGTCGATTACACGCTCGAGAACCTGAACGAGGATATGTCCTTCCTTGAGGCGCTGGACGTGTTGAACGAGGAACTCATCCACAAGGGAGAAGACCCGGTCGAATTCGACAACGATTGCCGCGAGGGCATTTGCGGCTCCTGCGGCCTCGTCGTGGGCGGCATTGCGCACGGCCCCATGAAAGCCACCGCCGTGTGCCAGTTGCATATGCGCCACTACAAGGACGGGGATACCATTGTCGTCGAACCGTTCCGCGCCGAAGCCTTCCCCATTATCAAGGACCTCGTGGTGGATCGCACCGCATTCGACCGCATTATTGCGGCGGGCGGGTATGTGTCCGTGGATACGGGCGGCGCGCCGAATGCGAACAGCCTCCCCATTCCGAAGAACGAGGTAGACCAGGCATTCGATTTCGCCACCTGCATCGGGTGCGGGGCCTGCGTTGCTTCCTGTCCAAATGCCTCCGCTTCCTTGTTTACCGGCGCGAAAATAGCCCATCTTGCGCACCTCCCGCAAGGCCAGGCCGAACGCAAGGAACGGGTCGTGCGCATGGTGGATCAGATGCAGGCTGAAGGCTTCGGCGACTGCTCGAACCACGGAGAATGCGAAGCCGTTTGCCCGAAGCAAATTTCCATTGCCGCCATTGCGAAGATGCGGCGGGAATACCTGCGAGCCCTCGTCGGGTGACGGAAACCCTGCCTACAAGGGAATATTGCCGTGTTTTTTCCGGGGATTGCGGGCCACCTTGTTCCGTAGCATATCAAACCCCCGGACCAGTCTGTACCGGGTTTCGGCAGGCAGGATAATGTCGTCGACGTAGCCTTGCCCGGCGGCGACATACGGGTTGGCAAACGTATCCCGGTACTGCCGTATAAAATCTTCCTCCGCCTTGGTGGGATCTTCGGCGGCGGCCAAAGAACGCTTGTAGATGATTTCGACCGCGCCCTTGGGGCCCATGACGGCGATTTCCGCCGTAGGCCAGGCGAAATTGAGATCTCCCCGAATATGCTTCGAATTCATCACATCGTAGGCGCCTCCGTACGCCTTGCGCGTGATGACGGTGATTTTGGGCACGGTCGCTTCGCAAAAGGCATAGAGCAGTTTGGCGCCATGCCGGATAATGCCTCCCCATTCCTGATCGGTGCCCGGCATGAAGCCGGGTACGTCCACCAGCACCAGGAGCGGAATGTTGAAGGCGTCGCAAAACCGCACGAAACGCGCCCCCTTGACCGAGGCATCCATATCCAGCACGCCCGCCAGCGCCGCCGGATTGTTCGCAACCACGCCAACAGACCGCCCCCCGATCCGGGCAAACCCGATCAACAGGTTCGGCGCAAAATCGGCTTGCAGTTCAAAGAAATTGCGGTCGTCTACAAGCAGCCGAATCGCTTCCAGCATGTCGTAGGGCTTGTTCGGATGCGCCGGCACCAGGTCGTTAAGCGCATCGTCCATGCGGTCCGGCGGATCGTCGGTCTGGAGAAACGGAGGAGCCTCCTCGCAATTTTGCGGAATAAAGCGTAGCAGATCGCGTATCTGGCGCAAGCATTCCACTTCATTCTCGCAGGCCATGTGCGCAACGCCGCTCTTTTCGACATGGGTTTTCGCCCCGCCCAGTTCCTCGGCCGTCACTTCTTCCCGGGTAACGGTTTTCACCACATTCGGGCCCGTCACGAACATGTAGCTTGTGTTCTTCGCCATGAACACGAAGTCGGTGAGCGCCGGGCTATATACGGCGCCGCCTGCGCAGGGACCCAACACCGCCGATAATTGCGGCACCACGCCAGACGCCATGGTGTTCAGAAGAAAAATCTCCGCATAGCCCCCAAGCGAATCGACGCCTTCCTGTATGCGAGCGCCCCCGGAATCGTTCAGCCCAATGACAGGCGCTCCATTCTCGAGGGCGCACTCGATGAGGCGGGTGATCTTGCGGGCATGCGCAAGCCCCAGCGAACCGCCGAATACGGTAAAATCCTGACTGTAGACATACACAAGGCGCCCATCGATCTCGCCGAATCCCGTAACCACCCCGTCGCCGTAGGGCCGCCGCTCGGCAAGCCCGAAATCCTGCACCTGGTGTCGCACAAACATCCCGGTTTCCTGAAAGGAGCCGGCGTCCAGAAGCACATCAAGCCGCTCGCGGGCGGTCAGTTTTCCCCGTTCGCGTTGCTGCGCAATACGCGCCGCTCCCCCGCCAAGACGCGCCTCTTCGCGGCGGTTTTCCAGCTCGGCGCTCTTTCTTTTGCGATCGTCCATGGGCGAGACTCAAGCAACGCCGTACCGGGCCTCTACAGCCTCGGTAAAGGTCACGGCAGGCGGGCTGTAGATGTTCACCTGGTATTTCATAAACACATCGTGGGCAATGATTTGGGACGCATCCGACCAGTCTCTGGCCCCATGCAGGCGCTGCAAAACCGCCTCGTAGGCGTCCTCCTGCCCCTGGAAAAGACACTGCACGAACAGGCCCCTGTTGCGCCCGCCGCGCTCCCCGAACACCGCAGATTCCAGGCCGGCCAGCCCTTCGGACGCCTTGCTGACGTCCGGCGACGCCTCGGACGCGGCGGGTTCTTCCGGCAGCGGCGCGGCGGAATCTGATTCGAATGCAAAAATCCGGGTAGACGCATCGGGCGGCGCAACGCGTTCCAGCGGGGCGGGCGAATCCTGTTCCAGCGTGGCGGGCGCGCCATTTTCCATAGGGGTTTGTTCCGTGACGGCCGCCGTTTCGAACACTTCCTCGACAGGCGCTGGCGTAGAAGCCGGGCGAAATTGTTTCCAGAGCGGCTCCGCCGATTCGCTCCCGTTCTGCACAGGCGCCGCAGGTTGCGAAGGCGCCGCGGCAGACGCATCGTCGTCCAGACGTTGGGCAAACCGTTTCCACAAAGGCTGCGGGGCCCGGAGCTGCGGCGCCCTGGGTGGTTCCATCGTGGGTGGTTCCATCGTGGGTGGTTCCATCGCGGGTGGTTCCGTCGTGGTTTCCGACTCCCGGCGCGTCTCTTCAACGGCTTCGCGGGGTTGCGCCAGGCCAAACGTAAAAAACGCTTCCAACTTATCGACCGGAATGCTTTCCTTCGAATCATACAACTTTCCGAGATACTCCGAAAGAGCGTCCGCGGACTTTTCGCGCAAAAACGCTTCCATAAACTCTACCGGGATTTCACGATGTCCGGCGGTGGCGAGCACCTTGACCAGCGGGTCCAGCAAGCGAAGCCACGCCTCCGGCGAGCTGCCCGCCGCCAACTGCCGGTCCGCCTCGCACACGAATGCTTCGAACGAATCCCGATCGATCGGTTCGTCTCCCTGCTCCTGTAGCCAGGTTTCGAGGGCGTCCCGGTAGGGAATGCGCGCGGGATAGAACCCCATGCGCTCGCGGATCGTGTCCGCGCGCACCGGCGTACCGAGGGTGTCGAACACCGAATCAATCAGGGACGCCGTCGGCTGAATGACCAGATACAACGTCTGGCAGCACGCATTTTTCAGAAAATCGGCCCATTCGGAAGCAGGAAACCCCTGATGCCGGGCCGCAAGGTTGAAAAAATGGGCGCGCGCCTCGTTCACTTCGGCGGCCTGCGTATCTATCCAGGCTTCCTGGAGATGGCTTTCCCGAACCGCATCCCGCAGTTTCATATGCAGCACTTGTTCGAGATAATCGGCAAGCGCCCTGGGCATAGGTTCGCGTCGGATGTCCGAACGTCTGTAGACGCGATCTGGAGGGAATACGGCAATCAGGCGATCAAAGAGGGCCTGGGCAATCGTGCTAATCATGGCGTATCGCGGCAACGAATGGAATAACGACGCAGCGAGCGGCGGCGCAATGGGTGGAAGGGCAGAAAAAGGGCCGCGCCGCTATGGTATGAATATTCTGGGCCGGTTATCTTGATCCGGGAATCGGTGGGCGCCCGACGCCGGACAGGACCGGATTTTTTATGACTTTTCAGGTCCGAATGCGTATAACGGGCTTGGTGTAAAACCGGTTCGGACAGAAAAACCCTGTACCGTTTTCACAAAAACCCTGCGTACAGGTTCCCGGGTTCCCAAACATTGCATTCCCACGCGCCACCGCGTATTCATTCCTGCTTTCTGCCGTCATGCAGACAAGAAAACCGGCCATGTCGTCCCCTCGCGAACGATTCGAACAATTCATGGCGTGGACAAGCGATACGCCGCTTGGACTCGTCGTAGAGCGGGCCGAAGGGCCCTGGCTGTACCTTGCGGACGAGCGACGCATCGTGGATATGATCAGCGGCGTCGCCGTTTCGTCGTTGGGGCACGGGCATCCGGCCGTGGTGGAAGCGGTCCGCAAGCAGGCGGAACGCCATATGCATGTGATGGTCTACGGAGAATTCGTGCAGCGCCCGCAAACAGATCTTGCAGCATGCCTGGCCCGGCATGTGCCGCCTTCCTTGCGGGTGACCTACTTCACCAATTCGGGGACCGAGGCCAACGAAGGCGCCCTCAAACTGGCGAAAAAGGCCACGGGGCGGTCAAACATCGTGGCGTTCGAAGGATCGTTTCATGGCGATACGCACGGATCGTTGTCCGTAACCGGACGATCCGTGTACCAGGAACCCTTTCGCCCGCTGTTGCCCAATGTAACGATACTCCCCTTCGACGACGAGCGCGCGCTGCACGCCATCGACCGGCGCACCGCCTGCGTTATCACGGAACCCATTCAGGGAGAAGGCGGCATGAACATCCCCTCGAAACGCTGGATGCACGCCTTGCGGGCGCGTTGCGACGAAACGGGCGCCCTCCTGATCTTCGACGAAGTGCAAACGGGATTCGGGCGCACCGGATCGCTTTTTGCGTTCGAGCAATTCGGCGTCGTTCCCGATATCCTGACCGTTGCGAAAGCCTTCGGCGGCGGAATGCCGCTGGGCGCGTTCATGGCCAGCGCAGAACGATTTGAGGCCTTGCGAAGGAATCCGCCCCTGAGTCATGTAACCACCTTCGGCGGACATCCGGTATCTTGCGCGGCGGCCCTCGCAGCCTTGCAGGTACTCCTCGACGAAGCGCTCCCCGCGCGAGCCCGCGCCATAGAAGAACGTATCCGAAAGCGCTTGCAACATCCGGCGATCATCGAACTGCGGGGACGCGGCGCCATGCTGGGCATGCAACTTCGCGACGCCGGGCTGACCGCGCGTACCGTGCAGCGATGCCTTGAAGAAGGCGTACTGCTTGGCTGGACCCTGCATTCGGACTGCCTGGTCCGCATTGCCCCGCCCCTGACCATCCCCTTTGACGTACTGGACGACGCGTGTAGCGCCATCGTCCGGGCGCTCGATACAGCCGTAGCAGCCAAAGCAGCAGACCCGCGATGATTGCGAACTACCATACGCTGCGCGCCCTGACCCTGCAATGGTGCACGTCGCTCGCCGGGCATACGCTGGAAGACGTCTGGTCGCAGCAGCGGGACGAACTTTCCCTGACCTTTGCCGGCCAGCGCCGTACCCAAACGCTTCGGGTGGGCGTCTGCCCGCCCTTTCACTTTATCTTTTCTGCAGACGGGTATGCCCGGGCCCGCCGCAACGCCGCAACGCTGTTCGAGCACGCGATCGGGCGTCGGCTGGAAACCCTGCGCATCGCCGACCGGGATCGCATGCTCTTTCTGGACCTCTCCGGCGGCGTCACCCTTCAGGTTGTCTTGTTCGGTCCGCACGCCAACGTATTTCTCGTGGCGGATACCCGGATACGTTCTGCGTTTCGGAACCATCGCGTACTTGCGGGCGCGGCGCCTCCTGCGCCAAGGCCCGCGCCCGACCCCGCCGACGCCGCAGCCTTCGCCGACCGCTACGACCCCAACAGCCGCTCCATTGCACAGGCCCTGCGCCGGGCGTGCCCATTGCTCGACGGAACGCTCGCCCACGAAATAACCGTACGCGCCGGGCTGCATCCGAACGCCCCGGCCGATGTATCTCCAACGGAGCAGGAAGCGCTGTTCCGCGCCATGGAAACCGTGCGACAGGAACTCCTCGCGCCAGCGCCCCGCCTATACCGGGACGAACAAGGCGCCCCGCTTTTTTCACTCATTGCCCTGACGCATGCCCGGCGTCTGGAGGAAGAATCCTTCGACACGGTCGAGCAGGCCGTCCGGGAAGGCGTCCGCCGATCCCTGGCCCACCATCGCTTTCGGGAAGCATTCGATCCCCTGAAAAAGGCCCTCGAACGCGCCGCAAAACAATACGCCCGCCGCCTGGAGCATATGCAGGACGCAACATCCCGGGAAAGCCGGGCCGATCACTATGAAACCTGGGGACACCTGCTGACGGCGCACGCGCAGGACATTCCCCGAGGCGCCGGGAAGGCCTCTCTGCGCAACCTGTTTTCGGAAGGCGAACACATAACCATACCCCTGGATCCTGCCCTTTCGGCCATAGAGAACGCCCAACGTTTTTACGAGCGGGCCCGCCGCGCGCGAGACGCCCGAAAAGCCGCCGAACGCCGCAGGGCGGAAACCGAAAAAAACGCCCGGGACGTACAGGACTTGCTGGACGCGCTGCACGCCATCACAACCCTGCGGGCCTTGCGCGATTTCCGTACGGACCGGGCCGACACGCTGGACCGTTTCCTGCACGAGGCGAAACAGCAAACAAGGCGCATCCCCTTTCGACGATTTCGCCTGCGGGCGGGATACGAAGTCTGGGCCGGTCGCAATGCCCGCCAGAACGAGGAACTCACGTTTCGGCATGCGAAAAAGCACGACCTGTGGATGCACGCCCGCAGCGTACCGGGCGTACACGCCGTCCTCCGACTGCCCCACCGCAACGCCACGCCCGACGCCGCTATCCTCCGGCAAGCCGCAGGCATTGCCGCCTGGTTCAGCAAAGCCCGGGGCAGCAGCCTGGTGCCCGTGACGATCGCCGAACGCAAATACGTACGCAAAGCGAAAGGCGGCCCGCCCGGCGCCGTCATAGCGGAACGCGAAACGGTGTTGCTCGTGGAACCCGGGTTGCCAGATCATGCTTCGTAACCTGGCGTGGCGCTTGCCTGCCGGGCATCCGGCAGGCGGAACACGTACACGCAACGGCGGCGTTCTCGAATCCGCCGCGCTATCCGCAAAGTGCAGCGGCGGGATCATGCCATCCTTCGATCGCGTACGCGAAGCGCCGATCCAAAGGAGTCTTCAAAAGAGGTCTTCGAAAGGAGTCTTCAAAAAGGGTCTTTCATTCGTCTTCGCTTGAACGAGCATCCATACGCCATGGCCTGGTGGGAAGCAGCGCTTCTGGGTCTTATTCAGGGAATCACGGAATTCCTTCCCGTGTCTTCTTCCGGGCATCTTGTCCTGGTCCAGCACGGACTGGGCCTGGAAACCGGGCGCATTACCTTTGAAGTGTTCGTGCATTTCGGCACGGTCCTGAGTATCGTCACGGTATACCGGGTCCGCCTCCTCGACATCGCGCGAAGCGTATGGGAAGGCGTCCGGCGCCCCGGCGACGTCGGCAGACACTACCGCGCCAACGAACATTTTCGGCTGGCGATATGCATTCTCCTCTCCATGATCCCCACCGGAATACTGTACCTGTTATTCCGGGAGCCTCTGGAAGCGGCGTTCTCGGCGCCGCATATCGCCGCAGGCATGCTTTTCGTGACAGGCGGCTTGCTGCTCCTCACCAGAATGCGCCCGAATCCCGACGGAAATATGTCCGCCTGGAAAGCAACCGTAACGGGCGCCGCGCAAGGACTTGCGATGATCCCGGGCGTCTCCCGATCAGGAGCGACCATCTGCGCCGCGCTCTACCAGAACGTACGACCCGGACAAGCCGTCGATTTTTCTTTCCTGATGTCCATACCGGTCATTGCAGGCGCCGCGGGCATAGAAGCGATAGGCCTTGCGCAATCCGGCAGCTTCGCGAATTTGCTTCCGATCCTGCTGGGCGCATGCGTCGCGTACGTATCCGGCATATGGGCCATCAAAACAGTAATCCGGTTTGTGCAAAAGGGCAACCTGATCTGGTTCGCGTGGTACTGCTTCCTCGCAGGCGGCCTCGGGCTGTGGTGGTGGTTGTAAAAGCATGGGATGCACTGATCAAATCCACTTCGATCAGCGCTTCACGTACGCGAGTAGCGTTTGTAATGATTCCATCGTTAAAATCATCGGAAAACACGACATGTTGCGTTGTCGGTGTCGTGAAGCGCCCTTCGGGAGGCATCGAGAGGTGCGCTGGCTGCGTCATTCCTCATTACGTGGGGCCTGCCACGCTGCTTCGTCATTCCTTGCCAGCGCACCCCTCGCTGCCTCTGATCTTCGCGGACTTAATCAGTGCATCCCATGCATTGTTCAAAACCGTTTCGCGCAACGCGCCGCGTTCGCGCGCGCAGGACGACATCATGTCTCCATCGTTGACATCCCGAAAGAGCCATAATTCATGAGACTGGTCGCTATCGTGGGCCGCCCGAACGTGGGCAAATCCACGCTCTTCAATCGCCTCGTAGAGGCGCAACAAACCATCGTGCACGACGAACCCGGGGTAACGCGGGACCGTGTGTACGGCGAGGTCGAATGGGCAGGCCATACGTTCGACGCCGTAGATACGGGAGGCTTTACGGCGGCGAACGCCGAAGTATTTGCAGAGGCCATTCGCGAGCAAGTGCATATTGCTATCGACGAGGCGGACGCCATCCTTTTCGTGGTGGACGTTCTGACCGGCATTACAGACCTGGACGAAGAACTGGCCGCCGTGCTTCGCCGGTCGAAAAAGCCGGTGCTGGTGGCGGCCAACAAGTCGGACAACGACCCACGGCGTTGGGAGGCGAACGCATTCTATGGACTCGGCCTGGGCGAGGTATATCCCGTAAGCGCAATCAACGGAACGGGCAGCGGAGAAATGCTGGACGCACTGACGGCGGCGTTGCCGGATGTCCCGGAGGCGCCCGCGGAAGACGCCCGCATACGCGTGGCGCTGGTCGGGAAACCCAATGCCGGCAAATCGTCGCTGGCGAACGCTATTCTTGGATTTCCCCGCTCCATTGTCACCGAAATTCCGGGCACCACGCGGGACGCCATCCATTCGATCGTTGCGTTCGAAGAACAGGAATTTCTGCTGGTCGATACGGCCGGGCTGCGCAAACGAGCGCGGGTTTCGAGCAACATAGAGTTCTACGCCACGCTGCGAACCCGTCGGTCGCTGACCACATGCGACGTAGCCGTGCTGCTTGTCGACGCCTCCCATGGGCTGGAAATGCAAGACATCCGCATTCTGAAACAGGCCGAGGAACTCCGAAAAGGGCTTGTTATGGCCGTCAACAAATGGGATCTTGTCGAGAAAGAAACAAACACGGCCCGGGACTGGCAACGCAAGATATACAAACGCCTCCCCATGCTGGATTACGTACCGGTATTGTTCGTCTCTGCGCTGACGAAACAGCGGGTCCAGACGGTGCTTCGGGCCGCCATGGCCGTGCACGAACGGCGGCGCCTGCGCATTCCAACCCACGAAGTGAATGAGGTCATGCTAAAGGCGATCGGCAGGCATCGCCCCCCGACATGGCGCAACCAGTTCGTGCGCATAAAATATGCCTCTCAGGTAGCCACGAATCCCCCCGTGTTCGCCTTCTTCTGCAACTATCCGCAGGGCATACGCGAGTCGTACCGGCGCTATCTCGAAAACGAACTCCGCAAGGCCTTCGATTTCGAGGGCGTTCCGCTCACCCTCGTGTTTCGCGCCAAGTCGCGCGAAAAGACATAGGGATGCACTGATCAAATCCACTTCGATCAGAGCATCCATAGCGATATTGTTGCAATATTCTCGACAACCTCTCGCGATATCCATCGCCGAGACGTATCTTGGGTTGGTCCTTGAGGTTTGAGATTTCTTCGCATCCTTCGACTCCGCCATGCCAGGCAGCCCTTCATCCCCGAAAAAGAAAAACGAGCGCACACTCAATTTCTGGGAGCGCCTGTATCTCCCGGAAGTATTCAAGGGACTTGGGTACAGCTTCCGCAAGATGCAGCAGCCGCGCTACACGGTCCAGTACCCGGAAGAACAGTGGTATCCGCCGGACAGTTATCGCGGGCGGCCCGTGCTCGTCGAGGAAGAAGGGCGGCCTCGTTGCGTGTCCTGCAACCTGTGCGCGCGGGCGTGTCCTCCCATGGCTATTTCCATGCAATCGCACGAAATGGAGGGGCCCAAGGAACGCGAACCGGAATGGTTCGAAATCAACATGCTGCGATGCATTTACTGCGGATATTGCGAAGAGGTTTGCCCGGAAGAAGCCATCGTAATGTCCAAGGAATACGACCTGACCTTCCAGCATCGCGAGGAAGCCATATTCGGCTTGGAACGACTCCTTATGCCCGCCGAGCGCCTCAAGGACCGGTTCGATTGGCTCGAATCCTACAAGGATCGGCAGTTTGGCGAACAATGGGATTTTCAGCGGGAAAACAACGTGCATAGCCTCAGGGATCGTGCTTTTCTCGCGTCGCTGGCCGAGGAAATACGCAACGACGCCGAGGCGCCGGCCGAATCCGCCCCCCCTGTGGAATGACTGATGTCTCCGCCGAGCCCCGCACGGCCGGGGTCCGCCAGGCATTGCTGGATCAACTGGCGTACCTGATCGACGAAACCGATGTGCTGCGCAAGCACCTTGCGCGGATTCCGGAAAGCGTTCTGGAAGGCAAGCCGGTGGCAAGCGACCTCTCCTTTCGGGAAATGTATGTCGCGCTGCATCTTTTCGACGAGAAGATCTACGCGCCCGCTGCGGCGCGGCTGGCGGAAGCGGAAACGGAACCCGTTTCCCTCCACGTACCCGATGCAAGGCGCCTCCTGGACCAGGTTGCGCCGGAGCGCGCGGACATGCATGTCGTGCTGGATCGCATACGCTCCGCCCGCCTGGCGCTGAACGCCTTGCTGGCCCGCCTGGACGCAAAGGCATGGACCCGTCCCGTCGTCATCGGGGAATCCGAAACAGACCTGTTTGGCCTGGCCCGCCATGTCCTTCGACACGATGTGGATCTGTTGCGCAGCGCGGCAACCCGACTGCACGAAAGCCGGCTCACCTCGCGCAGGGAAGATATTCCCAAATGATTCCGCCCAATGATTCCGAATGGACCGGACCGAGGCGCAGCGCGGGCTTGAAAAAATAAACGCCCTGTAACGATTGCAAATTTTTTTCGTCTGACAGATACTTACAGTATCCGGAACGACGGCGGAACGCCGGGCTTTCCGGCATTTTTGCAAAAACTCCCAGCATGGCTCACGCAGGCATGGCCGCGCGCGCAAAGACATACGAAGACCTTGCCGCTGCATTCCGGCAAGGACATTTCGAACCGCTCTATTTTTTCTATGGAGACGAGCCGTTTCTGATCCAGGAACTGCAGGACATCCTGCTGGAGCGCGCCCTGGCCCCGCACGAACGGGATTTCAATCTGGATATCGCGTACGGCCTCGACACCGATGCGCAACATGTGCTTGCGTTGTGCGCGGCATGGCCCGTCATGAGCGAGCGGCGCGTAGTCATCGTGCGAGACTTCGACAAGCTGAAGGACAATCGCCTGTTCAAGAACTATGCGGAGCAGCCGAACCCGTCGGCGGTCGTCGTGCTCGCATGCGGGTCGAAGCCAAACTTGAGCATGCACCCCTACCGGGCCCTGCGGCAACACGGCGCGGCCATGGAAAGCAAACCGCTGTATAGCAACAAGATGCCTGCCTGGATCAAACAACGCGCCAAAAAGCATGGATACGACATCGAGCCGGAGGCCGCGCAAATGCTGGCAGATTATACCGGAACCGATCTGGGCGGCGTGGTCCGCGAACTGGAAAAACTCGGAACGTACATCGGCGAACGCAAAAAAATCTCCGCAGACGACATCGTCCGCGCCAGTGGACATAGCCGGGAACTCAATGTATTCGAACTGCAGAAAGCCATCGGCGAACGGCGCAACAAGGATGCGTTTCGCATTATGGAACGAATGTTGCAGCGTGCATCCAATGAACGCGGAGAAGCCATCATGATTGTTTCCGTCCTGAACGCCTGGTTTATGAAACTGTTGAAACTCAGCGCCTGCAGACCGTCCATGCCCAGACAGGAAATAGCGCGCCATATTGGCGTGTCGCCTTTTTTCGTCAAGGAGTATCAGTCGAGTCTCCGACACTACGGGACGCCCGCGATCCGGCGTGCGTTCGCCGTATTGCTGGCGACGGATTACGAACTAAAAGGGGGATCGGCCCGAAGCGAGCGCCTGGTCATGACCTTGATGCTCCGCAAAATACTGTCGCCCGCATTATGACCCCATTATGACCCATTGCCGCACCCACGCCGCACAATAAGAACAGGAAGCCGTACGTTCTGATTGCGCGCGACCAACGCAAGCCTACGTTTAGGGAATACACGCCCATGCACAACACGCCCGTCATAAAACGCCGCCATGCGGTCCGAAAGACCGCGAACCCCAATACGCAGCACCTGGATGCGCTCAATCCCATGAGCGACGAGGACTTGATGTCGCAGTTTCAGGCAGGCTCCGTAGAGGCGTTCGATATTCTGGTGAGCCGGTACAAAGATCCGCTTACCAATTACATCTACCGGTTCATCGGGGACATGAAAGAGTGCGAAGACCTGCTGCAGGAAACGTTCCTGCGGGTCTATCGCAACCGGCACTCGTACCGCCGGATTGCCCGCTTCTCGACATGGCTCTACACGATCGCCGGAAACCTGGCCCGGTCGGAATATCGAAAACGCAAACGCCGGCGCATCTCTTCGCTCCAGTCGATCAACAAGAACGACGAAGAGTACGAAATGGAAGTGCCGGACGAAACGTTCTCCCCGGACATAGACACGGAAAGCACGATCCAGGATTTCTACATCCAGGAGGCGCTGTCGCAAATCCCGGAGGAGTTCCGCGAAGTCGTCGTGCTGCGGGATGTGCAGCAACTGTCGTACGATGAAATTGCGGAAATCACGGGACTGCCTATGGGCACCGTAAAAAGCCGAATTAATCGCGGCCGGACGAAACTTCAGATACTGCTGAAGGATATCTACTTCGTGCAGGAGGGATAACGCAGCGTTGCCCGGCAGTCGCTGCAAAGGGCACAGGGGGGCGTGCTGCACGGAACGTTTTTTTGCGGATCCGTTCGCGGCTTTGTGCGTCCATATCCTGTGACGGTTGGAAATACCCTGCTCTTGCAAGGTTTCCGCACACCGTTGGAATCGTAAACGGTCACTTATCGTCTATACGTCCCCTGTCCTGCCTATGTCTCACGGGTACAGCGACCCAAAGCCGTACGACGCCTCAACCCTTGAGGACGAGTTTCTCTGCGAATACGTGGACGGAACGATGGACCCCCTCGTTCGCCATGTATTCGAGGAATATGTCCGCGTCAATCCGGGCATGGAGGAGCATATCGAGCAGCTCCGCAACACGCGCAGGCTCCTGTGTCGTTACGCGTGCCGTTGCCAGGCCCCAAGCGATCTGCACCATCGGCTGCGCAATCGCATTCCCTGCGACGCCGCCCGACCCGCCCTACCTGCCCCCGCCATGGCCCAAAGCGCCGCAAAGGGAACCGGCATGTCGTCCTACGCCATAACGGTGGTCCTGATGTTGGGGCTGGCGCTGGGCGCCTCGGGTATACAGGCCGAGTACGGCGCAAAACCTTCCTCTGCCGTCACCGTATCCGGCGCGCGCCCTGCCTCGTCCCCCAACTATACCGGCCACATGACACGGCAACTGTCGTACTCGTCCGTGCTGAACCCGCTGGTTCGTTTTTCGCACCACGACGCCTATCCATGGCGCCGCGCGCGATCGCTCGTAACCGCCAGCATTAAACGGGAACTGCGACCGCAGGCGCGGCCCGCCCGTTCCATGGTCGCCGAAATCGTATATCCCCGGTGACTGTTTTGGAACGGGACGCCCTCGCTGGCGTGCAACGCACTACAGGGGTTCGCCATGTTTTATTCGCAATATTCGCCATATTTATTCGCCATACTCACCATAGTTCAGGGGCCCTTAGCTCAGGGGTTCAGAGCGCTCGCCTCACACGCGAGAGGTCACTGGTTCAAATCCAGTAGGGCCCACACCATCTTACCGGGATGCGCTGGTTAAGTCCGCCAAGATCAGCGCACCCCTTGTATTTCCTTCCGAGTATTTCCTGCCGACAGGACGGTCGGTATCCTGAGAACACATGTCGGAAACGCTGAACGATCAGCAAAAGCGCCGCCGCGAAGAGTTGCATGCGCTTCGCGAAGCGGGTATTGATCCATACCCGTATGCGTGGGACGTCACCCACGAGACGACGTACATCCTCGATACGTTCGACGATAACCTGCATCAACCCGGCGAAGACCGCCCTCCCCGGGATCAATACGACGTGTCCATCGCCGGTCGCATCATGTCGCTCCGCGTCATGGGCAAGGCGGCGTTTCTTGACGTACAGGACGCTATCGGGTCCATTCAGGTGTATGTCCGCCGCGACGATCTCCCCGACGGGTATTATAGGGACGTCATCCGGCGCCTGCTGGATATTGGCGATATTGTCGGCGTCCGGGGATTTGCCTTCCGTACGCGCATGGGCGAAATAAGCGTACATGCGGAGGCCTTCCAGCTCCTGGCGAAATCGCTTCGCCCCCTTCCGGTAGTCAAGGAAACCGACGAAGGCGTACACCACGAAGTCACCAACAAGGAATTCCGGTATCGGCAGCGCTACGTGGACCTGGTGGTCAATCCGGAGGTGCGAAACGTGTTTCGGCAACGGGCGCGGCTTATCTCCGTTATGCGACGCTTTCTGGACGACCGGGGATACACCGAAGTGGAAACGCCGGTATTGCAACCCATATACGGAGGGGCCAGCGCAAGGCCCTTCACCACGCATCACAATGCGCTCGATATGACGCTCTATCTTCGCATTGCGGACGAGTTGTATCTGAAGCGGCTGCTGGTAGGCGGATTCACGGGCGTGTACGAGATCTCCAAGGATTTTCGGAACGAGGGGCTGAGCCGGTTTCATAATCCGGAATTCACCATGATGGAGTTGTATGTCTCCTACAAGGATTACCAGTGGATGATGGATCTCGTGGAAGAAATGATTGAGCATATTGCAATCGCATTGCATGGCGCGCCGTACGTACAGGCTGGACAACATACCATTTCCTTCCGCCGTCCCTGGAAACGCATGCCGCTCTTCGAAGCCATCGAAGCGCATACCGGGCATTCATTGCGCGATAAAAGCACCCGGAAAATAGCAGCTATTGCGCAACAACTTGGGCTGGAAGTAGATGACAGCATGGGTAGAGGCAAGCTCATCGACCATATTTTCGGGGAAAAGGTGGAGCCGCACCTGATCCAGCCCACCTTCATCACCGATTACCCGCTTGCGCTGAGCCCGCTGGCGAAACGGCATCGGAACGAGAACGGCCTGGTCGAGCGGTTCGAACTGATTTGCAATGCAAAGGAGTTGTGCAATGCGTTCAGCGAGCTCAACGACCCGGTTGACCAGCGGGGTCGCTTTGAAGATCAGGCCCGCTTGCTCGCCGGGGGCGACGAGGAAGCGATGCACATAGACGAGGATTATCTCCGCGCCATGGAGTACGGGATGCCTCCCGCGGCCGGACTGGGCGTAGGCATTGACCGCCTCGCCATGCTGATGACCGGGCAAGCATCGATCCGGGACGTCATCCTCTTTCCGTTGCTCCGACCGGAACAAGGGCAGGATAGCGACGACACGCCGAACACGTAGAACACGTAAGCAGGTCTGTCATCCGGCGCGGTCTTGCGCATTCCGACGGGCAATGCGCACATTTCTCTTGAATCCGTCAAATTTGGCGCGGAGGACGGGACTCCTTCGGAAACGCCTGCGAAATTCTTCCAGGTCGATCTCCTCCCAGGTCGCCAACTCCGTATCGGCCATGCCGGGGCGCGGCGCGTAACGCACTTCCCGGGATGGTTTTCTGAACTTGTTCCAGGGACACACTTCCTGGCATATATCGCATCCAAATATCCAGTTTTCGAAACCGGCCTGGAGCGCTGCCGGCACATCGTCTCCCCGGTGCTCAATGGTCCAGTAGGAAATGCACCGATTGGCGTCCACCGAATAGGGACGATAGATGGCGTCCGTAGGGCACGCGTCTATGCAGCGGGTACAGGAACCGCAAAAATCTTCCGCCGGGCTATCGTAGGCCAATGGCGTGTCTACGATCAATTCTCCAATGAAAAAATACGAGCCGAGCGACCGGTTGATAAGGTTCGTGTGCTTGCCTATCCAGCCCAATCCGCTCCGCTCCGCCCAGGCTTTTTCGAGCACCGGGGCGGAATCGACAAAGGCGCGGCCTGCGACGCCGCCCGCTTCCTTGCCCAGCCATTCGAACAATTCGTACAACTTCTCCTTCATAACGCGATGATAATCTTCCCCCCGAGCGTACCGACTGATTTTGCCTACGGCCTCCCGGGCAGGCGGGTCCGCCGAATGGCCAGGGCCCGGGTGATAATAATTGTGCAGAACGCACACGACGCTGCGGGCGCCCTCTACCAGCTTTCGCGGATCGATGCGTTTTTCGAAATGGTTCGTCATCCATTCCATGCCTGCATGGCGTCCCCCGAAAAGCCATTGCTCCAGTCGCTCTGCTTCCGCGTCCAGGCGTGCGGCCCGGGCAATGCCGCACGCATCGAACCCGAGGTCGCGCGCACGCCGCTTGAGTGCGCGACTCAACGCTTCGGAACGGGTATGGCGGGAAGAGGACATCGTAAGGATGCAAAGACGGCAGGCGAAAGCGTCAGGCTCGGGGCGAAAGACGGGATGAAAAGGGATATATAAAAAAAGCGGGCCCGCCTGGTCGGCGGACCCGCTTTTCCGGCAGCGTCTTATGAGATTCGCTTCCGGCGCATGGGTTAATCGTCGTAGTACCCGGAGCACGTACCCGGTATGGTGTCTACGCGGCGCGCTTGCTGTGCGCCCTCTTTCTTGGTCGTGCCCGGCAACAGGCCGCGTCCTTCCGTCTGGAAACGGCTTGCAGCCAACCCGTTTTCAGTGTAGAACTGCTCGACGATGCGGGCGCGTTCCTCGGAAAGCTCCTGCGCATTGCGTTCGCCCGGCGCGGCATACCCCACAACATCGCCGCAAAGATTGGGGCACTGCTGCAAAATATCTGCATTTTCCGAAAGCGACGCCTCGGCCTCTTCGGTCAACACGCTTGAATTCCGATCAAAGTAGGCCGCATTCATTTCGGTGATGTCGTAGCAGACCGAAGCGAGGCAGGGCATCGCCGTTACCGTAATCGACTCGGTGTCCGCACCGCCCTCGTTCTCTACCGTCACGGTCACCGTATAGGTGCCGCCTTCCGAATACGTGTGCGATACTTCCTCGCCCGTTCCCATGGCGCCATCGCCGAAGTCCCAGCTATACGTGGTGGTTCCGTCGCTCTCTGCGCGTACGCTGAAGGCAACCTCCTGGGGCTGGCATACTTCAAACCGCGTATCGCTGGCGTCGATCGCTACGATCGTCGGAGCGTCTATGACCTGCACGGAACACATGGCCGACACTGTTTCGCGGCCATTCCCCACGGTAGCCGTCACCTCGTACATGCCGCCAGACACGAAACTGTGCGTGGCCGCCATGCCGGTAGCCATGCCGCCGTCGCCGAAATCCCACTGAATCTCTACAGGCTGCGTAGCATCGGGGTTCGTATCTACGGAAAAGGAACCGGATTCGTTGGCGCCCAGCACGCTCGGACAGGACGAACCGAGAATTTCGACAGGCGTGAACGCGCTCTTGAGGCTGATCCGGACGCCTGCGGTCAACGCGCCCACCACTTCAAAGGGGAGAAAACCGTCGTCTCCTCCGTCCGTATTGTCGAACCCGTCATCCGGGAAAGCAAGGTTGGACACATTTTCGAACACGATCGACGCATAATCGCTCACCACGATATCGACGCCGAAACCCAGCGCCGGTCCGTAAGTGGTGCTCGCCACACTGCCATGCGTAACATGTGCTCCGGCCGTCAGGAACGGCGCTATGCGGCCAGAAGACCCATAGCGATACAGCGCCTGGAAACTGGTGTATCCGCCCCCGGTGTCTTCGCCGCTCGCGGGAGCCTCTGGGCTGTACACCAGCGAAAGCGGGTGGTTGGTGCGCTGCACGCCGACGCTCAGGCTACTGTTCTGGTCAAACTGATACCCGAACTCGATCCCGCCTGCGTACGGCGTACCGCAGCATTCGGAATCCCAGCTGTCCAGATTGAAATTGAAGAGCGACCTTTCGGTATCGCCAAGATGCCACGACAGACCCACGCGAGGCTTGACGAAAAAGGTCTCGTCCGCCCGAAGGTTCTGCGCGTACGTTGCCGATACGAGGAGGAACGAAAGCACTCCGGCCAGCAAGGCGGAGTACATGGTGTGCCGTGAAGCAGGCATAGCAGTGGTTGAATGGATGATGCGAAGATAAAGTGGGGACCGTTCGGAGTAATGTACGAAACGAACTGCGAAAATGCGCAATTTTCGCGGAGAAATGCGCGGCGTCCGAAAACAAGCCGTTTCCCGGACAAAAAGGGGCGCGACAGCGCCTGCCCGCCTATTCGAGACCGTTTACGTGCTTCTCCAGCTTGCTTTTGTAGTTGGCCGCCTTGTTCCTGTGAATAATTCCTTTCGAGGCAAGGCGATCCAGCGTATGTTTCGCTTGGGACAGCAGGGTTTGTCCTTCTTCCCTGTCCGTGGTTCCACGCAGTTTGCGTATAATGGTGCGCATGGCGCCGCGGTGAACCCGATTGCGTTCGCGGCGTTCGCTACTCTGACGAACCCGTTTGATTGCTGACTTGTGTTGGGGCATGTTTGTTCTGCGCCGTTTTGTATTTTTCGGTTTGTATTGCGTTAGCGGCTTGGCTGCCCAGGCATCCGCCGAACGGAATAGGACGCGGCCAACCTGTGCAAGCGTTTGCAAGACGGCCTTATAATGCCGGACAGCCCTTCGGGTTCCATCGTTTCGACCGTACAGCGCCAGAGGAAGCGCTCCGATAATGTTCTCGTTTCTGAAGGAATTCTTCCGACGCGGCAAAGGGATATCGACCTTTGTGGTGATCCGCGAAGGCACCGGCCAGCAGGCCCGGCAGTACCGGGTCGTTCCGCGCCATGTGCTGCTGATGCTGTCGGGTAGCGTACTCGGCGTCGCTGCGCTCGCGCTCGCCTTATTGTTTTTGTTGCCTCCGCTCCAGAGGGTGCTTCCAGGATCTGTATCGGCAGAAATGCGCCAAAACGCCATGCTGAACGCACTGCGCGTCCAGGCGTTGCAAGACTCCCTGGCCATGCAGCAACAATATATGGCGCAGCTCCGACAGGTTTTTCTGGGCGAAATCGATCTGGGCGAAGCCAATGCCGTCGCCACGGAAACCGCCTTGCCAGAACCGGATTATATGGTCCCCGCCGCTGGAGAAACATCGCAAGACTGGAGCGATCACCAGGAACCCGCCTTTACGATAGATCTGCTTCCGGGCAGAAATCGTCCCGGCGCGCGCATGGCCGATACAACCCCTGCCCACTTCCCAAACATTGTCTTGCCGGCCCTCGCGCCCGTGAACGGCTTCGTAACCCGCGACTTCAACGCAAGAACGGGGCATTACGGAATAGACATTGCCGCAGAAGAAGGAACGGGCGTACGCGCAATCGGGGATGGCTATGTGGTCCTGGCGGACTGGACCCAGGAAGGCGGGTATACCATCGCAATCCAGCACTCGGACGGCTATCTCTCGGTCTACAAGCACAACAGGCAACTGCGCAAGCGCACAGGGGACCGCGTGCAGGCCCGGGACAACATCGCGGTAAGCGGCAACTCCGGCGAATTCACCACAGGCCCGCATTTGCATTTCGAATTGTGGCGCAATGGGTTGGCGCAAGATCCCAGTGCGTATCTTGTGGGTATATGATTCCTTTCAGATAAACCAGAGCATACCTTGAAAAAACATCACGCCATGGGCAGGAATACAAACGGCGACATCTCGCCGAAGGTAAGTATTATCAGCGAGGGCGCGACCTTCGAAGGCACACTCGTATCGTCCAGCGACATACGCATTAGCGGATGCGTCAAGGGACTCGTGGAAAGCACGGGCAAGGTGGTGGTCCCGGAAAGCGGACGCATCGAAGGCACTATAAAAGGAGGATCGCTCTCCATTGCCGGACACATCAAGGGTACGATTGCCGTATCCGGCAACCTCCTGCTGCGGAAAACCTCGGTGGTGGAAGCCAACATACAAACGGAACGTCTTATGGTAGAGGAAGGCGCCGTATTCAATGGAGAATGCCGCACGGGAGGCCGGGTCATCGACGCCCGCGAGATTCCCGCCGCGCCGGCGAAGCCCGCCAAGCCTGCATCCGCCGCCCGCAAATAACCGGTCTGCAAGCCGCCATGCCTGCTCCGAACGGCGATCCCCGCAGCGACTTCAGAGAAGCCGGGTCGCATCTCTCTCTGGCGATGGAACCGGCGCTCTCCATGGCGATATGGATTGTCGGCGGCGTCCTGCTGGACCGATGGCTCGATACGACGCCCTGGTTTCTGCTGGGCGGGCTCTGTATCGGCATGATCTCTATGTTCGTGCTGTTGGTGCGCGGCGTCAGGAAAAGCGAAGCCCGCACGAAGAAGCGTCCGCCGCAACCCTGAAACAACCGATTTTGAATTTATTGCATATTGGCTTTTTCCGAACCCTTTTGCCGTAGATTACAGCGTTTTAGCAAACGATAGCAGATTTCCTGGAGATTTCCGGTCGGGCTATACCTCATGCTCTCGGGAAAGCCGTTCCGGCGACCATGGAAACGGAAGGCCAATGAAAGAACGAGAGAGCCAACGGCAATGGGAGACCAGGGACTCGGAATAGGACTTGGATGCTTGCTGGGCGTATCATACGTGCTGATCAGCTTTCTGTCGAATCGGATTGCCTTGCAAAGCACCCGAAATCCCCTGGCGATCATCGCAGGCGCCATGGCGGTCCGCATCGTCGTCGTGCTTGGCCTGCTCGTTATGGCCTTGCAATGGCTGCCCGTGTCGCCTGTCGCTTTGCTGGCCAGTTTTTTCGTAACGTTCATCGCAGGACTCGGAATCGAAATCGGGTTTTTCCACAAGAAGCAACCGCCCGCATCGTAGCGCTGCATTGAGGTCGAGCACCGCTCGCTCCGCAGCCTTCATATACTCGTCATGGCGTTGAACGCAAACATATGCCGCCGAATCGCCCTGCTCCTCGTAGCCGGATGCGTATTCTCCGGGCCTTCTCCGGCGCACGCCGCCGACGAAGGCGGGGAGCTGGATGCGGTGGCCCACACGGCGGACGGCGTATATCTTGATTTCGCTCCGTTCGGCGCCGTCGAACTGCCGCGCATCTTCCTGCGAAAAGACCCCTGGGGGCTGGATGTATTCTCGTCCACCCGGTCCGCGCTGCTGTCAGAACGGTACGTGATCGAGCATGAAGAAGACGGACACGCGGAAGTCCTGCATGGCGACGCGCTGGAGGACGCCATAGGGCATCACGAACATCTGTACGCCAAACCGAAACCGGCCGAGGGAACCCTTGTGCTGGACCTGTCCGTTACGCGCCATCTCGTGTTCGGCGTCCTGGCCGCCCTGATCGTCGCGGCGATCTTTCTCGCACTTGCGCGACGCTACCGGCGCCCCGAAGACCGCGTGGCCGCGCCGAGAGGAATCTTCCAGAACATGTTCGAAACCCTTATCGTCTTCGTGCGCGACGAAATCGGCAAGCCGTGCATCGGCCCCCGGTACCGGGAATTCATGCCGTTTCTGCTTACGGCGTTCATGTTCATCCTGTGCGCCAACCTGCTGGGCCTCGTGCCCTATGCGGGCGCAGCGACATCCAATATCGCCGTTACCTTCACGTTGGCCGCCTTTGCGTTCTTCGTGGGGCAACGGAAAGGGACCAAGGCCTACTGGCAGCACATATTCTGGCCTCCGGGAATGCCCTGGCCGGTCAAATGCCTTCTTGGCCCTATCGAAGTGGTCAGTCTGTTCGCCAAGCATTTTGCGCTGGCGCTTCGGCTCTTCGCCAACATGATGTCCGGATCCCTGCTCATCCTGAGCCTGATCGGCATCATTTTCACGATCAACGTACTGTTCGGCAGTCTTGCGGCAACCCTGGTGGCGCCTGTCAGCATCGTATTTACGGTGTTCATCTCGTTCATCAAGATCGCCGTGGCGTTCATACACGCCTTTGTGTTCACGCTGCTGTCGGCTATTTTCTTCGGCATGGCCGTAGAGGAACATCACGAGGAAGAGACGCATGCCGAAGAGCAACCGGCCCTTGCCACGTAACGGCAACGGATTCACCGGGCAATCCCTCACCACCGAGTATCCTTATTTCGCATCACCTGATTCAACAAACGGAACAGTACCATGGACCCTAATGCATTCGCTTTTCTGGCCTCAGGCATCGGAGCCGGGCTTATAGCCATCGGGGCTGGCATCGGCCTGGGCAATCTCGCCGGGCCCGCAATGGAAGCCTCGGCCCGACAGCCGGAAGCCGCCGGGCACATACGCATGAGCATGATCATCGCTGCGGCGCTCCTCGAAGGCGTTGCGCTGTTCGGCATGATCATCTGCCTGTTGCTTAGCCTGAAAACATAACGAGGCGCCAGCGCCCGCCGGACGGATTGCAACCGGTCCAGCGACGCCGCCCAACTTCCCCGGACATCGGGGAATAATTCATTCTCGATTTGGCCATGGATATCATCGTAGCCCAAAGTCTTCTCGAACCGAATGCGGGGCTGATCTTCTACAAGGCCATCGTGTTTGCAATCTTGCTGTTCGTGCTTGGCAAATACGCATGGAAACCTATCGTGAGTGCCTTGAGCGAACGCGAAGAAACCATTGACGCCTCGCTTCGCAAGGCCGAGCAAGCCCTTGAGGAAGCCCGGCAAACCGGAGCGAAAAACGAGGAAGCCCGCCGTGCGGCGGAAGAAAACGCACGGCGCGTCATGCAAGATGCTCGCGCAGCAGCGGAACGGGTGCGTACCGAAGAAGTGGAGAAGACGCGGGCACGCATCCGGCAAATGCACGAGCAGGCGCAGGCCGAAATCGAGCGGGAAAAAGGACATGCACTGGAGGACTTGCGGGATGAAGTAGCTGGGCTCGCTATCCAAACCGCCGAACAGATTCTCGAAGAAACGCTGGATGCGAATCGGCATCGCAAACTGGTCGATCGATTTATCGAGCAGCTTCCCCGCAACTGACCGTCGCACCCCTGCCTCGACGTGGCTCTCGCTCCGCTCCGACAACCTGTTCCCCGCTTTCCCGCCCACGCATTATGGTGGTAGCCCGCAGATACGCCCGCGCACTGTACGAGGAAGCCGAGCGCGCCTCGAACGTCGAACGCGTCGACGCGGATATCGCGTGCGTGCGGACGACGCTGGAGAACTCGCACGCGCTGGCGCAGCTTTTTCAGAATCCGGTCGTGGCTCGCGAGAAAAAACAGGAGGTCGTCCGTGCGTTGTTCGCATCGCGGCTGGACGACCTGACGTTGCGTTTTCTCCATATGCTGGTCGGCAGGAAACGGGAAAACCTGTTTGACCGCATTGCCCAGGCATGGCGAAGCCTGCATGACGAGCGCCTCGGCGTCGTGGAGGCAGAAGCCCGCGTCGCTTCGGAATTACGCGACGAGGAACGCCGCAACCTGACAGAGACGCTCGAACGATTGACCGGCAAGCACATTCGCCTGCATGTCCGGCGCGACGACGCATTGATTGGCGGGATGGTTGTGCGTATCGGAGACACGGTGTATGACCGAAGCGTGCGCCACCGCCTGGAAGCCCTCCGGGACCGGGTCGCGCATCAGTCCATTTCCATTCATTAGATCATGTATTTCGGCGTGCACGCCTCGACGAACCGGCCATCTATTGCTTGCGAACAGGCGCATGCACAACCGACGACAAAAAAATTATGAGCACATCCATTCGACCAGATGAAGTCACCTCGGTTCTGAAGAACGCTTTCGGCGATCTGGAAACGGGAACCGATGTCTACGAAGTCGGAACCGTCCTGCAAACAGGGGACGGCATCGCGCGACTTTACGGACTTGCCAATGTGCAGGCCGGAGAATTGATCACGTTTCCAGAAAGCGGCGCGACGGGCATGGTCCTCAACCTTGAAGAGGACAACATTGGCGTCGTGCTGTTCGGCCATGTCGATGCGGTAAAAGAAGGCCATGAAGCGCGGCGAACCCGGCGCATCGCATCCATTAATGTCTCCGAAGGCATGTTGGGGCGCGTGATCGATCCGCTGGGCAACGCGATAGACGGACGAGGCCCCATTGCGGGCGAATCTTTTGAAATGCCCCTGGAGCGGAAGGCCCCCGGCGTCATATACAGGCAACCGGTGAGCGAACCGCTCCAGACGGGTGTCAAGGCCATCGACTCCATGATCCCGATCGGTCGCGGGCAGCGGGAACTCGTGATCGGAGACCGACAAACCGGCAAAACCGCCGTCCTGATCGACACGATCATCAATCAGCAAGCGACCCACAAGACCGACAAGCCGGTTTTTTGCATCTACGTAGCCATCGGACAAAAAGCGTCCACCGTGGCTCAGGTGATGCGGGCGCTTGAAGAGCACGACGCGATGGACTATACGGTCATTGTGCATGCGTCGGCGTCCTCCCCCGCTCCGCTGCAATTCATTGCTCCGTACGCCGGAGCCTGTATCGGGGAATATTTCCGGGATACGGGACGGCACTCTCTCGTGGTCTTCGACGACCTTTCCAAACAGGCCGTCGCCTACCGCGAACTGTCCTTGCTGCTGCGCCGCCCGCCGGGACGCGAGGCCTATCCGGGCGACGTGTTTTACCTGCACAGCCGCCTTTTGGAGCGGGCCGCCAAGGTCAACGAAACGAAGGCGGTTGCGGTCCAGATGAACGATGTCCCCGAATCCCTGCAAGGCCGGGTGGAAGGCGGCGGTTCCCTGACGGCGTTGCCCGTCATCGAAACGCAGGCCGGAGACGTTTCGGCCTACATCCCCACGAATGTGATTTCCATTACGGACGGCCAGATCTATCTGGAAACGAACCTCTTCAACGCAGGGGTGCGTCCGGCTATCGACGTCGGCATTTCCGTATCGCGCGTCGGGGGCAATGCGCAAATCAAGGCGATGAAAAAGGTGGCGGGCACGCTGCGCATCGACCTGGCGCAGTACCGCGAGCTGCAGGCCTTCGCCAAATTCGGATCCGATCTGGATCCGGCGACCCGCCGCCAGCTTACGCGCGGGGAACGCCTCGTCGAAATTCTGAAGCAGGGCCAGTATGCGCCCGTTCCGGTGGAAGAACAGGTGGCCGTGATTTTCGTGGCGACCAAGGGGTTGCTGGACCATGTGCCGGTGGCGCGCCTGCGCGAACTGGAAACCGAATTCATCGGCAAGCTCCAGATGCAGCACCAGGATCTTCTCGACGCGATTCGGGAAACGGGCGTCCTCTCGGACGAACACCAGCAGACGCTTTCCGCGGTGGCAAGCGATCTGGCGGACCTTTTCCGGGCGTAACGCGCTGGATGCATGGCCAATCTCCGGGACATACGAAACCGGATCGATTCGATCCGCAACACGCAGCAGGTGACGCGCGCCATGAAAATGGTGGCGGCGGCCAAGCTGCGGCGGGCACAGGAACGCATCTTCAGCACGCGACCCTATGCGTACCGGCTGGGCGCCGTGATCAGCCGGCTCAAGGACCAACTCGACGACGCGGAACATCCGTTGCTGCAGGCGCGCGAGGCGGACCAGAGCATGCTGTTTATCGTTGTAACGGCCGACCGCGGCCTGGCGGGCGCCTTTAACGCCAATATCGTGAAGGAGGCAGAACAAGCGATGGCGGGGTACGAGGCGGTGCGCAAGGCAGGCGGCCTGCATGTGCTGGCGGTGGGCCGGAAAGGACATGAGCATTTCGCCCGCAGAGGATACCAGATGGTTGGCGATTTTCGCGGCGCGTTCGACCACATTGAGGTAGAAACGGCCCGCAACATCGTGGAACACGCCGTGGATGGCTATCTGAACGGCTCCTGGAACGAGGTCAAGGTCGTCTACAACGAATTCCGGAACACCATCGCCCAGAACCGGATCGTGGAACCGTTTCTGCCCATTCCCACAAAGCAATTCCTGACCCCCATCATGGAGGCGACCGGCGAGCGCGACAGCGAGGCGGAAAACCCGCGTCACATTCCCGACTCCATCTTCGAACCAGATGCAGAAGCCGTCCTGCACGAACTATTGCCGAGATACCTGCGCTACCAGGTATGGCGCGTGCTGCTCGAATCGAACGCGGCGGAACAGGGCGCGCGCATGGTGGCCATGGATAACGCCACCTCCAATGCGGAGGATTTCCTGCGCAACCTGAAACTGAAATACAACCGGGCGAGGCAATCCGCCATCACCACGGAGATCATTGAGATCGTTTCGGGGGCCAACGCGCTGGAAGCCGGATAAATCGTCGGGGGATGTCGAACCTGGCGCGCCTTTCGGCGTTAGCAGGGGTCCGAAAATACCTGATGAACCATGCGCCGGGATGCGTTCCCGCCAGCGCAACCGGAGAGGTGGCCGAGCGGCTGAAGGCGCTCCCCTGCTAAGGGAGTATACGGCAACCCCGTATCGAGGGTTCGAATCCCTCCCTCTCCGCCAATGGGGTGGTATCATGGAGGCAGAGCGGGCGTGATTTATTTGCGGAAATTTGTTATGATACACTGGATGCGAGCGCAGCGGAGGGCACGGCTACAGGCCACGCTATAAACGACACGCTGTACACGAAAAGGCGGGGCGGACACAGGATCATAGCATACACGGTTTCGGGAGCGCCACATTTTGAGCGATCTTTTCTTCGAGCAGCCTGTCCTCAATTCGCCTTACGAGCGGCCCAATCGCCATTGGGAACTGGACGTAACGGGACAGCCGACCCAAAAAATCGTCAAGCATCGCAGGTCCGCCGATTTCATTACGCCCATCCCCAAGCCCCGAAAACGCAAGGGCGTCTCGGAAAAACAATCGGCGCTGGCGTTCGACGAGACGGCGCGGAAGCTGGAAACCGGCGACCAGCAATACCTGAAGGATATTATCGATGGCGTACGCAGGCAAGTCGACCGGTGGCGCGACCTGCCGTCCAACCAATGGGGCGTCACGCCGGAAACCGCCCGCCTGCTCCGGCATTGGCGAACGCATCGATTCAGCGGCATTCGGCCCTTCTTTTGCCAGGTCGAGGCCGTAGAAACCGTCATTTGGCTCACGGAAGCGGCGCCGGGCAAGGGGCAGGAAGCAAAAGGGTTCCTCAGGCATCTTGAGGACGCGAACCGCGACGCCAACCCCGAACTGGCCCGCCTCGCGCTCAAACTGGCGACCGGCGCGGGGAAAACGATGGTCATGGCCATGTTGATCGCCTGGCAGACCATCAATGCGGTCCGGCGCCCGCAAAGCCGCCAGTTCACGCAGGGTTTTCTGGTGATTACGCCGGGCATTACGATCAAGGACCGGCTGCGCGTGCTGCAACCGAACGATCCGGATAGCTACTATCAAAGCCGCGAACTCGTCCCGGCAGATATGCTCCCCGACCTGCGAAAGGCCCGGATCGTCATCACGAACTATCACGCGTTCAAGCAACGGGAACGGCTCGAACTATCCAGCGGAGGACGCGCCCTGCTGCAGGGGCGGGGGCGGGCGCTGAACACCCTCGAAACCGAGGGGCAGATGCTGCAACGGGTCATGCCCGAACTCATGGGGATGAAGAACATTCTGGTCCTCAACGACGAAGCGCACCATTGCTATCGGGAAAAGCCGGACGAAGAGAACGAAGAGGGCGAACTCAAGGGCGACGACCGCAAAGAAGCCAAAAAGAATGCCGAAGCCGCCCGGTTGTGGATTTCGGGGATCGAAAAAGCAAACCGGAAACTGGGCGTTCGGCGCGTGATCGACCTTTCCGCGACCCCTTTCTTCCTGCGCGGATCGGGGTATGCCGAGGGCACCCTGTTTCCCTGGACCATGAGCGATTTTTCCCTCATGGACGCCATCGAATGCGGCATCGTGAAACTGCCCCGGGTCCCGGTGGCGGACAACATTCCCGGCGGCGACATGCCGAAGTTCCGCAATCTGTGGGAGCACATACGCCCCCATATGCCGAAAAAGAAACGGGGCGAAGGGAAGACGCTCGATCCGCTGAGCCTGCCCGTAGAACTCCAGACTGCCCTTGAAGCCCTCTACGGTCATTACAAAACAGAATTCGACGCCTGGGAAGAGGCAGGCATTCCTGTCCCGCCCTGTTTCATCGTGGTTTGCAACAACACGGCGACGTCCAAGCTGGTCTACGATTACATCTCCGGCTTCCATCGAGCAGAAGGCGACGGGGGTGCAACGTTCGAGAACGGACGCCTGAAATTGTTTCGGAATTTTGACGCGGACGGCAAGCCGCTTCCCCGGCCTCGCACGTTATTGATCGACAGCGCGCAACTGGAATCCGGGGATGTGCTGGACAGAAATTTCCGCAAAATGGCCGCCGGCGAAATCGACCGCTTCCGCCGGGAGATTATCGAACGCACCGGCGACCCGCGCCAGGCAGAACACATCAGCGATCAGGACCTGCTGCGCGAAGTCATGAATACCGTGGGGAAACCCGGGCGCCTCGGGGATTCGATTCGCTGCGTCGTTTCGGTTTCCATGCTCACGGAAGGATGGGATGCGAATACGGTCAGCCATGTGCTGGGCGTGCGCGCCTTCGGAACGCAACTGCTTTGCGAACAGGTGGTTGGGCGAGCGCTGCGGCGGCAATCCTACGAACTGAACGAACAGGGCCTGTTCAACGTCGAATACGCGGATGTGCTGGGCATCCCCTTCGACTTTACGGCGAAGCCGGTCGTGGTTACGCCCAAACCGCCGCGCGAAACCGTGCAGGTCAAAGCAATGCGGCCCGAACGAGATGCGCTGGAAATCCGCTTCCCTCGGGTAGCGGGCTATCGTGTCGAATTGCCGGAGGAACGACTGCAGGCCACATTCAATACCGATTCGGTGCTGGAACTCACGCCGGACATGATCGGGCCGTCCATTACCCGAAATCAGGGGATCATCGGCAAGGGCGTGGACCTCAATCTCGTACACACGCAGGCGCTCCGGCGCAACACCCTGCTCTTTAACCTCACGCAGCGGCTGCTCTATACCAAATGGCGGGACCTGGACGAAAATCCCAAACTCCATCTCTTCGGGCAACTCAAGCGCATTAGCAAAAAGTGGCTCGAAGAATGCCTGGTTTGCAAGGGCGGCGCCTACCCGGCCCAGCTCATGTATCAGGAACTGGCCGACATGGCCTGCGAACGCATCACGGCGGGCATTACGCGCGCGGAAATGGGCAAGCGGCCCGTGAAGGCCGTGCTGGACCCCTACAATCCCGTCGGCTCCACCGCGCATGTCAATTTCAACACGTCCAAAACCAGCCGCTACGAAACCGATGCGCGCCGTTGCCACATCAACTGGGCGATCCTGGACAGCGACTGGGAAGCGGAATTTTGCCGGGTCGCAGAATCCCATCCGCAGGTCCGGGCCTACGTCAAAAATCATAACCTTGGACTGGAGGTCCCATATAGATACGGCTCCGAAACCCGTACGTACATTCCGGATTTCGTCGTACTCGTGGACGATGGGCACGGAAACGACGACTTGCTGCATCTGGTCGTCGAAATCAAGGGATATCGTCGGGAAGACGCCAAGGAAAAGAAGGCGACCATGGATACCTGCTGGATTCCCGGCGTGAACAGCCTCGGCGCGTACGGGCGCTGGGAGTTCGCCGAGTTTACAGACGTATACGATATCCTTTCGGATTTCGAGGACCAGATCGAACCCGGGTTCAACCGCATGATCGAGCGTTATGCGGGCCCGTCTGTTTTAACCACGGAAGAGGAAATACAATGAAACGAGATGACGTGCTCACATTGCTCCGAACACACAAGGCGACGCTTGCGCAACGCTACGGCGTCACCCGGCTCGCCCTGTTCGGCTCTTTCGCCCGTGATAAGGCCACGGACAATAGCGATATCGATATTCTGGTGCAGTTTGACAAGCCAGCGACCTCAAAAGCATATTTTGGCACACAATTCTATCTGGAGGACCTGCTCGCCCACCCGATCGATCTGGTTACGAACAAGGCATTGCGAGCGGAGCTGCGCCCTTACATAGAACGAGAGGCTGTTGATGTCTGACATAGATCAGGAATCCCGGTCATGGCTTCTCTACATAGGAGATATGATCGAATGCTGCGAAAAGGCATTATCCTATACCCATGATATGGACCAGGATGCCTTCGTCGCGGATGGACTCAGGTATGACGCAACCCTGCGAAATCTTGAAATGATCGGCGAAGCAGCCACGCACGTTCCAAAAGCAGTGCGCGAGGCGCATCCCGAAATTCCATGGCGCGATATTATAGCAACGCGAAATCATATGGCGCACGGATATCTGGGACTCGACAACGATGTGATCTGGGATATTCTCCAAACGGATATCCCGCACCTGCTCCCGGCGTTGCAAAACCTCTTGAACGCCACCAGCAAAGACTCTGCATAGATGCCGAAACGCAAATCTACCCGAACCGTCAAAACCCTCACGCACGACGAGGCGGCGCGCAAGAATATTCCCACGGCGGAATATCAAGGCGTGCTGGAAGAGGAAGACCGCCATCCCGTGCAGGTGGCGTACGAACGGCGCAACCGCGACCTGGACCCGCAACTCGTCTGGCGGGGCAAGGATGCACAGGACTGTTCGGACCTGACCGTGCAGGCGCCGCCGTTGTTTATTCAGGAAAAGGTGCATCCGAAGGTGCTGATCGACGATTTGCGGCGGCGGAGCAAGGAAACCGTGGGGGGGGGGGGGTGAACCTCGTGCGCAGGCGGATTTGTTTGCGGATTTCAACGGCTTGCCAAGCGAAAACGCCCGCACCGAATTTTACCAGCACGACGCCAACTGGTCCAACCGGATGATTCTGGGGGATTCGTTGCAAGTGATGGCGTCGCTGGCGGAGCGGGAAGGGCTGCGCGGCAAGGTGCAATGCATCTACATCGACCCGCCCTACGGCATCAAGTTCAACTCGAATTTCCAGTGGTCCACGACGAGCCGGGACGTGAAAGACGGCAAGGCCGAGCACATTACCCGCGAGCCGGAGCAAGTAAAAGCGTTCCGGGATACATGGCGGGACGGGATTCATTCGTACCTGACGTACTTGCGGGATCGGCTGACGGTGGCGCGGGATTTGTTGACGGAAAGCGGCTCGGTCTTCGTGCAAATCGGGGACGAAAACGTGCACCGGGTGCGGGCGCTGATGGATGAGGTGTTTGGGGAGGAGAATTTTGTGAGTCAGATACGCTTTACAAAAACAATGAGTGCAACAAGTGCTCTCTTGGCCAGCACTTGTGACTACATAATTTGGTTTGCCCGTTCTAGAGGGAATGCAAAGTTTCGTCAGATTTGGAAAAATAAATTCAGAGGTAAAGATTCGACACCAGTAATTCAACATTATCGAACAGTGGAAGCATATGCGGCCCTTAGAAATTCCGCGTTTGAAAGGAACCGCTTTGCGACGTTAGCTGATCTAACGTCGCAAAGCGGTTCCGCATATCCTTTGACTCTCTGGGGCAAGATACATAACCTCCAGCGTGGATCATGGAAGACCAGTCAGCAAGGCATGCAGCGATTGAATGCCAGTAACCGGATAGCAGTGCTGGGTAAGACACCGAGATACGTACGATTTGCGGATGACTTTAGAGTATTTCCTCATACAAGCGACTGGAGCGAACAAATGTCTGAGCAGTATAAATCATATGTTGTGCAGACAGCTGTTGAACCCATTAAGCGCTGCATCCTCATGACCACCGACCCCGGAGACCTGGTGCTGGACCCCACCTGCGGTTCCGGCACCACGGCGTACGTTGCCGAGCAATGGGGTCGCCGCTGGATCACCATCGACACCTCCCGCGTCGCCCTTGCGCTGGCCCGCGCCCGCATCATGGGCGCCCGCTATCCCTGGTACCTGCTCGCCGACAGCCGCGAAGGCCAGATTAAGGAAGCCCAGCTCGCCCAAAAGGCGCCCTCGGAAGCCCACACGTACAACAATATCCGACACGGTTTCGTGTACGAGCGCGTCCCCCACATCACGCTCAAAGCCATCGCCAACAACGCCGAAATCGACGTAATCTGGGAGAAAAAGCAACCGGCGGTGGAGGCGGCGCTGGACGCCCTGAACACCGTAATGCAAAGGGACGCAAGGGATTCCAAAAAGATTGCTATAGAAGGAGATAGGCACACACACACACACACACACACACACACACACACACACACACACACACGGAATTTCTCGTCGCGGCAGGCGGCCGTGCGGGTCGCCGCATAGACTTTGCCGCACCGCCGGACGAAACCGAATCGCTGCCCTCCGGCGAAACGGCGCCGCGCAACGCCCTGCTCGAATGGGAGGTCCCGCGCGAACCGGACGCCCACTGGAGCGACGAGGCCAAACAAGCGCTTGCGCATTTTTGGGAAGCCCGCATCGCCCGGCAACAAGCCATTGACGCGTCCATCGCCGCCCGGGCCGAGTACGAATACCTCTACGACAAGCCGTACGAAGACAAGAAAACCGTCCGCGTTGCGGGGCCGTTCACCGTAGAAAGCCTGTCCCCGCACCGCCTGTTGGGCGTCGATGAAGACGACGAACTCATCGGCCAGGTCGCCGAAACCAAACTCGGATACGGCGTACGGCAGGACTTCGCAGGAATGATCCTCGACCACCTCAAAACCGCGGGCGTACAACAGGCGCACAAGGAGGATCGCATCGCGTTTTCCGTGCTCAGGCCCTGGCCGGGACAACTGGTCTGCGCAGAAGGACGCTACGCCGAAACGAGCGGCGGAGCAGGCGCCGAGAAACGGGCAGGCGTCTTCATCGGACCGGAATTCGGCACCGTTTCCCGGCCCGATCTCGTAGACGCCGCCCGCGAGGCTGCGGACGCCGGATTCGATGCGCTCATCGCCTGCGCCTTCAACTACGACGCCCACGCCTCGGAATTCAGCAAGCTGGGCCGCGTCCCCGTCCTCAAGGCCCGCATGAACGCCGACCTGCACATGGCGGACGATCTCAAAAACACGGGCAAAGGCAATCTCTTCGTCATTTTCGGCGAGCCGGACATCGATATTCTCGACGCAGAAAACGATCAAATCCAGGTCAAAATCAACGGGGTCGATGTATTCCATCCAAACAGCGGCGAAATCCGCAGCGACAGCACAGAGGGCATCGCCTGCTGGTTCGTCGATACCGATTACAACGGGGAAAGCTTCTTCGTCCGCCATGCCTACTTCCTCGGCGCCAGCGACCCGTACAAATCGCTCAAAACAACCCTCAAAGCCGAAATCAACGCAGAAGCCTGGTCCACACTGCGCAGCGACGTCTCACGCCCCTTCGCCCGCCCCTCATCCGGCCGCATCGCCGTCAAGGTCATCAACCACCTTGGAGACGAGGTAATGAAGGTGTTTCGGCCGTAACGTCAGGGGCGTCGTTGCAAGACTATTGCAAGACGCGGCGGCAATGGGTTTGCTGGCCGGTTCGATGGTGGACACGGTTCATTTCACCCGTTCGCACCACAGCCGCTTTCTGCAAGTGGCGCGATGCCCAAGTATTCGAGATTTGGTAAAAGATCAAGGCCAGCGCTGACCTGAAGGTTCAACGCTGGCCCTGAGAAACGGAACGACCAGCCCGCAGAGGTTAAGCCGCTTTTAGGAACGGCCCTCTGGTCGCAGTTCCTAATATACGATATTCGGGTAAGCAATGCAAGCTGTAAGAATTTCACCCTTGCCCCACAACCGCCCCCCTACCCCGCAAGACAAGGGCGCCTTAATTTCTTAGGCGGCGAATTTCGGGGCCTAAGTTTTTAAGGTACGGGCAATGCGGGCAGGTGCAGCGGGCAAGTCCGCGCCGCCTCAATACCACCGTCGCCGACCCGATTCCACCGTCCAGAGCATGTAATCGCGCAGGCGGCAGGCCGTCCTATACTTGATGTAGGGGACCGTCACCGTGCCCGACGCCAGCTGGATTTCGAGGGTGGCCAGTTGCTTTCGGCGCTGAAAGGGAGACTGCTTCGCCTGCACACGCTGCACCTTGCGGAAAAGGAAGGCGTCCACCCGGTATCCAATCAGTCCTCGGCGGGCGGCCAGTCCCGCATCCACGCAGAGGACGGCGCGGCGTCGCCAACGCTGCCAGGCAATAAGGAAGGACACGAAAAACCAACCGAGATACCAGGGACTCAGCACCTGACCCCACACAATCAGGGCCGCCGCAATGCGAGTGACAGAAAGTCCTCTATCCGGGAAGCTGTAAACGAGGGAGGCAATGACAAGAACACATGTCACAACCGCAAGCGGAATCAGCGCAATCCGCAGAAAGACCGCCCGAATGTACCACGGCGAAACGCGCACGAATCCTGGATTCGCCGGGCGCAACGACAACTCCTTCGCCTCGTCGCCGAAAACCTCGCGCCGCAACGCTTCCGTCATCGCACCGTTCAGGAGCGGGACATGCAAATTGGCGGCCAATTCCGCCTGCGAGGAGACGTTGCCGTCAGGCGTAGCCCCGGCTCCGGCGGTGAACGCCGAGAGCTTAACGCGGCGGAGCCAGCGCATGACCAGGTTCTGCGAAAGAGCAAGGCGCTGAACCCGCGCAACCTCAACCACGACTTCCTTTTGCGTAAAGAGCCCGCCGCGCGCGTGCAATGCCGTCCCTTTGCGCCAGAGGGTGAAATCGTGATAGCGAAGAAAAGCCCCGGCAAGGGAAGCCAAGGTGAAAACAATCGCGACGAGGAAGACAAATCCAATAATGGCGGCGACAAGAACCCCGAAACCGCGGCCAACAAGCATGGATGCAATGCTCACCCCGGCGCTTTCCCACCACGATTCGTTGACCAATCCGCCAAACACGGCGGCAAGCAGGAATATCCGATAGTCGGCCAATCCAATGCGCACCATGTCCCCATTTTTTAGCCGAAGCAGCGTGCGTGAAGTGGGACCCTTCGGGTCGGTGGAAACGGAAGAAACGAGGTTGGCGGCGGCGTCAGGCGAGTGGCTGCGGCGGTCTCTCTCGACCCGTTCCCGGAGCCAGTCCGCCAGTTCGACGCTGATCGTGGGCAACAATCCCTCGGAACCGGAACTGCCAGACGTCTCAATCCGCACCGTAACGAGCCCGAACAAACGTTGCATCAGCGAACGCTCGACATGGATCGCCTGTACGCGGTCGAAAGGCAGGTCCAGCGCGGTTCGTTTGAAGAATCCCTGCCGGATCAGTATCCGGTCCTCTTCGAGCCGAAAGCGGAAGAACCAGTAGCGGACCAGCGACCGGATTCCAATCCCCACCAGCGCCAACAGGACCGCCAACACCCGCGACGACCCGCTCGAAAGGAAATCGAAACTGGAAAAAAGGACGGCGAACACCCCGAACGAGGTCGCCAGGTTGATGACGTTCCCGACAATCGACCGGATTGTGGCGCCAAAAAAGAAGGCAATAGCGAAAGGAGATATCCGCCTCCAGTCGCCAAATTCAGGCAGCATCGTCACCAGTTCGATCCGTCGCTTGGGTTTCGGTATTCAGTCCTTCTTCGTCCTCGATGCGCGCCGAAACGTAGGCCCGCAACCGTCCCGCCATCGCTTCCTCCAACCCCGAAATCTTCTGCGCGCCGCCACCCGCCGGAAAGACCGACAGACTGGCCAGTCCAAAGCGACGGTCCAGGGGAGTACTGTCGATCTGCGTATGTTGCACCCGGTTGAAGGGCACGGCCCACGCCGAACGCCAGAAGACCCCGGACCTGTACAAGATATCCTTCTCGCGAATAGCGTACCCCCGGCGCGGCACCGAAACGATCGGCCAGAGCAATGCCCGCAATGAGAGCACCGCGTAGATCGTCCAGACAACGGAAAAGAGCCAGGGCGCGATCCGCAACAGCGCAGGAACGGCTCCACTCGCGACCACAAGGTGAACCGCCGCTCCGATTGCTCCGACGACAAGCATCCAGATCAGCGCGCCCACCTGCAACCGCCAAACATAACGCGGATGAAGGGGCGCCCACGCCACGCTTTCCGCTGCGGGGAGCGAATCCGGGGCAACCTCGAAATTGGCGAAGTCGCGGGAGTCGGTTTCTGTTGCCGGTCCTGTAGTCATTCGTCAATCCATTCGCAACGACGGGGGCTTCGGCCGTATCAATCGCCGAAAAAGAGGGATTGGAAATGGTCCTGCAAAGAAAAAGCCCCGCGCTGCGCAAACAGGCGAAGCTTTTTCCATAGACGGGACGCGCCGAAGCCCGTCCCCAACCATGACCGACCTTATTAAATAATACGGCCGCTTCCGAAAGGCTCCCAAACCGCTGCCAAAAACGATGAATTCCGCCTTGCACAACGCGCCAGCATGCCCTTGCCTGCCCTAAAATCAGGGTAGGTTAAATTTTTTAGGCTCGAAAACGGGAAGGTTAAAAATATAAGGCAGGCGGCCTACAAGGCGATATTTCCGGCCCGCAGCGGAACCGCGCTGACCGTACGGGGTGAATAATCGTACTTGGGACGGCCTGAGGGAGAGCCATTGAAGCGAACCAGGACCGCAACCCCATGTATGCGCCCCCATGGAACCAGGTAATCCCTTGCGAGGAAAACCATGGATACGAAACTGTACACGGACGAAGAACTCGACGCGCTCCGCTCCATGCCAAAGCGGGTAACGAATCCAAGAGCACGGTGGCTGAGAAAGCCCAGGTTACGGCCAGTCTACAAACAGCGCACCTTCGAGGTATCCTCACAACAGGAGCCCACATCTCGTTTCTCAGTCTATCTGCGACAAAATCTCAGCGATCTATACGACTTCTCCTGTGGAATCACGTATCTTCCCGATAGCGGTTCGCCCCTCACGCTGGCGCGCTACAACGGCCCAAGCCATGTACACGGAGAAATTGCCTACCGTCCGCACATCCATCGCGCCTCGGTGCAAGCGATCGCGGACGGCAAAAAGCCCGAATCAAACGCAAAAGAAACCGACCGATTCGATACGCTTGAGGGCGCGCTCGCTTGCCTGATCCAGGACTTCAAGGTGCACGGAATCCAAGCCCTGCACGACCAACCCCGATTAGTGCTATGACGCTTGACCTGGACAAACTCCGCAAACTCTTGTGCGAGCGTCTTTGCGAAGACGTCAGAATCGCCCAGCGCCCGGACGATTCGGTCATGGTGCACACGCACTTCCGGTTTCCCGACGGCGACCATTACCCGATCCATCTGTCGCCAGCGGGGCCGGGCGGGCTACGGCTGTCGGACAAGGGCCACACGCTGATGCACATTAGCTACGACCATGACGTCGATGGGTTCATGGACGGAACGCGGGGGATGCTGCTCGAACGTATTATGAACGAAAACGGACTGCAATGGGAGAAAGATGGCGGCGCCTTGTGCCTGGATACATCACCCGAACAGTTGCCGGAAGCCATCTTCCGCTTCGGGCAAGCCCTGACCAACGTCTACGATTTGACGTTCCTTTCCCGACCCAATATCAGCTCCGCATTCTACGACGACCTCCACGACCTCCTCTCCGATCTGGTGGACGGGGACAGGATACAGCGGGATTATTATCCAGAAATAAATAATGCGCAGGCGTACCCGGTAGACTACCGAATCGAGGGGAAAAACAATACTCCACTGTTCCTGTACGGCATACCCAGTCGGGACAAAGCGCGGTTGGCGACAATTATACTGTCGCACTTTCACCTGCTACGCATCTCTTTCGAGTCGATCCTCGTTTTTGAGGATCAACGGAATATTCCCAGGATGGACCTTGCCAGGCTTTCGGACGTCGGCGGAGACATGATCTCATCGCTGAACGCCCGCGACGATCTCAGCCGGAAAATTACGCAACGCATCGCGGCCTAAACACCCTCTGGACCACATAACTGGATTCGCCATGCCCTGGGATAGCGATGCATTTCTGAAGCAACTTGAACTCGGAGAGGACAGCCGCGTCGAGTTCAAGGAAGTCACCTTCAGCGACAACGACCTTCACGTCCGCGCCCCGCATCGGAGCACCATCGCCGACGAGTTGAGCGCTTTGGGCAACACCATGGGGGGAACGCTATTGTTCAGCGTGTCCGACGCGGGCGACGTGCGATCAATGAACCGCAAGCAAATGGATACGCTGGAAGCCTTCGTTGGAGAAGTTTGTTCGGATAACATCCACCCCTCTTTGGCGTTCGTCACGCAACGTTTGGCCCTGCCGGATAACTCCTTTGTACTGGTTGTCGAAATCGAAAAAAGCCCGCTGGTCCATAAAAGTCCCGGAGGGTACCTGGCCCGGCAAGGAAGTTCCAAACGGGAACTGCCGGCAGAGGCGCTCAAGCGGCTGTTTCAGCAACGCGGGCGGTCTGGAATGCTTGGTCCTGACGAAGCGCTCGTGGATGGAACCGGTCTTAATACGCTCAACGAGTCTCTGGCGGATCGTTTTCTGAGTTCGCGCACTACCGAACCTCGAAGGACCCAGCTTGCAAAACTGGGGTTGGTGCGAGAGAACGACCACGACATACCCTGCGCCACGGTGGCGGGCGTATTGCTTTGCGCAGCACACCCGGAGAAGTACATACGCAACGCAAAAATAGAAGCCGTTTGCTATCGCGGCTCCGTACTTGGCCAGGCGGATCAGCACGACGCCAAGTCCATTACCGGCCCGCTGGACAAGCAAATCCGCGACGCAGTCGACTTCGTCCGGCTCAATACACGGGTTGCCGCGCGAAAAATTCCTGGGCGGATGGAAATTCCGCAATTCAGTCCGCGCGCCGTATTCGAGGCCATCGTCAATGCCGTGGTGCACCGCGACTATTCGATAGAAAATGCCAAAATACGGCTCTTCGTCTTTGACGACCGCCTGGAATTGTATTCGCCGGGCGCCTTGCCCAACACATTGTCTATCAAGGCCATGGCCAATCGACAGGCTACCCGTAACGAAACGCTGGCTTCCATCCTTCGCAGGCTTGACGTCGAGGATACCCCAGGCGCGGGAACCCGACAGTATTTTATGGAGCAACGCGGCGAAGGCGTTCCTGTCATCTACACAGAGACCCGGAGTTTGACAGGACGCGATCCGGACTACGAATTGCTCGACGGCGCAGAATTGCGGCTAACAATCCCTTCCGCGCCGCCGCCGGTAAAAGGCGTCGAAGGCGAAATATCCGTTTTTGCGGACGGGCATCCGCTTGCAGGCGTGCAAGTCGTTGCGCTGTACCCCAACAAAACCTGCATGGAGGAAAAAACCGATACGTTTGGCCGGGTTACATTTGGATTTCACTCGGAACTTCCCATCACCGTTTTCTGCGCAGCGCCCGGATACGCCGCCCATGTAAAGCAGGATTGGCGTCCACCGCAACCGCTCTCCGTGCAACTCGAACCGCTTCGGAAAGGCGGCTCCATCGTGTTCGCCGACAGGAGCGGACACCTGCCGAATTTGACCGGACGACTCAACCCGATCCTCGACGAGCACGACCGCATGTATCTTCATGCAACAAAAGACATCTCCATCGACGAAGGCAAACAAAAACCGGTTCGCTTCAAACAGAATCAGCCGTTGCGACTGACAGACGTCCACGGAACCGAACGAATCGTGCGCATCGTGGAAATGATCGGAAACTCAGCGCTGCTGGAGTATGAAGCCTTGGGGTAAAATTTTGGGCAGACAGGGAAAATTGGCGGGAACAAGGCGCAACGCTACGCATTAAACGCTACAAAGATGTGTCTTGGGCCATCCGAAGCATACCTACCAGCACACGCGGAGAAATTTATCATACCTGAGCAAAAAAACAACGCCTGATATGAAATCGCCGTCCGTAAGCTTCAAAAACCCGCCGATCAACGAGGTTGTAGTATCCACATACTTCAACCCTTCGCTATCGGGCTTGCGGAGCGAGCACATTGGTCTTTTTTGGGGGAAAATAAAGCAGGATTTTCCTATTGTGAGCCAGCAGCCCCCCGTAGGAATTACATTGGATGTAAATCCTGAAGAACCATTTCCTATGCCCAGATATTGGCTAATCTCAGAGAATGATATTAATCTTATTCAAATTCAAAAAAATGCTTTTATGTTTAACTGGCGCCACAGAAACGAAGAATACCCAAGGTTTCACAGAGATATAAAACCAACATTTGACAAATATTATGGCCTTTTCAATGGATTTATTCAAACAGAAACAAATATAGAAGATCTTACTATTGATCTTTGTGAACTTACCTATGTAAATACTGTGGAAAAATGTGAAGAATGGACTGGAATAATGGATACTAAAAAGATTATACCTTCATTGTCTATTTTGAACGTAGATGCAAGGTATCATGATCCTGTATCATTGAATTGTAACTACATATATCGTGTATCCAATGACATACAAATTAATGTTGGCATACGAAGCGCAGTCAATGCTCAAAATGAAGACATCCCTATATTGATATTCGAAATCAGAGCCAGTGGACGCCTTGGTCATATTAATAAATCAAGGGTCGATGAATGGTTTGATCGTGCCCATGATGCTATCATAAATTGCTTCTTGGATATCACAAGTCAGGATATTCAAAACAACCTTTGGCAGCGAATGGAGGATCTTCAATGACACCGCAATCGAACAGTACAATTGAATCGATCTATCAAGTGCCTGTATCTTTGATAGACCTTGATTCCGTATCTACCTTTGATACAGATAGGAATTCAAACATTCCTGATTCATATAATATATTGTCTCGCCTTGCCAAAACATATGGTAATGAATCTTTATATCTGAATAATGACAACGTACAACCTAATGAAAAATATTTAGATATTCTTACCCACCAACATCATGTCAAATCGATTGATCTGAGAAGCCTATTACACAATGAAATAGTTAGCAACGATAATCAAATAAAAAAATTAAACCAAAAATATCAGACACGGATTCAAGAACTACATGGATATGCTATACTTGAAGGATTCAATATAAAAAAATCATCCCAAAAAGATTTCTGGTGCTTCATAAAATCAACTCGTTATATGCGCAAAGCATCATTATTTCTTATGGATAACGGAAATTTACGCACAGTATGGCGAGATAGCTATGGAAATCATATTGGATTACAATTTCTCGGAAATGGACGGGGAGAATATGTTATCTTCAAACGACGTTCATCTAATAAAGATGTTGCGAGAGTCGCTGGAATCGATATATTGGATGGAATAAAAATTCAAATCCGTTCCTTTAATTTCAACATGATGGAGGATGTATGAACAAAGACAGATCAAGTGCTAACGAACTGCCTGATGCAGATCATGTAGTTCATTATGTAGGGCCAGCAAATTTTGAAGACGGCGTTGTGAATGGCGCCGTGTTTCAACCACGGAGCCAAGACATCGGCTTGTCTGTTAATTGGCTCGAATGTTTCAATAACCGTACAAAAATGGAGCAGTTGGCCGAGGTAAGACGCCTTTCTCGCCTTACCCTGAAAACAAGGGGATGCCTTGCAGAATTGAATGTTGGCGAAACAAAGCATCACATTAATAATGCTAAAATAGCAAAGATTAGCTTTGTCAAAAAGCCGCTACCTGCCACAAACGACTATGAAGCCGATCCATCACACAGTGAAATCATGGGCCTGCCTCCGAACGATTCCACTCAGGCTGCTCTTCTCGGTGATATGATCGCTGAGTGCATCAAAAATACTCACCCGGCAATATTAAAATAACAATATGCTAAAGAGAAGGGATTGGGTTTTGTTGGACAGCGTTTCCGGAATTTTAAGGAGTATGATTGCGATCTTGTCTCAAGCCAACCTGAGGTGGTCAAAGATAACCGGACCGTATTTCCGAGATTCAAAGTGCAGAATCCAAAACCGCAAGCAATAACCCATAAAACCCCTTCAATGAAGCCGACATGACAACGGACATTGACATCTGGAAAATTGACCGGGAATCCCGCACCGGGCCCAAACTCGACCATGCAAAACGCGTCGAGACAGAAGAAATGCTGGAAGACATTTTGACAGAGAACCCCGACGTATTAATGCGCGGACTGACACTGGTCGGCCGACAAGTTCCAGTCGCAACCGGATACATCGACCTACTGGGCATTGACAACGAGGGTCGGCTGACGATATTCGAACTCAAGCGCGAAAAGCTAACGAGAAAAGCCGTGGCTCAGGTGCTGGATTACGGAAGTTACCTGGAAAGCCTGTCTGATTCGGAACTCGCAACACTCATTGCCGAGGAGTCCGGCAAGAACGGAATAGACAAAATTGAAGACTTCGAAGAATGGTACGAAAACCAGTGGGCCGGCCCCGTCAATCCCATCCAAATGGCGCTGGTCGGCCTTGGGGCCGACGCAAATGCCCGTCGAATGGTCGACTATCTGGCGGAGCGAGGCGTTGATATCGGAATTGTGACCTTTCATGGCTACGTCCACGACGACGACATACTATTGGCCCGTCACGCAGACCATCCGCCACCCGAACCCCCTCGTCCCATCTCGAAAAAGGAAGAAGTACATAACAAGGCCAACGAGTACGGAGTGGCGCATCTGTTGCAGGATGCAAGAAAATCGCTGGACTACAGTGTAAAATCGTATTACACGAAATCCGGAATCACCTACTGCCAGCGGACGATCATATTGCCTGACAATGTGCATGTCCGTGCGTCGCATTTCATTACGATCAAGGAGCACGGAAAGATTCGGATCACATTCCCACCCGGAACCGTCGATCTTTGCCATGAGCATTTCGAGCATCTGAAAAATGCACTCCCGTTCGAATCCGAACCAGCGATACATGTATACGCAACGCAACGCATTCGGAATCAATGGTTTTGCAATCTGGACAAGGAATCTTGGCGAAATCATAAGGAGCGCCTGATTGACTTTGTCCAGACCATGGAAAAAGCCTTCGCCGACAAATACAGACGTTCCATGTCCGAAGAAACCGACGAGACTGAAGCGAGCTAAGACTCTTAAACATGCCCGCCCCAAAAGACATCCTGAACCTGGGCAAGCGCTTGGCCTCCAGAATGGCCCCGACAGCTCAAACTACCCTGAAAAAAAGCGGCGAATTTCTGAAAAAAACCGGCAAGGAAGCCCAAAAATTCGGGGCCAGGGCTGTTCAATCCTTCCAGGATACAAAAACAAAACAGGCCGCCGAAAAGGCCGAAGAAGATTCCTTCCGGATTCCCCCCTGGTATATCCTGTCCGGACTGGGATCGCTGGAGCGCCGGACGCTATGCGACTATCTTGCGGTGTTCGAATGCGCTTCGCCCAAAAACCTGGCCCTGGACGGGGCCCGGGATTTGTTGGAAAAACTGGAAAAATCGGAGCAGGCAGAAAAAGAGCGAGCATTTCTCAGGAGAGTCCAGGATGTAGCGAAAGAATACCGCGAAGGAACAAACTCGCCTCGCTCCGACGCCTGGCTGCGATTCCGGATGTGGAACGAAATGCGCGTCGCGCTGGACCTGCCGAAAACCTTGCCCCTGTCCACGGATTCCGCCAATGCCCAATGCGCCGAGGTCGGCGATCTGGCCAGCCGGCGCCATAACGTCAAAGCGCAACCGGAAGACAAGGACAAAGAACCCGGACAAAAATTCGGAAAATTCGCCGCCGAATCTTTCGGAAAAATACAAGACAGGATCGCCCGACGACGCCCCGATTTCACGCGAACGGTACGCAAGGAAGCGCATGCAATGGTCTTGCAAGCGCTGAAAGGCGGCAACCTGAACGAAGAACAACAAGGAAAAATCAAAGACGAATTTCTCCGCAAAATGACCCGCCTTCCCGAGCATATGCGAGATCAATCCCTGGAGCAAGCCATCCGGGCGGGAGACGGGGCCGGGATAACCGCCGCCATGTCGGCAATAACAGCGACTGGACTAGTCGCCGCCGTGGAAATCGCAGGATTCAGCGCCTACGTCGCCGCTGCGAAAATTTCGGCGATCATCCCCTTGCTCGGCGGCAAAACGGCGGTATCCCTGCTTGCCGTGCTCGCAAACCCGCTCTTCGCCGCATTCGCGGTGACAGGCAGCACCATCATGATGGACCGTGCCCTCAAAAAAAGCATCGGACGCACGGTCGCCAGCAAGTTGGCCATCCTGCTTGCCCTGCAAGGCCTCGCCTCCCGATCCGGCGGATTAAAACGTTGCCTGGACGATTTCAAGAACCTGACAGACGACGAAATCTCCAATAAACAACAAATCGAACAGCGCGCAACCGCCAAAAGGGCTTCCAGTGCATGGCTGCCCGCGCCCGGAACGCCCAAAACAAACCTGCCGGCGATCCAGAAAATGCAAGGAGCGGACCCACTCATGGCGACCCTCTTCCCTGACCCCGGAAATTCCACGCTGAACGTAGCGGCTGTCGCCGGCCTTACCGCCGCCGATATCCTGTTCGACGCCATAGCCATAAACCCGCAGGCGCTGGCGGCGGCGGACTTTTCACGGGTAGAGGACATCGACAATATCTTCACGTTCGGGGCGTTCGCCCAGCGAATCGAATCGATGGAAGGCGCCGCGCAGGCCGGAGCAGAGAATCAACTCCGTGGCTACGTGGCGGAAATGATGGTGGCTACGCGCCTTCGGGAGCACGACGTACGCTTTCCCGAAACGTCGAACAATCCCGGCCACGACCTGCTCGTAGATGGGCAGCCCTTTCAGGTAAAATGCTCCGGGAACCCCGACGCGGGCATGCACATGCTGGAAAAACATTTTGAGCAGTATCCCGACACGCCCGTATACGCGAACAGTGAACTCGTACATGCGGTGCGGAAATCTGATTTGCCCTGGGCAGACAAGGTGTTCGGCGTGGAAGGATTCGACTACGAAACGACCAACCGCGTCATGGAGCAATCGCTGGAATCGGGCGCGGACCTTATGGACGTACCGTTTCCCTTCTTTGCCGTAGCCGTTTCCGCAGCCAGAAACATTCACGGCTGGTGGAAAGGAAGCGTTCCCCTGCGAGACCTTCCCCTCGAAGCGGCCGTGGACGGCGCGATACACGGCAGCCTGTCTGCGGCAGGCGGATTTGCAGGCGGCGGAATCGGCCTGCTCCTGTTCGGCCCCGCCGGAGCCGTGATTTTCGGCGGTACGGGTCAGGCAGCAGCCCTCTTCGGCGCAAGCACCCTGCGCCGCACATTCGACGATCTGCGCACCAAAAAATGGGCCGCTTCGGTAGGCGACGCCGCTGACGCATTCAAAACCGCGCTGAACAAGGCTATGCATTCGAAAATCCGGGGCATCCACTCCAAAGCATCCCAGGTCAACATTTCCAATCCGGCGATGGAGGATTGGGTACGTCTGAAATTCGCCGACCGGGCGCTCGGCGTCGCCGAATGCACGGCGGAACTGGACTTTCTGCCCAATCATCCGGTGGATCGGGCGAGCGCCTTGCTCACTCTGATGCGCAAGGCCGGCGTGCATCCCTGGTCCGTAAACGAGCCACTCAAAAATTTGATGAATATTCTGGCCCAAAAACCCCGCGTGACCGAGCAAGCCGTGAAAATGGGCCAGCAGGCGACAGAAACCGTGACCGACCAGGTAACCAGAGCCTTCGACAAAGGCAAGCAATGGTACGGCAAGGCGCGCTCCGGCGACGCGCCGTAAGCCTCTTCTTCCCCTCCCTCGTCAACGCTCGCTGCCGTATATTAGAAGGAAGATTGATCATTTAGTCTCACAAGCAGACCCCATGCACTTCCGCATCGACGACACCTTCCGGAACAGCCTCACCCGACTCACCAACGAAGAACAGAAAGCCGTAAAGACGACCTTTTTCGATCTGGTCAGTCAACGCCATGGGCGAGGGCTCCGCCTGAAAAAGCTGCGCGGCGGAAACTGGTCCGCCCGCGTCAATCACGACATTCGCATCATTGCAGACTGGAACGAACGCGAGAACGATCTGCGCTTGCGCTATGTGGGGCGCCACGACGAAGCCTACCAATGGGCCAAGCGGCACAAAACGAAGATTCGTACGGGCGACAACGCATCGGAAGATGCGAAGGCCATGCCATCCGTCCAGGAAGTTCCTGATGTCGCCTCGACGGAACGAAAAACGGTTCGGTTCAGACTGCTTTCGTTCGCAGAAAGACGGGTCGATACCTGTTTGACCTCCCTCTCCACCCTCCGCAACGCCATAGCAAACGCCCGCGACGGAAAGAACGGACAGAGCCATTCCGGGCCAACCGCAAAGCAGCCCCCACCGAAAGGCGCGGCAGAAGTACGGAAATTGTTTGAAATAGCCAATGTCGGCACAGTAGCCGGCTGCTATGTGCTGGATGGTAAAATCGCCCGCGACGACCGAATACGCATTATCCGCGGGGGCGAGATGGTCTATAGAGGAACGATCGATTCGCTCGAACGACGCCGGAGGAAGGTGCACGAAATTCGGCGGAAGGACGAATGCGGCATCGGCATCTGGAGCTACCCGGAAATCCAGATCGGGGACCGCATCGAAAGTTACTGACCGGCCCGCCGCATTCCCATCGAATCCGTCTACCGCGTATATTGTAAAGGATGCAGCCGCAAAAACACCCGCAAACCGCCGTGCCCATGCCCGATCCAGGATATATTCTCGCCCTTGATCAGGGTACAACCAGTTCCCGGGCCATTCTTTTCGACCGCACCGGCGCGATCCGGGGCGTTGCGCAACGCGAATTCCGGCAAATTTTTCCGCAACCCGGCTGGGTCGAGCACGATCCGCAGGAAATATGGTCTTCCCAGGCCGGCGTAGCCGCCGAAGTCCTGGCGGGCGCGAACCTCGCAGCCTCCGACATAGCCGCCATTGGCGTTGCGAACCAGCGGGAAACAACCATCGTTTGGGACCGCCGCACCGGCAAGCCCATCCATAACGCCATCGTATGGCAGGACCGCCGCACCGCAGGCATGTGCGACCGGTTGCGAGAAGCCGGACACACCGATCTGATTCGGTCCCGAACCGGCCTCGTGGTAGACGCCTACTTCTCCGGGACGAAAGTCCGCTGGCTGCTCGACCATGTAGACGGAGCGCGGGCAAAAGCAGAACGGGGCGAGCTGGCTTTCGGCACCGTGGATTCCTGGCTGATCTGGAACATGACGGCGGGCCGCGTCCATATCACCGACCCCACGAATGCCTCCCGCACCCTGCTCTACAACATCCGCACGAACGAGTGGGACGACGAACTGCTCGATATTCTCGGCGTACCGCGCAGCCTGTTGCCGGACGTTCGCTCGTCAAGCGAGGAATACGCCAAAACCTCGGAGCGCACGTTCATGCCGAACGTCCCCATCGCAGGCATCGCCGGGGATCAGCAGGCAGCCTTGTTCGGACAGGTATGTACGAAACCGGGCATGGTCAAAAATACGTACGGCACTGGTTGCTTCCTGTTGATGCAAACGGGCGAACAAGCCGTGGAGTCGAAGCATCATCTGCTCACGACCGTTGCCTGGCGCATCGGCGACCGCACCGAATATGCGCTGGAAGGAAGCGTGTTCATCGCCGGCGCCGTCGTACAATGGCTGCGGGACGGCCTTGGGATCATCCAGTCTTCGTCGGATGTGGAGTCCCTCGCGCGTTCCGTACCGGATAACGGAGGCGTATATTTCGTACCGGCCTTCACCGGCCTGGGCGCTCCGCACTGGGACCCGTATGCGCGCGGCGCCATCGTGGGGTTGACGCGCGGCGCCACCGGCGGACATCTCGCCCGCGCCGCACTGGAAAGCATCGCCTTCCAGACCGCGGACCTGATCCGGGCCATGGAGGCGGACGCCGGCATACGCCTCGCCGAACTGCGCGTCGACGGCGGCGCAACGGCCAACAATTTGCTCATGCAATTTCAGTCCGACCTGCTGGGCGTCCCGGCAGTGCGCCCCCGTATCGCCGAAACAACCGCGCTGGGTGCCGCCTACCTCGCCGGCCTTGCGACAGGCTTCTGGGCAAACCAGGAGGAAATCGCCGCACAATGGCAGGTAGATCAGCGCTTCGAACCCGCCATGGACCGCGATCTCGCCGAAAACATGCTCCGGCAATGGCGCCGCGCACTCGAACGAGCCGGAAGTTGGGAAGCCCCTTCCTGATGCGCTGTATTCCCCACGAACGCCCTGCCCGTCCGTACGCTGTCCTCCATCTATCCTCCCCCATGCCATGACTCCCTTTTTTGCCGAATTCATTGGAACCGCCTTGCTGATTTTGCTGGGCGACGGCGTCGTAGCAAATGTCTTGCTCAAAGGCACCAAAGGCGAGAACGCCGGCTGGATCGTCATTACGTTCGGGTGGGGCATGGCCGTATTCGCGGCCGTATTCTGCGTCGCGGCCTTTTCCGGGGCACACATCAACCCCGCCGTGACCGTCGGCCTCGCCATCGCCGGCACGTTCGCCTGGTCGCAGGTGCCCGCCTACCTGATCGCGCAGTTTCTCGGCGCCGCGCTGGGCGCCTTTCTGACCTGGCTGCATTATCGCCCGCATTTCCTGCATACCGAAGACGGGGATCGAAAGCTGGGCGTTTTCTGCACCGCCCCGGAAATCCGAAACGGCCCTGCGAATTTCATTTCCGAGGCCATCGGCACCTTCGTGCTCGTTTTTGGCGTACTCTATATGGTGGCGCCCGACAGCGGCCTGGGCGCCCTGGACGCCCTGCCGGTAGGGCTGCTGGTGCTGGCCATCGGCCTGTGCCTTGGCGGGACGACGGGATACGCCATCAACCCGGCCCGCGACCTGAGCCCGCGCATCGTACACGCCCTCCTGCCGCTCGGGAAAGGCAAACGGGACAGCGACTGGGGCTATGCCTGGATTCCGGTGCTGGGCCCGCTGACCGGCGGTGCGCTCGCCGCACTGGCCTACAATATCCTGAGCGCGGCGGGCGCATAATATCCCGAGCGGACGCCATCGCGCCGCCTGCGCCGCAAGGAACCAGAGGGAACGCCAACGTGTATAGTGAGACTGCCGTACAACGACCGAACGGCCCCACGGAGGGGTGGCAGAGCGGACGAATGCACCGGTCTTGAAAACCGGCGTGCCCTCGCGGGTACCGGGGGTTCGAATCCCTCCCCCTCCGCGTTTCCTTCCCCGCTGATTTCCGGGAATGCATATTTTCTGCGGCGAAAAGCGCAACACCAGGGTTTTATTTTCGTAACGGCACGTTATGCCCGGCATTTTGCTCTGCATTTCCGCCCCGGGAGCATAGAGACATTCCTGTACGGAGCACCCCGAACTTCAGTCCCAGCTACCGAATCATGTATAGAACGAACCCTGCCCGTCGTTTCGGCCGGACGCCGCTTTTCACGCTTCTGCTTGCGGCAGGTATGCTTCTGTTTGCAGCGGGCGGAGCGCATACCACGTACGCGCAACAACCTCGCGTCATCACCTTCGACCAGGCGCTCCGCATTGCGCTCGACCGGAATACCGAGGTGCAACTGTCCGGCAACAACATCGAACTGAGCGCGCGACAGGTGTTTCAGCGGCGGATGAACTTTCTGCCCTCGTTTTCCATGTCCACCAACGGGTCGCGGGGTTCCGGCTTTGCGCAGGACCAGGCAGGAAACACCATCCCGTTCACAAGCCAGAACCTGAGCGGGTCGCTGTCGGGACAAATCAATCTGTTCGACGGGTTTGCGAACATCGCATCGCTCCGGCAATCGCAACATACCCTGCACGCCAGCGAATTGTCCCACGACCAGACCCGACAAACCGTAGCGTTCAACGTAGCCAACAATTTCCTGCTGTATGTAAACGCAGGGCAACTGGTGATTATTCGGGAGGAAAACCTCGAAGCCCAACGCCAGCTCCTGTCCCAGATCGAGGAATTCGTCAACGTCGGATCGCGACCCATCTCCGATCTGTACCAGCAGCAAGCCGCCGCGGCGCAGGCCGAACTGGATGTGCTGACCGCCGAACGGGACGCGGAACTGGGCAAAGCCCGGCTCATCCAGGTGCTGCAACTCGACCCGCGCGACACATACGAATTCGTGGCGCCGCGATACGAGGATGTGCCCATTACCCCCGAGGATTACAATCTTGAGGAACTCTTCGATATCGCCTTCGCATCGCGCGACGACCTGGCGGCGCAGGAAGCCCGCATCCTGGCGGCGCAGCAAGGCATACGCATGGCGAAATCGGCGTACTGGCCGCGCGTGGACTTCGGGGGAAGCTACCGCTCGAATTACTCGCCGGACATAGACCAGTCTTTCGGCGACCAGATCGACGCCAACCGGGGCAATTCGCTGGGTTTCAGCGTCAGTTATCCGATCTTCGACGGGTTCTCCCGCGCTGCGCAGGTTCAGCAAGCCCAGGTGCAATACCGGAACGCCATGCTGGAAATGGAAAACCTGAAGCAGAACGCCGCCTTGCAGGTGCGACAGGGCTACCTCGAATACGACGCCGCCCGCAAAAGCCTTGAAGTATCCGAAACCCAGGTGCTTGCCGCCGAACGCGCGCTCGAAGCCTCGCAAAATCGGTACAACGTAGGGGCCGGAACGCTCGTGGAACTCACGCAATCCCGGGCACAGTACGTCGCCGCCGTAAGCAACCGGGTGCAGGCCCAGTACAATTTCCTGTTCCAGAGCAAACTGGTCGACTTCTTTGTGGGCCGCCTGGACCTTTCAACGCCGCTGTTCGACTGATTTCGCAACAAGGCGCCGGAAACAAGCACTTTTCAAAACCTTCCGCTATTCAGAGACATGTCGAAAAAATCCAGCGCTACGAAACGCCTGCTGTGGATAATGGGCGGATTGCTCCTGTTCCTGGCGATCATCGCCGTCATAGGGCGCGTCACGGGGGTATTCGGGGACGGAAACAAGGGCACGATGGTCGAAACGGCCGAAGTCGAAGCCCGCAACATTACGCAGATCGTCACGGCGTCGGGGAGGGTGCAGCCCGAAGTAGAAGTCGCCATCAGCCCGGACGTGTCCGGCGAGATCATCGAGCTGCCCATCAAGGAAGGCGACACGGTGCGGCGCGGCATGCTCCTGGCCCGCATCCGGCCCGACTTCTACGCCACGCAGGTCGAACAATCGCGGGCAGGCGTGTTGCAGGCAAAGGCTTCCATGGCGCAACGCCGGGCCGATTTGCTGGAAGCCGAATCGGAACGTACGCGCCAGCGGGATTTGTTCGAACGCGAAGCCATCGCCCGAAGCGTACTGGAACAGGCGGAAACGCGGTACGAGGTAGCGAAGGCCGGCCTGGAGGGCGCGCAATATGCGGTCGAGAGCGCGGAAGCACGCCTGCGCGAAGCGGAAGAGCAGGTGCGTAAAACAGCCATCTACAGTCCCATGTCGGGCACCATCAGCGTCCTGCGCGTGGAGCTGGGCGAACGCGTCGTCGGAACCAGCCAGATGGCAGGTACGGAAATGATGCGCGTGGCCCGCCTCGATCATATGGAGGTAGAAATCGAAGTAAACGAAAACGAGATCGTCAATGTGGCGCTGGGCGATACCGCATCCATTGAAGTCGATGCATATCCCGAACGCAATTTCCGGGGCGTCGTAACCGAAATCGCCAACTCCGCCCGTACGACCGCTGCCGGAACGCAGGAGCAAGTCACCGAATTCCCCGTCAAGGTGCGCATCCTGGACGCGCACAACATCGGGGAAGGGTATTCGGAGGAACAAGGCATGATCACCCAGAACGAAGTGTCCGTCCCGCTGGACGACGCCCCGCTTTTCCGACCCGGCATGAGCGCAACCGTGGATGTGTATACGGAAACGGTCGTCGATGCGGTGGCCATCCCGATTCAGGCGGTTACCGTACGCGACGTATCCCGCATCGACGAGGAGGCGCCGGACGAGCCTGCAGAAACGGAAGAGAACAATGCGGAAGAAATCGCCTCGGATTCGTCCCGGGCCGCCCAGCCAGACGAAGTGTTGAGCAAGGTGGTGTTCCTCGCGACGGACGGCAAAGCCCGGATCGTAAAGGTGGAAACGGGCATATCCGACGACACCCACATCGAGGTCAAGGCGGGACTGACCGTCGGCGATCAGGTTATTACAGGGCCGTACAGCGCCGTCAGCCGCTCGCTGAACCATAACGGCGCCGTACGTGTCCAGGACCAGGAAAACAATACGTCCAATGTAGCCCGGGCCGACTCATAACCCCGCATGCCGGCCCGTCCGGTTCATACACAGCGAAAATCCATCCCATGGAAGAACGAAAGGCGCTTATAGCATTGCGCGACATCACCCGGGTGTATTACATGGGCGAACACGAAGTGCATGCCCTTGCCGGGGTATCGCTGGACGTATTCGAGAACGAATACGTAGCGATCATGGGGGCTTCCGGCTCCGGAAAATCCACCTTGATGAATATCGTGGGCTGCCTGGATTCGCCGACGGGAGGCGCCTACTACCTCAATGCGCAGCGCGTCAGCGAAATGACCGACAATGAACTGGCCAACGTACGCAACCGCGAAATAGGGTTCGTATTCCAGACATTCAATCTTCTGGCCCGGGCCGATTGCCTGCACAATGTGGAATTGCCGCTCGTGTACAGTGGCATACGGCGCAAGCAGCGGCGTCAAATGGCGGAAGACGCGCTGGAACGCGTGGGACTGGCCGATCGGGTATCGCACAAACCGAACGAACTGTCCGGGGGACAGCGGCAACGCGTCGCCGTGGCCAGGGCGCTGGTCAACAAGCCCTCGATTATCCTCGCCGACGAACCCACAGGCAACCTGGACACGAAAACAGGCAAGGAAATCATGCACCTGTTCGAGCAACTCTATCGACAGGGGAATACCTTGCTTGTCGTTACGCACGAACACGAGGTGGCGCAACACGCGCGCCGGATCATCCGCCTGGTGGACGGCAACATAGACAGCGACGTGCCGGTCGAAAATCCTGTGCTGGCTTCCGTCGCCGCCTGACGCGCAACGGCCAACGCCTGCTCTTGATCTCGTCTCTTGCGGACTGCCGCTTCACGCCCCGCACAGCAACCGATACCCGCGCAATACGGCCCCTATCCTGATTTGGTCTCTTACGGACTGCCGCGGCGGGCCCCGCACGGCGACCGATGCCCGCGCAAATACGGCGCCCTATCCTTATCTGGTCTCCTACCGACTGCCCCGGCGAGGGGGACCAAACGTACAGCGATACTCTTCCTCCAGCCGACTGAAACGGATCGGCCACTCCGTCGCGGGCGTAAGCGCTGCCTGAAACGGCACGGACTCGGCAGCCGCCGTCAGGCAATCTTCCGAAGGCGCTTCCACAAGGTACTCGGCCACAAGAACCGTATCCATCCGGTTGAGCGACAGAAGCGAGACGGCGTAGCCGCTGGTGCTTTGCGGGAGCGCAACCAGCAAAACCATCGCTTGGGAAAAATCCACGGACCGAAAGGGCGCCACCGGACGCAGCGAATCTTGCCAGGCCGCCCAGGTTTCCTGATCCCGGATAACGATCTCCAGCGTGTCCTTGAGCGAAGCGTACTGGCCATACCCAATGGCCGAAAAAAGGACAGGCTCCGGGAGCGGCTCTTCGACCGCCTCTGGCGCGCCGTTGCAACCGCCGAACAAGAGGCCCGCCGTCAGCAACAACGGAATCGTGGCAATACGAACGCGGCGCACGGCGCTGGACAGCGTCATTATTCGTAGCGTAGCGAATCGATGGGGTTCAGGCGGGCTGCCTTGAGCGCCGGGTATCCGCCGAATACCAGCGCCACGGCAGCCACAATGGCTATGGTCACGCCAGCCCAGACCCAGGGTATGGTGGCGGAAATGTTAAAATACAGCGCCGTACCGTTCCCGGCCAGTACGCCCAGAAGAAAACCGGCCCCGCCCCCAATCTGGCACAGAAAGATGGCCTCCAGAATGAATTGACGCATAATATCCTTCCTGCGGGCGCCCAGCGCCTTGCGAATACCGATTTCGCGGGTGCGTTCCGTAACCGAAACAAGCATGATGTTCATGATCCCGATGCCCGCCGCAAGAAGAGAAATAAACCCGATCGCGGCGCCGGCCTGGGTAAGCACGGCGGTAAACTGATCGAAAATGGCGCGCATGGAATCGTTCGTCTCCACCACGAAGTTGTTGTCCTCGCCGGGAGGCACTTTCCGAATGGCGCGCAGACGCCCGATCACCTCTTCCATGCCGGCGCCCACAAGCTGCGGACCCGGCGCACGCACGCTGGTCGACGCAATATTTCGCTGGGCCCCGCCATATCGGAGAAAAAGCGTGCGCATCGGGACGAACACCCGATTGTCCATATTGAAGCCGAGAAAATTGCCCTTGGGCTCCAGTATGCCGATCACCTGGTAGCGGGCGCCGCCGAATTCCGCTACCTTGCCAATGGGATGTTCCGTAACGAACAATTCTTCGGCGACCGCCGAGCCCAGGATGACCACCTTTCTCCCGTACTGCGCGTCTTCGGGCGTAAAGGAGCGTCCGGCTTCGATCGTGTAGCTGAAGTTGCCCGTAAAATTCTCATCCGTGCCCAGGATCACGACATTGGGGTCCGTTTCCCGGCTGGCGTACCGGATGGAGGTCATGTCGAAATCCTCTATGACGCTGACCTGGAACCGTTCGTCCAGCATCCGCTTGAGGCGATCGACCTGGTCCATCGTAATGTTCGGACGATACTGGAAATCCCGGTCGCCGACGCTAAAACTTTCAGAGCGGGTAACGGTGAACGTAGAGGTTCCGAGAAAAGACATCTTTTCCTCGAAATACACGTCGATCACCTTGACGGCCGTAATGGATACGATAATGGCGAATACGCCGATAATCATGCCGAGCAAGGTCAGCATGGTGCGCATCTTGTTGGCGCGCAACGAGGTCCAGGCAGAGGCTATAATATCCCGCAGTTCCATGAACGGACGAACGTCAAGTGGATTATTCGTAGCGAAGCGATTCGATGGGGTCCGATTTGGCGCCGGCCCAGGCCGGAGCCAGCCCAAAAATGAGCCCCACGAGCGTACAAATCGCGAAAGCAAGGAAAATCGTCCCGAGCGGCAGCAAGGTCGGCAAATTCAACGCCAGACTGAGCAACTGAGCGCACAGAGTAGCGAACCCGACGCCGACAAGCCCGCCGGCAAGGCATATGGCTACGGCTTCGATCAGGAACTGGATGAGAATCGTGCGGCGTCGGGCGCCGACCGCCTTGCGGATTCCGATTTCCCGCGTACGCTCCTTGACCGACACGAACATGATGTTCATCACCCCGATGCCGCCCACAAGCAGCGCCAGGGCCGTCAGGAAAATGCCGACGCCGTAGATCATGCGCTTGACCGGCGCCAGCTGGGCCCGCAATTCTTCCAGGTCGTTGATCTCGAAATTGTCATCCTCGCCAGCGGGGACCGCCCGCGCAACGCGCACGATGCCCGTCAATTCGTCCTTGGCGGCCTCCGGATCGACGCCCGGAGCAATCCTTGCCTGCACCGAAATGCCCCGGTAGCGCAAGCCGAAAATATTGCCGAACGTTTGCATGGGAATGCGCGCACGCTGATCTACGGAGCCCGGTCCTTCGGAGCCCTGTCCTTTTCTCGCCATCACGCCAATCACCTGAAACCGGTGCCCGGCAATGCGAATGAATTTGCCCAGCGGATTTTCGGTGGGAAACAGGGTGTCCGCCACGTTGGCGCCAATCACCGCAACGCGGCGAGCCGTCCGGTTGTCCAGCTCCGAATAGAACCGGCCCGAAGCCAGCTCCACCACATGCACGCGTTCGTACGCGGTGGTGGACGCCTCAATCGTCACAGGGGCTATGGAATAGGAGCCGCGCGTGACTGGCCGGGACGTGGCGACGACCGGCGCGGCGGCGGCCACAAGCCGGGCGCGGTCCGAAATGGTCTCTGCAAGTTCCGGCTTAATCTCTGGCCGGTTGATGTATTCCCACCACTTGGTGTTCGGGCCGCCTGTCCAGGGCCATTTTTCGACGTACACGACATCCGTCCCCAGCTCGGAAAGCGTATTCTCGAAAAATTGCTCGATGCCGTTGATCACGGTGACCATGGAGGTAACCGAGGTGATGCCGATCACAATGCCGACCATCGTCAGGGCGGACCGCATTTTGTGCGAAGCGATCGCGCGCAAAGCGGTCCGGATTGCCTCCAGCAATTCGTACAGCAGGAAATTCAGTTTCTTGACCACGGGAACGGCGCAGGAACAGGCGTGGAAAGGGAGCGAACGAAAGAATGCGCAAAAGCACCCGCCTCGTATACGCATCTTTCGGCGAAAAGATACGCGGCAGGCCCCGCATAATGAGGAAGGACACAGCCCGTGCGCTCCCCGATGCCTCCCGAAGGGCGCTTCACGACGCCGACAACGCAAAACGCCGTGTTTTTCAATGATTTTACCGATGGAATCATAACGGCATGCACTTGCGTACGTGAAGCGCTGATCGACGTGGGTTTGGTCAGTGCATCTACTTTACAGCCCTTGCTCCCCCGTTTTTTGCAGCATATCATCGGGTATCCCGCATGAAGGGTTCCATGAACAGACGGAAATTCATCAAAACGTCGGCGCTGGGAGGCGCAAGCCTTGGCTTGGCCCCGGCGACGATTCGCGCATTCGCTTCCAGCCCGCCCAGCGATACGATCCGGGCCGCCGTCATGGGCGTGAACAGCCGGGGCGGCGGACTGGCCGGTTCGTTTGTCGGGCAACGCAATGCGCGCATACGATACATTTGCGACGTGGACTCCCGGGCCGTCCGGAAAGTGTCGCGGGACGTAGGCAAAATGCAGGACGAAACGCCGCAGGGCCTGGTCGATTTTCGGCGGGCCCTTGAGGATCCGGACGTCGATGCGCTGATCATTGCCTCCCCGGACCACTGGCATGCGCCCGCTACGATCCTTGCGTTGCAGGCCGGCAAACATGTATATGTCGAGAAACCCTGCGGACACAATCCGCAAGAAGGCGAATGGCTCGTGGCTGCGCAAGAGCGCTACGGCGGGGTCGTGCAGCTGGGAACGCAACAACGGTCCGGCCCCGCAACCATAGAGGCGATCCGCATGATCCACGATGGCGCGATAGGCAGGCCGTACTTTGCGCGCGCGTGGTACGCCAATACGCGCGGCTCCATCGGGCGGGGCAAAACGGCGAGGGTTCCGCGCTGGCTGGATTACGAATTGTGGCAAGGCCCGGCGCCGCGGACGCCGTACCGCAACAATGTGGTGCATTACAACTGGCACTGGTTCTGGCGCTGGGGCACCGGCGAGGTGTGCAACAACGGCACGCACGAAATCGATGTGGCCCGGTGGGCGCTGGGCGTGGACTTTCCCGTCCGCGTCAATTCGAGCGGCGGTCGGTACCATTTCGACGACGACTGGGAGTTTTACGATACGCAGGATGTGTCGTTCGACTTCGAGGAGGGGAAGACGATCACCTGGGAAGGCAGAAGTTGCAACGGATTTCCTGTCCACAATCGGGGGCGGGGCACATTGGTGCACGGCACCGAAGGCACGATATTGCTGGACCGGAACGGGTACGTGGTCTACGACAAGGACAACGCCGTCGTGGAGGAAGTTAAGGAAAAGGAGATGGAGGCCACCATGGATACGACCGGCGGGGGCGGCCAGACGAACCGACACATGGCCAATTTCCTGGATGCGATTCGCCAGGGAAGCCCGTTGCATTCTGCCATCGACGAGGGACACAAGAGCGTACTCTTGTGCCACCTTGCGAACATCGCGCAGGAAGTGGGCCAAACGCTGCACTGCAACCCGGAAAACGGACACATACAAGGCAATCCCGAAGCCATGCAACGCTGGTCGCGGACCTACGAACCGGGCTGGGAACCGGTGGTCTAAGGATGCTCTGATTAAGTCCGCGAAGATCAGAGGCAGCGAGGGGTGCGCTGGCAAGGAATGACGAAGCAGCGTGGCAGGCCCCACGTAATGAGGAATGACGCCGCCAGCGCGCTCCTCGATGCCTCCCGAAGGGCGCTTCACGACCCCGACAACGCAAAACACCGTGTTTTCCGATGATTTTAACGATAGAATCATTACAAACGCTACTTGCGTACGTGAAGCGCTGATCGAAGTGGATTTGATCAGTGCATCCTAAAGGCCGGAACGCGGAACAACGCCGCCTTGTCGGCGCAAGGCGAGTTCCTTGAGGCACGCATACCGCCGGAACGCGGTCGTATGCGCATCTTCGTTGACCGCATAGGTCTGCCCGCCCGTGGAGGGCGGCGCGAAACTCCGGCCCGCGGGCCTACGGCCGGACGCTAATGGCGGCGCTGGTTTCGGGGCTTTCAGCATAGCCGTAGCGAATGGCCTTGGCCCGAATCGTGGTCGCGGCGCCCGGATCAAGGCGGATCGGACGCGCATAGAGTTTCCAGTACGGCGCATCCCCCTCGTCGGTGGTCCACGCAATGGACGCGCCGTCCGTGCCTGCCTCGATAATAATCTCGACGGGACCCTCCTGCTCGGCCTCCACTTCCCTGTCGGTATCGTTGCGCCTCAGAATAAGCGGGGCGGCTGTCACGGGCTGCTCCTCGCCCATCCACATCTGCCAAACCATGCGATCTTCGGGCACATGCCCCTTCTCGTCGATGTCGCGCATCCAGGCGTCCAGTTCGTCGCGCATCCGGTATAGTACGTCGCGCATCGCAGGATCGTCCGCGAGGTTGCGGACCTCGTGCGGATCCGCCTGCACATCGTAGAGCTCCTCGGGCGGACGGCTGTCGCGTAGCCAGCGCTGTTGCACCCCGTTCAGGTCTCCGGCGAGGTGCAAACGCAACAATTCCTGCATGATGGACGAACGGTTGCGGTACGGCACGAACTGCACATACGGTTTCTCCGGGTGAAAATTCCGAATGTATTTGTACTGCTTGTCCCGGACGGCCCGCACCATGTCGTACACCATATCGATGCGGTCCCGGGCGGCGTAGATATATTCGCGCGGCGGGACCTCTGCATCGCCGAGAAACGCCATGCCGTCCATATGCGCGGGAACAGGCACGCCCGCCAGCGACAATACCGTGGGCCCCAGATCGACCAGGCTCACAAGGCGTTCGCTGGCCGAGCCTGCTCCTTGCTGGCCGGGCGTCCGTACGATGAGCGGAACGCGCAGGCCGGAATCGTAGAGCCAGCGTTTGGCGCGGGGCAAGCCGTCCCCGTGATCGCCCCAGAAAAAGACGATGGTATTGTCGGCCAGGCCGTCCTCTTCCAGTTGGCGCAAAATGTCGCCGGCCTGCTCGTCGAGGCGGGCAATGTTGTCGTAATGCTTGGCCAGTTGGCGGCGCACGTCCGGGGTATCCGGATAGTAGGGCGGCAATGCGAGTGTGTTCGGGTCCGTCGTCGTCTGCTCGTCCGGCTCGACCCAGCTTTGACTCTCATGGGTGACCCCGAAATTGAACACGGAAAAGAAGGGCTGGCCTTCCTTGCGGTGCGGGCTGCGCCAATGCGCCCCGCGCTTGTGCTCGTCCCATATCGTGACGGGATTGCCGATCTGATAATCCGTCTTGAAATCGTTGGTCGTAAAGTACCCCGCCGCCCGAAGATACTCCGTGAACGCTTTCACGTACGGAGGCGGTACGGCATGGTACGGCGTGGGAAGGCCCGGAGCGTCGTGCGTCGTACGCATATGATGCCCTCCCCAGCCATTCTGGTGCATGCCCGTAATAATGCCTGCGCGGCTCGGAGCGCACACCCCGGCGGTCGTAAACGCATGCAGATAACGGGTCCCCTCGGAAGCCAGACGATCAAGATGGGGGGTGTTCGCCGCGGCGTCGCCGTAGGCGCCGAACCGCAAACTGACGTCTTCGGCGGAAATCCATACGATATTGGGCCGATCCTGCGCAACGGCAGGCGCAGCGGCGAACACGACGCACAAAAACGGCAGGCAAACGCGCGCAAAGGCAAGCGGTATTCTCATGGCGATATTTCAGGGGATGATACGCAGGACAAAGTACGAAACAAGAAATATACGCAAAGATACCCCTTCCCGGGGCGCGGATCGAAGCGAACGCAATCCGCGCATCCGTAATCAGCGTATCCGTCATCAGCATATCCTGTATATTTACTGTTCTGTGGACGCCGCCGTACTTGCGGCGTCTGGATAGCGCAACGCAGCACACAAAACGACGTATCGATCTCGTCACTTGCATGGACGACCGGATCACGATTCGGGGGGCGCGGGCCCACAATCTCCAGAATATCGACATAGATATTCCAAGAGAACAGTTGGTGGTCATAACGGGGCTGTCCGGTTCGGGCAAATCAAGCCTCGCCTTCGACACGATTTACGCCGAAGGCCGTCGCCGCTACATGGAAAGCCTGAGCGCCTACGCCCGACAATTCCTGGGCATGATGGAACGGCCCGACGTGGATTTCATCGACGGCCTTTCCCCCGTGATCGCTATCGACCAGAAAACGGTTAGCCGCAATCCCCGGTCCACGGTAGGCACCGTCACGGAAATCTACGACTTCCTCCGACTGCTTTTTGCGCGGGCCGGAACGCCGTATTCGTACATCTCCGGCACGCCCATGCGCAAGCAGTCCGACGATGAAATTATCGACGAGATTGCGTCATTCCCCGAAGGAACCCGGCTGCTGCTGCTCGCCCCCGTCGTGCGCGCCCGCAAGGGACACTACCGGGAGCTCTTCGAACAGATGGGCAAGCAGGGCTTTCAGCGCGTACGCATCGACGGGGAAACGCAGGAAATCGAACCGGGCATGCGGGCGGACCGGTATAAAACACACGACATTGAGGTGGTGGTGGACCGTGTCGTGATCAAGGAGGGCATTCGTTCCCGCATCGCGCGGTCGGCGGAAACCGCACTCAGCCTTGGAAGCGGCACGCTGATCGTGCAGGCGATGAACGGGCCGAAACAAGGCGATCATCTGATGAGCAGGCGCCTGTTCAGCCCGGAAGACGGACTCTACTACGAGGATGCTTCGCCCAGCATGTTCTCCTTCAATACGCCGTATGGAGCCTGTCCCGAATGCAACGGCCTCGGCTATCGGCGGGAAATCGATCCGGAACTGATTATTCCGGATCCGTCCCTGACCATTGCCGAAGGCGGACTGGCGCCGCTGGGCAAACCGCGCGACATCTGGATATTCAATCAAGTGCGGGCCGTGGCCGCTGCGCGCGGTTTCGGACTGGATACGCCGCTGAGCGCCCTCACGGAAACACAGCGCGAAACCCTGCTCTTCGGCGCCGGCGAAGAAACGTTCGACATCGTATATACCTGGAAAAATCGGGAGGTATGCTACCAGCACCGTTTCAACGGCGTCTACGGATATATCCGGCACACCTACGACAACACGTCCTCGAACGGACAGCGCAAATGGGCCGAATCGTTCATGCGGCACATGTCGTGCTCGGAATGCAAGGGCGGGCGCCTGAAGAAGGAGAGCCTGGCGTACAAGATCGGTTCCTGCACCATCGCCGAGCTGGTGAACATGGACCTGGTCGGGCTTCGCGCATTTTTCGACGAGGCCGCGTTTTCCGAAAGGCAGCGCATCATCGCGCGCCCGATCGTCAAGGAAATCCGGGAACGGCTCGACTTTCTGATTGATGTGGGCGTAGGGTATCTCAGCCTGAATCGCACGGCGCGTACGTTGTCCGGGGGAGAAAGCCAGCGGATTCGCCTGGCCACCCAGATCGGTACGCGCCTGACAGGGGTGTTGTACGTACTGGACGAGCCCTCCATCGGCCTGCATCCAAACGATCATTCCAGGCTGATCGGGTCCCTGAAGCAGCTGCGCGACCTTGGCAATTCGGTGCTGGTCGTCGAGCACGACCGGGAAATGATCGAAGCAGCCGATTTCGTGGTAGACCTTGGGCCGGGAGCGGGGGAACACGGCGGACACGTGTTGGGAGCCACCGCCCCCGATGCATTGCCGATCGCCACGAATGGCCACATCAGCCTTACGGCAGCGTACCTCCAGGGCAAACGACGCATCCATATCCCGAAACGTCGGCGGAACGCCACGGAAAAGCGCATGGCGCTCGAGGGCGCTACGGGCCACAACCTGAAAGGCGACGCCTTTACCCTCCCGCTGGGTGCGCTCGTATGCGTGACGGGCGTCTCGGGGTCCGGGAAATCCACCCTGATCAACCAGACATTGTTTCCGATTCTGACGCAACGATTGCACGGCGCCCGTGTGCGGCCCTTGCCGTACGCATCGCTTGAGGGGACAGAACATATCGACAAGGTCATCGACATCGACCAGAGTCCGATCGGCAGAACGCCCCGATCGAACCCCGCCACGTACACCAATCTGTTTACCTTGATCCGGGACTTGTACGCCCAGCTTCCCGAATCGAAGATACGGGGATACAAAAAAGGCCGATTTTCTTTCAATACGAAGGGCGGACGATGCGAAACCTGCAAAGGAGCCGGCATCGTGAAGCTGGAGATGAATTTCCTGCCCGACGTGTATGTGGTGTGCGACACGTGCAAAAGCCGTCGCTACAACACGGAAACGCTGGAAGTACTCTACAAAGGGAAAACCATTGCGGACGCGCTGGACCTGACGGTATCCGAAGCGCTGACGTTCTTCGAACATGTCCCGCGCATCGAACGAAAACTGCGTACGCTGGATTCAGTGGGATTGGGCTATATCCGGCTGGGACAACCCTCTACCACATTATCCGGCGGCGAGGCCCAGCGCGTGAAGCTGGCGAAGGAGCTTTCGAGGCCGGGGACCGGACGCACCCTGTACATTCTCGACGAACCCACCACGGGACTGCATTTCGAGGATATTCGACATCTGCTGGCGGTCCTTGAGGCCCTGGTCCGAAAAGGCAATACGGTGCTGGTTATCGAGCACAATATGGATGTGGTCAAGGTAGCAGACTGGGTTGTGGACATGGGCCCCGCGGGCGGCGCGCAAGGCGGGCGCATTCTGTTTTCAGGCGCCCCGGAAGACCTTGTCCGCACGAACACCCATACCGCCGCCTTCCTGCGGAAAGAACTGGAGCGCTTCAACGGCGTCTCCGAAGAAGAAAGCCTGGAACTGGACCTGGACGCCCTCGCTTCCGAATCGGAGCGCGAAAAGCATTGACCCCCTGATCTTTGCGGGCGTACTCCGCGTATCCTTGCGCTCCCTGTACATTTTTCGATACGTTTGCCTGTACGTTTGTTCGCACCCATGCCGGAACCTCCTTTTATCCCCGCCTACAACAAACCGGACGCCGACGGCGTCTGGATGCAGTTCGACAATACCGTGGCCATCCGCCATACCGTACAGGCGGAAGACGGGTTCGAACACGCGGCGGGCGCCGTCTTCAAATACCTGAAAAAAGCCCAGGAAGATTTTCCCGATTGGCCGCGCGTACTCTACCTGGACGTAGAAGGGCATACGGGAGAATACGGCGGATTCGACGCCGATTTTTACGAGTTCCAGCAGGAATTCTTCTTTTCGACGATGGCGCCGTTCCTGACGGGATTTCATATGCCGCTGACGGGCCCGCTCGTCAACCCGGAAGCGCAACGCAACGACCTGCCAGACGAACTGGTTGTGCGAGCGCCGGACGCCTCCTGACCAGCTCCGGGAATACGCGGGATCGAAGCGGACCGCGTCAGCGCATCCCTCAGGTATCCCCGGACCGCATCGCTATACTGTTCAGAACATTGGCGGCCCGGCCCCCGCCTTTCTTGTCACTCCCGTTCCGGGAACGCACATCCAGCACCTGAATGCAAATGGCGCCGAGGACGATGAACAACCCGGCCAGAATCTCCAGCGCGGATGGTTGCGTCTGGATGGTTGCCCAGGCAAGCCACAGGGCGGCAAGCGGGACAAGGTTGCCGTAGAGCACCACCCGGGTCGGCCCCAGCGTCCTCAGCGCGCGCACCTTGGCCCATTGGCCGATGCCCACGCCCACCGCCCCGCCGAAAACAATGGCTATCCAGGTCCAGGCATCCAGATTCAGCCAGGATTCGCCCAGCAGCGCCGGCAAGGCGATAAGCAGGTAGATCATCCCCCCGATAGCGGTGCGGGCCGCCACCATGGCCGTGGCGCCGTACCGGGCTGCAAGGGGTTTGATGAAATGCAGTTCGGCGACGGCCATAAGCAACGCCAGCACCAGCAGCAAGTCGCCAAGCCAATAGCCTTTGTTCAGGTTGTCCGGGCGAAAACCGTCGAACGCGAGGGCGAACGTGCCCATCGCCGCCAGCGCAATCCCGACATACCCGTAGCGACCAATGCGTTCCGTGCCCAGCACATACCCCAGCCCCCAACTGAGCACGGGCCCCAGCGCCAGCCACAAGGAAGCCCTTGCCCCATGGGTCAACCCAAGCCCCTCGATCCCAAACCAGGGCGCAAGCGTGGCGCCCAGTACGGCCACCACAAGCAAACGCGGCCAATCTTTTTTCTCAATCCGGGGAATGAGACGCGCGCCCGACGCCTTGCCGCTCCCCAAAAAGAGCTGGCAGTACAGCATGGCGATCATGGCCACGCCCCCAACCAGAAACCGGGAAACAGAAAATCCGATGGGCGACATTTCGCGCAAGGCTACTTCGGCAAGCACGAAATTCCCGCCCCATAGCCCCACGAAAATCAGCAGCAGGAGGTGGTGCGGCCACGCGGCCTCCTCGCTTCCGTCGAGGTCAGGTTGCCTGTGGGCCGCCGTATTCATGGAAAAATGCTGCTTCAAAACAAAGAAGGCGACGGCCCGGACGTTGAAAGCGGTCCTTTCGGGGCGCCGCGTCGTCGGGACAGGCGCTACGCAGCCCGGGACGCACGTTCGACGATCTGAACCGCCTCGTCGAATTGTACGCCTACGATACGGGAAACACCGGGTTCTTGCATGGTGACGCCGTATAACCGGTCCGCCGCCTCCATCGTTAACTTGTTGTGTGTAACGAGAAGGAATTGCGTGTGTTCTGCAAATCGGCGGATCATGCGCATGAAGCGACGCACATTCTTGTCGTCGAGCGGGGCGTCTACCTCGTCGAGAATACAGAAGGGGCTTGGCTTGACCAGATAGATGCCAAACAATAGCGCAATGGCCGTAAGTGCTTTCTCGCCGCCGGAAAGCAACGACGTTTTCGATGAAGTCTTGCCGCCGGGACGGGCCTGGATGCGGATCGCCGTTTCGAGCGGTTGCGCCGGGTCCTCCAGCACCAGATCAGCCACCGCTTCTTCCCCGAACAAATCCTGGAACGTTTGCCGGAAATGGCGGCGAATCTCCTTGAACGTTTCCATGAACCGGGCCGAAGCCGTCGTATTGATTTCGTCGATCGTTTCGAGGAGCGTCTTTTCGGCGGCTTCAAGGTCTTGCTGTTGCTGCATCAGGAAGTCGAGCCGCTTCGTCTCCTCCTCCCAGTGCTCAAGCGCCAGCTCGTTGACGCTCCCCATGGAGCGCAGACGCTCGCGGAGCGCACGGGCTTCCTCGCGGGCCGCTTCCTCCGCAACGTCTTCCGGCATCAGCACAGAAGCGTCCGCCACGGCTTCCGGAAGCGACACAGAAAAATCTTCGGCGACTTGCTCGACCAGCGTGTCCAGACGGGTTCGGATTTCGGTGAGGCGCAGCGCACGCGCATGCTCCTGTTGCACCAGGCGCTCCCGGCGATCCCGCAATGCCTGCAAGGAGGCCTCCAGGGCCGTCGTCTCTTTGCGGAGCGCACGCAACGCCTCTTCCGACCGGTTCGCCGCTTCCTGCAACACCGCTTGCCGTTCCTGCAAGGCGGGCCCATCGGCGGCCATGGCGTCCAACCGATCCCGGGCCTCTTGTATTTTTCGATCCAGCCCGGCGATGCGGCGCGCGCGGGCTTCGGTGCGGTCGCGCATATCCTGAAGCCGCCCGCGGGCGCGATCCAGGTCCCGTTGCAAATTCTCGCACCGGTTGCGCGCCTTGAGCGCTTCAAGCCCCGCCTCGCTGCATACGCCCGCCGCCGCGCGGCTTTCGGCTTCCGCGGACTGAAACGCTGTTTCGGCTTCAGCAAGTCGGGATCGAACGCCCTGCACATCCTCGGCGGATTCGGCAAGGTCCTGCTCCAGGCGGCTTGTCTGTATGTCCGTGCCTTCGAGAAATGCCTGCGCCTCGTCGAATTTTTTTGCAAGCGCTTCCTGTCGGCGTTCGGCCGCCTCCAGATTGAACGTAACCTGAGCGGCTTTCTGCTCTGCCCGGACAAGGTCCCGCTCGGCTTCCCCGAACCGTTCGCGCAACGATTCGGCGGACACCGCCGCCATGTCGGCGCGGTGCGTTGCGATGGTCGCTTCCGCGGCCTGGATATCGCTTCGGATGGCCTGCAACCGGCTACGCGCGGTTTCCAGCTGGTTCCGGCGCTCAAGCCGCCCGAGGACCGCCGTATCGCCTTCCGCCTCGCTGCCTGCGTGCAAAACCCCTTGCGCATCGACCCATTCGCCGGTGCGCGCAAAAAATCGTTCGCTCCCGGAAGCGTGCGCGGCCTGTCGTTCTGCTTCGTCCAGCGTATCGACCACGTACGCATTGCGCAACAACAACTGCACCAGGCGAGCGCATCGGTCCGCATCCATCGTCCGGTCCGCCATGCGCACGGATTCCGCCAGCGACACAGCCTGCTGGCCCCCGGCGGCGCCGGACGCCATCGTGTCGGGGATCCGGTCCAGCACGATGAACGTGGCCCGCCCCTGGCCGCTCTGGCGCAGTTGTTCAATGGCGGCCCGGGCTTCGCGGTCGGAACGCACCACAATGCATTCCGCAAAAGACCCCAGCGCCGCGGCAAGCGCCACCCGATCCGCATCCTCGCAGGCAAACAGATCCGCCACGGTCGTCAGACGCCCGCCGGACCACTCCGATGCGGCCAGGTACTGCACGGCCCCGTCGCAATCCTCGCAGGACGTAAGCATGCTCTCCAGCACCTGGGCCGAAGCGGCAAGGGCTTCCTGCTCCCGTTTGAGCTGGTGCAACCGGTCGATCGCCTCGTCGAGACATGCCCGAATACGGGCCTCTTCCTGCGTAGCCCGTTCGGAGGCGAGGCGGGCCTCTTCGACGGCGTCCGTCGCAGCGGACGTCAGGGTCTCCGTATCCGCCGCACGCGTACGCAGGTCGGCAAGCGCCGCCGCAGCCTCGCGACGTTCCGTATCCATATCCGCCATGTTCTTCTGCACAAGGTCGCGCTGGCCCACCATCTTGTCGAGTTGGCGGCGCTGCACGGCATGCTTCTCTTCGCAGGCGCGCTCCTCGGCGCGCAGATGCAGCAACACCTGTTGCTTTTCCTCGCTGGCGGCGCGGCGCGCATCCCGATCACGCTCGGCGACGGCCAGCCGCTTTTCCGCCTCGTACATAGCAGGCTCAGCCTCTTTCAGGGCTTTTTCCACCTCGGCGATCTCCTGCGTCATGTCGATGCGACGTAGCGCAGCGGTTTCCTGCTCCTCGTGCAGGCGTTGCCGTTCGCCCCGCGCGGACTCCAGGCGCCCTTCCGCAAGCCGTTGCTCCGTTTCTGTTTCGCGCCGTTTGTCGATGTGCGCGTACAGGTCGGCGCGTTCGGCTTCGAGGCGCTTCTCGCAAGCCACCAGATTCTCCCGAAGCGCCGTCAGCGCCTCGGCTTGCCCGGTTTCCTTTTCCGTCGCCTGCGACGTTTCCTCGCTCAGGCCAGATGTTTCGCCGGCAAGCAGGTCCTGCTCTTCCGCGAGGCGGGCATACTCGGCGGCGGCGATCGCCAGTTCCAGCGCGCGCAGGCGACGCCGGGCCTTCTTGTAGCGCTCGGCTTGCCCGGCTTGCCGCTTCAGACTGCGAACCTGTTTGGCGATTTCGTCCGTAAGGTCCCGAATGCGCTCCAGATCGATTCGGGTCGCCTTCAGCCTTCCAAGCGTTTGCCGACGCCGCATCTTGTATTTCGTGACGCCCGCCGCCTCCTCGAACAAACGCCGCCGGTCGTCGGTGTTTTCGGACAGAATTTCATCGATCATCTTGAGTTCTATGACCGAATACGCCCCGGCGCCCATCCCGGTGTCCATGAACAGATCCATAATATCGCGCAGGCGACAGGTTACGCCGTTCATGGCGTACTCGGACTCGCCCGACCGGTAGAGGCGCCGTCCCAGCTGCACTTCTTCGTATCGGGAAGGCAGAATATTCCGGTTGTTCTCAATCGTCAGGAGCACTTCCGACATACCCAACGGCTTGCGATTCGCCGCGCCGCTGAAAATGACGTTCTCCATCTTCTCGGAGCGCAGAACGCGGGTGCGTTGCTCGCCGATCGCCCAGCGCACGGCGTCCACAATATTCGACTTCCCGCAGCCGTTAGGACCTACGATAGCCGTAATGCCCGCGTCGAACCGCATCACGGTGCGATCCGCGAAGCTTTTGAAACCATGCAATTCGAGTTTGCTCAGATACATAGCGGCGGGGCCATCTGCAAGAACGAACCGGAAAAAGCGCAGAAAAACACGGGCGGACAAGGCCATATCCTGTCGGCGGCATGGCTTCGCCCATCCGGGTTCTGCGCAAACCTGTCGGGGCAAGAGATAATAAAAACGATCTAAAGCCGTTATGCAAGCCTTATTTACTATTTCTGCCGAATTGTGGAAAAATTATGTACGCCTTGCGGGAAAAAGCGGGCCGATCGCCCGGCGAACGCCTTGATAAGCCGTTATTGCGTAATAACGTAGGCCATGTCGTACGCCATGATGGAGGCCATGTCACAGGCCATGGCGCGCCCGGCCATTTCCCCGAAACGACATATGAAACGACATGCGTACGACCCCGGCGAAAACAGACGAAAAAGCGCAGGCGCCGCACGCAACTTGCCCGATACGCCTCCGTAAGCCAATAGCGTACGGCAGGAAATTTGCTTGAAATGCAGCGTGCGCCCCCTGCGCCAAAAAACATGAACAACGGGGGAACGCACGAAAACCACGCCCCTCGGTCTACCTCTGCCGACGGTGTGTGCCGTTGAGGAGGGCCTTGCATACGGACTGGAGCCCCGACATGCCTGACCCTCCTCATTTTTTTGGCTTTTCTGGCGCGTCAGAGCGACCAGGGCGCCCGCATGGGCCGTCCAAGCATCTCGTTGGCCGAGACATCGTCAAGCACCACTTCCCGGTCCGGATCCCACCTCAGATCGCGGCCCAACTGCATGGCGATATTGCCCAGGTGCGCAATGGTAATAGAACGATGCGCCTCCTCGATCGGCGCAATCGGTTCGGTGCCGGCTATGACGCTGTCCAGAAAATCCTGGCGGTGATCGTCGCTGCGATACAGGCGGGTGTCCTGATCGCCCAGCACGGTGTTCCAGATGGCGGGATCGGATACCTCGTGGCCGCCGCGAGAGATGAATATCCACCCGTCGTCCCCCTCGAAGCGCACGCCGCGCGGCTCGTCGCTGGAAACGATCATGACAACGCCCTGGGCGTATTCCGCCTCGAAATAAAAATCGGTGGCCGTATTCCACAAATCGTTCTCCGGGAAGACGCCCCGGGCATTGCGAATGGCTATGGGGCCGGTCCTGGCGGTTCCCATGCCCCACTGCGCAATATCGGGATGGTGCCCGCCCCAATCCGTCACCTGCCCGCCCGAGTAATCCATAATCCAGCGGAAGTTTACGTGGCACCGGGCCGGGCTGTATTCCGCTTCAGGCGCGGGGCCCAGCCAGAAATCGTAGTTGAAGCCTTCGGGCACGGGTTCGGGGTCTTTCCGGTCCCCCGTTTCGCCAAAGTCCGTCTGCCCCGGCGGCAGCCCGCATCGCACGGTGCGAAGCGTACCGATCCGCCCGTTCAGCACCAGCTCGCACGCGTGGCGAAACCCTTCGCCGGAGCGCTGTTGGCTACCGGTCTGGAACACCACGCCCGCCTCCTTCACCGCATCGCTCATGGCCCGCCCTTCCCGGACGGTAAGCGAAAGCGGCTTCTCTCCGTAAATATGCTTCCCGGCGCGGGCCGCGGCGATCACCGGAATGGCGTGCCAGTGATCCGGCGTGGAAATCACTACGGCGTCGATATCGTCGCGGGCCAGCAGCTCCCGAAAGTCTTCGTATCCGTCGCAGGGCGAGGCGTTCCCGGATCGCATCTCCTTGCCGCGGCGGAAATCCACCAGGTGCCGGGCGGGGTCCCGGCCTGCGTAGGCGCCGTTCCAGTAGCCGTAACTCGCCTGGTTTACGTCGCAGACGGCGGCGATATGCACCGCTTCTTTTTCAAGAAATTGCCGCACATGGCCCGTTCCCATATTGCCCGTACCAATGAATCCGAGCGTAATGCGATCGCTGGGCGCCGTACGACCGCCGCGCCCAAGCGCGGACGCCGGCACGATGGTCGGCAATGCAAGCCCTCCGGCAAGGAGCGCACTGGTCTTCAGAAAATCGCGTCTGTTTCTGGATGTCATGGGTTCTTCGAGGTCTATGGAGAAATCTGTGGACAGGACTTCGCTACCCGAAAAGGTAACGATTATGCATTTGTTTTGCAGCAAAAACAAGAGATGCGCTGACTAAACCCGGGGGGCGGACGATCCGCAGCGCCTCAGGCGTCCGGGGCGCTGGCCAGGGCGCCAAGCGCCTCCCCGGTGACGCGCATGGTCGTCCATTCGTTCATGGGCTGGGCGCCAAGCCGCTCGTACAGCCGGATCGCGTGCTCGTTCCAGTCCAGCACGGACCATTCGAGGCGCCCGCAACCCCGCTCCACCGCGATTTCGGCCACCCGCGTCATAAACGCGGAGCCGAAACCCCGTCCGCGCCAGGCCGGGTCCACATAAATATCTTCGAGATAGACACCGGGCCGGGCCAGAAAAGTGGAGTAGTTATGAAAGAAAAGCGCAAACCCCACCGGAGCGCCCTCGAATTCGCCGATAAGCACTTCTGCATAGGCGCGGGCGCCGAACAGCGTGTTCTCGAGGGCCTCTTCCGTCGCCACGCATTCGTGCTCAAGCCGTTCGAACCGGGCCAGGCCCCGTATGAAGGCATGAATGAGCGGAACATCGTCCGGGCCGGCAAGCCGGATGGCGAATCCCCGGAGCGAATCCCGGGGAGCAGGGGCATCAGGTGCGGTCATGAATATTCTGGATATCCTGCATAGTCTGAAATATGCTCAGGCCGCCGCGGAAGCAGCCACGTCGAACATCAGCCCCGCGCCGTCGGGGGCCAGGTCAATATGTACGCCATCTCCATCCGCAATGCGACCGGCCAGAATTTCTGCGGCAAGTTTATTGGCGATCTCCTGTTGCAACAGGCGCTTCAGGGGACGCGCCCCGAACGTCGGGTCGTAGCCCTGTTCGGCCAGCCAGGCCCGCGCAGCGTCGGACAACGCGAGCGCAAGGTTCTGGTTTCGCCGGGCAAGCGCCTCGATCCGGGCATACTGTATATCCACAATGCAGCGAATCTGTTCTGGCCCAAGAGGTCGAAACAACACGATTTCATCAATCCGGTTCAGAAACTCCGGGCGCAGCCGTTGCCGGAGCAACAGGCCCATCTGCTCTTTCATGGCCGCAAAGGCCTTGTCGTCAAACGTCCCAACCGCTTCGATGCGTTCCCGAATGACCTCGGAACCCATGTTGCTTGTCATGATAACGATCGTATTCCGAAAGTCGGCTACGCGCCCCTTGTTGTCGGTCAGGCGTCCGTCGTCGAGCACTTGCAGCAATACATTGAATACTTCGGGGTGCGCTTTCTCTATTTCGTCCAGCAGAAGTACGGAATACGGGCGGCGGCGCACCGCCTCGGTCAACTGGCCCCCTTCTTCGTACCCGACATATCCGGGCGGTGCGCCCACGAGACGACTGACCGCATGGCGCTCCTGATATTCGCTCATGTCGATGCGGACCATGGCGTGCTCGTCGTTGAACAGGAACTCGGCAAGCGTTTTCGCCAGTTCGGTCTTGCCCGTGCCGGTGGAACCCAGGAAAATAAAACTTCCGATGGGGCGGGACGCTTCCTGAAGTCCGGTTCGTCCCCGGCGCACCGCATTGGAAACAACCTGAAGCGCTTCGGGCTGCCCCACCACGCGGCGTTCCAGCATTTCCTCGAGCCGCAATAGTTTCTCGCGCTCCCCCGCAAGCATTTTCGCCACGGGAATCCCCGTCCATCGGGATACGATCTCTGCAATGTCTTCCGGGCCTATCTCTTCCTTCAGGAGCGCGCCCTGTACCTGAATTTCGTCGAGGCGGGCCTGCGCGTCCCGGATTTTTCGTTCGGCCTCCGGAATCTGTCCGTAGCGAATTTCCGCCACGCGGCCATACTCCCCCGCGCGCTCGAGGTTTTCGGCCCGGATGCGGAGCTGGTCCATATGCTCCCGGGTATCCCGGATCGTCCGAATGATCTCTTTTTCCTGCTCCCAGCGCGCCCGCAGTTCGTTACGTTCTTCCCCGAGGCGGGCGATCTTCTCGTCGATCTGCTCGGGCTTGCCTTGCACGCCGTCTCGCTTGACGGCTTCCCGTTCGATTTCCAGCTGCCGGATTTGCCGCTCCATGTGATCCAGGTCTTCCGGCATGGAGTCGATCTCGATCCGAAGGCGGGCCGCCGATTCGTCAATCAAATCAATGGCCTTGTCGGGCAGGAAACGGTCGGCGATGTACCGGTGACTGAGCTCCGCCGCCGCAATGATGGCGGCGTCCTGAATGCGCACGCCATGATGCACTTCGTAGCGGTCCTTGATGCCTCGCAGAATGGAAATGGTGTCGGCGACGGAGGGTTCCGCGACCAGCACCATCTGAAAACGCCGTTCCAGTGCCTTGTCCTTTTCGAAATGCTTGCGGTACTCGTCGAGGGTGGTGGCCCCGATAGCGCGCAATTCGCCGCGGGCCAGGGCAGGCTTCAGAATGTTCGCCGCATCCATGGCCCCTTCGGCGGCGCCCGCGCCCACAAGGGTATGGATTTCGTCGATAAAAAGAATGACCTGTCCGTCCGATTCGGTCACTTCCTTGACGACGGCTTTCAGCCGATCCTCGAATTCTCCCCGATACTTGGCGCCCGCGATCAGCGTGCCCATATCCAGCGCCACCAGCCGTTTGTCCTTGAGCCCTTCCGGCACATCGCCCTGCACGATGCGAATGGCCAGGCCTTCCGCAATGGCTGTTTTGCCCACCCCGGGTTCCCCGACCAGCACGGGGTTGTTTTTGGTCCGGCGAGAAAGTATCTGCAGAACGCGACGAATTTCCTCGTCCCGCCCTATTACGGGATCGATGCTGCCCTTCCGGGCCTGTTCGATCAGGTTTCTGGCGAAACGTTCGAGGGCCGTATGCCCGTTGCCTTGCCGGGGCGGAGGCGTTTGTTGGGGATTCATGGGATAGCTTGCTTTTTTTATGCGGCGCATTCCTGTGGCGATGCGAACCGCGAGCGAGGGCCTTGTCGTGCTGCAAACGGCAGGGCCGGCTTGCGCCTCGCGGCGGGATCAGCCTCTGCGAAAAGCATACCGGACGCCCGCTGTATGACAGTCTGGCAGCATGCGGATCGCAGATTCCATGCAGGAACGCCCGGGCGTTTCGCCTCGTTTCAAACGCCATACGGCCAGGCCGATTCCCTGCCTTCTCGGTGCATTTCAGGCAGTGGAACCGAACATCCGATCATGAACATCCCATGACGAACATCCCATGACAAACATCCGATGACGAACATCCCATGAAAAGCGTACCGGCGGAAGAAGATGCATGGTGGCCGCGTTTTCAGCAACTGCTGGACGAGCAGATTGATTTTCCCGACGAATATCTGTTCAAATTTATTGTGCCCGCCGACGAACTGGCCGCGCTCAAAAAGATATTCGGACGCCATCCGGTTACGGTGCGGAGTTCTTCCAAAGGGCGCTATGTCAGCGTCACGGCGAAAATGTACATGCACTCCAGCGATGAAATCATTGCCTTGTACCGGGCGGCGGCCAAGGTAGATCACGTAATGATGCTCTGAAATAGCACCGAAAAGGGTGTAAAAAAGCATCAAAAAGGAGTAAAATAAGCGCTTTTTAAGATTTTTTCCGCAAAACGCCATGCACCTGACGTTTCGATGGTACGGCCCCGGCGATCCGGTGTCGCTCGCGTACATCCGGCAAATCCCCCGCATGACGGGCGTCGTGAGCGCTCTGAAAGATTGTGCGCCGGGCGAGCTATGGCCGAGGGAGAAGGTCCGTGCGTTGCGGGAAACCATTGAAGCGGCCGGATTGCGTTTTTCCGTGGTGGAATCCATTGCCGTGCACGAGCACATCAAACTGGGCCTGCCGGACCGGGACGCCTGGATTGCCCGATACGCGCAAAGCGTGGAAGCCGTGGCCGCAGAAGGCGTGCCCGTCATCTGCTATAACTTCATGCCGGTTTTCGACTGGCTGCGCACGGACCTGGCCAGGCCCCGACCGGATGGATCGACCACGCTTCGATTCGACCAGAAGGCCATGGACGCCATCGATTTTTCCGAAGGGACACAGGACCTGCCGGGGTGGTATGCGGCCTACTCAGGCGAGGAGATATCCACCCTGCGGGCCGCGTACGCCGAACGCTCGGAAGAGGATTTGTGGGAGAATCTGGCGTATTTCCTGGAGAACATAGCGCCTGTGGCGGAGCGGGTCGGCGTGCGCCTCGCCATACATCCCGACGATCCGCCCTGGTCCGTCGCGGGCTTTCCGCGCATTATCACGAGCGGCGCGGCGCTGAAACGGGTTACGGAACTGGCGGATAGCGAAGCGAACGGCGTAACGCTTTGCACGGGTTCGCTGGGCGCGAATCCCGCCGAAGCCGCGCGGCTGCCGGAAACGGTCCGGTCCCTCAAGGGCCGCATCCACTTCGTGCATATGCGCAACGTAACGCAGCGCGGCAACCGATCTTTCGAGGAGAGCACGCACCCGGACGGCGATGTGGATATGGCGGCGGTTATGGAGGCGCTGCTGGCCAGTGGCTTCAAGGGCCCGGTCCGGCCCGATCACGGACGGATGATCTGGGGAGAAAAAGGGCTGGCGGGGTATGGCTTGTACGATCGGGCGCTGGGCGCCGCCTACCTGAGCGGCCTGCGGGACGCGACGGCGCGAAAAGCAACCTGAGGATGCGCGTATCGCGTATCTTTAGGGGCGAGCGCGCCTTGATAACGCAAATCCATGGAACGCCCCTTTCACTCGATGTATTCGCACGGCTTCGTCCGGACCGCTGTGTGCACGCCCCGCGTGCGCGTGGCGGACCCTGCGTATAACGCCGGGCAAACGATCCGGCTCGCCGAGCAGGCTTCCGCCATGTCGGCAGCCGTGGCCGTGTTTCCCGAACTGGGCTTGTCGGCGTATGCGAACGACGACCTGTTCCATCAGGATGCGCTGCTCGAAAGCGTGGAGGACGCCCTATCGCGCGTGGCGGAGGCGTCGCAAGACCTGACGCCGGCACTGGTGGTTGGGGCGCCCCTCCGCTTCGACGGCGCCCTGTTCAATTGCGCGGTGGCGATATACCGGGGTCGCGTGCTGGGCATTATCCCGAAAAGTTACCTGCCGAACTACGCCGAATTCTACGAAAAGCGGCAGTTTGCGCGCGCGGCGGCCGCAATGCGCAAGGAAGTGCGCTTCCAGAACGCCGTAGTCCCTTTCGGAAACGATCTGATCTTCGAGACGCCCGCCCTGAAGCATTTTGCGCTCCACGTGGAGTTGTGCGAAGACCTCTGGGTGCCCGTGCCGCCGAGTACGTACGCCGCGCTGGGCGGGGCGTCGATACTGGCCAATTTGTCGGCAAGCAACAGTACGATCGGCAAGGCGGACTACCGGCGCGGGCTGTGCGCGATGCAATCGGGGAAATGCGTGGCCGCGTACCTTTATGCGGGCGCCGGGGCCGGCGAATCCACCACGGACCTGGCCTGGGACGGACACGGCATGATCTGGGAAAACGGACGGCTCCTTGCAGAAACGGAGCGGTTCTCGGCGGAAGAGCAGATGGCGCTGGGGGATGTGGACCTGGAGTTGCTGGCGCAAAACCGGATGCGCCTGACCAGTTTCCACGATGCGGCAAGCGATCACCGGGAGCGGGTGCAGGCATTGCGGCGCATTGCGTTTGATTTTGAGATTCCGCAAGGCGTTATCCCCTTGCGGCGCAAGGTGGAACGGTTTCCGTACGTGCCGAGCGACCCGGCTACGCTGGACGCGCGCTGTCGGGAAGCCTGCGATATTCAGGTGCATGGCCTGACGCAGCGATTGCGCAGCACGGGCATCGACCGCATCGTCATCGGCGTGTCGGGCGGGCTCGATTCGACGCAAGCGCTGCTGACGGCAGCCCGGGCCATGGACGAACTCGGCCATCCCAGAACGCATATTCTGGCCTGGACCATGCCCGGATTCGCGACAAGCGACCGGACGCTGGAAAATGCGCGGGCGCTCATGGACGCGCTGGGCGTTACGGCCGGAGAGATCGACATTCGGCCCGCCGCCATGCAAACGTTTCGCGACATCGGCCATCCGTTTGCGGACGGGGAACCGACGTACGACGTACCGTTCGAGAACGTACAGGCCGGCGCACGCACGTCCCATCTCTTTCGGCTGGCCAATCTGCACGGCGGCCTTGTGCTGGGCACCGGAGATTTGAGCGAACTGGCGTTGGGCTGGACCACATACGGCGTCGGCGACCACATGTCGCATTACAACGTCAATGCGTCCGTGCCGAAAACCCTGATCCGGCACCTCATCCGGTGGGCCATGCAGGCAAACGCCTTCGACGACCGCGCAGCCGAGGCGCTGCAATCCGTGCTGGATACGGAAATTTCCCCGGAACTCGTTCCGCCTCAGGGGGGCGACGCGGACGAGCCGCATCAACGTACGGAGGAGGCGGTCGGGCCGTTCGATTTGCAGGATTTCAACTTGTATTACGTGACGCGGTACGGTTTTCGACCCGCCAAAATCGCGTTCCTGAGCCATCATGCCTGGGGCCGCGCTCCCGAACATCGTGAGGATGAGGAGGCGGAGACGGGCGGATTGCCGGCGCGGACATACGACCTGGCCGAAATCAAGCGCTGGCTGGGCGTATTCCTGTACCGATTCTTCAAAATCAGCCAGTTCAAGCGCTCGGCCATGCCCAACGGCCCCAAGGTGGGGTCCGGCGGCTCGCTTTCGCCCCGGGGGGATTGGCGAGCCCCGAGCGATTCCGAAGCCGAGGCCTGGATGGAGGCGCTCCGGCGAGACGTGCCGGATACATTGCCGGATATGTAGTCGAGCGGTTCGTTCCAGCAAAGAAGGCGCTGGTCAAGTCCGCAAAGATCAGAGGCAGCAAGGGGTGCGCCGACAAGGAATGACGAAGCAATGTGGCAGGCCCCACCGTGTCCGGTCCAGTGGTTTCGCACAGTGGTCGAGGGTCGAGAGGCCTGTTCCGGGCGCCATACGAAGGAAGCGGGCCCCGCATGGCAGGATCGGGTCACGCCGGCGAACGCGGAGCCGCCGAGGCGTCCGCAAAAATCACGGTCTCCCGAAGCCCGGCGATATGCGAAGCGGGTAGGGCCGGGTCGTTGTCGAGGACGCGCTGCAGCGTTTCCCGTTTGGCCGCTCCCGCCACCATAAACGCCACCGTTTCCGCCCGGTTGAGCACGGCGGGGGTGAGCGTGATGCGTTCCCTCGGCGGCCTGTAGGCAGGCCCCTCCACCGCCACGACCCATCGATCCGGGGCCGGAGAATACCCTGGAAACAACGAGGCCGTGTGTCCATCGTCCCCGATGCCGAGCAGGGCCACATCGAACGTCTTGCCCTGCGCCGGACCGAAATAGTCCCGCAGGAGGGTTTCGTAGGCGTCCGCCGCCGCTTCCGGCGTGTCGAGCGAGGTATTTACCGGATGCAGGTTTGCTTTCGGAATCGGTACGGCGTCAACGAACAGGCGGCGGGCCGCCCAAAAATTGTTGTCGGGACCGTCTTCCGGCGCAAACCGCTCGTCGGCCCAGAACAGTCGAATGTCGGGCCAGGGCAATGCGCGCCCTTCCGCGCCGCCAAGCAACGCAAAAAGACGTTCGGGGGTCGATCCGCCGGAAAGGCATAGGTTGCATGGCGCGCCTGCGGACGCCTTTGCGCGAATCATGTGCAAGGCGGCATGACTCAGCGCATCGAGCTGTTCGTACGTTTGCAACCGTCGCTGCATGGAACGCGGGCGTCAGGAGGCGGGGTGCGGACCGGGCGACCCGGAAGCATACGGATGCACGGGCAGCCCGGCTTCAAGAATCGGCGTGTAGAGCCGCCACGAATTGATCACCTCGTCGGCGTGCACGAACAGGGTCTGATCTCCCTGAATCACATCCCCAAGCAATGTTTCGTAGGCTTGCGGGAGGTCGCCGAACGCATCGTCGTAGCGGAAACGAAGCCGTCTGGGCGCGAGCCTGAGCGGCATGCGCGGCTGCTTTACCTCAAAGTGCAGATTGAACCCTTCGTCCGGCTGCAACGTGATTTCAAGAATGTTGGGACGAACGTCGCACGTATCCTCGTAGGGCCGAAAAAGCGAGACCGGCGCCGGCTGAAAGCGGATGGCGATGCGGGTGCGCTTTTCGGGCATGCGCTTGCCCGTCTCCAGGAAGAACGGAACGCCTCGCCACCGCCAGTTGGCGATCTCCATGCGCAGGCGGACAAACGTTTCGGTATTGGACCCCTCCGACACGCCCGCTTCCTCCCGGTAAGGCCGGACGGACTCGCCATCGGCTTTTCCGCCGACATACTGGCCCAGCAACACATCCTCGCGCCGAAGCGGAACAATGGATTCCAGCGCCTTGATTTTTTCCTGCCGGATGGAATCGGCGGCGAATCGGGCGGGCGCTTCCATGGCAACCAGGGAAAGCAACTGGGTAAGATGGTTCTGCACCATGTCTCGTAACGCGCCCGACTGGTCGTAATACCCTGCGCGCGTTTCGACGCCGAGGGCTTCGTGCACCTGGATATCAACCCGTTCAATTTGTCCCCGGTGCCATACGCTCTCGAAAAGCGCATTGCCGAACCGAAAAACCAGCAGATTCTGCACCGTTTCCTTGCCGAGATAATGGTCGATGCGGAAGATCCGGGACTCGTCGAAATAGCGGTGTACAAGGTCGTTCAAGGCATGGGCAGACGTTAGGTCGTGTCCAAAAGGCTTTTCGATGACGAGCCGCGACCAGCCTGCTGCCCTGTGGAGATGCGCCTGGCCAAGGGCTTCAATGGTTCCGGGGAACGTCTTGGGGGGCAATGCAAGATAAAAAACCCGGTTGCCGGGCAGGCCGCATTCCTTTTCGATCGCGGCGATGCGGCGTACAAGTCCATCGTAGCCGTTGCCTCCGCCCCCCAGCGACTGGTAGAAAACATGGTTGTCGCACCAGGCAGAGAGATCGGTGTCTGCGGCGCGCTGTTGCTCGCGCAGCGCTTCGCGGATACTGGCCCGGAAGGCTGCATCGGACATGTCGGACCGGGCCACGCCGAGGATGTGGCAACAACGCAGTTCGTCGTGCCGCTCCATGAGCTGAAACAGCGCGGGCACCAGTTTGCGCGACGTCAAATCGCCGCTGGCGCCAAAAATCACAAAAAGATGGGGCTGGAAAGAGCGGGACATGGGCAAACCCGTTACGGTGCGGCAGGCGGTCCTTTATGGTAACTAATTTCGGGGTCAGCGTTGTGGTTCTCGCGTCTCCGCCACGCATGTCTCAAGTTCGGACAAGGCGTTCAGCAGGGGCGCCTTGGTCGCACCCTCAACCTCCGTCAAGGATGCGCGCAGGTCAGATGCCACCTCCGCGCCGCCGTGCTCCCATGCTATGTTCCGGCGCCCCCTCGCCTCCCAGGATCCAGGCGGAGCATTGCGAGCAGCCCTGCATAAGTCCATAAAATACTCCAGCACGTCCAGCGCTTCGGATACCGCATCTGCCACGCGCGGGCCCTGCGGATAGTGGATCCAGTACCAGGCCCATCTGTCCATGACGCGTACATGAGCGGTACATGCAAAATCTCCTTCGCAGTCATGGGAAATCCCCCGATTCACATACGTCCACAATATTTCGTGGGCGCCGGGATGCTCTTTGTATTGTTCGTGGAGATTCAGAAAAGCCTCGTCGCGCACCTCCCATCTTCCGCCGGGCTCGAAATACCGGACATCCTCGCCAAGAGACTGGACTATGGCGTAAACGAGCGGATCCGCATTGAATCGGTATATACTCGATAGCCACCGATCAAGCACTTCAAAACGCCACAATCCCAAAATCGGCGAGGCTTCGACCATGTCTCTGTGGCCGCGGGTGCGGCTCGACAAGACATTATACGCCCGCAACAGGTTCATATTCGACCATGCCTGGCCCGTCGCTTTGAACTGCTCTGTAATCGCCAGGACATGCTCGTCCGTATCGCCGGGAGCCGTCAGCGACTTGCTCACCCAGCAGCCATCGAACACGAACGTCCATGTTGCGCGGGCGACAACGGTATCCGTACGCCCTGTATTGAAATGGTAGTCCAGCGGAAGCACAGGACCGTTCGCTACCGGGAGTTTGGCGGGAGCGGGGCGGCAGACTACATCATGCGCTATGATCGCCCGATCCGTCGGCTCAAGCCCCCCGCTGGCGTCATGCATCTGATCGGGAAGCGATTCCATCCAGGCTATAAGCAACGGAGATTCTGCGGCCAGACCCTGACGGGGCGCCTCCAGTACAGCGCGCTCAAGTACTTGGCGCCGACGCAGTGCAATAGCTGGCGACCCTTCGACAACCGTTCGATGCCTGCGGTGCCCAAGCAGATTATGGACAGCTACCAGATCGCTTACCGATATGCCCTCGGGCCTGGAAAGCACGCTGTCGGCCATTTGCAGAAGGTGCGTTTCCGATATATGGTATCCGTCCGTTCGGGCAAGGACCGATTCCGGGATCCAACACCCGTTGGAGACGCCCGCATATTTGGTATAGCCCTCAGACAAATACACCCAAACGTCCCCGGCATCGCTCGTGTGCCTGCGCCCGGGGCTGACGAACATTCCCGCTTCCTGTCCCATGTGCCGGAAAACCCCCAGTACATCCGCTGTGGCCGAGGGCGCCGCACGGCAGGCGACATTCGGAAACATCAGTACCGACTGCTGTGCCAGAACGGGCACGGCAAACGCAGCAGCCACACCAAGCACGAGGAGCAACCTGATCTGGACCATGGCGTCACGCATACCCGCCTTCTTGAGAATTTTCAGCATTTCCCTGAGGCGGGCCGGGGTCTTGAATACCCGGACTTTTGGGGCTCCTGACCACATATTCGATGATCGCATGGCATGCTTTTGTATCGTTCCGTTGGAAAATAGGAAGTTTGCGTCTGAAAAGTTCCTCAAACCTCTTGTCGAAACCTTACCCCCTGCTGTGCAATTCAAAAGCAACGGACCTTGCGTAATTGCGTGGAATCAATCCGAATTCATTCATTGGTGCGTCCATCTATTTCCTAACCAGAGAGGATATCATGAAACCCCATGTCGTCGTCGCCTCTGTCATCGCAATATATATGGTGTTTGGTTTTAGCCTGCCGACAAGCACGGCCCAGACCGCTTCCGTGCCCGATCCTTTTCCGCCGCGGATGTTTTTCACGTCGGGATTCATAGGTTCAAGCGCACACACGCTCCCGAACGGCAACGGCTACTTCGCCGCAGGATATGCCGGCGCCGAGTTCTTGGCGCAGCTATCCGACAAGGAAACATCCTCCCTGCCGTTTATCGTTCACGGCGCCTACGGCGTCACGGACTACTTCACTGTGGGACTTGGCTCTGGCCTATGGAGATACGAAGATGAGTATGGGTATGCTGAAAAGCAATCGGAAATCGAGCTCTTTCCGTATCTGGCGCCCCAGGTTCGCATGTACCAGGGAGAATTTCTGACCGCCAGCGTAAGGGGCACCATCATCTTTCCGACGGAGGACGTTGTGGAGGGCTGGTTTTACGGAACGTCTCTGGAGCTTTCTACGAACCTGGCGAAACGGGCGACGGGTCACTTTAGCCTGGGAATCACCGGGATTGTCTACACAGGGGAGCAACTGGATAACGATAATAGCGATTCTGCGCGGGTGTTGGCGTTGGGCCAGGATGTCTCGGTATTCATGTCCCCCAAAAGCCACATCAAGGTATTCGGTGAATTGCGAGTCATTTCGGGTGGCGAGGAGGCTACGCTCTTCACATCTGGCGAGGGAGTTTCGATCTTCACGGGAGGCGCGCGGGTATTGACCAACGCCTTAGGAATCGAGCTGGGGATTGCCAAGTGGTTCGAGGATGGTTATGAACTCCGCCCCCTTGCAAGCGCCTCGTACCGGTTCTGAACCTGACGTAATCGGCTATCATTGATAAACAAGATGGGCGCCGCCATCAACCAATACCGATCGGATTATGCCATTCCTCCAGGATGGATTCTTGAGGAACACCTTGACGCGCGCGGTTTCTCACAGGCGGAATTCGCTCGCCGATGCAGGCGCTCCGCGAAATTGATTAGCGAGATCGTCCATGGCAAAGCGCCCGTCGAACCGGACACGGCGCTACAGTTCGAAAAAGTGCTGGGACTCAATGCGAACATCTGGCTTGGTGTCGAAAATAAGTATCGACTGCACTATGCTCGCAAGGCAGAAGCCTGCTGAGCGCTCGACATAAAACAGATGTCCACCTGTGGTTCACCCTTTTTCACGAAGCGGCACCCGAAAATCTATCCTGCATAACGCACCACCGTGTCGAAGGGCAGTTTTTCGATGTTGGGGACTTCGGCGGTGGGGTGTGGATAGCCTGCCACGAGTAGCAGGAACGGGGTTTCGTTGTGCGGCCTGTCCAGGATTTCGTTCAGAAAGCGCATGGGGCTGGGCGTGTGCGTAAGGGTGGCGACGCCTGCATGGTGCAGGGCCGCAATCAAAAAGCCCGCCGCAATGCCCACGGATTCCGACGCATAGTAGTTCTTGATGCGTTTGCCGTCCGGGCCCAGCCCGTAGCGCTCCATGAAAATGGCGATGAGCGTCGGGGCCTCTTCCAGAAACGGTTTGTTTTCGTCCGTGCCCAATGGAGCCAATGCGTCCAGCCATTCGCGGGTAGCCCGGCGGTTGTAGAAGGCGCGCTCCTCGGCTTCCGCCGCCGTGCGGATGCGGGCCTTGATTTTGGCGTCGCGCACCACCACGAAACGCCACGGCTGGCGATTTGCACCGCTCGGGGCCGAAGCGGCTACCCGCAATGCAGCGGCGAGCACTTCGTCCGGGACGGGTCTGGAATCGAAATGGCGCACGGTGCGGCGACGGGCCATTTCGTCCGCAAAGCGCTGCGCACGGCGGATCGCTTCGTCCGGGGAATAGATAACGGGCTGGAGTTTCATAGCGCCATAAGGAGAATTTTCCCGGACAGATGTTCCCGAAAGTGGCCAGCAAGCCCATTTAGCGGTCACTTGTGGCCAGCAAACTCATTTAGAGGTCACTTTTTGGCAAAAGTGGCCAGCAAACTCATTTGGCGGTCACATTGCGCCAAAAGTGACCGGCAAGCCCATTTAGCGGTCACTTGTGGCCAGCAAACCGATTTAGAGGTCACATTACGGCAAAAGTGACCGGCAAACTCATTTAGAGGTCACTTTTAGGCAAAAGTGGCCAGCAAATGGAGCATTTCGCTAAAAGACGGCATTTTTGACCGTCAAAAAACGGGTTTGGGCGGCATGCTGGCGAAGAAATGCCTCTCAAATCCGCTTCGCGTCACGGGCGGCGGGCGAAATTCTTAATGCTCCCTGCGGTATCCAGGCCTCGGAGAGGCTCCGCAAAAGCCACCTCCGTCGCGATTCGTCCCTGCGCGGATTCTCGCCGAATTGATTCTATCGTCACAAAATCGTAACATTCTCTCTGATTAGCGTCAAAATCCCCAAAATCCTTCCGGGAAAACCCCGAAATCACAACGCCTCAACAGATCAGAACCCGCATCCCGAGGTACGAACCCTGAAAACAGGGCCTATATCCCAGCAACAAGACCAGCCCATGTCCGAACAACTCGCTTCAGCAATTGAAGATATTGCAAAAGGCATCGCCGACGGAAGATTCCGGAGCGAGGCAGAAATCAGTCGAGGTATCATACAAAAAATACTGTTTGAACTGGGTTGGCCCGTGTTCGACATGCAGGTGGTTACACCGGAATTCAGAATCGGCGATGGCGCGAGAAAGGTGGACTATGCGCTCTGCGATGCGCCGGGCAAGGCGGCCATTCTCATCGAGGTCAAGGACTTGGGCAAAGCGGACAGAAAAGGCCAAAAACAACTCTTCGAATACTGCTTTCACCAAGGCGTGCCCATTGCAGTGCTGACCGATGGTCGCACCTGGAGTTTCTTTTATCCAGCCGGACAGGGGGATTACGACGAGAGACGATTTGCCCGAGTCGACTTGCTTGACGATGACCCCCATGCTGCCGCCAGTACACTCACCAGATATCTAAACATAAACGACGTCAAATCGCAGGAAGCCCGGAAACGAGCGCAAAAGGATTACGATGAAGCACGATCCCAAAGAAAAGCGGCTTTGAAGTTTGAACCCGTATGGAACAGGATTCTTTCGGAACCGGAACCATTGTTGCTGGACTTGTTTTTAGAGGAAATCGAGAAGGAAGCCGATATCAAACCAGACCCGGAACGGGCGGCGGCGTTTATCCGCAGGCACGCCGTGGGCGGAGAAGTAATTCGAAAACCCCCGAAGGTAAAACCAGGAAGAGGTGGAAAACCACCGTCCAAGCAACCTGAAACACATCCACAGGCCCAAAAAGAACCTCCTTTACCGCCGGGGCCAAACTCAAGGAAGGCTTCCTTCACATTCCAGGGACGAACGCAAACTTTCAACTCTGGCAACGAACTGCTCGCCGCCGTATTCAGTATATTCGCCGAGAGGGACCCGGATTTTTGCAGGCGGTACTCCGAAAGTTACGCCGGACGGAACAAAAAATATGTGGCCAAAACCCTGGAAGAGCTTAACCCATCAAGACCAGGTCTCCGGGCTGCGCTCCCCTTGCCAGGCGGATGGTGGATTTCCACGCATTGCAGCAACATGCAGAAATTGAAGTGGATACAAGCAGCCTGCCAACTGGTCGGCCTGGAATACGGGCGAGATATAGAGGTTAATCTTCCAAATACGCAGAAAAAGGATAGCCGGTAGCAAGACGCCTGGCGGGCCTCTGCCAGCTCGGCCATGCTTTCACATCTTGCAACAAATCGAGATATCCACCATCCCCCCTACCCCTCTTATATTGTCGGGTAACGAATGGGATAGTAATTTCCTGACGCGGACACGATGGGTTTTTGGGAATCCACTTGCGCCAGATACTGCTCCTGCAAGACCCGGATATGATGCTGCGTGTGGCCAGCAATAATCCATGCCACGCTCCGCACGGTACATTCGAAGCCGCTGGCGTGACCGCGGCGATCCCATGCGTCGTCCGGGAGTCCCTTGAATAGCAATACGGTGGCGTAACGCACCGCATCCCATTCCTCGACCAGCGTCACAAGAGACCTCGTGTCCGCACCCGACGCCGCAGCGTACTCGTTCTCGTCGAACCCCGGATAATGGGTTTCGTCGCCGCGGGCAAAGGCCATGGCCCGCGCCGCAAACATCCGCTCGCTGTCGGTCAGGTGCCCAACCAGTTCGCGCACGGACCACTTGTCCGGTGCGTAACGATACTCCTCCATCTCGGAAGGCACATCCGCCGCCATACGCAGAAACACGTACCGCTGATCCAGAAGCGTGTCTATGATGGGCCCCTCCGGGGCGGCGGCAACGTACGGTTGATAGAAATCGCCGTACTCATTGGGTTCGGGTTTGCGTTCCATAGGATTGACGTACATAGGACAGGGAATTACGTGATGCAAAGGGCCTGCATGAAATTTCGGATCGGGCGAAACGCCTCGTGATCCAGCTTCCAATACCCTTTCTGTGCTGCGACACCGACGGAAACGCTGGGTTCCGCCTGAGTTGCAACATATGCGCTTGCACGCGCCTTGTCCGGGCGGCGCACAGGCACGCCCGTCTCGGATTCCACGCACCGGAAAAATTCGTCGATGCAAGAATCAATGGACGTACCCGCAAAAGATTGGTTCAAAATCGTTTCCAGCATGCCTGAACCTTTCTGGGGCAATATCAATACGCCCGTTCGGGGATGGCCTTCGGCGAAAAGGCTGCCTTTCGTCGGCGCCGGAAGGCCTGCATTCCGCAATGCCGACTGGACGCTTTGGAAGGCGCTTTCGGCAGATTCTTCGGCATCCCGAACGATTCCGATACATTGAACCTTGCTGAAATTGGATATACCGGGAAAACTGCGCAGGAATTTCGGCAAATCAGAAACGCCGCCGTAGTTATGAATTTGCATTTCTGAAATCCCGATATGCTTACGGAATGCTTCAAAAAAATTTCGCCCATCGTTGCCCTCAACGAGAAGCTGGACGGGCGATGTTATTACGGTCTTGTCCTCCACGGCTCAACGCACCTCCATGCCGTATTCGATGACGCCATCAATTTGGGAGCGATCCAACGTTACGCACCGGGTTTCGTCCCCGTCGATCTCCAGCCGATGAATCGAAAGGTCATCGCCTTCCACAGCGGAAGCCGCTGCACGCAAGCACTCGTAGCTATGGGTTGTGGCGAATACTTGCGTACCCAGGTCTCTGGACATATCGTCTATCACGCGCCAAACGTCGGCAAGCACGGCATGGTGTATGCCGGATTCGATTTCGTCCACAAGCAAGACACCGCCTTCAGTCATAGCCATAGTCAATGCAAGGCTTACTATGCGTACCATGCCGCCTCCCATAGCCGATAGTGGGACAAGTTCCGACAGGCCAATGTCCCCCCATATCATTGGCGCACCGCTCACCGAATTCTCTTCGATATCCTGGAGTCGAGGCTCAATCGCCTGCAAGGCTCTAAGCACCAAATCGCTACGCTTGCGTTGTCGCAATCCACCCAAAAGCCCAGCGGCTTCGTTTCCGGTAATACTCGAATGAGGCAACAGAATCCTTGCATCGAATGGACTTTCTGTGTCCCTTGCCATATTCTCCGGCGCAAAAGCGATACCCATACCTTCCGGGCGATAAAAAGTCCTCCCGGCTTGCTCGTCACCGCGCAAAAAATCGGAAAACAGGTACGGATTTCGCAAAATGCCTTCCTGACGCAATGCCTCATCTTTGTCCTGCAGGGATATCCTCACCGATATAGCGCCGGCGGCAGAATGTTCGGCCTTGATTTCAATCAAGGCGCCAGTATCCAAGGCCGAAAACATCGGCGTCCACAGGATTTTCCGAACCGTCACATTCTGCTGCGTATGCTCGGCAAGGTCGTGCCCTATACTCACCCCGGAAAGATTCCCACCGCTGGACAAGAGGAAAATAGCCTCCAGCAAACTGGTCTTACCGGCATTGTTGCTGCCCGTAATCACATTGATACGGGTCGCGCGCGGCACTTCCAGTTCGCGAAACCGGCGGAAATTGGTGATATGAATCCGTTCCAGCATGCCTTTCCCAAGTGTACGTGGCTACGAGCGCAAAAAATGCAAAATAATGACAAGAAACATCCCTATCCAGAATACGCCGCCGCCAAACGCCTGTCAAGCGGGAAAATGCCCGGCAGGCTCCGCTCGCTACCACACATCGCCCGGCAAACTCCACTGCCACACCTCCCCCGGCGCGTACAAACCCGGTGGACTCCACTACCACACCCCTCCCGGCGCGTACAAACCCGACAAACTCCACTGCCACACCTCCTCCGGCACGTACAAACCCGGCGGACTCCACCGCCAGGCGCCTGTCAAGCGGGGAAATGCCCAACAAACCCCGCTACCACACCTCGCCCGGGGCGTACAAGTCCTGTGCGCGTCCGATCAGTTTTTTGTTGGGCTTTTTTACCCGTTTTTCGTCGCCCTCGCGGTAAGGCAGGTGCGCCAGCACGTAGCGCATGCAATTGAGCCGCGCCCGCTTCTTGTCGTCCGACTTGATCACGACCCAGGGAGCCGTTTTCGTATCCGTGGCGGCGAACATGATCTTCTTCGCCTCCGTGTAATCGTCCCACAGGGAAAGCGACTGGATGTCCACATCGCTGATTTTCCACTGCTTGAGCGGGTTCCGGGCCCGCGACAGGAACCGCCGCAACTGCTCCTCGCGACTCACCGAAAACCAGAATTTGAACAGGTAAACTCCGTCATTGACCAGCAACTCCTCGAACGTCGCCGCATCTCGCAAAAATCGAAGCCGCTCGGCGGGCGTACAGAACCCCATGACCGGCTCGACCACGGCCCGGTTGTACCAGGAACGATCGAAGAACACGACCTCTCCCCGTGCGGGCAAGCACCGCACATAGCGTTGAAAATACCACTGCCCGCGCTCCCGTTCGGACGGAGCCGGCAGCGCCACCACCAGCGCGCTGCGAGGGTTCAGATGCTCCATGAATCGCTTGATCGTTCCGCCCTTCCCGGCGGCGTCCCGCCCTTCGAAAAGCAGCACCACCCGCTGACCCGTCTCGTTCACCCACCGCTGCATCCGCAACAATTCGACCTGCAAGTTCGCCTTCTGGCGCTCGTACTCGGCGCGCCCGAGCTTCGTGTTGTAGGGGTACGAGGCGCTGATAATATCTCTCTTGCCTGCCTCTTCGACCTTTCTGAGCAACTCGGACGGCACCTTGGTAATCGGCAGCAGAACCTCCAGGTCGTTGCGTTCGGGGACAGGTTCGGGCACGGGGGCGGAAACAGTCATGGAAAAAACCTTGCTTGTGGCGGAATCGTCGGAATCGCACAGGATTCCCTCATGAATATAGGATACGCGAATCAAAACCGCTTCCTCCGACCACGCCACATCCGCACACCGAAACGAAAACAACCCGCAAACAACAGGAAAGCCCTACCCTACCCGCCACATCCACGCACCGGAACACAAACAACCCGCAAACAACAGGAAAAGCCCTACCCTACCCGGCGCGCCCGCGCACCGGAACGAAAACAACCCGCAAACGATAGAAAAATTCTAAAACCCTGACGGGCCCATCCCCATCCCCTCGCCCCCCCAATCCCATGCGCTCCTTCCCGTTCCTCTCAGGCATCCTCGTGTGTCTCCTCTCATTCCCTGTAACGGGATGCAGCCAGGACTCCGGCATGGACGAAATGACGACGACGAACCCGGACCGCGATTACCCGGCGCTCAAGACCCTCGCCGCGCACCCGGTTGGCGTAGCGATCCAGGCAAGGCACTTGTCCGAGTCGGGGCGCACCGACGTCATCAAAAAGGTCTTCAACAGCATCACGGCGGAATGGGAAATGAAAATGAATCCCATTTCCACCGGGCCGGGCGCGTACAACTGGACCGGCGCCGATGCACTGGTGGATTTCGCCGAGGAAAACGGCATGCAAGTCCACGGACATACGCTCGTGTGGCATCAAACGACGCCCGCCTGGCTGGAAAACTTCCAGGGAGACGACGAGGCCTTCGAACAAGCCGTCAAGGAATACATTACGACGGTCATACAGCGCTACAAGGGGCGCGTCGTAAGCTGGGATGTGATCAACGAAGCGTTCAACGATGCGCAGGGGCTGCTACGCAACAGCGTGTTCCGGCGGCGGATGGGCGACGACTACATTGCCCGCCTGTTTCAGTATGCCCGCGAAGCCGACCCGGACCTGCTCCTTTTCTACAACGATTACGGCCTCACCTGGAGCCAGCCCAAGCGCCGCGCCGTACTGAACATGCTGGACGATTTTCAGGACCGCGGCATTCCCATCGACGGCGTAGGGTTGCAGATGCACATGGCCTGGGACAGCCCGCCGCTCGAAGACATTACGACCACCATAAACGAAGTGGCGAAGCGCGGCCTGAAAGTGCACCTCTCCGAACTGGACGTCCGCATCAACACGGACGAAACCCTCGAAGCCTGGAGCGAAGAGCGGGGCGACATCCAGAAACAGCGCGTCAAGGAGGTCGTGGCCGCCTTCAACCAGATTCCCGAGGAACAGCGCTTCGCCATCACGCTGTGGGGCCTGCGGGACCCGGACACCTGGCTCATCGATTTCTATGACCGGCCGGAATGGCCGCTCCTGTTCGACGCACGCTTACTCCCCAAGCCCGCCTACTACGGATTCGTCGAGGCGTTGCAGGAGGCGCAGTAACAAGCCCGCGCCTCCTGCTCCAAACGCCTTTTCGCTATTTCACCAGCATCATGCGGCGGGTCTGCGCAAAGGATGCCCCCGCCTCCAGGCGATACAAGTACAACCCGGACGTCAGCCAGGCGGCGTCGAACTGCACGGCATGCTCGCCCGCGCCCATCAACGCATCCTCAAGAAGCGTAGCCACCTCCCGGCCCAGCACATCGAATACGCGTAGCGTCACCTGTTCGGCCTGCGGCAGCTGGAAACGAATGGTCGTAGCCGGATTGAACGGATTCGGGTAGTTCTGATCCAGCGCAAACGCCTCCGGCAATTCCGAATCGCCTTCCGCCGAAACGACTGGGGGATATCCCATGGCCACGGCTTGCCACTGGCTCGGCGTATTCCACCAATTATTGTCCACCGTGGGATCCAGGCTCCAGGTGATCTGGTGGACGCGCGGCGGATCGTTTCCTTCCCCGTCGGCGTCATTCAAGGTAATGGTAAAGGGCATGTAGCGAACCGGATCGTCCATGCCGGGGAAATTCGGGTCGGCGTCGCCCGGCGCCTTCATGGTCGCGGCAAGGAATTGCGCCAGTACCTTGTACCCGTTCGTCATGGACTGGTACGCCGCGCCGCCGGCGCCCGGAAAGTCTTCGCCGCGAAACACGAAGGTTCTCGCTTCTGCATCGCTTGGGGAGCCGTGCGGGGATATGCGAAGCTGGTAATCAGGATTTTCCCCGCGTTCCATGTCGCTGTGCGGGGAACCGCCCAGCAACGTGCCCCCGGCGTCGATCACGTCATAGTTTCCCCATCCTAATTCAATGGAATCGTACTGCCAGGCGATAGATTGCGCCTGTTCCTTCGTCGCGTAGTCCGCCACATCGTCGGCGACTTCGGCATAGACCCATATAGTCGGTTCGAGCTGCTCGGACGCATCCCCCTCGTAGTACGCTACCCATACTTTTGCAGAAAGGTCTTCGTTGTTGTCGGGCAGCGTAACGCCATTTTCGGAAAGTTGCGAATGCATGTCGTCGACCACAAACGGCTCAGATCCCTCAGGAAAGGGTGCGTTCGACGCCATCCCGGTATTGATCAAGTCAAACAATTGCCCATCCTGCTCGGCCGTCAACGGCAATATCCACGGCGACGAGGTGATATCCGGGTTCGCAATTTCTACGGCGCTGTTCGACACATCCGGGTTCTCCACTCCGAATGCACTCAGACTCGTAACCGCATAGTAGAAGGTCACGGCGGAAGAGGGTAACTCCACCCGGTGCCGCACCTCGAACGCGTCCGCTTCAGAGGACAGATTCCCTATATGCAATACGCCCTCAGCGCTCACGTCCGTGATTGGTTTTTCGCTGGCGTATACGTTGTATCCCCCGAAATCGGGATTGTGGGTCCAGGAAATCACATTGACGGGACCGTCTGCGGTCACCATCACGCCGGTCATGGCCGCAGGCTTGCCCGCGGCGCCCGACAGATCATAGTCCGCTGGGCCTATGAACACATCGTCCAGGTGGACCGGGGCGCCGTCGTCCCCGGCGGTTGCCCAATCCCAGAACACCCCGAGGGCGCGCACATTGTCCCATTCGAATTCTTTCCACAATTCGGGATGTTCAGCCGTATTCGGACCCATCAGGTCAATCGCTACATTCATGGTTTCCTGGGTCCAGGCGCCGCCGTACACCCAGTTCGTATCCAGACCCGAAATGGATTTGTCTTGCTTGCCGTCTTCGAGTTCCTTCCAGGTCGCAGGCGGAAGCGTCAGCGACACCTCATGCCATTCCCCGTCGCGCATTTCGGTCGGCACGGTCCAGCGCAAGCGGAAGGGAAGGTCCGCAGTCATAAGGTCCATGGGATCCGTCGGAGGCGCTCCGAAGTCCTCGAACATAAGGGCCAGATTGGCTTCCACTCCGCCGGACGCCTCGTTGGCCGGATCCACCAGAATGCGGAAAGAGAGCACGTTTCCGGCGTCCCGATTCGCCGACATATCGACCGGCGCGCCCTTCGGGGGGGTAGCGTCATGGTTGTGGAAACGAAACGCATGGTATCCCCAATCGGCGTCATCGAATCGTATCGCCTTGTTGGTAGCGTCTTTCGGGTCGTCAACCACCTCACCCTGCGCCGCGGGAAGGGTTACGTTCACCCCGTCCACGAAAAAGACGTATGCGTCGCCCAGCGCCGGAGCCTGCGCCTCGGCGGTATGGGCAATGACCCCCGATAAAAGCAGGGTTGTGGCCGCGACGGCGACGCACTGGGCCAAAAAGCGGCGCGGAGCGCGGCAGAAAGCGTTCCCGCGGCGATGGGTGGTATGGTAGCGTTTTGCAAAAGGCATAGGGACCTCTTAAGGGTCATGTTGAAGATGAAGTGCTTACGACAAGGTTAATTACGTTAAATTTTTATATTATGCAAGAAGAATTTTAAGAAACGGCAAAAAAATCTGCGCTCCCGCAGAAATTTTTGCCCCTCCCCTCGACCAGAAGGGCCCTTATCGGCTATTTGTCCCTTGTCGTCTATTTGTGAAAGCGCGGCCACGACGGCCGCCCTGTCCATGCACGCTCCGGCGTCCGCGCCGCCATCCCCTGCTGCAACCATGCAAAACGACCGCGCCCCCCACGTACGCACACTATTTCAACCGACCGCATGGCGCATGGCCGCCGGCCTGGGGACGCTCCTGGCGACGCTCCTGCTGACGCTCCCGACGCACGCGCAAACGCAAGGGTTCTTCCGAACGGAGGGCACCAGGATTCTCAATCGGGACGGCGACCCCGTCGTCATACGAGGCCTGGGTCTGGGCGGCTGGCTGGTGCCGGAGGGATACATGGTGCATATGACCGCCATCGACGGAGGCTCTCCCCGCACCATCCGGCAGCAGATCGAGGGCCTGCTCGGCGAGCAGGGCGCGAATCGTTTCTTCGAAATCTACCGGGCCAAATATGTCGCGGAAAAGGATATTGCCGCCATCGCCGAGTGGGGATTCGACCACCTCCGCCTCCCCATGCATTACAACCTGCTCTATGACCCCGATACGGGAACGTTCATCGAAAGCGGGTTCGAACTGATCGACACGTTCCTCGACTGGTGCCGCAAATACGAAATCGACGTCATCCTGGACATGCACGCCGCGCCGGGCGGACAAAACCATGGCCCCATCAGCGATAGCGACGGCGTGGCCCGCCTGTGGACGGAGCCCGACCCCTATCAGGACCAGCTGGTGACCATATGGACCGAGATCGCCCGCCGCTATGTGGACGATCCGCTCATCATCGGGTACGACCTGATCAACGAACCCGTTACCCCCGGCTGCCGCGACGGCGCAGAATCGTGCGCCCCGGGGAGCCCCAACGAATGGACCGGAGAGGAGCAATCGGAAGCCTTGCGCGCGCTGTACGTACGGCTCACCGAGGCCATTCGCCAGATCGACAAGAACCACATCATCTTCATCGAAGGAAATTACTACGCCACCACATTCCCCCCGCAACTGGAAGATTTCCCCGACGACAATATCGTGTACGCCTTCCACAAGTACTGGAACGCCACGGACGTCGGCACCATCAACTACCTGCTTACGCTGAGCGAGAAAAACGACGTGCCGCTATGGCTGGGCGAGTCGGGGGAAAACTCCAACCCGTGGTTCTTTGCCGTAACTCGACTGGCGGAACGGCACGGGATCGGGTGGAACTGGTGGACGCACAAGAAAATCGCCACGATCACCAGCCCGCTTTCCGCGCCGTTTGCCCCGGGATACCAGGAGGTGATCAACTATCTGAATGATCCCGACAACAACCCCCGCCCTTCCGACCGGGCAGCCAGCGAGGGGCTCTTAGGCATGGCCATGGGGCTGGACCTTGATTCTTGCGACGTGCGGCCCGGCGTGCTTGAAGCGCTTCTGAACCCGGAGTACGCCAACCTGCGCAAACCGTTCAAGGAGCATCGCATTCCGGGCGTCATACATGCGGCGGATTACGACATCGGGCATCAGGGAACCACCTACTCGGACAGGGACCTCATGCGCGTCGACGGACAAGACGGCGTCGGCAATCAGGGATACGAATACCGCAACGACGGGGTAGACATTCAGAAGTCGGAGGACCCGGAAGGATTCGCCTACAACGTAGGGTGGATTGAAACGGGCGAATGGCTCACCTGGACCGTGCAGATCGAAACGAAAGGGGTGTACGACGTGGAGATTCGCGTGGCGGCGGACGCCGCCGACAACGGCGGCCTCATGTACCTGGCGCTGAACGGCCCGCGCATCGGCCCGAATGTCCTCGTGCCCGTCACCGGCGGATGGCAAACATGGGAATCGGTATGGCTGCGCGACGTGACGCTGCCCGCCGGCGAACATATCCTCAGGATGAACGTGCGCAACGGGGGCTTCAACGTAAACCAGATGCGCTTTACGCTGAAGGAGGAGATCACGTCCGCCGAACAAGCCGACGAAATCCCGGAGGAGGTGCACCTGAAAGGAGCCTGGCCCAACCCGTTTTCCGGGGAAGTCCAGCTGGCGTTCCAGACGGACCGGCCCGTACGCGCCCGCCTCGAAGTCGTGGATGTGCTGGGGCGCACCGTCTATGCCCGGCCCGAGGAAGCGTTTGGCGCTGGCGAGCACGCGATAACCATCCATCCGTCGCTGCCTCCGGGGATCTATTTCTCGCGCCTCGTGCTGCATGACGGAGAACGTACGCACCTGCTGACTACCCCGGTAACAGCCATGCGGTAAGCAAGGCGCGCCCGCATCCGCAAGCGGATCGCCAGCAAAAAGCCTTGCAAACGGTGGGCAACGCATGGGCCGAGGATCGCCAAGCGCCAAACCCTGGCCCGTATCTTGCGTAAGGATGCTCTGATTAAGTCCGCGAAGATCAGAGCATTCGTAACTATCCCGGCGGGCGTGCGTACTGTGTAAAGATCGCGGTGCGAATGCGTCTGTAGTCGAGTGATCGACCCTCCTGTCTCGCCATTCGGCCGATCGGCAAGCATTTTGGGCAACCCCTTTTCTCTCCTCATGCGTACGGCCTGGCGTATTCTGTTTTTTTTCATACTGATCTTCTCGGCGCCTGCAAGCTGGAGCCAAACGCAACCACCCGAACAGGACGCCTTCCTGGAAACCCCGGGAAAAACGCAAGGCGGCGTGCAGGATAGTGCGCAAGGCGCCATCCGAACCGTTACCGCCACAGCGACCGAAGAGGCCATACAGATAGACGGGCGGCTGGACGAACCGGCATGGGCGCAAGGGGCGCCGGTCGATCGGTTTTTTCAGGTGAACCCGGACGAAGGGGCGCCGGCGACCGAACGCACCGAAGCCATCGTACTGTACGACAGCGAAGCGATCTATGTCGGCGCCCGCCTGTTCTATAGCGCACCCGACTCCATCGTCGCCCGACTGGGCCGCCGCGACGCGAACCTCGAATCCGATTTTTTCGGCGTCATGCTGGACCCATACCTGGATCGTCGCAGCGGATACTACTTTGGCCTGGGCGCCGCGGGCACGCTGTACGACGGCGTGCTCATGAACGACAACCACGACGATTCCGACTGGGATGGCGTGTGGCAAGGACGCGTGCAGCGCACATCGTACGGATGGACCGCGGAGATGCGCATCCCGTATTCGCAACTGCGCTTCTACCGGCAAGAGCAGTACGTATGGGGCATCAATTTCCTGCGCAGCATATCCAGTAAACAGGAGCGTGCGTATCTGGTCTACACGCCCAGCGACGAAAGCGGCTTCGTAAGCCGTTTCCCGGAACTGAAGGGCATTCGGAATATCAGCCCGAGCCGCCAGCTGGAACTGATCCCGTACGTCACGTCGCGCGGCGAATACGACCAGAGGGTCGGCAAGGACAATCCGTTCGACGACGGCTCGGCGTATGGCGTGGACGCAGGCATGGACATCCGGTACGCCCTGACCTCCAACCTCACCATGAACGCCACGGTAAACCCGGATTTCGGGCAGGTGGAAGTGGACCCCGCCGTCGTGAATCTGAGCGATTACGAGACCTATTTTTCGGAAAAACGTCCGTTTTTCGTGGAAGGCGCCTCCGTATTCGGCGATTTCGGCAGGGGAGGACCCAGTTTCAATATAAACTTCCACAACAGCCCCTCCCTTTTCTACAGCCGCCGCATCGGGCGGGCGCCCACGGGAAGCCTGCCGAATCACGCCTTTGCGGACGTGCCCGAAGGTACGCGCATACTCGGCGCCGCCAAGCTCGTGGGCAAATTGGCGGGCGACTGGAACGTAGGCGTCATGCAGGCGATGACGGCCCGGGAGCATGCCCGGCTGCAAAGCGAAACCGGCGCGCAATCCGACGCGGAGGTGGAGCCGGCGACCTGGCGCGGCGTCTACCGGGCCCAGAAAGAATTTGCAGAAGGACGGCATGGCCTGGGCTTTTTGTCCACCGTCAACCAGCGGTTCTTTTCGGAGGATCGGCTCGCGGACCAGATGAACAAGCGGTCCCTGGTCTTCGGCGTGGACGGATGGACGTTCCTCGACGGGGAAAACACCTGGGTGCTGAACGGCTCGGCGGGATGGTCGCATCTGACGGGAACCGAAGCGCGCCTGCTGGACATTCAGCGGAGTTCGACGCATTACTTCCAGCGCCCGGACAGGAAGCATATCCGCATCGACAGCAGCGCGACGGCGCTGAGCGGATGGACCGGACGCCTTGGCCTGACCAGGGAACGCGGACGGGTGATGTTCAATACGTCGCTCGAATCGGTATCGCCTTCCTTCGACGTAAACGACGCCGGGTTCCAGTCCAGTTCGGGCCGCATAAACGGGCACGTCGCCACAGGGTACAGCTGGAACGACCCCACCCGCTTTACGCGAGACGCATTCGCGATGGTCGCCTTGTTCCGCGGAATGGACTACGACGGCAACGTGTTCTCGTCGGGGGCCTTTATGTTCTCCCGGGTGCAGTTTCTGAATTATTACGGCGCCTTCGGACGCCTCTTCGTGGCCCCGGAAACCGTAAATACGCGGCGGACGCGCGGCGGTCCGCTGACGCTGGAACCGGCGGGCATGGGCATGGGCCTGGATGTGTATTCCGATCGGCGGAAGGCGTTCGTGCTTGGACTGGAGCTGGACCTGGAGCGCAGGGGGTCCGGAAAAGAAACGGAAGTGGGCGTAGACATCGAATGGCAAGCGGCCTCGAATATCGCCCTGGCCCTGAATCCGTCCGTGGAATGGACAACCAGCAACACCCAGTGGGTCGACGCCTTCGACGATCCGCTGGCGGAGCGGACGTTCGGCAAACGCTACGTGTTCGGCAGGCTCGACCAGATCACGCTGTCTTCCGCCGTGCGGCTCAACTGGACCTTTACCCCGGAGCTGAGTTTTCAGTTGTACGCGCAGCCGCTCGTGTCCGTGGGCGACTATTCGGAATACAAGGAGCTGGCGCGGGCCCGGTCCTACGACTTCATACGCTACGGCGAGGAAGGTTCGACGTTTGACGAAGAAACGCTTGTGGCGGACCCGGACGGGCCCGGCGGACCCGCAAAAACCCTCCAACTGCCCAACCGGGATTTCAACTTCGCCTCCCTGCGGGGAACGGCGGTGGCGCGCTGGGAATACCGGCCCGGCTCCACGCTGTATCTGGTCTGGACGCAACAGCGCTCCGGCGACACGGACCACCCGCATTTCGCGTTCGGCTCGACGTTCGACCAATTGGGCGCCGCACCCATGCACAACGTGTTCGTACTGAAGATGAACTGGTGGTTCAGTTCGTAAACGGGCGCACGTTTTGCATACTGTGCATACTTTGCATACTGTTGCATAGTCGCAAAATAATCTTCCTGTAAAATCCGGTATGCGTCCGGTTCGATTGCTCCATCGCATCGCTTGTCTTGCGCTCCTGCTCGTCATCGCGGGAGGGTGTCGCTCTGGTGCGGAGCGGGGCGACAAGGAAGCCGAGGCATCCGCATCCATCGTACGCGCCGCTCCGCTGTCCCCCGCCGCCGAGCGCTTCGTGCAACGGGCGCGGCAGGCGCTGGGCCAGCGAGAGTATGCGCAGGGACTTGCCTGGGCCGACAGCGCCGTAGCCCATGCGCCCTTTGCCCCGGACGGACACTTCATACAGGGCCTGATCCAGTTCGAGCTGGGGCGCATGGACGAAGCGGAAGCGGCGTACCGCAACGCGCAACGCCTGCAGGCCGATTATCCCGGCCTGGCCCACAACCGCGGCAACGTGGCGTACCAGCAAAAGCGTTACCGCGAAGCGTTGGCCCTTTACACGCGGGAAACGCAGCGCAGTCAGGACCCCAACCCGTGGCACGGACTCGGCGCTACGCACGAAACGCTGGGCAACCCGGCGGAAGCGCGGGAAGCCTACGAACAGGCCCTTGTCGTTGACCCGGACTACGCCCCGGCCCATGCCGCGCTGGTCGACTGGCACGAACGCGAAGGAGACTTCCCGACCGCGCTGGCGCACGCCGAACAGGCGCTGGCCATTGACGCGGCGCATCTCGACTATCGCTACAAGGTAGGCGCCCTGCTGCGGCGAAGCGGGAAACCCGCCGACGCCCTGCCGTACTTGCGCGCCGTGCTGGATGCGCAACCCTGGAATTACCAGGCGGCCTTCTCGCTGGGCCAGTCCCTGCGGGACATGGGACAACTGGACGAAGCCACCCGCATACTCGACCGGGCCAACCGGTTGCGCGCCGAGCAGCAGGATGTGGAGCGCTACGGGCGCGAGGCACGGCTCCTGCCGGAAAATTTTCAGGCGCAACTGACCTATGCCGATGCATTGCGGCGTTCGGGACGGCTTGCGGACGCACTGAACGCTTATCATATCGCCCTGAGCCTGCGCCCGCATAACCTGGCGCTGCAAACCAACATCGCCACGCTCTATGCGCAAACGGAACGCCCCGCCGAAGCCGAAGCGTTGTTCCTTCAGGTCCTGCGCATGGACTCGACCCATGCCGAGGCGTGGGTGAACCTCGGGTTGCTGTACCTGCGCGCGGGGCAAGCGGGCCGGGCGGACGATGCGCTACAGCGCGCCTTTCGCTACGGCGAAGGCAATCCGGTTGTGGAACAGGTTCGGGAGCGGCTGCTGGCGGGACGTTGAAGCACAGGATGCACTGATCGAAGTGGACTTGATCAGTGCATCCTACAATTATTCCCTGCCGAGTTCCATCATCTGTTCGAAAAACAGGCTGTCTGTCGTCACCGTGGCCTGGTCGTGCAGGCGCTGGAGCAGGCGATACTCGTTGTAGCGCGGCGCCACGGCCCGAAAAAGCGAATCCCGTACGGCGGCGTACGTGGTAGCCGGTTCCGTACGCCGCTCGGCGACGCGGACCAAGGCCCAGGCGCCGGACGCCTGCCGGGCCAGGGCGATCTGCCGCAGGGGCGCCTGTCGAACCGTTGCGACCCATTCCGGGAAGGCGTCCGGGTTCGCCTCCGCATGGCGGGCGTACCCTGCATAGTCCGCCGCCCGCGACGGGACGGACGTCAACAGGGCTTGCGCGGCCTCCGCATCCGCCTGCGAGGCGAAGGGAATGGTCCAGAAATCGGCGATCCAGCGTTGTCGCCGGGCGGCGGCGCTGCGGTCAAACGCGGCGCGGAGCTCCGTTTCGGGGATGGCGGCGGGCGGGTCGGCGCGCAAGGTGTCCCGGATACGGCGGGTAAGCGCATGGCGCTCCGCGCGCAGCGCTTCGGCGGGGACGACGGGGTCGCTGTCCAGGCCGCGTTGCAGTCCGGCGCGAAAGAGGGCGTCGTTGCGCAACGCCCGCCCTACGGAGGCGCCGGTCCGGGCGCGCGCTTCGGAAAACGGCAGCTCGGGCAACCAGTAGTAGTAATCGCCCGCCGTAAACACCACGGTTTCGCCCTCGAACAGATAGGTCGCCAGCGGCGTGTCCGGCGTGAGTTCCCCGCGCAGCGCCCGCAGATCGGGCCGTGCCGTTTCCGGGTCCATACCCAGTTCCACGGGGGCCTCGGCGACGCGGTTTTCGAGGCGCCCTATCGCCTGCGCAAGGCTGCGGACCGCCGGCGCATCCACCTGCACGTTGAGGCCCTCCATGAACTCCTGGACGAAGCGATCCCCTTCGAGCCGCCGCGTCCGCAGCGCCACCTGCGTCGTCAGGCCTTCCTTGCGGTACTGATATTCGGATTCCGTAACGATGGGCGTGCCGGTCTTTTCTTCCGCCCGGACGATATGGTACCCGAAGCGCGACCGCACCGGCGCCGATATTTCCCCGACGTCCAGCGCGAACGTAGCCTCGGCGAAGGCGTCGTCCACCTGGAAATACCGGACAGGCCCCAGCATGCCCGCCGCCGAATCGACAGCAGGCAGGTCGTAGCACAGGACGGCTTCCTCCAGAAAATCGCTCCCGGCCAGCAAACGCGCATGGGCCGCTTCCGCCTCGGCCCGATCCCGGTAAAAAAGATGCCGCGCCACCACCTGCTGCTTCGACAGGACGAACGCCCGCCGCACATCGGCGTCCTCAATGGGGGGCAACGTTTCGAGAAACGCCGTTTCGAAGAAACGCCCGCCGATCGCCTGCCGCCGGGCGCGCTCGACGATCGACTGAAATGCGCTGTCGGCTCCGTAGCCGCGCCGGGCCGCCTCGTCCGCCAGCAGCGAGGCGTCCACAAGCCGGGCAAGGTGCAGGTGGCGGTTCGCAGGGGTATCGTTTTGCCCCGTGGCCATGAGAAAGGCCACATAGGAGGTCTCGAAATCCTCTACGGTGATCGGCGTCCCGTCCACGCTCGTCACCACGCGGTCGCGTTCGTCCGGCGGCGCATCGCCCGCACAGGCCACCAGGCGCCACGCCAGAAACGCCAGCAAGAGGCCCCGTCCCCACAAACGCCCGCGCCGCCGCGAATCCGACGTGTTTCCCGCTGATTTCCTCGTTAAAATCATCGGAAAACAGGGCGCTTTGCGTCGTCGGGGTCGTGAAACGTCCTTCGGGAGGCATCGAGGAGCGCGCGGGCTGTGTCATTCCTCATGATGCGGGGCCGCCACGCTACGTGCTTCGTAGTACTTCGTCTTGCTTCGTCATGCCTTGCCAGCGCGCGTCTCGCGGCCTCTGATCGTTGCGAACATAATTTGCGGACGTAATCAGAGCATGCTTAATAATAGATCCGCAGGTCTACCATCTGCGTGTCGCCAAGCATATCGAACGGAATATAAGCGAAATCGAAGCCAAGGCGCACCGCGCTCACGCGCACGTCCAGCCCCACGCCAAAGGTCAGGTGGCTGTCCACATTGTCGATGAAGGCGTCCTTGTACCCCGCGCGCAGATCGAAATTGAACGTGTTCGAACCGTAGTGGAGCTGTGCGCCCAGGTCGCCGTTCAGGCTGTTGTCGTTGCCCTGATTGGCGTCGGCGAGGAGCTGCAGTTCCGTATTGAACGCCAGGGGAATGGGCACCATGACGCCAAACTTGAACGCCAGCGGCAAGTCCCACCGGTCCATGTCGATGCGCGCCGGAATATCGGGATTGTTGCCCGCCGTGGTCCGATCGATATCCACGAACACCTGTCCGTTGATCCCCTTCATCTGCATCTTGCCGCCGAAATTACGGATCGACGCAGCGATGTTCATACCGTTCAGGTAGCGCGTTTCGAGAATGAACCCGAAATCGAACGCCACGGCCGTAGCATCCATGTCGCGGATCTGCTGCCGGACGTACTTCACCGTCCCCCCGAAATAGAACGCCTGCGTAAGCGGCTGCGCATACGTCAGGCCCAGGCTCATGTCGTTCGACGAAAATGTTTCTCCGGTGCCCTCTGGAAAGGCCACGGTCCGCACCTCCATATCCCCATAGTTGACCATCGCCATGCCCAGCCCGATGGCGCCAGTCCCCAGCACCGGGACGACGACGCCCGCCGCGTTGTACCGGATGTCGGCGAACCATTCGTAGTGCGTCAGGAACACATTCCCCCGGTGCCTGCCTGCGTACGGACGCGCCGCGCCAGCCGGATTCCAGAACAAGGCGTCCCCGCCCGTGGCCATCGTGGTGTAGGCGTGGCCCAGGGCCTGTCCGCGGGCGCCCGCGCCCAGCGTCAGAAAGGGCGCCGCCGTGGTCCCGGACCGGCTTTGCGCAAAAACGCTCGGCGCAATCAGGCACAGCGCCAGAAATAAAGGCAAGATTCGTCGCATAAGCATGGGTGGGGCGCTATGTCCCCTATTTGATGAGCGCAAACTTGCCGACATGCTCCCCTATATCGGGCGCCTCCACATGAAATACGTAGACGCCATAGGCTACGTCCTGCTGATCTTCCGTGCGAAGGTCCCAGAATATGGCCCCGTTGGACAGGAATCCGTCGTGCGTCAGGGTTTTTATGAGTTCGCCCCGAATGTTGAATATCCTGATCGTGCATTGCCGGGGCAAATTGATGAATTGCACCCGACGTTCGCCGCGGCCTTCGATCTGCGAGCGCGGCTCGTAGGCCGAAGCGCCCACGTACGGATTCGGCACCACGGCGATATCCTCCAACTCGTTCCGGGCCGCTTCCGTGTCAATGACGGACGGCTTGAGCGAAAACTGGAAAAAGTCGCCGGTGGCGAACGGCCGGGTGACGGAGATGCGCAACACATCGCCGGGGCCGGGCGGCGTGGAATTGGCCCCCGCGGAAAAGGTGATCCGGTAGCGATAAAGCCGCGGGCTCTGGAAGGTATCCCGTTCAAAAATGATGAGATCGTCCCCAGGGTCGAACGTCCTGTTTCCGTTCCGGTCCTCGACCAGCAAATGGGCCGGCGTCTTTTTGGTCGCATTGACGGCGAAGATCGGAATCGGATCGCGGATGAAGCCGAAAACCCGCTGGGGACGGTACAGCGAATCCGCCGGGTCTACCCAGCGCAGCTCGTAGGTCCATGCCGAGGGCACGAACGCTGCCGTCGAGTCTTCCCGAATGTCCGCCACCCAGTCCGTCGAAAAACCGTCCAGCGTAGTGGGGTCCGGGCTGAGCAGCTCGTTCGGCGTGCCGGCATTCGATACGTAGCCCGTACGCTCTTCGTCCAGCACCACAAGCGTATCGTTGTCGAAGGACACCGTGAACCCTTCGATGGGAGGCGTTACGTCCGTAAACCGGGCGGGCCCGAAAACGACCTGCCCGTCCGAAAGGCGCGTAACCTGGTATCGGTTCGTCGTATACAAGTCCGGGTTCAGCGAATCAGGAAGGTGGAAAAATTCGAGGCGGTAGAACGTATCGAAATCGACCACTTCCTCCTGGAAAAGGCTTACCGAAATGGAGCCGGTGCCAATCCCGCCGTCCACTTGTTCCAGCCGTTCGTTCGATCCGCCGCCGACGTATCCCGCCGGCAGGCTGCGCGGCGTCACCACGGCGGCGTTCTTCGTAACGCCGGTGATGTTTCCGGCCTGGGTAGCGCTGATCCGGAACGTGTTTTCCTGCGGATCGATACTGCCCACCCCCCGGTCGTAGGCCACCAGCGCATAATAATAGGTAAGCCCGTTCGTGACGTCTTCGTCCTCATAGAAGAATTGCAGGCCGGTGTCGTCGCCCATGTAGTACACCGCGGTGCCTTCCAGCACGGTGGTGGGCCCGAAAATGCCGTTCTTCAGGTCGAACTGGGCGATGGCTTCGAAGAAGGTGCCCTCGCCTGTGACGTCGGTGATGTTCCGGGAGTCGCTCAGCAGAATGTCCGTGCCCCGATACAGCTTGAACCCCTCAAAGTCGAATTCCTGGGAAAACCGGTCGAAACTGGCGACCGCGAGCGTGTCCCAGCTGAGCGTCACGCGGCCGTCGCCCGGAATCGCCGTGAGGGTCGGGGTAAACGGCGGCTGCGCAAACGTGTAGTCGGCGTTGAAAATGCTCTGCACCGTGCGGCGGTTCTTGAAGAAATCGCGCTCGTCGGAGCCGAAGATCCATGCGGTCGAGAAAAAGTCGGTGCGGTTCGGAGGCAGGTTGACCGGACCGGAGGAAAACAACAGAAACGGCTCGATATCCGCCTCAAGCGCTTCCGGCGTGGTTCCGAGGGGGAACTGCGCCTCGTTGAAGAGCCGGTCCCACATCCATGTGTCGTCCCGCAGGTTGTCGCCGGATTCGTAGAAGGGGCGCGTCTGCAAATCGAAGCCGGTCAACCCCACCTGGTCGGATTCGTCCACATCCAGTTCGTCGAAATTCGGCTCGCCGAGGGTCGGGACGCCATCCGCTTCGCCGTCGTCGGGGCCGGGGTATCCGAGGTCGAACGGTCCGAGCCCGTCGCGCCCTATGTCGTTGTTGAGGCGCTCGCCGTCGTCCCACTGCCCGTTGTCGTTCGTATCCTCATAGCCCACCCAGTCCATATTCTCGTCGCCCGTCCACCAGCGGCCCGCAAGGTACGCCGGACGCCGTTCGATGGGACCGTTGGTCCGCACGAAATTGGTCACGTCCAGCGCCGCCATGGCTGCGCCCAGAATTTCGTCCGGCCCTTCGATGAGCATGCCGGGACCGCCGAAACGCGACTCGTCGGTCATGCCGTCTTCGTCGTTGTCCATGCCGTCGAAGGCGCGAGACGGGCTTTCGAGGAAGGCGAATCCCGTATAGCCAAGGTCGTACGTTCCCCCCGACGACCGCGTCCCGATGCCGTCCTGATCCCAACCGTACGCCACGTCCTGCACCGGATCGTAGGCGCCCACTTCGTCCCCTTCCTCGTTGCCGAGGCCAAAGTCCATGATTTGCGCGAAATACAGGCGGTCGTGTTCCGTCTCTCCCCGGTTGAAGAACCGGTACAGAATGAACATGATGTCTTCCGCCAGAATGTTCGCCCACTGGAAAATGCGCACCTGATTGAGCATGCCGAGCCCGCCCATCGTAGAGTCGGACGGACTGGGGTAATACACCCCGAACTCGCTGTTCGGGTTATTCGTGACGGGATCGATGGCGTACTCCATGTCAGAGTGATCGTCCATCACGTAGTAACTTTCCAGGTCGGCGTTAAACACGCCCTTGCCGAAAAAGCCGTTCCACGCCGCCACGGAGGGGTCCTCGTCGATCTCGTCGTTGCGCCAGCCCGGATCGTCGGGGCTGTCCAAGCGGTCCGGCCAGAACACCGGCCACGACGCGGGATCGGAGCTGACGGCCGGCGTCGGGGTCCGGTTCATCGTAATGGGGTCCAGGCGGTTGGGATTGTTGAATCCCTCCAGCGGAAGCCAGCCCCAGAGTTCGCCGGAAGGCCCGGTCCGCTTGCCGAAGTCCCGATACGTCAGAATGAACGGATTCAGCGTCGTGTCGGCCGCCGCATCCGCATAAAAGCCGCGGGGGCGCCACTTGAGTCGTTCGCCGGGCACCTGTCCGGCCACGATGGTGCCGATGCCGTCGATGTGCCGCCCGCCGATGCCCCTCGGCCAGACGCCCCACGGCAGGTCGTTCCACCGGGAAAGCTCGCCGTGGTTGCGGAAGTTGGTTTCGATCAGGTTTCCATCCAGGATGCCGCGGGCAATGTGGGTCTCGCTGCCGCGCAAAGCGTCGGGGATGGCCTCGGCGTTCTGCGCCCGCGCCGCCCCTGCGCCCGCAAGCCCGGCCATGGCGAACGCCATAGCGGCCGCGGCGAGTAGCCGCGCAAAGCGCATCGAAAACAGGAAGCGAAAGGCGTACATGATGGCGCAGGGCTCCAGTGAGCGTGGCAAACGTCGTTAGAATCGGTAATTGAGTCCCAGGCTGATCCGTCGCGGAGCGCCGAAAAATTCCTGCCGGTAGAACCACTCGTCAATGGTGTTCAGGCCGCCCACTTCGCCGCCCGTACGGCGAAGCCGCTCCAGTTCCACGGACTCGTCGGCGCGGCCCGTATCGGAATACACATTGACTTCCTGCTCCACGTCAAACAGGTTCTGGACTTGCAGGAAGAGTTGCACGTTCGGCCCGAGGAACGGCGGCTTGTAGTACGCCCGGACATCCGTGCCGTACGTAACGGGCCGAGCCGCGTTGTTTTTCAGCGTCGAGACAATCTGGTCGCGGATCGTCGTATACGGGGTGCCGCTTTGCAGGCGGTTGATGAGCGTCAGGTTCAGCCCTTCGACCGGATTGATCGTGACCGTATTGTTGAGCACATGGCGGCGATCCCAGTCGAGCCGAACCAGCGAAAGAATGGATTCCAGGCCCGATTGCTGCCGCCCAAACGCCTCGCCGGGACTCGACGACGTGCCCTCGGCGAATTGCAACGTATAGTCCAGCGTCCAGCTCAGCCGCCCGCCGGGACGCTGGAACAGCGAGAAGGTCATGCCCCGAATGGTGCCGAAATCCCGGTTGATCCAGCGAATAGCGAAGTCGCCGTTGGGGTTGCGCAGGATCTCCTGTCCGGTCAGGTTGCGCACGTCTTTCGAGAAGATGGTCAATTCCAGGCCGATGTCGTCTGTCAACCCCTGCTGAAGCCCCACTTCGAACGACAAGGTGCGTTCGGGCTTGAGGTCCGGATTGCCGAAACTGTTCGAGCTCGAGGTCGGGTTGATTTCGTACTCGGGGTTCGAATACAGAATGCTGAACGCCGGCACCTGAAAGAACAGGCCCGCCGAGAACCGCATCACGCCCGTCGCCGAAATGGGAAAGGCGATCCCGACGCGCGGACTGAACTGGTATTGCGTAGGCGTTTCTTCCCGGTTCGAAGTCGTCGCGGAGGGATTGTCGGGATCCGGAATTTCCGCCAGGTTCGCCTGCTGCCAATCCACGGGAATCAGGTAATCCGGGTCGAAATAATCGAAGCGGAGGCCCACATTCGCAATCAGGCCCGTGAATTCCATTTTGTCCTGGATATAGGCCGAGAATTCCTTCGGGGAGGTCTGGAGGCTGTTGTCGCTCCACATGTCCGGCGACGGCTGGGGCAGATTTCCGGTCCGGAAGGACTTTTCAATGCCGAAATCCCGATTGTCGAGGCGGTGCAGCCGAAGCAGAAAACCTGTTTTCACCAGGTGCACCCGGTTCGCCTGCCGGGTGTAGTCGCCCACGATGCTGTGCGTGGCGGTAAGCTGGTTGCTGGTGCCCAAGTCGTTGCCGCCCACCGCAAAGGCGAACTGGCCCTGCAAGGAACTCAGTTGGCTTGACTGGTAGCGCGTGTCGGTAGGATCTTCGTACAGGCGCACGTCGGTTTTGTCGTGCAGGTAGCTCCAGGACAGGTTGGCGAACGACCGGTTGTCGACGGTCCAGCGCAGCCCGGCGATATGCGTCTGGTTCAGAAACTCGACCCGGTTGATGCCGTCTGGAACGTACTTGCGGAAATGGCTGAACGGATCGAACGTGCCGCCCTGGAAAAAGAAGTTGTAATCGACCTTGAATTTCGGGGTGATCCGAAACCCGACCGTGCCGTTGACCGACAGCCGTTCCGTGCGGTTGCGCGGGGTGAAATCGCCGTCGCCCGTCGATTCCACAAGCCATGCTTCGGGCGGTAGCCCCGTGTTCAGGTTGGCCGACGAGTCGGAGGGCGAAAAAAGGTCGCGCCCGATGAAATGGGAATGGTCCCGCAGGTACCGCACGGAAGTTTGCAGCCCGAGCCGGTCCCGGAGCAGCGGTCCGCCCAGCGACGCCTGCGCATCTATAACGTTCGGGAACGAGGCCGCCTCGGTGTAGCTATAGCGCGCGGGCACGAAATCGGACGGCGCAAGAAACGCGCCCGGCTCGACGGTGCGTTCCAGAAACTCGAGCTCGCGGTTGCTCACGATGGCCCCCGTATAACTCAGCAAGGAACCGGACCAGCGGTCGGGCAGGTCTTTTGTCACGATGTTCACCACCCCCGACAGCGCCTGCCCGTACTCCGCATTGAACACGCCGCTGATGACTTCGAGGCTCGACACCATGTTTTGCTCCACGTCGAACGAGGCCGTCTGGCTGAATGCGTTGTTGATGGGAACCCCGTTCACAAGATAGGCCACCTCGCCGATGCGTCCGCCCCGGAAATGGCCGTCCACAACCCCGGCTTGCAGGTTGATGACGTCCCCGATATTCGTAATGGGCAACGCTTCCAGCTGCTCGCTATCGACCACCGCCGTGGTGGTCGTGCGGTCCATCTCCACGATGGGACGCTCCGCCACCACAACCACCTCTTCGCCCTCGATAATTTCCTCGCGCAACGCAAAGTCCACGGTGGCCGTATTGTCCTGCACGACCTTGACGTTTTCCACGGTCGTCGTCGCAAAACCGATGAACGAGGCCTGCACGGCGTACGTGCCGGGCGGCACGTTCAGGATAAAGTAATACCCTTCCGCATCCGTAGTCCCCCCTTGCACGGTTCCGGCGAGCACCACATTGACCCCGGGCAGCGGATCCCCCGTGTCGGCCTCGGTGACGCGGCCCGATATTTTCCCAGTGGGTCCGGCGAGTCCGGCGAATCCAGCGCGCCCGAACGCCGTCGCGGACGGCGACAGCATCGCGCAGACAAGCAGCAGCGGGACGGTCACGCACAGGCGATCATATACGAATCGTGCGCAAGGGATCATGGCGACAGGGGATATGGCTACCGAAGCGGACAGGCGATAGTGAAACTCATTTGAGCAAGACCATACGTTTCGCCCGGGCGAAGGCATTGCCCGCCTCCAGACGATACAAATACACCCCCGACGGCAGCCCGTCGGCGTCGAAACGAATGTCGTGTACGCCCGCGGACAGGGGCCGACCGTCCAGCAACGTAGCCACCTCGCGGCCCAGCGCGTCGAACACGCGCAGCGTTACGGCCTCCGCGTTCGCAAGGCGGAATCGGATGGTGGTAACCGGATTGAACGGGTTCGGATAATTCTGCGTCAGGGCGTACGCATCCGGGAGCGTCGGTTCATCTTCGCTGGAGACGGTCACGTCTCGTCCCACCATGGCCACGATTTGCCACTGGCTCGGCGTATTCCACCACTGGTTGTCCACCGTGGGGTTCAGGCTCCAGGTAATCTGGTGCGAGCGGCAATTGATATTCGGGGCGTCGCCAGAGCAACCCGCCCCGTCCGCGTCGTTCAGCGAAATGGTGAACGGGATGAAACGAATCTCATTGGCAAGGGGCGGGTCCAGCACGGCGTCCGCCATCTCGGTATTCTGGATCGCGTTCAGCGGAATGACCGCAAGCAGCTTGTAACCGATCTCCTGGCCGCCGTCGTCCGTAAGCACGCCGTGCGCAGCCCCGCTCCCTTGCGGCGCCGCGTCGATGCTCCAGCCCGCGAACGTATGGTTCATGGTCATATTGCCGTTGTTGTCCGCTTGCGCCCAAATGCGAAACTGGTAATCGGCGTACTCCCCGCGCATCATGTCGCTATGAGGCGACCTGCCCAGCGGCGAGACGCCCAGTTCGCGTACGTCGTAGTTTCCCCACCCCAATTCGAAGGAATCGTAGCCCCAGGCATTGCTGAGCACGGCCCCTTCGGGCTGGAATTCGAGGATATCGTCGGTGACTTCCGCATAGATCCACAATTCGTTCTGGTCCGTGTATCCCAGCCATGCCTTGGCCGAAAGGTCTTCGTCGTTGTCGGGCAGCGTAAGCAATTCGGAAAGTTGCGAATGCGCAGCGTTCACCACGAATGGACTTGCAGCGTCAGGAAATCCTGCTCCCGAAGGGTTGCCTGCTTCAAGATCGTCGAAGAGCTGGTTGGCTTCGACTTCCGTCAGGTGCACGATAGCCGCCGGCGATACCGCGATATTCGGGTTGTCGATGGAGCCGGAGCTCTTCGAAACGTCCGGATTCTCCACGCCAAACACGCTCACGGTCGTTACGGCGTAATGCAGTTCCGTACCGATGGACAGATGAGGCAACTCGACGACATGACGTACAGAAGGGTACGGGGCTTCCGGGTCCCCAATAACGTTTTCCAGAAGAGATACCCCCTGGACAGATATATCCGTGATGGCGTCGTCGCTGAAATACACATTGTAGCTTCCGATCGACGACCTATCCGTATGCGTCCAGTTAATGATGTTGGCGGGACCATTCATGTGAGAAAAGGCCACGCCAGACATGGCGGGGGGCGGGTCCGAGGCGATCGAAAGGTCGAGATCGGCGGGCCCGATGAACAGATCGTCCAGATAAACGGGACCGGCTTCGCCGATAGCGCTGACTTCCCAATTCCAGAAAGGCCCGATGGCGTGGACGTTGTCCCATTCGAACTCGGCCCACAAATCGGGACGGGTTCCCGTGTTCGGACCCAGGAGGTCAAGCGCCACGCCCTGGGTGCCGTCGGTCCATGCTCCGCCGTATACCCACTGGGCTTCCAGGCCCGAAATGGAGCCGTCCGTCTTGCCCTCTTCGAGCGCCTGCCAGGTCGGCGGCGGCAAGGGGACCGATACCTCGTGCCACGCGCCGTCGCGCATATCGTTCGGAATCACCCAGTGCAGCCGGAAGGGCAGGTTCGCCGAGCCGTCGTCCGCCTGGCTGCCGTCCCAATGGTCTTCGAGCATGATCGTGAACTCATTGTCCGGCATGTGCGCCGCGTTCGCCGGATCCACGAGGATGCGGAAATGGAGAACATGGCCGGCGTCGCGGTTGGCCGTCAGATCGCGCTGGGGAGAGGCAAAGCGAAAGGCCTGGTACGACCAGTTTGCCGGATTGTACTGCATCACCTTGTTGCCGGCGTCCATCGGGTCGTTCGTCAGGCTCCCGCCGAAAGCATCCACGGTAGCGTTCACCCCATCCACAAAGAAAATGTAGCCGTCTCCCCCAAGCGGCGGATTCGGATCTTGCGCAAGGGCGCGGTCCGGCAGGATGCAAAACGCAAAAACAAGGGCGATGGTCGTAGCCGAGGCGGGAGGGAAAGGGGTCATAGGCGTAACCTTCCTGAACGAAAGGCCTTCTTTAGAAGAGACACGTGCACGAACCGGAAACGCCAATACACATCCCGGCGAAAGTGTACATTACGGCAAACACACATGAAATCCAAAAAATATTCGCAACAAATTGTTTTCGGAAAATTTTTCGGAGACAGTATCGGAGGCAATGGGGAGCGGGCGAACGCGCGATTCCCCTTCCCGGCGACGGCAAGCGGGCGGGCTTCAGGATGCTCTGATTAAATCCACTTCGATCAAGTGCATCCTTCATTCCTTCGCCGGCAAGCCTTTAACCGCCTCCAGCGTATAGGGCCGCCGCCGGGGCCTGGACAGCAGCGCGTTGGCCTCGTCGTCGTCCTTGAAGCGTTCGTTTTCCGGGTCCCAGTAGAGGGTCCGGGGAAGTTTCATGGCGATGTGGGCGATCAGGCAGGCGCTGGTGGACCGGTGCGCTACGTCCACCGGCGCCGCCGTGACCTCCCTGCTTCGGATGCACCGTATCCAGTTTGTGTGTTGCTCCTCGCTGGCGTACAGATGCACTTCGTCGGGACCCGTTCGGGAATTCAGAATCGCCGGATCGCTGGCCATGAGTGGAGGCAGCCAGCCTCCCGAAACCGGATCGCTGCTGGTTACCGACCCGCTCCGCGTCACGAAAATCCAGCCTTCGTCCCCCTCGAAACGGACGCCGTTGGGAAATTCCCCGGAAATCAACATCGTGACGCCGTTGGCGTATCTGGCTTCCACGTTGAAATCGCCGTGCACATTCCATAGCCCTCCGGTCGCAAACTCGGCCTGCGCCCGCACCTCTATCGGCCCGGTCCGTTCAGTATCCATCCCCCAATGGGCCGTATCGACGTGATGGGCGCCCCAGCCGGTAATCATTCCGGCAGAGAACTGCTCGCACCGCAACCAACCCGGGCGGGAATAGCCTTCGGGCAACACGTACCCGGCGTCAGGAATTCTTTCCAGCGGATGCACGCGGTCCAGCGTATAAGGGACCTCCGGCGTCGTACCCAGCCACTTGTCGTAATCGAAAAAGTCGGGAACCGGCATGGGCGCAGGATCGCCTCCCGGAGGGTCGCCGGGAAGCCCTACGCGGACGGTATGCAGCGCTCCGATCCGGCCATTGCGCACCAATTCGCACGCCCACCGGAAATGGGGCCAGGGGTTTAGCGAGCGCTGCTGACTGCCCACCTGGAACACCGTGTCGAGCCGCTTCAGGTTGTCGCGCAGGATTTTGCCTTCTTCAATGGTCAAGGCAAACGGTTTTTGCAAATAGACGTCCTTGCCGGCTATAGCGGCTTCAAGCGTGGGCAGGAAATGCTGGTGGTCCGGCGTGCTGATCACCACAGCGTCGATAGCCGGGTCGGCGAGCAATTCGCGGTAATCCTGATACATCCGCACATCCGGGTACGACAGGCCGCCCCGATGCATGGCGTACCACTGCTCGACGTACTGCTTGCCCTCCTCCATGCGTTTCCTATCGAGGTCGCACACCGCCACGATGCGTACGTCGTCGTGCTTGAGCACTTCCGGCAGGTCGTGGCCCCGGGCGATCCGCCCGCATCCAATCTGGGCAATATGGATGACGTCGTTCGGCGATCTGCGTCCGCCTCCGCGCACGTACCCGAACACGGGAGCGCTTACGGGCGCCGCAACCAGTCCTGCCGCGCCCAGCACGGATCGTTTCAGGTACTCCCGCCGGGAAATTCCCCGGCCTGTATCGTAGCGTCTGTCGTGGGCCATTGTGTTTGGAATCTGTGTTTGGAATCTGGAAATGAAAAGGGACATGAAAAACGGCCCGGAACATGGCCTGTGCACTATTTGCATAGAAAGGTCTTCTATACGCCGTATCTATTATAGGATGCACAGGCAGGTTTACGGGGCAATTCCGCCGACAACCCACTCGATCCCGCCCAGGATGTGCCGCATAAACAGGGGGTCCTCGTAATGCTCCGGCCTGTGGCCCAGGGCGGTGTACCACTGACGGCCTCCGCCGAATTCCTGACGCCAGGCCAGCGGAAATCGGTCGCCGAACAGCGCGCCCGGAAACGATTCTTTTTCCTCGTCCGAGACCGTCGTCAGATCGGCCGCCAGCAGCACCCGGATGCGGGGGTTGATCTCGTTCAGATAATAGCATTCGTCGCCCTCAATCTCCCAGGCGTCGGGCAGGAAGGCCGTCGAAGGATGGGTTCGGTCCACCACCTCGACCGTAAAGTCTTGCAGGGGCGCGTGGCGTACGAAATTGCCCCCCAGAAGCCTGGAGAACCAGGGCCAGTCCCGTTCCGAGCCGCTGGCCGAGTGGATGCCCACGAAACCGCCCCCGTTGCGGACATACGATTGGAGCGCCCGCCGCTGCGCATCGGTTTCGAAGGCTTCGTTATTCGTGTTGGAAAAGACCAGCGCGTCGTACTGCTTCAGGTTGTCCTCCGTAAACTGCGCGGGGTCCTGCGACGCCGTCACGTCGAACCCGTATTCGGCGCCCAACTTCTGGAGAGCCGCGACGCTAAAGGGGATATTGTCGTGCACGTACCCTTCCCCGTTTTTCGTATAGACCAGCACGCGGGCGCCTGCAAGCGCCCCTGTCGGATGGACCTCTACGCGAGGCGGATTCGCAAAATCCCGCCAGTACCGCTCGGCCTGCGCCGCGTCGATGGCTCCATCGTAGACCAGCATCCGGTATTGCAAGGCGTACGTATTGCCCGGCCTGAGTTCCCAGTCGGTTTGCTGGGCCGGATTGAAATTGACATAGACGTTTTCGACGCCCTCGTTCTGTCCCACAGGCCATATCCGCAAATGCTCCGGGAAATTATGATTGCCGGGATGGGTCATAAACAAGATGCCCGAAGCGCCGGCCGCCGCCTCCGAAACGCCGCGTACGTCGATCCATCGCGCGCGGGTCGCATTGCCGTTGCTCTTGTCGAAGCCTTCGGAGGTAAGCAACGTGGCGGTCTCGTCGTTCCAGCGCTCCGTAGCGCGCAGGCTAAAGCCCTGATATCGATACGCCTTGATGGTCAGCGGCGCATCCGTAGCCGGATTCAGCGTAGACACGAAATCGATCAGCCAGACTTTTCGATCGGGATCGGCATTCCAGACCTTGACCTCCCATTGTTCGTTGAGCGCGGCCTTCTCCTCGCCGCTCGTGAAATCGATGTGTTCCAGCGACGCCTTGAAGCCGCCGAACAGCGGTCCCGCCGTGCGTTCCATCACATGCTTCGCACGGACCGTGCCTTGCCCATCCCCAAGGTTCCAGAAATCGACGCTGCGCCCCTCGAATTCGGTGCGCGTCCAGGGATTCCAGATACCGTAGTGGTGATAGTGATCCGGGGGCTGGATGCGGGAGAGTATCTGGCCTTCGGGGGACCAGACTGGATGGATAAACCCGCTGCGCTTGTAGCGTGCGTCCACGCCTTCCGGGACGCTCTGGATCGTATGGCGGTAGGACAGCACTGGTTTGTCGCCGATGCGAACGAGCAGGTTGTCTCCATCGTCGTCCACGGAGATCTGCCCGGCCCCATCAGACGCAGGGGCCACTTCGACCGCTCGCAATGCAAAATTCCGGACGGCGCCCGGCGGGGTTTTGCCGTCGAGCAGCCACGCCATGCGGCTGGGCGCGCCGGGATCCAGCTGCGCCGCGACAGGCCGGTCTGCTCCCCCGGTAATCTCGAAGAGTTGCAACGCGCCGTCGAGCCCATGGAGCGGAACACCTTCCAAACTGGCTGTAACCGGTACGTTCGCCCGCGCATATTTACCGGCATGGACGGAGAACGTGGCGACCTCACTGGACTGGGCTTGGGCAAAAGGCGCAAACGCCAGAAACGTCAGGGCGGAAAGCAGCCAGACCGAGAAGCCGGCGGCAAAGCGTTTCCCTTGCCCGGCGACGGCAAGCGTGCGAACCGAATACGCTGTGGCTGGAGTGATGTGGTGCATGGTTGTAGGGTATGCGGGCTATGTTTTATGTCACGGAAATAGGCCCTATGCATTTTTTGCATAGAAATGGCGACTTCTATTCATTTTTTGCATAATGACGACAATCGCCATGAGCACTGGCGAGCGATTCGGAATGCCTCTATGCAATTTATGCATAGAAATGACCACTTCTATTCATTTTTTGCATAGCGCCTCCTCGGTCACAGGCGGGCGCCAGGCTGCATGGCAAACCCGAAACAGCCTCGTCGTGAGGGGGTCAGCGCGGCAAAGTACCGGGCGGATGGGCCTGCACAAGCCTCCGAATGCAATGCATCGCCCCGCGAAGACTACCGGCGCGTTCAGCGGCTACCTCGGGCCTCCAGTATCGTTCGACATACTCTGTCATTCTGGATGAGTATGCCGGACCCACCCGGCGACCGCTTCGAGCGCCAGGCACCATATCGCGATAAATGTTCTTGCGGCGCGAAGTGCGCGCCAGCGTAACCATTGCATCCTTTGGCCGAGGCAATTGCTCGGGATCCTTGGGTATCCCTCCCTGCTTAACAGCCAGGTAGCGTGCAAGCGTTTGCGCATCCGCCATAAGCCAGGCTTCGACTTCACGCACAGCAATTCGAAAGCAAAGATCAGGCGCTGGATTCGGGACCCAGATATCGCGCATAAGCGGAGCGCACGCCACTTCGTCATCCAGATCGACGAGCACCACCCATGCTGCATAACGAGCCGCACGGTTATAACCATTGATCTTGATCCGCAAAGCAGACTTGCCCTGCTTGCCGTATACGGCGCTGATGCTTCCGCCGGCATGCGCAACGAGCTTGCGCACAACCACCTCGTCGACAATGCCTTCGACCGCAGCGGATATAGAGATGGGCCCGGACATGTTCACTAATCTCCAAACAGAGCCAACTGGTTGGTCAAGGCTGGGCGTGTTTGGGGAATAACCACATCCGCAAGCGAGAGACCCGCCTCTATCAACTGGCAAATCTCGAAACGCGAGGCGGCTGAAATAACCGTAGCGCCGCCCGCCTGGACATCAATGAGCAATGTTTCGTCGAGACCAATCCCGTCATCCCGTAATAATTCCGCAGAATGCGTACTCAGTATTATCTGCCTGTGATTTTTCCGCTGGACCCTCGCCAGCATTTGAGGCAACATACGTACGACCTCGGTATGGAGCGAAAGCTCTGGCTCTTCCAGAAGCAATGCGCCCCCCGTTTCCAGGCAAGCCCAGAGAAGCCCCATGAGGCGCAATGTCCCGTCCGAAAATTGTTCTTCCGTCTGCCAGGCCCCTTGTGCGCGCCAGTGCTGATATTTTCCCCGAAGATGCGGCGTGCCGCGAGCATCGCGCTGAAGACCAATTTCCTCAAGTTGCGGGACCGCCAGTCGAAGAACTTTTTGTATGCGCCTGAGTCGCGCATTGCGGGTCCGTTCAGGCGTCTTGGCCACCTGTTCCAGAAAATCGCCGCCGAAAGGATCGTTGATTCGCCCCACCGAGCGATCAGGATCGCGCACCAACTGCGGAACGATGTGCAAATATCGAATAGCCGTGAAAAATTCTGCAATAGACCGAAAGGATTTATTGACATTCACTTGCTCAAGATACGTCTGCGTCAAGCGGGCAGCATCGTCCTCGTCCTCTGTGTTGGGACGGTCAACCAGCACGTCCCCGTTTTGCAGTACACGCTCCCGGCGAATGAAAGGCCTGCGCTGATTGTCCTGATAAAAGACCAGTTCATACGTCCATGCGACCTCTGCTTTTTCATCCGCCAGTTCGATGCGCACTTCAACATCGGGATGGCGCCGCGCCGCCAAACACCGAATGGCGCTCACCCCGCCGCGACGACGTACTGCCTCCTGAAACCCCCCGCCCGCCAAGGCAAGATCACGTAAAAACCGGAAAACATCGAGAAAATTGGATTTGCCGGATGCATTAGGCCCAACAAGAAAAACGCGATCCGCTATGGAGACCTCCACATCCACGAAATTTTTCCAATTACGCAGGCGTAGTCTCCTGATCTTCAAATCTTTATTCATGATTTTTCGGGGATGCAAGAGGCGGGCCGGTTGCCTGAACAGCGTTTAGGGCTTTAAGGTACAGGATGGCGCCCTTGTTCCGATCCAGCCAGCCCGGATCACTCCATGGACAAAAACAACATCGAGATAGGCCCTATGCCTTTTTTGCATAGAAATGGTCACGCGCCCATCGAACCCTCCGTGCGACGCCACCAGTTCGCCAGGGCCGAGCCGGAAATGTTCATCCAGGGGCCGAAAATGGCCGGAGCCAGGCCGACCGTAGCGACTTTCCCCATCTCCACGGCAAGGCCCGTCGCCAGGCCGCCGTTTTGCATCCCCACCTCCAGCGAAATGGTGCGGCAGGATTGTTCGTCGAGCCCGATCAGGCGGCAGCCCCAATAGCCCAGCGCGTACCCGATCGCATTGTGCAGGATGGCGGCCAGGAACAGCAACAGCCCGATGTCGAGCAAGGCGTCCCGACCCGACGCCACAATAATAGTCAGCACGACGGCGATGCCCGCCATGGAAACCAGCGGCATGGCGCGGTGCAGCCATTGCGCCCGGCCATGCATGATCTTGTTGAAAATCAGCCCCAGCACAATGGGGAGCAGCACGATTTTCGCCACGCTGACCATCATGGACACGAAATCGATGGGCACGAACTGGTTGGCCAGCACGCGCATCAGCAAGGGCGTCATGAGGGGCGCTGCGAGCGTGGCGATAGCCGTCATGGTGATGGACAACGCCAGGTTCGCGCGGGCGATGTACGCCATCACGTTCGAGGCCACCCCGCCGGACACAGAACCGACAAGTACGATCCCTGCGGCTATTTCGGCGGGAAAATCGAATAGCCGGGCCAGCGTCAGCCCCACCAGCGGCATGATCGTAAACTGGCAGGCCAGCCCGACGAACACGCCCTTCGGGGTCTTGATCACGCCCGCAAAATCCTTCAGGCTCATGGCCGTGCCCATGCCGAACATGATGACCTGAATCAAGGGAACAATCAGCCGCGTGAATTCGAAATCGCCCGCGCGCAGGAAATACTGCGGGTAATAGAGCGCCGCCGCGACCGCCGCGAATATCCAGATCGTAAAGGCAAGTTGGCGAAGCCGGGGCAGGCCAAGCCCGCCAATGGCCAGGCTCGCGAGCAAGCCGACCGCCGCAGGCCCGGTGGCCGCCACGCCGCCCAGTATGAGCAGTACCACGGCGGCCAGCGCGCACAGCGCGGCGAGCATCAGGAAATATCTGTACAAGGGACGCACGATAGCGAAGAGGCGACGTATTCTCAAAAACGGGCCAGGCTTTCCGCCCTGTATGGAGGCGGCGTCAATACCTGCGGAATAGCAGGCCCTGAACAAACGGACGAGACCCTGTCGCAAAATACAAGACGCCGGGTACGCGCGCAAAGACGCGTGGATTTAATTATTACTGGGGTTTAATTATTAAGGTCGTGATCCTGGGCAGCTACATCTTTTAACCTTTCGCAGAACGCATAACGGCTCCAGTGTTTATCTTCTGTGTGCGTCGTCCGCCATCGCAACGAGAAAAACATCCCCATGAGCACCGTGCACATCCGTTCAAACCTCCCTGCCTTGCTGGCGCTATGCTGCGCAGCGATCCTCTTCGCCGCAGGCCTGCGTACGCCCAAAGAAGATCGCGTGCTGGTGTTCTCGAAAACAGAATCGTTCCGGCATGCATCCATCGAAACAGGGATCGAGGCCATCCGCCAGCTGGGCAACGAGCACGGCTTTGGCGTGGACGCCACCGAAGACGCGGCGATGTTCACGGAAAACACCCTGAAAAACTACCGCGCCGTGATCTTCCTGAACACCACGGGGGATGTGCTCGACCCGGCGCAACAGGACGAATTCGAGCGCTTCATCCAGGCAGGCGGCGGCTACGTCGGGGTCCACGCCGCCACGGATACGGAGTACGACTGGCCCTGGTACGGGAAACTCGCCGGAGCGTACTTCGAGAGCCATCCGAACAATCCGAACGTGCGCACGGGCGTCTTCCGAACGCTCCGAAAAGATCATCCCTCGACGGAGGGGCTGCCGGACCGCTGGGAACGCGAGGACGAGTTCTACAACTTCCATTCCATCAACCCGGACATAGAGGTCCTTATAGATATCGACGAAACCACGTACGAAGGCGGGACGAACGGCGAGCATCATCCGATGAGCTGGCATCATGCATTCGACGGCGGGCGGGCATGGTACACCGCCATGGGGCATACGGACGAAACGTATGCAGAACCGCTGTTCCTGCAACATCTGCTGGGGGGAATCCGGTATGCCATGGGCACCGAAGCGCTGGACTACGACCGCGCCCGCCCGCAGGAGAACCGCTTCGCCAAGGTCGTGCTTGCCGACAAGCTCGCCGAACCCATGGAACTGGCGGTGCTGCCGGACGAGCGCGTGCTGTTCATTGAGCGCGGCGGCGCGGTGCATCTCTACCGCCGCGACACGGAAGAAATCACGCAGATTGCGACGATCCCGGTCAGCACGCAGTACCTGAACGGGAATGTCGCAGAGGACGGCCTCCTTGGCGTCGCTGCGGATCCCGGCTTTGCGGAAAACGGCTGGATTTATCTGTTCTATTCCCCCGCCGGGGACGATCCGAAGAATGTGCTGGCCCGCTACCGCATGGCAGGCGACAACCTGGACCTGGACACGGAGCAGGTGATCCTGGAGGTGGCCGTACAGCGAGACGAGTGCTGCCACACGGGCGGCTCCATGGACTTTGACGCAGACGGCAACCTGTATCTTTCCACGGGGGACAACACGAATCCGAACGCGACGGGCTACGCGGCCATCGACGAGCGGCCCGGACGAGGCCCCTGGGACGCCCAGAAATCTTCCGGCAATACGAACGACCTGCGGGGCAAGATTCTCCGCATTGCGATCCAGCCGGACGGAACGTACGCCATTCCCGAAGGCAACCTCTTCCCGCCCGGCGCACCCGACACGCGGCCTGAAATCTACACCATGGGCCACCGGAATCCGTTCCGCATTTCAGTAGACCACCGCACGGGTTTCCTGTATTGGGGGGACATTGGCCCGGACGCCAGCCGCGACTCCGTGGACCGCGGCCCCGTCGGATACGACGAGTTCAATCAGGCGCGACAGGCCGGAAATTACGGCTGGCCCTACGTCACGGGCGACAACAAACCGTATTACGACTATGATTTCGTTACAAAAACGCCCGGGGCGGTTTTCGATCCGGCCCGCCTGACGAACGATTCCCCGAACAACACGGGTCTCGCCGAACTGCCCCCGGCCCAGCCTGCGTTCCTGTGGTATCCGTCCGGACCCTCGGCGGAATTTCCGCTGCTTGGGAGCGGCGGGCGCTCGGCGATGGCCGGGCCCGTCTTTTACCGGGACGATTTCGCGGACGCCGGACGGCCTTTCCCCGCCTGGTACGACGGCAAACTCTTCCTGTACGAATGGATGCGCGGCTGGATTATGGCTGTGACCATGAGCGAGGCGGGCGACTTCCTGTCGATGGAGCGCTTCATGCCGAGCCACCGCTTCAGCAACCCCATGGACATGGCGTTCGCGCCCAGCGGCGATCTATACCTGCTGGAGTACGGCACAGCCTGGTTCTCGGCCAACGACGACGCCCGGCTGGTCCGCATCGAATACAACGCGGGCAACCGGCCTCCCACCGTGCAGGTCACCGCGGACCGGCCCGCCGGCGCCACGCCGCTCCGCGTTGCGCTTTCCTCGGAAGGCACCGTCGACGCCGACGGAGATGCGCTCCGCTACGCATGGACGATCACCGGGCCGGACGGAACCGTGCTTGAGGCGCTAAACGAACCAAACCCCGCGTATACGTTCGAGGAGGCGGGCGTGTACGGGGCCTCGCTGACCGTGACCGATGCGCAGGGCGCAAGCACGACCGCCGAAACGCGCATCCTGGCGGGGAACGAGCCGCCGGAAGTGGAGATCGACCTGGCGGAAGGCAACCGCTCGTTTTTCTTTCCGGGAACGCCGATCCGCTACGCCGTCCGCGTACGCGACCACGAGGACGGCTCCTTGCAAGACGGAGGGATCGCTGCAGAGAACGTGGCGGTCTCGGCGTACTACCTGCGGGAAGGATACGACCTCGTAGCGATTGCGCAAGGGCATCGCGCGGCGGACGCTTCGGCGGCGCATGCGGCGGGGCGGACACTGGTGGAAGGAGAAACCTGCCTGGCCTGCCATCAGGTGGATCGGGCCTCCATCGGGCCTTCCTACCTGGCCGTGGCGGAACGCTACGAGGGCGAGGCGGACGCCACGGAGCGCCTGACCATCAACATCCTGGAGGGGAGTTCCGGCGTATGGGGCGAAATGGCTATGCCGCCGCATCCCCAACTCTCCGAAAACGAGGCGCAGCAGATGGTGGAATACATTCTGAGCCTGGCCGAGGAAGCCGATCCCCCGGCGTCCCTGCCCGTTGAAGGAACCTATATGCCGCCCGGCGCAGGAAACGGTCCTGTGGAAGGCATTGTGACGCTCCGGGCCGCGTACACAGATCAGGGCGCCAACGGGTTGCCCGGCGCCTCAAGCGAAGAAACGCTGGTGCTCCGCGCCCCAACGGTGGTGGTGGCGGACGGCGAACTGGGAGAAGGCATCATGAAATTCGCCTCCCCGCAGTTCCCGACCCCGATGACCGTCGTACTCGCGCCGGATTCGTACGTCCGGCTGGCGCAGATCGACCTGACCGGAATCTCGGAGGTGCGCTTCCTGGCCCTTACGCCAACCCAACTCCAGGCGCAGGGTGGAAAGGTGGAAATCCGACTGGATGCGCCGGACGGACGACTCGTGGGCGAAACCGGGTTTATCGAACCCGAACCAAGCGACATCATGCAGGGAGGCGCCGGACCCTCGCCAACCTCGGCCCCCCTCGAACCCGCAACCGGGATGCACGATGTGTACCTGACGTTCCGGAACGAAGAGCATGGCGGTCAGGGAGGGCTGTTCGTGCTTATGACGGCGGAATTCGTACGCGGAGATGCGCCGGCGACAAACATGCCGGACGCGCCGGAGAACAGCGCGCAGCAGCCCCCGGAACACGACGCGGCGGCGGGCCTGAGTACGCAGAGTCCGATGCGGGATATTCTGGCCCACGAAGGGGCCCGGGCGGTGCTGGACAAATATGTCCCCGGGATGGCGGAGAACCCGCAACTGCAACAAGCATTGCACATGTCGCTCCGGGAGATTGCGCCCTATGCCCCGCAAACCTTCACGGAAGAACTCCTCGAAGCCATCGAAGCGGACCTGGCGGAGCTATAGAAACGAGGGAACGTCCGCCGTACTTACTACCCCTCGTCTGGCGCCTCAGGCAGGGGCATGCCCTGGTTGTTCCATTTCCACACCCAAAAAGTCAGCGGACCGTCCCCCGTGTTCTTGACCCCGTGTATATCCCACGGAGCGGCGTACAGCATGTCTCCTTTTGCGGCCTCGAACTCTTCGCCATTGAGATGCCAAACGCCCTGCCCCTCGGTGACGATCAGGTACTCTTCTTCGGCATGCGTATGGGGCGGATGAATCTCCCAACCGGGTTTGATGACGGCTGCGCCGGTGAGGACGTCTTGCGTGCCGTAGGTCTCTCCCTGATGATAGGTATAAAACGTACCCCATTCGAAGTCTTCTTTCAGCGCGTCTTTTCCGGACATCACGCTGGACGGAATGGGCTCGACCAATTGCCCGGCGAACATGGCGCCGACTATACAGGCCAGGACCAGACCGGCCACCAGGAACAGGGGGTTCAGGCGTACATTTTTCATAGCGCAGACAGCGTTGGGGGTTCGGATGAATGAAAAGGCGACGTCAGATAAAAAATGTTCCGTACCCGGGGTGGGACTCGAACCCACAAGACCCGAAGGCCATCGGATTTTGAGTCCGACGCGTCTACCAATTCCGCCACCCGGGCAGGGCGATGGGTGCGAAGCGCATGCGGGCACGGGCTTCATGCCGTCATCTGGAGCGCCTCCGCCAACCCATCCGTACTACGACGACCGGGCGCACGGGATCCGCAACGCCGCAAGTTGATTACAGGAATGCCGATTTGATTACAGGAATGTCGATCAACGCCATTCCTGCTGCGCCCGCTCCTCCGCTTGCGGTTGAACGCCGCAGTGCGCAACGTACGTACGCACGGGCGCTATGCCGGTAACATAGCCCCGCCCGCCATTTTCTTTCGATCCCTCGTCTCCATGCCTTCTGAACCGGCCCCGCTCCGACCTTTCGAAAAAGACCTCGTCGCCGAATCGTTCGAGTTGTTCGACGCGCCTCCCCGCTGGCTTTTTCTGAAAATAACAACCCGGGGAGGCCTGGTCGGGTGGGGCGAACCGGTCGTTGAAGGCCGCCGGGGCGCCGTCCGCGCCGCCGTGGAAGAACTGAGCGATTATGTGATCGGACGGCCCGCAAACCGTATAGAGGATATTTGGCAAGTCCTGTACCGGGGCGGGTTTTATCGGGGCGGGCCCGTGCTGGCGAGCGCCCTTGCGGGCATCGATCAGGCCTTGTGGGACATCAAGGGCAAGGCGCTGGGCGTCCCCGTATACGAGTTGCTGGGCGGCGCGGTGCGGGGCCGCATGGCCGTCTACGGCTGGATCGGGGGCGATAGCCCGGACGGCGTGGCGGAAGCCGCCCAACGCCGGGTACAGCAAGGGTTTCGGGCGGTCAAAATGAATGCATCGGGCCGAATGGCGTGGATCGACGCCCCGCAACGCATCGCAGAGATCGCCGAACGCATGCGGGCGGTGCGCGAAGCGGTGGGACCGGACGTTGGCGTCGGCGTGGATTTTCATGGGCGCATCCATCGCGGCATGGCGAGGCGCGCCATCGAAGCCCTGGAGCCGTATGCACCCATGTTCGTGGAAGAACCGGTGGCGCCGGGGCACGAAGACCTGTTGCCGGGCCTCGCGGCGGGCCTGTGCACCCCGCTGGCGATGGGCGAGCGGCTCTATTCCCGGTGGGATTTCAAGAACGTCCTGCCGCACATCGACGTGGCGCAGCCCGACGTAAGCCATGCCGGAGGCATCTCCGAAACGCGGCGCATCGCCGCGATGGCCGAAGCCTGCGACGTGGCGCTGGCGCCGCACTGCCCGCTGGGACCGCTTGCGCTGGCCGCCTCGCTGCATGTGGATTTTGCATCCCCCAACGCGTTCATGCAGGAGACCAGCCTCGGCATGCATTATCACGACGGGCAGGGCGTGGAATTGCTGGATTACGTAGCCAATCCAGACGTATTCGCCGTACGCGATGGCGCGATGGCGCTCCCCGAAAAACCGGGGCTGGGCGTGGACATAGACGAGAAGGTCGTGCGCAAGATGGCCGACCGGGCTGCCGGACAAAGCCCCTGGAAAAATCCCGTATGGCGCCTGGACGACGGCTCGCTGGCGGAATGGTAGGCCGCCCGGTTGCGCACGAAGGCACATCCCGGGAAAAACACGAAATCGCCGGGGCGATCCGGGATTATTTGGGACGATTCGAAGTGATCCGAGGCAATCTGAGGCGATGCGGGATTATCCAGGGCAATCCGCGTTACCCCATAGCGGCCAACTCCCCCAGAAAACGAATGGACGAGGCGACGCCCTGACGAAAGCGGTCCAAACCGAAGTGTTCGTTGGGCGCATGAATGGCGTCCGAATCCAGACCGAACCCCATAAGCACGGTATCCAGTCCGAGGATCTCCTGGAAATCCGCGACGACCGGAATAGACCCTCCTTCCCGCACGAAAACCGGCGGACGCCCGAACTCGGCGCGCAATGCGCGAAAAGCCGCCTGCATGGCGGGCAAGGACCGATCCACAAGCACCGGCAGGCCACCGTGCAGATCGCGGAACGTCAGTTTCATGTCGGGCGGCGTTTCGGTTTCAAAATAATGCCGTAGCATGGCGACCACGTCGCCGGGCCGCTGATCCGGAACAAGCCGCACCGAAATTTTGGCGCGCGCCTGCGACGGCAACACCGTTTTGGCGCCCTCCCCCTGATATCCGCCGCCGAGGCCGTTTACGTCCAGCGCCGGGCGTCCGCGCGTGGCTTCCAGCACGGAATATCCCTTTTCGGTGCGCGCCGCCCGGACGCCTATGTCCCGTTTCCACGCCGCCTCGTCGAACGGCAGATTCCGAAAGGATTCGCGCTCCTCGTCGTCAAGGTCCCGCACCGCGTCATAAAATCCCGGAAGCGTAATCCGGCCCTGTTCATCGTGCAACCCGGCGACGAGGCGCGCCAGCGCATGGATCGGGTTTGCGACCGCGCCGCCGTACACCCCCGAATGCAAATCCCTGTCGGGCCCCTCAAGCGTTACCTCTACGTACGCCAGGCCGCGCAGACCATACGCAAGCGTGGGAAGCCCCTCGGCAAACAGCGCCGTGTCGGAAATGCAGGCTACGTCGGCTTCCAGCAGGTCCCGGTGCGTCTCAAGGAAAGGCCGCAAGTGCGTCGAGCCGGACTCCTCTTCCCCTTCGATCACAAATTTCAGCCGGACAGGCAACGCACCCGCCGTGCGCAACCACGCTTCCGCCGCCTTGACGTGCATGAAAAGTTGTCCCTTGTCGTCGCAAGCCCCGCGGGCGAACAGCTGACCGGCGCGCTCCACCGGTTCGAAGGGAGGCGTTTCCCACAAATCCAGCGGGTCCGGCGGCTGTACGTCGTAATGTCCATACACGAGTACGGTCGGGCGTTGCTCGGCAGGTCCGTGGGCAGCCGTCACAATGGGGTGCCCGCCCGTGGCGTGGACCTGCACCTCGTCAAGGCCCAGCGCGCGCAAATGGTCGGCCAGCCACACGGCGGCGCGGCGGACTTCTCCCGCATAGGCCGGATCCGTACTGACGGACGGAATACGCAACAGACGCTTCAGTTCCTCGACGAACCGGGCTTCGTGCTGCGCGGCATACGCAAGCGCATCGGAAACAGACATACGCAATCGCAAAAAACCGGACGCGGACGCAGGGTCGCGCCCCGTCATTCGGTGTGGTGGGGGCTACAATTCGCTTTCGTCCCGCCATCGGAGCAGCTTCCAGACGGCGGACGTATCTTCCCGAATAATAAGAAAGTTTACATTCCCATCCCCCCGAAACACATCGCCGCCCTCCAGCGAAATGGTCAGGTTGAAGGGACGCACGACGCGCGCCCGCAAATCCTCTTCGAACAGGGTTTGCGAAAGAATCTGGTTCCACCGCAGATTCACCAGCGTCGCATTTTCAAAAAGGCGCCGCGTGGATTCGAGTTCCTGGGCAAAGCCCCACTCGCGATCGACCTGGGCGTCGAAATCGTAGTAGATAAAAATAAACGAAGAATCCAGCAGCGATTCATACAGAGACATGTCCCGAAGCTCGTAGGCATTCTGAAAATTGGCGAAGAAGCCGTCTATGGTGGTGGGATCCCCCAGCAAATCGCCGAAGGCCCCGCCCTCGTCAAGCGCAGGAGCAAACGGATTGCAGGCCGCAACAAGCGCGACCGGCGCCAGGATCGCAAGCAGGGCGGGGCACCGTATCCCCATCGGATCGTCGCTTATTTGATGAATGCGGCCTTCAGGTCGCTCCAGGAAGCCGCATCGCCGACCGAATGGTCGGTCCAGCTTGCAATATACCACAAACCGTCCGGGCCTTTTTCTATCGACCAGGCGACGCGGCCGCTTAGCGCATTCGGCAATTCGGGCCTGCGGTGGTTGAACGCCAGCACATACGCCGCGTCCACCGTATACCGCTCAGCCCCCGCCGTTTGCTCGATGTCGGTCAAGCGCAACTCGTTGCCGCTGGTAAGGCGGGCCGCCTCCACAAGGGCGCGGAAATAACTTTCTTCTTCCTGGGCGCCCCATCCGTTCCAGATGGCGGGGTCTTTGGCCTCGGCCTCCGCCGTAGGCTGAAAACGGAACTCGTTTGCAAACGAACGGCGATAATTCGGGGCATTCAACTCGGAGATGGCGGAACGCAAATTTTCCAGCACCTGATCGGGCGTATCTGGCTGAAGATAGGTCCCGGTCTCCGTACCCGGCGGCTCCGGCGTACGCGTGTCGAACAAATCGCACCCCGCCGCAAGCGCCAGCGCGATCAACGCGCACGGCAATATGGCCGGGCACGCATCAACATGTGTCCGTCTCTGGCTTTTCCGCATACAAAATGAGCCGGGGGCTGGCCTTCGAATGAGCATGTCCTTCGTAATCGCCGTACGTATGCCGGAGGCGCAGGCCCGCCGAGGCGTACATCGCCCGAAAATCCTCCAGCGTATAGAGGCGAACGGATTCGACGAAGGACTGTTCGTTTGCGCCGGTGCGAATCGTAATCCGCTTGTTGACGCGCCCGTTTTCCACCCAGCGCTGCTGCCGGATGACCGAGCCGGCCCGCTCGAACCGATCTTCCGGAACGAGGTGCTCGAGCACATACGGCACATTGAAAAAATCCTGTACGAACCACCCGCCCGGGCACAGCGAGCGGTGCATGGCCCGCAGCGCCCGTACATGATCCGCATCGTTCTCGAAATACCCGAACGCCGTAAAGACATTGATCACGCCGTCGAAGCAGCAATCGCACACCGGGTTGCGCATGTCGCCGCGGCGAAAAAGCACCGTAAGCGCTTCCTGCGCGGCGCGGCGGGCGGCTTCTTCAATGGCGATGGCGGACAGATCCACGCCCGTCACATGGTATCCCCGCCGGGCAAGGGCGCGCGCATGCCGTCCGCGACCGCATCCCATATCCAGAATGGACGCGCCGGGAGCCGGCCGGGCGATGCGCTCCAGCAAGTCCACCATACGCTTCGCTTCGTCCTCGTCCCGATCCTGATACACGAGTTCGTATTCAGGATGATCGAACCACTCCTCGTACCACATGGAATCACCCGGAATTATGCCGCCTTCCCGGAGCCGAAAGGTGCCAGCGCGTCCTCTATGGAGCGGACGTTCTCCGTCCATCCTGTCATCTTGCGAATCACTTCGTCCAAGAGCGCGTCCGGGCAGGAAGCGCCTGCCGTGAGCACGATATCCAACGGGCGCCGGGAAGGAAACCACCCGTTCGTAACCTGTACCTCCTTCGCTTGCGGGTTGAAATGCCGGATCGTTTCGGGCGAGATGATTTCGCCGGCGTCGCACACGAAATACGCAGGCATCTTTTTCGCGCACAACTCCACGAGGTTCGTGGTGTTGGACGAGTTGTAGCCGCCCACGACAAGGCCCAGATCGCCCCCCGATTCGATCAGTTGCACCGTGGCGTTCTGGTTCTCGTTCGTGGCGTAACAAAGCGTATCGCTGGTGTCCGCAAAACGATCGGCCAACTCCGCCTCGCCGTATCGGTCCAGGATGGCCTGCCGAAACAAGCGAGCAATGGCTTGCGTCTCGGTGGCCAGCATGGTGGTCTGATTGACCACACCAATACGTTGCAGATCGCACTCCGGATCGAAGCCGGGCGAATATTTGTCGCGGAATCGATCAAAGAAAAAATCGGCAGGGACTTCGCCCCGAACAAGCCGGGCAAGGTCTTCTGCTTCGCGCAGGTCGCGCACCACGACAGCGGGGGCGCTCTGGCTGGCGCGGGAAAAGGTGGCCCGCATTTCTTCGTGGTATCGCTTGCCGTGTATGATCACGGTATACCCGCCGCGTCCGATCCGCTCGCTCTTGTTCCATACTTTTTCGACGAACGGACACGTCGTGTCGTAGGTCATGGTGTCGACGCCGCATTCGGCCAGCTTGCTCTCGACTTCAAGCGACGCGCCGAATGCAGGAATGATCACCACGTCGTCGGGGGTCAACGTCTCGAACGGAATCAATTGTTCGCCGGTGGTCGTCCGCAGGAAATGGACCCCCGCGGCCCGCAAATCGCCGTTCACGCGCGGATTGTGAATCATCTCCGAGAGGAGAAAAATGCGGCGGCCGGGATTTTCTTCGAGGGCCCGCCAGGCAATGTCGATCGCATGTTCAACCCCGAAACAAAACCCGAAATGTCGGGCGATCTTGAAGCGGAGCGGACCGAAGTCCAGGATGGACGGCGTAAGGTCCCGCTTGCGCGGATCGGCGCTGCCGCGCGCAGATTTTACAATGGATACGATGGAGCTCGCGTAGACGCCGGGAACGTTGAACTTGCGTGCGGCCATGGCTCGGCGAAGCGTGGAAAAAGGGTGGCGGACGGTGTAAAAATGCGTAACGCAACAAACGAGGTTGATTGTTAACGCCCCGAAACGATGCAAGTTCGATCGGCGGCGGCGCAGCGCCCCGCGCCGGGTCACAATCTACGGCTAACGAGGGGAGCGACCCGGTCCTTCCAGGCGGAAAACGAACCCGCAAGAATCGCTTCGCGGGCGTTGCGCATCAGCCAGGCGTACAGGGACAGGTTCTGCACGGACGCGATATGCAGGCCAAGAAGTTCGTTCGCCGTAAAAAGATGGCGCACATACGCTTTGGAAAACGTCCGGGAAACATGGGCGTCCAGGCCCGGATCAAGCGGCGAAAAATCGTCGCGCCACTTCCGGTTCCGAATGTTGATCACCCCCTCCGTCGTAAACAACATGCCGTTGCGGCCATTGCGCGTGGGCATGACGCAATCGAACATATCCACGCCCCGTGCGATGTTTTCCAGCAAATTGACAGGTGTCCCCACGCCCATCAGGTAGCGCGGCTTGTCGGCGGGCAACACCTCGTTCACCACCTCAACCATGGCGTACATCTCGTGGTCGGGCTCGCCCACCGAGAGGCCGCCGATAGCGTATCCGGGAAAATCCATCTCTACCAGCCGCTGGGCGGACTCCCGACGAATATCTGGAAACACGACCCCCTGCACAATGGCAAAAAGCGCCTGCCGGTGTTCGTACAGCGGCGCTGTTTCCTCGAAGCGCTTTTTGCAGCGGGCCGCCCAGCGCAGGGTCATTTCGTGCGAGGCGCGGGCATAGTCCCGGGATACGTCCGCCGCCGGACATTCGTCCAGCGCCATCATAATGTCCGCCCCGATGCTGCGCTGAATATCCACCGCCGACTCCGGCGTAATGCAATGCGACGAGCCGTCGAGGTGGCTGCGAAAGGCCACGCCCTCTTCGCTCAGCGTCCGGCGACTGGCCAGCGAAAAGACCTGATAGCCCCCGGAATCCGTCAGCATGGGGCCGGGCCACGCCATGAATCGGTGCAAGCCGCCCGCTTCTTCAAGCAGCGACGTACCCGGGCGCAAGTACAAATGATAGGCATTCCCAAGGATAATCTGCGCCCCCGCTTCCTCCAGCAACGTACGCGAATCGACGGCCTTGACGCTGCCAAGCGTACCTACCGGCATGAAAACCGGCGTCTGGATCGGGCCATGATCGGTTTCGATCTGTCCGGCCCGCGCCGACGTGTGGGAATCCCTGCCGGATACGGAAAATTTCATAGCCGAATCAGGGCATGACGTCCACGTCCGTGTCCTTGAAATCAAACGGGCTGGGCCGCTTAGAGGCCCTGTACGCCGCCATGATCAACGCCGTAACGGGCACCGCGACGAGCAACCCGATCCACCCCATGAAATGGGCGAAAATGAACAGGGAAAGGATGATCAGGACCGGATGAAGCTCCATCTGCTCACCCATTATTTTCGGGAACAGCACCGAATTTTCGAGGATCGACTGCCCCATCAGCACAGCCACGATCTTGAATACGTCGATGAACCAGGGGTCGCCAAAAAACAGCCCGATGCCGATCCCGATGACATTCGTAACGATGATGCCAATGTTCGGAATCAGGTTCAGGAGACCGCCCGCAATACCGATCACGAGGGCGAACGGAACGTCCAGAATCATGAGCGCCACCGTGACGTTGAACCCCGCAATGGCGCAAATGATGAGTTGGCCGCGCAGGTAGTCTCCCACCACCCTGCCGATCTTGAACAGGTAGTCGCGGCGCCCGCCGCTCGTGGGAAACAGTGCGACGAGGCGTTCCTTGATGTGTGGAAAATCTTTCAGTAAGTAGTAGTGGACGACCGGCAGCACGGCAATCAGCGCCACCGCGCCCAGCACCGTGCCAATCGAATTCATAACGTACTGCAATATATTCGGAATGCTCGTGGCCAGACTCGTGGCCTGTTCCTGCAGAAACGCAGTCAGGTCCCGTACGATTTGCTCGCGATCCATGCCCACCCTTTCAAGGTTGTCCAGCAGCGCAGCGGATTGCAGCCAGGCGCGCAAATCGTCCATAGCGTCCGTCAGGCGCACGAACAGAATTTCGAACTGGGTCAGCAGCGTGGGAACGACCAGAAACACAAACAAGGCCCCAACGCCAAGCAGCACCGCCGTCATGGCGAACGAAGAAATTCCCCGACGAATGCCAAGCCGTTTCTGAAGTATCGTAACCAGCGGATCGAACAAATACGCAAACAAATAAACAATCGCAAAAGGAATCAGAATGACGGCAAGGTCCTTGAGCGCCCACAAGAGCAACATCAGCGCGCCCGCGACCAGCAAGGTCCGCACCAAGGGGAATTTTCGCAGCGGCCACAGGAGCACTAACCCGGCGAACGCGAACAGCGGCGGCCCCAGAAAATCACTGCCGATCTGGTAGGTCATCCCCAGAAACAGGAGCACGCCGCCTGCAAGCACCGCGATCCGGAACGGGGTCATTCCGGGCGGCGCCGAAGCGTTCTTCGTGGGCGATGCATCAGACATGGTTGCAAGGGATCATGCGACGGCGATCTGCTATGCGCTCGCCTTGCGTTTTTCGTACACGGGGTCGGCGCCGTGCAATGCCGTATCCCGCGTCACCCGACAGGTGGCCGCATTGGGCCGCGCATGCAGGTCATACATGATTTCGAGCATGATTTGCTCCATGACGGAACGCAATCCTCGGGCGCCCGTGCCAAGTTTTTTCGCCCGCTGCACAATGATCTCCAGGGCGTCGTCGTCGAACACAAGTTGCACGCCATCCATGGCGAACAATTTCTGGTACTGCTTCACCAGCGCATTCTTCGGTTCGAGCAAAATCTGCCGCATGGCCTCGTCTGTCAGCGGCTTCAGGGCAGACATGACGGGAACGCGGCCCACCAGTTCGGGAATGAGGCCGAATTTCATGAGGTCGTCCGGCTCAACGCTTTGCAGAATCGCAGGGTCGTTGCGGTCGAACACTTTGCGGCCCTCCGACATGAATCCGATCGTGTTGATGGACAGCCGGTGCGCCACGATTTCCTGCAACCCGTCGAAAGCGCCCCCCACAATGAAGAGGATATTCCGGGTATCGATATTGATCAGGCTCTGTTCCGGGTGCTTGCGCCCGCCCTTCGGCGGCACGCCGGCCACGGTGCCTTCCAGAATCTTAAGCAAGGCCTGTTGTACGCCTTCGCCCGACACATCGCGCGTAATAGACGCATTGTCGCTTTTTCGCGCAATCTTGTCGATCTCGTCAATATAGATGATGCCCTGTTCGGCGCGCTCGACATTGAAATCGGACGCATGCAAAAGATGGGTCAGGATGCTTTCGACGTCCTCGCCTACATAACCGGCTTCCGTCAGCGCCGTCGCGTCCGAAATCGAAAAAGGCACATCCAGAATGCGCGCCAGGGAGCGGGCCAGCAATGTTTTTCCGACGCCGGTAGGGCCGAGGAGCAGCACATTGGATTTTTCCAGTTCCACCTCCTCGTACTCATGCACATACCGATCCGTGTCTATCCGCTTGTAGTGGTTATAGACCGCCACGGCCAGGGCCTTTTTCGCATACTCCTGCCCAATGACGTATTCGTCCAGCGCCGCCTTGATTTCGCGCGGGGCCAGCAGGCGAGGCTTTACCGGCGCCGCCCGAAAAGGGGACGGGGGTTCGGGAACGCCCCCGATCACCGTCGCCGCTTCGCCGATGCACCGGTCGCAAATGTATACGCCGGGTTCGCGGGCCTGCACCATGGAATCGGCGCTGTCCACCGATTGCCCGCAGAACGAACAGCGAATAGGATGTCTTTTGCTCATGCGAGAAAAAAATGCTTACGTCTATAAAGGGCGCGCCGCGTACTCATGAACGTTGCCCCAAGATAGTAAAGGATACGCTAAAAATATCTGTACAGAAATCGGCGGGCAAAGTTGCGAAAATCAGGCGGCCCCGCACATTCTCGCGCGTATCATCCGAAAATCGGCCAGTGGACGCCGAAGCGAAAACGCCCTGCGGGCAGCGGATACACGGGCGCCAGCATGGTCCCCGGAACCAGCGAGGCGCCGGCCGGCAGATGATCGTACGCGAAAAAAAGGCGGGCGGTGCGCACGCGTACTTCCGCCACGATATTCGCCGTATTCGACGCATCGAGCAGCAGCGCAGACGCTTCTGGCACAGCAAGCAACCCGGATGGCGCATGCAGCGATCGGCTGCGAAAGGAGGACCACGCCATGCCTTCCGCATACAGATCGAACCGCAAGTCGCCCGCGAAAAGCATATACCGCACGCCCACACGCGCCTGGGCGAACCACCGGGGCAGCGTATCGGCGCGACGCGCATGCCACGACGCATCGTCCGGCTCCGCAAGGTACGTAACGGTGGGCCGCACCATGGCGTAGAACCCGCGGCGGGCCGTGCGCCGCCAACCCATGTCCGCATACACCGCCGCCTGCCGGAGCGACGACTGCGCCGTCGCCACAACGACCTCATCCCCCTCCACAAACAGATCGACCGGACGGCGCGCCTGACGCCCAAACGCCCCAACCGTTACAACAAAGGGATCGGCCTGTACGGACCCTTCGATATGCACCGCAACGGTCCGCCCCGGTTCCGCGTCGCGTCGCCCGCGCAGGCTGGCGAATCCGGTATGGTACAGCACGGGCGTGCGCGGTTTGTCGGTCGAAACGCCCAGGCGCAAAGCCGTTCGGGTTCCGCGCCGCGCGAGCCGTACGGCGCCCGTCGCCCCCCCGCTCCGGTGAAAAAACCAGCCCGCCTCCGGCTTCACAATCCATCGCGGCTCCGCCCCCTCCGCGCCGCCCCGCCCCAAACGGAGCGAATCGCTCACATGCACGCGCAGGGCAAAGCGCCGCTGGGCGGTTTCCTGAAACGACGCCCGGGGGGCCACATGCTCCGACCACGCCGCCAGGCGCACGGCAAGACGGCGCCGAGCCGTGTGCAGCAAGGGCTGGCGAATATGCGCCCCGGTGCGTATGGAGCGGACGCCCAGCGTATCCAGTGCGTCGTGGTACCGAAACATTTCGGTGGAATGGTACAGCGTAGCGGACGTCACGCCGGCGGAAAACCACCGCGCCCGCGCGACGCCCGCAAGATCGTTGCGCACAATGCGCCGCTCGGCTTCCGGCAAGACGACCTCGGCGATATCGCTTTGGTATATCGCGTTCGGATCGTCCGGGCGAATCACGACGCCGCCGTGCGCGCCCACGCGACGGCGCTGGCTCATATACAATACCTCCGCCGACCAGGCGCGCTGCGCATACCGAACGCGCAAAAGACTGCGGCGGCCCCGGGTCAGATTGCTCCCGGGATACGGAGTACTCGTGGCGCGCCCGCCGTACGCCCCAAGCGCCTGGAACACTCCGGGACGCCCCCCGAGCGCCCGGCGGCGTTGCTGAACATGGGCCACGTCTATGCTCTGGAGACCCTCCCCGTCGCGCCAGTAGGTGGCCTCCGTGCGCGGCGGAACGCCTTCGTACGGCCGCAAATGCGCCCGCACGGAAGCCCCGACGGGATCAAACCGGGGCGGCGCAACAAGGGGCAGCGGGATCAGGTCCCAGACCGGACGCCCGGTAAAAATATCCGTGAACGGAATCTCGCCCAACGAAAGCGGACGGGTGTTGGGAGACAAACCGAACGGACTCCAGCCGTCGGGCCAGCCGGGCCGATCGAACAGGTAGGTAAAACTGCCGGGCGCACGGGCAAGCAGTTCGGCCAAATGGATATCGGGCCGGAGCGCCGGAAGCGAGTCGGAAAGCGCCCACGCGATCCCGGAATCCGCCGACGCAGCGTCCCCGAATCCCATGAGATGCAGCGGCGCCTGCCCGAGGGAATCCGATGGGGCAGCGGCCAAGGCGGTCGTATCCGGTTCCTGGGCGGCAGCGGCGGGGCACAGCGCACACCCGACCAGTACGATGCATCGCAGGATACTCTGGGGAAAGGGAAGGTTCATGCCGGCTCCGGCTTGCCGCGGCGGCGCAGATACGACAAATTTTCGGGCGAAAAGGGCTTGAAGGCCAGCTTGAAATCGCGATAGAACGTCGTGTTGTCGCAGGTATTGCCTTCGAGGAGCATGTCGAACTGGTCCAGGGAAACAGGCAACAGGCCCGATCCGTCGAAAAAACGCACCAACGGGCGGACAAGCCGGACCGGCTGCGGGATTTTCGGCTTGCGGGCATGTCCGAGCGCATCGGTTATGCGGTCGAGCAGGTCGGAAAACGTCAGGCGTTCCTGCCCCCCGGCGCAATACGTGGCGCCCTGCGCCGCGTCCAGCGTAAGCGCCTGCGCAAACGCCGCCGCGACTTCCTCCACGGAAATCGGTTGCATGGCGTAGCGCCCATCGCCGAAAACGGGCAAGACAGGCCAGGGACGCACCAGCGTGCGGGCCAGCTCGGACGCCAATTCGAACCCGCCCGGACCGGGATCTCCAAAAATGAGCGAAGGACGGAAAATCGTCCATCGGGCGAAACCGGCCTGCCGAATATATTCCTCCGCACGCCATTTCGAGGTTTGATACGCGGATACGCCGTCCGGGCGGGCGCCATTGGCGCTCATGTGCACGAACCCGGGGACGCTGGCGCGGCGGGCTTCGTCCGCCACGGCCTTCGCCCCCCCGAAGTGCAGCGCGTCGAACGTGACGCCGCGTGCGGGATGTTCCCGAATAATGCCCACCAGATGCACCACCGCGTCGCAACCGTCCATCGATCCGCGCAACGTATCCGGATCCGTTACCGAGCCGACGGCCTGCTCCACGCGAGCCGACACGGCGTCGAGCGACGGCGTCCGGGTCCGCACGAGGCAACGCACCGCATGCCCCTCGCGCAGCAACTCGCGAAGCAGGTAGCCCCCCACAAAACCCGTCCCTCCGGTGAGAAAAACGTTCATGGCGTCCCAGGCGAATTATGGACACGCCGGTTACAGATTCGAGCGAACCCTTCGCCGCCGGCGTCAGGTGATGACATCTTGCATATGCGCGCTTTCAATACGGCACTCGAAGTCGCGCACGCCAAAGGATACCCCGGTGGCGTGGGCCGTGGCGATCATCGGATGATCCAGGGAAATCATGCGGGTTTTGTTGGCCACTTCCTCGAACGGAACGCTCGTGAGCCGATTGTTTTGCAAGGCCACCATGTGCCCGAACCGTCCCTCGGAAACCAGGGCCCCGGCATACACGCCGAAGGCGGTCGCCAAATCGCGATCGTACGCCGTCGGGGCGCCGCCCCGCTGCATGTGTCCGGGAATCGTGGTGCGCACCTCGCTATTGATCTGCGTGCTTAGCGCCTGTTCCAGCACTTTGCCCACCCCGCCCAGGCGCACGGGATCCGGACTGTTTTCCACGACCTGCTTGATGACCAGATCGCCCCCCTTGGCCCGGGCGCCCTCGGCGATCATGATAATCGTAAAGTGCTGTCCTCGGGCTTCCCGTTGCCGGCAAACCCAGGCCACGTCCTCCACGGTATACTCGATTTCGGGAACCAGAATGACGTCGGCGCCGCCCGCCACCCCGGCGTACAGGGCAATCCATCCCGCATAACGCCCCATCGTCTCGATGATCATCACCCGGTCGTGACTCTGCGCGGTCGTATGAATGCGATCGACCACGTCGGTAATGATTGAAACCGCGGTGTCGAACCCGAACGTGCGCTCGGTGCCCATCAGATCGTTGTCGATCGTTTTGGGCACGCCGATGATGTTCATGCCCATCTTCGCCAGCCCATTCGCAATAGACATGGTGCCGTCCCCGCCGATGACGACCAGCGCGTCCAGTCCAATCAGGCGACAATACTCGCAGACCTGTTCCGAAACGTCCGCATTGTCCTGTTTGTAGTAGCTGAACGGATTGGCTATGTTACTGGTGCCAAGGATCGTGCCGCCCAGCGTAAGGATGCCGCTGACGTCGCGGTAGGCAAGCGGACGGGTCCGGCGTTCGATCAACCCCAGAAAACCATCCTCGACGCCAATCACATCGGCGCGATGTTGCAACATGAGGCATTTGGCGACGCCCCGAATGACCGCATTCAGGCCAGGACAATCGCCCCCGCCGGTGAGCAAACCTACGCGCATGGAACCAGGCATAACGGTATGAAATAAAGGATGAAACGAAGCATGACGATGAACCCGAGGGGCCGTTATGAAAAGAAGGAACGGCCCGTTACGTTCCGCCCCCGGGCCCGTCGTCGGGCCAGCCGGGAAAAATCCCCCGAAAATACTGCGAAAACATGATGGTTCGACAGGGCGCCGACGCGCCGCCGCCGCGCAAGCTGGTCGCGGTGCTTATGGGCGTATCCGGCGTAGGCAAAACGACGGTCGGGCAAGCGGCGGCGAAACATTTCGGGTGGCCCCTGTTCGACGGCGACGATTTTCATTCGGCGTCCAATATCGACAAAATGCGTCGAGGCGTCGCCCTGAACGACCACGACCGCGCCGACTGGCTCCATGGCCTGCACGCCCGGATTCAGCGCTGCCTGGACACGCGGCGCCCGGCCATTGTAACGTGTTCGGCGTTGAAAAAAACGTACCGGGACGCGCTCCGACGCGGCAATCCCGGCGTACTCTTCGTCTACCTGGAGGCAGAACGAACCGTCGTTGCAAAAAGGATAGGCGCCCGTCGCGGTCATTATTTTGGAGAAAATCTGCTCGACAGCCAGTACGCGGCGCTGGAAGAGCCGGAAGACGCCTTCACGATCCATGCCGGAGAACCGCTGGAGCAGGTTACGGCCGCCGTGATCGCCCTCTTGGAAAACGCCCTGCAAAACGCCTGCTGAACCCTCCAGCGCACCCCGAAGCGGCCTGTCGGCGGACCTCAGGCCGTCTCTTTTTTTATGGAATGTCCCCCGAACCGGTTGCGCATGGCCGAAAGCAGGCGGTGCGCAAAGGATCGGTCGTCGCGGGACTGAATGCGCTGAAGCAGCGAAGCGGTAATGACCGGCGCGGCAATATTCAGGTCGATCGCCTCGCGGACCGTCCAGCGGCCCTCGCCGGAATCCGGCACGAACGGCGCAATGTCGTGCAAATCCGCATCTTCCTCCAGCGCATCCGCCGTAAGGTCCAGCAGCCAGGACCGAACCACGCTCCCGTGCCGCCAGATATCCGCGATGGCCCGGGCGTCCAGGTCAAAACGGTCGCTTCCCGCCATGATCGCAAACCCCTCCGCATACGCCTGCATCATGCCGTACTCAATGCCGTTGTGCACCATTTTCACGAAATGGCCCGCGCCGGCAGGCCCGACATGCCCCCACCCTTGCCTGCCGTCGCACGCCAGCGCATCGAACACCGCCGCAAGCCGTTCTACGGCCTGCGCATCCCCGCCCGCCATCAGGCAATACCCTTCCGCAAGGCCCCAGATACCCCCGCTGACGCCCGCATCGACCAGATGAACGCCTTGCTCCTTCAGCGCAGCGGCGCGGCGCACCGTATTGCGATAATCGGAATTGCCCCCGTCGATCAGGACATCGCCTGCCTCGAGCAACGGCGCAAGCGCAGCCATTGCGGCGTCTACAGGCTCTCCGGCGGGCACCATCATCCAGATATGCCGGGGCGCGGCGCACCGACGTATCACGGATTCCAGCGAATCTGCGGCGATCACGCCGGACTGCTCGTATTTGGAAACCACCTCGGGCGAAAGGTCGAACCCGATGACGCGGTGTCCATGCTGCAGAAGCCGGAGCGCCATATTGCCCCCCATCTTCCCCAACCCAATCATGCCAATTTCCATGGTGCTGCGGGTGTTCGTGCGTACGTCGTGCCAAAGCGTTCCTGTAAGATAGCGCGCCCGGCCTATTTGAACCCGGCCTATTTGAACCCGGCGTATTTCCGGCGTATCCTTCAAAGTATGCGCCGGGTTTGATTCTTCGCCTGTTCCTGCACTATTTTCGGGTATTCGCTTCGTCCGGACACCATCCGCGACCCTTCCTGTCGAACACACGCTATACATATGCCTGCCGGAAAACAGTCCCCCGCCTTTACGCCGTATATACCAGCGTCGCAATCCTTGCCGGAAATTACGGTCAAGGCGATCATTCTCGGCTTTATTCTGTCCGCCGTGCTGGCCGGAGCCAACGCCTACCTTGGACTCAAAGTCGGACTCACCGTGTCCGCCTCCATTCCGGCGGCGGTCATGTCCATGGCGATCCTGCGCTTTTTCCGTACGTCGAATATCCTCGAAAACAATATCGTGCAGACGGCGGCCTCGGCGGGCGAATCGCTGGCGGCGGGCGTCATTTTTACGCTCCCTGCCTTGCTGATGCTGCAATACTGGCAGGGATTCGACTTTCTGGCCACGATGTCCATCGCGCTCACGGGGGGCGTGCTGGGCGTATTGTTCACCATTCCCCTGCGCCGGGCGCTCATTATCGAGGCCCAACTGCAATTTCCGGAAGGCGTAGCCACGGGCGAAGTACTCAAGGCCGGTTCGGAAGGCGGGGAAGGCGCCCGGTATATCGCGCTGGCGGGCGTAGCAGGCGCCTTGCTGAAACTGTTCCAGACCGGATTCCGACTCGTGGCGGACTCCGCGGCCAGCGCGGTGCAAGCGGGGCGGGCTGTTTTCGGATACGGCACCGAACTGGGCGTGGCGCTGCTGGGCGTAGGGTATATCGTGGGATTGAACATCGCCGTCCTGGTGTTTGCGGGCGGCCTGATTTCGTGGCTGTTCGGCATCCCCATCTATACGGCGATGGCCTCGCCGGAAGAACTGGCGGCCATTACGGGAGGCGCCACGGGATACGACGCGGCGCTGGCGGTGTGGAGCGGGCGCATTCGGTACCTCGGCGTCGGGGCCATGGCCCTCGGCGGCGTCTGGGCGCTGCTTTCGCTCGTCAAGCCCATCCGGGACGGCATACGGTCTTCGCTGGACGCCGTCCGGCAAGCCCGATCGGGCAACCGGGCGGATATAGCCCGGACCGAACGGGACACCCCCATACACATCGTCCTTTGGGGAACGCTCGCCATGTCCATCCCGATCTTCATCAGCTTCCTGTTCATCGTGGATCAGGACGCGCTGGGCATCACGGCGGGGCTGTACTGGGCTACGCTGGCGGGCGGCCTTATATTCGCGCTCCTCGCCGGGTTCCTTTTTGCATCCGTGGCCGGATACATGGCCGGTCTCGTGGGGTCGTCGAACAACCCCATCTCCGGCGTCACCATCGCAACGATCCTGAGCATATCGTTGCTGCTGCTCTGGGCGCTGGGGTCGCAAATCAATTTCGCCGTGGACGCCATGCAAGCCACCACGGCGGCGGCCACGGCCATTCTGGTCGGGGCGGTCGTATGCTGCGCAGCCGCCATCGCCGGGGACAACATGCAGGACCTGAAAGCCGGGTACCTCGTAGGCGCCACCCCGTTCAAGCAACAAATCATGCAGGTGGTGGGCGTCGTGGCCGCCGCGCTGGTGCTGGCGCCCATCCTGGACCTGCTGTTTCAGGCGTATGGCCTGGGCGATGTATTTCCGAGAGAAGGCATGGACCCGTCGCAGGCGCTTCAGGCTCCGCAAGCCACCCTCATGAGTTCGGTGGCCGACGGCGTATTCCGGCAGAATTTGCCGTGGAACATGATTACGATCGGGGCGCTCATCGCCGCCGCCATCATTGCCGCAGACAAGTATCTGGAGCGCCGCGGAGCCGGATTTCGCGCGCCGGTGCTGGCTGTCGCCGTGGGCATCTATTTGCCGCTGGAATTGACCGTGCCTATTTTCGCCGGCGGGCTGATCGCTTTCCTCGCACAGCGGTCGTTGCGACGGCGCAAGCGCCAGATAGGGGGCGACGATGCGTACGAAGAGGCCGTACAACGCGCGAAACGGCGGGGGCTGTTGTTCGCTTCCGGGCTTATCACGGGCGAGGCCCTGGTGGGCATCCTGTTGGCCATTCCGTTCGCGGCGGCGCAAAGTACGCAAGTGCTTGCCCTGGCGCCGGAGGGCTTCGCGCCCTTCGCCAATGTGCTGGGGCTGGTGGCCTTCGGCTGCTTCATTGCGTGGCTGTACCGCGTGGCCCGAAGCGGCTAAACGCCAAAACGGCATCGTTATTCACAAAATATTCACAATTCATGACGACTCTGCCGGGTGCACCATGAAACGCGCGTATCGACCGATTTCGAAGAATAACCGGACACTCCTGTGAAGATTGGCGTCATTTCAGACACGCACGGCTATTTGCACCCGGCGGTCGCCACGTATTTCGACGGGGTGGATTGCATTTTCCATGCCGGCGACGTGGGCGATGCGGCCATTCTCGACCGGCTGGAGGAGATCGCGCCCGTCGAGGCGGTCTGGGGCAATGTGGACGGACCCGGCGTACGGTTTCGCACCACAGGCGTGGTGCGCACGGAGATAGGCGGCGTGCGCATCTGCATGACGCACATCGGGGGCAGGCCAGGCCGCTGGGACCCCTCCATCGCCGGAGCGCTTGCGGCGGACCCGCCGGATATCTTCATCTGCGGGCATAGCCACATCCTGCGCATCGAACGGGTGCGCAATCCTTCGGGCATGCTGCATATTAACCCCGGCGCGGCGGGCCGGCAAGGGCTGCACCAGGTCAAGACGTGCGTGCTGCTGGAAATAGCCGACGGAAACGCCCGCAAAGCGGACGTCGTACACCTGGACGACGACGCGCCGCCTTCTTCGGTCCGACCCGCATCGCGAAACGACACGCGAAACGACACGCGGAACGACCCGGCACACCCATAAACAGGCTTTCGCCGTCGGACGGTTCGCACCAGCGACGACGGGCGGCGACACGTACATTCATCCCCTCTCGCAGAGGATATTCTGCCCGACGCGCATGTCCGATCTGGATACGTCCCTCATGCGAAGCGAACGCTTCGACCTGCGTGCGCTGTACGAAACGAGCCGCCTGCTCAGCACGTCGCTGGACCTGAAGTTCGTGCTGAACAGTTTGCTCCTGACGGTCATGAGCAAACTGCTGACGACGCGGGCCGCCGTGCTCATGCGCGATCCGGTCGAAAACGGGTACCGCGTGGCCGCCACGAGAAACATCAAGACGCTCCGGGAAGGCGTCGTGCTCGAAATCCCGGACATACCGGAAGACGCCGTGCGGACGGGCGCAGAGACGCCGGAGGCGCTGCGGGCGCACGGGCTGGAGCTGGCGGCGCCGGTCCGGTTTGGAAACCGGGACATCGGCCTGCTCGCCGCCGGCCGCAAAGCGACGGGAGAACCGTACGATCCGTTCGAACTGGAATTCGTCCGATCGCTCGTGCATATGTCCTCCACGGCGGTGCACAACTCCCTGATGGTGGAAGAACTGCAGCTGGCGAACCGCGACCTTGATGCGCGCATTCAGGAACTGAACACGCTGTTCGATCTGTCGCAAGAATTCAACGCCGCCATCGACCGGGAACGGCTCGTAAAGTTGCTCTCCTTCGCCCTGATGGGGCAGATGCTGGTGTCCCGACACATGTTTCTGGTGCGCCGAACCCGAACGAACGACGCCCCGGACCCTGCGAATATGTTCGTCGCCGCCTCCGGAGGCTTGTCGGACCAGATGCCGCCCGCGCTGGCGCAGCAGCTTTGCACGCTGGAACGCCTCCTGCTGCCGGACGACGAGGCCACGCGTTCCGACGGCGCCCGAAAAGGACTCCGGGACCTCGGGTTGATCCTTGCGCTCCCCCTGAAAAACCAGGGACAACCGTGCGGCGCCTTATGCCTCGGCCCCAAGCGAAGCGGGCAACCGTACACCCCCGCAGACATTGAATTTCTGTCTGCCCTGGGCCATCTTACGCTGGTTTCGGTGCAAAACTCATTTCTGGTCGAAGAACAGATCGAGAAAAAACGCATGGAGGAAGAGATGCGCATTGCGCGGCGCATTCAGGAACGACTCTTGCCCCGGGAAACCCCCGGCACAGACCCGTACGAAGTCGCCGCGCTCGCCAAACCAAGCCGGGTCGTAGGGGGCGACTACTACGATGTGGTGCGTCTCAAGGGAGATCGACTCCTGCTTGCTATCGCCGACGTGACGGGCAAAGGCATGCCCGCCGCGCTCCTCATGGCGAATTTGCAAGCCAGCCTGCATGTCGTGCTGCCCATGGAGATGACCATTGAGCAAGCGGTCGGACATATCAATCGCGTCACCTGCGAGAACACCGACACGGACCGGTTCATTACGTTTTTTATGGCCATCCTGCACCTCGATTCCGGCTATATGGAATACGTAAATGCGGGACACAATCCTCCCCTCGTCGTGCGGCGGAACGGTTCTATGGAATTGCTGTGCAGCGGGGGAATGCTGCTGGGCGTACTGGATCGGACAGGGTACGAACGGGGCAGCGTCCGGCTGGAGCCGGGAGATGTTGCCATCCTGTTCACGGACGGCGTCACGGAGGCCATGAGCCCTTCCGGCGAAGAATATAGCGAAGACCGCCTTGAGGCCGTACTCCAGCGAGCGCATACGGAATCGGCGGCGGATATTGTAGACATCGTGCAGAAGGACATTGCAAAATTCACGGGAAATGTAGAGGAATTGTCCGACGACCTCACTATGCTGGTCGTCAAGCGAACCGCCGAGACGGAACCGCCCGCATAATCCCCCGCAAAAGCATGCGCGGACCAGCCGGTCCCGCAAGAAACGCGAAAAGACTCGAATCCCAATCCCTTCTTGCGTATTATTACAAGGAACCTGTTTTTCGCAATCGTTTCGGCATACATCGTCGCTTCGCCATGAAATTTTTCGTAGACACTGCGGACCTGGAGGAAATCCGCGAGGCCGCCGCGCTGGGGGTACTGGACGGCGTAACCACGAACCCGTCGCTCATGCGCAAGGCGGGCAACGTGGATTTTCACGACCACATCCACCGCATTTGCGAGCTGGTGAACGGGGACGTATCCGCAGAAGTCACCGCCGTCGATTACGCCGGAATCATGGAGCAAGCGCGGCAGCTGGCGCCCATTCACCCACATGTCGTGGTGAAAGTGCCGCTCATTCCCGACGGGATCAAGGCCCTGAAAACCTGTTCGGAAGAAGGCATCCGAACCAACTGCACCCTTTGTTTCTCGCCAACGCAGGCGCTCATCGCCGCCAAGGCAGGGGCCAATTACATCAGCCCGTTCATCGGACGTCTCGACGACATTTCCTCGAACGGCATGGAACTCATCGAGCAGATCGTCCAGATATACCGGCAATACGGCTTCGCCACGGAGGTGCTGGCGGCCTCCATCCGGCACCCGCTGCATGTGGTCGAAGCGGCGCTCATCGGGGCGGACGTAGCCACCATGCCGCTGGGCGTCATCAAGAAGTTGCTTCACCACCCGCTCACAGACCTCGGGCTGGAGCGGTTTCTCGCCGATTGGCGGGAATACGAAGCAGCCGTCTCCGCAACACCGTAACGGCGGCACGGAATGCAGTTTGTTTCTCTGGGAAAAACGGAAGTCATCGGCGCCAGTTGTTATCTTGCGCTGATCGGGAATACGGGCATTCTCATCGATGCGGGAGCCGACCCCGAGGCGGACGGGCCGGACTCGTTGCCGGATTTCGACATGATCCACAAACGGCCCGACTGGCATGTGGACCATGCCCTCGTTACGCATGCGCACCACGACCACATCGGTTCGCTGCCGGTGCTGATCCAGCATTTTCCGCATGTCCGCGTCCATATGACGCGGGCTACGCGCGACCTGACGGATTTCGTGCTCGCCGCGTCGGCGCGCCTGCAACAACGCAAACTCCAGGAAGGCACATCGAGCCACGCGCCCCTTTTCCGCGAAGAGGAACTGGAAGAACAACAATTCCTGTACGCCCCGCACAACCTCAATACCGATTTCGACGTAACCGGACCGCGCGGCCAATGCCCGGTCACGGCGCGGTTCTACCATGCCGGGCATGTGCTGGGCGCCGCGGGCGTCCTTTTTTCCTGGCAATCCAATGGGCGGACCCGGCGGGCGTTCTACACGAGCGACACCAATCGACACGCGCAATCCATTGTCCCGGGAGGGGATTATCCGGAGCCTCCCGTAGATATCTTGATGCTCGAATCCACGCTGGGGGCCGACGCGGACGCGGAATTGACCACGCGCAAGGCGGAAGAAACGAAATTCGCCCAGGCCCTGGCGAAGGTGCTGGAGCGCGGCGGCACGGTGCTCATTCCTTCGTTCGCCTTCGGGCGCGCACAGGAGGTCCTTGCCCTTATCGACCAATTCAAGCAACAAGGACGGATCCCGACAGACATTCCGGTCTATACCTCTGGCTCCATGCGGGCGTTCGCCGAAATATACGACCGCACGCGCTTCAACACGCCTCGCCTCGACGAAGAATTCAAGGTGTTCGATGTGGACCAGATGCGCCTGCCCTTCAAACCGGCGAAGCGCAACCGGGCGTTGCAAGGGCCCGCCATCCATGTGGCGGCCAGCGGCATGATGTTCGAACGCACCATATCCAACGACCTGGCCCGCCGCCTCCTTGAGAACGAAAAAAATGCGATCTTTCTGGTGGGCTTCGCCAAGGAAGATTCTCCGGCGGGCCAGCTCCTCGCCGCGGCGGAGGAAGGCGAAACCGCCGAAGTGCAACTCGACCGGACGAAACCGATGCAACCTGTGCGTTGCGAAGTCCAGCGATTTCGCTTCAGCGGGCATAGTCACCGACGCGACCTCATCAAACTGGTCGAACGACTGGCGCCCGAAACCGTCGTGCTGGTGCACGGCGAAACGAACGCCCGAACCTGGATGGCCGAAAACATCCGGTTTTTTTATCCAGACATACGTGTCGAGGTCCCCGAGGAAGGCGTACCCGTCAACCTGTAAGACGGCCTGGAGGAAACACGCATGAACGACGCCTTGCAGGACTTTCGGCAAGCGCTGGCCTCCCGCATTTCGGGCGAGCTGCTTTGCGACGACATGTCGCGGGCGCTATACGCCACCGACGCCAGTATCTATCGCATGGCGCCGCACGCCGTGCTCGTCCCGCACACGATGGACGACGTGCAAGCGGCAATCGAGGAGGCCGGGCGTTTCGGGATGCCGGTGTTGCCGCGCGGCGGCGGCTCCTCCCTCGCCGGACAAACAGTGGCGGAAGCCCTGGTTATCGACTTTACGAAGCGCCTCGACGGCATTCTGGAAATAGACGAGGACGCGCGGCAGGTTCGCGTGCAGCCCGGGCTGACGCTGGACCGCCTCAATGCCGCGCTGGTGCCCCGTGGCCTGATGGTAGGCCCGGACCCCGCCAGCAGCAACCGCGCCACGCTGGGCGGCATGGTCGGCAACAACGCGACAGGCGCCCATTCCATTCTGTACGGGAACACAATCGACCATGTGTGCGCGCTGGACGTGTTTCTCGACGACGGCGCCCTGGTCCGCCTCGAAGAAACCTCCCCCGAGCGCTGGGAGCAACGCGCGCGCTCCGGCGGACGCGAAGGAGACATTTTCCGGGGGCTGGACCAGCTCCTCGAAACCCATGCCGAAACGATCCGCCGGGATACGCCCCGGCACTGGCGCCGAAACAGCGGATATCGTCTGGAGCGCCTCCTCGACCAGGCCGCGCGCAATCCGGCGCGCCTCCTGTGCGGCAGCGAAGGCACGCTGGCCGTCACGAAAGAAATCCGGTTGCAGGTGGTCGAACGCCCGAAGCGCTCGGCGCTGGGCGTCGTACACTTTGCGTCGCTCCGGGAAGCGCTCGAATCCGTAACCGCCATCCTCGAAACAAACCCATCGGCCGTCGAACTCTTCGACGGCATTGCTATCGAACAGACCCGCCGTGCGCCGGGGTTTGCGCATCGCCTCACATTCATCGAGGGCAATCCGGAGGCGGTGCTCATCACGGAATACTTCGGCGACGACGAACGAACGCTCGCCGCCCGGCTGAACGACCTCAGGCAAACGCTTGCGCGCCGCCGCGTCGGGTATGCGGTCGTGCCCGCCCGTACGCCGGAAGAAATCGCCAACGTGTGGGCCGTGCGCAAGGAGGGCCTGGGCCTGATCATGGGCGTGGAGGGCGAGCACAAACCCATCGCCTTTATTGAGGATGCCTCCGTGCCGGTCGAGCATCTTGCGGAGTATGTAGAAGCGCTCCTGTCGCTTTTGCAGGGTACCCGCACCGTCCTGTACGCCCACGCTTCCGCCGGAACCCTGCACATCCGCCCGTTCATCAACACGAAGGACGCCCGCGATGTAGCGAAAATGCGCGCGATTGCGCAAGGCTCCATGGAACTCGTGCGGCGGTTCGGCGGAACGGTCTCGTCGGAACACGGGGACGGACTGGCCCGCAGCGAATTCATCGAACCGCTGCTGGGCGAGGCCCTGTACCGGGTTTACCAGGAAACGAAACAACTCTTCGACCCCCGCGGCCTGCTCAACCCGGGCAAAATAGTCGAGGCCCCGCCTATGACCGAACACCTGCGCATGGGCCCGGAATACGCAACGCTTCCGGTGGCGGCGCAGCTCGATTTTTCCGATCAGGGCGGGTTCGTGCAGGCCATCGAATTGTGCAACGGCAACGGGGCCTGCCGTAAGCTCGACGCCGGCACGATGTGTCCTCCGTTCATGGTCACGCGCAACGAACAGGACACGACGCGGGGGCGGGCCAACGCACTGCGCGAGGCCCTCTCCGGCGGACTGCCCCGGGAAGCGTTGACGGGACAACGCATGTACGACGTGATGGACCTGTGCATTCAGTGCAAGGGATGCAAAACGGAATGTCCCTCGAACGTGGATATGGCCCGGATCAAGTCCGAATGGCTGGGCATGTACTGGAAAAAACAGGCGCCGTCCCTGCGCACGCGGCTCTTCGCACACATGCCGCAAATGATGCGGCGGATGCCCCAAAGCGCCGCCCGCCTCGTGAATGGATTCCAGAAAAACCCGAGCGCCCGACGGCTGCTCGAACACACCCTCGGGATTTCCGCCCGCCGCGCATTGCCCTCGTTCGCCGCCGAGCCGTTCACGCAATGGTTTGCGAAGCAGGCGCCGCAATACCCCCCTTCGGACGGCCCGCCCGTGCTGCTTTTCGTGGATACGTTCAACAACTGGCACCATCCCGAAACGCCCCGCGCCGCCGCCACATTTCTTCAGCGAACCGGCTTTTCCGTGCGCGTGGCGCCGGAAACGCTTTGTTGCGGACGCCCCCTGTTCACGAAAGGGTTTCTGGACGCCGCGCGGCAGCAGGTCCGGCGCGCCATAGACGCCCTGTATCCCTGGGCTGAACAAGGCATTCCCGTGGTCGGCCTGGAACCCAGCTGCATCCTTACGTTCCGCGACGAAGCCCGCGCGCTGTTGCCCGAAGACGCTCGCGCCGCCCGCCTTGCGGAGCAGGCGTATACCTTTGAGGAATTCGTCCTCGACCGGGCGGACGCCTTTCCCTCGGCGCCGTCCTGGACCGACGAAGCCCGCAACGTGCTTCTGCACGAGCATTGCCACCAGAAAGCCCTCGGGGACCAGAACGCCACGGCGGCCTGCCTCGGGCTGCCTCCGAACTACACCGTGCTGCCTGTCGATTCGGGGTGCTGCGGCATGGCCGGCGCCTTCGGCTACGAAGCGGAGCATTACGACCTGTCCATCGCCATGGCGGAGCGGCGGCTTGCCCCGGCGGTGCGGAATGCGCCACGCGACACGCTCGTCGCCGCCGCCGGCATATCGTGCCGCAGCCAGATTTTCGATACCACGCAACGGCAGGCGCTGCACCCGGCGGAAATCCTGCTTGAGGCGCTTCGGTAGAGATTTGGTAGAGATTCAGTACAAATAAGGTATAGATTTGGTATATATTCGGTATAGATTTAGCAATTATCCGTACAGATCAGGAAACTACTCGCCCGCGCCCTCGGCGACCCAACTATTGTTCGAAACATCCACGTCCGGCAACAAATTCTCTGGATCAATCACAACGCGCACGACGGGACTGTCCGTAGCGAGCGTAAACGAAGCCGTGGTGGCGCCATTCAACCAGGACGTAACGGGAATGCGCCTTCCCAGCACCTCGCCGGACGCCAGCTCGATGGCGAGAAACACCGGCATGGTCGCCAATCCGTCGTCGCGCACCGTAATGATCGTCTGGATTCCGTCCGCGCGGACTTCTTCGATGGCCTGGTCAAGCGTCCAGGTTTCGTAATACCACGACCGCCAGAACCAGTCCAGGTCGCGCCCGGAAACCCGCTCGAACATATTGAACAGGTCCCACGGATATGGATGCTTGTACGCCCACTCGGCCATGAACGCCCGGGTAGCCTCGTAAAATATTTCCTCGCCCAGCACGGCGCGCAAGGCCGCCAGCATCGTGGCGGGCTTCATGTAGGAAGCAACCGTGAACGCCACAGACGTGGCGTGGTAGCCGGAATGCTGCATCATGGCCCCCTCTCTGCCTTGCCGAGCCACGGCGGCATAGATTTGCTGATCCGGGAAATAATGATTGCGGCCCGGGTGGTAATCCATGCGGGCGTCGTTTTCGTGAAAGGTGGTGAACCCCTCGTCCATCCAGCTGAACTGCCGTTCGTTCGTACCGACCATCATGGGAATCCACATGTGCGCCAGTTCGTGCGCCGTCACGTTGTACAATGCGCTGTCGCCGCGGGCATTGTAATCCCCCATCAGGGTCATCATGGGATATTCCATCCCGCCGCCGATAATCTCCGCACCCTCCACGGCGGTCATGTGCGGCCACGGATACGCCAAACCGGTATTCCGGGAATGGTACCGGATCGCATGTTGCTGATACGCCGTCACATCCGCCCATAGCGGCGCCGCTTCGCGATAGAACGTGTTGATTCGGGTGAAATCTTCTTCGCCGTCGCCGTCGAGATCGCCGACGGACGTACGGCCCGCCTCCCAAATGGACTCCCGCGTCGCGCTGAAGGCCACGTCGCGCACGCCCTCCGCCGCGAAACGCCAGCGCAACAACCCATCGTCGGTTGCGGCCGTCCCCGCCTCGGCGAAATCGTCCGGGCCAATCACCTGCATCGGGCTATCGCTTTCCCACGCCGCATGCAACCGGTCGAGGATGGCCGGCGCCAGCGTTTCCTCAGGGTTTTGCAAGGCGCCGGTAGCGGCTACGACCCATCCTTCCGGAATCTCGACCGTCAGCTCGTAATCGCCGAAACCGTGATAAAATTCGGACACCCCGGTGAACTCCTCGGTATGCCAGCCCGCCACATCGTCGTACACGGCCATGACCGGATACCAGTACGCCAGAAAAAGCAGGTTATCCCCGCCCTGCCCCATACGCCCTCCCGCGCCAACTTGCGGAATGTTGAAATGCCAGTCGATATCGATCGTGACGGTTTCTCCCGTAGCGATCGGCTGCGGCAACGTCAGCATCATATTGGTCCCGGCAATCTGGAAATTCGGCCCTTCCGGGACCGGGCCGAACGGCAATTCCTCGCCCTGCGCCGCCACGCGGCGGATCGCCATGCCTCCGGTCACTTCCGCCAATTCGGCGCGGCGAGCGCCCGGCGCGTGAAAATTCTGGGCAAGCTCCAGATACAGCCGGGACAGCGTATCCGGCGAATGGTTCGTATAGGTAATGGAACCGCTGCCGTCCAGCAAGCCGGTGACGGGAAAAACGCGGGCCGTCAGCGCATAGCGGGTTTCCTGCGTCCAGTAGTTCAGGCCCGGCTCGCCCGTCGCCGAGCGCGTGCCCGCGAAGATGGCCTGCCGATACGCGTCGGGCGGCGTAATCTCCCAGGGAATGGGCCGATTGGCGACCTGTTCGATATGCGTCGTTTGCGCTACGCCGGCCAGATTCGCCGGGACGCACCCGGCAAGCAACGCAACCCCAAACGCTGCACAACAGGGAGCAAACAGAAAACGAAAGGTCATATAGAGCGCTCCGCGGCGGCTGTATGAAACGGGACGTATGGACGCCGGGCAAAAACGACGCTATGGGCGGCTTGCAGGAGGATCGGGGTCCTGCGGAGGCGCTTCCTGCCATGCCGCAAGATTTTCGGCAAGCCCCCACAAACCCAGCGCCGCATTCAATTCCGGGTCTATTTCCTGATAGACGCCATACCAGGCCCGGTGCCCGAAGAATTCCTGGGCGATCCGTCCGCGCAGATGCACTTCCAGCAGCTCCCGATGCTCCTGCAAGGCGTTCGCCATGGCCGTACGCGCACTGTCTGCTTCCGCAGAAACTTCCGACAACGAATCGTCCGGCTCGTCGTCGGTGGCGTATTCCACAAAGGACGCCCACAGCGCGTCGGAAACGTGGAATGCGGAAGCGAACTCCTCCTCCCGGTCGCGCCACAGGTCGCGCAAGCGGCGTTCGTCCTCGCGGAACCATTTGCGGGCAAAGCCCCTGTCGAGGCCGCGTCCCAGCACCGACCGGACCGGCGACAGCGTATCCGGCTTCACGATATAATCGGGAAGGATGCCGCCCCCGCCGAACACGTCGCGGCCATGCGCGGTTTTGTAACGCAGCGAATCAGGAATGTTGTCCGAGTACTCCCCTGGACGATAGGTTGCGTCCTCCAGCGAAGCGAATTTCTCTTCGTAATAATCTTCCTGATCGCCGTCTTCGTACGGGGTCTGGATGAGCCGTCCCGAAGGCGTATAGTAGCGCGCCACCGTCATCTGGAGAATGCTCTGATCCGGCAGCGCGAACTGATGCTGCACAAGCCCCTTGCCGAAGGTGCGTTGCCCCACGATAAGCGCGCGGTCGTGGTCCTGCAACGCGCCCGCCACGATTTCGCTGGCCGAGGCGGAATAGGCGTTCACCAGCACGATCACCGGCTCTTTTTCGAGAATGCCCGTGCGGCGCGTACGGTACGTGCTGGTGGTTTCCGGGCGCCGTCCCCGGGTATACACCACGGTCTTGCGCCCGGGCACCATCTCGTCCACGATTTCTATGGCCTCGCTCATATACCCGCCCGTATTGGAACGAAGGTCCAGCACCAGCCGCTTCATGCCCTCCTCTTTCAGCGCCCGCGCATGCTCTATGAATTCGTTGTAGGTCTCCTGGGAGAAGCGCGACAGGCGAATGTACCCCGTCTCGTCGTCCACCATGTACGAGGCGTCTACGGTGTACAGCGGAATGGCGGCGCGCGTGAGCGTAAATTCAAGCGGCGCCCCCGCGCCAGCCCTGTGGACGGCAACATCGACCTGTGTCCCGATTTCTCCTTTCAGCCTGGACGTGACTTCGTCTTCCGACAAGCCTACCGCCGTGGAATCGTCGATGCGGATAATGCGGTCCCCCGCCATCAAACCGGCTCGTTCGCTGGGGCCGTCCCCGATGACCGACATCACCCGGACGGTGTCGTCGCGCAAATCCTCGTCGTTACGGGGAATTTCGAACCAGATGCCAATGCCGCCGAACGATCCCTGGAACCGCTCTTGCATGCTCCGGGCGTCCTCGGCGGAAACATACACCGAATGCGGGTCCAGATCATCCAGCATGCTGCGGATCGCTTCCTCCGCCAGCTCTGCCGGATCGACGGACTCCACATACTGCTTGTTGATGAGCAGGAAGGCGTCCTCGAGTTTGCGAAGTTGCGTCAGCGTATCTTCCCCGAGCAGCGAGGAGCGGATGGTCACGCCAAGCAACACGCCCGCAAGGAGCAACAGCGTGGCGGGAATTATCCAGAATCGTTTAGGAGAAGCAGGCATCGTGTTCGCGGGCATCGCGTTCGAGTGCGGCGCGGCTAAGGCGTTTTAGGCCTATATCTTGTTTTGCTTACGAAATCATTCCGGTAAAGTGCCCGCTCGGGTCGGGAATTCATACGAAAAGTTCCTGCGGCGCAGCGCAGCCTGCAACCCCGACGGCTCCTTGGCGTATTTTACGGGATGCGCTGATCAAGTACACTTCGATCCGCGCATCCTTTACTTCAGCCCGTCCTTTTTCTTCAACGCTTGTAACAATGCGCAGCAACGGAACGATCATCCTTCTTGTCGTGCTTCTGGTCGTGCTTTTCGGCGGATGCATGGGATGCAACGCATACAACGGCATGGTGGGAAGCCAGGAAACCGTCGAGGCGTCCTGGGCCAATGTCGAAACGCAGTACCAGCGGCGCGCGGACCTGATTCCCAATCTGGTCAGCACCGTGCGGGGGGCCGCCGACTTCGAGCAGGAAACGCTCCAGGCGGTTACGCAAGCGCGGGCCCAGGCCACCTCTATTCAACTGAATGTGGACGATCTGGACGACCCGGCCCGCCTGCGCGAATTCGAGGCGGCGCAAAGCCGACTGAGCGGCGCGCTGGGCCGATTGCTCGCCGTTTCCGAGAATTATCCGCAACTGCGCGCCACGGAAGCGTTCCGGGATTTGCAGGCGCAGCTCGAAGGCACCGAAAACCGGATCACCGTAGCCCGCCGCGATTACAACGAATCGGTGCGCCGCTACAATACGCAGATACGCCGCTTCCCCGGCGCGATTTTCGCCGGACTGTTCGGGTTCGAACGACGGACGCCTTTCGAGGCGGAAGCCGGGGCCGAAGAAGCGCCCACCGTCGATTTTTCTTCCTAAGGATGCTCTGATCAAGTCCACTTCGATCAGCGCATCCTTGATAATTAACCGGATAACCCATGGCCAGGCAGGACGACGACGCGTGTACGAGACCAGAAATGCGGGCAGGTCTTCGGGGCCGCCGTCGGGCGTGGTGGACGCCGGGGCCGTTGTTGCTGGCGGGATTATGCCTTGCGGGCGCGTGTTTCCCGGCCGCCGCATTCGCCCAGCGGAGCATAGATGTCATTCCTTCCACGGGAAGCCTGGTGGCGGATCAGGCAGACTTGCTTACCCGGTCCGAGGAGCGCCGCCTGGCCGAAAAACTGACGGCGTACGCGGACACGACCTCCACGCAAATCGTGGTCGTTACGATTCCGTCGCTTGAAGGCGTTCCCGCGGCGGACTATGCGTTGGCGCTGGGCCGCGCATGGGGCGTTGGGCAGGAGGGAACGAACAACGGCGTGGTGGTTCTGGTGTCGCGCGACGATCGCGAGGCCCGGATCGAAACGGGGTACGGCCTGGAGGGCGCCATTTCCGATGCGGTCGCCGCGCGCATTTATCGCAACGTCATGGTCCCGTATTTCCGGGAAGGACGGTTCTACGAAGGCCTTTCCGCCACGACGGACCTGCTGATCGCCGCGGCGGCGGGCGAATTCACGGCGGAGCAAGCCCCGGCGCGCCGCGCCGCGCCTCCAATTGATCCCTCTACGATCATCACACTGCTCATCGTAGTTTGGTTCGTGGTTTCAACCATCCGCCGACGCCGAGGCGGAAACGACGGAGGCAAACGCTATCGTCGCCATACGCACGGCCCCCATTTCATTGTCTGGGGAGGCGGGTTCGGCGGGGGCGGCGGAGGACTCGGCGGGGGCGGACTGGGCGGCGGTTTGGGAGGAGGCTTCGGCGGATTTGGCGGAGGCGGGTTCGGCGGGGGCGGCGCAGGGGGCGGATGGTAGCCTGTCCGAACGAAATCCTCTCCCGCCATGACGCAAACCGACCGCCTGCACGCCTTGCAGGCCTTTCACGCAGAAGACCCGGACGACGCCTTTGTCCGGTTCGCACTGGCCCAGGAATACCGCAAACGGGGCGAAGGCGAAGAAGCGCTTCGGTTTTTCGAAGGCCTGGCTTCGGAACAGCCCGACTATGTGGGCACATGGTACCATCTCGGGAAATTGTATGAGGAACTGGGGCGGCAGGAGCACGCCATACGGACGTACGAGCGGGGCATTATCGTTGCGGAACAACAGCGAGACACCCATGCGCTGGCCGAACTTCGGGAGGCCCTGATGCAGGCCCAGGGAACAGGATTCGACGATTAAAGGGCGCGCTGATCAAAGCGGACTTGGTCAGGGCATTCTGGTCAGCGTGGTCAGCGCATCTTACATAGGGGAACGATGACAAACAGGACGCTTGAAGCTACAAAACCCGGCGCTCGAAGCAGCTATCATGCCGCCTCCCGCTCGGCTACGTACGGATTTCTGGCGGCGCTTCCCCTTCTGGTCCTGTACGAACTGCTGATCGTGTTTGCGAACCGCAGTGCGGTGGCGCAGGTGCGCGTCTCGTCCGAAATGTGGCTCAAGCAGTTGTTGCTGGTGACCGGAGAGCACGGCCTGACGGCTTTCGGCATCGCCATCGTGGTGGCGGGAATCGCGGTATTCTTTTGGGATCGCAAAAAGAAAATCCCCTTCCGTCCCCGGTATTTTCTGTGGATGCTGCTCGAAAGCGCCGTGTACGCCGTCGTCATTGCGTTCCTGGTCTCCAACCTGGTGCAGGCGATCCTGCCCATGCTGGCGCAATCCGTTCCAACGGATGGACTCGCCATGAAACTGGCCCTTTCGGTTGGAGCGGGCCTGTACGAGGAATTGCTGTTTCGCGTGCTGCTGGTGGGCGTGCTGTTCTGGGTGTTGCGGAAGATCATAGGAGGGCGGGTGCTGCCCTATATCGTTGCCGCCGTCTTCGGGGCCTTTCTTTTCAGCCTGATGCACTACATCGGCCCGCTGGGCGATGCGTTCCAGGCGGGTTCGTTCCTGTTCCGAATGCTCTTCGGGCTCGCTCTCAACGTCGTATTCCTGTGGCGCGGCTTCGGAATCGCCGCCTGGACACACGCCCTCTACGACGTCATGGTGCTGGTGGTGCTGAAGGGGTGAATTTTTTTTGCTGCGGCGAAAAAAAACAGGGGTAGCGAGGTTATGTTTGTCGGATTTATGGGTCTATAGGGGGAAACTATGCTTTATGCACGGACGATAGCATTTTCCCGGATCCGGAGCGAGACGGGCGGGTTTCAGGAGAGGGTAGTGGATGTTCGAAGTCCAGGATTATACGACGGAAGACGGTCGCGATCCGGTGAAGCGGTGGCTGGACAAGCTTCGGGACCCGAAAGCCAGGGAACGAATCTTGATGAAGATTCGCCGACTGGAACAAGGCATGCCGGGCGATTCCAAATCGGTAAACGGGGCAATACGGGAACTACGTATTCATTATGGTTCCGGATACCGGCTGTACTTCGCCCGCATAGAACAAAAAGTCATCTTGCTTTTGTGTGGCGGCAGCAAGAAAACACAGCCCAACGACATCGCTACAGCGAAAGAACGATTTCGGGACTGAAGGCGAGACATAGAAAACCCAAACCATAACATCGCGGAAGAATGAGTAGCATGGGTGTAAACCACTTCGAATGGCTCCGGGGAGAGTTCAGGAAAGATCCTCGAGTGGCGGCCGGGCAACTAACACTGGCGGCCGAGGAAGAAGCTCTGGTTATTCTTATTAGCGTGCTGGACGATGTCGCCGAGGCCTACCGGGAGCAGCACCCGGACGTATCGAAAAAAGCAGCCCAGCTGGGGACGCGGCTAAACGATATGCGGTGGCCGTCGCTCGCCATAGGCTATCCGTTGCGGGAAACGCCAACACAGCCTAACATTCCGAAAGAACCTGCTTCTGCTATGGGGTTGCGCCTCGCTCGGCGGCGCAGGACTGAAGCCCGCTCAGTGGCGGCAACAGAAACCGCGGGATGAAACATGGTTATTCGATATCCGATCACGAACGAAGTCCAGAGCGCGCTGGAGCGTTTCCCGCGCATCGCAGAACGGATCCAGGGCCAGTTGCCGGCGTCCGGCCGGAGCGGACTTGAAATAGTCCGCCTCCTCGGCAACACGCACTACGAGCATATCGAAGCGTTGCTGGCCTTTATAAACGACCGCCTCCCCACATCCGGCAGCATCGGCCAGCGCGTGCTTGAGCAAACCGATTTATTGCCATTCCATCGAGCGCTGTCGGCATTCGATCTGCTTGCGCATCTTCATGATGCCCCTGGAATAGAGCGTGCACACCCTGCATCTGCACCAACGGGAAGCAAAGAGTACGATATAGACTTGACCACCAGTGCGTCCCAAATACGCATCGAGGTGTATTGTCCCGACGAGTTTTTCGGCTTCCAGTTAGTCCGCCGGCGCCTCACCATGATGTTCAAGTACCTTGAAGTCGATACGGGCTTCGAGATAACGCTCCGCCCCGAAAGCGTACGCCAGTATGAGAAGAAGGACGAGGATGATTATGACCATCTCTTTTTCGGCGACGCTACCCACGAACATCTTGTCCGCGATTGGCTGGCTACGTTGAGCGCAGAAGCCACGGCGTGGATTCCCCATGCACAGGCAGGCGAACAACGTTTGTTTCAAGACGCCACAGCATCGCTTCGCTTGCACATAACGGTCGACGCCCTGCACCCCGATCCGGCGCATCGTATTGTCGCGCACCATGCATCTATGCGGACAAGCGAAACCAGACTGTTTTTCGATCACTTTGGTACGCCTGAAAGCACAGCGCAAAGTTTGTGGGGGCGTAACCTGCTACGCACATTGCAAAAGCGACGCGGCGGCGCGCCTGCGTCCGATTATCTGCGCCTGCTGGTCGTAGACTTTTCCTTGGCCGATACGGGGTGGCCGGAATTCATCTGCTGGCCGAATCCGGCGAAGCGACTGGTTGCAACGCTCAATCTCCTGGTCGCCGAGGCCGGCCCCCCGCTTCCCTATGACGCCGTGCTGCCTGCGCAACTTGGCTTGGAGTGCGGGTTCGGCAAGGTTATCTCGTTAAACCACTGGCGGGCGCTGGAAATAAAACGGGGAATCAAAGCGGCACGGCTGGATCGTCCCTGCCTACCACAGATTCTGGACGATCAGCCGCAACGCACGAACGGATGGGTACGCTTTGCGGTGCTTCGCCGGCAGCACATTCCGCCGAATACGCCCGCCCAGACTCGTCCAAATATAAGCGACGACCCCGATTTCCGGGAATTGATCGAACGCATTTCGACTTTGCAGCCTTGACGGCAGTCCGCTGAAGGAAGGGGTCACTCCATCTCTTCCCCGCCCTCTTCCCCGGACGAGCCGACGCGTTGCCAGACTTCTTCCAGGCGGAAATCGAGGATATGGCCTACGTGGTGCCATGTGTCTCCGTCGACCCGGGCTTCGAACGAGATGGCTTGCCCCGCCAGGCCCGCAGAACTATGCCAGGTGATGTGCTCGGTATAGGTTTCCCCGTCGAACGAGTAGGTCCCCCCGCCCGCGAACACTTCCTCGTCCAGAATCTGCCGTCCGAAAGCGAAATGCGTGGAGTTGAGGATTTTTATGGTGTACGGAATCTGGTCGGTTCGATCCACGGTGCTGTCCGGGTAGACAACTCGCTGGGAAACCATCTCCCAACTGCCTTCCAGCGGGGTGGCGGGAAGCTGGGCCCGCGCGCCGGATGCGGCGAACAGGACAACCATTCCAATCAATACAGGTCGGATGAATACTGCGCGTTTCATGCAAGAATCTCCTTGTCGTTATGAGGTAGCGGCAAGGACATAGTACGGAAGATTGTCTTCAATAACAATTCACGGGTAAAAATGACGCAATTTACCCGTTTCCGCAAGGCTACGGGAGTGAAGCGCCTGCCGATCGGCGCATGAAAAGCCCGGAGGAAGCGCCTATTTTTTGCAATGCAACGCGAAACCGGCTCCCTGCGGATCCACGCAATGGGCAACCCAATCCCCGCCGGGAATCTCTCTGGGGGGCATGACCACCTGTCCGCCGTGCTGCTCTACGGCTTCAAGGGTCTGGTCGATGTCTTCCACCGTCACATACAGGGCCCACCAGGGAGGCGGAGGGCCGGGCATGCCGTCGATCTTGTTGAACATTCCCCCGTAGGGCAAGTCGTTCTGGCCGTACATGCGGTAAATACCCGCGCCGCCCATGTCCATCTCGCTGGTAATTTCCCAGCCGAACAGGGCCTGGTAAAAATCAAAGGCAGCTTCGTAGTCCGAAGTAGCCAGTTCATGCCAGGAGAATTCGCCGACGCCTGGTTGCGCCTCCATGTCCGGTTCGCTCGTGGCGGATGCGAAGATCGCAAAGACGCCCCCCTGCGGATCGGCGGCTACGGCGAAGCTGCCCGCGTTCGGAATGTCCTGTGGCGCGGCATGGATCGTCCCGCCCAGCTCCTGAATTTTCGCCACGGTCTCGTGCACATCCTCCACCGAAACGTAGGGAAGCCAGTGGGGTGGAATCTCTCCCATCTCCGGCTCGATTTCCATGAGGCCGCCGAAGGGCGCTCCCTCGTTCGTGAACATCGTGTAGGGCTTGGGGCCGGCCTGGAACGGCTCGGTGCCCCAGCCTATAACGTTTCCGTAAAATTCGATGGCCGCTTCGGGAGCGGTCGTGAGCAGGTCGTACCATACGAAACGACCGGATTGCTTGTGCTTGGACATAATGTCGGGGTCAGGCAGGTTTGGGTGGCTTGGATGGATCGGGATGACGCAAAAACGCGGAGCAAAACAAACCGGGCGCATGGCGGGAGAACGAAAGTGCGCCCGGCTCGATTTCTTTCGCGGAATTATTCACCGCAAAACCTGCGGAGATTAAATTTTTTCGCCGCAAAACCTGCGGAGATTATTTTTGGGAACGCGGATGTCGTGGAGCTAAGCGGAGTCGAACCGCTGACCTCTGCAGTGCGATTGCAGCGCTCTACCAACTGAGCTATAGCCCCGGTGCCCTAATCTGTTTGTACGGTGGAGGGGTGGGTGGGTTCCGGGGGATCAGGGAGATATGGATCAGAACGGGAAGTCGTCGTCCGGCTCGAATCCGGTACTATCTTCCATCTCGGACGGCGGCGCGGAGAATCTCGTGCTACCTCTGGAATAACCGCTTTCCAACCCGCTCTCGCCCCACGAGTCCAGCGGCACCATGTCGCGGACACGGATTTTCGTGGCGTAGTGCATGGCGCCGTCGCTGTCTTCCCGGGAGATCGTCTGTAGAGCGCCTTCGATATACACCTTGGACCCTTGCCGGAGGTATTCGTGGCAAATTTCTGCAAGGCGGTCCCAGGCTACGACATTGTGCCATTCGGTCCGCTCAACCGTTTCTCCATTGGCGTTCTTGTAGCGCTCCATGGTGGCGAGCCGCATGCTGCATATGGGCCTCCCGTCGTCGCTATAGCGTATCTCCGGGTCTCGCTCCAGATTGCCAAGCAAAATGGCTTTGTTGAGGGCGTGGTCCATGGGGGAATTTATCCAGAATATGGAGCGAATTATCGAGAAGCATGGAGGAGTATTTATCGGAATGTACGTAATGTCCGCCGCTTTTTCGGGTAGATGGCCCGCAGGTTCTATAGGCGCATCAAGCAGGCGACGCGCCGCCAAACACCTCTGGGGTTCCCGGGAGGGCTTACCAGCGGAACCAGAAATATCTCCCCAAATCGAGTTCCCGTTGCTTGTAAATATCTTTGCGGGCGCCCGTTTCGTCTACCCGACGAACCCAAAATCGACACCCTTTGGAACCAAAGGATTTCCGGTTCAAACTCTCATTGTAAATAGGCCGAGAGAGTTTAGCAAATTCAGAGGGGGTGTACGTGCGCCCACTTTCGATAGCCGCCAGATGAACCATGACCGGGTCGTCGCGGCGATGGGGCGGCGTAATATCGTCCAAACGAATCCCGGCGTCCGTCAACACGGCCCGAAACATATGCTCGGGATCATTCTCGGCGTCAAGCCAGCACGGAGGCGGATCAATACCCTGCCCCCCGCGAAGTTGGCGCACTTCTTCTTCGCGATATTCCGCCCTGGATATGGCCTCGTCGCGCTCCCGGTTGGCGACGACAAGATTATCTATGGCCTCGTTTTGCTCGCGCTCGCGGGCGGCAAGGCGATCCTGCATGGAAGAGGCGCGCATCCGTTCCCGCGCCGCCGTGGCGCGCAATGCATCGGGATCCGTATCGGAAGCATTGGCCAGGCTGTCCCACATGGCCTGCCCCGTCTCCAACGTCGCAATAACATCACGGGCAACCTCCAGCGAATCGACCAATCTGTCTACGCGATCGGTTTGTCTGATCTCTTCGGCGGCTTTCCTGAGTTCTTCGGTGGCTTCCGTCGAGTCGAGTCCCTCATGCCGTGAAATCGCTTCGCGCGCTGCCTCGCTGACTTCCCGGGCCTCCTGTAACCGGGTTTCCAGAGATTCCTGCTGCCGCGCCATCTCCTCAATAGCATCGCTGGCTTGCGTCAGTGAATCCTTCAGCGCTTCGACATGTCCGACCTGTTCCGCCAGTTCCTTCTCCAGTTCATCGGGACGCTTGTTGCTCGTAAGCATTTGCTGTAATTTTTCGATCTCTGCACGGCGGCGCACGCTGTCTGCTACAAGCACTTCAATGCGGGTTTCCGCGTAGGATAATTCCTCGCTTAACCTGCGAGATTCGCGCAACCAGACATCCGTATTTATGCCCGATGGCGCCGCACTCTCAAGCATGTGTCTGGTAAACGCATGATCCACCCTCTCTTCCTTCAGATTATCCTCCGCATCCTCCTTCGCATCATTCGCCCCGATCAGCAGCACGGCGCAGGCCAGTAGCAAAATGAATACGATAATGCTAAAGGTCTCGGCCATCGTCAAGCCCAGCGCCAGACCTTTGCGGTAATGAGTTTTTTCTGCAGGAAGCATACCTATCGTCAATCGGGCTTGGATCGACGGCGGAACCGGCCGAAGAGTCGTTTCCAGAATTTTCTGGCGTGCATGGCTTCCAGATTCACCCGAATATCTTTGCTGACAGGGCCGGCGCGCTCAAGATCGATACGAAGGCCCTCCGTTTTGCCTTGCAGATCGCCAACTGTTTCACTCAATTGACTGGCGTCCGCCGCGGCCTGCCGCAATGGCTCGGCTGCATGCTCCGCAGTGGCGTACATATTCTGGATGGCCTCGCCCGCATCGGCAATGCCTTTCGAAGTCTCGGCGCCGTTTCGGGAAATCTGCTGAATCGAGGCCTGCAGGCGGTCGAGCGCATCCGAAAAATCGGTCAAGTTGGCGCCTACCTGCCCGATGCGCTGACCTGCATTCGCCAGATTATCAAAAGCCCCGGAACCCATTCCTGCCTTGCTGCCAAAATCAGAAATCGCGGCGCCTGTTTCTTCAAGGGGAATACGCAGCGACGAAACTCTGGAAGATACATCCTGAACGGTCTTTTCAAAGCCGGCAATGCCCCCGGCAAAACGCTCAGCGTCAAGAGCATGGAGTGTCTGTCGGGCCTGCTGAAGCACTTCATTGAATTGGTCGCATTCTTCATTCAGGCGAGCGATGCGCTTGCTTACGTCATGCATGGGCGCACTCATCTCGGAAGCCGAAGCCCCCATATCCGTGGCGATACCCTGAACCGAAGAGACTATTTCTTTTGTAGCCTGCTGAAAATCATGAACGCCCCCGGCGAGGTTCTTCGTAATCAGGGTAAAATCATCGCAAGAATCGCCCACAGCTTCGGCAGTGTCTGAAATTTTGGCGACGGTGTCTTGCCATACTTGTTCGGATTTTTTAAGGTGGCCGACAAGCCGTTCAAAGGTCTCGGCACTTAGCACTACCTGTGCCTTCATTTTATTGACTTCTTGCTTAAACGTATTGACCGTGTCCGCTGCCATATCTCCTGCTGACTCTTGCCCCATAGTGAACCACACTCGACCAGCAAGGCCGATGATTGTCGTAAGTAAGGCGATACCAAAATTAGCAATGATAGGCATGAAGTTATCTGCGGAAAAATCATCTGTAAACTTTGTCAATGCCATCACAAGAGCGGCAAAAGTAAACAAGAGTCCAAGGTAATATATACCATCTCCTTTTGTATCTTGAGATACATACGATGATTCGCGTATAAAAAAACCATATATGAGCATACATCCGCAAAGAAGCACTGCACTCATCCACCGATCCATATTAAACAAGGGAACGACAATAAAAATAATACCCAATCCCGTCGCTAAGACGCCCATCCATAGGCGCATATGATCTCGTTTATTTCCTTGTTTCATGGGTGGAGTATTGTATATTTGTGCACTCATCCTGTTACCCTGATCCACTGTACTGTCCCAGTGCCTTGATCAAGGAAGTATTCATCCCAAAATTCCCGGATGGAACCAGCTTGGATACGTCCGGCCATGCCTCGACGAGCCAATAAAAACACGGTTACATCCACACCTTCCAAATCGACCCTTATGGTGGGGTAATCTGGATGATTGGCCAAGGTCATAAAATCAACTGGATCATCGAAAAAAGACATATCCGATGAGTGCTGCACCATATCCGAAATGAGAACCAATTCCCTTGAAAATTGAGCATCTGGAGGTTGAAAAGCGTCCACAGCGACATCCTGAACTGTTTTCAGTATAGGCGACACCAGTGCGCCAGGTCCTGAAAGAATTTCATCCAGATGCCTTTTGAGAGGCTCAATGAAGTCTTCTTCGTATTGTTGCCGAGCAATATTTCGATTCCTTGAAAGTCCTTGCAGCCAGTCGATTTCATCCGGATGTAACGGCGCACAAATGCGAAATTCCATTTGAGCGATCCGCCGTCCAGCCCGAGACAACCGATATAACCGAATCTCTGTATATTCTGAAAGAGTTTCAAGATGTTGTACTATTCTGTTGCGAGCATCGATTTGTTGCGTATAGTGCAAAGAATCGGACGGATCCAACACGATGGCAGTCTGGCCAGCCCAATCGCTATTGTTTTCAGGACATAACGCATCATCCAGATTCGGAGGTGCTGAAAAGGACGAGTATATCCCATAGGCAACAAATACCAAAATGACACCGAGAATCATAATGAGACCTCGGCGATCCTGTTTCTTTTTTTTGATTGCAACTTTAGACATTTTCCAGCACCGTTATGTCTTCCACCTCTGCTTCACATTTTTTGAGTTGTGTACGAATCTCCTCAACCTGTTTCTTCAGTATATCACGTTCTTTTTTCTGTTGCTTTTCGGCTTCCGCATACGAACAAATACGCAAGACCACTGGTTTTTCAGGAAGATTAAAATTAGCCTCCCAAGGTTCATCCCAATGAGGCGGAACAGGTTGATCCTCCTTCCGCGCACCTCTGTTAGCCGTACGATATATTTCAATAGCACCCCGACAACTATCCTCAAGTTGCCCAGCATACGTACGAAGCTCCTTATAGCGTTTGTCTCTTGTCTTAATTGCATCATCCGTCCTCTCCCATCTATCTATGGGATCATTAAAAGCATTATTTTTCTGCTCGGCGGACAATTCCCTCCATTTGTTTTCGAGTCTTTCCAGAACTTCTCGACGTTCTTCCTCAAGTTCGTCTTCATGTTTTTGACGTTTTCGTCCCAATTTTCCATATCCAGGATAAGGATCCGTCATTTTCCAGCATTCCCATGCACCGAATGCACATGCAGCCAAACCAATCAGGAACAGAAGGTACGACATAAAACCATCCAACCTGTACCTCCTGGTCAGGAAAAGACACCATGCTTCCTGACTCGATTCAAGGCTCGGCTGAAGATCTCTATCGCCACGCCAACATGACGCAATTTCACGCTCTGCTTCCGAAGCCAAAACACTTACCGTTTCAGGTTCAGGAGGATAATCTGACGGAAGAGCATCTCTGTAGTGAGCAACGGCGAAATTAAAACAAAGTGCCGAGAATATAACCAAAATTAGTCCTACGATACCCCCAAGTTTTCGTAAACTATCGATCCGATATGAAATCTGCCTGTATGTCGTGGCACCCAAAAAACCAAAGACGATGACATTGACTACACTAATCAGGGCAGCTATAAATATTCCTGACAGAATTCCCCCCGTCATGTTATTGCCAAAGAAAAATCCGTTAAGCACCGTTTCTACAGCAATTGCTATGCACAATAGACCCATTGAAAGGCGCAAGCTATCGGGAATTGTCGGGTCTCTTTTCAAATTATGCGTAGTCTTAAAATGATTAACTTCATCAATTGTACCTTGAGCCTTCTCCGTGGATCTTTCCAGATTGCGCCTTTCGTTAGTAACAATGTTCTCCAATTCCTGGAGCGCATTTTTCATGTGTATTTCAGAAATAGCATCGTTGTTCGACGGGCTTTCGTCACGATACTCACCTTTGGATTGAGAAGAAGCAGAGCGAATAAACGCTTTGTCGATACGTCCGTCCAGTACAGCAATTTCGTTTGTATAACTTGCCATCCTTTCCCCCAGCATCCTCTGACAAACGCCCTTGACCATAATCTCCACACCATCCAATCCAGGATGGTTTTGCGATGGCTTACCCAAACGACCATTCTGGGCACCTTTCCCTCTTAGGCCCTTGGGGCCAAATTCTGCCGAATTATTGGCAAGGGTCTTGGCGTCAGGAGGCTGATCGGACGTGGGAGGCCCGTTGTCCGGGGTGGGGGATCGCTTTGCCATTGCTGTACGAAGTTCTCTGTTCTCGTGGAAACCAAACGAAACGGCAATATACGACTTCTGCGGATAAAAGCAAGTCCCCTCCAAGGAGATACTCCCTGCTTACGCTGGCAAGGCCACTTCTCTGCCCCCACCCCCGAACCTAACCACCCCCCACACCGTTCAGAAGCCGCTCCCCCTGAAATACGCTTCCAACCTGATGCCGGCCCAAGGCGCCATTACCTACGTACAGACGCATGACGCGGCCCGCCGCATTCGAGAGACCGTCCAGGGCGTCCGCACCCTCGGGCTGGACTGCGAGGCCGCCGGACTCCATCGCTATTCGGACCGGCTGTGCCTGGTCCAGCTCTCCGTCCGGAACGAAACGTTCGTGCTGGACCCCCTCGCCATCGACCCGGCGCCCTACCTGAAGCCGTTCCTTGAAGACCCGCAACGACGCATCGTCCTGCACGGCGCCGCCTTCGATCTGATGCTCCTGTCCCGCGACCTGGGCGTCACGGTGGCCAACCCGGTAGACACCCAGATTGCAGCGAATCTCCTTGGCGAACCCTCCATCGGACTCCAGGACCTGCTGGCCCAGCGCCTGGACATCCGCGTCTCCAAGAAATTCCAGAAAGCCGACTGGGCCCGGCGCCCGTTGACCCGCGCCATGATAGACTACGCGGCAGGCGACACGCGCCACCTGCACCGCCTGCTCTCCAGCCTCGAAAAGGAACTCAGCAAACAAGGACGCCTCCACTGGGCCCAGGAAGAATACCGCCGGCTTGCAGCGAGCGCGGCGGACGCCCACGAAGACGATACTCCGACCGATCCGGTAACCCGTTTCAAGGAGGCCCAGGCCATGGATGCCCGCTCTGTCACCGCGCTCCGCAAAATCATTGCGTGGCGAGACCGGATCGCCCGCGCGCGGGACCGGGCGCCCGGCCGCGTGGTCAACAATGTCGCGCTCGTCCAGGTCGTCTCCCTGCGCCCCGCCTCCACCAAAGCCCTCGCCGCAATCAAGGGATTCCCGACGCGCCTTGCCGAGACCAAAGGACAATCTCTGCTCGACATGCTGGCGCAGGTCGATCGCCTGCCCGATTCGGAATTGTCCCCGTACCCGCCCACGCCCCGGAAGAGACGACCAACCGAGGACCAGGAAGACGCTTTCGAGCGCCTGAAAGAGGCGCGCAACAAGGCGGCGGATCGACTGGGACTCAAGCGCGGAATCATGATGACGAATCACGCGCTACAGAAAATAGCCGCCGCCACGCCGCAAAACCTCGCCGATCTCGCGTCCATCCCAAAGGTACGGCAATGGCAAGCAGAAGCCATAGGAAAAGAACTGCTGGCGGCCCTGCGAAGGTGAGGTTCTTGGCGCTACTCCCTTGGATCGTCCGGCGAGAAACGCTCATGCTGCTTCATACGCTACCCTTCCTTCATTGATTTTACATTCATGAAAATCAATAGTGTCATTTTAGATTTTCATGTATATTTAAGACATGATACCCCGCAACGAACACGAAACCGCCCTCTGGGGCCTTTTGCGTCAGTTCCCCGTCGTGGGCCTTGTCGGCGCCCGGCAGGTCGGCAAGACCACGCTCGCCCGTAGCCTCGCGAACGACTGGCGGCGCCCTGTGCATTTTTTCGATCTGGAAGACCCAACGCACGAAGCCGCGCTCGCCGATCCCAAGCTGGCGCTCGAATCCCTGCGCGGACTCATCGTCATCGACGAAGTGCAGCGGCAGCCCAAACTCTTTCCCTTGCTGCGGGTGCTGACAGACCGCCCCGATAACGCCGCACGCTTTCTTGTGCTCGGCAGCGCCAGCCCCGATCTGTTGCGCCAGTCTTCGGAGACATTGGCCGGGCGCATCGCCTATCTCGAACTGCCGCCGTTCCGTGCGAACGAAGTCGGCGCAGACAGGATCGAAAGGCTTTGGGTACGCGGTGGATTCCCAAAATCCTTTCTCGCCGAAGACGATGCGCAGAGCCTGGTCTGGCGCAACGCATTTATCCGCACCTTCCTGGAACGCGACCTGCCGCAACTCGGATTTTCCGTCCCTGCCGCAACCATGCGCCGCTTCTGGACCATGCTGGCGCACTACCACGGCAACCGGTGGAACAGCGCCGAACCCGGACGCGCCCTCGGTGCAACCGGCTCCACCGTCAACGCCTGGCTGGACATGCTGGTGGACGCGCTGATCGTGCGCAAACTGCCGCCTTGGTACGAAAATCTCAAAAAGAGACAGGTCAAGGCGCCCAAAATATATATAGAAGACGCCGGACTGCTCCACGCCTTGCTGGGCGTCGAATCCAGAGAAGTCCTCCTCGGACACCCCAAGTCCGGCGCATCGTGGGAAGGATTCGCCATGCAAGAAATCGTTCGCCTGACCGGCGCCGCCTGGGAACAGTGCTATCACTGGGGAACCCACCAGGGCGCAGAACTGGACCTCCTCATCCTCCACAAAGGCCAGCGTATCGGATTCGAGTTCAAGCGTACGAGCGCGCCCGCCATGACCCGCTCCATGCATTCCGCCCTGAACGACCTGCGGCTGGACCGCCTCTTCGTCGTTTTTCCGGGAGACGCCCGCTTCCCCCTGCGCGAACGCGTTGAAGCCACAGGGCTGTCCCTTGCCCTCGCCGAAGGCTTCCCGTCCCTCTGATCCGGTGGATTTTTCCGAACCATTTCGGGCGTTGGGGAGTACTTACAGGATACCCCGTTTTTTGCCCCGACCCTGCGCGACGCAGCCACCCAAACCGCTCCAGACCCTCCCGAAACCCGCCCGCCTGTACGAGCAATCTGTACGAACAACCAGCGCGCCCGGACCCCGACCCAAACACCCCCCTGAGCGACCCCTCCGTCGCCCGATATCATCCACATACGCACCATGAAAGACCCCTTCGGCGCCCGCGACACATTCAACACAGGATCGGGCGACGCCTACCTCTACCGCCTCGACCGCCTCGCCCCCCGCGGCCTCGCCGACCCGAACCGGCTCCCCTTCTCCGTCAAGGTGCTGCTCGAAGCCGCGCTCCGGGAATGCGACGGACGCGCCGTCACGCAAGAAGACGTCGAACGCCTCGCCGCGTACGACCCGAAACGCCCGGCCCGCGAGGAAATTCCTTTCGTGCCCGCCCGCGTCCTGTTGCAGGATTTCACGGGCGTGCCCGCCGTCGTGGACCTGGCCGCCCTCCGCTCCGCCGTGGCCCGCCTCGGAGGCGATACGGACGCCATCAACCCGAGAGTGCCCGTCCACCTCGTCATCGACCACTCCATTCAGGTAGATCATTTCGGGACGCACGAAGCCCTGCGTCTGAATTCGGACATCGAGTTTCGGCGCAACGAGGAACGGTACGCCTTCCTCCGCTGGGGACAAGAAGCCTTCGAGAATTTCTCCGTCGTACCTCCGTCCGGCGGCATTTGCCATCAGGTGAATCTGGAATATATCGCCCGCGGCGTATGGACCCGCCCGGAAGACGGGTTGCATGTGGCCTACCCGGACTCCCTTGTCGGGACGGACAGCCACACGACCATGATCAACGGACTGGGCGTGCTCGGCTGGGGCGTGGGCGGCATTGAAGCCGAAGCCGCCATGCTGGGCCAGCCGATCTGCATGCTCATGCCGGAAGTGATCGGATTTCGCATCACGGGACGGCTCCCCGAAGGGGCCACCGCCACCGACCTGGTGCTGACCGCCACCCGCCGCCTCCGGGCGTACGGCGTCGTGGGCCGGTTCGTGGAATTCTTCGGCCCTGGACTGGATCACTTGTCCATCCCGGACCGCGCCACCATTTCCAACATGTCCCCGGAATACGGCGCCACCATGGGCTTCTTCCCCGTAGACCGGATAACCCTCGACTACATGCTGCGCACGGGCCGCGACCCGGCGCTCGTGGACATGGTCGAGCGGTATGCGAAGGAACAAGGCCTGTTCCGCACGCCGAACACCCCCGACCCGGACTTTCTCGACATCCTCGAACTGGACCTTGGGGACGTCGTGCCCAGCGTGGCGGGTCCCAAGCGTCCGCAGGACCTGATTCCCATGCCGGAACTCGGCAAAACCTTCGCCGCCACGCTTACCGCGCCCGCCGGTCCCCAGGGATTCGGCCTGAAGCCGGACGCGCTCGCCCGCACCGGACGCTACCAGGACGAACAGGGAGAGGACCATCCATTGCGGCACGGCGACGTAGCCATCGCCGCCATCACCAGTTGCACGAACACCAGCAATCCTTCGGTAATGATCGGAGCCGGGCTCGTGGCGAAGCACGCCGTCGAGCGCGGCTTGCGCGTGCCCCCGTACGTCAAAACAAGCCTGGCGCCCGGCTCCCGCGTCGTCACGCGCTACCTGCACGAAGCCGGATTGCTTCCGTACCTGAATCAACTGGGATTCAACCTGGTGGGATACGGGTGCACCACCTGCATCGGCAATTCCGGACCGCTGCCCGAGCCGGTCGTCGAGGCCATCCGGGAAGGCGATCTCATCGTGGCGGGCGTGCTTTCGGGAAATCGGAACTTCGAGGGCCGCATTCACCCGCACGTACAGGCCAATTTCCTCGCCTCCCCGCCCCTCGTGGTGGCCTATGCGCTGGCCGGCACCGTCGATATCGACCTGGTGAACGACCCCATTGGCCAGGATTCCGCGGGCCACGACGTATTCCTGCGCGACATCTGGCCGAATTCCGAGGAGATTCTCCAGACGATCCGCGACGTCGTCACCCCCGACCTGTTCCGGGAAGAATACGACGGCATCGAAACGTCCAGCGAAACCTGGAACGCCATCGAAACGGCGGAAGGCTCGCTGTGCGCATGGGACGACGCTTCGACCTACATTCAGGAACCGCCCTATTTCGTGGATATGGACCCGGAAACGCCCGCCATCCGGGAAATCCGGGGCGCCCGGGTGCTTGCCAAGCTCGGCGATTCGACGACAACGGACCATATTTCGCCCGCCGGCGCCATTGGACTGGATACGCCCGCCGGGAAATATCTGACCGAAAAAGGCATCCGCCGCCATGCCTTCAATTCGTACGGATCGCGCCGGGGGAACCACGAAGTGATGATTCGCGGCACGTTCGCCAACATCCGCATCAAGAACTTGCTGGTTCCGGGGACGGAAGGCGGCGTCACGCGGTACTTCCCCACGAACGAAACGATATCCATCTACGACGCCGCCATGAAGTACGGCGAGGCGGGCGTGCCGCTCGTCGTGCTGGGGGGCAAGGATTACGGTATGGGATCCAGCCGGGACTGGGCGGCGAAAGGCACGCTGCTGCTGGGCGTCAAGGCGACCATCGTGGAGAATTACGAACGCATCCACCGGTCGAACCTGATCGGGATGGGCGTGCTCCCGCTGCAATTCCGCACGGGCGAAACGGCGGCCAGCCTGGGCCTGACGGGCGAGGAAACCTTCGACATTCCCGTAACCAACGCCGTTGCGCCCCGGCAGGAAATCGCCGTGACCGCCACCCGGCCGGACGGAACGCATACGGCGTTCCAGGCTGTAGTCCGCCTCGACACCGACGTGGAAGTAGATTATTACCGCAACGGCGGCATCCTCCACTACGTGCTACGGGATTACCTGCGACGGGAACGGGTGGGGGCGTGAGGGCTTGCCAGCACGCAAAGCGTATTTGCCTATGCATTTTTTGCATAACAGAGGCAACTTCTATGCATTTTCTGCATAGCACATGCCGTTTCCATGCTTATCACCGCCGCGCCCGGGTCATATCTATGCATTTTTTGCATAATGAAGGCCCCTTCTATTCATTTTTTGCATAAGGGCGATGCATGGCGCCAAAAACCGGGCTTGCGCAACGCCCCACCACCCTCCCGCCTCCCTCATTTCCCGCCTCCCGGACCCTCCTTGCTCCCCCAGCCCCCGCCTCCCGGCGTCTCGATGCGGAGCACATCGCCCGCCTCGAACTGGCGGCTGAACTTTGCGGGCAACGTTTCTGCGGCGCCGTCGGGGCGGACGAGCGTATTGCGCCCGCACGCGCCGGGCGCGCCGCCTTGCACCCCCCACGGAGGCGTCCGCCGCCGTTCGCTGATGACCGTCACCGTGGCGGGCCGCAGCAACCGATACGCCCGAACAAGGCCGTCCCCGCCTCGCCGTGCGCCCGCCCCGCCGCTCCCGCGACGCACCGCATACGTCTCCACCCGAAACGGAAACGCCATTTCCAGCGCCTCGACCGGCGTATTCAGCGTGTTGCTCATGTGCACATGCACCCCGTCGAGGCCGTCCGCCCCGGCGGCAGCCCCCATGCCGCCGCCAATGGTTTCGTAGTACGCATAGGGGGACCCATCCTCCCGAAAACCCCCGATGGTCAGGTTGTTCATGGTGCCTTGCCCCGCCGCGCACGCCCGGTTCGGCAAGGCCTGCCCCAGGGCGCCGAACACCGCATCCACAATGCGTTGCGACGTTTCGACGTTCCCGGCGGCCACGGCGCGCGGCGGACGGGCATGCACGAGACACCCCGGCGGGGCCGCGACGCGAACGGGCGCGAAACACCCTGCATTCATGGGAATGTCCGCCGCAGCCAGCGCCCGCACCGCATAGTAACAGGCCGCCTCCGTGACCGGCAACGGCGCATTCAGCGAACCGTCTGTGGCGAGCGACGTCCCCTCGAAATCGAACGTCACGCCGCCCCCCTGAATATGGGCCGCTACCCGGACGACGAGCGGCTCCCCGCCTGACGCCTCCCCGAACTCCGGCTCCATCGTATCCTCGAACCGGAAAACCCCGTCCGGCCATTCCCGGATGCACTCCCGAAGCAACCGCTCGCTCCACGCAGGCAACCAGGCTGCATACGCTGCCGCCTCCGCCGCGCCATGCCGCTCAATCAACGCCGCAAGGCGGGTTTCCGCCACCGAATGGGCCGCTTGCTGCGCCGCCAGATCGCCGCGCCGCTCCTCGGGCGTACGCACGTTTCGCAAGATCAACCGCTCCAGATCGGCGACGACCTTCCCCTCGTTGCGCCATTTCACGGGGGGGATAATGATGCCTTCCTGATACACTTCGCGGGAAAGCGGGAGCGAACCGGGACTCATGCCCCCCACATCCGCGTGGTGCGCCCGACTCACCGCGAAGAATGCAAGGCGCCCCTCCGCGAACACCGGAGAAATCATAGTAATGTCCGGCAGGTGCGTACCCCCCTGGTACGGATCGTTCAGAATCACGGTGTCCCCGGGACGCCATGCTTCGATAGCGTGCAGCGCGGCTTCGAGGCTGCGCGGCATGGCCCCGAGATGCACCGGAATGTGCGCCGCCTGCGCCACCATCCCGCCGTGCGCATCGAACACGGCGCACGAAAAATCCAGCCGCTCCTTGATATTGGGCGAATACGCCGTCCGCCGCAACGTCACGCCCATTTCCTCGGCGACGCCCGCAAACCGATGCCGGTACAGTTCCAAAAGAATCGGGTCCATCGTACAAGTCCGTCTTACAAGTCCATTTTAGGATGCTCTGATTAAGTCTGCGAAGATCAGAGGCAGCGAGGGGTGCGCTGGCAAGGAATGACGAAGCAGTGTGGCATGTACAAGTCCATCTGACCGGGAAAAGCCATCCCGTTCCCTTTAGGCATTTAGGCAATACGGGAAAAATGCAGATTGCGCCCGGCGTCCGCCTCGACGCGCCACGAAGGCGCCACGAACACGGTCGCATCGTACTGGGCCACCACGGCGGGCCCCTCGAAAGCATGGCCATAGCGCAGCCGGTCCCGATCGTACAGGGCCGCCATGACCTCCTCCCCGCTATCGAGAACCACGGGCGTCTCTCCGGCCTGCGCCGTCCCGGAGGTCTCCGACGGATCCGCCCGCTCCGCATCCTGCGGCAGCGACGTCTCGGCGCCGGGGGCCGTCCCCCGTACGCGCAGCGTCACAATCTCCACAGGGGCGTCCTGCATCGCATAGCCATACCGACGGGCGTGCTGCACATGAAAATCCCGCCGGGCAAGGTCCGGCCTTGCAGGGTCTGTCGGCACGGTCAATTCGTAGCTTTGCCCCTCGTAGCGCATGTCCGCAAACGTTTCGATGACGGGACGCCCATGCCCCTCCTCGGCAAATACGTTCAGGATGCGTTCCGCCTCCCGCGCATACAATGCCGCAAGCAAGGCCTCGTCGGCAGGCGCGGAAACGGACGTATCGTACGCAATGTCCGCCATCAGCAACCCCAGCGCGCTCAGCACGCCGGGCTGCGGAGGCAACAAAATCCGGCGGATCGAAAGCGCGTCCGCGAGGTCGCAGGCATGCAACGGTCCGGCGCCCCCGAACGGAATCAGCACATACTCCTTCGGGTCGTACCCCCGCTCGACGGACACGCGGCGCAAGGCGCGCTCCATGGACGCATTGGCAATCCGAACAATGCCCAGCGCGGTTTCGAGCAGGGAAAGGCCCAGCGGTCGGCCCAGTTCTTCGACGGCCCGCCGCGCCGCCGCAGCGTCCAGCGGAAATTCGCCCCCCAGAAACCGGTCCGGCAGAATGCGGCCCAGCGCCACATTCGCATCCGTGACCGTGGGCGTCTCCCCGCCGCGCCCGTAACACGCGGGGCCCGGTACGGCCCCGGCGCTGGCGGGACCGACACGAAGCACGCCCGCCGCATCGGCATAGGCCATGCTGCCTCCGCCCGCCCCCACCGTATGGATATCCACGGAAGGAAGCCGCAGCGGCAATCCCGCCATGCGACTTTCGGCGGTGCGCGGTATTTCGCCGGGGCACAACGCCACGTCCGTGCTGGTGCCGCCCATGTCGAGCGTGAGGATGTTCGGAGAGGGGTCCCCCAGCGCCGTCCCGGCCAATCGAAACGCGCCCACCACCCCGCCCGCCGGGCCGCTGAGCGCCAGGCGCACCGGGCGCCGCGCCGCCTGTTTCGTCCCGATAACCCCGCCGTTCGATTGCATAATGCGCACCGGCCTCGGGGCCACGGCTCGCTCAAGCCGGTCCAGATACCGCGCCACGACAGGGTGCAGATAGGCATTCGCGACCGTCGTCGCCATGCGTTCGTACTCCCGGTACTCCGGCAGGATGTCCGCGCTCAGCGAGAACCGCGCCGCCGGAAGGTATTCCTTCAGCACGTCCGCCGTTCTCCGCTCGTGTTCCGGGTGCAGAAACGAAAAAAGAAAGACGACCGCCACGCCCGCTACATCCAGGCCCTGCAGTTTTTCGCCAAGGGCGGCGACCTCGCGCTCGTCCAGCGGGATCAGAACCGAGCCGTCGGCGGCCACCCGCTCCGTGACCTCGAATCGCAGGTCCGACGGCACAAGCGGCGGCGGACGATACTGAGCCAACCCGTACAGGTCGGGACGATTCTGCCGTCCGATCGCCAGCACGTCGCGGAAACCCCGGGTCGCAATCAGGGCGCAGCGGGCGCCCCGGCGTTCGAGGAGCGCATTCGTCGCCGTCGTGGTTCCGTGCGCAATGGCGGCAGCCTCCCCGGCGCCGACAAGGCGCACGCCCTCCGCCACGGCGCGGCTCTGGTCGTCCGGCGTGGTGGCCGTCTTGCACACGGCCGGGATCCCGTCTTTCAGGTGCACGAAATCCGTGAACGTGCCGCCGGTATCGATCCCGATGCGCTCTGTCATGTCTGGGGTACGCTGATTACTGCGAGGCGGGCCACAGGGATGCGCTGATCAAATCCACATCATCCGTGCATCCCGTAATGCCATAAATATGTCATGCCTGATACCGGCCAGGCGGGCGGTAGGTACGGGCATGGTGCATGCCGGTATGGTTCACATGCCCCACGTAGCGTCCGAGCACCCGAACCTCTTCGAACACATCCGGCTTGATGCGAATGTCCTCATATTCCTCGTTGGCCGGTTCGAGGCGCAGCCCGCCCCCATCGTAATATACCCGCTTCAACGAGGTCTCGCCATTGTAGAGAATGGCCCCGATGCCCCCGTTGGGAATATCGTCGTCTATCAGCAACACATAATCCCCGTCGTGGATATCCGCGCCGATCATGGACTGGCCCGATACGCGGATGGCGAAAATACGATCCAGATTGGGAAAGAGCGTTTCGAGCGTAATGGTGCCCAGGTCGGCTTCTACGGCTTCCTGCAAATGCCCCGCCGTGATAATGCCGCGCACGGGAATGCCGGACGCGCTCGTCCAAACGTCGTCCTCGTCCAGCAGGCGATACCCCCGGCTGCCGCGCGTCAGGAAGCCCTTTTTGCAGATCGCTTCGAGATTCTGGGTGACGCTGTTGGGAGATTTAAACCCGAAATGCTTGAGGATCTCGCGATAGGTGGGCCACACCCGGTACTTGCGCACGTAATCCGATATATACCGGAGGCATTCGTACTGCTTGGACGTCAGGTTTTTACGAGGCATAGCGATTCGAAAAAGATGGTTTGGAAAAATGGCGGACCTGGCGACCCGGGCGCAGGACGCGATCAAGCCGCATGCGGGCCGTTGTACATATGTATAATATATGTCAAATAATGCCCAACGTCAAGGGAAATGCAAAATTTTTTTCGGATACGCTGTACGAACCCGCTTGACTCAGGAATCGCGAAGAAGTTGCTTCACCACGCGCCCGCCCCGCGTCGGCAAGGCGTCCTCGACGTGATACCGGAGAAAATCCTCGATCAGCTCCCCCAACTCCGAGGACGTACGCTTGTCCAGCCGCATCTCCATGATCGTATCGGCGTCGGCGCACGCCACGATGGCGAACGCACGCAAAGTCCGGCGGGCGGCGAAACGCATGGTTTCGCGGCTCCAGTGCGCCCCGGACGGCTCCACCGCCCCGGTTTCCAGCAACAGCACGCCCCCGGATTCAGGAATGCGCTCGACGGCTTCCCGGTCGATGTGCGGCGTAAAACCAAGAATTTTGGCCAGCTGGAGTTGAAACAAAAAGAAGACCTGCTCGGCCTGCCCCTCGTGCCGATCCAGCCGGTCCAGCACATCCAGGAGCAAGGCGAATACGCGCGGATTTTCGTCCTCGTCCTGCATCAGCGCCTGTGCGATCTCGACCACGCGCTGCCCGTACGCCAGCGCCGCAAGGTTCGTGCGCAGCCGCCCGAACATGCGGAGATGACTGCTTTCGGAGAGCGTCTGCACCTGTCGGGAGGCTTTCCAATACAAAACGGCCTGCACATACGACATGGGCTGCAAGGCCGATCCGAACCGGCTTTTCGGCCGTAGCGCGCCCCGGGCCATGGCGGCCACCTTGCCCTTCTCTTTGGTAAAGAGGGTCACGATCCGGCTGGTTTCGCCGTACTGAATGCTTCGGAGCACGATCGCCTCGGTGCGAAGAATCATTTTTTTTTGCGAAAAAGGTTATGTCCTGGATTTAAATGTGTCTTGTAGTAGAAAACCATGCGAATCCTCCATCGCCTTCAGCAGCGACTCAGCCTGACGAAACACGAAGCCATGGCGCTTTCGTGCCTGTCCGGCTTGCTCATTATCGGAATAATTGCGCGGCAAATCCAGCAACGCGCCATATTGGCGCCGCCGGATGCGTACGCCGAACTGGACCAGCTCTTTCTGGAGCGGTCGAGCGAAAACGCCAGCGCAACGCCGGAAACGGCCTCGGCGTCGGTCCATGCCTCCCCCGGGGAACCGGACGCCGGGGGCCCGGCCATGGCTGCCGGCGCCGCGGCCGCATCCAGCGGACCGACGGCAAGCCCGGCGTGCGAACCGCCCGCATCGCCGACGGATCCGGGAGATTCGGAAACGCTGCGCATCGACATAAACCGGGCCGACGCCGCGGAGCTGGAAAAACTGCCCCGCATCGGGCCGAAGACGGCGGCGCGCATTCTTGCGTTTCGGGAAGCCTACGGAGCGTTTCGCTCGGTAAACGACCTGCAACAGGTGAAGGGCATCGGACCCAAAACCCTCGAACGCCTTCGCCCGCACGTTTACGTCGGCTCGTCTCCCCCGTCCGCAGATTCGTCTCCGGACGATTCGTCGGGCGGATGATCCGGATGATCCAGGTGATCCGGCCGGGCCGACGGATACGGGTCCTCCGTCCAGGCTTCCGCCGCCTTTTCCTCGCGCTTCAGAAACCGGTACACCGGCGTCAGCAGCAACGCAGCCAGCGCAAGAAAACCGATCAGCGTAAGGAGAATGACCCCGTTGTATTCACCCATGAAACCACGTTGAAAATCACTGAAACAGCAGGTTGTCCGACATGAAGAACGCCTATACACGCATGTTGATCGTCGATAGCGACGTAAAAACATCCGAAAACTTACGCAAAATCTTCGAACGAAAGGGCTATGCCGTAACCGTAGTCCGGGACGGAGAACAGGGACTCCATTTCCTGACCCGTACGCCGCCGTTCGACATCGCCCTGCTCGAAACCGCGATGCCGCGAAGAAACGGGTTCGACATCGTGCGCAAGACCCGCCTCGCGGGCGTAACCACCCCGATCGTCATGTTGACCTTTCGGGCCAACGCCGCCGACACACTGCGCGCATTCGACATGGGCGCAGACGATTACGTAACCAAACCCTTCCATGTCGAGAAACTCGCCGCCCGGATCAAGGCGCTGATTCGCCGCAGCCGGTTGCCTGCCGAGCAGCCCTGGGATACGTACGAGGTCGGGAATCTGCATGTGAATTTCAGCAGTCATACGGCGCACCGCGACGGCGACGCCATCCGACTCACCGCCAAGGAATTCGACATCCTGCGGTATTTCATCGAGCACCGGGGGCGGACCGTGAGCCGAGGGCAAATCCTGCGCAGCGTCTGGGGCATTTCCCTGGACATATCCACGCGGACCATCGACCGGCATGTTTCGGCGCTCCGCAAGAAAATCGAGCCGGACCCGGACGATCCCGTATGGATCAAAACCGTGTACGGGGTCGGCTACCGGTTCATCCAATCCCCGCGCCCGGGAAAAAACGTGAAACAGAACGCCGAAAACGGCATACTAACCCTTAACCACCCGAAAGAGCCATGATTAACGCCCTTTCTATCGCCCGTGATCTTTCCGAAGCAGGCATCGAAAGACCCCATGCCGAAGCAATTGCAAACGCTATGGAAACCCAGCTCGCCACGAAAGATTTTGTGCGCGCCGAGATAAGCGACGTCCGCGCCGAGATCAGCGCCCTTGAAGTTCGTCTTGTGCGCTGGATCGTCGGAACGGTTTTCGCCGGCGGCGGCCTGCTGTTCGTCGCCCTGCGCTTCGTACCGTAACGTCCGCCCTTACGGCTTTTACGGCTTCGGTTCGGCCACCCCGTCCCGGCGCCGGTACGCCAGCCCAGAAGCCGCCGCTTCGTCCAGCAGGATGTGCGCATGGGGATGCATTTGCAAGGCGGAGGCCGGACACATGGCGGTCACGGGTCCCTCCAGCGCGTCGCGCACGGCGGCGGCCTTCCCCGTTCCGCTCGCCAGCATCAGCAGTTTTCGCGCCTCCATGATCGTGCCCATCCCCATGGTGACGGCCGTCCGGGGCGGGGCTTCTCCCTCGTCGAAAAACCGGGCGTTGTCGGCCAGCGTTTTTTCGGTCAGCGCCTGCACCCGCGTGCGAGAGCCGAGCGAAGACCCCGGTTCGTTGAACGCAAGGTGCCCGTTGGACCCGATGCCGAGAATCTGCAGATCAAGGCCCCCGGCTTCCGCTATGCTCCGTTCGTAGGCGGCGCAAGCGGCTTCGAGGTCCTCGGCCATGCCGTCCGGCATATGAATCCGGGCCGGATCCACCCCGGCGGCGTCGAAAAAATACGCCCGCATAAAATACGCGTAACTCTGCGGGCGCTCGGGAGGAAGCCCCACGTACTCGTCCAGATTGAACGTAACGATGCGGGAAAAATCCAGGCCTTCCGGCTCGGCGAGCGCAATCAGGCGTCGGTACAGCCCGATCGGCGTGCTCCCGGTAGCGCACCCGAGCGTCATGTCGCGGCGGCGGCGCATCTCGTCCAGCACAATCCGCGCCGCCCGCTCGCTGACGGCATCGTAATCCGAAAGTATTTCGACAAACATAACCTCGCTAAAACGACCCGCCGGACGTGTTCAGTTCGAACAAATGGTCCGGCAACTCCACGTTGAGTTCGGTCTCGAGTTCCACCGAACCTGCCGGATTGCCGTCCATATAGTTTTCAAGCCTGCCTGGAAGCCGGACACCCCCGACCTCCTGCATCTCTGTAATGATTGCAAGCACCTCCACAGGCCCTTGGTCATACCGCACGCCAACCGGTTCGTGCGTCTCAATATCAAGCAGCAATTCGGTCGCGCCCGCCACGTCCGGGACCGTAACGGAAAGCACGTCCACCGTCCGCCCGTCCACAAGTTCTTCCTGCCCCACATACTGCACGGCGAGGTCGTCGCGGCCAAGCATGGAAACCATGTCGCGATCCTTCTGCGCCTCGTACTGCTCGCGAATCATGGCAGGGTCAATCGGCAAGCCGTCCGGCAAATCCACCATGATCTCGTCCCCAACGATCACGACGACGATGGACCCCATGCCGGCGGGCAAGAACACTTCCCAGCGCCCCCGATCCGGATAGGCCACGTACTGCATGGCGTCCATTTCCATCTGTCCGCCGCCGGGCATCATGCTCCCGATCATCATGGACTGCCGCAAGGTCTTGATCCCCGCAAAGGCTTCCTGCCCGCCCAGCGCATCCACGGCCTTGCGGAACAGGTCCTGCCCTTGCGAAAGCGTTTCCTCGGTGGCTTCGGGCGCCGGTTCGCGGCCAGAGGGAATCGTAATGTCTATCGTGTCCACGGCGCCCAGGTCGTCAAGCGGGCGCCCGAAATCGGCCCCGTTGCCCACCGCAAGAATCTTCATGTCGTCCGGGCGAAGATACTTCTCGGCTACGCGGTGCACATCGTTTGCATCCACGGCCTGCACGCCTTCCCGCACCTGATTCAGAAAGTCCAGCGGATAATCGTAGTACGCATAGGTCATCATGCGGCTCACGATCTCCTGGCGCGTATCGAAATTGAAGACGAAACTGTTCAGGTAGTTGTCCTTGGCCAGCTGGAGTTCCTCCTCGGACGGCGGCGCGGCGCGGAGTTTCTCTATTTCCTCGCGCACGGCTTCCGTGCCGTCCACCGTGGATTCCGACTTGGTCATGATGCCCGCATAGAACTGTCCGGGCCGCTCGAAATTCGCGGTGTAGGCCCCGAAAACCGAATAGGCCAGGCCCTTGTCGTCGCGCACGTTCTGGAAAAGCCGGCCGGTAAACCCGCTCAGCACCTGATTCATCACCGTGACCGCGAAATAGTCCGGGTGATTCATGGTGATCTCGCCCGGATGCCCCATCAGAATGGCGCTCTGCGTCACATCCTCCTTGGGCGCATAATAGACCCCGAACTCAGAAGCCGTATCAGGCGAAGGTTGCGTCGGGCGCACGAAATCCTCCTGCGGCTGCCAGCCGGCGAAGGCGTTCTCAAGTTTCTCCGCCATGGCTTCTGCGTCGAAATCTCCCCACACGCCCAGAATCGTATTGTTCGGAAGGAAATAATGCTGGTGAAAATCGATCAGGTCCTGACGCTCGAGGGCGTCGACGGTCGCATATTCGGTATGCCGCGCATACGGCGAATCCGCACCGTACAGCAACTTGGCGAATTCGCGGTTCACGATGGACATCGCCTGATCGTTGCGGCGGGAAATGAACGATTTTTCCTGCGTTTTCGCCAGGTCTATCTTGTCTTCGGGGAACGCGGGGTGCATGATCACGTCGGCGAACAGCGCCAGCGCCTCGTCCGCCGTCTCGGTCAGGGACGACATGAACACCTGCCCGGAAACCGTCCCGATCGAGGATTCTATTTGCGCGCCCATGTTCTCCAGGCGAAGATTCAGCGCGTCGGCGTCCATGTTTTCCGTGCCGCCCGTGCGCAGGACCTCCCCGGCGATGGAAGCCAGCCCAACCTTGTCGGCGGGTTCGTAGAGCGCGCCCACGCCGATGCGCGCGGACATCTCCACGAGGGGGAGCTCGGGATTTTCAATGAGAAAAACGGTCATGCCGTTGGAAAGCGTGACCTGCTCCGGTTGCGGGATGTCGAATTCGGGAAGCGGCGGGGTATCGATATCCGCATAATTGGATTGCGCGAAGGCGGGCAGGACGGTCAGCGCGCAGAGCGCGCACGCAGCGGCGACGCAGGCGGTCAACATCCGAAACGCATAGCGTGTCATGGCAACGTGGGATTGCGTGGTGGAAACGGGCATTTCGACAGGGTGGACAGGTTGGGCGACGAGGTTGTCGCAGAAGAACGGAGTCAAACGGGTCATGCGCATGTTATCCTTCGGCCTCCTCGTCCATGGTTTCTTCCATGTCCTCTTCCATTTCTTCCATGTCGGGCGTCGTGGTGCTGATGGAAGCCACCGTCCGGTTGGATTTCGTAAAGGTTTCTCCGATGACGCGCTGCACGTCTTCGGCGGACACCTGATCGATGTCGTCGAGATAGGTGAAGATGTCGCTCCAGTCGCCGGTCACGGCTTCGTGGTAGGAAAAGAGCACGGCCAGCCCGGTGTTCGACTGCAACTGCCGCACGAGCTGGGCGCGGGCCTGCGTTTTCGCCCGCTCCACTTCATCCTCCGTAACGCCCTCGTCGCCGATGTCGTCCAGAATCGCATAGGCGGCCTCTTCGAACGCTTCCGGCGATTGCCCCTGATTGAGCACGCCGTAGATCAGGAACAGGTGCGGATACTTGTTCATGCCGGGGAACCCGTTCAGCGCCTGCGCCTGCAGGGCGATCTGCTTTTCCTCGACGACTTCCCGGTACAAACGGCTGGTCCGTCCGTCGCTGAGAATACGCTCCAGCACATCGTATACGGCCTGGTCGGGATGGTTCACACTGCCCTTGTGCCACCCGGCGATGACGATCGGCTGGCTTTGCTCCTCGATCGTGACGCGGCGTTCGGCGATCTGCGGCGGCTCAACGGTTTCTACGGGATCGGGGCGGTCGCCCTCGGGAAGCCGCCCGAAATAGGTCTCGGCCAGCGTGCGAATCTCATCCGGGTCCACATCCCCGGCGATCGCTACGATCAGGTTTGCGGGGTTGTAGTACGTATGGAAGAAATCCATGGCTTCGGCCCGCGTATAGGACTGAATGTCCGACATATGGCCGATGCCGGGCTCGCCGTATGGATGCGCCTTGAACGCCGTGGTCCAGAACTCCTCCAGAAGCCGTCCGAAGGGGTTGCTCTCGGTGCGCATGCGGCGTTCCTCGGCGACCACGTCCCGCTCGATATAGAATTCCCGCAGAACCGGGTCCAGAAAGCGCTCCGACTCCAGCGAAAACCAGAGTTCGGTCTGGTTCACCGGCAGGCTCACGAAATAATCTGTCCGGTCATTCGCCGTGGAGGCGTTGAGTCCCGTGCCGCCGTTGCGCTCAAGCGCTTCCTCGAATTCGGGGATGCTGTAGTGCTGCGCAGCGTCGCGGGCCTCGACGAAGGCGGCTTCCAGCTCGGCGATCTTGTCGGGATCGGCGTGGAGGCCCTTGTGCCGCTCGGCCCGCAGGTTCTCGTAGGCGACGTCCACCTGGTCAAGCGCGGCTTTTTCGGCGGCGTAATCTGTGGTACCGACGGTGGAGGTGCCCTTGAAGGCCATGTGCTCGAACATGTGCGCCAGGCCGGTGATGCCCTTCACCTCGTCCACCGACCCTACGTCGGCGTAGGTGTAGAAGGTGGCGACGGGCGCGTCGTGGCGTTCGATCACCAGGAAGCGCAGTCCGTTGTCGAGGGTAAATTCGGTGACCCGTTCCTCGAAGCGGGCCAGGAGGTCCTGGTCTTGCGCGGGCGCCATGTACACGGGCAGCGTGCAGGCAAGCACCAGGAAGAAGATGCGCAGAAAGGTTTGGGCGCTCATTATATATAGCGTATATGCGGGTATGACACGGGTGGAACAACAGGGCCGCAACCGGCGCGCGGGCGGTCTGCGGTCTGTCCGCCGGACTATCCGCAGTACTGTCCGCAGGAACGTATTCACAGCGCATCGCCGCAACATTGCGCCGAAAAAAGGGCCATCCTTTTGTATACGGGATAATTTCGTCAAAGTTTAGGGTTTCGGGGTGAATTCGGGTGGGGGGAGCGGGGAACGGGGTCGCTGGAATGATCTGGCTGGATGCGGACCGGAATGACCTGACCCGGAACGCCCGGTCGTTGCATCCGTACGCATTCCGCAGGCAAACGCTGCCACGCACCTTATATATATTGTATCCCGCATTCATTCCGTCCCCGCAACGACGTACCAAGGCGCATGGGTCCGCTCGCCGATCTCAACAAGTACTACTGGAAATACAAGCATCTCTTCGTGCCGGGGTTGCTGTGCGCCATTGTATCCGCCGGATTTTCCGTGGCGGTGCCCGTTGTGGTGCGCATTGCGGTCGATAGCATCCCGCGCCTGGTGAGCCTGTACCATATCTACGAGGGGACGCCGGTCCGGGGGTATCTGTACGCGAGTTTCTTCACAGGCTTGCTCGCCTTCGGCCTCGTCATTATCGGGCTGAGCCTCCTGAGCGGCACGTTCTCGTTCCTGCAACGGCAAACCGTGGTGGTTGCGTCACGGCACATCGAGTTCGACCTGCGCAATGCGCTCTACGATCAGCTGCAGCGGCTATCGCAAGGATTCTACCATGCGTACTCGACGGGGGATGTGATGGCCCGCGCCACGAGCGACATCGAAAGCGTGCGGCGCTACATTGGCCCGGCCATTATGTATATCGTGCGGGCGGGGGTAGTTGTGGTTACCGCCATCACCGTGATGTTCATCATCTCCCCGGCGCTCACCCTGTACGCGCTCATTCCCATGCCCTTCCTGGCGGTTGCGGTTTTCTTCATGGCGAGCATGCAGCACAAGCGCAGCGACGCCTTGCAGGCGCAGTATTCCCGCCTCACCAGCCGGGTGCAGGAAGCGCTTGCGGGAATCCGGGTGCTGAAAGCCTATACGCGGGAGGGCGCCGAAGCCGAGGCGTTCGACACGGAAAGCGCCGCCTACCGGCAACGCAATCTCGACCTCGCGGTGGTCGATTCCGCGTTTCGTCCGGTGTTTCTGCTGCTGGTGGGCATGGCGGGGATCATCGTGATCTGGCTGGGCGGGCGGCTGGTCGCGGAGGGGTCCATCACCATCGGCAACATTGCCGAATACATGATTTACGTGGCGTACATGACCTGGCCGGTGGCCTCCATGGGCTTCGTGGTCACGATGATTCAGCGGGCGTCCGCCTCCATGATCCGGCTGAATAGCATCTTCGACGCCAAGCCGGACATCGCGGACACGGACGAAATGGTGTCGTCGGTCCGGGAGATTCGCGGCGCGATCCGGTTCGACCAGGTTGCGTTTCGGTACGGAGAGGAGGGTCCTGATGTGCTGCGGGATGTGTCGTTCTCCGTGCCCGCCGGCTCCACGCTGGCCATCGTGGGACGGACAGGGTCCGGCAAAACCACCCTCGTCGAAATGATTCCCCGGCTGCTGGAGGCCACGGAGGGGACGGTGCGCATCGACGGGCGACCCATCCGGCAGATTCCGCTGGATGTCGTGCGGTCCTCCATCGGGTATGTCCCGCAGGACGTATTCCTCTTCAGCGACACGGTGGGGAATAATATTGCGTTCGGGGCGCCGGAGGCGGACGACGAACGCATCGAAACGGCAGCGAGGGAGGCGGCGCTCCTCGAGAATGTGCGCGATTTTCCGAACGAGTTCGATACGCTGGTGGGAGAACGGGGCATTACGCTCTCCGGCGGGCAGAAACAGCGGGCGTCCATTGCGCGGGCGCTGATCCGGCGGCCCGCCATTCTGATTCTGGACGATGCGCTGTCGGCGGTGGATACGAACACGGAAAATGAATTGCTGGGGCATTTGCGGCGGTATTACGGGAGTTGCACGGTCGTCATCGTGAGCCATCGCATTTCTTCGGTGATGGATGCGGACCTGATTCTCGTGCTGGAGGAAGGGACCATTTCCGAGCGGGGATCGCACGAGGAACTGCTCCGCCGCAAGGGATTGTACGCGGACCTCTACCGGAAGCAACTGCTGGAGCAGGAGATTGCGGAGTTGGGGTAGAGGCCGCCGGAAGCAGGCATATCTATACGTCGGGCAATTCCAAAATTCGATTCCAAAATTTTTTCCGCTCGGCGTGGCGAATCGGGCCGGTTTGTCAGCATTACTGTGGTAGAGGGGCATTCGTAGCCCGCGGAACGGGATTGGACTCCGAAAAACCGGCTTTGAGGCGTGAGAACGTCGTTTGGGTGGATATTCAGGGCCTCGGAGCGCAAAAAAGTGCCGAAAACCGGGTGATTTCAAAATTTTTTTCGCTCGACGTGGCGAATCGGCCCGGTTTGTCAGCATTACTATGTAGAGGGCCTTCAAATCAGCCGTGCAGCAAGGATCGGCGGGCGATTCCAAAATTTTTTTCGCTCGGCGTGGCGAATCGGGCTGGTTTGTCAGCTACTCTATAATAGCGGGGCGTTTTGTGCCGCCGCGTCCCGATGCAAGGATGCGTTCGCGCAACCGAAGGCGGCGCACTTTAACGACAACCTCACCACAACATGGACAATACCATGAGAAGACGACGCAGAAGTAGGACTTTCAACCCCCGCCATCTGGACTCTAACCCCTACCATCAACACCTTGCCCTCGTATGGCTCGCCAACGCCTTGGAGAGCATAGACCCCCGAAGCGAAGAGGCCGAGAAATTGATCGAATGGATAGAAGAAAACGCACTGTGCCTGTGCGAAGGCCTAAACAAAAAGGGACAGAAGATAAACGAGGCCACGCTGGTCAAGGCCGCGAAAAATGTCCCTGTCGAGGGGAGTGCGAGAAGGAGAAGGCACTGGCTGTCGGACGATGACACGGACTCCGACAAAGACAAGAAGACCATGCCTTTGGGCAAGGCATGGCGAAACTTGCGGAAGCACATCAAGCGGCTTGTTAAGGCCACGGAAGACGTTGGCCCGGACCGCATGTGCGTCCGTCTGGATGAACTCGCCAAAATCGCTCGCCTCTCCCCGGAAGACGTAACCATCCTGGAATTCGTGGTGCTCTATGAGACGCAGGCGCTGTTTGAATCTATGGTGGACGATATCGCCGGGAAATTCAGCTTTCGTAAATCAAACGGTATCGGGCAGACCATACCCTGCTTTCTCGACATAAGCGCCAAAACCATTGGCAAGCGACTGGCCGAAGATGCCCCGCTTCTCGCTTCCGGATTGCTGAGCATAGATTCCGATGGCGACATCGATATCCCGTCCCGGTTGAAAAAAATCGCCTGGGCCCCCGAAGAGGAGGCGGATGTGCGTCGTCTGCTGCTCGACGCCAGCGCGCCGACCGAACTGGACTGGTCCGATTTCGACCATTTCTCCACGGACCGGGATATGATGGAGAAAATCCTCGCAGGAGCGCTCCAGAACGGAACCAAAGGCGTCAACATCCTGCTGTACGGACCAAACGGCACCGGCAAAACGGAGCTGTCGAAGGTGTTGGCCGCCCAGATTGGGGCCACCCTGTTCGGCGCCGGAGAAAAGGACGAACGCGGCGGCGAACCGTCGCGTGGCGAACGCCTCGCCGATCTCCGCCTGGCGGGATGCTTGCTTGGGGAAGACCCGAACGCGATTCTGTTGTTCGACGAAATGGACGATCTGTTGTCCAGGCCCAGGTCGGGTTTATTCTCCCTGGGGTTGATGTTTTCGGAAAAGCACCTAAGCGGCGGCTCCAAACTGTTCCTGAACCGGCTCCTGGAGGAGAATGCGGCGCCCACCATCTGGATCACCAATCATGCGCCTCGCATTGACCCTGCCTTCTTGCGCCGCATGACCTATGTGGTCCACCTCGGGAAACCGCCAACCCGGGTGCGGGAACGTATCCTGACGCGCCAACTGGACAAAAACGAGGTGCGCATCGAAGAGGAGCATGTGGCCCTGCTTGCGCGCCGGTTCGAGTTGCCGCCCGGCGTGATGGACGGCTCGATACGGGCAGCGGCGCTCATGCCGGAAGACGACCGGCAGGCCATGCTGGATCGGGGTCTTCAGAACATCGCAGATTTGATGGGCGGCGAACAACGGGTGCAAGCGACTCCTGCGCGCTTCGACCCGGCGTTTATCCAGGCCGATCAAGACCTCGTCGCACTTGCCGAGAAGCTGACCGGAAGCGGCGCAAGACCCTTTTCGATGTGTTTGTACGGCCCGCCGGGAACCGGCAAGAGCGCCTATGCACGCTACCTGGCGGAACGCATGGGACTGGAAGTGCTGCACAAACGCACGTCCGATTTGATAGACAAGTTCGTAGGAGAATCGGAAAAGAACATCGCCAGGGCGTTTCGGGAAGCGCGCGACACCCGCTCGTTCCTGATATTCGACGAGGCGGATTCGCTCCTTGCAGACCGGCGCGGGGCGAAACGAAGCTGGGAAATAACCCAGGTGAACGAGATGCTGACCCAGATGGAAGCGCACCCGCTCCCCTTCGCCTGCACCACGAACTACGCGGATAAGCTGGACGAAGCCACCAAGCGACGCTTCCTCTTCAAGGTCCGCCTGAAATACAGTTCGCCCGAGCAGGCGGCTGGTTTGTTCCACGCCTACTTCGGCATCGAAGCGCCCGCACCGCTGTGGAGCCTAAAGGGGCTCACCCCCGGCGATTTTCCAGTGGTTCGCCGCAAAGCGGAAATCACGGAGCAACTCGACGATGCGGATGCGCTGGTGGCCATGCTCAAGGCGGAGTGCGAGGCCAAGGAGAAACTGTCGAACGGGATAGGCTTTTCGGCATCGTCTGCGGCCTGATTGGCGAGGCGGAATATCCCGGCGAAGCGTTTCGGCAGCGTTTTTAGCGGAGATATTCCGGTGAGGGTGTGTGAGGGTGTTTTGAGGCAGAGGCGAGGTGGGGCGCCCGGGCAGGCAGTGCGGCTGCCCGGGCGGTGCAGCGCAAAAATATCACTTTTTTGAACCCAACATAACATCGCCTTATGGAAACGCAAGGACGCATAAAACGCAATGGCAACCCCCGCCACCCAGACTCCAACCCCTACCAGCGACACCTTGTCCTCGCATGGCTGGCCAACGCCCTGGAGCGCATAGACCCTCGAAGGAAAGAGGCCAAGTCATTGATCGAATGGATAGAAAAAAACGCACTGTACCTGTGCGAGGGCCTCAACGACAAGGGTCGGGGGCTGGATCAGGCCACACTGGTCAAAACGCTAAAAAGCGTCGATGTCGAAGGGAATGCGAGGATGAGACGGCGCCGGAGATCAGACCATGACACGGACGCTGACGCGGAAAAGAAGGCGTCTTTGGACAAGGCATGGCGCAACGTGCTAAAACATATCGAGCGGCTTGTCGAGGCCACGGAAGATGTTGGCCCGGACCGCATCCGCGTTCGTCTGGAGGAACTCGCCAAAATTGCCCGTCTCTCGCCGGAAGACGTAACCATCCTGGAGTTCGTGGTGCTCTATGAGACGCAGCCGATCATCGAATCGCTGGTGAACAGTGCCTTTGAGCCGTATATCTTTGGTAGAGCACACGGCGCAACCGAACCCCTGTACTACTTTCTCGGCATGAACGCCACAACCATCGGCAAGCGACTGGCCGACGATGGGCCGCTTCTCGCTTCCGGATTGATGAACATAAGTTCTGATGGCTACATCGATATCCCGTCCCGGTTGAAAAAAATCACCTGGGCCCCCGAAGAGGAGACGGATGTGCGTCGTCTACTGCTCGACGCCAGTGCGCCGACCGAGCTGGACTGGTCCGATTTCGACCATTTCTCCACGGACCGGGATATGTTGGAGAAAATCCTCGCAGGAGCGCTCCAGAAAGGAACCAAAGGCGTCAACATCCTGCTGTACGGACCAAACGGCACCGGCAAAACGGAGCTGTCCAAAGTGTTGGCCGCCAAGATCGGCTCCACCCTGTTCGGCGCCGGAGAAAAGGACGAACGCGGCGGCGAACCGTCGCGACGCGAACGCCTCGCCGATCTCTGCCTGGCGGGATGCCTGCTCATGGAAGCCTCAAACTCGCTTCTGTTGTTCGACGAAATGGACGATCTGTTGGACGAGTTCAATCAAGATTTCTTCCCTGTCGGCCTGAGCTCGCGCAAGAGGAAAAAAAGTGGCGGCTCCAAACTGTTCCTGAACCGGCTTCTGGAAGAGAATGCAACGCCCACCATCTGGACGGTGAATCATGCATACTATATCGATCCTGCCTTCTTGCGCCGCATGACCTATGTGGTCTACCTCGGGAAACCGCCAACCCGAGTGCGGGAACGTATCCTGACGCGCCAACTGGACAAAAACGAGGTGCGCATCGAAGAGGAGCATGTGGCCCTGCTTGCGCGCCGGTTCGAGATGCCGCCCGGCGTGATGGACGGCTCGATACGGGCGGCAGGCCTTGTGCCGGAAGGCGACCAACAGGCCATGCTGGACAGGGGTCTTCAGAACATTGCAGATTTGATGGGCGGCGAACAACGAGTGCAAACGGCTCCTGCCCGCTTCGACCCGGCGTTTATCCAGGCCGATCAGGACCTCGTCGCACTGGCCGAGAAGCTGACCGGGAGCGGCGCAAGACCCTTTTCGATGTGTTTGTACGGCCCACCGGGAACCGGCAAGAGCGCCTATGCACGCTACCTGGCGGAACGTATGGGACTGGAAGTGCTGCACAAACGCACATCCGATTTGTTGTCCAAGTGGGTGGGGGAATCGGAAAAGAACATCGCCAGGGCGTTTCGGGAAGCGCACGATACCCGCTCGTTCCTGATATTCGACGAGGCGGATTCGCTCCTTGCAGACCGGCGCGGGGCGAAGTTCAGCTGGGAAGTAACCCAAGTGAACGAGATGCTGACCCAGATGGAAGCGCATCCGCTCCCCTTCGCTTGCACTACGAACTACGCGGAGAAGCTGGACGAAGCCACCAAGCGACGCTTCCTCTTCAAGGTCCGCCTGAAATACAGTTCGCCCGAGCAGGCGGCGGGTTTGTTTCGCGCTTACTTCGGCATCGAAGCGCCCGGACCGCTGTGGAGCCTGAAAGGACTCACCCCCGGCGACTTTCCAGTGGTTCGCCGCAGGGCAGAAATCACAGGACAACTCGGCGATGCGGATGCGCTGGTGGCCATGCTCCAGGCAGAGTGCGAGGCCAAGGAGAATCTGCCGAAAGACATAGGATTTTCGCCGGCGGTGGCCTGATAACGAGGCGGACGCACCAAAAAAACACGCAACCATGACGCAAAAGCATCCTGTCCTTCTGGAAATGGCCCGGTTAGTAGGCGGCATGTCGTCCGTAATCGTATACACAGTCGCAGCGACCCTTGCAATTCTGTTTTTGTGCGCAAAAGGGCTGGAAAACATCCTGGCCATATCCCTGAGCTGGCATGCACATGCGCTGGTGATGCTCCTTATTACATTTTTCTATTATCCAATTATACGATCAAAAACGGCATATAAAGATGCAATTTCATCCATTATATATTTTATCGCAGTCCGTATCGGAATTCCTTTCCTGACATTTAAGGGACTGGAAAGCATTTTGGCTATATCGTTGCCGTGGTATGTAGATGCGCCGATTATACTTTTCGTCGCTATAGGCCTTGAATTAGGCCTAATGTCCATACTGTTCATGGCTACCTCTGTGAAAGGTGACGTGAAAAATATTCGACGTAGGCATAAGTCTATCGTGCTTGCAGATCAAAAAGATGATTCGGAATCTCCCCAGTCGAAAGCATATGAGGCATTTATAGACAAAACAGAGAAGGCAGGTATTCACAATGTAGGTAATGTGTATTTTCTAAATTAGAACGACGGTACTGGGTTGTGGATATTTTGGGATAAATGGGGAAATATAGCCTAAAATATACGTATAATTCCCCGCAGAGAGTCTTTTTTTGTTCTATAATATCTATTTTTGCGCCTAAAGTGGGGAAAGCATCCTGCATCCGAAAATACGGCTGTTCGGATGCAGGATGCAGTAAAAACCCCGGTTGTTGGGAGAATTGCCCTAGTGTGGCCTTAGCCGTTTCGCTTACTGAGAATTTCTCTCAGATATCCAAGCAAAACAATGATGCCGTCGTCAACCGTACCGAAAGGAACGAGAAGGTCAGGCACGATATCAACAGGGGAGACAACATAAGCGACTACGACAAGCGCAATCGCTATGGAGATCAAGTGGTCTTTGAGGTCCATGGTCTTGGGGGTTTGGTGGTTGGGGTTGAGATGGAAAATCATCTGGGAGGTCCGGATGATTTTCTGAGGTCGTTTTGGGTGGTATGGCTGTTGTTAGCTGTGACCCTAATGACCTGTTCTTGGAATATACGGAATAGGATGTTGGTTGTCAAGGGTTTTGTGGGGAAAAATTTAGAAAATTTACGGGATGTTCTATAGATTTATAACTTGATAATTCCGGGCACACTTAGGTGTACTTATAGACGATCATTGCTACAAAATGACTTGCAAAGACTGAAATCTCCCTACGATGTGATCCAGCATGGTCGATATGATCCCTTCTAGGGCCGCAATTTTCATGATTTATGCTGGATCAGGCATTTCATGAGAGAGAGGTGGTTCGGATTGGTTGAACAAAGTTTTAGGGATTTAAGGTGCATAATTGTGGCCTTGTTCCGATCTTGCCAACCCAGAAGGCACCCCATGCCCAACCCGGGGCCTCGCATTCAAGGCTAAGGTGGCCCCTCACCGTCCTACGTGACGACAGCACGCTGGCGGACCTTGCTACCCACTATTGAAGTACATCCAAACCAGATACAGTCCTGAAAGAAGCAGGCCTTCGATAGCCTAAATCTGCTACTACAACGAAAAAAGCCACATCAGGGTCTTGACAACTGGTATCGAACAACGTATATTACAAGCACAAGTCGCTGACGAAGTCGGCGTAAGCCACAACGACCCTGAACTTGAGACGAACTGGACAAACTGTCCAGGTTTCTCGAACCATGTCCAATTTTATGATTATTATAACGCATGCTTGACATTCTCGTTTTTTGTCGTATATTGGAGGGAAACAGAACAGAAACCAACCCCAGAGCGATGAAAGCTCCCGGAAACCCAAGAAACCAAAGGTCGTCAAGCATTCTTTATAAGAACCAATTTATGAACTCTAAACACCTTGTACAATGACTCAAAAACTAACCAAAACCATTAATAAGTATTACAATAATGCAAGCGATCCGGATAGTCGCTTTCGATCTTGGGATCACTGTCATAAATTTTTCCGAAAGAATTATAATAATCTCCATCAAGTAGAAGATAAGGCCGCTCTATGTTTGGGTTTTTATCTTGCAAGTTGGGGTATGTATCGAGGATCTGGATTTCTTTTACAACATGCATACACTATTCATAAACCTGTTATCCGTGAATTAGCATCGTCTAACGAATTTTTGGAACTCTGGAAACATGATGTTGGCGCGGACCGTAGCCATACCGATCTAGTACAGACTATCATGAAATTAGTAGACCTGCTTCACAATGCTTACGATGGTTATGAGAAGAAACCAACAGATACACTAATTTCAAAGGCTCTCCTGGGAACAGTGGGTTGCCTCCCGGCCTGTGATACTTTGTTCAAGAAGGGATTCAGAAACCAGGGATATTCCTATGGTAGTCTAAATAAAAAATTTATTCATTGTATTATTGATTTTTGTATTAAACATAAGAAGGAATTAGATAAGATACAGCCTACAATTCTTGATCTTGATGGACACCCATATCCACGCATGAAGTTAGTGGACATGCATTTCTGGCAGATTGGGAACGACCTGTAATCATAGAGACTTCGGGTTAGTCGTTTCATTCCGCCGCCTGGCGCCAGTTTCCGTCGAACATGAACGAAGTGATCTGCATTGCAGGGTTTCGGATCGGGTGGACACGAAGGCGATCAGGGTCTGAAGCAAACTCGACCACGTACAGCCAATAGTGGACCCCGTAGTCTTGAGCATTGCTGAACTGCGTTCTCGACAGCCCAACTCCCGTCTGGTTCCATTCGCCCGCCACACCCTTGACTTCTATCACCCTTTCCTCGCCAGTGGACGGATCGTGACTGACAATGTCGTACCCTGGGTGTGTCTGGGCCTTCTGTTCGGCGACACGCCCCTGCGCCTCCTCGTAGTCACATACTGCCTTGCGTGCAACAACTTCCAAGGCCAGATTGTGCTCCGAAGAGCCTTGCCGCTCTGATACTTCTTCCGGCTTCCTTCGAACATAGGACAATAAACGTCGGTCTCTTTGCTCCTTGTATTTCGGGCGTTTCTCATTGGAATCCAAGTATTGTTGCTTTCGACCAGCATTGCTTTCCTTTCCTGTTCGGCTTAAGTATCCTGTTGATTCTTCGATATCCTCGGGCAAATCACCAGATTTCAGTTCACCATCTTTCTCCTTTGCAACGATATCGATCTGTTGTTCGCCGCGGGTACCCAGTTCACCAAGTTTCGGTGAGACTACAACTGTTTCCGATATCGCAGGGCTGATATCAAGAGGCGGCACACCAGCATCCGTCAATTGGCAATGTGCGTCGTGAACTGTCATTTCCATCAGTGGGCCAACACACAAGACCAATATTGAAATTTCGTTTCCGGGAGCCTCGGGCATTAGCTGATGAAATATCGCGTTCAGAATGCCCGGCCATCTACGATCATCGGACGACCGGCAGACTGTGAGGAGGCCCTCGTTAATGTCGTAGAAGGCTTGGACCGGTCTCGGGGGAGAGGATACGGCATCGTTAGTCAATTGAACGGATGCCTTGATCTGAACGACATCATAGCTGACCGCCTTCAGCAACGAGAGTGCCTCGCGGAACCTGTTGCTAACCGTGGCTGACTTGTCGTGTACCAGTCGGGCGAAAATATCCTTCCGGTCCGCTAATTTCTCAGCCAGCTCGGTTTCGTATTGTTCTTCTCCGCCAAAGTATTCAAGTGATACACTGGTGCTTTTACTGAGCCTCCTGACTCCTAACTCCATCACCAACGGATCAAAGTCGGCAGATAGTTTGCACAGCGCCCGGTTGAGTTCTCCGTTGAAGAAGGTAGCGTACCACTCACTGTCGTGGAGCAGTATCTCATCTGGATATGTTGTCATTCCCTCTGAATTAAGGATGGTCGGAGCCTCCCGCAGACGCTGGAGTTCGACCGCATCACACTCCTCTCTATTGTATGCAGTCGCCACAGCGGCGAGACAGGTGTTGTAAATGGCTAAGTCGGAATCAACAACTGGAGCAGATTTTTCGAAGTGATTCTCCACAATGTCGAGTAGTATATCGACGTAATCGGAACACTCCGGGGCATCTTTGACGCCGATAGACCTGAAAAGCGGTGTGAAGGACTTCATACTCTCGGGAACAGTGAATGCGTATACACCGAGCGGTTGAGAAGTCCAGTAGACTCGATTGGTCCGTACAAATTTACCTTGATCCTCGACGTAGATGCACTGGGCTTCCTTGAGTTCCGCAATCAACGGGTCTGGTTGCTTCGCACGCTCATTCAGTACCTGGTAAACAAGTGGGTCCGGCCCAATCCCTCGCTCCATGCAGTGTTTCAGGTGGCCGATCACAAGATCTGTCGAAGGATTGATGGTGACGCCCAAATCTTCCAGCAAATCGGTGTTGAGGCGCTGCGTATCCCTGAACGCCAATATCCGCGCTTGGGAACGGAAAGCATTAGCTCGAAACGGCGCGTACAGCGAATCGGGCCAGTGCCACTCCTCCATGTCGTCGTCCGACGGAAAACAGTCTGTGTTCCGAAGATCGGCGATAGCCTCTCGGAACGCCTCGTTATTCTTCCATGCCTCGTAGTTTTTGCATATCTCATAGAAGGCCTCTCCACTGGCCTTTTTTGCGTCGCCTGTCGGCAAAGATTCAAAGGATATATTGCAAATACGTTCAACAAGATGTCGAGCGGTGGCCGACCGGCGAATTCCGATATTATCAAGGAAGCGATGCACCGTAGGCTGATCGGGGAGCCTGCTTTCATCTAGCCAAAGGTGTTTCGTGTCACCTAATATCCTCACCAAGTGTTCGGATCGATGGTAGGTGTCGGTCGGTCGGGACCACCCCCCGTCCTGAGTCGGTGCAAGCGGGAGGGAACCCAAAAGTTCGCAGGTCTTTTCTTCGTCTACAAGGCTCGAATGGTTCGATAATTCTTTGATCAAGCGCTCATATTTCTCCGGATCCAGAGAGCCCGTATCATTGACAATTTCTGGCAGCACGATTTCCACATAGGATTTTATCGTCAATGTCTCGATGCCAAGCTTGTTTGAGACGAACTCACGGGCCTGTTCGGAAAAAACCCCAATATCGAGTATATCCGCCTGCCCGATGGGATCTTTGAAATCACCCGGTAACAGTGCCTTGGTTGCCTTGACCAAGCCGCGACCCGAACGCCAGATGGACAGGTTTTGCAGAGACTCGTAAACTGTGATGTCCACAGTACTACGGCTGTCAATATCCGCAAGCAACATGTAGAAATCACTCAGTGACATCGGGTCGATATTGATGACTTCCTCAACGGGCTGCGAGGCGAGCTTCGCACGGAGATAGGAAACCACAGTACCGAGATTTAGAGGCTGGATTAGTCGCCCGAGCTTCGGAAGTTTGACGAAGTGATGTGAAGCGATGGCAAGCCCAGGCAGCTGCGCCGTAATCCGGGCGGCGAGACCTGCGGGTGCAGCATGGGAATCGTCGATCACAACCACCGTGGACAAGTCCTCCGTGACCATGATCGGTAACTCCTTCAGACGCTTGCCCACTCCAGCGTTGGGCATCACGGGCTCCGGAAGCAGGTTGTCGAGGATGCTCCACAGTGGCCGATAGAAATTTGTCAACCTATACTCGTCGACTCGGGTCGCTCCTGACGACCTGCCATTCATCTCAGATTCCAACAGGTTGACCACATGCTTTAATGTGAGGATATGTGCCCCCAACTGTCCCATAGCTATCTGGAATGGGCGTAGATCCTCGGACGCAAGCTGGCCGCCTATCTCTAACAGCGCATTCGTCTGCTTCGTGGTCAATGGATTACGCGGGAGAAAAACTTCGCCCGGTTGCCGCCTGCTGCCATCCTCTGTCGGAATGATGCGAGCCGACGATGCAGTGACCTTGAGACATTCCCAGAAATGCTTATAGCACTGGGGAGCGGAGGATTTGGATATCAACTCAAAGGCCTTACTCAGAATTTCCCAAAGTTGGACATGCCCAAGCATTGTTAACAAGTATTCAGGATCACGTGCGACTTCTTCTGCCGCTGCCCGCACCAACATCTCGTTCCATGCCTGCTGATGTTGATGTCCCGTGAAAATGACCGCCTTGCGATCCGACTCCGGGAAGAAGTCTGCGTTAATGTGCAAGGGCAATCCAGAAGACTGTTCGGTCGGCAAAAACGCATAGAGTAAGCCCTTGGCCAGAAGCCCGGGTTCGGTCCGAAGCCCAACGCTTACCTGTGTACTGCGATCAAGTGCTTTCAACAGGGGGTATTCCTCGCGAAGCCCCTCGGCAGCTTCCGAGGCATCGGTGCGAAGGATGTGCCAGCACTCAATGTCGTCACCTGGACGAAAATTAACAATGAGGCCGGATCTGCCGTCTCGTTCCAAATCACAAGCCAGCAACAGTACACCGTCTCGACGTAGCTCCGCACTACGCACATGCTTGAGAAAGAGCAAGCTCTGCCGCAAAACACCTCTCAAGTCGTTAGTAAGCTGATCAATGTGGGACGCTTCAATGTGGGATATACCCAGCTGCACACGCGCTTGCGTATTCGGATCCCGGGCCCAAGGGAGAAAAAATATCGTGCCGTCGGGTTCTTCGCACGATTCGAGAGACCATTCTCCCGATTCCGGAAAAAGAGTCAGCTTGATACCCGCGGATCGAATCTCCGGGTGGTCCGTCACTTGGTAGGTTGACAGAAATCCGATGCCGAAGCGCCCAATGTTCTCGTGCCGCATTAGCTTCCCCCCGCTACCCACATCCGCAATGCGGTGGTAGTCACAGCTGTAGTTGTCACCTTGTTTTGATTGGAAACCACATGGGGTAGCGTTCAAGTCGCCACAGTAGGTGAATTCACCGCTATTACGTACCTCAAGGCCGTCGTCAGTGATGTTGAAGATGATCTTATCCGCTTTCGCATCGTCGGCATTTTGGATCAATTCCAAGGCCATCACGTCGTAGCCCTGCAAACCAGCCAAGTGGCTTTGGATATTGCCAAGGAGGTTCGCGGTATACGAACCGCGCTTTTTGACTTGGACTGGCTGATACATTCCTGTTTCTGATTTGCACTTATACTGCGTTGGTGCGTTGCGAGAATTCGGCGGCTATAGAGTTATACACAGCCTGCGCCTGTAGTACAGCTTGTTTGGCGTCTTCCACTATGGGTTCGTCCCAATCCCCTGGATATCGCGCTTCAACGGCCCATTCCGTCAATTGCGCCAGATCGTTTTGCTCGCGACGCACTGGCCAGGAATCCGGGAGGAAATTGCGCAACGCATCCAGATCGTGCCAAAACGGGAAATCCATACCCTCAAAGACCAAGGCTGCCTTCAGTGCCTTTTCGGCGGCTTGCTGCGCAAGAAAACAGATATGGCGAGGCGTCGATTCATTCGACGCAAGCAGGCTTTGCGCAGCGTCAAAATCTTCCGCTGCAAAGCGAAGCCAGCGTTTGGCTTCCCGGACGGATTCAGGCGCGCTCATAGACGATCTTTCCTTCGCGAAGCGCCGAGCGCAACACAGTTCCTGCAAGATGGCCGCGCCGGGCGATTTCCTCAGGCGTGGCCACCACGATGTCCTTACATACCGGAAGGTCCCCCAGCGTCCGGCGGATATCGACTGCGGCGGCCCGCTTGTCAGAGACATCAGGCAACACGACCAGCAAATCCACATCACTCCATGCGTTTGCGGTGCCCCTCGCATGGGAGCCGAACAAAACGACCTGCAAAGGCTGAAATCGCCCCACAATGCGATCCACCATGGTCGATATGAACCCTTTCGAAGCCACAATCTTCATCATTTCTTCTCGATTAGCCATTTCCGCTACAGCGATGTCAGCGACGAAGCATTCCCGGTTATGTATGCTGTTGAATCTGTTACACGAGAAAGTTGCCGCTTTGGTTCGTATCCCGAATGCCGCCTATCTCGGCAGAAAAATGGTCCGATAAATTCGGACAGGTCGTTTAGCTGTAGGATTGCGTTGTGTCATGCCGCCTCCGGCAGCGGCTTTCGTCTGTAGTATACGTCGTTGGGAGTCATATTGTCAAGGCCCTGGTGAGGGCGTTCTTCGTTGAAGTAGCGGATGTAGTCGGCGATGCGCTCCCGCGCCTCAGCAGGCGTGGCGTACGCATGCAGGTTGATCTCTTCCACCTTGAGGCTGCGCCAGAAGCGCTCCACGTACACGTTGTCGATCCACCGCCCCTTCCCGTCCATAGAGATGCGCACCCCGTGCTCCTTGAGCACGCCGGTAAACGCCTCCGACGTGAACTGCAACCCCTGGTCCGTGTTGAAAACCTCTGGGGCGCCGTAGCGAACTATCGCCTCCTTGAGCGCCTCCACGCAAAAACGAGCGACCATCGTGTTAGAGACGCGGTGCGCGAGCGCCTTGCGGCTGTACCAGTCGATCACCGCCGTCAGGTAGATGGCGCCACGCGCCATCGGGATGTACGTAATGTCCGCCGCATACGCCTGGCCCGGTCTGCCTATCGTCATGGTCTTGATGAGGGCCTTGCGCTCGGCTACAGGCCGTGACCGAGCGCTTGTGATAAAAAATCCTTCTCCATCGACAACTGCCCGATCTTCGCGTGAAGCGTCTTTATCTCCTCCTCGCGTTCGCCGGAAGGGGCAGAGCGGCCTCGGGCGAATAGCTCTGGGCCATGCTCCAGCACCTGTTTCCTCCAGGACTGTATCTGGTTCGGATGCACTTCGAAGCGGGCAGCGAGGTCCGCCAGCGTGCTGTCGCCGCGTAGGGCGGCGAGGGCTACCTTCGCCTTGAAGGAGGGACTGTGGGTTATGCGGGTGCGTTTGGCATGGAATGTCTCGCTGGGTTGGTTGGATTGGAACAAGGTCGCAATCCTACACCGTAAAATCCCAGAAGCGTTGGGACGACAAACCCGAACAACCTCTATAGATCAGTCTTGCATGGGTACGCAACGCCTGTCAAGGCGGGAGAGCGCATCAACGACCCCAGTCGCTACTTCAACGAATAAAATCCGCAGCAGGGGCTTGACAACCTGACTCTAGCAACGTATACTATGGATGCACACCGCTACCGAAAGCGACGTACATCACAGCAACCCAACAGAAAAGCATACAACGTCATGAATACAAAACATCCCGGTCTTAGATTTTCTAAGGAAAGACTCGAAGAGGTTTTTAGTCACTTAGATAGCGAAGAAATTAAATGCTATTGTTATTTACAAAATACAACTATAGATGATAAAGATTATAGAGCAAAATTTATGATTTATTACCGTATGATTATCGAGTCGAAAAAACATGAATGGAATTTTTTCTCGACTATTAAAAAGATGCAGAAGAAAAAGGGGAGTCAAGAAAACATTGAAATTGATTTTGTTGATATCCTGAAAATGCTTCATAGAAAAGCGAGAACACCTTTGAGGTCAAACCCACCATTGTTCTTAGATTCCGCTTTTTTATGCTCTGTTTTGATGCATACAATTAATCCGTGTTTGCCCGTTTGGGATGATAATACGATAAATTATTTTAGAATTATATTACCTCAAAAATCAAATTTATCTGATTATACCAATGCTTACGAAGAACTCATAGATAAAGTAAATAACGAAATTGATGAAGATCCAAATTCTTGGTTTAAAACATGGCGAAATTTATTTCGAAAAAATGATGTTTTTTCAAAATTTAACCTTACAGATATCAAGATACTTGATCTGTTTTTTTGGAAAGAAAAATATGTTCCCATGCCTATTACTGGAAAATTTACTACCCATCCGTTTGCGAATGATAGATATATTGAAATTCGTTCAAGAGTAGATAAGGCGCTGCAGTTACTTTGCAAAGGATTAGCTCCATATATACGTAATGCATTATTGTTACCTCCAAATATTAATATGCTAAATATGCATAGACGTTTTATTACAGAACATCAAAATAAATATAAAGATCGAAATGGTAATTATATTTTAAGGAAAGATATACGAGAATGGGATGCTTATTTGCTTTTAAAGGCACTAAGAGCAAATGCAATAAACAACTATACATTACTCTATAAAAGTTTAGGTAATTTTAATATTATCAATAAATTAATTAAATACCGCAATTGCTGGGCACATCCAAATCCTTTTTATAGGTTTACAATAGAAGAAAAAAGATATACATGTAAATCGTTCAATAATATGATTACGTTGCTCACTGCTGTGAATGCCACTTCACAGGCCGAAGAAATCAGAGATATGCTGCCCGCAATAGAATCAATTCCTGCTGATGACGAATAAGCTATACTACCGGCACCGGGAGTGCCACCCCCCCAACCCACAAACCGCATTAACCAACCGCATCTGCTCCACAGTAGCCACGTTCGTATGCAACAAACGCGGGGAAGCAAACACCAGGCTCAAGGCTTTGCCTCGGCTTATGGCTACGTTTAGGCGTTCGCGGGACAACAGGAAATCTATTCCTCGGGAGGTTTCTTCGGAGGAGGAGGCGGTCAGGGAGACGAGGGCGATGGGGGCTTCTTTGCCCTGAAACTTGTCTACGGTGCCGATGCGGATGTCGGGGAGGGCGTCCGAGAGGGCGTTGACCTGTGCGTTGTACGGGGCGACTATGATAATGTCGTCCTCGCAAATCGGGCGGGTGCCGTGCTGGTCTGTCCAGGAGCCTTCCAGCAGGCGGTCGATGGTTTCGGATATCGCCTCGATCTCTTCGGGGCAAATTTGCGCGCGGCCTTCATGGGCCACCGAAACCCGCCAGGCCCCGCAACAGGGCACGTCCCGCGCCTCCACAGATTGCAACGCCGTCGAAGGGTGGCTTTCCAGCCGGCCTTCGTAGAACTGGGACGAAATATAGGCGCACAGATCGGGATGCATTCTCCAGGTTTCGGGCAGGAAAACGCCGCGTTCGGGAGCGACGTTCTGGCCGGGGCCCAGCACCCAGTCGAGGCACGAAAGATTCGCCGGATGGGGATGCGCGCCTTGCAGCGGTTGCGGAAGTTGGCGCGGGTCCCCGATCAGGACGATGTTGCGGGCCGCATTGGACATAGCGACCAGATTGGCCAGCGACACCTGCCCCGCCTCATCCACAAAGAGGTAGTCGAACGCGCCCTCGACCTCATCCCTCGAAAACAGCCAGGCCGTTCCTCCAACGATATCGGCGGAACGCAGGGCGCTGTGATTGTTGCGCGTTACGCACGAAATGGCGTTCAGGACCTCGTCCGGCAGATGGTTTTCGCGGGTAGAAATCTTGTGCGCGATATGCACATCGCGCGGGGCAAGATCGATCTCGTCCGTGTGCAGGGCCTGGGCGCACCCCATCAGCACATTGCGAATCGCCTCGTGACTGTTTGCGGACACCGCCACGCGCTGGCCTGCCTGCACGAGCGCAAGAATCGCCCGCGCCGCCGCATAGGTCTTGCCCGTCCCGGGCGGTCCCTGCACCGGCAGAACGGACTGGTCCAGGGCGCGCACCGCCGCAATCAGGCCGCCCAGCGTTGCAGCGCCGTCGTCCAGGGGAAGCGGAGGCGGGCCCTGGAAACGAGGTGCCTTGCGCGAAAGGAGGTCGTCCGCCGCACGGTTCGACCGGGGGCCGCATTGATCCTTAATCACCTTCCGTATGGCGTACGGAATATTCCCCGGAGAAATACCAAAGTTGGGGAGAAGGTGCAGATGATCGGGTAATTCATTGCCCCAATACGCATTCATTTTCAAGAATATTCTGCGGCGACGGCGATCCAGTTGAAGTATTTCAACCGATGCAAAACGACCGTCCAGCACAACCTGCGCGCGACCACCCTCCCGCAACTTCGTTTCTTGCGGCGGATAGCGGTATTCGCGCTCGAAATACATCTGCGCAACGCGCTGCATACGGACCGCCTCCAACCCCGCCAGACACTCCATATCATCGCATAAATCCTCGAATTCCTTGGCGGCGGAATCGAATACGGCCCATGCTTGCGGCTTGCGCTCCCGGTCATGAAATACCCCGAGATCATACAATAGGCGGCGGCGCGATTCCGGCAAATCCGAGGCATTCAGCAACTGCAAAAGCGCTTCGTTCTCGGCCTGCTGCGCCACGGAATTCGCCGTGTCGCTTTCGCCCATTTCAAGCCAAGGCCCGTCGCGGCGTATTTCCAGCAACCAGGCCCGCATCTTCTCTGTGGAAATGCAGTCGATGCGGTTGTATTCTTCTATTTCACGGAGTATTTCGGGGTCGCCGGTTTCTCGCCATTTTTCGTACGCAACAATAGAACCGCCTGCGGTCTTCACTTCCCCGGTGCGAGGCATATCGTAGAACGCCTCCAGGTCCTTCAGGGAATAGGACGGTTCGGAAGCAAAAACGCCTCCACGTACGACGGCATAAAGGTCCACAAACCGCCTTTCGCGCAGCCATTGATCCAGCAGCGCCTCCCCTATCCCGTGACGCATGGCGAGCCTGCGCAAGGCCGTAATTTCATACGAGGCATAATGATATATGTGTGCATTCGGATACTTCAGAAGGCGCTCCCCGAAAAGATCGAACAACGCCGCAAGCGCTTCCTTTTCTTCGGCAAGATTGTGCGCCCACAGCGCGGTAAAGTCTTGCCCGTCCCACACGCCATGGAGGTATTCGAGGCCCTCGGAATCCGCTTCAGAATAAAATGGGTCCCCTTCGATGTCATAGAACAGATCGCCGGGGTCGGGACGCGGCATGCGGGCGAACCCTTTCCCGGGGGCAGGCGGCCGCAATGCAAACATGGGCTCTCCCCTCTTGCGGGCGTGTTGCAACCGCGCCTGGACGCGCAACTTGTCCAGCGTAGGAGCGGCCAGGTTTTTCACCCGGGTCTCGCGTTCGGCCAGCGCGGCAAGGGTCTGGACGCCCGCCGCTTCGAGTTTGACAACCTGACTCTTCGTAATTCCCGCAGTCAGGTACAGGCTGTCCGCCTTGCGCCATGCATCGCCGCAATGGTCTCGCCAGCGACAAAGATCGCAAAGCGCACACGGGATCGGGCGCGTTTTCGGGGGATTCTCGACAAAATCCGCAAGGCGCTCCCGCGCAAGACGGGCGTACGCAGCATATTCCGACAGCCGAAAACGGACCCGTTCGCCCGTGCCAAGCACGATGTGCGCCTGCTCCGGCGGATGGCCCTGAATGTCTGCAAGCAGGTCCGAATACAGCGCCAGTTGCAGCACATGGCCCGGCGCGGGCTTGCGCTTCAATTTGGTATCCACCACCTCGTAGGAAAACGCGCCGAGGTCCGACGGAACCGGCACGCGCTCCAGAAAATCGGCGTATCCGCCCCACATGCCATCGCCGAGCGCGGCTTGAAAGATAACGTCCGGCCCGGCCGCCAAGGCCTCCCGGGTGGCGTGCTGCGACGCTTCGAAGGACGCATGTTCCGTGTCGATGCGGACGACATGCTTCCCCTCCGCCTCCAGGCGCTGGAGATACGCCAGTTCGTGCTGATCGCCGTGCTGCTGGAACAAGGCGGCGTCCTCGCTATCCTCAATGGGCACAAGGTCTTCGCCAACATCCTCGCCCAGGCTTTCTCCCTGAAGCCAGGCAAGGTCCAGGCGGACGGCGTGCGGACAGGCCGTGAAGCGCATGAGGTCGGAAGCCGACAGCCGAATTTGATCACCGTGCTGTCTCATGGGGCTGTCTCATAGGGGAATGTGCCGGGGCGGGTGGATAGATTAGGTGTGCCCTGATGGACCGGATCAAGCAAGATAGCAATCCACCGCCCCACCCCCATCAAAAAATTGCGGGGGATCGTCCAGTCTTCAGCGCGAAGCAGGGGCCGGGGCCTCGGCAGCGTTTGGCGGGGCGACAGGCGGATGGCAGCGCATGGCCGCGTATTTCGCGTTGGCGTGGACGGAACATGGCGCCTTTATCGCCAAAATCCGTGCAAAATACGGCGGATTCCGGGAGCAGCGTTCGTAAAATACCCTCTGGGAGGCTGCAAAATCCCTCGAGTACGAAATTTTTTTCACTCAAAGCTTGACATTCTTTCTTTTGACGCATATATTGTCAAAAGAAATCGCAAATCCGCTCTATGCGGCGGCGCAATACCTGGTACTACCCGGCCACATCCGGCACAGCCATGAACATGAAACAATTATCCGAGCGCACGGGCCTCACCCCAAGGCAGATCAGATATATGATCGCCGAGGGTTTCGTGCCTCCCCCTACGGGCGGGCGGACCTATGCGGAGTACGGAGAAGCGCATACGACCGCGATCCGGCGGTATGCGCGCCTCAAGGAACTCGGATTTCCGCCCGCAGCCATTCGCGTGTTGCTCCAGGCCCGAGAAGGCGTGCCGTATCCGGTGGCGGACGGCGTTACGCTGGTCGTGTCGCCGGATGTGCACGCCTCCGGTATGGAGGCCGAACCGCTTGTGGAGCGCCTCGACGACCTTTTGCGAAAGATTCTCCATAAAAAAGAGGCGGTGGCGTGCCAGGAGGCGGCGGTCAAAAGATCCGTGTCGCCGCCAATGCGCATGACGCTGCACCGCGCAGCGGGACCGCAGGAGATGAGCATGAGGGATTACGTGCAACTCCTGGATCGCCCGCTCGAGGGCGAGGAGGAGCCTGTGCGCGTCACGTCGGCCCTCGCGCCGGACCGGACCGTCGGCTGGATTAATCCCGCGACCGGCGCATTCCACGCTTGCACACCAAACGAGAAATAACATGACTACAGGACATACGGCACCCAGAATGATCGACCCCATCGCCGCGCTCATCAACCGGAATCGCGACTACGCCGGCGCGCGCCCCGTAGCGCTTGTCGCCATGGACATGGACGTCACGCTCCGCAGCGGGCTGGCCATCGTGGAAACGAAGAGAACCTTCCGCAATGACGAAAAGGCGGCCATTGAGGCCCTCCTCAGCCTGCCCGTCCCCGTCCACGCCGCCTTCTTTGGCCTGACGGCGAAGATCGACGGGCGGATGCTCAAGGGCGTCGCCCAGGCCCGGGACGAGGCGCGGGAAACCTACGAGGAGGCGGTAAGCGAAGGAAAAACCGCCGTGCTCCACGAGGAACTCCTGCGCGGGGTGCATTCCCTCTCCGTGGGCAACCTGGCGCCGGGCGCCGTGATTGAGGTGACGACGCGCTGGGCGGATACCCTGCGCAGCGCGGGCGCTTCCTGTGGGCGGCTTCGCATTCCCATGACGGTAGGCGACGTCTACGGCACATCTCATCTCCCCGAAACGGACGAACTGACCCATGGCAAGGGCTTGCAAAACGTCTCGCTGCGCATCCGCCATGACGCGGACGCGATTCGCCTTGCCGCCGGGACGCTCCGGGATGCAGGGGACGGCGCGCTGGCGGGCGAAGCGCCGGCGAACGCACCTATAGATATAGAGGCGCAAGGCTGGAAACCCGGCGTGCTGGCCGGCAAGGCCTGGGACGGCCGGGACGTATCCTTGCGCATGGACGAGCCGGAACCGGACGAAGCGCCCGTACGCCTCGCTGTGCTGGTGGATCATTCGGGGTCCATGGGTTCCCTGTGCGAAGGCAATTATGATGCGGAGCAGTATGTTTCCAAGCATGCGGCGGTCTGTGATGGACTGCGCACACTGGCTGCGCAACTTCGGAACACGGACCGCCTCAGCCTTTGGGAATTCGACAACACGTGCGATCCGGTGGGCGGGGGCTTTGCAACCTCCCCCAAAGAGTTCGCAAGCTCGCTCTCATATCTGACGCCGCCTCGCGGAGGCACGGACATTGGCGACGCCCTCGAACATGTCTTTTTGGAAACGGACCCGTGCGACGTCCTGCTCATCACGGACGGAAAGAGTCATCGCCTCGACGTACACCGCCTTGCGCAGGAAGGACGCAGGGTGTTCGTCGTGCTGGTGGGCGAGGATAGTCTCGAGGCCAACGTAGGCCATCTCGCCGCGCTGACGGGAGGCGACATTCATTTCAGTTTCGGGGCGGATGTGGATAGCGCCCTGCGCGCCGTTCTGCAAGGGGTGCGGACACAGCATCTAACCGGGGGGCAGGAAGCGCCCGGCGGAGGAGCGCTTCCCGAGGTATGCGCGATCCGGGGCAATGTCCGCCTCGCCGCGGCATGGAGCGGCGAACCGGTTTCAGGGGGTATGGCGCGCGACATCCTGTCCGAAGGGATTGCGGCGTATGCGGCAAGCCTGAGCCTGACATCCCTGTCCGAAACCACGGCCCGCCAACTGGCCATCGGCGAGGGCCTCGTTACGCATCTCACCAGTCTGGTGCTGGTGGATGAGGAAGGACCCGTGCAGGAAGGATTGCCCGTGACCCGGAAGGTAGACCTACCCACGCCGCGGACAGCCGGAGGGCCGGTGCTGTACAGCAAGGCTCCTCAGCTGAATTACGGCCTTGTTGTTCCGAAGGAGCGCAAATCCATGGGAATCGTATCGGACAAAGTAATGCGTGAACCGTTGCCCCTGACAATCATGCCGCCGGCGCCCGAACTGACGGAAGCATCGTATGATCTGGCGCCTCCGGCTCTGGATACAACCCCGGATACGACCTCGAAGACGGCTCCAGATACGCCCGACGAAAACAAGAACGCGCCGTACTATATCCAGAGCTATAACCTGGAGACCGTCACCCACTGGATCGACTGGAAGAAAGAGGCCCGCGCCTTGGCCACAGGCAACCTTGGTGGACTGGAACCCGCCGTCGTCGCCTCTATCCAGGCGCTTGCGGACCACGAATACATCCAGAAAACCGCTGTGGCATGGGGAATCGACCCGCTCCGGCTGGCCATGGCCCTGGTTGCGGCATGGGCGGCGCAGCGCCATGAAGGGTACCACATGGGCGCCGATCCATCGAGCGCACGTCAGGCGAAAAGAGTGCAGCGGAGCCTGGTCAAGGGGGTGGATAGCGAGGCGTTCGACGCGTATTTCCGGGAATTCGACCCGACCCTGAAATGCCTATAGGATGGAAAACCGGGATGGGTAGCGCGGGTTGGATGGCGGTTGAATGCAAGGATGTTCTTTGACCAATTGAAATTAGTTTTCCGACTAATTGAAAGTCAAAGGCTGACTGATTGAAAGTCAAACGCCGACCAATTGAAAGTGACTCGTCGGATGAATGCAAGATTTTGGGAGATCGGGCCGTCCAGCCCATCAATCCAAAAACCGCCTCCTAAAAATATTAGGTTGCGATTTTCGGGGCCTAAGAAATTAAGGTTACCCATAAAACGCGCACAGAGGGCGGGGCTTACGAAACGGGGCAAGCACCAGAAAACCCATTCATCCCGCAGGCTCCGCCAGCAGATTGATAATAAGGCGGATCATCAGGTCCTTGGCAGTGGATGCGCTTTCGGCAATGAGCAGCGTGAGCGCCGTCAGGGCCTGGGCATTGAGTCGATGCGCTACGCCTTCCTGGTTCAAATACATGAGAAAGAGGAACGAGCCGATACGCTTGTTCCCATCCGTGAAAGGGTGATCCTTCACGATGAAGTAGAGCAGGTGCGCCGCTTTTTCTTCGCGGGAACGATAGAGCGATTCGCCGAACATGGTTTGCTCAATGCTACCGAGGATTCCCTCCAGCGCCTCGCCGCGAGGATTGCCGAAAAGAGGCGACGCCTCCTTCCGCGACATCAATTCCTCCTTGAATTTTCCAATCACTCGCGTAGCGCTTTCATGATCCAGTACGCCAACGGATGGTTTTGAACCGGGCGGCGTCGCCAGTCGATCCTCGTCGTACTCAAGAAGCAGGCGCCAGGCATCGGCGTAGCCTGTAATAAGTTCCAGTACAGCCTGCCCTGTGTTGTCCGCCAGCGCCTGGCTCCGGAGTGTCCGGTCAAGAAGATCAAGCGTTTCCCGGGCTTCTCGCAAGCCGCGTTCTGCAAGCCGCTGCTGATGCACGGTGTAGCCGCGCACCAGATGATCGCGCAGGGTGTAGGTCGCCCATTGCCGAAACTGTACACCCCGCTTCGAATGGACCCGGTAGCCGACCGAAATGATGGCGTCCAGATTGTAGTGCTTGATCTGGCGTTTGACTTGTCTGCCGCCTTCGATTTGAACTATTAAGAAATCCTTAATAGTTGCCGATTCCGCCAACTCCTTGCTGGCAAATACGTTACGCAAATGCAACAAGACATTCTGTGGCGTAGTATCGAACAGCTCCGACATCTGCCGCTGCGTCAGCCAGACCGTCTCCTGATCGAGCCGCACGTCCACGCGCATCTCGCCATCGGGCGTTTCGTACACGACGACCTTCTCGTCCTGTGGCATGACAGAATTTTCTGTGTTTTTCATGGCGCCAGCCTCCATACAACGGGGAATGGATACGACAAAGGAAGGGATCGGAAAGAAAAGCGAAAGGGGCGTGAACGTTCCCGGCCTGGCCCGCGAACGGGGCGATTCAAATTTTTTCGGGCGTTTCGAGCCGAACGCACGCTGAACTACCGAGGAATCCTCGGTAGTTGCCGGAAGGCGGACGGTGACGCAAAACGGAGCGGATTGGCGGAAGGCCTTGACAACGTGGGGGCGGACGACGTATTCTCTGGATACGCGGACGCACAGCGCGGCCGAAGCGGCGTACCCCGATGCGGCCGGACGCTGAACAACACTGGACGCTGGGCGCTCGCGGCGCACTGCCCGTATTTTCTGGATCATTCCCGGCTCCTCGCTCATGCCTCTGGATTCCCCAGACGAAACGCGCGCCGTGATTCTGTACGACGGCGAATGTGGTTTTTGCCACAGGGCCGTTCGATGGGTGGCGGCGCGGGACCGTTGCGGACGGTTTCGTTTCGCGCGCTTGCGGTCCCGGGCGGCCCGGCGCGTAGTGGCGCATGCCGACCCCGGACTTGATCTCGAGGCGCTTCCCGACAGCATTGCGGTCGTGGACGAGCAGGGTATCCATACCGCTTCCGCCGCCTGCCTGCGTATCGTTCGGGGCTTGGGCTTTCCCTGGTCGTTGCTCGCCCTCGCAGCGATCGTTCCCCGGCCCCTGCGGGACGCAGCCTACCGGTTTTTCGCCCGGAACCGGTACCGCTGGTTCGGAGACGCCGACTCCTGCCCTGCGCTTCCTCCCGATGTGGGCGGGCGGTTTTTGGATGGGGAGGAAGAGGGGTCGAGAGTTGACGAACAGGCTAAGCCAGACCCATACAATGCCCCGCCTTAAAATATTAGGCGGAGATTTTCGGTACCTAAAAAATTAAACCTGCCTCATGAGACACGCGCTGCTTCTCGGCGTACCGTTTCGGAAAAGGGCGATTGGGATCGCTGGTGGGACACCATGCCTCCTCTGTATAAGCAAGAATGAAGAGCACGGTCGCAAAAGGCTTTCGTTCCGGAAGACGAACGGATGCGAGAGGGCACGGAAACCCCTTGATCCGGGAAAGCGCCCGTATCAAGGGCTTGACAACCCGACACGGACGACGTATACTACAGACGCAAGCCGCGGGCTAAATGCGGTGTAACCTGTTTCACTACTACACTTAAGCGAGTTGTCCAGATTTTCCTGACCACTTCTGATCATGGCAAAGATTTTTAAGTATTTATCTAAAGCATTGGTAGACTTTGTCGAGCAGGAAATCAGTACGCCAACCAAACCTAAACAAAGCTCCAAAGCCGGCCCGAGAATGGCTCCACGATGGATTGAGGCGGGCGAAAAGGTAGTTGTGGCCGGTCGTAAAATTGGCGGAATGATCTATCTGGGATTGCAATCTCGCCAGGATACAAGTTGGAACAGAGAGGGGGGTGCATTCATTGATCCAGGATTGCCCGTCGCAAAGATAGGCTCTGACTTTTCAGGAGCAAGCATGCCGTATTGGCCAAGCTATAGTGATATCAATCCACAAGAGCGAGCAACGTATCTCGATTGGCTGGCCGGAGAACGTTCGGATAGGAAATTCGGCCCGGGATATATATTCCTTTACTTCTATGGCCTCGAACGACGTTTCTTCGTGGATAATCCCACAGAAGAAGAAAAAAATATACTCATCGTCGAGGCACAAAGGCTTCTCGATATATACGGTGGAAATAGATCAATTGCGCGATATTTAGAGATTTTTCTGGATACTGCACAGGTTATCTTAGATCCGGCAGGTAATACTGAGCCTCGTCTTGAAAAATCTGGTTATGAATTGCCACTCAGTTTACGTGTTGCAATTGGTTTAACATTGAAAAATAAACAAGCCTTGGATGCTGATCAACTTCTAAGGTGGTATATTTCTTATCCAGAAACCATTCTCCGAACCCCCGCGACACGTGCGTTTCTTGAGTTCAGAACATTATTTACACTGCTTTTTAACGAACGATTCCCTGAGGGACTCACGATAAAGATACCCAAGCGGCTACTCCATGCTTGTTATTCTTCTGCAGCTGGAACGTTCGAAGCGGAACTCCAATTTGAGAATATTCCAGATATATCAGGCATATCTGCACCGCTTGCCGTCGCGCAAGAAATTGCTGAAGAGGCCACAAAATCACTTGAAAAGTATAGTCGCTTTCTTGGACGCAATCCAGATGCCAAAGCTGATACCATTGAAGCGCACGCACTACTACCCAAGCGCCTGTGGCCTCTATTTCCTTGCCCTGAGATTGAGAATCTGCGTCAGTGGGCTGAAAAAATTATCGATAGTGATGGCTTCGTTCTGGTCAATGATGTTATTGAACAACTCGAAGGTACATCCGCTGACCTTGATAAGATAAGCAGGCGGCAACTAACCGGAGCGGCGGATGCATTGGCGCGTCTGTCAATTGGTATGGCGCCTGATCCTCGTTTTGCATTGCGGAGTCCAAAACCAGGAGAGCCCGTGGTACTCTTTCGGCTACCTGAGGGGATCACAGCATTAGAAGAAGTCAGTGACATTTACAAAAACATACTTATAGCCATTGCATTGGGAAGCTTTGTCGCTCATGCAGATGGAGTAGTAGCCGATAGAGAACGCAGGGCGCTTGAAAATCGGATTAACGCTGCAAATTTATCCAGAGAGGAATGTCTGCGCCTGCTTGCTAATCTCCAATGGATGTTGACTGTTCAGCCAGATATCGTCTTACTCCGACGACGGTTAAAGGATATTTCAGAAAATATTCGTCATGAACTCGGGCAATTACTGCTTGCTATGGCGGCGGTAGATGGAGTGATTGACCCAATGGAGATCAAAGCAATTAAGAAACTCTATAAAGCCATTGACCTTCCTGGAGACAGCGTTTACTCTGACCTCCATGCACTCACGGCCAGAAGCAAACCTGTAGTTGTTCGACCCGCTGATAAACAAGTACAAGACTTTGCAATCCCTCCACCACCCAATCAAGATAATAAGGTGGTTCTGGATTCTAACCGAATTGCAACACTGATGGCCGATACAGCGCGAGTATCCTCTCTGCTTGGTGATATTTTCCACGATGATGACTCCGAGGCCCAAGAAGATTTTGAAGAAAATTTAGAAAACATCAGTAATGGCTTTCCGGGGCTGGACGTAAAACATGCGGCTTTTCTCAATGAACTGTTGATGCGCCCACATTGGAGCAAATTCGAATTTTCGACTCTGTCAAAGCAATTTAAATTGATGGAATCTGGTGCTTTAGAGACCATAAATGAATGGTCCTTTGAATACTTTGGTGATGTGTTAATCGAAGAATACGAAGATTATGAATTAAATCCTGAAATCGTCGAGCAATGCAATTCGGATGGATCGGAACATTTTTGAGGCTTTAAGGCGCAGTCTTGTGATCCTCTTTCGATCTGATCAATCTAAAGTAAGGCACGAAATGCACTTCTATTTCCTCTAAATCATTAAAATAATTATACTTAGCATAAAATACGCGTCGGAGATTACATTCATTCCATGGAGCAAGGCTCGTCTATTGTGTGGTGATGATCGCTTGGCACGGTCGCAAGGTGCTTTCTCGTCGTATCTCGAACACGATGGGTGCTCGTCTTTGCATCAAGGCTCTGGATGATGTGGTCAGCGGCTACGGAACTTTGGAGGCCTTCAACACCGATCAAGGGTAATCCACCTCAGAGGAGTTCGCCGGCACAGCATCACGCACGAAAAAACTCACCGGTTATACCAGGAGACGGTCGCCGACGCACGAGGGGGTATTGATGCCTGTATCCGCTACCGCCCTGCCAAGGCCTTGACAACCTGACAACAACGACGTATCCTATAGGCGAAAGCCGCTGTCGAAGGCGGCATAACCCGCCGCAACCCTACACCTAAACCCCCAAAAGGCTTCCAATCAACCCGAACCACCTTCTGCTATCCAGGTATTTCGGACCATTTCTGGCCATATTTCACAACTAACGAACGACAGATGCAAGCCCCAAAAATAAAACGCCGCGAGCGCGACACTATCGTACAAGCACTCCGGGCAGGCGTTGTGCCCAAGATAGGATTACGGCATATCCAAGTTGGCCGTGCACGAGAGATCGAGGAATTAGTCCGTGATATTGAACGCGTCAAGGAGGGTGGCGCAACGATCCGCTTTGTTATCGGAGAATACGGATCGGGCAAAACCTTTTTCCTTAACCTGATCAGTTTGATTGCACTGGAGAAAGGTATGGTAGTTCTGTCGGCAGATATGGCGCCGGATCGACGTCTTCATGCAACAGGAGGGCAAGCACGATCGCTATACGCTGAGATGACACGCAATGCTTCGACTCGTACCAAACCCGGCGGCGGAGCTATGGCATCCATTGTCGAACGTTTCGCTAGCCAGGCTGTCCGGTCCGCCGAACGTAGTGATCGAGAACCTGGCGATGTAATGCGTGAAAAACTTGCCGAGCTGGAGGAATTGACAGGGGGTTATGACTTTGTAACAGTCATTACACGCTACTGGGAGGGCTTTGAAACCGGTGACGATGAATTGAAATCTGCGGCCCTCCGGTGGCTGAGAGCTGAGTATTCAACCCGAACGGATGCCCGCAAAGCACTCGGTGTCCGAACAATCATCAACGACTCCAACGTATACGATCAATTGAAACTGTTGGCATTATTTGTGCGTGAAGCCGGTTATCACGGTCTGGTTGTATCGCTCGACGAATTGGTTAATCTCTATAAATTGACCTCCTCAAGGGCCCGAAATGCGAATTATGAGCAGATACTACGTATCCTGAACGATGTACTACAGGGTACCGCCAGCTATCTCGGCTTCATGTTAGGCGGAACGCCAGAATTCCTGATGGACACACGCCGGGGCCTCTACAGCTACGAAGCACTTCAGTCCCGGCTGGCCCAGAATACATTCGCGCACGACGGACTCATTGATCTTTCTGGTCCAGTAATCAGGCTTGTCAACCTCACACAGGAGGACATGTTCGTGCTTCTGACAAATATACGTCGCGTAATGCAGGGCGAAAATGCTGTCTTGCCAGATGAGGCCCTGACCGCATTTATGACTCATTGTTCAAACCGAATAGGTGACGCCTATTTCCGGACCCCGCGCAATACGGTCACTGCGTTCGTGAACATGCTTTCCGTTCTGGAACAAAATCCAGGCGTAGACTGGCAGGCACTGATCGGATCGGTGGACTTGGCGAAAGACGACGGAGACGACATGACCGATATTCCAGATGACGAGACAGACAATGAACTCACATCCTTCAAACTCTGAACAATCCAGGGGCTTTGACCAGCTTGCTGAACCTGTCCAACGCTGGATCTGGGACAAAGGCTGGAACAGTCTGCGTGACATTCAGGAACGTGCAATTCCAATCCTGTTGAACGACGATAGGGATGTGATTATTGCAGCCGCCACCGCAGGCGGTAAGACTGAGGCCGCTTTTTTACCACTGATTTCATCCGTTCTGGAGAATCCCGGTGAAAGCGGCTTTGACCTTGTCTATGTTGGCCCTTTACGTGCTCTCATAAACGATCAATTCGAACGTCTTGAAGACTTATGTGCAAAAACCGAACTCCCAGTTTTCCCGTGGCATGGTGATATTTCCCAAGGAGTAAAGGCGCGAGCCCGCAAAAAACCGCGAGGCATACTGCTGATCACACCAGAATCACTTGAGGCCCTCTTCGTGCTACGTGGACTTGAGATTCCAACGCTGTTTATGGGCGTTCGCGCAATTGTTATTGACGAACTTCATGCGTTATTGGACACTGAGCGAGGTATCCACTTGCGGTCATTGCTCACCAGATTGGAATTGGCCGTTGGTCATCGAATTCGACGTGTCGGGCTATCCGCGACGCTGGGCGAAATAACATTGACACGGGAATACCTTCGACCCGAAGCTCCCGAGGCAGTGGAGTTGCTGGTGAGTAAGTCAGATAAGCAAGCCCTAAAAGTCCAAATCTGTGGCTATCTTAAAGAGCAACCTCAGCGCAAGCATATCAAAGAAAACGAAGACGATACGGCAGCACATCGTGCGGTGACCAAGCACCTATTTTCAAAATTGCGAGGCCAGCGAAACCTGATCTTTGCTGGATCACGAAAAAATGTTGAAGGATATACAGATGCTCTCCGTAAAATGTCCGAGGAAGCACATCTCCCTGTAGAATTTTTTCCACATCACGGAAGTCTGTTTCGTGAGCATCGGATAGACCTCGAAAAACGCTTAAAAAAACATTCAGCGATAACTGCCGTATGTACCTCGACTCTTGAACTCGGAATTGATATAGGTGATATTGCATGCGTGGCCCATATTGGTGCTCCGTACTCTGTCGCATCGCTCCGTCAACGACTCGGTAGATCGGGGCGGCGGCCCGGACAAGCCGCTGTGCTACGCATGTACGCAACAGAAGACAAACCGGATGCCAATTCTCATCCACTGAAGCGTCTACACTTGGATATTGTTCGCTCAGTCGCCATGGTTGAGTTACTGATTGAGGGATGGTGTGAACCCCCCGCCTCACAGGCACTGCACCTTTCGACACTCACACATCAGATACTTTCGGTAATCGCTGAACACGGTGGAGTAAACGCAAAGCGCCTCTATGCAGTACTTTGCAAAAAGGGCCCATTTCGCCAGGTCGATCCCCATCTATTTTCACGCCTTCTCAGACAACTCGGTATGCCTGAGGTGGCTCTGATTGAACAATCTCCTGATGGTGATTTACTTCTCGGTCGGCAAGGTGAGCAATTAGTTGATCATTACAGCTTCTACGCCGTTTTTCAGACACCCGAGGAATACAGAATCATGGCCGACGGGAAACCATTGGGAACACTTCCCATTGCCCAAATCCTGACATCTGGTATGACGATCATCTTTTCTGGTCGTCGCTGGCGCATCATTGAAATTAAGGACAAGGTAGTGGATGTGACCGCTGATCGGACGGGACGACCGCCAGAATTTCCCGGTGATGGTGGCGGTATAATCCATGACAGGATCGTGGAGAAAATGAAAGAAATTCTTGAAAGCGAATATATCCCCCCATATCTTGATAATACAGGGGTTCAACTTTTACAAGATGCCTGTTCCGAATTCCAAAGATTGAATTTTGCACAACGAACTATCTACAGGGTCGGCAAGGGAAGCTGCATAGTCTTCACGGGGGCTGGCACAATCAAGACTTCAACACTTGCTCTGATATTACAATCTATGGGGTATGAGACGATTACTTGTGACGGATTCATAAATATCCATTATAACGAAGACATCCTATCATTGGAAGATACATTCGAGGAAATCGCTTGTTCAGAGCAAATATCAACTGAAAACATACTATGCGATAACGCAAACCTAAGGACTGAGAAATTTCATAGGTATCTAAACTTTGATCTTCTTCTTGAAGATGCTATTAGTCGCCGGATAGATTTAGATGCATTACCAGAGATGGCACGTAATATAATTGATAATAAAATTTAACGATATGACTGAACAATGAATATTATACCTTATTTCCTAAAATTGATACAATATCATTAATTGTAACATCTTCCATATATTTATTTATGAATTTAATTGAATTCGAAGAATTCTCTTGGATTAATCTTTTTATAGCATATCGTGCATTCAAAATTAACTTTGGGAGATCAGGATGAATGATGATAATTTCTCGCTTGCCTTCAAGGTAATACCAATTAATTATCTGAGAATTAATTCCTTTATCTCCGAAACCATAACCACAAATTATCATTGTGTCAGATTGACAGATTGTTGACTTAAAACAATAGTGAATATCCATAAATATATCCTTGCTATAATCTGATACTTTATTGAATGTTCCGATTAGTATTTCAGGCCTATTATCATCATAATCCGAACAATTCCAATCCCAGTCTATAGAGCCATGTAATTTTAGAAATGGAATACTATCATCTTGTAAAAAATTACCATCCCAATTTTGTTGATTATTCGACCGTGTAACTCCATCGGAAACCAAAATGTTTTGCTGTTTAAGAAATTTTTCCACGTGTACATCATGACAGAGAGTTGAGATACAAGATATATTGTATCTATTATGTATATCATTGATAATTTCTAAATGATCTGTTGTAGAATTATTAACTATTAGTTTTCTTCGCACAACATCTATAATATAATTAATTGTTTCTCCGAGTAAATCAGTTATCTCAAAACTTTCTATATTTTTAATCAATAAAGACATATCGTATTTTATTTCCTTAATGAATAAATAAATAGCGGGATTTTCGCGCTCCCCTCGATCATCAGCATACAATTGCTCGGCCAAATAAAATATATCTTCGTAATTAGCTGCCCTCCATCCGAATGTTGAATAATATTTTTCTGCTTCTGCATGAAGCCGTCGCACCATAAGTTTGACTGCCGGAAGGCGATTTTCTAATTCCAAATATCTTCTACGGTTTTCTGAAGGGTTTTCTTCGATTAAATATGTTCCATTTGAAACCCTCCATATTCCATTGCCAGATAAAACCGAATTAGTCAATTCTTCCGTTGAAGGAAAGCCCGCCGGAATCGAGGAACCGGCTCCTAATAAAATCGCGATGTTATTCGTCATAAGAGGCTATTCAAGATAGCGGGACAGCGTTTGGGGAATTTGAAGAGGCACTGGATTGCGGCTTGAGGTTCACATCGCCAAGTAGCGAAGTCACATTATTCCACCAGCCGCCCAGCCAGTTCCAGCACATCGACCGGCGAGAAACACTCCGGCCGGGGCCAGAAAACGCCGTGTTGTCCACCAGTGCCTGGTTCCGGAGTGTCCGGTCAAGAAGATCAAGCGTTTCCCGGGCTTCTCGCAAGCCGCGTTCTGCAAGCCGTTGCTGATGCACGGTGTAGCCGCGCACCAGATGATCGCGCAGGGTGCAGGTCGCCCATTGCCGAAACTGTACGCCCCGCTTCGAATGGACCCGGTAGCCGACCGAAATGATGGCGTCCAGATTGTAGTGTTTGATCTGGCGTTTGACTTGTCTGCCACCTTCGGTTTGAACTATTAAGAAATCCTTAATAGTTGCCGATTCCGCCAACTCCTTGCTGGCAAATACGTTACGCAAATGCAACAAGACATTCTGTGGCGTAGTATCGAACAGCTCTGACATCTGCCGCTGCGTCAGCCAGACCGTCTCCTGATCGAGCCGCACGTCCACGCGCATCTCGCCATCGGGCGTTTCGTACACGACGACCTTCTCGTCCTGGGGCATGACAGGATTTTCTGTGTTTTTCATGGCGCCAGCCTCCATACAACGGGGAATGGGTACGACAAAGGAAGGGATCGGAAAGAAAAGCGAAAGGGGCCTGAACGTTCCCTGTCTGGCGTGCGAACGGGGCGATTTTTTGGGGGATTGGACGATGCGAGGTAATCAGGCGGACAGGCAAGCATATGCCGGAAGCTGCGCTAAAAGAGAAGACGGCGACCGTTTCGACTATCCGGCGGACGATCCTGCAGGCTGGAACAGCAGTTTTCGAGGGCGTTTGGGAAATTGCCGTAGTGGTATGTACAGATACAGAGTAGAATGCGGCGGGAATTGCCCACAGGTGTCAAGTAAATGCGAAACCGCGGCGGCAGAGATTCAGCCTCCAATGTCGTATATTTGCGAGGCGGCGTTGCCGAAACTGTCGATGGCCCTGGCAGCCCGACGCTGGACGAGACGGCAAACTGTCCAGATTTCCAGACGATTTCTCCGACACCATCCCGGAAAAGATTATTTTTCTGAAACTTGCAGTATATGTGTATTGTACATATATTGCATCCGCTGACATCAAACGCAATCGCCTGTCCCGCAATCGATCCTGAAGAAAGCCGCATGTCTCTGAAAAGCGCCATTGAGTGGACAAACAGCACCTGGAACCCGGTTACGGGCTGCACCAAGGTCAGCGCCGGATGCGATCATTGCTACGCCGAACGGTTTTCCGAGCGGTTTCGCGGGGTGGCGGGGCATCCCTTCGAACCCGGTTTCGACCTGACCTTGCGACCGCAGCGACTGGAGCAACCTCTGGGTTGGAAGCGTCCGCAACTCATCTTCGTGAATTCGATGAGCGATCTGTTTCATAAGGAAATTCCCGACGAGTACATTCGGCGGGTATTCGATACAATGGAGCGGGCAGACTGGCACATCTACCAGATTCTCACCAAGCGCAGTTCGCTAATGCGCGATTTCGTCGGGAAGCATTATGGGGACAAGCCGGTGCCGCCTCACATATGGCTGGGCGTATCCATTGAAGACACCGCTGCGATGACGCGACTGCGGCACCTGAAGCAGACGAATGCCTCCATGCGCTTCGTCTCTCTCGAGCCGTTGCTGGGTCCGATAGGCGAAGTCGGTCTGGAGGGGATTCACTGGGTAATCGTAGGAGGCGAAAGCGGACCAGGCGCACGGCCCATGGAGGCGGGGTGGGCACGTTCCCTGCGCGATCAGTGCCGGGCGCAACGGGTTGCGTTCTTTTTCAAGCAGTGGGGCGGGCGCACCCCAAAGTCCGGCGGGAATACGCTGGATGGATGTCAATGGCAGGAGTATCCGGAGATGGTGTACGACCGGGTGCTGGAGGCGCCGTTGCAGGCTGCCGGGGCGCCGGTTGGCGTCTCCAAAGAGTTGCCAGATGAACTTCAAGACGACATGATGGCACTAAAGACTTGGCGCGAAGAGTACAAAAAGCGCCCCGTTTCTGCGGTGGTAGCCTGATACTATGAAAATCCTCCACACAGCCGATTGGCATATTGGGCGCAGCCTTTACGGCAGAAAGCGCTACGAAGAATTCGAGGTGTTTCTGGACTGGTTGGCCACGACAATGCAACAGCATGGAATTGATGCCCTGGTGGTGGCGGGTGATATCTTCGATACCAGCACGCCAAGCAATCGCGCCCAAGGGATCTATTACCGATTTCTGTGCCGAGTGGCAGCGGGATCGTGTCGGCATGTTGTGATTGTTGGCGGCAACCACGATTCGCCTTCATTTCTCAATGCCCCCAAGGAGTTGCTCAAGGCGCTGGATATTCATGTAATCGGCAGGGCGTCCGAAGCGTCGGAAGAGGTGCTGGTGCTTTGCAATGAGCAGGGTGTGCCGGAACTGATTGTCTGCGCCGTGCCCTATCTGCGTGATCGGGATATCCGCGTGGCGGAAGCCGGTGAGAATTTCGACGATAAGGAACGGAAACTGATTGAAGGCATCCGCAAGCATTACGCCGATGTCGCAGCAGCAGCCGAACAAAAGCGTACGGAACTCGGCGTTGAAATTCCTATCGTTGCTACGGGACACCTGTTCACCGCTGGCGGACAAACTGTCGATGGGGATGGCGTACGCGATCTCTATGTTGGATCTCTGGCTCATGTGGCTGCCGGGATATTTCCGACATGTTTCAACTATGTGGCGCTTGGGCACCTCCACGTCCCGCAGAAGGTAAGCAACTCCGAAACCATACGGTACAGCGGATCTCCTCTGCCTATGGGATTTGGAGAGGCCAAACAGCAAAAAAGTGTTTGCCGGGTTGAATTCCACAGCACGGCGGCGTCGGTTCAACGGATTGATGTGCCGGTGTTTCAGAAACTGGAGCGTATCCAGGGAAACTGGGACGATATATCAAGACGCATTTTCGAACTTTCGGCGGCAAGCTCTCGGGCTTGGCTCGAAATAACCTACGAGGGCGCCGAGGTCATTGGCGACCTGCGCGAGCGCATAGAGGACGCCATCGAAGGCACTCAACTGGAAGTCCTTCGGGTAAAGAATAACCGCATCATCGAACGCGTACTGGGACACATTGACGCAGAAGAAACGCTCGAAAATATGGATGCGAACGACGTGTTCGAAAGATGCCTTGACGTTCATGATATTCCTGACGATCAGCGGCCAGAGCTGCTTCTCACCTATCAGGAAACGCTCTCGTCTATCCATGAAGACGACTTGCACGCAGAATAGAGAGGTTGTCGATGAGAATACTACAGATACGTTTCAAAAATCTGAACTCCCTGGTCGGTGAATGGGAAATCGACCTGACGCATCCGGCCTTCATCTCCGACGGCATCTTCGCGATCACTGGCCCCACCGGCGCGGGGAAAACGACTATACTTGACGCCATTTGCCTCGCCCTCTACGGACGAACGCCTCGCCTGAACAAGGTCACCAAAAACGGCAATGAAATCATGTCCCGCCAGACCGGCGAATGTTTCGCTGAAGTGACATTCGAAACCCAAAAGGGGTGTTTTCGATGCCACTGGAGCCAACGCCGGGCGCGTACGAAACCGGGTGGCGAGCTACAACAGCCGCAACAAGAAATTTCCCGCGCCGATTCAGGTGAGATTCTTGCAACCAAAATCAGGGAGGTCGCCAGCAATGTCGAAGCGACTACCGGTATGGATTTTGACCGGTTCACCCGCTCTATGTTACTGGCCCAGGGTGGCTTCGCCAAATTTCTGCAAGCGGCGCCTGATGAGCGGGCGCCGATCCTGGAGCAAATAACGGGCACGGATATCTACAGCCGGATATCTATCCGCGTCCACGAACGCCTGCGTGACGAACGAGATACGCTGAATCTTCTTCAGGCTGAAACGAAAGGAATCACGATTCTGGAGCCGGAACGGGAAAAAGAGATTCAACAGGAAATCGAATCCAAGAAGAAAGAAGAAACTGCCCTTAACGGCAAGGCCACTGAAACAGGAAAGGCGATCACATGGCTTCAAACTATAGATGGCTTGAACAAGGAAATCCGTAGCCTGGCAGCCGAAGCAGACACGCTGCAAAGCGATATGGAGGCCTTTGAACCCGAACGGGACAAGCTCAGTCAAGCCACGAAAGCGGCGACACTGGACGGCTCGTACGCAACGCTGACCGCAATCCGAGGCCAGCAATTGACGGATCAGGCGGCATTGAAGACCGAGGAAGAAACGTTGCCGCAACTGGAATCGTCTGCCCTCGAACAGGCCGAAGCGCTGAAATTGGCTGAAAAACAGACCGCAAACGCCAAACAGACGTTGCGTGACGCTGCACCGATCATTCGGAAGGTTCGCGCCCTTGATCAGGAGCTCGCCAATCAGAAAAATACCATTTCGGAGAATGAAGAGAACTGCACAAAGGATGCGGCAAGGATTGATGCGGATAAAAAGGCCCGGGTGAAAGAACAGGAAAAACGCGCCGAGGCGGAAGGCCATTTGAAGCTTGCTGCCAGTTATCTCAAGGAGCATAAACAGGATGAATGGCTGATAAGTGGCTTGGCCGGTGTTGAAGAACAGCTCAATGGCCTGCGATCCAAACAAGAGGAAATCGCCCTAAAACAAGACGAACAAGCCAAGGCTGTGACGGATCTGGAGCTTGCGACCAAGTCACTTGATCAATGCCAGGGGCAATCCAGCACTCGAAGGGAGGAATTGGAAAAAGCATCTAAACATCTTCAGCAGGGCAACGATGCACTAACCCGGTTGCTGGGAGATCGGCTGTTGCGGGAATATCGCGCCGAGCAGGAAGCCCTGCTGCGTGAAATGGCTCTCCTGACAAAAATAGCAGGCCTTGAAGACCACCGGACGAAACTCGAAGATGGCGAGCCCTGCCCACTCTGTGGTGCAACAGAACATCCATTTGCAGCAGGCAATGTCCCCGTTCCCGATGAAACCGAACAGAAGATCAAGGCGCTCACCGAACTCATCGAGAAGGCCGAGAATCAGGGAGCGGCTATCAAAAAACTTGAAGGAGCCGAAAACGAGGCCCGCCAAAGTCTGACGGATGCGGAAAAACAGGAAGCCGAAGCGGTTGCTACGAAAAAGGCTGCCGAAAAAGACCTTTCCAGATTAAAGCAAGACCTGAAACAACGCGGGGCTGATTTTACCGAACTGAAGGAGGATGTATCTGCCAAGCTCGAACCGCTCGATATCACGGAAATCCCTGATTCCAACATTTCGTCGCTACAAGAATCACTTCGCGAGCGTCTGGAAGCATGGCAGTCTCAGGCTAATGCAAAGACTGAAATCGAAAAACAGATCACACGTATAGACAGTGAGATAAAGCGTCTGGATGCGGTCATTAATACCCAAAACCGCACCTTGGCTGAGAATCTTGGCCGTATGGAAGCCTTAAAAAAAGAGCACGTCACCGAAAGCAACAAACGGAAAGATTTGTACGGCGACAAAAATCCTGATGAGGAAGAGAAGTGCTTGAATAAAGATATATCTGATAATGAGATCGCCGAAAAGAAAATCAGAAACCTGTATAATGAATTTCAGAATAAATGGAACATGGCAAAGAATCGTGTCGAATCTTTACAAAAGAGCATCGAACAGAGAGAACCAGGACTAAAAAGATCTGAAAATGCATTTTCCGCAGTGCTTGAATCCACTGGTTTTTCAGATGAAGAACAGTTTCTTGGGGCCAGATTAACCCTTGCACAACGGAATGTATTGTCTGCGAAAGCAAAAGAACTGGACAATAGGCAAACAGACCTCAATGCCAGACAAAAGGATCGGAAAAAGCGATTGGAGGTGGAGAAGGCCAGGAAAATTACCGAAAAATCTCTTGAGGAACTCGAGCCACAACTCAAGGAGTACGAAGCTTCCCTGAAAGATTTGCAGACACTCATTGTCGGTCACGAACACACGTTACGTGAAAATTCTGCGGCTAAAACGCGGATAAAAGAAAAAAAGACCGCTATCGAAGCTCAGAACAAGGAGTGCCTTAGATGGGACAATCTGCACGCTTTGATCGGCTCTGCTGACGGTAAAAAATACCGCAATTTCGCTCAAGGGCTGACTTTTGAAATCATGATTGGCTATGCCAACCGGCAGCTGCATAAAATGACAGACCGCTATCTGCTGATCCGCGATGACGCTCAGCCGCTGGACCTCAACGTGGTTGACAACTATCAGGCAGGCGAGATTCGGTCCACCAGAAATCTTTCCGGGGGCGAAAGCTTCATTGTCAGCCTGTCACTGGCATTGGGGTTGTCCCACATGGCCAGCAAAAATGCCCGTGTAGACTCGCTTTTCCTGGACGAAGGCTTCGGCACGCTGGACGAAGAAGCCCTCGACACCGCCTTGGAAACCCTCGGGGGTTTGCAGCAGGACGGCAAACTAATCGGCGTGATTTCGCACGTACCGGCGCTCAAGGAGCGAATCGGCACGCAGATACAGGTGGCGCCTCAAACCGGGGGCCGGAGCCAAATCTCTGGACCTGGATGCTGTCGTAACGGTGTTTAGGGGTGCAGGAACTCCTGTTGGGGTGCCTCAATCGAGCGAGCCACCCTGTAGAGCAGTCGCCTTAGCAGCAGCATCTGTCCAAATCGTCACTTTTTTCAATACATCAGTATCGATATTGTCACAATTACAAAAGTCGATAATTCGGCATCGGTCGAACAGTAAACCGGCATCGCTTACTATAGTATACCAATGGGATACAGACAAAGCTTCTGCAATGAAGAACATCCGTATTGGGGGGAACGCGGGAGAGGAGGACAACCACTTCCTGCAAAATACATCCGGCTGAAGCTGTGAAAGTGTATCCTTGTAATGTGTTCCTGTCTTGCACTGTCCAAACGCTATGAGCTTCCCTGGTAACCGGTCCGAAAAGTGTTTCCATGCGACAATATCCAGCTTGTCGTCTTGTGCACGTGGCGAGGCATCATTGCGATTAACGAAATATTTTCCTTCCATTAACCGAGAACAGAGATGGTTAACTTTGTCTTCAAAATTACCTGGCGAGGCAGTACGAAAAACAAGACTTTCAGCACGATCACCAAGATATTTTTGAACTATTTCTGCGGCGAGTTCTTCGAAAAGGAATGTGCCATTAATATTTTCATGACACCGATTATTTTTCATATTTAGCCGTGTTGCCAGAAGTAAATACTTGTAAACGATATGCCTATTTATCGTCTCTTTAGCGGTGAAAAGCGTGTAACCGTTGTTTTTTATTTCAAACGGATATCCACCGCCACAGGCTTTTTTCCGTCGTTCGAATTCTGTGTATGATTTCTCAACAATTTTATCTATGTCATCATCTTCTGGAACACCTTCAGAATAGTCATTCTCCCCAAGTCTTCCAAGTAAATTAGTCAGCTCGGTTTGCGATATGCTACCTTGTTGCCAGCACATCAATTCAGCGTAGTCAGCAAGTTCGCATTCAGTTGGACAAACAGAAAGCCCTTGCGGCAACTTGAACATCACACCTCCTCCGTTATGCGCTTCTTGTTGCCAGGATTTCTTTTGCGATTCATTTCCTCATAGAGATCATCTGCAAGAGTCGCTATTGTTCCAGCAACTCTAAGCAACTCTTCTGACCCATCGTAGCCAGTGGAAAGCATAGCACGCGCCTTTTGTAGATGTTTTTTCGAGGCAATCAAAGAATCTGTAAACACATTAGTCGGTGGACGACTCACCTCAAAGGCATAGGCGAGATCTTGACTATTTCGAAGGGCAGCGGTCGCCTCTTTGCTACCCAAAACGGCATCAAGTTGTCGAAGATGCGGATTCTGTGACTGGATGACTGGCGATATATCGTCTCTCTTACTACCGTATAACCAACGGCAAAGATCACCGAGTTCTTGTTTTTTCTCGATGGGAACTGGCTCTTGGTCTTCCTCAGTTTCTGATTTCAGGCCGATAAAGCTACTTATGCCCTCGTAATCCAAACCGGTATATATATGTGAAAACGAGAAATGATTTCGAATGCGGTTTTTGCGTTGAAATACTTTCGTTTTCTCCGCTTGTTCAATCACCATCAAGCCACGGAATAATCTTTGGACGGTCCTATGGGTGTCACCAATTTGTTTCGCAATGTCCTCAAGTTTGACATTGAAATTTCTGTATACATTCGCAATATATTGAGACTTGGCGTAACTGCTCCATTTAGCTGGACCATTCACATGCTTGAAACCGACATAGCGCCAAGTATCTTCTCTGGTGCCAGACAATGTGGGAATTTCTTGGAGATTTTCCTGAATCTCATCTGTTATGCCAGGAATATGGCGCTGTAGGTCTTCGACAAGCGTAGGATCGAGAAGAAGCCTGACTGCGGCAAGACGGCGGTTTCCTTCAATAACGATATTTTTTTTATCTTCCTGTGTGACAATAAGGGGCTCGTGAGGAAAAAAACCGCTGGCGGCGATGGATAGCACCAGTTCTTTTACATCCATTGCTTCCCAGAGAACCCGGATCACATCGGATTCAGTCGAGTTGTTGGTCAGGTCAAACTCGACAAGCCGAGGATTTTTGCGGTCGAATTCCAGATCCGCGACCTTGATTGGGGTTATTTTTGGGGTGTCCATGGCCATTTCCAGGGCTAAACCGATAGTTCTTCACGTTCGTGCATATCAAATGACACAAACGAGGGAGGGAGCTGAACATGAGACGGCGCAATCAGCAATTCTCGTGCCCGCTGCTTGCGCTGGAGACTGTACTGCAACGAGAGATGCGAAGTCATGCATTTTTTGTACATATTCCTGATAAAAGGGGTATCGTCGTAGGACATTACCCATTTCAGAATGCGCTGCCCCTGTATATAATCGGCCAGAGCTTTGTGGTCCTCGTCTGTACAAGAGTTCATATAGAGACGACTACCTTTTGCGTAGTACGGTGGGTCAAGATATGCAAATACGCGGCGGCGCTTAGATCCATGGGGCAGGCGCTTGACGAGGAAGTCACGCGCATCCATGTTGGTAATGTGGATACTCTCACGTTGATCTGTAATTGCAAGGATGCGATCTGCAAGATTTTCCCTGTTGAAACGAGCGTCCATCTTCCACTTGCCTTCTTGCTTGTAACCACCGATAGGAGCAGCGCCGAGCAGAATACCGGATCGATTACAGCGGTTCAGATAGAACGTGGCAAAGCCAAGCGCAAATGTATCGCTGGTGTCAGCACGCAGATAGATATCTCGCTGTTTTCTCCATTCCGCAATGTTTATCGGAACAGACAGAATGTTATCCGTGAATCGCTGAGGCTCATGAAGTGCAGCATTCCAGAAAGCGGTGATATGAGAATCAAGGTCGTTCAGGTGGATTTCCGAGACAACACGCTCCTGAAGAAGACGCAACGCAGCACCTGCGCCTCCAGCAAATGGCTCAAAGTATGCACAGCCAGAGAGGCCGTTGGCCTCGATTGTTTGAGCGAGGAAAACCGCCAACGACGCTTTTCCGCCTGGATATCTCAAAGGGCTGTCAAGTTTCATGTCCGTTGGCTTAGAAACGGTCCGAGAAATCAGCGCAGGTCTTTAGAGGCAGGGCTGCCGTGGATCATGCCGCTCTTCAGCAGCAACAGCATTCCACCTGTAGTATACGTCGTCCACGTCAGGTTGTCAAGGCCCTGAGCCGATATTCTGCGTTAAAGTGGCAGACAGAGACAGTGATGAAAAGTGGTCCGGATTAGTCGAACAGCGTTTCTGGAATTTAAGGTGCATAGTACGCAAACCCCGGTCCGCATACCCTCGGCGCCAGCATTCCCTTACCCCACCAGCCGCCCGGCCAGTTCCAGTGCGTCGACCGGCCAGAAGCATTCCGGTCGTGGGCGGGAAACGCCGGGTTGTCCGGCTTGGGGGCGACAGTTCAGCACCCGGTCGGCCCATTGGGCGGGGATGGCGTCCAGGCCGTACGCCGCGCCCAAAAGCGCTCCGCAAATGGCGGCGTTCGTGTCGGTGTCCCCTCCCCGCATGACCGTATCCACGACGCCCGCCTCGAGGTCTGGAGCATGAAGCAACTGCCACAGGGCGTTCTGGAAGGCGATCAACACCCAGCCTTGATAACGAACAAAGTCTTCGGGCGGCGCATGGGCCGCGTCCCGGACGACGGTCATAAGCGGCGGCTCCACCTCGGCGCTTTCGGCCCAATGGACGACATGTTCATACAAGGACTGCGGCTCGGGGCCGGTTCGGATTGCGTGCGCAATGGCCAGGACGAAAAGTGCGTTGGCTTGCAAGCAGACGGGGTGCGGATGCGTCAGCGCGGCGTCCTGTCCGGCCCATTCGCGCAGCGTTTCCGGGGGATGGTTGGCCCCAAAGATACCCAGCGGGCTGACGCGCATCATGGCCCCGTTCGCCTGACTCTCCAGATTCGGATATCCCTCGAGGCCCGCTGCAATGGTCAGGCCGCAGTCGAAAGGGTCGCTGTCGAACCAGAACCGATAGGCTTTGCGCGCGGCGTCTGGATCATAGGTTCCGGTCTCGGCCAGCATCCGGGCAAGCAGAAGCGCCAGTTCGGAATCGTCCGTCGGCTGTCCGGCGATGGTGTTGTAGGTCCCCCCATCGCACAACTCCCGTACGCCGTTCGGATAATTGCGGCGGATTCGCTCGGGCGACTGGAACTCGACCAGGCTACCGAGCGCATCTCCGGCAAGTTGGCCCAGGAGGCAGCCCTGGGCGCGGGACAGGTGGTTTGGGGGTTGGGATGGCATGGGAATGAGGTTGAGAATGGGCCGGAGGGGTACTCGAAACGGGGTGGAATGGCGGGGGTTTCTGTGGGCTGGGGTTGCGAACGAAAATAGTTAGGGGGTGTTTCGGGGTGGTTTCATTGCGCCATGCTCGCACTCCTGCAACAGGCTTCCAGATAAGCCCCTACCAGACCAAAAAGCCGCTCCGAAAAACGCCCGCCTTAAAATATTAGGCGGCGATTTCCGACGCCTAAAAAATTAAACCTGCGTCACATGACGCGCACGGCTTCCCGTTCCACTGTTTCGGAAAATGGGGATTTGGATTGCTTGCGGTGGTCCCATTCGCCCTCCGTATACGCAAGGGTGGAGGGTACGACGCAGGAGGTTGCCGCAAGGCGATATCTGATTCGCCGCAATGCCCGCTTGAGGTCGGCGGCGCCATCCTTCACGATGAGCAGCACGTCCATGTCGCTGTCTTCGTGCACGTCTCCCCGGGCTTTGGAACCGTAGAGGAGCATTTGCACAACCGCCTTCGGGTGCCGATCCATGAGCGCCTTCCGGTACTCGTCGAGCCAGATTTGTTCTTCTGGGGGGCAGGGGGTTGGGGGCAGGGTGGGGTATTTGTGAGGGGTTTTGGGGAAGATATGGAATGCTGTCCGGTCTTGCGCATGTTGTCCTGGAGATTTCAACCTGGTGAGGCCTTCTTGGTCTCGTGGCTGGGAGCGTCGGGACAGCCGCGCAGGGGCTCTTGTACCAGGGGCGCGAGTGGAGTCACTGCCACAGGATCCGGGACAACGCCTGCATCAGAGAAAAAAACTTGACAACCTGAATCCGGTGACGTATACTGCCCGAAGACCGGTGCGAGTGCGACAGGACTCGATGTGACAGTACGCTTATAGACCGGACGATTTTTACGAACCATTTTATCCTTCGAACAAAAACCAAGGTGTATCATGAAATATTACCTGCACCGAATTTCTCTCCATGCCGAATTATCTTATCCGCTACTGAAGCGGGGTATCCTCTCGATTGGGTGGTCTCATTTTGCCACGCCTGAGTTCGTCAACAAGCATAGGACAAAAGAATGGACGGATGTCCCGGAGGCAATTGCACAGGGAGTGGATTGGGGAAAAACATCGTCCCGATTTGGTCTTCAGCGATTTCTGCAGATGAACAAGGGAGACCGCATCATTGTTCCGAGCTGGTCGACCTTCCATGTTTACGATGTTGCTTCGGACGAAAGGATGATTCCCGCCGACCTTGATCTGCATAACCTTGAGACTAGGGACCATCACGGTGTCTACATTAAACAAGGTCGCCTTTATAATAGAAAAACAGAGCAAATTATCGATCTTGGTTTTTTTCGAAAAATTAAAGAGGTTGAAACAGAAATACCCCGAGCTGATTATGCCAACAATGCATTGATTGCCCGTATGAAAGTACGGCAGACTAATGTCGATATTTCCGATCTTCGGAAATATGTAGAAGAGGCAATAAGCAGACGGAGGGAAAAAAAACCGATCAACATTGTCACATCAATTAGGGAAGACTGCAATGGCAAGGTTCTGAGCCGAATCCAGGAAGAACTTAATCCAAATCGACTTGAGAAGTTACTCAAATGGTACTTCAAGAGAATCGGTGCTTCGTCCGTCGATATCCCATCCAAAAATGAACGCGGGAAAAAGGGTGATGCGGACATCGTGGCAACTTTCGAACCAATCAAAACGATCATCTATGTTCAGGCAAAACATCACAAAGGAACCACGGATGAATGGGCGGTCAAGCAAATCAATAGTTACGTGAAAAATAAAAATGAATTAGAAAAAGATGATGGCTATACAAAAATTCCTTGGGTTGTTTCCACAGCCAAAAATTTTTCCAAAGATTGTACTGAAAAAGCAGCACATAATAACGTGTACCTAATCGATGGTATGGAACTGGCTTCCAGAATACTTGATGCTGGCATAACAAATCTGGAGTTCAAGTAGACTTGTCTCGTATCTTGATATAAATAATATGATAAATATAGAAATATTCCAATCACATTTACCTTATGGAAATGCCAAGCCATCATTCGTCCTCCTCAAACTCCGCATTACTGAAGTGCAACATATTGCAGTTTTCCTTTATTGTGCGCTGAAGTCCTTCATCAAAGCCTGCCGTGCTCTTGGCCTCTATTTCCACCGAGATCGTTACATCGACTCCAAGCTTGGCGGTGAATTGCTGGACCACTTCATCCATGATGATGGCGAAATTCATCTTGGCTTTCACCGGGTCGAGCGAAATAGTGCCGTAGAATTGTTTCTTGGTTGCGGCAGGTGTGGTCGTGCCGGCTCCCCCGGTGTCGCCGGGCGTTGGGGTTGGTGTCCCCGCGCCGCCTGTCTCTCCAACTAGTGTTGTTGTGCCTCCGGGTTCACCGCCCACACCGCCGGGCTGGGGTGGCTGCTGTGTGCGCTCGCGGTAGGCTACCGCAGCCTCGCGATCTATCAACAGCGATGATTCATCCAAGTTAGCGAAGAAACCACGCCCAAAGGTGAAGCCGAGGTAACGGTCACCTTCCTTGCCGGAAGCGAAGGCAAAGAAGTCTTCACTCTCGACACCCTGGTTGATGGCATTGCGGAAAACATTGTCATTGACCAGACGTGGCAGGTAGAGGTAGTGACAGCAATCCTGCCAGACCTTCAGGGCGCTGACATCTTCAACACCCTCTTTCAGATACCACTGATTCAGCACGTTGCGCAGGTGAATGGGCGACCACTCGTAGATCAGCCATTCCTCCTCCCGCAGTTTTTCCTCAATGGCCTGGATCAGATTCGGCGCAGTGGGTGGAACCGAAACCACTTCCCAGTTCAGCCTGGGCTTGCCCTTTACGAACTCCTCAATCGGAGCTATCAGCCATTTGTAGGTTTCGCGAACGAGCTGGGAGAGGGACTGATCGGCACCATCACGGTTGCTCCTAGCCTGATTCAGGTGAGATAGATCCTGGTTCAGAGTGCCACTCTCGATATCAGCGACAATGGATTGCCAGGCCAGGAAAATTCGGCACTGCTCCTTCAGGCGGCTGACGACATCGTAGTCCGGTGCCAGAAAAATCAGACGGTTCTGTTTCTGGCGGGGCTGATTTCCACGGTTACGCAGGATTTCTTCCGCAGCAGCGAATGCCTGGTTGGTCTCGCTGCGGCTGTAGGCGCCATTGGTTGGCAGTACGACGAGTCGTGGTCCCGTCGCATAGTCATCAGGCACGTCGACAGACGGTGTGAAGAAATGGACGCCACCAAACTGGTGATCGCGTCCAAACACCCCGGTGACGCGGGTCTTCAACAGCGGTAGCAGTTCTTCTCGCTCGTTGATGTTCTGCTTGCGGCTCTCCATCTCACGACGCAGGTTTGGCTTGGTATCCAGCCAATAGCGGTCCTTGCCGGAATAGAGATAGTGCAGGCGGTCACGCAGACGCTTGAGCACATCTTCGAATACGCCGATGATCTGTCCGGGCTGTACTGTCCCCAGGAGGACGCGTTCGACCTGGATGCCACGGATCATCTGCTCCCGCGTCGAAGGTGCGCTGCCCAGGTAGATGGTTCGAGCTGTGCGGCGTGCGGCCTGCACCCCGCCGAACAGCGTGTGATGACCATCAATTTCATAGGGGGCAGAGCGCGTACCATCCACTTCGCGCTCGATCACCGGCTCCCAACCCTGCGGCAGGTAGCGGATGCTTTTGTTGCGGACATTGCTGTCTTCCAATGGCAATGAGCCGGGCATGATCAGCGCATCCTTGTTATCCGAGTTCCACAGACGATGGATGACGATGGCCATGTACTGCAGCACACCACGGGTGCGCTGAAATTTCTCCAGCGTGGACCAGTCTTCGTACAGGCGGTCAAAGATCTCAGGGTGGATCGGGTAGGAACGACAGAGGCGCTCAAAATATTCGTTGGATTGGGTTTCGACTGGAAACTTCTCGGCATTCTGACGATAAAAATCAGAGAACTGACGGCTGATACCCTCCACCTCGGCGCGTTCACCGGGGTTCTCAAATATTCTGCGACGCACAATCTCGAATGCTTCCTCGGTGCCTACCGGCTTCCAGACGGACTCAACTCGTGCGAAGTACTTCTCCAGGGAGTTCAGGGCGCGCTGACCCATGGTGCCACCGACCTCCAGCTCCGATTCGGGCAGCGAGGCCAATAGAATGGCATTGGGCACAGCCTTCAGAGCTTCGGTGAGCGCCTGGATAAAACTGACGTTGCTGTCGAACGTGCCAGCCTTATATTGCTTGCCGAGCTCTAGTTGGCGGATAAACGCCACCAGCTCATCCACCAGAATCACGCAAGGGGCTGCCCTGCTGATCAACTCGGTGAGAACCTCTTTTCCCGGAGAAGTACCGTCAACGTCGCTGTCGGCGACCATCTGATAACCATCATCCCCCAGTAGTTGCCAAGCCAGCTCGCCCCACAGCGTGTTGGCAGTTATTTTCCCGTACTTCCTGGGATGACTGGGCGACAGTTTGATGCCATCAATCACCGCCACCCGGGCCGAGGGAAGACTCTGAATGCCCGCTTCATCCAATACCGGAGGAATGCCCATGAGTTTATTGGTGCCCACCTTACGCGAGGCCAGGTGATACACGGCCAACAGCGTATGGGTCTTGCCGCCGCCGAAGGCGGTTTGCAGCTGAATGACAGGATCACCACCATGGCTGGCAAGGCGTTGTGCTACTGAGATTAGCAGTAGCCGCATACCCTCAGTGATATAGGTCCGGGAGAAAAATTTCTCGGCATCCTGATACTCGTCGGTTGCGGTGCCATTGGCTACCTGGGTGATGTCAGCCGCAAACTCGGACTGTTTGAAAGTGCCTTCCAGTACGTCCTTGTGCGGGCGGGCGATCTCTCGCCAAGGTTTCAAGCTCATGGTCTGCTCCTCAAAGGTTCAGTCCGAGTTCTGTCTGCGTGCCACGATGGCCAACCTCGTGAGAGGCGGCGACGATGGCATGCCAGGACCCGATCAATTCGTTGTAGGCGCGGGCTTCTTCCGCCCACTTCTTTCGTTCGCAGAGGGTATATAGGTGATAAGCGAGTTGGCGAATGGGTTCGCCTTTTTCCGGCATCTTGGCCAGTAGTTCGCCAGCGGCAGATTCACCCTGGTTATTAAGACTGCGAATCATCTGGTGGCAGGCTTCCCAGACAGGTGTGCGGTTGTCTTTGGTGGGATCCCAATCGGCTTCGTACTCCGCCCATTTCAATAGGCGAACCTTGCCGCCGCCGGATTCGACGACTCCGGCTGTATTCACGCCATCTACCGTCGTGCCCTTTGCTTGCGCCAGCACGTTCGCTTCACCAAAGGGGCCAGTACTCCACCCGTGCTGATCGAACCAAGTGGAGCAGAACTGAGTGTCGGCATCAAAGCTGCCGGAATCCGGGCTGAGATATTTCGTGATAGCGCGGTTAATCAGTATCAGTGCGTCATGCACGCTCATTCTCGAACCATCTTGATTTAGTACTGCCTCGTATTTTGAGAAGATCGCCATCCCGGGGCCGATGGCTGACTGGGCAAGGTCCACAGGCGCAATGGGCGTCTGACCGGTCTTGCCACCGATCATGGTTTCCAGCGCCTCGGGCATCTCCTCCCGCAGTTGCCGTTGGAAATCGCGGCGGGAGATAGGCCCGGCGTTGGTATCGCGTTTACGGCAGACCAATACGATGGACGAGGCCAGAGCATTAGCGCCCATGCCTATCATGCGGTGGGTTTGCTCACTTCGCATCGGCCAGGTGCCGTCAATAGAAAATCCAGATTGGATAACTGCCCCAAGGAAAGTGACCCAACCGGTGCTGGTGGTGCTTCCCTCTTTGGTTTCCGATTGCTTAAACGCGTAGTAAATGGCCACCGGGAAACTTGGATGAGATTGGACAGCCATATTGTGAATGGCGCGGGTCATCCCCTCCATAAAGAAGTTTTCAGCTTTTTCCTTGCTGCCATGCCGATAAGGCGTAGCCACCAGCTCTTCGGCCTTGGGAACCGCCATGGTAGAAAATAAATCGGGAAAGATATTGCGTAGTGAACGCCGCATCCAGACATAGAAAAAATCTGACAGATCCGCGTAGCAGATATTGTCGTAATATGGAGGATCTGTAGATATGACTTTGAGCTTGCTGACATCTTGAGCAGCAGCGTCCAGCTGCAAAGCCCCCCCCCCCCCAGCCGTTGAAGCGCCCAGCTTCAACAAGCATTTGGCCTGGTACTCGAGATTGGTAATAAACCCACCAACGACATTCTCCATAATATTGGCTTCGCCGAAATCCCAGACCATCGGAATAGCTTGCCTGGAAAATAGGTACATGATTTTTTCATTGCCTTGCCGCCATCCCGTCAGCGAATTATTGAAATCCGCGCAGCGATCAACACAGAAGGTCAGGTAAACCGCTATGGCATCCCCATAAGCCGTTGCGCCGGTACCTCCTTGGGCAAGACCGACGCCATCATCCGGCAGTCCGGCGGCTTTCGCATCGGCAATGGCTTTTTTCCGGGCCTCCTGCACCAAATCGGAGAAGGTGGTAAGCGCCACCAGTTGGCGGGGGGTGAAGAGGTCGCCGTAGACATCCAAACCGTAATTTGGAACACTAACCCGACATTTCCCGTGTAACGGTGTTTCAGGATACCATTCGGGCGCTATTCCAGAGGCGACGAACTCATGCGCTGTATCCGCTGGCAGATAAACCCTACCATGCGGACTTTGGGCCACAATGGCCATTAGTTTTTGGCCCATCCGACCCGCAGATCCTTCACTCCGAATATATTTGTAATCCATAGGAGTATTTGACAATAGGCATAGGAAACCGCGTCGCTTTCCTGCAGCTGTGCCGGCTTTGGCGTTTTCAGGCAGTGATCCTAACTTAACCTCAAATTGATAGGTATCTCCTTCTACTACGGGTTGAATGTATGCTTCCTTCCCAGCCTTACTCGAAAGTACAAAACTTGACGCAAGCGGAACATCCACATGACTAAAGGCGGGGTTTGGGCTTTTCACCGTTCTGGCCCAGAGCCAGGCAATCACGGTCAGCTCTTCACCTTGATAGGCTTTCAGGTCAGGACGTTCGGCGACCATCTCAGGAGTGATCTTGGGGTACAGGTGGCCAATGCGCTTAATGGCTTCTTCCCGCATCCAGTGCCCATAGCGCCGCACATCTTCGGCCAGGCCCTTGGTGCCGGCCCAGTCTTCCATCATGTCCGGTTGCTTCTCGCCTTCCGACAGTGGTCCGACGGGCTTCTGCCCGGCGAACTTGGGCGGGATTTCAATCATCGCCTTGTTGATCATGACCGCTACGGGGTTCAGATCACTGGCGTAGCTCTCTAACCCCAGCCGCTGCGCCTCCAGTGGAATGGCGCCGCCACCGGCGAAGGGATCATGGAAAGCGGGCAATTTGTCCGGGTTGAACAGTTCTGCCGCCCGCGGGTGGTTGCGGTTGAGGTGGCAGGTTTCACGCCAGCTATCCCAGATTGCCTCGCGGGCGCGGGCGAGCACCTCTTCGTTGTTGGTATTTTTCCACTTCACCAAGTCGCGAATGATTTGAAACAACTTCTCCCTCTTGATTTCAGCTTTTTTCTTGTTTACACCGTAACCCAGCTCACGCTGATAGCCGGGGTCGTTCACCATTTGCGAAAACAACACCGCCCGTGCCGCTGCCAAGGGACGACGAGCCCACCACAGGTGTATTCCTCTGGGGTGTGGCCCAATACCAGGCATTTTTTCATGTGCACAGGCGGCATTGATGTCATCCAGAGGCAGCGCGACCTCAATCAGCTTTTTGGGTGTTTTGATCATATATTCAGTCATCTTTTTCCCCTATGGATTGCGATAGGAAATCCATGGCATTCTCGACAAGCCGTTCTAAGAGATCCTTCGGCGTCATATTATCATACCGGGCTCGAGTGACTTGGACAGAAGATCGTTCAAATCGTAGTTAATACTGGCCACGCCAAAGTCGGGTTCAGAGTTAAACGGGTTGCGGATGTAATGTGGTCCGTCATGGTCGTCACCATCGACTATCACGATAGCCAGCAGGAACTTATCCGTCTGGTTCAGCGCATAGATGATTTCGTTGCGACTAACCGTGATGGTGCTCTGGCCCTTGGCTCGGCCCTTGACCTCGATGTGGCGGTCCGGCTTTAGGGAGCCATCCGGGTTGACCGGTGGACGGGAAGTGATGTCCCAGCCACATTTTTCAGCAGAGACGTCTTTCGTCTCGTATCCAAAGCCGTGCTCCACGTCCATGACCGCATTCATGGCGACCATCTCGATGCGGGAGCGGGCTGCGGCATCAGCACAGAAGGTTGTCTCGCCCTTGCGTTGGGCCAGCAGGCCCTGTGGAATCACCAGCGCTCCGCTAATTACTACAGGGGTGCTGGAAACTACTGCCTTCATAGCCTCCAGTTCACGCTTGCGCTGGTTCAAGCGTTCAGTCAGGTCATCCACCCGGAGGCGCGCCATCTTCGGCTGCATGCGGGGTTGTTTTCCTGCAGAGACATCATCACTGAGTTTAATGTAGCGCTCAGACCAGTAGTTGATCTCTTTGACCAGGCGTTCGTTCACGGCGGCCAGCACCTTGTTGGCCTGGCGCTCGCGCCGGGATTTCACTTCCTGGTAGTGCTCAGGCACCAGATGTTGGGATGCGTGATGTAGTGCCAGGCCTTCCAGGTTGGTACTGACCCAGGGGGCATTGAGGATGTCCTGGACCAGTTTCAGGTCGTAGTCGTCGATGGGCTGGAGGTCAAGATGCGGCGCCCAACCGGCGTGGAACGCTTTACCGTGTTGGTCAATCTCCACGAACTGCAGGCGCCGGGATGCCACTCTGGGCTGATCGCTGCTGTTTTCAGATTGGGCCTCTCGAACGCTGTGGTCCACCATGAACAGGATGCGTGGTTCGACACCATCATCGTTCGGATCCACCAGTACCGCGCCCTGCTTGAGTTTGCTGCGGTGTGCCGAGAGGACCAAGTCGGTGGCAGCGTGCATTAGCGGGTGGCCGGGATGGATCAGGTCGGCCATGGGTTTGCTGTGGATGCGTACCAACGCCTTCTCGAAGCAGATGCGTTCGTATTTCTTCAATACCGGCGTGCGGCTCTCGCCAATGACGCGATCGCGTTCACGGATAGCGGCCGGAACATGGCGAACCTCGAAGCGACCGGTCTCGCGGGGGCGCATCTCACCGCTGAGGTTCTGGAAGACCTCGGTGAAAAAGGCGCGGATGAAATAGGGCTGGAGCTTGCGGGCCTCGGCCTTTTCCATCTCCTCCTTCACCGCATAGAGGTCTTCCAGGCTCATGTGCTGTTCGACGAGGGCATTGCGGCGCAGGGTCTCTTTCAAGTGTTCGGTATCCAGTGCACCATTGATGACCTGGTTGAGTCTGTCCTGAACCTCTGGCGAATCACCGTAGCGGATCGCTTCGATAAGCAGTTCCTTGAGGGAACGGTTCTCAAAGGCCTCGCCGAGAATGTCGAACACCTTGCCGCCCAGGGCCTGCTTTTCGACCTCCAGTTTGTCGAAGAGCTTCTGAAAGACATCGCCTTCGCGGGTCTCCTTGGCGATGAGGTTCCAGAGATGGCAAACCTCGGTCTGGCCGATACGGTGGATACGGCCAAAGCGCTGTTCCAGGCGGTTGGGATTCCAGGGCAGGTCGTAGTTGACCATCAGGTTGGCGTTTTGCAGGTTCACACCTTCGCCGGCAGCATCGGTAGCAACCAGCACCAGCACATCCGGATTGTTACGGAACTCTTCCTGGGCCTTGCGACGGTCATCGCGGTTCACGCCACCGTGGATGGTGATGACCGCTTCCGGATTGCCCAGCATGCCGCCAATGCGACCGACGAGGTAGTTGAGAGTGTCTTTGTGCTCAGTGAAGATAATCAGCTTGCGGCGGTTGCCACCGACGGTATACATCTCCGGGCGATCCTGCATGAGGTGAGAGAGTTCCTCCCATTTCTTGTCGTTACCCGACTGCACGACGTTCAGGGCCTGGTGCTCCAGGTCCTTAAGGATTAGAATCTCGGCCTCCAGCTCGGGGATGGTTTTCGCCGCCGTGGCCTGATCGACCACCTGGTCGGCATAGAGTTCGTATTCCTCGGCGCTCAGTGCGTCATCCAGCTCGTCGATATCCTCCGGCAGTTCGATCGCATACTCGCCCAGGGTTTCGGCCACATCGTTCTGTTGGATGCGCTGACCTCGGGCGAGTAGTTTCATCTCCTCCAGGCGGGATTCAAGGCGCTTGCGTCTGCGTTTCAGTGACTGATAGATGGCTTCAGGGCTGGAGGCGAGACGGCGTTGGAGTTGTGTCAGTGCGAATCCAACAGTTCCCTTGCGTTTACCATCGAGTTGATCGGCGCGATTCATCTCGTTGCGAACGTAGTCGGTAACCATCGCATAGAGTGCGGCTTCGGCATCCGACAGCTCATAGTTGGCACTGTAGGCGCGTCGCTCAGGGAACAGTGGTGTTCCGTCGAACTTGAGCAGCTCCTCCTTCACCATGCGGCGCATCATGTCGGAGACGTCCACCTTGTGTGCGCCTTCACGGAACTTGCCGTAGAAGCGGTCGCCATCCAGTAGTGAGAGCCAGATCTGGAAGTCCTCTTCCTTGCCGTTGTGCGGTGTGGCGGTCATCAGCAGGAAGTGGCGGGTAATGGACCCGAGTAGTTCACCCAGCCGAAAGCGCTCGGTCTTGTTGACCTTGCTGCCGAAATAGTTGGCGGAGAGCTTATGGGCCTCGTCAACGATGATCAGATCCCACTCGGTGATTTGGAGCTTTTCCTGGTACTCCTTGTTGCGCGAGAGCTGGTCGAGGCGGCAGATGAGTTGGTTCTGCTCATCGAAGTAGTTGCCAGAGGCACACTGTTCCTGCTTCTCACGGCTGAAGAGCTCAAACTGGACACCGAACTTTTCCAGCAACTCGTCCTGCCACTGCTCGGTGAGGAATCCCGGTGAGACGACCAGGATGCGCTTGGCGTCAGCGCGCATCAGCAGTTCTCGGATGAGCAGGCCGGCCATGATGGTCTTTCCGGCACCTGGATCATCAGCCAGAACATAACGGAGAGGTTGGCGAGGCAGCATGGCCTCATAGACGGCTGAGATCTGGTGGGGCAGCGGCTCCACGTTGGAGGTATGGACGGCCATCATTGGGTCGAATAATGCAGCCTGGCTGATGCGGTAGGCTTCCAGGCCCAACTTGAAGTCTTCACCCGGGGCATCGAAGGCCCAGGGTCGGCCTGCCTCGGCCAGATCGAGACGCCCTTCATCCGAGCGGAACAGCATCTGCTCGCTTAGGCGGCCCTGACTGTCCTTGTAGTAGACAGTCAGCGCGCTATCGCCGACCGGTTCCACCTGTACCACCCGCACGACCTCATCAGCCTGGATGCCGCGGATTTGGGCGTCTTTCTTGATGTCTTCAAGTTTGAGCATATTCCTTCCTTGGTTACTCCTCTTCGTTCTTGTTGTAGCCCGGCGCGATGACGAGATTCTCCACGCCATAGAGTGCTTGCCGGTTCTTGAGCCAGAAACCCTATCCGAGTAGCCCAAACCACCTCTATCTTTCCTCTTTCGACTTGAAAATGGAATCGATGGCTTTTGCCATGTCTTCAGAAATATTAAAAACCGTATTTCTAAAACGATGACCCGAATTTAATTTTCTATTAATTTCCCATGCCATCGGAGCCTTAGTATCCCATTCGTTCTCTTCCAATTTCCATTCGAAATCTAATGGAACAAAAAATTCTTCTCCTTCATGGTCGCCCTCATTGTTAATCTGTCGATTATCTTTTGAAATGCCTTTCGCAATAACACCGACACCGGTATGATAAAGATATACATGAGATTTTCGAAGAATTTTTTCAATCCAACTTTTGTGACCATAATAAGTAGATGCTTTTTTCTTAGATATCATTTCTTTCCAAGCATCAGGCATATATGTTTTATTTGTATTAACAATGAAATAATTTGTATTGCTTTCAGGAATAACTTCATTTTCTGGATTATATGTATCAAATTGAATGTATGGTTTATTGTCTATTTCATATATCCGATATGGAGAACATTCGATCTTCAAACCTTTTTGAGACCAAAAATGTACCGCAGAAATTGTATCGCTGTCTATACCATTTGTAACAAGTATAAAAACTTGATCTGTATTAAATTTCGATTCGTTCAACTCGCTTTTAAGATCAAAACGCTCTTTGTGACTCTTGCTTAAAGACCAATTTTTGTCAAGATTTAGTTGACGCTTCGCCAAATCCTCTAATTCCTCGTATGTATATCTTCCGAATTTTTGTCCATATCGCATTACCTGTAGAATATTTTCCTGATTTGATTCCCATCTCTTCAATTCAAAGATATATAAATTTCCATCTTTATCAAGTGCAAGCAAATCAGCTTCTTCTTGGAATTTTCTTTCTCTTCCAATCAGCATGAGTTGATCTTCAGATACAATCTCGGATAAGCGATCTTTCAAGAAAGTTTCGATATCTTCTTCTTTCAATTCCCAATGGTCGGGGTCTTTAATCGTCATACGAGTGCTTGATTCTATTTCACCAGGATTTAGTCTGTAAAGCATGGGATACCTCGTTCGGTTGGTTTGTTGAAATAGTGGGGTAGGCCGTTCAAGTGCAGAATCGCGCTGGAGCATTACGCCTCTCGAAAGCAACCACTGTTTGCCAATGTACCCCCCCCCCCCCTCAATTTTTGTGAAAAATATATGAATATCAAGGTCGCCCCTCCCCCACCTGCCCCCACAAGACCCACACCGCCGCCATGCCTCCAGCTCGAAATTCCGCGCATGCGGCCGCAACCCACCCAGCAAGGATAGCCGCAGTCCAATTACTGATCAAAATCGCAATCGTACAGATCCCCCTCCCAGGACACCGACAACGGATTGCGGCACATTAACCCCACAATGGCCCCGGGATTGAAGGCCTGCACGATCCAGTGCATATACTCCTCGCCCAGCATTAGCCCAACCCGCCCCACCCATAAAAATGCTCACCCCACCCCTCTTGAGCACGGGTAAACGCCTCAAACACACATCACATCCGTGACCCTGATCAAAACAGCACCACAGAAATGCACCATACCCTCGGAAAAATTCTGGACAAAAAAGCCGAGCGGCTATTGTCCCGGGCCATTTCTGGCTGGCGCGCTTCGCCTATATCCCGAAAGCCGCAATAATGTATCGTTGCTCGGGAATGCCCACAACATAAACATCCAGGTCGCCCTGTGATTCCTCCCCGATGCAAGCAAAAGTAGGACGTATGTCGGGATTCTGACCTGTCCCGATATTGACCGAATCGTAGGCAATCTGTGTCCACAATCCTTCGCCCGCGTCTACCCAACAGGCAACAATTGTATCTTGCAGGCGTCGCCCGGAAAACGTCTCCAATGCCAAGCCGTCGTTGTCCGTCGATCCTCGCCTTGTCTCGTTAAAGGTAAATCCGCCGTCCTCGCCCTGTTCCCCCTGTGGACCCGCCGGGCCCGACGGACCCGCTGGACCTTCCGGACCGACCGGCCCTTCGCATCCTATCAGAATTAGCGCGAAAAGCAGGAGAATGTGCTTGGTGTATTTCATGGTTATCTGGAAAAGTTGAGGGATTCGTCCACCCTAAGCGACGGCGTTCGTCTACAGTATACCTCGGAGAGGAGTACTGTGCAAACGCGAGGAACACAAACGCCCTGTCCCCGAACAAACCCAAGAAACACCCCATTTCCGGGCAAACCATCCTCTTAAAAATATCAGAATGCAATTTTTGCCGCCTAAACAAGTACATCCACCACACAAATTCCCCTACCCCACCTGCCCCCAAAGAACCCCCTACCCCACCTGCCCCCCACAAGAACTCCCCGCCCCAGCCGTGCACCCATAACAATGCCGCCCGATCCGCACCGCGTGCCCCCGCCAGGCCTCCAAATCAAAATCTCGCACATGCGGACGCAACCCGTCCGGCAAAGATAGGCGCATGTCCAGTTGCTGGTTGAAATCGCAATCGTACAGATAGCCGTCCCAGGACACCGACAACGTATTGCGGCACATTAGCCCCGCAATGGTCGACGGATTGAAGGCCTGCACGATCCGGTGCATATACTCCTCCACCAGCCCCCGCTCCACGAGCCATTCGAGATACCGGGACATCGGCATATTGTTGAGCGCAATCAGGCGGTCGAACGTGACGCCGTGATGACGGGCCAGCGCCTCCTTCCATTCCCGTTCCAGCGACGCCTGCCCCGCCGCCAGGAACGCCCCCACCGGATTCGTCACCAACGTCAGCCTCCGCCCGGGATCGCCCTGCCCGTACCCCACCGCATTCAACGTCCGAAGCGCCGCAATGCTCAGGGCGTATGTCCCCTCCCCCCGCTGCGCATCCGTCCCCAACCGCCGGTAATGCGGCAACGAACACACGACCTCCACCCCCCGCTCGGCCAGCCATTCCGGCAACCCGGCGAAGCGGCGCGTCATCAGAATCGTAAGGTTGCACCGGTCAATGACATGCTTCCCCCGCCGAACGCACGCATCCACCAGGTATTTGAAATGCGGATTCAGTTCCGGTGCGCCCCCCGTCAGGTCCACCGTGTGCGCCCCGGACAGGTCGATGGCCCGCAGGCACGCGTCCACCGTCTCCCGATCCATGTTCTCCTCCGTCCGGTCCGGCCCCGAATCCACATGGCAATGCCGACACGTCATGTTGCACAGCTTCCCCACATTGATCTGAAACACATCCAGCGTAGCAGGCGCCAGCCGCTCCCACCCCGAAACCGCCAGATCCCGGTCGAAATCCCCCGTTCCGGACGGACCCGCCTCAAGGGCGACCGCATTCAGCACCCGCAATTGCTCCTCGGGACGGGCAAGCGGTTCGCGCCGGTAATGGAGACTCGTGGCGACCCGCGGCCCCGCAATAGGCCCCTCAATATCCAGCGCACTCCCGTCTCCCCCGGGCAACTGCTCCAGCGGAATAAGTTCAACAGGCGCTTCCATTAGACGCAAACGGCTTGTGAAAGGAATAAAGGATGCCCTGATCAAATCCACTGCGATCAGCGCTTCACGGACTTAATCAGAGCATCCTGAAAAATACGGCGGACGCCGCAGATGGTTGTTCGAGATGTACGAAATGCGCAGAATGTACGAAATGCGCAGACTGTGCGGAATGTGCCGAATTAAGAAGATTCACATGGTTTGCGCTTCGACCTGCTCCAGCATCTGTACGCCGTGCGCCAGGGAAGCCCCACCTCGAATGGCCGACGCCACATGCACGGCCTCGGTCATCTGCTCCAGGTCCGCCCCCTTGCCAAGACATTCCTCCGTATACGCGTCGATGCAATACGGACACTGCACGGCGTGGGCCACGGCCAGCGCAATCAACGCCTTTTCCCGCGCCGTGAGCGCCCCTTCCTCAAACACTTTTCCGTACCAGGCGAAGAAAAGGTCGGCCAGTTCCTGATTCCCCTTCCCTATATCTCCAAAGCGAGCAAGGTGATGCGGTGCGTAGTAGGAAGCCATGACGTTACGGGATGTTGATGGAGGGTAGGCCGATTAATCTCCGCAAAACATGCGGTGAATACGGCAAACAGGCGCTCAAGGGCAAAAATGGCCTGCGTAATCTCCGCAAAACGTGCGGTGAATGCGTGATCACGACAAAAATGCCCGGATTAATCTCCGCAAAACATGCGGCGAAAAGGTTTTTGAGGATACGATGACGAGGGATGCGCTCAAGCCGCCTGCTGCCCCTCCTGTTCCGCGTACTGCAATTCGTACAGCCGCCGGTACAAGCCGTCCATCGCAAGCAATTCCTGATGAGCGCCCTGCTCCCGGATGCGGCCCTTGTGCATGACCAGAATGCGATCCGAATGCCGGATCGTGGACAAGCGATGCGCCACCACGAGAGAGGTGCGGCCCGCCATCAACTTCTTCAGCGCCTGCTCGATGAGCCGTTCGGTTTCGGTGTCCACGCTGGACGTGGCTTCGTCCAGCACCAGAAATTCGGGGTCGTACGCGAGCACCCGCACGAACGAAAGCAACTGCCGCTGCCCGTGCGACAGGGACGCCCCCCGCTCGCGCACGTCCTGTTCGTACCCGTCGGGCAGTTTGCGAATGAAGGCGTCCGCGCCCACCAGTTCGGCGGCCCGCCGCATGTCCGCCTCGCCAATGGCGGGGTCCCCAAGGGTCAGATTCCGGGAAATGGGGCCGGAAAACAGAAACACGTCCTGCAGCACCAGGCCAATGCGGCGGCGCAACTCGGCCAGGCGCAACTCCCGAATATCCACCCCGTCGATGAAAATGCCGCCGCGCTGAATGTCGTAGAACCGCAAGAGCGCGTTGATGATCGTCGTCTTCCCGGCGCCCGTCGCCCCGACGATCGCCACCTGCTGCCCCGGCTCCACCGCGAACGACACGTCCCGCAGAATCCAGTCCGGCTCCGCACCCTCCGCATCCCCCGCCTCGTCGCCCCCGTACGCAAACCAGACATTCCGAAACTCGATGCGGCCCTGCACCCGATCCAGATGCACAGGCGTTTCCTTTTCGACAAGAGACCGATCCTCGTCCAGCAGCCCGAAAATGCGCTCGGCCCCCGCCATGGCGCTCTGTAGCGTATTGTACTGATCCGAAAGATTCCGAATCGGCTCGAAAAATTGCCGGGAAAACTGGATAAAGGCAATGAGCACCCCGATGGTGAGCGTGCCCGCCATGGCCTGCAACCCGCCGAACCAGATGACCAGGCCCAGCGCCGTGGACGCCACGATGTCCACCATGGGCCAGAACAGCGCAAAATAAAAGATGGTCTTGATCTGCGCGGCGCGGTGTTCGTGGTTGATGCCGCTGAACCGCTTCATTTCCTCCCGCTCCCGATTGAACGCCTGCACGATGTGCATCCCGGAAATATGCTCCTGCAAAAACGAATTGAGCCGCGACACCTGCTTGCGGGTTTCCCGATACTGTACGCGCACCTTGCTCCGGAATAGGAACACCCCGTACGCCATGACGGGCATCACCCCCAGCACCACCAGCGCCAGCACCCAGTTCAGGGAAAACATGAAGTACAGGATAAAGGCAATGCGAAAGAGATTCCCCAGAATAACGACCAGCCCCGCCGACAGGACGTCGCTGAGCGCCTCCACATCGCTCGTTGTCCGCGTAATGAGCCGCCCGACTGGCGTGCGGTCGAAAAAACGAAGCGGCTGCCGCTGGATATGCCGAAAAACCGCCGTGCGCAGGTCGTAGATCGCGTGTTGCCCGATCCACTGCGTCAGGTAGCCCTGCAGGAGCGAAAAAATCCCCTCGCCGATGAGGGCGGCCACCAGCAGGAGTACAATGCTCTGCAACCCCTCCAGATCGCCCGGCACGATGTACCCGTCGATGGCCTCCTGCACCAGCCGGGGGCGCAGCGGCCCGAGGAAAGAAGCGCCTGCCGTCAGCACGAACGCCGTCAGCACCCACCATTTGTAGGGGGCCAGGTAGCGCACGATGCGGCGCAGCAGGCGCCCGTCGAAACCTTGGGTATCCTCGTTGGCCATGGAAATGAACCAGCCGGCAACGCCGGAGCGAAAAAAAGACTCTTATTAAATGACTCCCTTTTAATCCCCAAACCCGCGCGGTGTTCTTGCGAATTCGCGTGCCTCGCGGGCGGGTGCGCCCTTTGGTACGGGGGAATATGGCGCACGGTATGCCACGAACGCAGACAATAACGAAGCAAAACGACCCGACCCCTTGATTTTTAGCCTTGGCTAAACTTATATTTAGATACGCTATACTTTTGCGGCCTTCCTGTTGCGGCCTTACGAACCTCCGCGAACCAGGCCGGGCTGAATTCGCGAGCCCGCTGATTTTTTCGGGATGATCCAGATGATCCAGATGATCGGAATAATCCAACCCTTGCGAACAGACCAACCCGATCTGGCCGCACGGACAGGATGGGCCTGACCTGTTCAACCCGCCCGCCTCGCCGCCCTCTTCACATTCTTCCTCGCCCGATGCACCCAATGCGTCCAATGCGCCCGATGCGCCCCATACGATCGTATTCCCTGCTACCCGCTATCCGGTACGCCGCGGGCCCGAAGGTCCTCGCAAGCGCACTGGGCACACTGGGCGCTCTTGGTACCCAGTGCACCGCACTCACCTTAGCCGCGCTGGTTGCCCTGGGCGCCATAACCGGGTGCGGACAGACGCGAGGCCACGACGCAGCCTCGCCGAACCAGCTCGGCGTCGTGGTCACCACCAGTATGATCGCGGACCTGACCGCGCAGATCGGCGGCGAGCGCGTCTCCGTGACCGGCCTCATGGGGCCGGGCGTGGACCCGCACCTGTACAAGGCCAGCGCTGGCGACGTGACCCGCCTGTCCCAGGCCGACGTCATCCTGTACAACGGGTTGCATCTGGAAGGCAAGATGGGCGACGTCTTCGAGCAAATGCACGGGCGCGGCGTACCCGTATTCGCCGTGGCGGAAGAAAGCACGACCCCGGAAGACCTGATCGACTCGGAGCGGTTCCAGGGCAACTACGACCCGCATGTGTGGTTCGACATAGCCCTGTGGAAAAAGGCGGCCCGACGCGTACAGGAAATCCTGGCGGAAGCCGATCCCCTCCATGCGGAAACCTACCAGCAACGCCTCGACGCGTACCTTGCGGAGATGGATCGCGTGCATGCGTACGTCCGGGAACAGGCCGACGCCCTGCCGGCGGACCGCCGCGTCCTCGTCACGTCGCACGACGCCTTCGGCTATTTCGGCCGGGCGTACGGATTCGAAGTCCATGGGCTGCAAGGCATTAGCACGGCCTCGGAGGCGGGCGCGGCGGACGTGCAACACCTTGCCGACCTGGTGGCCCGCCGCCGGATTCCGGCCATGTTCGTCGAAACCTCCATATCTCCCCGAGGCATCGAAGCCGTACAGGAAGCGGTCCGCGCCCGCGGATTCGACGTGGATGTCGGGGGAACGCTCTACGGCGACGCGCTCGGAGACCCCGACTCGCAGGCCGGCGCGTACCTCGGGATGATGCGCGCAAACATCGACGCTATCGTGGCGGCCCTGTCCAGGGATCCTGCGTGAAGGACGCGGCAGCCATAGAAGTGCGCGACCTGACCGTCGCCTACCGGGACCAGCCCGTGCTGTGGGACATCGACCTGACCGTGCCGCCCGGCGTGCTCATGGCCGTCGTGGGACCCAACGGCGCCGGAAAAACCACCTTCGTCAAGGCCCTGCTGGGGCTGTTGCCGATTTCTGCAGGCCGCATCCGGTTCTTCGGAGCGCCCTATGAGACCTCCCGGCAAGACATCGCCTATGTGCCGCAACGGGGTAGCGTGGATTGGGATTTCCCGACCAGCGCGCTGGACGTGGTGATGATGGGGCGCTACGGGCGCCTTGGATGGATGCGCCGCCCGGGCAAACGCGAACGCGCGCAGGCGCAGGAAGCGCTGGCCCGCGTGGGCATGGAAGCGTTCGCCGACCGGCAGATTCGGCAACTGTCCGGCGGACAACAGCAACGCGTGTTTCTGGCGCGCGCCCTGGTGCAGGATGCCCGGGTGTACCTGATGGACGAACCTTTCCAGGGGGTGGACGCCGTCACGGAACGGGCCATCATCGACCTGCTGCGGGCGTTGCGGGCGCAGGGACGCACATTGCTCGTCGTGCACCACGACCTGCAAACCGTCGAGGAATACTTCGACCATGCGATGCTGCTGAATGTCCGGCGGATTGCTTCCGGCCCGGTCGCAAAGGCCTTTACGCCGGAGAATCTGCGCCTTGCGTACGGCGGACGCATCGCCTTTTTGCGAAGCGTGGAGACGAGCGGCCCGGTCGAACCCGACGAAACCTCCGCCTCCTCTACCCCTCCCGAACCCCCTGCATCTTCAAAAGCCGCCCCTTCCACCCCTCCTGAACCCACCGAACCGTCCGAACCCGCCGCCCCTTCCAGACCCTCCTGAACCCACGGAGCCGTCCGAACCCCCCACTCCCTTCCAGACCCTCTCGAACGCGCCGAACGAACCGGCCCGCCCCTGCGCATCACCCTGCACCTCCAAACCCCCATGGAATACCTGTTCAGCGACTATACGCTACGCATGGTGGCGCTGGGTTCCGCCGTACTGGGCATTGTGAGCGGCGGACTGGGGACGTACGCCGTACTGCGCGGGCAAAGCCTCCTCGGCGACGCCATTTCGCACGCCGCCCTGCCCGGCGTCGCGCTGGCTTTCCTGGTGACGGGAAGCAAGGCCCCGCTGGCGCTCATGATCGGCGCCGCGCTGGCGGGATGGCTGGCCACCCTCTGGATTCTGTCCATCACAGAAACCACCCGCATCAAGTACGACAGCATGCTGGCCCTGGCGCTGTCCGTGTTCTTTGGCGTGGGGCTGGTCCTGCTCACGTGGATTCGGCAACACGCCGGGGCCGCCCAGGCCGGGCTGGATACGTTTTTGTTCGGACAGGCATCCTCCCTGGTCCGCCGCGACGTCGTCGCCATGGCCATTCCGGGCGGGGCCGCGCTCCTCCTTGCGGGGCTTTTCTGGAAAGAACTGAAATTGCTGGCCTTCGACCCGGAATATGGACGCACGCTGGGCTTGCCCATGCGGCGCGTGGACCTCTTCCTGACCGCGCTGCTGGTCGTGGCCATCGTCATCGGACTGCAAACCGTCGGCGTCGTGCTGATGAGCGCCATGCTCGTGGCGCCCGCCGCCGCCGCCAGGCAATGGACGGATGTCCTGTGGAAAATGGTCCTGCTGTCCGCCGGGTTCGGCGCGGCGGGGGGCGTCTCCGGGGCCGTGCTCAGCAGCCTCGAAACCGGCCTCCCGACCGGGCCGCTGATCGTGCTCTGCATGGGGGCGATCGTGGTGGCGTCCCTCTTCCTGGCGCCGAAGCGCGGCCTGCTGGGACAGCGCCTGCGAAGACGGCGGAATGCGGGACGTTTCCAGCGCGAACGCGTGCTGCTGGACCTCTACGCGCTGGGCATGCAGCACCACGACCCGCTGCGCCCCCACCCGCAGGGCGCGGTGCAAGCGATGCGGGCGCAAGACATTCCCGTAGACCGCCTGCTTATGCGTCTGGAAAAGGAAGGCCTCGTCCGCCGCGCAGAGGATGGATGGGCTCTGAGCGAGGCGGGCCGGCGCCGCGCGGAAACGCTGAAAACAGAACAACGATGACCCAGGGAGAGCTTGAAATCCAGCTGCTCGCCGTGGTCGTCGCGGCGGCGTGCGCGCTTCCGGGCGCGTTCCTCGTGCTGCGCAAAATGGCCATGATGAGCGACGCCATAAGCCACGCCATCTTGCCGGGCATCGTTGTGGCGTTTTTCTGGACCCACGACCTGAATTCCCCCCTGCTGATTCTGGCCGCGGCGGCTACAGGCGTACTCACCGCCATGCTGGTCGAACTGCTCATCTCCACGCAGCGCGTCCGGGAAGATGCGGCGATCGGGCTGGTGTTTCCCGTGTTATTCAGCGTGGGCGTACTCCTCATCGCTCGCTACGCCGGGGACGTGCACCTCGATACCGACGCAGTGCTCCTCGGCGAACCGGCCTTCGCCCCGTTCGACCGGCTCGTGGTGGCGGGACGGGATATCGGACCGCGCGCGCTGTACGCGACGGGCGCGGCGGGGCTGGCGAACGCCGTCTTCATCGCCCTGTTCTACAAGGAACTGAAGATCGCCACATTCGATGCGGGCCTCGCGGCGACGCTGGGGTTCGCCCCAGCGCTGATCCATTACGGACTCATGACCCTCGTTTCGCTCACCGCCGTGGCGGCGTTCGACGCCGTGGGGTCCATCCTCGTCGTGGCCCTGATGGTCGCGCCGTCCGCAGCGGCCTGCCTGCTCACCGACCGGCTCCGCACCATGATCCTGTGGAGCGTGGCGCTTGGCGTGGTTTCCGCGCTGGCGGGATTCCAGGCGGCCCGCCTCTTCGACGTATCCATCGCCGGCGCCATGGCCGCGGCGGCGGGGGCGATCTTTGCGATGGTCTGGCTGGCGGCTCCCCGGTACGGCGTGCTCGCGGGCCGGCGGCGTCGCAGGCGGCAAAAATGGGAATTCGCCGAGAAAATGCTGGCCATTCACCTGTTCAACCACGAAGGGCTGCCCGAGGCGGATATAGAACACCGGGTCGGGCACCTCGAAGAACATCTCTCCTGGGAACGGGATTTTGCGCAGCGGGTCGTCCGCCGGGCGCAATCGAACGGGCTGGTACGGCGCGCCGGCGACGACATGCTGGCCTTGACCCCGAAGGGCCGCAAAGCCGCCTCCGAGGCCATCGAGAACCTGTAGTATCCCGGATTCCGCGAATTACGCGGTGGGGTCCGAGGAGGGGTCGGAAGCCGGATCGGAAACCGGATCAGAAACCGCAAAGGGCCGCAAAGCCGCCTCCGAGGCCATTGAGAACCTGTAGGGCCCCGGATTCCGCGAATTACGCGGTGGGGTCAGTGGAGGGGTCGGAAGCCGGATCAGAAGCAGGACCGGACACAGGATCGGAAGCAGCATCAGAGGCGGTCAGGCGTTTTTCCCGCCGCGCGCTGTAGCGGTGGTCCGCATAGCGCCGCCAGACGGCCAGCCCGAACCCGCCGGTAAGCAGCAGGAATCCCAACCACAGGAAGTTGATGAACGGCTTTTCCCAGGCCTGCACCACAATCCATTCATCGGGCGAAACAGCGACCCCTTCCAGAAAAAGGCGAATGGAGCCGTTATCCACGTTCATGCCCGTAAACGTGACCGTCAAGTCCCAGTCGTTCACGCGATTCTGAATGTATTGCTGCGTACGGTCCTGCATGATCAGATAGACCGGGCTCAGACGACGGGTTTCGCGGGTTTCCAGATTCGTCACGTCCAACAAGGCCGCCACGCCAATTTCCGTGGAATCGGGCAGGTCGGGGATGTTCGTCTGGTAATTGACGAACCGGATGGCGAACGCGTCGCCACCCACCACCGTGGAATCTCCCCGGGAGATGGTCAGTTCGCCCTGTTTGGCGGCAGGGTCTTCGGTTTCTTCGTCCGTCTCGTACATGGCGCTGGGCGACACCGCTACGAATATATCCTTGTCCAGGTACATTTCGTGGTCGGGATGCTGGATCCACTGCGCCTGCGTGCTTTTGTATACGACCGGGCGGACGGTGAAGGCGCGTCCGTTCGAATCGACGAAATCCAGCACGTACACCGGACGGTTGCGGGCCGTGCGTTCGCGCCCGGACCAGGTCACGAGGTATCCCCCCACCGAGCGCGTCTGGCCTCGCTCCAGCACGAACGTATCCGAGCGATCCGTCAGCGGCGCGCCGCGCAATACGCCGATGGGCTTGCTGAACCCGCTGGACGCCACGATGGCCAGCGCCATAATGGCGAAGCCCACATGCGCCGTGGCGCCGCCCGCCATGCGCGGATTGCCGCGCCCGATCTTCCAGAGCACCATCCCGTTTCCGTAGAGCGCAAAGAACGCCATGAACACAAGGAGCAGCAGCATAATGCCTGTCCCGTAGACCTCCCCGAAACCCCGGATCCCTTCGATCAACCCGAATCCCGCCTGCGCAGCCTCCGGGACGCCGCCCGCCGCCGATACGTCGGGCCGCTGAACGGTTGCCGCCGCAAACGGCGTAAAAATCAGCACCGCGACCGTACTGACCACCGCCCCGAGGATCGGTTTGAGCAGGACCCGGTTCGCCTGCTCGATATTCATCCGGTTCCACCAGAACAACTGCCCGAGGCCCGCAAGGAACACGATCAGGATGGAGAGCGGGAGCGACCACTTGTTGTAGAACTCGATGGGCACCGTAGAAGGCGCCTCCCGAAACAGTTTCCCCAGAATAGGCGAACTGGTGCCTACGGTCACGACGGCGGCCAGGCACGCCAGCAGCATGGCGCCGCAGAACGTCATGAACTCGCGCGAGAGCACGTTGGGTTCGCGGTCGGGCGCAGGCAGCTCCCGATACCGAACCGCAAAAAAGCCGAACCCGACCGCGCCCATGGCCAAGATCCAGACGAGCAGCTGGTTCATCATGCCCAGATCGACGAAGGAATGCACAGACACGTCGCCCAGTATCCCGCTCCGGGTCAGAAACGTCGAGTAAATGACCAGCATGTACGACAGGATGCAGAACAGGAAGGTGGATTTGTGGGCCCGCCCGCTTTTCTTCCGGATAATCATGGCGTGGACCGCCGCGATGCCCGTAAGCCAGGGCACGAGGGAGGAATTTTCCACGGGATCCCACGCCCAGTAGCCGCCGAACGAAAGCGTTTCGTACGCCCAATAGCCGCCCATCGCAATGCCCACGCCCAGCACGGCGGTCGCGGCGAGCGCCCAGGGCAACGCCTGCGGAATCCACTCGACGTACCGGCGTTTCCACAGCGCCGCAATGGCGAATGCAAACGGAACCGCCATGAGCGTGAAGCCCATGAAAAGCGTCGGCGGATGAATGACCATCCAGTAATTCTGGAGCAAATCGTTCAGCCCCGACCCGTCCGCAGGCAGGAACCCCGGAATTTGCAGCATGGGCGCGTCCGGGAACTTGTCGGCGAGCGTGGCGAAGGGCGACGCGCCAACCCGCAGCGGCCCCAGCTGCAACCCCGCAATCATGGACGTCAGAAACCATTGCGACCCCGCCAGAATCGTCATCACAGGGGCTTCCCAGGCCCGCCGCAAGCGCATCAGCGCCAGGCCGAGCGCGCTCATCAGGAGAATCCAGAGCAGAAACGACCCCTCCTGACCGGCCCAGAACGACGAAACCAGAAAGTGGGTCGGCAGCGCGCGGGAGGTTTGCTGATATACGTAGGCGTACTGGAACTGATGCGTGAGGAGCAGGACCATCAGGATCGCCGCCGCCGCCGCAAGGCTTGCGGTCATGCCAATCCACGCAACACGGCCAATCCGCTTCCATTCGGCGTCGCCGGTGCGCGCCGCCCGAAGATATGCGTAGCCCGCAAGCGCGCAGCCCACAAAGCCGAACAGGACCAGAATGTGCCCGATGACGCCGGACATGAGCCTTATCTGTTACTTACAGAATGTTACGTACGAGCCTGCGCCGAACGCGACCGGGGCAAGGCGGCGGGGAGACGATCCCCGGCCCGGTATGCCCGGTGTGCGCCGTGCGGCGGGCGCGTAAAAACGCGTAAAAAATGGAGCGCCCCGGCCCCTGCAGGCGCAAGAAGCACCCGAAGTCGGCGCCGGGGCGTCTCCCGAAAAGGACGCGCTCCCGAGCGGTGGATAGAAGAACCTCTACCTTGAACAATGCGGGAATCACTCGCATTCTTCCGATCGTCCCTGCCTTTCCGAAGAAAAGACCTCGCTTGCGTGCAAGGAGGGTGGGCCTGCCGTCCGAATGTGAAGACCGACTCCCTTATGAATATCCTTGTCAGGTTCTAATATGCATCCGCAACAGGTGCGCGCTATCCCATCCGTTTATGGACAGGAATAGGCTTTTTAACGGCAGAAGCGTCAAGGGTTCCCCACCCGATCGCCCAGCCCGATCACACTGGCCGATCACCATGCCAAACGAACCCGGAGATTAAACGTGCGCGGCGTCAGGCGGGTGGGAATGCGCTCCCATATTCCGTCGCGGTTCGGCGTCCAGGCATAGGCTACCGTGTTCGTCATATTGAACGCATTGAGCAGCTCCGCGGTCAATTCCAGACGCAAACCCGCCCCGACGTCCACGATCTTCGTAGCCCCCAGATCGACGCGCCGGTACGCAGGATACCGGGCCGAATTTCGTGCGCCGGGCGCCTGAATGACGAAGCGCCCGACTTGCCGGTCGGGCACCGGCGGCGTGTAGGGAAATCCGCTCCCGAACAGCCCGCGCACATGCACTTTCCAGGTGGAATCTCCCGGCACATAGTCCTGCACGAACAGCGACACCGTGTGCCGCTGATCCGACGGACGCGCAATGCTTCCGGTGCGATATTCCGTCCGGTATTCCGGCAAAAACGTCTCGACGGCGTGCAGATACCCGTAATTCAGGCGACTTTCGAGGCCGGGCACGAGTTCGCCGTACAGATGCACGTCCAGCCCAAGCGCCCGCCCCTCCGTATCGTTCCGGCCGGAATACAGCAGGCGAACGTTCCGCACGTCGTACGATATGAGCCGATCCATATCCCGGTAAAACGCGGCGGCGCGTACGTACAGCCGCCGGGCGGGCAAAAAATATTCGCCGCCCACAACATATTGCACGGCCCGCTGAGACCGGATATCGCGGTTCAGCGCATCGGGTATCGTTTCGCCCGGCGCAGGCGTACCCCGAAATTCGCGGTAGGTCGGCGTCTGGCGATAGTGGCCCCACGAACCGGTGGCCGTCAAGCGTTCGCTCACCGCGTACCGGGCCGAAATTCTCGGGGAAACGGTCCAGGCGCCGTTGAACGAAAAACGGTCCGCCCGCATCCCGGCGGTAAGGGTTAGCCCGCCTCGCTGCATGGTATTCTGCGCGTACGCGCCGGTTTGCCACGCCGAAAGCGAGGATTCGTCGGACAGGCGGTTCACCTCGATGCGGACGGCGTCCCCGTTCGTGTCCCTGCCAAACAGGTTGGCGTACTCGTCGATCCGGTCGGAAAAAGACCAGGCCCGAACGCGCCAGCCCGCCTCCGCTGCGTGCCGCCCCGCCTGCCATCTGTACCGGCCCTGCCCGGTCCATGCAGCGCTTTCTATGGCGTTGTCGGCGAATTCCTCTTCGCGCACGTTCCCTATGGGCGCATGGCCCGCGCCGGTTTCAGGATCGCCGCCGGGATCGACGCGAAACACGACCGACGTCCCCTCGATATCGAAGCGTTCCGTCTCGGACGTGCCGAACCAGGCTATATCGTGTTCTGCGTGGACCGACGGAGAAATCCGGTTCAGCAAACGGACGCCAGCGAACCGCGTCCGGTATCCGTCGTGTTCCGCGCCCTCGTACCGGGTCCAGAACGAACGCAAGTCCGACGGTACGTCGGGATGGAGGCTCAAGACGCCGAACCAGGTCTTGCGGCTCTCCGGGCTGAAGCGGAACACATGGTTGGCGTACATGCCCAGTACTTCGATTTCGTGTCCCGCCCGGAAGCGCCAGGTCGCCAGCCCCTGTACGTCCGTGTAGTCGGGGCGATAATCCCCCTTCAGTTCCTGCGTACCAAAGAAATGCCGGGCGCGCGCCTTCCGAAACCCGGCGTTCCATCCAAACCGCCCGTCCGCCGCCGCCCCCCGGTACGCCACGCTGGCGTCCAGCAACGAGGCCGAGGCAGACCCGCCCATGGATTCGACATACGGACGGCGATAGCGCGTGTCCAACACAGAGGACAATTTGCCGCCGTACTTCGCCGGAAATCCCCCCGTGTACAGCACGATCCGATCGGCCAGGTCCGGGTTCAGCAAGCCGAGTCCTTCCTGCTCTCCTTGCCTCGGGCGCAACGGCATGTGCACCTCGAAACCGTTGATCAGGATAAGATTCTCGTGAAATCCGCCCCCATGCACCGAATACTGGTTGGAGAGTTCGTTGTTGGTCGCGACGCCCGGCAATACGCTCAACGCCTGGAACCCCTTGAACGGCGAAGGCACGTTGCGCACAGCCTCCGAGTCCAGTTCGTACACCCCGGGGTTCGTAAAAAACACATTCCCTTCCACCACAATATCCTGCATCTCGACCGTAGACGCCCGCAGGCGAACGTCCAGAACCACCCGTTCGCCGGAACGGATCTGCACGCGCCGCCATGTCGTCTCGTACCCCACCGCCGAGAACCGCAACACATGGGTCCCCGACGGGAGCCGAAGCACATAGGTCCCGTCCTCCTTGCTGGCGGTGCCGAAGTTGGTGTCGCGCACCAGAATGCTGACGTCGGGAACGGGCGTATCCTCCGCAGCCGTCAGGATGCGCCCGGACGCCGCCCCCCATTCCTGGGCCAGGGCGCCGAAAGGCCACAAGGCGGCGACGACAGCCAAAAAGGCGAATGCAGTGCGCACGAGGCGTTACGCTTCGATGTGAGGGCAGGGCCGGATTATCGTAGCCGTTCGGTCAATGGGCAGATAGGGTATGCTTCATTATCTGTGCATGATTTCTGTGCATGCGCGTCTGAACTCAGTAGGCCCGGGCGAACACGACGCGGCGGTTCGAGGGCTTGCCGGTCAGCATATCCCGGCCTGCTTCGCCCGCTCCATCCATGGGAATACAGCGGATGGTCGCTTTCGTTTCCTGTTTGATGCGCGCCTCCGTGTTCGGATCGCCGTCCCAGTGCGCCAGCACGAACCCGCCGTGCCGGTCCAGCGTGTCTTTGAATGTTTCGTAGTCGTCCACGCGCCGGGTCGCGGCTTCGCGCATGGCCAGCGCCCGGTCGAACAGGCGCTGCTGCATCGCTTCGAGCGTGGCCTGGACCCGATCAGGAAGGCCCTCCTGCGAAACGATGTCCTTGCCGGGCTCATCCCGCCGCGCCATTTCCACCTGGCCGTTCCGAACGTCCCGGGGACCGATCGCGAGGCGAATCGGCACGCCTTGCACTTCGTATTCGTTGAATTTCCAGCCGGGACGATGCGACGTGCGCGCATCCAGCTTGACGCGAACGCCCGCCGCGCGCAGCGCCGCACGCATGCGTTCGGCCGCTTCAAGCACCAGCGTCCGTTCGGCGTCTTTCCGGAAAATAGGCACGATGACGACCTGCACCGGGGCCAGGCGCGGCGGCAGAACCAGGCCCTGGTCGTCCGAATGCGTCATAATGAGCGCGCCGATCAGGCGAGTCGAAACGCCCCAGGACGTCGCCCACACATATTCGAGCCGGTTTTCCCGGTTCTGGAACTGGCAATCGAACGCCTTGGCGAAGTTCTGGCCCAGAAAATGACTGGTGCCGGCCTGCAAGGCCTTGCCGTCCTGCATCATGGCCTCGATGCAATACGTGTCCACCGCGCCCGCGAACCGCTCGCTGGCCGTTTTGACGCCCCGAAGCACCGGCATGGCCATCCATTCCTCGGCGAACGTAGCGTACACGTCCAGCATGCGGCGGGCTTCCTCAACGGCTTCCTCTTTCGTTTCGTGGGCCGTGTGGCCCTCCTGCCAGAGGAATTCCATCGTGCGCAAGAACAGCCGGGTGCGCATTTCCCAGCGCACGACGTTCGCCCATTGATTGACGAGAATGGGCAGGTCGCGCCAGGATTGAATCCAGCTCCGGTAGGCGTCCCAGATGATCGTTTCGCTGGTGGGGCGCACCACAAGATTCTCTTCCAGTTTCGACGCAGGGTCGGGCACAAGCCCCTCACCGGAGGGATTTTCCGTAAGGCGCGAGTGGGTAACCACGGCGCACTCCTTGGCGAACCCTTCTACGTGTTCGGCTTCCCGCGCCAGGAAGGACTGGGGAATGAACAGGGGAAAATAGGCGTTCTCGTGCCCGGTTTCCCGAAACATGTCGTCGAGCGCCCGGCGCATATTCTCCCAAAGCGCACAGCCGTTCGGGCGAATCACCATGCAGCCGCGCACCGCCGAATAATCGGCCAGTTTCGCATGCTGCACAATGTCGAGATACCATTGGGCGTAATCTTCCTGCCGGCTTGTAATTGCATCGGCCATAATTATTGCAACGTAGGTGGATGTGTATTGCAGGTGATGTGATACGCTGTCGCGGAGAAACTGGACGAAAAATCGCGGGCGTCCGGGGGTGTTCCGACGCCGATTCGCCCGGCGTACAGGAGAAACAGTCCCGAATGTTGCGGAATTTGCGGAAATGGCCCGATGTTTGCGTTATTCCGGATCAAGACCGCTGGAACCGAACGAACGTCGTTCTTTCTTCAGGGAAAGCAATAAGTTCCGCCGTTTGTTCGCAATCATGCGGCACCTTATGCATCCTTGCCCGTACAAATCTTAAACGGAAGCACCGCCTGCCAAGTTTTCACCAAACCGGTTGCCGCCATGAAACGATCAACACTACCCAAGCGAGAGACCTCTCGCCCCGCATTACGCGCGGCGCCTTTCACCGCAGGACTGCTTGTCGTGCTGCTGGCCGGTTGTTACACGCAATTGAGCACGGTTCAATACGAACAGTACCCCGATTACGTGGAGGTGGTGCAAAGCGCCGAGGACACCGTCGTCACGGAACACTACTACAGCGACCGGTACGTCTACAGCGGGCCCTACGGCTATCGGCGGTATTTCGACCGGTTCGATTACGGCTGGAGTCCGTACTCGTCCAGTGCGTTCTTCGGGCCGTCCTGGGCCGATCCCTTGTGGTACGACCCCTGGAGCTACGGATATGGATACAGCGGCGTTCGCGTGGGCTTGTCCTTCGGATCGCATTGGGGATGGGGCGGAAATTCCTACTACGCCCCCTGGCGTTACGATCCGTACTACCACAGCCCCTGGCATTACGATCCGTATCGCCCCTATAGTCCCTACGGCTATTACCCGGGCTACGCGCATACCTGGAACCCCTATTACGGCGGATGGCGGTATGACTATCCGGGAACGATTCGCCCCAGAGATGGCGAATGGAGAGATGGAGAATGGGGTCGTCGCGGGGCGACCATGGGACGGGGCGGCGGAACCCACGGATACGCCGGGGACGTCGGGAACGCCCCGGTCCGCGAAGTGGGCAGGGCGGGAAGCGCTTCCGCCGGAAAGACGCGCGGCGGTTCGGCCGTGTCTGGCGGGCGCTCGACGCGAACCGGATCGGGCGTAACGCCCACCCGGTCCCGCGATACGCGGCGCACCACTGCGACAACCAGCGGATCAAGCGGACGCACCGTGCGCTCGGCGCCCGGATCCCGGTCTTCGTCGGCGACCGGCAGCCGGAGTACCGCACGCACGTCCGGCTCCTCAAGCAGCGGCGATAGCGGGTCCAGCGGACGAACCGTACGGCGCACGCCCTCTTCAAGCAGCGGCAGCAGCGGGTCCAGCGGGCGCACCGTACGACGCACGCCCCCCTCGAGCAGCGGCAGTAGTGGGTCCAGCGGACGAACCGTACGACGCACGCCCTCCTCGAGCAGCGGCAGCAGCGGGTCCAGCGGGCGCACCGTACAGCGCACGCCCTCCTCGCGGTCTTCGTCGTCCAGCGGCAGTCGGGTCCGCTCGTCCGGCTCCTCGCGGAGCAGCGGCAGCAGTTCCAGCGGAAGCACCGTACGGCGTACGCCCTCTTCAAAGAGCAGCGGCTCCAGTGGACGCACCGTACGCTCGGCGCCGTCCTCGCGGAGAAGCAGCGGATCGAGCGGAGGCGCCGTACGTTCCTCCCCGCCGCCGAGGTCTTCGTCGGGCAGCAGCGGACGGTCTTCTTCGAGAGGCTCCTCCTCATCGTCAGGCCGTTCCCGCGGACGATAAACGGTACGACGAACCGGCATAGCCGCGGCGTGGCAACCTTCCCCGGAAGTATCGTCAGGATCGTGCTTTTCAAGCGATCCCAAGCCCTTCCTGTACCCTTGCGAACCGTACCCCATGCCCACAACCGTGTCAGGATACTCTGAACAAAACCAGACAGGCACTCCCATGAAAAGGCGCTTTCTTTCCATACTGACCCTTGTCCTGTTCGCGGCGTCTCCCGCCTATGCGCAGACCCTCGACAACACCTACGTCTTCACCTCGAGATCCCCGGCGACCGGCCCGCGCATGATGGGCATGGCGGGTGCCGGTATCGCAGGCATAGCGGACTACGGGGCGCTGCGTACGAATCCCGCCGGGCTGGGCTATTTCAAGAACTCGGAGGTCAGCGGCGCCCTGCACGCGTTCTCATCCACAGACGCCTCCAAATACCGGACCGGCATTCGCACGGTTGCCGAGGGGGAAACCGATGTGCGCGCCACGCGCCTCGGCAACCTGGCCTGGATACAGAAATTCCCGACGTCGCAAGGGTCGTTCGTGCTGGGCGGGGCGTTCAACGAACTCGGCACGTTCGACCGCAACCTGACGTTCGCGGGAACGAACGCATCCAGTTCCATCAGTACGTCGTGGCTGCCCTACGGCGACGAGTTTACGATTGACAAGGACGAAAATGGCTATTTCCCGGTGTTCTCCAACGACCTGCCCAAACTGGCCTACGAAGGCGGAGCCATCGAATTTCTGGAGGAAAACGTGCTCCTGGACAGCGACCTGTTCTATGAGGCCGTTGCGCCGGGCACGCGCATCGAACAAATGGGGGATGTGCTCGAAAAGGGACGTATGAGCGAATTGAGCCTTGGCGGCGCCTGGGAGGCAAGCCGGAATGTGATGGTCGGTTTGTCGGCCAACTTCGCATTCGGTTCGTACCGCATCGACAACGTATACGAGGAAGCGGACGCCTACGGCGAAAACGGACCGGAGGAGTACGAGGTGATTCTGGACAGCGGTTCCCTGTTCGGGTTTCAGAGCCTGCTCTACGAGGAAGGGTTCGATTCGGACCTGAGCGGATTCAATCTGCGGGGCGGCGTCTCCACGACGTTCTCAAGCGGATTGCGCGCAGGCCTCTCGATAGAAAGCCCTACGTTCTACGAAATAAGCGAAACCCATTACCGGGAGATTGCAACCCGGTTCGACGAGGGCGGCTTGCTGAAGGCCGACATCAGTTACCAATACGAATACGAGTTGCGCACCCCCTGGCGCATGGGGGTCGGCGTATCCTGGGAACCCGGCAACCTGCTTCTGGCCGCGGATATGGAATATGTGGACTGGTCCCAGATGGAGTTCGACGGACATGAGGCGGACAGCGACTTGTACAGGAACCTGAACCGGGAAATACGGGACACCATGGACCCGGTCTGGAATATGCGGATCGGCGCATCGTATGCATTCGAAAACGTTACCTTTCGAGGCGGCATAGCCAACTATCCCGATCCGTTCGACCTGGAGGTCTCGCAGGGCAGCGGCAAAGCCGACCGCGACCGAGGCTTCCTGTCCTTCGGCGTGTCGTACCGCTTCTCGGACACGTTTCATGTCGATGCGGGATGGACAGGCGTGGAATACCAGGACCAGTACACTCCGTACCGTCACGTGGACGATCCGCCGCTCGCCGAGGAAACCGTAACGCAGCAACGCTTCCTGCTGGGCATACGGGTAGGATTCTAAGGAAACCGCCCAAGCCCAAGGAAGAATTGCCGGGGTTTCGGAAGCCGGTTTTGGGTACATTAGGTATGCGAACTCTTCCGAAACCCCGGCGACCCGCTCCGATGATTCGTCGCATCCAGGCCCTGAATTACCGTTGCCTGCGCCATGTGGATGTGGCGCTGGATTCGTTCCATGTGCTGGTGGGCCCCAACGCCAGCGGGAAGAGCACGTTGTTCGATGTGGTCGCCTTCCTGGGCGACATGGTGCGAGAGGGCCTTGAGGCCGCCGTAGAAAAACGCACCCGGAATTTTCAGGACCTTGTCTGGGACAGGCCCCGGGAAGGCCTTGGTTTCGAGCTGGCGGTAGAGTTCGACATTTCGGACGCCATCAAAAAAAGATTGCCCTCGGATAAGAACTTTGAAGTATTTCGTTACGAGGTAGCCATCAAGGAAGGAGAAAGCGGGACGGCTATAATCAACTCGGAAAGAGGACTGCTTATGCCTCGCCATAACTGGCAAGAGAGGCAATTATCCATATTCCCTTCCCCGTTGGATCCGATTAATACCATCATGCTGGGCGGCGGGCGCCCAGGCGTACGAACCATACTCAGTAAGTCGCCCGCGGGATCTGACAGTTTCCACAGCGAGGTCTCGTCGGCAGCGGGAAGCGGCTGGACAACCAGCATCTCCTTTGGCCCATATCGGTCGGCGCTTGGCAACTTTCCCGAGTCCACCGATGTGTTTCCCGTTGCCACCGGCGTCAAGCGGATGCTGGAAACACAGGTAAAACTTCTGGCTCTGGACAGCGGCAAGATGCGCGCGGCCAGCCCTCCCGCGTTGCGGCGCAACGGTTTCTTCAGCGACGGCGCGAATCTCCCCTGGACGATCAAGAATTTGAAAGAGCATGACCGGAAAAATTACGCGGAGTGGCTGGAGCACGTTCGGACTACCTTGAAAGACATCAAGGACATTGACGTCAAGGAGCGGAAAGATGACCGACATGCCTACCTTGTAGTCGAGTACGATACAGGCATTCACGTGCCGTCGTGGGGCGTTTCCGACGGAACGCTACGGTTTCTGGCGCTCACGCTCATTCCGTATCTGTCCGAAGAAGGGTATCTCTATTTGCTGGAAGAGCCCGAAAACGGCATTCACCCACTCGCAATCGAAGCCGTGTACGATTCGCTGGCGTCGGCGTACGACTCGCAGGTGCTGGCGGCGACCCATTCCTCCGCTTTCTTGCGAAAGGCTCGACTGGAGGAAGCGCTCTGTTTCGCCAAAGACAAAAACGGGGCGACGGACATCGTGTGCGGCGCGGATCATCCGCGCTTACGGGATTGGCAAAAAGCCGTAGATATGAACCTGTTGTTCGCTGAGGGAATTATCGGATGAATGAGTACGCGAAAGATATCTTCGCTCTGGTTGCAGACAGAGATATGGAACAGGCTTTCACGAGTTTATTGGCGCAACATGAAAAATTGCGTATTCGACGGATACGTTACGATATTGAGGTGCATCCAAACCACGATGCAGGATGTCGAGCAGATGCCGTCGAGATGTTACGGCCCTGCATTAACCGCTACAGGTATGCCTTGGTGGTTTTTGACCACCAGGGTTGCGGCAGCAAGGATTCAAGAGAGCATGTGCAGCAAGAGGTTCAGAAAATCCTTGCGCGGAACGGTTGGGAAAACCGTTGCAAGGCCATCGTGATTGCGCCGGAATTGGAAAACTGGGTATGGGCGCCCTCGGGAAAGATATCCGAAATCCTAGGTTGGGGAAATGACTTCGACGCCCTCAAGACGTGGCTGTGCAAACACCGTTTATGGAGCCGTGATCAGCCGAAACCTATCGACCCGAAGCGTGCAATGCAAAAAGCCTTGAAGCACAAAAGGGTAAGGCGCTCTTCCAGGCTATTCGGGCAGATTGCCCATGTTGCGCCGCTGAAAGCGGAATCTTGTGTGGATCCCGCTTTCGCCGAACTCAGGGAAACGTTGCAACGATGGTTTCCCCCGGAAAACCACACCGGTAACGGACTGCGTGGCGTATCTTAAACAGAACCCGCAGGACTCATACGAAACCCTTGGCGCCTTCCCCGGAAACTGTGTCGAACAGTGATCTTGCATATCAGGAACGTATTCTGCAAGGCGTTTCCCGCACCTTTGCCCTCACGATCCCGCAGTTACCGACCGGGCTGCGCGACGTCGTAGGGAATGCCTACCTCCTGTGCCGCATCACGGACACGATCGAAGACGATCCGGCCCTCTCCGCCGAACAAAAACGAGCGTTCGCAGAACGTTTCGCCGACATCGTCGCAGGACGAGAAGACGCCGAACCGTTTGCGCGCGAACTCGGCCCCCTGCTGTCGTCTTTTACCTCCCCGGACGAACGCGACCTGATCGCCCACGCCGACCGCGTTATCCGCCTTACCAGCGGATTCAACGCCGCCCAGCGAGGCGCCCTCGAACGTTGCGTCCGCATTATGGCGCACGGCATGGCGGAATTTCAACAGAGCGCCACGCCGAACGGCCTGAACGACATCCCGCACCTGGATCGCTATTGCTACTACGTAGCGGGCGTCGTAGGCGAAATGCTCACCGAGCTGTTCTGCGACTATTCCAGCGAGATCAACGAACATCGCGAGGAATTGCTGGCGCTGGCCGTTTCCTTCGGACAAGGCTTGCAAATGACCAACATCCTCAAGGACATATGGGACGACCGGGAGCGCGGCGCATGCTGGCTTCCGCGGGACGTCTTTCTCGCCGCCGGTTTCGACCTGCACGCCCTGTCTCTGGACCAGACCCATCCCGGGTTCGCCGAGGGATTATCCGAACTGGTCGGCGTCGCCCGCCAACACCTCGAAAACGCGCTCCGGTACACCCTGATCATACCTGCCCGCGAAACGGGCATTCGGCGACACTGCCTGTGGGCGCTGGGCATGGCCGTACTAACCCTCCGACGCATTCACGCAACGCCTGCGTTCCGCAGCGGACAGGAGGTGAAAATTTCCCGGCGCAGCGTGTGGACGGTGGTTATCGTCACCAGCATCCTGGCGCGCTCGAACCGGGCGCTGACGTTCCTTTTCAGGGCCATGGCGAAACGGTTGCCTTCCTCGTGAACCTTCCCGTCGAAAAAACCGGTTTCATATTCTTTGCGTCTTCAGGAAACACTCAATAAAATGATTCAGTTTAATTCGTTTTTATTGTGCGCAATCTGCTTACGTAAGACCCAAATTCTTCCGGCCTCCCGAACCAACAACATACAAAAACCCCTCTGTGCCAATAAAGAACGCGAAGGTACGTAATCCCCCGTGATCGCAGAACCGGAATATATCCCCTCGTGTTATCTGCCCGGCTACGCCAAGGCCCGGGCATTGAACGCTGAACGGGCAGCCAATCATGTGGCCCACTCGCTTATCGGAGACCCCGAAGCCGATGAGGTGATTGAACACATGGAGGCGATGCAGCCTGGCGAGGCGGCGCGATTATACAAGCTGGGAATAAACGCAGCTGATCCCGCGGAACGGGATCAGCTCTTGCGCGACGCCCCGCCCGCATTGCGGGATTTCCTGAACAAGCTGGATACGCCGCCCGACTGGGTCGATCTGTCGGCCTGTGGTCCGGGCGTACGCATGTTTCACAGGAATTCGCATCTGGTGCTCGGCGCCTTTGTCGGGGGCACCCTCATAGAGGGATTCGCGACGAACATCAGCAAGTCTTTTTTCATAACCGGGCGAGTTCGGGAATACGGCGTCAGGCGTTTACGACAGAATAACCGCCACATGTTGGAAATATTCATGCCGGGCGGCCTGGGACGAGGCGGCGACGGCTGGAAATTGTCCATGCGCATCCGACTGATCCACGCACAAATAAGACACCTCCTGAACAACGCGGAAGACTGGGATACGGAAGCATGGGGCGTACCTATTAGCGCGGCGCATATGGGCTTCTCCATCGCAGCGTTTTCCGCAAGGTTGCTTAAGCATCTGAAAAGCCTGGGCGCTGGATACAGCCACGAAGAACGCGAGAGTTTTATGCAAATCTGGCGCTATTCGGGATTTTTAATGGGCGTTCCCGAAACGATTTTGTACCACGACGAGGAAGAGGCGTTAGAGATATTTCGCATAGGCCGCATGTGCGAACCTTCGAGCGAACTGGAAGCCGTCGCCATGGCGAATGCATTGATCAACTCGGCCCCGCTGGTGATAGGCGTTACGGAATCGAGCGCCCGATTCGCCTTGGCCCAGTATGTATACCGGGTGTCCCGGGCGCTCATTGGAAACGACCTGGCCGATGCGCTGAAATACCCTGCGGGCCGGACCTTCGGCGTACTGCCGTTGTTCCGGCTTCAGTCTCGTTACGCCAGCATCATCGAACGCTTGTTCCCGAACCGCAAAAAAGGAGGAGGCTTCTCCCGATTCACGGCCCTGCTTGAAGCCTCTGCATTCGATATCGCGGGCATAAACTTCAGAATGCCGGAGAAATTGTATGCGGAACAAGACATCAATTATTAGCATGCAATAGAGGGTCCGGGTTTGGCCATCCAGGAAAGATCCGTCCGATTTACTTGATCAACACGCAGGATAAAGCCATGCGCATGCCCTCCGCATATCAAGACGGTTACGAGAAGGCGCGTGCCCTATACCCAGAGCTGGCGGACGCCTATATTGAGAATACCCTTGTGGGCGATCCTGTGGCGGACGCCGCCATGGAGTCGCTGGCGGAATGTAGCCAGGAAGACAGGCATCGCTTTATCAAGGCAGGCATGGAGCGCGACGAGGAAGGCCTGCGAGCCGCTCCGAACGCACTGCAGGAGTTTTTCGCCGTCCTTGACCGGCCGCCGCCGTTCGAGTTCGACCCGGAACTGGCGGCCATTGGCTCTCGTGCTTTCTACAAATATTCGGATATGTTCTTCGTCGGGTTGGTGCTGGATTCGCTCATCACTGGCCTCAGCGAAGGATTAGCAAAAGCGTTCTATATTACAGGGCGAACGGCGGGAAATAGCCGTAGAGTCAAGCAGAATACCAGGCATGTGGTGGAGATTACCTTGCCGGGCGGCATGGAACGAATGGGCGATGGCTGGAAACTAACCGTTCGCATTCGCCTCATCCATGCGCAGGTGCGGCTGCTATTGCTCAATTCGGACGAATGGGACGTACCCACGGAAGGGGTGCCGCTCAATATGGCGCATATGGCATTGGCGGGCACAGGATTTTCCGCGATCAACCTGCGGTCGGCGAGGAAGTTGGGCGTACGGTTGACAAAGGACGAAAGCGCCGGCTTCATGCACATTTGGCATTATGTCAACTGGTTGCTGGGCGTACCGGAAAGTCTGCTGTACCGCACCGAAGACGAGGCCTTGCGCATCCGGAAAATCGCCCGCGCCTGCGAGATTCCCCCCGGCGAAAAGGCCATTGCCGTAGCGCACGGCTACATCAACACCGTCCCTGAACTGCTCGACGTCCAGGAGCCCGCCAAGCAGCAAAAACTCCTCAACGGCCTGTTTCGGGTCTCGCGGGCATTGATTGGAAACGAACTGGCCGACGCCCTCGATTTCCCCAGGCAAGCGACGTTCGGGATTCTGGCGCTGACGCGGCTGCAACGGCAGTTCCAGATCCTCCGTTCAAAAATCGTTCCGGGGGCTATGCCGCATGCCGTGGAGAATTTTTCGGGGCTGATACATCGGTCCGTGTACGACAAAAGCGGAATCAGTTACCGCATGCCCGACGCCGTGAAAGGGGACGAGTCGAGTTGGTGGTAGTGCTTCGTGCTTCGCGGGCAAGCCCATGAAACTACGCGCGGCGCGGATGAACGCGCACCGCACCGGCGGATACGTAACCAATGGGGCCTGACGAGTGCGCTACGCAGAGCAAGGAGCGTCGACAAACGACGGAACAAAGCAGGAAACAGGCTGGTCTACAAGTCGTTCAGAGGTTTTCCAGGCACGATTGGACAGATTTTTAAATACGCCATGATGCAGGTACCTTCAGCGTATGTCAAGGGATATGCGAAAGCCAAGGCTGTTGACCCGGTAACGGCCGACAAGTACATCAAGCATACCACCATAGGCGACCCTGAGTTGGATCCCGTGATGGAGGAGATTTCATCGTTGCCCCCTGGCGATCTGCATCGATTCACCAAGGCAGGCATAGAACAGGAGGAGGAAGTTCTGCGTACTGCGCCGCAAGTCTTGCGCGATTTCTTTGACAAGACTGACCGTGATACTCCTCCGTGGCTGGACTACAACGAGTTTGAACCAGGGCAGCGCGCCTTCTACGCAAACTTGAACAACATGCTCATTGCATACGCTATCGGAAGCGCCGTAGAAGGCTTTTCGACGCTTGTCAGCAAGTCTTTCTCGATTACCGGACGCGTAACCGGTGGGGGAGCAGGCGCCGAAAGACGTCTCAGGCAGAATAACCGACACATGGTTGAAGTATATTATCCTGGTGGAATGCAACGGGATGGTGACGGATGGAAAGTATCCATGCGCATTCGTTTCATACATGCCCGGGTAAGGAAACTGCTGGCGGACTCAAGCCTTTGGGAGTACGAGGCTTGGGGAGTACCGCTGAGCGCAGCGCATACAGGAGGCATCTCCTTGTTCACTTTTTCCATACGCCAGTTCGAACACGCATGCGCGATGGGTTCGAAAGTAAGCACGGAACAAAAAGAAAGCATTATTAAAATTTGGCGTTATGCCGGCTATCTGTTGGGAGTGCCTGAATCCATACTCTTTGCCAATGAAGAAGAAGCGAGAAAAATTTACAAAATCGGCCATATGTGCGAACCACCGCCGGATTCCGATGCGAAAAACTTGGCGAATATGGTATTCAAGGTCTTACCGACCATGGCGGGTCTGACGGACGAGGCTAAAAGAAAAGTTTGGAAATGTATGCCTACCGCCTTTCGCGAGCCCTTATAGGCAACAAACTTGCGGACCAGTTTCAGTACCCGAGAACTTTCAGAATAAGACCGCTGGTGCTGGCTTATTACCGGATAAAAAATCATTTGCCTAATCTCATGAAGAATATCGGCAGCCAGCAAGAGGATGCGTTTTCTCAGATTTTCGATGCCACGCAGTATGACAAGGGCGGGATAAGCTACAAGATGCCCGACCATGTGCGTGCGTCGAAGTCCAACCTATGGTAAGATGTTGAAAAAGCTGTACTTAGGCTAAGCAAGAGCACCGAGAGCATCCGCGTAAGACGGGGTGTCCAGAAAACTGTGTACGTTTATTTTTAGCGACGTTTTCACCGCACCGGCGCATACGTAACCAATGGGCCCTGTTTTCCGTACAATGGGTACCCCCTTATTGCGCTTTTTCGCCCGCATTGCTATCCCCCGAAAAAGGGTTCCCAGCGGGCGCGGTCGGGAGGAGGCGTGGCGAGACTCACGCCCACGAGCGCCAGCACGGACAAAATAACGGCAGGGTAGGTTACTTCCTGCAAAAACGGGTGCATATCGGCGAACCAGGGCTGCCCGGACATCCAGAATGTCCATACAAGCGTGACGACGGTTCCGGTCAGAATGGACGCGATGGCGCCCGCCGCCGTAGCCCGCTTCCACAGAAACGCCGCAAGCAAGGCAGGCGTAATGGACGTGCCGTACACCAGATAGGCCGTATACGCCGCCGTCAGGATGGTCGGAAACTGATCCACGAGCATCCAGGCGACAATCCCCAGCAGGAGCACCCATCCCCGGCTCATCAGCACGATGGCGCGGGAACCCATATCCGGCGCGATAAAGCGTTGCACCACATCCCGCGTCAGGTTCGTCGCGGGCACCAGCAGAAACGAGTCGGCGGTGGACACGATGATCGCCATCATGGTGGCCACCAGCATCATGCCCAGCACGAGCGGCATGGCGTCGGAAACGGCAAGGGCGGGGATAATGTACTCGGAGCGGTTGGCCGCCACATCCGCGGCGCCCCCGGCGAACAGTTCGGGAATCAGCCCCTGATTGGCCGCCGCGGCGCCGGTCAGCCCCACGAAATACACGGCGGATTCCAGCGCCACCACGCCGATCACCCAGAAAAACACCGCCTTCTGCGCGGCATGGCCATCCTTTGCGCTGAATATGCGCTGATACATGTTGGCGTCGCCCATCAGGAGCAGCATGGTGGGAATCAGAAAGGAGATGGCCACGATCGGCCCGGACGTGGCCCCGCTGCGCTCGTTCGCCCAGTTCCCGAACAATTCCCATTTCCCCGCCGCTTCTGCGTACAAAATAATCTCGTCCATCCCGCCCACCGCATGCACCATGAAGAATACGGTGGCGAACACGCCCAGCACCATGAGCACGCCATTCACGACATCCGTGTACACGACCGACAGCATCCCGGCCAGCGCCGTATAGGCAATGGCGAAAACCGCCGTGATCACAATACCCGCCTGCACGGAAATGGCGCCGTCCGTAATATAGGACAGTACGTTGCCGCCCCCCCGAAACTGGTACGAAACGATGGTGAGGTAGGCAATGACGGTGGCGATGGTCGCCAGTACGCTGGCGATGCGCCCGTACCGCGCCTCGAAAATGTCGGGCACGGTTACCTTCCCGAAATGCCGAATGCGCCGCGCAATAAAATAAATGAGCACGATGCCGGCCCAGGCGCCCGCGCTGGACCACAGCCCCGCCATGCCGTTGCGATACCCCAGTCCGGCGCTGCCGAACAGGGAGCCGCTGCCCATCCAGGTAGCAAGCAACGTGCCCACCAGCACCCACCAGTGCAGCGTACGGCCCGCCACCATGAAATCTTCGCCCGTCTTTACGACCCGGCTCTTGTAGTATCCGACCCCGACCAGGGCGAGCAAATAGCCGATTATGGCGAGGATGTAGGGGTTTTCAAAAAGCGCCAGCATAAGGGTTTTCGGAAAATGCCGTAAAAATCCGGGGAATAGCGCCCGGACGCCAAGGCGAACCTCGTTTCTATCGTCTTCATGCGTAATTTACGTGCGATATTGCTTTCGCGCCGTGCAAGCTGCGAACGCATGCGCCGCCTGCTTCGTCAAAGGGCGTCGTCATACCGAACCGACCATCTTCCATCCATCCCGTAACCACCCGACATTTCCCCATGCCGGCCACCAACAAAGACCTGCACCCTACGCGCACGCACACCTGCGGCGAACTTCGTTCCGACCATGTCGGAAAGGACGTCGTGCTCAAAGGATGGGTAGATACCCGGCGCGATCTCGGCGGCGTGATCTTCCTGGACCTGAGGGATCGGTACGGACTGACCCAGGTCGTGTGTTCCCCCCAGGACGAAAAAGAGGCGTACGAACGCGCCGATCTGGTGCGGAACGAATATGTGGTGTCCATACGGGGCGTGGTGGGCGAACGAACGCAGGAAACCGTCAACCCGAAGCTTCCTACCGGAGCGATAGAGGTGCGGGTACAGGACCTGATCGTGCTCAACAGCGCGGAACCGGTGCCCTTCGCCGTATCGGCGCACGAAGAAAAACGGAGCGCAGCGAACGAAGACCTGCGCCTGCGCTACCGGTATCTGGACCTGCGCCGCACAGCGCTTCAGGACATGCTGACGCTCCGCCACAAAACCTGCCAGGCGGTGCGGCGATACTTCGACCGGCATGGTTTCCTGGAAGTGGAAACGCCCGTGCTTATGAAATCGACGCCGGAGGGCGCACGGGATTATCTGGTGCCGAGCCGCGTGCATCCGGGACATTTTTATGCGCTCCCGCAATCGCCCCAGACCTACAAGCAGCTGCTGATGGTCTCGGGGCTGGATCGGTATTTCCAGATCGTCAAGTGCTTTCGGGACGAAGACCTGCGGGCGGACCGGCAGCCCGAATTCACGCAGATCGACGTGGAAATGAGTTTCCCGGACGAGGAGCAAATCTATGCGACCTTCGAGGGACTCATGCAGGCCGTATGGAAAGACGTGAAGGGCGTCGAACTGCCCGCGCCGTTCCCCCGACTGACCTGGCGCGAGGCGATCGAGCGATTCGGATCGGACAAACCCGATCTGCGCTTCGGCATGGAAATACAGGATGTGAGCAAGGCGTTCGAAGGATCCGGGTTCCGGGTGTTCGACCGCATCCTCGAAAATAACGGGCGCATCGTGGCGATCGTGGCCAAGGGGCAGGGGGACTGGGCGCGCAGCCAGATGGACCGCCTCGACAAAGACATCGTGCGGCGAAAAATTGGCGTGGGCGGGCTGATCTACTTCAAGCTGCCGTCGGACGGCTCGGAGCGGTATTCTTCGGTCAAGGAACATGTGATCGCCCGGGAATACGTGGACGCCTGCATCCAGGCTGTGGGCGCCGAAGACGGAGACCTTGTGCTGGCGCTCGCGGGCCCGGACCCGGACATTTTCATGCACATGGGCAAGTTGCGCATGCATATGGCGCACGAAACCGGCCTCGTTCCGCCGCACGGCGAGGCGTGGCGGTTCGCATGGATCACGGAATTTCCGCTCCTCGAACGGGATGCGGACGCCAAACGATTCACGGCCATGCACCACCCGTTCACGGCGCCCCATCCCGACGATGCGGCGGCGCTGGACAGCAACCCGGGGGCGGTGCGGGCGCGGGCGTACGACCTGGCGCTCAACGGCGTGGAGCTGGGCGGCGGGTCGATCCGGATTCATTCGAGAGACATGCAGCGCCGGATGTTTCGCTTGCTGGGCATCGACGAGGAAGAAGCCGAGCGGCGGTTCGGTTTCCTGCTGGATGCGTTCCGCTACGGGGCGCCGCCCCATGGCGGCATCGCCTTCGGCCTGGACCGGATTGTCATGGCGCTGGCGGGCACGCAGAACATCCGGGACGTCATTGCCTTCCCGAAAACGCAGAGTGCGCAGGAATTGATGGTCCGGTCGCCGGATACGGTCGATGCGAAGCAACTGGACGCGCTGCACATCGGGATCGTCCCGGACGAAACGCCCGAACAGGCGGCGCGCGGCCCGGCGAAAACCTGAGGATGCACGGATCGCATCCTTTGATCGGCGCTTCCTGAATCCCCTTGCCCTCCGACGGCCACATAGCCCGCGCTCATGGAAACAACGGATCGGCTTGCGGAACTTGCCCGCCGCAACATAGACTGGGCGCACTGGGAAACGTTGATCCGCCGCCGCGGGGTCACCATAGACCGTCCGCACGGGACGAGGCACCCGGCGCACCCCTCCATTATCTATCCGATGGACTATGGATATGTGAATGGAACCCGCGGCACGGACGGAGAGGGCCTCGACGTGTTCCGGGGCACGGCCCGCACGGGACTCGCGGGCGCGATCGTCAGCACGGACCGGCGCAAGGGAGACCGGGAATTCAACTTGCTGTACGACTGTTCGCCCGAAGAAATTTATCTGGCCCACGGATTCATTAACTTTGACCCCCGCCGGATGGAAGGCGTGCTCGTCCTGCGCAAACCGATGGCCGACCTCTGGAAAGAAATGGATGCATCTTTTTCCGGCGAATAGCGTATATCGGGCGCTTGATACATGGCGGAATGGTATATTTCAATGGTATATTTCGAGATGGCCTGACCGGAGTATGGATCGCAGTATGCCGATGGCCGCCGCACGGTACGGTCCCGTAGCTCAGTTGGTAGAGCAACTGACTTTTAATCAGTGGGTCGCAGGTTCGATTCCTGCCGGGATCACGCATACACAGATACACAACAGAATACGCATAACACAACGTACGCATAAGAGTACGCATAACACGCGTACGCAACGGGAAGCGCCCACTGGAGAACGCGCCGAGCGATCCGCGACCGGAATCCGGCGTTCGCCGGGCGCGCTTCCATATAGTCCATGCCCGGGTGGCGGAATTGGTAGACGCACTGTCTTGAGGGGGCAGCGTTCGAAAGGACGTGCTGGTTCGAATCCAGTCCCGGGCACATTACATACTCCCTCCATGCAAACGCGAGCGGACGCACTCGCCTATATTCGCCGGCACGGCGAAGAAACGTATCCAGAGGAATGCTGCGGCTTTCTGATCGGACGCCTGTGCGCAGCCGGCAACGATGTGGTCTATGCGCGCCGCGCCGTAAACCGCAACGCAACGAGGCGAGAAGACCGGTATGTCATTGCGCCCGGAGACTACCTTGCAGCGGATAGCGCCGCTCGCACGGAGAATCTGGACATTGTGGGCGTCTACCACTCGCACCCGGACCATCCGGCGATTCCTTCCCGAACGGATCTGGAACTGGCGACCTTCCCGGGATACGCCTATGTGATCGTGTCTGTGGAAAACGGAAAAGCCGCCGCGCTTTCGGCATGGTCGCTCGCCGAAGACCGCTCGCGGTTTCTGCCGGAAGAAATACGTATTCTTTAGGATGCGCTGATCATACGCGCTGCCTCGGAAACATCCTGACGCTGGACATGCCCCGCATTCACATTCCCTCCCCGCTACAGGCGTACGCGGATGGCCAGCGCACCGTAGATATCGAAGGCGCCACCGTCGGCGAAGCGCTGGCGAACCTGGTGCGGAAGCACCCGGCACTCGAAAAGCACCTCTTTGCAGAAACCGGCAAGCTCCGGCAATTCGTCAATATCTATCGCAACGAAGAGGACATTCGCTACCTGGACCGCGAAAAAACCGGGTTGGACCCGGCGGACGAAATCTCTATCGTGCCGTCGGTGGCCGGAGGAAAAGACGGCGACGCCTGCACGGCGCCCGCCCTGAACCCGGAAGAAATCAGACGGTATGGCCGGCACCTGACCCTGCCCGAGTTCGGCATGGCGGGCCAACGAAAACTCAAGGCGTCTTCCGTGCTCGTCGTGGGCGCCGGAGGGCTGGGTTCGCCGCTGGCCCTGTACCTTGCCGCCGCCGGGGTCGGCAAAATCGGCCTCGTAGACTACGATGCGGTAGACGAAACCAACCTGCAACGGCAGATTCTGTACGGAACGAAGGATGTAGGGCGGAAAAAACTGGCGGTGGCCCGCGAACGGATCCGCGATGTGAATCCGTTCGTCGATGTGGAAACGTTCGACGTGGCGCTGGCGAGCGACAATGCGCTGGACATTTTTTCGGGGTTCGACCTCGTGGCGGACGGAACGGATAATTTCCCTACGCGCTACCTGGTGAACGACGCCTGCGTGATGCTGGGCATTCCGAACGCCTACGCCTCTATTTTCCGATTCGAAGGGCAAGCGTCCGTATTCGGGGCGCCGGATGGCCCGTGCTACCGGTGCCTGTACGAAGAGCCTCCGCCTCCCGGGCTTGTCCCCTCCTGCGCAGAAGGCGGCGTGCTCGGCGTCCTGCCGGGGCTGGCGGGCGTGGTGCAAGCCGCCGAAGCCATCAAAATGCTTACCGGCGTGGGCGAGCCGCTCGTCGGGCGCTTGCTCCTCATCGACGCCCTCGGCATGCGCTTCCGGGAGCTGCGCATCCGCCGCAATCCTGCGTGCCCGGTATGCAGCGACCATCCTTCCCAAACCGAACTGATCGATTATCAAGCCTTCTGCGGCATTCCATCTTCCCCCAACGGCAACGCCATGAAACAGCAAACATCTCTCCCCGAAATCACGGTGCGCGCACTGAAAGACAGAATGGACCGGGGGGACCGCCCCTTTATTCTGGATGTGCGCAAGCCGCACGAATACGACATTGTCAACCTGGGCGGCGCGCTCATCCCGCTGGACGAACTGCCGGAACGGCTGGACGAACTGGAAGACCGCAAACAAGAAGACATCGTGGTCCACTGCCGCTCGGGCGGACGCTCTGCGCAAGCGGTGCAACTGATGCGTGCGCACGGATTCGAACAGGCCTGCAACCTGAAAGGCGGCGTGCTGGCCTGGAGCGAAGAAATCGACCCCTCCATGCCCACGTATTAATCGCACCCTGTTCATCGTGTGATGGAGCAAGCGCGAAGCGCCGGGGCAGTACGCCCCCGGCAAGGCGCCTGCTTCGCTATGCGCCAGACCCCTGTACCTCATGATTCACAAAACCATTCAGGGCGTGGACGTGCCCGCGCTGGGCCTGGGCACCTATCTGCTTACGGGAAAAGCCTGCCGTCGCGGCGTGGCCGAGGCCCTCGATATCGGATACCGGCACATCGACACGGCAGTCGCTTACGGCAACGAAAAAGAAACCGGGCAAGGACTGCGCGATGCGGGCGTGGCGCGCGAGGATATTTTCCTGACCACGAAAATATGGATGGATCATCTCGTCCCGGACCGAATCGCCCCGGCGGCCGAGGAAAGCCTGTCGAAGTTGCGCACGCCCTATGTAGATCTGTTGCTCATCCACTGGCCCACGCCCGACCTGCAACTGGAAGCATGCCTCGACGAGATGCAGGCCTTGCAGGAAAAGGAGGCGGTGCGGCACATCGGCGTCAGCAATTTTCCGCCCGCCCTGATGCGCCGGGCCGCCGGGCATGCGCCCATTTTCTGCAATCAGGTGGAGTTTCATCCCTACCTGGACCAAACGCCGCTGCGCGCCCTGGCGCAGGAATGCGACGCATTGCTGACGGCCTACAGCCCGCTTGCCCGCGGCGACGTGCTGCGAGACCATACGCTGAAAGACATCGGCGCCGCGCACAACAAAACGCCTGCGCAAGTGGCGTTGCGCTGGCTTCTTCAACTGGACCATGTGGCGGCCATCCCGAAGGCGGCCCGGGCGGAATACCGACGGCAAAACTTCGAGGTGTTCGATTTTTCGCTGGACGCCGGGGAAATGCAGCGGATCGGCGCCCTGGCCTGCGGAAAACGCATGGTAGATCCCTCCTGGGCCCCCGCCTGGTAAACCCGGTCCTCCGCGAAAACAAGTGGAAATAATCCCGCCTGGTCGCTATTTTTGGAAACACGCTAAACCGAAACCACCCACCCTACCGCACGCGTCATGCAAACCCACCGCTTGAAAAAACTGCTGCTCCCGGCCATACTGCCCCTGCTCATTATCGCAGGCTGGAGCCTGTCCGAAAGGAACGATCCCCTGCCAGACGCCGCCATCGACGCGTCCGTATGCGACGAAGACAACGGCGGCCTGGTCCTCCCCGACGGCTTCTGCGCGGGCGTCGTGGCGGACAACGTAGGACTCCTCCGACACATCGTCGTGGACGAGGACGAGGACATTTATGTTATACACCGACGCGTTCTGGAGGACGGAGGGGGCATTACGGCGCTCCGCGATACGGACCAGGACGGCAAGGCGGATTCCATGCACCATTTCGGCGGCGTCGCCGGCACGGGCCTGGCGCTCTACGACGGCTACCTGTACGCCGCGACAGATACCTCGGTCTACCGGTTCGCCTTTGAGGACGGCGCGCTCGTGCCTTCCGGCGACCCCGAACGCATCGTGGAGGGCTTCCTCGGAGGGCTGGGACAGGCGCAACACCCCTCCAAGGCGATCGCCTTCGACAACGAGGGGCATCTGTACGTCAACGTAGGCGCCCCGTCGAACGCGTGCCAGGAAACCTCGCGCTCGCCCGGATCGTCCGGCTTGGACCCCTGCCCGCAACTTGAATGGTCCAGCGGCGTGTGGCGGTTCGACGCCGCGACGCCCGGACAGACCCAGCGAGCGGACGGGCATCACTTTGCGACGGGCATTCGGAACGGCCTGGCGATGGCGTGGCACCCCGGCGCAGGCAGCATGTACCTCGTGCAGCATGGCCGCGACCAGCTGAACACGCTGTGGCCGGACTACTATACGGACGAGCAAAACGCCGAACTGCCCGCCGAGGAAATGTTCCGACTCTACGACGGAGCGGATTTCGGATGGCCGTATTGCTACTACGATCACCTGCAGGGGATGAAACTCCTCTCGCCGGAATACGGGGGAGACGGCGCGGAAGTCGGGCAGTGCGCCGACGTGGAAGCCCCGGTCGTTGCCTTTCCGGCGCATTACGCCCCGAACGATATGGTCTTCAACACGCAGGAGCACTTCCCGGCGCAGTACGGGAACGGCGCCTTCATCGCGTTTCACGGGTCCTGGAACCGGGGACCGCTTCCGCAGGAAGGATACCAGGTGGCTTTCGCGCCCATGGACGCCTCCGGCGAACCGACCGGCGACTGGGAAACGTTCGCCGACGGATTCAAGGGGACCGATATGCTTGCATCCCCCGGAGACGCCGTATACCGCCCGATGGGCCTCGCTTTCGGGCCGCACGGCTCCCTGTACGTAGCGGATTCGATGAAAGGACGCATCTGGCGCATCGTCTATAAGGGCATGGAATAGCTCCTGCCCTCCTTTTTGCGCCTTTTCTTTTCCCTGTCGGCGGCGCGCCGGATCGCAGCGCGTCGCCGACAGGGTTTTTTTATGCCTGCGCCCGCCGGTCGGCAAGCAATCCGCGGGGCGCTCCTTGCTGCCTATTGTTTTCGCCTACCCCTCTGTGTGGACGCAGTCAGGGCGTTCCGGCCTTGTGCTTCCGCGATGCGGCCCATCGAACCGCCCGGACCCGGGCAAAACCCGCCCGGAATTGGATGAAGATTTGACAAAAAAGACATCGAAAATCCAAAAAAGCCTAAAAAGAGTAGATAAATAGTACAAAATGCATTATTTTTTTTCGTGTTAGTGCCAAACAACCTAATTTTTTAACAAAAACACGGCTTCCGCCATGCGTTTTCTCCTTTGCCTCCTTGCGCTACCCGCTCTTGCCCTCGCCGAACCCGCGTTCGCCCAGGACGCCGCGCCAGAATCCGCGCTGTCCGGCGCCGATACAGCGTGGATGCTGATTTCCACCGCCCTGGTTCTGTTGATGACGCCGGCGCTCGCCTTTTTCTACGGCGGGCTGGTTCGCGCCAAAAACACGCTCAACACCATGATGATGAGCTTCATTTCCCTGGGCGTCGCCGGCGTGCTCTGGGCCCTGTTTGGATACTCGCTGGCCTTCGGGGACGGCAACCTGTGGATCGGGGACTTCTCGATGGCGTTCCTGAACGGGGTAGGCCTGGAGCCCGACGGCAGCATTCCCTCGTTGCTCTTCATGGCCTTTCAGGGGACGTTCTTCATCATTACCGTTGCGCTGATCTCCGGCGCCGTGGTCGAGCGGATGCGCTTCAAGGCCTACCTGCTTTTCCTCCCGCTGTGGGCGCTGCTCGTCTATGCTCCGGTGTGCCACTGGGTATGGAGCGGGAACGCCTGGCTGGGAGACCTGGGCGCGCTCGACTTCGCAGGAGGCGCCGTCGTGCACATCAATGCCGGGGTAGCCGCCGTAGTAGCGGCGGTCGTCCTTGGCGTCCGCAAGGATTACGGCAGACAAGCCATCATTCCGCATAATGTGCCTTTCGTGCTTCTGGGGGCAGGATTGCTCTGGTTCGGCTGGTTCGGCTTCAATGGGGGAAGCGCCCTCGCCGCGGACGGCGTCGCAGCGCTTGCGCTGGTAAACACCATGCTGGCGCCCGCCGCCACGCTCACCGTCTGGAGCGTAATAGATATGGGCCGCACGGGCAAAGTCACCGCCGTGGGCGCCGCCACCGCCATTGTGGTCGGCCTCGTAGCGATCACGCCCGCCGCCGGATTCGTTTCGCCAATCTCCTCCTTGTTGATCGGCGGCATTACGGCCTTTCCGTGCTATTTCGCCATTCAGTGGCGCGCGCGTACGCGTCTGGACGATTCCCTCGACGTATTCGCCGCGCACGGCCTTGGCGGCATCATGGGGGCCCTTCTGACCGGCGTATTTGCAGAAAGCGCCTGGGGCGGCGCGGACGGACTGCTTTTCGGCAATCCGATGCAGTTAGGCGTACAGGCGCTCTCCGTGGTCGCCGTCATGCTCTATAGCGGCATCGTTACGTTTCTCATCCTCAAGATCGTCGGCCTCGTCACGGCCTTGCGCCCGGGCATTCCGCACGAAGGCATGGGACTGGATATCGCCAGCCACGGCGAAGAAGCCTACTCCGACGGCGAAGGCATCGTGCTGCTGCTCGACGAGGAAATGCGAACGCCTTCCGCCGCATAGCCCAACCGCCATTTTATCCTTTCATCCACCTTCCACCCTTTGGGGTTCTTGCCATGAAATTAGTCAGAGCGATCATTCGGCCCGAAAAACTCACCGATGTGCTCACCGAATTGTTCAAAGCGGAAATCACCGGCCTTACGGTGACGCGCGTTCGCGGCCACGGCGGCGAAACGGAAATCGTGGAAACCTATCGGGGCACCACGGCGAAAAAAGAACTCACCGAGAAAATCATGCTGGACATCGGCGTCTCGGATCCGGTGCTCGACACAGCCATCAACACCTTGCTTGCAGCAGCCCGCACGGGCGAAGTGGGCGACGGGAAAGTTTTCGTGATTCCGGTAGAAAAAATCTACCGGATTCGAACCGGCGAAGAAGACATCTCTGCCGTTACGCCCGTCTCTACCGAGGCGCACGCATAGCCCAGCGCGCGCCTCGACGAACGCACAGCAAGTCCGTATGCCTTTGCGCCGGGAAGCCTCTCCAGATAAACCCGGCGCAGAGGCATACTTATGTGAAAAACTGCGGCCATGCCTGAAAAAGCCATTCCATTCGAGCGCCCGGCGTATGCAGGCAGCCGACAGGGACTGGTCCAGCAGATCGCGAAGCCCGGACAGGATGCGCTTTTTCTTTTAGTTACGTAAATACATTATTTACAATAATTTACGAATAAATACAACGGCGGCGCGGGCCGCAAGGCGAACGCCCGTCAGGCGGGCTCCTTGCAAATCCTTGGCCAATCCGAACGAAAACAAGTGTTTACAGGCGCCTTGCCCATAGAATGTGGATAACTTGTGGGCAAGGGCTTCGGGTCGTGTATTCTTTGTTAGAAAATTGTAACGAATTGTACTTGCAATCCGTCGCGGGCAAGCATAAAATGGAAGGTAACGAATGGGCTACCATCCTATGCCTCACCCCCACTCGGTTCGTTGCCTCGAACCGCCACCCGCTTGATACAGTACATGCCTTCCGCCACTGCCGAAAAAACGTGGGAAACCTGTCTCACCCAAATTTCCAACCAAATAACCAAGCAGTCTTTTCACACCTGGTTCGCGCCGATCCGGCTAATCAACCTGGAAGAGAACCACGAGACTGCGCGGCTCCGTTTGGCTGTCCCCAACGCCTTTCATACCGAATGGCTGGAGTCTCATTATGCGCACGTCGTCCGGAAAACCGCCTCCCAAGTCCTTGGTAGACAGACCAGCGTCGCCTACGAGATCGAACCGGAGATAACGCCAGCCAACGACAAGGCCGAACCCGCGGTCTTGCCGCCCAAACCTGCGCGACAGAACAGGGAATACCTGCCTCGCGCCTGGCCCGCCGCACCGGCCCCGCCAGAACGCCCCGCCCCGCGCACCGCACCCATCCGGAATACTTCGCTCAGGCCGGAGTACACCTTCGATTCATTCATCGAGGGCGATTCCAACCAGTTTGCCCGCGGGGGCGCCGTCGCGATTGCCGAAGACCCGAAAGGCACCGGGTACAATCCCTTTATGATCTACGGAGACACCGGACTGGGCAAAACCCACCTGGTACAGGCGATCGGAAACTACGCCCTGCAGAAAAACGCGAACCTGCGCGTCCATTACGTATCGGGCGAGCAGTTCACGTCCCAGTTCATCCACTCGATTCAGGAGAACCGGATCCACCGTTTCTCCAACTTCTACCGGCAAATCGACTTGCTGATCGTGGATGACGTGCAGTTTCTGAGCGGCAAGGAGAAAACGCAGGAGGAATTCTTCCACATCTTCAACGAACTCCATCAACGGGGCAAGAAGATCATCCTCTGCGCCGACCGCCCCCCCTCCGCGATCACCGGAATACAGGAACGCCTGCTGTCGCGCTTTCAATGGGGGCTTTCCGCAGACATTCAGCCGCCCGAACTGGAAACGCGCATCGCCATTTTGCAACACAAGGCGTTCAAGATGGGCGTATCCCTGCGCACGGATGTGCTGGAATTCGTGGCGGAACGGATCCGCGCCAACATCCGGCAACTGGAAGGCGCGTTACACAAGTTGTCTGCGTACGTTACGCATCACCACCAGGATATCGACGTCAACACGGCGAAAGGCATCCTCCAGGATCTGATGGAGGATTGCCAGGTGCGCCTCGAAATCGAGGACATCCAGCGTTGCGTAGCCCAGTTTCACGGGATCAAACCCGAGTTGCTTGCGGCCAAGACGAAGAAACAGGAGGTGGTCACCGCACGCCACCTTGCCATGTACTTTTGCAGGAAACTAACCTCGCATTCCCTGAAAAGCATCGGGCAGCGCTTCGGCGGGCGCGATCACTCGACAGTGATACATGCGTGCAAAGCAGTCGAAAACCGCATCGAACTGGAAGATGCGTTCCGGAACGAAATGACGGTCGCCCGGGAACGGCTCGAACGCTACACGCCCGGCCGCTCGGGCAGGCATGGATAAACGATAAAACCGAAACAGGGAGCACGATCGCCGTGCTCCCTGCCGGGTATGGACGGGCGCGAACACATGTTCGCAACGATCCTTACTTCTTTTTCTTCAGGACGGGCAAGCCGTTGGATGTCTCGGCGACCTCGCGGTCTGCCGGAACGGCGTCAAGCGCCCCCTCCTTTACCTGCTTGCCGAAGTAATAAATGGTCTGTTCGCGACCGTTCTTCAGCGTGGTGTGCTTGCTGTGGAGATAATAGGTCGTTCCCTTGGAATTGGTGTGTGCGTAGGCCATGTGCGTAGAGGTATGACTTTGGTCAAATACGTGTTCGGGTGTTCTGAAAAAGGCGAGGGCTTCCTGCGCAAGGCCTGAAATGCGCCCGGCTGTTCAAGAGTGGCTCTGCCCCACATTGAACGAAACATACCACCAAAAAGGCAATTACGCAAGAGCCAAATGCGAATAGAAGCCCTATGGCGGTAAAAAACCCCTTTTTTTATTCGTCGGGAGGCGCTATTTGCTCGCTGGCGTGCAGATACGACACGATATTCAGCACGTCTTCGTCGCTCAGGGCGCGGAAAAGGCCTTCCGGCATGAGCGACCTTTCGGACACTTCTCGCGACTGAATTTCGGACTTCTCAAGCGCCACGTCGCCCCGTCCGACAATGCGCAACGTCAATTGCCGATCCGTTTCGTTGGAAACGTTTCCGATCCAGGTCCGACCGTCGCGCATGGTCACGATCACCATGCGATAATCGTCCTGGATGTCGTCGCTGGGGGTCAGCACATTCGAAAGAATGTACTCGATGTCGGTCCGGTTCGACCCGGTAAGGTCTGGACCAATCGCCCCGCCTGCATCGAACATGACGTGGCAAGCGGCGCAGACCCGGTCATACATCAAACGCCCTCGGGACGGGTCCGCGGCGGCGATCGCTTCCGGGGTAAGCAACGTACGGTAGGCCGTGAAGGCCTCGTCGTCGTCCGAAGGGCCGTCGTCGATGGGGCCCCACACTTCCACAAACCCGCTCCCCACCACGCGCCGCAATTGCCGCGCCACATACGCCGGCACTTCCTCCCGCGCAAGGTCGCCGGATTTAATAGCCTCTGTGAGCATCCAGCCATACGTGGGGCGCGACGCCATCGTCTCGAGCACGGTGCGCTTCTCCGTCGAGTTGAATGTGGGATACGATTCCATCAGGAAGGCGCCGAGGCTTTCCTCGTCAAACGCTGTCACCGCCTGAATCGCATCCATCCGAAACTCCGGATCGCCAACAAGCGCCGGAATCTCGGCGACAAGCCCGGCGTGCTGCGTCTCCACAAGACTGTTCAGGGCGCCGCGGCGGGCGTCCATGTCCATGGTTTCATCCCCGAGCACAGCAAGAAGCGCTTCGCCAGCGCCCGAATCTCCGAAAATCTGCGCAATCTCCAGGGCCAGCGACGCCAGTTCCTCGTCTTCCTGAAGCATGCCGTACAGCGTATCCCATCCGGGCGGCGGCGAGGCGTCGCCATACCCTTCCAGACCATCTCGCATCCCCTGCAACAACTCCTGGCGGACGTCGCCGTAGCGGGAAAGCGCTTCCGTGAGCGGGCCGAGGACGTCTGCATCCACGGCGCGGCGGGCAACGAGTGTGGTCACCAGGGGAATCTTGCTCTCTGCCGCAAGGGCCAGCGCCCGATCCGGGTCCTCCGGCACAAGCGGCTCCACGGCGAACCAGATCATGTTGGGAATGTTGTGATCGCCGGCGTCCTCCGCCCGCCCAACGAGGCCCTCGGCAATGGCCCACCGGGCCGCATGGGGCATGCGTTGCAAGGCGGCGGCAAGGTACTTGCGCACCACGGGCGACGAGTCCATCTCCGCCATATGGCTAAACTGCTCGAGGGCGGCTTCGCCGGGATCCATGTCCTCTACAAGCAGCTGGATAGCCCATGCGCGGACATATTCGTCCGGGTCCTCAAGCGCTTCCAGCAGCCGTTCTTCGGCGAGCAACCCGGCGACATGCAGGGACCACATGCCGCGCAAGCGATAATCGGGGTTTTCGTGCGCATCGAACTGGGCGCGAAGCGCTTCCTGCGCCTCCGCATCGATCGGGCGCTGCGTGGCGCGGTGTTGCAGAATGACCCGCGCGCGGCGCGCATGCCAGTCGCTGGCGCTCGTTTGCAGCGCGGCCAACTGCCTATCGGACAGGGTGCGGAGATCGTCGTAGCGTCCCTCCCAGTCCTCCGCGAGCGAATTTTCGGGCGTGATGCGAAAGATTCGCCCGGTATCCTTGTCCATCACGTCGTTGCCGCAGATGTCGCCGTCATGCCAATCCAGCACGTACAGCGCCCCTTCGGGACCCACTTCCATGCTGAAACCAATCCATTGCGCATTGTTGGCCAGCATAAAGTCTTCGCCGTGGCTGGCCACATAGCCCGATCCCTCGGCGGTCAGGATATCCGACAGGACCGCATGCTCGTGAATGTTCGCCATGAACAACCGTCCCTGGTGTTCTTCGGGAAACGCATCCGACTGGTATACCCGGGCGCCTCCGTGCGCCGAGCGATGCCGGTGGTCGACAATGGCCTGGATGTCGCTGTAGACGTACGGATTGAAATGCTGCCCGCCCTGGCGATGATATATGCCGCCCTGGATGATATGGAATACATGGGGAATCACGCAGGCCGTGATGAAGAACTCGCCCTTGGCGTCGTAATCGATGCCCCAGGGATTGCTGAAACCGTGCGCAACCACCTCGAAACGATCTTGAATGGGGTGGTAGCGCCATACGCCCCCGTCTATGTCCACGCCCTCTCCCTCAAGAATATCTTCGGGAAAGGGGTCGCCCTGTTTGTAGACCTGTTCGCCGGGCTCCGGTTTGTGGATTTTGGACGGCGTAGCAAATCCCTCCAGGCCATAGAGCCAGCCGTCCGGCCCCCAATGAAAGCTGTTGAGGGTCTCGTGGCGATCCCGGATGCCCCAGCCCGTAAGAAGAATTTCGATGTCGTCCAGGTCGGCCACATCGTCGCCGTCGCTATCCGGGATGAACATAAGGTGGGGCGGCGCGCCCAGATACACCCCGCCGAATCCGACTGCGATCGCCGACGGAAACGGGACGCCTTCCATAAACACCTTGCGAAGATCCGCCACGCCGTCCCGATCCGTATCCTCCAGAATCAGGATACGGCTGTCCCCGAAGTTCGAGAACCCGGTCCGGCGGGTTTCGTAGTCGCGATTTTCGGCAACCCATAGCCGCCCGCGATCATCCCAGGCAAAGGCCATCGGTTGCGTGATCATCGGTTCGTTTGCCCAGGCGTTCGCCTCGAAGCCGTCCGGAAGCGTCATACTTTCTACCGCCCGAGCCGGCGTCAGAAATTCCGCTTGCCGGCCTTCCCGCTGCGCAAGCGCCCAGAGCGCAACGACCGAGTACTGTTCCCCTTCCTGCCCGATGTACCGCTCCCACTCGTTCCGAATCTCAATGTCGCTCATTTGGCCCGTATAAAACAGGAGCCGGTGTTGTATAACTTCGGTTTCGCCTTCCGAAATCATCCAGCCCCCGAGGCGGGAGCGCGCCGGGCCTACGCCCAGCTGCCCGTCCACGCGCCAGGGGTGCGGAAAGCCTTCGTTGTCGGGATGGTCGAACATCGCCACACGCGCCATGTCGTCGCGCCCTTCAACCTGCATCCCCACGTCCAGCCACATGGCGCGCTGTCCTTCGGCGGCGCGGTTGCGCTGCCGCGCCGCATTCACCGCCGAACCTTCTATGCCCCGGGTCCACGGCATGCGCAGAAACAGGCCGCCGTACTCGAATTCCCCGATCATCACATCCGTCTTGGCTTCTCCGTTCCATTCGAGGTCCAGAAAATACCGGCCGTCTTCCTCGCTCATGGACCAGACCTGCGTTTCGACAAGCACGGTCTCGCCGTCCTCGTCGAGCAGGTCGTAGACGGTTCTCCAGCGGACTTCCAGCCCCCGATCCGTCAACACGTCCACGGAAACCCGCCGCCAGTAGTCCCCCTCGGGATGATGAAAATAATCGCGCCCGTTGACTTGCGTAAATCCCCAGTACAGGCCTGTCTGGTGCGGGTGATGTCCCGGACTGTACTGCGTAAACAGGCCGCGTCCGTCCGGCGTGCGGACGGGGTGAATAAACGGCCGGAAATCCGGGCGGGCCTGCACGGTCAACAAGGTATCCTCGGTTCCCGCCCGGAGCACAAAAAGACGCTCGCCCGCCGCATCCTGACTGACGACGAGTTCCGTCTCGGCCCGCCCCGGCCGAGCCGCGGACGACAGGGCGGCGGAGCGCACGGTCGGAACCGGGTTCTGCAACGCCTCCTCGGCGGCGGGACGTGTAGCATCTTTCCCGTCGCCCGATTCCGACGGACCCTGCAACACTACAAAACCCGCCAAAAAGGCGAAACCTGCGCAAAGCGAAACGATCCAGGAAATGGACTGCGGGGAACGACGGGGATAGCGTAAACGAGGGAACATGGGTTCAGGAATGTATTGCATGAGTGAGGTATGGCGTGCTCGGCGGAAAACGTCTGCGGGCGTTCCCGTTCAAGCATGTAGCAAGCGTTCGGCTTTTGTGATGATGGCCTCGGCCAATGTGTGTATATCTTCTTTTTCCGCCTCCGTAGCATCTTCTATTTCTCGCAGAACCAGCGCTTCGCAACGCGCGCGAAGCGCCGGGATGTCCGGGATGCGATCCGGGTGCTTTTGCGCAAGGGCTTGAAGCCACACCTTGCCGTAATGCGCGTGCATCGTTTCGTCGGCCCAGTCAAAATCCATATCGCGCTGGCTTGCGCGATCCTGGTATGTCCCGAACGCATCCCGGCGCTGCACCTTCTTGCCAATATTCTTGGTCTCGAAATGATGCAACATGCCCAGGCGCATGGCGGGATCCTGCCCGCCGGCGCTTTCATAAAGATAACTCCCCAGCGGGATATCGGACGCCTCGAATCCCCAGGCGCGCAATCGCTGGAGTCCCATACGGGTATGCCTGGCTTCGTCATACGTCCATCGGGCGGTATCCCGGATGTATTCCCAACCCAGTTCGTCGGCGAAGGCATGCAGAATGGCCCCGGCGGTCTCAACAGCCCACACCTCGTTCACATGGCTTATGGCGCTTCGCAGCTGCATGCGCACCCCTTCGCCATAGCCAAACGTGGAGTCGATGATATCGGGCCAGTAATACCTTGTGCAATGGAAACGGGGGTCGCGGGCAGGCCGGTCCGTCTGTCTGAAAGGCCGCCTGCCGATCAATGCGGGAGGGCTTGCCGGGGTGGGCGCATCGAACGAAAGGCCCCCTGCGGCCTGGAGCCAGGCCGAGAGCGCCTCCACCCAGGTTTCCGCTTCTTCCCTGCGTTGCGGGGCCTCGGAGAACATCGCTTCGGCGGCCTCCGTCAGCCATTCCACCTGGGCCGCTTTCTCCGCGGCCGCGATACGGATATGCCTTCGTATGGGGCCCTGGGACAGTTCGTCCGCCTCCTCGCCAAAAGCAAGGTAGACGTCGCGTAGCGCAGGCTTGAATACGCGCGCCAGAGACCATACGAACGCCTCCGGCCCCGGCGCATCGATCGCCGCCTCGCACACATCGATAAGCGGGGCGTCGTCCCCGATTTCCAGCATGCGGCTCGGAAATTTCAACTCGAATATCCGCTCGCGCAGCTGGTCTGCAATCAGACTGTCTTCCCATACGCAGCGCGGCAGGGTGGTCTTGACCTCAAACGACGCAATGGACGGGAGCCAACCTGCTTGCGCGATAATGAGCGCGCGCTCGCAAAAGAACAAGCGTTTCAGGATACGAGCCGAGTCGACCCGAAGCCATTGGCCGCGTTTATGATTGCCTGGCAGATACACGCTTTCGTACGCCTTTTCCGAGGATAGATGGTCTGTGGCCCCTCAATAGGAATCGACGTCGAACTGCTTCCAGCCCACGTCTACGACGACGATGTCCTTCGCTACGCCATCCTGCATCAGCTTGACAAGCGCTTTGTACGGAAAATCCAGATTCAAGTCGCTTAGCCGGATGGAACCGCCGGAACCGGACAGTTCAACGCGATGCTCTTCCATCATCGTCAGGTTGTCCACCGTGTTGATATGCACGACGCTCTCGGCCAACGCATGACGAACCTCCACGTGCAGGGAATCGTCCTGCACGGAAACATGCAGGTTGGCAGGCATGCCAACAATGACCGCCATGTCGTCCGCAAGCTCTTCCGGCATAATCAACTGCGTCTTGTCCGCCACGCGGCGGGAAAGAATGGGCTGATGATTCCACACGTCCACGTACCGCCAATCTTCCGGGTGGTCCACTTCCATGAAGGGTCCAAGGACCCGGCGAGGATCCATGCGGTCAGCGAGGTCGACGCCGGAACGCTTGAGTGCGTAGGCGGGATACACCGCCTTGTCCTGAGACACGAACGCATTCACAAAAAGGTCGGGGTGTAACGCGGGTACGAGCGGTTCCGGGACGTCCGTCAGGTACCCATCCCTGTGCTCGCGGATGATCCGGCTATAGCGGTGGATCATGATCCGCTCATCCCATGGATACCGATTCATCTCCCCGAAAATATCCTCCCATACGATGAATCCCGTGCCATTGAACAAGGCATTGAGAATCAGCTCGCGGCGGTCCCGGGCGCTGCGGTTTATGTTATGTACGTTGTGCTCGGGTAGAACGAAGCGAAACAGGTCCACATTGGGCATCTTGTTCGTGGCGGCGCCCTGCTGATTCCAGCTGCCCGTCACGAGTTCGGCGGCCGCCAGAACCGGGCGCCCTTCGCTCACGAAAACATTCTCCGGGTTTACGGCGTCGAGCGCTTCCCGAAAAGCCGTGTCGGATTCCCGCATCGTGTCAAGAAACACCCCGTCCGCGCCAATGGCCTCGGCAATGCGCGCCTCCTCCGTAAAATGATTCTGGCCCTTGCGCATGATATCCCACGGCTTGTAGGGAATGAACACCTGTACGTCCCGCAGGTGTGCGCGCTCCACCATTTCGCGCAACCCCTCCAGACCCCCCGGAAGGTCTTCGTACATCGCAAACTGATCCCGGTCGTCGATGCCCATCCGGGGATAATCGTGCCAGAGAAGCATGTAATCGTAGCCTCCGAAATTCGCCTCCCCCTCGTCCAGAAATTCGTCGATTCGGAAGCGGTTCTCTTCGAAATCATAGATGTCCCTTCCGTATAGAAACGTGAAGTGAGACACGAAACGCTGCCGGTATCGCTCCTGCACAGGCCGCTGGTAATAGGTAAAATCAAAATTATCGCGAATGTGTTTTCTGAACACCCGAAAGGCTTCATGCCAATCGCCTTCGTGCGGCGCAATGCGCGCATCCATCACCCGCGCCTCATGCTGAGGGTCCTGATCCAGCAAAAACGTATGGTGGACGTATTCGTCCTTGTTCTCGAAATCCCATTCGAGCGCCGAGTTGAGCATGTGAAAATACACCCCGGAATTCGTCTCGTCGCTGTACACGTCGATGGGCATTTTCGGATCGGTCCCGCGGGTAAAGTAGAACACGAAATCGTCCGGGCTATCGATGCAGAAGAATCGGTCCTGCGTCGGGATCAGATAATGCCTTCCCGCCTCCGGACCTATCGCAATATCCTGCATCAACGGGAAACGAATCTGGCCCTGGACGGACTGCGCCTCCCGGTAATCCACGCCGGCCGTGGAATTATTCTTGACGTCCGCCGTCCAGTGCAGTTCGACCCCATCGCCCAACGTGAACCGCTGCGTCACGATAAACATATTCTCCACATAACTCGAGCGATGGCGGGATACGACGCCGACGCGCCCTTCCATCTGCACTTCCTCGAGGGTCAATATATCATACCCCACGTCATTTAAGGGCCAGGGCTGGCGCACCGATACGAACGGCAGCGGGTCATTGCCCGCAAGCAGGTCTGCACCGCTCCTTTTATCGACCAGCTCGGCCAGGCGCACGCCGCGATCCAGCGAAAGCACATACCGCACATGGTCGTTCTCCAGGACCACATGCCGCGGATTTTCGCGGTCGGGAATATAGCGTATTTCGGCGTCCGCAAGCGTTGCCAGAGGAACGCTCATGGATAGAAACAGCAGGGCGGCTGCCAGAACGAAGAAGCGCTGTGGACGTATTCCGGTATGCATGAGAGGCGGGCGCAAGACAGGATGGACAGGAGAAGATGAGCGCATGGCGGCGGGTCAGGAGACATCCATGGCGCACCGAAAACCGATGGTGGGCGTCCGGTTGAGTGCGGGCGTCATGTGCCAGAATTTCGTGCGCTGGTACACCGCTACGGGGCCTCCCTGCATGTACCAGAGGCTACCCTTCGCATGGAAGTAACTCCCCCCGCGCAGCCACGAATATTCGTGGTACCCGTCCGTCTGCCAGGAATCGGTCCATTCCCATACGTTTCCGGCCATATCCAGCACGCCGTAGGGGCTTGCGCCCTCTGGAAAACTGCCGACCGGAAGCGTTCCCTCCGAATCGGTATTGGCCTTTTGCGCATCGAACAATCCCCCCCAGGGCCATGTCCGTCCGTCCGTTCCCTGGGCCGCTTTCTGCCACTCCGCCTCCGTCGGCAATCGTTTGCCCGCCCATTCGGCATAGGCCCGCGCATCCTCCAGAGACACCCACACAACCGGATGGTCGGCCAGACCGGAAGGATAGGACCCATCCGTCCAGTGCTTCAGAAAATTTTCGGGCCAGACAGGTTCATAGCCCGTGGCGTCCATAAAGGCCTTGTAGTCGCGGTTCGTGACTTCCGTCCGGTCGATATAGTATGCCGGTACATGCAGGGCGCTCGTCGCGCGATACCGGCGTCCATGCGCATCCACGACGAGCGTATCGTTGGTCAATCCCTCGCGCCACCGGTATTCGACCTGCATGCGGAAAACGCCCTCGGGAATCTCCACCATGCCTTTGGGGGGCAGGGAAATGCCTTGTTCGGCGACAGTATCCTGGTGCGCCGCCGTGAACACACCCGCCGCCAGACAACAGAACGCGGCCGCGGGCAGGAAAAACCTTGCTGTATGACGCATCATGAGTTCGGGAAAATGGGGTCAGAGGCTATAAAACTTGCTGATGGCTATGACCACCACCGCAATGGTCATCACCAGCAGGCTACGGTTGAGCAGGGCGCGGGGGCGGGCCGAGGCTTCTTTCCATTCCCCTCGCCAGAGCCCCCACAGGTTGCCCACGACGATGGACAGGGCAATGAAAATGGGCCAGCCGAGAATCGCGCCCCATGCCCCAAGGTGCGCAGCTCCCATGCCGTAGGTGTAAAAACTGCCGATCCACATGGCGCCCATGGCGGCGCCGAGCAACATATTCCGCCCGGCTTCGGGGCCCGCAAACGCACCGAGGGAACCCTTGCGGACCATCAGAAACAGACACCAGGCCGCGTTCACCAGAAATCCGAGGGCGAAAAAAAGGCCCCAGACCGCATTGCCTGCAAACACAGGCGATACGCCAGCGGCAACGGCCGCGGCCTCCATGCGCGCGCCGAAAGAAATGCCCACATTCGGCAAGCAGGACAAAAGACCGGCTGCTATGGCGATCATGATCGCTCCCCGGAAAGCACGGCGATCCGGCAATGCTCCCGTTGCGTTTTCGGAGGTCCTCTGCGACCCGGCCTTCGCGGACAGCACGATGCCAACCATCACCAACGCGGTCCCCGACACAAGAATCAGGCCCTGCAGTTGCAACACGTCCCCCGGATAAAAAACAAGCAACGGAACAAGCGCCCCCATGCTGGCGATAAGCCCCATGATGATCGGGTAGCCAAGCGCCATGCCCAACCGATCCATGCCCACGCCGAAGAGTACCGCCCCAACGCCCCACCCCGCGCCGAATACGCCCAGCGTCATCAGGTCGCGCGCCGGAACGGCGGCGTATATCGCGGGAAGGTCGCCCAACGTGACCAGCGCCAGCGCACCGTTGAACAACAACATCCCGAAGAACGAGAAGGCGGCCCAGGTATGCTCCCATGCCCAGCCTCGCGTCAGGGTCATGGGAAGCACGAACGTACCTTGCAGTACGCCAGCGACCAGAACAAGCAGAAATCCTGAGGCGAGATCCATGCCAGAAGCGAATGTGAGGCGGCGTGTTCAGGCAATGGAGGAGAACACGTCCGCACATCGACGGGACACCTTGTCGCGGTGCGGATAGGACAGAATCGTTTCGCGGAGCTCGGTCGAAAGCGACGCGGTCGTTACGCCCAGCGCGATCGCCTCGGTCATCGTGCGCTTCTCGCTCAGCCCGACCGCAAGCCCCGCATTGAAGGCGTCTCCGGCGCCCACGGTGTCCAGCACGTTGACGCGCAAGGCCGGAACCGTGCGCACGCCTTCGGACGAAACCCACAACACGCCCTTTTCGCCGCGCGTAAGGAGCACATGTTCCACGCCGAGTTCATACAGGCGAACCGCAATGTCCTCGTCCGGGGTCGGGTCGTCGGGCGGCAAGCCCAGACAAACACGCGCTTCTCCTTCGTTGGGAGTAAGCGCAAAAACGCATTGCACGTCGTGGCTGCGCAAATCTTCGGCGGGGGCGGGGTTCAGAATGGCGGATACGCCGTGGGCATGCGCCACGCGCGCAGCAGCCAACGCCGTATCCAACCGTATTTCAAGGGGAGAAACAATCACGTCGGCTTGCGTGATCGCGTCGCTGTGCAGGGCTATGTCCTCGGGGGAAAAATCCCCGTTGGCGCCCCGATCCGTGACGATGATATTGCGCCCGTCGGTACAGGATATGATGAATCCCGTGGCCGTAGGCGTTGTCTCGGCGTACAACACATGGTCTTCGCGAACGCCCTCTTCCCGCAACAATTCCAGAAAAGCCTCTCCGTACCGATCCCGCCCTATTTTCCCGAGGAAACGCGCATCCGCGCCCAGCCGGGCCGCTGCGACCGCCATATTGGACCCTTTCCCGCCATGCGTCTCATGGTAGTTCCAACCAATGACCGTCTCTTCAGGGACCGGAAGCCGGTCCGTATCTACCACAAGGGCGACCACATAACTCCCTACGATTGTTACGGCTCCCATGTGCTTTCGTGCAGTCGCTCAAGCGCCGCATCGCCCGGAAATACCGACGCCGCCAATGGCGGGGCACAAAACCCCATAGCGCCGGAACAGGGTCAGATGCCAATGCCCAGCGTCAGAATATGCGTGAACGAGAGCCTGCCGTAGTCCACGTACGCATAATCGACGCGGCCATTGAAGCCGATCGTCGAGAAATTGAGGCCCGCGCCCGCAGTAAGCCCCTGCTCATCGTAATTCATACGGTATCCGCCGCGCGCAGCAAACATGCCAAGCACTTCGTATTCAAGCGCCGCGTGCACCCGCTCGGGTCCGTCGTTCGGATGGACTCCTTCGAGATATCCGCTGAGCCTGGATTGCCCCGGCGTCGCCTCGCTGCCCAGAAAATCGTACGCGACCCCGAAACGGAAGTCGATCGGCATGCGCACGCTCTGAGGAATCCCGAAAACCTCGGTAAAACCTACGTACTCGGCGTCGGGGCCGATATTCTTCGCCACCAGCGCAAGGCGCAGACTGCGGAACCCCGTTTCGAAATACACCCCAAAGTCAATGCTGAGGTTGTTCACCTCGGTATCCGCCAGGCGCTCCTGGATGTAACTGACGTTCCCCCCCACGGAAAGCCGGTCCGTGATGGCGCGGGCGTAGGTAACGCCCACCAGCAGGTTGCCCGCAGTAAACGTGCCCAGATCGGCGCTCCGGCTGGTCGTATTCGCCACTTCGTCCAGCACGTTTTCTGTACGCACCATCTCCCCGGCGTCCAGAGAAGCCACGCGCACGCCCAACACGCCCCACGCGCCAAAATTCTTCGCAAGGGCCCCTGTGTTGTACTGAATATCCGCGACGTAACTGATATGGGTGACCGCAAAATCAAGGTTGTCGATAGCCGTCAGGTTCGCAGGGTTATTGAATGCCGCCGTAACGTCGCCGCTCGCTACATGTATGCCAGCCATGGCGGCGTTCCGAGCCGTCGTGGGAAGATGCAAAAACTGGAAGCCCGTCTGCGCCGTCCGCTGAAATTCAGGCGGATCAATGCCTGCCGCCGTACGCACGTTCTGGGCTTGCGCCGGCGACACGCCAAACATGAGCAGCGCCATGAGCAACAAGGGAAAGGCTTTCCATACAGGAATCGATTTCATGATATCATCCTCTGGTAAAAGGGGTGTTGCAGAAACGCGCTGCGGTTACTTGACAATGACGAACTTGCCGACCTTGCTTTCGCCCTCGTGCCCTGGAACATGCGACTCCACATGGAACAGGTATATGCCCGGCGCCACGCGCTGCAAATACTCGTTGACCTGATAATCTGCGGTTGCCCGCGACCCCCAAGCCTCGTCGCCGCTGCCGTCCGTGTGGTCGATGACGCGAACCAGTTCCCCGGCAAGCGTATAGATGCGAATGGTGCATTGCGCCGGAATGTTCACGAACTCGATGCGGTAGCGCTCTCCCTCCCCGAGAAGCTGGCTGTGCTGGAAGAAAGGATTCGGATATACCCGAATATCGTCGAGATTATCGCTGGGCTTGGCCTGGGGATACACGGGATCCACATTGACATTGACCTGCCCGCTCTCCAGCGAAGGCAAGCTGGTTATGCTCGGATCGCCCGGCCAGGGGGTATTGTGTCCCGTGTCGTAGCTGGTCACGGTGTAATACACGCCCACGCCCAACTCCAGCCCGGAATCGTTGTAGGTGACCATCCCGCCCTCCATTTCCGCCGCATTGACGGGGATATCCGCGATCATCGTCCAGGGACCGATGTTGCGGTGCGTCGAGCGGTACACCCGGTAGCCCGCCACATCGTTGACGTTGTAGTCCGGGTCCCGGTACGAGTCGGGAATGGCGGGCCACTGCACCTTGATGCCCAGCGGAATAGCCGTCAGCGTCAGCGAATTGTTGCCGTTCGTCGGCGTGGGGGGAGGATCCGGCGCTTCGTACCCGCGGTCGTACAACTCCTGCGCCGCGTCCACATGCTTCCACAGCCTGACGCCCCCCTCGGGCAAACGCGCTTCGTTTTCGAGCCCGCCCTCTGCAACGTATTTCATATCCATCATGCCCGCCGCCACGACCAGCACGAATTTCAGCGACTGGCCCGGCGCCATTTCGTACGGACCCGTCTCATAGATATAGTCTATATGGTATTCGTACCGTCCCCGGGGACGCGTCGTAAGCCCAAGGCGGGCCGCCTCGGCGGCGAGGGACTGGCCGTCCTCCGTTTCGGGCGGCAACGGCTGATCGTACGTCAGCGACTGATAGATGTAATTATCCGTGTCGAAGTCCACCTCCGGGTTGTCGTTCAGCGGATCGTCCTGAATGCGGTTCGAATGCTGGTTCAGGTTGGACTTGTCCACGATATTCATGTGATCGCGCTCGGACGGGTCGGACTTGACCGGCTTGTCCAGCCAGTAGTACGTGAAGTACTGCGGCGCCAGGAACTCGTGGTTTATGGCGCTGGGCGCGTCGAGGTCGGCCGGCTCGCCGAGGTCGCTCCTCGTGAGCCCGAATGGCCGGGGCGGCGCCGGATTGGCCGTGTCGCCGTCCCGCTCCACGCCATCCCGGAAATAGAACGCCTCGTGTGCGATATCCCATTCGTACACGTCATCGTCGGACCTGCCGCGAATAGGCAGCGCGATATTCATGGCGCCCGTCGGAGCGAACCGGAAGTTCGTAATGGCGCTACTGCCCTCGTTCGTAAACGTGTACTCCTGGATGATGAAGTCGTCGTAGTCTGGATAACTCCAGGCGAGGGCGCGAAAATCAACCCGGACGTCGTACTCGTTGATGCGATGCGCGCCGGTAACCATTTCTTCCGCCTTCAGCGACGGGTCCGCCATGTTGTAATTCGCAATGAGTTTGGTGCCTTCGACCGGAGAGATGAACGTCGGGTTGTGGTCGTACGCCAGAAGGACGCGGAACGGATAGCCAATGCCGTCGATGTCCGCCCACGTCATATACCCGGACCACAGGAGCCAGCCGCCATGATCGTTCACGTTGCTGCCCAGCGCATGGCCCGGATAATCGTACTTGTAGTACTCCTGGCCGCCCAGCGTCGGCTGCCCCACGCCGCCTGAATTCCACAGGCGAGCCCAGAGCCTGGCGCGCGTCAGGTCCTTGAAATCGAAGACGGCCTGCGCGGAGGCCGGAGCAGCTAATATTCCAGGCAACAGGCTGCAAACCATTGCGGCGGCGACCAAAAGGCGCAGTACGGTGTGTAATGCATTCATAGCGGGGGATAACTTGGTTTGCAGGTTCCAGACTGGTATGCGAGCAAGCGCATGGCGCGGCGCTGCCGCCCCGCCATGCGCCACGGATTAAAACTTCAGGCCGACCGTGAAATAGATCATGCGGCGCGGATTGCTGACGGCGTTGTAGAAGAACCAGAGATTGTCCTCGCCCGACTTCGTGATTTTGGGCAGTTCTCCGCTCTCTTCCCAGCGCTCCAGATTGTCGCCATTCAGCAGGATCTTGTCCTTGTAGTTGAAGAGGTTGAACACCTCCACGCCAATCAACGGACGGAAATTCCCCACGGAAACCTGCTTGTTGAAGGTCAGGTCCGTGCGGTGATGCGGAGACCAGCGTTTGTTGTTCGGCGTCTGAACGCCCTGGTAGTCCGTCGGATAATACGTGTACTGGGGTCCCGCAAAGTATTCGTGGTACATGCCCACAGTAATGTCCCCCAGCGCGCCCCGCGCCAGGCTCTGCGGCGTCACGTAGCTCACGTTGCCCTTCACGGTATAACTGGACAGCCACGTACCCTTGGTCTCCTCGTAGGAATGCGGTTGATTCACCGTCGAGCCGTCTTCGCGATACTGCGAATAGCCAGCAGATCCCCCGGTCGTCGTGGAGAAATCGAACGCGCCGCGCGCCGACCAGCGGCCCGTGAACAGCTTCTCCGCCACGATTTCAATGCCCCGAATGTCCTTGAAGCCATTGTTCGTATAGAAGATATTGTCGTGCCCGTCGTTGGCGATATTGCGGGTTTTCGACCAAGTGCTTCCGGCGCTGTTGCCTGCCCCCCAGCCTGTGGATGCAAACCCGCCGCCGTTGCGGTTGTACGTGCCGTTGTACGCAAAGCGCGTCAGGCGGCTGGCGTCCTTGTAATACGCGGCCAGATCAAGGCGGGCGAAATCGAAGAAGTTTTGCGTAAAGCCGATTTCGTACTGAATCGTGCGGTCGTAGCTCAGGCCTGGATGGCCATACCATCCCTGCCACTGGTCCATGCGCACCGTGGCGTACGGCGCGGCGTCGTACCAACTGGTAGGAAAGCCCATGAGCGAAACCCAGGAAGGACGCTGGTTAAAGTGCCCGTAACTGAAGCGCAATTTGGAGTTTTCCGTAATGGGGAACGACAGTCCAAGCCGGGGCGAAATCGCCGCCTTCCATTCGCTGGACACCGTTTGCATATCCTGCCAGTTGTCTGGAAAAGCGTCGCGGAAATCCTGCCTGAAGGCAAACCAGTCCTTGCCGGGCCGGTGGGCCTGCCAGATCGGCGCGATGTTGTTCGGATGCGTGCCGTCTCCGCCGTTATGCGTCTGGAAGAGCAGCGGGTCGTAAATATTCGGCGAATACATGGTCCGCGCATTAAAGGCGTCGAAACGAATGCCCACGTTCAGCACAATGCCCTCGTATTCCATCTTGTCCTGCACGTAGAGGGCGGCTTCCGCAGGGTTGCCGTCGAACACGTTGTCGAGATGCCAGACGTCCCCCGCTGGAAACTCCATGTAGTAATGCTGATAATCGACGTCGTAGAGCTTCACTTCGACGCCCGCCTTGACCTGGTGCGACTTGTGCAACTGGCTCGTAATGTCCGCCTTGCCCGTCCAGGCTCGACTGTCGCTGTAGTTGTTTACCTGGATCTGGCGCGCCTCCAGACGGAAATTACCCGCCAGATCGAACCAGCTATCCCCCCAGCGCACGGTTTCCGTGTTCGTATTCAGTTTGTCGTATTCCTGCAGCGACGTGGTGTAGTCTCGCAGGTAGGAAAGCGCAACCGTGTAGAAGGTGCGGGAATTCAGGGTATGATCCCATTTCAGCGTCCCGACACTGAAGTTTTTTTCCTCGGGTCCTTTAAGCCAATATCCGCCCCACGGGGCATACGCCGATCCGACGTAGGGATCTCGTACGTCCGCATTGGGCTGCCAACGAGCTTCCTGCGACGTCGTGGTGTTGTTCCAGTTGCTTTCGGTAAGCGTGCTGCTGTGATACCACCCGTTCGTCACATTGAGCGTCAGCTTCTTCCCTGGGCTGAAATGATAGCCCAGCTTCGCCTGGATGTTGTACTCCGGGTTATATTCGTTGGCCTGCGGGAATATGTTCACGCCCCGCTTGTACCGGCCCGAAACGAGGAACGTCAAGTGATCCATGGGCGACCCCCATACGGAACCCTCCGCTTCGTGCTGCATGCGTTCCGCGTAGTTCGCAAGCACGTCCGACGGCGTGATCTGCTCCTGATAGGTGTCCAGCAATTCGTTCGCCGTGGGCACGCGCGCACCGTCCCATCCGTAAAATCGGCGGAAATATTCGGCGTACGAATTCCGGTTGGCCTCTGTCTCCAGCTGCGTCTGCCAGTACCCAAGATCGAAATTGGTGTATTTCCAGAGGTCCTCGCTATACATATTGCTTCCCCAGTGGTACTTGCCCGCCGGGCGCATTCGATAATTGAGCGCGCCGCCGTAGTGCCGGGAAAATGCGCTCGGCTCGTGGGTCACCACATTTACGACGCCCGACATGGCGTTCCCGTATTCCGCGTTATACCCGCCCGTCAACACGGACACTTCCTGAATCGAGGTCGTATTAAGCCGCTGCCAGTTGTCCGAAATCAAACCACTGTTCAGCGAGGTGCCGTCCACCTGGTAATTGACCTCGCTTTGGACGCCCCCTCGAAGGTACGCCGTGTATCCGGTGTTGTAGATTCCCGCCTGCTGGGCAAGAATATCGTCTATGTTCTGGATGGGCGTACGGGCCAGGGCCTCGGCGTTCAGACGATGCACGCTGCCCGTGACGTCCCGCTCGACAAGCGGGCGCTCGGCAAAGACGAGCACTTCCTCGCCCTCCAGCACCTCCTCGCCCAGATCGAAATCAATGGTAGTGGTCTGGTCCACAAACACTTCCACGTGTTGCACCGTGGTCGTTACGAACCCGATGCTGCTCGCCTGAACGTCATAGGCGCCAGGGGACACATTGATGATGAAGTAGTCGCCGTCCGCATCGGTTACGGCGCCCGTGGTGGTGCCAACAATGACAACGTTTACGCCGGGAAGCCCCTGGCCGTTGGAAGCGTCGGTCACGGTTCCGGCTATTTTGCCGGTCGTTTGGGCTGTTGCAGCAGGAACAGCGATCAATGCGAGGACGGCCAGAAGGGCCAGCGTTACGCGGATAACGGAAAGAGGGCTTGACATTGCGTTCATGCGTTGAACCGGGAAACCGGGCAGATTTTGCAAAAATGGCGGGGAAGTTTCTCTTTTGGAGCGTTGCGCAAGCATCCCGGGCATGCTTCTGGTCCCGGGACACATGGCCTTCCATAACAGTACATACCCCTCCATTTCAAGAGGGGCCTATGCCGCCTTGGCAAGGATTATTTAACAAAAATTAAATGGTTCATGCAAAATTCAACGGGAACTTCATTAAAAATTCATCTTTATTGCTTGATTATTCCCCCCCCCCCTGCTTTAGGGGCTTATCGAACGCTTACTCCCCATCGAACAGGCTCTGCTGTCCACGCGCCAGACGCCGGAAATGCCGGGTGGAGAGGGCGCGACGTGGCGCATTCAGGCCCCACCGTTTGCGCTCCATGCGGAACAGACGGGCGATCAGGTCCGCCCAGTCCCCCTCGCCATGCATTCGCTTCCCGAAGCGATTATCCGTAAGATCGCCGCCCCGCAGCGAGGCCAGCCGCCGGATGATCTTGTTTGCTCGATCTGGAAATTCGCGCCGCGCCCAGTCGATAAAAATGTCCTGCACGGCGCCGGGCAGCCGAAGAATCGTGTAGCCGGCCCCCGACGCGCCCCGGCTCGCCGCCTCCTTCAGAATGGCCGGCATTTCCTCGTCCGTCAAGCCGGGTACGATGGGCGCCACGTTCACGGAAACCGGGATGCCCCGCGCCGCAAGCAGTTCGATCGCTTTGAACCGGCGGGCAGGGCGGGAGGTGCGCGGCTCCATGGTGGTCACGAGGTCGTCGCGCAAGGTCGTGATGGACAGCACGACATGGACCAGATTGTAGCGCGCCATCTGTTCCAGCAGGTCGATGTCCCGGGTCACCAGGTAATTCTTGGTGATGATTCCCACCGGGTTGCGGTGCCGTAGAAACACTTCGAGGCAGCCGCGGGTCAGGGCGAGGCGGCGTTCGAGCGGCTGGTACGGGTCCGTATTGCCGGACAAGGCCACGACTTGCGGCGTCCAGGATTTCTTCTGGAAGGTCTCCGCCAGCAATTCGGGCGCCCGTTCCTTCACAAGGATGCGGGTTTCGAAATCAAGGCCCGCCGAAAAGCCGAGGTATTCGTGGGACGGGCGGGCGTAACAATACACGCACCCGTGCTCGCAACCCCGGTACGGATTCAGGCTGTAGGCAAAGCCGATGTCCGGGCTGTCGTTGCGGGCCAGCAGGGTTTTCGTGGCGTCCACATAATAGGTTGTGGGCGTTTGGCGCAAGTCCTCTTCGTCCAGCGCGGCGGGGTCCTCTTCGATACGCAGGGGCTCGAAGCGATTTGGGGGGTTGATGCGGGCGCCCCGCCCCTGCCGAACGGGCAGTTCGATAAACGCCGGATAGCCCTCGGCGGGGCGGTCGGGAAGCGGGTTTGGGGGCGACTTCGGGGACAGGCTTGTGGACGAAGCGCGGCGCGGGCGTTTGGGGGTGGGCATGGGGGGGTGGGAGGCAGCAAGCGAGGCGGGTGGTGGGATAGCGGCGGATGGCGTATGAATCGAGCAAAAGGGGTGTGGAGGCGGACGGCGGCGCGGACAGAAACAGGGAATATATGTGCAATATATGTAATTTACAGATGGAAAGCAAGAAGAGAGTTCGTTTGGCGTGGACTCTGGATTCGTCAGGACATGGCGGCTATGCATCGGGAGCGTCAGCGATCCGGTGGCGATCAAGCCGCCCTTCGCAAAGAGTGCATTCGAAGGGAACATCCTGAATACTCACACTGTCCAGCAAGAAGAACCAGTTGCTTGGTAAAGCACGGCGCAAGCGACGCCGGTGCGCTTGGTTTCCAGCCTGTCAGGCATTACAATGCAGAGCGTGGATGATGATTCTTCCGACTCAACGAGAAGTGCAAACAAGCCCTGAAAAGAAAACGAGAGGAACAGGTCCACGGAGATCGACGGAAACGGTTCGCGCTCCCGGGAAGAATTTCCGCGCTAAAAAGAATGGAGTAAGCGCACCATCGAGCGCCCGCACATCCCGACCGACATCGCAAACCTTCCAAACCGTGCAGCGCCGCGGAGTGGGGATGTTCCTCGGAGATGTGCTGGAGATGTACGACCAATGGCCCGCCCCGGTCGTCATCGTGTCCGATGGAGCATACGGAGTGTCCGGCTTTCCTGGCGATACTCCCACGGCTGACGGACTGATCGATTGGTATCGTCCCCATGTACAGGCGTGGTCGAAATCTGCGACAGGCGAAACTACACTCTGGTTCTGGAACACCGAGATCGGGTGGGCAACGGTCCACCCGCTGCTCGTCGAATTTGGCTGGGAATATGTTGGCTGCAACGTCTGGGACAAGGGCATAGCACACGTATCGGGCAACACGAATTCAAAGACGCTGCGGCGATTTCCGGTGACCACGGAGGTATGTATCCAGTACGTGCGACCACCCAGGTTTCTGATTTCCGGCCGCGAGGTCGAGATGAAAAAGTGGTTACGTTGGGAATGGATGCGGGCCGGCCTTCCGCTCAACCGGGCCAACGAGGCCTGCGATGTCCGAAACGCCGCAACTCGAAAATATCTCACGCAGGACCATTTGTGGTACTTTCCTCCGCCGGAAGCCTTTCAGCGTCTCGCGGACTATGCCAACGCGCACGGCCACTTGGAAGGGCGTCCCTATTTTTCCCTGGATGGCAAGACCCCGCTCACCGCGCGCGAGTGGGCGCACATGCGGTCCAAGTTTCACCTCGAACTCGGCGTCACAAACGTATGGAACGAAGGAGCCGTGCGTGGCAAGGAGAGGGTTCGCCACGCCAATGGGTCAGGAGGCTTCATCCATGCCAACCAAAAACCCGTACGTCTGATTCGTCGGATCATTGAAGCATCTTCCGGCCCGGGAGACATCGTGTGGGAACCTTTCGGCGGACTGTGCACAGCCGCTGTTGCCTCAGCCGATCTGGGCCGACGCTGTTTCGCCGCCGAACTGCTGCCAGAGTACTTTTCCGCCGCTACCCTTCGGCTCAGGAACGCCGAACAAAGACGGACGAAATTTCCGACAAGGCCGAGGAAGACGCAGGGCGGAACTTCGGGCGAATCGCCCGGACAGGGATCATGGACGACTTCACAAATCGGGCAGGAAACCGGCTCCTGTCCGGTATTGAAGCCCGCCATTGGCGGAGTTTCCTGAAGATATTCACCGAAACCGCAAACGAGGCGCACATTGAGGTAGCCTTGGCCCGATTGGAGGAACACGTAGAGAAGGCATCCATCCAGCAACAAGAGATGGAAAACGTGCGCACAGTCGTTGACACGTTGGCGAACATGCTGTGGCCAAGACCAGACACGCCGCGATGACGATCCGTACCGCTGTACGCCCACGCTATATCGCGCCCCAGCCCAGCCCCTAAGGGCAAATCTTTCTTTCCATTCACCAGCCTAAATAATTTAGGCGCGAAATTTTGAAGGTTAAATAATTAAGGCGACTCTGGTTGGCTCGGGGAATGGGGTTGGGGATGGAATGGTCTGGAGGCATTAGGCATTGCCCGGCGGTGGGCTTTAGGGGTGGTTCGGCTTCGTCGGGCAGCGTTTCCGGGTTTTAAGATGTAGAATTGCGATCTTGTCCCAATCCAACCAACCCAGAGAAAACTTCCCATGCCCACATTCAAAATCAAGAACGCGGAACTCGCCGAGGCTGTGTCGCAGAAACAGCCTGATTTCCCCAAGTATACATCTCAGATTATCAACCTCGCCAACCAGAATGCTCAAGGTACGCGCCCCCGGGTTGTCGGCCAGATGACCGAGTTGTTTCAGGAGTTCGGGGGCAAAAGATATGAGGAATGGGATGCTTGGTACAGAAGCCAAAAACCCGAAGCCCTGGACGATGCAACAGATCGAATCTATCCGATGGTGGAAAAATTGCGCACCGCTATACAGCAAATCGACAAAAGCATGGTGCGTGAGTGGGTTGAAGACCTTGTGCTCGTAAAGACCTTTGTCGGCCTGTGCTTTCAGGAAGCAATCCTGGCAAGGGTTGCCCAACACAAGGAAACCAATTACCGGCTGGCAACGCCCTCAGAGGAATCGCAGGGAATCGATGGCTTCATCGGCGAGACAGCGGTTTCCATCAAACCGTCAACATATGCGGTCAAGGACATGCTGCCCGAAGAGATACAGGGCGAAGTGATATTTTATGAAAAGAAAAAGAGTGGACTTGCTGTGTCTTTCGATTTTTAGCCATCTACAGCGGTAACCGCACCTGCGCACTCTGCTTTACCGGCAGCGTACGCACCGCCCGAGGCGGGTCGAACCGAATGTCGGCGGGCGGCGTAGCGGACCGGACCTCGGCGGCGTACTGCGCCTGGACGGTCAGGCCGTCGGTTGCAGACACAATGTCTACGTCCGATATGTCATCGAATAACAGGTCCTGCTCCTGCGCGGTCATGACTGGAAATCCGTAATGGCGATGCACGTATTTTGGCGGGCCGTGCTCTGCCGTGCGCAGGCGAACCCAGTCTTCGTGCTGCGCCAACCGACGCCGATTGTATTCGGCGGCGATACGCGGCGCGGACTCCAGAAAAGCCTGCCCGACAGGTATTAATGTGTCGTCGATCTCGACGCCAATGGAATTGCGCCTCGACGCCAGCGCCGCCGCCAATGTCGTTGCGGTCCCTGCAAACGGGTCCAGCACCACATCTCCCTTGATGGAAAACATGCAAATGAGTCGATAGGCCAGCTCGAACGGGAATGCCCCGCTACGCTGCCGGGTCGCCTTGTCGGTCAGGCGTTGGGCGGTTCCCTTGACGTCGAACCATACATCGGAGAACCAGACGTTGCGCTCCTCCCAAAAGAAAGCGCTTGCCCGGCGGCGGGCTTTCTCGGCAGCCGTATCGAATCTTCTCCGCTTGCCTTTTCGCAGGACCAGGATGTATTCGTGTTCGTAGGTCACGTACGCCCCTACAGGCAACATCCCGGACCCCATGAACTTGTTGGGTGCGTTGGTCTGCTTGCGCCAGAGTATATCGGGCAATGCGGCGAATCCGCGCTCCAGGAAGCAACTCAGGATTCGGGAATGATTGGAATACAGTTGAAAATCGCCGTTCAAGGTCCGGGTCGCATCGCCGATATTGATGCAGGCCAGGCCGCCCGGCTTCAAGACCCGACTGCATTCCCCCCAGACCGTGTCGAGCAATTGGTGCATGAGGTCGAAGGCGGCGCGCCCCTCCTCTTGCGCCAGCCGGTCGCCGATACGCCCGTCCTGCGCAATGAATATATCGTCCCACATGGCCACCATCGGATACGGCGGCGAGGTAACGATCAAGTCAACCGACGCATCCGTGACCTGCCCCATCGACCGCGCCGAACCGCATATCAGTCTGGAAGTTGTTTCCATGCCATTCCTCTCTTGAAAGTACACCGAACACAGCCTGCCCGCACACCGCCCCACGGCAAGGAATGTACTGAATACAGCGGTTCATTGGCCCAGATATTTTCGCCGATCCTCCATGAAAATGCACCCTGTTGCCCAGGACGTGACTCGTTTGGCGCGGGCGCAGGGCATTTATTCGTGCGGTCGCAGGACCTTATTCGTACGGGCCGCTGTTTTTCGGCCGACTTGCTTTCAGAGATTTGGTTGATTTATGGGACAGGGGGGCGTCTATCCCGTATTTTTGGTCATTTTAGCGTATAATTTCCCCACCAAAGGCCTTTTATAACGAGTTTTTTCACATCCATTCACCACCTTAAATAACTTAGGTGCGAGAATTTGAAGGTTAAAAAATTAAGGCTGCGGCTGCTGGGCTTAGGGAAGAGGCGGTCTGGGGATATTGCCCGGCAACGAGATTATCCCAACCTGAAAAGTCATGGAGTAACCCAATGTTCCATCAGGAAGTCGGCGAACAGTTCGCACCCCTTTTTTCCTCCGTATGCTTTTGCGGTCCTGTTCCACCACGTAGTATTCGGATGCGGCGCATCCTCGTACGGAACACCGAATTCGTCAACCACGCCCTGGCCGCCATTCCAAAAGGCAAGCTTGGATATAAAGAGGACAAGTTCGGGTGCATGCTCGCTGATAACCCAGCGAAGCACCTCCTCGGATATTACGCGATCCTGTTGCGTAACATAGTTTGTCATGCCGCCACCTGTCTTTGGCGCGGGAATCATAAAATAGTTGCAGAACGCAACGTGATCGAAAACGCATTGCCCTCCCAAAGTCAAGCCCTTTTTCTCGCTCACGTACGTTATTTGTTCGGCCATTTTACCCCATAGAAACCGAGGATCGCACTCTTCGCAACCGTTCTCCCTTACACATTCCTGTGTGTTTATCCAACTACGTTCTTTGCACGTAAGGTCGTTCTCACTCTTATTGTACCATGCTTCACGGTCAAGTTGGATAGTCGATTCCTTTGGCATATAGTGGCTTTCGCCGACTATCAGAAGCCGTTTGTGGCGATTGTCCGCATAGGCATCGCCTACCCACGGCATCAGGCAAGGGAAACGTTCAAGATGATTTGGCTTTTTCATGGGTTCAGGGGTTTGAAATTCAAGGGAAGGAAGAAATGATCTGGAAAATTCGGACAGGTCGTTTATCTGTAGGGTTGCGCTGGGTCATGCCGTCTCCGGCAGCCATCTTTGTGATATAAATTGCTTATCTATTCATGAGGATTTATGGCATTACTTATACTATGTGTAAATTTCGCAATCACAGTTAACAAGGTTCCAAGGCCAGCCATCCATAGTTCCAGCACAGTAGGATCGGGAATTGCAAGAAATATAGCTGCTGTCACGAAGGCGAGTATCGCGAATCCACCCGAGATATAAGTTAAAAGACCCAGAACACCTCTGAGCAAGCCCCATATAAATTCGCCTCTTGTGACGATTATTGCCGTGATAAGGACAGCGCCTATAACAACGTATAGCACCATGTCATTCGAAATTTCCATAGCTGTTCAGAAAAGTATAGGGTTAGGAACGGTCCGATAAATTCGGACAATTATCGCGGGTCGTTTCACCGGGTCACAACAGTGGCTTACACCGCATTCATACGTAATATACGCCGCCCGACATCAATTGTCAAGACCCTGATGCAATTTTTTCGTTGCAGTAGCGGATATAGGCGTCGATGCGCACTCGCACCTCGGCGACCACTTCGTACGCATACCAGTGGATATCCCCCTATTTTCAGGCTACACCAGAAGCGTTCCACATACATGCTGTCCAGCCAGCGCCCCTTGCCGTTCAGGAGATGCGAACGCCATGCGCCTCCTCATCTCCATCGGATTGGCCGGTGCGATTTTGCCTGAACAATCACTTCAGGTTATCGACGGCTCCCTTTTGACTTTACTGGTTCGGATGCACTTGAAGCGGGCCGCGAGGGCTGCCAGCGTGCTGTCGCCCCGTAAGGCAACGAGGGCTACCTTCGCCTTGAAGGTGGGACTGTGGGTTCTACGGGTGCGTTTGGACATGGAATGTCGCTCTAGGTTGGTTGGATTGAAACAAGATCGCAATCCTACACCTTAAAATCCCGGAAACGCTGTCCGACGAATCCGAACCACCTCTCAACGGCGGCAGTGTGGGATCGCGTGGAGGAGACATAGACAAGTCGGATGCTCTCGACTGACGGGAACCCATCGGTGCGGCGGGTTTTGGCAACAGTAGGCATGGGGTCAGCGCCGAACAACTTCGCCGCAGGGATCAAGGCACCTGTGGAGCAGGGGTGAAAAAATTTTGCTTCATATATTTTTCATAGAAACTGAGGGGGGGGGGGCTACATTATCCAGCAAGGGGTTGTTTATGGGAGCTGGCAATGCTCCATCGCAATCCTGCACTTGAACGACCTTTTCGAATTTATCGGACCGTTGTCGCTATACTACAGGCAAAAGCTGTTGCCGGAAACAGCATCACCCACCCCACCTTTCGATAATAATCCCCATAAACCTTACCGATCAGAGCATGGAACTCGTAGCAGGAATTATTGCCGGTCTCATCGTGGGCGGCGTTGCGCTCTATGCCCTTCTGCGGGGCCGCGTCGTTCGGCTGGAAACACAGTTGGGCGAGCGAGCAGAAGAACTCACGAAGGCCAAAGTCGAGATCGCCAAATACGAAAGCACCCAAGAGCAGCGCGAGAAGGATTTCGTAGCGCGTCGCGAGGAACTCGACACGCATTTCAAGGGGCTTGCCTCGGAGGTGCTCAAGTCGAGTACGGAGGAGTTTCGCAAGCAGGCCGCCGAACAGTTCAAGCAGCATCAGGCGCTGGCCGACAAGGACCTTAAGGCGCGCGAGACGGCGGTCGAAAATCTTGTCAAGCCGGTCCGCGAGAGCCTGAACGAGCTTCGGAAACACGTTGACAAATCCAACGAGGCTCGTAGCGCCGACACGGCCAAGGTCAGTGATGGCGTCGAGAAATTGATCGCCGAAACCAGTGGGCTGCGGAAAATCCTGCACAATCCCCAGTTGCGCGGGGAATGGGGTGAGCAACATCTTCGCAATGTGCTGGACGCGGCTGGCATGTCCAAGCATGTGGATTATTTGGAGCAGGCCCATCTGACCGGGGGCGGCGCAGGCCTGCGCCCGGATGTGGTGGTGCAAATTCCCGGCGGGGCTAAGGTGGTGATCGACGCCAAGACACCGTTCGACCGGTACAATGCGGCAATGCGCAGCGACGACGAGCAGGAGCAGAATAAATTATTCAAGGAGCACGCCGCGGCTCTTGTAGGGCACGCCAAGGCGCTTGCTGATCGGGATTATGCGCAGTGGATTGAGGGATCGCCCGATTTTGTGATGATGTACGTTCCCACGGACCCGATGCTTGATGCAGCCATCAACACCGACCCCACTATCTGGCAGGATACGTGGGAGCGCTACCGTGTACTGATTGCTACCCCGGGACTCCTTATAGCATTTCTGAGAACCGTTGCGCTTGCCTGGCGGCAGCAAGATATCCAGAAGAATGCCCAAGAAATAGCGAAAGCTGCGGGAACACTGTACAGCCGCCTGCGCACCTATGCCTCCCATGTGGATAAAATGGGCCGTGGCTTGCGGCAGGCCGTTGGCGCATACAATGACGGCGTAGGTTCCTTCCAGTCACGGGTGCTGGTGCAGGCGCGTCTCTTTGAGGATCTCAGTGGTGCGGATGAATCCGGGCAGATTGGCGAAGTTGTTCCGGTTGACGAGGCTGTGCGGCAGGTGGAAGCACCGGAGGTGCCGCTCGTCTCTGATGGCGAGGATGAAAGCGTATAATGTGGGTTTTGGGCGTATTCATTAAAATTAGGCGGGCATTTTGTCTCCGTAGAGGATGACAAACTGGTTGAGTGCGCGCTCCCACTTTTTGCCGCTTCGCGCAACACAAGCAATGGACCGGAAAACAAGCATTCATCCGAGTCCTGTGTGACAGGCGATGGTGCGTTTACGAACGGGGCCCGTCAAATGCTAAAGTCTTGATCGCACGTTGTCCAGCACTATCTAATCTTTGCCGTCGTGATCGGCGGTATCAGCGACCTGTATCACCGGTTTACCCATCGCCTTCTCGACCAATCGACTCAGACGCTGACGACGATCCTCAAGAAAATCATCGAACGCGTCTTGACGCAGGAAACTCGGCGAGAGGGCATGACTTCTCAACAGTTGATCCATTTGTCCGTCATCCAGGGCAACCTGCTCTTCCGCTTGGATACGGGGCAGGTATTGAGACGGGGCTTGTCCTCCCAGCTTGCGATTCGCTTTGTAAGAGATCGGTGTCTTGTTGAGGATGCTCTGATATCGCTCCCAAGGAATGCGGTGCTTCTTGCACCACGCCAACGGAAAAATGTGATGGATATCCAACGGAAGCCCGTCATCATCCAACTCCCGAACAGATGCCTTCCAGAACCAATCCCTCGCGCCTTCCCGCAACACGAGCACGTTGATTCCCTTGTACGCTGCGCTTAGCCGCGTTCGCAATGTGTCGAAACGCTCCGGTTGGAAGTTGGCATCGCGGGCTGTCCGCGGAAGAGCGTCGTCGTCCTCAAACCACGCGAGCAATTCCTCGTAGTCGTTGGCCATGCGCGTCTCGACCGCGCCGCCGTAAAGTTCTCCCAGTACTCCAGACCAGAACCACCGCGCTATTTTGTCGTAGATTCGCGGCTCAAGCCATCTTTCCCCCAAGTGTGTCAACACCGCTGCCAGTGGGACAAGCTGCGTCGTGTAGGGCAACTCTCTGCGATGGTAGAAACACTCTTTTCGCAGGAATCGCGCAGCCTTCAGAAACCCCGTCTCCAGCCCGTCCGCCCAGAGTTCCCAAGCCTCCCTGCGCAGCCTCAAGATGTCCGCTCTCTTCGCACTGACAGGGCGTATTTTCTTTCCAACCTTGCCGTCTTCAATGTCCGACAGCCTCAGTTTATGAGTGTGCAGAAGGCTGATGCCTTGGAGAAACTCCGTCGCTTCCACGCCCTTGAGGAGTGGGTCTACCTCCAGTCGTTCCTTGCGCGAATCAACATTGCGTACCTTTGAACCGAACCAATCGTCCCTCAGGTTGTAGCCCTCTGCGGCGTAGCTCGCAGTCACAAGTTCGAAAACCGTAAGCTGTACCCCGCCAGTGTTGACTTTTTCGAATACCAGGCAGACGGCTTCCTTGGCAATCTCCTTCTTGAGTTGTATAACGGGAATATGGTACTCGCGGAAAGGTACGAGCACCTGGTCCTGGAACTCCAAATAGATTCCGATTTGGTCTGGCGCTACACGAAACAAGGATTTCAGCCACGCGTCCGAATTCATGATACTACTGCACGGAAAGTAAAGCTGGCGACATTCCAAATCCGTCGTGGACAAATCTATATTTACATCTCTGCCGAAATTGGTACGCTGCTGGCGGTTCTCATCGACTGCAATCACGGCATCGTGCAGTGCGTCGGGATTCTCCACGGCTTTCTTGATATTGAAATAGTAGTGCCGTCTGATCTCCTTGCCCTTGGAATTCCGGGTGCGTACCGGCTCTTTGAGTGAAATAGCTTGAGTGAGTGTGGTGAGACGTTGCTGACCGTCAAGAATCAAATTTTCCAGCGATTGATCCGTCGGCACCTTGTTTTCCAGGCCTTCCACGGGTCTGGTCTGGAAGTTGACTTCACCACCGGCTTCCAGCAACATCACAGCACCGATCGGAAATGATCGTCCGACGCTAACAAGCAGGTCGCGGACATGATCGTCATCCCAAACCCAGCCCCGCTGAAAATCGGGCAACTGGATCTTCCCTTTTCTGATGTCTTGAAGAAGGTCCTTGAGCGATACCTTAGTGCTGTCGAAAGTAGTCATGCTGTGGGTGTTTAGAGTTTAGAGGTGGTTCGGGTTCGTCGGACAGCGTTTTCGGGATTTTAAGTTGTAGGATTGCGATTTTGTTCCAATCCCCCCAACCCGTGCGCCAGCCATAACGTAGCGTCCGCCACGGGCGCACCCGTCAGGCGGCGCCAGTACGCTGCATAGGCATCCAGTTGGGGTTGATATTGCTGCCGGACGGCAGCCGCCTCTTCCTCAGTATCGGCGCGATCCGTCTTGTAATCGACGATGTGCCAGCCCGCATCGTCCCGATACACAAGGTCGATGACCCCGCGCACCACGGCCACGCCCTCCGCTCCGGCATCCTCCGATGCACCCAGCGGAACCTCCGTATAAACCTCATGGGCGCGCTGCAAGGTTTCCCACAACGGCGCCTTCTTGAACCGCTCCAGCGCCCGCGCCGCCATGGCCTCGTCTTCCGACGTCAACGGGCCTTCCCGCCACGGAAGGTCCGCCTCGGTATCGCCCTGATTGATCGCTTCGGCCATCCTGTGAATTCGTGCAGACGCATTCTCGGGGAGATTGCCCCGAACCGCTTCCTCGAACAACTGGTGCACGAGCCGGCCATATTTCACGCCCCGCCCCTTTTTCCGGGATTTCGCAGGCGCAGGGGTCGCCTCCTCCCGCTCGCCGGTCACCGACCGCTGCGCATACGTTGGTTCTTTTGCGCGATTCAGTCGCTCCTGGGCCTGCTGCAACAGCTCGGCATGCCCCGGCCCGTCCTCAGGCGCAACACGCTCCGCTGCCTCCGGGAGCGGCGCGGATTCCAGTTCGGGCACATCCGCAAGCGGGTTCTTCAGCGGCGTCCAGGGTCCCTTGGGGAATGAATCGAACACCGAAACCACCAGCAGATTTTCCGCGCGCGTGGCCGCCACATACAACAGCCGCACCTCTTCCGCCTGGGCAAACAGCGCCTCCTCCGCCTTGTCCACTTCCCACTCAACCGGTTGCGCCACAATCTGCCTGCTAAATGCCCCCCGTTGTTTCCAGATCGGCATGGAGAGATACGTATCCGCATCCGCACCGCTTCGGGAAACATGATGTGACGGCTCCCTATCATACGACGTATCCTTCGGCTCGGCCAGAAACACCACCGGCGCCTGTAGCCCTTTCGCCTGATGCACATTCATCACCCGCACGACGTCGCTACGCCCGAACTCGACGGACATTTGCGCCACATCCTTCGTTGCTTCCTCAACCAGCACGCGCAATTCTTCCACAATGCGCCCCCAGGGATGGCCCTCCGCCGCCCATCCTTGCACCCGCGCCAGCAAGCGAATCAGGTTGCCCGCCCGAAACGACGCATTCCCGTCGGGGTGCGCCGTGGCCAACGCCAGATAACCGCTCCTCGAAAGCACCGACTGCAACGCCGCAGCAGGCGGCAACGTCACAAAAACCTCCTCGGCATGGCGAAGCAGGTCTTTCGCCTCGCAAAACCTCCGGGCCATATCTTCGGACAATCTCTCGCGCAATCCCTCCGGGTTTTTCGTATTCCAGCAGAAAACACCCCCGGCCTCCCGGTATGCATACAACATATCGTCCGACAGCCCCGCAAGCGGGCCGCGCAAAAAAGCAATAAAGGGAACCGGATTCCCGGGATTGAGCACGGCCTGCAGCAGCGTCACGACGGTCTGCACTTCTTCGCTCTCGCCCAGACCGTCCCCACCCTCGGCAACGTACGGAATGCCCGCCTCCTCCAGCGCGCGCATGTACGTAGGCAGATGACGCTTCGTGCGGGTCAGAATGAGAAAATCGCCGGGTGATGCGGGAGTCTTGAGCAGGGCGTCGTCCCCATCGCCCAGCCCTTGCAACGTCGTCCCGCCGCGCAAGGCCTGCGCAATAAAGGAAACGATGCGTCCTGCATCCTGCTCCGCAATCGCGGCGCGGCTGTTTCTTTGCAGTTTGGGAATAGAAATTTTCCGAACACACCAGGCATCGTCGCCTTCTGGACGATGCACCCAAAGCGGCTCGAACGCTGCCTGACGGGGCGGGGAATCCTGTGCAAAAATGGGGGGAAATGCCTTGTTCATCCAGGTACACAGCGCACCCAGCGAACGGAAACTGGTGTTGAGCTGCACCACTTTTCCGCCCGTCTCCAGAATGCGTTCCCGTACGAAACGGCCAATCGCTATGTCCGCCCGGCGAAATCGGTAAATAGACTGTTTGTCGTCCCCCACCAGAAACAGGCTGCCAGGGCGGGGCGTCAGTTTGCGCCAGTTCGTCTCGCGGGTTTCCTGTCCGGTCAGATAGAAAATGATCTCCGCCTGCACAGGATCGGTGTCCTGAAATTCGTCCACGAACAGTGCGCGATAGCGGCTCTGCAAATGTTCGCGGACGGATGGATTATCCCGAAGCAGGTCCTTCGCACGCAACAACAAATCCTGAAACGTAAGTTTCCCTTCCTCAAGGCGCTGGCGGTCGGAATATTCGACCGCATCCTTCACAAAGCCCGCCCCAAGCCCGTACAAATATTCGCGCCACGCCCGCAACACAGGCGCCACCGCCGCATCCCGAAACGCCGGAAACCGTTCGTCCCGCAGCAATTTGGCCTGCCGCTTGTCAAGCCAGCGATTCAGCGTAACGCACGAGGACCCCAGATTTTCAAAGATGGCGAGCACCTCCGCCGCATCCGCATCGCCGGTCACCTTGTTGTTCCTGAGAAACGCCCGCGCCCGCAGCACCGCACGCATCAACGAGTCCGGATCCACAGGATGGTCCGGAAGGCCCTCCAATATTTCCCTGGAAACGAGAAATTCTTCCAGCGCCTTCACAGATGGATCAAAATCCGGCTTCGGCGTGGCGGTCTCCTTGAGCGGCACGTCGGAATACCGGCAGCGAGCCGTGAAAAACCCGTAGAGGTCGTCGGGAACCAGCCCCGCGCCCCGCAAGGCTCCCAGCCGGGAATCCTTGTCGTCGTACTGCTGCTGCACGAAACGATCCCAGGTATCCCGCAACAGCATGTCCTCTTCGCGGCCCTCTACCTCGCTAAATCCGGGCGCCAGCCCTGCTTCTATGGGACGCGTCCGAATCAGGCGACCGCAAAAGGAATGAATGGTCCCCATGAAGCACTGATCGATCTTGTCCAGAGCCGCAACAATACGGCTCTTCTCTTTCGGGTCAATATCCGGGGTTTCCGCCGCCTTTCGGAGCGCAAGAAAAAAGCGGACGCGCATTTCTCCGGCGGCCTTGCGCGTAAAGGTGATGGCGGCCATGCGATCCACTTCGCACGCCCCCGTCCGCACCAACGCCGCCATCCGCTGAACCAGCGCATATGTCTTGCCCGCGCCCGCGCCCGCAAACACCATCACATTACAATCCAGTTCCGTCGCGATCGTATCCCGAGCCGCATGATCTTTCAACACCTTCTTTTCGTTCGAGACATCCGGCATATTACACCTCCACCCAGTTTTCCAGCGCAGAAACAAACGACGGCGAATCCTCGCTCTCGGATCGCTCCGGCGAGATATCCAATGCTTCCAGAACAGCCTTTTTCTCCTTTCCTTCCGATCCGCACACGGCCTTGTAATCGCAATAGTTGCAGGTACCGCCGTCCTTGTGCACATGCAGGAATGCGCCCTGCTCCGCCATATCGAAAAAGGGTTTCAGTATAGCCGCAACGGCTTCCTTCCCGGGCTTGGCATTAGAAATGCGGAGCCCGTGCTCGCGTTCGTTCGGGAAAAAATATCCGCCACGCACGGCTTGGCCCGGCAGATTTTTCTCCGCCAGCAGGGCGTCCAGTGCAAACGCATACAACGCCCACTGCAGGCTGCGCCCACCCGCCATCAGGTGAAAAGCATTATACCTGCTCGCCGAACCGCTCTTGTAATCCCACACTTCGTACTGGTCCGCTGCCTCGCCCCGCGCCTCGTCCCATACCCTGTCCACGCGGTCTATCGCGCCCCGCAAACGGAACCGCACCTCCTCGGAAAGATGCACCTCCACCGGATCCGGACTGTCCAGCGGCCCGCCCTCGTCCGCCTTGTCCGACGCCCCCCATCCAAAACGCACCTCGAACCCCGCCGGGCGCCTGTTGCGGCGTCCCGATTCCTCGTTCAGAAAAATCCGCAGCGCACGCTTCATGCGACGCACATCCGTGTCGTATCCGGTTTGCTCCCGAACCGGAATCCGCGCTTCACGGGACGTAACCGCTTCGCGCATGACCGCCAGCAGCCGGTCGGAATGTTTGGCAGCGTCCGGCAATTCCCCGCGCTGCAACAGCTCCGCCATGAACGTGTGGAGTATTCCGTGCATCAAGCCGCCGAATTCGGCAGGCGTCAGCCAGTGGCCCGGCGTATCTTCCCGAACGCCCGGCGCCTGCGCACCCAACACATACCGCAGAAAATAACGATAGGGACAGGCCGTCAGGGTTTCGATGCGCGAGGCGGACAACGTCTCGCCGGAGGCGCCCGGCCGCAACGCCGGAGTAGCCTGCCCCAACCAGCCGTCGTACGCGCCAAATCCTGATTCGGCGCGGCTGCGAACCGCTTCGAGCCCCCTGCCCAGCGCCGGATGCCTTTGCAGCACATCCGGAAGAATAGACGGATCGTCCCGCAGCGCCAGAGAAATGCCGACCGTCGTAAGCGCGTCATGCAGCGCAGGCACGATGCGATACACGGCGCCAGCATCCATATCCTTCGACGGCCCGAAATCTTCGCGCAATTGCGCAAAGACAGGCGAAGCATACACCTCCCGGCCCTGTACAAGGTCCCGCCCATTGGCCGTCAGCAGCACATGGGAATCGGCCATGCCGAGCAATCGAACCAGACTCCAGACCGCTTCGCCAGGCTGCGCTCGCCGCAGCGGAAGCCGCCCCCCGGAAATGCGCTCCCGTTCGTCGTCCAGCAAAATAGGGTCCTCGATCCCGGCGCCCGGAAACGTAGCTTCCGACAGGCCCACGATCACGGTATGCTTCCGGGCGGTATAGCCGGCCCGCTCCAGAGGCACCACATACAAATACCCGGGACGGGCAACCGTCGCCTGGGTCTTGTGGCTTTCGAGAACGTGAACCAGCGTGCGCGCCAGATCGGACAATGGATTCGTCGTTCCTGTAACCATGTCCGTCTCGTTCAGCATACCGCGCAACCGATTGTCGAGCGATTCGATCACGGCCTGGCCACGCCCTTCCCGGTCTCGCATAGGCACGAACCGCTTGAGAAATTTCTGCCCGGCCGCAACCATGTCTTTCAGCGAGACGGACGCAGCATCCGGAACGGTGCTGTAGAGCCGGTCGAGCAAATTCATGGTCTGCCGGACCGCACCTTGTGCAAGCGCCTTGTACTCCGTCGCCTCGTCGGGAACGGCTTCAGCCCAACGGTTCAGCGAGCGCCAAAGCCGTTTTCGGTCGCTTTTCAGGCCGTTCTCCCCATCGTTTTCCCAAGCGCTACGCCCTCCGCGCAGGCCGGCCGCCAGCACCGCGTCGGCAGCAGCGGCTACGGCGTCCGGATCATCCACGTAAAGAAGCCGGGACCGCAACAGAGAAACCAGCGGCTCCGGCTTGCAATCCTCCGCCATCCACCGGTAAAAACCAAGGAGCGATTGCCCCGCCCGGGTCAGAATCACCGGAACCCCGGCCGCATACCGGGCCGGAATCTGCAACCCGTCCAGCACATCCACAATGAGCGGCAAATAGGGGTCTTCCGACGTGTACACCAGTTCGATTTCATCCGCCCTGGCGCCTGCCCGAAGCGCCTCGCGCAACGCGCCGCGCACCTCGTTTCCGGTCCCGACTGCCTCCCGAAGCAGTATGTTCGCGGACGGCGCATGTCCGCCGCGACGGCGATACATGTCTCCCCCCGGACCCACCGTACCCTCCCCGGCAACGACCGTCGGAGCACGATGGAAGCGTTTGCACGCCGACTCTTGCGGGGCCGACAACCCGTAGGCGTCTGCGCTACGCCCAATCCGCACAATGGATGGACTTAAACGCTCGACGAATCGAAAAGCCA
>OZ220686.1:1672500-3069934 GCA_965116435.1 Rhodothermales bacterium
CATGGCGCAAGCCTTCAACCCCTTCGTGCCTGAAAATACGGACGAACTCCTTGCCGCATTCGACAAGAACGCCTCGGAAGCCCGCCTTGCCCTCGAAAACGCATCGGCGGATACGTTCCTCGAAACCTGGACGCTAACGACGGGAGACCGGGTTCATTTCACCATGCCGAAAGGCGTGGTGTTTCGCTACTTCGTGCTGAACCACCTGGTCCATCACCGCGCCCAATTCGGGCTGTATCTGCGGATGTGCGATGTGGCGATTCCGGGCATGTACGGCCCTTCCGCCGACGACAAGGCGTAGCGGCGGCGCGGGCGACGCGCCCGGTTCGGCGTCAACGATCGCCGCCCAGGTTCCAGGTAAGCGACACCTTCACGCGGCGGCCTTTCGGGCTGTGCGTAAAGCCGTCGAACGCCGTTTCCCAATTCACGAAGGGCGGATCGGCGCCCAGCATATTGAGCACGGAAAGCGTCAGGTCGAATCCGCCGGGAAGATGCCGGTAGGCCGTCACGTCGAGGGTCGCAAACGAATCGACGTCCACGGGCTTGTCGGCGTCGTCTACGTCGTCCGCATTGGTGTAGGCAGGCACGTAATTCAGATAGCTGACCAGCGAGTAGCGACTCCGGTGATAGCCCACATTCGCCCTGGATTTCCATTTCGGAATGGGCGGGGCGGACGGATTATACCGATTCAGGTATCCGGCGCCCTCCAGGCCGCTCGCCAGCTGCACGCCCCCGATCGAAAGCGACTTGACATAGTAGGAGCGGGTCAAGGTGCCCTCGACCCCTCCTGAAAGCACCCCGGCTCCTGCGGCGAAGCGGGTGCTGACGTGCCAGTCGACGCCGGAGGTGGTAATGCCCGGCCAGTTGACCGCCGTAACGCGAATGCGTTCGATAAGCTGGGGATCGCACCCCGTTGCGCCGCCGGGACACGTAATATATTGCTCTACCGCCGAGCGGGCCGCGCCGCCCTCGGCATACAACGCCGTAATCCCGCTATGCGGCAATACGCCGATGGCGTCCCGGAAATTATAGGACCAGTAATCGATCGTGGCCTTGAGGTGCTCCCGGGAAAACGCTGCGCCAATATTGAACGTCACGGCGCGCTCGGGGCCCAGGTCGGCGTTTCCAAACGTGTCTACCGGCTTGTACGTGCCCGTTTCGGCGACCCAGTCCAGCGCCGTAGCGCGGTCTTCGTTCAGTTCGTCCACGGACGGGACCCGAAGCGTGGACTGCAACGAGCCGCGAAGAACCAGGGCCTCCGTGGCCTGTATGCGCAGGGCGACCTTGGGATCGAAACTGCGCACGATTTCGTGAAATTCGTAGTTCGCCGCAACCTGGGCGTCGAAGCGCGTTCCCATCGTAAGCGGAACCTCGACGAAAAGCCGGTGGACCGTGCGCGCATCGTCGTACGGATAATAGCCGGTGGTGAACGTATAGGGACCTACCTTGTCCCTGCAGCTGACGTCCCCGGGAACCGCACAGGGATTCATGTTCAGGTTGGCGGGGTCGTTCGGCGTGGCGGACACGGCGTTCCGGCGGAATTGATACCCGACCGCATACGCCGCAAGCCCCTCGACCAGGCCGCCGCTCAATACGGCGTCGGCCACGAACAACTGAGCCTGGTTCTCCAGATCCACTTCCTCGTTGATCCAGTCGAGCAGCGCAGGGCTGTTCGCAAGGTTTGCGGCGTGATCGGGATTCGCCGTATTCAGGTATGTCGCGTTGGGCTGCGCGGCATGCATATGCGCATTGCTGAACGGATTGTAATACATGCATGCCCCCTGCCCCGCCACGGCGCCATTCAGCGAACCAAGCCGCATCCCGGCGGGAGACGCAGTATCTACCTGAACGTTCACGCCGCAATCGGGACCGCCGAAACCACGAAACGCAAGGAATTTCCTGTAGCCGTATTCCGCCGGCAAATTCACGTTGTTGGACGCGCGGGCATAGCTGACCGCTACGTCCAGCTTGGCGTCCCGGCCGCCGAACGCCTCAAACGCATGGTCTACCGACGCGGATATCCGCTGCGTACCGGACGTACGGGACAAAAAGCGCGCTGGCCCGCTGTTCCCTACGAGGCGGCCGAAGAAATACCAGTCGTCTTCAAGGCAATCTGCTTCGGAGGCAAAGCCTGCGGCGCCCGCATGCTCGCTGCACAACGCCTGCCGCCCCGGATTGCCGGAGGGCACGATCTGCGTACCGTCATACGGAGAAATAGGTGGAAACGACGGGGTCGTCCGCCAGTCGGGCGTGGTGGCATGGGCCCACAGCCCCTCAAGGCGATAACTGGATTGCTCGGAAAAACGCCCGGAAACTTCCCCGAACGCCCGGATATGTTGGCTTTGTTCGATCAGGTTATCCCAGGGCGCATAGCGAAAACGGCAGGTGACGTCTCCAACGACATACCCGCCAAATTCCTCGCACCGGGGATCGAGAAAGCGCTGCTCTGGCGCGCCATGGGCGGCGACCAGGGCGGCGACAAAAGCGTCCGCATCTTCAGTCCCGTCCAGCGAAGGCTTGTAAAAAGCGCCCGGGTTGCCGGTGTAGGACCAGCCCCCCGCTTGCGGATACGGACGCAAGGCCCACTCCCGCTCTTCCGTCTTCAGCTCCTGCCGATACATCATTTCCGCCGAAAGCACCGCATGGAGGCCGCCGAGATCGCGACCCCAGATCGCTCCGGCGTACGTATCGCCCGCGTCGGCGTAGTACTCGTGGGACGTGGAAACCTCCAGGCCCTCGAAATCGCTGCGCGTCACAAAATTGGCGACGCCCGCCACCGCATCCGATCCATACACGGCAGAAGCCCCTTCCTTCAGCACCTCTATGCGACGGATGGCGATGGAAGGCATCGCATTCACGTCCACGAAACGACCGCCTATGAGGCGCGCCGGGACATATACCTGTCGGCGCCCGTTCAACAACACGAGAGTCCGGGAAGGGCCCAGGCCGCGGAGGTTGACGCTGGCGACGGTTTCCTGCACGGAAGCGGGCGGCCCGGCGCTATTGTACCAGCTCTGTCGTTCGCCGATGACCCCGTGGGCCACGCTCAGGTTCTTGAACAGCTCGGCCATTTGCGGAGCGCCCTGTTCCGCCAGCGCAGCCCGGTCGACCGCCGTAACGGCATACGGAAGATCGATGGGAAATTCTTCGATGGACGTGCCGGTCACGACCACTTCGTCCAGATTGAGCACCGTGGGCGTGATGCGTAGCGCCAAGGTCGTGGTCTCGCCGGCGACCACGGTGGCCTCGCGGACCAGCGTAGCGTAGCCGATCAGGGAAATACGCAGGGTCTGCTCGCCTGTCGGCACAAACGAAAAGCTGAAGGCCCCTTCCGCATCCGTATACACCACCGCATCCAGACCGGTGATATACACTTCGGCGGCTTCAAGCGGGCTGCCGTCCGAAGCGTCCAGCACGACGCCCGCAACGTCGCCGGTCGATTGGGCATGGGCCGGCGCCGCCGAAAAAACAAGGAACGCGATCAGGAAGAGCGGCGAAAGGATGCTGGCAAACCCAACAAAACGCCGGCCGACATACGCGAAAACTGATTGAAACGTGGCATGGAAACGAGGGAACTCGGGGGTCAAAAGCATAAACGTGCGGGCCGGCAGGGGATAGTTATCGTGATGTATTCCTTGGCAGAATACGAAAAACGACGACACTATTCAACAATGTAGACGGCAAACCCCTCGCGGACGGCTACATCCACGCGCTCGCGGTGCTTCGTCTGGAGAAAAAGCCCTATGTAATCGGGCTGGATGGGATATTCCCTGTGTCCCCGATCGACCAGCGTCGCCATCTGTACGCTCCGCGGACGACCGTAGCGCACCAGCGCATCCAGCGCCGCGCGGGCCGTTCGCCCCGTAAAAAGCACATCGTCCACCAGCACGACGTCCCGGTCCGTAATATCGTGCGGGATGCGAGAGGCGTCGGCGATTTCTGCGGCGGGGTCCCGATCGTCCCGGTATCCGGATACGTCCAGATCGCCGATTTCGAATGGGCGGCCCTCAAGAATCTCCATCTCGCGGGCAAGCGCAGCCGCCACAGCGCCGCCACAGCGCTGGATGCCCACCAGTTCCACGCTGGACGCCCCGCGGTTGCGCTCGACGATCTCGCAGGCAAGCCGCACCAGCATGCGCTGCACGCGCTCCGGGGACATGATGAGCCTGCGCGCCATACGCCAAAAACGAGGAAACGGGGACGAAAAATCCGGGCGAAATGCTTACTGAAACATGGCCTTGATACTGCCCCAGGTGCGCCGAACGGCGGTTGGCGTATACGAAACCTGCTTTGACCCTACGATCTGCTTGCCCCCGTCATCCAGCACGGCGTACAAGGTGTACCGCACCACTTCGCCGCCCTTGTACAAATCCTCGTCCCGAAAAACGTACGGATGTTCCGCGCCTTGCGGCTCAATCTCGACCACTCGGGTCCGGGCGCCCACTTCCGCGCTCGCTTCCACCTCGTAATAGTCCAGGCCGTCTTCGGACGCTGCGGCCCATTCCACGACAGGTACGCCTTCGTCCAGCAGGACATCAAAGCGGAGCGCCCTGAAGTCGACGACATGGGCGAGGCGGGCGTCCGCCTTGGGCGCCGTATCGAAAAGAAACGCCGTGAAGCCGGAGAGGCTTCCCGCCGCCGCCACGGCAAGCGCTATGAAAACAATGCGTTTCAAAAAAGGCAAAAAGGGCAAAAACGGGGTTCGTGGATACATTCTGTCCAATATACGCACAAATTTTTACAACGTCAAGCGGTGGCGTGCGTTCCGGGTCAGGCTCCTTGTGCGACGGGCGTTCTGTTCGGGCACTGCTCCCGGATACACCGCCCGTACATATTGAGCGAATGGTGCTGGATATCAAGATGCTTGAAATCAGGAATGTCCGCGAGCATTTCTTTTATACTCTCTACTTGCGGGGCGCAGAATTCTTTCACCTCGTCGTTGCAGTCCATGCAAATCAGGTGGTCGTGTTGCCTGTTGCTGGCCCGTTCGTACTTCGCCTGATTTCCGACGAACCGATGCCGGACCACCAGATTGCACGCTATCAAGAGTTCCAGCGTGTTGTATACGGTCGCGCGGCTTACCCGATGCCCGCGGCCTTTCAGGCGGATGTAAAGTTCGTCGGCGTCCACATGATCGGTCGTGGCGTAAATTTCCTCCAGAACGACGAAGCGCTCGGGCGTCTGCCTGCGACCGCGCTGCTGGAGAAAATCGCCGAACATGCGGCGAACTTCTTCCATGTGCTGAGATGGAACGGACATGGGCGCGAACGGGCTGCAAGCGGCAAAAAGAGTGCTGACTATGTTCTCAACCGTTTTCGGGGAGATGCGGTTCCGAAAAAGTCCGTCGGAAAACGCCGAAGGCTTCAGAGGATGACCCCCATGGGCATTTTCTCACCGGGCCGACCGTTTGGGCAGCAAATCCTGAACGTCGCGCCAGATCATTTCGGCAAGGGCTTCCTCGTTCATGGAGCCGTCCAGACGAAGGATGCGATCCGGCTCCGCTTCCGCCAGGGCGTCGAAGGCGTGCGCGACCCGGTCGTAGAACGCCTGTCCGGCCTGTTCCATGCGATCCGGCGCGGCGCGCAGCGGGCGCTCGGGAGACACGGATACGTCCTCGAAAAGCGGTGCGGAGCGTTGGGCGCGCCGCCGCAAGGCCTCTTCGGAGGAAAGCGCAAGTAGCCAGGTGCGATGCGGCCGAAGTTCGCCCGTAACCCGCCTGTTCAGGTCCGATATCCACGATATCCAGTCGAGGTCGGCAACCTTGCGCCCCGCGCCTTGGTACGCCGTGGTCGAATCGTAGAACCGGTCGCATACCACAACCTTGTCCTTGGCGAGCGCCGGACGAATGCATTCTTCCACCAGCTGCGCCCTCGCTGCCGAAAACAGCAATAATTCGGGCAAGGGATCGATCGGAAAGTCGGAATGGAGAAGTATGGATCGGATCCGATCGGAAAGCGGGGTGCACCCGGGCTCGCGAAAGAGCACGGCATCGTGTCCCGCACCCTTCAGTCGATTAACCAGCCGGGTGGCCTGGGTGCTTTTCCCGGCGCCGTCAACGCCCTCAATGGTTACGAAAATCATGGAATGCTCTGCTTGCGTCCGCAACGTTCAGAGGCCGAGCGACGCACGCAAGCGGAATCGCCGGACGATGCCTCGACAATGCTTTTCCCGGGAACGTCCCTGCTTGCGCCCGCATTCCGTCGCCGGAGAAAGCGAACTCTTTGCAAATTGGAAAGTACCCTGCTATAATACGGCGAACTTTTTTTTCGCTTCCTCTTTTATTTCCCTGGGCCCTCGCGCCCTGCACGCTTCTCTTGCAACCCGTATGGCAACGCCGGCATGAGCATATTTGATTTCGAGTTCGAGGACTTCGACGAGCCTGCTGACGAAAAACGAATGAACGCCTTGCTCTCTGCCTATGAGGGCAATGCGCCGGCCTGGCTTGATTCGGATTCGTTGGAGGATATCGCCAACTACTACTTCGAACGAGGGCGCTACGATGACGCGCTGCGCGTCATCGATCGGTTGCTGGACATCATGTCCCACTCCTCGGACGCCTGGATGCGGCGAGGCATCCTCCTGAACAACCTCGAACGGCATGAGGAGGCGCTGGAAGCCTACGACAAGGCGCTGGCCCTGAACCCGATCGACGTCGAAACGCACGTCAACCGGGGAGCCACGCTCAACACGCTGGGACGGAACCGGGAAGCGCTGGAGGCCTGTGAGGAAGCCATCCGGATCGATCCGATCCACGACGAAGCGTTCTTCCAGCGCGGCGTAACGCTGGAGCAGCTTGAGTCCCTCGAGGCGGCCATTGCTTCGTTCCAACGATGCGCGGAACTGAACCCCGAACATCCCGAAATATGGTACGAACTGGGGTTCTGCTACGACTGTCTCGAAAAAGACAAGGAAAGCATCGTCTGCTACGAACGGCATATCGACGTCGATCCCTACTCCCAGGACGCCTGGTACAACCGGGGCATTGTGCTCAGCCGAATGTCCCGCTTCGAAACCGCCGTGGATTCCTACGAAATGGCCATCGCCATACAGGACGATTTCGCCTCGGCGTGGTATAACCGGGGCAATGCGCTGGCCAACATGGGCCGTACCGAAGAAGCGATCAAAAGTTACCGGAAAGTGATTGCGCTGGAGGGCGGCGATGCGGCAACCTGGTACAATATTGGGCTCGCGTTCGAAGAAATGGAAGAGTACGCCCAGGCCTTCGAATATTTCGGAAAAGTCGTGCAGGAAGATAAAGAGCACCCCGAAGCCTGGTACGGAATGGCGTGTTGCCTGGACGCGCTTGGGCAATACGACGATGCGCTGAAACTGTTCGACCGGGTGTTGGCGCTGAAACCCGACGTGGCGGAATTCTGGCACGCCAAGGCGGATTGCCTGTATAACGCAGGAAATACTACGGAAGCGCTGCAAACCTACAAGCAGGTCGTAGCCGACCATCCCGACAACCGGGACGCCTGGCTGGATTTAGCCGAAATCTGTTTGGAAACAGGCCAGGCCGAGGCGGCCCTGAACGCCTGCACAGAGGCGCTGTCGCAGCATCCGGACGCCGACGGGTATCTTCTGCGAGCACGGGTGCTGTTTGTCCTGGAGCGCATGGAGGAAGGCCTGGATTCGCTCAGTACGGCGCTCCGGATGGACCCGAACATGCGCGAGGAATTTCGTCGCAGTTGCCCGGATATGTGGCGCGACATACAACTCCGACACTTGCCAGGACTCGGCAATGGGCCTGCGTCGCGGGTATAGCCTCCGTAAAAGCCTGACGCACGCCGCACAGGGTCTGCTGATGGGCGCCGCCGATATTGTCCCGGGCGTCAGTGGCGGTACTGTTGCGTTCATCGTCGGTATTTACCCCCGACTGATTGCCGCCATTGGCCATGGCTTTTCGATGCTGACCGCGCTGGTTCGAGGCCGATTCGACGACATGCGCCGGCACGGGGCCCTCCTTGAGTGGGGGCTGGCGCTGCCGCTTGCTGCGGGTGCGGGCGTCGCGGTCCTCGTGGGGGCGAAAGTCATTCCGATCTTGCTGGAAACCTGGCCTCACCGGATGCTGGGCCTGTTCCTGGGCCTGGTGGCGGGATCGGTGGCGGTTCCCTGGAAACGAATCGAGCGAAAAAACACGCCTGTGCTATGTATGGTTGCGGCCACGGGCGTGGCCGCCTTTCTGCTCACGGGCATGCCGGCGGCGGGAGACGCGCTGCCGCCTTCGGGCGTCCGGGTGTTCGCCGCCGCAGCCATCGCCATATGCGCCATGATCCTGCCCGGCGTTTCCGGGGCGTTCCTGCTGAAGGCCATGGGCCTGTATGAAACCACGCTGCATGCGCTGAACGACGGGCATATCGGATATATTGCGCTCTTTGCGGCGGGCGCGATAACGGGGCTGGGGTTGTTTTCCCGGTTGCTGAACCACCTGCTTGCGCGCTATGCGGACCTGACGATGGCTGCCCTCACGGGCCTGATGATCGGGGCGTTGCGGGCGCTCTGGCCATGGCAGACGGCAGAACGCGCGCTCCAGTGGCCCGGCGAAGGGGAACCGGTGGGAACGGTGGTGCTGCTGGCGGTGGCGGGCCTTGCGTTCGTGGCGAGAATGGCGCATCGGGCGCAACGCGCGGAAAGGCCGGAAAAGAGCGAAACGTGAACAAGCGCCTTACAACGCCAGCCGTTCGGAGCGATGCGTAAGCCGGTCGAGGCGATCGCGATCTACTTCAACGCCTAATCCGGGGCGCTCCAACGGCGCTTCTACAAAACCGTCCGGGGACATGGTCCACGCCGGCTGTACGATATCTTGCGCCCAGTAGCGACTGCCGGGAGAAAGATCCCCCGGGAGGGTGAATCCGGGAAGCGTAGCGAGGGCCACATTATAGGCGCGGCCTATGCCTGTTTCAAGCATGCCGCCCACCCAGGCGTCGAGACGATGCTTGCGGCACAGGGCGTGCATAGAACGCGCGGCGGACAATCCGCCCACGCGGCCCGGCTTCACATTGACGATGCGTCCGCTTCGAAGCCGGACCATATCTTCCACCCGGTCCGGGCCGGTAATGGATTCGTCCAGACAAACGGGCGTGGAAATCTGCTCCTGCAAAACCGCATGGCGAAGCAGGTCGTCGTACGCAAGGGGCTGCTCGATCATGGTTAATCCGTAGGCGTCGAGGGATCGCAAACGTTCGATGTCGGACAGCGTATACGACGCATTCGCATCGACGGACAGCGGAATATCCGGCCCGAACTCCGACCGGATCGCTTCCACGCAACGCACGTCGGCGGTCGGGTCTATCTTTATTTTCACATTCCGATAGCCTTGCGCCAGACTGTCCCGTACGCGTTCCAGAAGCAGGCGCTCATCCGGCTGGATGCCGAGGGCGATCCCGGCGGGAACGCGGCGGCGGACGCCGCCGAGCAAGGCGGCAAGCGAGGTCTTTGCCTGCTGCGCCTTGAGGTTCCAGCACGCCATTTCCAGCGCGGCTTTCGCCATGCGGTGCCCGCGAAACACAGCCAGCAACGCCAGAATATCCGAGGGCTGGGCGATGGCGCGGCCCTTGAGCGCCGGGACGAACCAATCCCGAATGGCGAGCCACGCCGTGTCGATCGTTTCGGGACTGTAGCGCGGCGTTTCTTGCGCCACGCATTCGCTCCAGGCGGTTTCTCCGGTGCGCGCAGCAACCTCAAGCAGCAAGATGCGCCGGATATCCTGTACGCCGGAGGCGGTCCGAAACGGTTGCTTGAGCGGCAACCGGATCTCGCGCATCTCAATCGTGTCGAGCGTCAGCATGCGGCGTTCCGGGCTCCCTGAAGGATCGCTGATTTAAGATGTGATTTAAGAATGCAACAACTCCGAGCGTTTGCGCAAGGCGTCCTTGACCGCTTGGACGGGCATGGTGCGGCCGGTCCATTGCACATAGGCCGCCGCCGCCTGCTCCACGAGCATATCGAGCCCCCCGATAACCGTTGCGCCGCGGCGGGCAGCGTCGGCGAGCAAGCGCGTCTCCTCGGGAATGTACACGATGTCGTACACGATATGGCCCTCGCCAAAATCGGCGGCGTCCGGCCAGGGAGAAGCGTCTACCGCAGGATACATGCCCACGGGCGTCGTATTCACCACAAGGTGCGCATTCCGAACGGCGAGGCGGGCAGACGCCGCATCGCACACGTCCAGCGCGCTGCGCTCGTCGAACCCGACCAGGTCGGCGACCAGGGCCTCTGCCCGGGAAGGGGTCCGCGCCACAAGCGTAAGGCGCCTCGGACGAAACGTATCCAGTAACGCATAGGCCACGGCGCGCGCAGCCCCCCCGGCTCCCAGCACCGCCATCTCGACATCCCGAAGCCGGTCCCCGAACGGCAGAAGCGGCGCCAGAAATCCGGGCACATCCGTATTGTCGCCCAGAAGCGAGCCGTCGGGGCGGCAAACAATCAGGTTCGCGGCGCCGACAGCGCGGGCGCGCGGAGACCATTCGTCCAGACAGGAAAGAACGGCCTGTTTGTGCGGGATGGTGACGCCGGCGCCCACAAAATGCAAGGCCGACAAGCCGCGCACGGCGTCTTCGATACGTTCGCGGGAGACGGGAAAGGCCGCAAACGCAAAATTCAGGCCCTGGGCCGCAAACGCGGTATTATGAATAAGCGGGGAGAGCGAATGCTCCACGGGATCGCCAAGCAAGGCGACCATGCGCGTGCGCGCATCGATATGTACGGCGCCGGAGGCCACGCTACCGGACGGGCTTCTCCGCAGACGCCGCCGCCGTATTCTCCGTCGCGCGTGCGGACGGAGCAATGAGCGCAATCAGGACATTGCCCGGATCAAGCCTGGGCGGGCCATTGCCTACGGAAAGCACCTGCAGCTGATTTTTTCCGCGCGCGACAAAAAGCGGCGTCATGCTGTCGCCGTATTCCTTCTCCAGCCTGGAATAGGTGCCTTCGTCCTTGACGGCGAACGATTTGACCGTGGCGCCCGACGCAAATTGCGCCGCAAGCGATGCATGGCTGACGCCTGCGCCAAAGAGGGGACGTCCCCGCAGGTGTTGCACAGGAATTTCGCCCGCCTCCTGGTCTTGCGGGTTGTTTCGCGTAGCCAACTGGTACATCTCCGCACTGTCGAAAACTTGCGCAAAACGCACCACGGTCAGCGAATTCACTTCGTCGTTGGGGGTAAGCACCACAAGCCGTCCAATCCCGCTCAAATCCAGTTCGTCCATAATGGACTCAGATAACACATTGCCGCGCAGCGCATGCAGGCCCGCCTCGCGGGCGCTGGCGACATTGCTGGCGTTGGCGTCCACCATCAGCACGCTGACGCCGACCTGATCCAGCACAGTGGCGATGCGGCGGGCCCAGTCGTGGGCGCCCACGAAGAGTACGCCCTGCGGATCGGGTTCCGCAAGCCCCAGCCAGCGCGCAAGCGGCGAAATCGTGAGGCCATAGATGGCTACCGTGCCCACGATCACCAGAAATATAATGGGCACGATAAATTGCGATTCCTCTGGATATATCTCCGCGATACGGAACGTGAAAAGGGACGCCACGGCCGCCGCCACAATGCCTCGGGGGGCCAGCCAGGACAAAAACACCTTCTCCTTGACGTGCAGCCGCGTGCCAAGCATCGAGGCGAACACCGCGAGGGGACGCACGAACACCATGAGGATGAGCAGGAAAACGATGGCCTCCCAACCGATATATCGTTGTATATCGGCCAGGTTCAGTTGCGCCGCCAGCATAATAAAGAGCGCGGCGATCAGCAAAACCCGCAAATCTTCCTTGAACTCCACGATGCGCCGCACCGCCACGAGGCGCTGATTCGCAACCGCAAAGCCCATGATGGTCGTGGCCACCAGGCCGCTTTCGGGTTGCAAGGCGTCCGCAACCGCGAACACGGCAATGACAACCATGAGCGCCATAGGATTCTGGAGATAATCCGGCACCATGCGGCGGCGCAGCAGAAACACGAGGATGCCTGCGCCCGCAACGCCAATCCCGACGCCCACGAAAAATTCCAGCAACAATCCCTTGAGGGCATGCGACGCCACGCTGCCCACCGTGCCTGCGCCCGTCTCGCTGATCAGCACAAGCGTTTCGAGCACCAGCAACGCGAGAATCGCGCCGATCGGGTCGATGGTAATGCCTTCCCATTTTGCGAGCGCGCCAATGCGCCCCTTGGGCCGGATGTGCCGGAGAATCGGCACGATGACCGTGGGCCCCGTGACCGTCAGAATGGCCCCGATGAGCAAGGAAATGCTCAGGCTCAGCTTCAGCACGAACAGGGAAGCAAGCGCCGCAAGAACCCAGGTGATCAATACGCCGATACTGATCAGGCGCCCCACCGCGCCGCCCACTTCGCGCAACTCGTCCAGGCGCAGACTCAGCCCGCCCTCGAACAAAATAATGCCGATCGAAAGCGCCACGAACGTAAAAACCCATTCGGCGCGCATCGCCTCCGGGTCCAGCACGCCGGTGACCGGTCCGGCGATAAAGCCGAACGTGAGGAGCAGCAAAATGGAGGGCACGCGATACCGCCACGCAATCCACTGGGCGCTGACGCCAAGTACGAAAACGGCTGCTATGCTGAAAAGGGCGGACAATGCGCAGGAAAAAATCTCGACAGGGGAACGGAACGGACGGGTCGCCTCCGCCCGCAAACGCTCGTTCTAACTCTGCGATATACGCCCTCGGTTCCGCATGGGCCTGAAATTGAGCTTCTGATCGCGGCGTTGCGCACGGAGCCCGCGCATTCCGGATCGCGCCCCGGATCGCGAATTCTTGCATTTCCCCGAAGGTCCGCTGCACATTTGTCGTCGCTCCATCGTACCATGTTGGCGAAACTTCTTCCCTTGCCAAAAACCGATTGCCGTATGCCGCACACATCAGATTTTCTGGGAGACGTAAACCGCTCGTTCGCAAAAGCGGCCCGCCTCACGAAGCATCCCAAGGGCCTGCTCGAACAAATTCGCATCTGCAACAGCGTCTACGCCATGGAATTTCCCCTGGTCCGCGACGACGGGTCCATTCGGGTCATTCAGGCATTCCGGGCCGAGCACAGCCACCACAAGCAGCCGTCCAAAGGAGGCATCCGCTATGCCCCAACCGTGTCGGAAGACGAAGTGGTGGCGCTGGCCGCGCTCATGACGTACAAGTGCGCCGTGGTCGATGTGCCGTTCAGCGGCGCCAAGGGCGGCATTAAAATCAACCGGAATAACTTTTCGACCCGCGAACTGGAGCGAATTACCCGCCGCTACACGTTCGAACTGGTGCGAAAAAATTTCATCGGGCCAGGGATCGACGTGCCCGCTCCGGACTATGGAACGGGCGCCCGGGAAATGGCGTGGGTCTACGACACCTACAATCAACTCTCCGACAATCCGCTGGACGCGGCGGCGTGCGTGACGGGAAAGCCCGTTGGACAGGGCGGCGTGCACGGACGCCGGGAAGCGACCGGTCGAGGGGTCTTCTTCGGCATCCGCGAGGTCTGCGACAACAAGGAAACCATGGCGAAGCTGGGACTGGACGTGGGGCTGGACGGAAAGCGCATCGTTGTACAGGGCCTGGGCAATGTGGGATTCCATGCGGCGTATTATCTACAGGAAGCCGGCGCCCGCATCGTAGGCATTGCGGAAATGAACGGCGCGCTCGTCAAGAAAGACGGGCTGGACGTGCGAGACGTGGGCCTCTGGCGGAACGAGCACGGCACGATCGAGGGATACCCGAAGGGGCGTCTTGTTCAGCCGTCCTCGCAAGCGCTGGAAATGGATTGCGACATCCTGCTGCCTGCCGCCCTCGAAGAACAGATTACGCGCGAAAACGCAGGACGCATTCAGGCACGCATCATTGCCGAAGCGGCCAACGGACCGACCACCTCCGAGGCGGACAGCATCCTGCACAAACGAAACGTGTTCATCCTGCCGGACCTGTATCTCAATGCGGGCGGGGTCACCGTATCGTATTTCGAATGGCTGCGCAACCTGTCCCATGTGCGGTTCGGGCGCATGAGCAAGCGCTTCGAAAGCAACACGCAGCAAAAAATGCTCGACGCCATCCAAACGGCCACCGGGAAATCGTTGTCGCCGGAGCTGCTCGCCACGATCGGTAAAGGCGCCGACGAAATCGACATTGTGAATTCGGGGCTCGAAGAGACCATGGTGTTCGCCTACCACGAGATTCACGAAATCTCGCAGCGGCTGAACACCGATCTCCGCACGGCGGCCTTCGTAAGCGCCATCGACAAGATCGCCGTGCTCTACAACCACATGGGGATTTTCCCGTAGGCGGACGGGGAATCACCCACACCCGCTGGTGGAGCCGCAGTTTGGGCAGGAATAGCAGGCGCCGCTGCGCACCGTGATGGAACCGCAGTTGGGGCACGCCGGGCTGTCTTCCTGGTTGCGAAACGTAGCCGCATTCGATTTGCTCGCGCGACCCCGCTCCATGGTTTCCATGAACGCTTCCACGGTGCTTCCCACCAGGGCGTCCACCGGCTCGGGCGGCGCAGAGAGCTGCGTCTGCATCCGGGTCATATCGTCGGACGCGGACAACGCCCCGCTGGAAACGTCGGCGGCGGACGCCTGCTCGGCCTTGCGCCCCGGGATAAATTTCAGGGACAGGTACCTGAAAATGTAGTCCATGATGGACTTCGTGATCGGGATCTCCTTGTTTTGGGTAAAGCCGTTCGGCTCGAAGCGCATGTGGCTAAACTTGTTGCAGAGATCCTCCAGCGGAACGCCGTACTGCAAGGCGATGGATATCGAGGTCGCAAACGCATCCATCAACCCGGAAATCGTAGAGCCCTCCTTCGCCATGGTGATGAAAATTTCTCCGGGCATGCGCGATTCGGGGTACAACCCGATATGCAGGTATCCCTCGTGTCCGGCGATGGAGAATTTGTGTGTCATGGACGGACGTTCGTCCGGAAGCCGGTTGCGAATCGGCTGATACACGACCTTTTCGATAATTTTCGGCTCCGGCGTCGCCATGCCGTCGCCGGACGCCTCTTCGTCCCATTCCTTCTTTTTCCTGGTGTTGCCACCCTTCGACGTGGAAAGGGGCTGGCTCCGCTTGGAGTTTTCCCGGTAAATGGCCAGTGCCTTGAGGTCCAGGCTCCAGCCCTGCATATACGCATCGGCGATCTCCTCGACCGTTGCGCTTTCGGGCATGTTGACCGTCTTGGAAATGGCCCCGGAAATAAACGGCTGCACGGCGGCCATCATCTGGATGTGGCCCGTGTGGTGAATGGAGCGTTCTCCCTGGAACGGTTTGAAAGCGCAGTCGAAAACCGGCAAATGTTCCCCAAGGAGTCCCGGGGCGCCCTCGATCGTATCGTTTTCGTCGATATACCGGATAATCGCCTCGATGTCTGCAACTTCGTAGCCAAGGCGGGCCAGCGCTTCGGGGACGCTGCGATTCACGATTTTCATCATCCCGTCGCCCTGCCCGGCCAGCAGCTTGTATTTGACCAGCGCAATATCCGGTTCGACGCCTGTCGTGTCGCAATCCATCATGAACCCGATGGTGCCCGTCGGCGCCAGCACCGTGGCTTGCGCATTCCGGTACCCGGCCTGTTCGCCGGCGGCAAGGCAATAGGCCCACGTTTCCCGGGCCGCCTCAAGCAAATAGTTCGGGCAACTGGCGTGAATCGTATCGACGGCCGCCGCATGCATGCGCATGACCTCAAGCATGGACGAGCGGTTCGGGGCAAAACCCGCGAAGGGGCCGATTTGGGGGTTGGCGGCGATTTCGGCGCTGCGGGCGTACGCTTCGCCATGCTCGATCGCCATCAGCGCGCCGGCCACGGCGCGGCCTTCGTCGCTGTCGTAGGGAAGCCCCATGGCCATCAGCAGAGCGCCCAGGTTGGCGAACCCGAGTCCGAGCGGACGATAGGCATGGGAATTTTCGGCAATCGCGCGCGACGGGTACCCGGCGTTGTCCACAAGAATTTCCTGCGCGGTAATAAAGATGCGGGTGGCGGCGCGATAGCGCTCCACGTCGAACGAGCCGTCTTCCTGCTGAAACTTGCGCAGGTTCAGGCTGGCCAGGTTGCAGGCCGAATCGTCGAGGAACATGTATTCCGAGCAGGGATTGCTCGAATTGATCGGGCCCGACTCCTTGCAGGTATGCCAGCGCTGGATCGTATCCTCGTACTGCACGCCCGGATCGCCGCACACATGAGTGCCTTCGGATATCTTGCGCAGGATTTTCTGGCCGTCCATCGTATCGATCGCCTCGCCATCCAGCACGCTCCGCAGTTCGTACGGACTTTCGGACTGCACGGACTGCATGAGCGCATCGTCCACGCGCACGGACTGGTTCACGTTCTGGAACGCCACGCTGCCGTACGCCGGGCCATTGAACGAACCGTCGTAGCCTTCCTCGATCAGCGCCCACGCCTTCCGTTCTTCTTCCTGCTTCGCCGTAACGAATTCGAGAATGTCCGGGTGCCAGGATTTCAGCGTCTGCATGATGGCTGCGCGGCGCGTTTTGCCCCCGGACTTGATGGTCCCGCCGGTGGCGTCCTGCACGCGCATGAAACTGACCGGCCCGGACGGCTGCCCGCCGCCGGAAAGTTTCTCTCTGGAGGAGCGCAGTTTCGACCAGTCGGCGCCGACGCCCGACCCGAACTTGAACAACCGGGCGCTTTCTCCCATCAACTGCCAAATATCGTCGATGGAATCATTCACCGATATGATGAAGCAGGCGGAGGCCTGCGGGCGCCGGTAGGGATCCACGGGGACGGCCCGGCCCTTCTTTTCATTCCAGCCGGATATCTTCTTGCCGCCCGTATCGCGCACGCCGTACTGCTGATACAGGCCCACATTGAACCACACCGGACTGTTGAACGCTCCGTATTGATGCAGGCAAAGCCAGGTCAGTTCGTCGTAGAAGCGTTCGGCGTCTTCGGCGGTGGCGAAGTAGCCCTGTTCGGCGCCCCAGTCGGCGATCGTGCGCGTGACGCGATGAATAAGTTGCCGGAGCGAATCCTCGCGCCCTCCCTTCGCCGGATCGACCCCCGATTGGTCGACGTCCCCGTAGAAATACTTGCTGGCCACGACGTTCGTAGCCAAAGGGCTCCAGAATTCCGGAAACGCCACGTCTTTCTGCTCGAAGACAGCCTCGCCGTGCTGGTTTTTGATGGCGGCGTCACGACGGTCCCACGTCACCGCGTCGAAAGGCGACTGCCCTTCCCGGGAGAATACCCGCTTGATATGCAACCCCCTGGCGAACCGCTCGGACGCAAAGCCTTCGGCGCCGGGCTCGGGAGAAGATTCCCTGACGTTTGGGGTATCGGTCTTCAATTCGGAAAACAGGCTGGACACACGGCCTTGCTCGAGGGAGGAACCGTTCCGGGAAAAGTTGCTATCCTGCATAGCCAAAAAGCGGGTTAAGGGAGGATAAAATAAATAACGGAAATAACGACCCCGCCACGACCAAACATTACAAAGGCAGGAACCGGAGTATATAATATAACAAGATAAAGAACCGTTATGCAAGGGCTGAATACGGTTTTCTTGCGCGAAAGGGTCGATTTCACAATTGGCGGGGATCCACACGGATTCGACGGGGCCGAAACGCATACCCTCCCTGAAGACAATGCGTTATGTTAAATCCGTTATTGCATATCGTTTCCCTGCCCACATCCCGCTCACAGGTTATCCACGGCGTTTTCCACGATCTGGGGAAAAATTGTTGGGCGATGCTTTTGCAATAACGGATATAAAATCTGCGGAACAGGCGCGGTTTCGGCCGCCATGACCCGAAGCCGCCGTGCTTTCCGCGGATTTCAACGACCGAATCGTCGCGCCCGGCGCCTGCAAACGCAACGTACTGCGCGAAGCATCTTTGAGCAATGTGCCCCGAAATGAATCCAAAAGGGCGCATCATCGTTTACAGCCATCGTTTACAGCGGACGTCATCGCGACGGCCCGACAGGGGTACGCATGGCCCGATATACATCCACATCGACGGCGGACAAAACAAATTATGTTGCAGGAAAACATTGAACACAGCGCATATCCTCATCCCGACGAATTCGAGGTCATGCGCCCGGAATATTCCGAAATCGAGAACGCCTACTTTCGGGCAATCATCACCATTTCGCCGTTTCGCGTGACGGGCGAGAGCCGTACGGAGGCGGGCGCGCGCCGGGCGGCGCTCTACGAAGCGGAGAAAACCTATCGTTCCTATCATCCCTCGTACAGGGTGCGCAATCCGTATCCGGATACGTTTGCCGACCGCGAAGGCACGAAGTGGTCCCGCGTCCCTCCGTCGAAACGCGACAAAATGGGAGACTACCGGTTTGTGGACGCAGACGACGAGGAAGATTTCGCGGATATCGAGTCCATGCTCACCTGGGACGTGCGGCCGGGCGACGTCAATCCGGTCGATTGATACGCAGGGAACGCGGAACGCCCGCCGCGATGCGCAGCCGCAACGACTACGCCTTGCAGCGCGGGCAAAGGCCGCAGCGCCTGCAACGGCGAGGCGGCGGCAACGCAGCAGCAAGGCGTAGTAAGGCGACAACATGAGCGCCCGCCGATTGGCGGCGCCCTCATCGGGCGATCATGAATCCACGATAGAGGCCTTCCTGTCCGATACGGATGCGGCAGATATAGGCCCCGCTGACCAGGTGGCTTGTTTGCATGGTCAAGTTATGTGCGCCGGCGCGCTGCACTTCGTCCACAAGCAGCGCAACGCGCGCGCCGAGGATCGTGTAGACTTCAATGCGTACATGCTGCGGTTCCCTGAGCGCGTATTGAAACTGCACAGAGGCGTTTGCGGGGTTGGGAAAGGGCGGAGAAAAGGTGTTTTGGACTTCCGGCGGCGTGATGGACGCCGACGTCACCGTTTCGCGCAGGAAGTCTACATAGTTCAGGAAGCCCAGCAACGTCGTCCGGGCATCGTTCTCGAACACGAAATACAGGGCGCGCGTCCCGCGGGGATCGACAATGGGTGCGCGTACGTCAATGTATCTCTTGTCCGTATGCGCGTCGGCAATAAGGACCGTACTGATCTGCTGTCCGTCGAGCGAGTCGGCGTGCACCGAAATCCTCGTGCCCGCAATCGTCGGGTTGAACCGATACGATACGGCCTTGACGCCGGCGAGATTGGCCGGATCAAGCACGAGGTATTCCCCGGACGTAATGCCGGACACGGTCTGCAATCCTTGCACATCGTGCGACGATACGATGGAGAGGCCGTCCGAGCGTTGAAAATGCTCCGCCTCCTTGTGCAGGGGATGAAGTATCGAAATGGCTTGTCCCGTAAGCGGAGCGTTCGCTTCGCCGCCCCGATCGGTATACGTGGTTTCGACCACATAGAACACGTCGGATCCGTCCGCCCCGTGGGACGGGGCCAACGTAAAGGCGCCGGCGCACCCGGAATGGATACGTTCCGCGTGGCTATGATCGTCATGGCCAATGGCTGGCTGCGTCCGCACGTCCTGGCAATCAATGCCCGCGCCTGCGACGCCCTCTTCGGCGTCCTCCACGCGGACGGCGTACGGAACGGACTCCCCCCATGCAAAGAAGGACCCGTTCGCTGGTTCGGCAATGGATACGACCGGGCGCGAATTGCCCGCCACGACGGGAATAACGGCAACATCCTCTCCGCCAGCCGGGCCGCGCACCGTCAAGCGCACATTGTGGATGCCCGCCTTCGCAAACGTCCAGGTCGCTGTGGGGTCGGTCGCATCGATCTGGCCGTCGTTCGTGAAATCCCATGCATAATCCAGTTCTCCGGACGAATCCGGGTCGTACGAATCGCTGGCGTCGAACTGCACGGTGAGCGGCAGGGGACCTGTGTCGGGAGACGCCTTCGCCACCGCTACCGGGGCTTTGTCGAGCGTCGTAAAGGCGATGCGCAAAAGCCGGGCGTCCGTGTTGTTCCGACCGAATTTATCGCTTCCCCATTCAAGCAAATAGAGCGCGCCATCCGGGCCCAGTTCCATATCGATCAGGGAATTGAAACGAAAACTCGGCAAAAACGGCTGGATGGCGAGTATATCTCCCTCGTCGTCAAATTTTATTTCCTTGATCCAGTTTCGAGACCATTCGTAGATAAAAAGCGTCTTGTCGAAATAGGGCGGAAGCTTGCCGGACGAGGACATGTCGGGGTCAAAATGATACACCGGCCCCGTCATCGCCGCGCGCCCGCCGCCGCCCGGGTCGATTTGCGGAAAATCGTCGGAGGCGCCATAAGGATACCATATCCAGGCCTCTTGGGCAGGCGGCAAGTTTCGCAGGCCGGTATTGTTCGGCGAGGCGTTTATCGGGGCGACGCAATCAAAGACATTCCCGCTGCGGCGCGTACCAAAATCGAAGGCCAGATAGGGTTTGTTGTCGCCGATGCAATGCGGCCAGCCGAAATGGCCGGCCTCCCGGGTTCGGTTCCATTCGTCATGGCCGCGGGGGCCGCGCGCCCGATCGTAATTGCCGGCGTCCGGCCCGATGTCTCCCCAATACAGCCAGCGCGTTTCGGGATCGATCGAAAAACGGAACGGATTCCGAACGCCCATGACATAGATTTCCGGGCGCGTAGCGTCCGTGCCGACCGGAAAGAGATTGCCCTCCGGGATCGCATAGGTTCCGTCCGGCAAGGGTTTGATTCTGAGTATCTTCCCGCGCAGATCGTTGGTGTTGGCAGACGATTTCTGGGCGTCCCACGCCCCTCGACCCGTTCGCTCGTCTATGGGCGCATAGCCCTCGGATTCGAATGGATTCGTATTGTCGCCCGTGGCGATAAAAAGATTGCCGTCCGGACCAAAGGCCAGGGAGCCTCCCGTATGACAACACTGCTCCCGCTGCACAGGGATTTTGAGCAGAACCTGTTCGCTCTGCGGAGAGATCGTAGCGCCGTCGAACGTGAACCGGGAAACATGCTGTACCGCTTCGTCGCCCGCCGGCGAATAGAAAAGGTAGACCCATCCGTTGGATTCGAACGCCGGGTCCAGCGCAATGCCGGCAAGCCCGTCCTCGAATTCGTGAAAAACGTCCAGCCGTAACGCCACGGAGACGGTTCCCGTAGCGGGATCGTATTTCTTGACGGTTCCATATAACTCTACGTACAGCACGACGCCGTCGGGCGTCACGACCAACTCCATCGGATTCGTCGGGCTTGCGTCCAATACGGTTTGTTCGTACCGGGCGTCCTGCGTACTGGAGCAATCGCCCCCTTGCCCCATGGCGTAAGCAATGCCTCCCTGCAGGTGCTCAAGAAATTCGGACTCCGAATAGGTGGCTGCCGTATGTCCCATCCCGGTATACCAGGACCGACCGCCCTCATACGCATGGCACCACGAAATGGGATGGTCCGCCGGCTGGGACCCTCCGCTATACGTACGCTCGTCAAGCACGGCAAGGACATGCACCTTGCCACGCGGATTGCTTTGGTAGTTGTACCATTCGTCGACGCGGCGCCAGCGGCGCGGAAGAGACGCCGTAGAGGGATGCACATTGTCCGGGACCAGCACCGTACCTTGCTGGATCTGCGGATGGCTGGCGAAATACGCGCCGACCAGCCCGCCGTACCAGGACCAGCGGTATTCCGTGTCGGCTGCCGAGTGAATGCCCACGAAGCCGCCGCCCTTGGCAATATATTTTTCGAAGGCGGCCTGCTGCGAGTTATTCAGTACATTGCCGGTCGTGTTCAGGAAAACAACGGCGTCGAACGCCGCAAGCCCCTGATCGGAAAACATAGCGGGGTCTTCCGTGGTTGTTACCTCGAAAGGATGCGTTCGCCCCAGTTTGCGAATCGCCTCGACGCCCGCCCCGATGCTGGCGTGCCGGAATCCCTGGGTCCGGGAAAAAACGAGAATATGCGGATCGTCCCGGGCGGTCAGACCCGCAGACGGCGGACGCCCCCCTGGCCACGGCGCGTGACCGGACAAGACAAAGAGAAAAAGAAGTGAAAAAATCCCCTGCTTCATCCGATCGGATATCCGTAGCCCACGTTTGCGAGTATTCTGAGGGCATGTAACCGTGCGATCATGCAGTATGTTCAATGCATCTCCAGAAAGACATAACATCCGGGCTGACCGACGCCTTGCGCAAGGGTCCTTTCGCCTCCCTGTTGCGCACGGTGGGGAATGTGGCCGACCGGGAGCGCATGGACGTATGGCTGGTGGGCGGGGCCGTGCGCGATATGCTCCTGAAAAGGGCCATCCCGGAACTGGATTTCGTCACGGTCGGGCCGGGCAGCGGCATTCGCCTGGCCAAGGCGCTGGCGAAAGAACTGGGCGGACGCACCGTACATGTCTACAAGACCTATGGAACCGCCGCGATTCGCGTACCGAGGCCGCCCGGACCGGGGAGACACGGGAATTTCAAGGCGGGCAAGGCGCTTTCGCTGGAATTCGTGGGAGCGCGCCGGGAAAGTTACCGCCGCGAATCCAGAAAACCGATCGTGGAAGACGGCTCGCTGATGGACGACCTGCACCGCCGCGATTTCACGATCAACGCCATGGCGGTCGCCATCAACCCGGGTCGTTTCGGAACGCTGGAGGACCCGTTCGATGGCCAGGCGGATTTGCGGAAGAACCTGCTCCGCACCCCGCTCGACCCCGACGTTACGTTCGAAGACGATCCGCTCCGGATGGTTCGGGCCGCGCGATTCGCCACCCGGCTACGGTTTCAGGTGGATGCGCAGGCGCTGGACGCCATGCGGCGAAAGGCCGGACGCATCGCCATCGTGAGTAGGGAGCGCATTACGGACGAATTGCAAAAGATCGTTTGCGCCGAATGGCCCTCGATCGGGTTCCGGATTCTTTTCGAGACGGGCCTGCTGAAACACATTCTGCCGCCGCTGGCCGCGTTGCAGGGCGTCGAAACCGTGGACGGCCACCGGCACAAGGACAATTTCTTTCATACGCTGCAGGTGCTCGACAATCTTTCGGAGATGACGGCGGACCGGGACGGGGAGACCACCTGCTATTTGCGCTGGGCGGCCCTGTTGCACGACATCGGCAAGCCCCGCGCCAAACGCCTGTTGCGCGGCGCGGGATGGACCTTTCACGGACATGAGGAAATCGGCGCCCGCATGATTCCCGGCCTGTTCAAAAAACTGCGGCTTCCCGCCGGGGAGCAGGTAAAATACGTGCAGAAGCTGATCCGCCTGCACCACCGTCCCGTTTCTCTGGTGGACCACGAGGTGACCGACTCCGCCGTGCGGCGGCTCCTCTTCGAGGCCGGAGACGATATCGACGATCTGATGACGCTGGTTCGGGCGGACATTACGTCGAAAAATCCGCGGCGCGTCCAGCGCTATCTTGCGGCGTTCGATCTCGTGGAGGAAAAAATGCAGCGGGTGGAGGAAAAGGATCGCCTGCGCAATTTCAGCCCTCCCGTGGACGGGCGCGAAATTATGGACACGCTGGGCGTGGGGGAGTCCGTGACCGTAGGCATCGTCAAGGAAACGATCCGGGAAGCGATTCTGGAGGGAGAGATTCCCAACGAACACGACGCCGCGTTCCAGTTGATGATGGACATCAAGGACGACGCCCTGCGGCGCGGCGCCCTCTTTGAGGAGTTCATCGCCGGCCTGAAGGGGCCGGAGAACGCGGCTATCGGCGCAATCAAGGAAGCCGTGTTTTTTGGAGATGTGCCTGAGGACCGGGCCGCCGCCTGGCAGTATCTGACGGACATCAAGAACCGCAAGACGGAACATCTTCGGCGGAAAAACGGGGAATGAGGCGCCTGGCCGGGCCTGATGGGTGGGCGAAGCCTGGCTCGCACGCTCCATAGCCTCCGGCGAAAATAAATTTTCCCAAACGAGTTATGTTCGGGACAGAAATGTGTCTATGGGGGTAGCGAATGGGGCAAAATGGCCCCGTCGATCCACGAGCGCATGTGCGGCGGAACCGCCGCCGCGCGCATAGAGTATCCACCCCAAGCCTCCAGAAAAAACCATGGCTGACACGCTTGCCATAGCCCACAACCTTACCGCCGCAGGGATCACGCAATCCCATGCCGAAGCGATTGCGAACGTCCTCGGGCAGCGACACGGAGACATCGCCACGAAAGACTTCGTGCGTAGCCAAACAAGCACCGTACGGGCGGAAATAAGCGCCTTGCGGGGAGACATGAATGCGGAAATAGGCGCCTTACGGGGCGACATGAATGCAGAAATAGGCACCTTGCGGGGAGAAATAAACGCCTTGCGAAGTGACATGAATGCAGAAACAGGTGCCTTGCGGGGAGAAATAGGCGCCTTGCGAGCTGACATGAATGCGGAAATAGGCGCCTTGCGAAGTGACATGAATGCGGAAACAGGCGCCTTGCGGGGAGAAATAAACACCTTGCGAGCTGACATGAATGCAGCAATGAGCGCCCTGGAGACCCGGCTTGTGCGCTGGATAGTCGGAACGGGCATTGCGCTTACCGGGATCATGTCCGCCGCCTTCTTCGCCGTGTTGCAATTCATGCCGTAAACCAGACAAACGTCCAGTATGGCGAAAAAAACACATCCGAACGCTATTGTAATCGAGCCGGTAGAATTATCCGGCCCCAAACTGTCCACGGCGCGCAAAATGGCCAAGGCGTGTTTTTACCTGTTTGCATGCCTTTCAGGTCTCTCGCCCATTATCGCCATGGTAACCTGGGGAGCAACGGGGTCTGGGGCCACCGGCTGGGTTGTCTTTTTCATAACCGGTTTGTCCTGCTTTCTTGCAAGCACCCTGTTCGCCTGTCTGTTCTGGCTTCTGTCGAACCAGGAAGATAATCTGCCGCAGCAAGAAGATAGTCTGCCGCAGCAAGAAGAGAATACGTCTTGAAAACCAGTAGGGATGGACGGGGTACGGGCCTGCTGTTCTCAGCCTACTCCATCCGGGACAACAATTCCTTGCATCCCTGCACGCGGGCGCCTTCCCGCAAGGCCAAGCACTGATCGATGGCCTCCAGAATATGCGGAGAGAATCTGTCCTGGCCCAGCGTTCGCGCCGGCGGCATCGGGTCTTCCTCTCCCTGAAATACGGCATAGGCGCGCTGTTCCGCCCGCATGGGATTTGGCGGATCAAAAGGCTTGTTGCCCCCTGCCACCATGCGCCACATCACTGCTCCGACGCCGTACATATCTGTCCAGGGCCCCAAAACGCCCTGGGCAACCTGCTCAAGCGCCGCATAGCCCTGGCTGAAAGGCGCGAACGACTTGCTATGTAGCGCAAATTCCTGTTTCGCCGCTCCGAAATTTATAAGCACAGGGCTGTTATCCTTCCGGCGAATAAATATGTTGGCGGGCTTGATGTCCCGATGCAGCACGCCCGCCTCGTGCACCCGATCCAGCCCTTCAAGCAAAGGAATTGTTACGGTAAGCAGGTCCGCCTGGTCGAAAGGACGGGCCTCAACCTCGCGGGCGAACAGCAGTTCCGCAAGGGTCATGCCTTCTTCCAGGTCCATCACAAGATAGGCCGTTCCATTGTCCCGAAAGAAATCCCGGCAAGAGACGACATTAGGGTGCGTTCGAAAACGGATGAGCTGCCGGGCTTCGTCCAGAAACCGATCCAGTCCTTCTTCGAACAACTTGCTGGCGTTCGTATTCAGGGGGTGGACGGATTGCCCCTCCCGCACGGCCAGTTCCTCGGGAAGATATTCCTTGACGGCCACGGGACCCAGTTCTTGATGCCGGGCCCGGTACACGACACCTACGCCGCCATGTCCCAGTTCCCCCTCCACGGTATAGACTCCGTGTAAAACCGAGCCGATCGGCAACGCATTGCGAGATACGCCTTGCGCCAGCAGACGGCTTTGTGCTTGCGTAGCAATGCGGGGCGGCGGCGGTTCCGGCAACATGCCCGACAGCCCAGAATAACTCTGCGGCGATCGGAGCTGTACCTGCACCTGCACAGGCTTGGGCAGCATGGACACCGCCAATTTCCATGCTACCCAGATTGGGACAAGGTCTACGATGGCATATTCGATGGAGCCCGTTACGATAGCCACGACGCTCGTGATTTGCGCAACCCTCGTGGTTATTTTTCTGTTTCTCGTTATTATCGCCGCCGCCAAAACAGGGATGGCGTGTACGGCGGCGATAAGCAGGACCTGAAAAGACATGGGAGCCCATCCGGGGTTGATCGTATCGGAATAAGGCTACAATATATGTCCTACATTTTGTAAAATCTTTTATGCCGAGTAGCGGATGTAGTCGGCGAGGTCCGCCAGCGTGCTTTCGCCTTGAAGACGGGGCTGTGGGTTCTACGGGTGCGTTTGGACAGGGGATGTCTCTCTGCGTTGGCTGGATTGGAATAAGATCACAGTGTATATAATTTGAACGTAATAGGAATCTCCATCTCCATTGGAACGACCTTGCGATTCCAATCGCCGTCCATCGTCATTTCAGTTCTGACACCCGGTTTGAATCGCGACGAACGCACGACACGCAGGGCTTCCTCGTCGCAGCCGCCTCCGACGCTTTCCACAACGACAGCCTGCTCTACATAGCCTTGCTCGTTCACGACAAAGGTTATCTTCACTACGCCCTGAATCCCGTTCGCGAAGGCAGCCTCGGGATACCGTACTTGCTCTTGCAGATTTCGGATTCCGCCAATAAGTTCGGGGAACTTCAGGATCGTCGGAAGTCCAATGGAGGACAAAGGTAGACGCTGCCCGGCGTACGGTCGAGGCAATTCTTCCAGCGGGGCGTAGCGTACGGGCTGCAAGCGAGGCGCCGCGTGCAACAGCGCCTGCGCTTGCGTTTCCGAAGATACAATGCTGGCCAAGGCTACCCCAAGAATCAGGGCTGGAACAAGGTATCGCATGGGTTCGGAGGGTTGCCGCGTGCGGACCGAAACCCCTGCCGTGTCAGGAATTGATACGGTCCGCCTTCACCTTGCCATGCTCGTCCATGATCGGTTCGATCTTGTCCCGGCGTTCCGGGCTATGGCGTTCGCCTGTGGGCTCGCCCTGGCGTTCAGCAAGTTCGCGGGCATGGCGACGGCTCAATGCCTTCATGAAACCGCTCGTCTGGTGCTGCTTCTCGTGCGTCATTGATTCAGAGGTCTGGGGAAATGGAAAGCTTGTTGATCCAGAACGGGATGAAGATATCGGTGTTCCGAGGGAATACTCTCCCGCCGACGGATCGGAGGGGGTTTCGCTGTTCGGGAGTGCAGCGGCGAGAGCCTCCGCCGCGTCCTCCTTCGCCTCCACTCCTGCCGAATCCCCCAAATCCTCCATCGCTTCGTGCGCCGCCGCCCGCGCATCCGAAAACGAACCCCCAAACCGCAACGTTTTCCACCACGTCCAGACCGCCGCTCGCTGCGCTTTCCGCTCTTTCGAGCGCACGGATTCGAGCCGTTCCGCTAACATTTCCCTGTTCTTTTCCGCTTCTGCTCGCTGTGCCTCATCTACACCCCGCAATGCCGCCCAAACAGCCGAAAGCGAACCTCCAAACCGAACCAATCCCCACGCTTCCTTCGCCGCCCTGCGCCTTGCCCGCACTTCCAGCCGCAACGCTTTCCGCGCTTTCGCCCGCGCCTCTGCCCCCTCATCCCACTTTTCCTTCAGAGCATACAGAAACAAGAAGCCGATAAACAGGATCGCCCCGGCCAAAACAACAATTCCACCAATCAAGTCAACCGTATCAAAAATGTCCAAAGCGTTTACGAGCGTTTGTTTCGGGGGCGAGAGAAATATACGGCACGCGCACGGATCTTCGGACAAACACTCTCCCCGCCTACGGATCGGAGGGGGTTCGCTGTTCGGGGCTGCTGCGTCCCATGCCTCCGCCGCCAGCGGCTCTAATCATCGCCAGCGGCTATTCTTGCCAACCAGAAGGCCCGCAAAGGTTCCGCCCCCGAAACCACCGCGCCCCCAGAAAGGTATGCATTCCCGTGCATGAAAATTCCGGGCCAACTATCCCTAAACCGCATCGCAACAAAACACCATGGAAATTAACACAGACCTGGTGCTTGGCATCTGCATCGGCGCGGGACTCACCGCACTGCTCAATGTCATCCGTGACGCCATGAAATCGTCGTAAGCGTCAGACCAACCTCTTTTTTTTCACCCCTCCCCTGCCCCGGAAATATTCCGGCCTCCCCCAGACCCAATGGATTCCGTTGCGCTCTTCCTGCTCCTTGTCGCCGCGATCTTCCTGATCGGCGTGATCGGCGAACTGATCTTCGAACGAACCGGCGTGCCGGACGTCGTCTGGCTCCTTGGCGTCGGCATTCTGCTTGGCCCGGTGTTCGGCATCGTAGACCGGCAAACGCTCGGCGACATCGCTCCCTACTTCGGGGCCATTACCCTGGTGATCGTGCTCTTTGACGGAGGGAGCGAACTTCGCGTACGGGACGCATCGCGCGCCGCGCCCCGAGCCATCTTGCTCGGCGTAATCAGCTTCGTTATATCCTCTGCAGCCGTAGCCGCGATTTCGATGCTGGCCGCCTCCCTGGAATGGCTTCCAGAAGGCTGGTCGTGGCTCCACGGAATCACGCTGGGCGCCATTCTGGGCGGATCGAGTTCGATCGTAATCATGCCGGCTATTCGAAGCCTGAAGCTCCCGTCCTCGCTGTCGAACCTTGTGAGCCTGGAATCGGCCCTGACCGATGTGTTGTGCGTGGTCGTGGCGGTAGCCTCCATTCAAATAGCCGTCACCGGCGCCACGGAACTGACGGCCAGCGCAGGCACCCTGTTGCGCGCATTCGGCATTGGACTCGGAGGCGGACTGGTGGTAGGCCTGCTGGCGCTGCTGGCGCTCAAACGCCTGCGACAGAGCACACACGCCTATCCGCTGCTCCTCGGCATGCTGCTCATCACCTACGTAGCCCTCGACGCACTGGGAGGAAGCGCCGCGCTCGGTATCCTGGTCGTGGCCGTGCTCGTCGGCAACGCATCGGAACTTGGCGAAACACTCGGACTCGTCCGCAGCGCCCGTCTGGGACAAGACGTGGTCTACACGCACGATCAGCTGACATTCTTCATAAAATCCTTCTTTTTCACCTTTATGGGCGCCATGCTGGGGCCACCGTGGGGCCTTGTGGCGCTCGGCGTCGGACTGGGCGTACTGCTTTGGATGGCAAGGATTCCCGCCGTCCTGATCGGTACGCTGGGCGCAAAAAAAGGGCGCACGGAAAAAGGCCTCCTCACGGTGTTGCTGCCCCGAGGCATGGCCGCGGGTGTTCTCGCCATTTTGCCCGCCCAGCAAGGCATGACCGCCGCAGAAGACTTGCCCGTCGTGGTCTTCGCCGCCGTGCTGACGACCATTCTCCTCTTTACGGTCGGCGTCTCCGTATTCCGAGGCAAAATCCCGCCGGAACCGGAGGAAACCATACCCTCGGAGCCTTCCGCGCAAGGCGCGCCCGCCGAAGATACGCCCCCGCCGGAACCATCTGCCCGCGACGCGGAACCGGCAGAAACGGCAGAACCCTCAGCCGTGGCCGTGGCCGTGGCCCCGGCAGAATCCCCCGACAGGGACAGCGCCCCGCCTCGAGGGGCGTAACGCACTGCGAAACCATACGTTCAACCACAAAAAACCGCCAGGCCATGAAAGACACCCTCTCCATAACCAACGACCTTACCGCTGCGGGGATGAAGCGGAAACACGCCGAAGCGTACGCCACAGCCCTTTATCGCATGGCGACGAAAAGCATGAATGACACCCTCGCTATCGTCAACTACCTTACCGACGCAGGGATCAAACGGGAACACGCCGAAGCATTCGCCCGGGTCCTGTCCAAGGAGCTCTGACCCCATGCCCCGGAACTACGACCTCATCGTCCTTGGAGGCGGGGCCGCCGGTCTGACCGCTTCCGGCGTAGGAGCCAGTCTGGGCGCCCGCACCCTCATGGTGGAACAGGCCCGCCTCGGCGGCGACTGCACATGGTACGGATGCGTTCCCAGCAAAGCCCTCCTGAGCGCCGCCCACGCTGCCCACAGCGCCCGGCGCGCCGGAGAATTCGGCATCCGAACCGGAACCGTCTCCGCAGACTTTCCCGAAGTCGTCCGGCGCGTACATGCCTTGCGCGACCACATCTACGAAGAGGCGGACGCCCCGGAAATCTACGAACGCATGGGAATCGACGTGAAGCAGGGAACCGCCCGCTTCGCAAGCCCCAACACCATAGAAATCGACGCAAACGGAGCCACGCAGCAATACTCCGCCCGCCGGTTCGTCGTCGCTACGGGCGCGCGGGCCTTCGTTCCGCCCATCCCGGGCCTTCGGGAAACGCCCCACCTTACGAACGAAACCCTCTTCGAACAGACCGAACAGCCCCGACATCTCATCGTGCTTGGAGCCGGACCCATCGGCACGGAAATGGCGCAAGCCTTCCGGCGGCTCGGCTCGGAGGTTACAGTGATCGACCGGGCGCCCCGCATGCTCCTTCGGGACGACGAGGAACTGGCGAAGATGCTGCAAACCCGCCTGCAGGAAGAAGGCATCCGGTACGTGCTGAACGCCAATGTATCCTCTGTACAAGCACAACCCGCACAAGCACAGCCTGCGCAAACACAACCCGGCGGCGTCGAAGTGCGCATCCAAAAGACAGGTCGCACGGACGAACCCGAAGAACACCTTGTCCTGCAAGGCGATGCGCTCCTCGTCGCCGCCGGGCGGCAGCCGAACGTGGCGGCGCTCAACCTCGAAGCCGCAGGCGTGGCGTACGATGCGCGAGGCGTCCAGGTAAACGACCGCTGCAGAACGTCCCGCTCCGGGATATACGCCGCGGGCGACGTAACGGGACGCTTCGCCTTTACCCACATGAGCGAGCACATGGCGAAAGTAGCCGTCATGAACGCCCTCCTGAAAGCCCCCGTCAAAATCGACGCCGCGCACCTCCCCTGGACCACCTACGCCGACCCCGAACTGGCCCATGTGGGCGCCACGGAAGAAACCCTCCGGAAATCGGGCGCAACCTTCGAAACGCTCCGGTTTCCGTACGACCGGATCGACCGGGCCATCACCGAGCGGGAAACGTATGGCCTGATCAAGGTCCACGCCCGCCCCCGGAGCGGCAAAATACTGGGCGCGTCTATCCTCGGCGCCCGCGCCGGCGATCTGATTTGCGAACTCGCCCTGGCAATGCGGCGGGGCATCGCCTTGCGGCATATTTCGGACGCCATCCACCCCTATCCTTCCTATGGGCTGGGCGTGCGGCGCGCAGCGGACCAGTGGTACATCCAGCGGTATTCTCCCGTCTTCGTCCGCATCCTGAAACGCCTGTTCGGATACCGGGGCCGGGTGCTGGAGTACGGCCCGGACGAAATCGTCTGACCGAAACCCGCCCTGCCGGCGCTACCGGTATTCCTTGCGCCGCAACCAGCGGCTACCCGTCTCGCCCGAGCGGTCGTTTCCCCGGGCAGGGCCGGCGTTCCCCGCCGCGTCGCCGGTCCCCGAAACAGCGGACCGTTCGAGACGATGCAGGACGGCCGCAAGCACAGCCGCCTCCGACACGCGATCCCCCTCGGCGTCTGGCGGTGGCGGCAACGCGCCAGAGAAATGCCGGGCCACGAAATGCGTATCGAACTGCCCGGACCGGTACGCCTCGTGCTCCATGACATACCGGCAAAACGGAATCGTGGTGCGCACCCCGACCACCTCATACTCGTCCAGCGCCCGCACCATGCGCCGAATCCCTTCCGGACGCGTTTCGGCCCAGGTCGAAAGTTTGGAAATCATGGGGTCGTAATGCATCTCTACGCGATCCCCCGACTCCACGCCCGCATCCACGCGCACGCCAGGGCCGGAAGGCGGAATATGGCGGATCAGGTCGCCCGGATCGGGAAGAAAATCGTTTTCCGGGTCTTCTGCATACACCCGGCACTCGATGGCGTGCCCGCGGATCTGCACATCCTCCTGTTTCAGCCGAAGAGGCGCTCCCTGCGCAATGCGAATCTGTTCGGCCACGAGATCGACGCCCGTGATCCATTCCGTAACCGGATGCTCGACCTGGAGGCGGGTATTCATCTCCATGAAATAAAAGTTCAGGTCCGCATCCACAAGAAACTCGATGGTCCCCGCATTCGCGTACCCGCAGGCGCGCGCCGCCTCGAGCGCCGCCTGCCCCATGCGCGCCCGCACCTCGGGCGTGAGCACGGGCGAGGGCGCCTCCTCGATCACCTTCTGATGCCGCCGCTGCACGGAGCATTCCCGCTCGAAAAGGTGCACCGCCCGCCCCGCCGCATCCGCCAGCACCTGAAACTCCACATGGCGCGGCTCCTGAATGTATTTCTCGAGGAAAATGCGCCCGTCGCCAAACGCCGTACGGGCTTCGCTCTGCGCCGCCGCAACAGCCCGCTGGAGATCGTCTTCGGAATGCACGACGCGCATGCCCTTGCCGCCGCCGCCCGCCGCCGCCTTGACCAACACGGGAAAACCGATGTCCGCCGCCCAGTTCGCAACCTCGCCGGGAGAAGCCCCCTCCGCAATGGCTGGCGAGCCGGGCGTCACGGGCACGCCCGCCCGCTGCATGGCCGCCCGCGCCGCCGTTTTGTCCCCCATGGTCCGAATGGCTTCCGGCGGCGGCCCGATAAACGTAATGCCCGCTTCGGCGCACGCTTCGGCGAACCCGGCGTTCTCCGAAAGAAATCCGTATCCGGGGTGGATGGCGTCCGCCCCGCAACGGCGGGCCGCCTCAATGATTTTCGAAGCGTCCAGGTAGGACTGCGCGGCGGGAGCGGGTCCGATCGGAAACGCCTCGTCGGCGTAGCGGACATGCAGGGCATGGCGATCCGGCTCGCTGAACACCGCCGCGGCGAAAATGCCCAGTTCCCGGCACGTTCGGAAAACGCGCACGGCGATCTCGCCCCGGTTGGCGACCAGTATTTTGCGAATGGGTTGGGGGTGCATGCGGCGCAGCCCCGGTGCGGCCTGCGCCCGGGACCTCTGTTCGTAAGGAAATGTCTAGATGCGTCAATGTACGATGTTTTCGCGGGACGAAACGCACGAGAAACGCCGTGTCCGATGGGGGACAGGAAATGCGCAAACGCAACGGCGATGTACGGTTCGACCCCATGCGAAGGGGAACACGTAAAACAGACGTACAGTTAGGATGCGCTGATCCAGTCTACTTCGATCAGCGCCTCACGTACGCGGACAGGTCAAATTCCCAAGTCAAATCCCGAACACGCAGGGATAGTACTCCGAAGAAGGTGAGCGCACATCGACTTCGGAACCATATACCCTTGCCGCGCCAAACATCTTGTTGTAGACAAAAGTAGAAGCAACGAGTAGAAGCAACATGGCAAACGCCCTCCATACCGCAACGACCAATTTCCTGGAGCTGATTGGCAACGGCAAAACGTACAAGGTGCCGCCTTATCAGCGCGACTATGCATGGACGGAAGCGGAATGGGACGATCTGTGGAACGATATTCTCGAACTTCGCCAGAACCCCGACACTCGCCATTACATGGGCGCTCTGGTGGTTCAGGCAAAAACCGATCGGGAGTTTGTCGTAATTGACGGACAACAGCGGCTGGCGACGATCAGCATTCTGGCGTTGGCCGTGATCGACCGGCTCCAGCGCATGGCCGAGCAGGGCATGGACCCCGCGCAAAACCGCGAGCGCGCACAAGAGTTGCGCAATCGATTCATTGGCGAAAAAGACCCCGCCTCGCTCATCGAACGGAGCCGGCTCGCGCTAAACAAGACGGACGACGGATTTTATCAGGATTATCTCGTTCAAATCCGGGAACCCCGGAATCCCCGAGGCTTGCCCGGGTCCAACAAACTTCTGCACAAGTGCTTTGCATATTTTTCCGACGCCATCGAACGTCTTGCCGATCTGCGGGAGGATGGCGCAGCCGTCGCCCGTTTGCTTTCCGAAACGGTCGCCAGAAAACTGCTGTTCATTCTCGTCACCGTAGAAGACGAAATGAATGCGTACACCGTGTTCGAAACGCTGAACGCGCGCGGTCTGGAATTGACCACCACGGACTTGCTGAAAAATTATCTCTTCTCCAAAGTAAAAACGGCGGCGGACCTGCGTGTGCTGCAACGTCGCTGGCAAACGTTGATTGCTGTCGTCGCACAGGAGCGCTTCACGGAATTCCTGCGCTACCATTTGCTGTGCGAACGACCTGAAATCCGCAAGGAACGGTTGTTCAAGGTAATCCGCGAACGGATTTCGGATACGCAGGAGGTATTTGCGCTACTGGACGCGCTGGAAAACCGCGGGGAAATGTTTGCCTCCTTTTTCGATCCCGATCACGGGGACTGGGCCGAGCTGCGCGAAGCGAAGCCCTTTATTCGCGAACTGGTTCTGTTTCGTACGCAACAGGCGACGCCCCTGTTGTTCGCCGCCCGGGAACGTTTTTCCGATAAGGATTTCGTGCGCGTATTGAAACTCGCAAACGCGATCTCCTTTCGCTATGCGATCGTGGGCCGTCTCAATCCGAACGAACTCGAACCGGCCTACCACGGAGCAGCCAAAGCCATTCTGGACGGGAAAGCTACTACACCCGCAGAAGTGTTCGACCGCCTGCGCACAATTTATGTAACGGACGCGCAGTTCATGGAACATTTCGCCGCGCTTTCCATGAGTATGCGACGCCGTAAACTCGTCAAATATATCCTGTGCAAACTGGAAAAAGCGCAGGGGGGTGCGGACAGGGACCCGGAAACCGATCCGGGTTCGATCGAGCATATTTTGCCCGCGAACCCTACGCAGGACTGGGCCGAGGCCTTCGGGCACAACCAGCTGGATGCGGCAACAGAGCGCATCGGCAATTTGACGTTGCTCGAACCGGCGAAAAACCGCGACATAAGCCATGCGCCCTTTGCGGAAAAACGCGCCGCATACGCAACCAGCGCATATGTCCTCACGCAGCGAATCCTGGATATTGCCCCGGAGGAATGGACATTCGCCCTGCTGGAAGAACGCCAAAAACGGCTTGCCCAATGGGCCGTAACGGTGTGGCGTTCGGATTTCGCCTGACCTGGCGCAATGGACGCCTGCGCAGCGGGCGCCATGGGCTTCCGGGCATTCGATATCCGCGGCGCGTCATTCGCTGAACACCGCCGCGGCGGAAATGCCCAGTTCCCGGCACGTTCGGAAAACGCGCACGGCGATCTCGCCCCGGTTGGCGACCAGTATTTTGCGAATGGGTTGGGGGTGCATGCGTCAACGCTCCCTGAGCGCCAGGCGCACCATGTCCTCGACGGTTTCGACGGAAGGATGCTGTTGCACTATGGCGCGGAGGGCTTTTTCGGCGGACGCCCGCGTGTAGCCGAGGGACTCGAGGGCCGCCAGCGCATCGGTGCGCGCCGATCGCTCCGGCCCGCCCGCCTCGCTCTCCGGCCCCGGCCATTCCATCGCGGCAAAGCGATCCCGCAACTCCAGAATCATGCGCTGGGCCATTTTGCGCCCGACGCCTGGAATCCTCGTCAGGAGCACCTCGTCGCCCTGCATCACACAGGCCCGGATATCGTCCGGACGCATCACCGAGAGCGCGGCGAGCGCCAACCGGGGGCCAATGCCCGATACGTTCAACATCACCTCGAACGCCTGCTTTTCCCGCCCGGAAAAGAATCCGTACAGGAGCGCTGCATCCTCCCGCACATGAAAATGGGTGGCAAGCCGCACCACCTCGCCGATTTCGGGCAGGCGCTCGAAGGTCGATGTGGAAATAAACAGTTCGTACCCCACGCCCTGCACGTCAAGCACGGCGCGCACGGGCTGCTTTTCGACCAGTTTACCGGAAAGATAGGCGTACATGGCGGAGCAGGGTTACTTTTTCGTTATTGCGTAAAATCCAATGTCTCTGTGGAAGGTATTCTAAACGTAAAGGATGTTCTACCTTTATAATTACTTACTGCAAAATCTCCCCGGCCAATAATATCCATACCAATGAGCACATGCGCGTTATCGCTTGCAAAATTGGCTTCTACTACCTGAAGATCCGACACAACAACCTCGTCAGAAAGTTGAATTTCAATCAAGTACGTATTGAGAATGCTGCTCTTGTGCACGCCCACAACTTCTCTTCTGCCAATAGCGATAAGTCCACATTCTTCAACAACCTTTCTTGTGATGGCGGTGGTGTTTGCGCCCGTATCCCATATGGCGTAATAGATATGCTCGTCCAGAGGCAGGCCGGACAAAATATTTCTGATCGTGACCTTATTGATCAATTCGAGGCTCAGACCCTCTAATTGCGTGGTAAACGAACGAACTTTCATGGATCGCTACGTGGGCGACACGCGGGAATGAAATGTGGATGTGGTGCTGGCTGGATCAAGATCGCATAGCTGAACGAGGAACGTGCCAAGCCTGTACGTCTTAGCCGTTTCTCGTACGGCCTCGGTAACCGTTACATAATCGCCCAGCACGTTGCCATCCTTGATAGCAAGGTATCTACCCTGGTATCGTTCAGCCAACTGTTCTCGATGTGCAAGGTAGTATTGAAATTCCCGGTCCAGAGCGTCTTGCGCGGCCATGTTCTCATCCCAGTGTGCGTGTACGACCACCCGCCTCGCATGCTATGATGCTACAGGCAGGATGGGAGGTTGGTACCCCGTCGCGTAGCGATGGTTGCAAAAATATTACGTTTTTCCGCGGCTGAAAAGCCGGGAAAGCGCAGGCGGGGTAGGCGGGGTCGCTTGGGGTCGCTCGGGGTCGCGTGAGATCGAAATCCATGGCGCGCCATACGAGGCGTCCGGCGCATCTTCGCCTTCCAGCGCGTCCATCTCTTCTTCGGCCTCGATTTTCCAAATTGCACGTCATGCGAGGCGTTCCGGCGCATCTTGGCGGCGGCCAGGCCAAGCATACAGGCCCGGCGCAGGCGGTCCCCGCATCGGGTGCGATACGAAAACGGGAGGTTTTTGTATGGACTATGCAAAAAATGAATGGAAGTAGCCGTTTCTATGCAAAAAATGCATAGTGTGCGGTTCCGACGTGAGCAAAACAGTGCCAAAAGAGGGTGTATCTTGATGATCTATGCAAAAAATGAATAGAAGTGGGCGTTTCTATGCAAAAAACGCATAGATCGGTTTTGGGGCCATCTTGCGTCCATCTCGGGACCTGCTCAAGACCATCCTGGGTGATTCGGTGCGATTCGGTGCGATTCGGGGTGATTTCGGGGTGATTTCGGGGTGATTCTGGGGTGATTCCGGGGTGATTTCGGGGTGATTCTGGGGTGATTCCGGTCGGTTCCGGGGTCGGTTCGGTGAAGAATTTGTATACTGTTTCCTGTTCGTACTCTTTGATATACATATACCGGCGGTGCCCGGCGTACTCCGGGACGACATAGGGGCAACGCGATGCAGCGCAACGCGACCGAATTGTCCCGGCGACGTCCCGGCGCAATCCAGGGCAACGCGATACACCGCCACGCGACCAGATTGTCCCGGCGGCGCCGGACTGTCCCGGCAGCGTCCCGCGCGAGCCGCCCGATCTTCCCTGCAACCTAACCTATAGAGGCCATACGATGCGTCACATTACGGCATTCCTGACGATGGCGTGCATGTTTGCGGCATGCCTGATCGCGCCCCGTTCCGCGCAGGCGCAAATCGCGTTCGAACATGTGCATGTCCTGCCCATGACCGACGACGAAGTCCGAACCGACTGGACTGTGCTGGTGGACGGCGACCGGATCGCGGCCGCCGGACCCGCCACGGAGGTGGACATCCCGGCGACGGCGGAACGCATCGACGGAACCGGGAAATACCTCATCCCCGGCCTGGCCGAAATGCACGGGCACGTACCCTCCCCGAACGAATCGCAGGAATACATCGAATCCCTGCTGTTTCTGTATATCGCCAACGGGGTCACCACCGTGCGCGGCCTGCTGGGCGAACCGGGGCAACTGGCGCTGCGGGAAGCCACGGCGGACGGAAGCCTCCTTGGTCCGGCGTTGTACCTGGCGGGCCCGGCTTTCAGCGGCGGGACGATTTCTTCGCCCGAACAGGCAGACGAGCGCGTCCGGGAGCAAACCGCCGAGGGGTGGGATTACCTGAAGGTGCTCCCCGGACTGACCCTTGAGGAATACGACGCCATGGCCCGTGCGGCGCACGAAGAAGGCATTCCGTTCATCGGACATGTCCCCGCCGAGGTGGGCCTGCTGCACGCCATCGAAATGGGGCAACAAACGATCGACCACCTGGACGGCTACATCGAATACCTGACCGAGGGCAGCGACGAAATGGATCCGGAGCGCCTCGAAAACGCCATCGCCCTGACGAAAGAGCATGGCGTATGGCTCATCCCCACCATGGCCCTCTGGGAAACCATCCTCGGTGCGCCGTCCGCAGAAGAGATGGCGCAGTACGAAGAACTGCAATACATGCCGCCGGACATGGTGGCTTCGTGGGCCCGGTCCCAGGACCGGCGGCGGGCCGGAAGCGGGTTCAATCAGGCGCGGGCGGACCGGATTTCGGCCCAGCGCATTGACCTGCTCAGGGCGCTCAGCGAGGCGGACGCCCGCATTCTGATGGGAACAGATTCGCCGCAGGTGTTCAGCGTGCCGGGCTTTGCGCTACTCCGCGAATTGCCGCTCATGGTAAACGCAGGCATGTCGCCGTACGACATTCTGGTGTCGGGGACCCGTGCGGTGGGCGAGTATCTGCACGAACAAGACACGTTCGGAACGATTACGGCGGGAAGCCGGGCCGACCTTATCCTGCTCAACAGCAATCCGCTGGAGGATGTGATGCGCGTGTTCGACCGGGCCGGGGTCATGGTCCGCGGACAATGGGTTTCCGAAACAGAGATACAGGACCGCCTGGCGGAGATCGCGGCAGGGTACCGATAGCGTGCGACCCGCGCAGCCCGACCGCCTGGCAGACATCGCAGCAGGGTACCGATAGCGTGCAACCCGCGCAGCCCGACCGCCTGGCGGACATCGCAGCAGGGTATCGATAGCATGCAACCCGTGCAACCCGACCGCCTGGCGGACATCGCAGCAGGGTACCGATAGCGTACAACCCGCGCAGCCCGACCGCCTGGCGGATCACCGCTTGCGCGCCAGCGTTACGCCGTCCGCGATGGGCAGCATGCAGCAATCCACGCGCTCGTCCCGAACGATGGCGGCGTTCAGGGCGGCGATGGCCCGGGAATCGAGGTCGTCTTCGGCGGGGTCCAGGACGCGGCCCTTGCGCAGCATGTTGTCCAGGGCGACGACGCCCCCCGGACGAAGAAGGCGCAGGACCTGTTCGTAGTAGACCTCGTACGACGTCTTGTCCGCATCGATGAATGCAAAGTCGTACGTCTCCCCGCGCCCCTCGTCCAGCAAGGCCCGCAACGTATCCGCCGCATCGCCTGCGCGAAATTCGATGTGCTCTTCCACGCCCGCCTCGCGCCAGTGGCGGCGGGCGAGGCGTACGTAGTCCTCGCTCACGTCGCAGGCCGTCAGGAGGCCGCCCTCTGGAAGGGCTTGCGCCACGGCGATGGAACTGTATCCGGTGAACACCCCGATTTCGAGTGCGCGGCGGGCGCCCGTCATGCGCACGAGCAGGGCCATGAACGCCCCTTGCTCCGGGGCAATCTGCATATCGGCCTCCGCCATGGAGGCGGTCTCTTCCCGCAACCGGCGCAATACGTCCGTTTCGCGGACCGCATGGCGGACCAGGTATTCATGAAGTTCGGGCGAAAGCCCTATGCTTTGGTTCGACATAAGGATGCTTTACAGGGTGCGCAGCAACGTTTCTTGAAAAATTCCTTGACAAATCTCTTGAAAAAACACTTGACAAACCCATTGAAAAATTCCTTGACAAAATACGTGACAAATCTGTTGACAAAACAATTGACAAATCCCTTGACAAACCCGTTGACAAAATACTTGACAAATTCCGAAGGGGCGGACGAGGGAAGCGCAAATTCCTGGATGGACGCGCCATTCCTGTACGGTTTTCGTAGCTACTCCCGCACGCCCACGGCCTCGAACGCACGGCGGACCATCGCCTGGGCTTCCTCCTGGATGCGGCGGAGATGCTCTTCCCCGAGAAAACTCTCCGCATAAATCTTGTAGAGTTCTTCCGTGCCGGAGGGTCTCGCCGCAAACCACCCGTTCTCCGTAACGACCTTGAGGCCGCCTATCGGCGCGCCGTTGCCCGGAGCATGCGTGAGTTTTGCGGAGATCGGCTCCCCGGCCAGGTCCGTCGCCGTCACCTGATCCGGGGAAAGATTCGCCAGCGCCGCTTTCTGCGCGCGGGTGGCGGGCGCGTCCATGCGCTCGTATACGGGCGTCCCGAAACGCTCCTGCAACGAGGCGTACCGTTCGGAAGGGTCCTTGCCCGTAACGGCCGTGATTTCGGCGGCCAGCAGGTTCAGGAGAATGCCGTCCTTGTCCGTCGTCCACACGGAACCGTCCCGGCGCAAGAACGACGCCCCGGCGCTCTCCTCTCCGCCAAAGCCGTAGGTCCCGTCGAGCAGTCCGTCCACGAACCACTTGAACCCTACCGGGACTTCCGCCAGCCGTCGGCCCAGATCACGCGCCACCCGGTCGATCATGGAGCTGGATACGAGCGTCTTGCCGACTGCGGCAGCCTCGGGCCAACCCGTGCGCCGCCGGAACAGATACTCGATCGCCACGGACAAATAATGGTTGGGCCGCATCAGCCCCCCCGTTTTCGTGACGACGCCATGCCGGTCGAAATCCGGATCGTTGCCGAACGCGATATCGAACCGGTCCTTCAGCCCGACCAGGTTCGCCATGGCGTACGGCGAAGAACAATCCATGCGCGTTTTGCCGTCCCGATCGAGCGTCATGAACGAAAATGTCGGGTCCAGCACAGGATTGACCACCTCGATGCATAGCCCGTACCGATCTGCAATGGGTTCCCAGTACGCCGCCCCGGCGCCGCCCATGGGGTCGGCCCCGATCTTCAGGCCGGAAGACGCCATGGCGTCCATATCCAGAACCCGGGCAAGGTCCTCCACATAGGGCGTCATGAAATCCACTTCCCGGGTCGTGGCGGCGCGACGGGCCTGCATGATCGTCGTCCGGCGAACGCCCCGCAAGCCGGCTTCAAGCAAGGCGTTCGCGCGATCCTGAATCTGCCCGGTCATGGCGGCGTCCGCCGGACCGCCCGTCGGCGGATTATACTTGAACCCGCCATCCTCTGGAGGATTATGGGATGGGGTAATGACGACGCCGTCCGCCCGTCCGCCCTCGCCGCGCGCATTCCACCGAAGAATGGCGTGGGACAGCGCCGGCGTAGGCGTGTACGCAGGCCCCGGATCGCCCCGGTCCAGATGCACCGTCACGCCGTTCGCGGCAAACACTTCAAGGGCCGTCGTAAAGGCCGCTTCGGACAAGGCATGCGTATCCATGCCCATGAGGAGCGGCCCCTCGATCCCATGGGCGGCGCGCACCTCGGCGACGGCCTGGCATATCGCGGCGATATGGTCGTCGTTGAACGACCCTGCGAGGGACGTGCCGCGATGCCCCGACGTACCGAACGCCACGCGCTGCAACGGCTCGCGAGGATCGGGCTTGACCGCAAAATAGGCGGCCATCAGCCGGGGAATATGCACGACGAGATCGCGGGGAACCGGCTTCCCCGCAAGAGCATGGTGCGCCATAATCCGATAGAAACAGCGAAGTGGACGAAAACAGGCCTTGCCGACACGGCACGAAACAAGGTACGATACGGTGCTATGGATGCACTATAATAATGTTGCGGATACGCTGATCAAAACCTCTTTTCGGGGGTATGAAGAGCGATGTCCTGGCCGCGAATGTTTCGACCGCAGCCCATGTTTTCGCGGGCCGCCGCCCGTCCCAACGCACGCAACCCTATGCCCGGCAACCCCAAAATCCTGTGGGCGGACGACGAAATAGACCTTCTGCGCCCGCACATCCTTTTTCTGGAAACGAGAGGATACGACGTCACCAGCGTGACGAACGGCGCCGACGCCATCGGGGCAGCGGACCGCGTGCGCTACGACGTGATCCTGCTGGACGAACAGATGCCGGGCCTGGGCGGGATCGATATTCTGGAGGAACTCCGGCAAAAAGCCCCGGAAACGCCGGTGGTCATGGTTACCAAAAGCGAAGAAGAGCGCCTCATGGAAGAGGCGTTGGGCGGACAAATCAGCGATTACCTGACCAAGCCGGTCAATCCCAGCCAGATATTGCTCACCATCAAGCGGCTCCTCGACCATAACCGGCTGCGCACGGAAAAAGTCTCGCGAGATTATCTGCAATCGTTCAACCGGATTACCCAGGCCCTCATGAATCCGCTCACGCATGCGGAATGGATCGAGGTATACAGGCAGCTGGTGCATTACGATATCGAACTGAAAGGCGACGAAGGGGCCCGCCATATTCTCGAAGATCAATACCGGGAGGCAAACCGGGCGTTCGGCAAGTTCGTCGAAGAGCGCTACCCGGCATGGATTCGCGCGCAGCCGGGAGAAGACCGTCCGGCGCTCTCGCACGACGTGATTCCGAACTATGTCGTTCCGAACATGCACCCCGGAAAGCCCGTCGTTTTCCTGGTCATCGATTGCATGCGCTACGACCAGTGGCTGGAGCTGGAAACACTGCTGTACGACCTGTTCGATATAGAAAAGGAGTTCTATTACTCGATCCTGCCGACCGCAACGCCGTATTCCCGCAACGCCATCTTCAGCGGCCTGTTGCCCGCGAGCATTGCTACGCGGTATCGAGAAACGTGGGAAAGCGGCGAGGACGACGAACACAGCCGCAATCGCGACGAAGAACGGTTCCTTCGGGATTTGATGAAACGGATGCGCCTGGACCCGAAGATACGCTACCAGAAACTGGTCAAGTCCCGGGAAGGCCAGGAATTCGCCCGGCAAACGGATGCGTTCCTTGCGCAGGACCTGAGCGCCATCGTGATTAATTTCGTGGACATCCTGGCGCACAGCCTGTCCGACTCGGATGTGCTCAAGCAAATTGCGCCGAACGAGCGCGCCTATCGCGCCCTGACGCGGACCTGGTTCGAACATTCCTGGCTATACCAGGCGTTCGCCGAATTTGCCCGCGCGGAATGCACCATGGTGGTCACCACCGATCACGGCGCCATCCGAAGCCTGCGGTCCGCCAAAGTGCACGGCGACCGGAATACGTCCACGGCGCTTCGCTACAAATACGGACGCAACGTGAAATGCAGCGAGAAACATGCGATTGTCGTGGCGGACCCCGAAATCTACGGGCTGCCGAAAAACGAGGCGCACACCAACTACATTATCGCCAAGGAAGATTATTATTTCGTGTACCCCACGAATTTCCACCATTACCAGAATCTGTATCGGGACACGATGCAGCACGGCGGCGCTTCGCTCGAAGAAATGATTCTGCCGGTCGTGACCTTGCGGCCCAAGACATGACGCATCTTTTTCCTGCACGCACCGCCAGCGCAGAGGAAACCCGCCGAATCGGACGCGCCGCGGCGAAACGACTCCGGGCGGGGAACGTTGTGGGACTGTACGGAACGTTCGGGGCGGGCAAGACGGTGTTTGCGCAAGGGTTGTGCGAAGAGCTGGGCCTCGCCGCCGAACAGGTAACCAGTCCCACGTTTTCCATCCTGCACGAGTACGAAGGCGGCGCCTGGCCCGTGTACCATTTCGACGCCTGCCGGATCGCCGGGCTGGACGAATTTTTCGGGCTGGGGTACGAGGAGTATTTCTATGGCGGCGGCGTATGCATCGTGGAATGGGCCGATCGCATCGAGCCGCTGCTGCCCCCGGACACGTTGCGGTTCCGCATGCGCCACGAAACGGAAACCGAACGAAGCATTCATTTTGGCGGCCACGCAGCATGACGGACGAGATCGACGCCCTGCTTGCGCGGCTTCCCCGGTTTGCGGACCAGGGAATCTGGAAACCCGGCCTCGAACGCACGCGACGCCTGCTGGACGCGCTGGGACGACCCGAGGATGCATTCCGGATCGTGCATGTGGCCGGCACGAACGGCAAGGGGTCCACGGCGTCGTTTCTGGCGGCGATGGCCTGCGCGGCGGGGCGGCGCACCGGGCTGCACACGTCGCCGCACTTGTGGAGCGCAACGGAACGCATGCGCATCGACGGGCAGGCCGCGCCGGCGCGGTGGCTGGCCGACGCAGTGCAACGTACGCAACCGCTGATCGAGCGCATACAGCCCAGCTACTTCGAACTGACCTTCGCCCTCAGTCTGCTGTACTTTGCGGAAAATAATGTGGATATGGCGGTCGTTGAGACGGGCATGGGCGGACGGCTCGACGCCACGAATGTGCTGCGCCCGACGCTGTCGATCATCACCGACATCGGGATCGACCACGCCCGGTTTCTGGGGAACGACCTCGAGCGCATTGCGCAAGAGAAAGCCGGCATTATCAAACCCGGCGTCCCGGTAGCGACGAGCGCCCGCCCCCCGGCGCTGGACGTGATCGCCGCCGTCGCCGAAACGCGCGGCGCCCCCCTGCACCAGGTGGAGCAGGAGGTGCAGGCGCTGTCGGAAACCGTTTCGCTGACCCGATCGACGGTTACGGTCGCTACGCCGCGCGGCGTCTGGCGAGACGTGCAGATCGGCCTGGCGGGGCGGCATCAGATCCGGAACGCCATGAATGCCTTGCGCGGCGCGGAAATCCTCGGGTTCGACGAACAGGCCGTGCGGACGGGCCTGCGAGACGTCTGCACCCTGAGCGGATTGCGCGGGCGATGGGATGTCCTGCTTGAGCAACCGCTGGTGGCGACGGATGCGGCGCACAATGCGGACGCGCTGGCGGCGATCCTGAAGCACCTCGAACCATTCCGACAGGAAGGGGGCGCCCTGACGGTGTTGTTCGGCGTCATGCGAGACAAGGATGTCCGGGCTATGGGCCGGTTGCTCGCCAGGGCCGGGGCGTACGTGCGGCCCGTGCAATCGGAAGGGGAGCGGATGTGCGCGCCGGAAGAACTGGCGGACCTGTTGCGGGAGGCGGGCGTCCGGACGGGTGCGCCGTGCGCGATCCGGGAAGGGGTGCGGGCATTCCTGACCGAAGCATCCCCGGCGGATATATTGCTGGCGACGGGTTCGCACCGCATCGCCCTGCGCCGGGAAGACCTGCCTGCTTCGCCCGGTTTGGCGCCTGAAAAATAATTTTATGGCGCAATAATTTGACTTTCTGTTGAAAAAGCCTATCTTGTTCCCCGGAGAGCATGTGTTTCATGTATGTGTTCCATGTACGCGTTCCTGTATGCTCGCTACCGAAGTTCCCGGTCCCGGCGCCCTGTCTTTCCTGTCGGGCCGCGGCAGATTATTCATCCCACCGAGTTCGTTTTCGTACCCCCGTCAGACGCGCTGAGCGTCCCTATGCGAAGCCGCAAAGCATAACGCGGAACGTCTTTCCCGATCGTTAGCGACGGTTTTCATCCTCCATGCGGAAGACCCTTTTCCGTCTGCAATACCTTGATTTAAGCCAATGAACATACACGATTTACAGCAAAAGAAACTCCCGGAACTGAAGGAACTTGCTCGCACGCTTGGTTTGAGCGGCTATTCCCAGAATCGCAAGGAAGATTTGATCTACCGCATCATTGAGGCGAACGCCGAGGTCGTCGCCGGGAATGGCTCCCTGAGCGCCCGCCCGGCGCGTCCGAATGCGCAGCGGAGTCTTCCGGCCGAAAGCCGCCCCCGGCCGCAAGCGCCGCGCGGGCGCCCGAAAAAAAATCCGGCGCCCCCTGGCGAAAACAGACCAGGCGCGCCCACCGACCCGACGGCGCGCCCGCGACCGGAAAACCACCGGAATCGCCCCGGACCCGACCGTCCGCGCCCTGTCCCCGGCAAGGATCCGCGGCAAGAAGCTGCCGGCCCGGAACACGGGCCGCGGCGAGAACCGCCGCCTGCGCCGGAGCGCAAACGCCCGGCCCCTGCTGGCGACGACATGCGTCGCAATGCGGGCGGGCATGGAGCGAAGCGGACCCGCGACGGGCATCGCGCGCCGCCAAGAAACGCGCCGGGCAACGAACGGACACGACCGCCTCGCCGCGAAGCCGGCGGAGACGAACGGGAACGCCCGGACGATCGGCGCATCAAGCGCCGTGCGCCGGACCCGCGCAAGAATATTCGCCGGGGCCGGGATCCCCGGGGAGGCAACGGCCATCAAGAAGCCCGCCGCCGAAATATCTACGAAGGGCGCCCGGAGTACATGGCTACCCACGACCCGAGGCGCACGGAACTGGAAGGGATGATCCGCAAAATCGGGGTGCTGGAAGTGCTCCCCGACGGGTATGGTTTCCTGCGTTCGGCGGAATATAGCTACCTGCCCAGCCCGGACGACATCTATGTTTCCCCGTCGCAGATCAAACGGTTCAGTTTGCAGCTGGGCGATACGGTGGATGGAGAAGTCCGCCCGCCCAAAGAGGGCGAACGGTTCTTTGCGCTCATACAGGTGAATACGATCAACGGGCGCAAACCGGGCGAAATCGAAGAACGGCCAGGATTCGATTATCTCACGCCGCTCTACCCCATGGAGCATCTCCGCCTCGAAACGCATCCGGGCGATTACAATACCCGCATTCTCGACTTGTTTACGCCGATCGGGAAAGGCCAGCGGGCGTTGATCGTGGCCCAGCCGAAAACAGGCAAAACCGTGTTTCTCCAGAAAATCGCCAACGCGATCACGACGAACCATCCAGAAACGTACCTGATCGTGCTGCTGATAGACGAACGGCCCGAAGAAGTCACGGACATGGAGCGAAACGTCCGCGGCGAGGTCATTTCCTCGACGTTCGACCAGAAAGCCGAGCAACACGTCCAGGTGGCGGATATCGTGCTGGAGAAAGCCAAGCGACTGGTCGAGGCCGGGCAGGACGTGGTCATTCTGCTGGACTCCATCACGCGGCTGGCCCGGGCGAACAACACGGTGACCCCCAACACGGGCAAAACCCTCTCCGGCGGCATGGAGGCAGGCGCCTTGCGCAACCCGAAACGCTTTTTCGGCGCCGCGCGAAACGTGGAAGAAGGCGGATCGCTGACCATCATCGGGACGGCGCTCATCGACACGGGAAGCCGTATGGACGAGGTGATCTTCGAGGAATTCAAGGGAACCGGCAACTCGGAAATCGTGCTGGATCGCAACCTGGCCGATCGCCGAATATACCCCGCAATCAATGTGATCATGTCGGGCACGCGGCGGGAAGAATTGCTGGTGCCGGACGCCAGGCTCGGACGTATCTGGATTTTGCGGAAATTCCTTGCGGACATGTCGCCGATCGAGGCCATGACGTTCCTGCTCGACAAAATGCGGGGCACCAAAAACAACGACGAATTCCTCGTCACCATGAATTCGTAAGGCGCCATGGCGGGCAAGACCGGGGTCAAGGCGCTTTTCTTCGACATGGATGGCGTGCTCGTGGACGTATCGCGTTCCTATCGTCGCGCCGTGGAAGAAACAGTGGAGGAATTCACGGGCTGGAGGCCGCTTCCCGACGACATCCAGCGCTACAAAAACCGCGGCGGATTCAACGACGACTGGGCATTGACGCACGCCCTCGTCGCCGACCGGGGCGTGCACGCCCCGCTGGACCTGATCGTGGACGCGTTCCAAAAGCGATACCGGGGGAGCGCCTGGGACGGCTTTATTGCGCAAGAGCCTCCGCTGATGCAAACCGCCACGCTGGATCGGCTCGGCGCGGGCGGACGACCCATGGGCGTCGTTACGGGGCGGCCCGAGGCGGAAGCCGCCTGGACCGTCCGGCGTTTCGGATGGGAAACGTACTTTCCATGGATCGTGGCCAAGGAGCAGCAGGGAGCCCGTTCCAAGCCGGACCCCTTTCCTCTGGAGCGCGCCCTGGCCATCCTGGCGACGGAAGGACGCGACGTACCGCCCGGAATGGCCGCCTATGTCGGCGATTCCGTGGACGACATGGCGTGCGCCCGGAGCGCCGGGGTGCGCGCAATCGGCTTCATTCCCCCGTATATCGGAAATAAGGAAAAAATGGCATCGTTGTTGCGCGAACAGGGAGCGGATGTCGTGATCGACGACCTGAACGTATTGCCAAACCTTGTGGACCCATAGCGTACAGCGCCATGCAACAGCACGCTTCGCCCCGGGTGGGGGTCCTTGCGTACGCCTTCGCCCTCTGCGCCCTTTTCGCGCCCGTATCCGCCGTCGCGCAGGCGCCGGACACCCTCCATATACGCCTCGACACAGCGATCTGGCGGGCGCTGGACGTAAGCCCGGAGATAGGCGTCACCGCCTCGAAAGTCGATTTTGCCCAGGCGCAGGCGCAACAGGCCCGCGCAAGCCGATTCGCTACGGAATTTTCGCTCCAGACGGCGCATGCGGCGGCGCCCGGGCTGCGCAATCTCCCCGATGGCGTTCCCGAAGACCGCCTGTACCTCTATCCCGACGTGCAGAACGACTGGGAATCCCTGCGCCCGCTGAACCGGTTCGAAACCAGCCTCGCGCAACCGCTGTACACTTGGGGCGCCCTGAAAGGCTCCATAGAGGCGGCGCGCCAGGGCGTACGGGTGGAAGAAGCGTCCGCAACCGGGAAAAAGATCGAAGTCGCGCTCCGAACCGGCACGCTGTACTATAACCTGTTGCTCGCACGGCAACTGGTCCTGCTGACGGCGCAAGCAGGCGATATCGTGGAGCAGGCCAAATCCGAAATCCGGCGGCTCCTGGACGAAGGCGCAGAAGACGTGGACGACGCCGACCTGTTCAAGGTGCGCATTACGGAGCAGGAATTTCTGCGGCGGGTGGTCGAAGTCGAGCAGGGACTGCGCACGGCGCAAAGCGCGCTGGCGCGGCAGATGCTGCTGCCCGAAGGCGCCTTGCCCGAACCGGAAGAAATTGTGCTGGAGCCCATGCCGTTCGTGCTGGATTCCCTGAGCGCCTACCTGGACCGGGCCCTGAAAAACCGCCCGGAGCTCCGGCAGGCAGAGGCGGGCGTGGCGGCGCGGGAAGCGCAAGTCAAGGTGGCGCGGGCAGACTATTTCCCGCAACTTTTCCTGGGCGTGGAATCAAGAATTACGTTGGCGAGCGGACGATACCGGCAATCAAACGCCTATGTCAACGATCCATACATGGGACGCAGCCTCCGGGCCGGGCTCGGCATGCGCCTGCCGCTCAACATGGCGCAAACACGGGCCAAGGTCGCGCAGGCCAAGGCGCAGCACAACGAGGTGCGGCATCAGATGGCGGCCGCCCGACAACTGATCCTGTTCGGGGTGGAAGCCGCCTGGCGAAACGTCGTCACGACGCGCGCCGCCATGGAAGCGCAAAACGAAGCCCTGACCATCAGCGGAGAATGGTTGCGCACCGAGCAAATCAACTTCGATCTTGATCTGGGCGATACGGAAAACCTCGTGGATGCCGTGCGAGCAAACCTTGAACTGAAAGCGATATATTACGAGCGGGTGCGCGCCTTCAACATTGCCGTGCTGCGGCTATGGGCGGAAACGGGCTGGACCAGCCCCGGAGCGCCTGCCCTCGAGCGCGACAACCCGGAATAAAAGAGGCGCGGCGGAAACAGGCGCCATTCCGGCACGGTTGTTGTGGAGTACTTTCTATCATCGTGTTTCTACTATACGACCTGGAGGCCGACATCCATGCGCCGCCGCGCTCCGCACACGCCGAAAAACCGATACGCCATGACACGCCCACTTCCCCTTCCCGCCCTTGCCATCCTGCTTGCCGCCTTGCTGGCCATGCAGGCCCCCGCGCAGGCCCAGACCCAATCCGATGACGTGCGCCGCTTCCTGGAGCAGCGGGATCAGGAAATCAAGAATGTGCTGGGCGATCAGGACACGTTCACCGACGAACAACGGGAACAACTGAAACACGTGATCAACAGCGGCATTGATTTCACAGCCATGGGCCGTACGGCGCTGGGGCCTTTCTGGGCCGATACGGCGCCGGCCCGGCAGCAGGAATTCGTGGACGTGTTCAGCCAAATCGTGCGGAACCAGTCGTTGTCCGACCTGGACGCCTACCGCTCCGTGGTTACCTACGAAAACATTACCGCCGACGACGCCATGGCGCGCGTAACCACAACCACGGTCTACAAAGACATTCCCATGAAAGTAGAATATGTGCTTGGGCGCACGAACGGGCAGTGGCAGGTATGGGACATTATCCTGGACGACGTGAGCACGGCGGACGGGTATGCGCGGTCCTTTCAGGCGGTGGTCCGCAAGCGCGGTTTCGATTCCCTGATGAACAGTCTCCAGAAAAAACTGGACAAAATGCGTTCGTAGCCGTCGGGCGGGCATACGCAGACGGAAACGCCCTGCAGGGAGCAGGCGGCGCAGACAAAAACAAGCCATGCATACTCCGCAAGAAGGCTACGCGCTGCATACGTACGGCCCGGAACGGTTCGTGCGCCATGCGGCGGCGTCCGCCATGACGCTCAGGCGGCACGACGCGCAGCGGCCTATTGCGCTCTTTTGCCCGGACACGCACCGGGAACACCTGCGCGAGCACGGCAAGGCGGACCTTTTTGAGGACATCCATACCCTGCCGGAGGCGCACGCTTCCATTACGGGCTTCAAGCACCACTTGCACCGGTTCATGCCGTACGAGCGCACCCTGTTCGCGGATGCGGACATCGTCTGGTGCCGCAACCCCGATCCGCTCTGGAAGCAATGGCAGGCGTACCCGTTCACGGCGACCGGCCTGGAGCGCGCGGATTTCTTCTTCGGAGGACCCAAGAACTGGCGCATCGCACTGGATGTGTTGCTGGACCGACGGCGTCGAACCATGAAGCGGTTCGGGATTTCGCATCTGCCCCGCGTGCAAGCAGGCATGATTTACTGTGCAGACCGGGGCTTGACGCAACGCGTGTGCGAAACCGCGGCCTCGTTCCTGGCCCGCCGGGCGCAAACCCATTTCCGAAGCCGCCTGGACGAAGGGCGCAGCGAGGAAACCTGCGAATGGAGCCTTGCGATGGCCATGAGCCAACACCGCCTGGACATTTTCCCCTGGATCCAGGGGCAGCTCAGCCCGCAACTGGACTTCGTGGACGACTGGACGACCTTCGACCCGGATTTTCACAAGGTAACCTACCGGTACTACACGGACCCTGCGGTCTATGCATTGCGAGGCATTCGCAACCGGAGGCTGCGCGCATATCTGATGCGGCTCGTATCCGGTTTGCCTGGACGAGGCGACTATCAGGAATTTACGCCGATCTCGCTCCATTTCAGCTGGCTGCATTACAAAAAGCCCTTCGAGGAGTTTTCCGGCCGGATGTGGGCCCTGCCTGCCTGACCAAGCACAGGCGGCGCGCCGGGCTGTGCGCGGCTACTGCCGGAACGCCGTGCGCCACACAAAGGCCACCTCGGAGGAATGCCGCACAAACACGCCGAGCAAGAACAAAAAGGCCCACGTAAACGGATGAAGCAAGGCGCCCAAAACAAGCAGCAAGGTCGGGACCCGCGCCGCCAGACGCATATCCACCAGCGCCTGCGCAACGGAAAACAAACCAAGGCATAACCAGACAACCATCAGGACAAAACCCGCCTGGCCGCTGGGCGCCGGAAGGGTAGAAACCACCATGGCGAGCGCCATGACAAGCAAGCAGGGCCAATGGGCCCACACGACGAGCATGTGGACCTGACGGATGCGCAGCGCCCGGGCCCCTCGTTGCAAAAGGAGCGACCAGGCCACAATCCACAGGCCCAACGCAAGCGCGAACAGACATCCCGCCAGCGAAAAATACAGGAAAGGCCGCGCCAGCATCTGCTCTGTCGCCCTGTGGACCAGAGAGGGCGCGTAATATATGGCCATCAGGAAGGCGTCGGTGGCCTGAAGATGGTACAGGATCATATAGCCCGCCAGGCCCGTGATCGCCGTCAGCGCGCAAAAGGCCACCAGGTTCGTCCCGGGGAGAATTTCCCGTTTCGTATATACCGCCTCCACAAAAAAGATGTGCGATCGGAAATACCGGGGCAACATGTAACGAAAGCGTGGAGATAACGCATACCCCGTCGCGATCGTCAGGATAACCAGCCAACCGAACAGAATAACGAGGGGCAGGGGTTTCGGCGGAGGTTCTCCCTGCTCGAATGCAAAAACCGTCTGGCTGCCCGAAAAAATTCCCGTAACCACGTCGAACGCCGCCCGCGCGCGTCCGTCCGCCGCATGCAACCCGTACCGCCTGCCGTCCAGCGACGGATCGGACACGGCGGCGTCGCGCCAGCGATACACAAAAACTGCGCGCAGCGGGCGATTCAGCAGGCCGGGCAAGACATCCTCGAAATAGCGCGCCTGACGCTCGGGCGAAAACGGCGCAAGCAGCCCGCGGGGACCGTCGGGCGAAACCCGGACCCCCAACGCGCCCACGCCCACCGACGAGGCGTTCGTCTTGGCCAGCCAAGCGGCCGGATCCGGCCTGTCCAGCACATCTATCAGGACGAAATCCACCACATCCGCACACGCATCGTCCCGGGCGAATCGGGTTACGTAGTAGGTCGATATAGCGGGCGCCACCGTGCGTACGCGGCCTGCTAACTGCGCCAGCGGCGCGCAGGCCGCCGGATCGGACGTATCGCTATTGCGGGCAAGCCCTATAGCCCGGATCGAGGGGTGCCGCCGCGTCATGCGCAAGGCGTCGTCAAGCGCGGCCTGCGCATACGCAAGCGTGTCTTGCAACCCGGAAACGGACAGGCGCGATACGGGAAGGTCCAGATAGATGCGTAGTCCAAGCGTATCGGCAGCGGCCAGCACATGGCTGTTGCGCGTAAAGGAGGCCCGTACGGCTTGCACGCCGCTCTCCGCCATGGCGTACATATCCTGCACCGCCTGCACGCCGTCTTCCGAAGGCGACCACGTCACGCCCTGCAACGGCGCCTGCTGGGCCCCGACCGGAACGGCAAGAAACAGCGCAAACACCCGGAAGGTCGCTATGTACGCAGCACGGAGCACGGCCATCGGCAAGAAAGGCAACGAAGCCTCGCACCCCGTTTCAGTCCATCATGTTGCGCAGGAAGGCGGGTGTATCGTCTTCTTCCGGATTTTTCTCCGGGACATCGCGCAATCGGACGGCGTGCAACCTGTTGATCTTGCGCCGCGGCTCTTTTGCCGCCTTCCGGGGCGGGTCGGGCGGTTCGGGCGATTCCGTCGCCTCTTCCTGACGCAGGATATGGCGCCGTTCGTACGCAGGCTGATTCAGCGCATGCAAATTTCTCGTGCCTTTGTAATTCGGGGCCGCTCCCTGTGGGCCAAGCGGCACCGTCCGGACGTACTGCCCAGGATTCCGCGCCTCCCGATCCACATCGAATCCCGTAGCAATCACCGTGACCCGGAGATTATCGCCCATCGCCTGGTCGATCACCGTACCGAAAATGACCTCCACTTCCGAACCCGCCTCCTGCCGAATGATGTCAACCCCCGTACTGACCTCCTGGAATTTTATGTTCTCGCTGGACGTAATATTGACGAGCACATTGCTCGCCCCTGCGATAGAAAGGCCATTGAGCAGCGGACTCGAAATGGCTTCCCGGGCCGCTGTCTCGGCCCGATTGGATCCGCTGGCCTCCGCCGCCCCCATGACGGCCTGGCCACCCACCTCCATCGTGGTCTTGACGTCCGCAAAGTCAAGGTTGACGAGGCCATGCACGGTGATCAGGTCGGATATGCCGCGCGCCGCATTGTAGAGCACGCTGTCCACCATGCTGAACGCTTCGAGCCAACTCGTCTTTTCGTCCGCTATTTCCATCAGGCGCTCGTTGGGCACGACAATCAGCGTATCGACAATGTCGCGAAGCAGCTCGATGCCCTCGTCGGCAGCCTTTCGGCGGCGTTCCCCCTCGAAATCGAAGGGCTGCGTGACAATGGCGACGGTCAGAATATGCAGTTTCCGGGCGATCGCCGCCACCACGGGAGCGCCGCCAGTGCCCGTACCCCCGCCCATGCCCGCGGTAATGAACACCATATCGAAGCCTTTCAGCGCCTGCTTGATTTCTTCGCGGCTTTCCTCGATCGCATCGGCGCCGACGGCGGGGCGGGCGCCCGCTCCAAGGCCTTTCGTCAACACAGCGCCCGCCTGTATCTTCACCGGCGACAGATTCTTCCGAAGCGCCTGTGAATCCGTATTGATCGCAATGAACTCAACGCCCCGTATGCCGCGGGTGATCATATCGTTGACGGCGTTGCCGCCGCCGCCGCCCACGCCAACCACGCATAGCTTGGGGTTGTCGGTCAGCGAACCGTTGAACTTGAAGGAATTACTCATGGGAATTCTCCATTATGTAGGGGTGAACGCCAGCCGGCGCACAGGTCCGACGGATATGTCGGTTATTGGGTGTCGGGTATGGGTGTTAGAGTTCGTCAAACCAGCTCTTCATTCTCGCGGCAATGCGATGGACAAGCGATTCCCGACGAGCATGATCTCCGCCGCGGGACGCAAGCCCGCCACTGAACACCGTGCCGTCGGCGGACGCAGCCTGCATCCCGTAAAACACCAGCCCAACCGCTGTGGCGTATTTGGGATCGCTGACTTCCTGCACCATGCCGCCCGTCAGGCCCGCGGGTACGCCCACGCGAGCTTCCACGCCAAGCACATCGGCGGCCAAGTCGTCCACGCCGGGAATAAGCGACCCGCCGCCGGTAAGCACGACGCCCGCCGCCAGGTTGCTCGCATACCCGCTGCGCTTGATCTCAATGGCGGCGATTTCCAGAATCTCCTCCATCCGGGGCTGGATGATTTGCGCAAGCGGACTGCGTCCGATGCTCTTGTCCGGGCGCCCGCCCAGCCCGGGGATCGTGATTTCCTCCTCTTCCGAGGCCATATCGATAAGGGCGACGCCGAACTGACATTTGAGTTGCTCGGCCTGATCGCGCATGACGCCAAGGCCTCGCCGGATATCGTCGGTTACGCTGTTTCCGGCAATGCCCACGACCGCGGTATGGCGGATGGTGTTGTCCTCGAACACCGCGATGTCCGTCGTGCCGCCGCCAATATCGATAAGGGCTACGCCCACCTCCTTTTCGTCCAGATGAAGCACCGAACAGGCCGAAGCAAGCGGCTCCAGGACAATATCCTCGACCTGATAGCCCGCCTTTTCGATGCAGCGGTAGAGATTTTTGGCCGCGGACACCAGCCCGGTGATAATGTGCATGGTCCCCTCGAGGCGCACCCCGCTCATTCCCACGGGATCGGCCACGCCGTCCTGCCCGTCCACCACGAATTCCTGCGGAATAACGTGCAAAATCTCCCGGTCGGCCGGCATGGCCACATGCGTCGTGTCCTTGATGAGACGCTGCACGTCGTCCGTTACGATTTCCCGATCCCGGGGCGATATCGTGATGACGCCGCTCATGGGGAAACTTTGCACGTGGTCCCCGGCGATCCCGACGATCACGCTCCGAATCTCCACGCCGGCGGTCCGGGACGCCTCCTCAAGCGCCTGCCGAACGGCGGCGACCGTCTTGTCGATGTTGACGACGACGCCGCGATTCAGGCCCTCCGATCCGGCAACCCCAACCCCCAGAATGTTGATGCAGCCGAGATGATCGACCGCCGCAACCACGGCGCACACCTTGGTGGTGCCGATGTCTAAACCGACTACGATACGTTCATTCATGCTCGTTTTCGTAAGCAGCTGCTCCGTGAGAATCAGCTTTCTTTGGTGACAATCTGGCCGTCGAAACGGAGATCGATGGCGGCGAACGTTTTGTCTGGACGCGGCAACACGGCTTGCGTCCAGAAGGCATGCAGTCGCCGGAATTTTTCGGCGTACCCGCGGTTTCCAAGGTGCACGGCGATGGCCTCGCGGCGCCCGGGAACCGACACATACATGGTGATGCTTCCGGCGCTACCCACCTCAAACGAGGAAACCCGGGCATTCGGCGGCAGCCCGGACTGCGGCAACGTAGCAAGCAGTTCGCGCAGCGAGGCGCCGTCGAGCGGGCGCGTCCGATTGACGGGCAACGCCGCGCCCCAGACCAGCGGCACATCCCAGGCAACAGCGTCCGGCAAGGGCATGGCGTAGCCTTCAGCGTCCAGCCAGGCCGTCGGACGCCCATCGGGCGTAAGCGCCAGCGCCACGGGAAGCCGCTCCCGGACAGCAATGCGGACCACGCCGGAAGGAAGCCTCCGCACGGCGCCCGTTTGCACCCAGGGGTGCCGCACCGCGCGGTCGGCGATCAGCAGCGGATCCACGTCCAGCACCCGCATCCTGGCGTCCACGGCGGCCAACGCAAGGATCGTTTCCTCGTCGGCATACCGGGCGCCCTCGACCACCACCTCGCGAACCACCATCCCGTTCACCCAGGTCCAGCCGGCAAACGACAGCATCCCGGCGATCGTTACGACCGCCGTCCACGTGGCTATGCGCGTCAGAATTTTTTTCGTGGTGCCCATCTTGTTTCTGCCCCCTTACCGTTGTTCGAGCGCGGCAAGCAGCGCTCCGCCGCAACGCCATATATCCCCGGCGCCCATGCTCACCACCACATCGCCCTCCCGCACCTTGTCGGCGAGAAAGCCTGCCACGTCTTTCCTGTCGGCGACGTAATGCACATGCCGGTGTCCGTATTGTCTGGCCAGATTCGCCAGCGCCCCGCCATGGACGCCGTCGAGGGGCGCCTCCCGCGCCGCATACACATCGGTAAGCACCAGGACGTCCGCGTTGAAGAACGCCTTGGCGAAATCGTCCATGAAATCGCGCGTACGCGTGTAGAGATGCGGCTGAAACACCGCAATAATCCGTTTGTCGGGCCACATCTCGTGCGCGGTTTCGAGGGTTGCCACGATTTCGGTCGGGTGGTGGGCGTAATCGTCCACGACCAGCACGCCCGCCGCCTCGCCCCTTGTCTGAAAACGCCGCTGCACCCCTGTGAACCGGCCAATGCCTGCCCGTATTTTTTCAAATGCGATCTCCATTTCGACCCCGACCGCCACGGCGGCCAGCGCATTGCGCACATTGTACCGACCCGGAGCATGCAGCGTAATGTCGCCGAGGCTCTCGTCGCGGCGCAGCACATGAAACCGGGTGACCGGGCCTTCCCGCCAGACCTTGTCGGCGCGTATCTCCGCCTGCCTCGACATCCCGTACGTAATGATCCGCCGGTCTATCCGGTTCACAATTTCCTGCACGACCGGATCGTCGAGACAAAGCACGGCGGCCCCGAAAAACGGCACGCTGTTCGCAAATTGCGTGAAGGCCTGCTTGATGTCGTCCAGGTCGCGGTACGTATCGAGGTGCTCTTCCTCGATGTTCGTAATGACGGCCAGCGAAGGAGTAAGCCGCAGAAACGTGCGGTCGTATTCGTCGGCCTCGATCACGATGACATTGCCTTCGCCCGCCACCGCATTCGACCCGAAAACCGCCACCTTGCCCCCCACGATGATGGTGGGATCGTAGCCGCCTTCGGAAACGACCAGCCCAACCATAGACGTGGTCGTGGTTTTGCCGTGCGTACCCGAAATGCCCACGCCGAACTGCATGCGCATCAATTCTCCAAGCATCGCCGACCGGGGAATGACGGGAATGCGTAGCCGCTCCGCTTCCACGGTTTCCGGATTGTCCCGCCGGGACACCGCAGAGGAATACACCACCACATCGGTGTCCAGCACGTTTTCGGCGGCATGGCCCTCGCGCACGACCGCGCCAAGCGACGTCAACCGCTCCGTCGCTTCGGAGCATTGCAGGTCCGAGCCGGTCACCTGATAGCCCCGGTTGAGCAACACCTCTGCGATAGAGCTCATGCCGACGCCGCCGATGCCCACCATGTGGACTCGCCGGATGCGGCCAAGCGTCGGTTGTTCTTTGCTTTTCATCGTTTTAATCCTGCCTGGAGCGCCCGCCGGGCGCCGAAGGAGCGTGGGCGCCCTCGCGCGCGGGGGACGCAAAACCCGCCAGACGCAGCACATCGGCGGCAATCTGGTCGGCCGCGGCGGGGCGGGCCAGCGCACGCGCCGCCTTCGCCATATCCCGAAGCATTTCGGGACGCGCGCGCACGCGGGCTATCGCCTCCGGCAACGCCCGATCCATCTTCGACTCGGGGATCATCTCCGCCGCGCCGCCCGCGACCATGCTCCGGGCGTTATGGGTCTGGTGGTCTTCCGTCACATTCGGGGAAGGGATCAGCATGGAGGGCGTACCGCTGATCGCCAGCTCGCTGCATGTGAGCGCGCCGCTGCGACAGACGACCAGGTCGGCGGCGGCGTAGGCCTCGTCCATCCGATCCACATATTCCATCAAATGCAATCGCGGGCGCTCCGGGACGCGCCGGCGCATTTCGTCGAAATACCGCCGTCCGCTTTGCCAAAGGACATGCACGGACTCGTCGCGCAACAACGCGTCGATATGGCGGACCATAGCCTCGTTGATAGCCCGACTGCCCAGCGAACCCCCGAATACGGCGATCACGAAGGCGTCGGCGGGCAAGCCATAGCGCTGCCGGGCGCCTGCCGGATCCGTTTCGGCAAGTTCCTTGCGCACGGGATTGCCGCTGCACACGCACCGATCGGACGGGAAATGCTCCCGCGCCGCCTCAAACGCCACATGGATGCGGGCCGCGCGCTTGCCGAGAAGCCGGTTGGTGAGCCCCGGCCAGGCGTTCTGCTCCTGCACCAGAATCGGTTTGCCGATCAGGGTCGCCGCAAGCAACACCGGGCCGCTCACATATCCGCCGGTGCCTACGGCGACGTCCGGGTCGAACCGCCGCACCAGCGCATAACTTTCGGCCAGGGAGCGCGTCAACTTGAACGGGAGCGCAAGGTTGCGATGCAGCCGGGCGCGATCCAGACCAACCGCCGAGACAGGATGCATCTCGTACCCGGCTTTGGGCACCGCCTTCCACTCCATGCGATTGCGCGTTCCGGCAAATTGAATCTGCGCCTGGGGCATCCGCTGCCGCAGGGCGTCTGCTATGGCGATCGCAGGATACACATGGCCCCCCGTGCCGCCTGCCGCAAACAATATGTGAGGCACAGCGCTCATCGTTCGACGCATTGCCTCGAGGATGCTCTGATTAAGTCCGCAAAGATCAGAGGCAGCGAGGAGTGGGCTGGCAAGGAATGACGAAGCAGCGTGGCAGGCCCCACGTAATGAGGAATGACGCAGCCAGCGCGCTCCTCGATGCCTCCCGAAGGGCGCTTCACGACTACGATTCTGTGAATCGTCGTGTTTTCTGCTGATTTTAACGATGGAATCATGGCGCCTGTGCTTGCGTATGTGAAGCGCTGATCGCAGTGGATTTGATCAGTGCATCCTCGAAATATTAAGTAAGATGCCGAACATCATGCCGGTCGCGGCCATTGAGGTCCCGCCGTATGAAACGAACGGCATGGGAAGCCCGGTAACCGGAAGCAATCCGCACGCCACGGCGGCATGCACGAACGCATACAACGCCACGCTCGTGGTAAGCCCCACGCCCAGGAACAGCCCGAGGGGGTCCGGCGCCGGACGGGCAATCCGCAAAAAACCCCGAAACAACAGGATCAAAAAGGCGGCAAGCAACCCCATGGCGCCCAACAGCCCGTATTCCTCCGCGACAATGGCGAAAATAAAATCGTTGTATGGGGCAGGAAGAAAATCCCGTTGCGTACTTTTGCCCGGACCTACGCCGGTGAACCCGCCCAGGGCGAACGCGATGCGGGCCTGCCGGGCCTGATACCCTTCCCCCTGATCGTCGAGCGCCTCCTCGGTCCCGGCCTGGGGAAACAGGTCCATGCCAAGGTACGACTCAAGCCGCGCGGCCCGATTCGGGGAGGCAAGCACCAGCAGCAAGGCCAGCGCCGCGCCCACCCCGGAAAGCCCGGCGAGATGCAACACGCGAACGCGCGCCACAAAACACATCAGCAGGGTCGTCGCCAGCAGCATCAACGCCGAGGACAGGTCCTCCATCCCGATGAGCACACAGGTGGTCAGGATCCACACCATCAACGGCAAAAACGAGCGCGTAAAACTCGTTATATATACCTGCTTCTTCGTCAACAGGACGGCGACATACAGAACAAGCGCTACGCGAGCCAGGTCCGAGGGCTGGAACCCGACCGGCCCGATGCGCAGCCACCGAGTGGCGCCGCCCCACGTAATGCCCGCTACGTGCACGAACACCAGCAAACCCAGCGACACAATCAACGCGATCCGGCTGAACCGCGCCAGTTTCCGGTAATCAATCGCGCTACACGCAAGCATGGCGGCAAACGCCACGCCGACGCGCACCAGGTGGCGCACCAGAAAACGTTCCGTATCCCCCCCGGCGCTCGTCTCGGCAAGAAACGAGATCGCACTATACACGGCCACCACGCCGAACACCGCCAGCACCAGCACGGCCCACAAGACATATCTGTCGATGGGGCGAGACGGGCGGGATTCGGACGCCGACAATACGGTAGCGGTAGCAGCCATCCTACAATGCGTTTACAAGGTTTTTGAAGACGTCGCCGCGCTCTTCGTAATTACGAAACATGTCGAACGAGGCGCACGCCGGACTCAGCAGCACCACATCCCCGACTTCAGCGGAAAGCCGGGCCCGCCGCACCGCCTCCTCGAACGAACCAGCCACGATAGCATGGCCGGCTTCCGGACCCAGTTCCTCCATCACCTTACCGGCGGCCTCTCCCACGGCAATCACGGCCCGCACTTTTTGCTTCACCAACGGCTTGAGCGGCCCGTAATCGTTCCCTTTGTCCCGTCCGCCCGCAATCAGCACCACCGGGACGTCCATGCTTTCCAGTGCGTACCGAACAGCATGCACATTGGTCGCCTTCGAGTCGTTCACGTATCGGACGCCGGCGTCCTCCCGCACCAGCTCCATCCGGTGCGGAACGCCCACGAAGGTCCGCAACCCTTCGCGCAGGGCAGCGGGAGACAGCCCCGCTACGCGCGCCGCTACCGTCGCCGCCAATGCATTGTGCAAATTATGCGGCCCTGTCAACGCCAGTTCATCCGATCGCATAAGGGGTTCCTCTTCGGTTATGCGTAACACGATCTCCCCGTCTTGCGCACATGCGCCCGCCTCCACGGCGCCCATCCGGCTGTATTCCAGCAGGACAGGCCCATTTTTCCGACCCGCGCGAAGCCTCGAAACCCGTTCCCGCACGTCCCGGTCGTCCCGGTTGTAAACGAACCAGTCCCGTTTGTCCTGATTCTCCGCCATGCGAAATTTGCTTCGCGCATAGGCGGCGAAATTTTGATCGTACCGGTCCATGTGGTCCGGCGCAAGGTTCAGCATCACGGCGATCCAGGGGCGAAACGTTGCAATATGGTCGAGCTGGAAGCTGGATACCTCCAGCACCACCAGGTCGCAAGGGCGCGCAGCCTCCGCAAAATTCGAGAACGGATAGCCGGTATTGCCCCCGACAAAGACGTTCCTCCCGGCCTGCCGAAACAAGTGCCCAAGCAACCGAACCGTCGTGGTCTTGCCATTCGTGCCCGTGACGGCAAGCACGGGCGCCCGGCAAAACCAGGAAGCGACCTCTATTTCCGAATACACGGGCAGCCCTTCGGCGAAGGCCTGTTGCAAAAGCGGGATTGAGGACGGCACGCCGGGACTCGGCACCAGAAAATCCGCCTGGGCCGCCCGGTCGGAATGCGCGCCGGCTTCGAACGCAATCCCCTCCGCGTGCAACGCGCTCCGAAAAACCGGTTCGATCGGGCCGGAATCCGTCACGAACACCTGGGCGCCATGCGCATGCAACCGGCGCGCCGCGGCCACGCCGGAGCGCGCGGCGCCGACCACCGTTACGTTCTTTCCGCGCAGATTGCCAGGGATCATATGTCTTTTGCGAAAAAATGCAGGATCGCATAGGTTTACCGGATGCGGAGCGCCAGCAGCGTCGCCGCCACGGTGACCGCTGTGATTATCCAGAAGCGCGTCACAATCTTGGCCTCGTGCGTGCCGTACGCCTCGAAATGATGATGGATGGGGGCCATGCGGAATACGCGCTTACCCTCGCCCGTTCGCCGCCGCGTCCACTTGAACCAGGTCGTTTGTATGATCACGGACAGGGTTTCCATGAAATACACCGCCCCAAGCAACGGGAGCAAGAGTTCCATGCGGATCATCAGCGCAAGGGACGCCACGGCGGCGCCCAGCGCCAACGATCCCGTATCGCCCATGAATACGGTGGCCGGATACCCGTTGAACCACAAAAATCCGAAACACGCCGCCGACATCGCCGCCGCGAACACCGTGAGTTCCCCGGCCCCGGGCAGATAAAACACATCCAGAAATTCCGCGAATTCCACATTTCCCGAGATGTAGCACAGCGCCACGAGGCCCACGCCCACGAATGCGGTAACGCCTGTGGCCAACCCGTCGAGTCCATCCGTCAGATTCACCGCATTCGAGACCGCCGTCATAATGAAAATCGCGACCGGAATGTACACGAGCGGACCCAGATCGACGCCCCCGAACAACGGACCCAGCAGGTCGTAGTCGATCATTTTGTCCTTCAGAAAGGGGACATACGCAATCGCGCTGTACGCCTCGAAGGCAGGATGGAAACACAGCGCGGCCCCAAGCAGCAGTCCGATGGAAATTTGCCCCGCCAGTTTAACTTTCGGCGCCAGGCCCCGCTTGTCCTTCCGGAACGTCTTGATATAATCGTCCATGAATCCGAACACGCCCATCCAGGCCATCGCCAGCATGGCCAGCCACACATACGGCTCGGCGATGGCGCCCCACAGGAAGGTCGCAACGAGAATCGACAACAGGATCACGATCCCGCCCATGGTGGGCGTGCCTGCCTTGTGCGCATGACTCACTACGCCCGCTTCCACGCCTTCCCGAACGGATTCGCCCATCTGCCGCGCGCTCAACATATTGATGATGCGGCGCCCTATGAACAGGGAAATGCATAGCGCCGTTATCGCGCCCAGCGTAGCCCGGACGGTGATGAACCGGATCACCTGAAACCCGGGGGGCTGGTAGAGTTGCTCCAGATAGTCGATCAGGTAATAAAGCATAAGAACGCTTGGTCGTAAAAAATCGGCATAGCCGGTTATTCTGTGCGCGTTGGCATGGGGACCGGCGTCCGGCTGGCAAAGGCTGCGCGGACCGCTTCCCGGTCGTCGAACCGCCTGCTCTCCGTGCCGATAAGCTGACGGGTTTCGTGCCCCTTCCCGGCCACGAGCACAATGTCTCCCGGACGAGCGAGGCGGTTTGCCTCGGCAATGGCCTCGGCGCGATCCGGCACGAAAAGCGCCTGCTTCGGGCGGGCGAATCCGGCCCGCACATCCTGCAAGATCCGGCCCGGGTCTTCGGTGCGGGGATTGTCGCTCGTAACAATGACGCGGTCGGCGAACCGCTCGGCCACGGCGGCCATCATGGGACGCTTCGCCCGATCCCGATTCCCTCCGCACCCGAAAACGCACCATATCTGTGCGTCCGGCGGCCTCGCAGCCGTTATGGCTTCAAGCACAGCCTGAAGCGCGGCGGGCGTATGCGCAAAATCGACGACGACATGCGTGCCGTCTCCAAACCGCATCTGCTCGAAGCGCCCCGGGGCGGGCTGCACCTCTTCCAGCGCCTCAAGCGCGGCAGCGGCGCCGTAGCCCAGCGCCCGCAACACGCCCCATGCCGCCAATACATTCCAGGCATTAAACCGCCCCGCAAGCCGAAAACGACGCGTACGCCCCTCCATGCGAAGCGCCAGTCCGTTCAGGGCGTCCTCGACCACCTCGGCGCGAATATCGGCGGCCTCGTCCAGACCATATGAGATGCGGGCGGCGGGCGTATCGGCGACCATGCGGGCGCCCGCCGGATCGTCCGCGTTGAACAGGGCCGCGGCGCGGGCGTCCAACCGATCGAAAAGCGTTTTTTTCGCCGCAAAATATGCGGAGAATGTTTCGTGGTAGTCGAGGTGGTCGCGGGTCAGATTCGTAAACACGGCCACGTCGAACGCCACGCCGGCCAGGCGCTGCTGATCCAGCGCATGGGAAGACGCCTCCAGGACGCAGGCGGCGCATCCTGTGTCCGCCATCTGGCGGAGGAGACGCTGCACGGTCAGGGCGTCGGGCGTCGTAAGGCGGGCAGGAAAGGCTTCGCTGCCCACGCGCGCCCCGATCGTTCCTATGAACCCGGCCTGCACGCCCAGCAACCCAAGCGCCTGCCACACGAGAAAAGCCACCGTCGTCTTGCCGTTGGTGCCCGTTACGCCCACCACGCGCAACGCATGCGACGGATGGTCGTACCAGGCGGCGGCAAGCACGGCGAGCGCCCATCGGGTATCCCGGACGCGCGCGAAGGCGACGCCGGGGGGCCGGACCGTCCGACGCACCGACGCCGCCTCGCACACGATCGCGATGGCTCCGTTTTTAACAGCCTTGTCAATGAACAGGTGGCCGTCGACCTCGACGCCTCGAATGGCTACGAAAAGGCCGTTCGGCCCGACCTCGCGGCTGTCGCCAGCCACATGGTCGATATCAATAGTGTCAATGCCTCCCCATGTCTCCATGAGCAAGCCCGCATCCCGCAAGGTTTCCAGCAAGGTTCCGAATGTTTTCATCGGGATCGTAGCACGACGGTTTGCCCAAGAGGATGTCCGGCTTCGGGCTCCTGGGCCGTAACGACCCCTCTTCCTTCAATGCGGATCGGGACATTCCGGCGCGACAACCAGTAGGTTGCCTCGCGCATGGTCCATCCGCGAAAATCGGGAACGGCGTCGCCGTCCAGGGGCGATGCAGGCGTTTCGCTGCGCTCCCGCGCGAACGCGGGCTGCTCGGGCGCGGGCCCGTCAGGCGCCGCCGCCCCCGGAAATGACGCAGCCGAAAACGCTTGCCGGGACAGTTCGGGAAACGTGGCGAGCCAACGGGTGGCCGCACGCTGAAAAATCGGCGCGGCAACCTGCCCGCCATACTGGAATGTTTGCGGCTCGTCTACAGCCACAACCAGCACGATGCGCGGATCGTCCGCAGGAAAAAACCCCGCAAACGAAGCCCGGTACGCATCTTCGCGGTACCCGCCGTCCGCCGCTTTGAGGGACGTGCCCGTCTTGCCCGCTACCTTCAGGCCCGCTATCTGCGCCCGGGTCGCCGTACCCGTTTCCACGGCGGCCAGAAACGCAGGCAGAATGGTTTCCGCCGTCGAGGGCATAAACGCCCACCGCACAGAATCCTGCGGAACGCTCCAGGTGGTTCGGCCCGTTACGTCTCGCCGCTCCGCCACCACATGCGGCTGCACCAGCCGCCCGCCGTTCGCCAGCGCGGCATAGGCCACCGCCATCTGCAAAAGCGTAACGTCCACTTCGTACCCGATGCCCATGGCCGTCAGCGTGGCGCCGCTCCATGCGTCGGGCGCCTTGAGCGACCCTTGCACCTCTCCAGGCAGATCAATCCCCGTGCGCTGCCCGAATCCGAGACCGCGAGCATGTCCGTAGAATATATCCCTGTCTGCACGGGACACCACTTTCGCCGTGCCCACATTGCTCGAAAACGAAATCACTTCCCGAAACGGGATGGCGCCGCGCGCGCGCGTGTCGGTGAACGTACGTCCATGCACCACGGCCCATCCGTCCCCGGTCTCGACGGAATCCTCCATTCCGATGAGGCGCTGCTCGATGGCCGAGACGGCAGACACGAGCTTGAACGTGGAGCCCGGCTCCATCCGGTCCGTAATCACGCGATTCCGCCGCGATTCCGCCGGATACGCACCCGCCCGGTTGGGGTTGAACGCAGGCACATTGGCCAGGGCGAGCACCGCCCCGGTGCGGGGATCCAGCGCCACCGCGGAGGCGGACAGGGCTTCCATTTCGGCGACGCCCCGGGCCAGTTCTTCCTCCAGAATGGTCTGCCGCAGCAGGTCTATCGTGAGGATGAGGGACTCCCCGTGCACCGGCTCAACCACTTCCCCGGAAACGAACGCCCTGATCCGGCCCAGCCGGTTGCGCTGTACGGGCCGCCGCCCGTCCACCCCGCGCAAATACTGGTCGTATTGCAGTTCCAGGCCGCTCAGCCCGATCCCGTCGGAATTCACAAAGCCCAATACATGCGAAGCCGTGGGTCCGTGATTATACCGGCGGGCGAAAGCCGGATTGAGGATCACGCCGGGCGCCTGCCAGCGCTCGACCTCCTCCTTCTGCTCCTCCGACAGGCCCCGCACCAGCTGCACGTACTGCGGACTGGTCCGTTCGCGTACGCGCTGTCGATAGCGCTCGGCGGACGCGCCGGTCAGCGTTGACAATCTTTCAAAGAACGCAGCTCGTTGTTCGTCGAAGCCGGGAACCGTTGGGTCAAGCGCCAGATCGTAGCGCGCCGTATTCACCGCCAATGTCCGGCCCGCCCGATCATAGATAGCGCCCCGCATCGCCGGAATGCCGACAAACGCATTGGTCTGGCGCCGCCCCTGATCCCGCAGATCGCCGCCCTCCGTAAGGTGAATACGGAAGACCTGCCCAATGACAAGCAAGGGCAGCAGGCATAGCGCCGTCAGCGCCGCGTACATCCGGATCAGTATGGAATCCTTTGCATCCACGTGAGTGACCTCTCGCAAACATCTTGCACCTTGTTCGCGTGTGTCCCGTCATCCCTCCACCTCGACCGGAGGCCCGGGCGCGGGATCCGTAACGAGCCCCAATGCATGCGCGCGCTCGTAGATGACAGAAGGGCCAACCATCTGATCGAAATCTCCCTTCAGACGATTGTACTGCAAGTGAAGCCGAAGATTTTCCTGGCGCTCCCGTTCGAGTTCCGCCAGAATGTGCCGGGTTGTATGAACATGCCCCACATACAGCGTACACAACACGCCGAACCCCGCCACGATCAGGGCGAATCGCACCGTCGAAATACGTTCCAGAAAGGCCGTGCCGCGCCGGAGAGAAGTTGATTTGCGCTGGTTCAGGTCCTGGATATCCGACCAGCCGGGCAATGCCTGCCCGCGGGCCGGTTCCAGGCGAACCGTCTCTGAAACCGGATGGGCTTCTTCGAGCCTGTTCAGGATATGTGTTTCTGGTTTGTACATGTTTGTACATGACGCACGCGTTCGTTCATCTCCTTATCGTCTGCACATCCTCGTCCGGGGGCCACGCCAGTTCCGTGCGCTCCGCAATGCGGAGGCATGCGCTGCGCGCCCGCGGATTGGCGGCTACCTCCTCGGCATCCGGCCGGACCGGCTTCCGCATGCGCTCCTTCCACGGAACAAGCGGATTGCCGTACGCATCGCGAAACGGCTCCCGCCCGAAATTCCCGTATCTGAAAAACCGTTTGACCCTTCTGTCCTCCAGCGAATGGTAGCTTATCACCGCCATCCGCCCTCCTGGCCGAACCACATGCACGGACGCTTCGAGCAAGCCCTCCAGTGCCTCCAGTTCGCGATTCACCGCGATGCGCAAGGCCTGAAAGACGCGAGAAAGGGTCCGAACTGCCTCGCGTCCCGGCGCTACGCGGCGAACCGCCTCGGCCAGTTCCGCGGTGGTCTCGAAGGGCCGGGCCTCCACGATCGCGCGAGCGATCCGGCCCGACCTCGGCTCTTCGCCAAACGTCGAGAACACCTCTTTCAGCATCCCCCAATCCCACGAATTCACAATGTCGCGGGCGGAACGCCCCCCACGCATATCCATGCGCATGTCGAGCGCGCCTTCTGAGAGATAACTGAATCCGCGCGAGGCGGTGTCGATCTGGTGAGACGAAACCCCAAGGTCCGCCACCAGACCGTCCACCTGCGCCTCTCCGGCTTCTTCGAGCAATTGTTCGATATGTTCGAAATTGCCCCGGAGAGGCGTAAACCGCCCGCGCTCCAAGTCGGCGACGAGTCTGCTGCAAGATGCATCGAGTGCTTCGACGTCGCGATCGACGCCGAACACCCTGCCTCTCGGTGATAACAACTCGAGCAACGCAGCACTGTGTCCACCCCCACCCAAGGTAGTATCCACGTACACGCCGCCGGTTTTCGTAATCAGTCCTTCTGTTACAGCCTTGCAAAGAACAGGAATGTGGAACGAGGTTGCGAAATCGCACCCTCCGGTATTCCCCATTCGTTTATGTCCATCTCCTCCTGTCATCCTCCGTGACGGAACATTTTCCGCCGTTCAATGGCGCTACAGATCCCTGCCCATCTCGAAAATCCGCTCCGCCACATCCGGGTAATCCGCTTCCTGCTCGGCCTGGGCGGCAAACACCGCTGGATTCCAGATTTCGATACGATCCAGTACGCCAATGATTAGCACGGCGCTTTCGAGACCGGCAAATTCGATCAGGTTCTTCGGAACCACGATGCGCCCCTGTCTGTCCAGCACGACTTCATCCGCCCAACGCATGATCGTCCGCACGAAACTGCGCGCTTCGGATTGATACGTGTTCAGCCGGGCGATCTCCGCCTCGCGTCTTGCCCATTCGTCCATCGGAAAGAGCAGGATGCACTGCTCGAAGCCGCGCGTAATCGTAAAGCTGTTGTTCGCTTCCGGGTTCAGCGCACTCCGCATCCTCGCCGGGATCGCTATGCGACCCTTGCTGTCTACGGAGTATTCTGCCTGTCCCTTGAAGCTTGCCATAATGCCAAAGAAGCAGCGGATGGAACCATGAACCGGGATAATGCTTTCGGCGCGGTACGCCTATTCACCGTCCCCGTCATGGGAATGTTCCCCACTTTTCCCCACCTGCTTGGCTAAATTACGACGTAAAATTGGAATGTCAAGCCTTTTATGGGAAAAAAATCACGCTGGAGGCAATATTTTTATACATAGATATGTGTAATATATGTGCAGCACGAGTATACATTCCCTTCCTGAAGAAATATTAAGGATGCACTGATCAAATCCACTTCGATCAGTGCTTCACGTACGCACATAGCGTTTGTAATGATTTCATCGTTAAAATCATCGGAAAACATGGCGTTTTGCACCGTCGGGGTCGTGAAGCGCCCTTCGGGAGGCATCGAGGAGCGCGCTGGCTGCGTCATTCCTCATTACGTGGGACCTACCACGCTGCTTCGTCATTCCTTGCCAGCCCACTCCTCGCTGCCTCTGATCTTCGCGGACTTAATCAGAGCATCCTTAGGGGGACTATTCGGGCGCGGAGGGCGCCCGCGCCTACATTTTCGCCGACGCGAGCGGTATGGACCGGCGCCGGCGCGAAGGACGCGGGGACGCCATCATATCCTTCTCCCGGGCAAACTCCAGGCACGCCGCCACAAAGGAACGGAAAAGCGGATGCGGCTGCGCCACCGTGCTTTTGTATTCGGGATGGAATTGTACGCCGACAAACCAGCGATGCGCAGGCAACTCGACGATCTCCACAAGGTCCCGGCCCGGATTGACCCCCGTGAAACGCATGCCGTGTTCAAGCAATTTGTAGCGCAGCACATTGTTCACTTCATACCGGTGCCGGTGCCGCTCCGATATTTCAAGGGTCCCGTAAATCTCCGCCACGCGGGAATCTTCGGCCAGGCGGCATTCGTACGCCCCAAGGCGCATGGTGCCCCCCTTGTCCGCAATCCGTTTCTGCTCTTCCATAATGTCGATCACCGGATGCACGGTATCCGGGTCGAACTCCGTGGAATGGGCGTCCTCCCAACCGCAGAGCTGCCGCGCAAATTCTATGACGGCGCACTGCATGCCAAGGCATATCCCGAAGAAAGGAATGTCGTTTTCACGGGCGTACCGGACCACAGCGATCTTCCCGTCGATGCCCCGGTCGCCAAAGCCCGGCGCAACCAGAATGCCTGCCACCTCGCCAAGCAGGGCCGCTACATTGTCTTCCGTGATGTCGTCGGACAACACATACTGCAGATCGACCTGCACCCCGTTCGCCGCGCCCGCGAGGATAAAACTTTCGGTGATGGACTTGTAGGCGTCCTGATGCTCCACGTACTTGCCTGCGAGGGCAATGCGCACGGCGCCCTTCGCATTCTTCAGCGTTTTCAGGAAGCGAATCCATTCCTGCATGCCCGGCGCATCCGAAATCGTCGCCGCGCCGTTCCCCGAGGACATGCCAAGCCGCTCGAACACAATATCGTCCAGCCCCTCCTCGGCCAAAAGCAGGGGCACTTCATAGATGGACTCCGCATCCCGCGCCGCAATCACTGCGCGCGGCTCCACGTTACAGAACAGGGCGATCTTTTTGCGCAATTCCTCGTCCAGCGGCCTTTCCGACCGGCACACCAGCACATCGGGCTGCAGCCCGTACGACAGCAGCGTCTTTACGGAATGCTGCGTCGGCTTCGTTTTTAGTTCGCCCGCCGCGGAGAGAAACGGAACCAGGGTCAAGTGTACGTCCAGTGCGTTCCGCGCGCCGATTTCGTACCGGAGTTGCCGAATGGCTTCAAGGTAGGGCAGGCTTTCGATGTCACCGACCGTGCCGCCAATTTCGGTAATCACCACATCGTACCGCCCCGTATCGCGGAGCGTCAGCATCTGCCGCTTGATCTCGTCGATAACATGGGGCACCACCTGTACGGTCTTGCCCAGATACACGCCGGACCGCTCTTTCGTAATCACCTCAAGGTAAATGCGCCCGGTCGTGACATTGTTGGCCTGGCTCATGGGCCGTCCGAGGAACCGCTCGTAATGCCCCAGGTCCAGATCGGTCTCGGCCCCGTCTTCCGTGACGTACACTTCCCCGTGCTCGTAGGGATTCATCGTCCCGGGATCGACATTGATGTAGGGATCGAGTTTCTGAATGGTGACGCGCAAGCCCCTCGACTCCAGCAGCTGCCCCAGCGATGCGCAGACGATCCCTTTGCCCAGCGACGACGTAACGCCTCCTGTAACGAAGATATATTTTGTCTGCATGGATCCCCCCGGTTTAGCCTGTAACGGCAGGGCGCGCGCTCCGGTTTCCATCCGCATTCTGTTCTTTAGGATGCACTGATCTTCGCGGACTTAATCAGAGCATCCTTTACGCGTTTTCTTGCGGGCCACGAGAATCAGCCCCGTGCCGGTTTCGTTGTGCGCGCGCACATCCATGGCGTTCAGGAGCAAGCCGACGGGCAACGCCGCAAGGTAGTACGCCGGCAGCACGGCAAACGCCAGCCGCGTTGCGGACAACATACGCATGGGCCATTTGACAAGGATGCGCCAGGCGATCGAACCGAAGGTCCCGTAGGTATACCGGGCCCGCACCGTCTCCAGGCCGGCCTCCGCCATCTTGTCCCGCAACGCCTCCAGGCCGTATCCGGGGCGGACATGCTCGCCGATAAACCCGTCCTCGCCGTGCGTAGCCGTATCCGATCCCCCCTGGTCCGACGGCGTGTTGACAATCACATGCCCGCCCTCCCGGAGCATCTGCGCAAAATTGCGGAAAACGGTGCGGTCGTCCTCGATATGCTCCATCACATCCACGGAAACGATGAGATCGAACGTCTGGTCCAGGGGCGGGCCGGTCAGGTCGTACTCCAGAAACGTCATGCGATCCTGTAGCCCCGTCCGCTCCGCAAACCGCCTCAGATCGGCGAGATAATCCGACTTGACGTCCACAGCCAGCACCCGGGCGCCCGGAAACCGCCGGGCGATGTACGCCGCATATTGCCCGAACCCTGTTCCCGCATCCAGCGTTATTATAGGTTGCCCCGCCTGCACAGATCCCAGCAAGGCATGCACTTCCCGCCGGACATACCAGGACCGCAAAAACACGGCATGGAGCAGCGCGAAAAACAGGCGCTGCAACGCGGGATGGATGCGGAAAAATTTTCCCAGCGCATCTTTGATCGGATCGTATTCCATGAGCGTGCTCTTGCGGGGATTCCTCGGGGAGATTATCGCGGGTACTATCCGGATATTGTCTGGATATTATTCGGATATTTCTGGAAAATAAGGCCCCAGCATGGTTTCGAGGGCGTCCAGCACGGGGTCCCAGGAAAAGCGTTCCCGTTCTCGCCGTACGCCTTCCGCAAAAGCCGCCTCCCGGTTTTCTTCGAAATAGCGCACGATCGCGTCCGCCAGCGCTTCCGGGTCGCCCGGCGGCGTGACATACCCCGACACGCCGTCCGTAACCACCTCGGCCAGTCCGCCCACATCCGTCGTCACCACAGGACGGTCGAAATGCCAGGCCGTCTGCGCCACGCCGCTCTGCGTGGCCGATTCGTAGGGCTGCACAACCAGGTTCGCCGCCGAAAAATACAGGCCCACCTCGGCTTCCGGGATATATTCTCCCCGCACCAGCACGGCCTCCGCAAGGCCCAGCGACGCAATCAGGTCGCGGTACGCCCGTTCGTCTTCGTAAAATTCGCCCGCGATCACAAGCCGCACGGCAGGACGGCGAGCCCGCACCCGGGGCAAGGCGCGCAGCAGCGTACGCAACCCCTTGTACGCCCGCACGAACCCGAAGAACAGCAATACGTCGGCATGCTCCGGGACGCCAAGCCGCCGCCGGGCCTCCGCGCGCGGGAGCGGGTCCCCGAAATGCCCGTAGACCGGATGCGGCGACGTATGCACGGGCGCGGCGACGCCCAACGCCTGCACGTCGGCGGCCACCAGATCGGACAGCGCCAGCAGCGCCCCGCATTGCTTCAGAAAATACCCCGCCAGCGGGGAAACGAGGCCATGCCGCCGCTCGTGCGGATACACATTATGCACGATGGCGGCAACCCGAACCCCCCGCTTGGCCAGCCGCCGCGCCATGACGCCGTACGCAGGCGCGAAAAAGGGGGTCCAGTACTGAAACACGACGCCGGCCGGACGCCGCTCCGCAATCGTACGGGCCGCGGCGATCCACGTAGCCGGTCCTATGGAATCAATCAGGCGCTGCGTGTCCGGCGCCGCGGGCCGCGCCGCATCGAATTGCGACGTTCCGGGAAAAAGCATCTTCGGGTACTGCCGCCGGAACGTGGTCATATGCACCGACCATCCCCGACCCCGCAGCCCCGCAGCCACCGTATCCGTAAACTGGGCGATGCCTCCCCGGAAAGGCGCGGCGGGCCCCACAAGGGCAATCCGGCGACGGGTTCGTTCGGAGACCTCGGAGCCCATGCAAACACGCTGTTTTTTAAGGATGCTCTGGCGGGTCCGCCGGAGGCAGGGTAGCCATCACGCGGTACGAATCCGTGCGCTCCATGCGGGGGCGAACGATCATCTCGCCGAGCAAACCGGTCGTAAACATTTGCACGCCCACCACCATCATCAGAGCGCCGAACAAGAGCAGCGGGCGGTCCCCGATGGGGTTTCCGAACACGATCTTGTCGATGGAAAGCCACAGGGAAAGCACGAATCCGGCAAAAAACGCCATCGTGCCGAAGGCGCCGAAAAAATGCATCGGGCGCACCGCGAACCGGGTCAGAAACGTCACGGAGATAAGGTCCAGAAACCCCTTGACGAACCGGTCCAGCCCAAACTTGCTGCGCCCGAAGCGCCGCGCGCGGTGCTCCACCGGGATTTCGGAAATGCGGTCGTACCCTTCCCATTTGGCGAGCAGCGGAATATACCGGTGCAGTTCGCCGTAGACGCGCACGGTCTTCACCACGTCCCGCCGATAGGCTTTCAGGCCGCAATTGAAATCGTGCAGACGAACCCCGGAAATAATCCGCGTCACGCGATTGAAAAATTTGCTGGGGAGGCGCTTGCTGAGCGGATCGCGCCGGGTCTTTTTCCAGCCGCTCACCAGATCGAACCCCTCCTCGATCCGCGCGATCAGCCGGGGAATCTCTGCGGGCGTGTCTTGCAAATCGGCGTCCATCGTAACCACGTATTTTCCGCGCGCCTGCTCGAATCCGAGCGCCAGCGCCGCCGATTTGCCGTAGTTGCGCCGGAAACGCAAGCCCGCCATGCGGGCGTCCTCCTCGTGCAGCTGCGCAATGACTTCCCAGGAAGCGTCCCGAGACCCGTCGTCCACGAACCAGACCTCGAAACGATACCCGCTGCCTTCGCAGGCGGACCGAATTTCCCGGGCCAGGTCAGGCAGGGAATCCGCCTCGTCGTACACAGGCACGACCACGGAAACGTCGGGGGAATCCTGTCGATCGGAAGGGTCCAACATGGTGCTGCGGATACGTGCCCGTTACGGCCTTCCCCGATGCGCTATGCATCGATGGTGGCGTACTTCGCATTGCGCTCAATGAACTGCCGGCGCGGTTCGACGGCGTCGCCCATCAGCGTCGAGAACACGCGGTCGGCCACGGCCCCGTCCTCCACCGTCACCCGTTGCAGGCGGCGGGTAGCAGGATCCATGGTCGTATCCCACAGTTGCTCGGGATTCATTTCGCCCAGTCCCTTGTAGCGCTGAATGGATATTTTCTGCCGGCCCGCCTCGCGGAGTTCCCCCGTCTTCTCGGCCAGCTGAGCCTCCGACCACAAATAGTGCTCCAGCCGACCCGACTGCACCTTGAAAAGCGGCGGCAACGCCACATACACGTAGCCGCTTTCGAACAGGGGACGCAGGTGACGGTACAGAAACGTGAGGAGCAGGGTGCGAATATGCGCCCCGTCCACGTCCGCATCCGTCATCAGGATAATCTTGTGGTAGCGCAAACGCGACAAATCGAACGAATCTTCCAGCCCGACCAAACCCGTGCCCAGCGCCGTGACCATATTCCGAATCTCTTCGTTTTCGAGAATCCGGGGGAGGCGGGCCCGCTCCACATTCAGAATCTTCCCGCGCAACGGCAGGATGGCCTGAAAATGGCGGTCGCGCGCCTGCTTGGCCGATCCGCCCGCCGAATCGCCCTCCACAAGGTAGAGTTCCGATTCCTCCGGGTTGCGCGAGGCGCAATCGGCCAGCTTCCCGGGCAGCCCGCCGCCGGAAAAAGCGCTTTTGCGCTGCACCAGTTCGCGCGCCTTGCGGGCGGCGAGGCGGGCTTGCGCGGCCAGGACCACCTTCTCGATGATGGATTTCGTCTGGCGGGGATGATCTTCAAGCCATTGCCCCAGTTTTTCGTTCACCAGCGTTTCGACCGCGCTCTGCACCTCCGAATTGCCCAGTTTGGTCTTGGTCTGGCCCTCGAACTGCGGCTCGGCCACGCGCACGGAAAGCACGGCGGTCAATCCTTCCCGAAAATCGTCCCCGGACAGATCCACTTTGGCGTTCTTCACCAGGTTGTTCTTTTCCGAGTAGGCTTTCAGGGTCCGGGTCAGCGCCCGGCGGAATCCCGAAATGTGCGTACCGCCTTCGTGCGTGTTGATGTTGTTGACGAAGGAAAGCACGTTTTCTGTGTAGCCGGCGTTGTACCGCATCGCCAGCTCCACCGGCACCTCGGCGTTTTCCTCGGAGATGTAAATCGTTTCCTCGTGGATGGGCGTCCGGGCGTCGTCGAGGTAGTCGATGAACTCCACAATGCCGCCCTCGAAATGATATTCCTCGCGGCGCAACGCTTCCTCTTCCTCGCGGAAGTCCTCGATGGCGATGCGGACGTTGCGGTTCAGGTAGGCCAGTTCGCGCAAACGGCCCGACAGCGTATCGAAACGAAACTCCGTCTCGTTGAAAATGCCCGGGTCCGGGCGAAACGTGACTTCGGTGCCGGTTTCTTCGTCGGGCCGCAGCGCGCGCCCCCGTGCGACCGGCCCCTGCGGTTCGCCGTACGCATATTCCTGGCTCCATTCGTAGCCGTCCCGCCGCACCGTAGCCGTCAAGGTCACGGCCAGCGCGTTCACGCACGAAACGCCCACCCCGTGCAGCCCGCCCGACACCTTGTAGGTATCCTTGTCGAACTTGCCGCCCGCATGCAGCGTCGTCATCACCACTTCCAGCGCGGAACGTTTCTCCTTGGGATGCTCCTCCACCGGAATGCCGCGCCCGTTGTCCACGACGCGCACGGAGCCGTCTTCGTGGATGGCGACTTCGATCTGGTCGCAGTACCCGGCCAGCGCCTCGTCAATGGCGTTGTCCACGACTTCGTACACCAGATGGTGCAGTCCGCGGAGCCCTACGTCTCCTATGTACATGGCCGGGCGCTTGCGGACGGCTTCCAGTCCTTCAAGCACCTGAATGTTTTCGGCGCCGTATCCGTTTTCGACGATGTTTACTTGTTGATCCGTTGCCTGATCGGTATGCATAAACGTGTTCGCACCTCGATAAACCGAAGGATAGTGGGCCGGCGGGGACAGACCGCTGCGCCGGACAGAAAGGATGCGGGGCGTTGCCGCCGTGAGTATATCCCCGTAAGATACGAATTTGCAAGACAGGATGCTCGCCCATGCTTCGGGATACCAAGGAAATTCTAAAGGAACACATTTGGCGAGGCGGTCGAAGGTGTGTTGTGCCCGGGGAATTGTCCAGGGGCGGCGGTTCGGGGGCCCGCGATAGCAACCGGCCATAGAACCGGACATTATACCGGACATAATCAAAATATTATTCTAACTAACTATTTTTTATATTGAGATTTATCATTAATAAATAAACGGCCAAAATACCGGACAAAAAAATGACGGATCAAGGGGAATCCATCAGCCTGGCGGAGCCTATGCTCGTGAGCCGAGGCTCCAGGTATCGCACCGTCCTGACGGACCTGGCCATCGAACTGGTCGCCAAATCCGCCCGCCTTCGCCACAGCCTGCCCAAAGGCGTCCTCGAATCCCTCGCAAGCCTGACGCGGGCGATGAATTGCTACTACAGCAATCTGATCGAAGGTCATCGTACGCATCCCGTCGATATCGAGCGCGCGCTCAGGCAGGAGTACCATGACGACATCGAAACGCGACATCTGCAGATGGAAGCCGAGGCCCATATCGCGGTGCAGCAATGGATCGACGAAGGCGGGTTGCGGGGCCGCGAAACGACCGTGGAAGGCCTCATGGAGATTCACCGCCGGTTCTGCGAGCGGATGCCCGAGGAACTGCTTTGGGTAGAGAACCCGACAACCGGGGAGCGACGAAAGGTAATTCCGGGTGCGCTACGGGAGCGCTACGTACAGATCGGTCGACACATTCCGGTGAGTCCCGGGGCAGCGCCTCGCTTTCTGGCGCGCTTCGAGGAGGCCTATGCTTGTCTCGGCAAGACGGACCGCCTCCTTGCCGCCGCCAGCGCGCATCACCGATTTCTCTGGATTCATCCGTTTCTCGACGGGAACGGGCGCGTGGCTCGCCTGATGTCTCACGCCATGCTGCTGGAAACGCTGGATACGGGCGGCCTCTGGTCGATCGCCAGGGGGCTGGCCCGCAACGAAAGCGCGTACAAGGACCACCTCATGGCTTGCGACGCCAAACGCCGCAACGACCTTGACGGCCGGGGCCACTTGAGCGAAGAAGCACTCGCGGAATTCACGCGTTTCTTCCTGACCACGTGTATCGATCAGGCGGATTTCATGGAGCGCCTCCTGCAGCCCGAGCGGCTGCGTACTCGCATCCTGATCTGGATCGAAGAACAAATCCGGGAGGGCGTCCTGCCCAAACAATCCGGCGAGGCGGTCGAAGCCGTGCTGTACCGGGGGGAATTGTCCAGGGGTGACGTAGATCAGGTTACAGGGACCAGCGAACGGCAGGCCCGGCGCATCACATCCGCCCTCATCCAGTGCGGCGCGCTGGTTTCGGAAAGTTCGCGGGCGCCGTTGCGCCTTGCCTTTCCCGCCCGCCTGGCGGCGCGCTGGACGCCGGGACTGTTTCCGGAGGTGGAGTGAGGGGTGGGTCCCTCAAACAAGGGATGCACTGATCAAATCGACGGCAGACAGTTTCTGGAGAGCGGCATCAATCAGCGCCGCCGCCGATTCCACGTCGCGATCACTGGTGGCGAAACCAAGACTGAAACGCACGGAAGATTCCGCTTCGTCGCCAGAAAGGCCAAGGGCTTTAAGCACATGAGACGGCTCTGGCGTACCCGATGTGCACGCAGAACCGGTCGAGGCCGCCAGGTTCGGTTGCAAGGCGGCAAGCAGGTCGTGCGCCGAAAAGCCGTCAAAACGGATATTGGCGTTGCCGGGGTGGCGAGCCGATCCCGAAGGGCCGTTGAGTGCAATGGGCCACGGCAACCGGCGGAGACGCTCCACGAACGCATCGCGACGGCGGGCCATCTCCGAACGCTTTTCGGCCATGTCTGCCGCACCCAATTTGTCGGCAGCTACCCCCATGCCCACGCACAGCGGGGCCGGCGTGGTGCCTGAACGCAAGCCATGCTGCTGCCCTCCCCCATAGATCAAGGGTTCGACGTGCGGCTGCACCGTACGCGATACATATAAGGCCCCGATCCCTTTCGGGCCATACATCTTGTGGGCGGACAGGCTTACCATGTCCGCAATCTCCGCAAAATCGTCCATGGGCATAGAGAGAGACGCCTGGCCCGCATCGCAATGAAACATCGCGCCGTACGCTCTGGCCATCTCCGATATCCGCGCGACATGCTGTATGGTCCCGATTTCGTTATTCACGGCCATGACGGACACGGCAAGCACTTCCTCGTCCAACGCGTCGAAAAGCGCATCCATGTCCATGAACCCTTCCCGATCTACAGGGATATGCTCTACGGAAAATCCGAGTTGCTCCTGGATCGCCCGGCCTGCGGCAAGCACGGATTTGTGCTCGATGGCGCTCAGCAGCACGCGGCGGCGCGGGCCCCCTGCGGCGCGGCGGGCCAGCCCAAGCAAGGCCATATTGTTGGATTCCGTGGCGCCGGACGTAAAAATTATTTCGTCGGCGTTCGCGCCGATGAGGCGAGCCACTTGCTCCGCCGCGGTATCGACCGCCTGCGAAGAGCGCCACCCGAGCACATGATCCGACGAATGCGGATTCCCGAACGCTTCCGTAAGCCAGGGGCGCATCGCATCCAGCACATCCGAATGGATCGGCGTGGTGGCCTGATGGTCCAGGTAGATGGTTTGGACGGCGGGCATGGATCGATAGCGGAAAAAAACGAATCGGGTATTGATTATATGGAACCTTATACATATATTGCACATATATGCATGGTTCCCGGTGCGTTAAACGAAATATATTATATTTACGGGGTAACCGGGTTTCGTTTTCTGTCCGTCCATTTACTTGATCTTCCATGGCGAGCGCAATTGCATGGTACGACGCACATGCAGAAGATGTAGCGGCTCAATACGAAGGCGTTTCGTCGGAATCGGTGCATGGTTGGCTGACGGATTTGCTGCCGGCGCCCTCGGCGACTGTACTGGACGTTGGCGCCGGGAGCGGGCGAGATGCAGCATGGCTGGCAAACAAGGGATATGATGTGGTTGCAACGGAGCCGTCCTCGAAAATGCGGGAATCGGCGACACGCGTACACCCTGACCCCCGGATTCAGTGGAGCAGCGACGCCTTGCCTGGTTTGCCGGAACTTACCCGCTCCGGCCTCTCTTTTGATCTGATTCTGGCCAGCGCTGTCTGGATGCACGTTCCTCCGGGCCAGCGGTCGAGGGCTTTTCGGAAAATGATCAATCTTCTCAAGCCCGGGGGAATCATTGCCATTACGTTACGCCAGGGCTATGCCGATCCGCAGCGGGGCATGCACCCTGTTACGGCAGGCGAGATAGAAGATCTGGCGCGCAACCACGGCGCGTTCGTGGAACGCCGCACGGAAAGCACAGACCGCTTGGGACGGAACGATGTTTCCTGGACGCAAATAGCCGTCCGGCTTCCGGACGATGGGCTCGGCGCCCTGCCGCTTCTCCGGCACATTATTTTGAATGACGACAAGAGTTCCACGTACAAGCCTGCTTTGTTACGAAGTCTTTGCCGGGTTGCAGATGGGGCGTCCGGTTTCGCGTCAGACCAGGATGACGAGACGGTAGCCGTACCTCTTGGATTGGTCGCCTTGACATGGATTCGACTTTTCAAACCCCTGATTTCCGCCGGATTGCCGCAAAGCCCCATCAATGTAGGCAACGAGGGAAATAAACTCGGCTTCGTCAAAGAAGGCTTCCATCGATTGCAAGAAGTATCTCCGCTGGATATGCGGGTAGGCATGAGTTTTTCCGGGAATACAGGGAAGGCATTGCATGCCGCCTTGAAGGATGCGGCAGAAACCATTGCCAAAATGCCTGCAACCTATATCAAATACCCCAATGGCAAACCCGTATTTCCCATCGAGAAAACAGGGCGATTGCAAAAACCTGCACGAATTCTGCTGAACAGGGAATATCTCGCCAGTTTCGGGAAAATGATGATTCCAAGACACTTGTGGCGCGCGATGCGACGTTTCGATGTTTGGATAGAACCCGCACTAATAGCGGAGTGGGGGCGTCTTATGAAAGGGTATGCAGCACGACAGGAACGGCGCATTACGGATGGAGATATTGCGGTTGCTATGGGATGGTCTGAACCTTCCCGGGATGTCCGGACCGCAAGAGAACGCGCAGTGCAATTATGTGCGCAGCAAAAACTGTTTTGCGTCTGGAGCGGCAGGCGTTTATCGATGACCGCCGCAGATATAGACCACTGTTTTCCCTGGGCCGTCTGGTCATGCGGCGATCTTTGGAACCTGATGCCATCGCATCGCACGGTAAATCAGCGCGAAAAAAGAGATCGATTGCCGGGCAATGCTATCCTGAAAGCAGCACAGGATCGAATCCTCGATTGGTGGAATTACGCCTATCAGGACGACAATTTGCTGGAAAAACGGTTCTGGATGGAGGCCACGGCAAGTTTGCCCACAGTTATATCCGATGGAAGCGAACTGAGCGACATATTTGACGCCTTGTGCCTGCAGCGCATGCGATTAAAACGCGATCAACAGGTGCCTGAATGGCAGGGGGGAGACCTCTTGTCTGTTTAATCTGGCCCCAATCTCCCATCCCCCACCGAACCTCCCGCCCCCCAGAAGGTTCATTCCCCGCACAGCCTCCCGTTTCCTCTCCAGTACGCCCTCATGACCACGCCGCCTCGCCCGCTCCAGGCCATCCTCCTCGCAGCCCTGCTTCCGCTGGCGCTGCTATCCTGTGCGACCTCCGCCGATACGCCCCAGGACCAGGACATCGACCCGAACAATGCAGCCTTCGTGACCCTGCTGGGCAACGATACGCTCGCCGTGGAGCAGTTCACGCGAACCCCCACCGCAATGCACGCCCAGGTCGTGCTGCGAACGCCCGCCACTACCCTGCGGCAGTATGCGCTGGAAATGGACGAAACGGGCGCCTTGCAGCGGTACGAAGAAACGGTCCGAACCCCCTCTGGACCTGCCGACGCTGCGCCGATGCGCCACGAAGTGCGGACCCTCGTGGGCGATAGCCTGATCGCCGTCGTCACGGAAGGAGAAGACTCCCGGCGGTTCGCCATCGCCGCGCACGGCGGCGTACTGCCCTTCCTGGACATGATCCACTGGCCCTTCGAACTCATGCTCGCCCGCGCCTGGGCTTCCGGCGCCGACAGCGTTACGCAAGACCTCTTTGCCGGGCGACGCACCATGCCCTTCGTGATTCGCCGCACTGCGGACAGCGCGATGACCGTGCAACATCCCTTCCGGGGCACGATGGATGTCCGGGTGGACGAGGCCGGGCGGCTCCTCCATCTCGACGCGGGAGCCACCACGCGCAAACTGATCGTGGAGCGCGTACCGTCGGTGGACATTGACGGCCTGGCGGAATTGTTCGCCGAGCGGGACGGAGCAGGCCATTCGTTCGGCGCGCTGTCCGGCCGAGGCGAAACGAATGCAACCGTGCACGGCGCAACAATCCGGGTAGACTACGGCACGCCCTCGAAACGGGGCCGGGAACTCTTCGGCGCGCTGGTGCCCTACGGCGAAGTCTGGCGGACCGGCGCCAACCGGGCCACCCACTTCGCCACCGACCGCAACCTTGTCCTGCGCGACCTCGAAGTACCCGCCGGCGAATACACCCTCTACACCATCCCCGCCGAAGAAGGCGGAATGCTGCTCGTCAACACACAGACGGGCCAGGGCGGCACGACCTACAACGCGGACCTGGACCTGGGCCGCGTCGCATTGACCCGAGCCACCCTCGACGAATCGGTGGAACTTTTCACCATTCTGGTCAAGGAAACGGACGAAGGCGGCGTACTCGCACTACAATGGGGCCAGACGGAATTGTCCGTCCCGTTTGGGGTGGAATAGAGGTTGATGGCGACGCAAAGTGGAGTATAGGCGGCAATCCAGAGGCGAACACTGCATCCGGCACGGTATTGAGATCAGATGATGCGCCCGCCCTTGGCCCGCTGAAACAGTTCCTGCACGGTTTGACCTGATGATTTCAAAACAGGCGAACCCGCTCACAAATTCCGGGTCAACTCTTGCAGAGCAACGCCTATAACTTGTCTGCGCCAAGGTCGGAATCGGTCAAGAACTACCTTCTTTGTTTCATTGTAGAAAAAAATGAATCCGTCTTCCGCTATCGGCACCAAGGTGGAACGGGTCTCTTCGTCTTCCCCTCTGTCTCGGAACTCGAGAAAAGGCGCACAAACCAGGCTCCCCGTGAATTCGTACCCGATTCCGTGGATGGCAAATACCAGCCGGGCTTGTCGCTCCCACCACATATTCAACGACACCCAGGAACGGTAGTGACCGAAATTGACGTAGTAATTCAAATGCTCATTCGCATTCTGAATGATCTGCGCACGATAGTAGTGGTCGCTTGTTTTGTCGGAAACCTCCACAGTCGCATTGCCGGAATTCACAACCCGACGCAATGCATTACTTATTTCAGGACGGATTTCTTCGAGCCGGGCGCGTAGGTTTTCCTTGATGTCCTCGGCGCGTTTCTGTACTTCTGCATATTCCTTTCTTCTTTGATCCGCCTTCTTGTTCACAGCCTCAAGAAGCCCTGCAAGCGCTTCCCTTTCGTCCGCTTTCTCAGAGCGTATTGCTTCAGACACAGCAGTCGCTTTCGCAAACTGAACCCGTTGAAGGCGGACAATCAGGGCTACAAGCGGTTCAAGATCGCCGTCGTCGGCTGCTTCAAGCGCATCCAGATAATTTGTCCTGTCGTCTCGCGTCACGACGAGAGGAAACAATCCCCCCTTGATAAGCACCAGCGACGCAATAGCGCGTGCGATCCGACCGTTGCCGTCCTGAAACGGATGAATCTGCGCAAATCGATGATGCAGCCAGGCCGCCTGCACTTCCGTCGGCGCTCCTCGTGCATCGTGTTGCAGATGCATGGCAACCAACCTGTCCATCTCGGAGGCCACCTGTTCGGGAGGACAATACGCATACAGCACTCCATCCCGCACGGGAGAATTCGGAAGCTTTTTCCAGTCCCCCTTAATCAGAAGTATTTCCACGTCGCGCCCCAGACTATCGATGCCCTCCGTAACGTTCTGGCTTCGCAACAGCACCGCGTGAAGTTCCCTGATCCAGGACGCAGACAACACGCGCTCACTCTTCACGAAATCGAACACCCCGTCGAGCGCGCGCTTCTGGTCCGCCAGCAACTTCAGTACAAATTCTCTCGGACGATTCGTCGAGCCATGCGTCAAGAGTTCTGCCCGAAATCCCTGTTCAATAAGCGTTTGCGTTACGCCCCGATCCACCTCGTACAAATTCTCAATGACGCCCGTCTCGATCGCCCACTCGCGGGCAAGCCGTTCGTTGAAATCGCTCAGCAATTTCGTCCCCTGTAAAAGCGTACGCTGATCCTTCCATACCGCCCGAATGCCGGGAATTTCCGTCGCGGCGAGTCTTGCCGTATCTCCCTCCAGGTCCGTAATACCGGTAGAAGGATTCCAGATATGCCTGATTTTTATTTCGTTCATGCCTTGCTGCGTCGCTCCATATCCACCGGCTTGGCGTACCGCGCATCTGCCACGGGTTGGCCCGGGGCTGCGCCAACAAGAAACGTAACGCTTTCGTAAAAATCGTCGAGCGCTATGAAGCGGCCATGCTCTTCAACCCACTCTCGCATAGCGCGATTGCAACTGTGTCTCCAGGACAACACCTCAACCTGCCATCCCTTGCGATACATACGCCGTAAATCTGCGTAGAAACCCACGCCATCCACAAAACCCTGTCCATCGCCGGTCAGTAGCACCACAACGCCAGGATCGCCGTTGAAATCAAGCGCATCGCGGAGCATAGCGGTCTGAAGCAATTGGTCTACGCCCTGTTCTCCGCCGCCAATCGCTCCTCGCTCCAGCAATTGCACCTCTACGCCTTCGTTTTCCAATCGATTCCAGACGATGCGCAACTCTGGCGGAATAGAACCCACGGCTAAGGCCCGGTGAATGGAACGATCCGCTGCCGCCAACTGCAACAAATTTCTGAAATCGACGCGTACGCGCGCAGGCGCCGATGGCCCCTCGCGTTCGGAAGCCACAGCCTGAGCGCTGATGAAAACGTTCGAGTTATCCCAATAAATGAATACCTTGTCCATAGCTCGATGGAATGGTTCTGTGGTGCGGCGGAATATCGTGCGCCTCTGGCGCCGACGAACGAAACGCTATACATCGTATTATACGCCTCTTCGTCGTTCACTCCGTACTCAATGCCAAAACCAGAGAAAAGTTCAGGCGGCTTTTCCAGCCTCCCGGTGCAATCCAGTGGCGAACGTCGCGCCGGAAGTCTATTTTCCGGAAGCAGTTTCCTTCTGCCTGCCCGCACGCAGCAACCTTGTTTTCCCCTGCCGCCATGCCCGAACGGATCGTAACCCTCATTGCCAGCGCCACGGAAATCGTGTGCGCGCTGGGCTTTGAGCGCCAGATCGTGGGACGATCCCACGAATGCGACTACCCGGATTCGATGCATGCGCTGCCGGTCTGCTCGTCCGCGAAAATCGAAGTCGAAGCCGGCAGCCAGGCCATTGACGACCAGGTACGAGCCATCGTAGCCGACGGCCTGTCCGTCTATCGCGTGAATACCGAACTTCTCGACCGCCTCGCGCCCACCGTGATCATCACGCAGGCCCAATGCGAAGTGTGCGCCGTAAGCCTGAAAGATGTAGAAAAGGCCGTGTGCGAACTGGTGAATTCCAATCCCCGCGTCGTCTCGCTCGAACCCATGTCCCTCGGCGATGTGTGGAAAGACATACGACTCGTCGCGTCAGAGCTCGGCGATCCGGCGCGCGGAGACGATCTTGCAAGGCGCCTTTTGGATCGACTTGAAGCCCTCCGCACCGAAACGGCCCGGATCGAAAACCGCCCTTCTGTCGCATGCATCGAATGGATCGCCCCCTTGATGAGCGCCGGGAACTGGGTGCCCGAACTCGTTGCGTGCGCAGGCGGAACGAACCTCTTCGGCGAATCCGGAAAACACTCCGGGTATTTCGATATGGAACAACTCGCCGAAGCCGACCCCGACGTCATCGCCATCATGCCGTGCGGTTTCGACATCGAACGATCCTGCCGGGAAATGCCGCCGCTGGCGACAAGCCCGTTATGGAAGGGGTTGTCCGCCGTCCAAAAGGGACGCGTAGTCATAACCGACGGCAATCACTACTTCAATCGGCCCGGACCGCGCGTCGTGGAATCGGCCGAAATCTTGTCGGAGTTCCTGCATCCGGGGCAGTTCGACTTCGGACACTACGGACATGGATGGAAATACTGGAACAACGCCTGAACAATCTGCCGGGGACGCCCATGTCGGACTGTGCCTCCAGTGCCGGCGGCGACGGATCGTCGTTTCCCGGGCAGGAAGCCGGTTCTACCTGTGCGAACGCGCCCGAACCGACCCGGCCTACCCGAAATACCCGCGTCTCCCCGTGCTGCAATGCGCCGGGTACGAGCGAAACGAGACGTCGGCGCAATCCTGAAAAAACGGCAAAATCCTTTTGACAAAAAATCAAGAAACGAGTACTTTGCAGGCCCATCCGGGAAACCGTACTGCCTGACGGAGCATCCTGCCCTTGAAGATCGCCCCACCAAGGCAGGATCGGCGGCGAACCCGGAAAGAACGCGTTCAAAATCAGACCTCCTGCGGGTGGCGCCGGAAAATATCGAGCGACGCGCGCAGCGCCGCCGTTTCGGCCACACGCGGCGAAAATCCGGAAGTCCCCCTTCCCCCGAACTAATGACGATACCTCCTGCGATTCTTGTCGCGGACGCAGATGTGCTCGCAAACTACTACGAGTGCGGGTGCGGCGTCCTTGAACTCATAGCGCGCCACATAGCCAAGGTGGTCGTGCTCGAACCCGTACTCCACAAAACAGACGCATTGACACCCGGGCAATGCCGGGAACTTGGCGTCGAGATTGTCGAAACCCACACGAAATGGCTGCTGCAAGCGGCGGAAACCAGCATAACGGTGGACTTCAATGACTACGTCTGCCTGCTCGCATGCATCGACAAAAACTGGACATGCGTCACGAACGAGGGGCCACTTCGACGTCTTTGCCTCCGACACAATGTCCCAACGCAATATGGCATTGGCCCCGTCGAGCATATGGTCGCCGCCGGCGTCCTCACGCAGCAACGCGGCATAGCCATCGCACAGCGGATGCAGGGATTGCACCCCTTCCACAGAAACGAGCGCGCCATAGCCCGTTTCACAGCGGAACTGGTCATACGCACGTCGAAATAATCAACGGCAAGGCGGACCAAATGGCGGAGCGATCGCTCCCTATTGGGGCGAATCAGGGGGCAGGGGTCGCCTGTGAGTGCTTCCTGACCCCACTTGGCGGCGATTTTTCGATACAACCCCCAAAAACGGGGCGATCATGGGCAACACAACGTCTTGTTGCCCAGCAATCTGCCGTGAGTACCGGGCTTATATTCTTTGAATGCTCCACTTTTATCCCGCGTCGAATACACCTTGCCCCGCGGCTCGTCGAGCAGGCTTTTGTTCTTGAAATCCTGCTGCAAATCAGCGTCGTTCGAGCACAACAAACGGGCTCCGCTGATCTTGGCCAGTGCGATAACATGCGCATCGTCCGATTTGCACAGGCCTTTTTCGACAATGCATGCTGCCTTTGCATCGACTTCCGTATCTGGTATTCTTCTCATTCTTCCCGCAAGTTGGAGCTGGTTCGCCGATGCTCTGAACCGCTCCGAGCCCGTGCAAAGTTCGCGATAAAGCGCGCCGCCAACAACCAGGCGCCCGTTGCCCGTAGTAAACCAATCGTAAAACTTCTCGCCTACTTCGGGGCGATTGGCGCCAAATACCTCGGGGAGGCAATTCGTGTCAAGAATGCCGCACATCCTTACAAAGTCCCTTAAAACCCCAAAGACCGACTGGTTTCTTCCAGAAAAAATCGCCGATACTGCGGCGGCGCGCCCTGAATATTCCCCTCTGGATCAATGCGCAAAGAATGAATGGTTACATCCAGATCGCCGCGATCAAAGAAAAGGATCGACACGTCCTCCGGTTTCAAAGGGATTTTCCCGTCGCGAATATCCATCCGAATCCGGTCCAGCAGATGATCGCTGTGCGTCTCGACGATCAATTGGCGCTCTGGCGCAATGCGGCCGAACAAACTGCCCAGCGCAGCCTGGGCGCTGGGGTGCAGATGCACCTCCGGCTGTTGCAACAGAAATACCGGGGAGGCGTCCGGGCGAAGCAGTTCGGTGATAATGGGCAGGGCCTGGCTGACGCCGTAACCCACGTCAATCAGATTGCGCTGTGGACCTTTCGCCCTGCGTCCATATTTCCTTATATGCACCTGAAAAGGCCCGCCCTCGCGCGCGCCAAGTGGCTTAACCGCAATCTCGTCGAAAAGACCAGATTCTTGTCCAAAATTTTCGAGGGCTGCCTTGAACGTTGCCCATTGCTCCTTATTCCGGGAATACATGTCCGCAAGAAACATGGGGATGTGGTCTCCCCCCGGATCGCGCGTCGTACGGGCGGGATCATACGTCCGATGCGGCTTGGAGCGAACCGGTGCGCTGGCGTACGGGCGTTCTCCATAATAGATCCACCCGAAATCATCGACAAGTTTTTTCAATTGCTTCAAATCTTCATCCGAGGGCAACTCTGGGCTTTGCGATGTAATGGGCTTTACTGTGCTTTGTTGATCTCTAATCGCCCTGCTTAAACCTAAAAGATATAATACTCCCAACGGGAGATCGGCAACCGATGTGTCGGACACCTTAATAGGGGTCTGCCAAGCCCCTCGCGCTGTTCCGAATTTAGACTTCCATGAATTCTCTTCGAGCCGGAATTCGCTCCAACCATCGTTCTGGGCACGCCGCAATTTCACAAGAGCAGGCACCGTCCCCTTCTTTTTGAACGTAACGTCAAAGCGATAGGGGTGATCGTTAGCGCCGCGGCGGCGATTTGCCCCTCGAATAGACCCGGAGCGCATGCTGAACCCTGCCTCGAAGGTCTTCGCCCGCCCCCCTGTGCCTGCCCGATAATAGGCAATATCGTCAAAGCTCCCAAGGTCGTACGGGGCTTCCTTGAAATCAGGATCGCGGTGCATGGAAGCGACATCCCACAAGGCGCGAATCATTGCGAGAAAAGACGTTTTTCCCGTGCTGTTCTCGCCCACCAGCAACGTGAGCGGCGCCAAACGAGCGGTCTGCCGCTCGCGGAAACAGCGAAAATTTTTGAGGGTTATCTCGTCCATAATTTAATAACACGCTCGAGACATCGCCGGGCAAGACTCGCCAAGCCGTGCTTGAACGCACCCAAGTTACCGTTCCCGAGCATCAAGTCCTATACCTTGACTCCAAAGATGCGTTCGCACGACGACGCCCACCCCTACTCCCCTCCGCAACAATCCCAGCCCAGCAAATGTACGCCCGTTGCGCCCAAAAGCAGCGGCAGCGCGGCGTCGATCAGGGCCCAGGTGAGGGAAACCGTCTCCGGCCCTGCCGCCGTGAAGCCGGGACTCCAGAGATTGAACCAGTTCCAGAAAAACAACAGGCCAATGAAGATCGTCCCGAAATACAACGTGTTCGCGCAAAGATAGCCGCGCGTGACCGGCGCATCGCCCCCGCCCCGCCCCACGCGCTTCATGCGGAGATACCCAAATACCACAGCCAGCGCGATGGCCAGCGCCATGAACGGATTCAGGATATTCCAGAACGGACTGTACGGATCCGCTTCGGTGGATACGTAATACAGCGGTTCGACGACCATGTGCGCGGCGACCGCCACAGCCACCAGCAGGAGATAAGCGCCTGTAATGCGTTTGAGCGTATGCATGATTTTACGGATGTTGACGAACGATTCCGGGGAACGTATCTCTATATTTGATACGGAAAAAACACCGGAACCGCAACGCAGCGCAACATCACCCCTCGGCGCAGGCCTTTAGCCCGGCGAACCGCTTCAGAACGGGACGAATGTCCAGATCGAACTCCCGGGGACACCGGAAACGCAACCGGGCGACGGGCACAGGCTCCCCGCTTGCCGACGTTCCGTTTCGGGCGTACAGATACTCTTCGGACACCACCTCCGCCTCCCGGTGAATACGCGCAATCACGTGCGACTCCGCCACAGGAACATACGCCGTTCGCTCCACGAAATCGCGTTCGACGATCGCCAGCAGGCGTTCCCTGAAATCGTCGAGGCCTATCCCGCGCAGCGCCGACACAAAAGCCGCCTCGGGAAAACGGGACCGAAGCGCAGGAAGCAATTCCGGTTCTTCCAGCCGATCCACCTTGTTGAATACGGGCAACAGCGGCTTGTCCGCCGCGCCCAGTTCGCCCAGCGTCGCCTGGACCACCTCGATATGATCCTGCCGCCGGGGGTGCGTCACATCAATCACATGCACCAGCACATCGCTTTCGCGAACCTCGTCAAGCGTACTCTTGAAACTTTCGATCAGGTTGTGGGGCAGTTTGCGAATGAATCCCACCGTATCCGCCAGCAGCATTTGCCTGCTTCCGCCCAGCGGAACATGCCGCGTCGTGGCGTCGAGCGTGGCGAAAAGCCGGTCTTCGGCGAACACATCGGCGGCGGCGAGCACATTCATCAGGGTAGATTTGCCCGCATTCGTGTATCCGACCAACGCAACGCGGGCAAACCCTTCCCTACCCTTGCGCTGTACGGTGCGTTGCCGATCGATCTTCTGCAGCCGTTCCTTGAGCACCGCGATCCGGTCCCCGATAAGGCGCCGGTCCGTCTCAATCTGCGTTTCCCCCGGACCTTTCGTCCCGATGCCGCCTTTTTGACGGGAAAGGTGCGTCCAGTGCCGGGTCAGGCGCGTCCGGAGATAATTGAGTTGCGCCAGTTCGACTTGCGTCTGCGCCGCCGCCGTGCGGGCTCTCGTCGCGAAAATATCCAGAATCAGCCCCGACCGATCCAGCAGTTTGCACTCGAGGGCTTTTTCCAGATTGCGGACCTGCACAGGAGACAAATCGTCGTCGAAAATGACCAGATCGCTGCCGCGCTCCCCGATCAGGCGCTTCAATTCGGCGACCTTGCCCGACCCGATGTACGTTCTCGGATTTATCCTGAAGAGGGACTGCGTCATCCGATCGGTCACGACGGCGCCCGCCGTAGCGGCCAGTTCGGCCAATTCATCCAGCGAATCGTTGACGTCCCAGCGAGAAGCATCGGACGTCACGACGCCTACGAGCACAGCGGTTTCAGCGGCGGAAGGAATACGTTCGGGCAAAGAGGGGGCAGCGCCGGGAATGTTGCAGCAAGGGATCTATTTCTCCTGTACTTCGGGAGACACGAGCGATATACGCAGGCCCGGCGGCAAGGTTGCGATACGTCCGAAGCACGCCGGAATCATGTACCCGCAGCGCCCTGCAAAACCAGCGCGCTCCTCGCTGCCTCCCGAAGGGCGCTTCACGACCCCGACGACGTCAAGCACCGTGTTTTCCGATGATTTCAACGATAGAATCATTACAAACGCTACTTGCGTACGTGAAGCGCTGATAGAAGTGGATTTGATCAGTGCATCCTATAATCAAAGAAGGACCGTCCGCGCCGCAACGCACTACACACTACAACCTAATACCGCCCCGAAACCAACCGCCACGAAACCAACCGCCCCGAAACCAACCGCCACGCTCCCATGCTCCGCACACCGTCGCGCCTCCTCGTCCTCGTCTTGCTGATCCTCGCGGTCTCTGTCGCAGCATACAGCGCACTATCGGACCGCGAAAACGTACAGGCGCCCGACGCCCTTCCACCCATGGAGGCGGCGCCCCCGAGCGCCGCGCCAAACGACGAGAAGATCGCAGAGGCAGCGGCGGCGGTCGAGGCGCTGTACGGCGCGCTGGACGACGCGCTGCGGACAAGCGTACAGTACGACCTTGAGGACGAAAAACGCCGGAACTGGTCGAATCTGCCTGCGAACATCCTTGATTTCGAGCGAAATGGCGTCCGCATGGGCGACCTCGACGAGGAACAACGGGCAGCAGTGTTCGCCGTGCTGGAAACATCCTTGAGCAAGGAAGGCTTCGAAAAAGTGCGGCGGATCGTGCGGGCGGACGGGATTCTGGCGCAATCGTCGCCGCACGCGGAGCGATTCGGATGGACGGAAGACAATTATTGGTTCGCCGTGTTCGGCACGCCCTCTGCGACAGAAACCTGGGCGTGGCAATTCGGAGGGCATCACCTGGCCGTCAACGTAACGATGAGCGACGGGCGCATGTTGTTGAGCCCCACGTTCCTGGGCGTGGAGCCGGCCGTCTGGGAAGAGGCAGGCGAAACCTTTGCGCCCATGCAAGCGGAGCTGGACGGCGGCCTGGCGCTGGCGGGGGCGCTGGACGAGGCGCAACAAGAGGCCGCGCTGGTGAATAACCGGCCCAGAGAAGTGTACGCCGGAGCCGAAAAGGATGGCGTGGTCCCTGACCTCGAGGGCGCCCCGGTAGAGGCATGGTCGCCGGCGCAGCAGGAAATGCTCCTGGAGCTGATCGGCCTGTGGATCGGGCTTTTGCCTGAAGCCGCCGCCGAAACGCGCCTTGCGGAAATTGCCGCCGACCTGCCCGAAACCCGCTTTGCCTGGCACGGTCCGATGGACGGCAGCGGAAGCGTATATTACCGCATTCAGGGACCGCATCTCTTGATCGAATTCTCCACGCAGGGCAACATTGGAGACACGGCAGGCCACAGTCATTCCGTGTACCGGAACCCGACCCGGGAATACGGCGGCGCGCTATAATCCGGCCCTATGACCCGGCGCGCGCAAACACGGACGCGCCTTCCTTCGACGACGAACGCCACGCCTTCGCCACCGCCATTTCCGCCGCCAGAAACAGCAGCGCAAGGAGCAGGAAGGCTTTCCACAGCTCGCGGCCCGTACGCTGCTCCGCCACCGCCGCCACGACGTCCCCGGCGGAACGCTCTCCTGACGCAACGATCTCTACCGGCCCGCCCACGACCTCGGCCACCCGGCGACGCGCCTCCTCCGCTTCCAGCGCAAGCATATCCGATTCCCGCTCGTCTACGTTGAAGGCAATGCGGCGCGCGACGGCGTCGCCCGCATACACGTCATAGACGCCGGGACGCTCGACGGCTTCCCGGTCCAGCGTCAGCAGCGCGGCGTTGAACAAGTCGCGCTGTTCGGGCGCGTACTCCGTCCCGTCGGGCCCTGCGAGACGGAACAAGGCCTCGTCAGGAGGCTGGGTGATGCGGAGCTCAGCCGGACGGCCCGCCAGAAACTGCTCGCCTGCAATGGACTCCCAGGCCGACAAATAGTACAGGGAACGATACATGAGCGGAACGAACAGGCCCCGTACGGGCAGCTCGCTCCAGCGTGCGTCGGGCGCCACGGCAAGCAGCAACGCCACGCCCCGTCCATGCCGAATTTCCTGCAGGAACGGGTCGCCATTGGAAAGGCGAATGATGGACTGCTCCCCGGCGCCTTGCGGCTCGTAGCGCGCGGCGAACCATATTTCCGGGCGCTCCACATTCGGCGCATCGCCTTCCGGCCCGGCAAGAAAAACGCCCTCAAAAAGCGGGTGCTCCAGTTCAACGCGGTCGAACGAAGCGATGCGTTCGCGCACATCCGGCGATCCGTTGAACCCGACGATGCGCCCGCCCCCGATCGCTTCCAGCAAGGCATTGTACGCAGGCTCCGCTTCTTGTCCCGCAGCGGACGGACCCAGCAACAATCCGCCCCCGCCCGCCACATACCGCGTCAGCGCCTCCGTTTCTCCGCTGGAAAGGGTCCGAACGCCCGCCATCACCACCGCATCGTATCGGTCCGGCCCCGTCGCCGCCAGGCTCGTTTCCGGAATAACGGTTACGTCGAAGGCCACCCGGCCCTGCGCCAGGTCCGGCGACAGCGCCAGTTCCAGAAAACGGGTGTCCTCGCCGTCTCCCCGCACCACCAGAATGCGTCGGCGCTCCGGCGCATGCAGCGTAAAATAGCGGCGGTCGTCGGCAGGATATGCATCCTCCGGGATTTGCACCATGCCGGCAAGCCGCCCGGCCTCGGGGACGGTAACGGCGAAAGACACATCGGTCGGTTCGCGGGGCGGCAAATCCGCCGCGGCCTGGGCCAGGCGGCGCCCTTCCAGAAACACGCTCGCCACATAGCCTTCAACCGGCTCGTCTGCATAATTCACCAGCGTGGCCGACAAGCGCACCGGCTGACCCGCCTCCACGATCCGGCTGTCGATGCGCACATCGACCACGGCGACATTGACCTGCTCCCGCCCCCCGACCGGCAGCACATAGGCCCGCACCCCCTCCACGGGCGCCGCCCGCACGGTATCCGCCAGCGACGACGCCTGCATGTCGGTCACGAGATACGCTTCCCGGTTCGGATGCGCAGCGTCCTGCAGGGCTTCGGTCGCGGAACGAACCGCCTCCAGCGCCGAGACGCCCCCGGCAGAGGCCCGAATCTCCCCAACCGCATCCAGCGCGGCGGCGGGCGAAAGCGGTCCGGCTGGCGCAGGCTCCCCTGCGGTCGTCCGCAGAAAAATCTCGTCGCGCTCCTCGAATTCCCGCAGCAACCCGGAAACGATGTCCCGGGCCTGCCGAAGATATTCCCCCTCCGCATCCCGAAGCGTCATGGAAAGGGAATTGTCGATGACGAACGCGGCGGAAGACCTCGCCGCGCCCCCGACGGCCCCGGCCATTTCGCCCGTAAGCGACGGACGGGCAAAGGCAAGCGCCAGACACGCGATGGCGAGCACCCGCAGCGCAAGGAGGAGCCACTGCCGCAGCCGCACCCGCTGCATCGTGGTCTTTTGCAACTCCCGGACGAAGGTAAGCGAACTGAAGTCCACCTTCCGCGGACGGCGAAAATGGAACAGATGCACGATCACCGGGATCGCCGCCGCGCCGAGCGCGAACAGCATAAACGGATTCAGAAACTCCATGGAGCGCGAGTACAGGATAGATGCCTCTTCAATACGCTCTCCATACGCTTCCGGGCGACGTATCGTTGCATGGCCACCGCACATACTGCATCTTGGCGTAGCGCCCGCCCGCAAATACAGCGATCCGTCGGGCATGCATCCGACGCAAAGCGCGCATGGCGTAGCGCGGGCGTCGTCTTACGCGTCAGGACGGCGTGCATAACACTTCCTCAATACGCTCCCGAATCGCATCCCGATGCTCGGGGCGAACTCGCGCCTCCTCCGCGTAGTCCGGCCAGCGCGAAACGACGGCGCACACTTCGGCGCAAATAGCGTCCGCACGCCCCCTTTGCATGGAGACCGTCCGGGCGACGGCGCGAAAATCGTCCATCGTAAAGCCTTTCTGTTTTCCGTTCAACGTCATCTGGTGGATCGAGGTCCATTTGCTTGCCGGATTGCAGGCAAAGGTCAGGTCGAACGCAGGCGCCAGCGACCATGCTCCGGCCCGATCCATAAGAAAGGCGATATTCTTGACGTGATCGTCCTGATTGCGCGCAAACACATTGAACGCCATGCGACGGAACTGCTGCTCTACCGCGCGCATCGAAAGCCCGAGGCGCCGGATGACCAGGAACGCCTGTTCATAGGACCAGACCCCCGCCTCGTTGAAATCGAAATGCGCCAGCGCCCCCAGCGACTGCATATGCAACTTCGCCCCATCAGGCAACCGGTCGAAGCGACGGGTCATGAAATGCCGCCGCCCGCCCTCCTCGAACAAGCGGCACTCGGCCATGTCGATCCCGGCGTCCCGCGCCATCAGGTGATACGCATATTCGATGGCGCCGTACCCCATCGGGGCCGTGAGCGTTCCGTCTTGTTCCCCGCCTGCCCCGTCAAATTTGAGCAACCAGTGTTCGAACCCGTCGCCAACGTCTGCCTGTCCTGAGCGCACCGCGTTGGTTTGCGGGTTCCAGGCAATCACGGCCTTGGCCCGGGCGCCGCCCGCAGACGTACCCACGCGCAAGATATCCTGAAGCGGCGCTTCGTCGCCATGCTCGCCAAAAGACACGCGCAAGGCCTCGCGTCGTTGCAGGATTTCGGAAGCCAACGCCGCCAGCCTGTCCACCTGAAGACGCTGTCCCCGGCCTGCCCGGGGGCCCTTCGCGGGCGCAAATTCCAGGGCGCCCATTCCGCGAGCCCCTGTGTAGCACAGCCGCTCGACGGCATTGAGGGAATACGGCGGCCTCCCCTGCCGCGCCAGCCAGGCATTGATCACCGCATGACCGAAACGATCCGGCAGGGAATCCGCCAGCATGCCGGGAAGGCCGTGAAACGATTCGCGGCGCAGCGCCGGAAACCGGTATACCCTGCCGGACAAAGGCATGACGATCGGCGAAGGCTGTATGCCGCTTTCCAGAAATTTCGGGGCGAACTCGAAGCGGGCAACCTCGTTGCCGTCCTCCAGCGTAACCGCGCCGACGGTGCTCCCCCAAAGTTTGACTTCGGCATGCGTCATGCTTCATCTCCCCATCGCCATACGGCAGGCGGTTCCTTCACGACCCCGGTTTTCGGGGAGGAAGCCCGTTGACGCTGCTTGCCTTGCATGCTTCTCAAAATATCCATAGGCCCCTGGCCGGTCTTCGGGACCAGCGCATCAAGGTTCGGAATGAGATGCAAGGCCCGGAGCGTACGGAGAATACTGGTGAACTGGACCGACTTGCCCGCTTCGATGCGCTCCAGCGTACGCTTGGATATGCCTGCCTCGAACGCGAGACGGGCCTGGGTGACACCCATATCGAGCCGCTGGCGAGCAAGGCGCACACCAATCTCGGCAAGCAAGTATTCGTCGGTATTCAGATTGTCAAAAGGCATAACTCGCATTTTATGTCGAGAAGATGCCTGTAATATATAATATTTCGCCTTTATTTACGAATTATTTTTTATGCCACGTAATTCGCAATTATTGACGACTAAAAGGGGATAATATGCTTTATATCGTCTCTTAAGACGAGTTAAATGTCAAGCGTGCATTTCCTGTGCAAACCGCGCCGGGGCGCCTTCGCCCAGGGAACACCTCCGCGTTTCGGAGTTAGAGTACGAGACGCCGCGCGTTGCCCGAACTCATGGAGCACGCGCCGCAGCAGGCCTGCGCATGCACATCCCCCGTTCCCTGCCTTTCCGAACGCATCGCTTTTCGACCCCGTCCTGGAGCAACCGTTCGACCATCGGCTCGGGGCGCCATCGGCTACCGCCGCATCGTCCGCAGCCGGCCCAGCCAACCCGATCCGCCCACAGCACATCCCGCCGCACAGCTCAAAACCGCATCGCGCCATGACTTTTTCCATGGAATTCTTTCCGCCGCGCACCGCGCGCGCCGAAGAACGATTCCGGGCGAATATCTCCGGGCTGCTTGCGCTGGAGCCGCGCTTCGTCAGCGTGTCCTGCGGGGCGGGGGGATCGGCGCAGCACGGCACGCTGGAACTGGTGCGCGCATTGCGGACGGAGCATAACGCAACCTGTTGTCCCCACATATCGAGCATTGGCCGCACGCGCGACCGGATCGCTCGCCTCGCGAGTACGTACGTCAAGATGGGCATACGCCGTTGCATCGCCGTGCGCGGCGACAAGCCCGATGGCTATGCCCCGACCGAAGCCCACTATACATCGTCCTGGGAATTGATTGCGGGACTCCGGGAGAGCGCGCAGGAACTGGCCATAGGCGTCGGATGCTACCCGGAGGGACACCCCGAAGACCGAGGCCCCGAAGACCGGTTCGAGGCGCTGGAGCGCAAACTGGAGGCCGGCGCCGATTTCGCGATCTCGCAGCTTTTCTTCGACACGGACGCGTTCCTGGCGTTTCGGGACGGATGCGCCCGCCGGGGCGTCGCCGCCCCGGTCTGGCCTGGCGTCATGCCCATTCATAATCCTTCCCGGGTATTCGGGTTCGCCGACAAATGCGGAACGGTCACGCCGAATGCGTTGCGGGCCCGATTCGAAGGCAAAAGCGGCGAGGACCTGTTCGAGATCGCCCGGGACATCGTCTGCGCCCAAGTCTTGCGGCTCAAAACGGAAGGCGTGGAGCATGTGCATGTGTATACGTTGAATCAGCATCGGCTGGCCACAGAAATTGTCCGAACGCTGAACGCATGAACAGCCGAACGAAGCGTCTCGACTGGCTCCGTCGGACGATGGCCCGGCGCATTGTGCTGATGGACGGAGCCTTCGGCACGATGGCGCAAGCCCTTGGACTGGACGAAGACGCCTTTCGCGGGCAACGATTCAGGGATGCGGAGCAGGACCTCAGGGGCAACATCGATCTTTTGTGCCTGACGCAACCGCATCTCGTCGCCGATATCCACGAGCAATATCTGGCGGCGGGCGCCGACATGCTGACCTCGAACAGTTTCACGGCGAACGGTCCCTCCCAGGCGGACTATGGCCTGGAGCATCTTGTCTTCGAAATGAACCGGAGCGCGGCGGCGCTGGCGCGGGAAGCCGCCGACCGGCGGACCCGCCAGACGGGCGAGTGCAAGCTGGTGGCGGGCAGCATGGGGCCCACCAACCGCACGCTTTCCATGTCGCCCAGCGTCGAAGACCCCGGCTACCGGGCGACCACGTTCGAAGAACTGGGCAGGACATACTACGAGGCGGCGCGCGGGCTGTATCAAGGCGGCGCCGATCTGCTGCTGCTGGAAACGATTTTCGACACGCTGAATGCGAAAGCAGCCTTGTACGCGATCGCCCGGCTCGAACGGGATACCGGCGCAACCATCCCGACCATCGTATCGGGCACCGTCACCGACCAATCGGGGCGCACGCTGTCGGGCCAAACGCTGGAGGCGTTTTTTATTTCCATTCGCCACGCGCGGCCGCTGGCCGTGGGCCTCAACTGCGCGCTCGGCGCCAGCGATCTCGACCGGCACATCCGCGAATTGTCCCACATCGCCGATATGCCGATCAGCCTGCACCCGAACGCCGGACTGCCGAACGAATTCGGCGCCTACGAGGAGGCGCCGGACACGACGGCGGGCATTCTGAAAGGCATCGCCGAAGACCATGTGGTGAATATGCTCGGCGGCTGCTGCGGCACGACGCCCGCGCATATCGAAGCGATCCGGGAGGCGGTCGTTTCGGCCCTGCCGCGCAAGACGCCGAACGCAACGCGGCGCATGCGGCTGTCGGGGCTGGAACCGCTATCCAGAACGGAAACCACGGGCCTGCTGCACATCGGCGAGCGCACCAACGTGGCCGGCTCCAGGGTTTTTCTGCGGCATATCCGGAACGAAGATTTCCCCGCCGCGCTGAAAATCGCGGACGAACAGGTGGCGGGCGGGGCCAACATTATCGACGTCAACATGGACGAAGGCATGCTCGACGGCGAGGCGATCATGCAGCGGTTTCTGAATCTGTTGGCCTCCGAACCCGGAATCAGCCGTGTCCCGGTCATGGTGGATTCCTCGCGCTTCGAGGTGCTCCAGGCCGGCCTCAAATGCCTGCAGGGCAAGGGCGTCGCCAACTCGATCAGCCTGAAAGAAGGCGAGGAAACGTTTCTCCGGCAGGCCCGGACGATCCGCGAGCTGGGGCATGCCGTGGTCGTCATGGCGTTCGACGAAAAAGGGCAGGCCACGACCCCCAAACGTCGGGTGGAAATATGCGCCCGCAGTTACGGCCTGCTTGTGGAAAAGCTCGGCTTTCCGCCCGAAGACATCGTGTTCGATCCCAATATTCTGGCCATAGCCACCGGCATCGAAGAACACGACGGATACGCCCGCTCGTTTATCGACGCGATCCCGCACATCAAGGCCGCCTGCCCCGGCGCCCTGGTGAGCGGCGGCGTAAGCAACGTGTCCTTTTCGTTTCGGGGAAATGAGCCGGTGCGGCGGGCCATGCACGCCGTATTCCTGTACCATGCGACCCGCGCCGGCCTGGATATGGCGATTGTGAATGCGGGCGCGCTGGTCGCGTACAACGACATTCCGGACACGCTCCGCGAAGCCGTGGAGGACGCTATCCTGAACCGCCGCGCGGACGCAACCGAACGATTGCTGGCCATAGCGCAGCAGGTGGACAAGACGCCCGAAACGAAACGCGTCGAGGCGGACGCCTGGCGCGCCTTGCCCGTTGAGGCCCGGCTGGAGCATGCGCTGGTGCACGGGCTGGGCGAGCATATTCTGCGCGACGCCGAGGAAGCCCGACAAGAGGCGGAACGCCCGCTGCACGTCATTGAAGGCCCACTGATGCGCGGCATGAACCGGGTGGGCGACTTGTTTGGCGACGGCAAGATGTTTCTCCCGCAGGTCGTGAAATCCGCGCGCGTGATGAAACAGGCCGTAGAATATCTCGTGTCGTTCATGCAGGGCGACGAGTCTGCCTCGCTCGCGCACGGACGCGGCAAGGTGGTGATGGCCACCGTCAAGGGCGATGTGCACGACATTGGCAAAAACATTGTCCGCGTCGTGCTGCAATGCAATGGCTTCGCCGTCGAGGACCTCGGCGTGATGACTCCTTGCCAGCGCATCCTCGACGCCGCCCGCGAACAGGGCGCGGACATGATCGGCCTGTCCGGGCTGATTACGCCGTCGCTGGACGAAATGGTGCATGTCGCCCGCGAAATGGAAAAGCAGGGGTTCGACATGCCCCTGCTGATCGGCGGCGCCACCACATCGCCAATACATACTGCGGTCAAGATCGACCCGGCGTACGGCGGACCTGTCGTGTATGTGAAAGATGCTTCCCGCGCCGTAGGGGTCATGAAGGAGCTGGTCGGAGATCGCCGCAGGGACTATGTGCAGATGGTGGACCGCGAGCACGCCGTCCGACGAAAACGGCATGCGCAACCGAAGCGGCGCCGGCCAAGCCTGACCCTTGAAGCCGCCCGCGCCAACCGCTTCGACGGAAACTGGAGCAGCGGCCCGCCGCCAAGGCCCCGGCAGCCCGGCGTACATACGATCGATCGGCAACCGCTGGAAGAACTCGTCGAATATATCGACTGGCGGCCCTTTTTCTCCGCCTGGGAAATCAACGGCCTGTTCCCCGACATTCTCGAGGACCCGGTGCGCGGCGCGGCGGCGCGCGAACTCTACGACGACGGACGGGCCATGCTGGACCGCATCGTGCGCGAAGAATGGCTCCTGGCGCGCGGCGCGTGCGGCCTGTTCCCCGCGGCGGCCACGCCGGACGACGACATCGTGGTGTTCGCCGACGAGCAGCGGCGCGCCGAACGGATGCGCCTTTCGACGCTCCGTCAGCAGCGGACCTTGCCCGCTGGCAAGCCCCACCGCGCCCTGTCGGACTACATAGCGCCCCTCGGGCAGAACGCGGACGACTGGATCGGCGCATTTGCGGTCACGGCCGGCATCGGCGAGGCGGAGCGAACCGCTGCCTTCAAGCAAGCAGGCGACGACTACAGCGCCATCATGCTGCAGGCGCTGGCGGACCGGCTGGCCGAAGCCTTCGCCGAATACCTGCACCTTCGGGTGCGACGCGAATGGTGGGGCTATGCGGCGCAGGAATCCCTGGGCGCCGACGACCTGATTGCAGAATCCTACCGGGGAATTCGTCCGGCTCCGGGCTACCCGGCCTGTCCAGAACACAGCGAAAAAGAAAAACTCTGGGCGTTGCTCGACGTCCGGCGGCGCACCGGCATGGAACTCACCGAATCCTGGGCCATGCAACCGGGGGCGTCCGTGAGCGGGTGGTATTTCTCGCACCCGAAAGCCCGCTATTTCGACGTAGGGCTGATCGGGAGGGATCAGGTCGAGGAGTACGCCCGCCGGAAGGGGCTGTCGGTTGCAGAAACGGAACGGCGGCTCGGGCCCAATCTCGGGTACGAGTCCTGAAGTCCGTCCGCCCGTACGTATCTTGCATCCTGTCCGCGTCCCGTGCGTTGGATGGGGTTTGCACTTTTTGTTTACCGCTTCGCAATCCCTGGCGCGCACGCGCAGCCTGCATCCCCCCGCATGGCGACTACCCGGAACCCGACCCCCGCCAACACCGCGCCCGCCCCCCTCCGCGGCCCGGCGCTCCGTTCTTCCCGCCGACCCATCGTCATTCGCGGCGCCCGGCAGCACAACCTGAAAGGCGTCGATCTGGCGTTGCCGCGCAACAAACTCATCGTGTTCACCGGCCTGTCCGGCTCGGGGAAATCGTCGCTGGCCTTCGACACCCTCTACGCCGAGGGGCAGCGGCGCTATGTCGAAAGCCTGAGCGCCTATGCCCGGCAGTTTCTGGAGCGCATGGACAAGCCGGAAGTCGATCTGATCACCGGCCTGGCCCCTGCGATCGCCATCGAACAGAAAAAAGGCTCGAAAAATCCCCGTTCGACGGTCGCCACGCAAACAGAGATCTACGATCATCTGCGGCTCCTTTTCGCCCGGATCGGACGTACGATCTCGCCCGCAAGCGGCGAGGAAGTCACGCGGGACACGCCCCGGTCCACGGCCGAGCGGCTGCATGCGACCGCGGAGGACGGCGCACGATTCTATGTGTGTTTTCCCGTCCCCGATCACGAAAAAACGCCCCTTGAAGAAGAACTGCGTACGCTGCGGCAGCGGGGTTTTTTCCGGATGCTGCTCCTGCCTTCCGAAACGACGGGCGACGTCGCCGAACGCATCCTGGACCTGAACGAGGAACCCCTCGAACAAGCCGCCCGGCATCCCCGACAGCGCTTGCTGGCGCTGGTGGATCGGCTGGCGGTGCGGCGCGGAGACGAGGACAACCTTTCGCGCATCTCGGATTCGGCGGAACAGGCGTTCCGGGAAAGCAGCGGGCAGTGCGTCGTGCATATTCGCGGGGGAGAAACGCTGCATTTCAGCGAATTTTTCGAGCGCGACGGGATTCGTTTCGAAGAACCGTCCCCCTTGCTGTTCTCGTTCAACAGTCCGCTGGGGGCCTGCCCGGCGTGCCAGGGATTCGGACGAATCACAGGCCTGGACGAAAACCTCGTCATCCCGGATTCGAATCTTTCGATCCGGCAAGGCGCCATCGCGCCGTTCCGCACGGAACAATGGAGCGTGCATCTCCGGAACCTGGTCCGGATCGCCGCCGAGCGCCGCATCGACATCGATATGCCCTGGCGGGACTTGCAGGAAGAGGTGCGGAACCTGGTCTGGAACGGAGAAGGCGACTACATCGGCGTCCGGGGCTTTTTCGGCTTCCTGGAGAGCAAGAAGTACAAGATGCACTACCGGATATTCCAAGCCCGGTTTCGGGGATACATGCCCTGCACGGACTGCGCGGGCTACCGGGTGCGTCAGGAAGCGCAGTATGTGCGCGTCGGCGGGTTGCATATCGGCGAAGTCTGCGAACTGACGACGAAAGACGCCCGCGATTTCTTCAGGAACCTGACCCTCTCCCGGCACGAGGAACAGATCGCCGGACGCATACTGGAGGAGATTCGCAAGCGGCTCACCTACCTGGTCGATGTAGGCCTCGACTATCTCTCGCTGGACCGCCTCTCGCAAACGCTTTCGGGCGGCGAAAGCCAGCGCATCCACCTTTCGACCTCGCTCGGATCGTCGCTGGTCGGTTCGCTGTATGTGCTGGACGAACCTTCCATCGGACTGCATCCCCGGGACAACGATCGGCTGATACGCATCCTCGAGAATCTGCGCGACATCGGAAATACCGTGCTGGTCGTGGAGCACGAAGCGGCCATGATGGAGCGGGCAGATCAGGTGGTAGACCTTGGCCCCGGGGCGGGTCGGCACGGCGGCGAGGTCGTCTTTCAGGGGAGCTACGACGCATTGCTGCGCGACGAGCGCTCCCTGACCGGAGCCTACCTGAGCGGACGGAAACAGATTCCCGTGCCCGCCGCGCGGCGCCCGGTCCGCGACGACAATGCCTTGTATGTCGAGCAAGCCCGGCAGCACAACCTGAAACGCCTGGACGTGCGGTTTCCCCTGGATGCGATCGTTTGCGTAACCGGCGTTAGCGGCTCCGGCAAATCGACGCTGGTGCATCAAACGCTGTACAATGGACTACTGCGCCTGAAAGGCTATCGGGTCGAAGGCAGCGTGGGCGTCCACGACCTGATTCGCGGACATCAGCTCGTAGACCGCATCGAAATGGTGGATCAGCGCCCTGTCGGGAAATCCCCCCGTTCCAACCCCGCCACGTACACGAAAATTTTCAATCACGTGCGGGAAATCCTGGCCGGAACGCATCAGGCCCGCATGCAAGGCTTGAAACCCGGGTATTTTTCGTTCAACGTGCCCGGCGGGCGGTGCGAAACCTGCCAGGGCGAGGGTATCGTGAAGATCGAAATGCAATTCCTTGCGGATTTGTACCTGGAATGCCAGGCATGCCGGGGAACCCGATACAAAAAGGAAACCCTCGAAATCCGGTATCGGGGCAAACAGGTAGACGAGATGCTCCGGATGACCATCGACGAGGCAAGCGACTTCTTTGCGGACCATGCGCCCGTCCAGAGCAAACTTCAAGTGCTGCAGGATATCGGCCTGGGGTACCTGACCCTCGGCCAACCCTCCAACACCCTGTCCGGCGGCGAATCGCAGCGCCTGAAGCTGGCTTCCTTCCTTGGCAAGCCCTCCCGGGACCGCGTCCTGTACATGCTGGACGAACCCACGACGGGCCTGCATTTCGACGACATTCGCAAACTCCTCGCCGCCCTGAACGCGCTGGTCGAGGAAGGCCATTCCGTGATCCTCATTGAACACAATATGGATGTAATCAAGTGTGCGGATTGGGTCATCGACCTGGGACCGGAAGGCGGACGCCGCGGCGGATTCGTGGTGGCGGAAGGCACGCCCGAAGCGCTGGCCGCCATGCCGGACAGCCAGACCGGACAATTCCTCGCACCGGTTTTACAGGGAGGATAAATACAGGCGCGTTACTTTTCGAGGGTTTCTCGCGGCTTATCCAAAATCGGGGCAAGCGCCCCGAACCGCGCTGCGTCCTGCGCACACAGGCTCCATGCAATACGAAACGCATACGATACCGCGGAAACGCATACGCCCGGCCGGGTCGGTCCGACGGCGGATAGCGCTTTTTACCGGCGCATACAACCACATTGCCGACGGCGTATCGCTCACGCTGAACCGGCTGGTGTCCTACCTTGAAGCCCGCGATACGGAGGTGCTTGTTTTTGCGCCGACCATTGCGGACCCTCCTGTGGAGCATGCTGGCATCCTGGCCCCCGTGCCGTCGATTCCGGTCCCGCAACGCCCCGAGTACCGCCTTTCGCTGGGCCTTACGCCGAGCGCCCGGCGCCTGCTCAAAACCTTCCGGCCCCACCTGTTCCACATCGCCACGCCCGACTTGCTGGGCTATCAGGCGCTGCGCTTTGCAGAAAGACAAGGCGTTCCGACTGTGGCTTCCTACCACACGCATTTCTCTTCGTACCTCAGGTATTACGGGTTCGGGAGGCTGGAAACCCGGTCGTGGCGATACCTTCAGCGTTTTTACGACCGGTGCCGACACCTGTACGTGCCGTCGCAATCCATGGCCGACGTGCTGCGCTCCCAAGGCATCGAAAAGGGGGTGCGCATCTGGACGCGCGGCGTCGATACGCATCGCTTCAATCCCGCGCGCTATGACGAAACATGGCGCCGTTCGATCGGCGTACAGGACGACGTACCGCTTGTCAGTTTTATCGGGCGCGTCGTTCGGGAAAAGGGCGTGCACCTCTTTGCAGAGGTCGTGCGCAATCTCGAAGAAGAGGGCATACGGCACCGCAGCATGATCGTGGGAGACGGGCCGGTGCTGAACGATCTCCGGCGGCAGCTTCCCCGCACCATTTTCGCCGGGCGGCTGGACAATGGAGAACTGGCGAGCGCCTACGCATCCTCGAATGTGTTTTTGTTTCCCAGCGATACGGAAACGTTCGGCAACGTGACCCTCGAAGCCATGGCTTCCGGGCTCCCTGCGGTGTGCGCGGACGCTACGGGAAGCCGCACCCTCGTGGAACATGGCGAAACGGGCTTCCTGATTCCTCCTGGCGACGCCCGGGCCTTTACCGAGGCCGTACGCCATCTGCTCCAGGACGAACCCAAACGGCGCCGCATGGGCGCCGCGGCCCGGGACTGCGCCCGCACATACGACTGGAGCGCGGTGATGGCCCGCATGGCGCGCTATTACGACGAAGCGCTGTATCCAGAGGCGCCCTGGGCCGGGGACGGCTACGCGGGCGACGGATACGCCGGCCATGTCGTCGAGGCGCCGACCGCGCAGGCCATTCGGGTGCCCTGAAGCCGTATTCCGTAGCGTCTGTGCGCATTCTCTACGTTTCCCACTCGTTCCCCCCAAAGAATCGCCCGCTCGCAAACATCGGGGGGATGCAGCGCGTCGCCACGGATCTGTACCGCGCCTTGCTTGCCTGCGACGTCCGCATCGATCCCGTCATTCTGCGGACCTCCTGGCGCTGGACCCATATCCGGGCTGGTCTGTTTCTGGGATCAAGCCTCGTCCGGATCGCCTCCGCCGTGCGACGCGGCAACGTAGACGTCGTATTCTTCTCTTCCATGGTGACGGCGGCGCTCGCGCCCCTGTTGCAGGGAATGCTTCGCAAGCACGGCGTCGTATCGGCCGCCATCGTGCATGGCCGGGACGCCACCCTGCTCTCGGCGCCGTACCAATGGCTGGTGCCACGCATATTCGCTGCGCTGGACGCCGTATTCCCCGTCAGCCGCGCCACGGGAGCCGCTTGCCTTGGACGGGGCCTGACGGCGGCGAAGCTGCATGTGGTGCCCAATGGCGTCGCGCCGGACCGCTTCGGAGCGGACTGGTCCCGGAGGACGGCGCGCGCCATGCTGTTCGAGCGGTTTGGCCCCCCGGAGCGCGCCGACGGAACGCCTCCCGAACGCACCTTGCTTTTGTGCAGCGCGGGACGGCAGGTACAACGGAAAGGGTTCGCATGGTTCGTCGAACAGGTCCTGCCCCTCCTGCCCGAGGACGTGCATTACTGGCTGGCCGGGGAAGGGCCGGAAGCCGAACGCATCCGGGACGCCGCAAAACGGGCCGGGGTCGCGCATCGGGTACGGCTGCTCGGACGCCTGACCCAGAGGGAACTGGAAGGGATGTACCGCGGCGCCGATCTCTTCATTATGCCCAACGTGCCCGTTCCGGGAGATATGGAAGGGTTCGGCGTGGTCATGCTGGAGGCGGGATTGTGCGGCTTGCCCACGGTAGCCGCGAATATCGAAGGCATTGCGGACGTCGTAGCGGACGGAAGAAACGGACGACTGGTCCAATCCGGGGATACGGCGGCCTTCCGCGAAGCCATTCTGGCGTATCGCCGCGAACCAGACCTGCTCGAAACGGCCCGTCTCGCGGCCGCAAGCCATGTGCTGGAGCATTTCGGCTGGCGCTCGGCGGCGGAAAAGTACCTGGGCGTCCTGAAAACCTGCTCCTCCCGGCGGCGCCCGGTTTCATGAAGCCGGCCCCTGCGACGCGTCCGCCTTGCCCTGCCGATCTTCCAGCCACTGCAACGCCGCCGGCAAAAAGAGCAGCGCGGCCAGCAGCGTAGCGCCGATGCCCACGACGGCCAACTGCCCGATCGAATGCAGGCCGGGATGAAAGCTGAGCAACAAGCCGGCAAAGCCGATCATGGTGGTGAACGACCCCATGGCGATATGTTCGCCCGTGTAGCGAAGTACGCGCCGGACGGAACCGGACCCTTCCTCCCGGTAGCGATGGACCAGGTGCACCCCCGCATCGTTGCCGATGCCCAGAATGGCGGGAAGCACGATCATGTTATAGAAATTGAGCTGGAGCCCCGTGACTTCCATCACCAGAATCATCCATAACACGCCCACCGCGAGGGGCGCCGTAGCCAGCGCCACCCACCGGATCGAACGAAAATTGATCCACATGAGCAGGACCACCATAAGCAGGGCCCCCGCCATCATCCAGGGTGCGTCGCGACGCATCAGTCGAAGCATGTCCGCCGCCACGATGGACGGAGAGCCTGCATAGTACGTGCGCCCGTCCCGGGTCACGATCCGGCCCACATCGTCGGCGAACGCCATGGAGGCCCGCCCGTCGGCAAGCCCCACCGAGGGATAGATCATCACAAAGCCCCCCAGCTCGCCGGTTTTGGACAGGAACCGGCTGCGAATGCTTTCGGGAAGCTGCTCGACCGCAAGCGGCTGCACCGTGCCCGCCGCCCGCTCCGCGCGCACAAGGCCCTCGTCCTCGTCGGCGCTCAGGAACGGGTCCGCAAACAGCGTGCGGATATCGGCGATCCGGTCCAGCTTGCGTTGTTGCCCTGCCTCGGTCGCGGGAAACCGCTCCTGCAGCGTTTCCGCCCGGTCGATGGTGGGCGACAGCGTGTCCATGCGCGCATGCCGCTCGATAGCCTCCTGGACCGCAGGCGCTTCGGACGGATCGTCCACAAGCACATAGGCCGGGTTGCGTCCTCTCGACGGATAGACCTCGCGGATAAGATTCCGTTTGGCGTCGTACGTTTCATACGCGGGTTCCAGCGCGCCGAAATCGTACTGGAAACCCACCCTTGGCAGCAAGGCAAGCGCAACGACCACCAGCGCCAGGCTGCCCAGCGCCAGCCCTCTCGAACCCGGCATTTTGCCATATTCCCGGCGGCGCGGAAGGCCCCCGGCCTCCGGCCCGATCCCGGAGAAATCCAGCAGGCGATACCGCTCGCAGAGCGTCAGGAGCGCCGGCATCACGATGGTCATGGCCCCCACGGCGAAAAGAATGCCTGTGCCGGCGATGAAACCGAATTCGCTGAAGCCCCGGAAGTCCGCGGCGGACAATACGTACAGCGCCGCCGCCGTGGTGAACGCGCCCAGCGCAATCGCCTTGCCCGTACTCGTAAAAGTGATCTCTGCGGCCTCCTCCACCGTATGGCCCAGCCCGCGCTCTTCCGTGTAGCGGGCGTAAAAATGGATGCCGTAGTCGATCCCGAGGCCAAACAGCACCAACCCGAGCGTAGACGTCATCAGGTTAAGCATGCCGAACGCAAACCAGGCCACGCCCAGCGTCCAGGCCAGGCTCATCAGGAGCGGTAGTCCGATCAGACAGGCAAGCACGGGAATGCGCGCCAGCTGCGCAACCAGCGCACGGCGGGAGAATCGATGGCCTGCGCGCGCCGTATACCCCTTGTAGAAGAAATATCCCACCACAAGCAACAGGACCGCCGCCACGCCCGCGGCGAACGAACCAAGCACATCCTCGGAAATCGTCCGCACCTCCACAAGTTGGCGCAACAGCCGCCCCGCTGGAATCGCCTGCATGTCCGGGTGCCAGGCCGTCGGGTCGAGGTCGGCGATGAGCGCGTCGAGGTCGGCGTACAGGGCCTCGATAAATCCAATGTCCGTCTGCGATCCGCTTGGATAAAACCGAAGCGCCATGATCGTGCTGTCCTCGTTGACCGGATAGCGCTTCCCCACGATATGGTCGTACACTTCCTCAAGGTCGCGGGCGGGATCGTAGCCGGCCTCGTCGCCCAAGGCGTCCTCTTCGTCGTCCAGATCGAAGAAAAACGGGTTGGCTTCGAGTTTCGCCTCGCGGATCTGGTCGAGCAGGTACAATTCCAGGCTGTCCAGCTCGGCCCACGTCGCAAAATACAGGGCGTTTTCCTCCAGAAACGCCGTATCCTTCTCGAAATCCACCCGACGCAGATAGGGTTCGGCCTCCGGCGTCGGCGCAAGGGCCAGTGCACGGGGAATCAGCGCTTCGGCAAAGGCCTTGTTGGCCTCGAACGACGGACTCACGATCGCCACGTCCACGGTGGCCTCGCTTCCCACGGTTTCGCGCAGCGCCTCGAGCGCCTGTACGCTTGGATACTCGCGCGGCACCAGGTTGGAAAAATCCGTATCGACGCGAAGTTGCCGGGCAAACCAGAAGCCCGCCACGGAAAAAAGAAGCGCCAGCAACGCCACCGCCCAGGCTCGCCGAACCACCAGACGGATAAAACCGCGCAATGTATCGGAGAAACGACTCATGGCGCGTTCGCAAGCACGATGTTGTCGAAATCGACCTCCGCCACGGACTCCGTATTATCTGAATCGCTCCACAGCGTAATCGTGGTCGGGGCGCCGGGCGGCTCCGAGCCGAATATTTTCCGATAGTCCTCCGCCACATTGCGCGTGACGCCTACCCACTCCCCCGTTTTCTCCAGACCGCTGGACGCCACCACGATCTTTACGTTGCCGGTGGACACCATGGATTCCAGGGGCAACCCCGTGCTGTATACGTATTTTATGCTCAGCGGACGCCCCAGCCAGTCCGTTTTCGCAAAGGATACATAGACCGCCGCGCCGGAATCATTGACCCGATCCTCGCGGGCGCCCTCGGGCAAACGGTGGGCCCGCCACATCCACCGCAGGTGGGGCAACGACGACAGATCCCACTGGAAGGCCTCGCCCGGCAAGGAGATACGCCGCGCAGACCCCGTCGTGTAGGCGCGAAGAAAATGATTGCCGTCTTCCTGCACCACGAAGAATTTTCCCGAAGCATTCATGAGCCGCTCCGGCGACTCAAAGCGGCGGTTCGAGCGGGAAAAGAAGCGCCACGCGGCAGGCAGGCATCCCTCGACCTCCGCTTCGAAATCCTCCAGCACGACGGTCGTGTCGGGAGGCGCAGCGCACGCCGGCGGCGCGTGGAAGATCAGCAGCAACCCCGCGATGGGAAAAAGCAGGTTCATACCGGGCATGGCAAGGTAGGGATCATCTGAAATATCCGGGCGGCTTGTCCGGTTTGTTACAGCGCATGGAGCCGAGCGATACGCAAGGAACAGGGTTGCGACGAAGCGGCGAACGAGGCCGCGACGTCCCGCATCGGGCGCTCAGACCCTGCAGGAGACCCTGCACGCAGGCGCTTCGCGACCCAACGGTAATTCATATGCAAAAAGTATGCCATATTAAGGATATTTTTACGAATTAACACGTTATTCTTCTTTTTCCGAGACCGGGGCCGACGCCGTCCGGGGACTGTCCTTTTTCGCCCGGTCTTCCGATCTGTATTCGGACCATTCCGCAAGCAGGGCGTCGTCCGGCTGAGGGGTTAGGGGGATCCCGCGGCGACGTTCCCACCACGTACTCGCGACGAAAAAGAACAAGCTGAACACACGGTCCACGGCGCTCCGGACCACCAGCATCCCGACCACCGGGGCCACCGGCGCATCGAGCCACGGCGCAATGCTTGCTCCTGCGCTGGCGAACACCAGATCGCTCGAGGGCACGAACGGCGTTCTGTTGATCACGACGAAGACGACGAGCAGGATAGCCCATGTCTCGAACGGCACGTCCGGAAGCACCACCCACCAGGCGGCTACCTGCAGCACATACCCCACCAGAAAACGGGTTACGTGCGCGGCAGTCAGGATGGCCAACGTACGCCGGGAAAGCAAGAAAATTTCCCGCCGAAAACGGTACACCAGCACGCCCATAAACACCCCGACGAGGATTACAAGGCCCGCATACAGCAGGCCGGGCAGTTCAACGATTTCGCGGAGGACGAGGTGGCCGGAAAGCAGGACGCCCCCTATGAGCAACGACGCGGAAAGCAGCGAGGAAACCGAGGAAACGATCAGGTTGTCCTTGATAACGCCTACAATGGCCTTGTGCGCGCCCCGAACGCGGTCCTTCGCCCACATAAACAAGTACACTTCGCCGGAGTACGCGATCACGTCCATGTTCAACACGCGTTTGCGAATCATCACGGCGAAGCATTGCCAGGGAGGCAACGACCAGAACCGCCCGTAAATCGCCGCCTCCGTAACCGGAAGCAGGAAATACATCGCCGCGAGCAGCGCATAAAACGCGGGTTCGGACGGAAGCGATCGCAACAAACTGCCCCACCCGATCTTCCCGATCTGATAGACCAGCACGGCGACGATCGCCACGAGAAAAACGGTGCGCAGCACATTCGCCAGGCGCTTGCCGGCGTCCGTGGCGGCAAACGCCCGCAAGCGTTCCAAAAGACGTTGCGCAACAGGAAGAAGCGACATGGCTACCGACCCGCGAGGGCGTCAAGCGTACGGGCAAATTGGCGCGTGGTCGTCCGCGCATCGTGCCGCATGATTTCTTCCGACTTTGGATCGAACGAAATGGGCAGCGGGCGCCCGGCGTCGCGTGCATGGAGGCACTCCTTCAAAAGGCGAACCGCCGAAGCCGTATCCTGTATCTGCACGCCGGTCCCTGTGCTCCGGACCATATCCCCCGCCTCCAGGTTCGGCGAAAGCGACAGAATGGGGCGCCCCACCACAAGATACTCGAAAATTTTTGCGGGGAGGACATGGCGGGGATGCGGGTCGGCGATTACAAGCAAAATATCGAACCGGCGAAGCGTGGAAAGCGCCCGCTCAAGCGGAACAACCTCCTCGCAAACGAACTGCTCCTCAAGCCCATAGGCGCGCGCCCGTGCGGCGTCGGCCTCGGAAAGCGGCCCGAAAGAATGTATGCGAACACGCTGGGCGAGAGACGCTTGCTGCTTCCGAAGCTCGACCAGTACGTCCATAATAGGCGCCGCAGACGATGTGGCCCGAAAACGCCCGAAAAAACCGATACGCAACATGTTCGACGAATCCGGGCGGGCGTCTTCCTGCCTGAAGCGGCCCGCTACGGAAATAGGGTCGTCAAAAACATCCGGGTCGAAACTGTTTTTGATCACCACCACATCGGGGGCAAGGCGGGCATAGCGTTCGCGGTATGCGTCGGCCAGGCGCCCGGTTTGAAACATGAGCATATCCGATCCCTCCACCACGCGACGTTCCGCATACCGGTCAATGCGTTGCACCCACCCCCATTTGGGCCGGGTGCGCGCTTCGGACAACGTCCAGGGATCCCGAAAATCCGCGATGTACGGAACGCCGAGCCGCTTGCTTAGCCACTGCCCCGCCACCAGGCCGGACCAGGGATTGCCGGTAGCCCAGATGACCTGCGGATCGACCTCGGCGACTTGCCGAAGCATGGTTCTGAATTTTGCGGCGAAGAGCGGCAACCAGGTATCTACGGGAAACTGCCGATCCAGCGCGGCAATCCACGGAGCCGGCGCGCGTTGACGCGATCGGCCCTCCCTTCCCGTCGGCGCGCCCAACTGACTCTCGGACCGGAATGTGCGGTCTACGGGCGATGCAATGCTCAACACGCGAACATCCCTCAGCAGATGCGCTTCCTTGTCGGTGAGACGTCCCCCTGGAAAGGGAATAGTCATCACGGTAGGTTCCCAGCCGAATTCACGCAGATGGATGGCAAACCGAAACGGACGCATAGACCCCACGCGGCGGCGGGGAAGAAAATACGGCGCCAGAAGAAGAACTCTTTTAGGAGGCGAAGACACGGATCAACGGCGAGCGGAAAGCATGCCAGGCAACAAGCCCGTACGCATCGCATCGAAAACAGGATTCTTTATGAAAAGTTCCACGGTACCGGGGCTTGTACGAAACGCAGGGGGCTTTCGATTATAGCCGCAGGTTCGTTATATTACGGCTTTGCATGCAAACGCTTTGGGCGAACCAACGCCTGTCCATGCCCGCCTTACGGCCTGAAACAATGAATACGTACGAGAAGATCAACATAGGCGATTCCTTTTCAACCACGCGCTTTTTGTCCGTGGAGGATGTGCAAACGTTCGCGGACCTGACCGGAGACGACAATCCGATTCATGTGAGCCCCGAATACGCCGCCACGACGCAGTTCGAAAAACCGATCGTGCACGGCATTTTGCTCCTGGGCATTATTTCCAAGGTGCTGGGACGGGATTTTCCGGGCCACGGTTGCATTGCTGCGTCCATTTCTTGCCGTTTCCTGCGCCCCGTTCCCGTAGGATCGGAAATTACGGTGGAAATCAAGATCAGCGAAAAGATCGAGAAACGGAAACACGTCAAAAGCCGGGTATACGTCTACTACGAAGGGCGTCTCGCCGTGGGGGGCGAGGCCACCATCGTGCCTCCTTCGGACGACGGCGTAGACAAAAACGGCGAAGCGGACCCGGAACGCATGGCGCACTCCGAGGCCCCTGCTTAGGGATGCACTGATCAAATCCGCTTCGATCAGCGCTTCACGTACGCACATAGCGTTTGTAATGATTTCATCGTTAAAATCATCGGAAAACACGGCGTTTTACGGCGTCGTGGTCGTGAAGCGCCCTTCGGGAGGCATCGAGGAGCGCGCTGGCGGCGTCATTCCTCATTACGTGGGGCCTGCCACGCTGCTTCGTCATTCCTTGCCAGCGCACCCCTCGCTGCCTCTGATCTTCGCGGACTTAATCAGTGCATCCTTAGAGGAACGTCATGCCCGACAACCGCAACAACCCCAAACCGGAAATCAAGGGCCTTTCCGTGACGCAGCAAAAGGAATACCTTGCGCGTAAACGGAAGAATTTACGGACGGTCCTTGCCTTCGCAAGAGAACAGAGCCTCGAATTGTTGAAACGCCATGCAAGCGAAGGGGAGTATCTCAGGGCGCTGAAAGCAGGCAGGAAGGCAAGGAACCATTTTCGCGAAGCCCGAAGACTTATTGACGATATCGAATCGGTGCACCAGGAAATCGAAAAGGACTGTGAAGATCAACTAAAAGAAGCGCTGATCAAGGCCACAAGGTCCGAAAACTGAGCGGGGCGCACGGATCAGGACGCCGCCACAGGCTCCGCATACTGAGGAATGACGCAACCGGCGTGCCCTTACAGTCTCCCGAAGGCCGCTTCGCGGACACGCGGAAAGCGTCGCATCAAGGCCGGCCCGGCCCGTATGGTGCGCAAAAGCGTTGGCATTTAGGTTCGATACCCCAAGCGTTGTCGGTCGCGGATCGTCACAAACGACCCTGATTTCTGATTCCATGGCGCGTCGCATCACGTAAGCAGATGTAACTACCCCAGCCATTCAAGCCCATAACTTGACAATCCGGGCATTATCCGTAAATACAATAAAAACATAGGTTTACGCTTTGGAAAAATATCTTCGCCGCCATGAAACCGCTTCCCGACAAGCAGCATTTGCGGATGTTTCACGTGAAACATTGAATAGGCGCCTGCCGGCGCAGGCTACCCTCCCGACTTGGCGGACGCCGGCATACGCACCTTCCCCCCTTCCACAAAAAGCGCCTGGTGCGGGCCCTTTTCGAACGGAACCAACCCATCGAAAGGTCGGCGGTCCGTGGCGGAAATGATCGTTTGGCCGATTCGATCAGACTGAAGCAACGTCAGAAACGCCTGGGTGCGGGAAGCATCAAGATGCTCGAATACATCGTCGAGAAGCAGAATCGGGCGCTCTCCGGTGCGTTTTTGCAAAAAATCGTACATGGCTACTTTCAGGGCCATGCCGAACGTACGGTGCTGACCCTGCGAAGCATACCGGCGAACCAGCATATCGTCCAGGCGAAACGCCAGATCGTCCAGATGCGGCCCGGCCAACGTAGTTCCCCGCCGGCATTCGTCCTCCAAAACAGCCGCCAGTTTCTCTCGGTAAACAGTTTGAATAGCTTCAGGCGTCGCCGGGACAGCAACGCGGAGATTGGCCTGGTACTCCATGGTGGGTTTTTCCGCCACATCCTCAATGGACTGGTACGCACGGTCCAGATACTCGGCAAATACCTCGGTAAAGTGTTGCCGTGCCTCCACAATCCGGCTCCCGAACAGGACGAGTTGCTCATTCCAGGAAGACAGGACAGGCGCCGTCTCTGCCGATCCGAACCCCTTCCTGTCGGCGAGATAGCGATTGCGCTGCTTCAGCACCCGACGAAACTTGAGCAGGGCGTCAAGATACAAGGAGCTGCCTTGGGACAGCAGATTGTCCATGAATCGTCGGCGATGGTCAGGGCCCCCGGACGTCAGCACATAATCCTGCGGAGCGCAAAAAACCACCGGCAATTGCCCTACTATGTTGGACATCCTCTCCTGTAGCGCCTTATTGACGAACATGCGCTTCCCTTCGCCCGGAACATACGCCATGCGTACGCGCCGGTCCCGCTCGTCATCGCTCACGAAGGCCCCCTCCACTTCGGTGTGCTTCGCGCCGCGACGGACAATATACCGGTCCCCCGCCGCAACAAAGCCTCTCGACAGGCAGGCGTAATGGATGGCGTCCAGTATATTCGTCTTGCCCGCCCCATTGGGACCATACAGGAGATTTACCGAAGGGGCAAACGTACACTCGGTGCGCTCGTGCACGCGAAAATCCGTAAGACGAATCGACTTGAGATACATGGCCTGCTCAGGATAGGGCCGAATATGTACGACCGCGATGGCGATTTCGTTCGGAATCGCCTTCGCGCACAGGAGCCAGAATATGTGTGGATGGAATCCATAGTTCTTTACGCGTAATGCCGCCAAATCGTATGTCGCAACCTGAACCACCCCCTCTTTTTTCGGCGCTCCAGCGCCTGGCGACGGAACAACGTAATCCGAGGTCCCGGAATATCGACCTGGCGTCTGTCCGGGAAATTCTGGACATTATCCATGCGGAGGACCGCACGGTTCCCGACGCCGTGCACACGGAGATTCCCTATATCGCCGAGGCGGTCGAGTTGATTGTGGATGCGTTCCAGCGAGGCGGGCGTCTGTTTTACATAGGCGCCGGGACGAGTGGGCGCCTGGGCATTGTAGATGCGTCGGAGTGCCCGCCTACGTTTGGAAGCGACCCCGATATGGTGCAGGGCATTATCGCGGGCGGGCCGGATGCGATTTTTCGTTCGCAGGAAGGCGCCGAGGACCTGGAGTCCAATGGCGTAAAGGCCTTGATTGAGGCAGGCGTGCGGCCCCCGGACGTGGCGTGCGGCATTGCGGCGAGCAGGCGAACCCCTTTCGTGGTGGGGGCCATCCGGCAGGCCCGTTCCATCGGGTGCAAAACGCTTTATGTGACCTGTAACCCCCGGACGGACTTCGATCTGGACGTAGATGTGGCTATTTGCCCGGCGGTGGGTCCCGAAGTGGTCATGGGTTCGACGCGCATGAAGTCTGGAACCGCCCAGAAACTGGTGCTCAATATGCTCACGACGGCCTCCATGATTCGCCTCGGCAAGGTGTACGAGAATATGATGGTGGATTTGCAAATGACGAACCAGAAGCTGGTCGAACGGTCGAAACGTACGGTGATGACGGTGACCGGCGTATCGTATGCAGAGGCGGGCGGCTTACTGGACCGGGCAGGAGGACATGTAAAAACGGCGCTGGTGATGCATCTTGCCGATGTGGATGCAGAGGAGGCAGAGCGACGGCTCCAGGAAGCCGGGGGATTTGTGCGGGCGGCGATCGGGAAGCCGGGCGCTTAGCCCCACCGCTTGAGGACGTAGCCAACGAGGTCGGGTCCTGCAATTTTCCGCGTCGAGTTATTGACCCGCACATAAAACGTACGGTCTTTTCCTGAATAGATAGGGTCGGGCGCCGCCTGCACCTCCACCAGGCATATCTCCTTATCATCATCCCCGAAACGCTGAACCTTGACGGACACCAGCGTGGCCGCCAGCGTGCCCATCTTGGCGCCAATCGCCGAGGTAAGGGCATTCACGTAACGATCTGTGTCGATTTTTTTCAAGTCGAGGTCTGGCTGTATTCCAAGAATTTCGCCGTCGTCGCCCACGCCGATAGCAAGTGTGCCACCGCCAGCATTCAGAAAACCGGCGATGGCCTTCAGCGACTGATCAAGGATGACCTTCTCCGGGACGCCTTCCATATAACTGTAATACGCCGAAGACTTGTATTCGATATGACTGGTTTCTACTCCCGCAAGAATCTGGCGACGAGCGGCGTCCGCCGTAGCGACCTCGGCCGTAATGATTCCCGTCGGTACCGCGATAACGCCGTAGCCAAGGATCATAAGGATGGATGCGAGCACCTGTCCGAGTACTGTCGCTGGCATTAGACTCCCGTGACCTACGGTCGTCACGGTGATGATGGCCCAGTAGACCCCCGTGGGAATGCTCGTAAATCCGTTTTCCGGACCTTCAATCAGATACATCAGCGAGCCGACCACAAATATGATGACCAGGACAGCCAGCCCAAAGACGGCGATTTTGTAGCGCGCAGCCAGAAGCGCTGTTCGAAGAAATGAGCTGGCGCGGGAATATCGAGCAAGCTTGAATAAGCGGAAGATGCGCATTACCCGGAGCGCACGCACCACGACAAATGCCTGGCTGGCGGGAAAAAGAAGAGCGAGGTACGTTGGCGCAATCGCTACAAAATCGACCACGCCGAAAAAGCTGAAGGCATATCGAGCAGGTCGCCCGACGCACCACAGCCGCACCACATATTCGATGGTGAATATCAGCGTGAAGGCGATTTCGATCCTGCGCAACCAGGTGGAGGCGGCAGAATCCTGTTCCTGGATCGACTCCAGCGTGATGGCGCCCACGCTGGCCAAAATCGCGACCATAAGGACACATTCAAATATCTTGGCGGAGCGGGACTGACCGCCAAACATGACCTCGAATATCCGTGCGCGCAGGGAACCTGGCGCGCCTGCTGGACCCAAAATACCCATAGAGATGGTTCGGTTTAATTGGACAGGTTTTCGCGGAACGTAAAGGCGTAGACACATCACCGTCTTGACACAACCTTGACATACGCTACGGAAATGAACCCAAAATATCAACAGCAGCCCGACAAACGCACCTGTTTTGCAAGGGATGCAACCAAGCCGGTCGTATTCCTCGGGAACTTGCGCTGGCGACAGACGAAGTGACCATGCCATTGCGAAAACAACCACCTGGTCATGGAGCCGGTCGGCGAGCGCCTGTGTTTCACGTGAAACATGGATGGCGGCGAAAGGGCTTTGAATGCCTGGATATGGCGTGATATGTCACTGCGCGACGAAAAGACGGCGGGCGCGGAAAATTCGGACCTTTTGCAAAGGAGCACATCGCGCTCTCGCGCTGTAGATTTCGAAAATCCGTGCACAGGTACGATAAAGGCCGTGAAATTGGGTCTGCGGGAAGCCGCGTACAAACACTACCCTGATATTCCGGAGATGAATCCGGTCAGCCATCGTTGGTCTGCGCAATCAGGTCGGCGAGGGCTTTCGCACGCGGCGACCCTGGCCGAATCATTGCGCCGTTGTGGGCGTGCCTTGCAGGGAGGCGCCGCGCAACCTCAAGTGCGAGGTTTCATGGCTTGCTACCCGTCGTCCGGCGAGGCCGTTTAGACTCACCCAGAATCCAGCGGGGTTTCAAGTCAAGATGGAACCGCGTATTGGACGCCTTGACGATGGCGGAAACGGCTTCTTCGGGGGAATCGGTAATCATCCACCGCTCAGCGTCTTCCGGGCTGATCGTGCCTTCCCGAACCATCGTGCCGGAAACAAAGTCGATCATCTCCGACCAGTACTCGGACCCCATCACCACGACGGGCAAATCCAAAATTTTCCCTGTCTGCACCAGCGTAAGCGTCTCGAATATCTCGTCCATGGTGCCGAACCCGCCCGGCATCACCACGAACGCATAGGAGTACTTGACCAGCATCACCTTGCGCACGAAAAAGTGGTCGAATTCCACCCATTCGTCCAGATACGGATTGGGTTCCTGCTCGCAGGGAAGTTCGATGTTGCAGCCGATGCTGCGCCCGCCTGCCTCCTGTGCACCCCGGTTTGCGGCCTCCATGACGCCGGGACCTCCTCCCGTCATCACCGTGAACCCTGCGCGGGCCAACTGGGCGCCCACCTCGCGGGCCAGCCGATAGTAGACGTGATCTTCGGGAAAACGGGCCGAGCCGAAAACCGTCACGCAAGGCCCCACAAAATGCAACCGCCGAAAACCCCGGAGAAATTCGGTAAAGATGCGTCCGGCCCGAATCAGTTCGGACACCCGCTTGCCCGGTCCGCTCAGGAAAAAACGCTCCTCCAGCGTCTTTTTTTCGGAGCGAGGCGGTTTGCGGGGGGCGTTCATCGTTTGCCGCGCATGCTATTCCTGATCGTCTGGGGCCTTCCTCTGTGCATCCTTCCTGGACAGGCTATGCCTACCGTATAGCGATCTCCTTGCACGAATCCGGCCGGCGGCCAGATGTTTTGAGAAAAAAAGTTTTCGTGAAGATATGGGTACAGGCGGAGACGTTCAGGGGTTCCCTGGCTTCCTGCCAGACCGGAAGGCGTTGGAAAATTTTCCCGAATACATGGTCATAGCGAACTTTTAGTCTCATTAAGTCCAATGACTAAGCTTAGTTAAACATATAAGTTTATATGAATGACTAAATCTATGTGCGTCTTACAGAAAGCGCATTCCCTGATCCATATCTTCGGAAGCTTCCAAGGCGGTCCGAGGACCTTCGACTATCAGGGACCTTGCAAGGCACTTGACATTTCAGGCCGCATATTCCTTCAATTTTTGGTACCGACGATCATGCTGCATCTCCGGCCTCGCCTCCAAAATGTCCTCTAGACACTGTCTTAATTCGGGATGCGCCCATGGCTGATCAGTAATAACAGCACCCAGAAAACGTAGTGCCTCCATCGGGAATCTTGCGCAGAGGTTGCTCTTTTGCAGTCTTTGGACAACATGGCCGGAATGCTTGATCGGCTTGAGCCAGCCATGAATCAAATTCAACGCATCTGAGAACTTCTCTCCAGCGGCAATGCTCATAAACGCAAATGATTCCGCGATGCCACCAGAAACCAGATCACGGGATTTTGGCCATATCTTTTGCCAGAAAGGCTGGATACGATTGCTCCAGTAGTCCTCGCGTTGCGCACCTGCGCTTTCAAGCGCCTGCCAGAGAGTTCTTGCCGCTTCCTGCAGCCCCTCCACTGGAAGGGCATTGAACGCCGACTGAAATCCTCTTACCTCATCTTCGTCCCTGCATTCCAGCGCCGCGTAGGTCAGAATTGCAGCATACTGCTTCTTGAACTCACCCAAGTCGTCATAGTGACTCGCGGTTTCGAGGAACTGCGGCCTGAAGGCATTCAGCAGGGGCCTATAAAGGCGTGGAGACCAGAGAAAACCCTTCCAGACGATTCGGGCTTCTATGGGATTCTCTGTCCATTGGAAAAGTGGCAACAGATGCTGCTCGGTCCAGAATTGGTCAACCCGAAACAGGGCAATCAATCTTGACGCCAACACTGCTCTACCGTGCCAGAAACGTTCTACCTGCGTATCGCACATTTGCGTGAAAAGAGGTTCAATGTCAACGGGTAAGCGATCATTGTCATTCGGCTTACTCCTGAACCAAAGAGATATCAATGCTTGGGTAACAAGGCCGACCGGATGGTTGATCGCTTCAGTGACAGAGCGGCGAATCGCTTCGCCATCCTGTATGGTTAGGCCAGAACCAGGTTCAAGGGACAAATTCAGAATACGCTGGCACAAATCAAGCAATATTTCATCATGGCTCTCGGCGGATTTGGACGCAGCGTATAACCACCATGCAACACCGTGTGCAATCTCTTGCAAAATATTATCGGGCATGGTCGCTACCAGCGGAGCCGCATAGCGCCATGACCGCTGCACCATATCTTCCTCGCTCCATACCTGTAGTGCTTCTCCCCAGCGGCTTGCCAGCCAGATGCCTTGTTGAGCCAAGTCGCAAAGAGCATCAAAGCTCAAGCGGAACTCAGTGCGACACGTATCACGCCAAGTGTCCTCGGACCAATGCCGCTTGGGCGGAGAATCCTTTAGCCATTGAACCAAGTCGCGCCGCTTGCGAGGCGCAATGTCGATCTCCCGGTCGTCTTCGTAGTCTGGATCTCCCGTCCCACTCATCCAGCGCGGAAATTCCTCGCGCTTGTGAGGATGCAATTGCCATGACGGGTTCGCTGAGGATAAGGTATCGAAGCGGCTTTGTGCAGCATCCCCCAATTGCAGCCCTGATTCATAGAGTTTCGTCAGACGCAACCACAGCGAGCGTTCCACAATTTTTTCCCAGTCTTCCGGCTCAAGGCTTTCTTTATACATGTCGCGCGGAGGACCATCCAGAATGGCGGCTTCGAGCGTACCCTGAGATGAGGACAGACGGTGACCTTGTAGCGCCAAGAGGCGCATGACTTCGCGTTGCGTTTCCACAGACCACAGCCACCAACATGCATCGCAGAGCAACCAGTTAGACCATTGAACCGGATCAATGCAACCTTCATGACTGGCGGCAAAAAAGGCGAGACGTTTAAATGTGGGATACGGAAGTTCAAACCAGTGAACGGCGACTCGCATCGCCCTCGCAGGGTCATCCTCCTTAACGGTCAACCAGGCATCGCGCAGAAGTTCTATCAGTGTCACCCAGTCGTGAAATCCCCGATTCTGCCCGTGCGGTTCGATGGAGGGCAGATGCCAAAACGAACCGTCGCTGCGGTCATCTGCCCCGTCCAGTTCGCTCAAGAGGTCTAAGGCATCAAACAACAATTGCTGGAGATCATCCAACAGCCTCGGCAAGGCACTTCGCCAATATTCATCATCCCGATTGCCAATGACGGCTTGAACATGATCAACGGCCAGCACAAGTTCCCAATCAACAATGTACCGCAAGTGCTCGGGAGGATACGGTTTAACAAGTTCATCGGGCCAGCGGAACGGCTTTTTCAATGCAATCATGGGCGCAAGAAATTCGCGCAACTCCATGCGCAGGGATGCGGTCAGACCATCGCGCTTCAGACACTCCAGCCACTGGTAAAGATCGTGGTTATGTCGAAATAATTTGACTCGGCCTCTCAGCAATAGACGCCAAAGTAACCGCATCCTTTCGTCAGGTACAGCATTTGGAGAATGCGCACGAATTTTATCCAGTTCGTCACTTTTGCCTTCGCGGTTCAGCTTGTCAAGTTCATCAAGCGTGTACTCAATCAACCCCGCCAATTGATCATGCAGTTGACTTCCATTTTCCACCAGCCAGTACAGCAACTCAGGGTCGTTAAGGTGTCGCGTCAGCCAGCGGGCAACATAACGCATCACATCATCCCATTCGGTGTCCTGATTGCTCCCAACGAGAGTCATCCGTGGGGTGCGCTTGTAGGATGCAGGTCGATTTATGAGACTGAAATGAAGATCAGAATCAATGGGCAGACGAGGCGAAATACCGAAACCACTCAAGTCGCCGTGACCATATTGGTGTTCGGAAAACGCCTTTAGCCATTCGAGCGTCGGCGCTGGATTGAACTCCGCAAAACGCCTTGCTGGCAGATCGGATTTATCCGAAAGCGCCCACAACATACGTCCTACGAAGTCATCCTGCCGGGTACTTTCAGAGGGGTGCGTCAATGCATACCGTGCCACGATTTGCTCCTTGCCAGCAACTCCGTCGCGGTGGATTTCCGCCCAAACTTTCAATGTCTGATGCAACAGCGAATGACCGTCTTGACCGTCTTTATCCGAACGAACTTCGTAGAGAATGGGCAAAACCCCTTTAGTCTGCCATTCGATAGATCGGGCCTCTTTCTGATCGGGCTCATAGCCTGCCAAAGCGTAGGCTTGCGGGGTTGCTTCGCCCCGCATTCGGTCGGCAGCCAGCGCATCCATCATGTAGCGCAACACCGGATCGTTAATGCTGTACCCGACGAAACACACCACATAGTTGCGAAACAGCTCGCTGACGAACCGTGCGGCCCATCGCTCGGTCAGGTAGGCCAAGCCAAAATCGCCGCTGGTAACTACGAGATTGTGCAGTGCGCTTTCGTCTTCGTCCGTTTTCGAAGGTAGTAATCCGTGCAAATAGACGAGTCCATCCCAGCGGCTGGTCTTGGGAATGGGGAGTGTCGGTGCGGCAAACGCATGGTGCGGCTGCTTGCTTCGTCTGGCGGCGCGATCAAATATCCGGTCGAAATTGGTGGTAACGAGTCGTAGCTTTCCATCGCGACCACGTGCCAGTTGGAGTAGCGCGACGTGGGTATCGGTAGCGCCGCGGCGTCTGAATTTGGGTTTCAAGGCCTCCGCCAATGCCTTTCGAACGGCGATTCGCTGTCCGGGCATTCGCCGCTCCAACAAGCCCAAGGTGATATCAAACTGTTTCCGCTTATAGGCTTCGTTTTCAACCTCGTTATCGTTAGGATTTGTACCCAATCGCCGATAAATCTCGTCCACCAACCCCCCGAAACCCGGCAATCCTGCGGGATAGGAAATGCCCGCTCCACAGAAGAACACTGCACGGTCCTCTTCGTGCGCCTGCAGCAGGGCGTCTGGAATGTCCGGGCCGTTGCTTACGAACTGCATTGAGTTGGTCTACTTGTTCTCACTGGTCGGGCTATATAGGAAACGCAGTGTGTCCGTCCTTTTTGACGGACTGTCAAGGAAATACTAAATTTCACCCCCCAAACAGCATCCCGTTCAGCCGCGTCTGCCACTCGTCCTCGTCAACAACCTCAAAGCGCATTGGCTTGCTCCGCATTGCAGGCACGAATTCGGCCCAGTCGGCTTTGCGAGCATGCTCGCTGCAAATGTCGAAAACGGACCGCTTGTATATGGAGTCCTCCGACGCCTTGAGGTGAACGCCCTTGGTTTCAACCACGAAAACCTGGTGAAACTCGTCGTCCGATCCAACCTCGTCGTCCCGAAGCGTCACGATAAAGTCGGCGTATATCCGACGCGGCCTCCATCCCTGCACATAGTAGTCCTTGCGAGCACGGTTGCGGTACCAGAAGAAGAGTCGCGCCTGTTGATCCAGATAGGTCGCTACCCTGTTCTCGAACCGGTTGAGATCATCCTCGGTGGTAACGTCGAAGAGGTTGACCTGATAGGGGTTCCCGTCCTCCCGGTTTGCTCGCTTAGCTTTCGGAGTCTCTATTTTTTCGGGAAGACGATTGAAGTTGAGATCCTCTGTAACAACCATAAAACGCATCTCTCCCGACTCCAGGAGATTGCGAAAGACTTCTCGCGACGAGCGGTCGCGTTCCATCTCAATCTGTCGGCGCAGCGCTTCAAGAACGAAAACATGATTCGCCGCCACGCGCTCGGCCGAATAATGCTCGAACAACGCCTCAAAGGTGCGACGGGCCAAATCGCGTCCCCGCCACGGATTGGGCACCAAATCCAGAAGGTGGCTTGCGGCGAAGAAGTAGTAGTCCATTTCCGCAGCCCCGTTGGCTCCGCCAAATCCGTGTATGGTTTCGCCGGATGCACTTTCGCCGCCGCCCGGCGCGGCGAACTCCGGAATGCTTTCGTCATCCGCCAGATTTGCACGCAACGCCACATCCCCCTGATTCCTCTCGCCGATATTCAGATTGGCCAGCGGACTAATGTCAATGTCGTCCCAAGACAACCGCGAAAGGATGTCTGCTTCGTAATGCACCAGGCGCCAACCATCCGCATCCCGAATCATAAAGGCAGGGAGAACGAGATCGCGCACAGCCGCTCGATATTTTTTCCGCTGCCGAGTCACCAGCTTCTCTGCTGGCCCGGTCAGGGTTTCGTTGGAAATTACTTTCGATTCAAGCCCTTGCAACCCTTCCAGCCCAAACCCCTTCTTGACCTCCTTTAACAATTTGTCTGCCTGGCGACTGAAACAGAAGACGTAGCTCTCGTCAAGCCAGTCTACTCTGGTTTTCTGGGCATGGGGCTGTCGCAAAATGCGACCTACCAACTGGGTAATCCCCGTCCTTGACATGGGATTCGTCAGAATGGCAAGGACATACGCAAACGAGCAATCCCAGCCCTCCTGCAACGCTTGTTTGGTGATAATGAAGCGAATCGGGCAGTTTCGAGACATCAAACCGCCTGTGTCGTCCACCTCCTTGAGGTCGTCTTGCGCACTGGTCTTGACCGCAATGTGCTCGGGAGCGATTCCGGGATGCTGAAGAAGATACTCGCGCACATCGTCGGTGTGAATGTATCCAGACGTGCGTTGGTCTTTGCCGGTTCTTTCCACCTGAATTACGCAGATAGGCCGAATATAGACACCGGATTCGGCTTCGTATCGCCGCGCTTCTGCCTCAAGGCGTTCGCGGTGTTCAGCCGACGCCAACAACGTATCTCGCCAGTCGCCGCTTGCCCTGTTAAGGATGTGAAGATCGAGCTTGATCATTTCCTCCTCGTTGAGCTCGCGACCCGATATCTTGACGAGCACATTGGCCTCTTTTGCCGGGGTGGCCGATAATTCGACAATCATGCACGGATTGAATCCTTCAAGCGTCGCTTTCGCGTTGGCGCTGTAGGCCTTGTGCCCCTCGTCGAGAATAATCAGGGGCCGCAGCAAACGTACTGTATTGCCAAGCGATGTCTTGACGCAGGACCCCGGAAAGCCTGCTGTTTGCTCGAAAGTATCAAGATTGGGATTTTTCTCCAGCAGTTTGGCGTGCGCAGGGGAATCGTCGTCTGGCGGAAAAAACCGATCGAACCCCCCGCTGTCGCGAAACATCCGCAACGTGTCCTTCGTCAGCCGATTGGCCGACGGAAGCATGAGCAGAAGAATGCAAAGATTCTCAGCGACGTCATGCGGGCCAAAGGCCGTGGTTTTTTCAAGGATGAGCGTACGCTGTCCCGACGCCAGATCAATTTGTTGGCGATACGGGTGATCACGGTCCTTGAGCGCCTTGAGCGTCTGATTGTATATCTGCGTCGTGGGCACGATCCATAGAACAAGCCCGCGTTGACTCTTGCGGAAATGTAGATTGACAAGGTCGATTACCTTGGTTGCCAGCAGCGTCTTGCCGCCGCCGGTCGGGACCTTGAGACAAAAAGCGGGAAGATGCTCATTGAGCCCGTTGCGGCGGGGAATATAGGGCCTTCCAGACACTGTCCTGCCCCAAGCGCGCCCTACCCAGTCGAAACCCCATTCGGAATTCTGGTTGCGGGCATCCCTATCTTCTTTCCTCCACCGTGCAAGCTCCACCACAAAATCGCGCACGGTTTCCAGCGTTCGCTTCTGGTATTCCTTCAGGATCATCGCCCCAACCTCCTGGTCGCTTCGTATATCTGGAACGGTAGTTGCTGGAAGTCGATCCGGTACTCTTGAAGAAATTCCGGGTCCAGGTATTTGGCGGGCGCAAAGACGAGCCGCCTGCGCGTTCCAGTGGGCAATGCACGGGCAGCCGAGAGCGTCAGCGCAAGGTTCTTGAGCTTTTCGACATCCGGCTCATAGAGCAGGAAAACATCATGGGACCGGGTGCGTCCGATCAATCCGGTCTCCCGATTGATTTCAGCCGGATCGAACTCTTGACCGGTTGCAGTGAAGAAAATATAGCCTGCAAGCTTTTCCCAGGACGGTAAATGGGAGCCGTCGAGGAGCGACTCTTGGCGCATGGGGTGTCCAAGTTCGAAGTAGCTGAAGGTGCCGCCGAGGCCAGTCTTGAGAGACTTGTCCTTGGCACTCGGAACACCCTTGATGACGCGGCGGACGCGCTCGGCCGTGATCGTGTCGGCATAGTTCTCGCACTCGACGAGGATGAAGCGCCGGTTACCACCGTCTTCCCGATTCTGCGCGAGGACGGCGTGGGCCGTCGTGCCGGAACCGGCGAAGGAATCGAGAACGATGGAGTCGGGGTCGGTGGCTATCTGGAGGATGCGGCGGATGAGGCGAGAAGGCTTGACGGTGTTGAATACGTCTTCGGATCGCTCGAACTGGAGCGTGGACACCAGTTCCTTCTTCGCCTCCTGCGTGTTGCCGACATCGGTGTGAAGCCAGAGGGTCTGCGGGACGACTCCCTTCTTTACCTCCGCCAGAAACCGCTTGAGGCGGGGCATGTTGTTGCCACTCTTCCCCCACCAGACTCGCCCGTCCTCATCCAACTCGGCGAACTTCTCGGGAGATACGCGAAAGTAATTACCGACCGAAGGCTTGAACTTCTTGCCAGAAGGGCTAGTGACCTCATAGGTGCCTTGACTGTAGAAATTCCGGGCCGTCAGATCGCTGGAGGACCACGGCCCTCGGGGGTCATCATCAGGATTCTTGTATCGCTTGACCGCCCGCTCACTGCGCTCGATCAGGTTGGGCCGCCATGCCTTGATTCGGCGCGCGTATGCCATCACGTAGTCGTGGTCTTCTGAGAAGTACTTCGCGGTGTTCTTCGGGGAAAAGACCTTCTGCCATATGGCGGTAGCAAAGAAGTTCTCCTCCCCAAATACCTCGTCCATCAAACAACGCAGATGATGCACCTCGTTGTCGTCGATGGACACGAAGATCACCCCATCCTCCGCAAGCAGCTCGCGCAGCAGCTTCAGGCGCGGCATCATCATGCAGCACCACTTGTCGTGGCGGGTCAGGTCGTCGCGGTCCACCACCTTGCCCAGCCAGTCCTGCATCAAAGGCGAATTCACGTTGTCGTTGTACGCCCAGCCCTCGTTGCCCGTGTTGTAGGGCGGATCGATGTAGATGCACTTCACCTTGCCGTGATACGTCGGCAGCAGCGACTTGAGCGCAGCCAGGTTGTCGCCGTGGATGACCAGGTTATCGTGCAGGCTCGCCTTCTCGCTCAGTCCCTTCTCACGTACCGGCACCAACTCATGGAAAGGCACGGCCAAGTGATGGTTCTCGACGAAAACCTTGCCCTTGAAATGGAATCGAGGCACAGGATTCCTCCTCTAAAATCTATTGTTAAAACACCTCCAGCACCCTGCCCACCGGTGCTACGGAACACCTGCCCTAAACTACGCTCCGCACCATCCCCATGCAACCGGTTTTCCGAAATAAAAGCGCCCTTCGGAAGATTACCATCGCTTAGGCAGGTCAGACATCGCCCCCTTCCGTCCGCCACCCTACCCCCCCATCCCCACGCCCTCCATCCTGCGCCGGATATAGTTCGCCAGAAGGGGTATTGCGAACGCATAGCGCCCATATCCCTTCTTGAAAATCAGGCCGTGCTCGCCGAGCGTCGCCAGCATCTGATGCACATGACTGCTGCCGAAAGGCCTGCTCAGAACAAGCCGGGATTTTACGACCGCTTCCTGGACGGAAAAGTCCCCATCGCTGTCGTCGAGCGTGGCCATAACGAACAACAATTCCCGCTGCCGATCCGTTAACCGGCCCCATCTTCCGGCGCAAAAGCCCATGTCCAGCTTTTGCATAATCCCGGAAACGGGCACCACAGCATCTTCGCCGCTATCCATGCGCTGAATGAACGCGTCGTACACTTCCTTGCAAATAAACTGGATGAAATAGGGATAGCCCCCGGACATTTTCACGATCGTGTCCACGGACGCGTCGCTCAGTCGAACGGCTCCGTGCGTATTCGCAATGGGTCGGCGGATGGCTTCGCGGCTATCGTCGTCCGAAAGACGATCCAGAAAAATCACGCGAAACATGCGCTCCGAAAATGTCCGCGCCTCCACAAGCTCCGGGAAAAGCGTGGGCAACCCCGTCAATACGAGCATCAGGGGAAATCCTTTCCTTTGGACCGATTGGAACGCATCCAGAAGCAGCGAGAGCGGGTATTCTTCCCTGTCCGCATGATCGGCAAGATTCTGCGCTTCGTCGTAGGCAAAAACAATCCCGCGCGCTCCCGTAGGCGCCAGCGCCGTCCAGGCCGTTTCCAGCACCGTCTTGACCTTGTCGAGCGCAAGCCCGGGCGTTTCCCGATATATATTCGTCAGCGCCGGATAATCGAGCCTGCGCGCCACTGTTTCCGTGCATGTTCCAAACCCCACCAAGCGACTCTGCTCCACGGGCGCGGCCACGAAGGACGTTACAAGCGACAAATCGGTGCATAGCCGCGTGGCCATATGTTCTTCCCGCAGACTGGCGGTTTCGCTCAGATCGGCCCCGACCCATAACCAGCCTTGATCCAGCGCCAACGGCTTCAGCGTTTCGAGCAGGACGGTTTTGCCAACCCCGCGCAGTCCGGTGAGGACCATATTTTCCAGGATCACCTCCTGCTCAAGGAGGCGGCTGAATATTTCCTGCTCCGCCTCGCGGCCCGCAAGATAGGGGGGCGAATGTCCAGCGCCAGGCCGGAAAGGGTTGGGAAATCTTCCCGCATGCATGTTCATGGCGCAACGCGGCAACGTTTAGTGTTAGTACGTCCAATGACTAAATTTAGTAAAAAATATAAATTCATACAAATGACTAACTTTATAGACATTTTCCCATTCCCAACACAGCCTTTCAAGCCATCCCGCCTGACGGGCAGCGGGCGAGCGGGCCAAATGCCCCGCCCCGCGAACATCCCGGGCCGTTTCGTCGTTTTTCGACGCGTCCGAAGCGCACCTGCGCTAACGCGACAGCCCCTCCGTACCTTTTCCCGATAAAAACCCGTTCAATCCCGTGGCTCTTGTTTCGATCCGCAGGCAACTGGCCTCCACGGATGTCTTCCGCAAGGCGTCCGCATGGTGCGAACGAATAGACCCCAAAGCCCCCTCCACCCTGCAAATAAAAGGGTTGGCCGGGTCCGTCTCGTCCTTCCTGCTGGCCCGCCTCCACGAAACAGCCAAAACGGCGCAAACCCTCTGCGTCTACATCGCGCCGAACGAGGAAATAGCCGCCTGGACCTTCGGAGACATTGCCCAGCTGGTCGAGGAAGACGAGGGGGTCCTGCAACTCCCAGCCACGGGGCACAAGCCCTACGACGCCGAAAAACTGGACGATCCGGCCCCGATCATTGCCCGCACCGATGTGCTACAACAAATCGCCGACGGATTTCGCGGCCTGGTCGTAACAAGCGTCGAGGCGCTTGTAGAAATGACGCCTCCCGCGGAAACGATCCGAAATCGCACGATTTCCATCGCTACGGGCATGGCCTTTCCGCCAGAGGACCTGGGGCGGCGCTTAATGGAATCGGGTTTCGAACATGCCGAATTCGTAGAACGACCCGGAGAAATGGCGCTTCGGGGCGGCATCCTCGACATCTATCCCTTCACCGGCTCATGGCCCATCCGGGCCGAATTTTTCGGGGACGACATCGAATCCCTGCGCGAATTCGACCCCCAGTCGCAGCGATCCGTCAGCCGCCTGACCGCCGCCCGCCTCGTTCCGAATACAGGGGACGATCTGTCCGACGCCAGCGCGCGCGCATCCATCTTCGAACAATTTCCCGAACGCACCCTGCTGGTCACCACGGACGAAGAAGGGTTGACAGAGTACGCCGCCGAGCGCTTCGAAGCCGCCGAAAAAGCCTGGCGCCATGCGCTCCGAGAAACCCCGGAAGCGCCCGCGCCCGCCATGCGGTATCTCTCTGGCGAAGCCTTCGAGCGGGCGTTACTCCTTGGCAATCGGATACTGCTTGGTTCGTTCGCCGGCGGCGGCGAACGCCTCCTTCGGTTCGAAGCCGTCCCGCAACCGGATTTCAATGGAAACATTGGCCTGCTTCGAAAACGCCTGCTGACCAACGCCGAACGCGGCGTCCGCACCTTCATCCTTTGCGATAGCCGAGGGCAGGAGGTTCGCCTGTCCGAACTCCTCGACGACGAAACCGCCCAGGAAAACGTCCGCATCTCCATCGAATCGCTCCACGAAGGATTTGAAATTCCCTCGCTGGGGCTGGCCGTGTACACGGATCATCAGATATTCAACCGGTACCACCGCCCCTCCGTGCGCGGGCAAAAGAAACGGTACGGTGGACTGGGCCTGCAAGCGCTGAAAAATCTCTCGCCCGGCGATTTCGTGGTCCATGTGGATTACGGGATCGGCCGCTTCGCAGGATTGCACCGCATCACGGTGCGCGAAAAACAGCAGGAATCCGTCAAGGTGCTTTTTCGGGACGAGGATATCCTGTATGTCAATGTCAATGCGCTCCACAAACTCCACAAATATTCCGGCAAGGACGGGCGGGCGCCCACGCTCACCAAGCTGGGTTCCGGGCAATGGGAACGCACGAAATCCCGCACCAAAAGCAAGGTCAAGGACATTGCGCGGGACCTGATCGCGCTCTACGCAAAGCGCAAACAATCCAGCGGGGTCGCTTTTTCCCCGGACACGATCTGGCAACGGGAAATGGAAGCCTCGTTTCGCTACGAGGACACGCCGGACCAGACCGCCGCCACGGACGCGGTCAAAGCCGATATGGAAACGGCGGCGCCCATGGATCGGCTGATCTGTGGAGACGTCGGATTCGGCAAAACGGAAGTCGCCGTCCGGGCGGCCTTCAAGGCGGCGCAAGACGGCAAACAGGTGGCGATCCTGGCCCCCACCACCATCCTTGCCGCGCAACATTTCAAAACCTTCTCGAAAAGGCTGGAAAAATATCCGGTCCATGTGGAGGCGCTGTCGCGTTTCCGCTCCGCCGCCGAGCAAAAACAGATCGTCCGGCGCCTCGCGGACGGCGATGTGGACATCGTGGTGGGAACGCATCGCCTGACCTCGCAGGATATCCGGTTCAAGGACCTGGGCCTGCTCATTATCGACGAAGAGCAACGCTTCGGCGTAGCCGTCAAAGAGCGTCTGCGGAAACTGCGCGCCGACGTGGATACGCTCACCCTTACCGCAACGCCCATCCCCCGAACGCTTCAATTCTCTCTGCTGGGCGCCCGGGATTTATCGCTCGTCACCACGCCGCCCCCGAACCGTCAGCCGGTCAACACGGAGATACACACCTTCGACAAGGACCTGATCCGGGACGCCATCCTGTACGAAGTCAGTCGGGGCGGACAGGTCTTCTTTCTGCACAACAACATCTGCTCTATCGACGAAATGGCCGACAGCCTGCGCCTCATCGTCCCGAACGTACGCATGCGAACGGCGCACGGACAAATGAAATCGAACGCGCTGGAACAGGTCATGGCGGATTTTATCGGCGGACGGTTCGACGTACTTGTGAGCACCAGCATCATCGAGAACGGCCTCGACATACCCAACGCCAATACGATCATTATCGGCCGGGCAGACCGGTTCGGCCTTGCCGAACTGCACCAGCTTCGCGGTCGCGTCGGGCGCTCGGATCGAAAAGCCTTTTGCTACCTGCTTGTTTCGTCCATACACGGACTCACGCGCGAAGCCCGGCAACGATTGCAAGCCGTCGAAGAATTTTCGGACCTTGGAGGCGGGTTCAATCTGGCCATGCGCGATCTGGACATCCGGGGCGCAGGCAATCTCCTCGGCGGCGAGCAAAGCGGCTTTATCGACGAGATGGGCTTCGAAGCCTGGCACAAGATTCTGGAAGAGGCCGTGCTGGAACTCCGCGAAGAAGAATTTGCCGACGTGCTGGACCGCGACGCGCCGCCAGCCGCCCCCGAGACCGCCGTGGATATCGAGGCAAACGCCTTCATCCCGGAGGACTATGTCTCAAACAACGTAGAACGGTTGAACATCTATCGCCGCATCAGCGAAGCCGAAGACATTCCGGCGCTGGAGGCCCTGCGCGACGAAATGCACGACCGTTTCGGCGACCTGCCCGCCGAAGTAGACCACCTCTTCATCGCCGCCGAAATGAAATTCCTGGGCCAGTCGCTGCGCTTGCCCAAGGTGCTTTTCAAAAACGAACGACTCTTTCTGTACACGCCGTCGGCAGAAAACGATCCGTATTTCCAGGAACGAATCTTCTACCGTTTTCTGGAGCAGCTGAGCACCCTGGGCCGGCGATACGTGCTGAAAGAAACGAAGCAACAAACCGTGCGGGCGATCGTGCAGGAGGTGCCCGGACTTTCCGATGCGCACAAGATTCTGCGGCGCCTGCAACCCGAAGCCGCAAGCGTAGCGGCATAAACAAACGCCGCAGGCCAGGTCCGGCGGATCAGCAGCGAGGCGTGCAAACCAGCAGGGCCTTGTCCCGGAACCAGGGCCGCGGATCCATATCCGCAAGATCGATCCGCTCGATGTCCGCCTCGCCCGCCACGGACGCTATTTCGTCCGACAGATCGCCCCCTTTCAGGCAAAGGGCGGCGGGACGCCAGGCATCCGCCGCCAGCGGACGAGCGCACGTGCGGGCAACCCGGCGATGCCATGCCCATACCTCCCGAAGCGGCGCGACGGCCCGCGACGCCGAATACACATAGCCCGAATCGCATGGGACCTGTTCGTCGGCGGGAAAAGCCCCGGCGTCGCCGCGCCAGACCGTCACATTCGCAAGCCCGAGCCGGCGCACCATGGCCCGCAGCGCCTGCGCCTTCTTCTCCGCCTTGTCCACCGCGATCACCCGGATGTCCGGGCAGGCTATCGCCAGCGGAATCGCCGGAAGACCGCCGCCGGTTCCCCAATCCATCACAACCGCCCCGGGCGGAAAGCGGCGATACGTCAGAAACAGACCGTGCAGGCAATGCATCCGAACCGCTTTGGCGTCCGCCGCCCGCGAAATGAGATTGACGCGACGGTTGAAATCCAGCAGCAGCGCCTGATACGCATGCAGGAGCCGCTTCTGCTCGTCCGTCCATGATTGAAAAAGGAAGGCAGACATGCAGCGTACTCAGCGGACGGCGGGCACGGCGGAGCGCTTCCTGGCCGGGCGCTTCCGCAGCATCACGAGGAGCACCGACACGTCGGCAGGACTGACTCCGCTTATGCGCGACGCCTGCCCCAGATTGTCCGGGCGGATTTTCGATAATTTCTCCCGCGCTTCCATGGCGATATGCTCCACGGATGCGTAATCGAAATCCTCCGGGAGGCGAAGCGATTCCATGTCTTCCATCTTTCGCACCAGGTCGCGTTCGCGAGCAAGGTAGCCTTCATACCGAAGATCAATTTCAATATCCCGGGCGACAGACACGGGACCCGGCGCCGACGTAACCAGTTCGTCCCGGCGGCCGGTGCAATCCAGGAGGTCGTCGAGCGAGACTTGCGGCCGTTTCGCCAGCTGCACAAGGCGTTCGGGCCGGCGAATCGGGTCTGTGCCCGCCTCCTCCAGATACGTGTTTACGGCCTCCGGCGATACGGTCACGGACGCAATGGCCGCCCGCGTGGCCTCGATGGCCTGCTTCCGGGCCCGCATCCGTTCGTAGCGAGCGTCCGTCGCAAGGCCCAGCGCATGGCCCAGCGCCGTCAATCGCCGGTCCGCATTGTCCTGCCGCAACAGCAGCCGATGCTCGGCCCGCGAAGTAAACATGCGGTACGGTTCGTCCGTGCCCTTGGCCACCAGGTCGTCGATGAGCACGCCAATGTAGGCCTCCGACCTTTTCAGGACGACCGGGTCTTCGCGCTGCAACTGCCGCACCGCATTGACGCCGGCCATGAGCCCTTGCGCCGCGGCTTCCTCGTAGCCTGTCGTGCCATTGATCTGTCCGGCGAAAAACAAGCCCCGAATGCGCTTCGTTTCGAGGCTGTACCGTATTTGCCAGGGAGGAAAATAATCGTATTCAATGGCGTATCCGGGACGCAGCATGTGTGCTTGTTCGAGACCCGCCACCTTGCGCAGCGCCGCAAACTGCACCTCTTCCGGAAGGCTGGTGGAGAATCCATTCACATAAATTTCATAGGTATTCAGGCCTTCCGGCTCCAGGAAAAGCTGATGGCGGTCTTTTCCAGCGAACCGGTCAATTTTATCCTCTATCGAGGGACAATACCGGGGGCCGGCTCCCTCGACCCGCCCGGCGAACATGGGGCTCCGGTCGAATCCCGCCCGTAGCGCCTCGTGCACTTCAGGAGATGTGTAGGCAATCCAGCAGCATATCTGATCTTCCGGAAGCCGGTCCGTCAAAAAGGAAAACGGCGTGGCCGCCGGATCGCCCGGCTGTTCCTCCAGCCGATCGTAGTCGATCGTGCGCCCGTCGATGCGCGGCGGGGTACCTGTTTTCAGGCGCCCGCTCTCAAAACCAAGGCGTTCGAGCGACGCCGTCAAGCCGGTGGAGGCGCGCTCGCCCATGCGCCCGCCTCCATACTGCCGCTCCCCGATATGAATGACGCCGTTCATGAACGTGCCGCTGGTCAAAATGACCGTCGGGGCGCGGAACGTCTGGCCAATTTGCGTACGTATGCCCGTGACGCGACCTTGCTCCGTACATACCTCGACAGCCATATCGGACCGCAGGAACAAGCCGGGAATGCGCTCGAGTTCTTCCCGCACCGCGGTTGCATAGGCGGCCCGGTCGCACTGCGCGCGCGGCCCCTGCACGGCAGGCCCTCTCCGCTGATTCAACATCCGAAACTGTATGCCGGCGCGATCGGTCACCTTCCCCATAAGGCCGCCCAGCGCATCGATTTCGCGCACGATATGCCCCTTGCCGATGCCGCCAATGGCCGGATTGCACGACATCTGCCCAATGGTTTGCAAATTCATGGTCACGAGCAACGCGCGAGCGCCCATGCGCGCGGCGGCCGCGGCGGCCTCGGTTCCGGCATGACCCCCGCCCACTACAATGACGTCGTACTCGAAAGGATGCATGGTTTCTGTGGGCGACCAGATTCCGTCCATACGTCGGCGAAAACCAGAACGCAATATATACTATATACACAGGAAAACGCCGCAAGCGCGGCAATGGCTCCCGCTACTTCCCTATACAAAACCGGGAGAAAATCTGATCCAGCACATCTTCGTTCGTAATCTCGCCGGTAATGGCGCCAATTTCATGCAGCGCCACGCGCAAATCCAGCGCCAGCAGTTCGGCGGCGCTTCCGGACCCAAGGCCCTGCCGAGCGGCCCGCATGGCGTCAAGCGCCTTGCGCAAATGACGGCGATGCCGCTCATTCGTCACCACAAGCGACCCCTCGGAAAGGCTTAGGTCGCCGCCCGCCGTTTCCAGCAGGCGCGCGATCAGCGGCTGCAACTCTCCCTCGTCCCGGAAAGCCCGCCGGGCCGACAGGGCGAACACGCCGATGTCCGACAGGGCCTCCTCCTGCGCCAGCAAATCCGTCTTGTTCGCCACCAGAAGCACCGGAGGCGCCCCCCGCTCCGTCAGGCCCTCGACAAAGGCTTGCTCGCCCGCGTCCATGCCCGCCGTAACGTCGTACACGTACGCCAGGATGTCGCTCCGGTCTATGGCGCGCTCGGCGCGGGACACGCCTTCGGCCTCGATAGCGTCCGTGGCGTCCCGCAAACCCGCGGTATCCGTAAACCGGAACAGCAAGCCGCCTATTTCCGCCTCGCCTTCCACTTCGTCCCGCGTCGTGCCCGGCGTGGGGCTGACAATGGCGCGATCGCTTCCCAGCAAGGCGTTCAACAAGGTGGATTTTCCGGCATTGGGCCGTCCGGCGATCACCACCCGCACCCCATCGCGGACGCGGCGCCCGAGCCGCCAGGACTGAAGCAAAGCGTCCAGCAGGCGCTCGCTCCGCTCCAGCAGATTTCCAAGACGTTCGCGGTCGGCGAACGCCACATCCTCTTCCGAAAAGTCCAGTTCGAGTTCGAGGTACGCACAGAGTTCGAGCAGGCCCTCCCGGATTTCCGCCAACGCTTCGGAATAGCGCCCCTGCAGGTGCGACACGGACACGCGATGCGCCAGAGAAGACGAGGCATGAATCAGATCGGCCACGGCTTCGGCCTGCGCCAGGTCCATCTTCCCGTTCAGAAACGCCCGCTGAGTGAATTCGCCGGGAGCGGCCAGCCGCGCGCCCCCTTCCAGCAATGCGTGCAGAATGAGCCGGGTCGCAAAATCCCCCCCGTGGCACGAGCACTCCACCACATCTTCTCCCGTCGCCGAACGGGGCGCCCGGAATACCGTCGCCACCACCTGATCGAGGCGCATGCCGTCGCAGCGGGTCACATACCCCACGTGCGCCGTATGCGAGGCGACTTCCCGAAGGTTCGCGCCCTCGAAACAAGCGGCCGCAATGGCCACCGCCTCGGGTCCGGAAATGCGCACGACGCCCAGCGCGGCGCGCCCCCGGGCCGTGGCGATAGCGGCAATGGTGTCGCTGGACGTAGACATGGCGCAGAAGAAACGATGCGCGGCGCGAACCGACCCAAGGCGGGCTTATTTACTTGCGCCGCTCGGTCGTGCGGGGACCGCCAGGTCGCCGACCCGATTTGGCCTTGCCTGTCCGGGAAAGCAGCGAGCGGGGTTTTTTGGCGCGAGCCGCCTGTTTTTTGGACGGGCTTTTCGCCGCAGACGACCCGTTTTCTTCCTCCTGCGCCTCGGCGATATTCCGATTGATGATTTTCTGCTGCACGGCGGTCACCACGTTATACACCAAGTAGTACAAGCTCAGCCCGGACGCGAAGCGGTTGAAAATGGCGAAGATCATCACCGGCATCAGATAGGTGAACATCTTCATTTGCGGGTTGGAGGTGGGCGCGGCCTGAATACGCATCTGAACCACCATGGAAAGACCCATAAGCAGCGTGAAGCCCGCCACGAAATCGCCGTAGAACGGAATGGTGAACGGCAGATTCAGAATGACGTCCGGCGCGGACAGATCGCTGGCCCACAAAAATCCCTGCTGCCGGATTTCGATGGACTGCGGCAGAAAAAGCCACAGCGCAATAATAATGGGGTATTGCAGCAACATGGGGAGACAGCTGCCCAGCGGATTGACGCCGGTCTCCTTGTACATCTTCATCATTTCCTGCTGCTGCTTTTGGGGATTGTCCCCGTGCTTCTCCTTGATGGCTTCCATCTTCGGCTGCAGCTCGCGCATCCGGGCCATGCTCTTGTAGGAGCTTTTCGTCAACGGGTACAGGGCCAGCTTGATGAGAATGGCGAAAACGATGATGACCAGGCCGTATCCGGGAATGAATGTCGCCAGAAACGTGAACGCAGGAATGAACACCACGCGGGCCAGCGGGCGCGTAATCCACTCGAAAAAGTCCCAGCCGTAATCCACCATGTCGTACAAGCCCAGGTCGTAGTCGGCGATCCGGTAAAACTCCATCGGGCCGATGTACAGCCTGAATTCGTCCGGCCCGTCCTCAGGACGCGGCATAAACAGACGCATATCGTAGCTCTGACGAAAATCCGCATTGCCCGGTTCGCCCGTTTGCTCCCCGGCAAGCTCGGCGCCCCGCGTACTGGAGGAGGGGATCATAACCGTGGTGAAATACCTCGTTTTGATGGCGGTCCAGTCCACAAGCCCGCTCAGGGGCTCCTCCTGATAATCTTCTTTCCGCAGCACGATATTTTCCACCTCGCCTCCGCTGCGCGCATAGACCCCCGCCGACTTGACCTCCTCGTTCGGGTCTTTCTCGGTGAACGGAATGCCGCCCTCCCATATCAATTCGTATCCCTCTCGAGTGGAAAAGGCCGCTGCATTTTCCTGCGCTATCCGCAAGCCGATTTCGTATTCGCCCGGACGGAACGTATAGGTCTGGCGCAACACGCCCCCCTGAATGCGCGTTTCGAAATGCAACTCGGCGGAATCGCCGGACACGCGCAAGGTGTCCCCCTCGTACGACGTATCGAAATACAACTCGCGCGAATTCAGCACATGGGAGCGGGGTGTCGTAAACGCGATGGACAACGCGCCCGTCCCGGTGGCTTCCACCATCTGCACGGGCGTTTCCTGGTCGAATTTCTGATATTGTTTCAGGATAAAAGACGTCAGCGTGCCCCCCTTCGTCGAGAAAACCGCGCTATACATATCGGTTTCGACCGTAATGAAACGGGCTTCGCCCACCAAGGCCGCCTCCAGCGTCGTATCCTGCGCCACCGCCTCTGCGAAGGACAGCCCCTCGCCCGATGGCGCGTCGTCGGACGCCAGCATGTCGCTTCCCGTAGCGACTTGTTCGGCGGCGAGCGAGTCTTCGGAAAACGCCGCCGGATCGTCGGCGGGCGCAACCGGCTCAGGCGGGGCCATCAGCCAGAGCCAGAGAAACATGATAATCGCTACCAGGACGGTCGCGATAACGACATTGCGGTCCAAATCAGGTTCCCCTTGCTCGTATGAAAGAATGGACGGGTGGTGTTTGCGCGTTCCGCAACGGCGCAAAAACGCCAAAACGCCGCCGCGCTAAACGGGAAGTCATGCGCGACGTTCCAATCGCATGGAAGATTCGTCGAGACGACGGCAAAGTTCTTGCAAGGCTTTCGGCACATCGGCATGCACCCGACGCCCCGGTCGAATATCGTCCGACCGCCCGCCGCGATGCAGAATCATCATGGTCAATGCGCTGGACGTACCGGAAAAACGGTCCAGTATGTCCTGCTGATGAAGGCGCCAGGCTTCGCGCAATAACCGCTTGACGCGATTCCGCGTCGCGGCGCGGGCGTGGCGACCGGGCGCAAATCCGACCTGGGCCGGCACATCGGCTTCAAGATGCGTGCGGGGCACGATCCGGTACACAATCCGAATGCACCCCTTGCCTACCGTGGCCACGTCTTCGCGGGTACGGTCGAACAAGGGGCGAATAAGACGTTTCCGCTTGAGACGAAACGAGCGCGGCAATTTCTGAAACGGGCGCGGGCGTTCGTCTTTCGACAGGCGTTCCTCTTTCGACACAAGGCGCCCTCAGACTATTTGCCTGAACGCGTGTCGCTTACGGTAAGGACACGACGGCCTTTCCCGCGGCGGCGCTTGAGCACCTTGCGGCCGTTTTTCGAACGCATGCGAGCGCGGAAACCATGCTTGTTGGCGCGTTTGCGGCGACTGGGCTGATACGTACGTTTCATGATAACAGGGCGTCTGAAAACGCTTCTCGATTAATTTTTGCAACAGGTACAGAACGCGTTTGTACGCACATGCCCACAGGTATGTTTTCCCGCATCCCAAAGGATGCAAAACGTCGGTTCGGAACCCTGCACGCCGGACGGAGTACGCGATAGTTTGTAGCAGGATAGCGTGGCGGGAGTAGCTCAGGGGTAGAGCATCAGCTTCCCAAGCTGAGGGTCGCGGGTTCGAATCCCGTTTCCCGCTCGACAAGACGAGTATGCGAACGGTTCGGCGAACGTAGCGATACGCTCTCCGTATGCCCTGAGGGCGGTTAGCTCAGCTGGTTTAGAGCGCCTGCCTTACAAGCAGGAGGTCACTGGTTCGAATCCGGTACCGCCCACGAAACAGGAGTATGTCCGGCGCATTCTATCGTTCCTGCGTTGACTTCTTGCGCTAAAAACAGTAGACTACCACTATATCGTTTTCGCCGTGTTCCCGCTGTACGGGTCCAGAGCCGGCGCGAATCCCGCAGGATGCATAAAAATTTAAACGCGAAACCACTACGCTCACGGAGGTAGAGTCCATGCAGGTAATTACCGAAAACAAAAACGGGAGCCTTGTTATCGTAACCAAGGGCCGCGTCGACGGCAGCAATGCTCCGGAATTTCAGGAAGCCCTGAAAGAAGCCCTCAAGGGAGGCGAACGCACGGTCGTGCTGGATTTCGAGCACCTTGCGTACATAAGCAGCGCGGGCTTGCGGGTCATCCTGATGTTCGCCAAGCAGATGCGACGGGAGAACATCTCCTTTGCGGCCTGTTCGCTCATTGCCGCCGTGAAGGATATTTTCGCCATCAGCGGCTTCGACAAGATTATTCCGCTCCACGCATCGCAACAGGAAGCGTTGGCGGCGCTCACGTAAGGAACGACACCGCATTTCCCGACCCGTCGAGACAGAACACGAAAAACATCTGGTCATGGGCAACAGGGCATACAAAATTCTCGTAGTGGACGACGAGCCGGACCTGCAACCGCTCATGTTGCAGCGCATGCGGCGGAGCATTCGCAGCGGCAAATATACGTTCGTCTTTGCCGGAAACGGATTGGAGGCGCTGGATCGATTGCGTGCAGAAAAGGACATAGACATGGTGGTGTCGGATATCAACATGCCCCAAATGGACGGGCTGACGCTGCTGGAACAGATTGCGCAACTGGACCCGAATATTCGCTCCGTAATTATTTCCGCGTACGGAGACATGAAGAACATTCGCACGGCGATGAACCGGGGCGCGTTCGACTTCATTACCAAACCGGTCGATTTCGACGACCTCCGCATCACCATCGACCGGACCCTCGAGCACATGGCGCGGTGGCGCGAAGCACTCGCTTCGCGGGACAAGCTGGTTACGCTGCAAAACGAACTGGATATTGCCCGAAAGATGCAGCGGGCCATTCTCCCCACGGAATTCCCCAAAAAACCCGGCTACAGCGTGTTCGGCGACATGGAGCCCGCCCGAAACGTGGGGGGAGATTTTTTCGATGTGATTCCTCTGCCGCGCGGCCGGGTGGGCCTCGCCATAGCCGACGTATCAGACAAAGGCGTGCCGGCAGCCCTGTTCATGATGTCCACGCGCACCTTGCTGAAAGGCGCAGCCATCGGGCGCGACCGGCCTGCGGACACGCTGCGCGAAGTAAATAATCTGTTGTGCGAGAAGAACGACACCATGATGTTCGTGACGCTCCTGTACGGGATATACGACCAGGATACCGGAGAATTCACGTATGCGAATGCGGGGCACAATAGCCCGGTCCTCGTTCATCCCGACAAAACGTGTGAAATGCTTCCGCTTACCGACGGAATCGCCATCGGGGTCATGCCCGATCTGGAGTACCAGCAAAAAACCGTCACGCTGGCCCCGGGAGACATGCTTAATTTTTATACGGACGGCGTCACGGAAGCCATGAACGAAAACCTGGACGTGTTTGGCGAAGAACGCCTCTTCGATATTCTCAGGAACATGTCGTCCAACGATCCCAAGGCTATCACGCAGAAGATCTTTGACGAAGTCCGGGCCTTTGCAGGCGAAGCCCCCCAGTCGGACGACATTACCAGCCTGACCCTCTGCCTGCCGGAAACTTGACGCGTGACCTCCATGCTTTCGCTCAGTATCAAAACCGACGTCTCGGAACTGGCGCGCATTTTCGCTGCCGTGGACGAGCTTGGAAGTCAGCACAACTGGCCTGCCGACTTCATTTTCCGGATCAATCTGGTGATTGAAGAGGTGGCGATGAATTGCATAACGTATTGCCGCCTCGAAGGGGTCTCCGAGTTCGAAATCAGGATAGCCCCGGAAAACGACATCCTTACGATTGAGATCATAGACGCCGGACGACCCTTCAATCCGCTGACGGACGCCCCGGAGGCGGACACGGATTCGGATATAGAGGATCGCCCCGTAGGCGGCCTGGGCATACACCTGGTGCGCACCATGACCGACGAGATGCGTTATCGGCGGGAAGAAGACCGGAACCACCTTGTGCTAATCATGCACAAACCCTCATGAGACGACTGACCGGCCTGGCGGCCCTCGCGCTTCTGACGCCGGTTCTGACAGGAATCGGCCCTTTTGTCGCCCCCATCGCCATTCCGAAGGGGGGTACAGGGCCGTGCGAAGACGCTTCCGCATACGAAAAAAGCGAGGGCCTTTCAGAAAACCGAATCCTGAAAACCCGGGCGGAAAACGTTGCGCTCTCCGAAAGCGCGACGCCATACGCCTCGGCGGCGGACACAACCCTGGCCACCCGGGAAGTCGGCGTTTCCGACGACCAGGTCCTTTTTGGACAATCCGCGGCCTTCACGGGACCGGCCCAGGAACTTGGGCAGGACATGCGGCGGGGCATCCAGGCCGCGTTTCATGAAATCAATCGACGGGGCGGCGTGCATGGACGCCAGTTGAGTCTGGTGTCCCTTGACGACGCCTACGAACCCGAGGCAGCGATTCGGAATACCCTGCAATTGATTGAGGAGGAAAACGTGTTTGGGCTGATCGGCGCGGTCGGCACGCCTACGTCCCGGTCCGCCGTTCCGGTCGCCGCAGAGGCGAATATCCCCTACATCGCGCCGTTTACGGGCGCCGCTTTTCTCCGCGACACCACGTGGCAAAACATTATCAACCTGCGTGCTTCGTACGACCAGGAAACGGAAGCCATGGTCGCCCGGCTGACGGAAGATCTTGGCATCGAGCGGATATCGATACTCTATCAGGACGATTCCTTTGGACGTGCGGGCTATCTGGGGGCTCGAAAGGCGCTTGAAAAACGCGGCATGGCGCCGGCCTCCATCGGATTGTATACGCGCAACACGCTGGCCGTCAAAACGGGCCTCCTGGATCTGCGCCGGGGCGATCCCGAAGCCGTGATTCTCGTCGGAGCGTACCAACCCGTAGCCACCCTGATTTCATGGGCAAGGCATATCGGCCTGAATCCCGTGTTCATAACCATCTCTTTCGTAGGCAGCAACGCGCTGGCCCGGGAACTCGGAACAGAGGGCCGCGGCGTATTCGTAACCCAGGTAGTGCCTTTTCCGCTGGACCAAACGCTTCCGGTCGTCGCCGCCTACCAGCGTGCGCTCGCGGCCTATGCTCCCCGGGCCACGCCGGGGTTCGTCTCCTTCGAAGGGTATCTGGCCGGACGCCTGGCCGCCGCCGGACTGGAACGGTGCGGCGCGGAGGCCACGCGACGTTGTTTTATGGATACCTTGCAGCAAACGGACGGCGTACGCATCGACATCAACGGCTTCACGCTTCGTTACGGGCAAAACGACAATCAGGGGTCCGACACCGTGTTTCTGACCATGATCGGCCAGGATGGCCGGTATTATCCCGTCAATTCGCTCATGGATACGGATCGCCTGTGGAAACAGCTGCCCGTTATGTGGCCCATGAATTAGCCAACCCGCTTGCAGGCGCATTTCCGTGGACGAATCCCCGAAGACCCCGAAACGCCGGCGCGTCCGGATATCCACCCAGCTCTACGCGGGCATAGGGGCCGCCGTCGCGCTTACCGTGGCGGCAAGTCTGGTCGGGTGGTTTTCCTTCAACCGCGTCGGCGAAGCCCAAAGCGACGTAAACGACGGCGCCATTCCCGAAATGGCGGCGGCGTTCGAAATCGCCCAGTACAGCGGAACCCTCGTGGTGGCCGCCCCGCGCCTGGCCGCCGCCGAAACGCCCGAATTGTTCGAAGAGATTTATGTGGGCATCGCCGATGCGCGCGCATCCTTTGACCAGCAACTGGCTGTGCTGGAAAGCAGCGAAGGGACCGACGAGCGCGTCCAGAGCATTCGCGCCCATTCCGATACGCTGATCGCCAATATCGACGTCCTCAAAGACCAGGGAACCAGAATGTTCGAGCTGGTCGCCGCCCGGGACAATTTGCGAGAACGCATCATAGACCTGCGCAATCGCCTGGAACGCATTGTCGTATCGGCCATCGACGACCAGTTGTTCTACACGATCACCGGGTACCGCGAACTCGGGGATCCTCCGGCGGATCGCGCAGAGCATTTCACGGAAGAGGAATTCGAACGATATCGCCACTTGTCCGAACTGCAAGCGGACGCCAACATCGCCACGGAGCTGTTGGTCAATGCATTTACCCACTCCTACGCCGCAACGATCGAACCGCTGAGAGAACGTTTCGAGGCCGCCGTCAGCCGCGTCGAGCGGAACCTGGTCGTGCTGGAGGATTCCCCGCTCTATGCCCAGCTCGCCCCGGCGTTCGACGAACTGCAGGCGCTGGGAACGGGGGAAACCAGCGGCTTCGTTTTGCTGCAGGAAGTGCTTCGCCTGGCCGAAAACCAGCAAGACTTGCTCGTCTATAACAATAATGAGGCGACCCTCCTCGTGGCGGAAGTGGATAGCCTCGTGGTTTCGGCGCGCAACCGTGCGCAAGACGCCACCAACGCGTCCGCCAACGCCATCTTCACGGGCCGCACGCTGCTGCTTTCGATCAGTATTTTCAGTATCGTCGGCGCCATGCTCATCGCGTGGCTATTCGTCGGGCGCTACTTGCTTTCCCGCATTCAGCGCCTGTCCGACTGGATGCACCGCATGTCCCGGGGCGACCTGGAATTGCAAGTCGAAATCTCCGGCAACGACGAAGTGACCGACATGGCCGCGGCGCTGGAAGTGTTTCGACAACATGCCCTCGAGGTGCAGCGACTCAACCTCGTGGAACTGCTGGCGGAAGACCTGAAGGAAAAGAACAACGAACTGGAGAGCGTGCTGGACAAATTGCGGCAGGCGCAGGACCAGATCGTGATGCAGGAAAAACTGGCGGCCCTCGGCGAATTGACGGCGGGCGTCGCCCACGAAATCAGAAACCCGCTGAACTTCGTCAAGAATTTCTCCGAAGCGTCCGAGGAATTGCTACAGGAATTGCACGAAGTACTGAACGAAAACGATGGACAGGCCGGCGACGAGCAACAAGACCTCATCCAGGAAATCACGAACGACCTGAACAACAACTTCGAGCGCATCCGGCATCACGGCGAACGGGCGGACCGTATCGTGCAAGACATGCTGATGCTGGGGCGGGGCGAAGCGAAACACCAGGATACCGACATCAACAACCTGCTCGACGAACATGCCCGCCTGGCCTATCACAGCGTACGGGCCAGCAACTCCGACTTTCAGCTCGACATAAAACAGGATCTCGATCCGAAAGCCGGCGTCCTCAAAGTCATCTCCCAGGACCTGGGCCGCGTTTTCCTGAACATGGTGAACAACAGTTGCGACGCCCTCGACGAAAAACGGCGGAGCAAAGCCGCCCTCGGAGAAGGGTTCGAATCCTACATGCCGACCCTGTGGCTCACCACCCGACGCAAGGAAGACAACCTCGAAATACGCATCAAGGACAACGGAAACGGAATTCCGGACCATGTTCTGGAGAAGATATTCGATCCTTTCTTCACCACGAAAGCCACCGACAAGGGCACCGGGCTGGGCCTCGCCATGTCCAGCGACATCATCCGCGAGCACGGAGGCGTCATCCGCGTAAACACCGAACCGGGCGAGTTCACCGAAATGATTATCGAACTGCCCTTGACGATGGAGCAGAAACCGGCGGAAACGGCGGGCGCGGCGGAAGAATAGCCGCGACGGCCGGAAAGAACAGGCGCGGGCTACCGCTTCCTGTCGCGACGCGGAGCGCGGCCTCGCTTTTTGTCCGCGCCTTGCCGCTTCTCCTGCGTTGCCTGCGGCGGCGCCTGTACGCTGCTCCCGCCGATATCGCGCGCAAGCATGGCCAGAATTTCGGGCTCTTCACGGGCCAACTCCCGGACAAGCGGAACAAACTGTCCTGCGCGCTCCCGCTCCATATTCGTGCCGTTGAGAAAGCGCTTCTCCAGCGCCGCCGCAAGGCGTTCTGGCTGCGGGGCCTTCGCCTGCGGCGCCTGCTCCCTGTTTCCGGCGATATCGCTCACCAGCATGGCCAGAATTTCGGGCTCTTCACGGGCCAACTCCTCGACAAGCGGGACAAACTGCCGAGCGTGTTCCCGAGCCGCATCCGTGCGCTTCCGAAAGCGCTTCTCCAGCACCACCGTAAGCCGCTCCGCAACGCGCGCACTCACCTCCTCCGGCGAAGGAACAGGACATTTCGCTACGGGCACGCCATAGCGCATGGCCGAGCGGATGAGGTCTGTTTCGTCCTCCACGGTGGCCAGCACCACGGCGACGCCCATTTTCCCGGCGCGGGCGGTCCGTCCAGACCGGTGAATCAGGTACTCCGGATCTTGCGGCACGTCGTACATGAACACATGGCTGAGGTCCGATATATCGATCCCGCGGGCCGCGACGTCCGTGGCGACCAGAAAGCGCGTCTCGCCGGAATGGGTTCGGGCCAGCGCCGCCTCCCGGGCTTTCTGCGACAAATCCCCGGAGATGGCGTCCGCGCTATAGCCATAATTCCGCAGAAATGTCGTCAAATACTCGACATCCTTTTTCCGGTTGACGAATACGATCGCCGACTCGGGGTTTTCGATCTCGAAGAGGCGCACCAGCACGCGATCCTTTTCCATGGGATCGGTTACGTAATACCGGTACTCCATCGTCTCAATGCTTTCCTTGCCCGCGCTTAACGAAATAAACCGGGGTTCGGTAAGAAAATCGCGGCTGAGCGACCGGACCCTCGGGGGGATCGTCGCGCTGAACATCAAGGTGCACCGCTCGGCAGGCAAATACCGCCGCAACGCCTGCATGTCCGGGTAGAAACCCATGGAGAGCATCTCGTCCGCTTCATCGAAAATGACATAGTCGAGGTTCCTGAAATCGGCGTTGCCCCGGCTGAGGTGATCAAGAATGCGACCGGGCGTACCGATCACAACCTGGGCGCCATCCTGCAACCCCCGCACCTGCGGACGATAATCGACGCCGCCGTACACCAGCACGGAATCCAGCGCCCGGGTCTCGGGGGTAGCCCGCTTCATGTGCTCGAACACCTCGTTGATCTGCTTGGCCAGCTCGCGGGTAGGCGCCATAACGAGCGCTTGCGTAACGCGCCGCGAGGAGTCCAGGCGTTCGAAAAGCGGCAACAGAAACGCGCCGGTCTTGCCGGAGCCGGTGCGGGACTGCACGATCAGGTCCGCGCCTTCGAGAATATGGGGAATAACTTGCTCCTGCACAGGCATGAGCGAATCCCACCCGGCGGCGCCCAGCGCGGCGCGCATGATTTCGGACAATTCGTCCAGCCGGACGCAAAGGTCTTCGGCGGAGCCCTCGTGGATATCCTGAATCTGTTGCTCGCTATGCTGCTCGCGTTGTGCGCGACGGGTCAAGTCAATGACCTTCGTATAGGAAAAGGATGATTTGTCTTCTTGCTCGCTCATACAATTTGTTATCTGAGACTTGATTATCTGGGACGCAGGTCGAACACAATAGGCCCGACGGGGTCACATGGCAAGGCCTCCGTCCACATGCAATACATGTCCCGTGACGTATTCCGCGGCGGGAGAGACCAGAAAATGCACGGCGTTCGCTACATCTTGCGGCGTGGCCGTGCGTTTCAGCGCCACCGAATCAAGCAATGCGTTGCGGGCGGCATCGCTCAAGCCGGCCGTCATATCCGTTTCCACATACCCCGGCGCCACCACATTTACCGTGACGCCGCGCCCGCCCAGCTCTCGGGCAAGGCTCTTCGAAAAACCAATGATGCCCGCTTTGGATGCCGCATAATTCGTTTGCCCCGGGTTGCCCACCACGCCGATCACCGACGACATATTCACGATGCGCCCGCCCCGTTGCTTCATCATGGGCCGGTACGCCATTTTGCAAAAATTGAACACGCTTTTCAGGTTCGTGCCCACCACGGCGTCCCAGTCCTGCTCGCTCATCCGAAGGACCAGCCCGTCTCGCGTGATGCCGGCGTTGTTGACCAGGATATCGAGGGTCCCCCATGCTTCCAGTACGCCGCCCACCGCTTCTTCGGCGGACGAAACATGCGCAGCGTCTCCCTGAAAAACAAGACATTCCGAACCAGATTCCTCCACCTGCCGACAAAGCGCCTGCGCTTCGTCCGTAGAGGACCGGTACGTAAAGGCCACGCGTGCGCCCGCCGCCGCCAGCGTTTCGACGACAGCCCGGCCAATGCCTCGGGACGCGCCCGTAACAAGCGCCGTCTTTCCGTTCAGATCGAAAGCCATGATTCCGAAAAAGTCGATGAATGAGATGAAGCAAGCCGACCGGGCCTGCGGGAGGGCATGTCAGGCTTCGCAGGCAAGCATGGAGGCCAGTTCATCCGCCTTGCCGGCGGAAAAAAGCGGAAGGTCGCGGCCCAGCGTTCGCCGGGCCAGGCCATAAAGCACCTTGCCTGCGCCGACTTCGATATATCCGTCGGCGCCGTCCGCATGCATGTTCCGGAGCGACCGGGACCAATGGACCGGCGACGTAAGCTGCGCCACAAGCGCCTTGCGGATTTCGTCGGGATCGCGCGTGGGGGACGCCGTCACGTTCAGGTACACCGGAAAACGCGGAGGATGAATCGCGTAGCCCGAAAGCGCCTGTTCGAGGCCGTCCCGGGCCTGCCCCATAAGCGGCGAGTGAAACGCGCCGTTTACGGGCAACGGAACCACGCGGCGGGCGCCCCGTGCGAGCGCCGCCTTCATGGCCCGTTCGACGGCAGAGGCGTCGCCCGATATGACCACCTGTCCGGGCGCATTGAAATTCGCCGCCACCACGGCGTCGGAAGGCTCCGAAACCTCCTCGCACGCGCGCGCCGCCTCGTCGTCTTCCATGCCAAGCACGGCCGCCATGGCGCCGGGGCGTTCGTCGTCCGCGGTAGCCATCAGTTCGCCGCGCCGCCGCACAAGCTGCAATCCATCCTCGAAAGAAAACGCGCCCGCCGCAACGAGGGCGCTGTATTCCCCAAGGCTGTGGCCCGCCGCCATGGCCGCAGACAAGCTGGCGCGGCGCAGGACAGCGAGGGCCGCCATGCTGTGTACGTACAGGGCGGGCTGCGTCGTGTCGGTCCGCTTCAGCGCCTCGGCGTTTTCGTCCGACGCGCCGAACATGGCCTCCGATAGCGAAAAGCCCAGCAGCCGATCCGCCTCGTCCATGATTTCGCGGGCTTCGACAAAGCGTTCGTACAGGTCCTCGGCCATGCCCGCATACTGGCTCCCCTGGCCCGGAAAAAGAAACGCGATTTTATGCATCGTCGCTATGGTCATGCCTGCAGCGCCTCGGCCGCATACGCTTCCGCACCCCTTGCCGCCGCATCGCCATCGTAGGCCCAGCGAAGATAACAGGAACCCCACGTAAATCCGCCCCCGAACGCCACCAGCACCAGGACATCCCCCCGCCGCAGATCACGCTCCCGATCCGCAAAACACAGGGGAATGGTGGCGGCGGTCGTATTGCCGTACCGGTCGATATTGACCATCACCTTGCTGCTGTCGAGGCCCATTTGGCGCGCCGTCGTGTCGATAATGCGCTGGTTCGCCTGGTGCGGCACGAGGTAGCGAATATCGTCTACCCCCAACTGGTGCCGGTTCATAATTTCCGTCGCGGCGCGGGCCATGCCGTCCACCGCGTATTTGAACACCGCGCGCCCTTGCTGCTGCAAAAAATGCATGCCCTTCGCCACCGTTTCGTAGGTTGGAGGACGCAGGCTTCCTCCGCCCGGCATGGAAAGCAGCCCGGAATGTTTCCCGTCGATGCGCTGATAAAAATCGATAATGCCGCAGTCCCCGGGGTCGGGTTCCAGCAGCACGGCGGCGGCCGCATCCCCGAAAAGAACGCAGGTGCTCCGGTCCTCGAAATTCGTAATGCCCGACATCTTGTCCGCCCCAATGACCAGCACCCTCTGGTGCCGCCCGCTTTCGATCATTTGCGCCCCGGTCGAAAGGGCAAAAAGAAACCCGCTGCACGCGGCGGAAAGATCGAACCCCCAGGCATTCGCTGCGCCGATTTCATGCTGCACCAGACAAGCCGTCGCGGGAAAAAACATATCCGGCGTAATCGTGGCGACAATAATCGCATCGATTTCTTCCGGGTCCAGCCCCCGCTTCTCAATCAAGTCCTGCGCAGCCTTCGAGGCCATGTAGGCGGTCGCCTTGTCGGGATCTCGAAGAATGCGCCGCTCCCGAATACCGGTGCGCGTTCGTATCCATTCGTCGTCGGTATCCACCATTTGCTCAAGATCCGCGTTCGTCAGCCGGTCTTCGGGGAGAAAATGCCCAACCGCTGTAATAGCCACATAGCTCATGACGCTGTTCGTCGCTGGTTGCATAATCCGGAATATGCCTTTGGCAAACCTCCTGCATGCATGACGGTTCGGGATGTCATGTGCTGAATGCCTGGTTCATGGCCTCAAGCGCCCCGTGCCGCGCCACATCGGCAGCCACAAGAATCATGCGTTCGATGGCGCGAACCGACGACCCGCCGTGGCCAATCATCACATTGCCGTTCACCCCAAGCAGCAGCGCACCGCCGTATTCTTCGTAGCTGAAGCGAAGGCGTACGGCAGAAAGCGCCTCTTGCACCACCTGCTTGTCTGCGTCGGAAAACGCCCGCCGCACCATTTCTTCCTCCATCATCCGGGGAATCGCAGAGGCCACGCTCTCCCCAAACTTCAGAATAATGTTGCCCACGAACCCGTCGCAAACCACGACGTCGGCCATATGGTGCATAAGGTCCCGCCCCTCGATATTTCCGCAAAAATGAATGTCTGGAGACGCTTGAAGAAGTTTGTAGGCCGCTTTTACCTGCTCGTTGCCCTTCCGGGCTTCTTCCCCGAGGTTCACCAGCGCCACCTTCGGACTGGGAAGCTGCATCACCGTAGAGGCGTAAATCGAGCCCATCTTCGCAAACTGCAGCAAATGCTCCGGACGGCAATCCACATTCGTCCCCACGTCGAGCAGGATGCAATGGCCCTTGATGGTGGGAAAAAACGCCACAATCGAGGGACGCGCCACGCCCTGCAAAGCGCCCAGGACGAAAAGCGAGGCCGCCATGATGGCGCCCGTATTGCCCGCGCTGACGAAGGCGTGCGCCTTGCCTTCCCGCATGGCGCCAAGTCCAATATGAATGGACGAGCCCGGCTTCGTTTTTACGGCGGACGCCGGCGCCTCGTCCATGCCGATCGCATCCGGCGCATGCACGATGCGCAAAGGCAATCGCTCGACAAGGTCCTGTCTATGGGCGATCTCGGCTTGCAGGGCGTCTTGCCGCCCCACAAGGAACACTTCAAGGTCGCTATCCGAAGCGTTCAGGGCATGAATGGCGCCCTCAACGACAACGGCAGGAGCCTGGTCGCCCCCCATAGCATCGACTGCTACCCGAATGGCCATATTGCAAGATATGAAGAAACGGCCGGCGAGCCGGACGCAATGTATGACCTAAACGGCTTCTTTGGGCTCAAGCACCTGACGGCCCCGGTAATAACCGCAGCTGGGACACGCGTGATGCAAAAGCTTCGACGTACCGCAGTTCGGGCACTCGGTTATCTGAGGTTCTCTCAAACTGCCGTAATACCGGGCGCGGCGCTGCCGCGTGCGAGCCTTGGAATGTTTTCTTTTGGGATTCGCCATAATGTTCTGTGTTCGCCGGTATGCGCAACGTCGGCGCAAGCGCCTGCCTGCCCTTCAATCCTTCTCTGACTTTAATGCGCCAAGCGCTTCCCAGCGTGGGTCTATGCTATGATCGTCCGATCCTTGCGGAATACCGAATGTCGTCGGGATGTCTATGTCTTCTGCCCCGGGGGCAACTCGACGCGCCGGCACCGCAAGCAATACCGTATCGCGCGTAACGTCGGTAAGGTCCAGGACCCGATCGTTCGGATCCAGGGTCCTGACCTCGTTGCAACGGTTTTTGCTTCCGCTTGCGAACCCGGCGCACGAGAACAGGACGCAGTACGTACCCTCGATCTGCTGATCGAAGGCGCACAGCGTACGGTCGCATTCCAGTACGGCCTGCGCCCGAACCGTCAGCGAAACAAGAATCTGCCCCTCGGCCACACTCAGGCGGGCGGAGACATCTACATCCCGAAACACCGAAGGATCCAATCCCAGCGCCTCGGCCTCTGGCCTGAACGTTCGTTCGTATACCCCTGGCTTTAGCGCTTCGATACCTATCGCAAACATGACAGCACGTCAAATCTGTTCCATCCAACGAAGATATGCACAATCGCGTTCCGAGACAAAACCGACGCCGCGCATTGGCGCCGCGCCGTCCGCGCACCGCAGGCCGAAATCAATACGTTTTGGTTTGTCTTTTTATCCCGAAATCGTTACCATCCTGCTATGCGCCCCGCGGGAACCACGCCGGCGCCCAGGCGCCAGAGCAAGAACACCCGAGAGCGCAAGAGCGCCCGAGCCAAAGAACAAGCGCCAGAACAAGGGCGCCAGAGAAAAACTTCCCGGGATAACGCCAGAAACGACCGGTTTGTGCGCAACTTGTGGACAAATGGCGTCTCCCGGACGGAAATAATCTGTTCGCGCCGACAACCACGAGGCAACATGTGTGAAGAAAGCCCGCTTTTTTTGCTCAACTCCTTTATTTACAGGAAAATAAGGGCAAAATAAAAATGTGCATAACCTGTGAGCGCATCTACAGCGACGCACGCAGGCGACGGACAGGCGCACGGGAAGAAACATTCCGGTTGTGAATAATCGGTGCATATCGGACAAGAGCCTGCCTGACGGCGGCTTTTTCGAGGAAATACACAACGCGAACGACCCATGAAACCCCCTTCCGAAAACGTTTCCACGCCGCCTCCGGGACCCCGGGAGCAACTCCCGCGTCGGATCGGGGCAGCGTCCCCGCCGGACCCGGCGTCGCCGGATACTCCGTTCGCATGGTCAAACGCGTTCGAGTCCGCAAGTCCGGTTTTTATTGCATCCGGACTTCCGCTGAACCCTTCGTACACCTTCGATCGATTCATAGAAGGCGATTGCAACCAGTTCGCGCGCAGCGCCGCGCTGGCCATCGCCCAGCAGCCGCGCCATACGGCTTTCAACCCTTTTCTGATCTATGGCGGGGTCGGCCTGGGCAAAACGCACCTCGTGCAGGCCATCGGCAACCATGTCCGGCAGCACAGCAAGTACAAGGTCCTGTATACGTCGAGCGACCACTTCACGTCGGACTACATGCAAGCGCTGCGGACAAACCGGAACAACGACTTCGTCGCCTTCTACAGCGACATAGACCTGCTGATCATCGACGACATCCAGTTCTTCAGCGACCAGCCGATCACGCAGGAGGGCCTGTTCCACACGTTCAACCTGCTGCATCAGGCCGGAAAACAGATTGTTTTCTCGACAGACCGCGCGCCGCAGGACATTCCCGGCGTGGCGGACCGGTTGCTTTCGCGGTTTCAGGGCGGGCTCGTGGCGGACCTGCAGCAGCCCGAGCTGGAAACCCGGATCGCTATTCTGAACCGCAAGGCCAACGACCAGGGCATCGCCATCCCGTATGAATTCATCGAATTCGTGGCGCAGCATATCAAGAAGAATGTACGCGAGCTGGAAAGCGCCCTCATACAACTCCTCGCGCACGCCACATTGCACCGACGCGAAATAGATATGCCGCTCATCCGGGAGGCGCTGGGCGAATTGCCCGACGACACGCATGCAACGCCGACGGTGGAAAATATCCGCCGCGCCGCCTGTACATATTTCGGCGTCGCCGAAGACCTGGTGCTGGGCCGGGAACGCAAGCGGGAAATCGTGCAGGCGCGCCATGTGGGGATGTACTTCAGCAAAAAAATGACCGGGCATTCCCTCGCCACGATAGGCCGGTATTTCGGCGGCAAGGACCATTCGACCGTGCTTCATGCCTGCCGGTGCGTCGAAAACCTGATGGAAACAGATCCGAACTTCCGGGAAACGCTGAAACGAATCCACAGGGAAATCGAGACCGGGTATCTATAACGCGCTTGATCTATCACATTCTTTCCGTGCGGTATTGTTATCTTGGGAGGCAGGGGCTTTTTGTTTCCCTACGTCGTACCGTCATCCGTCGCCACACCTGTGCCACCTGAGCATATCGACCATAGTAACGCCATGAAATTTTCTGCTTCCAGCTCCGCCCTCCTCAAGGCGCTGACCACCACCGGAGGAGCCGTCCCCTCAAAAAGCACCCTGCCCATTCTGGAGTGCATCCTTTTCGAACAGATTGACGAGACGGGCCTCCGCCTGAGCGCAACAGACCTGGAGGTCTCCATCGTGCAGCAGGTCGAAGTGCAGTTCGAAGGAGAGCAGGCCCGCCGCATCGCCGTGCCGGCCAAGCGCTTCCTGGACACGTTGCGCGCGCTGCCCGAAGTGCCGATCTCTTTCGAGGCAAACGATGAATTTCACATCGTGCTCAAAACCGACGGGGGCGAATACAAAATGTCTGGACACGACGGAGGGGATTATCCGTCCCTCCCCGACCTGGACCCGGAACACCGCATAGATACGTCCGGCGACCTGATCCGACGGGCGATCGACAAGACCAGCTTCGCGGTCAGCAAGGATGCGCTGCGCCCCGCCATGATGGGCGTGTATTTTCAGATTGGACCGGAGCCGGGGCGCGCCGTGGCGACGGACGGGCATCGCCTTGTCCGCATGCAAATGGACGCCATGCTCTCGGAAGAAGACGTGAATTTCGTCGTTCCGGAAAAAGCGCTCTCGCTGGCCAACAAGATCCTGTCTGGAGAAAATTGCACCATCCTGGTGGATGCGGGCCATGCGGCCTTCGTCGCGGGCGAAACGCGCATCCTGGTGCGGCTTATCGCCGAGGCGTATCCCAACTACGAAGCCGTCATTCCCCAGGACAACGACAAGCAGATTCTCGTGGAACGGAATGCGTTGCTCGCCGCCGTAAAGCGCGTCAGCCTGTATTCGTCCAACCTGACGCCTCAGATCCGCCTGAATCTCCATTCGCAACACATTGAAATCCAGGCGCAGGATATCGAGCGATCCAGCGAAGCGCGCGAGACCGTCCCCTGTGAATACGACGGCGAGGACATGGCCATCGGATTCAACGCCACCTACCTGAACGAGGTCCTGGGGCACATCGACGCGGACGAAATCGTTATCGCGTTCAGTTCTCCAAATCGCGCAGGCGTGGTCACTCCGCATAATCAGCGCGACGGGGAAGATGTGCTGATGCTCATCATGCCGGTCATGCTGAACCATTGACCGGCGCGTTACTCCAGCTTCGTCAGCAAATCATCGTCTTTGCGCATCCGTTTGACCGCCCTGTACACGAAGGCGCGAATGGTCGGAAGCGGGCGTTCCGTGCGCCGTGCAATTTCCGCGTACGACAATCCGCCCAGAAAACGAAGCCGTACGCACGCGCGAAGATGCGGAGGAAGCCGGTCGATGGCGGCCACCAGCATCAGTTCCTGCGCGCCGTGTTCACGGTATCGGTTCGGCAATTCGGACACAGAAATCCCGGCCTGCTCGCGGTCGATAGCAACCTGCTTCTGCTTCTGCTTTGAGCGAAGGTAGTTGCGAAACGTGTTCTTGCACACTACGCTGACCCAGCTGGCGTAGCGATCCGGCTCCCTGACCTGGGACTCCCGCATTTCCGTTTTGCGGAACGCTATATCGACAAGCACATCGAGGTCTGTAGCGCTCCAGGACGAATCCTGAATGAATTTCACAAGAAAATATCTTCGGATAAAGCAGTACGTCCACAATTGGACCACGCTGCGCTCCTTGAGATCTTGCGTGGCGTGCCAACGTATGTATGCTGCGTTTACAGCAGGCGTGTCATCAAGACGAAACGGCAGGGTTGCCGCCAGTTCGTCCAGCGAGTCAAAGGATGTGTACGACATCAATTGCGTTCTGGATAGCGTGTGAAACAGGACAAAGGGTGGGAAACCGAACAGATGAACCAGGCAAAGCGTACGGGCCAGCCCCGGGCGCGACAAGGCCACTACGCAGGAAGACGGCCAGTGCCTGAAACGAAAAACTTGACGTATGACTCCAAAAGCCGTATATTACTTGGCTACGGTGGTTCGTAACGAACGTCTTCGTCTTCAGGGGCGCCCGAACATTCCAACGGAATGGCCCGGCGCCGGGAAACCGCCTTGATCGGTACCTGCGCGAGAGCATCAGGCATAGCGAAGGATGTGCTGCGTTGTCAGGTAAGTTAAATAAATTTAGTCATGAATGCGAACACTTTCAAAACTTATTCGGCGCGCCCGAACGACATCGAGCGTACCTGGTATATCGTGGACGCCCGGGACCAGATCGTCGGGCGGCTTGCGTCGCGCATCGCCGCCGTGCTGCGCGGAAAGCATACCCCGCGATTCACGCCCCACCTCGACGCAGGCGACTTCGTGATTGTCGTAAATGCGGACAAAGTCCGCCTGACCGGCAACAAGGAAACGGCGAAGGAGTACTTCCGTCACACGGGGTATCCAGGCGGCGAACGATTCACGACGCCCGCAGAAATGCGCGCCTCCAAACCGGAGTTCATTGTGCGCAATGCGGTCCGCGGAATGATGCCAAAAGGCCCTCTTGGTCGCCAGATGCTTAAAAAACTTAAGGTGTATGCCGGTCCGGAGCACCCGCACGCCGCACAACAACCCCAGGAACTCACCCTGTAACCCGGATCCCGAACGCGAAATGTCCTGTTTCAGGGCCTGTTTCCTCGAGGAAAAATCCCTTGAAGCACCGGACGCCTAAAAAACTTAATGCGCCTGAAGGTCCGCCTTACTTTTTTAAGAACGGCGCTCCGGAGGGCACTTTCCGTATCCCCTGTACACAGCGAACACGACGAACCTTATTTCATGGCAGGACCCGTTCAGTATAACGCCGTCGGCCGACGGAAAACATCCACCGCGCGCGTGTATCTGCGCGCCGGAAACGGCCAGGTGACGATCAACCGTCGTCCCCACGAAGAGTATTTCCCGCTCGACTGGCGACGCAAAATCATCTTCCAGCCCTTTGAAGCGACCGGCACCACCGGACAATTCGACGTCCTGGTCAATGCAAAAGGCGGAGGCTTGACCGGACAGGTCGAAGCGATTCGCCTCGGCATCGCCCGGGCGCTGGTCGATTTTGACGAAGAATTCAAAAAGCCGCTGCGCGACGCAGGCTTGCTTACGCGGGACGACCGCATGGTGGAACGCAAGAAGTACGGCCGTCCGAAGGCGCGCAAGCGGTTCCAGTTCAGCAAGCGGTAACGCCTGCGGCGGACACCGACCCTTTAATCACACATACCGCCTGACATGCAACAGGGTGGCCGGGAAGCCGGTCCTGTTTCATGCGAGACGGCGGTAGCGGAACAAACCCGGCGAATTACGCCCTTTTCATGAGCGAAACGACACCCGCAGCGACCCCTCCCGCGCTCGAAACAGCGCCCGACGGAGGCCCGGTCAGCATTGAACAACTTCTCAAGGTAGGCGCCCACTTCGGGCACCTTACGTCCCGCTGGAATCCGAAGATGAAGAAGTACATCTTCATGCAGCGGAACAACATCCACATTATCGACCTGATGCAAACGCAGGCGCTGCTGAACGCCGCGGCGAAAGCGGCGGCCCGGTTTGCGCGGCTGGGCAAATCGATTCTGTTCGTGGCCACGAAAAAACAGGCGCGAGAAGCCGTCCGCGATTATGCGAAATCGTGCGACTCCCCGTACGTGGTCGAACGCTGGCTGGGCGGTACGCTGACGAATTTCCAGACCATTCGCGGAAGCATCCAGCGCATGGACAGACTGGCCCAGTTCGAAGATAGCGAAGAGTTTCAGACGCTCAAGAAGAAGGAACGCCTGATGCGCACCCGCGAGCACGAAAAGCTTGTGAAAGTGCTGAGCGGCATTGCCGCCATGCCGGGCTTGCCCGGCGCCGCGTTCATCGTGGACATCAACCGGGAGCACATCGCCGTCAAGGAAGCGCGCAAGCTCGGCATACCGATCATCGCCATGATCGATACGAACTGCAACCCCGACATGGTGGATTATCCGATCCCGGCCAACGACGACGCACTCAAGTCGATCCGGCTTGTTACTTCCGTCATCGCCCATGCGGTGAGCGAAGGCAAGCGCTCCAAAGAAACCAAAGAAGCCCACCAGGACCAGACGCGGAAATCCTGACGAATCGGCGATCCGGCGCAGATCGTTGCGCGGATCGTCGCCTTGAGGGAATTCTGCCTGCAATACCTATAAAAACCATGAAGATAACGGCAGCCGACGTCAAAAAACTCCGTAAGATTACGGGCGTCGGCATGATGGACTGCAAAAAAGCGCTCCAGGAGGCAAACGGCGACCTGGAGGCCGCGGTAGACATTCTGCGCAAAAAAGGCCAGAAGGTCGCGGAAAAACGCGCCGCGCGGGAAGCCAACGAGGGACTCGTGGCGGCGGCGCTTTCCAGCGACGGAAAACAGGGCGCGCTTCTGGAATTGAACTGCGAAACCGACTTCGTTGCGCGCAACGAGGACTTTGGCCGCCTGGCCGATGCGCTGGTCCGGGTTGCGTTGGACCAGGCGCTCGCCAGCACGGACACGTTGTTGCGCGTCGAGTTCGCCGCAGGGCAGACCGTGGAGGACGCGCTGACAGAGGCCACCGGCAAAATCGGCGAAAAAATCGCAGTGCGCCGCGTGGCTTTCCTCGAAAGCGCGGACGGGCGCATCGTTTCCTACATTCATCCAGGGTCCCGCCTTGGCGTCCTGGTGGAGATGTACGGAAATGGACAGGTGGAAAACGCCGGAACCGACGTCGCCATGCAAGTGGCCGCCATGAATCCGATCGCCACCACGAAAGACGAGGTTCCCGAAAGCGTACAGGAGAAAGAGCTGGAGATTGCACGGGAATCCGCCCGCAACGAAGGCAAGCCGGATCACATTATCGACCGGATCGCCCAGGGCAAGCTGGAGCGGTACTTCAAGGATCATGTGCTGGTAGAACAGCCGTTCGTCAAAGATTCCTCCATGAGCGTAAAAGCCATGCTGCAACGCGCGGAAGCCGGCGTGCGCCAGTTCGTCCGGTTTGCGCTGGGAGAATGATCTCCTGACCCGACCCCTGAAATCATGGCAAGCGACACGCACAGGAGCGGATACAAGCGTATCCTGCTAAAACTTAGCGGGGAAGCGTTGCTGGGCGACCGGTCCTACGGCATCGATCCCGAGGTGCTTGCCGGGTATGCGCGCGAAATCGGAGCCGTCATGGAACGCGGGGTCGAGATGGCGATCGTTATCGGCGGCGGCAATATTTTTCGCGGCGTGCGCACCACCCACGCCGGCATGACCCGTGCGCACGCAGATTATATGGGCATGCTGGCCACGATGATCAACGCCATGGCGTTGCAAGACGCCCTGGAGCAGGCGGGCCTCCAGACCCGGCTGCAATCCAGCATAAAAATGGAGGAAATCGCCGAACCGTTCATCCGGCGCCGCGCGATCCGGCATCTGGAAAAGGGTCGCGTGGTCATTTTCGGGGCCGGGACGGGCAATCCGTACTTTACCACCGACACGGCGGCGGCGTTGCGGGCGCTGGAAATCGAAGCGGACGCGCTCCTGAAAGGGACCCGGGTCGAGGGCATTTTTTCGGCGGACCCCGAGACCGATCCGAATGCAAAAATGTATAACGAAATCGCGGGCGACGAGGTGATTCGCCGGGACTTGCGCGTCATGGATATTACCGCCTTTACCCTTTGCCGGGAATCAGGATTGCCGATTCTGGTGTTCAACATGAACAAACCGGGCAATCTGAACCATATTGTGTCCGGGGGGCGTATCGGTACGGTCGTCCACTGGAATGAAACGTCCGGGACGGCTCCTGAGCGCGCACAGGAGCATCCAGAAACAAAAACACGCTCCTTCACAAAGGCCGAGCCATGATCAACGAGCATCTTAAGGGCATTCTGAAAGAGGCCGAAGAACACATGGAGAAAACCCTCGAATGGTTGCAGGGCGAACTGCATACCATCCGGGCGGGACGCGCCATGCCGACCATGATCGAAAACCTCCGGGTGGACTACTACGGCGCGCAAACGCCGCTCAACCAGATTGCAACGATCGGCGCGCCGCAGCCCGACCTGCTCACCGTGCAGCCGTGGGATCGCAATGCACTCGAAGCCATCGAAAAAAGCATTATGGCGTCGAACATGGGGTTTAATCCGTCGAACGACGGCGCGATGATTCGCATCCCGGTCCCGCCGCTATCGGAAGAACGGCGGCGAGACCTTGTCAAGGCGGCGAAAAGCCGCGGGGAGGAAGCCAAGATCGGGATTCGCAACATTCGCCGCGACACCAAGGACAAAATGCGCAAAACGGGCGAAGCGGAGCATGTTCCGGAAGACATGCAGTTCGAAGGAGGCGAGCAACTTCAGAAGCTCACGGACCGTTTTACAAGCGCCGTGGATTCGCTGACCACCCGCAAGGAAGAAGAAATCATGGAGGTATAACCCGGCCTCGCATCCCGAAACGAACGCCGGGACCCAACAACGCACGCGTTCGCCATGCCCTGGAGAGGTGCCCGAGCGGCCGAAGGGGCTCGCCTGGAAAGCGAGTGTACCGTTCACGCGGTACCGTGGGTTCGAATCCCACCCTCTCCGCCCTGTTTCCCCGGCTGAACCTCGCCGGATCGCATCCATTGCCCATAAACCCTCTGCGCCTCCCTTGAGATACCCTGATCAACACTTCGCTCAGCACGTCACGGTGGAATGAACAACCCCGACCAATCCCCATGCCTCGTGGTGCTCACCGCGCCAAGCGGTTCTGGAAAAACGACCATCGCCAACCAGATCATGGCCAAAATACCGGGGTTTCGTTTCTCGGTATCGGCCACCACGCGACCCCGCCGCCCCGACGAAGAGGACGGCACGCATTACCGCTTCATCTCGCATCAGGAGTTTCAGGCGCTCATCCACTCCGGCGAGATGCTTGAGCACGAAGAGGTGTATCCCGGGCGCCTGTACGGAACCCTGCGATCCGAACTGGAAGGCTCCAGCGCCGAACAGCCCATTTTGCTGGATATCGACATTGAAGGCGCCTTCCGAATCAAGAAAATCTATGGGGAGAATGCGCTGATCATCTTTATCCGGCCCCCGTCCCTGCGGGAACTTGAGCGGCGCCTGAAGGACCGCGCCACGGAAAACGAAGAAACCATTCGCATTCGACTGGAGCGGGCGCGCAAGGAGTTGGAAGCCGCCGTTCGGCAGGCCGACAAGGTGATCGAAAACGACGATATCGAACGCGCCGTCAAGGAAACCTTGCGCGTAGTGCGACGGTTTATCAAACGTTGACGTACGGAATTTAACGCGCAGACATGAACATGCAGACAGGAGCCTGACCCATGGCGATGAAAACCATTGATATTGAAAACCTCACGGCGCAGAGCGACAATGTGTATGAAACCGTCGTGGTGCTTTCGAAGCGCGCTCGGCAAGTAGCCGCCCGGCAAAAGGCGGATCTGGACGAAAAACTGGCGTACTACGAAGGCTTTACGTCCGATATGGAAAATATCCGGATGCAGGAAGAACAGGCCCGCATATCGCTGGAATACGAAAAACGGCCCAAGCCCGCCGAGGTCGCGATCGCCGAACTCGAAAAAGGCGAGATTTACTTCCGTCATCCCGAAAAAGAAGACGTGTCAGAAGCCTTTCCGGGTTGAGCGAACGCCTGCGCGGCGCCCCTCATTCCGGGCCTTTCGGTAAACGCATGACGCCCAGCCAGCCATATGCCGAACTGCGCGGGCGGCATATCCTGCTCGGCGTAACCGGGGGCATCGCGGCGTACAAATCTGTCGAACTGGTGCGGCTCCTCAAGAAAGCCGGCGCCGACGTACAGGTCCTGATGACGCCGGACGCCGCACGTTTCATCACGCCCCTGACGCTGGGGACCGTTTCGGAGCATCCGGTCCTTACAGATCTGTTTCCCGACGCAGAGGACGGGGCCTGGACCCGGCACATTACGCTTGGGCGCTGGGCCGACCTGCTGGTCGTGGCCCCGGCGACAGCGCACACGCTGGCCAAGCTGGCGGGGGGATTCTGCGATAATATGCTCACCGCCACCGCGCTGGCCGCCCGGTGTCCGATACTCGTCTGCCCGGCCATGGACGAAGATATGCTGGTGCATCCGGCCACGCAGCGGAACCTGGACACGCTTCGGTCCTATGGCTATTTCGTGGCGCCGACCGCCTATGGCCCGCTCGCAAGCGGCTTGACGGGGCAAGGCCGCTTGCCGGAACCGGAAGAAATCGTGCAACACATCCGCGAAGCGCTTGCAACGGCCCCGGACCGCCTCCTGACGCATCCCCGCCCGGAAAACGGCCTGCTGAAAAACAAGCATGTGCTCGTAACCGCGGGGCCTACCCGGGAATATGTAGACCCGGTCCGCTTCCTCAGCAACCCGTCCTCGGGCAAAATGGGCTTTGCGCTGGCGGAGGCGGCCTCCCGGCGCGGCGCCCAGGTGACGCTGGTTTGTGGTCCGTCGCACCTGGACGCGCCTGCCCATGTGCAGCGCATCGACGTGGAAAGCGCCGAAGAAATGCACGATACGGTCCTGGCGCATCGCACGGCCGACATTGTGATCATGGCGGCGGCGGTGGCGGATTACGCGCCGGAAGAACGCGCCGCGCAAAAAATAAAAAAGCGAAACGGCCCGATGGCGTTGCGTTTGCGGCGCACAACGGATATTCTGTATGCGTTGCAAGAACAACGGGCCCAGGAACAACGAGCGGAGGGGCAACTCCTCGTAGGATTTGCCCTCGAAACCAACGATGGTCTGGAAAACGCGCGCAAAAAGCTCCGGGACAAGAACATCGACTGGATCGTACTCAACATGCTTGCCGAGGGATCGGGGTTCGAGGCGGAAACAAACCGAATCACCTTGCTGAGCCGCACGGGCCACGAGGAAACGCTGCCCATGCTGAGCAAGCAGGAAACCGCCGAAATCATCCTGAATCGCATTACGTCGCAAGACCGGACGGCGGCGTAACGAGGCGGCAAAACCGGCGCTGGAACCCCTCCCGACCAGACGACGACACATGACCTTTTCCCGGCAATGTCCCTGCTTCGCGAACTGAAAACCATCCTTGAGCACGAACAGCGGCTCGGCGGGCCGCTTGTGCCGATCCCCCATGCCGTCGAGCAAGCAGCGCAGGCCGCGCCAACGGGCGAGCCTGTCCCGCTGGAAACGACCCGGCAACCTGCTGCCCGGCCCGCCGTCCACAAGGCCGCCCCGCCCGAAAACACGAACGACGGTTTGTCTGGAAAGGGGGACAGGGGCGGGCCAGCCGAAAATACGAACGACGGCTTGTCTGGAGAAGGGGGCGGGGGCCAGCCGGCCGAAAACACGAACGACAGTTTGTCTGGAAAGGGGGGCGAGAGCGCCCCAGCCGAAAATACGAACGACAGTTTGTCTGGAGAGGGGGGCGGGGGCGCCCCAGCCGAAAATACGAACGACGGCTTGTCTGGAGAGGGGAGCGGGGACGGGCCGCGCCGCAGAGACAACCCGTCGCCCTATGCGCGCATTCATGCACTGATTCCGGCAGACTCTCCCTTGCAGGAAATGACTGCGCTGGACGACGTAGAAGCCTTCGTACGCAACACGACGCTGATCCCCCTCGACATAAACCGCACGAATCCGGTGTTCGGCGTCGGGAATCCGTCGGCGGACCTGATGGTGATCGGAGAAGCCCCGGGGGCGGACGAAGACGCCCAGGGAGAACCTTTCGTGGGCAGGGCAGGACAATTGCTGAACAAGATTCTGAAGGCCATCGACTTCGAACGCCAGGAGGTCTACATAGCAAACATTCTTAAAAGCCGCCCGCCGAACAACCGGAACCCGCGTGCCGAAGAAGTCCAGGCGCATGCCCCGATTCTGTATAAACAAATGGCGCTTATTCGGCCCAAACTGCTCCTGTGCCTCGGCAAGGTCGCCGCATCCACGTTGCTGGACCGGCAGGGTTCGCTGGGAGCCATGCGGCAAACATTTCATGATTTTCATGGCCTTCCCCTGCTGGTGACCTATCATCCGGCGGCGCTGCTGCGCAATCCCGGATGGAAACGAGCCGCCTGGGAAGATGTACAGATGCTTCGCAAACGCTACGACCAGTTGACGGACAACGCAGCCTGACCGCCGTTTCCGCGCCGTATACGCACCCGATATGCCTGAACAGGAACTATATCCTCCGCCCATGCCGGATACCCCCCCGGAACCGGACCGCCCCCGAGGGCTGGATGCGCACGCGGGCGGGCGCGTGCCGCCGCAAGCCGTAGACATCGAGCAGGCCATCCTGGGCGCGATTCTTCTGGAACAGGACGCGCTGCCGAAAAGCCTTGAGATTCTTTCCGACGAAAACAGTTTTTACGACAGACGGCACCAGACCATATTCGCTGCGTTCTCGGAACTCTTTCGGCGTGGCGTTCCGGTCGATTTAATCACCTTGACCGAAGAATTGCGGCGGCGCAAGGAACTCGACAAGGTAGGCGGAGCAAATTACCTGAACGAACTCTCGGCGCATATGAGCGCCGTTGCGAATGTCGAATACCATGCCCGCATCATTGCCGAGAAGTCTCTCCTGAGGCAACTGATCGAAACGACGACGCAACTTACCCGGGACGCGTACGACCCCGCGGCGGATACATTCGAATTGCTCGACAAGGCGGAAACAGACATTTTCCAGATTTCGAATGCGGGGGTGCGGCGGCCCGCCGAGAAGGTCTCGAACGTAATAAAAACCACGCTCAAGCACCTGGAGGCCATCAACGAGCGAAAAGGAGGCGTGACCGGCGTGCCCAGCGGTTTTTCGTCCCTGGACAAAAAAACGAGCGGCTGGCAACGCTCGGACCTGATCATCGTCGCCGCCCGCCCGTCCATGGGCAAAACGGCGTTTGCCCTGAACTGCGCCCGCAATGCGGCTTTGGACAAGCACTACCCGGCGGGCGTGGCCATTTTTTCGCTGGAAATGAGTGCGGAGCAGTTGGCGCTGCGCCTGCTTACGTCGGAAGCGCGCGTCGATTCCCAGGCGGCTCGCACGGGCAGCATGGGGTTAGACGACTGGAAAAAAATATCCAAAGCCGCCGCAATACTGGCCAACGCCTCCATTTTCATCGACGATACGCCGGGGCTGTCTGCCCTGGAGCTCCGCGCCAAGTGCCGCCGCCTCAAGGCCGAACACGATATCGGGCTGGTGATCGTAGACTACCTGCAACTGATGCATGTGTCCGGAACGCAGCGCTACTCGAACCGGGAACAGGAAATTTCAAACATCAGCCGGTCCATGAAAGCGCTGGCGAAGGAGCTGAACGTACCTGTTGTCGCCCTGTCCCAGCTGAGCCGCGCCGTGGAAAACCGGAGCGATAAGCGGCCTCAGCTTTCGGATTTGCGGGAAAGCGGAGCCATCGAGCAGGACGCCGATGTGGTGTGCTTTATCTATCGTCCCGAGCGGGTCGACCTTCCAACAGATACAGATGGTAACTCCCAGGAAGGCCTTGCCGAAATCATTATCGGAAAGCAGCGCAACGGGCCAATCGGTTCGGTGAAGTTGTCGTTCGTCCAGCAGTATGCGCGCTTCGAAAACCTCTCGACATATTATCAGGGGTATCCGGAAGACAACGGGGCCAGCGACTCGCCTGCGCCCTTCTGACGCGGCCTGCGCGCAAGGTCGGGAGTCCAGCGCTTGGGGAATGCCGATTGCCTGATTGCTTGATGCGCGCCGGACGCGCTTGTTTCCACCGGACTGCTGAACGGCAATCCAGCGCCTGGGGAATGCCTGATTTCCCGGGAAGACGCAGCGCGGCGACGCGGAAAAACCTCAGAAGCCCAGTCCCTGTGCGTGGAGGCGAATGCGGGCAAGAAACATGTCCGACGTAAGGTACAGCGTGGACCCGTCGTCCCCGAACGCGCAGTTGGCGATCCGCTCTCCTGTGGAAATGGTGCCGAGATGCTCCCCTTCGGGCGTCAGCGCCAGTACGCCGCCCGGCCCCGTAGCAAACAGGTTCCCCGCCGTATCGACCGCCATGCCGTCGAAGGCGCCCACCGCCCCGTCGGCGACCAGGGCGCTGCCGTCGAAAAAAACGCGGCTGTTAGCGAGCGTTCCGTCCTCCTGCACATCGTAGGCGCGAATAACCGGATCGTCTCCCCCGGAATTGGCGACATACAGGGTTTTTTCGTCCGGCGAAAAGGCAATCCCGTTCGGAAAAGAGAGCTCGTCCGTAAGCAAGGACACGACGCCGCTCGCATCGACGCGATACACCCCGTTAAAGGGCAGCTCCTTGTCCGCGCTGTCGTTGAGACCCGTCAGGCCGTAGGGCGGATCGGTGAAATACAGATCCCCGCTGGAATGAAAAACGAGATCGTTGGGGCTGTTGAGGCGCTTGCCTTCGTAGGCGTCGGCGATGGTTTCGCGGGTGAAGTTCGCGGCGTCGAGGCGGGCGACCTGCCGGTTGCCATGGTCGCACATCGCCAGTTGGCCTGCCGCATCCAGGGCGAGACCGTTCGTGCCCAGCTCGGCGCCCGGCGGATCGCTGCCCGCGTAGCCTGCAGGCCGCAACCAGGGAGAAAGTCCGCTTTTTTCGTCCCACCGGTAGATGGTGTTCACCGGAATGTCGGAGAAAAGCAGATACCCTCCCTCGTCGGGAACCCAGACCGGGCCTTCCGACCACTCGAACCCCTCGGCCAGTTTTTCGATGACGGCGTCCTCGGGGACGAGCGCGTCCATGCGGTCGTCCAGTCGGATCACCATCCCGATGGGTTCGGGGGCGGGGCGGGTGTAGATTTCCTCCTCTTCGTGGGAGACGCAGCCCGCCATGGCGGCAAGCGCAAACAAGAGGACCGGGGTGCGAAGCGAGGCGGGCATGGTTTTTTCAGGAAGACAGACGGACGACAGACGCGGGGAGGCCTACGCTTGTTAAGGATGCTCTGATTAAGTCCGCGAAGATCAGAGGCAGCGAGGGGTGGGCTGGCAAGGAATGACGAAGCAGGTAGTGTGGTGGCCCCGCATAATGAGGAATGACGCAGCCAGCGCGCTCCTCGATGCCTCCCGAAGGGCGCTTCACGACACCGACGACGCCAAGCACCGTGCTTTCCGATGATTTTAACGATAGAATCATTGCAAACGCTACTCGCGTACGTAAAGCGCTGATCGAAGTGGATTTGATCAGTGCATCCTTATATGGCCGTGAGATCATTGTGAGGTGACGGTGAGGTGACGGGCGGACTCGAACCGCCGTACAAGGTTTTGCAGACCTTTGCCTAACCACTCGGCCACGTCACCTGATTGTTTTGATCGTGTGTTTCGATCTTGTCCCGATTATGCGCGCACTGATTCTGTGCACCGATTTTGTGCGCCTATTATGGCGTAGGATGGCGTACCCTACGATTCCGACGGGCTTCTTGATCCCTGCAAAAGGACCGCCTTGCCCGCTCGTCGCTGCCGCGCCGTAGCACGCCCGGCAGGACTCGAACCTGCAACCTGCGGATTAGAAGTCCGCCGCTCTGTCCGGTTGAGCTACGGGCGCAAGGGGCGAGTATGGAGCGAATATGGGGCGCATACGAGCGACTGCGGGGCGCGGGCGGCAACCGGGCGGCGACGTTGCGCCTCGTCCATACTGCGACCGGAATCGGTATGTGTCGAGGCGGCCGGATTTGAACCGACGACCCTCTGCTCCCAAAGCAGATGCGCTACCGGACTGCGCCACGCCTCGATGTTGCGAACAAGGGCGCATCCTGCGACGCCTTTTTTGCGGCGGGCGAAACGGATGCCGCTGCGCCACAAAAGTTCGCCGCGTTCAGTTCGCCTTTTTCGCCGCGTTCAGGGCGTCCTGAACCGCCTCGGCGGACACCATGCGGGCCCTGAAACTGTAGTGCCCGTTCGCCTTCTTTTCGGCAGCGACGATTTTTGCCATCTGTTTGGCGGCGCCGCGCGTCTTGCGCACCTTGTCGCCGAATGTCTGTGTTTTCGCCATGGCGATCTAACGACGTTTTTGCGGAATTGCGGGCCAGGGACCCGCCGACCGTTATTTGATTTCTCTGTGCAGCGTGTGCTTGCGCAATGTCGGATTATACTTCCTGAGTTCCAGGCGCTGATCCGTATTGCGGCGGTTCTTCGTCGTGGAGTACCGCGACGTGCCCGGGGCTTCCGTGCACTGAAGCGTCACCTGAATCCGAACTCCTTTTGCTTTGGCCATGATGTTACTCTGGATTACGGGTTCCGGCGCGCGCCTTGCCGCGGCGCCATGGACCTGCTGCGAACCGTCAGATGCGTACGCCTTGCCGGCGCGCCTCCCGAAGCACGGCCTGAACGCCCTTTTTGTTAATCGTTTTCAGCGTCTTTGCGGACACCTTCAGGGTGACGTAGCGATCTTCTTCCGGAATGTAAAACCGCTTCTTCTGAAGATTAAGCAGAAAACGACGCTTCACTTTGTTGTGAGCGTGGGAAACGTGGTTTCCCGTCCTGGGACCGCGTCCCGTGATGTCGTCTTTTCGCGCCATGTTTCAAGTTTCTGAAATCCCAGGTTTTTCAAATCCCACGTTTTTTAACTCCCGCGTTTCTTAACTCCCGCGTTTTTTAACTCCCCATGGGCGTTGTGGGCGCCGTACCGGGTGCGTCAAGGCGTCGTGCGCACGTATCGATACGGGTCCGCAAGCAAGGGGCTCTGCAGCGAAGCCGTACAAGATACGGCGCAGAAAACCGTTTCGCAAACAGGGCATGTCCGTCTTGCGAAAAACCGGCACGTCGCTTCTCATTTAGCCAATTATATACGCGACCGCCAATGCATTGTTTCCCTTCAGGCGTCTGGAGCGGGCGCCTCGAAAAACGAAAGCAACGTGTCGCCCCGAAGCCCTGTGCGCAACGTCTCAAGAGGGATGACTTCGTCCGGGGGAATATTGCCCAGGTTCACGTTGGCGCCGAACTTTCGAATGAACCAGGCCTGTTGCGCCTTTCGGGGCGCCTCGAAAATCAGATGCCGGGGGTCGATGTGGCGGACAATTTCGTCCATAACCGACGTGCGCGCCTGGCCAGAAGCATCGAAAACGCCTGCCGACCCGCTCTCCCGCGCTTCGCAAATAACCTTCCAGCTGCCCGCATCCCGTTCCGCCTGGATCATTCGGACCCAGGTGTCCGGCGCAAGGACAACGGACGGATCTTTCGAACCGACCTCGCTCAGGACGCGGAAATCTTCCGCAAAGGAACGAATGTGTGCGAGCTTTTCTTCGTGCGGGAGCGAAATGGTTCCGTCGGAAATCTCGACATATTCCACGCGCAGGGACCGAAGCGCGGCGCGGTACTCGTCCAGGCGCCCGCGCAAGCAAAACGTTTCAAAGAGGGTGCCGCCAAAACAAACCGGCATGTGGGCCGAGCGGTACGCCGCCAATTTTTCTTCGAGACGCGGCGTGACCACGGCCGTGCCCCATCCCAGCTTGACGCCGTCCACGTAGTCGGCGCTGGTTTGCAGCAGGTCTTCCGCCTGACGAACAGAGAGCCCCTTGTCCAGCACGAAGGTCAGGCCCGAGGTGCGCGGACGAGCGGGGCGAGCAGGCAGATCGTCGAATCCGAAGAGGTCGTGCGGCATGGCGGGTCGTTTTTTTGCGCGGGGAAGAACAGGGGCGGACGTTATGTCGCGGGATTCACGGCCTTCGCCGGTTCGATGGCGGCGGCGCGCGCCGCAGGGTACAGCCCCGCCGCTGCGCAAAGCCCGATGGCGGCGGCGCTTACCGTCAGCAGGTCCGCACGCTCAATAAAGACCGGGTAGGCATCGATCAGGAACGACTCGGCGCCGACCAGCGGAACCAGGCCGAAGTGCTGTTGCAACAGGGCCAGCCCCAGCCCGATCGCCAGGCCCGCTGCGGTGCCGGTCACGCCGACGAGAACGCCCTCCAGCAAAAAGATGCGGCGGATGTCCCGGCGCGAAACGCCCATGGCCCGCAATACGCCCACGTCGCGGCGCTTTTCGATCACAATCATGGTGAGCGACCCGACGATATTGCACGAGGCCACCACGATGATCAGGCCCAGCACGAAGGTCGCCGCCCATTTTTCGAGCCGCATGACATCGTAGAGCGATTTGCGTAAGTCATACCAGGTGATCACCTCAAACGATGCGGGGAGGCGGGCCGTCAGCATATGTTTGACGGCGTCGGCCTGTTCCAGATCGGCAAGCCGGAGCTCGACGCCGGTGACGAAATCGCCCGTGCGAAACAGGCGCTGGGCTTCCTTCGTGGCGACGAAAACATGGCTTTCGTCATACATATCTTGCATTTCGAAGAGGCCGCGCACCTCGAACGGGGTTGGGGGCGACGCAAGAATCCCTGAAAAATCGGTCGCCATCTCCTCGATATCCGACGCAGAAAGCAACAGCACCCGGCCCGCCGGCGAATTCGGGGCCGACAGGAACGCCAGCCGGGAGGCCAGCGAAACGCTCGCCACAAGGCCGGGCGCCCCGTTCCGGCGCGCCAGATCGAAGGCGCCGTCGCTCGTCTGGCCCGGCACGCGGCTCACGGCGGCATAGACCTGCGGCTCCACGCCCCGGACCACAACCACTTTGTTCACTTCGGCGCCTTGTTCCGGCAACAAGAGGGCTTTTCCTTCCACATAGGGCGAGGCAGATTCGACGCCCGGCAGCGCAAGCGCCACCGCCGCCAGCGAGTCGGGATTCGCGACCCCGGCGCGCCCGTCGCCCACGATGCGGACATGCGGATCCAGCGAAACCAGCAGGTCCCGGACGATATAGTAGAATCCGTTCATCACGGAAAGGACCACCACAAGCGACGCGACCCCGAGCGCGACGCCCGCCACGGAGATGCCCGTAATAAACGAAATAAGGGAGACCTGCCGGCGACCTGCAAGGTAGCGCCGGGCGATCAGCAAGCGAAAGTCCACCCGGTTAGCCGGTTACAATAGAGGGTGCGGATTGGAGAAGGCGTCTTCGGGCGCTTCCGCAGGCATATCCACGCGATCCGTAAACAGGACAAACCCGTCGCCGGGCTTCTGCTCCGAAACGACGAGGGCGCCCGAAGGCGTCTCGAACGTTTTGTGGCGGGCCCAGGCGATGGGTTGAGGCGCATGGTCCGGGGGGTGACGCTCCAGGCGGTACGCCCATTGCCGGATTCGCCCGGTTGCCTTGTCTGCGTAGATCCAATACTGGTCCCCCGGCGTCAGGCCCACATCTCCAAACGAAAGGTGCAGCACATCTACGTCAGCCGAGGAAGAATCGGGAAGGTAGCTCCTGCGGACGCCCTCGTCGAACAATTTGACCGGCATGAGCAGCCAATACGTATCGTTGATGAAGCGGCGGTAGGCCTGTTCGAGCAGGTCCGCTTCCTCCCCGGCCTCCACGCGTTCGCCGAAAAGCCAGACGTTTCCCGCGTCGGGGGCCTGCGTATTGAACAGCGCCACATACAGCGTATCGCCTCCGCCCGGCATTTCCAATCGGTAATCGCCTGTCATGCGGTCCCACAAATGCCGCCCGTGCACGGTGCGCTCCGGAGGCGCGGCGGACGAGTCGTCGGAAACCGCCGAAGACCTGGTGGCGAAATCGAATCGCAGGTAGCGCAAATCCGCCCAGGCCGCAGGGCCGCCGTACGCCTCGAACACGTTTATGGCCACGCTGTCGGCGCGGGTTTCCACGGGAAACAGGGACGGGGACGGGCCTTCCGTGGATGGTCCGCCGCACCCCGTCAGGACGCCGGCCAGCGCCGCCGCGAAAACGAGCGGGACTGTCGCAAAACAGGGCGGGAAGCAACGGGCGGGCGGTTTCATAATCAATGTCATGGTTGAATCGCATGAACGCGGGAAGCGGCAGCAGCAAGAACGCGCCTACGTCACGGACGCGATCCCTGCCTCGCTGCCTCTGATCTTCGCGGACGTACTCAGAGCATCCTAAAGGGTCCCCTGATCAAATCCGCTTCGATCAGCACATCCTGAAAATAGGAACCCGCAAGACAATTCGCCGGAAAGAATGAGGGCGGCGGTCAGCGCGAACGCCGTGACCGGATTCAGGAGGCACTGATTACGTCCACTTCGATCCGTGCATCCTTTACACATTGAACCGGAACAGGATCACGTCGCCGTCCGCCACCACATATTCCTTGCCTTCGGCGCGCATGACGCCGGCGTCCCGGGCCGCCGCTTCCGAACCGCACCGGATGAAGTCCTCATACCGGATCGTTTCCGCGCGAATGAATCCCCGCTCGAAGTCCGAATGAATACCGCCTGCCGCCGCAGGCGCACGCGTGCCCTGCCTGACCGTCCAGGCCCGCGTTTCCTTCGGCCCGGTCGTAAAAAACGTAATAAGATTCAGCAAGGCGTACCCGGCCGCCACAAAGCGGTCCATGCCCGGCGCTTCCAGTCCCAGTTCCTGAAGCCAGTCCGCCCGCTCCTCGTCCGGCAACGCCGCCAGTTGCGCTTCCATGTCGGCGCAAACGACCACGCAGGCGAACCCCTCCGAAGCGGCGATCTGGCGCACAACGTCCGCATGCGGCCCCCCGGCGGGCAGGTCGGCCTCCGCCACATTGGCCACATACAGCACCGGCTTCGACGACAAAAGGAAGAGGGACGCGAGGCGGGCTTCCTCCCCGGACGGCACGGGAAACGTACGCGCCGAATTGCCCTCCCCCACATGGGCATACACCCGCTCGACGAAGGCCAGCTCTTCCCGCAACGTACGATCCCCGCCCTTGGCCTGCTTCGCCATTTTCTCCATGCGGCGCTCCAGAGATTCCAGGTCCTTCAGCAATAGTTCCGTGTCTACGGTGGCTATATCGCGGGCCGGGTCCACCGAGCCGGAAACATGCGTCACGTCGGAATCCTCAAAGCAGCGCGTCACATGCACGATGGCGTCCACTTCCCGAATGTGCGACAGAAACCGGTTGCCAAGCCCCTCGCCTTTCGAAGCGCCTTCGACCAGGCCGGCGATATCCACATATTCGACCGTCGTGGGCGTGGCCTTCGCGGAGCCGGAGAGCGCCGCAAGGCGATAAAGCCGTTCGTCGGGCACGGGCGCCATGCCTACGTTCGGCTCGATCGTGCAGAACGGATAATTTTCTGAACGCGCTCCTGCGCCGCTCAATACATTGAAAAGCGACGATTTGCCCACATTGGGCAAGCCCGCGATGCCGCAGCGTAAAGCCATGCGTTTTTTAGCGTTGGGGAGACGGTTTTTTTGACGGCGAACCCGAGGGAGAACTCGAGGGCGAACCTGATGACGAACCCGATGCGCTGCGCTTCCGCAGGGCGTCCATGCCTATCAACCCGCGGCCCGACTTGGTCAGGAGACGTTGCTGGTGCAAATCGAACAAGGCCGCGTCCAGGATGCCGTTGACGAATTTCCCGCTTTCCGCCGTGCTGAATCGCTTGACGATTTCGATGGCCTCGTTGATGGACACTTTCGGAGGGATATCGTCAAAAGCCAGCATTTCGGCCAGCGCAATGCGCAGGGCAATGCGGTCGATCAGCGCAATGCGGGACAAATCCCAATTCTTCGAGTGGGACCCGATGATCCCGTCAAGGCGAGCGATATGTCGCTGGACCCACCAGAAAAGGCGTTCGGCAAACGCCATCGTCGTCGCGTCGCTGCCCAATTTGGGCGTAATGATCGTCTCGACAATGTGCTTGGCGTCTTCCGCGCCTGCCATCTCGCTTGCGTAGAGCGCCTGCATCACACAGGTCCTGGCCTCTCTGCGATTCTTCATTATGCTATGTCAAAGACGGTCTCGCGGGTGGGGCAGCGACGAAACGTTGCCGAAAGAGTAGGCATATTCATAAAGAGGCGGCAGGTTCTTGCTTTTCACAACATTCTCGCCTTTTTAGTGAAGGGGTCTTCGGACACATCCTATCGCCAAGGTACGCGCTGAAGCGTTCTCCCGTCCGTACGAAACCATACGCCGCCCGATTGCGAGGTCAATTCCACTGCGAAGCCGGCGGCGTTCAAGCGGTCCAGTATTTCCTCGTCAGGGAGTCCGTAGCGGTTTCGCTGCGCCACGCTCACAATGGCGTACGGGTTGCGGACCGCTTCCTGCGACCCCGCCGCGCTGTTGAGAAACGCCGGAATGGAACTGGTTTTCGAGCCATGGTGCCCCACCTTCAGAACATGGCTTTGCAGCAATTCCCGGTATCGTTGCGTAATGCGCAACTCGGCTTCGAGCGGAGCATCGCCCATAAACAAAAAGGAAAAGGCTCCGTAGCGGACAAGCAAGACCACAGAATGGGCGTTTGGGCCCTCTTCGGGAACCTCCTCGAACGGATACAACACATAGATGCGCACCCCGGGCGACAGCGCCAGCGAATCTCCTGCCTGGACCGTGCGCTGCGGAATATGCAGGCTATCCAGCACGGCATTGGTTTCTTCGAAAAGCCCTGAGGAGTGTTGGTAGCCCGAACGGAACACGCGACGCACGGGCACGGCGCGCAATACGGAAGGAACGCCCCCGATATGATCGCTGTCGGGATGCGTAATGACGATCGCTGCCAATTTGGCTATGCCATGGTGCGCCAACTGGGGCAGGATGAATCGGCTCCCTGCATCGCTTCCTGTGAACGGAGACCGAGGACCTGCATCAATGAGCACGCCCTCTCCGTTGGGAAGGCGAAGCAACGCCGCATCTCCCTGGCCGACATCAAGGTAAATGACGTCAAGGCTTGGGCGATAGCGTCCGCGCGCAACCCCCTGCGCCACATCCCCAACAAGAAGAATCAGCACGAGGGCTATGCAACGCCAACGGATCCGGGGACGACGCCACGTAGCGAGACAGAGGCCCAGCAGGGAGAGGACAAGGATAGGGAGGGGACGTTCAAGGCTCCACCGCACCACGCTCCACCCCATGAAGCGATCCCCAAACATGGATACGTGCAGCAGGGCCGAGGCCAATGCGCTGGACGACGCGCCCAGAATTTCTCCCAAAACAGGCGCAACGCTGCCGAAAACGACCGCGGCCACTCCGGCGATGAGTGCACCTGTAGTCAGGGGAATGCCCGGAAGGTTCAGCACAAGACCTCCTAAACCAACCTGTCCGAAATGATAAAGCGTTACAGGCAACGTCCCGATGGTTGCAGACAACGTAACCGTGGTCCCGGAATGCACATAGGCCCCCAAACGCGACGGCGGAACGGGAATCCAGGCCGTGAGCAAAGGGGTCAGGGTAAGAATGCCCGCCACGGCGGACACGGAAAGTTGAAATCCCGCCTCGAAAAGATGGGTAGGGGCGGCAGCCAGCAGGACGCACACGGCGGCACCGAGGCTATTCAGGGATTGGGACGGGCGTTGCAGCGAGACGGCGGCCAGGAACAGCGACGCCATGACCACGGCGCGAACAACCGAGGCGGAGCATCCCGTAAGCAACATATAGCCGGTAAGCAAAACCACCGTACAGGTCACTCGCAGGATATCTACCGTGCGCCAGCGCAGGCGCAGCCGATACAGAAGAGGCCCCAACAGGTGATACAAAATCATTCCAACGACCATCACATGCAACCCGGATACGGCCAACAGATGCAGAAGGCCCATGCGGGCGAACCGGTCCCGGGTATCGCTATCGAGTTGTCTGCGATCCCCCAGAAGCAGGGCATGCAGAATGGCTTGCGTATCGGGATCCGGCAAAAAACGGGTCAAGCGAGCTTGTACGTACGCACGGGCGGGTTCGAGCAGACATCCTATGCTCTGTCGATCTTGCCCTGTTCGCTCCATGCTGCCTTCCGCGATGTACAGGCGCGCATAGATGCGCTTGCGAAACAGATACTTTCCATAATCGAATTCGCCGGGATTCCGGGCCTGAGGCAACGCCGTAAGGCGCCCGCGCAGACGAACCCTGTCGCAACGGCCTGGACGCCGGTCGGGCGGCGCAGCCGAGCGGCCGGACGCCAGCAAACCAACCGGATAGCGATCTCCGTTGCGGTCCAGTCGAAGCATGAACCGGATCGACCCCGAATCCCCTGCGGGATCGTCGAGAATGCGCCCTTCCCAGACGGTTTCCTCTCCGTGCGCAAGCGCGTCGAACAACGGATGTGCCTCAGGGAGCGCATAAAAGGTGGCGTACCGAAGCCCTCCAAAACACATCGTGAGCGTCAGGCCGGCCAGGACCATGAGCAACGGACGCACCGCGGTTGTCTTCCTGTGCAAGCGCGGCGCGGCGCGCAAAATCGCCGCAACTCCTGCAAGACTCGCCAGCAGACTTCCCCATGCGGCGGGACCAATCTGGCCTTTGTGCGCAAGCAGGATACCCAGTGCGAGGGCGCCTGCCGCCCAGCAGGCCGGACAGCGCTTGGGCACCGATTTCTCGGGAGTAGACACAAGAATGCAGCGGTTTGGACGGACCCGGAAAAAACTGTCCCCCAAAGACACGCGTAATCTCAAAACATAACGTCCATCCCGAAATTTTGGCCAGATTTCGCGGGGCGCGACAGGTATCTCTCACAGAAAGGCCCCGTCCGCCGCGTTTGCGGAAATGGCGTCCGGTCATTGCGTTTCCACACATGGGCCGGTTATTCCACGTGCTTACTATTACTTGATATTATTTTAATAAAAATACGTGGTAGTAGTAGGGGTTGTGGATATGTGGACAAGGGGTTTACTCACAAGTTATCCCCAGATTGTTGAAAACGTTCTCCCACGGCGTTTACCGGTTTTTCCGGCGATGGGCGTGGACAGGTTTCGCCGCTACAGACATGTTATCCACGCGACTCCTCAACGTATCCACGCGTCGGAGGATGTGCGTAGTCGCCGCGTAATTTGTGGAAATGGGGTTGTTTATGCACGGCGTCTTTTTCCGGTGCGCCAGATGGGGATAAAAGGGGGAGTAAACCCCCGGTTTTTCCACAGGCGCTGCACCGTTATGGTTTGCCGAGCCGCTTGAACATTTCTCTCTTGTATGCCTCGACGCCGGGCTGGTCAAACGGGTTTACGCCAAGCAAGTACCCGGAAACGGATACGGCGTGTTCGAAAAAGTATATCGCCTCGCCAAGGCAGGCTGGAGAAATTTCATCCAGCCAGACCGTAAGGTTAGGTACGGCGCCGTCGGTATGGGCTTGCGCGACGCCTTCCCAGGCAGCCCGGTTGATGGCTTGCAGGGATTCCCCGGTCAGGTAATCGAGTCCGTCCAGGTCTGCTGCGCCGGAGGCAGGCGCGGCGGGCACGGCCAGCGCATGACCTGTTTGCTCGACCATCAGGAACGTTTCCATCAGGGACCGTTTCCCTTCCTGCACGTATTGCCCGATGGAGTGTAAGTCCGTAGAATATTGCGCCACGAACGGAAACAATCCTGTCCCGTTTTTGCCTTCGCTTTCTCCAAAAAGTTGTTGCCACCAGCGCCCGAAACCATGCAACGCGGGTTCGAATACGGAAAGCAGGTCGATGGACAAACCTTGTTGCAACAGCGCGGCCCGAATGGCGGCGTACGTCAACGCGGGATTGTCGTTTGGGGACGACAGACGGGCCAATGCGTCGGCGGCGCCGGCGAAGAGGGCGCGTATATCAATCCCTGCGGCTGCGATGGGTAGCAATCCCACAGGGGTCAGTACGGAAAAGCGCCCCCCGACATCTTCCGGAATGACGTATTTTTTATATCCGCGGGTGGCGCGCAAGGTGTTCAGTGCGCCTTTTTTCGGATCGGTCGTGACGATAATGCGTGCGTTGGCGTCGTCGAAATGTGCTTCCATATATTGTCGAAGGCAACGAAACGCAAGGGCGGGTTCCAGCGTCCGCCCGCTTTTGGAAATGACATTGACGAACACAGACTTGCCGTGTATATATTCGAGAAGATCATGCAAGTATGCGCCGCTCATATGTTGCCCGGCAAAAAGGATTTCGGGCGTTTTTGAAGGGGTCCGAAAGGCGGGCGAAAGGGCTTGTATTACCGCTTCCGCACCGAGATACGATCCGCCGATGCCTACGCAAATCAGGATATCGGCTTCGTTTCGGATGCGCCGGGCGGTTTCTGCAATGTCTTCCAGCAACGCATAGTCCGGGTGCGTCAGGAGGTCCCGCCATCCCGTAGCGTCGCTTCCCGGGCCGGTTTTTTCGAGGAGGCGGCGGTGCGCCTCGCGGGCGGCGACCAACTGCCGATCCAGCGCGGCGGGATCGACAAAGGGAGCAATGTGTTTGTAATCAAGGCGAAGCATAAAGCCGTCTACCTAAAAAGGAGCGAAACATGGATGAGGTTGTTCAGGGAGACGTCACAAGCCGCCTGGCGTTTTGCTGCGTCGATGCGGCGCGGGCGAAAAAGGCGGCCCGAGAGGGGCTCCGTCCGCGCAAAGATACTCTCCCGACCTTCGAGCGTTTCGAAGAAGCGCAAGCGGCTTGTTTGGAGCGGCTGATCGTGATAGACGCGTATGCAAGCGCCGCGGCGGGCTATGACTGGCGAACCTGTGCGCCGCCGGAGGCGCTTTGCAATGTTGCGCCGTATCGTCCGCCTGTTTCCATCGTGGCGGCGGGGGGCGTCGTTACGCGCCGGCGGGGAGACGGTACGGACGTATTGCTGATTTTTCGGCGAGGCATGTGGGATTTGCCGAAGGGAAAAGGCAAAAAGAAGGAAACCGTGCGCCAATGCGCGCTCCGCGAGGTACAGGAAGAACTGGGGGTCGAGGACGTACGCCTCGGAGCGCCGCTGGGGGCCACCGTGTATGGCTACGATGTATATACGCGCCGGGGAGGGTACGCGCATGCGGTCAAGCGCACGCACTGGTTTCACATGACCACATCCGCCGAACGCTTTGCCCCGCAGATCGAAGAGGACATTACCGACGTGGCGTGGTTCGCATGGGACGAGGCCGTGCGGCGGACAGGGTTCGACGTGTTTCGTCGGCATATGGCGCGGATCAGGCCCCTGGTGGAATAGCATCCGCCATGTCCTCACGCCGCGGCTTCGCTGCGGCGGATATCCCTGACCTGGAGTTGGGTTTCCGTGCGGCGGTTCCAGGTGTTTTCCTTGAGCGAAAAAAGCATGTCGAAGGGTTGCTGTTCGCTGCGGCATTGCTCCAGCATGTCGTATCGAGACCCCATCCCGAACCCAATGGCCTTCATGGGCGCGGCGTTGGTCGAGCGCCCTTCTTGCGGTTGTTGCACCGAAAACTTGAGGTGCTGCCCGTCCTTGCCGACCTTGCGCGGCGGCCAGGCAGGAAGCAGTCCGTTGGCCTGAAACACGGGGCGCGCGTTTTTATAGCCCAATCCGAAAGGCTCGAATTGTTTGAGCACGGACATGAACCGGCGGTCTATTTCATGCAGATGGAGCAGTGCATCCACATGGATGGCAGGGAGGAGGGTTTCGGCCGTCACCATCTTGCCCACGGCCTGGTCGAACCGTTCTTGCAGCGCCGGAAGTCTGGAGATTTCCAGCGACAAGCCCGCGGCGAAGGCATGTCCCCCGAACCGCACCAGCAAGTCTTCGCATTCCCGAAGTGCGGCGAACACGTTCATGCCTTCGATTTCGGGAGATCGGGCGGAGCCGGTGATCACGTCGTCTATGGTGCTGAGGAGAATGACGGGGCGCCGGAACCTTTCGACCAGGCGGGACGCCACGATCCCGATTACGCCCGCACACCATTGCCGATTGTGCAGGACCAACGCATGCTGCATCTTGCCCGAGGTGATTTGTCGTTCGGCGCTTTTGATCGCCGACTCGAGGGTTTCCTGATCCTTCTCCCGCCGCTGATCGTTAAGGTTATTGAGCTCGTCCGCATAGCGTTGCGCCGTTTCGTTGTTCTCTGCCAGCAGCAGGTCGACGGCGGTTTTGGCGGAGGTCATGCGCCCGGCGGCATTGATGCGCGGCGCGATTCGGAACACGATGTCGTCGGAGTCGCAGGAATCAAGTGAAACGCCCGCCACCGCCGTCAGCGCCCGCAGTCCCGGGCAGGGTTTCTCGCGAAGCCGCTGGAGGCCAAGGGCGAGCAGGACCCGGTTTTCGTTGTAGTTTTCTTGTTTGCCTACTTCTATCACGGGAACGCCGTCGCTGGCGGTTGCGACGGCCACAAGGTCCAGCCACTCCATGGCCTCTGCCGGATTGCGCCCCAGTTTTGTCAGCACGGCCTGCACCAGCTTGAAGCCCACGCTGCACCCCGCGAGTTCCTTGAAGGGATACGTGCAGTCGTTTCGCTTCGGGTCCAGCACGGCCACGGCGTCGGGCAGTTCGTCTTTCGGCGTGTGGTGGTCGCATATGACCAGGTCCATTCCTTTTTCGCGGGCGTATCGGGCCTCCTCCACGGATGTGACGCCGCAGTCCACGGCGACGATGAGGCGGGCGCCCAGCTTGGCGGCTTCGTCCAGGCCCGGGCGGCTTAGTCCGTACCCGTGCTTGAAGCGGTTCGGAACGAAAAAACCCACGTCTCCGCCCAGCGAACGCAGCGACGCAACCAGCAAGGTGGTCGCTGTCGTGCCGTCCACGTCGTAGTCCCCGTACACGACGATGCGCTCGCGCTCCCGGAGTGCCTGCGTCACGCGCGTCGCCGCCGTGTCCATATCCTTCATGAGGAACGGATCGTGCAGGTCGCTGGGGACGGGGCGAAAGAAGGCGCGCGCTCCGTCGAAGGTATCTATTCCCCGGAGAATGAGCGCCCGGGAAAGCGCCTCGGGGAGGTTGTTCAATTGCCGTCCGATATCCCGGACGGCTTCTTCGGAAGGAACAGGTCGAAGATTCCAGCGATGAGTCATGAGGGAACGGCTAAACAGATGCGTCCGCCGAAAAAGCGGACCTTTGCATGGAAGGTAGCCATTCCGTGCTCTTTCCGCAAGACCTTGCCCGTCTCGTCGCTACATTGTTACATTTGAGCGCTTTTTCGGAGCGTTCGCGGGTTGCCGCAGCGGATGGGGTTATTTGAGCAGGGACATCGTCTTCGTGGCTACGCGTTGCTCCGTCTGCAAGACGTACAGGTACGTGCCGCTGGCGAGGCCCGTCCCGTCGAACGAAACGCTGTACCAGCCTGCGGGCTGTACGCCATCTACCAGCACGCGGACCTGGCGCCCCAGCATGTCGTGGACGGAGAGCGTGACGTTCTGCGCCGTCTCCAGCGAAAATCCGATCGTCGTGGACGGGTTGAACGGGTTCGGATGGTTCTGGTCCAGCACGAAAGCGGAGGGAATGTCCTTGCCGAGGCGCTCGACCGTGGTGCTGCGGCCCTCGCTGGTCAGGATGCCCGCGTCGGAGAGAAAGGACCAGCCGGCGGCCCAGTTCACGTCTCCGAAGGCCCCCACGTACTCCGTTTTTTCGAACCAGTCGTCGAGGTTGTCGTGGTTGGTTCCCGTGCGGGCGGGGCTGCCTGCTGCGGGCCGGGGGTCGAGTCCGCCGTCGTTCGTGCGGCTGATGCCTCGGAGCATGGGGTCGGTAACCCTGTTTTGCGCCGCCGCCAACGCCTGCAACGTCAACCAGGGGGATTCCCCATCAATCACCTCGTTGTCCTTGAAAGCGCCCGCAATGTTGTGTGCGAGCACCAGGTCGCCTGCGTCGAACCGCGCCCGGCTGTCTTCCCCTGAAGCGAGGTCCTCGACCTTGAGCCCGCTTCCGGCGAAGTCGTGAAAGATCGAGTTGTAGTACTTGCCGCCCGCATTGTCGCGGATGTTCAGGGCAGGACCGTTTTTGCTGTTCGAAGCATTGACGCCCGATCCGATATAGGTGGCGTTCGAGATCACCGGGACAGCGTATGGTTTTCCGTCTTCGGGGTCCGTGCCGCCGTCGTGTTCTCCAGCGCTGTCTCCGATGTCTTCGGCGTGTATGGAGAACCAGAACTGGCCCTTGCCGCGGAATCCTTCGTCGTAGTCGAAGGAATCGTCTCCGTTGAAGGCGGCGATGAGGTAGCGGGTGTTGACCGTTCCCCCGAACCATTCGAATCCGTCGTCCTTGTTGTTGAAGACTTCGACGTACTCGATGGTGGTTCCGGAACCGACGCCGCCCATGGAGAGGCCGTTTATTTCATTGCCTCCTCCGATATCCGTGCCGCCGTATCGAATAGAGACATAGCGGAAGATGCCCGAATTGTCGTCGTTTTCGTTTCCTCCGTAGACGGCTCTCGTTTCCGTGGTCGGTATGCCTTCGATGGCCGTTTCGCCGGGGGTGGAGTTCAGCCCTGCTTTGCCGAGTATGATGACGCCTCCCCAGAGTCCGCGGGTATCAAGCGGCAGGTCGTCTGGATCGTTCGGATCGTCGACCAAGGTGGTGAAGACGATGGGGTTGCTGGCCGTGCCGTTGGCGTAGATTTTTCCTCCTCGGGCAACGATGAGCGCGGAAGCGTTTTCTCCCTGGCCCGGATTGCCCTTGACGACCGTGCCCGCTTCGATGGTGAGCGTTTCGCCGTCTTCCACGAAGACGAATCCGTTCAGGACATACGTGTTGTCCGCCGTCCATGAGACATCGCCCGTGATGTCCGCGTCCGTTACCGTCACGGTGTTCTGGGCCAGGGCGGCCGGGGCGAAGAGGAGCAGCGCAAGGGCCGCTGAAGCAAATAGCGTACGATACATGATGAAGTAAGCGAGTTGGTTGGTTAAGGAAGGGGGTTGTTGTTAACGGTTTCGTAACATGGGCCAGAAACAGCGCAGGGCAACCCAAGGCCGCCCTGCGAGGATAATCCGGTATGTGAACAAGGTCGCAATTAGTCGAGTGCGTAGCTCAGGCCCAGCGAGAAGGACCGCCCGAAGGTGTAGGATTCCGCAATGAAATCGTGGCTCTGGTACGTGTGGGCGAACACGGTTTTCTGGTTCAGCAGGTTCTTCGCGGATCCCTTGATCGAAAAATTGAACCAGAGGTCTTTCTTGACGGTCAGGTCCACGATATGCCTCGGGCGTTCGAAGATGTTCGGGGTCCCGCCCGCCGCCACGCGGTCCAGCCGTCGCCCGAACACATTGTAGTATGCGCTCGCCGTGGCGCCGACTTCCGGATTGTCGTAGGTCAGGTCCAGGTTGACGACATACGGAGATTGCCCTTGCAGGGGGCGCGTATCCGCCGCGTCCGGGCGCAACGCCCGGATGAGTTCCAGTTCGTCCGGCTCGATAGCCACCCTGGATCGCACGAACGAAATGTTGGCGCCCGCCTGCACGAACCGAAGGAAGCCGGCGAGCTGATCCAGGTTTTTCCGAGCCTCGATTTCTACGCCGTACACGGCGGCATGGTCGGTGTTCTGGAACTTTACGTTCGGCGAAGACGCCGCCGCGCGCGGGTCGATGGCCCGTTCGATCGGATTCCGAAAATACTTGTAGAAGCCGCTTACGGCCAGAATTTCGCCGGGGCGGGTAAACCACTCCCAGCGTATGTCGTAGTTGTCGATGAGCGACCGTTCAAGTTCCGGGTTACCCAGATAGATGTAATCGCCGATGAAACTGAACGAGGCATAGGGGGCTATTTCGCGGAAATTCGGGCGCGCCAGCGTCCGGCCTTGCGCCAGCCGCACATTCATGTTGTCCCGGATTTCGTATACCAGGTTCATGGAGGGCAAGAGGTCCTGCGTGTCGATAATGCCTTGGTCCAGCAAGCTGTCCGCGCTGGTCACCACCATGTCCGTGGTTTCCACGCGCAAGCCCCCGACGGCGCGCAAGCGCCGGGTCAGCGGAATGTCCAGCATGAGATAGCCCGCCGCAATATCCTGGTCTCCGTCGTAGCTGCTGGAAGGCTGGGTTACGTCCAGGATGTAATTCCCGAAGCGAAAGAACCGCGCCGTGCTCGCCTCTTCGGAAAGGCCCGTATGTTCCGCAAAAAACCCAACAGGGTCTCCATCGTAGCGAACCTTGTCCTGCCGGAATTCGAAGCGGCGTTCACGGAATGCCCGGGTCTTGCGCTCAAAACTGCCCCCGGCCTTCACCTGCGCAGATAGCCCGCGCCACTGCCTGAACGGCAGGGAGGCGTCCAGTGCGCCGCTTTGCAGGTCTTCCTCCATGGTGCGGAAGTACCGCGTGGGCACCGGATAGATTGCCGGGCTGATCGAATAATATGTTTCGTCTCCCTCCTCGGGAAGATAGTCGTTCGTGAAGAACCGCAAGTCCGGTTCGTCCTGCAAAGTGTTCGTGACAGAGCCGGTCCATTCGATCTTGAGCCCGCTGTCCCCGAAGAGTACATGTTTCCCGCGCGTCTGGTAACTGTCCATTTCCCGTGACACGTACTGAAGCGTGCGGGTTTCGTATACGGCGTCTGATTCAAGGTCTCGGGGAAATGCTCCATACTGATAGCGCGCCGTTGATTCGCCGCTCCGGTTATTCATGTAGTTGAAGCCCAGTTCGTGCTTCGGGTGCGGCTTGTAGCTGGCGTTGACGAGCGTGCCCCACAAGACTTCGTCCGTGCCGCGCTGGTCCGTAAACAGGAAGTCGTTGTTCAATTCCTCGGCGGAGGAACTCGTGAGCGTGTACCGTGCGGTGGAGCCGTTCTCGTATTCCCGCACGTTTCGGCTATAGCTCAGGCTGGCGATGACGCCGAGGGGCCTGCCGAACACGGGAAGTTGATTGCCCAGCGAAAAACTGTAACTCTGGTTTATCGGCGCGGAGAGGCGGGCGGGCGCCATGACGCCATTGAATGCCCGGGAAAGTTGGTCCAGTTCCTGCGCCGCCGCCGCATCCGTGAAGGCGTTCCCGATATTCGGGATATCCAGATTCGGATTGTTAAACACTTCCGGCAAGGTGTGTGTCCCTCCGTTGTTGCCCAGCCACCCGGCGGAGCCGTCTTCGTAGGACAGGAAGTCGCTGCCCGGCCTGATATTGCCTTTGTAACTGATTGAGGACGAGAACGAAACGGTAAAGTCGTCCGGGAAGGCTTTCGTCCCGATGTTCACCGAGCCGCCGGAGAAGCTGCCCGGCTTGTCCGGGGTGAACGTTTTCGAGGTAACGATGTTGTCCAGCAGGTTTGCCGGGAAGAGGTCCAGCGGCACGGAGTTGCGGTCCGGGTCCGCGCTCGGCAACGTGGCGCCGTTGAGTTGCGTATTCATGTACCGGTCGCCCAGGCCCCGCACGTACACATACTTGCCGCCTACGACGGACACGCCCGTTACCTTTTCCATGGCGTCGGCGGCGGTGGAGCTGCCGGACCGTCCGATGGCCTCGGCGCTGATGGCGTCGCTCACGGCGGCGGCTTTCTGACGCTGTTTCAGCAGGGAAGCGTCCGTGTTTTCCAGCGCACGGGCTGCCACCACCACCTCTTCCAGGCCAATGGCCTCCGGCGCAAGAGACAGATCGACGATGGCGGCTTCGCCTTCCGTCACGACCACATCCGTCACCGTGACGTTCGTGTAGCCAATGTAGGAGAAAACGAGACGGTAGGTTCCGGGTTCGACCGGGCGGATCGTATACTCCCCGTCCAGGTCGGTGGTCGCGCCGACAATCGTGCCTTCCATCACCACATTTGCCCCGATGAGGGTTTCTCCGGTTTCGGAGTCCACCACGTTGCCGGTAATGGATCCCGTTCTCGCGGATTGCGCGACAGCCGTCGAGGCAAGCAGCGAAAGGCTCAGGCAAGCGACCCCGAGGCAAGCGACTGCTGCGCCCCCTCTGTATAATCGTGTCATGTCGGTAAAATGGCGTTTTGGTGCGTGGCTCTTGTGCGAAGCGCGGCGTAACGTATCTTACAGCCGTGCGCCCATGCATACGACGCAACATACGTACGCCACATTACCAAAATGTTAACGTTGCTTCTTCGCGCATTTTTCACAAAAAATCCCGTCCCTACCGAACTCCTCGAAAAAAGCGTATTGTCTGTCCATTCTCGCCGGGATTACCTGGTCCTTTTCGCGCTGTGGCTGATGGTGTTTTCCGCCAGCAGCCAGGTCATCGTGATTTCGCCCATTTTGCCCCGCATTGCGGAGGCGCTGGAGGTGCAGGAATCGTTGCTCGGCACGCTGATTACGTCGTATGCCGTGATGCTGGGCATTTTCGCCCTGGTGACCGGTCCCATTTCCGACAAGATCGGGCGGCGCCGGATTCTGCTTGTTGGGACCGGGTTCATGGCGGCGTGTTTGTATCTGCATGCCCTGGCCGATACCTATGCGTCCCTGCTCGCCGTGCGCGCGCTGGCAGGGATGGCGGGCGGCGCCCTGAGCGGAGCCGCCGTGGCCTATGTAGGGGATTATTTTCCCTACGATCGGCGGGGGTGGGCCAACGGATGGGTAATGAGCGGGATCGCGGTTGGACAGGTGGTCGGCATTCCGCTCGGGACGCTCCTTGCAGAATTCGGCGATTACCGTTGGCCGTTTCTGATGTTTGCGGTCACCATGACCGGGGCTTTTCTGTTGATATGGAAGGCGGTCCCGCAGCCGGATGTGCAGCGGGACGTTCGCCGTCTTTCCGTGGGGCGGGTTGTTTCGGATTATGTCGGCCTGTGCCGCCGCCCCGTGACGCGGAACGCGGCGCTGGTCTATTTCCTGACGTTCCTTGGCGTGGGGCTGTATCTTGTGTATCTCCCGACCTGGCTGGAGCGCAGCCTGGACGTACGCGGGGAAGCCATTGCGGCCCTCTTTTTGTTCGGCGGCCTGGCCCATGTGGTTGCGGGACCCGCCGCCGGAAAACTGTCCGACCGCGTCGGGCGCAAGCCGCTCGTTATATGGTCGTGCATTGGCCTGGCTGTTGTGATGCCGCTGATGACCTGGTTGACCACCAGCATGTGGATCGCGTGTACGCTGTTTACGGCGGCCATGTTGTTGCTTGCCCTGCGCATCAGTCCGCTTCAGTCGTTGTTGAGCGCACTGGTTCCGTCCAGCAGCCGCGGGATGTTGATGAGTTTCGCGATTGCGTCGGGGCAAGTCGGCATCGGCATCAGCGCGGCGCTTGCCGGGCTGGCGTATGCCCGGTACGGGTACTGGAGCAATACGCTCCTCGCCATCGGCGCCGTGCTGATCATGGCGCTGATGGTGTGGCGCGGCTTGCCGGAGCCGGACGAGACGGTCCCCGCGCATTGATCCGTGCATCCTTTGTATAACGAGCCTGTTTGGCGAGCCGCCTGAGCCATGTCCCGATCCCGCACGTCCCGGCCGCTGGGCGACATCCTCGAATCGCTTATTGACCGGCTGAATATGCGGCCCCGCCTCGACGAGGCCGCGGTGGTGAATACGTGGCGGCAGCTGGCCGGGCCGGAGGTATGCGACGTTATGGACGGAGCCTGGGTGCAGGGCCACACCCTCTTTGTCCGCATTACAAGCGCGGCCTGTCGTCAGGATTTGCACCTGAATCGGTCAAGTTGGCGGGACCGGCTCAACGAGCGACTGGGCGCGGCGCGCATTCAGGAAATCGTGTTCCGGTAACAGACGCGGGATGCGCTGGTTACCTCCGCAAAGGTCCGAGGCCGCACGGCGTGCGCTGGCAAGGAATGGCGCCGCCGGCAATGCGGCGGCCTCGCGCAATGAGACATGGCGCCGCCGGCGCGCTCCGCGATTATTCCCCGGGTATCTCCCGATTATTCCTCGAATTTTCTGAACGCCACCGACGTGTTGTGGCCGCCGAAACCGAACGCATTGCTCGCGCCGACCCGCACCGGGCGGCGGTTCGGTTCGTTGAACGTGTAGTCCAGGTCGCAGGCCGGATCGCCTTCCTTGAAATTGATGGTGGGCGGAATGCGGTCGTGCACAATCGCAAGGATGGTCGCAATGGCTTCCACGGCGCCCGCGGCGCCCAGCAAGTGGCCGGTCATGCTCTTGGTGGAGGACAGCGCCATGTCGTAGGCGTGCGCCCCGAACACTTGCTTGACGGCTTTCGTTTCCGCCACGTCGCCCAGGGGCGTGGAGGTCCCGTGCATGTTCAGGTAGTCCACCTCTTCTATTTCCAGGCCCGCATCCCGCAAGAGCGCATACATGGCGAGCGCTGCGCCGCTGCCTTCCGGGTCCGGGGCCGTCATGTGGTATGCGTCGGCGGACATGCCCACTCCGATGATTTCGGCGTAAATGCTTGCGCCCCGGTTCTGGGCATGGCTCAACTCTTCGAGCATGAGCGCGCCGGCGCCTTCGCCCAGCACGAATCCGTCGCGGTTCGCGTCGAAGGGGCGGCTGGCGCGGGCCGGGTCGTCGTTTCGGGTAGAGAGCGCCCGCAACGCATTGAATCCGCCTACGCCGAGTTCCGTTACGCTGGCCTCCGTGCCCCCCGACAGGATCGCCTCCGCTTGCCCCTGCCGGATCAGCATGTAGGCGTCGCCGAGGTTGTTGTTGCCCGTGGCGCACGCCGAAACGATACAGTAATTCGGTCCCCGAAAACCGTATTTCATCGAAATGTGCCCGCTTGCAATGTCCGGGATCATCATCGGAATGAAGAACGGCGAGATGCGTCGCGGCCCGCGTTCGAGGTGAATGGCTGTCTGGTCCTGGAAGGTCTGCAGCCCGCCGATACCGCTGCCGAACACGACGCCGATGCGGTCCTTCTCGGCTTGCGGGATGTCGTCGCCGTCCAGGCCCGCGTCGCGAACGGCTTGTTCTGCGGCGACCATAGCGAACTGGGCGAACCGATCCAGCCGGTTCACAGCCTTGGTCCCAAGGGCTTCTCTGGCGTCGAAGCCCTTGAGTTCGCAAGCAAACTTCGTCGGGAAATCTTCCGTGTCGAACAGGGTAATGGGAGCCGCTCCGCTTTCGCCCCGCATCATCGCCTCCCAGAAGGCGTCTACGGAGTTTCCAAGCGGAGTCAGGGCGCCCATCCCCGTGATGACAACTCTGCGTTCTTTTGGCATACGGGACGTAGGCGTAGCGCGGTCTTACGAGACTCTTTCCTCGAGATATTTCACCGCATCTCCCACCGTCGGGATGGTTTCTGCGTCCTCGTCGGAAATGGTGATATCGAATTCCTTTTCGAATTCCATGATCAATTCGACAGTGTCAAGCGAGTCCGCACCAAGGTCGTTCGTGAACGAAGCGTCGGGAACGACGACGGATTCTTCCACGCCCAGTTTTTCCACGATGATAGACGTGACCTTCTCTGCGATCGGGTTCGCCATGATTCAAAACCTCCAGTAAAGTTGGTGAAAGAGCCGCAGGGTTCCCGAAAGACGGGAAAACAATGCTGCGGCAGCGATTCAGTAAGAACCTTTTTGTCAGGAACGCCCCAAAATTACGGCAAGGCGTTCGCATAAACAACGCCCTTGTGCGCCGTCGGTTTTCGTAAAATAACATGGAGACCCTTTAGAGGCGAATCTATCTTGCGCATTTTTCGTTGCATTACCCCCTGTTACCTGTTCCAGGACCTCTGGACGAATCACGCCACCATACTGTCGTATGTCGTATCTCTTTACTTCTGAATCCGTATCCGAAGGCCATCCCGACAAAGTGGCCGACCAGATATCCGACGCCGTGCTGGACGCTGCGCTCACGGGCGATCCGGCCAGCCGCGTCGCGGTCGAAACCCTCGTGACCACAGGCCTTGTGCTCGTGGCCGGAGAAATGACGACCCAAACCTATGTAGAAGTCGAAAAAATCGTTCGAAAGACGATCAAAGAGATCGGGTACGTGGACCCCGCGCTCAGGTTCGATGCGGAATCGTGCGCCGTGCTGACGTCTATTCACGAACAGAGCGGGGATATCGGCCAGGGCGTCGATACGGGCGGCGCGGGCGATCAGGGCATCATGTTTGGCTACGCCTGCCGCGAATCGGAAAACCTGATGCCGCTCCCGATCACGTATGCGCACAGCCTGGTTCGCGAACTGGCGAACATTCGCAAGACGGAAAGCATTATGCCGTACTTGCGCCCGGATGCGAAGAGTCAGGTGACCATTGAGTATGAGGACGATCGTCGTACGCCGCGGCGCATTCACACGGTGGTCGTCTCGACGCAGCACAGCGAAGACGCCGAACACGCCGAGATCGAAGCCGACATACGCCACCAGCTGCTGCCGAGGGTAATCGATGCGGCGCTGCTGGACGACCAGTGCATTTTGCACGTGAACCCTACGGGCCGGTTCGTGCAGGGCGGACCCCATGCGGACGCCGGGCTTACGGGCCGCAAGATTATTGTAGATACGTATGGCGGCAAGGGCGCGCATGGCGGCGGCGCCTTCAGCGGAAAGGATGCTTCGAAGGTGGACCGCTCCGGCGCCTATGCCGCCCGGCATATCGCAAAAAACATTGTGCAGGCGCATCTTGCGGAAGAGGTAGAAGTACAAATATCCTATGCGATCGGCGTCGAGAAACCGGTTTCCGTCGCCGTAGACACAAAAGGCACGGGCCATGCGCTGGCCGACCGGGACCTGGCGGCGATCGTACGTGATCTGTTCGACTTGCGTCCGAAAGCGATCATAGAACGCTTCGATTTGCGTGCCCCGAAATTTCTGGACACGGCAGCGTACGGACATTTTGGACGTTCCGGATTTGCATGGGAGGAAACGGATTGCGTCGATCTGCTGAAAGCCGCCGTGGGTGCGTAATCTGTTTTCGCGCGCATGGTTTTGTCAAGGCTGCGGTCCTTGTGGCCCTTTGCTGTCTTTCAGCGCCGGCGGGGCGGGCGCAGCAAAGGCAGGCCCGGGAAGAGGACCGCCGGTCCGTATACGACCATGCCCTGCTGCAACTTGCGCCGCACGCACGGGGCCGGATCGCCGCCGGGGATACGGTCTGGACGTTGCGCACCCGCTCGCTTTCCGACGGGCGCGCCGATCTGGAAACGGGTTTTTTGCACGCCCGGTACCGCATCGGGGATCGCGTGGAGGAAGGCTTGTCCACGACGCAGGCGGCCCTTGCGTATCTTGAGCAACACGGCGAAGCCTACGGCATAACGGCCGCCGGGGAGCATCTCCGGGTGGAACAGGTTCGGGAGGGGCGGTACGCCCGCCACGTTCGCTATCGACAGACGCTCGCCGGCGTACCGGTGTACCGGGCCGACGTTGCGGTAAGTCTCGACCGCAGCGGTCAGCCGACCATGGTTGTGAGTAGCTACCAGCCCCATCTTGAGCGTGTGCGCGGGTTCGATCCCGCGCCCGCGCTTTCGTCCGCCGCCGCGCAGGATATCGCCCGGCGCGCCGCCACGCCCGAGTTCGCCGTTTCCGAGCCGGCGCTGGTTGTGTACGTATCGGATGTCCCCCGCCTGGTCTGGAACGTTCCCGCCGTCTCTTCCGGGCTGCCTGTTTCGTGGGATGTGCTTGTGGACGCCAGAACGGGCGAAATTCATCGCATATTCAACACATCGTTGCATGCGCACAAGGCATCGTCCCTGTCGTCCGGGGCGTCCAGGTCCGCACACGCGTCGCCTGCGCCCGCCGCGAAGCCCCGCGTTTCGCCCGTAGTCCATGCCCCGCCGCCTGTTCCCTTCGAGTTTTCCGCCCCGGCTTTTGGGCACAAGGCCCGGGTCGTCGACGGGATGGGGCTGGTGTTCGATCCCGACCCGCTTACGTCTGCGGGCGCATCCTACGGAGGAGTGTATCAGGATGGCGACGATGCGGACACGGCGGCGCTGACCGGGCAAAGGGTGCGGGTGACCCTGCGCGACATTACGCTGGGCGCCGACGGGTTGTATCGGCTGGACGGGCCGTACGTTCGCATCCAGGGAGACGCTCATGTCGTTCCGGAAGCGTCCGCGCCCGACGCCTTCGGCTTTACGCGTTCGGACGATCGGTTCGAGGCCGTAAACGCCTATTATCATATCGACAAAAGCCGTCGCTACGCACAATCGCTGGATGTGGGCTATACCGTGCTGGATGCTCCGGTGAACGTCAATCCGCAAGCGTTCGCCGCCGATAATTCCGCCTATATTCCGCACGATCGGCTCCTGCAGTTCGGCACGGGTGGCATAGACGACGCCGAAGACGCCGACGTGCTGTGGCACGAGTACGCGCATGCCTTGCTGGACCATGCGGCGCCCGGATTGATTGGTCCGTTCGAAGGCAGGGCGTTGCACGAGGGCTGGGCCGACTACTGGGCTGCTTCGTATTCCCGCTTTTTGTCCGAAGAGGATCCGCGCATTCCTTCGCACGCCTGGGAACGGTTGTATAATTGGGACGGCAATGCGTCCTGCTGGTCGGGCCGGACGCTGGACCATATGGGGCATTATGACGACGACATGGCGTACGAATCCGCAGGATGCCAGGCGTTCCTCGAAATTTATCAGTGGGGCCTGCTGTGGGCCACGACCATGATGAAGATTTACTCGCACGTCGGGCGCCCCGTTATGGACCGTTTACACCTTGCTTCGCATGCCTACCTTGGTTCGGGAGGTACCTTCCGCGACGCCGCCGAGGCCCTGATTCAGGCGGACGAGGATATATATGAAGGCCTTCATACGGGCGCCCTGGTTCATGAGTTGGGCGAAGCCGGCTATATCGATTCCGATGCGTATGGTCCGGCTTTGGCCCACGATCCGCCGGAGCGGACCGAAAATATAGGCGGAACGGTACAGATACGCGTCGAAGCAAAGGGCCTTGCCGCCCCTGTGGATCGCGTGTTTCTGCGCTATTCGCCCGGAGAGGGGCTTCCGTGGGGCATATTCCCCCTGACGCGCCGGGACGACACGCTGTTCGCCGGTGATTTCCCCGTGCCCGACGAGCCGACGGTGGTGCGATATTACATAGAGGGGCACGACACGCAGGGGCGTTACCGCCTGATGCCCGCCCTGGCTCCGCGCACCGTATTCACATTAGACGTGGGGCAAGATATGACGGCGCCCTCCCTGGCCCATGACGCGCTTGCACGCATTCCCGTCGCGGCCTGGCCCGCCACGGTGTACGCGGAGGCGAGCGACGCCCTGGGCGTGGATACCGTATGGGTCGAATATGTGCGCCATAGCGCAGGCGGCACACGTGAAGAGGGCGCATTTGGACTGACGGAGCAGGACGGGCGCTATTCGGGTCGTTTCCCGGAGCCGACGTCGCCGGTGTTGGGGGGCGACAAGGTAGAATACCGCCTTGTGGCCCGCGATGTATCCGTGGCGGGCAACGAAGCCCGGCTTCCCGAAGAGGGATTTTTCTCCGTGTTGCTCATACTGGAAGGCGAATTGTACGCGTTCGATTTCGAGCGGGACGAGCCGGGGATCACGGCGCAAGGGTGGCGCCGCGGGCCGCCTGCTTTCGGGCTTCGGATGGCGTATTCCGGCGAAAATGCGTGGGCTACGGCTCCGGACGGCGCCTATCCTGTCGAAGCCGGCAGGGCTACGCTCGATCTACCCCCGGTCCGTTTGACCACCGCCCCGGCGGCGTATCTGATCTTCTGGCACTGGTATGATTTCGAACAGGGCGGCCCGGTTGCGCCGGGCATGTTCGACGCCCGGGCGGATCTGCGGGACGGCGGCAATGTCAAGGTATCGCTGGACGGCGGCGTATCCTGGGAGGCGCTGGTTCCCGAAGGAGGGTATACCGGAAATATTGGCGGGCGCGGCGGCAATCCGCTGGCGGGCCAGCCCGGTTTCGGGGGGTACAGCTTCGGGTGGCGGCGCGAAATAGCGCCTGTGCCGATTTCCGGGGACGTACGGGTGCGGTTCGAGGCGGGAACCGACGCAGGCAACGAGGGGGAAGCCCGGTATTTTGCGGGATGGTATCTGGACAAGGTTTCGCTTGTGACCGAAAGGCCTCAGGATGCGGATGCGCCCTGGGCCGAAGGGTTGCCTGCGGAACGGGTCGCCCATGTGGTTGGCAGGGATCTGCTGGCGCCCGTGTCGATCCGGGCGTACGACAATACGGGCGTCGAATCCGTGATCTCCCGCTACGAAATCACCGATGCGCGCGGCGTCGCAACGGGCCGTGTGCGGTGGGCCATGTCGGGCGTGGATGCGCGTGTGTTCGAGGGCCATGTGGCCCCTCCGCAATCGTTTTCTCCCGGAGACCGGGTGGCCTACACGATCCATGTACGGGATTTCGACGGCAACGAAACGGCGTACGGCGCTCCTTTTGCGATAGACTATCGGTCCGAAGCCTACGCGACCGTGGCGCCCGTCAGCGTAGCCCCGACAGGGGTATGGCGCCGCGTGGAGGGGGGGTGGATTGCCCGGGACCCCGGTTCGGGCGCGTCAGGCGCCGCCGTTTCGAGCCTTGTGTTCGCGCCGGTGACCATTCCGTCGAATAGCGAATCGACGACGCTGGAGCTTGCGCAGGCCTATACGCTGGGCGAAAACTTCGGCGGCAACGTGAAAATCACCGAGGACGCCGGCGTTACCTGGCGCGTGATTGCGCCCGCAGAGGGATACGACGGGAAGTATGCCCCCGCAGGCGAGCATCCGATGCAGGACGAAGCGGTGTTCGGAGGCGGCGCCAACGGGTCGGGCGCGGTTTCGTTCGACCTGACGGGGTATGCGGGCAAAGCGGTCCGGCTCCGGATAGATCTTGCCCATGCGGCGGCGTTCGGCCCCGATACGGTCTGGCGCATCGGGAATATCGGGTATCGTTCCCTGTCCCCGGACGACGCCATCGAAGTCCCGCGCGAATTGGTCCTGCATCCGAACTTTCCGGACCCGGTGCGCACCGTCACGCACATTTCCTATACGATTCCCGGGGACGAAGCCCTCCCGGTTCGTTTGACGGCCTACGATGTGACCGGGCGACGGGTCGCCGTGTTGCGCGATCAGATGCAAGAGCCAGGCACGTATACGGTGCATTACGACGCAGGACAATTGGCCAGCGGGGCGTATATTCTCCATCTCGAAACGCCTCGCGGCATTCGCATCGAACGCATGATGGTTATTCGTTAGCGGTGCGCTTGAATTTTCGGGGGAGGCGGAGCAAGCCGCGCCCCTGCGAGTATCTTTCGGGATTTTTTCTGTTTTATTTCCCCTTCGAGGTTCCTGGAAACATGGATTTCAAGAAAAGCGCCTACAAAGTGCGCAATCTGGACTTGGCCGACAACGGGCGCCGCGATATCGCCTGGGCCGAAAGCCGCATGCCGGTGTTGATGCGTTTGCGCGCGCACTACGCCAAAAGCAAACCGTTCAAGGGATACCGAATTTCCGGATGTCTCCATGTCACCAAGGAGACCGCCGTGCTGGTCGAGGCCTTTGCGGCCTGCGGCGCGGACGTGGCGTGGTCCGGGTGCAATCCGCTCAGTACGAACGACGAGGTGGCTGCCGCCCTGGCGAAAGCAGGCATCGAAATCTATGCGTGGCATGGACAAAGCGTAGAGGATTTCTACTGGAGCATCGACCGCACGCTGGACAAACCGCCTCATCTTACGCTGGACGACGGCGCCGACCTGATTTTCCGGGTGCATAGCGCTTTTCCGGCGCTGGCCGACCATATTATCGGGGGCAGCGAAGAGACCACGACGGGTTTGCATCGCTTGCGCGCCATGGCTTCCGACGGCAAACTGCTATACCCCGTATACGCCGTCAACGACGTGGAAACCAAGTGGGACTTCGACAACGTATACGGCACTGGTCAAAGTACGCTGGACGGCATTTTGCGCGCTTCGTCCATCCTGGTGGCCGGCAAGCATTTCGTGGTGGCGGGGTACGGGCATTGCGGACGCGGCGTAGCGATGCGGGCGAAGGGGCTGGGCGCGAATGTGATCGTAACAGAGGTGCAGCCCACCGCTGCGCTCAAGGCCTTGCTGGAGGGTTTCCGGGTCATGACGATGGACGAGGCCGCTGCCGTCGGAGATGTGTTCGTGACGGCTACGGGCATGAAGGACGTGATTCGCGGGCGACACTTTGCGTCCATGAAGGAAGGCGCCGTGGTATGCAACACCGGGCACTACGACGTGGAACTGAACCTCGAGGAACTGGCCGAGTTATCCCGAGACACGTTTCATGTTCGGGAAAACAATCGGGCCTACGTGCTGCAAGACGGCCGGAAAATCTATGTGCTTGCGGACGGTCGTCTGGTCAATCTGGCCGCCGCCGAGGGCCATCCCTCCGAAGTGATGGATATGAGCTTCGCCAATCAGTTCAATGCGCACCTGAATCTGGTGCAGGCGCACGAGCGAGGCGAGTCCCTGGAGAATACGGTGATCGACTTGCCCAAGGCGCTGGATCAGGAGATCGCGGGCGTCAAGCTGGAGACGATGGGCATTTCGATAGATCGCCTTACCGACGAGCAAACGACGTACGCGACCGATTATTCTGCCGGGACGTAGCGGGAAGGCCGGGTCGGGCGCGGTCCGGCCATGGCCGGGCTTCGGAAAAGGCCTCGCCGCGCTGAGCGAAGCGCTCTTAGATTCGTCCTTAGATCACCCTTAGATCGCCCTTAGTCCGCATCCCATGTGAGAATGTCTTCCTCCGTTTTCTCCTTGCTTTCCCATTCCTCGGCGTCCGGGAGCACGGTGTCGTCTTTTTCGGTGATGTTGTATCCGAGGTCGCGCCATTCGTTGGCGAGATGCTCGTTCCAGTCTCGGTAGTGCGACCATTTCTCGGGCAATTCGTCGTCCGCGTAGATCGCTTCCGTCGGGCAAATCGGCACGCAGGCATTGCAGTCGATGCATTCTTCCGGATGGATGACCAGGAAATTCGGTCCCATATAAAAGCAATCGACGGGGCACACCTCAACGCAATCGGTGTATCGGCAGTTGATGCACGGTTCTGCAACGACGTACGGCATATTGCGACGCGGATAAAGAAGTTAAGGAAGGAATTACGATAAGCCCCCGGGGGAGAGGCCTGTGTGCGAGAAAGTACGAAGATACGGCATATCAGGCGGTAGAGCCAAGCAATCCGTGAAATTCGTTTACGCGTTTACGAAAACAGTTGCGCGTTGCCGGGCGGCGGCACGCCAAGGTGTTTGTAGGCCCGCGCCGTGGCGATGCGTCCCCGGGGCGTTCGCTCCAGAAAGGCTTCCTGGATAAGGTACGGCTCGTACACCTCTTCAATGGTGCCGGCGTCTTCCCCGACGGACACGGAAAGCGTATTCAAGCCCGTGGGGCCGCCCCCGAATTTTTCGATAAGGGTCATCAGGATGCGGGTGTCCATATCGTCCAGGCCATGTTCGTCTACGTCGAGGGCGTTCAGGGAACGGTCCGCCGCTTTCTGGTCGATGACGCCCTCGCTTTCCACTTCGGCGAAATCCCTTGCCCGCCGCAACAGCCGGTTGGCGATGCGCGGCGTACCCCGGCTGCGCCGCGCGATTTCGAGGGCGCCTGCGTCCGTAATGCCTATGCCGAGGATGCTGGCCGAGCGCTCGACGATTTGGTGCAGGAGCGGCGACGTATAGTAATCGTACCGAAAATCGATCCCGAAGCGCGCCCGCAAGGGGGCCGTAAGCAGTCCCTTCCGGGTCGTGGCGCCGATCAGCGTGAACGGGGGCACCGCAAGTTTTACGCTGCGCGCGCTGGGTCCCGAATCGATCACGATGTCGATCTGGTAATCTTCCATGGCGGAATACAGGTATTCCTCCACCACCGGGCTGAGCCGGTGAATTTCATCCACGAAGAGAATATTTCCCTCTTCCAGATTCGTCAGGATGCCGGCGATGTTCGCCGGTTTTTCCAGCACCGGGCCGCTGGTGGTGCGGATGATGGCGCCCATCTCTTCCGCAATGACGTACGCCAGCGTCGTTTTACCCAGTCCCGGCGGGCCGGAAAGCAGCACATGGTCCAGCGTTTCGCCGCGCCGTTGCGCTGCGGTCATGAAAACCCGCAGGTTATCCTTTATTTTTTCCTGTCCGATGAAGTCCTCGAGCGTACGGGGCCGCAGCGTTTTCTCGAGGTCTTCTTCGGAATGCCGGGAATGCGGCGAAAGGTTTTCGGGATGTTCGGGATGGTTCATGCGCATTCCATGCAATAACGGCGTTTGTCTCGGCCTGTACCGCCCAAAGATACGCTTCCGGGCGTCCCGCTGCCGGAAAAATGCACGCCGAAAGCGCGTCAACGCATGGATGCGCTGAGTAGGGATGCACGGATCAACTCCACGTCGGTCAGCGCATCCGTATAGCCTTTGGGATGCGGCGCCGTCGGGAAGCCTTGTTTTTCATGCCCTTTTTGCGTGCCGGAGCGGTTTGCGAAAAATTGGCACTATATTTGAGGATAGCCTATATATTCCCTAAACAGGACCTGAAGATCCCGGGTATACGGCCCGGGTTTTTCGCCTGCGAACGCATCCGCAATGGTACGTCCATTTTCAGATCATGCTGAATCTCCAGCAAACACAGCGGCTCCAGCAGAAACTGTCTCCTCAGCAGATACAGTATATCCAGTTGCTGCAATTGCCTACGCTTGCGCTCGAACAGCGCATTGAGGCGGAGATGGAAGAAAACCCCCTGCTGGAAGACGACAACACCGAGATGGCCGATCTCCCGGAGGAGCGCACGGAGGCGTTGGACGACGCGGAAACCGAACGGGACCCCGACGAGGAATACGACTGGGGCGAACTGCTCGACAATACCGAGGACCTGTACGGCTACAAGGCGCGCGTCGACTACAGCCGGGAAGAGGAGCGGGAAGCGCCTATTGCCGCCACCGGGACGCTAACCGAGCATCTGCGGGAGCAACTGGCGTTGCAGGACCTCTCCGGGCACGAGAAAATCATTGCCGAGCAGATTATAGGCTCCATTGACGAGGACGGCTACCTGCGCCGCCCCCTCGAATCCATTGTGGACGATATTTCCTTCAATGTCGGGTTCACGCCGGCGCTTTCGGACATTGAGGCGGCGCTGTCGCGCATTCAGCGCCTGGACCCGATCGGAATCGCCGCGCGCGATCTTCAGGAATGCCTGCTTGTGCAACTGCGGGCGTTGCCGCCCGCCACCGAGGGCCGCGACGTGGCGATTCGCATGCTTTCGGAGATGTACAAGGCGTTCACCATGAAGCATTTCGATGCGATCCAGAAGAAGTTGCGTGTCGCCAGCGAGGAGCTTCGGGAGGCGTTCGACCTGATTCGCTCCCGGCTCAATCCGAAACCCGGCGAGGGCCAGTTCACGCCCCGGCAGAATTACATCACGCCGGATTTCACCGTGGAATGCATTGACGACGAGTTCATAGTCACGCTCAACGGACGCAATGCGCCGCCGCTGCACATTTCGCGGCAGTACCGGCAGATGCTCGAGAGCATGAAGGCCCGCAAGCCGGGGCGGCTCGTTTCGTCGTCCATAGACGCCGACACGCGCAAGTTTCTCAAGAACAAGTTCGAGTCGGCGAAGTGGTTCATCCAGTCCATACACCAGCGACGTCACACGATGAGCCTGGTGATGCACGCCATCATCCGGCTGCAGGAGGATTTTTTCCGGTATGGGGAAGGGCATCTGAAGCCCATGATTCTGAACGATGTGGCGGAGATCGTCGAAATGGATATATCGACCGTCAGCCGAGTGGTCAACGGCAAATACGTGCAGACCCGCTTCGGGGTGTACGAATTGAAATATTTCTTTTCCGAGGGCATCCGGAACGACGACGGGGAGGATGTGTCCAACAAGGAAATCAAAGCGATCCTCGAAGAGATTATCGGCGGCGAGGACAAGGCGAAACCCCTTTCCGACCAGCGGCTGGTGGGGTCGCTGGCGGACCAGGGATTCCGGATTGCGCGGCGGACCGTTACGAAGTACCGCGAGCAACTCGGCATACCCGCCGCACGCCTGCGGAAGGAGATTGTGGCGGGGTGAGGATAGCAGGCCGTAGAACGGCTCAACGCCAGGAGCGCACACTGCTGGACGACGGACAGCACGAAATCAACGGCGGATGAACAAGGCCGAATTACAGGAACTCCTCGCGAACGGAGAAAACTCCGGCGTGGAATTCAAGCGTGCGCACCGGAGTGGCGCCCGCTAATCGCCGCAAAAAGTGCGGTGAATAGGGTGGGTTTGGAGGAAGGCGTTGGGCTGTGCGCGGCGATGTCTTGGCCGGGAACCCGCCGTCAACGACCGTGTACGCCTCAGGTCGTTGCTTCTGTACTCCTGCCGATGTCTTGGGGCGGTCAGGAGTGTGGCGGCATCCTTTGCGTCAGATGCAACACCCACTGGCGCAAAGAATGCGGCAGGAAACCGATGGGAGTTGGAGCAAGGTTTCTGTAAGGTATTCAAACTCATTGCTCTTGCGAACTGATTTTGCCGGGGAAACGCAAGATGTTTGCCGCGCACAGCGAACTGCTGGAAAAAATAAGGCTTGGCGAAGATAATCTCCTTGAACTCAAGGAGGTTCGCTTCGCTGGCGCAAAAATCCGTGGCCCAGAGCAGAACGACCTGGCCGATGAGTTGGCGGCCTTCGCCAATGGCAGCGGGGGGGTGTTGGTGCTCGGCGTAGATGACAAAACGCGTGGGATTCCGGGGATTCCGCTTGATCGGCTCGACGCTGTGGAGGCGCTCGTTCGCCAGGCGTGTGCGGATTCGATCGATCCGCCCTGTGTTGTTACAATTGAGCGAATGATGTTGCCCGACAACGTTGGGATAGAAAAGCCGGTGCTTCGCGTTGATGTGCCGCGTAGCCTGTTTGTACATCGAAGTCCGGGAGGGTATTGCCGACGGGTTGGTTCGTCCAGGCGGCAACTTCCGCCAAGCGAATTGGCGCGCCTGTTTCAGCATCGCAGCCAAAGCAGACTGATTCGCTTTGACGAATCGCCTGTTTGCTGGGCAGAGATGGCCGACCTGGACGAAACGTTGTGGCGGCGATTCGCCACGCCGCATTCGGACGACGCCCCGGAGCTGTTCCTGTCCAAACTTGGCATGGCCACGCAAGACGAAGAGGGCGTTTGGCGACCGACGGTCGCTGGCCTGCTCATGGCCTGTCGGAATCCTGAGGAGTTTATGTCCACCGCATTCATTCAGGCGGTTGCATACAGGGGAACGTCGGTTGCATCCCCCGGAGTATCTCCCTACCAGCTTGATGCACGGGACCTCACCGGTTCACTGGACGAGCAGATTATGGATGCGTGCCATTTCGTCAGAAAAAACATGCGCATGGCGGCCAGGAAGAGCGGGATGGGCGGGCGCCAGGATTTGCCGCAGTACGACATGGCGGCGGTTTTCGAGGCTGTTACCAACGCCGTGGCGCATCGGGATTATTCGGTGACGGGGAGCAAGGTTCGCCTTCGGGTATTTGCAGATCGCCTGGAGTTGCACGCGCCCGGCATGTTGGCGAACGGCATGACGACGGAAAGCCTTCCGTTCCGGCAGGCGGCCCGAAACGAGACCGTGGCCAGTCTGTTGGCGCGCTGCCGGATTGAGCGGGAAGATTTGATCGATCACCGCACCCACATTATGGATAAGCGCGGGGAGGGCGTACCCTTGATTTTGTCTCGCAGCGAAGCGCTGTCCGGTCGTCTGCCCGAATATCGCCTGATCGGCGAAATGGAGCTCATGCTGACTATCTGGGCTGCGGAGGTATAGTGCGTGGCGGGGTGATGCGGATGGTTCGGTTATGGGGCTTGGCCAATGTTTCGCGGTATGTCCGGTCTACCGCACCAGCGTCATGGTTTTTGTGATGGCTTCGCCGTTTGCTTGCATTCGGTAGATGTACAGGCCGGAGGGCAGGCCCGAGCCGTCGAAGCGAACGCTATGCCGCCCTGCCGGATGCGTTCCGTCCGCAAGCACCTTGACGCGGCGGCCCATTGCGTCGAACACTTCCAGGCGGACATGCTCCGAGGCGGCAAGTTCGTACTCAATGGTTGTGGACGGATTGAACGGGTTCGGGTAGTTCTGAATCAAGGGCTGGCTATGGTGCGTCGCAAGGGCCTGTTTGGCCGGCGGTGCAACGGAGTCGCATCCAGACAACACGGCAAGCATCCTGTCGAACTCGCATTGGTCCACGGTTAGGCTATACTTGCGCTTGACCTTGGCGACCTGTCCTACGTACCAAGCACGGTTCTTCGGCGGGAGCCAATCGCAGGCGTCTTTTGCGCTCTTCTGATGCCGATTCAGGCTGGGAGTAGCCAATGTCAGGTTATCCAGGTCCCGCGCAAACATACGTTTTGCTGCCGCGGAACGCCCGCACATACCGCTGTCGTGGGCTTCCGACGTGGCGACAATATGCTCAATGTCCGATTCCGTGAGCGCGGTGAACAGCGTACTATCGTAGGGCGAATACATGCCAAAGCCGTGCGCGTCGCGGATACTCTCCTCGAAGGATCTCGAACCTGGATAGCTGTAATCCGAGCGGTCATAATCAGTACAACGATTTTCGTCTGCGATCGTCAGGGCCAACAGATCGTCCACGGCTTGCTGCGCTACGGCAACGTCGGCAAGCACAAAAACAAGGACCAGGAACGGTATCAGATTTTTCATGCGTTGCGGGCGCTGACGACCCGGCAGGTTCGGCTTCGTTTACGCCTTCAAGAAACACCTCGTACCGTTTAGTTACAAGTTCGTTACAAAGATTTATGCGGCGACAGGGGTTTTTATGGCCCCGCCGCTCGCATGACTTCCAGCACCCGGAGGCAATCGCCCACCGCGCTATGGGCCGGAACGGATACGTGCACGCCGTGTTGGTGGACGGCCGTGGCAAGACTCACATTGGGACTTGAAGATCTGCTCACGTTCGCATATTTCCGCATTGCACACCGCCAGGGAAGAGGCGGCAACGTGAGTCCGTGCCGTTCACACGATTGTTTCAACAGCCGACGATCGAAAGGCATATTCCACGCCCACACGACGGCGGCGTTACTAAATAGCCGTTCAAATGCGCTGTACGCCTCTGGGAATGGCCGCCCCTCCGCATGCATGCGCTGGTGGGTTATGCTGTGTATTTTCTGGGCGGACAATGCGCCTTGCGGCTTGCAAAGCGCATCCAGCAAGATGTTGCCTTGCGTGTCGATGACGCCGATCTGGACCACCTCGCTTTCTCTCGAAAATCCCGTCGTTTCCGTGTCGATAATGAGCACATCTGTTCGGCCCAGGAATATGTCGAATCCGTTCATGTATCTGGTCACGGGTGCGTTGTCGATATGCTCGATAGTTGAGGCTGCGCCGGGGCGTATCCTTTTCTGTGCCAGAATGCTCCGGCTAATCTCCGCAAAAAATGCGGCGAATAAATCGGCGGTATTCCAAGGCGTGTCATTGGCCCATGGAAACGGGGCGAATCAGGAAAGAAGCAATTTCAGCGGGTTGGCGTGCATGTCGTGTGAGTCCCTTGTTTTTTGTGCTATATCATCTGCCTTGCCGCCAAGCAGTAGCGTAAGGTTATGATCCAAGGATTCATCGAGTATAATCTCGGAGTGGGTCACGAGAATTACTTGCGATTCGTTCTCCGAAGCAATGTCGCGAAGCAATACGTATATTTGTTTCTGGCGCAGTATTTCCAGGTGTGCATCTGGTTCATCAATGAGCAGCACGCTACCTCGGCGAGAATAGAGATATGCAAAGATCAGCAGCATTTGTTGAAAACCACGTCCGGCGAGCGCAATATCAAGATGTTCTTTCACATTAGTTTGCTGGTACGAGAGTTGAATGCTACCGCGGACAGTTTCTTTCGGTTTATCGAGTCGAACCTTGAAAAGACGATCCATCAATTGCACGATTCGTTCCCAGTCATTCGGAGTGTTATTGTATACGAGCAAACACAGATTTTGCAAAACCTGCGCTGTTTGTCCTTGCCCCAGCAAAACGTCGATGCGTCCAGGTTGAAGAACAGGTTCTTCGGTTTCCAGTCCAGACATAGGATAGAGTAGATTCACATTCAACTGTGCGGCCGCCTTGATAAGGTCAGGGTTTTTCAAGGTCTGATCATCTGGGGATTACATACCAAAGTAACCGCTCCGCCACAGGAGCGTAATCTCGACCAAACAGCCCAGAGGGGCTTAATGACATGACGAACGAACGAGCCATTGTAGAAATAGGGGGCAGCCATGTCCCCATCATATCCGTCTATGGAGATTGGGACGACATGGATGACCTTGTCCAGCAGGCGGACACCATACGCAAGGCGTTGGGCATAAAGAACCCGAAGGCTCTCTTGGTAGACCCTGTTGGCTGTCAAGCAAGCGAAGCAAAGGCAGCTCTTACGAGGCACGGTATTGCGTATACCGACCTTGTTGAGGAGCAGGCTAAAACAGGGAACGGTATTCTGGCGGAACCGCTATCCACGGAGTGACCACCCCGTTGGGGGTCTGTATTTGGACATACAGCTGATCCCCCTCGGTTTTCCGATACAGGGACTTCTGAACGTTCGGCTCATTCAATTTGGTGAGGGCGTAGTTCCTACTTGGGGTCCAAGGGTGAGCATCGTTATCTGGAGTAATTCCCAGAGCGTAGATGATGAACTTCAGCTGTTTTGCGGTGGGTACGGTGGCGTATGACATGGGGTCAGGGGTATGGAGTTTGCGTGAAGCCCGTAGGTGGAACGGCATTCTACGGATCCGCCGGACCCAGTGCAAACTTTTTTTCGCCTACCCCTTGACTTTCTCGTTTTTTTGTGGTATCTTGATAACCGTACATCGAGAACCTACCAGAGAGAAAATGCCCAAAGGACCCGGAAGAACGCACAGAAGAGGTTTGACAGTCAAGCAACTGTTCCGTATGTTTCCTGACGACAAAACAGCCGAACGCTGGTTTGAGAAGCAACGCTGGCCGGACGGCCCTGTCTGCCCCCATTGCGGCTGCATGCGAGCCGTGAGCACCACCCATCCGACCATGAGCTGGCGTTGCAAGGACTGCCGGAAGTTCTTCTCCGTCAAGAAGGGCACCGTCATGGAGTCCAGCAAACTGGGGTTCCAGACATGGGCTATCGCTACCTACATGGCGACGACGAACCTGAAAGGCGTGTCAAGCATGAAACTCCATAGGGACCTGGGCATCACGCAGAAGTCGGCGTGGCACCTGATCCAGCGCATCCGCGAGGCGTTCGCGGAGAATGCGCCTATCCTGTCCGGCGAGGTCGAGATAGACGAGACCTATATCGGAGGCAAGGAGAAGAACAAGAAGAAGTCGAAGCGGACAGGCAACAGGGGTACGCAGGGCAAGGTTACGGTCATGGGAGCGAAGCAGCGGGACGGAAAGATCGTCGCCGAACCCCTCGGATGGGAACCCGACGAGACGTTCGCGGCCTTCGTGGACAGGCTTGTAGAGCACGGCGAGACCGTCTACACGGACGAGCACCAGGCGTACAAGGGACTGGATCGGCACTACACGCATGAGACGGTGAAGCACTCGAAAGAGGAGTACGTGCGGGGCAGGGTGCACATCAACGGCATCGAATCGTTCTGGTCGATGTTCAAACGCGGTATCATGGGCACGTACCACCACATGAGCGACAAGCACCTGCATCGGTACCTGAACGAGTTCACGGGTCGCCACAACCACCGCGACCTTGACACCATCGAGCAAATGGCCACCCTCGTCCGGGGGATGGACCAGAAGCAACTTCGATACAAAGACCTGATCGCATAATGTCAGCACACAGTAATCTAAGCGAAGCCAAGCGGGCAAAGAAAGACGAGTTCTACACTCAACTGCCCGACATTGAACGAGAACTTCGTCATTACAAGGAGCATTTTCGGGATAAGGTGGTCTATTGTAATTGCGACGATCCAAGTATATCGAACTTTTTTCACTACTTCTCCCATAAATTTGAGTCCCTCGGTTTGAAGCGGCTCATTGCCACGTGCTACAAGAGTCAGCGAGCAGACCTGTTCAGTCAGAACGACTCGGAGCGGGCTATTCAACTGGAATACAACGGCGACGTAGACGGAAACCGAGTGCCCGATGCGAACGAGATCAACAAATTTCATCTGAAAGGCGACGGAGATTTTAGAAGCCAAGAATGTATCGAACTACTGAAACAGGCAGACATCGTTTGTACCAATCCGCCATTTTCACTATTTAAGGAGTACATGGCTCAGTTGGTTGAATATGGTAAGGAGTTCTTGATTATTGGAAACCCGAACGCCATTACGTATAAGGAGATATTTCCACTCATCAGAGATAACAAGATGTGGCTTGGCAATAAATCCATGGGAACGGACATGTTATTCGACGTTCCAGAGTACTACGCCAAAGAATTGGTAGCGACCAAGCGAGAGGGTAGTGGCTACAAGATCATAGATGGCATTGTAAAGGGGCGGTCGCAAAGCATATGGTTTACCAACCTTGATTATCCCAAGCGACACGAAGAGTTAATCTTACACAAAAAATACACGCCAAAGGAATATCCGAAATATGACAATTACGATGCGATTGAAGTAGGGTGGGTTAATGAAATTCCCGTGAATTGGGGGGGCTCATGGGTGTGCCGATCAGCTTTCTTGACAAACACAACCCAGATCAGTTCGAGATTGTCTGGACGACGGATAGAGGAGGAGATGGAATGCTTGAAGACATCAAACTTCCACACACAAGATATGATGCCCCTGTAGTGAATGGTAAAGGAAAATACAAAAGAATCATCATCCACAACAAAAACCCCAAACCCTAACCGTTATGAACATCGAACCCCACAACATCACCGTAGGCGAACTCGTTGCCGGATACAGCGATGACGGCGAAGGCGGTGTGCGTGGCTACTCTGGCAAACTGGACATACGCCCTCCCTTTCAGCGGGAGTTCGTCTATAAAGACAAACAACGCGATGCGGTCATTGATACGATCACGAAGGGATTCCCTCTGAACGTGATGTATTGGTCTGTCTGCGATGACAACAGATATGAAGTGATTGACGGGCAGCAGCGCACGATCTCCGTTGCGCAGTACGTCAAGGGCGATTTTTCCTTCAATAAACTGTCCTTTGACAACTTGCCAGACGACAAACAGGCCCAGATACTCAACTATAAACTGTTTGTGTACCTGTGTGCGGGGACAGATAGTGAAAAACTGAAATGGTTCGAGACCATCAATATCGCTGGCGAAAAACTGTTCAAGCAGGAGTTACGGAACGCTGTTTATTCGGGGGATTGGGTAGCGGATGCTAAAAGATATTTCAGCAGGACAGGCTGCGTTGCCCATCAAGTAGGAAATCCCTACCTAACAGGTTCCCCAATCCGGCAGGATTACTTGGAAACCGCTATTAAGTGGATAAGCGGCAGCGACATTGAAGGATATATGGATAAACACCGACGCGAAAAGAGTGCGGTATCTCTATGGAATTACTTTCAATCCGTGATCAGTTGGGTTGAGGCAACGTTCCCCAAAAAGAGTCCATTTATGAAGGGAGTAGACTGGGGAACGCTATACAATTCTTTCAAGGATGCGTCACTTGATCCGTTAAAACTTGCAGAAAAAGTGGCTGACCTTGAGTTTGATGATGACGTATCCAACAAGAAAGGGATATACCCCTACGTCTTGACCGGCGATGAAAAGCATCTGAACATCCGGGCATTCTCTCTGGCAATGAAACGAAAGGTCTATGAGAAGCAAAGCCAAAGATGCGCTAACAAGAATTGCGGCAGGCCAGAGGCGCGTATTCCCTTCAAGGAAATGGAAGCGGATCACGTTAGGCCGTGGATTGAGGGCGGCAAGACGAACGAAGAAAACTGCCAGTTGTTATGCCGAGACTGCAACCGCCGTAAATCATCGAGATGAGCAAGAAGCCCAACAAACCGCAGCCTAAGCGTGGTCGCCCGGAAACGCGGGTGCTGAAGATCGAGGCTACGCCGGAGTTTCTGGCGAAGTGCATCGTCGCGCCCGTCAAAAAACCCAAGTAGCCCGAAAACGGTTACTTTCGCATATAATCCCCGATCATCTGGAGTGCAATACACCAAATCTTCTCCCTGGTTTCTGAAACGCATGGTAACGGGCTCGACCTTTTTATTGTGCAGAATACCCAATGTGATTTCGAGCCATATCGCATGGTTTCCTTTGCGCACAGAAGCGTTGTGCCAAAAATATCTCGTACGCTGGACGGGCACTGAAACAACCTTGAGGCGGTTGATGGATGTCGCCTTGCGTTCTTTTGGAGGGGCTTTGCCTTTATTGTCGTACCATGTCTTGACGGCTTGCGACCAGAGGGCAATGGCCTGAATTGCCGTGGTTTTCCCGCAATTGTTGGGGCCAATAAGCACGGCGGGGTGGTCGAGCTCAATGCGCTGCCTGTCGCCAAAGCGCTTAAAGTTTTCGATTTCCAGGTAGTGTAGTAGCCTCATGTGGCGCCCCCTTGGGACAATGAATGCTCCCGGATACCGTTCTTCCTTGCCGCAGCGGCGACCGAGGTCGCCTGTACAATCCGGGAAAATTGCACCGTTATTGCACGTCGCATCAGGCGCGGGGTTGCGGTGGGTCATCCCGCCTTCGACGGCGGCGTTCGTCTGTAGTATACGTCGCCGGGCGTCAGGTTGTCAAGCCCTTGATGCGGACGTTTTTTCATTGACGTGGCGGATGTACGGCGGCGATGTGCTCTCAAGCCTCGGGGTACGGCGTGCATGTGGGCGAGTTCGCTGTGCCTTAAATCCTGAATTCGATTCCGCGCCGGGTCAGAATAGGGCATCGTCTTACTTTTTAAGGCTGATAAGGTCCGCTATTCGTTCGGCAATTCTACTGCCTCAAACGTCGCTTCCCATGCCTCCATCGCCGCCTTCGCCGCCGCCTCCGACGCTTTGAACCCTTCCCCATCCCCCGTTGCCATATCTCGCATTGTTAAAGCTTGCGACAACGCCTTTTCCAAATTCATTGTCCGCCCTGCCTCCGCCTTTTTTTGCGCCGTTTCCAAACCTTTTTGTGCCGTTTCCAAAGTTTCTTGTAACCTTTCCAACAAATCTTCAGAGTGCCTCGCCGAAGCATATTCTCCTGCCGCCCGGAAAAAGGCCGGATACGATAGTATCTTCCTTCTTTCGCGTTGCAGATCTTCCGCAAAAAGTTCCCACGCCACCGCTTCTGCCTCCCAAGCCGTTGTAATCTTTGCCGTTTCCCTAACCTTTATAACCCGTATTTCAGGTGTTTCAGGTTCAGACGTTTCCGAAAGGCAACCCGCAAGCAGGAAGCACGCCGCAAGTAGCAAGGTTCGTTTCATAGGTTTCCTGCGGATAATTTTGCAACACGTTCCCATGCAACCGCCGCCTGTTCCGCCCGTTCCGACACGCGAAGCCACGCTTGCACCGCATCGTTCCTGCTAACCGAGGGCAAGCCCTCTTCGATTTGTGGTATTCCTGCAATCGAATCGGGGACTATCATAACAACCAAGTCATTCGCCGCCAATTGTAAATCCCATAAATCCAACGCCTTTTGCCGCGCCCCAGAAGCTACCGAACGTTCTTGCAAAGCATTCCGGCGCCTGTCGTTGGCATCCTCTCGTGCTTCTTCGGCGTTTGCCCGCGTCTCATCCACGGTATCCAATAACTCCTGCGCATAATCCCACTGTTCCCGGTCGTACATCCATTTCGCAGCCCAGACAAACATATCCGCCTGCGCGTCAAAACCCATCGCCATTGCTTCATACAACGTTGCTTCCGCCTCCCACGCCGCCCTAACCTTTTCTTCCGGGGATTCGCATCCAGCGCACATCGCGAAAGAAAGTATCAGGGCAAGGTATCGCATGGGGTCAGGTGTTTATGCTTATGCGCCGCCAGCGTGTCCAATGAATCCGAGCGTGTCGGCTTCGGCCAGGCCCGCAAGGAACCGTTCGTTTAGTTTCTGCGCCAGCGTGTCAAGCAGAGCGTGCACCTTTGGGCTTGATTCGCTCAATATACGCATTGCCTCCAATCCGTACGCAAAGGCCCCGGCTACAACGACAAGGTGCGCGTCAAAGGGCATATCAGGGTCCCTTCCGGGGTTGCGCCTGCGCATCGGATTATGTGCCGCAGGAAGGTCGTTTCCATGATTGCGGCCAGGAACCCATGAGGTCAGAAAATCCATCAGGTCCCGTGTTTCTTCCTTCCCCATGCCGCCGTTTCCGTATATTCCCCCACTCCCCGAAACAAGCCGCCCGATCCCGGACCATTTCTAACCCCGAGCGCCAGGCACACACTAAACTCCCTTGGTCCGCGCTCCATCCCAAGCGCGCAACGTTCCAACCGCTCCAACCGTCTCGCCACCCCAACCACTTTAACGCCTCGGACAGCGGCGACGAATTCTTGGGGTGGCCAGGTTTCGCGCACGTACCTTAACCGCCCAGCGCCCCAACCGCGTCCCACCCCACCCCCCCAACATTCCAACCCCAACCACCCCATGCGCATTGCCATTCTGACGAACGAATATCCCCCGCATGTGTACGGCGGCGCGGGCGTGCATGTCGAGTATCTTGTCAAGGAACTCCTTGAGGTAGACGGGCGGGCGCATCAAGTGCACGTACGCTGCTTCGGAAATCAGCGCGAAGCGCAGGGCGGCCTGCGCGTGCAGGGTGTCGAGGCGGACGGGGAACTGCCCGTGACAGACCCCCGCCACACCCGCTTCATGGAAACGATGTTGCGCAACGTGCGCATGGCCGGGCTGGTCGACGGGGTCGATATTGTGCATTGCCATACCTGGTATACGCATTTCGCCGGGTGCCTGGCTGGACGGCTGGACGGCGCCCGCGTAGTGCTGACCACCCATTCGCTGGAGCCGCATCGCCCCTGGAAAGTGGAGCAACTGGGCAGCGGCTACTACGCCAGTTCCTGGATTGAGGAGACGGCGTACCGGAATGCCGACGGCGTCATAGCCGTGTCCGAATCCATGCGCCGGGACGTAATGGGGCTCTACGAGGTGCCGGAAAGCAAGGTGCGCGTGATTCCGAACGGCATCGATCCAGACGAGTACCGGCCCGTGGATCGCCCCGAAATTCTGCAGAAACACGGCGTCGATCCCGCCAGGCCGTTCGTGCTGTTCGTGGGCCGCATTACCCGCCAAAAGGGAATCGTACACCTGGTGAACGCCCTTGAACGCCTGCGCGAAGGCACGCAGGTTGTGCTGTGCGCCGGGGCGCCGGACACGGAGCATATCGCCCTGGAAATGGAGGAAGCGGTGGCCGCAGCCCGCTCCGCGGGGCAGTGCGATATTCTCTGGCTTGCCGATATGCTTCCCCGCGACGAAATCATTGCCCTGTACGCGGCGGCGGCGGTGTTCGTGTGCCCCTCCGTGTACGAACCCTTCGGAATCATTAACCTTGAAGCGATGGCCTGCGAAACAGCGGTGGTCGCCTCTGCCGTGGGGGGCATTCCGGGGATTGTGGCGGATGGAGAAACGGGGACGCTTGTCCCGTTCGAAGCGCGGGGCGGCACGGATTTCGAGCCGAAGGATGCGGGCCGGTTCTCCAGAGACCTTGCCGAAGCGGTCAACCGGCTCATGGCCGACGAAGCGTTGCGCCGCCGGATGGGCGAGGCGGGCCGCCGCCGCGTCCTGAAGCAGTACAGCTGGCGGGCCGTGGCGGAACGGACCGTGCGGTTCTACGAGGAAATCCTGGCGCGAGACGAATAGCTCCTAACGGTCGCCAACCCTGCGATTCCGGGGCGCGAAGGCGCTCTTCGCGTCTGATCTTTGCGAATATAATCAGCGCATCCACAAGTCTGTTCCGACGGATCTGTTGCTTGCCGCAACGGCGCGCAAACGTTCTACCGATACCGTACCCGGAACAGCAGGCAGTAGAGGGCCGGTACGAAGCCGAGGGTGAGCACTGTGGCGAATACGATGCCGAACAGCATGGCCACGGCCATCGAAACGAACAGAGGGTCCCCTCCGAACCAGAGCGGCAGCAACCCCCCTGCGGTTGTGGCCGTCGTCAGGATGATGGGGCGGAGCCGGCGCTGCGCCGCCTCGAGGACCGCTTGCGGAGGATCCAGACCATTTTCGTCGATCTCTATGCGGATGCGGTCGATAAGCACGATGGCGTTGTTGATCACGATCCCAGACAGCGAAATGACGCCAAGCAGGGTCATGAATCCGAAGGACTGGCCCGTTACGAGGAGGCCCGTCACCACGCCGATGAGGCCCAGCGGGATGGTCAGCAGGATAATGAGCGGTTTGCGCAGGGAGTTGAATTGCCCGACCAGCAGGAGCAGAATAATAAGGCCCGCGATGGGTAGCTTGGCGGCTATGGAGGCGTTGGCCTCGGCCGAACTCTCGAACGTGCCGCCGATCTCGTAACTATAGCCGAGCGGCCAGTTTTGTTGCTGCTCCGCCAGCCACGGCCCAATCGCCGTGACGATGCTGAATGCCGTGGCGTTCGATCCGGGATCAAGGTCCGACAGCACCGACAACGTTTTCGCCCGGTCGCGACGAAGCACCTTGGATGGTTCAAAAGCGAGTACGACGTCCGCCACCTGCCGCAGCGGCACGTTCTGGCCCGATTGCGCATAGACGTTGATGGATTCCAGCTTGCCGATATCGTCGCGCTCCCCGACTTCGGAACGCAGCATCACGGGAATCGCCTTGTCGCCTTCCCGGTATTGCGTGACCGCGTAGCCCGAAAGCGCCGCCCGCAGCGAGACGGCAATGTCCTGATTGGTGACGCCGGCCCGCTGCGCCCGGGCATTGTCGATGTTGACAATCAGCTTCTTGGTCTGCTCGCCCCAGTTGTCCGTGATGTTGCGCGTGCCCGGGAGCGTCGCGAGGCGGGCTTTCACGCCGTCGGCTATATCGAACAGGACATCCTGATCGGGTCCGTAGAGCCGGACCTCTACCGGCGTACCGCCCCCCGGACCGGTCGACAGCCGCTTCAGGGTTACGTCGATATCCGGGTGATGGGCTTCCACATACCCGCGCAAGCGGTCGATCAGGCCCGTCAGCGCCTCGTATGTCGATGCATTTCCGATAAGCGCGGCATACCCGGCGCGGGGCTGGGCCGGGCTGTAGCCAAGGTTGAAACGCGGCGCCCCGGCCCCTACGAAGAACGCCCAGTTGCGGACGCCTTCCTGCTCGTCGCCGGCCACAGCCAGTTCCTCCGCCATGAAACGCTCGATATCGAGGATGGCTGCTTCCGTATAGTCGAACGATGCGCCGTACGGGAATTCGAAGTTTCCGGTAAAAAGCGGCTCCCTCGTTTCCGGGAAAAAGCTTTGCTCCACGAAGCGGAACAGTCCGAGGGCGGCGACCAGCAGGACGAATGCGCCCAGCACCGTGATCAAAGGGCGTTTGAGAAGAGGCCGAAGCCCGCCGCGGTAGCGCCGGTAGAACGGGGTGTCGAACTCCGCGTCGTTGCCGTCGCTGGCGGATTCGCCGGGCGTCGCGGCATCCATTTCGGCCTTGTTTTCGCCTTCGCCCCTGGCCGCCTTGGCCTTTTTGACCTTCAGGAACAGCATGCACAGGAGCGGAATCATTGTAATCGCCAGCACCCAGGACGAAAGCAGCGTCAGGGCGATTACCTGGGCCAGCGGCGTGGTGAATTCCCCGACCGCGCTTTCGGCGAGCACGATGGGCAAGAACGCCGCGATGGTGGTCAGCGAGGAAATCAGGAGGGGAATGCGCAATTCCCTGGCCGAAGCGAGGGCGGCGTCCCGCCCGCTTTCGCCCTGCCCGATCCGCACCAGGATCGATTCGCTCATCACAATGGCGTTATCGACCAGCAGGCCCAGCGCGATGATGAGCGAGACCAACGACATCTTGTCCAGGCCAATCCCCAGAAAACTCATCAGCATCAGCGTGGCCAGCATCGCCATGGGAACCAGCGTGGCGACCACCAGGCCGGTCCGGAGGCCCAGAAACAGCAGCATGCACAACAGCACGATGCCTACGGCTTGCATAATCGAATTGACGAACGTGGACACGGCGCGGTCCACGACTTCGGGTTGAAAAGCAATGATATCGAAAGCGACGCCCACCGGGTAGCGATCCTCCAGCTCCGCCACGGCTGCCCGGATGTTCTCGCCCAACTGAATAATGTTGCCGCCCTCGCGCATCGAGACCGCCAGCGCCAGTGCAGGTTGTCCGTTGGACCGCACCTTCTCCCGCGCCGGATCCGCGTATCCTCGCTGGATATCGGCGACGTCGCCAAGGTAGACCGTCTCGCCGCTGCCCGGCAGCGCGATCAACGTTCGGCGGATGTCTTCCACGGAAGTGAAGTTGCCGGTCGGCTCCAGCGTGATCCGCTCCGCCCCGGTCTCCACGGCTCCTCCGGAAATAATGATGTTGCTGGATTGCAGGATGCCCTGAAGCTGCCCCACCGAGAGTCCCAGTCTGGATAGGCGCGCATTGTCGAAATTCACGAAGATGCGTTCGTCCTGGGCGCCGTAGATATCGACTTTGGCGACATCGTCGACCCGGAGGAAAACATCCCGCACCTGTTCGGCGACCTCCTCCAGTTCGGTGTAGGAGAATCCGTCCGCCGTAAGCGCCAGCACCGTTCCGAAGACATCCCCCACCTCGTCGTCCACGACGGGCGCGACGCCCTGGGGCAGTTCGCTGGTCGCCTTGTCCACCTTCCGCCGCAAGTTGTCCCACACCGGACGCAGGTTCGTAACGTTTTCCCGCAGCTCAACCGTAATGATGGAGAGTCCCGTTCGGGATTCGCTGGTGATGTGCGCCACCTCGGGAATTTCCTGAATGGCGCTTTCCAGCTTGTCGGTCACCAGCAGTTCGACCCGCTCGGGCGCCGCGCCGGGGAACTGCGTTTTTACGAGCGCGCTGCGCACAAGGAAGCCGGGGTCTTCCGCGCGCGGAAGGCTGTTGTAGGCGGAATATCCAGAGAGTGCAATGACGGCGATCGCCACGAACGTGACGACCTTGTTGTCGATTGCGTAGCGAGTCAGGTTCATGGGACGGAAACGATGAAATAATGGATACGGCCTTGCCTATCGGGCGGCTGCAAGGCGAACCTGCTGTCCCGGGGCCAATGTTCTGAGTCCGGCGGTGGCGACATATTCGCCGCCGCTGATTCCGTGTAGAATTTCCAGGCCTTCAGGGGTCAGCGCGCCTGTTTCGACCGTGCGCCGCTCAGCCGTGGCGACGTTTCCCGTATCCGGGAGGGCGAGGACATACGCGAAGCGTCCTTTCTGGTCCTGTCCCACGGCTTCCGGGGGCACCAGTACCCCGGTCGTCTCTCCGGGCTGATCCTCCACGCGAAACGTGACTTCGGCAGCCATCCCGGGACGCACCTGGGCGGCGTCCCGCCCCGCATCAAGGCGGACAATCACCGGGAACCCCCCGGCGCCTGCCGCTGCCGTACCCACTTCGGTGATCGTTGCGGCGAATGCCCCGTCTGTCAGGGCGCCAAAGACCACCTCCGCCGGGCGCCCTGGGGCGAGGCCGCCGATGAATGCTTCCGGCACCGTTACCTGCACCTCGGGGCTTCCGCCCGTATCAAGGACCACCACGACCGGCTGCCCTGCCCCTATCGCCTCGTTCACATCCACCATCACCCGGCTGACCGAACCATTGACCGGCGCCAGCAGGCGCGTGTAGACGACCTGTTGCTCGGCCAGTCGCAGTGCGGTGGTCGCCGATCCCTCGGATGCATTCGCCGATTCGTACGACGCACGCGCGGCGTCCAGGTCGCTCATGGAGGCGTTGCCGCTTTCGTAGAGCGCAACCACCCGTTCGTAGCTTGCGTGGGCGTTGCGCGCCTGGGCGCGCGCCTGGGCCAGACCGGCTTCGGCCTGTTGGCGCCGAAGTTCCAGATCTCCCGAATCCAGCTGCGCCAGGACCTGTCCCCGGCGAATCCGGCTGCCCACATTGACGTTCACCGCCGTGACCGTTCCCGTCACGCGGAAGGCCAGATCTTGTTCGGAGGCGGCCCGGGCGACGCCTGCGAACGTACGGGCCTGATCGCTGTCTGCGTCGAACGCCTGCGCGTATCGGACCGGCCGGATCTCTGGCGAAGAGGGCGCCTGGTTCCCGCTGCACCCTGCGCCCAGGCCCGCTAAAAGCAAGAGGCCCAGCAGGGTCCGCACGGCGTACCCGGGACGTGCGCCGCGTCGCCGGGCAAGGGACGATTTCGTCCGGGGGCGCCCGGTATCGAACAAGCCTTTCATTTCGGTATTCCGATCGGTCATGATTCATCCTCCCGGGTCTGCGTGTATGTTTCCAGTCGGCGCACGAAATCGGCGCGTTCCTCGGGCGTCGCCAGCGCCTCGAACTGTCCGACGGCCCGCTCGACCCATTTCAGGTTGATAAGGTAATCGTAAATGGCGTTGGTTACGCCCCGCTCGCTAAGGAGCGCGCTGGTCTGCGCCTCCAGCAGGTCAACCACGCTGGCTACGCCCTGTCCATAGGCCTCGGTGACCAGTTCGAGCGACCGCCGGGCGGTTTCCGCCGCCGTTTCGCGCTCGTTTACGATGGCCAGGCTGGACCGGGCAAACAGGAGCCGGACGCGCACATTCTGCTCAATGCGTTGTGCGGCGAGTTCGCGCTGGAGTTGAAGCCGGGTCAGGGTCGCCGACGTCTGCTCGCGCCGGGCGAAACGGGAACTTCCCTGAAACAGCGGCAGCGTAATCGACAGGCCTGCGTTCCAAGGGTAATTCGTTACGTCGTTCGACGGCAATCCCGGCGGCGCAGACGCGCCGGCTCCCTCCTGCAGCACATGGGTGGATACATTTCCCTGAAGCGCTACCGTGGGCAGGTAAAACGCCTGGCGCGTGGAGGCGAGCAGCCGTTCCTGGGCGGCGATCGCCGCATCAAGGCTTTGGATTTCGGGAGCGAGGCGCATCGCCTCGTCCACCAGAAAATCGCTCAGGACGGCCACCCGGTCGATATCCGCCAGATACCCGGTGGCCAGTGTTTCTTCCAGCAGGGCGCGGCCTTCAAGGTTTGCCTCTGGCGTCAGGAATTGCTCGTCGAGCGGACGGTTGAGCACCTGGTTCAGCGACACCTCGGCGGCGGAACGCATTGCGAACGCATCAATCCGGTCGGCCCGTCGGCGGGCCAGTTCGCTCTGGAGCCGAAGCCGCTCGCCGGGCCCCGCCGCTCCGATGCGTTCCCGTTCCCCGGCGAGGCGGAGCGACGCAAGCGTCAGGTCCAGATTGTATTGCTGGACTTGCTCCAGCGTTTTGGCGCGCAGCACGTTGAGGTATGCTTCGGCGGCGTCCATCGCTACATCCAGTTCCAGCGACGCCCGGTCCCGTTCCCGGGACGTCTGGATGGATTTCTGGATGGATACGTTTGCGTTCGCCTCTTGCGAAAAGATCAGCTGCCGAAGCGTCAGTCCGCCGTCCACATTGTGCTGGGGACGTTGGCCAAAGGAGGCCTCCGCCACGCTCTTTGCAATGGTTGCGCCCGTCAGTCCGGCTTCGAGGTCCGGGAGCAGGTTGGCCCGGGCCAGGCGGATTTCCTCGGCGCCTGCCCGCACGGCCTGGTCCTCCACGGCGAGCGCCAGGTTGGCGGCGAGCGCTTCTTCGAGGGCGCTTTTCAGGGTCACATTGCGGCGTATGCCTTCGGGCGTTTCGAAAAGTCGCCGCGCTTCAAGGAGTGTTTCGAGGGGCGGATGGACGCCTGTGTTCCGCACCGTGCGCATGTTCATGACCAGCTCCTCGGTGGGCGCAAGCGTGACCGGGAGCGTGGACAGGTCGTCGCCCAGCAAGGCCCGGTACGCATTGAGGGCGATTCGGCGGGCGAGGAGGGGGAGGTCGTTGTTTCCGAGAGACGCCATGATTCCCCGTGCTACATCCTCGGGCGACCAGGAGAACGAGGGCACGCGCCGGCTGGCGAGGCCTTCGGCGAACCGTTCGAGTTCGCCGGGGGTCATGTGCGTGAAGGGCGTCACATACACCGCATCCGCGCCGGCGGGAAGGCGCTCCAGGTTGCTGGCCGCCGTGGGCCCTGCGGGCATGGCTTCCACGGCGATGCCCAGGTCCGCCACCGCGTTGCGCAGCGGCTCCAGAAACGCGGTGAAGGTTTCGGTGGCTTGTTCGTCAAACAGGATGGCCACGGTGGAGAAGGGCGCGAGCGTGCGAAATTTGCCCAGGTCGCGGACGAGCGGGCCGGGCTCGGGAAGGGCAATGTACGTCAGGTTGGCTACGCCGCTGGCTCCCCGGGTTTCCGGAAATCCCTGAAAGCGCGCGTCGAAGACCGTAGAGGCGATGACGGGTTTCGGCCAGGGCGCCCGCCGGGCGGCGACCTCTGAAGCACGAAATCCTTGCGCGACGATCAGGGCTACGTCCTCGCGGGCAGTCAGACGCTCCAGCGCCTGAACGATGTCGTCGTCCGAGCCGTCCGCAGTGGCGACCAGGTCCTCCGGAAATCGCACGTCGAAATCGTCGCGCGTCAGCGCCAGCAGTTCTTCCTGGACGAGAGTGCGGATGTCCTTTGCGAGGGGCGCTATATCGTCCACGAGGAAGGCGATACGCACGACAGGCTTGTCGGGCGCTTCCTGGGCGAGCGCCGATGCATACGGCGCCCCCAGCGCAAACGCCATGCCCGCCAGCACAGCGAGGAAGGCGTGCAGGCGCAGGAATAAAACCCTCAGAGATGTTGCTTCCATGTGCCGGGGTTCCGATTGAAAGGAGAATAGATCCGTAAAGACCCGTAAAATCCGTAAAACAGGGACCGTCGTTTCCGGTTGCTCCGAAGGCAACATCGTCCCGGATCCGAGCCTATTCTACAGGATACGCCTTTTGACGTTCGGTTGTCAAGTCCCCGGGCACGGCATTATCTGGTTAAGATTCAGAGAATTATTCTAATCTTTCATCCCTGGATGCTCTGATTAAGTCCGCGAACATCAGCGCATCCTTAATTATTTAGCCTCGAATTTTTGCCGCCTTACTTTTTAAGGCTTTGGCTTTTGGATGGGGTGTATTTGTTCGGTGGAGATGCGGGATTCGGCAGTCCCGCGCCTCGTTTGCGGCCAGGGCATGGCTCCTGACCAGAAAAAACTTTTCCATCTCTTGACTTTTAATTTTCTCTTGTCGTAAGTTTAACAAAAGAGGGGATTGGGAGATGTGAGTCGTGTTTTTCGTGGTGATTTCCAGAGCGGAGGGCAGTGCCTATGCGTTCGAGTATGTACAGAGGTCGTGTGGTTCGATGGGTTTGCGCGCTGATGGGCGTGGCGTTGTTGTGCGTCCTTCCGGCGGCTGGTCAAGCTATTCCGGACGAGGGGTACCCAAGCAAGCCCGTTTTCCCCGAGGAATCGCCTGCGGCGCCCGTCCTGCATGAGGAATGCGGTCCTTTTGTATTGGAAGACCCGGTGACCGCCGAGGCATGCGCTGGAGAGATGGGCGCAGATAACGGGATGGATGGGGTTGGCGCCGGTTCGCAAGGGGCCGGTTCTTCAAGCGCGGTCCTGGACCCCGCTTTGCATACGCCGCCTCGCCTGGAGTGTCCTTCGGCGGTGTTTCTGGATGAACTGGAGACGGGCGCCATCGATTGCCATGTCTACGATGCGGCGGGGGAGGAGCATCTGGACTATTTCTGGGAGCCCGTAGGCGGCGCCACGCGGGACTATCTGGAGAATCCGCGCCTGCTCCCGGAGGACGCCCCGAATCCCGTCGTAGTGGCTCCGTCGTTTCCGCAGTACGACACGCTGGAGTCTTTTCTGTCGGAGGAGGGTGCGCAGCGGCACCGGTACCGCTTGACGGCGACGTCCCGTGCGACGGGCCTGTCGTCGTATGCGGAGGTGGAGGTGTTCGTGCGGTCGAGCCAGCCCAGCGTGTATTGTCCTTTGGAGCTGGAGGTAGAAGAAGGGGCTACGGTGGTCTTGGCTTGCGAAGGGGCGGACCCGTTGTCGTTCCGTATGGACGCCTCGGACGCGGCAGGGGCGTCTCCTGCGTTGTGGGCATGGGAAGGGCTGTGGGGATCAAGCACGGCTCCGCTTGCCGCGACGGATACGCCGCAGCCGGTGTTTACGGCGCCTTCGGGTAGCGCAGGCCGTACGTACCACTACGTAGCCAGCCTGACGACGAGTTCGTCGGGGGTTCCGCGGACGGCGCGGCGCCGGGTGAGCGTGACGGTGAAGGCCGGGGAGGAGGCCGTACCCGGGGCGGACGTTTCCCTGTCCGTGAGCAATCCGCCGACCGTCATTACGTGTACGGATATCTACCATATCGTGCAAGGTCACATTTCCGAACTCACCATAGAATGTTCTGCGGAAAACGAGCCGGCGCACACCGGGTATGTGTGGGTGGCGATATCCCCGAGGGATGCCCTGGATCGTTTCGTTTCGGGCGCGAACACGCTTAGGCCGACGTTCGCGATCGATCACAACGCGTTGCCGAGCAACGGGAGCATTGAATACAAATACTGGGTGATATTGTCGGTTGGGGGCAGGGTATACGCCAAGGAAGATGTTACCGTGACGCTGCGAAAATCGGAGCGGCGCATGACGTGCGATACGAAATACTATGAAGTATGGACGACCAATTCGGATTTTTCATTCGATTGCTGGTCTGATAGTTCCTCGGAGAACATTCGATGGACTATGGGCTATGGCTCGGGCGCGCGCGCCCGGGCATACCATCCGGGCAATGGACAGCAGGGGCCGTACAGCCTGGTGCGCCCGAGATTCGATCTGAAATTCGATGTGCCGGAGACCTTGCCCGGAGGCGCGGAGATCGGGTACTACACCTATCTTGTCTGTATGTACTACCATGGCGGCGGCGGTTGGTATTATGTGGATTCAGCAAGTATTAAGGTGAAGGTTAAGAAAATGTATTCGCTCGATTGCGTCGATCCCATAGAGGTATACGAGGGGGCGGGCGTTGTCCGGTTCAATTGCACATTAGATTTGGGCCTGCGCTACCCGGATTCATACGCATGGGAGGCTCGGGGCTCCACAGAGAATACGGATCGGCTCATTGCGGACACAGAAGGTCTCCGCCCGTTGTTCCTTGTGCCGGGCGATGGCGAGGTGGATGAGGATGAGGACGAGACGTACGAGTACAGGCTGGTAACCTCGACGAATGATGATGACATTCCGGACATAACGGCGGATGTGACGGTGAAGGTATTGAACAGGCCCGCTGCCGTTATCATCGATTGTCCGGGCGATCCGTACACATACACGGGGGGAGATTTCCAGAAGCAGCTGGGCGATTGCAGGTTCTCGACGAATGATAACTTTCCACCCGGCCCGAAGGAGTATACATTCGTTTGGACGAACATGACGTCTTCCGGGAAGAGTCTTTTGAATGGGGTTTGCACGACCACCGGCGACACTCCCCAGTGCCAGCGGCCGGTTTTCAATGTGCCGAAGGTGTCCTCGGACGAGACGTACAAATACCAGGTTACGTACACGGCGACGCAGGGCGATGTGTCCGCGTCCGCTTCGAAGACGATAACGGTGCACGTCAAGCCGCGGCCTGCGCTGAGCCTTTCGTGCGAGGATATGGAAGTGTACGAGGGGTCGGGGGATATCCCACTGAACTGCAGGGGGATAGGCACTCCTGTGTTTGCTCATTATGAATACATGTGGTCTCCGGACAACGGGTTGCTTGAAGAGGCCGTTCCGCCCGTTAAGTTTCGGACGGTTTTCCCTCCGAAGTTCCTTACGCCGGCCAATGTAGATGCGGATACGCCCTACGACTACGACATTACGCTCAGGTCGAAGCATTTCATATCGCCCCCGTGGTCCGTGACGGCGCCGATTACGGTGACGGTGCTGAACAAGCCGCAGATCGTGGTGGACTGTACGGGCCATCCGTATTCGGCTTACGAGGGGTCGGACGTTGTGCTGGATTGCACGGCGACGGGCGCGCACGATCCGTCTACGTATAGGTACGCCTGGACGGCGCGGAGCGCGGCGGCGGACCTGAGCCGGCTGGACGACCAGAATGCGCTGTCGCCGACGTTCACGGCGCTGCCTTCGGTGACGGCGACTGCGACGCACGAGTACTTGCTGACGGTGTCGGCGGACAATGCGGTAGACGGGACGTTTGTGGTAGAGGTGACGGAGCGTCCGAAGTCGCCGCTCATGGTGGATTGCGTAAGCCATCCGTACGAGGTATACGAGGGGTCGTCCGATGTGCTGGATTGCACGGTGGCCGGGGCGCCGGATCCTTCTACGTACGCGTACGCTTGGACGGCGCGGAGCGCGGGGGCGGATGTGACCCTGTTGAGCGATGCGGCGGCGCTGACGCCGACATTCACGGCGCCGGCCTCGGTGACGGCGCCCGAGACGCACGAGTACCTGTTGACGGTGTCGGCGGATAATGCGCTGGACGGTACGTTTGACGCAGACGTGACGGTGCTTCCGAAGCCGCCGCTCGCGGTGGACTGCCCGGATACTCCGTACGAGGTATTCGAGGGCGAGGCGGACTTTCTGCTGAATTGCATGGTGACGGGGGCGCCGGATCCGTCTACGTACGCGTATACCTGGACGGCGCGGAGTCCGGGGACGGACCTGGGTTTGTTAGACAATCTGGCGGCGGGTTCGCCGACGTTCCTCGTGCCGGAGGACGTGGCGGCGGATCGGGCGCACGAGTACGTATTGACGGTGACGGCGGCCAATGCGCTGGACGTGACGGCGAATGTTACGGTGACGGTGCGGGACAGGCCCTTGCTCGCGGTTGCTTGCACGAATCCCGATCCGGTGTACGAGGGGTCGGAGGCCTTTGCGCTGGAATGTACGGCGACGGGCGCGCCAGGCGGCGCTGCGTATACGTACGCCTGGGCGGCGCGCGGCGATACGCCGGACGTGGCTCTTTTGAGTGCGCCGGATGCGCTTACGCCGACGTTTCTCGTGCCGAAGGCGGTGGCTCGGGACGAGACGTACGAATACCTGTTGACGGTATCGGCGGATAACTCGGTGAGCGGTACTGCGGAGGTGACGGTGGAGGTATTGAACAAGCCGCAGCTCGCGGTGGATTGCACGAATCCCGATCCGGTGTACGAGGGGGCGGCGGACGTTACGCTGTCCTGCACGGCGTCGGGGGCGCCGGCGGGCGCTGCGTATACGTACGCCTGGACGGCTCGGGGGGATACGCCGGATGTGGGTCGTTTGAGCGCGTCGGATGTGTTGTCGCCGACGTTTGACGTGCCGTTTTCGGTGGCGCAAACGACGCGGTACGAGTACTTGTTGACGGTGTCGGCGCCGAATGCGGAGTCCGGTAGCGAGACGGTCACGGTGACGGTGCTGAACGAGGGTTCGCTGGCGCTGGTGTGCACGGACCCGGACCCGGTGTACGAGGGGTCGGCGGATATTGCGCTGTCGTGCACGGCGTCGGGGGCGCCAGGGGACAGTCCAAGCTACGAGTATACCTGGACGTCTCGGGGCGCTGCGGAGGACGCGAACCTGCTTAGCCGGACGGACATTTCTTCGCCGACGTTCGCTGTGCCGGAGGCGGTGGATGCGGATCGGGCGTACGCGTATGTGGTCCGGGTGACGGCGGCGAATGCGGATGCGGGGGTGGCGAGGGTCACGGTGACGGTGCTGAACCAGCCTGCTATCGCGGTGGTCTGTACGGACCCGGATCCGGTGTACGAGGGATCGCCGGACATTGCGCTGTCGTGCAGGGCTTCAGGCGCTCTTGGTGTTTCGAGTGCTTCAGGCGCTTCGGGTGCTCTGAGGGACGATCCCGTATACGAGTATGCCTGGACGCCTCGGCGCTCGGCGGCGGATACGGATATGTTGAGCCGGACAGACATTTCTTCGCCAACGTTCTTTGTGCCGGCGGCGGTGGATGCGGATCGGGCGTACGCGTACGCGGTCCGGGTGACGGCGGCGAATGCGGAGTCCGGGACGGCGGAGGTGACGGTCCGGGTGCTGAACACGGGGGTCGTTGCGCTGTCGTGCGCAAACCCCGCTCCGGTCTACGAGGGGTCTGGGGACCTTGCGCTGAGCTGCGCGGCGACGGGCGCGCCTGCGGGTTCGGAGTATGCCTATAGCTGGGAGGCGTTTCACAAAACGAGCGGTCCGCCGGACGCGGGTCTCTTGAGCGCGACGGACGTTGCTTCGCCAACGTTTCTGACGCCGGAGGACGTGCCGCAGACGACGCGGTACGCATACCGGGTTACGGCGCGAGCGGATCATGCGTCCCCGGCGACGGCGGACGTCACGGTGACGGTGCTTGATTCGGGGGTGCTGACGCTGTCGTGCGCGAATCCGGCTCCGGTCTACGAGGGGTCCCCGAACGTGGCGCTGAATTGCACGGCATCGGGAGGACCTGGCGGGCCGGAGGGTTCTACGTACGAATATGCCTGGTCGCCTCTGGGCAATACGAGCGGTCCGCCGGGCGCGGGCCTTTTGAGCGCGTCGGACATTGCTTCCCCGACCTTCGCGGTGCCTGCCGAAGTGGATGCGGACGAGACGTACGCATACCTTGTGACGGTCTCCGCCGAGCATGCGGAGTCCGCGACGGCGGAGGTTACGGTAACGGTGCTGAACAAGCCCGCGCTGGCGCTTGCGTGCGCGAGTCCTGTGTCTGTCTATGAGGGGTCGCCGGATGTGGCGCTGGATTGCGCGACGACAGGCGGGCCGGGGGGTTCGGCGTATGAATATGTCTGGACGCCTCTGCGCAACACGAGCGGTACGCCGGATACGGGCCTGTTGAGCCGGGCGGACATCGCTTCGCCGATCTTTGCGGTGCCCGCCGAGGTGGATGCGGACGAGACGTACGAATACCTTGTGACGGTTTCCGCCGAGCATGCGGAAGCCGCCACGGCGGAGGTCACGGTGACGGTCCTGAACAAGGGTGCGCTGGCGCTTGTCTGCGTGAATCCTGCGCCGGTCTACGAGGGGTCGCCGGACGTGGCGCTGGATTGTTCGGCGTCGGGAGGACCTGGGGCGCCAGATGGTTCCGCCTACGAATATCTATGGACGGCGCTCTCCAACACGAGCGCTGCGACGGATACGGACCTGTTGAGCCGGGCGGACATTGCTTCGCCGACGTTCGCGGTGCCCGCCGAAGTGGACGCGGACGAGCGGTACGAATACCTTGTAACGGTCTCCGCCGAGCACGCGGAGGCCGCGACTGCGGAGGTCACGGTGACGGTGCTGAACAAGGGCGATTTGGCGCTGGTCTGCGTGGACCCCGACCCGGTCTACGAAGGGGACGAAGACATTACCCTGTTTTGCTCGGCGTCTGGCGGGCCGGAGGGGGCCGTGTATGAATATGTCTGGTCGGCGCTCCGCAATACGAGCGCTGCGCCGGATACGGAGCGGCTCGTGGCGGGCATAGACGGCCCGACGCCGACGTTCGACGTGCCTGAGGCGGTGGATGTGGACGAGACGTACGAATACCTTGTGACGGTCTCCGCCGAGCATGCGGAGGCCGCGACGGCGGAAGTCCTGGTGACGGTGCTTAACAGTATCCCGTCCGTCGCATTTTCTACGATTCCGTCGGACCTGGGCGTTTGGATAAGCGCTTCGTCCTTGCGTTTCGGGGTGCAGTCTTCTGGCTCGCAGGTAACGCTGGATGCGCTGACGGACCGCATCTCGACGAGCGTGGCGGGTCCGTACCACGTAGGCCGCATGACGCTGGCGCCGGAGGGCGACCTGGCGTTTGACGAGAACGCGGAGGTGGCCTTGTCTATCGAGATGGTTACTCCGGTGACGCTACGCCGCATGGCCGACGCGACCCTGAACGATGCGACCCTGGCCGACGCGACTTTGGGCGACGCGACCCTGGACGGCGTGATCTTGGCCGACGCGGCATTGGCCGACGCGACTTTGGCCGACGCGACCCTGGCCGACGCGACCTTGGCCGACGCGGCATTGGCCGACGCGGCATTGGCCGACGCGGCATTGGGCGATGCGACTTTGGGTGATGCGACCTTGGGTGATGCGACCTTGGGCAACGCGACCTTGGACGGCGCGGCATTGGGTGACGCGACCCTGGTCGATGCGACCTTGGCCGATGCGGCGGATGAACCGGGCGCCCGCGGGCATGTCCTTACGTTGTCGCCGAGTTGGTCCGTGGTGGAATCGTGCGAGCAGCTGTCGTCGCAGTCGATCCCGGGGTTGTACACGGAGGTGCGGATGTCCGGCTCGGACTGTCGTTTGTTGCTGTTCGGGGGCGATCTGGACCTGACGGACGCGCCTTCGGGCCGGTACGTCGGGACGATAGACGTGATTTTCCGCACGGTTTCGGGCGAGGAGACGCACCTCGTGCCGGTGTCCGTCGAGGTGATTCCTGCGCCGCGTGTGATTGCGATAGGTCCGGGCGGCGTGCGTTTCGATACGTCGCGGGAGCTGCCTCCGGGGTTGACGCCGGAGCAGACCGTGCGCATCTACCCGGACGTGGCGTACCTGACGGAGGAGGCCCCTTCGGGCGTATTCGAGTTGTCGAACCCGTCGCTGATCCCGCTGGAAATCTCGGTGTCGTCTCGTTTCGGGTATGTGGAGGCGACGGAGGACGGTCGGGAAGCGGTGGTGGAGGACCCGTCGAGTTCTCGTTTGGGTGATTTGTCGGGGTTGGTGGAGATGTATCCGCAGTCGCTGGTGCTGCAGCCGGGCGAGCAGCGCGTGGTTCGGTACGGCGTGCGGGAGGATTCGCTTGCGGCCCTGAAGGCGACGGGCGAGGCGGGCTATGCAGCGTTTTTCGAGATTTCGTCGGCTCCGCGCCAGTATATCCGTGCGGACTGGTTGCCTGAGGAATCGACGGGCGGAAATACGGCTCGCGTCACGATGCGGGTGCCGGGGGCGTACGCGCCGGAGGCGGCGGTGCCGTCGCTGCGGGCGGAATTGTTGTCCGTTTCGGCGGGCGCTTCGCCGTCGGCGACGTTTCTTTTGGAGACGGAGGGCGCACCGTTCCTTGGCGAGGTGTCGGCGTACGACGAGGACGGCCGGGAGCTCGGTCGTAGCCGTACGCTGGTGTACACGCGCAGCCGGGTGCGGCTGCCGCTGGCGTGGCTGCCGGAGGGCGAGGCGATCTTTTTGCGCTTCGCGCCGTTTAGGGCGCCTTCAAGTGCGCCGTCCAGTTCACTGTCGGGATCAGGGCATACGTCCGCGCCGGTGCGGGTTCCGTGGCATGCGCCGCGCGGCATCGGGGCGGTTCCGGCCAAGGACACATCCCCTGCATCTCCTGAGAGCGACGCCCTGGTCAGCAAACAACCGTCGCCGGACCCCGTCTTGGCCAACGAGCAACCGCCGCGGGGTGCCGTCCCGGCCAGCGAGTAACCGTCGCCGGGCGTCGCCCTGGCCAGCGAGTAACCGTCGCCGGGCGCCGCCCCGCCCGAAACACCCCCTTGATTATTTAGGGAATGCTTTGGCTACTTCCGCAGAGATCAGCGCACCCTAAGGATGCCCTGACTACATTGCAAAAACCGTCGCGCCTTAATTATTTAACCTCGAATTTTCGCCGCCTTACTTTTTAAGGTTGGGCGGAAGGCGCGTATCCTCAAGACGCTTAAAGACAGAACACGAGAAAACAGAACCCGAGGCAGACACGGCGACGGTAAAATACCAAGGCATTCGCCGACAAGCCTTAGGGATGCACTGATTCAAATCCACTTCGATCAGTGCATCCAGAACAAACATCCAGAACAAGCAAAAAGGCGGAGCCTGCCGTAGCGGGCTCCGCCTTTGCTGTTTTTTCTGTGGTTGCGCGGCCTCCTTTGGACCTGTGTGCGCCCGAAGAAAGCCGCCGTACGCGCGGGACCTAAAAGTCCATTCCTCCGCCCATGCCCCCTGGCATGCCTCCTCCGGGTCCTCCCGGCGCGCCTGCGCCTGCGTTCTTCTCCGGCTTGTCGCAGATGACCGTCTCTGTCGTCAAGAGCAGGCTCGCCACGGACGCGGCGTTCTCCAGCGCCGTGCGCGTCACCTTCGTCGGGTCGATCACGCCTTCCTCCATGAGCGCCCCGTACTCTTCCGTCTGCGCGTTGAACCCGAAGTCGCCTTCGCCGTCGATCACCTGTCGCACGACGATAGAGCCTTCGAGCCCTGCGTTCTCCGCTATCTGCCGCAGCGGCTCCTCGAGCGCGCGCCGCACGATGCCGACGCCGATGCCCTGATCGTCGTTCTCTGTCGCTGTCGCGTCAAGCGAGGAGAGCGCCCTCAGGTACGCCACGCCCCCTCCCGGCACGATGCCTTCCTCTATCGCCGCGCGCGTCGCATGCAAGGCGTCCTCTACGCGCGCCTTCTTCTCCTTCATCTCCGGCTCCGTCGCCGCCCCTATCTTGAGGACCGCCACGCCCCCGGACAGCTTCGCCAGACGCTCCTGCAACTTCTCGCGGTCGTAGTCGCTCGTCGTCGTCTCTATCTGCTGCCGTATCTGGTTCGTGCGCGCCTTGATCGCGTCCGTCTCTCCGGCGCCGTCGACGACGACCGTCGTGTCCTTGTCTATCACGATGCGCTTCGCCCTACCGAGGTAGTCCAGCGTCGTGTTCTCAAGGCGGAAGCCCTTCTCTTCGGAGACGACCGTGCCGCCCGTGAGGATGGCTATGTCCTCAAGCATCGCCTTGCGGCGGTCGCCGAAGCCGGGGGCCTTCACGGCCGCCACGCGCAGCGTGCCGCGCAGCTTGTTCACCACGAGCGTGGCGAGCGCCTCCCCGTCGATGTCCTCCGCAATGATAAGGAGCGGGCCACCCGTCTGCGCCACCTTCTCGAGCACAGGCAAGAGGTCCTTCATCGACGAGATCTTCTTGTCGTGGATAAGGACGGTGGCGTCCTCAAGGATGGCCTCCATGTTGTCCGCGTCGGTGACGAAGTAGGGGGACAGGTAGCCGCGGTCGAACTGCATGCCCTCGACGACGTCAAGGAACGTTTCGATGCCCTTGGCTTCCTCGACGGTGATGACGCCGTCCTTGCCGACCTTCTCGAACGCTTCTGCGATGAGGTCTCCTATCTCTGCGTCGCTGTTTGCGGAGATGGAGGCTACCTGCGCGATCTCTCCCTTGCCCGCTATCTCTCGGCTGAGTCCCCGCAAGGCGCCGACGACGGTAGCGGTGGCGCGCTCGATGCCTCGCTTCAGGTCCATCGGGTTCGCTCCGGCGGTGACGTTCTTGAGTCCGGCTGTGACGATGGCCTGCGCGAGCACGGTCGCAGTGGTCGTGCCGTCGCCGGCGACGTCGCTGGTCTTGGAGGCTACCTCTCGCACCATCTGTGCGCCCACGTTCTCGAGCTTGTCCTCGAGCTGCACCTCCTTGGCTACGGTGACGCCGTCCTTGGTGACGGTGGGTGCTCCGTAGCTCTTCTCGATAATCACGTTGCGGCCCTTGGGCCCGAGCGTCACCTTGACCGCGTCGGCGAGCGCGTCCACGCCCCGCTTGAGCGCGCTACGCGCCTCTGTGTCGAATACAATTTGCTTTGCCATGATGTAGAATGTGGTGTAGTGTACCTTGTAATAACAGGGTGCCGGAGACCTGTGCGATCCCCGGTGAACGTAAGGGTCGGCGTTCCTTAGCTGATGACGCCGAGGATGTCGCTTTCGCGCATGATGAGCACGTCCTCTCCGTCGAGGGCGATCTCGGTGCCCGAATACTTTCCGTAGAGCACCGTGTCTCCGGCCTTGACGGTCATCTCGACATGCGTGCCGTTCTCCGTCTGGCCGGGGCCTACAAACAAAACGGTTCCGCGCTGCGGACGCTCCTGCGCCGTGTCGGGAATGAACAAGCCGCTCGAGGTCTTCTCCTCCGCCGCCTCCGGGCGGACCACCACGCGGTCGCCGATTGGGGTGATGCTGGTCATGGTTTGGTTTTTCCTCCTTCCGGGTACAAACCGGACGATGATGGGATTAAAGGTTGCGTAAGGGAACGCCTCGGCCCTATCAAACGGCGTGCCAATTCTATAATCTGACGTACTGGCATACTCCAACGCCAGCGAAACCGGGTCGTCTGGACTGCGCCGGAATCCACATCCTGACGAAAGGGCAGAGGGTCTGGGCGTCGCCTACCGGCCTGGCATCCCTGAATTATTCACCGCATAATTTGCGGAGAATAAAATGGCCCATCGCTGACGAAAGGGCAGGCCGCCGTGGTCGCCTGCAGGCGCGCGGGGCCCGGTGTGCAGCCCGGCGCGCAGCCCCTCAGCGGGTTTGGAGCACGAGTCGCAGCCGCACATGCCGCGGCGGCATGGGATATCCCTCAACGAGGGCGTACTGGCTGTCGAACGCATTTTCCAGCAGGGTCGACAGGCGCCCCTTGAATGGCCCCGCGCTCCAGACAAAACGTGCCTGGGCGCCCGCGACGAACGCAGGATCGAGGCTATATTCCTTGTCCTCGGCGCCTGTTGTGAAGCGGCGCCCTGTGAACCGGCCGTGCACATCTATGCGGATCCGTTCGAATGTTGCGGATACGTAGGGTTTCAGCAAGTGGGCCGGCACGAAAGGAAGGCGCTTGTTCCAGGCGGGAGAAGCCGAATCCGACCGGTCGGTGGCGTGGGTCCAGGTATGCAGCGCCCCAACGGTCAGGTTTTTGTCTACCTGCACGGAGGCCGACGTTTCGACGCCCAGCGCACGGGTCTTCGCCAGGTTTTTGGGCGACCATACGCCGCTATCTTCGTCGGGCGTCCATATGATTCTGTCTGAGTATTGCCCGGCGAAGGCGGATACCTCGACGTGCGCGGTCCGTCCGTCTATCTGGACTCCTGCGTCCGCCGAATACGACCGTTCGGGTTGCAGGTCGGGATTGCCGGAGCCTGTCCAGAAGCGATCGTTGAAGGTGGGCGGACGGAATCCGACGCCGACATTCGCTTTTACGAAGAGCGGCAGATGCGCTACCGGTTGTACGTTCGCGCCGAAACGCGGACTGACCGCCGACAACGTACGATCGTTCTCGCTATACGTATCGAGCCGAACCGCCGGATAGATTCGCCAGCGCCCGTACGCGCCCGCCGCCGAGAGGAACGCAGCCCATCTGAATTCGGAGATATCCGACGTCAGCGAAGGGTTATCGGCGGCGGCGTATCCGGCGGAGGTTCCGGCAGATATATCCAGCTGTTTGCCTGCGGGCGTCCGCCAGGCGGCTTCCAGTCCATTCGTCGTTGTCCGGGCGGTGTTGTCCTGCCCCCAAATGGGGTGCGGATTGAGGTAGCGGAGCGTACCGCGATGCAGGAATCCGCGCAGCGTCAGGGTTCCGGAACCCAGCAAGGCTTTGTCTTCCAGCCACAGACGCGAGTGCGTGTCCCATTGCTGTTCTCCCTGGGGGCCGAACACGGTGGAACCCGGAAGATGCTGTTCCCGATCCACATGAAAAAACGCCCCGCGCAACGTATGCCGTCCTGCGCGGCCTTGCACGGCGCCCATCAGGGAAAAACCTTCCTGGTCCGAATGTTCGCGGCGCATATTCTGTCCGGCGTCCGTTTCGTACGGGAAATCCCCCGCACTTTGGCGATATTCCCCGGAAACCAGCCCGGATATGCGGCCTTTGCCGAACGACCATCCTGCGGAGGTCCGCAAGGCGCCCCAGGCCCCGATCTCCGTCAGCACGCGCGCCTGTCCGTTTTCGCGGGCCGTTTTCGACCGACCGCTTCGCAGATACACCGCGCTGGACATCCCGTTCGCGCCGTACACGGAGGAAGAGGGTCCGTGCAATATTTCCATGGAATCGAACAGGTGCAGCGGAAGCAGGTTCAGGTCGAATTGCCCTGCTGACGGGTCGGACAGACGCATGCCGTCGATCAGCACTTGCGTGTGTCCGGCTGCGCCGCCTCGAAAGGAGGCGGTGGCCAGCCCTTGTCCGTATTGCCGAATGGATAATGCGGACCGGGCCGCGAGCAGGTCTGCAACGGTATGGGCGCCCGTCGCGGCTATTTCCGCCTGGCCCAGCACGGTGATTCGTTGCGGGGCCCGCGAAGCAGGTACGCCCATGCGTAAGGCGGACACCGTAATTTCCTGTAGCGCGACAACAGAATCCGGCGCTTGCCCGAACGATGCGCCCGGATATCCGGACAATCCAGACAAGACGAATAGGCAGATAAACAGAAAGACGAGGGAGGTCCGGCGAAGGGCGCGAAGGCGAGCGGTCATATAAATATCCCGATGTTTTATGAGGATCGGGATGAGCTCGAACCGAAAGGGTACGCATCGCCCGGAAGAAGCCCGGACACACGGTAGAGAGGCCACCGCGCGACCCTCTGATTCCCGAAGGGTATGCGGCGAAGCGCTTGCAGGCAGGTCTCCTGGCTTGCTGCGTAATACGGACGCCCGGCTCTGCGTCTTGCCTTCCCGTTCGCAAGGAACAGTGGCGCGACGCGTCTTGACCGGGTTGGTCGGCGCAGCCTACAGTTGCGGGTACAGCCCCAGCATAGCGCTCATGGCGCGCACTGGATTCCCTATTATCCGCGCTGGATTCGACGAATCGGGCGCAGAACCGTGCAAGCATATGCAAAGAACTTGTGAAAGATAGCCCCTCAGCCCATGCATTGCAAACGAAGAATGCATTAAACGGCGCCCGGCGCGGATTTTATGGAAACGCAAGGGTTCCGCATGTCCCTCTTCCGCTGTATTTTAGAATGCTTTGAATCAACATCGCTTTGCTCAGCACGTGGCTTTCTTCCTAAAAGGTCTCGTTTCTTTTTTCCGTCGGTTCCGGGGGGATACGCCGGACACGCCGGACGGGCGCGTGGCCGAAAAACCGGATTGGTCTCCGCCGCGCCCTTCGCGCGACGACATAGAAGAACTGGTCGGGACGCGCATCCGTACGATGGCGTTGTACGAGCAGGCGCTTCGGCATCGTTCCGTGCTGTCCGATTCGGCCCCGGAGTCCAACGAGCGCCTGGAGTTTCTGGGGGACGCCGTGCTGGATTTTGTGATGGCGGAGCATCTTTATCGTCGTTTTCCAGAGGGCGACGAAGGGTTTTTGACCCGGTTGCGGTCCCGAATCGTCAACGGGCGCGCCCTGGCGCAGTGCGCCGCCGAACTGGGACTTGGCGATATGATTGCGATGAGCGGCGCCATGCAGCGCGACGGGGGCCGGGACAGCGCCGCGATCCTGGCCGATGCGTTTGAAGCCGTTGTGGCGGCGCTGTACCTTGACCTGGGAGAACAAGCGGTTCGCCAATTCGTCCAGAACAAAATGCTGGCGCGGCTGGATCTGGAGGAGCTGGCGAATCTCAGGGACAACCACAAAAGTTTGTTGCTGGAATATGTGCAGGCGATCGGATGGCCGCTGCCCGTCTACCGCGTTGCGCACGAAGAAGGGCCGCCGCACGATCGGGTGTTTACCATGGAGGTGTTTTTGCGAGGCGAGGCCTATGGCCGCGGGCGGGCGCAAAGCAAGAAAGAGGCTGAACAGCAGGCCGCCTCCGAGGCGCTCGCCCGATTGCATCGCGAAGCGCCAAGCTCGTAGCGCCTTCCGCCCGACCCGCATACACGATACCCGCGCTTCGCATTCACGTACCAACCATGCCCACCGCGTTTTCCTCTACCGACCGTTTTGCAGAGCGGCACAATGGGCCGACGGAAGAAGACATTCGCGAGATGCTCGAACAAGTGGGGTGTTCCACCCTGGACGAGCTGATCGACCGTACGATTCCGTCGGATATCCGCCTGGACCGGATGCTCGATTTGCCGGAAGCACTCAGCGAACAGGACTTGCTTGCGAAAGCGCATGCCCTCGCCGACAAAAACCGCGTGGGCCGGTCGTACATAGGTATGGGCTATTACGATACGGCGACGCCTGCGGTGATCCGTCGGAACGTGCTGGAAAATCCGAACTGGTACACCCAGTATACGCCCTACCAGGCCGAAATTTCGCAAGGCCGGCTGGAGGCGTTGCTGAATTTCCAGACTGCGGTGGCGGACCTGACCGGATTGCCCATCGCCAACGCCTCGTTGCTTGACGAAGCGACGGCCGCCGCCGAGGCCATGACCATGCTGGCCCGGAGTTCGAGGAAGCGGAGCGCGCACGTTTTTCTGGTGGATGTTGCGTGTCATCCCCAAACGATCCGGGTCGTGCAAACCCGGGCGAAACCGCTGGGCGTAACGGTCGTCGTCGCGGATTGGCGGACCTTCGCGTTCGGCGACGAGGTATTTGGCGCGCTCGTGCAATATCCGACCACCGACGGGGCCATTTACGACTATTCGGCGTTGTGCGCACAGGCTCGGCAGGCCAACGCGCATGTCGTCGCGGCTGCGGATTTGCTGAGCCTGACGCTGCTTGCGCCGCCGGGCGAATTCGGGGCGGATGTCGCCGTCGGAACCACGCAGCGATTCGGGATGCCCATGGGATATGGCGGTCCGCACGCCGCATATCTGGCCGCGACCGAGCCGTTCAAGCGCAAGATACCCGGACGCATTATCGGGCTGTCGGTGGATGCGCACGGAGATCCCGCCTTGCGCATGGCGCTCCAGACGCGCGAGCAGCACATTCGGCGGGCGAGGGCGACCTCCAATATTTGCACGGCGCAAGTGCTTCCCGCCATCATGTCCGGCATGTATGCGGTGTATCATGGGCCGGACGGACTTCGCGCCATGGCCGAGCGAATACACCGGCTCGCGAGGTTGTTCGGGAACGGCCTGGAGCGCCTGGGCCACGGTCTCCGGCACGCCCGGTTTTTCGACACGCTGCGCATTGATCCGGGGCGCGGCGATGCGGAACGCATTCTTCGGAACGCCGAACGGCATGGCGTCCACCTGCGCCGCTACGACGACGGCTCGCTGGGCGTGTCGCTCGACGAAACCACGGGCCTTGAAGAGGTCGATGCGCTACTGCATATTTTTGCGGGCGAGTCGGGCGGCGTATCGGGCTGTGTATCGGCTGAAGCGCTGGTCCCGGAGGCGCCGCCTGCCTTTGCCGGGCCGCTGCAACGCGCCACGCCGTTTCTTGAACATCCGGTGTTCCGCCGGTACCGTTCCGAAACGGAAATGATGCGCTACCTGCAACGCCTTGCATCCAGAGACTTGTCGTTGACGACCAGCATGATCCCCCTCGGATCGTGCACGATGAAATTGAATGCGGCGGCCGAATTGTTGCCGATTACCCTGCCGGGATTCAGCGGGCCGCACCCCTGCATTCCTGAAGATCAGGTGCCGGGATACGCCGAGTTGATCGAGGAACTGGATGCCTGGCTTGCCGAGATCACCGGATTTTCCCGTACGTTTTTCCAGCCCAATTCGGGCGCGTCGGGAGAATATACAGGCCTTCTCGTCATCAAGGCCTGGCACGAATCCCGGGGGGACGACCGGCGCACGGTGTGCCTGATTCCCGAATCGGCCCATGGGACCAATCCCGCCAGCGCCGTCCTGGCGGGCATGCAGGTGGTGGTGGTCAACACGGACGAGGCAGGCAATGTAGACGTGGGGGCGTTGCGTGAGGCGGCGGACAAGCATGCGGATCGCCTGGCGGCGTTGATGATTACGTATCCGTCTACGCACGGCGTGTTCGAAAAAGACATTCGGGAAATAATCGATGTCGTGCATCGCCGCGGGGGGCAAGTCTATCTGGATGGAGCCAACATGAATGCGCAGGTGGGTTTGTGTCGCCCCGGCGATTTTGGGGCGGACGTGTGCCACCTGAACCTGCACAAGACCTTCTGCATTCCGCATGGGGGCGGCGGTCCGGGGATGGGGCCCATTTGCGTGGCGGAGCATCTTGCGCCGTTCCTGCCCGCCTCGCCGCTGCCCGGAGCGCAGGACGACGAAGCGGCTGTGGGACCGGTGGCGGCGGCGCCGTACGGCAGCGCAAACATTCTGGTCATATCCTGGGCCTATATCGCCATGATGGGCGCGGAAGGGCTTGCCCGGGCCACGAAACTGGCTATTCTGAATGCGAATTATATGATGGCGCGGCTCGAAAAGACGTATTCGGTGCTGTACAAGGGCGCCTTTGGCCGGTGTGCGCACGAATTTCTGCTCGATTTGCGGCCTTTCAGCCGAAGCGCCGGCATTTCCGAGCGCGACGTCGCCAAGCGCCTGATGGATTACGGGTTCCATGCCCCGACCGTCTCGTTTCCGGTGGCGGGCACGCTCATGATCGAACCGACAGAGAGCGAAACGAAAGAGGAAATGGATCGCTTTTGCGAAGCGCTGGAGCGCATCCGGGAAGAAATTCGGCACATTGAGGAGGGCGCCGCGGATCCTGTGCAGAATGTGCTCAAGAATGCTCCGCATACGGCGCGCATGGTCGTCGCCGACGCCTGGCCGTATCCGTACAGCCGGGAAACGGCGGCTTTTCCGGCGCCCTGGACCCGCGCGCACAAGTTCTGGCCCGCCTCGGGCCGCATCGACGACGCCTACGGGGATCGCAACCTTGTGTGCGCCTGCCCACCCATAGAAGAATACGTTTCGGAAGAAGCACCCTGATCTTCTTGCCGATGGTTCCTGCAGGGAGTATCTTCAGGAAGTATCCTCAGGCAGTATCTTACAGGCAGTATCTTACCGAGAGCGCTCGCAGAAGACAGCAGCCCATTCTTTTGCGCATGACCACCTTTTGCAAGGCGGTGCACAGCCATGACCAAGACGTTGCCGGAAAGCCGAACCATTCTGATCGTGGACGACGAACAGGATTTGCTGGACCTTCTCCAGTATAATTTCGAACAGGAGGGTTTCCGAACCATCACGGCGCTGGATGGCGCCGAGGGTTTGCGTCGCGCGCAGCAAGAGGATCCGGATCTCATTGTGCTTGATATCATGATGCCGAAAATAAACGGCATTGAGGCGTGTCAACGGATTCGCCGGAATGCGAATCTGCGCGACAAACCCGTTATCATGCTGACCGCCCGCACCGAAGACCAGGATTATATAGAGGGACTGGATGTGGGTGCGGATATATACATAGGCAAGCCCGTTTCGGTGCCTGTGCTGATCAGTCAGGTGAACGCCCTGCTTCGGAGCGCCGGGCGGACGCAAAATCCGCCGGACATTTTGCATTTTGGCGGGATGAAGGTGAATCGCGATCGCTATCTCGTGGTGCATAATGGCGAGGAAATTCGCTTGCCGAGAAAAGCGTTCGATCTCCTGTACTTCCTGGTGTCGAATCCGGGCCGGGTGTTTCGACGGCAGGATTTGCTGGACGCCGTCTGGGGGCAACGCGTGTATGTGACGGACCGCACGGTGGATGTGCATGTGCGCAAGCTGCGCGAGAAGTTCGGGCGCGGCCTGATTACAACCATAACCGGCGTAGGATACAAGCTGAACGAGGACTGATGCAACGCATTGCGGCGCACATGGCGTGGACCGCAGCGCTTCTGACTGGAGGGGCTTGCCTGCTGGTCGCGCTGGTTACGCAGATTTCCTATGCGTGGCCCGTATGCGTGGCCGCTGCGGTGGGGTGCGTCATGTACTTTGTGGTCCGGCGCCGCGTTACGGACCGCTTGCAGGGCGTCCATGATGTGCTGCGCGAGATTCGGCGCGAACAAGGCTATGCGGATGCGCCGATCGACGATGGCGGGGATGAAATAGATCAGCTTATGCGGCGAGGGGATCAGGCCCGGTACGCCGTCAGCAATCGTATCGCCGATCTGAGCCAGGCGGACAGTTTTCGGCGGGGGTATGTGGGCGATGTTTCCCATGAAATAAAAACGCCCGTCTTCGCCATTCAGGGATTTGCCGAAACGTTGCTGAACGGCGCTCTTGAAGATGCGAACGTCAACCGGGGGTTCGTGCAGAAAATTCTGCATCATGCGTTTCGGTTGAGCACGCTGGCCAAGGACCTTGGGGAAATTTCCCGTATTGAGACCGGGGCGTTTCAACTGGATCGGGAGCCGTTCACCGTCGTTCCTGTTTTTGACGAAATTGTGGAATCCCTTGAGCACACAGCCCGAAAACGGAATATTCGCGTACATAGCGAGGTCCATCCCGACGCCGAATGGGTGGATGGGGATCGCGATCAACTTCAGCAGGTGCTTGTCAATCTGGTGGATAACGGCATCAAGTACAACAACGAGGGCGGGTACGTGAAACTTGTTGCGCGCCGCACGGAGGAGTTCGTGAGCATATCCGTTGAAGACAACGGAATCGGTATCCTTCAGGAAGATGTGTTCCGGGTCACGGAGCGCTTCTTCCGCGTGGACAAGAGCCGGTCGCGCGCACAAGGGGGCACGGGTCTGGGATTGTCCATTGTCAAACATATTCTCGGAGCGCATGGCGCCATGCTCGATATACAGAGCGCGCCCGGCGCCGGCTCGACGTTTTCGTTTTCGTTGCCTGCCGTCGAGCCCCAAATGATCGCCGAATCTTTCTGATTTTTTTCGGCGTTCGGGGCCACACCGGTTTTTTTGGGCGGCGTTCCCGATGGCCGCGCACGGGTCTCTAAAACATTCCTGTACAACATTCCTGAAAAGCATTGCCGCATGCTACGCAAGGCGTACGAAATTACCCGCGCTCAAAGGCTGTTTGTCTTTTGCACCGCCGTGTTCATCACGGCGCTCGTGGTCGCCGAAGCGACAGCGGGTAAATTTTTCACGGTCTTCGATCTTCCCACAGGCATCGTTATTTTCGGGGTTACGTTCAACGAAGTGATTATGACCGCCGGGGTGATCGCCTTTCCCGTCACGTTTATCGTGACGGACCTGATCAACGAGTACTACGGCAAGGAAGGCATTCGTTTCGTGACGTTTGTGGGCATGGCCATGATCGGGTTCGAATTTGTCTTGCTGTATGTGGCGATGGCTGTGCCGACGGCGCCCGTTTCGCCTATTTCCGACGAGGCGTTCCTGGATGTTTTTGGCGCGACGGGGCGGGTTATTTTCGGCAGCATGACCGCGTACCTGATCGGGCAGCTTGTAGACATTCACCTTTTTCACCGGCTGCGCACGCTTACCGCGGGGCGGATGTTGTGGTTGCGCGCCACCGGCTCCACGCTCGGTTCCCAGTTTATTGACACCTTTGTGGTGTTGGGCGTCGCATTCTGGGGACAACTTGCCTTTCAGGAAATTCTGGCGATCACGTTGTTCAATTACGCCTACAAATTCATTATCGCCGTGGTGATTACGCCGGTCATTTATCTGGCGCACTGGTGCATGGACCGGTATCTGGCGCAGGATAGCCAGGACGCGTTGTCCAGCGGCGGCGATGGCGGCGATGCGGACGCCGGGCGGGAAGCGCGGCCGCTCCAGTCGTGATTGCGGCCGGTTTCGGGCGGATTCAGACGATTTCCGCGATTTCGTTGAAGGTGCGGTTCACGAACGAAAGCCAGCCGTGCGGGTCGCGGCCTTTCTTCACGACGTCGAAAAACGCTTCCTGCAACGCCGCGGTGACCGGTCCTCGCCGACCGCTCCCGATCCGGTGCTTATCGACCGAGCGTATCGGCGTGACCTCGGCGGCCGTGCCCGTAAAGAACAGTTCGTCGGCGATGTAGAGAGCCTCGCGGGGAATGCGGGCTTCCACAAGGTCGTAGCCGCGTTCTTTCGCCAGCGTAATGACCGTGTCCCGCGTAATGCCCGGAAGAATGGACAACGCCACCGGCGTCGTAAGGATTTTTCCGTCGCGCACGAGGAACAGGTTCTCCCCGCTGCCTTCGCCCACATATCCGTCGTAGGAGAGCATGATGCCTTCTACGTACCCGTTCAGCACCGCATCCATTTTGGCCAGCGAGGCGTTCAGGTAATTTCCGCCGGCTTTGGAAAGCGCCGGGAAGGTGTTCGGCGCCATGCGATTCCAGGAAGCCACATGTACGTCTACGCCTTCGCTCAGCGCCTCGGGGCCCAGGTATTTGCCCCATTCCCATACGGCGATCACGGTTTCGACCGGGTTGTCCATCGGGTTGACGCCCATGGGCCCGGCGCCGCGGAAGGATAGCGGACGAATATAGCACGCCCGCATGCCGCTTTCGCGCACCGTCTGAAGCGCCGCCTCTACCAACTCGTCGATCCCGTAGGGGATGTCCATTCGATGAATTTTCGCCGATTCGATCATGCGTTGCATGTGCTCCCGAAGCCGGAAAACACCCGGGCCAGCGTCCGTATCGTAGCAACGAATGCCTTCGAAGACGGACGATCCGTAATGCAAGGCATGGGTCAGGACATGCACCCTGGCGTCCTCGTACGGGACCAGCTTGCCATTGAACCAGATGGGATGTTTGGACATGGGATACGCGGGACGTAAAGACGTAAAGCAAGGTTATTATCAAGAATGCTCCGAACCGTTGCCGAAGCCGGGCAAAAAACAATGCAGGCCAACAGGATACCCTGCAACGAGAAAACGGGTCAAAGGTTCTTTTCGGGACGATGGCTCCGTTTCAAGGCGAAGGCGCCTATGGTCCAGAGAATTTTTATCGAAGCCTTGGCCGTTCCCGACACGGAGCCGGTGACCTTGGAGACGCCCACCCGTCGGCGGTACGAGACGGGCGTTTCCAGGCACCGCAGCCCGGCTCGCACGGCCTTGATCTGCATTTCAACGGTCCACCCGAACGTTTTGTCCTGCATGGCGAGTTGCTCCAGGGCGGTGAACCGGATGGCGCGAAACGGTCCGAGATCGGTGAAGCGGACGCCCCATCGCCACCGGATCAGGGTGCAGGCGACATAGTTGCCGATCAGGGCCTGAGGCAGCATGGCTCCTGGTTCCCGGGCGCCGGTCATGCGCGAGCCGACCACGAAATCCGCCTCGCCGCGCGCGATCGGGGCGACGAGGCGCGGCATTTCTGCGGGATGGTCGCTGTGGTCCCCATCGAGAAATACGACAATGTCCGGCTTGCGGCTGCGCGCATAGTCGATTCCCCGAAGACAAGCCCAGCCATATCCCTTGCGGTCCTCGCGCAACACGGTGGCCCCGGCCGCCCGCGCGCGTTGCGCCGTTTCGTCCGTGGAGGCATTGTTCACCACAATGATTTCGTCCACCTGGTCCGAGGGAATGTCCCGTATGACGCGGCCAATGGCGCCCGCTTCGTTGAAGGCGGGAATGATGACGAGCACGTGCGCGCCCTGTGTTTCGACCATCGGGGTTCGGGCTATGGCGTGTGTTCTGTACGTGTTGTCGGCGCCCAGCGGTACAGACGAAGTTCCGGCTCGGGGCTCGATACGGCCACCGCGATGGCCCAGGTTTCGTCCGCCTGGCGGCGAACCGTCAGGTCCTGGGGAAAGAACGAGGCGTTCCAGGCGCGTTCGGGTTCTGTCAAACGATGGACAAGGCGCCCCGTCCGGTCGAAGGCGTCGATGCGTAGCCAGCCGGCCCGCAGATTCAGCACAAAGAGGAGATCGTGTTCCGCCGCTGCCGAAGGCGTCAGCAAAGGGGCTTTGTGGACGTCTCCCTGCATCCAGGCGAGGCTACGGGCCAGCATGGGCGAATCGAACCCGCGCAGCGCCAGCGTGTCGATCGGTTCCCCGGGCGGTTCGTCCAGTGCGATGACGTCGACGACGGGCCGAAATCCCGACAAGCTCAGGAGCGAATCTCCCCAGAACCGGAGCATGCCTGCGTGCCGCCAGTAGGGCCCGGGCAGACTATGGCGGGTTGCGGCGTGGCCGGACGGGTCGATCTCGGCGACGAATCCTCCGCGTTCCGGGTCTACGCGCTTGTAATAGACGGTATGATTGCTGAACGCGCCGTACGTCAGTGCAGCGTCTGAACGTTCTTCGTCCCGGATCGGGAGGGTTCCGACTGGTTCGCCCTCCACAAAAAAGTGCATGGCTGGCGTTTCCGGTTCGAAGAGGGCGACCGTATCCGCCTGCACGCCCGCAAGCCAGGGAATGTTCGGCGCGGCGAAGGTGTCTACGGGGGCGCCGGATATGTCGAAGACGAACACGAGCGCCTGTTCCGCATCGCTCAGGTAGATGGGGCCCGCACTTGCCGGTCCGAATCGTACGGTTCGGGGGTATGCATCTCCCTCGTCGGCGACGATGGGGCGGGTCCAGGCCAGCGCCAGCGTGTCCATCGGAACGGATACGGCCAGCGCGCGGGACAGGGAGTCGGCAGGCGCGAGCGCCGTAGATTCCTGGCGGCGGCAGGAATACGGAAGGCAACCGGACAAAAGAAGGAGCGCCGCCGCCGCGATCGCGCTGAAACGCTGTCCCTTCATCTGGCTTGCCGACCGATACGCATCGTTACTTCCCGGAACGATTCGTTGCGCAGGACGCCGAAGCGCACCTCGTCTCCAGGTCGATAGTCCTGCATTTTGCCGCTCAAATCTTCATGTCCGTCAATGGTTTCTCCGTCCATGGACACGATGACGTCGTAGGGTTCGAAGCCGGCTTCGTCCGCCGGAGAATCCCGGTCGATATCGCGCACCAGCACGCCCTCTTCGGAAGTTATGCCCAATGCCTGGCCAATGCCGGGGGTGATTTCGGAGACGTACAATCCGGTGTAGAACGCCCGGTCTACCTGTCCGTGCTCGCGGAGTTCGTCGAGGATGCGTTGCACCTTGCGGGCCGGTACGGCGAACCCGATGCCTATGGAGCCGCCGGTCTGGCTGTAGATGGCGGTGTTTACCCCGATCACTTTCCCGAGGGCATTGACCAGCGGGCCGCCGGAGTTGCCCCGGTTGATGGCGGCGTCCGTCTGGATCATGTCGCGGAGCACTCGCCCGTCTTCGGTCGGTCCCAGATTGCGCGCCACGGCGCTGACCACGCCGACGGTCACGGTGGGCTGCGCCGCTTCGAACAGGCCGAACGGATTGCCCAGCGCAATAACCCACTCTCCGGGGAACGCGTCCTCTTCGAGGTCGAAGGTCAGGTAGGGCAACGGCTCCGGCGGCTCCACCTTGATCAGGGCAATGTCGGAAACCGGGTCGGAGCCGACGAGGGCGCCTTCCAGCGCCTGGCCGTCCGGTAAAGCGACGGTGATTCTGGAGGCGTTGCCCGCCACGTGGTCGTTGGTCACGATGTAGCCGTCGGGGGACACGACGAACCCCGAGCCCAGGCCTTCCACCTCTTGTTGTTCGCTATACTGCGGGCCGAAGAAGTATTCAAAAAAGGGGTCGGAGAAGAACGGGTCCTGGTATTGGATTTGTTCTATGATATTGATGCTCACGACGGCCGGGGAAGCGATTTCTACGGCGCGCGTGATGGCTGTGCGCCGGGATGCTTCGATGTCGGCCTGCATGGTTTCGCTGCGAAGCGGGACGCTGGCCGTCTCGCGGACGGTTTGCTCCGCGGCGGCGCTGTTTTCCGGGATGGGGGTTGCCTGGGACAATGCATTGTGTTTGCATCCCAATACGGTCAGGAGCAACAGGATGCAGCCCGGAAGGCGGGGTGCGAAGGATGTGTTTTTCAGGCGCATTGCGCTGCCGTAACGGGTAAGGAATTCGCTGCGTTTTGTGTTACGAGATCGCCGGGGGGTGGTTTCGGGAGCGTCCGCCCGTTATCCCGCGGCGGCGTCCCACAGCAGGCGCAGCGCCACGATGGCGGCCAGTGCGGCGAACAGCAGTTGCAGCATGCGCTGGTTCAGGCGATGCGCCGTGCGGACGCCCAGCCGGGCGGTAAGCGCGGCGGGCGCCGCAAGGCAAAGACCTCGCAGGGCGTCCACATAGCCAAGCGTATGCTCCGGCGTGTTTGCTTCCTGTCCCAGCCAGGCGTAGATCAGCGTACCGGTCAGGGAAATGAACACGATGCTTGCGCTGGAGGTGCCGGTGGCTATATGCATGGGCAGGCGCAGAAAATGGTGGTACGCCGGCACGAGCACGACGCCTCCGCCCACTCCTGCCGCCGAAGCAATGGCGCCTGCGGCGGCTCCCGTGCCCGCCAGTACGCCGGTCCGAAGCCGTCCTGGGTTGAAGGCGTTTTTTGCGGGCCCGGATTCGAATCGCACCGCCATGCGCACCGTCAGCGCGAGCAGGACCATGCTGAACACGATCTGAAAGGCCTCGCCGTCGTACCAGGATTGCGTGGTGACCCAGCGGGTCATGCCGAGGACCACCGCTGCGCTGAACACGCCCACCACGACGGCGACCCGGGTTATCACCGCCTGTTCTCCGTACTGCGCCCAGGCCGAGACGGCCGCGGTGATCATGGTGCAGAACAAACTCGACCCGATCGTGAGCGGGGCCAGGACTTCCGGGGGTACGCCTGTCTGCTGGTAATAGAAGAAAAGCACCGGGGCGAAGATAATGCCCCCGCCGACTCCGAAAAGCCCCGCCACGAATCCTCCGCCGAGGCCGGCGGCGACCAGAAGCATCAGGTGGACGATGTCCATAGCGATACGGGCGGATGCGGCCCGGTGCGATGTGGGCGACGAGTGTTTACCGGGGCGTCAGGAGCTGTCGATACGCGGGCGCATCTTCCGCCAGGCGTACGGCTGCCAGAATGTGTTCGTCGTGGTTGAGCGAGGCGGCGATACGGGCGGATTGCCCGAAATACCGGGACAGAATTTCTTCGCGAAGGCGTTTTTTCAGGTGTTCGCGGCGCCGGTCGAAGGCGGCTTGCTTTTCGGACAGCATGGCTTCGCGCAGCGCGGCTATTTCGTCCTCCGCCGATGCGTACCCGTTGCGGGTCAGCTGGTCGTTCAGGGTGCCGAGCGCGTGCTCGGCTTCGGTCCGGTAGTCGAACTGCTCCTCCTGGAGCCATGCCGCAAAATCGTTCAGGATGGCGTCGGATACGGTGAAGCCGGGCGCGATGGAGTCGTTGCGGGCCGCAAACCGATTGGCGTAGAAGAAAAAGGCGGCCTGCCGCACCAGCGCCTGCTCCAGTTCGCTTTGGGCGTCGAGGGCGGTCAGGCTGTCCGGTTCGACGCCGCGGCCGCTCTGGACCGGTCGTCCGTTGCGCGTCGCGAACCGCTGTTGCAACGAATCGCCGGGCGCCGCATCCCCCGCCCGCTGTTCGTCGTAGTCGATCGCCTGAATGCTCCGTCCGCTTGGCGTGTAGTACTTTGAGGTCGTCATTTTCAGGGACGTGTTGTACGGAAGCGGCTTGACAACTTGCACCAGCCCCTTGCCGAAGGTGGGCGTCCCGAGCACGACGGCCCGGTCCAGGTCCTGCAGGGCGCCCGCCACGATTTCTGCCGCGGATGCGGTGATGTTTCCGACCAGCAGGACCAGCGGCAGGTCCGGCGCGACGGGCGGGCTCGCGCTGCGATAGACCTGCTCGTTCTGGAGCGTTCGCCCGCGCGTGGAGACGATGACCTCGCCTTGCGGGACGAACAAGGCGGTGGCCTCCACCGCTTCGTCGAGCAGGCCGCCCGGATTGTCCCGGAGATCAAGCACCAGCCCCCGCAGGCGCTCCGTTTTTTGCAGGGTTTGCAAGGCGTCGCGGAGTTCCGAGGCGGCCCCGCGGGCAAACCGGTCGAACTTGATGTATCCGATGCCCGCCGACGAGTCGGCGAATCCGGCGAACGACACATTTTTCAGGGTAACCTGCTGTCGGGACAGCCGAAACCGGATGGGTTCGGGGGCGCCCTCGCGTTCGACGCGCAGTTCGACGGCGGTTCCGGGTTCGCCCCGCATCAGATTCCGAAGATCGCTGAGCGTCATGCCCTCCGTCGAGCGCCCCTCGATTTCGACGATTACGTCCCCGGCGCGCACCCCTTGTTTGTACCCGCTCGTGCCCTCGATCGGCGCGACGACAATGATTTTTTCGTTGCGCATGTCTATGCTCAGGCCGACGCCTCCGTAACTGCCCCGGGTAATGATATGAATCTGCGTATTATCCGCCTCGTCCATGAACGTGGTGTACGGGTCCAGGTCTTCCAGCATGGCGTGGATGCCCACCCGCATGAGTCGCTGCGGGTCTGGACGATCCACATAGCCCGTGACCAGTTCCTCGTAGACCGATCCGAAAATCCGGAAGTTTTTCCGCAGCGCGAAGAAATCGTCGTCTTTCGCCGAGAAAAAGCCGGCGGCAAGGACGGCGAGCGCAAGGACGATGAGCGTCGAACGTTTTTTCGTCGCAGGAGGCAGGCGCATGGGATCGGGAAGGCTATTCGAGGGCTTGTTGTCGTCGTTTTTCGCGCCGTTCCACGCGCTGCGTAATCCATATGGAAAGTTCGTAGAGTCCCACCATAGGAACGGCCACCAGTAACTGCGAAACCGGATCCGGGGGCGTCAGAAACGCGCCAAGAACGAGGATAGCGATAAGCGCATATTTGCGTCCTTTGCGCAGCATGCCGGCGTTGACGATGCCTGTTTTCGCCAGAAAAAACATGACCACCGGCAGTTCGAAAAGCAGGCCCACGCCGAACACCCATGTGGTCACCAGGCTGAAGTACTTGGTGATGTCGAATTCGTTGACGATCTGTTCGGAGATGACGAAATTCGCAAAGAACTGCAAGGCCATGGGGGTGATCACGCAGTAGCCGAAACTGACGCCCAGCACGAAAAATCCGGTGGCGAAAAGGGCCGAGAAACGCATGCCCCTTTTTTCCTCGGGATACAGGCCCGGCTCAATGAATTTCCAGAACTGATAGATTGTGATGGGCGCGCCGATAATGATGCCCACCACGAGCACCGATCCCCAGTAGGCGAAAAACTGCCCGGTCACGGTGCGATTTTGCAAAACCAGCTCCCTCGCTTCGAAGCCGAAGAGCTGGTACATGAAGAAGTTTTGCTTCGTGGGGCCGAGAAGAATCTGGTCGATGACGAATTCGTCGAAGATCGCGCACAGAATGGAGCCGAGCAGGACGCCCCCGATCCCTTTCAGAATGCGCCACCGGAGCTCCTCGAGGTGGTCCAGGAAGGACATTTCATCCAGCGCATTGGCCAGATCGAACCCACTTGATGCGTCGCCTGCTGCGCCGTCCTGGACCGTGGTCCCGGCGGCGGTCGATTTGTTGCGAGGTCGGAACAGTTTCATGGGTTACGCCGGATCGGATGCGCCGCGCTTGTCTTTGCGCAGATTCAGTTCGAACAGTGCGTCCACCCAGACGCCGTCTCGCTCCACCTGCGCCTTGCCGTCGCTCCAGGGAAAGCGGAAAAGCGTCATCACGCCCGCCACCTCGAATCCGTCTTGCCGGAGCTGGGAGATGGCCCGCAGGGCGCTCTGGCCGCTGTTGAGAATATCGTCGAGGAGCACCACGGGCCGCCGTCGGTCGAGTGGTCCTTCAATAAGCCGCCGGCGTCCGTGCGGTTTGCGGCTTTCCCGCACGAAACCCGCCAGAAACGGAGGGAATCCTTCTGCGGCGAGCACCGAGCACACCATGGCGTAGGCTCCGAACCCGTGCCCGGCCACCTGGCGCACGCCTTTGTTGCGGAGCCGGTCGGCCAGCGCCTGCCCGACTTCGCAGAACATGGCGGCGTCCAGCATGGGTATGCGTATGTCCATCAACCACCCGATAGGACGTCCCTGCGGATCGGTAAGATGCTCGTCTGTGCTGCGAACGAGCGCCCGCTCGTACAGGCGGCAACCCAGATCTTCGAGGTCTGTATAGGTGGAGGGAGGCGATACTCCGTTCGGCATAGCGGCGCACACCGGTTTGGTCTGCAGGGCGAGGCGACAATGCGGGATCGGGCGGTTTCAGGCCACGGCGAAATCGTACAACGGGAACTGCTCGCACAGCGCGCGCACTTCTGCCTGCACCTGGCGCTGCACGGTTTCGTTGCCCATGTCGGAAAGAATGCGGTCCATCAATTCGACGACCCACTCGAACTCTGCTTCCCGGAATCCGCGCGTGGTCATGGCGGGCGTTCCGATGCGCATGCCGCTGGTTACGAACGGACTTGTTTCGTCGAACGGCACCATGTTTTTGTTTACCGTGATGTCCGCCGTTTGCAGGGCCGCCTCGGCTTCCTTGCCCGTGACGCCCTTGCTGCGCAGGTCGATGAGCGTCAGGTGGTTGTCCGTGCCGCCCGACACCAGATCGTATCCCCGGTCCAGAAAGGCCCGGGCCATGGCCTGGGCGTTGGCGATAGTCTGTTTGCCGTATTCGACGAAATCCGGTTGCAAGGCTTCGCCGAAGGCCACGCCCTTGGCGGCGATGGCGTGCATGAGCGGCCCGCCCTGCATCCCCGGAAACACGGCTGAATCGAACAATTCGCTCATGCGCTTGATGCGGCCGGAGGCCGGGGCTTTCTTGCCGAAGGGATTTTCGTAATCCGCGCCCATGAGGAGCATCCCTCCCCGGGGTCCGCGCAGCGTCTTGTGCGTGGTGGTGGAAACGATATGGCAATGCGGCATGGGGTCGTTCAGCAAGCCCGCCGCGATCAGCCCGGCCGTGTGCGCCATGTCCATCCACAGGAAGGCCCCCACTTCGTCCGCGATGTCGCGAAAGGCGGCATAGTCGAAGTCGCGGGAATAGGCGCTGGCCCCGATGGAAATCATGCGGGGTTTCTGCTTTCGCGCCAGATCGCGGACCTTGTTCATGTCGATGCGTCCGGCCAGCGGCCCCTCCTTTTCGACGCCGTAATGGGTAGATTCGTACAGGATTCCCGAAAAATTGACCGGGCTGCCGTGCGTGAGATGCCCGCCGTGCGACAGGTTCAGCCCCAGGAAGGCGTTGCCGGGCTTCAGGAGCGTCAGAAACACCGAGGCGTTGGCGCTGGCTCCGGAATGCGGCTGCACGTTCACCCACTCGCACTGGAATAATTCCTTGGCGCGTTCCCGGGCCAGTTCTTCCGCTGTGTCTACGTGCAGGCATCCGCCGTAGTACCGTTTGCCGGGGAGTCCTTCCGCATATTTATTGGTCAATGGACTGCCCAGCGCCTGCAACACCGCCCGGCTGACGAAATTTTCCGACGCAATCAGTTCAAGCCCCTCGTTCTGACGATACACCTCCTGCTGGATGGCGTCGTACATGTGCGGGTCGTGTTTCTGGAGATCGTTCATGGCGTCGCGGTTAGTTCATCATGGCGTAGACGAGGATGTTGGCGCCCATGCGGAACGCGGTTTCGCGCTTCTCTGGAGCGTCGTTATGCACTTGCGGCGATTCCCATCCGTCGCTGATGTTCGTTTCGTAGGTGTAGAATACGACGAGGCGCCCTTCGTGAAACAGGCCGTATCCCCTCGGAGGCGCATTGTCGTGTTCGTGAATTTTCGGAAGCCCGTTCGGAAACAGGTACTGGGTGCGGTAAATTTCATGATCGAACGGGATTTCCACGAAGGATTTTTCGGGAAAGACTTTTTTCATTTCCCGCCGGATGTATTCGTCCAGGCCGTAGTCGTCGTCCACATACAGAAATCCTCCGTTTTGCAAATACCGCCGGAGCCGCGCTGCTTCTTCGTCCGCCAGCACGATGTTCCCATGGCCAGACAGGAACAGGAACGGAAACCCGAACACCTTGTCGCTGGAAAGTTCGACTACGTCGGGGCGGACGTCAACCTGCAGGAGCGTGTGGCTGCGGATGTATTGCAGGAAGTTGGGAAGGGGCGTGCTGGCCTGGTACCAGTCTCCGCCCCCGCTGTATTTTACGGCGGCGATGCGGAGGAGGCCGGCGTTCGATATGGCGGCCTGTTCCTGCGCAACGTGTATATTTACGGCCTGTCCGTTCGCCTGTTGCTCCATGGCGAGATGCGCCAGCAGGCACAGTGCGAGGGCGCGCAACCCGGCGCCTGTTCGAGAAATATGCATTCGTATGGGGTCGCGTTACGGTGTTTTCGGACGTAATCAGCGCGTCCTTAATCAGGGTATCTCTTAAAGAACAAAACAACGCTGCGGTTTCATGAAGGATCGCTTTGCAAACAGGGAATGTCCGTCCTGCGCATTGTCTATCGACGCCCGTGCGGAAGTGTGTCCGTACTGCGGGTACGACCTGCCCCGGACCGCACCCTCGATCAAGGCGGCCGCCCTCGTGTTCGCCCTGCTGATGCTTTGGCCGCTCTTCGAACTGTTGCGGCTCCTGTTTCGCTGACGTCAACGATGGAACCATGACGCCCTGTGCGCCCGAACGCGACGCGCTGGGCGAAGTGGTTTTGACCAGCGTATCCCGTACTCTTTTGAAAAATCACATACGCCGACATGCCGCCGTCCTCCGATTTGCCTGATCTGTCCAATTGCCTGCCGGGAGGCATGCCCGTCGATACGTTTTTGCGGGACTGGTGGCGGAAGAAGCCGCTCCTCGTCCGGAATGCGTTCCCCGGTTTCGAATCCCCGATCACGCCCGAGGAACTGGCGGGGCTGGCGATGGAGGACGAGGCGGTTTCGCGGCTCGTGCTGGAGCGCGGCGGGGACTATCCCTGGCAACTGCGCCATGGTCCTTTCCGGGAGGAGGATTTTGCGAATCTTCCCGAAACGCACTGGAGTTTGCTCGTGCAGGAGGTGGATCGGTGGGTTCCTGACGCAGCGGCCCTGTTCGAGCATTTCCGGTTTGCGCCGTTGTGGCGGTTCGACGACATTATGGTGAGTTACGCGCCCGACGGCGGGAACGTGGGGGCGCATGTGGATCGCTACGACGTGTTTCTGATTCAGGGGCTCGGGCGACGCGAATGGCGGATCGGGTCCCGGCCGCTGTCTGCCGAAGAGGAGGTGTCTGCGCCGGATATCGATGTGGATATGCTGGCGGATTTCGAGCCGGACGAGACGCTGACGCTCGAGCAGGGCGATATGCTGTATCTCCCGCCTCGCGTGGCGCATCACGGCATTGCGCGGGGTCCGTGCATGACGTTTTCGGTCGGGTTTCGCGCGCCGGGCCATGTGGAATGCCTGGACGCCGTGTTGCGCCGGGCCCTTGCCGACGCCGATCCGCTGGGGAGCGTGTCCGGGGTCGAATCGGCGCCGCCCGACCATCCGGGACGCATCGGGGAGGATGTGCTGGAACAGTTGTATCGTCTGGTATGGGATTCGCTGACTGCCCCTGTGCTGGCGGAAGCCTTTGGCGCGCTCGTCACCGAATCGCGGCGCGGGGAGGAGTTGCCGCTCCCGGAACAGGAATGGACCGGGGAAGCGCTTGTCGAAGCGCTGCAGGCGGGGGCCGAACTGGTCCGGGTGGCTCCGAATCGCTTTGCGTTCGTTGCCGGGCGAGACGGGCGGGCCACCTTGTTCGCCCACGGGGAGGCGTACCCGCTGGGACCGGAACTGGCGCCTGCCGGGCCGCTCGTTGCGGGGCGGGCGCCGCTGGATGCGGCAACGCTCGGCGAGGCCCTCGAGGATGGGGATTTCCGGGAATTATTGGCGGCGCTGGCGAATGCGGGGGTTGTGGAGGTGGGTGGGGTGGGGTTTTTGACGTAGTATACTTGTAATTTGTCCGCGCTGGCACATTGACTGGGTTTGGGAGCATCGGGTGGATGATTTGGCAGAATTCGGACTTTAGATGCGGAAGGACATAGCCATATCGGAAGCGCGCCGTCTTGCGTTGCAGAAGGAACTTGATGCGGGCAAGAGCCGGGTCGAACGGAATCGGATGGGGCAGTTCGCCACGCCCCCGGGTCTTGCTCTTGAAATTCTCCGGTATGCGAAAGCGCATCTTGGAGAGACAGCGAAGGTTCGGTTTCTTGATCCGGCGGTCGGTACCGGCTCGTTTTATTCGGCGCTGTTGCACGTTTTTCCCGCAGATCGGATCGAATCCTCCGTCGGCTATGAGATAGATCCGCACTACGGGATTCCAGCGGCGGAACTATGGCGGGAGGCCGGACTGGACGTGCGCCTTGAGGATTTTACGAAGGCTACTCCTCCGAATCGCTCCGAACGGTTTAACCTGTTGATTTGCAATCCGCCGTATGTGCGTCACCACCATATCGCTCCCGACGAAAAGCGGTCTGTTCAGGCTCGGACCCGGAATGCCTGCGGCGTCGCCATCAATGGGTTGGCCGGACTGTATTGCTATTTTCTTGGCTTGAGTCATACGTGGATGGAAGACGGTGGGCTGGCCGGCTGGCTTGTTCCGAGCGAGTTCATGGACGTGAACTACGGGGCTTCCGTAAAGCGTTATCTGCTCGACAAGACGACCCTGCTGCATATTCACCGTTTTGACCCCAGTGAAGTGCAGTTTGGCGATGCGCTTGTTTCGTCCGCCATTCTTTGGTTCCGCAAGGAAAAACCGCCGCGCAATCATGCTGTGCGCTTCACGTATGGTGGTTCGCTGGAGAATCCCGGAGCGGATCGCCTGGTTGACGTTGAGACGCTACGCCGTGATCCAAAATGGACGCGGTATCCGATGGGCGAGAACCGTACGGACGCGCATGCTCCGGTGCTCGCCGATTTTTTCCACATCAAGCGCGGTTTGGTGACCGGAAACAACAAATACTTTGTGTTGTCTGCTGAGGAAATCGAACGGCGGGGCTTGCCGCAGGAGGTGTTTCGCCCGCTGCTTCCGAGCCCCCGCTATCTTCCGGAAAACGAGGTTGCCGCAGACGGCGCAGGCAACCCCGTATTGGATCGGCGTCTTTTTCTGCTGGATTGCAAATTGAAGGAAGCCGAGATACGGAAACGGCATCCGAAGTTGTGGGCTTACCTTGCTTTGGGCAAGGAGCAGGGTATTCCTGAGGGGTATCTATGCCAGCGCAGAACGCCTTGGTATGCACAGGAAAACCGTCCGCCTGCCCCGTTTGTATGCACCTATCTTGGCCGAATTGGCACGAAGACCGGCAAGCCCTTCCGCTTCATTCTGAATCATTCCAGGGCGACGGCGGCCAATGTGTATCTGATGTTGTATCCGAAGGAGACGCTTGCTCGCGCGCTGCGTAATGACCCGAATCTGAAGCGGCAAATATGGACGTTTCTGAACGATATCTCGCCGACGGCCATGGTGAACGAGGGAAGGGTGTACGGCGGCGGGCTGCACAAACTGGAGCCGAAAGAACTGGGGAACGTTCCCGCAGTGGCTATTGCGGATTTGTTGCCGGAGGCGGCTTGGTCCTGGCGTCGGCGTCAGCAGGGGGAATTGTTCGGGGTGGCATCGACCGCTTGAGTCTGGGGGAGTACCACTGATGGATCACCACTACCCCTCGGATGGCAATTGCAGCTTGTGGACGGCTGGCAAGAAGTTCGTGATCAGCCGGCTATATTCGGCGTAAAAAAGGTCCCAGTCGGCGTCTTCGTATTCCTCTGGATTCGCGCGCACATTGTCGCTGATAAGCCGGGCGCACACCGCCTCTGCAGTGATTTCCGCCAAGACGACTCGAAAGTGTTTGGCGTCCTGGCCGTCGAACTTTGGCGATGGTCCGAGATATCTTCGCAACGTCGGATGGCGGGCCGCTATTTCGAGCACGTTTTTTCTCCACCGATATCGCTGGTTTCCCAAGTCAATATCCTCCAGCTTGATTTTGACGCCCGCCCCAAGCGGCTGAACGCCGAAAACCTCTGCGGTAGCTTCTGAGGATCCGATCTTCGCGGTTATGACGCCGCTTGTTTCTTCCGTACCCGTTACCCCTATTCGCAGGTCGCACATCGCCACGCCCAGCTCCTCTTTGGGCCACAATATCGGTTCTCCGGACAAACTGAAGCGACTGTTGTCCACGGATACGTCCATGCGCGTGGGCTCGTCGAATATCGCGGTCGGAGCCAGAATCTGCACCCGTTTTTTGCTCCCACCCAGTTTGAGGCGATATCGCTGTTTCTGGAAGCGAAGCGTGTCAATATCTCCGTAGCGGTCCGCCTCGGATTCGAGCACCTCAACCACGCACTCCGCTGCGATAGGTCCGACCCTGGATATCATACCCGTGGCCTGGGTAGGACGAATCCCTGTGAGTTTCCACGCCGCCTGCAAGGCGTCTTCTTCTGTCGGATGCGGTTGTAGCGCGACAAAGCGCTGGTCCGTAGCGATTTCGTCCGTAAGGCAATCGATCTGTACCGACATCCCGCTCTCAATCTCTGGAAAGGCGCTTTGTTTGATGCGAAGGAAACATCGGATCGAATGGCCCTGGACGATCTGGGCGAAAGGCGGGCTGAAACTGTAGCCTCGCTCCCGGAAGAGTCGCGTACTGGCGCCTTCCGGGTCTCGCGACGACTCATCCTCGGCCCCGAAGCGCTCCATGAATCGCGTCGCGGCTCGTTCGAGCGCATTCAGGCGTTTGCGCGTAGCTCGGCTCTCGATCGTAGCGCGTTCCCTCTCCGCCCTTTTTCTTTCTTCTTCGACGAGAGGCCTGAGGCGTTTGAGCGCCTCGGCGAACAATATTTTTACGAACGGATGATCTCGAGTAAGCCCCGACCGTCTTGACGGATCGAGAACCGGCATCGGATTGCGGGGGTCGTCCTCCGTGCGCTCTTCAACTCGTTTGTCGAAGTCGTTCCATAGGCGGTCTATGTAGTCGCAGACGAGCCGTCCGAAAAACTTGAGAGCGTGTGGATCGGTCTCCAGATCCTTGTCGAATAGCGTGGCTTCGTGCACGGCGTGCCTCGACTTGACAAGAACGCCCCCGCGACGAAAACGGTGTTGCTCGCGTTCGAGTGCCTCGCTGGTCCGACGTAGTATAAGTTTTGCTTTCGCACCGGGGTATCCTGGTATTGCAAACGACTCCTTAAGCCGATCTTTTCCTGCGAGATGCGGGGCCTCAATACGGACTGGAGCCTTTCCACCGTCCTTGAGGTAGACTTGGCGCCGCGAATCGCTGAGGATGTCTCGCAAGGCTACGAGCCGGCTGAGATTCTTGCGCAGGTTTTGGGTATTGGGAATTCTTCGGATCGAGTCCACTTTGAGCGTTACCAGTGTGCCCGTTCCTTCCATAATCCCCAGCCGCTTTCGGTCCGTTGTCGAAATTTCGGCGGCTCCGAAGAGCTCAAAGTCGAAATTTTGCGTTATGCTGCATTTGTGCATCCTGCCGTCATGGGCTATCGACTCAAACGTGACGTTGCCAAGGGCGGCGATATCCTTGGCTCCGCGCGAGTTGGTTCCGCGCACGGGCAAGCCCAGCTCCAGGCCGCTAACCCTGCCGCCTGTCCGGCTAATTTTTTGCTCCATGACGTCCGACGTCATTCCGTCGGCAAAATCGCGCACCCGAAGTGTGGTCGGCTCGCCCGCCGCACGCCGCCTCGCTAATTCAATTTCGATCCGACCGGGGATATCGAGGACTTGATACCGGTCGTCGGCGTTCGTGACCAGTTCGACAATTGCATCGAACATATCCCGTATTGCAAACCGGGAGTCCTGGATGAGTCGCCGGGTCCCCTCCAATTCTACCTTTCTTCGGATAATCGCCCGCGTCATGTTGCCGTTTCAATCTTGTAGTTGCGCCCGATACGCCGCCTCGCACGCATCCGCAAAATGCAGAACATCTTCCTGGTTCGATATTCTGGCTCTCCTGCGAGCGCCCTCAATCCGCTCGATCCATACTTCTTGCGGTGCGTCTACGCGGCATCGGAGCAACTCCGCCAGACCGCCGATGTCCGGGCTGAACGTAGCCGGGTTTTCGACAAAGTTCGCGAACAGTTGGTGGGTCTTAATGCGCGCAAGCTGCCTGAGCGCCTTTTGTCGATGTATCTTGGGCCGGGAGGTTGCTATTTCCAGGCTTTCAAATCTTTCCCGATTCGACAATATCCATTGTATTCCTGCTGCGGTCAGTATCCAGCCGTCAGGCTGAGGATCGCGTTTTGTCTCGCTGTATTGTCCTTTATACCGGCCCGCTCGGCCTTCGACAAGGTTTCCGAATTTCGCCTTTCGGGCGGCTACGAGCGCCATTCGGACCGTCTCCTTGTCTGGCAGGTCCGGATATTTCGTCCAGGAAAACGAATCGGGAAAAAGATTGTGCGCCTTGACCGCAATGTCCTCGGTGTGCACGCGGTGGATTGCCCCGTCCAGCAGATAGAGCGTGTAGGTAATGAGGTCCCGGTTTGGCGTCTTTGTTGGCATGGGCGCCGAAATGAATAGGCGGGCGTCGTCGTTGGCATTGCTTCGCACGGCAAAGATAGGCATTTCTGATTCCCGATTCTGTCATGTACGCCGCGAAACACTCGTCGCCTTCGTGTACGAGAACCTGGAGTATGGCGAGATCGTCTATACGGACGACCACCACGCCTAAATGTGGTGGGGCTACACAACTAGCCACGATGGATATGTTGCTGGGATGCAGGCCTCGTGCGATGCGGCCCGGATGCGGGCGCGGGAAAGCGAGATTAACGTTTGGCGGTATGAAAGGGGGCGGGATTTGGAAAATGTCAGAGACATCCGGGAACATGGCCGCAAAATGGACATATTATATGACCAGTCATATATTATGGACACAATAAACAAGGAGTTTTGCCATGAAAACGATAGGAGCCGCCAAGTTCAAGGAACAGTGCCTTGCCTTGCTGGACGAACTGGACCCGGATGGACTGGTCGTTACGAAGCACGGCAAGCCGGTGGCCCGGGTCGTTCCCTATGATCGGGAGCATGCCAGCCTGATCGGAGCGTTGAAAGGAGAGATTGAGATTTGCGGGGATATTTTTTCGACCGGCGTTCGCTGGGAGGCCGATGCTTAATCTCGACACCCACATCCTTGTTTTCGCACTCAGCGGGGCGCTGCGGCCGTCCGAGGAAGCCCTTCTGACGCAGAGCAGGTGGTCCATTTCCGCCATCGTGCTTTGGGAACTGGCGAAACTCGTTCAATTGGGTCGAATATCCATGGACTTTGACGACGGCGCTGTGGCCCGGGCGCTGAGCCGCATCCATGTATGGCCGATTGATCTCGAAACGGCCCGTCTTTCGACCCGTCTTGATTTCGATGGCGACCCTGCGGATCATCTCATTGCCGCCACCAGCATCGTGCACGACGTTCCGCTACTCACACGAGATTGCGCTATTCGGCGCTCGAAAATGGTTCCGTTGGCGGGGTAGGGGGAAACGAAGAAAGTCCCGGCCAGGGTCTTGACAAACTGATGCCCGGCGACGTATACTACAGGAAGAAGCCGTTGCCGAAGGCGGTATGGCCCAGCGCAATCCTGCATTTGAACGAAGTGTTCGGATTTCTGGGACCATTTTCTCTATTGCTACGGGACAGATTAGATGAAGATTTCGACGATACTTGACCACATCGACAGTGGGCATATGGCCCTGCCTGAATTTCAGCGAGGGTATGTCTGGAATCGCAAGCAAGTGCGCGAACTGTTCGACTCCCTGTACCGTCGTCATCCGGTGGGTGGCTTATTGGTTTGGGCGACGCAATCCAACGGGGCCGGGCACCGTGGCAAGGGGCAGTTGGCAGCCGGAGTGGTCAAGCTACTGCTCGACGGACAACAACGCGTAACGTCTCTGTATGGCGTTGCAAGAGGGCACCCACCTACATTTTTCGACGGTAATACACAGGCTTTTGAAGGACTTTATTTCCATGTAGACGAGGAGACATTTTCTTTCTATCAACCCACAAGAATGAAAGGCGATCCTTTGTGGATTGACGTGTCGGAATTGATGCAAAAGGGTACGGTTGGGGATTTTATCACCCCGCTGTTGACTATTGAGGAGGACAAAGCCAGGTTAAACGGTTTTATAAGTCGTCTTTCCAATCTACTCTCAATCAGGGAGATTGATTTGCATGTCGATGAAGTGACCGGTACGGACAAGTCGCTCGACATCGTCGTCGACATCTTCAATCGCGTCAATAGCGGGGGTACCAAGTTGTCCAAAGGGGACTTGGCGCTGGCCAGGATATGCGCCGATTGGCCGGAGGGTCGGGGCGAGATGAAGGCGCAGCTTGCGGATTGGCAGAAGTCGGGCTATAAATTTGAACTGGATTGGTTGCTACGCTCCGTCAACACAGTGCTGACGGGCGAGGCCAAATTCAGTTATCTGCACGAAAAGAGCGCCGAGGAAATTCAGTATGGCCTGAAACGGGCAACTAAAGCAGTCAATACCGCTCTAAACACGATTGCCGGACGTTTGGGCCTTAATCATGCCCGGGTGTTGTTTGGCCGCTTCGCTATCCCGGTGATGGCCCGTTACCTTGACCAGCAAAACGGGTCTTTGGACGAAAAGGAGCGAGACAAGTTACTGTTTTGGTATTTTCAGGCAGGCATGCGAGGTCGGTTCTCAGGCTCGGTAGAAAGCAAGATTGATCAGGACCTTGCACTCATTGAGGAAATCGAGGGAGGTCTGGATCGACTGATTGAACAATTGCGTCTTGGATATGGAGGGCTTCGGGTCGAGCCTGGACACTTTGATCAATGGAGTCTGGGGGCTCGGTTTTATCCTGTGCTCTACATGCTGACCCGCATGGGTGCGGCCAAGGATTGGGGCACTGGTTTGCCACTCAAGGTTGGGCTGCTGGGTGATATGAACAAATTGGAGGTCCATCACATTTTTCCGAAATCACGGCTCTATGCTCAAGGTTACAAGCGGGCCGAGGTCAATGCCTTGGCCAATTTCTGTTTTCTGACCAAGGACACCAATCTTTCCATCAGCAACCGTCTGCCGGAGAAATATTTTCCTGAGATCGAAGAAAAACATGAAGGCGCCTTGCAATCGCAATGGATTCCAATGGACCGGGAGCTTTGGCGGATTGAGAATTATCGGGAGTTTCTTGAGGCGAGGAGAGCCCTTCTTGCGGAAGAGACGAATACAAGGCTCACGGAGCTTCTTCACGACGACACTCATTGGCTTGAACGCCTGTCGGCATCGAGCGAGGAAGTCCCAAGCATTACTTCAGCTGAAGTAATTGGCGGCATCACCAGTGAAGAGGAGGAACAAGAACTCGAGGTGCTCAACGGATGGATTGCAGAGCAAGGTTTTCCCCAGGGCCAACTGGCTTATGCCTTCGCCGCTGAAGAAACGGGTGAACAAAAGGCTGTGTTCGATCTTGCATGGCCTGATGGAATTCAGTCCGGGCTGAGTCAACCTGTGGCGGTGCTACTCAACGAAGGAAGGGACGTAATTGCCCTCGCCAGCGGTGCCGGTTATCGATGTTTCACAACGCCCACGGACTTCCGGCAGTATGTAGAGAATGAGTTTCTGTTTCAGGTGCAGGATGAGTAGTTGGTCTGATGTACAGACTCTCTGAAAACGTCTTGAGGTGTCCTGGAAATCGTATTAAATTTCATTAATTATTACGCTGGCCATTGAGTATTTTTAAAATATCCAAAGGATTCCTGAATTTCCTGAACATGTTGATCATGTTTCGATGTCCATGCAGATTCGGGTATATTTATATATGAAATATCGAAAGAATATTTGTCGGATTTTTCCGGACGATCTCTAGCGATACCAACCACAGTATGCGTATTAGAAAGTTTTCCACGCACTACTAAACATCTACATGCAAGTTCTTGACAGCGCTCTTCTCGATCATCGCTGCTTCCCATGGTAAAAACATAAGCGTGTCCCGTTCTTCCTTGTATCATTCGGGCTCTGGATTTTAGTTCGGGATTTTGCAGAAATTTTGACCACGATTCTGCCAATACAGCTCGATTAACTCTGGGCTCCAAAGCCATCGTAACCAGAGCCCACTCGTTATCCGTGATCTCTTTACTGTGCATATCCAACATTTGGCCAGATAGTAAATCATTCGAAAGAAATTCAATAAGGCAATCCCAAACGTAGCTTTCTTTGAGATCGATTTTCATATCCTTGAAATCGTTAGATGATTTTAACTCATCCCAGAGACCTTCGCCTAACACTATCATGCTGGGTTGTTCTTGATTTACAGGTTCTATTTCAAATGATCTTCCATTTGAAATGTATAAAGCGATCAAATCTTCAATGCCTCCACCATCAAAAACAAGACGCACTTCACTTTTGATTATCTTTTCACTGGCATCAAGAAATTCGACAAAATCAGAAATTGTATCCAGTGCTGTGAAGAATATGTCAACGCTATATTCGTCGCATACATGAATAAATCCATGACCTAAATCTCCCCATTTTAACCACGCTTTTCCTTTACCGCCTAACGCTACCATAATTCTATGGTATTGCCGTTTACCTTTCTCTGGAAGAGTAATTTTTCTGCCATCATTGCATTCAATGGTATTTGTACTTTCGAGCCAACGTTCTGCACCCCATATTTGCTTGGCAGATTTTTCTATGGCGGATTTATTCCATCTTTTGTGTCCAACCTCGTCGTTCGTTTCTCGATATTCAATGTCTTTGACGGAAACAATTACGATATGTGGACCACATACGATAAGGCAATCGCACAGCTCCTTACCATGCTTTCCTTTGGGGTTTGGATGTGTCCACAATTTCAGGAAAGAATGACTGCATAGCTGAGTCACAAGGCGTTCGGATGGGGTAAGACCGTTTTCCATGGCACTGTTTTTATGAGGTTCGAAGAACAAATTTCCGATATGACAAACCGCTAAACAATTTTCCCTACCCCAACACCACCTCCCCCGCCGGGCTCCGCATATTATAGGTGTTGCTCATGACGCGTCCGTAGGCGCCTGCGGTAGCGATCAGCATGACATCCCCTTCCCTGGTGCTCGGCAGGCGGCGGCCATAGCCCAGTACGTCTCCCGTTTCGCAGATTGGACCCACCACGTCGGCGGTGATGGTCGAGGGTTCGTCCAGTCGGGACAGGTTTACGATCTCGTGCCAGGCGCCGTAGAGGGCGGGCCGGATGAGTGAATTCATACCGGTTTCGATACCCACATAGCCCGTCGCCCCTTTCCATTTGGTTTGCGTTACGCGAGCCAGCAGCACCCCGGCGCGGGCCACCAGAAAGCGTCCCGGCTCCATCCAGAGTTTCAGGGCCGGATGCGCCTGCTTGAAGGCGCCCAGCGTCTCCGCAATGTCGATCATGTCCGGTTCCGGCGCATTCCGCCGCTCCGAAACGGGCAGTCCCCCGCCCACATCGAGGATGCGCACATCCGGGAAACGATCCCGCAGCGAGGCCAGAAACACGGCGGTTTCGGCCCAGGTGTCCGGGGCCATGATGCCGCTCCCCACATGGGCGTGAAATCCGACGATCCGCGTATCCGCCGCCGCGGCCAGCTGGGCCAGGCGCTCCAGTTCCTGCGACGCCACGCCGAACTTGCTTTGCGATCCGGCAGTCTGCACGTATTTGTGATGCCCACGGCCCTGCCCCGGGTCCATGCGCACGAGGAGTTCCCGTCCGCGAAACACCTCGGGCCACGCCTCCAGCGGATAGATATTGTCCAGCGTAACGTACGCGCCCAGGTCGTATCCCTCGGCGTATTCTTCCCTCGGCGCAAAATTCGGCGTGAACAGGATGCGCTTCCGATCCATGTCCGGGAAGAGATCAATCAGGAACCGTATTTCGCTCGGCGACACGCACTCGAACCCGATTCCCCCGTCATGAAAAAGGCGCAGAATGTCCGGGTGTCCGTTGGCCTTGACGGAATAAAATACGCGGTCCAGCGCCTGGATCGACAGGACGCGCGCCAACGATTCCCGCAGCGTGTTTTTGTCGTATACGTAGACCGGGCTTGTCTCGGCGGCGATGGCCAGCAGGTCCTCCCGACGGCCTTGCCACCAGGCCGTGCGGCTGGCGGGTTCTGTGCCCGATCCTTCCATCAATTCCCGCCAGTCGGGTCCGATCAGGGCGTCCGGCGCCCGTTTTCCGAAGAACTGCGCATGCAATTTGCGGGTGAGGCGGGCGGCCTGCTCTTCGTCCACCACGAAACTGAAATTCAGATCGCCCGCCGCTTGGGACACCTGATGCACCTGCTGTTCGTGAAACACTTCGAAGGCGGGGCCCATTTCGTGGAGGATCGACCGGATGTTGCGCCCGATCAGGCTGACGATGGCGCATGGGCCGATCTGCCGGGCACTGCAATACTCGTTCAGCGCCTCGAGCAACGCGTCGATGCGGGCCGGTTCGAGGGCGTTGGCGTTCCGGTCCAGCGAGACGGTTACGTTCGTTTCGGATGTGGCCACCAGATCGATGGAAAGCCCGTGCTCCCGGAACGTAGCGAACACATCCGCCAGGAAGCCGACTTCCTGCCACATGCCCGTCGATTCCATGGAGATGAGCATGACCCCGGCCTTCGTGGCGATCGCCTTGATTTGCGCGCCGAAGTCGGAGGTGTCGTCGGAGATGATGGTTCCCGGCAGGTCGGGTTCGCTCGTGCACTGGATGTGGATGGGGATGCGGTGGCGCTGCGCGGGTTCGATGCACCGGGGATGCAGCACCTTGGCCCCCATGGTCGCGAGTTCCTGCGCTTCGGCGTAGTCCAGTTGGCGGAGCAGGCGCGCCGAGGGAATGTGGCGTGGATTCGCGGTGAACATGCCCGGCACGTCCGTCCAGATTTCGATGCGCTCGGCGCCCAGCACGGCGCCAAGGCAGGATGCGGAGGTGTCGGAACCGCCCCGACCCAGCAGGACCGTTTCCCCCGCCTTGTTCGAAACGATGAAGCCTTGCGTAATGACGAGATCGCCCTCGAGGCGGGCAAGGTCCTCCTGCAACGTTGCGTCCGGGTCGAACCGGCAGGGAGCCGACAGGTAATGCCGCCGTTCCGGCAGCAAGCGGCGTTCGTCCGCCCGCAGCATGGTGCGAGCGTCTTTCCAGGCAGGCCGCAGGCCTTGCGCCGAAAGGAAGGCGCTCCCCAGTTTCGTGGACATGAGTTCGCCCAGCGCCAGCACCCGGGCATGGAGCCGCGGCCCAGCCTCTCGCGTGAGCGATGCGCCGAGGGCGAGGCGCTTCAATTCGGCGAGGTCTTCTTCCAGCAGGGCCGTCCCGTCGATACCGAGGTCTTCGGCGATTTCAAGATGCCGCTCCCGGATCGTGTCAAGGATGTGCTCGTACGGCCCCCCGACCGCCTGTTCCAGGAGGCGTTCGAGGAGATTGGAAATGTCGCTCAGGGCGGAACAGACGACGACGGGCGCGAACCCGTCGTCGATGCGCGCCCGCACGATGCGTTCGACGATATTCCAGCGGGCACGGCTCGAAACGCTCGTGCCGCCGAATTTGAGGATGACCCAGCGGGGCATGGAACGGGGTTGGAGGATGAATCAAGGCACTCTCCAACGTTGGGATGCGCCGTAGAGGTTCCTTGCTGCTGAAACGACAAGAATTGGTCACGCAACAACTGAGATGGAAGGCTGTTCGCCTTGCCAATGGCCCATGCTATGCCGTTGTACAGGCGCGCGTTCGCGCGGAGCGTCAGTCCTCATGAAACACCTCTCTGGCTACGGAGACGGCGGTCACTGCGTTCGGCCAGCCGGCATAGAACGCCAGGTGGGTGATCGTCTCGATCAATTCCTCCTGTGTCACACCATTTCTGCGCGCTCTTGCAAGGTGCGACCGAAGCTGATCGGGGCGATTCATTGCGATCAGCGCGCTTACGGTGACCAGGCTCCGGTCACGTTGGGAAAGTTCGGGACTCGGCCACACCTGTCCGTAGAGGACCTCGTCGGTGAGGTCGGCCAGTCCGGGGGCGATGTCGCCCATCAACTGCTGGGCTCGTGAGCGTCGAGTGTTTCCGACGGAGGAGTCGGCAGGAGCAGGTTCCAGTCCTTGCGGCAGGGCGGCGTACTGCTCGTCGCCGACCGCCTCCATCCACTCGGTGGCCGGCCCGTTGTCGGGGCGTTCCACAAGGGCGACATGGGTCATGGGAGCGTTCGGCGAGGCTCCATGCCAGTGCTTTGCGCCGGGCGGGATGTGTACTACATCGCCTGGCCGAATCTCCTGAACCGGGCCGCCCCAATGCTGCACGCGACCAGCGCCGGTCGTGACGACGAGGGTCTGCCCGAGGGGATGGACATGCCAGTGGGTCCGGGCCCCGCGCTCGAAGGCGACCGTGGCGCCGTAAACGCGGGCAGGGGCCTCTGCCCGGAACCGGTTCCCTACCCGGACGGCGCCGGTGAAGTTTTCGGACGGCGCCAGATCGGTCGGCGGCGTCCCCCGGACGACGATCAGGGCATCTTGGGCATGAGCAAGCGCCGGAGCTGTAATGGCGAGGGCGAGAGCGATTGCGATGATTCGCGTCATGGTATCTTGGCGTCAGGAGTGAGCATGTGGTTGCGGGGGCGCGTTGCAGGCGATGCCCATCGTGCATCTGGATGCAGCGAGCGAGCAACGCAGTATCTATTAATGGTCGATCATCTGTGTTGGCCCGGGTGACGACTTCGTTCCCTGAGAAGCACGCAAGCCGTCAATCCAGACCCTTCTCCTCCAGAAACGTGGACAGGAGATCAGAAATGGTCCGAAAAACTGGACAGTTTTTCCGGCGTTCACCGTCTCATACGCGCGACGGTAGACTTCTTCTTGCTTGAGGCTGCTAATGTTCAATGCTATGGGTGTCCCGCACGCTGCTGAACGTCAAGTCAAGCAACTTCCAGTTGTCGTCCAACTTTTGATAAATCTCGGTAACGGTGAACTCGTTCGAAACTTCATTGCCCCGAACCTCTGCCAGCAGCGTGATGCGGTTCCACAGGATGACCGTGTCGCCGAAAGTTTCTATCACCACATCGTGGACATCAGCTTGCTTGTAGTGGATTCGCCCGCTTCTTATGATGTCGATCTCCTCGTCCTTCCCCCAGGTACCGCTCATGTGGACGAATCTTGATCGGTCATGAAAAAGTGCGGCGAGTTCGTCCACGTTCTTGTCCGCCATCCACTGCCATTTTGCCGTGGATAAATCGGCAATTTCCTGTTCAACGGCATCGTTTTGCGCGAAGGCCCATTGCGCACTCATGAGGAGCAACAACCCGGCAGTTGACGTTTTAAGGATTGCTTTCATGTTCGCTTCCAGGTTTATGTATAGTTCGAGGCTAATTTCCAGGCGCCGTTTTGCTGCACATAGAAATGGTCCGAATTTATCGGACCATTTCTTTAGACCCTGCTTGTCCCTGTTTTATTTCCTGCCCTCAAGCCCGCGCAAGCCCATTTTCCGTGAGGTACGCAAAACTTTGCGCGGCAGCTTCGAACATGTCCGTCTCGCAATCGTCCATCTCCACGATCATCCATTCCGTATGTCCGCGCCCCGCCGCCGCAATGGCGGGAAAATCCTGCAACCCGCTTCCTGCCGCCACCATGGGGCCTTCGGTTGAGAGCGTCGTTGCATCCTTGATGTGCAGCAAGGGAGCGCGGGCGCCCCAATCCCCCACCACCTTCGCCGGATCAAGTCCCGCCACCTTGGCCCAATACGTATCTATCTCGAAGAAAATGCCCGGTTCAAGGAGGGGCAGGATTTCATAGTACGGAAGCGCCCCATCCTCGTTCGGTTCGAACTCCCACCAGTGATTGTGCAGCCCGAATTGCAAGCCGTTCGCCTCGCAGAAGGCATACGCCTCGTTATATATGTCGGCCAGTTCCCGGATGCCGTCCATCGTCTGGTACCGCTCGTCCTCGGGCCATCCGTGCCACACCATGCGGTCGCAGTCGTAGGCTTCGGCGGCCTCCAGCACGGCGGCGCGCTGCGCTCCTTCGGGAATTTCTACATGCACGGCGAACACGGTGAGCCCTGTGTCGTCGAGCAGGTTCCGGGCCTGCGTCAGGGTCATCCCCTCCGGCCAGAAGGCCGTTTCCACGGCGGTATAGCCCATGTCGGCAACCCGGCCAAGTGCGGCGGCGGCATCAACATTAATGGCGTCTCGCACCGTGTACAACTGGAATCCGATGCGCGGGAGTGGCGGTTCGTCGGGCGTCGGCTCCGCAGGCCGGTCGGCGTTGTCGAGGCAGCCGCCCACCGCAACGCCTGCCGCGGCGGCGCTCAGGGATTTCAGGAACGTTCGGCGAGATTCGCGCATGGGTTTATTCCGTTCTGGTTGATATACGTCGGCGGGATTCGGACATCGTATTCTCTAAATAAACGAAAAAAACCGCCGCATGGGCAATAATTCGCATCTGCACTCGAGGCAAAACCCCGTCCACGCCTAAATTTTTTACGTCAAAAATTTCACGCCTTCCTTTTTTAGGTTTCGGGCCACGGGCCGGGTTTTTTCTTGAAAAAATTACCGAAAACCTTGATTTTTACATATAATGCACATATTTTGATGCAAAAAATAGAGAGGTAGGTGGGATTCTGATCTTGATCGACGTTTTCGGCATATATTACCGGGGTCGCTACCCTCCCCTCCCATGCCCGACCTGTTCAAAGAAGCCGCTCGTGAGTACAGGACGCGGAACGCCCCGCTGGCGGATCGCATGCGTCCTCGTACGCTGGACGAATTCGTGGGACAGGAACATATTCTCGGGCCGGGTCGGCTTTTGCGGCGGGCCATCCAGGCGGATCGCATTACGTCCGTCATTTTTTACGGCCCGCCGGGCAGCGGCAAGACCACCTTGGCCCGCATCGTGGCGAACACCACCAAAGCGCATTTCTCGTCGCTCAATGCGGTGCTGTCCGGGGTTAAGGATATCCGCGAGGCCATCGGAGATGCGAAGACGCGGCTGGAGCAGTATCAGCGGCGGACCATCCTGTTTATCGACGAGGTCCATCGGTTCAACAAGTCGCAACAGGATGCGCTCTTGCCGCATGTTGAAAACGGGACGGTGATATTGATCGGGGCCACGACGGAAAATCCGTATTTCGAGGTGAACAAGGCGCTCGTGAGCCGGTCCCGCATCTTCGAGTTGCGAACGCTCGACGAAGCGGCGCTCCGGCAGATTGCCCGCTATGCGATCGGGGATGCGGAGCGGGGGTACGGCGCCGCCGATGTGCAGCTCGACCCGGAAGCGTTGGAACACCTGATCGACACGGCCAATGGCGATGCGCGTTCGGTGCTGAATGCCTTGGAGCTGGCTGTCGAAACGACCGATCCGGACGAGGCGGGCGCCATCCGGATCAATCTGGCGGTGGCGGAGGAGAGTATTCAGCGGCGCGCTGTTCTGTACGACAAGGAAGGGGATGTGCACTACGACACGATCAGCGCGTTCATCAAAAGCCTTCGCGGGTCCGATCCCGATGCGGCCCTGTACTGGATGGCGAAAATGCTGTACGCCGGGGAGGACCCCCGTTTCATCATTCGACGCATGTTCATCTTTGCGGCGGAGGACATTGGGCTGGCGGATCCCCGTGCGCTTCAGATCGCATCCGCGACGGCGCACGGGTTCGATTACGTGGGCATGCCCGAAGGGCAGTTCATGTTGTCCGAATGCTGCTTGTATCTGGCCACGGCGCCCAAAAGCAACTCCACCATGTCGTATTTCAGCGCGCTTTCGCATGTCCGGAATGAACGGTCCGACGATGTGCCGAATCACCTGAAGGACGCCAGCCGGGACAAGGAAGGATTCGGCCACGGGAAGGGCTACAAATACCCCCATGCGTTCCATGAGCACTATGTGCCGCAACAATATTTGCCCGACGCGATGCACGGCACGTATTTTTACGAACCCGGCGGAATCGGCTACGAGGCCGAGGTAGCTCGCCGCATGGAAGAATTACGCCGCCGCGACACCGAAGAAGAATTCGCCCGCCGCGTCCGAAAATACGCGGAAGAAGAGGAGTAGGGCGGCGGTGGGTCTTTTTCGGGAACGTTTCCAAACGACTGCGAATACGGATAGCTTTCCGGCCTTGAGGTCCTCTTGCGATGTCTGATTTTTATCCCATTATTACCGTGGAGCCGGAATGGGTGCTGGAAGGCGAAGACATGGGCAGCAAGGAAAAATTCTGGTACCGCGCCGGTATTGACAAAAAGGGTTTTTTGTTCAAATATCCGAGAAAGCATACAGGTGAGCATTGGGCGGAAAAGATCGCCGCAGAAGTAGCGGCATGTCTGGACATTTTGCATGCCAGTGTGGATCTGGCCGAATTTAGGGGAGAGCGAGGGTCTGCAACGACATCTTTCGCGTATGGTCTCTTTCGCATGCTGACGCATGGCAACCAGTTACTTGGACGGGCAGTGCCAAGCTATGACCCGGAGGTTCAATTCCACCAGTCGGCTCATACGCTCGAGAATATATGGGTGACACTGGATCGAACGTTTGTCAAGTTGGAGGACATCACCCCGGTGAAACGCCAATTCGCAGAATATGTAGTATTGGATGCGGTGATCGGCAATACGGATCGCCATCACGAAAACTGGGGTGAGATACGAATACTGCGAAGTCTGCGTAAGCCACGGGGTCTTAGAGCGCCGGGTATAGGACGGCACAGGCGGACAGAATATGGCTGGGAGCAATCTCTGGCGCCTTCCTTCGATCATGCTTCTTCTTTGGGCAGAGAACTCAGGGACGACCGGCGCGAGCGGCTTATGGCTGAAGATCGCGTGGGGCGCTATGCGGAAAAGGGTCATGGGGGAATTTATTGGTCCCCAGACGAACGGCGTGGCCCCAGTCCGCTTGAACTGGTGCGGCGAGCCACAAGAACATATCCAGACCTTTTTCGACCGGCGCTCGCGAAACTTGACAGGCTGGATACGGGTTCATTACGCAACATAATTGACCGCGTACCTTCCGACTGGATGTCGCCGTCGGCCCGCAAATTCGCACTGGCGTTGATGTGCTATAACCTGGATCAATTAAGACAACTGGACCCATGAGCGAACGAACCTTGTTTCTTGCTTGGCAGGACAAAGGCCACAGCCGCCAATGGTTTCCGGTTGGCCGGTTGGATGCGGATCGCGACCTTTCCCGGTATCGTTTCCGGTATACGCATGGCGCTCGTCGGGCGCGGGAGGAAGCGAATTTCCTAACCCTCCCGGAATTTCCGGAAATGGACAAGGCGTACCTTTCCCCGCAGTTATTTTACTTGTTCCAGAACCGGGTTATGAAGCCGAACCGGCCGGATTTCCGCGAACACATCAAGCGCTTGGGCCTTCCCGAGGATTCCAATCCCGATTCTTTCCAGATTCTATCGGTCAGCGGCGGTCAGCGAGCCACGGATTTTTACGAAGTTTTTCCGAAAATTGTGAAGAATGCCGACGGCGGTTTCACCACTCGTTTTTTTCTTCATGGGTGGCGGTACGCCAACGAAGCCGCTCAAAACCGCCTTGCCCAATTGGAGTCCGGGGAAGAACTTTACGTGGCCCTGGAGCTAAATAATCCAGTCACCAGGGTGGCCGTGCAGTTCCAGACGCAAGATTATCACATGATCGGTTGGGCGCCGCGCTATCTTGTGTCGGATCTTTCGAAAGCCATTGCCGGATCGCCTGGAGAATATGTGGCGAAAGTGGTCCGGCTCAATCCCGTCCCGGCTCCCATGAAACAGCGCGTGCTGATCGAACTGCGCGGCAACCTCGGCGAACACGAGCCGATGATTGGCAAAGATTTTCTTCCCTTGGTTGGCGCAGCGGAATCGGCCGTTTAGCGCTCGACCGCACAGTTGCCTTGTGCTTCCCGCTGCGCTGACTTTTCCGTGCGGTCCAAGGGCAAGAAGTGCGTTTAAGGCAGGTAGGTAAACGCTGGACGCGCATTACGACAATGTGTGCGTTTGCCCTTTACCCCCCTCCCCTCACGACATCCACGTTGCGATTTCGGGGAACAGGATTACCAGGAGCAGTCCGATGGCCTGGATGCCTATGAACGGGATGGCGCCGCGGTAAATCTGGGTGGTGGCGATTTCGGGCGGGGCCACGCCGCGCAGATAGAACAGCGCAAACCCGAACGGGGGCGTCAGGAAGGACATTTGCAGGTTCATGGCGATCATGACCCCGAACCATACGAGGTCCACGCCGAGGAGCGCCGCCGCAGGAGCCAGCAGGGGCACGATAATGAACGCGATCTCGAAGAAATCAATAAAGAAGCCAAGCAGGAAAATCGCAAGGTTCGCCACCAGAATCAGCCCGATTACGCCCCCCGGCAAGCCCGTAAGCAATTCCTCAATCCACAGGTCGCCGTTCAGCCCGATGAATACGAGCGAAAAAGCCCGCGCCCCGACCAGCAGAATCATGATCATGGCGGTCAGCTTGGCCGTCTCCTTCATGGTTTCCCGCAGCGCCGTCAGGGTGAGTCGGCGGTTGGCGACGGCCAGGAGCAGCGCGCCCAGCGCCCCCAGCGCCCCGGCTTCCGTCGGCGTAGCGACCCCGGCGAAAATGCTGCCCAGCACCACGACGATCAGCAGAAGCGGAGGCAGCATGACGAGCGCCACGCGGCGGATCATTTCCCCGAAGGGCAGGCCGCGTTCCTCCGCGGGCAGGGCGGGCGCGGAGGACGGTTTGAAAAAAGCCACGCCCCCCGCATAGAGCGCAAACAGTACGGCCAGTAGCGCGCCGGGAATCAGCGCGCCCAGAAACAGGTCGCCCACGGAAACCCGTCCCGCCACGCTCAGCTGGTCTGCCAGCACGATCAGCACGATGCTGGGCGGAATGATTTGCCCCAGCGTACCCGATGCGGATATTACGCCGGCGGACAAGGTGTGCGAGTATCCGTAGCGCATCATCACGGGCAGGGAAATGACGCCCATGGCTACCACGGACGCCCCGACCACGCCCGTCGCGGCGGCCAGCATCGCTCCTACGAACACCACCGCAATGGCCAACCCGCCGCGCACCCTCCCAAACAGCAAGCCGATGGTCTGAAGCAGGTCTTCCGCCAGCCGGGATTTTTCCAGCATGGCCCCCATGAAGATAAAATACGGCACCGCGAGCAGCAGCGTGTTCGACATCACGTCGAAGATGCGGTCCGGCATGGCCAGCATAAGGTGCCAGCTGAAATACCCCAGTTCGACGCCGACGAAGGCGAAAATCAGGGCAACGCCTCCGAGGGCGAAGGCAACCGGAAACCCCGAAAAGATGAGAATCAATGCCGCGACGAACATGAGCGGCCCGAGCCAGTCCCCCATCATACGCTTCCCCGGGTCTTTTCGGCGGAGGGCGGGGCGGCGGTGGGGGCAACTTCCGGGTTGGCTCCCGGGGCGGTTCCCGGCGCCGGTGCGCTCGCTTCGTCCCCCTCGCCCCGCAGCAAAGCGATTTGCTTGATCGCGACGCTGACGCCTTGCAGGAACAGGAGAAAGAACGCAACGGGAATAACCGTCTTGATGGGATACCGGGGCAAACCGCCCGGATCGGGCGAGACTTCAAGCACCGCCCACGAATTGTACACGGTGGGCCAGGACATCCAGATGATGAGCAGGCAGAAAGGCAGCAGAAAAAGCGCCGCGCCGCCCAGATTTACCCAGGCCCGTCCCCGGGCGGACAGGCGGGCGAACAACACATCCACCCGCACATGGGCGTCGTGCTTCAGGGTCCAGGCGGCGCCCAGCAGAAAAATCAGGCTGTACATATACCACTGGAGTTCGATGTACGTGTTCGAACTCAGGCCCAGCCCCGTGAAGCGGTCCAGATACCGCACGAGCGTATTGTAGGCGCCCACCCCTACCATAATGAGCGTCAGCCAGTATGCGAGGCGCCCGACCCATTCGTTGGTTCGGTCGATACGGTGAGCAATGCGAAGCAGGGCGCGCATGGGGGATTTGAATAATGCAGCGAGTTCTTACCCGTTTTCCGCACCGAAAACATAATCGCCGTACGCCAGCTCGGCGACGCCGAACCACTGATAGGCCTCGTCGCGCCATGCCTTGTACGCGGCGTATATCTTGCGATACGCAGGATCGCGCGCGAAGTCTTCAAGCACTTCTTCCGTGATCTGCCTTGCCGCCGCCATCACTTCTTCCGGAAACGGATGCAACCGCACGCCGCCTTCCACCAGGCGCCGCAAGGCAGGTCCGTTCCGCGCGTCGTATAGCGCCAGCATATGTTCGTTGGCTTCGGCGGCGGCCGTCTGGAAGGCTTCCCGGTATGCAGACGGCAAACCGTCCCAGGCGCCCTGATTCACATAGAACGAAAGGCCGGGTCCGGGCTCCCACCATCCCGGATAGTAATAATCCTGCACGATCTCCTGAAACCCGAGTTTTTCGTCGTCGTACGGGCCTACCCATTCCGTGGCGTCGATCGCGCCGCGTTCCAGCGCCAGATAAATTTCGCCGCCCGGAATGACCTGCACCGTCACGCCGAGCCGATTCATGACCTCGCCCCCCAGTCCCGGAATGCGCATTTTCAGTCCGCGCAAGTCCTGAAGCGACCCGATTTCTCGCCGAAACCAGCCGCCCATTTGTGCGCCCGTGTTCCCTCCGGGGAAATTGATCACATTGAAATCCGCAAACAGTTCCCGCGTCAGCGCAAGGCCGTCGCCATGATAGAACCAGGCGTTGAGTTGCCGCGCCGAGAGCCCGAACGGGATCGTGCAATCGAAGACGAGCGCCGGATTCTTGCCCTGAAAATAGTAGCTTGCGCTGTGTCCCATCTGAACGGTTCCGTTCTGCACGGCGCTCAGCACCTCCAGGGGCGGAACGAGTTCTCCCGCAGGATAGGATCGGATGCGGAAACGTCCTTCCGTAAGCGCCTCCACGCGGCGGGCCAGAATCTCGGCGGCGCCGTAGATCGTGTCCAGGCTGTTGGGAAAACTGGACGCCAGGCGCCACGCAATGCGGGGGAGGGTCTGGACGGCGGGCGCTTCCGAACCCGGCGCCTCTTGCGGCGCTGCGACATTTAGCGCGGAGGCGGGCAGGGCGTCTTGGCTTTCTATGTCTCGTCCTTTCATGGCTCGTCGTTTCGTCAGATTGCGCGGGGATACGCAAAGGAGGCAAAGGCATGTTCCGACGCGGCGAACCAGGCGTACGCATCTTCCCGGAAGGTCCGGAACGAGTCGTATGCCTGCCGATAGACGGCGTCCTGCGCAGCGGCGTTTTCTATCAGGTCCATGGTAATGCGTTTGGCTTCCCGCATCATTTCTCGGGAAAATGGCTTGATCTGGACGTTTTCCGCCTGCAACGCCTGAAACGCTTCCTGATTGCGGGCGTCGTACCGCGCCAGCATGCGGAGGCCCGCCTCGGCGGTGGCGGCTTCAAGGGCCTCCTGATATACGGAGGGGAGCGCGTCCCACGCCGTCCGATTGACCATGAAGGATACGCCGGGTCCGGGTTCCCACCATCCCGGATAGTAATAATACGGGGCGATTTCATGGAAGCCAAGGCGCATATCGTCGTACGGACCGCCCCATTCGGCGGCGTCGAGCGCCCCGCGTTCCAGCGCCTGGTACAGTTCGCCGCCCGCGATGAGTTGCACCGTAACGCCCAATTCGTTCATCACTTGCCCCCCGAGCCCCGGAATCCGCATCTTGACGCCCTGCAGGTCTTCGAGCGTGTCGATTTCCTGGCGGAACCAGCCGCCCATCTGCGCGCCCGTATTTCCTCCCGGAAAATTAAGGATGTTGAAATCCGCGTAGATCGCCCGCATCCGTTCCAGGCCGCCGCCGTGACGAAGCCAGGCTGTTTGCTGGCGCGAAGTAAGCCCGAACGGCGTCCCCGTGTCAAACACGAGTGCTGGATGGTGCCCCGTATAATAGTAACTGGCGGAATGGCCCATTTCCACAGCGCCTTTCTGCACGGCGCCAAGCACCTCGGTCGCCGGGGCCAGTTCGCCGGGCGGGAACACCTGAATACGAAAACGCCCTTCCGTAACGGCGGCCACGCGCTGGGCCACGTCTTCCGCCGCGCCGAAAATCGTGTCGAGGGAGCGGGGGTAACTCGATATGAGGCGCCAGCGGACCTGCGGGCGGGTTTGCACGCCGGGCGCCGCATTGGTTTGTCCTGATTCTGGACCGTCTCCGCCGCATCCGGCAAGCAGGCTGCTTCCGGCTATTCCGGCGGCGGTCATTTTGATAAAAGCGCGGCGTTTCATGGAGTATATAACCGGTAGGATCGGGTCTGGCTACGTTTGATTGGGTTTGATGGATCACGTTTGATCGGGTCTGATTCGGCGCAACGCCCGTCGGCGTTCGGCGTATGCCTCCGCCGCGCCCATCAGAAAATCCTGTGAATGCGCTGATCGAAGTGGGCTTGATCCGTGCATTCCCTGGATTTCTTATTGAATTATACGCACGGGAACGCATGAAATGCCTACTTTGTTGACCGCACGCACCATCCTGTACGCAAAAACCCGATTTTAAGCATGGCGCAACAACGACTTGGCGTAGGTTTCATCGGCAGCGGGTTCATTACCCGGTTTCATTTGTTGTCTTGGCAAGCCGTCCGCGATGCGGATGTGCTGGGCATCTGGAGTCCGAACCGCGATCGGGCGGCCAGCACGGCCGCCTATGCGCGAGCACTTCGCGTAGGCGAAGCCAAAGCCTACGATTCGATCACCGACATGGTGGCGGACCCGGCCATCGATGCGCTCTGGATATGCGGTCCGAACCACAAGCGCATCGAAAATATGGAAGAAATCGTGGCGGCGCTCAAGTCCGGCAAGGGCGAACTGGTCGGCATCGCGTGCGAGAAACCGCTGGCCCGCAACGTGCGGGAGGCGAAGCGGGTGGTCGAGCTGATCGAGGAGGCGGGCGTGCTGCACGGATACCTTGAGGATCAACTCTTCGAGCCGGGTCTGGTGCGGGGCCATGAAATCATCTGGCGTCGGGCGGCGGCTATTACGGGCCGTCCCTACCTGGCCCGCGCCGCCGAGGAGCATAGCGGTCCGCATGCCCCCTGGTTCTGGCAAGGGGAGATGCAGGGCGGCGGCGTATTGAACGACATGATGTGCCACAGCGTGGAGGTCGGTCGGTACTTGCTTACGGCTCCAGACGCTCCGCGGGGCAGCATTCGCCTCAAGAAAGTCACGGCCAATATCGCCAGCCTGAAATGGTCGCGCCCGCATTACGTGGAGGACCTGAAAAAGCGCTTCGGACCCGAGGTGGATTACGCCCGGCGCCCGTCCGAGGATTTTGCGCGCGCCACCATCGAATACGAGGATGCGAAAGGGCGCCCCCTGATTGCGGAAGTGACCACGTCGTGGAGTTTCGTCGGGGCGGGGTTGCGGCTCAGTTCAGAATTGCTGGGCCCCGAGTATTCCATGTACCACAACACGCTGGACGCCGGCACGAAGCTGTTCTTCAGCCGGGAAGTGACGGGATCCCAAGGGGAAGACCTGGTCGAGAAGCAGAACGCCGAGCAGGGGCAGATGCCCGTGGTGGGCAACGAAGCGTCCGAGTACGGCTACGAGAACGAGAATCGCTACTTCGTGCAGCAGTTTCTGGACGGGAAGCAGTCCGAGGTGGATTTCCATGCCGGGCTCGAAGTGGTGGAGCTCCTCATGACGGCGTATATGAGCGCCGAGATGGAGCGCACCTTGCCTTGGAAACCGGAGGGTCTGGAAGATTTCGTGCCCGCCGTGGCCCAGGGAACCTGGCGGCCGTAGAAGCCATCAGAACAGGCAGGGACGACCGGGAGCGGTTCGGAGCAATCGGAGCAATCAGCGCAATCCACTCGTCCTGATTCCCCTGGCGCTCGGCATCGGCGAGCCCAGGGCGGCGCTTCGCCTACCTAAATCTCCCACGTATTCCCGGCGTTCAGCAAGGCGCCGAGGTCTCCCGTGCCGCGTCGGGCGGTGACGTCCTCGATTTGTTGCTGCACGAGGTCGTCGTAGGAAGGCCGATCTTCCCGAAAGAACACCCCGAACGGGCGCGGCAGGTCCTTCTGCCAGGACATCCGCGATACGATGTTCGCCAGTTCGATGCTGCCTTCGTTGTACGTCAGGCAGTCGTCCGCGGACCATTTCCCGCCAGACAGGTCGATCGATTTCAGTTCGAATCCCTCCAGGCGGAGGCCGCGCTGCCCGTTGTCGTATACGAGCGGCTTGCCGTGCTCCAGCAAGATCGTGTTGTGCGCTTTCGTCTTCCGTTCCGTGAATTCGAAAAAGGCCCCGTCGTTGAATATGTTGCAGTTCTGGTAGATTTCGAGGAACGCAGCGCCCTGGTGCCGGTGCGCCCGCCGCATCATCTCCTGCAGGTGTTTGGGGTCGCGGTCCATGGTGCGCGCAACGAACGTGGCATCGGCGCCGAGCGCCAGCGGGACGGGGTAGAACGGATGGTCTACCGACCCGTACGGCGTGCTTTTCGTGACCTTGCCCTGCTCCGACGTGGGGCTGTATTGCCCTTTCGTCAGCCCGTAGATCTGGTTGTTGAACAGGAGGAGCTGCACATTTACGTTGCGGCGCAGCAGGTGGATCAGGTGGTTTCCGCCTATGGAGAGGGCGTCGCCGTCTCCCGTGACGATCCATACGTCCAGGTCCGGGCGGCTTGCCTTGAGTCCCGTGGCGATGGCCGGGGCGCGTCCGTGGATGGAATGCAGCCCGTACGTGTTCATATAGTACGGGAAGCGGCTGGAACAACCAATCCCGCTCACGAAAACGGTTTTTTCCCTCGGTACGCCCAGTTCCGGCATGAGTCGCTGCATGGTGGCGAGGATGGCGTAATCCCCGCATCCCGGGCACCAGCGCACATCCTGGTCGGTCGCAAAATCCTTTCTGGTCAGGCTGGCGGGCGCTCCGTCTCCGCCTGCGCCCACCGGAAGGGATGGTTTTTTCCTTCCGGACGGCCCGGCGGGCTTGCGGCCGGGGAGGCCTGCGGGCTTTTTGCCGCCGGGGGGCAGCGAGGGTTTCTTGCCTGCCGGAGGGAGCGTCGGTTTTTTCCCTGCGGGCGGCAGGGCCGGTTTTTTTCCACCGGGCGAAACGTGATTGGATTTTCCGTTGACGTCGTTCATAACGGACAGGGACCAGGCCGGTCCCGTCGGATGGCGATGGCGGGTCTTATTCGATGGGAATGCCGAGGATCTCGCAAATCTCTTTTTCGATCTCGCGCGCCTTGAAAGGCAGCCCTTTGATCTTGCGAAGCGAGGCGACGGGCAGGAGGAATTTTTCGCGCAGCAGGCGCACCAGTTGGCCGTTGTTCAGCTCCGGCGTCAGCACATATTCGTAGCGGCTGAGTATCTTGCCCAGATCGCTCGGCAACGGCACGATGTGTCGCAAGTGCACGGCGCCTACGCGAAGGCCCCGCGATACGCAGGCATCCACGGCGGTTTCGATAGCGCCTTGCGTCGATCCCCAGCCAACCACAAGCAGGTCTCCTTCCTGGGCGCCGAACACATCCAGCGGCGGAATGTCCTGCGCAACGCGCTGCACCTTTTCGTCGCGCAGTTTCACCATGTATTCGTGGTTCTCTGGCTCATAGGACACATTGCCTGTTTCGTGCTCTTTTTCCAGCCCTCCGAGGCGGTGTTCGAGGCCTGCCGTGCCTGGTTTGGCCCAGGGGCGCGCCAGCGTTTTTTCGTCCCGCGCATACGGCAGGAAAACCTCTTCGCCGTCCACAGTCCGGTTCGGCGCCGTGGCGAAAGACGGCGCAAACTCCTCCAGATCGTCCGCATTCGGAATGAGCCAGGGTTCGGAGCCCGTACCCAGGTAGCCGTCCGAAAGCAGAATGACCGGCGTCATATACTGGACGGCGATGCGGCAGGCTTCGAAGGCGGCGTAAAAGCAGTCTCCCGGCGTTCCCGGCGCAATGACCGGCAACGGCGCCTCGCCGTTTCGTCCGAATATGGCTTGCAGCAGGTCCGCCTGTTCGGTTTTCGTAGGAAGGCCCGTGGAGGGGCCGCCGCGCTGCATATTCACGATGACCAGCGGCAATTCCGCCATGACGGCCAGGGCGATCGTTTCGCTTTTCAGCGCCAGGCCCGGTCCGCTCGTTGCGGTAACGCCCAGGCAGCCCCCGAAACTTGCGCCGAGCGCGGCGCCTGCCGCCGCAATTTCGTCCTCCGCCTGGAAGGTTTTAACCCCGAAGTTCTTGTGGCGGCTGAGTTCGTGCAGAATTTCCGAGGCGGGCGTGATCGGATACGATCCGTAGAAAATGGGCAACCCGCATTTCCGGCTCGCCGCAATCAGGCCCATAGCCAGTGCTTCCGTGCCCAGAATCGCCCGGTATTTGCCCGGCTGTAGTTTGGCGGGGCGGACTTCGTAGCGGACCGCAAATTCCTCCACCGTTTCCCCGTAGTGGTTGCCTTTCTTCAGGACGCGCCGGTTTGCTTCGAGAATGTCCGGCTTGCGGGCGAATTTTTTGCCCAGCCACTCGAGCGCCGGTTCGATCGGCAGGGAATACATCCACAGAGCCAGGCCGAGCGCAAACATATTCTTGCACCGATCCATCGTCTTTTTGTCGAGGTCGGTATCGCTCAGCGTTTCGTGCGTCAGTTTGGTCAGCGGGATGCGCACCACGCGGAACGCCTTCAGCGAATCGTCTTCCAGCGGATTCTGGCTGTATCCGGCCAGGTCCAGGTCCCGTTTCCCGAAGGAGTCCACATTCACGATGAGCGTGCCGCCCTTGCGCACCCGGTCGATGCTTACCTTGAGCGCTGCCGGATTCATGGCCACGAGCACATCCACTTCGTCGCCGGGCGTACGCACATGGATGGACCCGAAGTGCAGCTGGAAGCCGCTCACTCCATAGGTCGTCCCCGCCGGCGCGCGAATTTCTGCAGGGAAGTCCGGCAGCGTCGCCAGATCGTTGCGGGCGTATGCGCTGGCCAGCGTAAACTGTCCCCCGGTCAATTGCATCCCGTCGCCGGAGTCCCCCGCGAAAAGGATGGTGGCTTCGGGGATTTCCCGGACAGTTTTTCCTGTTTTTCCAGACTGTTTTTCCTGCGTGTTGACTCCCATGATGCAGGTGTCTTTACAAGGGATTTCCGTGGGGAGGATGCAACCGGATGGCGCTAATTACGCTGAGTACAGGCGGGGTCGAATCGGGTCAGGAGACACGCTTCGAGATGGCGTCAAAAATGGCGTCAACTCGGGACGACCGGTTGCGGTTTAGCGAGTTGGAAGGTACAATTAAACGTGAAACGCCCGGCGAGGCGACAAGTTCGCACCGGGTCGAACCCGTCGAAACAAGTGAATCGGGGTCGGTTTCTGTCGTCATGGGAGGCATGTGGGCAAAGGGGTATAGCCGTTATCCAAAGCGGATTTGGCGGCGACTTGTATGGAAAGTACGCAGTGAAACGGAAAAAGTCGATTTTTTCGTGAAAAAATATTCCCGAAATGTTTCCTGCGCGGCTTTTCGGGAGATTTTATGACGCGGCGGAGCGGTTGGAAGAACGCCAATATCCGTTATTGCATCAAAATACATGCAACAATTTCCGTAACATATGGCCTGCGGGCAAGCGCCTGTTATCCGGTATGGGGATTTTTCGTGAAGGACGCCATCAGATCATTTCTACATCGATCAGGCACTCCTCCGTGTCGAGCTGGATGGTGCGGTAGTCGTTCGCGAGGCGGTATTTTCTGATCTGTTTCGGGATCATTTCCGCAGGGGTGTCCATCTTGAACAAGGCGTCGGCGACCACATGCCAGTCCTCCTGCGTCAGATGCACCGTAGCCTGTCCCTCCTCGGCGACGAATGGGGCATAGCCCAGGACCTTGTTCAGGTGATTGATGGCTTGTTGCTGGTGCAGGTTCGGGTCCATGGGCTTTGCGATGCAGAAGTGGTGCAGAAGTATGGTGTTGAGGGGGTGGTGTTGAGGCGCTGCCGGAACAGGTTCTGGCAACGCCAGCTATCTGCCCAATATCCGAAAAATATTGTTGCGCTATGATGACAATGCGCTGCAGATTCCATACCTTTGGTATGCAGACGTAGATCTTGTCCGTCCTCTCCGATGCGCCAGTATCTCGACTATCTCCAGCACATTCTGGATCGCGGCGTTCGCAAGAACGACCGGACGGGCACGGGTACGATCAGCGCGTTCGGCTACCAGATGCGGTTCGATCTGGCAGAGGGATTTCCCCTGCTGACGACCAAGAAGCTGCACCTGCGCAGCATCTTCCACGAGTTGTTCTGGTTTCTGAACGGGGATACGAACGTCCGCTACCTGAACGATCACGGCGTTACGATCTGGGACGACTGGGCGGACGAGGACGGCGACCTGGGCCCCGTGTACGGCAAGCAATGGCGCCGCTGGGAAGGGGACAACGGAAGCATTCACGACCAGATCGACGCGGTGTTGCGAAGCCTTCGGGAGAATCCCGATTCCCGCCGCCATGTCGTCAGCGCCTGGAAGGTGGACGAACTGGAACGCATGGCGCTTCCGCCTTGCCATGTGCTTTTCCAGTTCTATGTGGCGCAGGGGCGGTTATCCTGCCAGCTGTACCAGCGGAGCGTGGACAGCTTCCTGGGCCTGCCGTTCAATATCGCGTCCTATGCCATCCTGACGCACATGTTCGCCGAGCAGAGCGGCCTGAGGCCGGGGGAATTCGTATGGACGGGCGGGGATTGCCACATTTATCTGAACCACCTGGAACAGGTCCGGGAGCAGCTCCAGCGCACCCCGGGTTCCTTGCCGCGCCTTGTCATCCGCCGGAAGCCGCCCTCCATCTACGAATATGCGTACGACGATTTCGAGATCGTGGATTACTCCCCCCACGCCCACATCCCGGCCCCGATTGCGGTGTGAGGGGGGTGGGAGAATCCAGCCTGGCGCTCCGGCCTGTCGGCCTGTCGGCATGCTACACCTTAAAATCCCGGAAACGCTGTCCGGCAAACCCGAACCACCTCTTTCGGGCTGGGCTGGCGCCATAGCAAGCCCGTCCAGGTTCCCCCCTACGGCATCCCGCACGACCCCAGAGGCGAGGTCAGGCCGGCGGCGCAGAAGTTGGCTGTTGCGCGGGCGGCGACCCATTCTGTGACCAGGCGGTGTGGGAGTAGTCCGTCGGTGGGCGTATAGTCCAGTCCGTCCAGCACATCGCCGTAGGGACCGAATCCAGATATGCGGTACGGAATCACTACGATGTGGTCCCGGCGTTCTCCCATGTCCGCCACAGTGGCCCTGATGCGCCGTTCCGCTTCGGCCCTTGGTTCGGCCCAGTCTTCCCTGAGGGTGGCCGTATGCACTTCCGCATACCCGGCGGTGCGCAGCGTTTCCGCCGCATCCTGCATTGCGTCGAGCACCCGGTTATTATCCTCCTCGGAGTCCATGCCGTGCGCGATGATCATGGCTCCGGTTTTTTCCGGGCTGGGCGTGTGCTCGTTGGCGCGGGCCAACAGGATATGAGCCGCTTCGCTGGACCCCATCATTCCCTGACGATCCAGCAAGATGCGTCCGTCCGTTTTCAGGGGTTTGAGATGGGAGCCGTCCATCATGTGGTGTCCCATGATGGCCTGTTTCGGCGGGTCGGAGCGCAGGCCGAACAAAAACTCGGTCTGATGCAGAAAAGAATCGCCTGAGATGAACAGGCGCACCACGGCCACCGTACGCACGCCGCGCTCGCGGAGCGAATCCAGCGAGCCTTGCAGTGTTTCAGGGTTCGCCATGCCGAACGCCAGGGATACAGGCATGTGCTCCCGAAGCCCGGCGATGGAAGCAAGGACCTGTTCGTTCCATTCCGGGCTGCCGCCGTGCGCCATGATGAGTACGCCGAGGCTATCCTCGCTCCCTGTTGCTACGTGTTCGTGCGAGAGCGCCGTGCTGTGTGCGTATCCGTTCATGGTCCACATTGTCCAGAGGAGGGCCAAGGCAATGAACGCCGCTTGAGGGAGTCGTGGTTTCCGCATTATACAACGCCTTGAAAGGCTATGGGTGAAAAGGTTGTGGGTGGATTCTGTTATTTATATTAAGTCTAAATATAATGAACGCCCGGCATGCACAGGCTCTCGCAAAAGAATTTAGTATGAATAAATGTGGATTTTTGAGGATTCGCTGGTTAAGGATGCCTTGATTGATTCCGCAACGTTCTGAGGTCGCGTGGGGTGCGCCGGCAAGGAATGCCGAAGCAGCGTGGCAAGGCCCGCCCTCGCGCGCTCCAAGCGGCTTAACCGGGGGTGCGCCGGCAAGGAATGTCGAAGCAGTGTGGCAGGCCCTGCGTAATTAGGACCTTAAGGAGGCAGGGAGCGTATCGGGTAATCAAGGGTTTGATGTACCAGCCAAGATGCACTCCCTTTCCCCACCCCGCCAGAACCCGTCATGTCCCGATCTCTGTTTTTCGCCTTGTGGCTTGCCGCGCTGCCCGCCGCGGCCCAGGACCTTACGATGTCCCATGTCGCCGGATCGATCCACATGATCAACGGGCAGGGCGGCAACATTGGGGTTTCCGTCGGGGCGGACGGTTTCCTGATGGTCGATGACAAATTCGCCCCGCTGGCCGACCAGATTCGCGCCCTGCTCGACGACCTTGGCGAGGGCGACCTCGAATTTCTGCTCAACACCCATTTTCACGGGGATCATACCGGCGGCAACGCAGAGTTCGGCGTGGAGACCCCGATTATTGCTCACCACAATGTCCGCGCCCGGCTGAAGACCGAACAGCGCCGCGGCGGCCGGGTCACGCCCCCTGCTTCGCCCGAAGCCTGGCCGGTGATCACCTTCGCCGAAGCCCTGTCCATCCATTTTAATGGGGAGGAGGTGCAGGTGCTGCACGTTCCGCATGCCCACACCGACGGAGACGCGCTCATTTTCTTCACGGGTTCCAATGTGGTCCACATGGGGGATACGTTTTTCAACCAGCGGTTTCCCTTCGTCGATATGGACAGCGGGGGCGCCGTGGAGGGGGTCGTTGCGGCGGGGCAGGCGGTCTTGGCGCAGGCCGATTCCGACACCCGAATTATCCCGGGCCACGGTCCTGTGGCCTCGCCGGACGATCTGGAAACGTATCTGCGCATGATCGACGAAACCCGGGCCGTCATTGCGGCGGGGGTCGAGGTGGGCCACAGCCTGGAGGAGTTGCAGGCGGCGGGCGTGGGCGACGAATGGGCTTCGTGGGGCGACGGATTTATTTCCACCGAACGCTGGATCGCCACATTGCACCGCGACCTGACCGAGTGAACCGGTTTTGGGAGGCAGATTGGCGGCTCCCCGCGCAGGGTTTTGCCGCCATGACCGATACGTTCCCCGTTCGTCCGAAAATCGTGCTCATTGCCGCTGTGGTGGAAACGAATCGGGTTGGAGAACCGGCTGCCTTGGCGGCTCCCCGCGCCCGGAAGATTTTCGGGAGATTTTTTGCGAGATTAAGGGATGCGGCGGCGCCTGATTTCGCCACCATTGATCTCACCGCCATCGACTCCGCCCCCGCCCCCGCCCCCGCCGTGCATTCCCCCATTGCAGAAGGCCCGCGTTGCTCGCGCAGGGTTTTGTCGCCATGACCGATACATCCCCCATCCGTCCGGAAATCGTGCTCATTGCCGCTGTGGCGGAGACGAATCGGGTTATCGGGGTGGAGAACCGGCTACCCTGGCGGCTCCCCGAGGACCTGAAGCGCTTCAAGCAGTTGACCACGGGCTACCCCATGATCATGGGGCGCCGCACCTTCGAATCGCTGGTGGACGAGTTCGGCGGGCCGCTGCCCGACCGCCGCTTGCTGATCGTTACGTCGCGGGGACCTGTCGCGGAGTACCCCGACATAGAGACCTTTCCCGACCCGGAGGCGGCGCTGGCCGCTGCGCAGGGAGCGTCCCGCGTTTTCATTGGCGGCGGCGCCGTGATCTACGAACAATTCCTCGAACGCGCGGATCGGTGGGAACTGACCGTCGTGGAAGGCGATTATCGGGGAGATACCTTTTTTCCCCGATACGAACACCTGATCGGGACTGCGTTCCGCCGCACCGCGGAAGAGCGCCGCGACGGGTTCCGTTTCGTAACCTTTGAGCGTATGGCGGACCCGGACGCATAGCCGAATATTCCACTGTAACCAACCTGTCGCAAAGCCATGGCGGACTGGGAATCTATTTTCGATGACGAGGAGGACGATCCGCGGGAAAAGGGGAATGACGCGGATGCTACGGATGTTGCGGAGGACGACGATTTGCCGGAAGATGCGGATGACGCGGATGCTGCGGATGTTGCGGAGGACGACGATTTGCAGGAAGATGCGGAGGAAGCAGAAGACGACGATTTGCCGGAAGATGCGGGCGAGGACGCGCCCGATTGCCCGAGTTGCAGCTCCAGGATGGTGCGTCGCACGGCCCGCACCGGCCCCAATGCGGGCAACGATTTTTGGGGATGCTCCGACTACCCGGAATGCCGAGGCACGCGAGAGATGGCCTCTGCTTCTGGGCCTGAGGATGGCGAGAAGGGTACATATGAGGATAAAGATGCGGACGACGATGCGCCCGATTGCCCGAGTTGCGGCTCGGGGATGGTGCGTCGCACGGCTCGCACCGGCCCCAATGCGGGCAGCGATTTTTGGGGATGCTCCGACTATCCGGAATGCCGAAGCACGATAGATATATCTTCTGGGCCTAAGGACAACAACGATTCGCCCAACTGTCCCGATTGCAGCTCCGGGATGGTTCGCCGCACGGCCCGCCAAGGTCCCAACGCAGGCAACGATTTCTGGGGGTGCTCCGATTACCCGGAATGCCGAGGCACGATAGATATACCCTCTACGTCTGATGATGCCAAGGAAGATGGATACGCTCCGGACGACGACCTGCCCTTCTGAATGCGGAATGCGATAGCGCCAGGGATCTGTCCTCCCGCCCGGATTTCTCCGTGTTGGCGTATCCGCTCGGCCTTCGGTTTGTCCTTCTTGCCGGGCTTCGTGCTCATTTCGAAGATTTGCGCCGGTTGCAGGGTTTGCACAGCATCTGGCAATTCTCTTCAATGGTTCGTCCGCCCTCGACCCAGGGCTTGATGTGGTCCGCCTCCATCTTGTTCCGGGAGAATCGCTTTTCGCACTTGCAGCATTTCCCGTCCTGTCGTTCGTAGACCTGCTGTTTTATTCGATTCGAGAACGCCCGGATGCTCAAGTGCTTTTCGTCGCGGGTCAGGACATAGGGATAGATTCCTGCTTCCTTGGTTACGTCCTCGTCATCGACAAGTTTGGCCACCTCTGCTTCGATCTTGTCAGCATCAAGGGACTTGTCCTTGTGCGCATCGTACAGCGGCCCCCATTCTACGCCCTGCATGGACTTCCTGTACGCCGGGAACGTACCCTGAACCCAGTCGATCACGGACCGGAAGTATATCCACAGGTCTACGGCGTTCGGTTCGTGCTGGTGCCTACCCATGTAGTCTGTGATGTCGCCTCCGCTTTTCCACCGGAGAACTGTTTCCAGGTAGTCCTGCCGTATCGGAGACCCTTTCATATAATCCTTCCCTATCTCGTAGGCGGGACAACCTGTCCTGCTAAATCGCTTTTTGGCCTTGGATACCCATGTCCCCGCGTACACCGCGTTGCGCAATTCCTGATCCGTCAGCCGCTCGCCAGCGATATTGATGGTCTTGAACCATTCCAGTTTCTCGCTGTCCGCCCCGCTGCACAGGTATATGGACAGGGTATAGTCCAGTATCCGGGCCTGCTGGTCGTCCTGCAAGTTGGCGAAGTACATTCCGTCGAACGAGAAGTCGTTGTTGACATACTGCGCGACGGAGATTGTGCGCTGCTGTCCGTCGATGACTTCGTATGTCCTGTCGTTTCGGACGGCCCAATACATCACGTTCAGGGGAAATCCCTTCGAGATCGTGTCAATGACGGCCTCGCGCTGCTTGTCCTTGTAGACGAACTCGCGCTGGAAAGGCGGGCGAATGTCCAGGTTGCCAGAATAGCCGCGTACGCCGCCTTCCTTGTCGTCGTAGTAGCCGTCCACGAGTTCGCGTACGGTGATCTCCTTCAGTTCTATCTTCATGGTCGCGTGTTTCGGATGAGGATTCGGGAAACTGGACAGGTTATGATTAAGTCCAGTATTTACAGGATGTTGCGACAACGATCGAAAATCACGAGAGTGGCCGTTATTCCCTCTTATCGGCAATAACAGGTTGTGGATTGGCTATACGCACCCCAAAGAGTTCGAAACGAGGGGCGAAAACGGAGAGATAAAGATTCAGAAGTTCGGAAACATCCTGTGGTTCACGAACCTTGACATCAAAAAGCGGAACGAAGACCTGTTCCTGCACAGGACGTACACGCCGGAGGAGTACCCGACGTACGACAACTACGATGCGATAGAGGTCGGGAAGACGAAAAACATCCCGATGGACTATCCGGGTGCGATGGGCGTGCCGATCACATTCCTCGACAAGCACAATCCCGATCAGTTCGAGATAATAGGAATGGATGTTGATTTAATCACGGGATTTACCGGGAAGTATAAAAGCAGATTCTACATAGAAGGCAGAAGGCTATATTCACGAATTTTAATCCGCAACAGGCGTATTATAGGCAACAAGAGGGAATATCTCCTTATAGGTAATGGCGTTGAAATTCCCGATGATCAGGAATTTTTTGCCGTACTCCATCAGTTGCGCCACGTATTCCCTGAACAGGGAAAATGGCGGGTTGGTAACCACGATGTCCGCTTGTTTCAGCAGGTCGATGCACTCGGCGCTTCGGAAGTCGCCGTCGCCTTGGAGGGGAAAGACGCCGATCTCTCCCGTATCGGGTCTCCGGTTTCCGTCCTTATCTCCAGTGTACTCCAGCCGGATGGCCCGTTCCGAATCGTGCTGGCTGAACAGATCGGGATTCTGGTTCTTGTAGCAGGTGGCGACCAGTTTCTTCAGCCCGAGCATCTCAAACCCGTAGGCGAAATAATGCCAGAAGTTGGATACGCGAGGGTCGTCGCAATTGCAGTAGACGGTCTTGCCGGAGAAGTGCTCTTTGTAGTGGGACAGCTCCCGTTCAATGTCCGGCAGGCGGGTGTAAAATTCGTCGTTTTTCGCTGTTTTGGCCGCGTTCAGATTCGTATTTGCTGACATAAAGGGGGGCTGTTGGTTGTGGGGGAAGCCACAGGATAGGACTGCCTGCGGACAAAGTCAAGGATGCTCTGATCTTTGTTGATTTAATCAGCGCATCCCCCCCAATAGCCCTTACCCCAGCCCTTAGCCCCCTACTCATCCGTCACACACCCCAGGCTGGCGGGCTGGACGCACTTGATGTATTTGTAGAGCGTGCCCCGGGTGGCCTTGAAGTCTGGCGCGGACCAGTTCGCTTTCCGGCGGGCCAGTTCCTCTTCGGCGACGTCCATGTCGATCGTGCGCTGCTCGGCGTCGATGGTTACGACGTCTCCGTCCTGCACGAGCGCGATAGGGCCGCCTTCCTGGGCTTCCGGGCACACATGCCCGATAATGAACCCGTGGGACCCTCCGCTAAAGCGCCCGTCCGTCAATAGCGCCACATCCTTGCCGAGGCCCGCGCCCATGATGGCGGACGTGGGCGTGAGCATTTCCGGCATGCCAGGACCGCCTTTCGGCCCCTCGTACCGGATAATCACGATGTCGCCCTTGCGGATTTGGCCCGCCTTCAGCCCCTCCAGCATGTCCTCCTCGGCGTCGAACACCCGGGCTGGTCCCTTGAAATACATGCCTTCCTTGCCCGTGATTTTCGCTACGGCGCCTTGCGGGGCGAGATTTCCGTAGAGAATGGTCAGGTGCCCCGTTTTTTTCAGGGGATTTTCGAGGGAATGCACCAGGTCCTGTCCCTCGGCGAGTCCCGGCACGGATTCGAGGTTCTCTGCGAGCGTTTTGCCGGTCACCGTGATGCAGGAGCCGTCCAGGTAGCCAGCCTCAAGCAGGTATTTCATCACGGCGGGCGTTCCCCCGATCTCGTGCAGGTCCGCCATGACGTATCGCCCGCTCGGTTTCAGGTCCGCAAGGTACGGCACGCGGTCGCTGACCCGCTGAAAATCGTCCATGGACAGATCGACTTCGGCGGCGCGGGCCATGGCGATGAGGTGTAGCACCGCATTCGTCGAGCCGCCCAGCGCCATCACAAGCGTCATGGCGTTTTCGAACGCGCGCCGGGTCATAATGTCGCGGGGCTTGAGGTCCAGCCGGAGCAGTTCGCCTACGGCTTCGCCCGCCTGGCGGCATTCGTCCATCTTCTGGTCGAATACGGCGGGCGTGGAGGACGAATACGGGAGCGCCATGCCCAGCGCTTCAATGGCGCAGCCCATCGTGTTCGCCGTGTACATGCCTCCGCAGGCGCCTGCGCCGGGGCACGAGCGCCGCACAATGGTTTTGCGTTCCTCGTCCGTGATGGTCCCGGCAAGGTATTCTCCGTAGGATTGCGCGGCGGAGATGATGTCCCGCTTTTGCTCTCCGCCCCGGAGGTACGTGCGCCCAGGCAGGATCGTGCCGCCGTAGACCACGAGGCCTGGCCGGTCGAGGCGGGCCAGCGCCATGATGCAGCCCGGCATATTCTTGTCGCAGCCCGGAATGGCCACCACGGCGTCGTACCACTGCGCCCGCACCACCGTTTCGATCGAATCGGCGATGAGGTCGCGGGACTGGAGCGAGTAACTCATGCCCTCGGTGCCCATGCTGATGCCGTCGGAAACCCCGATGGTGTTGAAGCGCAGCCCGACCAGGCCGAACGCCGCAACCGCCTCGCGCACCCGCGCGGCCAGTTTGTCGAGGTGCATGTTGCAGGGATTGCCCTCCCACCAGTTGGACACGATCCCGACCTGCGGCTTGTCGAGGTCCTCTTCCGTGAGTCCGGTCGCATACAGCATGGCCTGGGAGATGCCCCGCGTAAGAGGTTGCGTGATCTGGCGGCTGTACTTGTTTGCGGCGGGCGATGAGGAGTCGGGCATGGCTGGCGGGTTTTTTGCGGAAACAGGGCGCGGGCGGGCGTCGGGCGCGGGCAGCGACAAGGCGTGGCGTGATTCCGGTTCCGTCGCCGGACGATCCGCTGCGCCTCGTTGCCGGGCCGCGAAGCCGCATCTTCCGGAAGCGTTCCCTGCACCCTGAAATGCGGCGTTTCGGTAAACGGTTGACGCGCGGAACGGATCCACCCGCCTTGCCCGAGGCGCTCCGCCTGACCTGGTCTTATCCCAAGCAAGAAGCCTTAGTGCGCCCCATACGAAGAAGCCAGCGCGCTACCGCCGGCTCGATCCTGCGAACCAGGAACATCGGCACAGGGGGTGTACGTAGCATTACCCTTCATTCTCCTCTCGTACGCTGTACAGCATGACGATTTGATACTTCGTCCGGCAGGCGCTCGCCGGTTTTCTGGTTCCCTGTATCAACGTGTTTCGTGGTGCTTGCGACGATGCTCGCCCTCTGCTCCAGCCGCAAGGCAATGGCTTTGCCCGGCATTGTCGCCGCGCTGTTTGCGTGCGGCTTTAGCGCCGGGTGCACGACCCCCATTGAACTGGACATACCCAGCGGCTATGAGCCCAGGCTGGTCGTGGATTCGAGATTTACCCCGGATAGTGTCTGGGCGGTAGGGTTGCAGCAGAGTGTGCCGTATGCCGACTACGTGTCCCCGGATGCGTATCTGGTCACGGAAGCCGTGGTAGTGGTGGAGGGCGAGGATGGGTTTAGGGAGGAGCTTGTCCATGTCGGCGAAGGCGATTTCCGTTCTGCGCTCGGCAGCCGTCCGGCCAGAGAGATTCGGTATACGCTTACGGCCCATGCGCCGGATTTGCCGTCCGTACGGGCTTCGTCCATCGTTCCGCCGGTGGATGCGGCCTTGGTGGGTATCGAGGAAGTAACGCCAGCCATGGACGAGGAAAATGGCGTGTATGTGATCCGACTCAACCTTTATGATGCGCCGGGACCGCATTACTACAGCATTAGATTGGATATGTTGGATCTGGTTTGCTACGACGACGGGTATTTGACCACAAGCAACCACCCAGACTCGGGTACCGAGTATAGAGGTAATGTGCTTTTTACGAGCGATTTGTCTTCCATGCGCGAATACATTTCCCAGGTAGAGGATCCCTCGGAGCCTTTTATAGCGTCGGAGCCGTTTTATTTTGGTGCGTACTTTTCAGACGATCTTTTTGAGGGGAAGATGCTGGAAATCGCCATTGAGGCTACTTCCGAGAATCCTGTAGCTCTGACACCGCACTTCCGTATAATCGTGGAAAGCTGGAGCGATGCGTTATGGCGATACGAAGAATCCAGCGAACGATATGACGGGAATTATGGTCTATTTTCGGAGCGCCCGATTTCCTTGCATTCCAATGTGGAAGACGGTCTTGGGGTCTTTGGGGGGTGGTCCAACGTTGCGTTGTTCGTCGATGCCGAAGGGAATGCCTGGAGCGAGGAAGACCTGAAGGTCGGTTCTCCGCATGTGCAATCTTGCGAGGAAGAGGCAGAAGAGACCGGATAGGCGGAGTCTTTCTCATTTCGCGTTGCCAGATGCTTGCTAAATAAACCATATGATATGACGATTTGATACTTCGTTCGGCCTTTGTTTGCCGATTTCTTAATTCCCTGTATCAAGGTATTTCGTGGCGCCTGTGATGATGCTCGCCATCCGTTCCATCCGCAAGGCAATGGCTTTGCTCGGCTTTGTCGCCGTGCTGTTTGCGTGCGCCCCTGGCGCGTCGGCCCAGAGCGTCATTGTTAGCGGGTACGTGGAGGATGCGTCCAGCGGCGAGCGCATTCCCGGAGCGCATATCTATCTGGTGGAAGAGCGGGTTGGCGCCACGTCCAACGCCTTCGGTTTCTACAGCCTGGCGGCGCCCCCCGGCGCCTTGCGGCTGTCCGTAACGCATGTTTCCTACCTGTCGCAGCGCCTGGATTTCGAGGTCGCCGCGGATACGTCGCTTGTTGTCCAGCTTGCGCCGCGCGTGTTGCAGATGGACGAGGTGGTGGTCCGGGCGGACGAGGCAGCCGAGGCCAGCGAGGTGCAGATGAGTCGCCACCGCCTGATGGTCGAGGAAGTGGAAACCCTGCCCGTCCTTCTCGGCGAGCCGGACCTGCTCAAGACCATGCAATTGCTGCCGGGCGTACAGGCCGGGCGGGAAGGCTTCAGTGGCCTGTACGTGCGCGGGGGGCGCGCAGGGCAGAATCTGATCCTGCTGGATGGCTTGCCTTTGTATAACCCCACCCATGTGTTAGGCCTTTTCAGCGTGTTCAACACGTCCGCGATGAAGCAGGTGGAGTTGATCAAGGGGGGTTTCCCGGCGCGCTACGGAGGGAGGCTCTCCTCGGTTGCGAACTTTACAATGAAGGAGGGAAATCTGAAACATTTCGAGAGAGAGGCTGCTTTGGGGTTGTTGACGTCCCGGTTTCTGGTGGAAGGCCCGATCGTCCGCGACCGCGCGTCGTTCATTGTTTCTGGCCGCCGTACGTTTATGGATTTGCTCACATGGTGGGCTCAGCGCATCTTCACGCCACACGAGCGGTTTGGCGGACATTTCCATGATCTGAATTTCAAGGCCAACTACCTGATTTCGGATCGAGACCGGCTGTATGTGAGCGGGTATCTGGGGCGGGATGCGTTCACGTACCGGGAGCGCTACAGCGGCCCGCGTCCGATCATCGACGATTTTGACTTCGAGCTTGTCTGGCATAACCGGCTTGCTTCGCTTCGCTGGACTCGCCTGATCAGCGATCGCTGGTTTGCAAGCGTTCTGGCGGGCGTTACGCAGTACCGTGTGCGTTCGCAGATTGGCGTGCGCAACGGGGACAAGGGCGATGAGCTGGATACGTATCAACAAGTGTGGGCCTCGTCGGCGCTGGATTACACGACCCGGCTGGATATGGAGTATGCCGTCAGCCTGCGGCATTATCTGCGGTTTGGCGCGGAGCATGTGGCGCACCGTTTTACGCCGGGGAGTACGCGTAGGGAACAGACCGTCCCGGACATGGCAAGCTTGAACCACCTGCAGGTGCAGTCGCAGCGCCTGCCCTCCCGGGACGTAGCGCTGTACGTGGAAGACGAATGGCAATGGCCGTTGGGTGTGCGCACGAATGCAGGGCTTCGGCTGTCGGGATCGGAGAGTCAAGGCGCCTTCGCTCGTTCGGTCGAGCCGCGTCTGGCGATCCACATACCGCTGGGCGGCGGCTATGCCGGCAAACTGTCCTATGCGTACGTGCAGCAGTACATGCATTTGCTGACAGGCACGGGAGCCTCGCTTCCGAAAGACGTGTGGATTCCTTTCATGCCGGGAGTCCGCCCGCAGCGCAGCTCGCAGGTCGCCGCAGGCCTTGCGCGGAGCTTGCCAGAGTATGGATTGGAGTTGTCCATGGAGGGATACTACAAGGTAATGACAAGCCAGATCGAATACAGAACCGGGGTCTATGCGTATCAGGCGCTGGAATCGGGATGGCCGTCCTTGATCGAGCATGGTTCAGGCCGGAGTTACGGCGCCGAGTTTTTTGTGGAACGCCGCCGACGCCGGTTGAACGGGTGGCTCAGTTACACCTGGGCGCGTACGCAACGTACGTTTGCGGGCCTGAACAGGGGCGCTCCGTTCCCGGACGGGTATGACCGCCGCCACGATGTTTCTCTGGTTTTGCAATACCGTTTGACGGACCACACCTTGCTGTCCTGGTCCTGGGTGTACGGCAGCGGCTATCCCGTATGGAGCGCAGCCGGAAAGTACCGGAGCTCTTCTCTGGATTATGCTTCAGAGTATGTGCTGGACTATGGTCCGGTGAATGCGTCTCGCGCGCCTGCCCATCATCGCTTGGACCTGAGCGTGCATTTCATCAAAGAGGTCCGCCGTTGGGGCGAGCGCACGTTTACGCTTGGGCTATACAACGTCTACAATCGCCAGAACCCGATGGTGATATATCCCGATACGAATTCCGACGGGCGGACCCAGTGGAAGAAACTGAGCGTTTTGCAGCTCATTCCGGCGATATCCTATCAACTGCGATTTTGACCAGGCGGTCCTTTTTCTTTTCATCGTTTCGCGTTGCCCGATGCTTGTCTTGTCCATGCTTGCCGCCGTTTTCTTGCAAACGCCGCCCGGTTGCGCCCCGGACTGCGTCGTGCAGGCGGCGCATACCGCGACGCGTATTCGCGTGGACGGCGTGCTGGACGAATCTGTCTGGGAGCAGGCGGTCCCTGCGGGCGATTTTCTGCAATACGCTCCGGACGAAGGCGCTCCCGCCACGCTGGATACCCAGGTATACCTGCTACACGATGCGCGCACCTTGTTCATTGGCGCGAAGCTGGCGGACCCGGAATCGAACCGCATTCGCCGGATGCTCGGTCGCCGGGACGAATTGAGTCCGGGCGATTGGTTCGTAGTGTCTTTGGACACCTACGACGATCGCAAGACCTCGTTCAACTTTGCGATCAATGCGGCAGGGGTGCGCGTGGAAGGGATGGGGGTGGACGCGATGTTGCCGGACGGGTCGGGTCGGCCGATGTTTTTTGCGTCGGAAGCGCTTGGTTTCGATCCTGCCTGGGATGTGGAATGGTCGGGCGCGGCGCGGCAAGACCATAGCGGATGGACGGTGGAGCTGGCGATTCCGTTTTCCGCCCTGGAGATGGCCCACCCCGGTCGGAGGGAGGCGGGCATTAATTTTCGGCGCTGGGCGGCGCGCCGAGGGGAGCTGAGCGAATGGTCCCTGACGCGCAGTCGGGAACGTAGCCACGGGCCGGTAGCCCACTTCGGGCGGGTGCGCTTTGCGGCGGAAATAGACCCGGGGGTTCACCGTACTATTACCCCCCATGTGAACACGTTCAGGGTAGAGGTCGAGGAGGAATCAGATACGTTTCCTTTCTTGCCGCTTCCGGGGGTAGAGGGAACCTTGGCTTTTCGACCCAGCCTGACGTTGGATATCTCGCTGCTACCGGACCTTACGCCGGAGAATTTTGAAGAGTACGCCGCCTGGACATTGGGGCCGTACGCGAATAGAAAGCTTGTCTACCCAAGGCTGTTTACGGCGGCTCGTCATGTGATCGAATCGCCTCACATTGTCGGCAGCGCGTTGGAGACCACCGAAGATGCCCAGCTTATGCTCGGTGCGCTGGCGTTGCATGGGCGCATGCCCTTTGGTCTCACCGTGGGCGCTACGGGGATGGCGGCGCCCAATTCGTGGTCCATAGATCAGGGGTACGCTGCCCGCATCGTGCAGGATGTGGGGACGTTATCGAAAATAGGGTTTACGGGCGTGCTTGGCCCTGCCGTAACCACCTCTGTTTATACAAGAATGGGCGACACCACATGGACAAATCTTCAAATCGACAGGATGGCAAGCGTATCGTCTGTGGATTGGGACCTGCGCTTTGGCGAGAATACCCGCCGCGTGGCAGGGCAGGTTTTGCTCTCCCGGGAACGGGTTCTGCGTTCCCGCGAAGATGTTGTGACCATCATAGATGCGCCCCCTGGATTCGGGGGCTACTCCAACGATGTATTGCGCTCCTTGCGGGGGTTCGCCGCCCGGCTGGATTTCGAGCAGATAGGGCGTCGCTGGAACTGGTATGGCCGGGGCATGGCCATGGAGCCGAACTTTCGTACAGGTCCAAGTGGAATGACAGGCCGGACCGATCGCATGTTGTTTACCGCAGGGGTTCATCATACGTTGGCCAAGGATTTTTTTGTGCGCCTGGCTCGTCGAGGACGCATCTCCATGCAATGGACAAACGAATTCGCCTACGCGGACATGGATTTCCAGGCGACACGGCTGGAAGGCTATGCCGCCTTGTTGACGCGCAGATATAACGAGGTGGCCTTGTCCGCCGCGGGCGGCGTCAGCCCATCGGGAAGCGGGCGCTGGGGAGGGGATTTCAGAATTTCTTCCGATATACGGCGCAAGTGGGTAGTGCGGCCGTACGTATGGCTGGACCGAGTGGACAAGGGCGTGCTGAACCGGGGTGCTTCAGCCGAGGTTACGGGCCAGGTGTGGTCGCGTATTTCGGCAAGCGCCGAGGCGGGCGTAGACCGCTACGCGTTCGTGACGGACGCATTGACGGATTTGTCTCGCTTGTCCATGCGACCGTCGGGGGTAGATATACTGCGCCTGTGGCCTGCTTGGGATTACACCATTGGCTATCGCCGGCGCGATGCGTTTTATGTCCCGCACAGCCTTCTGTACGGCTCGGGCCGCGTCGCGGAAAACGTACAAGCGGAATTCCGGCAATCGTATGGGCGCGTCCGCCTGGCCATAGGGATTCTGAAATCGCTGGACATCGAGCTTGGCGCGGGCGTGCAAGCGATCGGATGCCGTTGCCCGGCGGGCGAGGGGGTAGCGGCACGCAGGGCGCTGTGGGATAATCAGGCGACTCTTTTCGCCGGGATTCATTGGGAATACAAGCAGGGATCGATCCTTGCTCTGGGCGTTCTGGAGGATCGCACGGCGCCGGAATACCCTTCCTGGGACACCACATGGGATTTGTTCGCCATGCCCTTCGAGACGGGAACGTCTCGCGAACGTTTCTACCTGCTCAGGCTTTCTCGCAAGATATGGCGGTAGCGCCCCCCGGCGTATCCAGTTTTTCCAGTCGTTCGGTCAGCCAGACCTTGATGAGCGATTGCCGCGTGACGCCTATGCGGTCCGCTTCTCTGTCCAGGCTTTCGATCACCCACACGGGACAATCGACATTAATGCGCCGTTGCTGATGCTTGGGGCGTTGTGCTTTGGACGGGTCCAGCACGCCCGTTATGTCCTCGCCCTTATCGCAAGCAGCCTCAAATTCGGTGGTTTTCATACAGTGCGTCCTCTTGTTTGTGGCATTCTCTTTTGCAACTCCATTAATATACCAAATATAAATAAAAAATACTCCTTAATGGTATAAAAATGGATCAAGAAGAGGATTTTTCTTCCCCGTTTCGCAATTGTCCGCGGATTTTTCTGAGGGTGGAGAATATGCCGAAAGCGACCATGGCGGCGACGAAGAAGTATACCCAGAGGGGGATGTCCCGCCCGACGACGATCAGGTACAGATAGGCCGAAACGAAGAAGAACGAGGCGGACAACACGGGAGCCACGATGGACCGGCGGCGGCGCAGATTCCGCACGAGCCAGGCGATGGAGGCCGTAAAGAAGGGAATGGCGCCTACGTAAATCGACCCGAAAACGATCGGATTGACATTGTAGCGCTCCCCCAGCCCCATAAACCAGTCGATAAACGCTTCCATGGGGTTCCAGAAACAGTCCAGATGCTCGTTAGCTCGAAAAACCGTACCGTCCTACGTGCGCCGCCTCGTTTGGTTCGTGCGCCCTGGCCCGCACCTTGCGTGCGCGGCATCCTCCCTGCGGCTTCGGCGGCGATGTCCCCAGCCCCGGCGCCTCAGCGCTGCGCCCGCTTTTTCAAGTCCCGGCTTTTCCACAGATAGTAGATGACCGGGATGACGACCAGCGTCAGGATCGTGGACGAAATCATTCCCCCGACCATTGGCGCCGCAATGCGCTTCATGACTTCGGAGCCCGTACCGTGCCCCCATAAAATGGGCAGCAGGCCGGCCATGATAGCCATGACGGTCATCATTTTGGGGCGCACCCGCTCTACGGCGCCCACAATGACGGCTTCGTACAGGTCCTTCAGCGAGGTCATGTGCCCTCGCGCCAGCCGGTCCTTATAGGCCTGATCGAGATAGATCAGCATGATCACGCCTGTTTCGGCGGCGACGCCAGCGAGGGCGATGAAGCCGACCCCCACGGCTACGCTGAGGTTATAGTCGAACAGATACAGCAGCCACACGCCGCCGACCAGCGAAAACGGCAGCGACAACATCACGATAAGACTCTCGGTAATGTTCTTGAAATTCAGATAGAGCAGCAGAAAGATGATTACGAGCGTCAGCGGAATGACGATTTGCAGACGTTGCCGGGCCCGCTCCATGTATTCGTATTGTCCGCTCCAGACCATGCTATACCCCTCCGGCAGATCTACCTGCTCCTGCACGACGGCGCGGGCGTTCTGTACGTAGGCGCCTACGTCGATGTCGCGGATGTCCACATAGACCCAGGACGTCGTGCGCGCATTTTCGCTCTTGATGACCGGCGGCCCGTTCACGATACTGAAATCCGCCACGTAACTCAGCGGAATCTGCGCCCCCGCAGGGGTAGGAATCAGCACCCGCTGCAGCGCCGGCAGGTTGTCGCGCAGTTCGCGGCTGTACCGGACATTGACCGGATACCGCTCCAGCCCCTCGACCGTTTGCGTGACATTCATGCCGCCGATGGCCGACATGATCACATCCTGCACGTCGCCTACCGTCAGGCCGTACCGGGCGGCCTCTTCGCGGCGTATGCGGTAGTCGATGAAGTTGCCGCCGACCGCCTTGTCCGGGAAAGCGCTGAGCGTGCCCGGCACGGTTTTCAGGAGGGCCGCAACGCGTTCCCCCAGGTCGGAAAGGATATTCAGGTCGGGCCCCATCAGTTTGATTCCCACCGGCGTTTTGATGCCCGTCGAGAGCATATCGATGCGCGTTTTGATGGGCATGGTCCAGGCGTTCGTCAGGCCCGGAAAGTCGATGGCGTCATCGAGTTCCCGGATGAGCCGGTCCATGGTCATGCCTTCGCGCCACGCGCTTTCCGGTTTCAGGGTGATGGTGGTTTCTATCATGGACAGGGGCGCCGGGTCCGTCGCGGTTTCGGCGCGGCCCACCTTCCCGAAAACATGTTCCACCTCGGGGAAGCGCTTGATGATCTTGTCTGTTTGCTGCAGGAGTTCCCGGGCCTTGGTAATGCTTATGCCCGGATCGGTGGTGGGCATATAGAGTAGATCGCCTTCGTTCAAGGGCGGCATAAATTCGGAGCCGAGCTTGCCAAGGGGCCAGGCCGTGGCGACCAGAACTGCCAGCGCCGCCGCAAGGGTTGTCCATTTGAACCGGAGCACGGCGTGAATCGCCGGGCGATATACCCCGATCAGCAAGCGATTGACGGGGTTCTTTTTCTCCGGCAGGACAGGGCCGCGCAGGAAGTAGCCCATCAATACCGGAACCACCGTAATGGCGAGCAGCGCCGAGGCCGCCATGGCGTACGTTTTCGTAAACGCCAGGGGTTTGAAGAGCCGGCCTTCCTGCGCCTCGAGCGTGAATACGGGCAGAAAGGAGAGCGTGATAATCAGCAGCGAATAGAACAACGCCGGCCCGACTTCTTTGGACGCATCGGTTATGATGCGCCAGCGGTCTTTTTTCCCGCCGTCCCGTTCTATGTGTTTGTGGGCGTTTTCGATCATCACGATCGCCGCGTCCACCATGGCGCCGATGGCGATAGCAATGCCGCTGAGCGACATGATGTTGGCGTTGAGCCCCTGCCCATGCATGATCAGAAATGCAATCAGGATGCCCATCGGGAGGGTGAAGATCGCCACCAAAGCGCTGCGGACATGCAGCAGGAACAGGATGGTCACCAGCGCCACGATGAGGCTCTCTTCGAACAACTTCCCTTTCAGATTTTCGATAGCGCGCTTGATGAGGTTGCTGCGGTCGTAGACGGCCTGGATGGTTACGCCTTCCGGCAGTCCCGCCTTTAGTTCCTCCAGTTTCGCCTTGACGGCGTCGATCGTCTTGAGGGCGTTTTCGCCATAGCGCATGACGACGATGCCGCCGACCGTTTCGCCCTCGCCGTCCAGGTCCGCCAGCCCGCGCCGCAATTCGGGTCCGAGGTGCACATGGGCGATGTTCCGGATCAGGATGGGCGTGCCGTTCTCGTCCACCCCGACGGGCGTGTTCTCAATGTCCTCGATAGACTGGATGTAGCCCAGGCCCCGCACCATAAATTCGGCCTCGCCCATCTCGACCAGCCTGCCGCCCACATCGTTGTTGCTGCGTTGCAGGGCCGTGCGCACGTTCGACAGGGGAATGTCGTAGGCCACCAGCTTGTTCGGATCGACCTCCACCTGATACTGCTTGACGTAGCCGCCGATGGAAGCCACTTCAGCCACCCCGGGCACGCTCATCAGTTCATAGCGCAGAAACCAGTCCTGGATAGAGCGCAGTTGCTGAAGGTCGTACTGGTCTCCGCCGTCGAGCACATATTCGAAGACCCACCCTACGCCGGTGGCGTCCGGTCCCAGCGTGGGCGTCACGCCGTCGGGAAGCCGGTTGGATACATAATTGAGATACTCCAGGACCCGGCTGCGGGCCCAGTACATATCCGTGCCGTCTTCAAAGATGAGGTAGACAAACGAGTAGCCGAAGAACGAGTACCCCCGCACGGCTTTTGCAAAGGGCGCCCCCAGCATGGCCGTCGTGAGCGGATACGTCACCTGGTCTTCGACGACCTGCGGGGCCTGTCCCGGATATTCGGTGAAGATGATCACCTGCACGTCGCTCAAGTCGGGAATGGCGTCTACGGGCGTACGGAGCATCGCCCAGATTCCGGCCAGCGCAATCAGGAGCGTGCAGACCATCACCAGCAGGCGATTATGGACCGAGGCCTCTATGATTTTTTCCAGCATGATTTTCCGGGGAGGATGCGCTGATCAAGTCCGCAAAGATCAGGGGTTGCGAGGGGTGCGATGGCAAGGCATGGCGAAGCAGGTTGCGAGGGCTCCGGTTCAATGCGAATGATGCGTGTGCGCGTCGGATTCTTCCGGCGCTGCGGACCCGCTTTTCGGCATGGTTCCCGGCGCTGTGGATGTCCTGTCCGGCATGGTTTCCGGTTTTTTGCCGGCAGATTGCGCGCTGGGTGGCGTCTGCTCCTGAAGCATGTTCCGGATGGCCTCCTGCAGGCGGCTTTCGCTGTCCAGCATGAACTGCGCCGAGGTGACGATCTCTTCGTCGTCCGACAGGCCGGAGAGCGCCCGCACCAGGTTGTTGCCCGGCCCGCCTTCTTCCCCGAGCCGGATTTCGCGCGGTTCGAATCGGCCTTCTCCGCGGGCCACGAAAACCAGCGTGCGCGCGCCGGAACGAATCACGGCCTCGGAGGGCACGATCAAGGCGTCGGGAATGACCTTGCCCTGGAGCTGGATATTGGCGTACATACCCGGCTTGAGGTCCAGGTCCGGATTGGAAAAGATCAGGCGCACATGCACGTCGCGGGCTTTCTCGCGCAGATAGGGGTAGATGTAGGAGACCCGCCCCGCGTAGGTTTTTCCCGGCAAGTAGGATAGTTCCATGGCTACCGGCAATCCCTCGCTGATCCACGGGGCTTCGTTGTCGTAGAAGCTGGCGTGCACCCACACCGTCCGCAGGTCGGCGATTTCGAAGAGGTCCATGCCCGCCTGGATATGGGCGCCTTCTATGGCGTTTCTTTTCACGACGACGCCGGTCGCCGGGGCTTCGAGCAAGGTGGTCTTTTTGACTTCGCCGGTTTGCTCCAGCCGCTCGATCTCCGAGGGGGGAATGTCCCAGTATTCCAGGCGGGTGCGGGCCGAGGCCAGTAAATTTTCGGCGTCTTCCCGGACCGAAGCGATGCGGCTTGCCGCCAGCATCCGGTGGTTTTTGAGCGCCAGGAGATATTCCTGCTGCGTGGCGACCAGTTCCGGGGAGTATATTTCCAGCAACGGATCTCCCTGCCGGACCTGGTCGCCGATGAAGTGGACGTGCAGTTTCTCGATCCAGCCGGAGATTTTGGCGTTGACTCGATAGAGGCGCTCTTCGTCGTACTGGACCTCACCGACCGTGCGGATCGTGCGGGAAAAGTCCATCCGCCGGACGCGCTCGGTGCGGACGCCCATGTTCTGTACGGTCACGGGGTCAATGGATACCGTCCGGCCCGATTCCACGCCGGCTTCGTCCTCGTAGACGGGAACGAGGTCCATGCCCATGGCCGATGTGCCGGGCTGGTCGTAGATTTCCTCCGAGTTCATGGGCGCTTGCCAATAGAGAATCTTGCGCTCGGCGGGGGGCTGTTGCGCGGCTTCGTCCTCGAAGACGGGAACGAGGTCCATGCCCATTTTCGATGTGCCGGGCTGGTCGTAGATTTCCTCCGGGTTCATAGGCGCTTGCCAATAGAGGACGTTGCGGTCCCCGTTGTCGGCAGACGCCTCGCCCTCGGCGCCGGTTGTCGTTTCGTTCGTGGTGATGCGCCCGAGAAAAAAACCGCCGCCGGCGAGCGTCGCAAGCAGTAGCGGAATTCCGAGCCATTTGGAGGCTTGTTGCTTGTTCATGGCATTGTGGGGTCTGGGGAACACCGAGTTGGCGTTCAACGTGCGTCAAGGTCTGCAAGCGAGCGGATGCCCAGCGCTCGTTCGAGCGCGGCGGTTATCTTCAGGTAGCGTGCGAACGTGTCTTCGTAGCCCGTTTCCAGCGAAAAGAGCATGCGTTCGGCGTCCAGAAGGTCAAGAAAATCGGTGCGGTCGGTGGTATAGGCGCTGAGCGTGGCCTGAAGCGTGGTTTCGGCTTGGGGGATAAGGGCTTCCCGATACAGGGCCAGCTGCCGGGCCTCCCCGCGCAACCGGCTTGCGAGATCGGCGATCTGCGTCCGGAACGAGGTTTCCAGCGCTTCCTGGCGCATCTCCACCTGCATGCGGCGGATGCGAGTTTCTTCTAACCGGGCGCGCCGGGCCCCGCGTTGCAACGGTACGCGGATGGTGGCTCCGATTGCGACGGCGTCGCGCCCCGAGGCCGTCGGCGGCGCGTCGGCGCGGCCTATATCGAACCAGGTCACGTTCAGGCCAAAATCGGGCAGGAACTGCTTGCGGGCCAAGGCGATCCTGGCGTCGGCCCGCCGCGCCGCCGCATCAAGCGCATCGGCTTCGGGCCGTTCTCGTCGCGCAATCTCTACCAGTGCGGCTTCGTCCAGGCGGGGCATGGGCGGCTCCCCGACCTGGATGGGGTTCGTAAACGCGTCGGATGTGGGCCGATCGAGCAGGCGCGTCAGGGTTTCGGCGGCCGTACGGCGCTCCTCTGCCAGGGCAATCTGCCTGCGCACGAGCGTGTTTTTCTCCAGCTGCGCTTTCAGGATGGCTTGCTGCATGCCGGCGCCTACTTCGTATTGCGCGGCGGCGGCTTCTTCAAAGTTCTCCAGCCGGACCTGAAAAGCGAGGATGAGTTGCTCCTGCTGCTGGACCCGATACAGTTCGTAGTACGCCTGCTTGGCTTCGAAGAGCAGGTCCTCTTCGAAGGTATCTGCTTCAAAACCTGCCACTTCGGCGTTCAGGTCGGCGATAGCCCCCTGGAGGCCGAGTTTCCCGGGGTACGGCACCGGTTGCTCCACGCGCCATTGGCTGCGCTGCGTACCGCGGGCCGTCAGGAGCGGGTACGGTTGGTACCCGATCATTACGGAAGGATCCGGAAAGGCGGACGCCTGACGTCGCTGGGTGGCCAGCGCCTCTGACTCCAGCCGGGAGACGCGCAGGGACGGATTGTTGGCCTGTATCTCCGTGAGAAGATCGCCGAGGCGCAGGAGCGTGTCGGCCGGTGCGCTCGGGCGATGTCTTGCCTGGGTCATCGCCGGGAGCAGCAGCAGGGCGATGAGGATGGCGCACACTGCGCCATGGGGTTGAATCCGCTTCATGTAATTCTGATCTGTTGGGACTTCCTGTTGCAAACACCTGGTGTAGACACCGGGGCGCGGGCGAGCCGGGCCTCCGGGCATAGCGGTAAGCAACAAGCCCGTCAGATCAGGAACGTAGCGAGCAGAGCCTGTGTGTCGATGGAGGGAAACCCGCTACAAGCTGGTAGCGCGGGGACGGGAGGGCGCGTGGATACGTTGTGCGCCGCTTCGTATCCGGCGGGGGGAAGAGGGGCCAGCAAGAGCACGGTGGCATTCCGCGAGGAGGCCCTGGAAAGAAGCGCTGCGGCTTCGTCTCCTAACGCCGATTCGAATGCGCAACACGGCCGGGCGTCCAGCGAAGAGGGCGCCGCTCCTTCCTGCGTCGGATCTTCTTGATGCGGGCAAGGAGGGGCCGGCGCATGGACAGGCGCGTGAGAAGACGTATGACCGGATGTATGGGAATGCGCGTTTTCGTGGGGGCAGTCGTGGTTTCCATGCCCGTCGCTGTTGCCCATGGCGCAGGTCGTTTGCACCAGAGGCGCCGCCACGCCGAACAGCAAACTCAGGCCGAGCAGCGCCGCAAAAATACGGTATGTTTTCCGTGCAGGAAGCATTGTTTAACGCCAAAAGGAAGGATCGGCGCCACGCATTGGGCGGGCGATTCCTTGTTCATAAAAGGGCTACGCCGGAAATGGTTTCGTGAAAATGAACAGACTCGTAAAATACACCTTAAATCCTGTCAAAATATGTCCAAATAACCTGTGCCGGTTCTATTCTCCATTCTCCATCCAGAGGGGGCAAGTGCAGGCATAGTGAATTTGATACCCAATGGGTACTGAATTGCCAATCTACACAGGATACATAAAATTTCCTGCCATGCTGAAATGTGGGCACGGAGCGCATGGAAGTGCTTCATCGCGTCCGTTGCCCCATGGACGCGGACGAACGGTCAATCCTCCAGAAACATAATACCATAGTCGGGGTGGCGGGATTTGAACCCACGACCTCTTCGTCCCGAACGAAGCGCGCTACCGGGCTGCGCCACACCCCGAAAAAACCGGCACCTGTAACGCATGCTTCCCCTACGAGGTTTCCCCGCCTTGCGCCCGGCGCCTTAGCATCCGGGATTCAGAAGCGTACCTTGGCGCCCACCTGTGCCCGCCGCGTGTCCCCCAGTCCGCTGCGAATCGTGCCGTCGAAGTTGAACAGGAGCGAGCCGAGGGCCGTGTCCAGAAAATTATCCGCATTCGTGAGATTGAAGAAATCGACCATGACCTCTATGCGCGCCCGGGCCCCGAATGTGCGCGACAGCCGCATGTCCCAGGTAAAGAAGGCGTTGTTCCGCCGCAGGGTGTTGCGCCGCAGGATGGAGCCGTCCGCGCAGATGCGATCCGCCGGCGTGTCGGCGCGGACGCCCCGCCGGTCGCACCGCTCGGAAACCGGCGAAGCCGAGAGATACCGGAAGATGTTGCTGAACGCAATCTCGCCAGGAAGCGAAAACGCAAAATAGCCCGTGAACCGATGGCGCCGGTCGCGGTCGGACCAGCCGTATTCCGGCGTCAGATTGCGGGGGTCTGCGTAGGTGAACGTGAACGGATCGCGTTCGTTGTCGTCGTCGGAGCGGTCGAAGGACAGCGTGTAACTGGCTTCAAAATCCAGCAGGCCATCGAATGCGTCGCGTCCGCGCGCCCCCGCCGTGATCCCGTGGTAGCGCGACCGCGCCGAGCTTTCTGAGGCGTACAGCGTAGCGATTCCCCCGCCGCCCGGGTGCGTCCCCACGCCAAAGGGCGCGCCGAGCGCCGCCGCATTGCGATCCACGAAGCGAAAAAGGCGGTCGGTGCGGGCATGTTGCCACGAGAGGTTCGCCGCCAGGCCGTCGCCAAGCGCACGGTCTACCCCGGCGCTGAAGGACCAGGTGCGCGGCAGTTCCAGGTTCCGCCCGACGACATGAATGTCCGGCAGGAAGGGCGTTGTGCTGGAGCCGTCGATCAAGGCGTCGATCGGGGGCACGGGACCCAGCGCAGGCGCATCGGCGCTGCTTCGGAACAGAATCTGCTGGTAGGCGCCGTTCGTGGAGCGGGGCGAGGCAAAGACCAGCCCCGGTATGCGCGCATAATACGCGCCTGCATTGGCGCGCACCGTCGTGGCGTTTTTCCCTCCGATGTTCCAGGTCAACCCCAGGCGGGGCTGGATATTGTCGAGGTCGTCCGGAATGGTCCCGTCCGAGGGGAAACGCGGATCGCTCAGATACGGCGCATAGAACGTATTTTCCGGCGCCACGAACACATCCGGATGCCATACGCCCTCCCAGCGCACTCCGAGATGCAGGATCAGGTCCGTTCCGACCTTCCAGGTGTCCTGTACGAACAGCGCCAGTTCGTGGGCGCGGAGCGTCTGGACGCCGAGGTTTTCGGGAGGCACGCCGGGTACGGTGGCGGATTGCATATACAACAGCACCGGTCCCGAGATCGACGTACCCTCCGGGCAGATGCCGTCCGCGCTGCCCGATCCGTCCGAACAGGTAACATACCGGTTCCCCTGCTCGACGAACCCGATGAACCCGTCCACCGAATCGAAAAGGTACCGTCCGTTCGCAAACCCGATGAATTGTTGCGTTACGCGGGTGTAGTTGTACTCGGCTCCGGTTTTGAAGAGATGGTCCCCCGCCAGAAAGGAAACATTGTTGACGAGTTGCAGCCGGTGGTCCTTGCTGGGGTGGACCGGCAGGAAGTACGGCAGGCCTATCCGGAATCCGTCGGCGAAATCCATGCCGACGTCGGGAAAGGGCCGCCCGCCGATGTCGTCGAACTGCGGGGTGGCCGGAGGTTCGGCGCCGGGCAAAACGGGGCCCCGGTAGCGTCGCGGACGATGCTCCACGGCCCACTGGCCCCGGAATTCGTTGAACGCCGCATTGCCCAGCAAGGACCGCCAGCTCATATTGACGGCGTGCGAGTAGTCCTGCTCGATTCCGTTCGCCGAGCGGCCCCACGCATCCACGTCAAAGGTGCCGTTGACCTGTTCGGACCAGGCATAATTGTATTTTACAGACGCCTGGTTCTGCGTGTTCAGGTGGATGTCCAGCTTGGCGGTCAGGGCGCGGGCGTCGTCGCTGCGGGTAATGGGTCCAAATTCGTTCTCGAAGCGATCCGGCCACCGGGCGCGCAAAAAGTTTTCCAGTTTGTGCATCTCCGCGGAGTTTTGCACCGCCCGGTTGGTTTGCTTCGTTTCGGAGGCCGCCTGCTGATCGTAGGCGACGAAGAAAAAGGCGCGGTCCCGTACGATGGGTCCGCCCAGCGTAAATCCGAACTGGTTTCGTCCAAAGGACGGCTTGCCGCCTCCCCGTTCCGGGCGGTACTCGGCAGCAATGGCGTCCCATTGCCCGAAATAATGCGCCGATCCCTTGAAATCGTTGGTTCCGGAGCGCGTCACGACATGGATGAAGCCGCCCGCGGAACGGCCAAATTCGGCGGGCGCGCCCTGGCTTACGACGACCATTTCTTCCACGGCGTCCTGATTGAAGGTAAACGCTGGCCGCTGGCCGCCGCGCTGTTCGCCGAAAAAGGGATTGTTGAAATCAGCGCCATCGACCATGAAGTTGTTGAATACGCCGCGCTGCCCGCCGATGTTGAGCACGTCTCCGTCGGGGCCCTGCCCGATGGCTACGCCGGGGGTCAGCAGGGTCAGGTCGAGGAGATTGCGGCCATTGTTGGGCAAGCCGTCCACGATGTCCTCGGAAAGGCGCTGCGAGCGGGTAGCGTCTTCCGGGTCCAGGAGCGGCGCGTCCTCGGCGGTCACGGTGATTTCCTCCAGATCGACGACCGCAAAGGACAGGTCGAGGACAAGCGTTTCGCCCGTATGCAACGACAGCCCTTCCCGGCGGATTTCGCCAAGATTCGTTTCGGAGACCACGAGAATAGTGTAGGCGCCGCGCGGCAGCAACGCCCGCGCAAAGACGCCCGACGCGTTCGTTTCGACCACGGTGCGCAGGCCGGTGTCGAGGTGGTGGATAATGACCGATGCGTCCGCTACCGGCTCGCCCGACGCATTGTGCACGGCGCCCCGTATGACGCCGGTCGTCGCCGCCGATTGCGCACGAGCCGGATGTGCGCCAAGGGCGAGCAGGCCGCCGCAAACAAGCGCTGCGACGCAGAGAATACAGACAAGAATCCGGGGCAAGGGGATGCGCACGGCTCGCTGGCGAATGCGAAACAATTTAGTGAACCTCTGATCGAAGTGGACTTGATCAGTGCATCCTTTATTCGGCGTCTATGCCCACTGCATCGGCAATCGCCTCGAAGCCGTCCTTTTCGAGGAGCCGCGCCAGGCCTGTCTTGATGTCGCGTACGACATCCGGGCCGCGGTACACGAGGGCGGTGTACAGTTGCACGAGCGAAGCCCCGGCGCGGAGTTTCCGGTAGGCATCCTCGGCAGAAAATACCCCGCCCACGCCGATGATGGGCATGGTCCCTTCCGTGAGCCGGTACAGATACCGAACAAGATGCGTGGCGCGGGCTTCAATCGGCCGGCCGCTGAGTCCACCCGTGCCGATGGCCCTGAGCCGGGCCCCGGACGCCGTAAGCCCCTCCCGGTCGGGCGCCGTGTTGGAGGCCACGAATCCCGCCACGCCGTATTCGCGGGCAAGCGCCACGATTTCCCGGAGGCCGCTGTCGAATATGATGTGCTCGGAAACCGGCGGCGGAAGTTTCAGCAGCACCGGCGCGTTTGGGGCCGACTTCCTGCGTTGCTCCATGATCACCTTCAACAGGATTTCCAGCGATTCCGGGTCTTCGAAGGTTTTGCCGTCGGGCGTATTCGGACAGGAAATATTCAGCGCTACGTAGGCCCCGTGATGCGCGATGGTCTTGAAGCTTAGACGGAAATCTTCCACGACCGAACTGCCCGTGATCTTGCGGCCATGCGTACCGGCGATATTGATTCCGAGGGGAATCCGGCTCCGGGGAGCGGTTTGGCGAAGTCGGCGGGCAATGTTTCGGACGCCCTTGTTGTTGAGGCCCATCCGGTTGATGATCGCCTCGTCTTCGATCAGGCGAAAGGCGCGGGGCCGGGGATTCCCCCGGGATGGCCAGGCCGTGACCGAGCCGACTTCCGCAAACCCGAACCCGAGCGCGGGCCAGAACGGCACAAGCGCCGCATTTTTGTCGAATCCGGCGGCGAGGCCGACCGGAGAGGGAAAGCGATGGCCCCACAGCGTTTGCCCGAGGCGCGCATCCTCGAACGCAAACATCTTGCCCAGCGCCTGCTCTGCGCGCGCGAATTGGACGCCTCGCGCAGCGAAAGCGGCGACGTAATGGGCCTGTTCGGGATCTAACCTGAACAGTGTGGTGCGAAGAATGTCGTACATCGGGCGCGTGGCGGCTTTCCTTTACCATCCAGGCGCCAGTCGGAATCCCAATTGCCAACCGGCGTCCGGGCGCTGGAAAGGGAATGCATAATACGATTCCAGCACAATGTATCCCAAAATATTGACCCGTGCAGACATGCCGGCGCTGAACACCGGTACGTGTTCGGTGGTGTTTCGCCTGAATTTGAGCGTCGGCAAACTGTCCTGGCTCCATGCTACGCCGCCGTCTGCGAAAAAGGCCAGTTCGGTCGGGAGATACGGAAACGAAATAAGCCCCAGCTGCTCGGTTCCCAGAAACGGGATGCGGATTTCCACGCTCGAAAGGGCCACATGCGTACCCCGCAATCGATCCATGGAGGGGCACCTGCCGGAGAAGCCGATTGCGGTCGGGAAGCATTCCGATGTTTCGAACGACTGGAAATTGTATCCGCGAATGAATCCCGGGTAGTAGGAATAGCCAAGGTATTGCGTCGTGAAGAGATCGCCTGCGGGATTGGCGCCGTAATTCCCGACGTGCAGTCCGCGGATGGCCAGCGTGGCGGGTCGTACGTACAGATATTGCCGGTAATCGAACAGCCCTCGCACAAAGCTCTCGGTTCCGAGGTTCGGGGAGAGTTCAATGCGGTAGCGTCCCCCGCTGATCGGCGAAGTGAACCCGCTGAAGGAATAATCTCCGACAAAGGCCAGCCCCGCCTGGAAAAAATAGAAGGGTTTTCGTTCGCTGACGTTCTGGAAAAACAGGGATTCTTCGGGATCGATGCGATTGCGTCCGAAGGAAAAGCCCGACCCCACGAATTGCTCTACCTCATTGTCGAATCCGTACCGCACGAATCCCGCATTCGCTTCGGCTCGCCGCGTTTGGCTGAACGGGTACTGGGCAATGCCCGCCACCTGGTCTATGAAAATGCGTTGCCGAAGCTGCTCCACCACCTGGTACCCATTCATGAATCCGCCCGCGGAATATCCGTACAGCAGCGGAATGTGTCCCGCCGAGGCGCCCAGGTTGATGCGTTGCCCGTAATCGATATAGGAGGCCTGGCCCCCGATGTCCTTGAAGGTGCCCTGGGCTTGCGCTACGAGGAACAGGTTCCGGTCGCCCAGCATGTCCGAGAACGCAAACCCTATGCCGCCCGCGACTTGCGTGCCGTACCAGCCGCCCGCCGCGACACCGATGGTCGGAGGCGCCACGTAATCCAGCTGGAGGCTGGACTTGTAATCCTTCCCGGGCCACCGCAGACCGAGGCGGGGCAGGCCCGTCATCGAATCGTTGAGGTAGTTTCCCACCAGGCCTTCGTTAAGCGATCGGATCGGGGGCAGGATGCTGGCTGTAGCGATATGGCCGGCGGGCTGGGATTGCACGAGTTCGCCTGACAGTTCGTCGGGTTCTCGCACATACACCGTATACGCATTATCCGAAAATACCGAAAAGGACATCTGGCCGCTGCGGTCCGCTACCGACATGGCCGGAGACAGCGCGGTAATGCCGCTGACCCCTGTGGCCAGGTTGGTGAGCCGGTACACCTGTTCGGAGGCCAGATGGAGCCGATAAACATCCTTGAACCCGTTTTGATCGCTGATGAAATACAGGTCCTTCCCGTCCGGCGAGAATTGCGGATTGTGATGCAGCACATCGTCGAAAGGCCTCAACGACCGTATCTCGTTCGTTTCCAGGTCGAACAGTGCGAGGCCCTTTTTCTGGTACTGAAGCAGGTCGAAGTCTGTGCGCCCTCCCCGATCGGTCGTAAAGGCAATGTATTTTCCGTCCGGCGACCAGTCCGGCTGCAAGTCTGCATACCGATCGTTGGTCAACTGGCGCACGACGCTTGTTTCCAGGTTCAGCACATACAGGTCGCTGATGCCGCCCTCCAGTCCGGTAAACGCAATGGACGATCCGTCCGGCGACCAGGCGAGATTCGTCAGCGCAGTAACCCCTTCCACGGAGATATTCTGCCGCACTTTGCGGCGCCCGACGTCGAAAATGGATATCTGGTTGTCCCCGTCCGCAAAGGAAACGAAGGCCAGCTGCTGTCCGTCCGGCGACCAGGATCCGGCGGACTGGATAAAGCGCAACGCGTCCATGTGGGGGTTCGCCGCCGGGTTTCTGAGGCTGGATATGACCTGGCCCGTTTCGGTCTCGGCCACGAACAGGTTGATGGAGAACAAATCTCGTTCCGACAGAAACGAGATGTATTTCCCGTCCGGGCTGAGCATAGGAGAAATATTCACGTCGCCCGCGTCGATGTCCTGGGCCAGCACGCGCCGTCCCGATTCTTCGGGGGCCGTTTTGTTCTCCATGAAAGGCTCGTAGGTTTTGCGCACCACCTGCTTCCATTCCGTAGAGAGCGAGTCGGTCGTAATGCCCAGCGTGTACACGAAGGCAGAGTCCACGCCGGCCCGGCCCGCCAGTTTGTACAGGTTCGCCACGGCGGCGTCGCCGTATTTTCCGCCGACGTAGGCCATGTACGCCTGCCCGAAGCGGTATGGGAAATAACGCTGGTCCCGCGTCAATTGCTCGATCGTGGGCAAATCGTCCCGCAGCAGCGCATCCCGCAGCCACATCGCCGTATGCGAGTCGGACCGTCCTACGGACAGATATTCCGCCGTACCCTCGATCATCCACAACGGCAGGAGCGCCAGATTGAACCGGATCGGGTCCTGATCGCTGAGGCCGATGTCATACTGAAAGGAGTGAATCAGTTCGTGCCCCAGTACGTGGTCTGTTTCGGCGTAGCTGCCGGTGAGCGGCATGATGACGCGCTGTTTGAGCGATTCGGTGACGCCGCCCGTGCCTTCGCCAATGAGCCCTCCAATCACGTTCGTCTGGTGAAAATCCGCGTCGTTCGCATAGAAAATGAGCGGTTTCTTTTCCTGGAACTCCCGAAGGTACGTACGGGAATGCCGGCTGTACCACCGCTCGGCCATCCGCGCCGCGTCGCGAACCGCCTGCTCCTCTTCGGGGTAATAATAGATGATGAAATGCTCGGTTTCGAAACTCTTGAAGTCGAAATGATCGTACTGAACCTTGTTGCGGCCGAAGTATTGGGCTTCGACGGGCGTGGGGGTCAGCGCCGCGCCTGCGAAAAAGAGCAGGAAATATGCAGGCAGGTAGGCAGATCGAAACATTGGCGGTCCTGGCAGGGTCGAATAGCGGGGTTTCCGCACGGGCGTGCTATGGCGGCGATGCAGCGTCTTGCGCGCTGCGTTCGCGAAAGGATGTGCAGCCTGCGGCGCAGGAGTAGTACGAGCGCGGACGTTTCCGGTTCGCATCTTCGCGCAAGAATCTGCATTTCGGGATATTTCGCGCGGGCGTTCGCGGTACGGATCGATCCGAAACCGCGGCATGTCGTTAGACCCCGACGGGATGGTTGCGCATTCCATGCGCGCCCTCTGAACGAGCGAGACTACAGGATAGGATGGATTACACTCTGCGCGGGCGTGTTTTCATGGCCGTGATCGTCGTGGCCATGGGTCTTTTGAGTTTGCGCCTGGCGCAACTCCAGTTGCTCCAGACCGACGATTACATCAGCGAATCCGAAACCAATGCGCTTCGGGAGCGCAGGGTGTTGCCTGCCCGCGGCGCCATTTATGATCGGCGCGGCCGGATCGTGGTGAACAACGAGCCCAGCTACACGATTACGATCACGCCGCGAAATTTCGACCGCGACAAGATTCCCCTTCTCGCTGGCCTTCTGCAAGTTCCCGACAGCGTGGTGGCTGCTCGCTTCGCCGAACTGCGCCGGTACAGCGCCTTTCAGCCCGGCAAGGCGTTCCGGGATGTGCCGGAAGATATTTTCAGCCGTGTGTCGGAGAATTTTTATCGATTGCCGGGCGTGGGGTACGACCAGGATTTTCGTCGCCGGTATCATACGCAGGCTACGGCCTCGCATGTGCTTGGATACGTTCGGGAAATTACGGACAGCGAACTGGCCCGGTTGCGAGAACAGGGATACCGGCAGGGCGACCTGATCGGCAAGTCCGGCGTCGAAAGCCAATACGAGTTTGCGCTGCGCGGGCGCCTCGGCTCCGAAATAAAAGTGGTCAACGTACACGGCCTGGAGGTAAAATCCTGGCAGGACGGCGCTTTCGACCATGCCCCGACCAGCGGGTACGACATACATCTTGGTCTGGATGCGGATGTGCAAGCGCTCGCGGAGTCGCTCTTCGTCGGCAAGCGGGGCGGCGCGGTTGCGCTCGACGTGAACAGCGGAGAAATTCTGGCGCTCGTGAGCAAGCCGGACTACGATCCGGATGTGTTTACGGAGGCCATGGACCCCGAAACCTGGAATCATCTCATCGACAGTCCGGAGAAGCCGTTGTACAACCGGGCTACGATGAACCTGTTGCCGCCGGGCTCCACCTGGAAGCCGTTCATGGCGCTGATGGCGCTTCAGGAAGGGAGCGTCGCCCCGGAGGAGCACATCTACTGCAGAGGGTATCACCCGCTTGGCGGGGCCGGCGTGTTCCGCGACATGCATGTGCACGAGAACATTGCCGTGGAAGAGGCGCTCGAAAAATCGTGCAATACGTTTTTCTTCGAATTGATGATGCGCACGAACATCGAGGTGTTCAGCAGCTATGCGCACATGTTCGGGTTCGGCGAACATGTCGCTACGGATATTGGCGACCAGGGGTCCGGGCTGATCCCGGATTCCGCCTACTATAACGAGCGGTTTCCTTCCTGGGGCCCCGGCTATACGATCAACCTCGGCGTGGGACAAGGGGACATGGGGGTAACGCCCTTGCAACTGGCCCGGTACGCGGCGGCGGTGGCCAACGGGGGCATGTTGTATACGCCTCACCTCGTTACCCGGATGACGCACGCCGAGACGGGGGAGATTCGCTATCCGACCATCGCTGCGCCGGTGAAACTCCCGATAGACGCGGCGCATTTCGAGGTGGTGCGCGAAGGCATGAAGCGCGTGATGGAAGCCGGAACGGGACAATGGATTCAGATTCCCGACATTCCCAGCGGAGGAAAAACCGGCACGGCCCAGGCCCCCCATGACCGCAAGGACGATTCCGTGTTCATTCTGTTCGCCCCCTACGACAATCCGCAGATCGCCGTGGCGGTTCAGGTAGAGAATGCCGGTTTCGGCGCCGTCGCCGCCGGACCGATCGGGTCGTTGATGGCCGAACAATACCTGACGGGCGGTATTTCCCGGAGTCCTGCGCGGCAATGGATACTTCAGTCCGTGCTTGCTATCGAGAGTCAGCCGCTGCACGAGGACGTGGACGCCCGCCCGGATGAGAACGCCCCCGAAGAAGAGGACATCCGCCTCGAGGAGCGCGCTCCCGAAGAAGAGGACGTCCCCGCCGAGACCGCCCAGGCGCCGGAGGCGAGCGCTCCCGCCGACGATGCATAGGACAGGCTGATCACAACCGCCTCGCTCAGCGTTTCGCGTTCGTTCGCATACACCCGCACCTGTTTCTCTTTACTGTTTTCTTTTCTGTTTCCGACGGCTTGCCCCATGCGTATCTGGTATCGGAATCTGGATTACCTTACGATCCTTGCGTGGGCCGGGTTGGCGTGCATTGGCCTGGTCGCCATCTACAGCACCACGAACGGGCCGTCTGCGGAATACCTTCTTGCGTCCGTCCGGCAGAATTTCTGGCGCCAGCTGGCATGGATTATCCTGTCGGTGGGCGCCGGCCTGGCGTGTCTTTTTATCCCCGTGCATTTTTTCCAGCGTATCGGCTGGGTCGCATACCTCGGCTCGTTGCTCTTGCTGGCCCTCGCCCTGTTGTTCGGACGCGAAGTCAACGGCGCGAGGAGCTGGCTGTACATAGGGGGGGTTAGCCTGCAAGTTTCCGAAATCGCCAAGATCGGCGCTGTCCTTGCGGCGGCCCAGCTTGTTTCGTCCATGCGGCCCAACTCCAGCAAGGTGCGCTATGCCTTGCTTCTGGTCGCCGTTTTTCTGCTTCCCATGGCGCTCATTCTGCTGCAGAACGACGCCGGAACCGCCTTTGTGTTTTGCGTGGTCGCGCCCATCGCCGTGTTTTGGGCCATATGGCCGACCAGCATGTTTATTCTTATGGCTGCGACGGGCGTTGCGGGGTATTTCGCCGTGGTGCACCTCCCGACGGCCCTCGTTTTCGCGGCGCTCTTTACGGTGTGCGTGTGGTGGAAGACCCGGGAGCGGTTGTATGCCCTCATGGCGGGGGCGTTTTCCGGCGGGGCCATCGCCGTCGTGCTGCTCGCGCTGAACAAGGTGTTTCGTCCGCATCAGGTGGCGCGCATTCGTTCTTTTACGAACCCGGGCGCGGAGGAATTCCGGTCGGGGGTGGGTTTTCACCTTGTGCAGTCCAAAGCGGCCATCGGTTCCGGGGGATTGGCCGGAAAGGGCTTCATGGAAGGGACGCAGACGCAAGGGGCCTATGTGCCGGAGCAATCGACGGATTTCGTGTTCAGCATCATTGGAGAAGAATGGGGATTTCTTGGCTCCATGGTGGTCATTCTCCTGTTTACGCTGCTGCTCATTCGCGTGATTCAGATGGGCATCCAGATCAAGCATCCCTTCGGGAGCATGGTGGCCGTGGGGACCGCGAGCATTTTTCTCGTCCATGTGTTCGTCAATATCGGGATGGTGGCGGGGCTATTGCCGGTCATCGGCATTCCGCTGCCGTTTATTTCCTACGGCGGATCCGCCATGCTCGCCAACGTCGTCCTGCTGGCCCTGTTGCTGAATTTGCACATGCGCCGCGACGATTTCCCCATCTACGTATATTGACGTTCGCCCATCAGAGCATCTTTGCATCCTTGCATCCTTTTGGTCCAGATCGGAGGTTTTTGCACACCGTGAAAGAGTATCTTGCCAGTGAGCTGGTTGCGGCGTTGAAGCATTTCGACGGGACGCCGCCGGACTTCACGCCGGAATTCGAAAAACCCAAAAATCCCGAGCACGGCGATCTGTCCACGAATGCGGCTATGCAGCTGGCTCGGCATCTGCGCCGCTCGCCCCGGCGCATCGCCGAGGAACTGGTCGAAGCGCTTCGCGCTCGCCCGCTGGACCCTGCGCGCATTGCTTCCGTGGACGCAGCGGGTTCAGGATTCGTCAACTTTCGCTTTGCGACGGAATATCTGGCGGAGGGGGTGCGGGCGTTGCTTGCGGCCGGAGAGGCGTTCGGGCGCGCCGAAACCGGGCAGGGCAAGCGGGCGCTGGTCGAGTACGTCAGCGCGAATCCCACCGGACCCCTGACCGTGGGCCATGGCCGCAATGCCGTGCTTGGCGATACGGTAGCCAATCTGCTGGCGTGGAACGGGTACGAGGTTACGCGGGAATATTATTTCAACGACGCCGGGCGCCAGATGCGGGTGCTGGGCGAGTCCGTGCGGGCGCGATACCAGGCGGTTCTCGACCCGGACACGCCGCGCAAGCAGATAGATACGGGCGAGGCGCTGGTGGAGGCGCCGGCGACGTTTCCCGAGGATGGCTACCTGGGCGCCTATATTACAGACATTGCCGAACGCCTGTACGCCGAGTCGGAAACCCCGCCCGATCCGGAGGGCGACGCGGCGCCGTTCAAGGAGGCGGCGGAAAAAGCCATTTTCGCCGACATCGAACGGACGCTGGACCGCCTCGGCATTCGCATGGATACGTATTTCAACGAGCGGAGCCTGTACGAGAACGAGGCGGTATGGCGCGCGCTGCAGCGGCTGCGGGAGGCGGGGCATTGCTATGATCGGGACGGGGCCGTATGGTTTCGGACTACGGCGTTCGGCAAGGAACAGGACACCGTGCTGGTCAAGAGCAGCGGCGAGCCCACGTATCGCCTTCCCGATATCGCCTACCACGCCAACAAGTGCGACCGGGGCTTCGACCGCATCGTGGATATCCTCGGCGCCGATCATATTGCGACGTATCCGGACGTGTTGCATGGTCTGCGGGCGCTGGGACATGACGCCGACCGCGTGGAGGTCCTTGTGCACCAGTTCGTTACGCTTGTGCGCGGCGACGCGCCCGTAAAGATGAGCACCCGGCGGGCCACCTATGTGACCCTGAACGATTTGATGGACGAAGTAGGGGAAGATGTGACGCGGTTTTTCTTTTTGATGCGGTCCCCCAACGCCCATCTTGAATTCGACCTGGACCTGGCGAAGGAAGCCAGCGAAAAGAACCCTGTATTCTACTTGCAGTATGCCCATGCGCGCATTTGCTCCATCCTTCGCAAGGCGGAGGAAACGGGTTTTCGCGACGAAGACGCCGATATGTCGTTGCTTGTGCATCCCGCTGAGATTGCGCTGGCGAAAGCGCTCTTGCGGTTGCCGGAGGTCCTTGCGCACGCCGCCGCCGTGCGCGAGCCGCACCAGGTGGCCGGGTATTTGCGTGAAGTGGCGGCCATTTTTTCGCAGTTTTACGGGCATTGCCGTATTATCGGAGAAGAAAACGATTTGGCGGCGGCCCGCATGCATTTGGCGCGCGCGGCGCGGATCGTCCTTTCGAATGGCTTGCAAGTGCTTGGCATTTCCAGACCGGAACGCATGTGATGTCGTCGTCTTCTTCCATACGGGTTGCTTTTCAGGGCGAGACGGGCGCTTTCAGCGAGGAAGCGTTGCGGGTCTTTTTTGCGGACGCCGAAGGGGCGCCCATGCAATCCTTTGAAAAGGTGTTTGAGGCGCTGGAAAGCGAGGCGGTCGAGCGGGCGGTCATTCCCATCGAAAATTCGTTGTTCGGGAGCGTCCATGCGTGCTACGACCTGTTGCGCATGCACGAGGTATTCATTGTCGGCGAGACGCAGTTGCGGATACGGCACAATCTGATCGCTCGACCGGGGACGGTCCTTAAAGATATTCGCGTGGTGCGTTCGCATCCGCAGGCGATTGGCCAGTGTCGGGATTTTCTCCGAACGCGCCTGCCGTCCGCGGACGCCGTGGCCGCCTACGACACGGCGGGCGCCGTACGGAACCTGGCCCGGCAAGGTTCTTCCAGCGAAGCCGCCATCGGAAGCGCCCGCGCCGCCGCGGTATACGGGCTCGACATTCTCGAAGCCGATATCGAGAACAATCATCGTAATTATACGCGGTTCCTGCTGCTTTCGCGCGAGCGGGCCTTGCCGTCGCCGTCTCCCGACGTCCGTCGAGACTGGAAAACATCCATTGTGTTTTCCATGCGCACCAATGTCCCCGGCGCCCTTTTCAAGAGCCTTGCCGTATTTGCGCTTCGGGAACTCGACCTGTTCAAGATAGAGAGCCGCCCGCTTGTGGGAAGTCCGGGAAATTATCGTTTTTATCTTGACGTGCTGGGCTGCGCATCGGACAAACCGGTGGCGCTGGCGTTGGATCATCTTCGGGAAATTGCTTCGTACCTCAAGGTGCTTGGGTCGTACAGGAGCGGAAAAACACAACGAACGTAATGCGAGCGCCCTACAGCATTCGGGAAGGATTGGCCGGGTTCCGTCGCGCCCGGATTTCGTCGTTTACTTCGATCAGCGCGATGACGGTGGCCCTGACCATGATTGGGCTTTTTGCGTGGATTACGTACGAGGCCCAGCAAGTATCGACCTGGCTGCGTCAGCGGGTCGGCGAACTGGAGATATTTGTGGAGGAATCCGCGGAAGACGCCGCTATTGCGGCCGTACGCCTTCAGGTGGAAGAGACGCGGGGCGTTGCCGAGACCGAATTTGTCTCCCGGCAAGACGCCCGTATTATTTTCCAGGAAGAGTTTGGCGAAGGCGCCGACGTGTTTCTGGATACGCCTTTCCTGCCGGCCTCCATCAAGGTTCGCGTGTTGCCTGTCTACGCCCATCCGGATAGCCTGAACGCGCTCGCCGGGGCATTTCGTTCGTGGGATCATGTGGACGAAGTGGTTTTTAACAGCGCGTTGCTCGCCAAGGTGCAGGAAAATTTGCGCCTGCTGGCGCTGATTGGCCTGGCGATCGGGGGCATTGTCGTGCTGACGTCCATCTTTCTGGTGGCCAACACCATTCGTCTTACCATGTATGCGCGGCGCCTGCTCATTCGCACCATGAAACTGGTTGGCGCCACCGAGCGCTTTATTCGGCGTCCGTTCGTCGTGGAAGGGATGGCGCAAGGGATGGCGTCCGCCGTGCTGTCTTTTTTGCTGCTCTGGGGATTGTATGTGCTGGCGCAGAGGTATTTGCCGCAAATAAGCGTGCTGCCGAACACCTGGTTGCTGGCCGCGCTTGGCGGCCTCGCGTTATGCGGCCTCGTGCTTGGATGGATCGGGTCTCGTTTTGCATTTCGCAAGGCGATAGGCCACATAGCGCTGCATTAGTCGCCCGGAAATAGCCCTTCCGGATGTTCCGGTCGGCTTGTTCGGAATCGATTCGAACAGGCTTTGTTTGATCTTGTCGTTTCTTTTTTGTATATTATTTCGGGCATTTTGTATCCACCCAATACAATGCCGCCTTTGCCTCGTCTTCGCTTTCGTGTTCACAGGCAGAACATGACAGAATATGTTCCGCATTCTTTTTGTCATCGTGGCGGTGGTGGCCGCTGTATTGGCGTTGGTTATTGATCAACCCCTGCTGTTCTGGGCGGCGGGGGGTGCCTTGGTTGTTGCCCTGGTCATGGCGATCGTGCATGTCGTACGGCGCCGGCGGCGGCGCGTCCGGTACAGGCAGGCCAGGGCCGACAAGCCGGAACCCCCGCCCGAGGCGGCGCCCGACCTGTCCGCGGAAGAGGAGGGCGGCGGCGACGAAAGACAACGGGACCTGAAGGCGCTGGGTATTCTGGAAATTCGCCCGAAGGACGGATCTTCGGAACACAAGGCAGAACACAGGGAAAGCCCTGCGTCCAACGGTTTTGCGGGCAACGGGGCGCCTGCGACCAGCGCAAACGGTTCCGCAAGCGCAAGGCCGAAGGTTTCCCGGCTGACCGCTCCGGTGCAGGCCACGCTGGATTTCTCCATTCAGGAATATTCCCAGAGCGTTCGGATATCCGTCAGCGAGTCCTCGCACAAATCGCTGCGCGCCGTCCTCCTTCCGTATATGCAGGCGTACCGCGCCATTACCCGCGCCGATACCGTTTGCCTGTTGCGGCAGCCGAGCAGGGCGCCCCAATACCATATCGAAGCCATCGTGAGCGTGAACCGCAACGCCCGCGGCAACGGTTCGTTCACATCGAAGACGCCCCTCGTACAATGGGACCGTCAGCAGCCAGGGATGCATGTGCTTCGCGAATCCGAAGGCCAGCTTGCAGGCAATGTGTGCGGATATTACCGGCAACGGGTTCCCATCAAGCAAGTGGTTCTTGCTCCGGTCCCTGTTCCTTCCTTGCTGGCCCAGTATGTGCTGCTTGCCGATACGATGCGGGAGCACACGCTCCGTTCCGAGGAGAAACAGATCATGTCTATCCAGTTTGCCCAGCTGTTGGGCAATATTCTTGAGATGGGCGCGAGCGACGAACTCTTGCGGGAAGCGAAAGAGGACGTGCGTCCGCGGAGCGAAATCGTGGATGAGGAGATACGGCGGGCGGAGAGCCAGCATACGCCGCTCGCCCTGGCGCTTGTATACCTGAATGGCGCCGAGGATATTGCGGATGAAGGCGGGCAGCGGGCGGTGATGCAGGCGGAAAGTTTGCTGGTGCAGCGGCTGCGAGAGACCGTCCGCGGCGCGCGCGTCGAGCGGTTCGGGGAGTTGCTGTTCGGCGTATTCTTCAAGGAGGAGGGCGACGTCGTAGAGCAATGGGCGGTCCGGTTTCAACAGGATATGCTTACCCATTCCGGATTGCCGGGGGGCGGGGCGAGCATAGGCATTGCCGTGCTGGACGAAGGCAACGCCAGTGCGGAAGCGCTCCGCAGGGAGGCCACGCAAGCGCTTCGGGAGGCGTTCGCCACCGGCATGGCCACCATTGTCGGGTAGTCCCGCGGCGGCGCTACAGGCCGCCCTGCTGCCCGATCAGCGGGACGAACTTGAATTTTCGCCCGGCTGTTCGTTCGCAGCGATCTTCGACGAGGCGCTGGTGCGAGCCGGAGGACACCATGGCGTTTCCGTGCTCGTCCTCAAAGGTTTTTTCGTAGAGATCTTCCCCGAGCCTGCGGTACAGGCACATGGTCTGCGCCTGCCGATCGCCGACAGGCGCGACCAGGCGTCCGGCGGGTTTGTCGTCGTCGCCTTCGATGCGCAGTTGGCGGAGCAGCGTTTCCGGCGCCTCCGATGCGCCGGCCGTGATCACGACGCCATCGAACGGAGCCCGGGATGTCCACCCGAGCGTACCGTCGCCGGTTTTTAGCGTGACCCGATAGCCCAGCGCCGCAAGAATGCCGCGCGTACGCTCTAGGAGCGGCCGGTGTCGCTCAATGGAAAATACGTGGGCGCCCAGCTCGCAAAGTACGGCGGCCTGGTACCCGCTTCCGGTGCCCACTTCAAGAATCCGGCTTCCTGCCTGCGGAGCCAGCAACATGGTCTGGTAGGCCACCGTAAAGGGTTGCGATATGGTTTGCTTCATCCCGATGGGCAGGGCCTCGTCTTCGTAGGCGCGCGCGCGGAACGCTTTATCTACGAACCGATGCCGATGCACCGAGCCGATAGCGGCCAGCACGCGTTCGTCGTGGATGCCGTTCTCTCGCATCTGATCCACAAGTCGCTGTCGTCGCCGGTCGAATACCCCGTCACGTAGCATGGGATGCTCTGATTAAGTCCGCAAAGATCAGAGGCATCGAGGGGTGGGCTGGCAAGGAATGACGAAGCAGCGTGGTAGGCCCCACGTAATGAGGAATGACGCAGCCAGCGCGCTCCTCGATGCCTCCCGAAGGGCGCTTCACGTCCACGATTTTGCGAATCGTCGTGTTTTTTGCTGATTTTAACGATGGAATCATTACAAACGTTGCTTGTGTACGTGAAGCGCTGATCGCAGTGGATTTGATCAGTGCATCCCATGGTTACATCTCTGGAGAATCTGACGGTGCAGGGCCGGGGCGGTGGGCGAAGGTCTCGGCGAGGCTTGTCCGCAGGGCGTCGAAGGACAGGTTTTGTCGCAATTCGCCGTCCGACGCCACGGAAATAGCGCCTGTTTCTTCGGACACGACGATAACGAACGCATCCGTCTGCTCAGAAAGGCCCACCGCGGCCCGATGGCGCAGCCCCATGGGGGCTCCCGGCTTTATGTTGCTTGAGACCGGCAAGATGCAACGGGCGGCTTCTACGCGGCGGCCGCTTATGATCACGGCTCCGTCGTGCAGGGGATTTTGTCCGTGAAAGATAGTGATTAGCAAGTCGCAGGAAACATTGCCTTCAATGCCCACGCCCGTTTCGGTGTAGTCCCGCAGCCCCGAGGAGCGTTCGAACGCGATCAATGCGCCCACGCGGTTCTTGCTCATTCTGTTTACGGCGGTCAGGACCTCTTCCATGGTTTGTTCCTGTACTGGGGAGCGGACGAAGCGCCGTACGAGCGGATTGCGGCCCAGCAAGAGCAGTACGCGCCGTATTTCGGGCTGAAAAAGAATGATGACCGCCACCACGGCGACTTCCCCGATCGACGCAAAAAGCGCCGGAAGCATAGTCATGTCCACGGCGGTCACGATCACCTGCACGATATACAGCGCCACGAGTCCGATGACTATTTGCAGGGCGATCGTGCCCCGCATGAACCGGTAGAGTTTGTACAGGATGTACGACACGGCGGCGATTTCGACGAAATCGACGATGCGAAGCGGTATGATCCAGTCGGTTATTTGCACAATGCGATCGTATTCCGGCGTGGTCTATGCGTACAGGACGGCGTGCATGCCCTGGAGCAATTCCACCGTGGGGCGGACGTCATGGGTGCGTACGATGGAAGCGCCCCGCAGGACCCCGACCGCCGTCGCGCCAAGGCCCCCGAAAAGCCGCTCCCGGATCGGGGCCGGCTTGTCGGGCGTACCCAGCAAGGCGCCGATAGCGCTTTTTCGCGATACGCCGATCATGACCGGTCGTCCCAATTGCAATATATCTCCCAGCGCACCAAGCAGTTGCAGGTTTTCTTCGTGGCGTTTCCCGAATCCGAAGCCGGGATCGACGACACTATGCCGGACGCCCGCGTTCGCGGCTCGCTGTATGCTCTCGGCCAGCGACGCGGCGACGTCGTCCACAACACATGTGTACTCGTGTCGGGCGGGCATGTCCCCGGGCTTGCCGATCGAATGCATGAGTACGAGCGGGGCATTGTACCCGGCTGCTACGGTTGCCGTTTCGGTGGTGTATCGAAGTCCGGTTACGTCGTTGACGATGTGCGCTCCCGCCGCGAGCGCCGCGTCCGCCACGTCCGGTTTCCAGGTATCGACAGACAAGATAGCCCCGGGAAAACGATCCGCCACAGCCTCCACCACAGGAAGCACGCGATGTATTTCTTCGCGGACCGGAACCGCGGCGGCCCCTTGGCCATACGCTGTGCCGCGCGGACGGGAAGATTCCCCCCCGATGTCGATGATGGAAGCGCCTTCGTCGAGCATTTCCCCAACGCGCTGCACCGCCGCGGGTACGGAAACGTACGCCCCGCCGTCCGAAAACGAGTCCGGGGTTACGTTCAGAATACCCATGACATGGACGCTGCCGGGTTTGCCGGGCGTGCAATCCAGAATATGTCCGCGTACGCGCAACAGGAACGGATCCGGGTCTGATTTCGTTTTTCCGTGTTGTGTTTCCAGCATGAAAACCTGTTTCGGACGTTGTTTTGGGTATGTTTACTTTGTCAGGCGCAAACGGTGCCGCTCCAGATCGTTCTCCACACGTCGGAGAAAACCCGGCGACCTGGTTGTTCTCCCGAACGCTTGCCCCAATGACCGGAATCTGGAAAAATCCTGAGCGGGTTCAACAGGATTTGTTGCGCGGATTGTTGCGGCGGGCCGCCCGTACGGAGTGGGGCCGCCGCTACGGATTTGCAGAAATTGCGCGCGCTCCGGATGTGGCGGCGGCGTATCAGGCGCGCGTTCCGTTGCATGCCTACGCCGATTTCGAGGAGGATATACGTCGTATCCGGGAGGGCGCGCGCGATGTGATATGGCCTGGCGCGTTTCGACATTTCGCGGTATCCAGCGGCACCACCTCCGCCGGTAAAATCATTCCGGTGAGCGCCGACATGCTTGCTGCGAATCGCCGGTTCACGCTTTCGGTCGGCATGACGTATCTGGCTCGTACGGGCAATATCGGGTATTTGCTGGGCAAGCATGTGGCATTGCCCGGCCGCATTGAAGAGGATCCGGCCTATCCCGGCATGAAAATCGGGGAAGTGAGCGGGCTTCAGGCGGAGCACGTGCCGTTTATATACCGTCGCGTGCTTCAGGCTGTCCCGAACGAAATGGCTTTTCTGCCGAATTGGGAAGAGAAATTGCGGGCGGTGGCCCGTCGGACTGTCGGCATGGATGTGCGCTGCCTGATCATGGTTCCGTCCTGGTCCATGATTTTCTTCGATGAACTGGTCCGGCAGCACCGGGAGCAGTTTGGCTCCGACGCGAGGAGCGTTGCCGATGTGTGGCCCCGGTTGCAGGTATTCATTGCCGGCGGCGTGGCGCTGAGTTCCTATCGGGAATTGCTGCGGGAGAAGATCGCCTTGCCGGACCTGCGCTTTCTGGAGGTATACGGCGCCTCGGAAGGGTTTTTCTCCTTTCAGAGCGATGCGGCCGATCCGGCGATGCTGCTGCACATCGACAACGGCGTATTTTTCGAATTTGTCCGCATGGACGAAATCAACGATCCGAATGCGAAGCGGCATACCCTTGGCGAGGTGGAAGCCGGCGTGCGGTACGGCCTTTTCGTGTCCACGTGCAGCGGGTTGTGGAGCTATCCCGTGGGGGATGTCGTGCGTTTCGCGGAGACCTCGCCGCACAAAATCTTTGTGGCGGGACGCACGAGCGAGATGATAGACAAGTACGGGGAAGCCGTCTTCAGCGAGGAGGCTCGCGCTGCGTTGCATGCGGCGTGCGAGCGTACGGGGGCGCAGGTTCGGGATTTCCATATTGCCCCGAATTTCCCGGCGCCGGATCGTTCCCCGGCGCATCAGTGGCTTGTGGAGTTCGAACGATCCCCGGACAGCATGGATCTTTTTGCGCGCGCCATAGACGAGTATCTGAATGAGGTGAACCGGCATTACCGGATTCGCCGCGAAGCGCAGGCCTTCGGGTTGCCGGACGTGGTGGCGTTGCCCCCCGGCGCATTTTATGCGTGGCTCCGGGAAACGCGAGAGCAAGTAAGTGGTCAAACCAAGGTGCCGCGCATGTCCGAGCAGCGCGACGTCGCCGACGCCGTGCTCGCCTTGCATCGTCTGGAAACCCGCGCAGGGGAACGCCGGTAGCATGTTCGGAGTCAATAATTATGCGCATCATGTAACAGATGCGCCCCTTTGCATCGAAATCGTGGACCCTTCGGAACTTTTTGGGCTTGCAGGCATGGATTGTAACCGATTCGATACGATATGGCGCCAGGGAGGCCTATGCTTATCCGGCTTCGCGGCGCCCAGGACGCCTTGCTCAGGTTTTTTCCAATAAACAGCAAACCCTCCCCCGTACTACCGCTACAACCCCAGCCTGACCTATGTATGTCCCTCGTCAGCAGCGGATGCTGGACCAGTATCTCCAGGAGATTGGCCGCATCCCGCTTCTTGAACCGGATGAAGAGGTATATCTGGCCCAACGTATCCATAGTGGAGATCAGGAGGCGTTGCACAAATTGACCCGTGCGAACCTCCGTTTCGTGGTTTCTGTGGCCAAAAAATATCAGGGGCAAGGCTTGTCTCTCGCCGACCTGATCAACGAAGGAAATTACGGGCTCATCAAGGCGGCGCAACGCTTTGACGAGACCCGCGGCTTCAAATTTATCTCCTATGCGGTGTGGTGGATTCGCCAGGCCATCCTGCAGGCCCTGGCCGAACAAAGCCGCGTCGTGCGGTTGCCGCTGAATCGGATCGGCACGATTTCCAAGATTCGCAAGACCAGCGCCCGGCTTTCGCAGGAGTACGAGCGGGCGCCGAACATTGAGGAGCTGGCCGAGGACCTGGAGATCGAAGTGCACAAGGTCCGCGAGGCCATGCAGCATACGGGCCGCCACCTCTCAATGGATGCGCCGTTCAACGAAGACGACGACAATAGTTTACTGGATATATTTGCGGACGACGAAGACATTTCTCCCGACGAGACCCTCCTGAACGACTCTATCAAAGTCGATATCGAATACGCGCTGGACCTTTTGCATGAACGCGAGGCGGAAATCACGCGCCTGTATTTCGGGATCGGGCGGGAGCACCCGCTGACGCTCGAGGAAATAGGCCAGCGCTTCGACCTGACCCGCGAGCGCGTTCGTCAAATCAAGGAAAAAGCCCTCCGCAAACTCCGCCAAAAACACCGCCGCGAGGAATTGCAGATACATATTGGGTAGGGTAGAGATGGTTCGGGGGCGCGGCGTGCGGAGGCGTCACCGTCCTGGGGCCCTACGGGAGAGGACTCTGTGGAGGTGGTTTGGGAGCGCGGGACGGTGTTTTCGGGGTTTTAGGGTGTAGGGTTGGGATCTTGTTTCGGTCTCAGCCAACTGAATAGCCTGTTGGATTGGGGAGTGGAGTCAACTGCGTGTAAAAAAACCTGTTTGAACCTATGGATTGGACCAACTTGCTGGACTGGCTTATCGTTTTGCTTTTTTGTGCTTTTGTGGTTGTCCTTATTATGATTCCCTTTGCCCTTGCGAAGGACTTGCGGGAACGTCGGGAACTGCGGACGGTGGTGCTGGAACGGATATGTTGGCGTTGCGGCGGGTCAAGCGGACGCATACAACGGGACCGTCTGGGTTTCCATATCTGCTTGTGGGTTGGAATGTTTGTAGTCGGAGTCGGCTTGCTTGTCCTTCCATTCCTTCCGAAACGGGTCTACTGTACGGCTTGCGGGGCGCGGGTTGGGGAAGTGTAGATGCTCTCGAAAGATCTGATAACGTACGTGGCACAGTGACCGCATACTCAGATCGATCGTATGTTTGCGCTGGAAACGGCAACGAGGACGGTCGAGGGGACCAGGGCCGCGACGAAAGCGCATATCCGCCTTATATTTCGCAACGTTCGCCTAACCCCGTCGCCACGCCTGCCAACGCTTTGAATCGTACATGGCTCGCTGATACATCTTAAATCGCGAAAAAACTGTCCAACAAATCCTAACCGCCTCTCCACCTCTACCGTCCGCCGAACACCCCCATTTCTATCGGAAAAGGGGGAACTTCACTGGTCGGGGCCGGTAAAATACAGAGACGGCGTGAAGAACGGGGAGCACCCTCGCAAATCACGTCTTGATGGGCGAGATTCGCAGGCCTGCACTCGCATAATTCCTCGAAATTTGTCACTCCTCCAGGGCCATGGACTGGATTAACCCCAACGTAATAAGCGTAGCAGTGGGCCTTGTGGCTCTGGCCACGACGCTCATATTGGTCGGGAAATGGATAGGCAGACGGGAAGAATTTGAGCAGAACGCGAACGAAACCTTTTCCAGTATCAGCAAGGACATCAACGGTATTCGCAACGACATCAAGAATATATTCATCGAGATGCCCCGAAGGGTATCGGTCCAGGAAAGCCCTCTCCGGCTAACCGATTTCGGACAATCCATATCGGATCGCCTGGAGGCGCAGCAATGGGCAGAAAAGACGGCCAAGATGATAAGCAACGAGGTAGATGGATTCAGCGCATATGCGATTCAGGAGTGGGCCTACAGATTTATTAAGGTGGACGAGCGGTTCCCGTCTGAAGATATGACCGAGGAGAAAATGGAACTTGCGGCGTTCAATTACGGCACGGGCGTGCATGATGTTCACGAGGTCCTGGCGATAGAACTGCGTGACGAACTCCTGAAGTTACACGGTTTGGAAGTATCCGCGTAAGCCTGGTCAGGCCCTCGCCCCCCTACCCCTGCGCACTCCCTGGCTGGTCGAAGGACATCAGGCGGCCGTCGAGGTCGCGGATCATGAACCGGGCTGCTCCGAACAGCGTGGGTTCGAGCGGTTGCACCACATCCACTCCGTTTTCCCGGATGCGGTCGTACAGGGCCAGGATGTCGTTTACCTGAATGTGCAGGATGATCTGGTTCGCCAGGAACGGGTCGGGGAACGGGAGCGCATTGACGACTACATCTGTTACGGGAATTACATATTTAACTTGACATTCTCATTTTCTCCTTATATTACAGGGAGTTAAACAAAATGGAGAAACGTCATGCCCAAAGCACCTGGACAAGCCCACCGCAAAGGTATTTCCGTTATTGAGTTCGCTGAAATCTTCCCTAATGAAGAGGCGGCACGTAAGTGGTTTGAAGCCAAACTCTGGCCCAAGGGTCGATACTGCCCCCGTTGCGAGGGCAAGCGTACCCGCGAGGTGAAGAATCACAAGCCCATGCCATATTGGTGCACTGACTGCCGGAAATACTTCTCGGTCAAGACAGGGACGGTCATGGAGGCATCGCGTTTGCCTTTGCTCAAATGGGCCTACGGCGTCTACATGCACGTAACAAACCTGAAAGGCATATCCAGCATGAAGTTGCATCGGGACATTCGCGTAACGCAAAAAACTGCATGGTATATGCTGCATCGCATCCGTAATACGTTCGACGAGAGCGAGCACCATGCGCTGTTCGAGGGACCGGTCGAAGTAGACGAAACATATATCGGCGGCAAGGAGAGCAACAAGCACAAATCGAAAAAGACGGGCAATCTTGGTACGCAGGGCAAGGTTGCCGTCGTTGGCATGAAGGACCGGGATACGGGTAAGATCATGGCGGAGGTAGTGCCTGACACGTCGAAAGAGACGCTCCAAGATTTCGTGATGGATCACGTCCTGTTCGGAACGCCTCTATACACAGACGAGCACAAAGCGTATTCCGGCCTGGATGACGTCTACGATCACGAAACGGTGAAGCACTCTGTCTGCGAGTATGTACGAGGAAAAGTACACACGAACGGGATCGAATCGTTCTGGGCTGCGTTGAAAAGATCAAAGACGGGCGTATACCACCGTTGGAGCAAGAAGCACCTGCAACGGTATGTGGATGATCTTGTTGGGCGGACATGGTTGCGCGACCTTGACACCCTGGATCAGATGGTTTTCGTCGCCGAAGGCATGAGAGGCAAACGGCTCCGGTACAAAACGCTGATACAATGATAGAAAACTTACAGGCATACTACGATGCTTGCAAACAGCAATATGCCAGCCAAGATGCAGAGAGAAGGCATTTGTCCATAAAAACATTGGGAATGTTGACGTTCGGTGTTGCCCTTGCAGGTGCAAGCATATCCCTACTGAATGGTAATATATCTTCAGGCTGGATTCTTACATCCGCTTACACTATATCAATTTCTGTATTTATCATGATTTTGTTAGGTTTATTTGTACTTTTACCCCAATCTTGGAATCAGGAATTTGAAATAACAGACCTCCGTAAACTTCTGATGGTAAAATCAGACGAATTTGTCTTGGCTATGGCTGATGCTCATAAAAGAGCAATAACAAAAAATTGGACAAGGTTGGCCCACAAAAATCGTCTTGTACAGGCCATTACGATTTTAGCAGCCATTGAAGTTTCTGCTTTCATTGCCCTTCGTCTTCTGGTTTTGGCCTCCTGATTCTGATGTTCTCACCAGACTTGATTCGCTCGCTTAATGGCAAGTCCAGATTTTCTGGTGGAGGTGGAGGAGGGGCTGGTTGTGGCGCGGGCTTGTCCGTTTCCTTGGATCGGGTATCTCTAAACCAGTTTAGCATATGGGTTTCTCTGTTGGGGTTGTAGGGGTTTACTCCATTCCAGCAATGGCAGCAATGGCGAGTAAAATAATCAAAAGGAACAGAATCACGTTGATAGTGATGGTTGTAGGGGTCGCTTCGTTACTCGGCGGCGGCCCATCCTGTCCCTTGCAACGCCAGCACTTGGACGTTGCGGACGGTTGGCCACATTGGGCGCAACGTCCGGCATTCCGGCGACGGTGATATTCTTCGTATCTCGGCATTGGAGTTAGGGGTTAAATACGGATCGTGTGCCAGCAGCGCGTAGCATGGCGAGACGTTCTGCCTTTTGGTTGGCCATCCAGCCGTTCTTTTTGTTGAGCCGACGCAGGCCGGACAGCGTGAGGGTATTGCTTTTCGCCCGGTTGCATGGGCTGCAAAGCAGAATGCGGTTGGATACGTGGTTTATCCCGCCATCCGATCGAGGGGTGTTGTGATCCAGTTCGAGATAACGTTGATCGTCAAACGTACGATCGCAGCCTTGGCATTTAGTGCCGTTGTGGGACAGGAGTACTTCATACATTTCAGCCCGGCTCATCTTGCTGCCAGCAGGTTCCTTGACCTTTAGTTTGACCTGCAAGAAGGGTGCAGCGGTATCCTCGTCGTCCGTGCGTTCCGGCAATTGGTCGGTAAATCCCACGTCGCCGAATATGCCTACTTCATCGAACAGACGAGATTCAACCACCTCATGCGCTTTGTCCCAAATGTCAATGCCGACCCATTGTCTCTCCAGTTTTTCTGCGGCAACACAGGTTGTTGCGCAACCACAGAAAGGGTCAAGTATGATGTCATCCTTGTTTGAAGATGCTTTTATGACACGCTCATAAAGAGCAATGGGCTTTTGGGTGGGATAACCAGTTCGCTGCTTACTTGTACGCCCGATAGCATCTATATTCCAATAGTCTCTACAGCCAGTTAGGGTAAAATATCCTCGCGCATCTTTGTATAGTCTAATCATGGTCTTTGAAAACAATATATCTTGATAAATACCCCAATCGTCTTCAAGGGTCTCATTTTTGGAAGAGTGCCTGAGTTGTCCGGTCAAATAAGATTTATCCAATACTACATTGAAGTTGCGTTGTTTTGATTTTGAGTAAAATAGCAGAATATCATGTTTCCGTCCGAAATGCTTTTTGCTGCCTCCTCCTGTGCGATAACACCACACTATTTCGTTGACGAAATTTTTCCACCCGAAGATGGCATCCATGCAAGCCTTGAGGTAGTGGCTGGCCGTGGGGTCGCAATGGAGATAGATCGAGCCAGTTGGCTTGAGCAGGCGTTTCATCTCCAGCAGCCTGACCGCCATGAAGCACATGTAGGCTCCCATGCCGTCGGAATGGGCGTATCGTGCGCTTTCGATGGCCTCCATGAGAGGGGGGTAGTCGTCCGTCAACTGGTCTACCCATTCCTGATGTACGTCCTGTTCCCACGACCAGCGGTCTTGGAACTTCGCGCCTTTGGCGAGGCTGTCGGGGGTGGCGTGGAAGTCCTTGCCCTTGTTGAACGGTGGATCGGTGGCGATGAGGTCCACCGATTCGGAGTTCATCGCCCGCATGAAGGACAGGTTGTCTCCGTGGAAAAGGGTCCTATTCGACCAGTTCGGCCTGGAGGCCTGGAGGCCTGGAGGCCTGGAGGCCTGGAGGCCTGGAGGCCTGGAGGCCTGGAGGCCTGGAGGCCTGGAGGCCTGGATTTTGACTTGACAGAGGTGTATTAGGTTCCATGGGGGTTGCGTTTCTTGTGGATTTCCGTTATGTTGGGTTCCCCAGGATACGAACCGGAATCGGATTTGTCAAGTTAAATGTATAATTCGCTCTGTTACTTCAACGAAGAACGCCCGTATTAGGGCCTTGAAATATGACACCCGCCGACGTATATTACTGGCGAAGGCCGCTGCCGGAGGCGGTATGGCCCGGTATGATCCAACGCAATCCTACAGATAAAAGACCTGTCCGAGTTTATCGGCCCATTTCTGGCAATGAATAAAATACAAGATGCGGTGGCCAAGGCATGGGATGAGGTGAGATGGTCTCTTGGCCGGGTGCCTTGGCCAAGCGATACAAGGCGGGAACACATTTGGGATGTGCGCCAATATGCGGCAGAAGCGCAGCGGAATGAGAGGGCAGCGCGGAAATGGGCTACCGAAGCACGATTTCGTGCTGCGAGTTGCGCTGAAATGAACCGCATTGAAAAAGCGTCGAGGTGGGAAGATGCGGTGAAAGCGTGGGAAGCGGTTGCTGCCCTTGATCGGGTATGTCCCGGCGATACGATAGGATTCCTTGTCCGATGGACGATTTATCGCCGCACTGGCCCCGATAGCCGACAATACAAAACCGGAATAAAAGACATTTCCGGCGGTGGATATATACCGGCTACACGTTCGACGGATGTTCGCTGCCCCATTGTCGCGGCAGCCCCCGTCGATTCACAAGGCAACGCAATGGGCATAAAGTATCCCACCTGCCCGGACTGCAAAAAAGCGGGCGCGATAGAAACAGGTTCTTTTCGCCCTTGGAAGCACTGTATCGACATTCTCCGGTGTAATTGCACGTCCTGCGGTGCTTGTTTCCAAGTCAATGACGCGGGAATGTCGTAAAGGGGGTATGTATGATGAATGAACGCGGGCGCGAAATATCGCTCCATATCGTTCACGGAGGCGGCGCGACACCTTAACCGGTATTTGAATGAGTTCATGGGTCTGCATAACATCCGGATTCTGAACACCATTGACCAGATGGCGGCCATCATGCGGGGCCTGACTGCAGGCGACTGAAGGAAGCCGACCTGATCGCCTGACCTGCCTTGCCCCAAAGGTTCTCATTTCTTACGAAAAGCCTTCCCTTTAATCAATTTGAGCCGGACCATGTCTTCCACCGTCCAGTCAATTTGATTCAGTAGGTACTTGATTGTATGGGGCCCTTTCTCGCCTTTAGGGTGTATATGCAAAACCACTCTGCGTGCTCCCGGTTTGCTTGGATGGCGATATGCTTGCGTAGCACCCCTGCTTATTTCCAGTTCATAACCGTCCTTTTCGAGTGCCTTGACGATTTCTTGTACGGTCTTACCCCTCAGTTGGCGCCATACGTCTGGTGGATAGGTGCTCATGCGAATACGGCATCTAATTCTTTCAGGGCACGGGGCTCCCATTCTGCCTCAGGGCCGGGTAGAATAACCTGCTCTGGCGTCTCTTCGGGAACTACGATAGCAGACGGTATGGGGTCTCCATGTTTCCGGCTCATTTCCAGGTATGCATTAACGGATTCATGGATAGCAGGGAGAAGTTCCGCCTCCGTCTCACAAAAAATGTAGATGCCTTTGATTTCGGGGCAATAGGCGTGGAATCCTTTGCCTTCCTCTTCTTCTACTCGGAAGTTGACCTTGATTCGCGGTTGCATAGTAACCTCGGATTGGGATGGATCAAGAGGGGGCCCGCGCTATTCACATGCCCCCGGTGGCATGTAATGATACGGCATTCTCATGCAAGACACACCATGTACGATCTCGTGCAGAAAAGGATTCGTAAGAAAAATAACGGTCATTATACTGTGTAAAACAGTACGCAATATCGGAATAGGGTAAAAAAAGTTACAATTCATTCCTCGGGTAGCCCGCCTCTTGATGTCCTGGCGATAGAACTGCGTGACGAACTCCTGAAATTACACGGTTTGGAAGTATCCGCGTAAGCCTGGTCAGGCCCGCGCCCACTACCCCTGCGCGCTCCCCGGCTGGTCGAAGGACATCAGGCGGCCGTCGAGGTCGCGGATCATGAACCGGGCTGCTCCGAACAGTGTGGGTTCGAGTGGTTGCACCACATCCACCCCGTTTTCCCGGATGCGGTCGTACAGGGCCAGGATGTCGTTTACCTGAATGTGCAGGATGATCTGGTTCGCCAGGAACGGGTCGGGGAACGGGAGCGGCGCCTCCGGGTCGCAAGAACGGAAAATAATTTCCGCGCCGCCCCGGCGCAGGTGCGCCCGCGTCATGGCGCCTCGCCCGCGTATCTTGACCATCTCGAAGCCGAGCACATCAAGGTAGAACTCGACGGAATCTTCGAGGTTGGTCACCGGGATGTTCGGGATGATCTTGAGCATGTCGCGCCGGGTGGGTTCGGGGGTTGTTCGCATACCGGCGATAGGCCGTGCGCACGATACAGGATAACTCTGCCAGGACAATTCTGCCAGGATAACTCTGCACTACTAACCAGTATACCGCAGAATCAGAAAATAACGAACGCTACGTCAAAGTAACGATTTTTCCATATGAAACCGGGCGTCTGCGGGGTATATTGGCACAGATGCATCCGATACGTTCCTCTATTTACGCAGGCATGGCGGAAACAAAGCCGAATCACGCGCTCGAAACCCCGGAAGTCACCCTCGAAATGGCCCGGGATCACGGATTGACGGACGAGGAATATGGCTGGATACTCGAAAAACTCGGGCGTACGCCAACGTTTGTCGAGCTGGGCATTTATTCCGTTATGTGGAGCGAGCACTGCTCCTACAAAAATTCCATTGCCGTGCTGAAAACGCTGCCCCGCAAGGGGGACGCGCTGCTGGCGGAAGCCGGAGAGGAAAACGCCGGGCTGGTGGACATAGGGGACGGCCTTGCGGTGGCGTTCAAAATCGAATCGCACAACCACCCGTCCGCTGTGGAGCCCTATCAGGGGGCCGCTACAGGCGTGGGCGGCATCCAGCGGGACATCTTCACGATGGGCGCCCGGCCCATCTGTTCGCTCAATTCCCTCCGTTTCGGTTCGCTGGATACGCCCCGCGTGCGGTATCTCTTCGATGGCGTGGTGCGCGGCATTGGGGACTACGGCAATTCCTTTGGCGTGCCCACGGTGGCGGGCGAGGTGTATTTCGATCCGTCGTACGAAGGGAATCCGCTGGTGAACGCCATGAGCGTGGGGGTGGCGAAAATCGGCCAGACGGCGTCCGCTATTGCCGAGGGGGTAGGGAATCCGGTGTATATCGTGGGGTCCTCTACCGGACGGGACGGCATCCATGGCGCGACGTTCGCCTCCGAGGAGATTGCGGAAGGGAGCGAGGCGCGGCGGCCCAGCGTACAGGTGGGCGACCCCTTTACCGAAAAATTGTTGCTGGAAGCCACGCTGGAGGCCATCGGGAGCGGCGCGCTCGTGGGCATTCAGGATATGGGCGCCGCCGGGATTACCTGCTCCTCCTGCGAAATGAGCGCGAAGGGCGGTTGCGGCATGGTATTGCATGTGGACAAGGCGCCGCAACGCGAGACGGGTATGACGCCCTACGAAATCATGCTTTCGGAAAGTCAGGAGCGGATGCTCCTTGTGTGCAAGCAGGGTCGGGAGGAGGACGTCGAGGCCATTTTCCGAAAATGGGACCTGCATGCGGAATGCATAGGCGAGGTGATTCGCGAACCCCGCGTCCGTATTTTCTGGCATGGCGCGCTGGTTGCGGATGTGGAAGCGGACCATCTTGTGCTGGGAGGCGGGGCGCCTGTGTATCGCCGGGAGACGCGCCGTCCGGCCCGCCTCGACGACAAGGGCCTGGACCTTGCCGACATACCGGATGTGTCGGCGGCGGGCGCCTCGGCGGCGCTGCTGGACTTGCTGGGTTCTCCGAATATCGCCTCGAAACGCTGGGTGTTCGAGCAGTACGATACGATGGTGCGGACGAATACCCTCGCGGGCCCGGGGCCCGGCGACGCCGCGGTGGTGCGCATCAAGGGGACAAACAAGGGCCTGGCCGTCAAAACGGATTGCAATGGGCGGTATGTGTATCTGGATCCGCGGCAGGGCGGACGCATTGCGGTGGCGGAGGCGGCCCGCAACGTGGTATGCGCCGGAGGCAAGCCGGTGGCGGTCACGAACTGCCTGAATTTCGGGAATCCGTACAAGCCGGAAGTCTACTGGACGTTTATGGAGGCGGTTGGAGGCATGGGCGACGCCTGCCGGGCTTTCGGCACGCCCGTGACCGGCGGCAATGTCTCCTTCTACAACGAGAACCCGGACGGGGCGGTCTTCCCTACCCCGGTGATCGGCATGCTGGGTATCGTGGAGAATATCGAGACGGATATTGTGACGGCGCCGTTTCGGGAGGCGGGCGATGCGGTCTGGCTGCTTGGCCCGGCGGATTGGGTGCACCGGGAGGACCTGTGCGGTTCCGAATATCTGGCGGAGCGGCATGGATTGGTGCGCGGCGGCGCGCCGTATATGCTGCTTGAAGAAGAGGTGGCCGTGCAGGCGGCGATGCGACGCCTGGTGAAGATGGGCGCGGTGCGTAGCGCGCACGATGTTTCCGACGGCGGGCTGGCCGTAGCCCTGGCCGAATGCGTACTGCACGCGGGCGCGACAGGCGCAGAAATCGATCTGTCGGCGCCGGGCATGCGGCGGGATGCCGTCTTGTTTGGCGAGGCGCAATCCCGCATCGTATTCAGCGCGGCGCCGGAGCGCACCCGCGAGATCGAACGCGCCCTCGAAGCAAGGCCGGTGCGCCTGACGCGGCTGGGTACGGTCCGTCCGGGCAACCTGACCCTTCGGCTGGATGGCGAACGGGCGATTGATGTGCCTGCGGACGTCCTTCGCCGCCCGTACGAACGCACGATTCCCGACGCGATGAATCGGTAGCCGAAACGCGCCGGCACAGGAAACCGTACGGCTCCTTTTTTGTTGTATGTTCTGCAATGCGCCTCCGCATTGCATCCCTGAACGCATTCCTGAAGTCGCTTCATTCTCCAGAGAAAATCATGAATACGCAGAACGCGCTGGCGGTTACGGACAGCAATTTCAAAGAAGAGGTGCTTGGGGCGGACGTACCGGTCCTCGTGGATTTTTGGGCTGCCTGGTGCGGGCCGTGCCGCATGATTGCGCCGACGGTCGAGGAGCTCGCCGGAGAATTCGCCGGGCGCGCCAAAGTGGTCAAGATGGATGTGGACCACAATCCGGAAACCCCCATGCAGTACGGCGTCCGGTCGATTCCAACCCTGCTGTTTTTCAAGGACGGGGAAGTAGCGGATCAGTTGGTCGGGGTTTCTTCCAAGAAGGACCTGGCGGATCGGCTCGATAGCCTCGTTGCGCAAGCGGCCTGACCGTGTTGGCGCCGTTTTCGATGTTCTCGCCGCTGCCGATCGCATGTTCCCATGACTGAGCGCGTTGCCCGGGATGTGTCCGCTTTCGACGGGATTGATTTTTCCGCGGCGGAACGCCGGAACGTTGTGATTATCGGGACAGGGCCTGCCGGGTTCACGGCGGCCCTGTACGCGGCGCGCGCGAACCTGGAGCCGGTGGTGTTTCGGGGGCCGGAGCCTGGCGGGCAGTTGATGACCACGACGGACGTGGAAAATTATCCGGGATTTCCCGAGGGCGTGCTGGGGCCGGACATGATGGGCCTGTTCGATGGACAAGCCGCCCGGTTCGGCGCCGATCTTCGGTACGGTACGGTGAATGCAGTGGATTTTTCGGTGCGCCCGTTTCGGTTGCTTGTGGATGGCGAAACGCCTGTGCTGGCGAACACGGTGATTGTGTCTACGGGCGCTTCGGCCCGGTATCTGGGCCTCGACAACGAGAAACGCCTGCTGGGGCGCGGCGTGTCCGCCTGCGCGACCTGCGACGGGGCGTTTTTTCGGAATGTGCCGGTGGCGGTTGCCGGCGGGGGCGATTCCGCGATGGAAGAGGCCATGTTCTTGACCCGTTTTGCGACGAAAGTGTATGTCATTCATCGGCGCGACGCCCTGCGCGCTTCGAAGATCATGCAGGACCGGGCCTTCGCCAACGAAAAGATCGAATTCATCTGGAACGCCGTGGTGGAGGATGTGCTGGGCGACGAGGAGGTGACGGGGCTTGTCTTGCGCAACCGGGAAACGGACGCGGTTTCCGAACTGGCCGTGAGCGGGTTTTTCGTGGCCATCGGGCATACGCCCAACACGCAGGTCTTCCAGGGATGGCTCGATATGGATTCGCAGGGGTATATTTTGACGGAAGGCAAATCCACCTATACGAATATTCCCGGCGTGTTTGCCTGCGGCGACGCGCAGGATCATGTGTACAGGCAAGCGGTCACGGCGGCCGGCACAGGATGCATGGCGGCCATCGATGCCGAACGCTGGCTTGCAGAGCATAGCGAGGGTGCATAAGCGTCATGCGTACGACGCCCTGGATGCGAGCACATTCGATAGTCCGGAAAGGGTTTCTCCCGGCGTTGCTGTGCGTCGGGGCGTGGTTGTTTCTGGCCTGGTCCGGCTGTGCGGGCGGGTCGCCGCCCGAAGAACATGCGCCGCCTACGGATATTGCGGATATTGCGGGTGTTGAAGAGGCCGTTTCCGCGGAGGAGTCGATGGCGGCGCCGGCGGAAGCGTTTTCGCCTCCAGACAGCGCTGCGAGCGGGTCGGTCGCCGGGAAAATCCGCGACGCTTCGCTGGTCGCCAAGGTGCAGCTGGCGCTGGCGGGTACGCGCAGTTTGCGGGCGCACCGGTTCGACCCGGAGGCGGCGGGCGGACATGTGATTTTGCGCGGACATGTGGAGACCTGGGCGCAACGCGAGCAGGCGGCCGCCGTGGCGGCGGGCGTATCGGGCGTAGCGTCCGTTGCGGACGAACTTACGTCTACAGAGAAAAGACCGGCGGCGCTTGCGGACGCTTCCGGACGTTTCGGAAATGCCGCGGATGCGTCGCCAGCGGATGGAGAAGCCGGGGCGCTCGAACGAGACGCATTGCCCGGGTTGCCCGGAGGCGGTACGGAGGGGCCCACCTATCACACCGTGGCGCGCGGCGAAAGCCTTTGGACCATTTCCCGGAAGTATGACGTGCGCATGGACGAGATCAAGGCCCTGAACAGGTTGTCGTCCGACGATATCAATGTGGGCCAGCGGTTGCGGATTCGCTGATCGGCCCCGGTTTTGCTCCGGGCGTTTTTTCAGAATATGTTGGTCAGGATATGTTGGGAACGTTCGCAAAGCGTAGCGGCAGCTTGTAGGCAATGCAGAGGCTGAGAGGCGTGCGCGGGCGCGGATGGCGCCGCAGCGCGGCAGGTCTCGCGCACCGGGGCCTTGCTTATGCCCGCACAAGATTCCGAAGCACGAACCACACGTTTTCTTTCCGTTCGCGTAGCCGCCGGGCGAAATAGGGCGCCCATTGCGTGCCGAAGGGCACATAGACCCGCATCCTGTACCTTTCGCGGACAAGCTGTTCCTGGGTCTGCGGCCGTATGCCATAGAGCATCTGGAACTCGAACCGGTCCCGGCCTATCCCCTGATTCGCCGCAAAGATTTTCGTGGCGGAAATCAGCTGGTCGTCGTGCGTGGCGACGCCTGGATACCGCCCGTGCGCCATGAGTTCTTGCACGCAGGCCATGAACCGTTCGCGGATGACGTACATAGGCTGCCAGGCTATATCCGCGGGTTCCTTGTAGGCGCCCTTGCACAACCGGACGCGCGCTTTTCGCGCGCACATGCGCTCCACATCGCGTTCCGTGCGTTTCAGGTATGCTTGCAGCACGATCCCCACATGGTCCGGGTATCGGGGAAATGCTTCCTCGAAGAGGGATAGCGTGGATGCGGTCATGTCGCTGCCTTCCATGTCCAACCGGACGAATACGTCGCACGCCTTGGCCGCTTCAAGCAGCCTGTGGAGGTTTTTCAGACAATAGTCTTCGTCGATTTTTTGCCCGATCATCGAGAGTTTGATGGAGATGCCGGCCTGCATGGCCCGCCGTTCCCGTTCTTTGGCGATAATGCGCACGAGGCGTATGTAGGCGTCCCGGCTTGTTTCGGCAACCTTTCGCCGGGTGACGTGTTCGCCCAAGAGGTCCAGGGTGACGGTCAGCCCCTTCTGGTTCAGGGTCCGAATCACGGGAAGCGCTTCCTCGAAGGATTCTCCTGCAACGAAGCGACGGGCCAGCAAATAAGGAAAACGCATCGGGCGGAGCCTGCCCTGTTCCGGGCGTGGCGGATACGGTATGCAGCATGGCCGGAGGACATGGGGCGGGCGTTTGCGGAGCGCAAGCAAGGGGAGGGGCTCCTATTGTCCAACCGGACGTTCAATATGGACGTTCAATACGAGGTTAAACGTTTGAGGCGGACAGGGATCCGGGTTTGACGGTCCAATTATCCAAAAACAGACAGTATCCCCAAACAGACACGATGGATGCAAGCAGGCTGAGACGAGACTACCGGGGCCGCGACTTCGATGCGGTTGGCGACGATCCGATGGCGTTGTTCGGGACCTGGTTCGAGGAAGCGGTGCAGGCCATGCAAGACAAGGCGCGCGATCCGAACGCCATGGCGCTGGGCACGGTCGACGCCCGGGGCCGCCCTTCCGGACGGATCGTGCTGTTGAAAGGGTTCGACCGGCGCGGCTTCGTTTTCTACACGAATTACGGCAGCCGCAAGGCGTGCGACCTGGCGCACAATCCGTGGGCTTCGTTGACGTTCTGGTGGGATGAACTGGATCGGCAGGTGCGTGTCGAGGGGCGGACGGAGCGGATGGAGCGGGCTGCGTCGGCGGCGTATTTTGCGTCCAGGCCGAGGGAGAGCCAATTGGCGGCGGTGGTTTCTGTGCAAAGTCGTCCGCTGGCGGATCGGGCGGCGCTGCTGGCGGCCATGGCGGCGGCGCGGAAGGAATACGAAGGGCGCGACGTGCCGTGTCCCGAACAGTGGGGCGGATACCTTTTGCGACCCCATGCCCTGGAATTCTGGCAAGGTCGTCTGAACCGCTTGCATGACCGTGTGGCGTACCGCCTGGACGAGGCGGGAGCGTGGCAGGTGGAGCGCCTGGGACCGTAAGGTAGCCGCTTGCACGCGCGGATTACTCGTTCAGCGCCCGGCTGAACGCCCAGGACGCGGGCTACGCGATCGAGACGCTTTGGGAGTGCGGCGTGCTCAATTTTGGTGAATCGCCGCCGTCTCTCGCGCTCCAGATCGGGGTAAGGCTGCGGATTTACGGAATTCGGCTATTTCTCCAGGAGCTGTTCAAGATTCTGAACGCCAGCACCCATTTTAGCATGGATTTTCGCCGAACTTTCGTGCAAATTCTCTACAGGTTTCTTACCCATTCCCTCCCTGTGCGGCGCGGCGTTGCCGCATGAGCGCATGGTAGCGCCGCGCGGCCCGCAGGTGTTCCGCAAGCGTTTTGCTGAAATGGTGCGTGCCGTCCCCCGTCGCTACGAAGTAAAGAAAATCATGGTGGGCGGGGCGGACGGCGGCGCGCAGTGACGAAGGCGATGGGTTGTTTAGCGGCGCCGGCGGCAAGCCTGCATGCAGGTAGGTGTTGAACGGGTGCGGAATGCGGTAATCGCGGTAGAGCAGGCGCCGCTTGCTCCCTTCCTGTTGCAAGACGATGTACTGTATGGTGGGGTCGGCGTCCAGCTTCATGCCAATGCGCAAGCGGTTGTGATACACCCCCGATATCATGGGTTTTTCCTCGTCGAGCAGGGCCTCCCATTCGATAATGCTGGCGAGGGTCGCCACATCCTGCCTGGACATACCGAGGCTGTCCGCTCCGGCCCGCAGTTCGCGCTCGTAGAACGCATCGAACGTTTCGGCGATGGTGCGCACGGCGCGTTCGGCGCTGGCAAGCCAGTAGATATGGTATGTTTCCGGCAGGATGTAGCCGAAGACCGCGTCGATGTCGGCGTTCAGCGAGGCGGCGAGTTGCGTATCGGCAAGCGCGGCGGCGAAATCCTCGGGCGTAAAAAACATGTTCCGGGCGGCCACCGCGGAGGCTACCTCGGGGCGTACCCCGGGCGGTATCGTCAGGCGCACCGGCTCCTGCAATCCACGCCGCAACGCGCTCAGTATATCATGGTTGGATGCGCCTGCGGTGAAAACGTAATGCCCTGCCTTGATCTGATCGCCCCAGCCCGTCGCGCGCGCCATGAAGCGAAACGCGCCGGAGCGCCGGAGTACGCCGCGGGCGTTGAGCGAATCGACGGTGGCCTCGAACCGGGAATCGGGTGGAAGGTGCACCGCGCGGCGCCCCTCAAAATCGGGCGTGTTCGGCGCAAAGGCGATCCATGCGACCGCGCCGCACGCCGCCAGCATGCCTGCTGCGAGCGCAGCGGACGCAATGAGGTACTTGCGGCGCATGAGAAAGGGTCCTGTACGCACGAATATGACGCGCTGCGCGACGTGGTTTTGATCAGCGTATCCTAAACGTCTCCTTCCTGCGGACGGAGCAGCAATTCTTCCACGACGGTGCGGTCGCTCAGGCGCCATACGTCCAGGATGGCCCGGGCGACGTCTTCCGGAGGCATAATCCGTTCCGGGGGTACGTTGCTTCCATGCCAGCTGGGCGTCCAGGTAGCGCCCGGCAATACCGCCGTAACGCGCAACCCGTGCGTGCGCGTTTCTTCCCGCAGGGCGCGGGCCAGGCCCAGCACGCCGTGTTTGGCGGCGCAATAGGCCACCGCACCGGGATATGCGCGCAACGACGCCACGGACGCCATATAAAAAATATGTCCACTGCCCCGGTTCAGCATCTCCCGAAGCACCCCCCGGGTAACCATAAACGCGCTGGTCAGGTTTACCGTTACCTGGCGTTCAAAGTCTGCGACCGTGATATCGACCAGAGGACCCGTCTCGAACATCCCCGCATTGTTCACGAGCACGTCCGGCGCGCCCAACGAGGCGCATACGGCGCGCGCCATCTCTTCCACGGCGGCTTCGTTCGCTACGTCGCACGGAAACGCATGGGCTTCCGCGCCCCGCCCGCGGGCCAGGTCGCACGTTTCGCGCAAGCGTTCTTCGCTCCGCGCCACGAGGGCGAGGCGGGCGTCGGGCACCGTGGCGAACGCCTCGGCGACGGCGCGGCCAATCCCCTGGCTTGCTCCGGTTATCAGTATCGTTGGCATGGAACAGGGCGTAGCGTTTCTGGATGCGTCTTGAGGTCCCCGGCGGCGCGCCGTCAGGATTTTTGGATCAACCGCATGAATTCTGCGCGCGTGGGCGAGTTCATGAATTCGCCGCTCATGGCGCTGGTGGTCGTAACCGTATTTTGTTTCTCGGCGCCCCGCATCATCATGCACAAATGAATCGCCTCGATCACGACCGCGACGCCCAGCGGTTTCAGCACGTCGGACAGCACATCCCGTATCTGCAAGGTCAGCCGTTCCTGCACCTGCAGGCGGCGCGCGAACACGTCTACCACGCGCGGAATTTTGCTCAGCCCCACAATCTTTCCGTCTGGAATGTAGGCCACATGGGCGCGTCCGTGGAAGGGGAGCATATGATGTTCGCACAAGGAAAATATCTCGATATCCTTCACCAGAATCATTTCGCTGTAATCCTCGTGGAACAGCGCGGAATTCAGAATGGCTTCCGGGTCCATCCCGTACCCTTTCGTAAGAAACTGGAGCGACCGGGCCACGCGCAGCGGAGTTTTGACCAGGCCCTCGCGGGCGGGGTCTTCGTTCAGGAAGGGAAGCATTTCCGCCACATGCCGGGACAGCGCCTCGGTCGTCGCCTCGTCGTAGAGGTCCTGTCGTCGATAGCGGACAGGAACCGGGTTCGCGCTTGCGGAGGCGGAGGCCTCCGCCGTTTCCGGCTTGTTCGAAGCGTGCACGGGCATCGTTACATCAGGGACAGGATCGAAATAACGCGGATTACTCGCCGAAGTATTCCACCGAATTGTTGTTTGTTTCTGCGAGCCGGATTTTATGCAATGCGCCGGTCGGCAAGGCGTTTTCCAGTTCGCGCCAGATGGCTATGGCGAATCGTTCGGTGGACGGCAAAACGCCCTGCATGAACTCCACGTCCATATTCAGATGGGCGTGGTCGCACTTGTCCACGACCTTTTCCTGAACGATGCGCTTCAGGTCGGACAAGTCGATCACGTACCCCGTGTCCTCGTCCGGTTCGCCGGCCACGGTCACTTCCAGCACGTAATTGTGTCCATGCCCGTTCGGATTGTTGCACGGACCGTACGTGCGGCGATTCCAGGCGTCGGACTTTGCGGGATTGTGCAGCCGGTGCGCCGCGTTAAAATGCACGGTACGGGTGACGTAAACGCGCGCCATGGGAAACAGGGCGTCATGCAGATCAAAACAACGGTCGGACAGGGCGAAACGCACGTCCAACCGTTCCTTTACGTTGAAGTCTGTCCAATGTTCGGTTATATTCATCATGCGTTATATTCATTACACAGGCATCCTCTCGCACCAGCTCTTCCGGGCGACCGGATTTTTCGCGCACTATGGCCGACGTCAGAACGCTGTTTCAGAAAATTGCGGATGGAGACATTCCGTCCGACATGGCGTATGAAGACGAACAATGTTTCGCCTTCCGGGATATCGCCCCGCAGGCGCCCGTACATATCCTGATCGTCCCCCGGAAGCCCATTCCCTCGTTGAACGACCTCACCGAAGCGGATGAACAGCTGGTCGGACGCCTGTTCACCGTGGCGCGGAAGCTGGCGGCGGAAGAAGGCCTGGCGGAAGGGTACCGAACGGTGTTCAATTGCGGACCGGCTGCCGGACAAACGGTGGATCATATCCACCTGCACCTGCTCGGCGGACGATCGCTGGGCTGGCCGCCGGGGTGACCTTGCCGCTCGCGCCCCTTTTTCGGGGACGCGCAAGCACATGCCTTGGCCGTGCCTGCTCCATGTCTGTCCAGTGTCTCCGTTGCTGCATCCCAAGGCCTTGCCATGTGCGCATTTCTTCGAATTTCTTTCGGCGCGGGCGCTGGTCGGATCGTATGCGCGGGGCTCTTGGCCCTGCTCGGCGTGGCGACGGTCCGGGCGCAGGCCCCGGCCCCGGAACAAACCGGGCTTGAGGCCGCCCGCGAAGGACCCCGGATAGAAACCGGTTTCGAGCGGGAAATCAACCGGTATCGCTGGACCGCAAGGACCCTGCTTTCCCAACAAGTCGGGAAATGGCGCGCCACGCTTGACAACCGGTTTCGGTCGGATGCGTTCGTGCTTTTCGGGGACCGGCTCAGTTTTCGGGACGAAAATATTCTGCGCTGGCGCATCGACCGTCCTTTGGGAACGCGCTGGGCGTCGCGGACTCGAGGACGTTCCCATTGGTACACGCAAAGCCGCGTATTTTCGCAGGAAGTGTACTCCGGGGCGCTTTTTCAGCCGCGCAGAAGCCTTCGCATTGAGCCGGCGGTCGGACTGGCGTGGGATCGTCGGCCCGGCATTGGGGACGGCGGCGCCGAACCGCCGCTGCGCATGGATATCGGCCCGGCGTACGCCCTCGGCGTAACCTGGTCTCCCGAGCACGCGGACGCCTATCGACTTGAGGTGGCGGGGGATGCGGCGCAACAGTTCATCGATCCGCGACGGGGACGGGCTTTGCAGATGCGAGGCCATGCGATCCGTGCGTTCGAACATGTGCGCATCGCAACGGATGTCCGGTACAGCAATTATCGCCGCGACGCCTATCAGGCGGTCTCGTTTCTGAACAGAACCACAGAAGACCGCGTTTCGGAAACGGTGGAAGCCACCGCGGGGGATACGTTGGAGGTCGGCATGGAGGTGGAGGCCCCGATTTACCGATCCATACGGCTCACCGGGCGCCTGGACGTCGGGACGAACCAGCGGCGGATTCGTACGCTGGGCGCACCCGAAAACACCATTTTCTTCGATACGGCGTTCAACCGGCGCGTGGTGGATGGACAACTCGGCATTGGGTACGGCGCGCAGAACGCAGGGCGCTTCATGGCGAACCTTTCGGTCCGCACCGGCGCCGAAACAGAACGACGGAACCTGACGAACCGGGAGGATTTGCCCCAGGCGCAGGTGGCGCAAAAAGCCAATCTGCTCCAGCAAGCGGATTACGACCAGGGATTGTTTGCGCTGCATGCCCGGGGGCGGGCCGGGCTCGGACGCCTTACGGTGACCCTCGACGGCGGCAGCAGCATCCTTCGGCACGACACCCCCGAAGCGAATCTGGACGACCGGGACGAGGTGTATCACACCGGCGAAATGGGCATGCGCGTGGCGATAAATCGCAGGGTAAGCACCGATCTGCGTTTGCTGGGCACCTGGTATCACACCGTCTACCTGAACGCCAGTCGTTCCGTGGAGAACAATGTGCGTCGTTCCCTGCGCCTGCGGCCCTCCTTTGCCTGGACGCCGTCCACCCGCACCCGGCTGCGTATGGGCACAGAAATCCGCGCCACGTACACCGTGCACGATTTTGTGCTGCCTGGTCGAAGGGCCATCGATCAATCGGCGAGAGAACTGCGGTACGAACTGGATGCAGAGCATCGGTTCAGAAGCGGACCCGCCCTGTATGCGGACGGCAGTTTCAGCGACTTGCGCCTGGGCACCCTCGCGTGGGATCGTTTTGCAGAAGTTCCGTTCGATACGTTGCGCACCTACAGCGCGCGCGTACGCCTGCAAGTGCGTACGGAAAAGGGCGTCACGGCCTCCGTGGGCGTGCGCCTCTTTATTCGGACCGACTTCGAGCGGGCGGCCACGGTACGGTACGCTATTCGCAACGAAGACGGAACGCGCCCGCTGACCGCTGCCGGAACGCCGGTTACGGCAAGCATTACGCGTCCGGGGCGAACCATCATTGAGCAAGTGGGTCCTATTTGTTCGATCTCCTGGCCTATGCCGAACCGGTCGTCGCTCCGGTTGAACGGTTGGCTCAATGTGCAACATATCCGGCGGCGCCTCTACGGGGCGCTTCCGGAAGCGCGGGCCGATGATATCCGGCAGGCGGCATGGTCCGGGGATCGGAAAATCATCCCGAATATTTCCATGGTAGCTTCCTGGCGCTTGTAACCATCAACTATCCCGGGGATACCCTGAAGCCATGAAACGACTCGGCGTTACGGGCGGCATCGGGAGCGGCAAAACAACCGTGTGCCGCATCCTTGAAGAACTCGGCGCGCGGGTGTTCTACGCCGACGACGAAGCGAAACGCCTGCTCGCGGAAGACGCCTCGGTGCGCGAGGGCGTCATCGATTTGTTCGGCCCGGACAGCTACCTGCCGGACGGCGCCCCGAACCGCCGCGTGCTGGCCCGCCTCGCGTTTGCCGACAAGGCCTTGCTCGAGGGGTTGAATGCGTTGATTCATCCGCGGACGTTGCGCCGGTTCGAGGAGGCGGCGCAACAGGCCGCGCGCGAGCACGTATCGCTTATGGTAAAAGAGGCCGCCCTGATTTTTGAGGCGGGTGCGGAGCGGAATCTGGATGCGGTGGTCGTTGTGGACGCTCCCGAGGAGGCGCGCATCGAGCGGGTGTGTACACGAGACGGCGTTGCGCGCGAAGACGTAACCGCCAGAATGGCGCATCAGGCCGATCCGTCCGCCTTGCGCCGCCGCGCCGACCGCGTCCTTGAAAACGACGGCGATCCAGCGCAACTGCGCCGCAAGGTCGAGCAGCTGTACCGGGATATGACGTCCCGGTGACGTACTGCAGGACATGTGGACGATGCCGCAAAGCGCGGCGTATCCTTACAGCACCTTGCGGAGCATGGCGGCGTCGTGCTCGTCCGAGTTCCCCAGAATCAGGTGCCCCATGCGATCCCGCTTGGTTTTGAGATAATGATGGTTCGCCGTGTTCGGGGAGGTCTCTATGGGACAGCGTTCCACGATTTCCAGCCCGTAGCCGGCAAGCCCCACGCGTTTGGTCGGATTGTTCGTCATGAGGCGGAGCTTGCGAATCCCCAGATCGCGTAAAATCTGGCACCCGACGCCGTAATCGCGGTGATCCATCCGAAATCCGAGCGCTTCGTTGGCGTCCACCGTATCCAGCCCTTTCTCCTGTTGCAGTTTGTAGGCGCGCAGCTTGTTCAGCAGGCCGATGCCTCGTCCTTCCTGTTTCATATACAACACCACGCCGCGCCCCTCAGCGTCCACTTGCTGCATCGCCATGGCCAGTTGCTCCCCGCAATCGCACCGCCTCGACCCGAAAATGTCTCCTGTGACGCACTGCGAGTGGACGCGCGTGAGCACGGGTTCGTCTTCCGACCAGGTTCCCTTGACCAGCGCCAGATGCGCTTCCTCGTTGATCGTATCCTGATACGCGATCAGCTGGAAATCCCCGTACAGGGTGGGCAAATCCACATCCACCACGCGCCGCACGAGACATTCCGTCATCATGCGGTGCGCAATGAGGTCCTTGATCGTGATAATGCGCAGGCCGAACCGGTTCGCCATGTCCAGCAGGTCCGGCGTACGCGCCATCATGCCGTCTTCGGTCATGATTTCCACCAGGGCGCCTACCGGCGCGGAGCCGGCCATGCGGGCCAGGTCCACGGCGGCCTCGGTATGTCCGGCGCGCCGCAACACGCCGCCGTCCTGGGCGCGAAGGGGAAACACATGGCCCGGACGCGCAAAATCCGCCGGCGAACTCTTCGGGTTGGCGAGGGCGCGGAAGGTCCGGGCGCGGTCCGGCGCCGAAATACCCGTGGTGACCCCGGTTTTGCAATCGACGGATACGGTAAACGGCGTGTTGTAGAGCGAGGTGTTGCCATCCACCATCATGTCCAGGTCGAGGGCCGCCGCCCGCTCCCGGGTAAGCGCCGCACAAATAAGCCCCCGGCCGTGCGTCGCCATGAAGTTGACGGTTTCGGGCGTAATCTTGTCCGCCGCCCCTATGAAATCCCCCTCGTTTTCGCGGTCCTCGTCATCCACTACGATGACGAGCCGCCCCGCAGCCAACGCTCGAACGGCGTCTTCGACCGTGTCGAAAGCGCGTTTCGTTCCGTTCGTGTCCGGCGTCTTTCCCATAACGTATCGTACGGTCGCCTGGCTCGGGTCGCCTGGCCTGGGTCGCTTGGCCCCAAATACCGCGCAACGTCGGCGCAAAACCGATCGGAAACAACCGGCTTCGCCCTTCGCCGAAACCGGCTATCCCTTCGTATCCACGGCGGCGATAGCGCTTTTCTCGATGCGCAGCTTGACGTTCGTATCCGCCTGCGCGAGCACGCTCGTATCGTCTACCTGCGTCACCGAGGCATGCACGCCGCCCACGGTGATGATCTTGTCTCCTTTCCGGACGGCGGCGATCATCTGTTTGCGCTCTGCGTCTTTTTTGCGCTGCGGCCGGATAATGAAAAAGTAGAACACGACAAAGATCAGAACCAGCGGGACGAACATGGTCAACGGATTCTGACCTCCGGTGGCCTGCGCCAGCGGCAACAACGTTTCGTATACGGGCATAAGTGGGATTGCGTCGAGCGGCGGGATCAAAAAAAGAGGGGCAAGCGACCCGCATCGCATCGCTTCGACCTGCTTACTGCTGCTGCCTTCCGGCCCTGACAGAATTCACAGGGAGCAGACCGTGCGGAACTTGCCCTCGCCAAGGTACCCGTATGGACCGTTCGGGTTCCGCCAAAAATGCCTGCCAGGCGCCATGCCCCGTTAAAAAAAGCCAACCGGGTCTATGTCGATGTTTACGCGGCACCCGTTTGGAAGCGAATCCATGCGGTTCTCCACCGCCCGCAAGGCTTTTTGCAGGTCCATGCGGCCCGCGCGCGGGCATTTCGCAATGGAATGATACCGGTATTGCTTTTTTACCCGGCGTACGAAGGCTTCTTCCGGTCCCAGTATCTGGGCGGCGGGCATGGCTTGCCGGAGGGCGTCCGTCCACCGGCGGGCCAGCGCAGCGACATCCCCGGCCCGAGGCCCCCGGAACGCAATGCCCGCCATCCGCCCGAACGGCGGGTACCCAAGCGCCCGGCGTTCCGCCAGCTCCCGTGCGGCGAATGTTGCGTAGTCGTGATCGCGGGCGTAGCGCAGCACGGGGCGGTCGGGGTTCCGCGTCTGAATAACCACTTCGCCCGGCAGCGAGGCGCGTCCGGCGCGTCCGGCCACCTGCGAAAGCAATTGAAAGGCGCGTTCTTCGGCCCGAAAATCGGGCAACAGCAACCCAATATCGGCAGTAATCACCCCAACCAGCGTGACGCGCTCGAAATCGAAGCCTTTGGCGACCATTTGCGTTCCCACAAGAATATCTGCCTGGCCGCTCTCGAAGCGCCGGAGCAGCACTTCGTGCGCATCTTTCGCGGAGACGGTGTCCAGGTCCATACGCACGATACGCGCTTCCGGGAAACGCGCTTCCAGCTCTTCCTCCACGCGCTGCGTGCCTGCGCCAAACACTTCCATCGCTGTTTCCCCGCAATGCGCGCAGCGTGCGAGAAACGGCTCGGCGCGCCCGCAGTAATGGCACCGCAACCGATGGCCGCTCTTGTGAAAAACCATCGTGATCGAACAATTCTTGCACTCTGGCGACCAGCCGCACCGCGTGCATTCGGGTATGGGGGCGTAGCCGCGCCGGTTTTGCAGCAGGATAACTTGTTCGGAACGGGCAAGCCGCTTCCCGATGGCGTCCGCAAGCCAGGGGGACAGCGAGGTGGTCGAGGGGGCGCCGCGCAGGTCTATAATGCGCACGTCCGGCAAGGAAACCGCTTGGCCTGCTTTGCGCGGCGCCCGTTCGGGCAACGACAACAAGGCGTATTTCCCGGATTGCGCATTGTAATGGCTTTCCAGGCTGGGCGTGGCCGATCCGAGCAGGCACACGGCGTCGTTCATGCGCGCCCGCATGACGGCTACGTCGCGGGCATGATAGCGCGGCGCCGGGTTTTGCTGCTTGTAGGACTGCCCATGCTCTTCGTCCACCACCAGCAATCCGAGGTTTGGCAGGGGCGCGAGCACCGCGGAGCGCGGTCCGACGACGGCGGCGAACCGGCCCGCCCGCAAGAGCCGCCAGGTGTCGAACCGTTCGCCGGCGCTCATGCCGGAATGCAATACGGCGACGCGGTTTCCGAAATGCGCCCGGAAACGCCGCACGATCTGGGGGGTGAGCGCAATCTCGGGCACGAGTACAATGCCTGTGCGGCCCTGGCGAATCGTTTGTTTCAGGGCTTCTATGTATACCTCCGTCTTGCCGCTGCCCGTGACGCCGTGCAGCAGAAACGTACGAAAGCGGCGGGCCTCGATGCATTCCGAAACCGCCCGCAACGCGGCGGCCTGATCCGGGTGCAACGTTCGGTCCGGAAACGTCCCGGACGTGTCCGCATCCAGTATTCCGTCCCGGATGACTTCGGCCTCCACCACCTCAAGCGCCCCGCGTCGCACCAGCGACTGGATGGTGGATGTCGTTGCGCCCGCCCGGGCAAGCACGTCGGCCTGGCGGGGTTCCGGCAAGCCCTCGGCCAGATAGTCGGCGAGGGCGTCGATGACCGCTCGTTGCCGGGGGCCGCGCAATTCGCTGCGCAACGCCTCTGCGGCCTCGTTTGTCGCCTCCGCATCGAGGCGCCGCCAGGCCGGAGCAAAGCGGACGCGGCGTTCCGTCCGGACCTTGGCCGGATTTCCCGAAAGCATCCCCGCCGGCATCATGACGCGAAACACTTCTCCCCAGGAACATACGTAGTACTCCGCCATCCACTGGACCAGATCGAGCAGCTCGGCGGAAACCGACGGCACGGCGTCCAGCGCTTCCAGCACATCCTTGATGCGTTTGAGGGCGGGCGCTTCCTCGCGGAGGGCGGTCACGACGCCGATCATGCGACGCGGACCCAATGGAGCAAGCACCCGGCACCCGACGGCGACGCCGCGCATCCCTGTCGGAACGCGGTATATGAAAGGCTGCGGCAACGGAAGGGGGAACGCCACCTCGGCAAACATGCGGTCAGGCTTCAGGAGCAGCCGCCTTCCGAAGCGCCTGCACATTGTCGGCTATGGACGCGCCGCCGAATACGGCCTTGCCCGCCACGACCACGGTGGCTCCGGCCTGTACCACCTCGCGGATATTGCCCGCGTAGACGCCGCCGTCCACCTGCAGCCAGGCGGAGGACCCTATGCGATCCAGCATGCCCCTGAGCAGGCGAATCTTATCCGTCGATTCGGGGATGTATTTCTGCCCGCTGAAGCCGGGATCGACCGACATAACCAGCGCCATATCTACATTAGGGAGCGCTTCTGCGACCGCGGCGAGCGGCGTTGCGGGGTTCAGGGTGACGCCCGCGAGGACGTTGCGCGCGCGAATATGCGCCAGGACGCGATGCAGGTGCGTACACGTTTCCACATGCACCGTAACGAGGTCGGCGCCCGCCGTAATGAAATCGTCTACGTACCGGAGCGGCTCTTCGATCATCAGGTGCACATCCAGCTTGGCCCCGGTTTCGTCCGCCAGCGGGCGCAGCGCCTCCACCACGAACGGCCCTACGGTAATGTTCGGCGCGAAACGCCCATCCATCACATCAATATGGAGCCAGTCCACGCCGGAAGCGAGTGCTTCCCGCGCCTGCGCGCCGAGGCGCGCAGCATCCGAGGCGATAATGGAGGCGGACAGAATCAAGAAAACAGGTCGAAAACGATCATGCCAAGCGCGATGAGCACGACATTCGCCAGGCCGATCGGGAGCAAAACCTTCCAGCCCAGCTGCATGAGCTGATTGTATTTGAACCGGGGCAACGTCCACCGCACCCAGATGAACAGGAAGGCGAAGAACGCCGTCTTGGCCAGCAGGGACAGTACCTGAAGCGCCCCGAGCAGGATGCTTCCGGCCAGTTCCGGAAACGCCTGCACCAGCAAGGGTTCGAACGGCACCAGATATCCCCCGAAAAAGAGGGTCACGATGACAAAGGACGCCACCCACCAGTTGACGTATTCGGCCAGAAAAAACATGCCGAATTTCATGCCGCTGTACTCTGTGTGATACCCGCCGACAAGTTCCTGTTCCGCCTCCGGCAAATCGAACGGCGCGCGGTTCGTTTCGGCGAACGCCGTCACTACGAACAGGATCGCCCCGATCGGGTTGCGGAACACATTCCAGCCCAGAATGGCCCATCCTCCGGCCTGATCCTCCACGATGCCGGTGACATTGAGCGTCCCCGCCAGCAAAATCACGGACACCACCGCGAGCCCCATTGTCAATTCGTACGAAATCATCTGCGCCGCCGAGCGCAGCCCGCCGAGCAGGGAATATTTGCTGTTCGAACTCCAGCCTGCGAGGGTAATGCCGTACACGCTGATGGACGTAAGCGCAAGAATGACCAGGACGCCCGGCCCGACGTCGGCGATCACCACGCCGCGGGCAAAGGGAATCACGGCAGGTACGGACATGGCCACGATCACCATGAGCACCGGAGCCAGCGAATGGATAAACGGATTCGCCGAAAAGGGGCGGATATCTTCCTTGAAAAGCAGTTTGAGCACGTCGGCGAATGGCTGCAGGAATCCAAGCGGCCCCACGCGGTCGGGACCGGGGCGGAGCTGAATGTACCCCGACACCTTACGCTCGGCGTACACAAGCACGGACGCCGAGAGCATCATCAGATTCAGCACGACGAACGCCACGATCGCTGTCCAGTAAAGCGGTATATCCATGCGTGGTTTCGATAAAATGATTTCCGGGACGCGGCGCGGTTATGCAGGGACGCCGATCTCCGTCAGGCGGACCCCATGGGACCCCATGTTTTCGTAGGTGGCGCTCTCGAAGGCCCCGATTTCCTGTGCGATTTCCTGCATGATTTCTTTTGGGGAAGCGTCGGCCCAGGACAAGCCCAGGCCTTGCGCCACTGCGGGCAGCATTTCCCAGCTGGGTTTGCATTGCACCTGATTGGCCGCCGTGTGCCAGCGGTCGAAGGGCGTCCCGTGCGAATCCAGCCGGCTGACGCCCATTTCCATGCGAAGCGTTCGGTTGACGCCCCGGATGGCCTTGGCGGGCCACACGCGCTGTGCATGCCCGTCCTCGCTTACGTAGGTTCCCACGGTTTCCACGACCATCGCGGCGGGCAACGCCACGTCGGCGACCGGCAACGTTTCGTTGGTCGTATGGTACGTATGCAGCACGACCGGAATATCCTGTACGTCCTCTGCCCGGAACAGTCCGCTGGCCACCGGATCGTCCTCGAGGACATATGCGGCGGCAATCTCCCCGGCTTCCAGTCTGGCGCGGATGAGCGCCGGATCGACGGGGTGGACGCCCAGTCGACGGCAGCCTTCGGCGTTCGGCGTTTTGTCGTCCGTGATCAGCCATCCGTCTCCGGCCCCCGGCTCGACATGGGGGATGTACGCCGGCGCGGGAGCGCCCAGCGCCGCCGCCAGCTTGACGAGGAGATAGTTGTCTTCCACCGTGGCGTACGCCGACCCGAGGAAGAGGATGTTCGATCCGTCCACCGAGCCGAGCAGTTCGGACGCCCGGGCATAGGCCCTCTCCCAGTCCACTTGGCGCAATCCTTCGTTGGTGCGGACCTGAGGCCCTTCGGGGCGCTGTTCGTTGAACCGCGGGTACGTCGCGCGGTCCTCGTCGGGCAGCCAGTAGTCGTTGATATGCGGGTTTGCGCGGGGCGTGATGCGCAGCACCAGATTGTCGCGCACCCAGTAGGAGCAATTGGCCCCCCTGGCGTTGCTCACGGTAATGGAGGGCGCAGAACTCATCTCCCATATCCGGGCGCGAAACCGGAAGTCGATGGACGTAAGCGCGCCTACCGGACAGATGTCGATGACATTCATTGAGTACGGATCGTCGAACGTCTCGCCCGGCGGCGTCATGGGATAATTTTTTACGCCCCGTTCGATAATGGTCAATTGATGGCTCTTCGATACCTCGTCGGTAAAGCGCGTACACCGCGTGCAGTTGATGCAGCGCTCGCCGTCCAGCATGACCCGCGGGCCCAGCACCACCTTTTTGGGCTTCTGGACCTTGCGAAATTCAAAGCGGGACCCCTCGGGACCGTATTTGTACGTCTGGTTTTGCAACGGACAGTGGCCCGCCTGATCGCAAATGGGACAATCGAGGGGATGGTTGATGAGCAGGAACTCGAGGTTGTCTTTCTGGGCCTGCCCCACCTGTTCGCTGGTCCGATGCGTTCGCACAACCATGCCGTCCGCCATGTCCACGGAGCAACTCGTGGTCATCTTCGGACCCCAGCGGATGATGGGCTCGCCGTCGTCGTTCAGCGCGAGCTCGCCCGTGGCCCGGTCCCGGACCGGCATGCCCACTTCCACAAGGCACTGTCGGCAGTTGGCCGGGACGGAAAGCGCCGGGTGATAGCAGAAATGCGGCAGTTCCATCCCGTGGTCCAGGCAAAACTGAAGCAGCTTCGGCTGTCCCTCGAAGGCGTACTCTTTGTTATCTATCGTGATTTTCGGCATGGTTGAAACGTGCGGCGGGGCGTGGCTACGCCATCGCGTATAGGCTTTGCCGGCATTTGGCTTCAAATTCTTCCCGGAAACGCTGGATTGTGTTGCGAACGGGCCAGGCTGCGGCGTCGGCCAGCGCGCACACCGTCCGGCCTTCCATCTGATCGCACAGCTCCAGCAGGATATCCAGGTCGCGCAAGGTCCCTTGTCCCTCGTCGATGCGGGTGACGAGATTTTCGATCCATCCGGTTCCCTCCCGGCAGGGCGTACACTGTCCGCAACTCTCGTGGTGATAAAATCGGGTGACTCGCCGAAGAAACGTGACCATGTCCGTATCCTCGTCCATCACCAGCATGCCGGCCGTGCCCATCATGGAGCCCGCCTCGCGCAACGATTCGGCGTCCATGGTCACCCCTTCGATCATGTCGGCCCGCAAAACAGGCACCGAAGCGCCGCCCGGCACGATGGCTTTGAGTTTCTTGCCGCCCCGCACGCCGCCGGCCACCTTTTCGATCAAGTCGGTAATCAGCATGCCGGTCGGGTACTCGTATACGCCGGGCCGCTCCACATGTCCCGATATTCCGTAGAGCACCGGCCCCGGGTGTTTTTCGGCGCCGACGCCCGCAAACCATTCGGCGCCCCGGTTAATAATCAGCGGCGCGCAGGCCAGGGTCTCCACATTGTTGACCGTGGTGGGGCAACCCCAGAGTCCTTTTTGCGCGGGAAACGGCGGCTTGATGCGTGGATAGGCGCGCTTCCCTTCGACGGATTCGAGCAAACTGGTTTCTTCGCCGCAGATGTATGCGCCCGCCCCCTTGTGAATCACGATGTCGCTGGAAAAATCCGTTCCGAGGATGCGTTTGCCCACGTACCCCTTGGCGTACAGCGTGGCCAGTTCGCGTTCCATATGACGAATCCAGTCGGCGTACTCCCCGCGCACGTACAGGTACGTGGCGTCGATCTGCATGGCCCAGGCTGCAATCAGGATGCCCTCGAAAATGAGGTGCGGGTTGTATTCCATGAGCTGCCGGTCCTTGAATGTCCCCGGCTCGCTTTCGTCGCCGTTGCAGGCAATATACCGAGGTTTTCCAGGCTCGACCGGCGGCATGAAACTCCATTTCAGCCCGGTCGGGAATCCTGCGCCGCCCCGCCCGCGCAGGCCGCTTGCCTTGACCGCCTCAATCACCTGTCCCGGCGCCCATGCATCCTGCGTCAGCACGGCGCGCAACGCCTCGTAGCCGCCGTGGCGCACATACGTATCGAACCGGTGCGCATCGCGAACCGGAGGCAAAAGCACGCGCTCGTAGCTGCGCCAGGCCTCGGTTTCGCCGGATTCGTTGTCGCCGAATAAGGACATCTCTGTTGATTTTTTCTACGGATGCGGGGCGGGCTTTTCAGAAAAACGGCTTCCTGTACCGGTTATTCGAAGGTTTCGGCGGTGGGCGGCGTTTGGCCGGTTTCCGTGGCTTCGGCATCCGATCGCCGGTTTCCGTCGAGCGCGTCTTCGTCCTGCGGCAAGGTAACGGATACGAACGGCGGCATGTCCCCCGCCTTGAGCGCATCGATCAGCGCGTCCAGTTTTTCCCTCGAAAGATTATGCACGTACGGCCCGTTGGTCACCTGAAGCATCGGCGCCGTGCCGCACGCCCCGAGACACTCTACCCCCTGGATCGTGAACAATCCGTCGTTGGTGGTTTCGCCCTCGCGAATCTCCAGCTTTTCTTCGAGGTGGCGCAACATGTCGTAGCCGCCGCACAGCTGGCAGCTGAAGCATGTGCATACGTCCAGCACGTACGTTCCCTTGCGCTCCTTGTAATATTGCGTATAAAACGTCGCCACGCCGTAGGCCAGCGAAAACGGAATGCCCAGCGTATCCGCCACGAGGCGAATGACCTCTGGAGGCAGAAACCCGAACTTTTCCTGGGCAAGCCAAAGCGTTTTCATGACGGCGCTTTCAGGCGTGGGATATTGCGCCCGAAAGGCCTCGATCTGTTCCTTTTCCGTGTCCGTGAAGACCAGTTCGTCTTCGGAAAAGACGGGTTCCGGAGAACGATCCGGCAAGGAAACCACGGGATGTTTGATAAAATCGCTCACGACCGGATTATTTGTCGGCTTCTCCCATGACCGGATCAATGGAACCGATGAGAATGACGGCGTCGGCGACCAGCGACCCTTCCATCATGTGTTCGAGGCCTTGCAAATTCGTGAAAGAAGGCGCGTTGACCTTGGCCCGCCAGGGCTTGCCCGTGCCGTCGGACTGAAGGTACCAGCCCAGCTCCCCCTTCGGCGATTCGATGGCCTGATAACAGGCGGCGCCCTTCGGCGGCGCAACCCCTGTGTCGGTGTACAAAAAATCGTGGATCATGCCTTCCATGGAGTAATACACCTCGTCCTTCGAGGGATAGGCCTGCTTGGCGTCGTCCGCCCGAATGGGCCCCTTCGGCAAACGCTCCAGGCACTGCCGGATAATCCGGAGGCTTTCTTTCATTTCTTCGAGCCGCACGAAATACCGCGCCAGGGAGTCCCCCTCTTCGCGGGTCGGGACCTCGAAATCCACATCCCCATAGAACATATACGGCTCGAAACGGCGAATATCGTGCGATACGCCGCTGGCCCGCAGGTTCGCCCCCGTAAGCCCGATCTCTACGGCTTCCTCGCGGGACAGGGGGCCTACATTCCGGTTGCGGTCGATCCATATGCGATTCCGGTTCAGCAGGGCTTCCCATCCCGCTATTTCTTCGCCGAATTCGTCTACGAAACGATGAATCAGGCGAAAGGCCTCCGGGGTCAGATCGGCGACCAAGCCGCCGATGCGGCTATGCGATACCGTGAAGCGGGCGCCCGCCACTTCGTCGAAAATACGATAGAGGTCCTCGCGGCCCTTGAACGTCCACAGAAACACAGAAACCGCGCCCGCATCCATCAAACCAACGCCCAGCCACAGCAAATGCGACGAAATACGGGCCAGTTCGCACAGGATCATGCGAAGCCACTGGGCCCGCTCGGGAGCCTCAATGCCCGCCAGCTTCTCCACGGCCAGGCACCACGCCACGTTGTTGGAATACGGCGACAGGTAATCCATGCGGTCCGTGTAGGGCATGAATTCCTGATAGGTCTTGTGTTCGGCCAGTTTTTCGATGCCCCGGTGCAAATATCCGATGTCCAGCACCGACTTTTCAATGGTTTCGCCGTCCATTTTCACCACGCACCGGAGTACGCCGTGGGTGGCCGGATGCTGCGGCCCGATATTCAGAATCATCTCGTGCTCCAGCGGATCCGTTCCGCTGGCCTCGCCTCGCCGCGCCTGTTCCAGCCAGACATGCTTGTTTTCGAGGGAGGCGTAGATGGCCTCGTTATGGCGGGGCCAAAACCGGAAAACCGATTCCTGATCCGATGTCCGGAAACCCGATGCGGCGCTCATGCTTCCTTGCCGATTTGTGACGGAGGTTCTTCGTAACTCTTCGGCGCGGGGCCCTCGTGGGCCGTTGGGAACGGGTCGTGCTGAAGCGGTCCTTCGGGGGTTCGGGGCGGCAACGGCAACGAACCGGGAATGCCCAGCTGGGGGAATTCTTTCCGTTGCGGATGGTATTCGAAATCTTCCGGCATGAACATCCGCCGCATATCCGGATGTCCCTCGAAACGAATGCCCAGCATGTCGTAGACCTCGCGTTCGTTCCAGTTGGCGGCGCGGTATACGTCTGTTACCGTGGGCGCCGTCAGCACGGCCTCGTCCACGCGAATTTTGAGCCGGATGCGCTTCTTCTTTGCGAAGGACACAAGATTATAGAACACCTCGAACCGTTCGTCGTCCACGAACCGGTCCGCGCCGCCCACATCCGCCAGGTATTCAAAGCCCTGTTCGTCCTTGAGGAAACGGCACACGTCGGCTATGCGCGGTGTGTCGACCAGCGCCGTTTGCTCGCCGGCATATTCTTCCACGCCAAGGATGGCTTCGCCGAACCGGTCGGCCAGCGCCCGGATAATCTCCAGGACCTGCGTCGTGGGCTGGGCAAGCGGGTTCTTGTCGTCGGGAGATGCCGCGTCCGCCGACGTAAAAAAGAAATCGAGCGCCCGGTGAAACGGAACGGCTTCTTCCGGCGGCGAGGTATGTTCGATATCTGCGGGCATGCGTTAGATTATAAGCCTGCGCCGTTGCCGATGTGCGCGGGGGAAAGCACGGGGCCCTGCGTATAATCCTGCGTCACCGAATATTCGTTGCGAATCTTTTCCTGAATATCCATCAGGGCGTGCAGCAGCGCCTCGGGGCGAGGCGGGCATCCCGGGATATACACGTCTACCGGCAGAAAATTATCGCATCCCTGCACTACGCCGTAGCACCGATGCATCCCGCCCGTCGAAGCGCACGCCCCCATGGAAATGCACCATTTCGGGTCGGCCATCTGATCCCATACCCGGCGAATCGCGTGCGCCATCTTGTAGGACACCCAGCCCGCCACAATCATCAGATCCGCCTGCCGCGGCGAGAACCGCATGGCTTCGCTGCCGAAACGGGCGGCGTCGTATTTGGGACCTGCGAACGCCATCATTTCGATGGCGCAACAGGCCAGCCCCATAGGCATGGGCATCAGCGAATTGGAGCGGGCCCAATTCAGCACGGCGTCCACTCTGGTGGTAAGAAATCCTTCGTTCCGGGCGTCTGGCGAAACCATAATCAGGCAGTATGTAGTGTGGAAAGACGAAAAGCGCCGGGTCAATCGAACTCCAGCCCCCCTTTTTTGACGTCGTACAGAAGACCCACGCCAAGAATAAGGATAAACACGCAAACTACCGCAAGCGCTCCGAGGGCCACTCCCGCATCCATGAATTCGCGGAAACTTACGGCCCAGGGATACAGGAAGACAACCTCTACATCGAACACGATGAAGATCATCGCCACCAGGTAAAATTTCACCGAGTAGCGTTCATGCGCCGTGCCGACCGGGTCCATCCCGCTCTCGTAACTGCTCTGCTTGATCAGGTTGCGGCGGCGCGGACCCAGCAAGTCTGCCCCCTTCAGGAGCGACAACGCCATCCCCGACGCAAGCGCCATCATGATCAGCAGGGGAAGAAAATCCGAAGGCATGGTTTGGCAGGCAATGAATGCGACTACGAAGCGCAAGGGCGCACCCGGAAAACGGGACCGGCCCCGGCGCGTCCGCGCAAGGAATCCGGCGTTCGCCGGCGCGCAAAACCCGGCAAGCCGGATATAAACGCCGGACATAAACGCGCTACGCAGTGAAAATACCCCACGCAGACAGGGCAATCAACGCAAAACGCCCGTGAATATCCCGTAAAGGAGAGCAAACCGGGCGCAAGACGCAAAATCAGGGCAGGCTTGGTTGGCGTATGTTGCAGGTCTTTACAGGTCAAGGGTCAGTTGCAGAATCCCCGTGCGGCCTATCTTCGGCGCGCCAATGAATTCGCGGTGCTGCTGATCCAGCACATTGAACAGGGACAGATTCAGGTGCAATCCAGATACATAGTCGCCCAGATCGTATCCGCCGCCTATGTCCAGCAACGTATGACTTTCCACGGATCCCGTGTATAAACCAGAGCGAACCTCGAAACCTCCGGTATGCCGCACGGAGGCATGGGCGCTCCAGTTCCCGGACGATGCATAGGAAACGCCGCCCTTGAGCTTTATGGACGGGGCATTCATGGACAGCTCCAGCGTCTCTTCCTCTTCGCCCAGCTCGTCGGCGTCAAAAAAGTTGTCGCTAAGCCAGGATATATTTCCGAAAACCCGCACCCCGTCGCTAACCAGCCATTCGGCGGAGGTATCCAGGCCGTAGTACTCGATTTCCCCCACGCTTCGGTACGCCAGCAGCAGCTGCCCGGGCGTTGCGTTTTCCGCAGGCTGCACGATGCCGATCGGGGAGCCCTCCGGCAGCGACGACGCCAGGGTTGGTTGCGACAGCTGCACGATCAGCGCCGCCACCTCCTCTGGCGACAGCCCCACGAACGGCAATGCTGCGCTCAGCACCTCGTTGTTCGCAATGCCGGCGGTGAGCGCGCCTGTGAGATCGCCGAGCAACGTCTCGTGGTCCGGAACCAGCACGAACGGAGTTTCTATGCGCAACGGACTCACGAAATTGCGCCGCCGGGCATAGTACCCGTCCACGGCCAACAGCAGGCGCTCCCCGATTAATCCCTTGTACCCCACTTCGTAGGTCTCGCTGACGGTATGTTCGAGCGGGGGCACGTCCACCACGTCCCGGGTGATGCTGTTCGGGTCCACGCTGCCCGTATTCGGATCCAGATAGCCCAGGACGGTTGGCGTCAGGCCGGTCACAACCGTGCCGCCCTCCGGGCCAAGCAGCGCGACGAACTGGCTAATGATCGACGCAGGCAGGTTCAGGTTCTGCATGGCCAGCAGGCTTTGCAACTCGGAAACCGGCGTGTTCGCAAGCCCTGCGTACACCTGTGCGTACAGCAAATCGAGCGGAACGCCTACGGGAACCGGCGCCCCGAAAATGTCTGGAACCAGGCTGGAAGCGATCAGGTCGCCTTGCGCGTTGCGCTGAAAATGGAAGCCCTCCAGCGATCCGCGGGCCTGAAGCGTAAGCGGGCCGGCTGCGCCCGCATTGATGTCCAGAAACAGGCTGTTCGTGCTGGGCGAAGCGAACGCCCGGTTGAACGTAGCGCGAAGGCTATGCGCGGGCCCCGGCTTGAAAACCAGCGCGGCGCGCGGGGAAAACTGCACCTCGTCGAACAGCTCGTGCTTGTCTCCGCGTACGGCAAGCGTCGCGCTCAGCGACGGGGTGAGCGCAACGACGCTCTGGAGATACGCGCCCGCCTCGCTAAACCGGTCGCCGTCCTCGTTTCGCCCAAAAATAGTGCGCTTCGTAACCGGGTTGGTGTACCCGTATTCGGCGCCGAGAATAAACCGGAGGCGTTCTTCCAGCATATCGAAGTCGTACTGCCCCTGCGCATGCACGACGGTGGAGTGGTCCACCACATCTGCAACCGATCCGGACCGATAGACGAAGGAATCGCCTGCATCGTTGTTATTCGCATACACCTGGGCGAAAAATCCTCCGGCGTCCAGGCGAAGTTGTCCGTACCTATATCCGAATCCTTCTCCCTGCACCGTACCGATCGCCGAAAGCGCAATCGTTTTGGACGCGGAATATCCGGCGTTGGCCGTCAGGGTTGCGTTCGGGCGAAACCGCCAGGCCAGAAGCCCGGACGCCGTATAATTCCGATTGTCGTAATCGACGGGCAGCACATCCTGCCGGAACGTGGCCAACTGCACCAGGTCTGCGGGGTCGTCCGGATCAAAGGGGAAATCGTTGGCCCGCGTAAAATCGGCGACGACTTTGTATCCCAGTTTGCCGCCCGCCACGCCGGCATGGCGCAGGGACGTCTTCAAGGTGTTTCGCAGGCCGCCTCCTACCTGCACGGTCGTACCCGGGTAGGTAAACGGATCCTTGCTGATGAAATGGATCACGCCGGCGTCCACCCCGGCGCCGAAAAGCGCCGACCCCGGGCCGCGCACCACTTCCACGCGTTCGAGGTCGATCTGCGTGAGCGGCATCATGCTGTAATCGTTTACGCCAAGAGACGCTACGTTCGCCTGCCGGTAGTCAATCAGGACGTGCGTCGCGCCGCTAAAGGCGTTATTGAATCCGCGCAACACCACCTCATGCCGGTTGACGCCGGTTTGCGCCATATCCACCCCCGTTACGTTCCGAAGCAACATGACCGGATCCGCCAGCGCGTCGATCTCGATATCCCGCGCGGTCAACACGGAAATGGACGCCGGGGCGTCCAGCACTTTCTCGGACCCGCGCGAGGCGCTTACGATCACGGCATTGAGATCGAAACCCGTCGGGCGCAAGGCCACGTCTGCCGTACGCGACGTTCCGGGTTGCAAGGATATCGGGCGTTGCTCCTCTTCGTACCCCACGAACCGCACCGAAAGCATGTAATCCCCTGGAGGAACGCCGGCGATTTCATACGATCCGTCGGCCTCCGAGGCTGCGCCGGCGATCACGACGCCATCCAGCAACAACGCCACATTGGCGTCTTGCAGGGGAGACGCCGCCGACGCATCCGTAACGACGCCGCGAAGCGATACGGTGGCTTGCGCGTGCGCCGACCCGGGTGCGCATACGGCGAAAGCGAGGCACGAAGACAGGAAGCATACAAGCGTATGGCGCAGCATGGCGTTCAGTGCGAAAGGTGTAGAATCATGCGAAGGTGCGTCAACAGCCGAGGCCGGCTCGCTCGAAAATAAAGTCGATCCGTTTTATGTGGTACGATGCATCGAACGCAAGTTCCAATTCTTCCGGTGAAAAATGCGTCATGAGGGCCGGGGTTTCGGCGACCGTTTCTTGGAACGGGCGTCCCGTTTCCCATGCCCGCATGGCGGCCGGCTGCACCAGATCGTACGCCGCCTCGCGGGACAACCCCTTGTCGATCAGCATAAGCATGAGTCGCTGGCTGTTGTACAGCCCATGCGTCCGCTCCATGTTTGCGCGCATCGTTTCGGGATATACGACCAGTGCGTCCAGAATGCCTGCAAACCGGTGGAGCGCATAGTGCAAGATCGTGGTGGCGTCGGGAATGACGACGCGCTCCACGGACGAATGCGAAATGTCGCGCTCGTGCCAGAGCGCCACATTTTCAAAGGTTGAGGCCATATAGCCGCGCAGCAGGCGGGCGCATCCCGTGATGTTTTCCGACCCCACCGGATTGCGTTTATGCGGCATGGCGGAAGAGCCTTTTTGCCCCTTTCCGAAGGCCTCCTCGACTTCGCGGACTTCATTTTTCTGGAGCCCCCGCACCTCTACCGCCATTTTTTCAAGCGACGCGCCGATGAGCGCCAGCACGGATACGTAATGCGCATGCCGATCGCGCTGCAACACTTGCGTCGAGACCTTCGCTGGTTGCAAGCCCAGCTTTTCGCACACCATCTGCTCAATATCGGGCGGAATGTGCGCAAAGGTGCCCACGGCGCCCGACAGTTTGCCCACGGCCATCTCCTCGGCCGCCGCGGCGAACCGCCGTCGGTTGCGGGCCATCTCCGTGTGATACAGCGCCATTTTCAGGCCCCATGTGGTGGGCTCGGCGTGGACGCCATGCGTCCGGCCCATCATCAGCGTATGCCGGTGCTTTCGGGCCTTGTCCGCCAGTACGTCCAGCATCCTGTCGATGGCGGCCAGCAAAAGGTCGTTCGCCTTTTTGACCTGGACCATCAGCGCCGTATCGACCACGTCGGACGAAGTAAGGCCGTAGTGCACCCACTTCTTTTCGGGTCCCAGCGACTCGCTTACCGCACGCGTAAACGCCACCACGTCATGCCGCGTCGTTTGTTCGATTTCGTGAATGCGGTCCACGTCGAACGAGGCGTTCGCGTAGAGCGCGTCCACGTCTTTCCGGGGAATCACGCCCAGTTTCGACCAGGCTTCGCATGTCGCCAGCTCGACGTCGAGCCAGGCCTGGAAGCGGCTTTCTTCGCTCCACAGTTTCCCCATTTCGGGACGGGTGTATCGAGGTATCATGGTTTGGGTCGAAAACGGCGGATGCGGACGTCAAAGCAAGTGGCGGCGGGCGCGCAGGTATTTGTTGAGCGCTTCGCGCGCCCGGAAAATATGCGCTTTCACCGTGCCCAGCGGCAAATCGAGCTCCTGCGCGATTTCCTCATAACTTTTTTCGTCCTGATGGCGCAGCACGATGACGCGGTGGTATTTCGGCGGAAGCGCGTCAATGGCTTCCTGAATCAGCGTGTTGCGTTCGTCTTGCACGATGTGCCGGTCCGGTCGGTACGTCGTGTCCGGCAACGCGATCTGCATTTCCCCGTCGCGCGTCTGGATGGGCTGATCGATGGAGAGCGTAGGGAGTTTTTTCTTCCGGTTATAGTCGATGGCGTGGTTCTGTGCGATCTTGTACAACCAGGTGGAGAAGGCGTATGTGGAAGAATACGACGCCAGCGCGGCGAACGCCTTGGCGAACACCTCCTGGACCAGATCGTCCAGGACCATGCGGTCCCGAATGATCTTCTGGATGTGCCGGCGAATCGCGCCGCGGTACTTTTCAAGCAATTCGGCGTACGCCCTCTGGTCGCCTGCGAGCGCGCGGGCCACGCATTGCTTGTCCTGCTCGGCGGATTCCGAAGGGATCGTTTGGGAGTTCTTTTCAGGCATGACCGAACAGGCTGTTTGGCCCGCTTCGGAGTATGTGTCGTGTCTGGCGGCAGGCTGCGGACGACGCACGCCGTCCGCAGCGTCCAACGCATGGAAACCGAAGATGCTGCTTGAAGATAGCCATTACGCCGCCCATTTGTTCGGATTCCTGTAGAACATACCCTGCGTAGCATGGTAGCATGCAGGCTGGGCGTTCATGCCCTGCATGCCCATGATGCTATTCCGTACGCAGCGCGTCCCATGGCCGGTCACAATAAATGGTCCAAAATAAAGCGGCAGAAAGCCAAAACCGATCAGCGCAAGTCGAAAGTCTGGGCGCGGATTTCCCGTGACGTTACGATAGCCGCCCGGGAAGGCGGCGGCGATCCCGGCATGAATGCCGCCCTGACGCTCGCGGTCGAGAAGGCGAAGGCCGAAAACATGCCGAAGGAAAATATAGCGCGCGCCATCAAGCGAGGCACCGGGGAAATTCAGGGGGAGGACTACGAAGAGGTAACCTACGAGGGCTATGGCCCGCACGGCGTGGCGGTGTTCGTGGAAACGCTGACGGACAACCGGAACCGGACCGTGGCGGACCTGCGCCATCTTTTCGGCAAGGGAGGCGGCAGCCTGGGCAAATCCGGCTCGGTGGGCTACCTGTTCGAACGCAAGGGCATGATAGAGATTGCCTCTTTCGGACAGCCGCACGACGAACTGGCGTTGTTCGACATTGTGGCGGAGGCCGGCGCCGAGGATATGCGACAGGAAGACGCTGCCTATGTCGTTGCGACCCCGCCGGATTTGCTCGAAGAGGTGCGCATGGCGCTTGAACAGGCGGGCGTCGAGATTGCCGAGGCGCAGTTGATTCGGGAACCCTCCGCCACCGTAACGCTCTCCGCCGACGACGCCCGGAAAGTCTTGCGATTGATTGGACATATCGACGACCATCCGGATGTGCAGGCGGTGTTCACGACCCTCGACATGCACGAGGACGTCCTCGCCGCCATGTCCTTTTGACCCATCCTTGCAGAGGCGCATGCCATGATTGTACTTGGCGTCGATCCCGGATCGCAGTGCACAGGGTATGGCGTGATCGCCTGCGACGGCTCGGGCGAGCGCATGCTGCACTACGGCGTGTTGCGCTTGGACCAGTACGACGAGCATGCGCTTCGCCTCAAGAAAATCTATGACGGGATTGCCGCGATCGCCGAACGCTATTGCCCGGACGAATGCGCCATTGAGATGCCCGTGTACGGCAAAAACCCGCAGTCCATGCTGAAGCTTGGCCGCGCCCAGTCCGCCGCCATGATCGCCGTGCTGAACCGGGATATTCCGGTTACCGAGTATACGCCGAAGGAAGTCAAGAAAGCCGTTACCGGACAAGGCAACGCCTCGAAAGAACAGGTCCGCTATATGGTGCGCGCCCTGCTGTCGATCCGGGATGCGCCCGACCAGGAAACCATGGGAGCCGACGCCTCCGACGCGCTTGCCGTCGGACTATGCCACATACACCGCCATGCACAAGGCGGGACCCGGAAATCCGCCAGCTGGAAAAGTTTTCTGCGGGACAATCCGAATATCGTCGTGGAGGCCGCCCGGCGTCCTTAATTGTCTTAATTGTGGAAATAGCCGCGCTCTTCGTCCCGGACGCGCACGATCTCCAGGATTTCGCTTTCCTCGACGCGCGTTCCCATCTCCTCTATGAGACGAGCAATCTGGCGCTCCTTTTGCGGCGCCTGGTTCCACTCGGGGTGCGCCTGCTCCACGATGCTGACCAGAATACGCAGGTAGGGGTATCGCAGCGCGGCGGTATCCAGTTCGTTGATCGCTCGGGCGAACAGCTCTGCATTGCGGCCGACCTGGCGGTCAACCATTTTCGTATCGAATTCGGTGGAACTCATGGCGGGGGAATCGCATCGTGTCGGAAGTACAACCCGAACAGGCCATCCGGGAACCAATGGCGCCGGACGGCGATAATTCGGGATCGCAATAATAACGAATGCCGGAATGACAATCAAACCAATATGGCGTAGCCATGAACTTTTTGCGACCGGTGGCAGAGATTCTGCGCATGCCCTACCTTTCAGGAAGACGTTTCCGAATGTGCTCTTGAAGAAATCCCTGCCATATCGACTGGATTTGCTCCCGGTGATTCCTTCGTTTCACCGCCGCGCCCGGTACAAAAAAGCCTTCCGGGAAGGCCAATTGGTGTATTACGGTCCGCATCCGCCCTATTACGGGATTGGGGAAGTTAAGAAAATCGTAGGATCGTATGTCGCAGTGGACTTCCGTGGCACCGGCGAATTCGGCGTGCACGAAGATGTGCTTGAACATCGTTACCTTATCCCGATTTCCCAAACCAGGCTGGCGACGATATAGCGCCAGCGCGCCGCGTACACACGGTTCCCTACGGTTCTCCAGCGAAAGCGGCTATGCTCTCTGCGCCCCAAGCGCACAAACACGACGCCATGCAGACCCAGATCCACGCCATCAGCGAAGTAACCTGCACCCTTGAAATAGAGGCCGCGGCAGAAGATATTGCGCCCGACTTCAACGCCGCCTTGCGCCGGCGGCGCGACCGCACGGACATGAAAGGCTTCCGCGCCGGCAAGGTCCCCCTGCATCTCATCAAGAGAATCCATGGGAAAGAACTCGCCAGCCTGGTCGCCCACAACAAGGTGATGGAAACATTCCACACGGAAGTCATCGAAAAGGGGCAATACGATGTGGTAGGCCGTCCTGCGCTTACGAGCATGGAGCATGAAATGGACGGCGGCCTGCGCGCCGTGGTCCGGTTCGGCGTCCGGCCCGACATTACGTTGAAGGATTTGTCCGGCGAAAAGCTCCATCGCCTCACCTTCGAGGTTTCGGACGAAGAAGTGGACCAACGAATGGAATGGCTCCGCAAGAAACACGCCGACCTCGTTCCGGTGGAGGGGGAGGAAATTACGGAGGATTTTCAGGTCGTCATGGATTCGCAGCGCCTCGACGAGGCCACCAACGTGCCCGTCGTCGGAGAGAAGCAGGAGGACATCGTATTCTTCGTAGACGACGAGCGCCTGGAGAAGAACCTTCGGGAAGCCGTTCTCGGCAAACGGGTCGGAGATACCTGTGTGGTGGAACTTCCCTCCGGAGAAAACGCCGATGGACCTGTGCAGCGATACCGAATATGGATTCGGGAAACCCGTCGGCGGGACCTCCCCGATTTCGACGATGCGTTCGTGCAACGGATTACGGAGGGCGAATTCCCCTCTGCGGACACCTGGAAAAGCGCCGTGCGCCAGAGACTCGCCGAAACAAAGAAAGACAATACGGAGGGATTGCTTGCCGAACATATCGTCGAGCGCATGCTGGACTTGCACGACATACCTGTTCCCGAATCGGCGGTGGACCTGCACCTGGACGATTTTTTCGACGATTTTGTAAAACGCTGCGACGGCAAGCTCCCGGAGGATTTCAACCTGCTCACGTATCGGGAGGCGAACCGCAGCCTGGCGGCCCGCCACGCCAAATGGGGTTTGCTCCGCGACGCCTGGATCGAGCAGGAGAAGATCGAAGTCACCGAGGACGACCTGGACGCCTGGTTCGACAAAGCCGTCGAAAGCCACGAGGATATATCCTCCGAAATGCTGCGCCGGCACTACGAACGCAACGACGGCCTGGACGATATCCGCGGGCGCATTCTGAGCCGCAAGGTGCTGGACACCCTCATCGACGCGTTCGAAATAGAAGACACGGGCCTGGAAGACTTCAGAAAACTGTATCCCGGGCCGTCCGCGCAAGACAGCTCCTCCATCCTTACCCCGGCCTGATCGGCAACGGCTGCGGAACTCTCTTCCGGGGATACGGTAGCATGCTTGCTATTAGAACATTCTCATACTTCCTGGATGCCTACATGGTAGAAGATTTCGTCAAGTTTTCGCGGGACCTTACGATTCCGGAAAGCATTTACAGCGGCCCTTTTCGCGAACAATCCATCGCGACCCTCGTGCCGATGGTCGTCGAACAAACGAGCCGGGGCGAGCGCGCCTACGATATTTACAGCCGACTGCTGAAAGAACGCATCGTCATCGTTGGAACGCCGGTGAACGATCAGATTGCGAACCTTGCGGTTGCGCAGCTCCTGTATCTCGCGAGCGAGGATTCTGATCGGGACATCAACATGTACATCAACTCGCCGGGGGGGATTATCTACAGCGGGTTGGCGGTGTACGACACCATGCAGTGGGTCAACGCCCCGATCGCTACGACCTGCGTGGGCCTCGCCGCCTCGATGGGTGCGATCCTGCTGTCCGCTGGCGCTCCCGGCAAACGCGGCGCCCTGCCCAACTCCCGCATCATGATGCACCAACCGCTGGGCGGTGCGCAAGGACAGGCTTCGGATATCGAAATTCAGGCCAAGGAGATTATTCGTCTGAAGCGGTTATTGTACGACATCCTTGCCGCGCACACGAACAAGTCGGTCGAACAAATCGAACACGACGCCGACCGGGACTACTGGCTCAGCGCCCAGGAAGCCAAGGACTATGGCGTCGTGGACAATGTGCTGAATCGGCAACAGACCGCCAAGGACGCCGACCCGGGGAAATAAGCGAGAAATAAGCGGAAAATAACACGGGAAACAAGCCGAGGGAACCCCGCTGCGGTTGATATTAAAGGGGTCGATATCAACCTATAATCGATATCAACCTATAAAAAGAGCCGCCGTAAAACGTTCGTACCGCGTACGGGATTCGAACCCGTGTTACCAGCGTGAGAGGCTGGCGTCCTGAACCCCTAGACGAACGCGGCAGGCAGATGGCGAAAGCCGAAAAATCATAGCGACAAAATAGCATCGTCGCCCGATCATTTGCAACGCAACGATCCCTGAATAGTTTCAGAACGCGGCAGGCCCGCTTTCGCGCGCCGTGCGCCACATCCCTTACATCCTACCCATCATGAACGCTACGGTCCTGTCCTTCGTCCGCTCTTTTTTCGCGCCTGTTCGCATGGGCGCGGCCCTTGGTTCCCTCCTCCTGCTTGCCGCATGCGGTTCCGGCGAGGAAACATCCGCCCAAACGAGCGAGAGCGAGCCTGAGGGGCAGTATGGCGTTGGCGAACCCCTTTCCGATCCCGCGCTTGCGGTCGTCGTACGCTCTCACCTTGGCGCGGACACCTTGTTTACGGAGTCGTTCGAGGAGGAAGCGCTGGCTGTGGCGATGCAATACAACATTCTGGACAATGCGGAGGAAATGCGCAGTCTCCGCACAAGCATTGTGGAAAGATTCGTATTGCTGGAGCATCTGATTTTGGGCGAAGCGGACAGTCTCGACCTTCTTGCCAGCGAGGCGGACGTAGAGCAACGCATGCAGCAGATCATGACGCAATTTCCCAGTGTGGAAGAGTTGCGGCAGGCCCTCGCTGCGGATAACTTGACGGAAGAGGGACTCCGCGAGCAGCTGGCCTATGAAATCACGCAGCAAGCGTTGATCACCCATTTTTCGGAGGCTGCCGAAGAACCGGATGCGGAAGCCATCGAGGCGTACATCGAGGAGCGGGCCGAGGAAGTGCGGGCGTCGCATATTCTGTTCATCCCGCCTCCGGGAGCCACCGAGGCGCAGCACGATTCTACCCGGAGCCGGGCGGAAGCCGTGCTCGACAGCGTGCGGGCCGGCGCAGATTTCAGGCAGATGGCCTTGTTGCATTCGCAAGGGCCTTCCGGCCCCGGCGGCGGCGATCTGGGCTTTTTTGCTCGGGGAGACATGGTGGCTCCGTTTGCAGAGGCCGCCTTTGCCCTGAGCGATTCTGGATCCGTAACGAAAGAGCCCGTCAAAACCGACTTCGGGTACCACCTCATCCAGTTGACGGGACGGCAGGCCGCAACGCCTATGATCCCGTCCGAGGCCCGTCAGAGGATTTTGCAGCAACGCCAGCGCGATGCCGTCCAAGAGGGGATAAACCGGCTCCGCGCCAGCGCAACCGTGCATATTAATCCAGACGTGGCGGACGTCGATCTGAACGCAACCGTGGAATAACGCCTCCGGGATACGCGGGTCAAGGATGCGCTGATTACGTCCACTGCGACCAGCGCGTCTTCTCTACAAGGCGTCCATGCCGAATCGCTCGACGGCCTCCAGGGTCTCGCGCACATCGTCCCAGGTCGTCTCGTGGTTGACGATGCACATTCTGAGCGAAAACCGCTGCCTCAGGCTCGTCGACGACATGAAGGCGCGCTCTTCCCAGAATATGTGCGCAAGCACCTTCTTGTTGATCTCCGCCAGCGCCTCTTCGTCCAGGTCCTTGTCCCGGGGGTTGAATCGGAAGCACACAATCCCCAGCGTCGCCGAATGCAACATCTCCAGCGTCGGACGCGAACGGATGTACTCTTCGGCGCGTGCAGCCAGCTCCATCCCTTTCGACACGGCGCGACGGAACGCCGCCATGCCGAACGTCTGAACAGACATCCATATTTTCAATGCGCGCACCGAACGGCTCAGTTGCAACCCGCGATTCGAAAAGTTCGGATGGTCCGCGCCCCATATCGTGTCCTGAAGCATGGAGTGCGGAATCGCAAATACATGCTCCAGCGTTTTTACGTCCTTCACCAGCAGGCAACCCGCCTCGTACGGCTGGAAGAACCATTTGTGGGCGTCGACCACAATCGAATCGGCGCGCTCGATTCCGCGCAAAAGCTCCTTGCCGCGCTCGGTCACCACGGCGAATCCGCCGTACGCGGCATCGACATGGAGCCATATTCCTTCGGCCTCGCAGTAGTCCGCTATTTCCTCCAGGGGATCGATAGCGCCTGTGCTGCCCGCCCCGCCGTTCGCGCACACCGCGATGGGGGTGCATCCCGCGGCGCGGTCCGCCGCCACGGTGCGGGCCAGCGCCGCTACATCCAGACGATACTGCTCGTCGCAGGCAATCTTGCGGATACGCTCCGCGCGAACGCCAATGATGCGGGCCGCGCGAATCTGCGCACTGTGACTCTGATCGCTCATGTACACGGTTGCCCGATCAGGATCTCCAGCGGCCTCCCGCGCCGCTACGAACGCATCAAGACTGGCCGCCGACCCCCCGCTTGTCAAAAGCCCCCCGGCGCCCTCCGGGTAGCCAAGCCATTGACGAATCCAGTCGATAACCACCAGCTCGAGCTGGCTCGGGCCGCTTGAGGTTAACCATGTGCACTGGTTCACCTGGTGCCCGGCCACCATAAATTCCGCCAACACCCCTGGCCATGTGGGGGACGAAGGGATAAACCCGAAAAACCGAGGGTGATCGTTCCGCGCTGCGAACGGAAGGATGTCGCGGGCCGCCTGCTCGATAACGTCCAGCGCCGGACGGCCCTCCTCGGGCGGAGCCTCCGCCAGCTGCCGTATGAGTTCCTCCCTGAATTCTCCGTCCCAGGCCGTCTCTTCGGGCAGATTCTCTATCCGCGTCACCACGAGCTCCGCCACCCTGCGCGCCAGGTCCAGCATCGTCTCGGGCGCCATGGACAGATCGCTGCGCACGCCTGCGTTTGGTCCCGTATTCTTCGGTAGACCCATCAGATTCTTTCTGCAACCTGTTTCCGGCGCGCGATTGTACGGCGCCGACAAGGAGGCCGTACAATCGCACGGCCTCCCTCGAACAGTATTACTTGAGCAGGGTCATCTTTTTCACCGAGACGCGCTCGCCGGTGCGCAGGACGTACAGGTACGCGCCGCCGGACAGACCTGTACCGTCGAACGGAATGCTGTACTGGCCTGCCGGTTGCACCCCGTCCGCCAGTACGCGGACCTCGCGGCCAAGCATGTCATGGACCGTAAGCGTGATGGCCTGCGCCCGCTCCAGCGAAAATTCGATTGTCGTAGAGGGGTTGAAGGGGTTCGGATAATTTTGCTCCAGCGCAAAGGCTTCGGGAATTTCTCCGTCCAGGGGTTCTACGGACTGTGTAATGTCGTCCTCCGTTCCGTATATGCCGGCGCCTATGATGGTTACAAACGATGCCGTCATGCCATTGGGGAGCATAAACTCCAGCTCGTGCGCGCGGGCGAAGGAAAACTTTGGAATGTCGACTCTGTCGCTGTCGTCATCGGGATTGTCGAAATAATACTCGACGAAGGCCCCCTCGTCGCTGTCCATCGCCGCGTCAATAATTTTCGGCAAAATCAGGTCCCCGGTAACGGCGTCTACGAGGGTACTTGAGGGATTCCGCAACTCGTATCTTTCTGGAAACGCTCCGTGAAAGAACGTGTAGCCGGTGGCGTCCATGAGAAAGAGGTATGTGGGGCCGTGTCTCCAGTACCCGGTCGTGTCCCGAAATGTCGGCTTTATTTTCAGGATGGCGTCGGTGCCCTCGGTTTCATAGATCTTCAGCAGGTGATCCAATGCCCCGTTCACGAAGGCCTTCAGGCTTTCCCTGTCCGTTACCTCCCGAGCCGTTACGGCCGGGCGCTCGCCGGGGTCGATCGTTTCTTCCACGAGATGGGATTCCTTAATATCAAGGCCGGCGATCAGGATAGCCGGGCTGCCGTCCGGGTTAAAGTACGGTCGCGCATAGCCGTCGTCGTTTTCAAACGTGAACGCGCCGCCCTTGTCCGACATTTTCGAGGCCGTGGCAATCGCATTGAGCATGTCATCATTGATACGCCTCCCCGACACAAGCAGATCCTTTCCGTGCAGCACCACCGTGCCTTCCACGGTTATCGTACTAATGTAGGTGTCGCCGGAAAACCAGTTTCCCTCGCTCGTTAAAATACATCCGATGTATCCGGCCGCCAGCGGGGAAATGCTGAAAGACAGCGCGTAAGCATAATAATCGTCTACGAATGCCTCCAGCGTGGCATCCCCGCTCTCCACCTGCGCAGCCGTTGTAATGTCCGAGTCTGGCGCGGGAATGTTTTCCGGTAGCGTGCAGGCTTCATCTGCCTGCGCAAAGGCCGGGGTCACGTTCGAGAGCAGGCAGGCACACGCCAGCAGGCTCGCGGAAAGTATCGAGAATGCGGTCTTCATGGTTCTGTACGCGTTATGTTCGAGGGAAAACAGCCTCTGAAATCCAGACAGTGTACCCGCGTTCGTTGCCTTCGCCGGGCTGCAGCGCTTCGTTCCGTCTTGCACGTCAGAGTCTTTCGTCGGATAATATATTATCATACGATGTGTATTGTCAAGCGTGGGCGACAAAAAAATACATTGTCAGGAGTCTGGCGCCTCTCTGCGCCCGTAAAGGATGCGCTGATCAAGCCCACTTCGATCCGCGCTGGCTGCGCGCGTGCTCATTACGCGGGGTCGCCCCCCCCGAGGCGCCTGTTCTGGACCTTACCGTAGCGCGTCGCTGTCGTGGCGGCGCATCAGGATGTGTGGGATTCCGACTTCTTCAAAAGGGTCGCCGACGGTATGAAAACCCAGGGACTGGTAGAACTTCTCCAGATGCAATTGTGCGTGGACAAGGTATTCCCCCAGACCAGCCCGCCGGGCGTCTTCGATAACCCAGGCGACCAGCGCCTTGCCATACCCTTTCCCCCGGTATTCTTTCAGCACGGAAAAACGCTCCAGCCTTGCCGTAGGACGCTGTTCGTAGGCTATCAGGCGCCACCTCGCCGCCGCCATCGGTACGCCGTCCACGGAGCCCAGCACATGACGACTGATCTCTTCGTACTTGTCCCATTCCAGCTCGCACGGACAGTTTTGCTCGTCAATGAAGACACGGGTGCGAATGGCTTTTACGGCTTGCCATTCCTTGCTGCCTCTGTATGCGATGCACACGGCCATGGAGCCGCTCACCGGGTCGCGATAAAGGAAAGTCATGGATTTGCTTAAAAAAATAAGGTGAAACCGGGGGATTCGGCACATTAATGTACCATTTTGGCTAAAATTGTTTCTTTTATGCCTGCGAAAATATTATGAATGCGCAAAATACTCGAGAAAAAAAGTCCTCGCCTTAAAAAATAAAGCGGCCAGGTTCGCCGGTTTATTTTCTAAGGCACGTCCTCCGGCGTGCGAGCCAGTCTCTGCCGCAGGGGGTGCCTGGAGGCGCATCGCGGGCGTCGGGAGCGGAGGCCCGCGGCATGGGCTGCGGACGCCGCCGTCCCGTAGTCAGGGCGTTGCCCGCCGATCTTGTCGCAGTCGTCCGGCGCATCTCCAGCTTTCATCGCGTCCATGCTTTAAAGACGCTGCGAAGATGTTCCACAAAACGATTGAGCGACCGGTCTACGCGTACAGAACGGTCCATGTTCATCTTCCGGACGATGTCTTCTGCGTATTCAACGCCGCCCAGTATAGGGGATCTCCCGGTCGCCCGAATTTCTTGGGCAAGGAAGCGTTTGTATCGATTCCTCTCGCATTTTTGATCGGGCGGCGAGCAGCCTTGTCCAAAAACAGCCTTGAAGGCTGCTCCATCCAGCAGGAGCCATCGCTCTATATGCGGATCGGGAATAGCGTAAACAATCTGCGCGGGGGTGTCTTGCTTTCCCGCCTGTTCGTCCACTTCTTTTCTACGTTCGTTCAAGCCCTTGCAGTTGGCGTCTGTGGCTACCACGATCAAATCGGGGGAATTGCCCTGCCGTCTGACATCTTCCAGATACCTCCTGAATTCTCCAACCACTTGGGCATAGCCACCGGTTGCATTGCGCCATTCCGAACGTACCTCAAGTTCGAATTCTTCCGCAATTCGCTTCACGAGCGCACCAATGACCAGCCTGTGCGCATCGTCTTCTACAAAAAAGGCGATCTCACGCATCGAAATCCCCCCGCAACATTCGCTGCGATATCGGCAAGCCGTTTGCGTCGTCGGAAAACACCTGGTTGATATCCCCGCCTCGCCCCAACGGTCCTATGGGCCCCCAGTTCGATACAGGATCAATCCGGGTTTCGCCATTGCGTCGGCGCACGGCAAACAAGGAATCGTACGGAAGCAAGCTGGGCAAAATCGGCGAATGGGTCGTGACAATGTATTGGGTTTGTTGCAGGCTTTGTTGTGTTTTCAGCAGTTCTGCAATAAGCTGGATGCGCCGTGGATGCACGCCATTCTCCGGCTCCTCGAATCCTGTGAGCGCCGGAGCCTCCCTGGCTCCGGCCAAGGACAATAGGCCGAGCATACGCAACGTTCCGTCCGAGAGTACGCGGGCGGGCATGGCCACGCCGCCTTCGCGCAAGTGCAGTTCGGCCTCGCCGAAATCGTTCACGCCCACATCGATCCCGTCAATGTTCGGCATGAGGGTATGTAGCGCCTTTTCGATACCCTGGAATCGGAATGGGTCCGTAACCTTGAGCGTATTCAGAAAGGCCGCCAGTTCTTCGCCCATCAAGCCGATGTGGCGCACTTCCTTCACAGGCGTGGCTGCACGCATGCGTTCGCGGGGCTCGAAGTAGAAGAACGACCAGCTTTCCAGTTCGCGGCGAGCCGCTGTCACATGCGGGTAATGCGGCAGGTAATGCGGCATCGACAAAATACTTCGATCCAGAAAACGATCGTAGTACGTTGGATGCGCCTGCCCTTCGAGTCGAAGGTATATTTTTTCGCCTTCGCGTCCGAAGAATGGCTTGCGTGTTCCCCTGGGCTCGCCATTGCTGTTCAGGGCAGTCAAGGTTTCGTCGGCCACGCGGAGGGTACCGGACTTTGGCAACATTTCAACCTCAATGCGGTAACGCAGGTATCGTTCGCGCACTTGTGGAAGCCGTTCCCTGGCGCGTTCAGAATCCGATGCATCCCGGCCTGGACGACGCATATTTCGTATTTCCTGATTCACGGCGCGCACTACCGAATCCGAAAGATGCAGATCGGCTTCAAAGGAAAACCTCAGGTCGTCCTTGGCGATCAATTCCTTGAGCCCGCCCTTTCCCATCGTGAATGATTCGAGGGGTTTCCCTCGATACGGCGAAGCAAAGGCGTCTTTCAGCGTTTTGCTGACGCCGAGCCTGGACAACAACTGCAGGGCGTCAAGAAAATTGCTCTTGCCCGCTGCGTTCGGACCGAAAAGCACGGTAAGGGGCTTGATGCACACCTCTATATCCAAAAGAGATTTATACCCCGTAATGCGAATACGCTTCAGCATGACATGCCTGTGCTCAGTTTCACTCTGCTGCACCCCCGCAGCGATCTTGTATAGTACGATATAACGAAGAACATCGCGTACCCCATCTCGGGTTTCCTTCTGCCGGGGACATATTTTCCGTGGAATGCGTTACACTTCGACCCCGCATCCATTCCCTGCACGGTCATCGCTCGGCCCGGCCAGCGAGCCGTTTGGCATGGCCATGAAAGGAATCGTCTATCTCGATTACAATGCGTCCACGCCCGTGGACGAACGGGTCCTGCAGGCCATGCTGCCCTGGTTTCGCGCGCAGTACGGCAATCCGTCCAGCAAAGGGCATCCTCTCGGGTGGACGGCGGAGGAGGCGTGCGACCAGGCCCGGGAGCGCATGGCCGCCGCCCTGCATGTGGAGCCGGGGGAGATTGTGTTTACTTCCGGCGCTACCGAGGGAGCCAATGCGGCCATCAAGGGCGTCGCAGAGGCGTACCGGTCCCGGGGGCGGCACCTCGTTACGGCGCAGACCGAGCACTCGGCCGTTCTGCAGGCGCACCGTGCCCTGGAGCGAAACGGATACGAGCTTACCTGCCTGCCCGTGGACGCCTGCGGTCGAATTGATCTCGACGCGCTTGAAAACGCCCTGCGCGACGACACGATACTTGTTTCCGTAATGTGGGCGAACAACGAGACGGGGGTCATCCAGCCCGTGGAGCGCATTTCGGAAATCACCCGCGCCCGGGGCGTGTTGTTCCTGACGGACGCCACGCAGGCGGTGGGCAAGATTCCAGTCCGGGGCGGGCTGGCGGATTTGCTCGTTTGTTCGGCGCACAAGTTTTACGGCCCGAAGGGCGCGGGCGCCTTGTATGTCCGGCGGCGGGACCCCCGGGTGCGCCTTGCGCCGCTTCTGGACGGCGGCGGCCACGAAAACGGACGCCGTTCGGGTACGCTGAACGTGCCGGGCGTCGTGGGCATGGGCAAGGCTCTTGAAATCGCTTGCCGGGAGATGGAGGATTTTCGCAAGCGCATGGAGCGTTTGCGGAATCGTCTGGAGCAGCGCTTGCTCCAGCTTCCCGGGGCCAGGACGAACGCGCCGCCGCAGATTCCTCGTTTGCCGCAAACGTCCAGCATCCGGTTCGAAGGCGTCCGGGGCGCGCATATCATGGCGGCCTGCCGCACCCTCGCTTTTTCCGCGGGCAGCGCCTGTTCCAGCGGGAGCGGCAAGCCGAGCCATGTGCTCCGGGCCATGGGCCTGTCCTCCGAACAAGCCCTGTCCACGCTGCGCCTCAGCCTCGGGCGGTTCACCGCCGAAGACGAGGTAGACCGCGCCGCCGACCAGATTGGAGTCGCCGTCCACGCCGCCCAGCGCGCGGCCATGCCGTCCGCCTGACCATTTTCGCCAGAACACATCCTTTGCACCCCTCTTCCGCATGGAATCTATTTCGGGAAACATCGTAAATCGCGTGGCCCAGAGCGATCTGGTCGTGTTCAACCTGGAGGACCTGTGGGACCATCGGCCCGTCGAGGAATTCGACCTGGCCCCGTTCCTGTTCCAGGAGATCGTGCTGCGCGAAAAGGACTTCCGGGCCAGCATGAAGGCGCACGACTGGGGGCGCTACGCAGACGGTCATGTGGCGGTCTTTTGCTCGGCGGACGCCATCATTCCCACCTGGGCATGGATGCTCGTCGCCTCGAAACTGGAGCCCGTCGCGCGTTCGGTAGCCATGGGCCGCGCAGAAGACCTGATTCGGGAGCGCTTCGCGCGCACCCTTGAATCCATGGACTGGTCCCCCTACGAAGGCAAGCCCGTGGTGGTCAAGGGATGCGGCAGCGGGGTCGTGCCGCCCGCCGCCTACCTGCTGGCCACGACCAAATTGCAGCAGGTGGCCGCAAAATTGATGTACGGCGAGCCGTGTTCGTCCGTCCCGCTGTGGCGCAAACCGCGCAACGCGGCGGGAACCCGGTCCGCCAACCTATCCGACGCGGGAAAGCCCCATGCCCCGGTTTCCGTACGCGGCGTCAAGGTGTCGCCGTAGCGCTGCATGCCCGGGTTCCGTCAGGTCGGGATCGCGCGAAACGAGGTCGAAAGCGAGGTCGCGGGCCAGCGAAAGGAGTTCCACATCCTCCGGGAGTTCGGCGATTTTCAACGGGGGCAAGCCGCTTTGCCGGGTGCCGAAAAAGTCGCCCGCCCCGCGAATCTTCAGGTCGGCTTCGCTGATCCGGAAGCCGTCGTTCGTATCCACCATCACCTGCAAGCGCTTGCGGGCTTCGTTCGTGCATTTGTAGTCCGCCATCAGAATGCAGTAACTCTGTTTCCCGCCCCGCCCGACCCGGCCCCGGAGCTGGTGCAACTGGCTCAATCCGAAGCGTTCGGCATGCTCTACGATCATGATGGTGGCGTTCGGCACGTCCACGCCCACCTCAATCACCGTCGTAGCCACCAGCGCCTTGAAATCGGCCCGGCGGAACAGGGTCATGGTGTCTTCTTTTTCGCCCCGCGACATCCGTCCGTGGATCAGCCCTACCTTGTGCGGGGCGAATATCTTCTTCAACTCGGCATAGCCCGATTCTGCGTCCTTGAGGTCCATCTTTTCGGACTCTTCCACGAGCGGGTAGACGACGTAGCATTGCCTTCCCTTCGCAATCTCTTTCCGCACGAAGTCGTAGACCTGCTCCCGGCTTTTGTCGAAGCGCAGCGCCGTGCGCACCGGACGCCGTCCCGCGGGCAATTCTTTCATGACGGATACGTCCAGGTCCCCGTAGAGCGTCAACGCGAGGGAACGGGGGATGGGCGTGGCGGTCATGAGCAGCATGTGCGGGCGGGCGCCCATTTCGAACATGCGGGCGCGCTGCATGACGCCGAACCGGTGTTGTTCGTCCACGATCGCCAGGCCCAGGCGCCGGAACGCCACATCGTCCTGAATGAGCGCATGCGTCCCGACGGCCATGTTGGCCCGCCCTTCCGCTATGTCCGCAAGCACCTGGGTACGTTCCGCCTTGGGCAAGCCTCCGACAAGGAGTCGCAGCCGTACGCCGAGGGGGTCCAGGTACTTGCGCAAATTGGCGTAATGCTGCTCCGCCAGAATTTCCGTAGGCGCCATGAAGGCGCTCTGGTACCCGCTGTCGAGCGCATGCAGCATCGCCGCCACGGCCACCACGGTCTTGCCGCTGCCCACATCGCCTTGCAGCAGGCGGCGCATCTGCTTTCCGCTCTGCATATCCCGGGCAATATCTTTCAGCGCGGCTTGCTGCGCGCCGGTCAATTCAAACGGAAGTCCATCCTCCAGGAACTGCTTTGCGTACGCTCCCGGCGCGTCGAACCGGGGGCCTGCATGCACGATCCGCCGCCGGCGCATGTGCGCCAGCATGGTTTGAATGGAAAAGAGTTCCTCGAACTTCAGCCGGTGCTTCGCCGCTTCGAGCTCCCGCCGGTCTTCGGGGAAATGGATGGCCCGCAGCGCCGTAGCGCCGTCCATCAACGCCGCTGCTTCGCACACGTCGGCCGGAAGCGGTTCCGGCAACGCCTCGAGGTTATGTTGGAAAAAACCATGCAAAAGGCGCCGGAATACGCGGCTGGTCAGGCCTACGCTCGCCAGCGCCGCGCCCCCGGGATACAAGGCAATGATGCGTCCGGTGTCCAGCGATGCGCTGTCCTCGCCCAGCTTGTCGAAATCCGGGTGCGCCATGGAGAACATGCCGCCATACTGCTGGGGTTTCCCGTGAAACGCCACTCGATCTCCCTTGGCGAACCGTTTCGATATCCACTGCACGCTCTTGAACCATACGCATTTCATGGCGTGGCCTGCCTCGTCCTGCAGGACCACCTCGAACCGGTATCCCGTGCGTCCCCGCACCGTATTCGCAAGAATTACTTCGCCCACTACCGTAACCGGAGACGTGCCCGTCCGCAACGCCGAAACCGCAACGACGGACGACCGGTCGAGGTAGCGGCGGGGATAATAATGCACCAGGTCGCGCACGGTCTGCACGCCCGCCTCCGCCAGGACCTCCACGCGGCGGCCCGTGATTCCCTGCACGCACTCCACGCCTTGCTCCAGCAGCCTTATCGACATGGCGACGGAAATGGGTTCGATACGCTCAATGCCTTCCTTGCATCCCTTGGTCAGAGCCTCCCTTGCTTCGCATGCGCCTGCGGGTCGCTATTCTGCATCCAGAAGGCGCTCGTCGGCTTGCCACTGGCCCGGCGGACGGAACTGCACGTCCACCGCATCGTCGGCTTCCAGCATTCCGAAAAGCCGGGTCTGCATTTCGAGAATGCGTTCCTGGTGATCCGGGCTGTTGATGAGGTTGTGCCGCTCGAACGGGTCCTGCTCCAGGTCGTACAATTCATTCATGTCCCAGACGCCGTGGTAGAACATGTATTTGTACCGGTCGCCGCGGAGCGCATACACCGTGGGGGTGTGCGGAAAAGGGAATTCCCAGAAGTATTCGTAGGCAAATTCCGTCCGCCAGTCGGGAAGGGACGCCCCGCCGAGGAGCGGCAGGAACGAGCGACCGTCCATGTGCTCCGGGGTCTGTAGGCCCGCGAGGGTCAGGAACGTCGGCGCCACATCTATATTCAGGATCATCTGGTCCAGTTCGCTTGCAGGGGCCACATACCCCGGCGCCCAGGCCAGCATGGGTACGCGCATGGATTCCTCGTACGCATTCCGCTTGTCGATGAGTCCGTGTTCGCCGAACAGAAACCCGTTATCTCCCATGTATACGACCAGGGTTTCGTCCGCAAGGCCCTGTTCTTCCAGATAATCCAGCACGCGCCCGATGCTGTCGTCCACGCTCAGCAAGGTTTCCGCATACCGGCGGTAGAACTGGTCGTACACCAGATCGCCATGGTACATATGATCGACGCCGTGCCAACTGTAGCGCTGCTCCTTGACCCATTTGGGTTTGGAGCGATAGTTTTGCTCCGTATTCGCCATCGTGACGGGATATTCCAGCGGCGCGTCCGCATACCGGCCCGCATGGCGCTCCGCAGGAATGAACTCGGCGTGCACGGCCTTGTGCGAAAGGTACAGGAAGAACGGGCGGTCCGCCTCCCGGTCGCCGAGCCATTTAAGGGCATAGTCCGTAAGCAGGTCCGACGTGTGTCCCGTGTGCGGACTCCGCGTCCCGTTCACGTTCAATTCGGGATTCACGTAGACGCCTTGTCCCCGGAAACTTACCCAGTAATCGAACCCCGGACGCGGCGCATCGCTGGACGCACCCATGTGCCATTTCCCTACGAACGCGGTCTGATAGCCTGACTCCTGGAGCATTTCCGGGAAAAAGGCCGTGCCTTCCGGCACCAGCCGCTGATTGTCCACTACGCCGTGGTTGTGCGCGTACTGGCCGGTGAGGATGGAGGCCCGGCTTGGCGAGCACAACGCCGTGGTCACGAAGGCGTTGCGCAGATGCAGCCCTTCGCGGGCCATGCGATCCATGTTGGGGGTTTCGAGGAAATCGGGCGCGCGCTCATGGAAGCCCATGAAATCGTACCGATGGTCGTCGCTCAGGATAAACACGACGTTGCGGGGCGCGTCGCCAGACTGCGCTCGGGCAGCCCGTGCGCCGCCGAAGGCGAGTAGACAGACAAGGCAGGCGTTTGTAAAAAGACGCATGGTTTTATGGACAGTCGGGGAATCGGGAAAAGGGGGGGCTTTGTACGAAGCGGTTTTGATCCGGGCGCCTCAGAGCATGTGAGAGCGTCCGAGCGCGTCCCGTAAAGATACAAACAGGTTTTTCGTCGGACCACATCCAGCGCCGCCGCCGGAGCATTGGTGCGCACCGGTACAGAAACAGAATACGATATAAGGAGACAACATAACATGTTTTGATCCGTTCGATGGGGCGGTCGGCGAAGGTCGTCGGCCCAATGGATAGCGTACGGACCTGTACCTTGCAGCATGCCGGACAAGATACCGTATAGCCTCCCGCGCATCGTGGAAGCGCCTGCGCCCTGCCTGTTCCTTTTTATTGCGTTTATCGCGCTGATTGCAAGCGGATGCGGCGCGCAGCCTCCTTCCGACCCGACCTGGGTAGGCCGCGAAACGTGCGCCGGATGCCATGCGGAGGCGGCGCTGGCCTGGAGCGGATCGGATCACGACCGGGCCATGGAAGAGGCTTCGCCGGAAACCGTGCTGGGGGATTTCGACGATGCGGCGTTCGAGCGTTGCGGCGTCGAAACGCGCTTTTTTCGGGAAGAAGATCGTTTTTTCATCCGGGCGCAGGGGGCCGACGGGGCCATGCAAACCTGGCCGGTCGCCTACACGTTTGGCTACGAACCCCTCCAGCAATATCTCATTCCGACCGAAAAAGGGCGCTTGCAGGCGTTTACGGTCGCTTGGGATACGGAGGGCGCACGGTGGTTTTCCTTGTCGGAAGACGAATGCATCGATCCCCCGGACTGGCTGCACTGGACCGGCGGCGGGATGAACTGGAATTATATGTGCGCGGATTGCCATTCCACCAACCTGCAGCGCCGTTTCAATCTGGCCGAAGGCGCGTACGAGACGGTTTTCGAGGAAATCGATGTGAGTTGCGAAACGTGCCACGGTCCGGGGTCGGCTCACGTGGACAGGGCCCGGTCCGGGACGTACGATGCGGCCCAATCCGGCCTCGCGGCTCCCTTTGCGACGCCGCACGAACAGGTGGAAACCTGTGCGCCGTGCCATTCTCGCCGCCGCGTCGCGTACCCGAATCATATCGCAGGCAATGCGTTTCTGGATCATTACAATCCCGATCTCCTGGAGGAGGGGCTGTATTTCGCCGACGGACAGATACGCGACGAGGTGTATGTGTACGGCTCGTTCGTGCAAAGCCGCATGTATGCAGAGGGCGTGGCGTGCACGGATTGCCACGATCCACATACGACCCGGGTGAAGTTCGAAGGGAATGCGTTGTGCGGACAATGCCATGACGTGGCCGTCTACGATACGTTCGAGCACCTCCGGCATCCCGAGGGCGCGGAAGGTTCGCAATGCGTGGATTGCCATATGCCGGAGCGGACGTATATGGGGGTGGACCCCCGGCGGGATCACGGGTTCAAAATTCCCCGGCCCGATCTGTCCGACCGGACCGGCGCTCCGAACGCATGCGAGGGGTGTCATGCGGATCGTTCTGCGGAATGGGCCGCCGACCGCATCGCGGATTGGCATGGGCCGGACCGCCCGCCTTCGTTCGCGGCGGCGTTCGCCGGGGGGCGGGCGGGCGATCCCGAGGCAGAGCCGGCCTTGGTTCGCCTGACGGAAGACCCTTCCGCCCCGGACATCGTGCGGGCGACGGCCTTGACCTTGCTGGACGGGTATGCTACGGTGCGGGCTTCGGAAGCGGCGAGGCGGGCGCTGGGGGATGAGGCGGCGCTCGTGCGGGCGACGGCCGTGCAACGTTTCGGGGCAGGGGAGGGCGCCGATCGCTCGGCGATCCCGCACCTGGAGTCTCTGCTGACCGATCCCGTGCGGCTGGTGCGGATGGAAGCGGCTCGCGTGCTCGCCCACATGGCGCCGGAGCGTTATGTTCGGGGGGATGCGGACGAAACGGCGGTCGCCTGGCGCCATGCCTTGCAGGAATATCGGGACGGACAGCACGCCCTGAACGATCAGGCGGCCTCGCATCTGAATCTGGCCATTCTGCACGAGCAGCTTGGGCAGCCGGACTCGGCGGCGGCGGCCTACCGCACGGCGATCCGCGTGGATTCCCTCTTCGTTCCGGCCTACCTGAACCTGGCCATGCTGCTCAACCGTTTGCGGGATGCGGGTGTGGCGGAGGGCGTTGGGGCGGGTATGGCGAGCGGAGTTGGCGGCGCGCGGGGTTCGGGCGGTGCGGGGGGGCCGGGCGGCTTCGGTGAGGGGGGTTCGGGTGGTGCGGGCGGGGCCGGTGATGCGGGTGGCGGGGTTGGCGGCCCGGAGGCGCTGGCCGCCGAAGCGGAGATGGCGTTGCAGGCGGCGGTGCGCCTGGAGCCAGACGCCGCCGAGGCGCATTACGCGCTGGGGCTGTTCCTGGGGGAAACGCCGGAGGGCCTTGAAGAGGCGGCGGGCCATCTCGAACAGGCGGCGCTGCTGGACGCCTCCAACGCCCGCATGCAATACAACGCCGGGCTGGCCTACCAGCAACTGGGCCACGCCGAACAGGCAGAACGGTTTTTGTCCCGCGCGCTGGCCATTTCCCCGAACCATGCGGACTACCTGAACGCCCTAAGCATTTTCCATGCCCAGCAAGAGGCATGGGACCAGGCCCTCGAATACACGGACCGCCTCCTTGCACAATACCCGGACCACCCTGACTTGCTTGAGCGGAGGGTTTGGATTTTGGGGAGGAGGTGATTTTTTCGGGAATGATATCCAATACTACACAAAGTGAATTTCTTTCTGATTTTCCACCTTACCAGTGTAAGGATCACGCATTATGGGCAAGTTCGGTATACGATTGTCAAAGTATTCCTCAATAGACCACAAATTCATTCGATCAAATGGACGGCCTTGTATCCGTATCTCATTCATTCTGGCGGCTTCCGCGTGTGCGGAATTTGAAGTAATTTTATCAAGCGTAATAAAACAACTTACTGCTGCTTTTTCACGATCCGCAACACTGTTAAAATCGCGTAGATAACTCAAATTAAACTTGCCACCTTTTACCTGTGATAATGCTATTTTAGAGGGATATTTATCTGGTTTCATTGCCAATGTTGCTCGCCCGTCTATACCGCCATCACCAACCTTTACCTTATTCGGAGCAAACCCAGACAAACGAGTTACAGCCCAAGCTTCAAAATGAAACGGTTCGTCCTTTGCCAATCTACGGGCAGAATCGAAATCAGCGGGAATACCTTTTGTTGGTATATTCTGATTGCGAAGGCGTTTCTCTTTAACGAGATCAATGGCTATCGGAGATATATCAACGCCAACCCATTGACGTTTAAGAAGCTGAGCTGCTTCTACAGTTGTACCACAGCCGCAGAATGGATCGAGGACAACATCTCCTTCGTTGCTTGATGCTTCTATAATTCGTTGAAGTATAGACAGGGGCTTCTGTGTAGGATAACCAAGGCGTTCCTTCGCCTGTGAGTTCAACTGGGTAAACTTGGGATCACGCAGGTAAGACCATACATCATCAGGCATTATTCCTTCGTCAGGATAGAATATTTTTCCTGCTCCATTTACATGACATTTTCGACCATCCGCATCTACTTTGTTATATCGGCGTTCCTTCATTCGACGCGGAACCCTAACCTGTACTCCCACATAATCTTCGGATCGGGAATAAAAGAATAATGTATCGTGTTTTCTTCGATAATCCTTCTTTCCACTATTACCCATGTGATAATGCCATATAATCTCATTACGAAAATTTTTTGATCCAAATATACTATCCATAACAACCTTGAGATAATGACTTGCTGTCGGATCGCAATGTAAATAAATCGAACCTGTAGGTTTCAGTAGACGATGCATCTGCTCCAACCGCTCCGCCATATAGGTCAGGTACGCCATCATACCTGACTGCCCTAACACTTGGTACAAACCTTGTATGGCTTTATGGGCAGGACGAGCGACCGCATCGTCAAACTCACTGTACCGCCTTTCCGCATCCCCATCCCAGTACCATGTATCGTCGAATGCTCGGTATTGAGCCCCCCCCCCGCATCTTGTCCGTACAAGATATTATAGTTAGCCTTCGAGTTGAAAGGTGGGTCAAGATATATCAGGTCTACAACGTTGGCATTCCATTTACGCATCCAGTCAAGGCAGTCACCGTAATACAGGGTTCCAGTATCCATTTTATCTTCGAAGGTTGGTTGTCGGGATGCCCACAGAAGTGGGCTTATAACATACAATATACGAAACACCAAACTAGAAAGCAAATCCGTATCAATAATTTTTTTGTGTTTATACATCTTTACTCTTGATGTCATCAATTCTTTATATACTACATATATTTTAAAAATAACTAAATAATCGCAAGAAAATGACTATAAAAATACTAAGTAAATAATTTCTAAATTAGTGTTAAGAATTGATTGCAAAATGGGCGAAGAAAAAGGATACGGTACGATGTGTATGAGAAAGTTATAAAGAATCAGGAGACAAAAGAAAAAGTGTCTACTCCGAAGAATTGAGGAGGGCTATCTGCGTTGCTCCGAAGAAAAAGCGGGAATCGCCGAGAGTATAAATCGGGCTGTGTAATATTAGATATAAGTTCTTTGTTATGGGGATTACATACCAAAGAGACCCCAAAATCCTTGCCTACGGTTGCTCCAAATCAGCATAATAATCGGCGTTACGCGTACCCGCTGCGCCCACACCGGACCTCCGCTACATCGCCGCTATGGCGCGCTTGCTTATCTCGCTGAGCAGGCCCCCGGGTCCGGCCCCTACTCCATCCCCTCCCCCTCGCTCTCCCGCATTTCTTCCACCTCGACGGTCACGCTCCATTCGGGATGCGTAGCGGGCGCGGTTACCGCGTTGAGTACCTCGAAAACCAGTTGGTGCCGGAACCCCCGCTCACCCGTTTTTACCTCCACCCAGGTCACGGCGTGCGGATCGAGGACGAGCAGGTCCGTCGCATCGGCAAAGGTGTATTCCGAACGGTTGCGCAGCATAAACGGCGCATCGGACACGTTCTCGATGGCCACATGGAGCACTGAATTGTCCCTGCCGTACTCGGCGGCATGGATCGAAAGCGATGCGTCGATGAGCGGCAGTACATGCTCCGGCCTGCCGACCAGAATGTCCTTGTACCACGCCACGGTGCGCCGCATCCGGAGCGCTTCGGCGATGGCCTCGACAGAACGTTCCGTCGCAAAAACCAGCGTGGACGACCGATGACCGCCGCCAGGCACGTCGAATGTCCAGTCTATCAGCCCGTGAATGTCCGACGTGCCGAGAATGGTCAGGTTATGGTCCAGGGCGATCTGGAGCGACTCCTCCGAATACCATTGCTCGTTGACCACTTCAATGCCGTGCAACAGCCCCTCGTCGATATACTGGCGATGCAGGTCGGTAAGTTCGGCGATCGCGTCCGGTTTTTGGGCCGGGTAACTTGGATGATTCCAGAATACGAACGCCCCCTGCCGTTCGGCTTCCCGAAGCGCATCGCCGGGGTCCTCCGTCAGCACGGGGTTCACATCCTCCAGAAAGATGGCGTTCATATGGCCCGGCGGCATGGCCCGCGTAATCTCTGCGCCCCGCAACACGAGGAGCGGCTTGTCCTCCTCGCCCGCCTCTTCTTCCTCCATCTGTTCGCCGTCCGCGTTTTCCTGTGCATTCTCCACCATTCTTTCGACCACCCGCTCCGCCAGGTCGTAGCTCCGGTTGCGGTCCGGGTGGGGAATGTCTGCGCTATGCGGCTGGTATTCAAGATGATCCGTAATCGCCAGGCAATCCAGTCCGTCGCGCAGCGCTTCTTCCACCCGGATGTTGGGCCAGACGCTCCCGTCCGAAAACACCGTGTGCGTGTGAAAATCGCAAACCAACGTATGGTATCCCGGCACATCCGGAAACTCGATGAGGCGGTGCGCGGCGGCGTCCTCCGCATGCTGCGCCGCCGCAGCCGGAACGATCAGGAAAAACAGGAACAGACAGAAAAAGCGTCGCATGGGAATAGGGTGCAGGGTTAGGAGATTATGTAATGATGGCGGGTCCTTGCGGGTTTCGGAATGCAACGAAGCGCTGCCCGCCGGGTCGGCCCCGTTTTGTTGAAATGTATGGATGTTCTGATTAAGGATACTCTGATTAACTTCGCAAAGATCAGAGTATCTTTATTCTGCGTCTTCCGCGAATGTATAACGCAGGGTGAGCATATGTACGCCGTTCGCCGTACGGCTTATTTCCATTTCGCCCCGAAGCCCGGCCAATTCGCCCGTACCCGATCCGGGCACCACATTCCCGAACGAATGCGGCGGCATGTCCGGTCCCATAATGCCTCCGTGCTGCAATACGAACGTGCCGGATCGTCCCGCAAGCACGCCCGTCACCCGCTCCGAAACGACATAGCCCGCGCCGGCTTTCGGATCGCTCAGCCCGCAAAAAAGTCCTTCGCCTGCGCTTTCCCCGGCGAGCTCTCCCTGAAATTTCTTCTGGATGGCGACGCGAACGAGCGCGGGACCTTCCGCCGGCTCGTCGCCGGGCGAGGGTTCCCATTTCGTGACGTCAAATGTACATGTGGCTTCCATGGCGTGCGTTGGCCAACTATGAGGGGTGGTTCGGGTTCGTCGGACCGCGTTTCCGGGGTTTGAGAGCGCCGGGCCAGCGATCTTGTCCCAATCTAACCCATAAGGACATCCCGTGCCCAAACGCACCCGAAGCACCCATAGCCCCGCCTTCAAGGCGAGCGTAGCGCCAAGAGTGCCAGGAGTGCCGGAGGGCGGCAAGAGCGCCGGAGGGCGGCAAGAGCGCCGGAGGGCGGCAAGAGCGCCGGAGGGCGGCAGGAGCGCCAAGGGCGGCAAGAGCGCCAGAGAGCGGCAAGAGCGCCAGAGAGCGGCAAGATACAACGCCGGAACGATTCCCGTCCCGGCGTCGCCGCATTCCCGGAAAGTGGGCCCGGTAGGGTTCGAACCTACGACCAATGGATTATGAGTCCACTGCTCTAACCACTGAGCTACGGGCCCGGATTTGTACGGCATACGTTATGGTGCGATACGTATCGTACGTATGGACGTAATCAGCCTGTCCTGCAGTAGAGACAAGCAGGAAACGGGATCATACCACGATCCGGCCTCTTGTGATCCAGCGCCGCCGTACGATCCTGCTATGCGCCAAATGCATTGCGCAATCAAGGGTATGCTTCAGGCGGTTGGCTACGTCATCTATCTGGTACGATCCCGCTACGCGCCAAATGCATTGCGCAATAGCGCCAGACTTGTAGGAATCGCCGAGGCGGGGTCTTCGGTCCCCTCGAATTCCAGCGAAACATACCCCCGAAATCCCGCATCGCGCATGATGTTCGCAATGCGGTCGTAATCCAGGTCGAGCGTATACCATGTGCCGCCGCCGTAATAGGTCTTGGCCTGCACAAGCACTGCGTACGGCGCCAGCATGGCCAGTTTGTCGTACGGGTCCTCCAGAAAATTGCCCGTATCGAGGGTTACCTGAAGCCAGGGCGAATCAATGGCGCGCACGATGCGGAGGACTCCTTCGGGCGTCCGTCCGAGTCCCCAGTGATTCTCCAGCCCCAGCACAACGCCCCGCTCCGCAGCATGCTCGACGCAGGAGCCGATGGCGTCGATGACCCATCCGAACGCCTCCTCGTCCGTATGTCCTTCCAGCGGCGGTTCGATGCCCCTGTTGGCCATCAAGGCGTCGAACGATTCGCTCGTACCCCAGCGTCCCGTATTGATGCGCATGGTGGGAATCCCCAGCGCGGCGGCGATATCAATCTGGTGCTTGGTCCTGTCCACATTCTCCTGGCGCTTCGCCGCATCCGGCGACACGAAGCCCTGATGGGTGGAAAATCCCATCAGGTCCAGGCCGGATTCAATGGCCTTGCGCTTGAGCATCTGCAGGTGGGCGTTCTCCTCGGACCCCATCTGAATATGGAGAATCTCCACGCCGTCGAAGCCCATGTCCGCGGCCTGTTCGATGCAGGAAGCGATCGGATAATCCTCCCGGTCTCCGGCGAAACGCCAGAATGAATACGTGGATACGCCGATCCGGTTACCCGGTTTGCGGCCCAGTTCCGCCATCGGGGCAAGGGCTTGGGCGGGCGCGGCGGCGCCCAGGCCGAGCAGTCCGCTCGCCGCAACGGCGCGACGGACAAAATTTCTACGGTGCATAACGTGTGCTTGTCGTATGGTTCGTGGAATCGGCAACGCCATCGCTACATAGCGTTCACGGATACGTCTTGGATGCGCTCCATGTTCGCATGCCTTGCGAACACGCCCGCTTTCGGGCCGTTCTGCGTCGCAAGCAACCTCGGCCCTGTCTGCAAAAAATGGGTTAAAAATCTAAATTTCTGGGCATTTGGACGCATATTTCCCTAAATTAGTTAAGAGATTTGTGCTATACAGGCCAAATTATTTGCCCATTGCAAGAATGCGCGGATGACAGTGGACTTGATCCGCGCAGCCTTTAAGGCATCATGACCGACCGCCGGGCAGATCATTGCGTATCCCGACTCCTCCGCCTCCACAAAACGCCATGAATCGCCATGTATCGAATCGACGACATCGATGTCACCATCCTTAATTTGCTGCAGGACAGCGGAAGGATGAAGCGCAACGCCATTGCGGAAATCGTAGGCTTGTCCGTCCCCTCGATCAGCGAGCGTATGCGCAAACTGGAAGAACGCGGGGTCATCACAGGGTATCACGCCGTGCTTGCGCCCAAGCGATTCCACATTGACATTACCGCGTTTATCCGCATAACCGTGGACGGATCCTCAAACTACGACAATTTTGTAAATGAGGCGCTCGTGTACCCGGAAGTCCAGGAGGTGCACTCCATTACCGGGGAAGGAAGCCACCTGCTAAAGGTGCGCGTGCCGAACACCACAAAACTCGAACAACTCCTCGGGAAGCTTCAGTCGCTGCCCGGGGTGTATAATACCTCAACCAACATTGTGCTGAGCACCTTCAAGGAATCGAGGCACATCAAGCCGTATACGACCGACATTGCGGAAAATTAACCGCCATTTCTTTCGTACTGCGCAAGGCCTGCCACATACCCTACCCTGCTTCACCAAACAAAAGAACGTTATGTCCAGGCTAATGGATGATTACAACGTAAAAGCCGCGACCAAATTCGTGCCGGGCGCCAAAGCGCCGGTTCTCCCCATAGACATTGAGGAAATCTTCGGGGAGAATGTTTTCGGCCTGGAGGCCATGAAAAGCCGGCTTCCGAAGTCGGTCTACAAACGGCTTCTGGCCACCATCGAAAACAACGAGCCCGTCGATCCGACCGTGGCGGACACCGTGGCGACCGCCATGAAAGAATGGGCCAGAGAACGCGGCGGAACGCACTTTACGCACTGGTTCCAGCCCCTGACCGGCTCCACCGCCGAAAAGCACGACAGCTTCATTACCCCGAACAAAGGCGGCGGCGCCATTGCGGAATTTTCGGGGAGTAACCTGATACAGGGCGAACCGGACGCCTCGAGTTTCCCCAGCGGGGGCTTGCGCGCTACCTTCGAAGCGCGCGGCTATACGGCATGGGATCCCACCTCGCCCGCGTTCCTCATCGAGAACAAGAACGGCGCCTATATGTCGATTCCCACGGCGTTTACGTCCTGGACCGGCGAGGCGCTGGACTACAAGATTCCGCTGCTGCGCTCTATTGCCGCGCTGGATGCGTCCGCCCGGCGCGCCCTGAAATTGTTCGGCGTAAACGACGTGCGGAACGTGTATTCCACGGTCGGCGCCGAGCAGGAATATTTCCTGATCGACGAGGAATATTATTACCGTCGCCCGGACCTCGTAACGACGGGCCGCACCCTCATCGGCGCCAAGCCGCCCAAGGGACACGAACTGGACGATCATTATTTCGGGACCATCGAAGACCGGGTCCTGTCGTGCATGCTCGAAACGGAACGGGAGCTGTACCGCCTCGGGGTGCCCGTCAAAACGCGCCACAACGAAGTCGCGCCGAGCCAGTACGAAATCGCGCCGATCTTCGAAAATTCGAACCTGGGCGCCGATCACCAGCACCTGCTCATGCTCATGCTGCAGAAGACGGCTCGCAAGTACGGCCTCGTCTGCCTGATGCACGAGAAACCGTTCGACGGACTGAACGGATCGGGCAAGCACAACAACTGGTCCATGTCCACGAATACGGGCTTGAACCTGCTTGATCCGGGGGACGATCCTTCCCATAATTTGCGGTTCCTGTTCTTCTGCGCTGCCGTAATCCGGGCGGTATTCAAGCATCAGGACCTGCTGCGCATCGCGGTGGCGACCGCCGGCAACGATCATCGGCTGGGCGCCAACGAAGCGCCGCCGGCCATTTTGAGCGTGTTCCTCGGCGAAGCCCTGTACGACATCTTCGACAGGATTGCGGAAGGCTCGGCCATGTCGAACAAGGAGGGTGGTTTTCTCGGACTCGGGAGCCCGGTCCTGCCGCACTTGCCGCGCCACTCGGGCGACCGCAACCGCACGTCTCCGTTCGCGTTCACGGGCAACAAGTTCGAATTCCGCGCCGTCGGGTCCAACCAGACGATCTCGCTTTCGAACACGGTGCTCAACGTAGCCATGGCGGATGCGCTGGACGACCTGTCCGCAAGCCTGCAAGCCAATCTGGACGGCGGCGCCGCGTTCGAGCAAGCCTTATTAGAGACGCTTCAGGCATCCACGCTGGAAACGAAAACCATCCTGTTCGAGGGGGACAACTACTCGGCGGAATGGCATGCCGAAGCCGAACGCCGCGGTCTGCTGAACTTGCCCACGACCGTCGACGCGCTCGAAAGAATGCTCGACGAGAAAAACATAGCGCTCTTCGAAAAGGCGAACGTGCTTTCGGAGAAGGAACTCCGCAGCCGGCATGAAATCTGGCTTGAGCAGTACGTCATTACGGTCAATATCGAGGCAGAGACCACGCAGGCCATGGCCGAAACGATGGTGCTCCCCGCCGCGGCGAAATATTTCGGGGGCCTGACGAAGAGCCTTACGCAAGCCGCGCAGGTTGGCGTTTCCTCCAGCGGCATGCAGGCGACGGCTTCCGCAACCGGCGCCCTCATCGACGAGCTGCGCGAAGCCCTCGATCAGCTGAAGGCGGTGAACATGACGCATATCGAGGACGGACACGCCCACGCCGTGCACATGCGCGACAAGGTCATTCCGGCGATGGACGCCGTGCGGCTCGCATGCGACAAGCTCGAACGCGTGGTGCCGAACGAATTGTGGCCGGTGCCGACCTACCGGGAAATGCTGTTCATCCGATAAGATCGGACAAGGCGTCGGGCCGGATTGCTTGCGTCGCGCGGCGATCCGGCCCGAACGCTTCCGGGCCGTTCCAAACGCCCGAAAACGCCCGAAACTACCTGGCGCGGGCGTCTATAGGCACGGCGTCCAGCACGTCGTCGCCATTGACGAGCCATGCGGTTTCGTGCAGGTGCATGCATACGCAGGCATGATTCGGCACGAACCGGATGCGGTCTCCCACTTCGAGGGTCGATCCGCCGGGCACGTCGATCCAGGCATGTTCTTCGGAAAGCGCGGCGATGCGGGCATGCGGCAACGGCTCCATGCGGCGGGCGTCGTACAGCAACTGCCCATAGCCGTCCGTCAGGGCTCCCTGATCCGTTGCGACGGTTTTAGAACCGGCGTCGGCGAACAGCTGCTCCTTTCCCGAGGCCGTACGCCGTCGACTCACCACGGTGGTCAGCGCCGTAAGCGCACAGTCCTGTAAGGTCGCCGCGCCCAGCGCCGCCTGCATGGCGTCGTGAAAAATATAGTTGCCGGGGCGAATCTCGGTAATGCGGAATCCTCCGGCCTGCCTGTTTTCGAAGGCATGCATCGTGGGCGTCGAGCCGATGCTTATTTCAAAGGAATCCGGGTCCGCAAGCCCTGCCTCCTGCAGGCGCCCGGCAAACCGGAGCATGGCGTCCCGTTCGTGTCGGGCCACACTTCGGAGCGCTTCTTCCTTGGAGACGCCTTCCGGCGGGCCCTTGTAGACCTGTCCGGCGTGCGTAAGAATTCCGGCGAGACGTATTCCGGGGGATTCGGCGATTGTGCGCGCAAGCGCCACCGCGCGCGCATCTTCCGGGTCTACGCCACAGCGATGCTGCCCCACATCCACTTCGATCAACACGTCGGCGGGAGCGCGGGCGGGCGCAAAGAAAGCGGAAGCGGCTTGTGCGCCGGCGACGGTGTCGATACAGAAAGAAACGTCGGCGTGGGTGCGCAAGCTGGCTATGCGCTCCAGTCTGCCCTGCCCGATCACAGGATACGCAATGCGTATATCGTCAAAACCGGCGCGTACAAAGCATTCCGCTTCGCCTGTGGTCGCCACGGTAACGCCGCGTGCGCCGGCATCCCGTTGCATGCGGCCCAGCCGCGTGGACTTGTGCGTTTTGATGTGGGGACGCAAGCGAACTCCCTGCGCGTTGGCGCGGGCCTGCATCGCCGAAATATTCGCCGTCAGGCGAGACTGCTCGATCAGCAGGCAAGGCGTGGGGAGATCGTTCAGCGCGGTCATTTATCCCGCCCCCGTTTTGCCGATGCGTCCCATCGCCACGCGCAACCGATTGCGGGCGCGCTCAAGCGCCCGGCTGGCGCGCGCCCGGTCGATATCTTCTCCAGTCGATTGCAACCGCTGCAAGGCCCGCTCTTCGGCGGCTTTCGCCCGCTGCGTATCTATTTCGGAAACCGGCTCGGCCGTGTCCGCAAGCACCGTAACCCGGTTGTCGATGACCTCCAGAAAGCCTCCGCTCGAAGCAAAAAACACCTGTTCTCCGTGGGCGGACGTAATGCGCACCGCGCCAATATCGAACGCGGCGATCATGGGCGCATGGTTCAAGAGCACCTCGAACGAACCAAACCGTCCGGGCGCCTGAACGCCGCGCGCGTCTCCCTGAAAGACACGCCGGTCCGGAGCAACGATTTCAACCTGAAGATGGGCCATAGGGCTGGGGCGTTATGCCATCGGGCCGGGCGCCGAATGCCGGAACGCCCGGTGGCGAGCGAACAGGAATCCCTGCTTACGCGGTTTCCTCCGCGAGCATTTTTTCGCCCGCTTCCACCACCTCCTCGATAGACCCCTTCAGGTTGAAGGCGCTCTCGGGATACTGGTCCATCTCTCCTTCCAGAATGGCCCGGAATCCGCGAATCGAATCCTCCACCTTGACATACTTGCCTTCGATGCCGGTGAACTGCTGGGCCACAAAGAACGGCTGGCTCATGAAGCGCTGCGCGCGGCGGGCCCGTTGCACCACGAGTTTGTCCTCATCGGACAATTCGTCCATTCCGAGAATGGCTATGATGTCCTGCAGCTCCTTGTAGCGCTGAAGGAGTTCCTTGACTTCCTGGGCCGTCCGGTAGTGTTCGTCGCCCACGATGCGGGCGTCCAGAATGCGACTGGTCGAATCCAGCGGGTCAATGGCCGGATAAATGCCCAGCGAGGCGATCTGGCGCGACAGGACCGTGGTGGCGTCGAGGTGCGCAAAGGTGGTGGCGGGCGCGGGGTCCGTAAGGTCGTCCGCCGGCACGTAAATGGCCTGGAACGAGGTGATGGCGCCGTCCCGGGTCGATGTGATGCGCTCCTGGAGTTCGCCCATCTCGGTGGCGAGCGTCGGTTGGTAGCCTACGGCGCTGGGCATGCGGCCAAGCAGGGCCGACACTTCCGAGCCGGCTTGCGTGAAGCGGAAAATGTTGTCCACGAAAAGCAGCACGTCGCGGCCGCCCAGATCGCGAAAATATTCCGCGACGGTCAGGCCTGCCAGCGCAACGCGGGCGCGGGCGCCGGGTGGCTCGTTCATTTGTCCGAAAACGAGCGTAATGTTGGATTGCCGCAGGGCTTCTTCGTCCACCTGGCTCAAATCCCAGCCTCCTTCCTCCATCGTCTGGCGAAAGGCGTCGCCGTAGCTCATGACGCCGGATTCGAGCATCTCGCGCAACAGGTCGTTTCCCTCGCGCGTGCGTTCGCCGACGCCCGCAAAGACGGAAAGGCCCTCGTGCGCCTTGGCGATATTGTTGATAAGTTCCTGGATGAGCACCGTTTTGCCGACGCCGGCGCCGCCGAACAATCCCACCTTGCCGCCGCGCGCCACCGGCTGAACCAGATCGATCACCTTGATGCCCGTTTCCAGCATCTCGATACTCGTCTGCAATTCGTCGAAGGCCGGGGCTTCCCGGTGAATCGGGCGCCATTCGCTTACCTCGGGTTGCGGGAACCCGTCGATGGCGCGTCCAACCACATTGAGCAGGCGCCCCCGGATTTCTTCCCCGACGGGCATGGCGATCGCGCGGCCCGTATCCGTCACCTCTGCGCCGCGCGTAAGTCCGTCGGTGGAATCCATCGCGATCGTGCGCACGCGATTTTCCCCAAGGTGTTGCTGCACCTCCAGGACCAGATCGTCATCCTGATCTCGTCCGATCGTCAACGCGGAAAGAATTTGAGGAACGTCGCCGGATGGGAATTCCGCGTCCACGACAGGTCCGATGATCTGAACGACCTTGCCATTCGCCATAGTGCTTGCCCGTAATGAGTCCGTATCAGGATAAAGGAGAGTTATTGCACAACAAATCCAACCGAATTGTACTTCTTTTCGCCATTATAGATCGCAAAGAATGTGCGAAACCGAACGGAAAACGCCCGCCGCTGACGCATAGGGCGACTTGGCCTGTGTGAAAAAAGGAGAGGGGCGGCGCGCCACCCCTCTCCTTTTTCGTCGTATGGATTCGCTACGTACTGTCCGCGGCTTATTTCCAGTCCCACCGGTACTTGACGCGCGCGTAGTAGAAGGCCCCGTTGAAGCCGAACGGAGTGAACTGTCCGTACTTGTTGCCCACGCCGTCCGCAGCGCCCGGATATTCCTCCGGATAGGTGTTCAGCACGTTCTGCGCCCCGAGCGTAAACATCAGGTAGTCCGTGAACGAATGGGACGCCTCGACGTCGAAGAGCATGCGGGACGGGTAGTTGATCGTCTTTTCGGGATTCGACTCGTAGTAGGGCGTTTCGCCGTCGTAGTAGCCGTCCCAGTAACTTCCGCGCACCAGTACGCTTGTTCCGTTCGGGAAGGCATGCGTGACGGACACGTTTCCGCGCACGTTGGGCAGCCCTTCTTCAAGGATCCGAATCCGGGTGCCGCTCAGGGTTGCTGGTTCGAACTCGGTGACTTCGGTGGCCGTCCAGTTCCATGCGGCGCTAAACGTCGTGTTGGAGCCGTTCTGGCCAGATACCCGGTAGGCGCCTACGAGATCCAGGCCGCGCGTACGCGTGGCGAAGTCGTTGATGAAGAAGCGGAACCGCCGGAGTACGCCGCCAGGCCGAATGATGTTTTCGGCCAGCAGATGCTCGACGTCCGCGGCGCTCAGGGCGAAGTTCTGGCTCGTCGTGAGCCGATCCGACATGTCGATCTGGAAAAAGTCCGCCGAAATGATCAGGGGACCCTGGTCGAACACGGTCCCGAGGGCGAAGTTGACGGATTTTTCGGGTTCCAGCGCTTTTCCGCCATACTCCTCGGCCAGCAACGAGGTCGAGGGTATCGTTCCGTTGTTGGTCAGATCCATGATTTCGGGATCGTAGATCGTCGAGATGTTGAAGGCGTTCTGCTGCCCCGGCGTGGGCGCGCGGAACCCTGTGCTGACGCTGGCGCGCAATGCCAACGTCTCGGAGAGACCATACCGCCCTGCGATTTTCCCGTTGATCGTCGTGCCGAAGTCCGAAAAATTCTCGATGCGGCCCGCTACGCTGACGTTCCAGTCCTGGACGGGATCCTGAAATTCAATGTCCGAATAGAGCGCGAAATTGCTTCGGTTCCAGTCGCCCTCCGTAAGGGGGCCGAACCCGGTGAAGCCGTTCGAGCCGGGCGTGAAGCCCTGCGTTGCAAGCGGTCCTTCGACCCAGGATGCCTGGTCGCCGCGCTCGATCTTGAACGTTTCCTGGCGCCACTCGCCGCCGCCCGCGATGTTGACCTGGTCGTTAAGCGGGTACGAAAGGTCTACGTTCAGGTTGATTTCCTGCTGGTCGTAAACTCCGGGTTTGAAGTACGGCGTACAGCCCTGGTCGGGAACGTGCGGGGACGCGCCTTCCTTGCTGCACGGCTGATCGGGCCCCAGCGAAGCGTTGACCGTGTTGTACATGTAGAAGTCCATGTTGGACTTGCCCCAGCTTGCGCTGGCGTCCCAGCCCAGATCCCCCCGGGTTCCCCGGAGACCCACCAGACCGGAGGCGTCCGTCACGTTCGCGCCGAACTGCGGCGTAAAGCCGCCCGGCAAGATTTTCTGGAAGGTGAAGCAATTGGGGTTGTTGAGCACCTCGTTCCAGGCCGCCGTGTCCGACACCACGCCGCCGGAAACGCGGACTTCGGGACAGCCGGCCGAGCCGTCGAGTACGCCGTCCTCTGCATCCAGCAAATCGCCTACGAGCAGGATGGATTCGTCGTCGGCGTTCGAGGTTCCGTACACGCCGCTGCGGGTGTTCGGATTACGGAAATAGAACCCGCCTTCGACCTGCTTGCTCACGTAGTTTCCGTGGCCGTAGGCTTCCATGTCTTCGTTGATCGGGTGCCCGGCGTTGACCCAAAACTTGACCTCGTTGTTTATTTCGGGCGACCCCCAGATCTGCGCGGGTTCGCGCACGGCGGTATTGCCGGCGTTGACGAGGCTGATCGCGTCGTTGCGCTGCACGCTGCGGTCGGTGGGAAGGGTGTTGCCGAACTCCCCGGTGAGGTTCAGGAAGCCCTCTGCGCCCAGCGGAAGCCCGACGTTGGCCGAGATGGTGTACATGTCCCCGTCTCCCGGCAGGGCGCCGCGGTCCACCCGGTTACTCGTGTCTCCCAGAAGGTTTCCGCCCGTCTTGATCGCAACAGATCCGCCGGACCGGTCGTCCTTGAGCACGAGATTCATCACTCCCGCGATGGCGTCCGAACCGTACTGGGCCGCCGCGCCGTCGCGCAACACTTCTGCCTGCTCCAGGGCCAGGCCGGGGATAAGCGCAATATCCGGTCCCTGGGCGCCGTCGGCAAGGCCGTTGCCGTACCAGGTGATGACCGCCGTACGGTGCCGCCGCTTGCCGTTGACGAGCACCAGCGTATGGTCGGGAGCCAGGCCGCGCAGATTCGCCGGACGGGCGAAGGTCGCGGCGTCGCTGATGGGCTGCGTGTTCACATTGAACGAGGGCACCACGTTGCGCAACAGGTTGGCGAAGTCCGTATCCCCCTGATTCACGAAATCGTCGCTGCGAATCACGTCGATGGGCACGGGCGATTCCGTAACCGTCCGGGGCTGCGAGCGGCTGCCAACCACGGCCAGGCCTGCAAGCAGGATCGTGGTTTCGCTCATGGTTGCGTCAACCCGGGTCGTTTCTCCGTCCATGACGGTGATTTCCATGGAAACCGGCTCGTACCCGAGCAGGCGAAAATCCAGCATATGGGTTCCCGCAGGCGCCTGGCTGATCGAATAGTTTCCGTCGACGTCGGTCAGATCGCCGACGTTCAATGCCGTGATGGCCACCTGTACGTCGGGCAGGGCCATGCCGTTGTCGTCGCTCACGGTTCCTTCGATCGTCCCTTGCGCAAAAAGGGAGACGGGCAAAAACACCAAGAGCGCCAAGGCGGTCAATGCGTATCGTATCTGGTTTTTCATAGTCCAAGGCAAGTTTTCCGGGAGATTTGCAACGAACGGCGTCGGACCCGCTTCATGCCTGCATACCAGGATGTTCACGAGATCCCGAGACGCTCTGAGAACCTTTCGGAGCCACAGAGCGCCTTGCGCCCTTCGAAGTACACAGGACAATGTACTGCACCTTAAACTCTATGTCAAGAAGAAATCTGTTCGAAATGCGATCAGGTTCTTTCTGTGAGGCGCTATTTTTCCCCGAAATGCTCGTAGCCGCCGCGCTCGAGCGGCAAGCGCTGGCCGTCCGCCGTTCGCGCCGTGACGTCGCCGTCCGCCGTGCAGCGCCCGATCACCCGGCACGTTTCCGCATCCATGCGCGAAACCTCCTCGCGGGACGCCGCGAAAAGCAATTCGTAATCTTCCCCGCCAAACAGCGCGAAGACGGCGGCGTCTTCGCCGAGGGATTCGGCGGCGGCGTACGTTTCCGGGGCAATGGGCAGCGCCTCCAGAAACAATTCGGCGCCGCACCCGCTGGCGCGGCAGATATGGCGTACGTCCGATCCGAGGCCGTCCGAAAGGTCGATGAGGGCGTTCGGCCTGGCGCCGCGGGTCGCCCAGTCCCGCACCACGTCCAGGCGGGCGCGCGGGACCAGTTGTCGCTGAATCACATAGCGGTACGGATCGATATCCGGCGCAAATTCCGCGCCCTTTTCCTGGAGTTTCCGGCGTTGCTCCAGCAGGATCCGGAGTCCGGCGAAGGCGCCTCCAAGATCGCCCGTCGTACACAACAAGTCTCCGGGAACGGCTCCCCGGCGATGCGCGATAGCCGCCTCGTCCGCCTCGCCCACGACGGTTACGGAAATCGTCAGGCGGGCGGCTGCAGTCGTATCGCCGCCCACGACCGTCACGCCGTACAGATCGCACGCCTTCCGTACGCCCCGGTAAAACCCCTCGACCTGCTCGACGAACATGTTTTCCGGCGCGCCCAGTCCGATCGTCGCATACCGCGGCTCGGCGTTCATGGCGGCAATGTCGCTTACGTTGACAGCCATGGCCTTCGCGCCGAGGTATTCCATGGGCATGAGGAGGCGGTCGAAATGGACGCCCTCGACCAGCATATCGGTGGCGACGACATGTACGCGTTGTCCGTCGATGCGGTACACGGCGGCGTCGTCCGAAATGCCGGTTACGAGCGCTTCGTCGGAAGGCTCGCCGAGAATGCGGCGCATGGCGTCGATCAGCCCAAACTCGCCGTACTCACGGATGGGCGTCCAGGACGAATCGTTGTGCATCGGAGTATCCTCGAAACTACGCGGGAATGCAGAGTTTGCCGAGCGTCGTGCCCCGGGACGCGCCGGTCACTGAAGGCAGGTTCGTTTCCGCGCCGTTTATGGCTTCGTGGGCCAGTATGGCGAAGCACAGCGCTTCCTTGGCTTCGGAAGGAATGCCGTATGCTTCGATGGCCCGGACGGGGATCGGGGCAAACACATGGGCCAGGCGATCCATCAGGAAACGGTTGCGCACCCCGCCGCCGGAAACGATGAGTGCGTCCAGCGCGTGGGCATGGCGGATGAAACGGGCATAGGCCTGATAGACGGATAGCACGGTCAGCATCGTTCCCGTGGCGAGAATATCTTCCGGATCCGGGCAGTCCATGGCGTCGCGGCACTGCTGCGCAAGCTGTTCGGCGAACAAGGCGCCGAAATATTCGCGTCCGGTAGATTTGGGCGGCTTCCGGGTAAAATACGCATCTTTCAGCAAGGCCGCCATGACTCCGTCGTCCGTGCGTCCTGCGGCGGCGCGGCGGCCCTCGTCGTCGTACGGTTCGTTGAACAACATGGCCGCAAGCGCATCGATCGCCATGTTGCCCGGCCCCGTGTCGAACGCGAATACGTTGCTTCGATCCGCTCCGGCAGGAAGAATCGTGATGTTGGCGATGCCCCCGAGGTTGAGCAAGCCGCGCGTTTCCCGTTCGTCGCGGAAACACACATAATCGAAATACGGGACGAGCGGGGCGCCTTGTCCGCCCAGCGCCATGTCCGCCATCCGAAAATCGCCCGCCACGGGAACGCGCAGCAGGTTGGCCAGCACCGACGGGTCGCCGACCTGCAACGTGGACATGATTTCCTGGCCGCCGCAATCCGTCGGATACGGCACATGATGAATCGTCTGGCCGTGTACGCCCACGAGGTCCAGATCGGATACGGCGTATCTGGACGCGGCGGCGACGCGCTCGACCGATTCGGCGTAGGCATGCGCAAGGCGGACATTCAACTGGGAAATGTCGAACACGGTCGAATGCACGAGCGTCGAGTTCGCCAGAATAACTCGCCGGAGCGCGTCGGGCCAGGGCGTGTGGTCGAATCCGAGGATTTCGAATGCGATTTCCTCCCCGGATCCTTCGAGACGGGTCAGTACGGCGTCTACGCCGTCCAGCGACGTGCCGCTCATCAACCCGACCACGAGCCGGGATTCCTTGGCCTGCACCTGGCGAAGTCGCTGCATACCGGTTCAGTCCTCTGCTTCTCTGGATCGCATCTGGAGCGCCTGCTCCCGGAAGGCCGTCGCTTGTTCGGGGCGCTGTTCGGCCAGCGCGTCGTACATGCGCGCCGCTTCTCCGTACTGTTTCTGCGCGGCGTAAATACCGGCCAGGGTTTCGCTGGCCACATCGTCGATGTCGATGTCGAGGTCCCGGGAGGGCAGGGAGGGCGCATCAGGGGAGGGAACGATGCGCGCCGACGCCAGACGGGCAATGAGGCTGTCGATATCTGAAAAGGGGTCCGTTTCCTGCGGCGGCGCATGTACTTTCCGGGCGGCGTTCGCCAGTCCGCGGAACGCCACGGGGCTGGTCGGCGCCAGACGCACCGCTTCGCGCCAGCCCTGTAGCGCACGGTTCCATGCCCCCAGTTCCTCCTGCGCCCGGGCCCATACGATATGCGCGGCGGCGTATTCCGGCAGTCGGTCCAGCGTCGCCTCGAGCAACGCGGCCGCCTGTTCGGCGTCGCCCGCCTCAAGACAGGCGACCGCTTGTTGAATATCCGTCGTCACAGGCACGAGGCCGAGGGCCTTACTGGATGGATTTTGTACGAGTTTCCCGGAATGTCGCGGTAGCGACCAGCACGAATCCCGCCGCAAAAAGCAGCTGAAAAGCGACGGCGTCCCATTGCCCGGTCATCAGAAGATACGCTACGCCCGCCGTTGAATAGACCCCCATGGCGATTTCCAGCGGGTATGCTATGCGAAGCGCCGCCGATCCGCCCGGACGGCGGCGCAAACGGCCCGTCGCCGTCCGGTTTCCAGCGGCGACGGTTCCGAACTTGGGCGTACGCACGAACGGCGAGGATATGCCCGCAAACGCTTCGACCACCGCAATCGTGTTCCGGATGGACATGCCGACCGTACCGGCCATGAACACCGGAAGGACGCCGAGGCGCCGCGGCCAGTCGGCATACAACCGACGCTGCGCAAAAACCTGCGCCAGCGCGAACCCGGCGAACCCGATCGATCCCAGCGCCAACCAGCCGAGCCATGCCTCGCTTGGCCCGCCGGCGTGCGTGGCCGCCTGCATGGGCGCATGCAGCACGCCGGCAAGCAGCACGAAGGGGAACACCAGATGGGCCGTCATATGCAATGTGCCTTGCACCTTTCGGCGGAAGGATTCCCGGGACGCCCAGAGGGTTCGCAGCAACTTGCGGGCGGTTTCTACGGATCCTTTCGTCCAGCGAAACTGCTGGGTTCGCACGCCTTCGAAGGTGGACGGAAGTTCGGCGGGCACTTCGACGTCGCCCATGAATTCGATGCTCCATCCCGCCAGCTGCGCTCGGTAGCTCAGGTCGAGGTCCTCGGCAATGGTGTCGGCTTGCCATCCGCCTGCGTCCACGATGGCCGCGCGGCGCCACACGCCCGCCGTTCCGTTGAAATGCAAAAAGCAGTCGGCGCGGCGGCGGGCCAACTGCTCCACGGCGAAATGGGTATCCAGCCCCACAGCCTGGATGCGCGTAAGCAGGGATGCATTCTGGTTGAGATGGCCCCATCGCGCTTGCACGGCGCCCAGGCGCTCGCGGGCGAAGGCGGGCATGAGGCGGCGCAGAAAATCCGGGCGGGGCACGAAATCGGCGTCGAACACGGCCACAAAGTCGCCCTCGGCCTGCGTCAGCCCGTAGCGCAGGGCCCCGGCCTTGTACCCCTCCCGATTCGGACGACGAAGATGCACGATCCGAACGCCTCGGGAAGCTATGGCGGCCATGCGGCGGGCCACCAGGCGGGGCGTATCGTCCGTGGAATCGTCCAGCACTTGTATTTCGAACCGGTCCGGCGGATAATCCAGCCGTACGCAGGCGTCGATCAGCCGTTCGACCACGAGCGGTTCGTTGAAAACGGGCAATTGCACCGTGACGAACGGCCAGACAAACGACCGGTCGGGAGGCGGCGCCGGCGACGGGTCCGGCGCAAGGCGCCCTGCGCCGGCGGACCGCTTGCACAACCACAGCAGGTTGGCGCCGTACAGCGTCAATACGGCAATCGCTATCGCATACAGAATCGCCACGCCGGACAGGGTTTCGATAGGATATCTTCTGGACTACCAGTTGGAGGTGGCCGCCTGGAACATGTCGTCGGCGATGTCGTCGAGCGCTTCGGACGCGGCTTCTTCCTCGCCGGTAAAATCGGACGGATCGTATTCCAGCGACGCGGAGAAACTACGCTCGAAAATCTCCTGGTCCTCCACGCGGTCCGCGTAGCGCGCGGACACCGTAATGGAAAGCTGGTTCAAGGCGGCCCGGTATTCGCCCCCCACCGCGGCGGGGCGCACGGAATACTGCCGGATTTCTGCGCTGAGCACCACATCGGCTTCCGTTTCGTCGGTTTCCAGCTCCAGGCGGGTTTGCCGCACGAAGCGCTGGACGAGGCGTTCGGTCAGGAGGCCCCCGAGGTCGGGGATCGGGTTGGACGTAGCGTCTTCCGCCAGCGGAATGGCGACCGTCCCGAGGTGTTCCGGAATGGAAGCGCCCGTGAAGCTATAATATCCGCAGCCTGTAGACAGCAGGGCGAACGCCGCCGCGAAGCATGCGGCGGGCATACGCAAGAAAGGATGCAGGCGGCGCCGGGACGTCACAAATCCTCCTCGAATTCTTTCAGCTTGCGGTAGAGGGTGCGTTCCGAAATGCCGAGCTTTCGCGCCGCTTGACGGCGATTCCCGTTGAATGTCTTGAGGGCGCGCGTGATCAGCCGGCGTTCCGCCTCGGCCAGCGTAGGGAACGTTTCTTCCTGGGCTTCTTCCAGGGCTTCTTTTTTGGCCTCTTCGTGCGCTTCGGCCATCTCTTCTTCGAGCGCAGCGGGAGGCGGTTCCGGTTCCTGCGCATCCCGTCCTTCGCCGTCCGGTTCGTCGCTTCGCCATAGGAGCGCATCCGGATCGCTTTCTATTTCGTAGGGCACCTCCTCGATTCGCGGGGGATATGCGTCCGATTCGTCCCCGGATACGCCGCCGCGTCGCTTCAGCTCCTCCCACATCCGCCGCACTTGCGAACGCAGTTCGAACAATGCGCGATAGATCATTTCGCGTTCGCGGGCGTCTATCGAATTTCCGGCCGAGTTGTGCACGACGGGCAACAAGGCCGAACGGTCCTGCTCCGTGCGCACCCCGCGCAGATACGGGCGGATCTCTTCGGCGGTTACCTCCTTGCTTCGGACAAGCACTTCGATTTGTTCCGCCACATTGCTCAGTTCGCGCACGTTGCCGGGCCAGCGATAGCGCCGGAGCAACTCGCGGGCGTCGGCGGAAAGCTGCTTCACCGGGCTATCGTACTTCTGTGCAAAGCGCCGCAGAAACGTTTCGAGGAGCGGGAAAATGTCTTCCGGGCGTTGCCGCAGCGGCGGCATCTCGACGAGCACCGTGCTGAGCCGGTAATACAGGTCCTCCCGAAACCGCCCGGCGCGGACTTCCTGGGCCAGGTCTTTGTTCGTGGCCGCCACAATGCGCACATCGACCTTGCGGAGCTTCGAGGCGCCGACCCGGGTAAATTCCCCGGATTCCAGCACGCGCAGCAGGCGTACCTGCGCGGCGGGCGGCATTTCCCCGATTTCGTCCAGGAAGATGGAGCTCCGGTCGGAATCTTCGAAATACCCTGTGCGCCGCTCGACGGCGCCCGTATAGGCTCCTTTCTCCGCGCCGAACAATTCCGACTCGATGAGCCCTTCCGGGATGGCGCCGCAGTTGACAATGTTGAGCGGATGGTGCCGACGGGCGCTGAGTCCATGAATCGCCGCGGCGATCAGTTCCTTTCCCGTGCCGCTCTCCCCCTGAATAAGCACGGTGATGTCGGTGCGGGCCACTTGCCGCACGCGGTCTATGACGTTTCGCAACGCCGCCGACCGGCCTACGATGCCGAAACGCTCCTGTATCGATTCCCGGTCCATCGGTTACGCAGCGGCTGTGGCGGCGCATTCGAGCAGGGTCGTGCGGCCAAGCGGGACGGCCAGGAGCGTGGCGGACGTGCATTCGGTGATGCGCACGCGCACATAGTCGCCCGGCTCGTACGTTTCGCGGTCGAACACGACCATCTTGTTTGTGTCCGTGCGTCCGCAAAGCTGCCGGGCGCTACGTTTGCTTTCGCCCTCGACGAGCGCCACATGCTCGCGGCCAATCTCTTCGCGGTTTCTCTCCAGCGAAATGCGCTGCTGCAGGGCGATGATTTCGCCGAGGCGCCGCTTCTTGACGTCGTCGGGAATATCGTCCTGGTACTTCCGGGCCGCATAGGTGTCCGGGCGCTCGGAATACATGAACGTATAGGCGTAATCGTAGCGCACCTCTTCCATCAGCGAGAGCGTGTCCCGGTGTTGCGCTTCGGTTTCTCCGCAAAAACCGGCGATAATGTCTGTGGAAAGCGAAAGGCCTGGCGTCAGTGCCCGCGCCCGTTCGACGAGGCGCAGGTATTCGTCCCGGGAATACGTGCGGCGCATGCGTTCGAGCACCTCCGAATTGCCGTGTTGCACCGGGAGATGGATATAGTTGCACACGTTGGGCCGTTCGCGGTGCACATGCAGCAAATCGTCGCTGCAATCCTTCGGATGACTGGTCGAATAGCGTATCCGCAGTTCCGGCGAAACGAAACTGATCCGTCGGAGCAATTCGGCGAAATCGACGCGTACGCCATCTTCCTCAAACCGATACGAATTCACGTTCTGCCCGAGGACGGTGACTTCCTTGTACCCCGCCTCCGCCAGCTGGGCGCACTCGGAGAGGATGCTGGCCGCCGGACGGCTGCGCTCGCGCCCTCGCGTGAACGGCACGACGCAGAAGGAACACATGTTGTCGCATCCCCGCATGATGGACACGAATGCCGATACGCCGTTCGTATCGTAGCGGACCGGCGCAATGTCGGCGTACGTTTCTTCCCGGGAGAGCTGCACGTTGACGGCGGCCTGCCCGGTTTCGTCTGTCTCGTGGAGCAGGCGGGGCAGATCGCGGTACGCATCCGGCCCCACCACGAGATCGACCAGACGCTCTTCTTCCAGTAACCGGGCGCGCAAGCGCTCGGCCATGCAGCCGAGCACGCCCAGGCGAAGGGCAGGCGCACCCGATCCGCTGCGGCTCGCCTGTTTGCGCCGCTGGAAATCCCGCAAGCGCCGCCGCACTTTCTGCTCGGCGTTTTCCCGGATGGCGCACGTATTCAGCAGCACCACGTCGGCCTCGTCTGCATTGCGGGTGAGGCCGAATCCGTTTTCCCGCAGCACGGACGCCACGATCTCGGAATCCGAAACATTCATCTGGCACCCGTACGTCTCGATATACACCCGGCGATACCCCTCGGCTTCCATGGAGGTCCTGCGCGCCTGGTCGAGTTCTTCGGGAGTCCAGGAGGCCCCGGCACGACCCTTGGCGGAGGGGCGGTCCAGGTCCTCCGTCATGTCGTCCAGAATCTCAAGGTCGGAAATCAGCGGCATGGCTGTTTTCGGGTGGGGTGGCGAGGCGGGGAACGTTTGGCGAAAGGCCGCAGAAGCAACGTTTCGATATCTTGGGTAACGCTATCTAACGCGGGCTGCCCTGCCAGGATTCGAACCTGGAACCCCCTGATCCAGAGTCAGGTGCTCTGCCAATTGAGCTACAGGGCAAGATATTTCAGCAGGATATTTGAGCATGCGCTGATCTTTGCGGACGTACGCGGAGTATCTTTCCTGCGGCGGCGCGACGTGCATTTTCTCATGCGTCAATGCTTCCGCCCTTCTGCGGTTCCGTTTCCACCCTATATTCACCCGTATATTCAAGGATGCTCTGATTAAGTCCGCGAAGATCAGAGGCAGCCAGCGTGCTCCTCGATGCCTCCCGAAGGGCGCTTCACGAAACCGACGACGCAAAACGCCGGGGTTTCCGATGATTTCAACGATGAAATCATTACAAACGCTATGTGCGTACGTGAAGCGCTGATCGAAGTGGATTTGATCAGTGCATCCTCAAGATGTCCGCCGCGTTGCGGGCAAGAATCGGCTACGCCGCGAAACCGAAGCGACATGACGGATCACGCGCCCCAAAACATGCATCAAAAATGGATGGCGACCTGCCTGGACCTGGCCCGGCAAGGAGCCGGACGGGTAAGCCCCAATCCCATGGTCGGCGCCGTGCTCGTCGGGACGGACGGTACGCTGCTTGGCCAGGGGTTGCATCATGAATATGGCGGGCCTCATGCGGAGGTATACGCCATCCGGGACGCCGAGCGGCGCTACGGCGCCGTAGCGCTGGAGCACGCCACCCTGTATGTCAACCTGGAACCGTGTTCGCATCACGGCAACACGCCGCCGTGCGTCGATCTTATTCTGGAAAAACGCATCCCCCGCGTCGTCTTCGGGACGCGCGACCCGTTTCGCGGATCCGCCGGCAGCGGCGCGCAGCGTTTGCGCGAGGCGGGGGTTCAGGTTGTGGAGGGGGCGCTGGAGGCCGAATGCAAGCGGCTCAACGAGGCGTTCATGCACCACACCCGGACCGGACGGCCTCTTGTTACGCTGAAAATGGCCCAAACGCTCGACGCCCGCATTGCAGGCGCCTCCGGGGCGTCCCAATGGATATCGGGCGACCTGTCCCGACGGCTGGCGCACCACTGGCGCGCCGAGGCGGACGGCGTCCTTGTGGGCACGGAAACGGCCCGGCAGGACAATCCTTCCCTGACGGTGCGGCATGTAGAGGGGCGCCATCCCGTACGGATCGTGCTGGACCGGATCGGGCGCCTTCCCGCCGATCTGCATCTGTTCACGGACGCACAGGCCGACAAAACGATCGTCGTGGTCGCCGAATCGACGCACATTCCGTACGAGCAGGCGCTGGTCGAACGCGGCGGGCGCGTGCTTCGCATGTCTGTGCGCAACGACGCCTTGCCGCTCGACCATATGCTCGAAGCGCTGGGGGAACGCGGGGGGCGAGGCGGGCTTCCGATGCAATCGCTGCTTGTCGAAGGAGGCGCTGCGTTGGCCGCCTCGCTGTTGCGGAAAGATCTGGTGGACCGGCTGTTTCTGTTCATTGCGCCGAAGGCGCTGGGGGCCGGGCCTGTTGCGATCGACGGGATCGGGCGCGAAGACCTTGCCGAAGCGCTGACCTTTGCGGAGCATGCCTGGGAATCCGTCGGGGAGGACATGGTGTTCAAGGGATACCGCCGGGCCCTCGATGCGTCGGCGGAAGATCGCCCCGGGTCATCCGGGTCATCTGGAGCATCCGGGGCATCCTAAGCATTCGGGTCATTCGAGGCATTCGCTGCGCCGTAGCACATTCGGGAAGGACATGTTCACGGGAATTATTGAGGAAAAAGGGCGTCTTCAGGCCGCCGAACCGACGGAGGGAGGGCGCAAACTGGTCGTGGCGTGCTCGTTTGCCGACGAACTGCGGGTGGATCAAAGTGTGGCGGTCAACGGTGTTTGCCTGACCGTAACGGCAGTGGGAGACGGTGTTTTCGAGGCCACCGCCGCGGGCGAAACCTTGTCCAAAACCACGCTGGGCGCGCTGGCTTCCGGCGCGCCCGTCAACCTCGAACGCGCCCTGAAACCAACCCATCGGCTGGACGGGCATATGGTGCAGGGGCATGTGGACGGCACGGGCGAGATCGTTTCCGTCGCGCGGCGAACGGACCGGTTCCTGTGCCGCATTGCGTACGATCCGGCCTGTGCGCACCTGCTTGTTTCCGCCGGCTCCATCGCCGTGGACGGCATTTCGTTCACCGTGGCGCGCCTGGACGAAACGACCTTTACGGTGTCCGTCATTCCGCATACGCGCACGCTGACCAACGCGGGGGCCTGGGAGGCGGGCGACCGCGTCAATCTGGAATACGATCTGATCGGAAAATATATTGCGCGAGGGATGGAAGCCGGGCGAAGCGGGTAGCGCATCCCGTCAAGTGCAAAGGGGATGGTTCTTCGATATCAGACGGTGTGCGGGCGTGCGGGCGTCCGGAAAACCGTGTACGTGTATGTTCGGACACGGTTTCAGCGCACCGCTTCGTGCACGATCCGGGCGATTCCGGCTCCCGCCCGCGAAGCCGTCTCGTGGTCGGCGAACCCTTCCGTCAGGATGACCAGCACGTACGGCGAGGCACGCTCTGGATACACGATGGCGGCGTCGTGCACAATGCCCGTAATCCAGCCCGTCTTGTGGGCCACCCGCGTCCCGGGCGGCAAACCCGCCGGGATCATCTCGTTGAATTCCTGCTTCAGCAGAATGTCCCGCATGGCTTCGCTGGCGGCAGGCGAAACCGCCTCGCCCCGGCGAATGGCGTCGAGCAGCACGGCCAGGTCCGACGCCGTGGCTGTATTGTTCAGGCCTGTTCGAACGCCTTGATATCTTCTACCCCCCGTAGTACGCGCATGGTTCGGGTTCCCATGCGCTCCATCGTACGCTGCACGGAATCGGCCCGGACCCGTTCGATCGTCAGGTTCGTGGCGAGATTCGAGGACACCGTGATCATGCGTTCGGCCAAGTCGCGGATGGGCAACGCGCTGCCGATATGTTCGTAGAGCGCGTCGTCGGAGTCGTCTTCGATCCGAAACGGCGAGCCGTCCGCAATGGACGTAAAACGGTTTTCGACCCGCAGCGAATCGTTCAGGGAAAACAGGCCCGCGGCGGCTTGCCGGTACACTTCGATCAGCACGGGTGCCTTCATGGTGCTGGCGGCATGAAAGACTCGATCCCCTTGTATGGCGAGGCGGGCGCCGGTTTCCGGGTCGATCAGGGCGACGGCGATCTCCGCCTCTGGCCAGGCGGACACGAAGGATTCGATCTCGGCTTGCAGGGCCCCGGCGGAAAAGGACATGGGTGGATCCGGATGGGCGCATCCCGGCGCCGTCACGCACCACGCTGCAACAAGCGCGGACGCAAGCGAAGGGGCGGACATTATTCCCAGTACCTCGTGTCGATTCTGCGTTGCGCCCGCAGCGCTTTGTTGAATTCCTCGGCGTCTTCGGGAGTCCATGTGGCGTACCGCTCCAGGCGCTCGCGGCGCAGATTCAAGCCCGCAGCATCTCGAAGAAGATGCAATGAAGATGCAATACGGTGCGGTTCAGGCTCTCGTCGCGGGCCGCGCTGATCGCGCGAAGCCGCCGCAAAAGCTCTGGATCGACATTGCGCAGCGTAATGCGGGATGATGTCATGGCGTCACTACGGTAAAATAAACGCTTTCGGCGGATGTCTGTTTCGCTCGCACCCCTCAAAAATACTTCTGCACCACCTCCTCGGGTTGCCATTGGTCCGGGGTGCGGACGATGTCTGAGTAGTCGAAATCCATGGGCATGCGGGGTTCGGAGGTCAGGGGATGCGGGTCGGCGGCCTCCTGTTGCGCGGACTGGAGGAGCGTCATCAGGCGTTCTTGCTCCTCGGCGTACGCCGGGTCGTCCGCCAGATTTCGCAACTCGTAGGGGTCCGCCTCAAGGTCGAACAGCTGCGTGTAGTGGATTTTGGGGTACCGGATCAACTTCCATCGATCCTCCACCACGGCGCGGTGAAGGTCTTCGTAGGCCAGAAAAAGGCGTTCCCGAAAAGCCGTCTGGTCGCTTTTCCACAAGACGGACAAATCCTGCGCATCCACATTCGCGGGCGCCTCGACCCCGGCCAGTCCCAGCACGGTGGCGAATAGATCGTGCAGATAGACCAGGGCGTCGGTTTCGCCCTGCGGGATGCCGGGCCCCTGCACGACGAGCGGCGTTTTAGCGCTGTGTTCGTACAGATTTTGTTTGCCGAGCAGGCCATGCCGCCCCACGGCCAGGCCGTGATCGGACGCAAATACGACCACGGTGTTGTCGGTCAGGCCCTGCGCATGCAATGCGCCCAGAATTCGCCCGATTTCCTCGTCCATGTGCGTAATGAGGCCGTAATATTCGGCCAGCTGATCGCGGATCACGTCCGTGCGGCGAGGCCAGGCGGCAAGCACCTCGTCCCGGACCTTCATGCGCCCGTTATCGAACGGATGCACCGGCATATAATTGGGGGGCAAGGGCATGTCCGCTCCGGCGTAGTCCGCCGCGTGGTTGGCGGGCGGCGTCCGGGGGTCGTGGGGCACGGTGAAGGACACATAGGCCAGAAAAGGGGCCTCCCGGTCCGATGCCCCGTAATTCTCCAGAAAATCCACCGCTGCATCGGCGAACAGGGTTGTGGAAAAGCCCTGCATGACAGGCTCCGAAAAGGTCCCGTCGGCCTGCAAATCCTGTAGCCGGATGCTGAAATGGTTGGCCATGCCGCCAAAGAACACGGCGCGCCCCTCCCCGAAACTGCGTGTAAACGACGAACGGCTTTGGTGCCATTTGCCCGTGCCGAAGGTCCGGTAGTTCGCTTCCCGAAGGATTTCCGGGAACGTCCGCACGGAATCCAGATTGTCGTAGACATGAAACAGGCTGCGCCCGCTCATTGTCATGGCCCGGCTGGGTGCGCAAACGGCTCCGTGGTGGGCGCCCATGTTGTAGGCGCGTCGGAACGAATACCCGTCCTCCACGAGCCGGTCCAGGTTGGGCGTGCGGATATATCCGTTGCCGTATGCGCCGATGGCGTCGGCTTGCAGGTCGTCGGCCAGCAGAAACAGGATATTCGGGGGCGCACTCTCCGAATCGGCGTCGGAATCCACTGAACAGGCCGAGGCGAAGGCGGCCAGAAACGCGAAAACGCCAAGGCGCAAAAAGGGACGATACATGGTTGCGATGCAGTCAGGTCTGGAAAAAGAAACGATGTGTGTGGACATGCGGGGAAGGCAACATACCATTTTCGGGAAATTTCTTCGGAAAAAACCGGGGCGGCGGGCGTTTTCAGGGTCATGTGGTTGCATGGAGGCGGGCGGCGGTCTGGCCTCGCGCCGTGAGGCGATACCGCTGGTTTCGGGCCGTGGGGGATTCGGGGCGCGTCATTTCAACCAACCCGGCGTCGAGGGCAGGGTGAATGTAGTTGTTTCGGAATGTCGGTCGGTGGGATAGTCCGATTACAGCCATGAGTTCGCGTGCGGTCCCGGGGCCGTTTCGCAACGCATTGATTAAACGCACTACTTGGTCGGTTAGATAGTCGCCTTCTTGGTCGGTCGAACGAGAATCCAGGACCGCTCCCAGGATGGCCTCCAGCATGTAGACGATAAACGGCGTGCTTTCTCCCTGGGCGGAACTGGTCCGGATCGCCTCGTAGTACTCGCTTTGCCGTGCGTACACCAGGCTTTCCACCGGCACGTCGGCGAACAGCGCTTTCCAGTGCGTCAGGATCAGGGTTTGCCACAGCCTGCCCATTCTCCCGTTGCCGTCCTCGAACGGGTGAATGAATTCGAATTCGTAGTGAAACACCGAACTGGCGATCAGCGGATGTGCTTCGGTATTTTCCAGCCACGACAACAGGTTTGACATAAGATGCGGCACCTGGCTGGGCGGAGGCCCAATATGGTGGACTTGTCCTCCCCCGTATACCCCAATTCCGCATTGTCGATAATGGCCGGGCGCGTCCAGCAATCCCGTCATAAGCATCCGGTGCGCCGTCAGCAAGTCGTCCGCGCTCGCTGGATTCCACTGCGGAAAGCGATCGTAGACCTTGATGGCGTTGCAGGCTTCCAGGACTTCGCGCAAAGGCGCAATAACCGGCTTCCCGTCCAGGATGGTCGAGATTTCCTCTTCGGTGAGCGTGTTGCCTTCGATCGCAAGCGACCCCTGAATCGCACGGATGCGGTTGATCCGCCGCAGGCGCAGACTCATCGGGACCGCCGCGGCCTCGGCCTGCCCGATCGCCTCGGCAATCCGGGCGACCAGGTTGAGTATGGGCGGGGTAATGCTGTATGGCGGGACGTCGATCTTCATATTCTGATCATACGCTCAAGACTCAAAAAATCTTCTCAAGAATGCTCTGATCGAAGTGGAGTTGATCAGTGCATTCTTAACATCGCCTACCGCACCGCAATATGCCCCGTGATTCGGCCCAGCAACTTGGCGGCGTACCACCCGGTGCGCTGCTGGAGCGTCTTCGTATCGTCGGGGCCGGCGAGGCGAAGGCACGTTTCCCCGAGGCGCTCGGCGGCGAAAACGTCTCCTTCGTACGGATTGAAGGCAATCCAGTAGAGGACCTGGATCAATTCGTCCTCGGGATATGCATTCGCCAAGTGCTCGAATACGGCGTGCGGCGCCCATCGTTCGATTCCGCTCATCTGGTACATGTCCGGAACCGCCGCCACGAACAGCACATTGCGCGCCCGTTGCACCGGGTCCGCCGCCCAGGCGGGCGGCCATACCTCCAGGTCTTCGAGAATGCACTGCATGGTGGCCTCGATATCGGGGTACACAGGCTCGTCCAGGGCGGCCACCGGAGCCTCCAGCCCCTGATCGTAAGGCAGGGCGTCGAACCGGATGTCCCGGTCGATGTCCTCCAGCGTTACTTCTTCCCACGAATCCGGGTAGTCGATGATCGGCCATGTCGGGGGAGGCGGTTCGGCTTGTTCGCCGGAGGCGGCGGCCGTTTCTTCAGGGGGCGTAGCGACCGCTGCGGACGCTACGGACGCCCGAGGCACAGCGGACGGTCCCGCCGCTGCATCCGCGGAATCCGCCTCGCTTCCGGGTGTCGCCATCGAATCTGCCGCCGTTCCGTAGGCGTCGCCGGGATGTTGCGTTTCGGCGGCGGCCATACCCTCCATACCCTCCCTGTCGCTCCTGTCGTCTGCGCCGGTAGCGCGCAGCGCCTCGGTCAGGGACGCCGCCGCGCCGGTGGACAAGCGTCCGCGAGGCAGCGCATGGCCCGTCGTTTCCGCCAGCACGCCCGCCAACAGCCAACCCGCCAGCGCCGCCGCCGCCCATGCCTTGCCGTGCGCCGCGCCGCCTCGCTCTCGCGTATCCCATCGAAACATTCTGGCCGAAGCGAGGCATCCCGCCGCGCCGATCAGCAACAGGGCCAGCATACTGAATCCCGCGGCGCCCAGTCCGCCCCCATTCACCGTGGCTTGTATCGCCTCGACCGCATAGCGTCCGGGGAAAAAGGCGGACAGATGCTGCGCCCAGACCGGCAGGCTTTCGATACGCACCGCCACGCCCCCAATGATCAGCATGGGAAGGAAAACAGACTGCCCGAGGGCTTGTACGGCGGGCACCGTATCCGCAAGCATGGCGATGACCAGGCCCAGCCCAAGAAAGGCGAAGGATACGAAGGTGAAGGCGATCCACAGGCCGACCATATGCTCGGGCAAAGGCGCTCCGACCGCCCAGGCCACGGCAATCTGAAGCACCGCGGCGGTGAGCAACACCAGATACCGCGCCGCCCCCGTCGTCAACACGAGGCGCAGGGTGGAAACGGGCGTGGCCCGGTACCGCCGCCAGACGCCCCGCTCCCGCTCGCCCACCATGGAGGTCGGCAGGCCGAAACAGGCTCCGCCCAAGGCGGTCACGGTAAGCAATTCGCCCATGTGGCCCACGAGCGGAACCGCTTCGTGCCGGTACAGCACCAGAAAAGCCGCCAGAAAAATGAGCGGAAAAAGATAGCCGTAGACGAGGGCCATCCGGTTTCGGAAATAAAGCCGCAGTTCGATCAGGAAGGCGTACGTCATGACGAGGCTCCTCCATGCGGTTCGCGGGCCGCATCGTCTTCGTCCTTCGTCCATTCGACCAGTGCGTCCTCCAGCGTAGCGCGGCGGACATGCAGTTCCACCAGGCTTGCCCCTGCCGCCTCCAGCCGCTCCGAAAGCGCGGCGAGCACAGCGAATACTCCGTGCGCCTGCTCCGGCCGGAACCGGACCGCGCAGCCCGTCTGTTCCAGATCGCGCAGTCCCTCCATGCCTGCGAATGTAGCGGGCGGCAGGGGGACGGACGTTTCGAGACGGACCGAAGGCGCCGCATTCAGGCTGCTTGTCAGGTCGCGGGGGGCGCCCTGCGCCACAAGCCTGCCGCGCCGCATGATCGCCACCCGGTCGCACAGGGTTTCCGCTTCGTCCATGTAATGCGTCGTGAGCAGCACGGTCCGCCCCTCCGTCTTCATCTCCAGAATGCGCTGATGCAGGTCGCGGCGCGAACGAGGGTCCAGGCCCGTCGTCGGTTCGTCCAGCAACACCACGTCCGGGCGGTTGACGAACGCCAGCGCCAGCGCCAGCCGGCGGCGCTGCCCGCCCGACAGCGTATGAAAGGGTGCGTGGGCCTGATCCTCAAGTGCAAACCGCTGCAAGAGAGCGTCGGGGGCGTCCGCCTCGCGGTAAAACGAACCAAAGAGCCGAAGTGCTTCCCGGGGCGTAATCTTGTCTTGCAAGGCGTTCGTCTGCAGGGCCGCGCCGATGCGCTGCTGCATATCGCGCGGACGGCGGCGGGCGTCGATTCCGGCTATCCGTACGCTTCCCCGGTCCGGCTGTCGCAACCCCAGCATGCACTCGATCGTGGTGGTTTTGCCCGCCCCGTTCGGCCCCAGCAGGCCAAAAATCTCGCCCGCCGCAATGTCGAACGAGACGCCGCAGGCGGCGTGCACGCCGCCGTACGCTTTCCAGAGATCATGCACATGCACCCGGGCGGACATCGGCCAGCCGAAGAATGGCGGAAACAGGGAACGAAACGACGCTCCGCTTACCTTCTTTCCCGCCGGGATGTTCTCTACAGGATGCTACAGAATGCGACAGGATGCCCTGATGCACGGTGCGGCGGACGCCCATCCCGCCCTCGCAACCCATTGATACTCTCCTTTTTCGTTCGTATCAAGTATGCTGATGCTGGTTCATCCTGGTTCATCGTGATTCTTCCTGATCCATAGTTTTCCCGCCAACGTATTGCCCCGCAACGAGTTCATGCGTCTCCCGCTCTTTTCGCGCCAGGTTGCTGCGCTGCTTGCGCCGGTCGTCCTGACCGTCCTGACCGTGTTGGTCGTCGCGACGGCGCCTGTCCCGACCGCGCAGGCGCAGGCGCAGGCGCAGGTCCCAGTCCAGGCCCCGGCCCCGGACGGCTCGCCCGCACCCCGCCGCGCTCCGAACATCGTTTTCATTCTGGCCGACGACCTTGGCTACGGAGACCTGAGCGCCTACGGACAAAAACGCTTCGCCACGCCCCGGCTGGACCGCATGGCCGAAGAAGGCGCCCTGTTCACTGCATTTTATGCAGGAAATACGGTGTGCGCCCCGTCCCGCTGGTCCCTCATGACCGGTGCGCACATGGGGCACGCCTACGTACGGGGAAATGCAGGCGCCTCGCTGCGGGACGAGGACCGGACCCTGCCCCGGGCGCTGAAACAGGCCGGGTACGCCACGGGCATGTTCGGTAAATGGGGATTGGCCGAAAACGCGGATTCCGGGCTGCCGCATCGGCAGGGGTTCGACGCCTTCCTCGGGTATGTGCGGCATGTGCACGCGCATTCGCACTATACGGACCATTTGTTCGAAATACAGGACGGACAAACGGTGCGCATCGATGTGGACACGACCCGGTACACCCAGGATATTTTCATGGAGGAGGCGCTGGATTTCATGGAGGCGAACCGGGACCGGCCCTTCTTTTTGTACCTGCCGTTTGCCCTTGTCCATGCGGAACTGCTCGCGCCGGAGGAGGATATCGCGCCGTTTCGGGACGAAAACGGACGAAGTCGCCTGTTGCCGGACCCGCCTTTCCCCTGTTGCGGCGTCATCGGGACGTACCGGGGCCAGCCGACGCCGCACGCCGCGCATGCCGCCATGGTTACCCGCCTGGATCGGGACGTCGGGCGCATTCTGGACCGGATCGACGAACTGGGCCTTGGCGAGGACACCATCGTGCTATTCACCAGCGACAACGGCCCGCACGGGGAAGGCGGGGCGGACCCGGGCTATTTCGAATCCAACGGCCCGCTGCGGGGCATCAAGCGGGATTTGTACGAAGGCGGCATTCGCGTCCCGATGATCGCCTGGGGGCCGGGCTACGTGCCGTCCGGGCAGGTCAAGGACCATCCCTGGGCCATGTGGGATATTTTTCCCACTCTCGCGGCCTTCGCCGGAGCGGATACCCCGCCCATGGACGGCCTGTCCATGCAGGGCCTGCTCACCGACGCCGGCCCTGTTCCCGCGCATCGCGCGCTCTACTGGGAGCATCGCAACAACATGGAGCCGAAATATTCCCAGGCCGTGCGGCAGGGAGACTGGAAGCTGCTGCGCGTGTGGACCCCGGAACGCCAGGTCACCGAACTGTACGACCTGCGCCGCGACATTGGGGAATACCACGATCTCTCCGAACGATATCCCGATGTGGTCGAGCGCCTGAAGGCCTTGATCGGGGAGGTGCGCGCGGAGCCGGAACTGGACGTGTTCAAGAATCCCTACGAATGACAAACGAAGCCTTTCGCCCGGCGGGGTCGCGCGGGGCCGCCTTGCTTGCGGCAGGCCTTTCGGGCGCCGTCCAGAGCCGGCGAAAACTCGCGTGGCCCTACGGAAAAGCCCGGGCCGCATGCATTAACCGGTACAGACTATGAACCTGATCCTGAACATCATGAAGCACAGCGTACGCCTGCCGCTCCTCGCGGCCATGCTCGCGGCGGCGTTTTTCCTGCCTGCGGGCGTCCTCGGACAAGCGCCGGACGCTCGTCCGAATTTTGTCGTCTTGTTTGCGGACGATCTCGGCTACGGCGATCTGGGCCGATACGGGAATCCGACCATTCGCACGCCGCAGCTGGACCGCATGGCGGACGAAGGCGTCCGGCTGACTTCTTTTTACGTAACCGCGGCGGTCTGTACGCCGTCGCGAGCCGGCTTGCTTACGGGCCGCTATCCCATCCGCCATCTCCCGCACAATCTGGGGCCGGAGTCGCAAAACGGCCTGCCTCTGGACGAAACCCTGATCGGGGAACCGCTCCAGGAGGACGGCTACCGGACCATGATGATCGGGAAATGGCACCTCGGGCACGCCGAGGACGCGTACATGCCCGTCTCGCGGGGTTTCGACGGGTATTACGGCTTGCTCTACAGCAACGACATGATTCGCCCGTGGGTGCAGACCGACGTACCGCTGTATATGTTCAGGGACCTGGAGCCGATCCGCCAGCCGCTGAACCAGGACACGCTGACCGTGACGTACACGAAAGAAGCCGTTCGTTTCATTGAAGAGGCGGGATCGGAGCCGTTCTTCCTGTATCTCGCGTACGGCATGCCCCATGTGCCCGTCTACCCGGCGCCGCATCGGGACGGGCGGTCCCGCAAGGGGCGGTACGGCGACGTGATCGAAACCATCGACTGGAGCGTCGGGGAGATTCTGGCTGCGCTCGAGGCTCGCGGACTGGACGAGCGGACGCTGGTGATCTTTACGAGCGACAACGGGCCGTGGCAGGCCATGCCGCCGCGCATGTTCCAGACCGACATGCTGCCGCTGCACGAACCTGTCCAGCCGTGGCACAGCGGATCGGCGGGGCCTTTGCGCGGCTACAAGGGGACGACCTTCGAGGGCGGTTTTCGGGTGCCGTTCATTGCGCGCTGGCCGGGGCAGATTCCCGCAGGGCGCGTGTCCGCCGACATGCTGTCCTCGCTGGATGTGTTTCCGACCCTGATGGAGGCGGCGGGCGTTGCGGCGCCGGACGGCCTGGACGGAACCAGCGCGCTTTCGTTCCTGACGACGCGGGCCGTCTCGTCCCCTCGCAACGCATTCTATTATTATCTGGGGGACCGGATCGAAGCGGTTCGGGAAGGCCCCTGGAAATTACGGATTGCGCCCGGGTCCGAGGGAGCGCAGGGAGAACCTGCCTTGTACCATCTGGACGAGGACCCCGAGGAAAAATACGATCGGGCGGAGATGTACCCGGACCTGGCGGCGCGCTTGCAGGCGGCCATGGAGGCGTTCGATGCGGAGGCGAGGCGGTGAGTTTGGGAAGGAAGGGGGGGGGGCTGAGTCGCTCTACGCTACTATCGTCCCCGGGGCGAGAGCAACGATAACCTGTTGCTTTGGTACTACAACACAGAATGTCCGTATCAGGGTGTTGACAACCTGATGTCGCCGGTATATATTATCATATGAAAACCGCCGCCGGAAGGCGGCATGACCCGCCGCAAGTTTCACCTACCTGTCCAAATTCGGACCATTTCTTATGGCTTTGCACAAGGAAGACCAGTTCAACCTGAAGAACAAATACACGCTTTATATGCAGGCGGGCCTGATCGTCACACTGGGCATTCTTATCGTTGCTTTCCGCGCCGACTGGTCCAACAAGAGCGATTTCGAGATCGTGCTTCCAGAACAGGAGCAGATCACCATGGAGGAAATTCAGCAAACGGAGCAAATCGAACAACCCCCGCCGCCGCCGAAGCCGCCCGTCCCCATAGAGGTGCCGAACGATGAAATCCTTGAAGACGACATCCTCGACCTGGATGCTTCGCTTGACCTGAATGACGCGCCGGCTATTCTGCCTCCTCCTCCGCCGGTGGAAGAAAAGGAAGAAGAGCCTGAGATATTCGTAATCGTGGAACAGATGCCCGAGTTGATTGGAGGTTATGCCTCTATAATCAGCGAAGTGAAATATCCTGATATTGCCCGTAGAGCTGGCGTGGAAGGCCGCGTAACCGTGGAATTCGTCGTCAACGAACAGGGAAACGTACAGGATGTGGCGGTAAAACCGGGTTATGGCATTGGTGCTGGCTGCGACGAGGAAGCCATCCGCGTTGTGAGCCAGGCAACGTTTACGCCCGGCAAGCAGCGGGGCAAAGCGGTCAAGGTACGTATGCGAATGCCGATCAACTTCACGTTGAGATAAACGGCTGAGCCTCCATGCCCATAGAAAGATTCGTACGGGTATCGTTTTTACGTGCTTGTCCAGCGTACGCACACCTTGGAGGCGTTGTGACAGGCTGGCACGCAGCAAGCGGGTGATTTCTCCCGGGGATGGTTCCCGAGTAATGGCCTTCGCCATCCTTACCCCTCACGTTAATCCAACCCCACCCCAACCCCCACAACAACCCGCGAACCCGGAATATCTTCCGAACCTCCAAGACGGCGCGCGATGTCCAGGCGGAGGGGTGTACCTGCGATCCGGGTTAAAGAAACCCCTATTTCGTGCACGGACCGATCCCCGCAATATCCTGGGGGCATGCAGAAAAATACGCCCCGGTCCGGCGCCGCAGGCTGCCCCTGGATGCGCCCGTGCGCCCCGAACAGGGCAAGGCCCATGCGTACCCGCACCAGCGGCCATAACCGAACCCATTCGAAGGGAAGCGTCGTAAAGTCGTGCCGCCAGAACACGACGGCGTAGCGCATCCCTTGCAAGGGCCGTCCGTGCAGAGAACGAAACGCATCCTGCCGATTCACCCGAAGGCCATCGAACAATTCGAGTCCGGTATCGAGCAGCGCCGTTCGGTGCGGCGGAAGATCGCCGAAGGACGTACGCCCCTGTAAACGGATATGCAGGTTTGCGGGCGTCGGGCGATATCTATGCAGGGTGGGCTGCGCCATAGCAATATGTCCGCCCAGCAAGGTATAGGCCACCTCGCTCGCCAGCCCCCCGGAAGAACCATGCTCCATCCGAAGCGCGGCGGAGCGAATGGCCCGGCCCTCCCGGACGGGCACGGAAAGCGTGGCGTACGCGGACCGGAACGTACCGTCCCCAATCGCCGGATTGTCCCGAAAATCCTGCGAATACGGCCAGGAACGCGTCGCTTGCCGCGCCGCCGAGGTTGCTTTCTCCTGCGCAAGGCCCGCCGTGAGGCGCCATCCCCGCCATGCGGTTTCTGCGCCCAGTCCGTACCGGGTTCGGCGAAAATAATCGAAATAATCCCGCCCTCCGAGGCTGGCCTGCACCGAAACGAGCGCGTCGCCGTACCTGGATCCCACGCCCTGGGGGGCAATGCCCCGGTCGTGCGAAACCCGAAGCAGGCTGCGGGCGCCAAGCGGGATCGTTAGCGCAGCGTACCTGTGGATCTTCCGTTGCTTGCTCGCCTGGCCCAGGCGCCATGCCAGACGCATGCCGGAAAACAGGTCCAGTTCGTTGCCGACGCCGCTGAACAGGCCCTCCACCCGATTGTACCGGAACCGAAACCGGTATCCCATGACCAGGGGCCATTGCAGCCGACCGGGCATGTCCGGGTCCAGAAATCCGACAAACGACCCCTTGCGTCGTTCGACGGGAAATGCCTCGTCCAGCGTCAACCGGGCGGCGTTCAGGTCGGCCAGCGCGTCCAGTTCGCGGGCCGTCATGGGCATCAGCACTTGTCCGTATCGAAACGCCGGATCGCGCCAGGGCACGGTTGCCGAGGCAAACTGCTCCGGGGCAACGTCCATGCGGTGCCCGACGAGCAACGTACGGCGCCGGAACGACACCGTGCGCAGCCGATGCGCATTAACGGCGGTGCGAAGCGTGCCTTCGAGATCGAGGTTGACCGGCGCCCAGAAACCGTTGGCTACCTCCCGAAAATGCTGCACGTACCGAACGTTCCAGCCGGACGTGGGCGGGGGAAACGCCACATGCCGCGCCGGAAAAAGCCGGGCTTCCAGCAAGACGAACTCCTCGTCCAGCACGGATAGTTGCCCGATGAAAGTCGCTTCTTCCTCGCCGATGGGCGAAACGTTCAGGTCGTAGATGGCGCGCCCGTCCAGCATCCGCTCCGCAGCCACCCGAAAAACGTAGTGTTTCAAGGCGTCGGGGTGGGTCGGCCCGATCATCCGTTGCCCCTGAACGGTCACGAAATCCTCGTACAGGTTCGCTACGTCGTGCGGGGCGGGCAAGGGCAAGGCCTCGTCCCACGCCCCTGTTCGGCTTACGGCGCTTACCGCAACGCGGGCGTCGCGCGGCGCACGGGCCGTCCGTCCGGCGTCGCCATACAGCCACAACAGGTCGAACACGGTATCGCTCAAATGCACGATGCGATCTCCGCGCTCCAGCGTCATGCGGGTCTGGCCCGCCACGCCCAGCGAAGTAATGTCCGCAAACATGCGCTGCTTGCGGCGAATCACTTGCTCCATCAGGCCGGAAGCGAACCCCTCGCCCGACACCAGCACTTCTTCCAGCGGAATCACCGTGGGCGTCAGCCGGATAACGAGCGCTTCCGACCTGTCTGCGGGCACGGGAACTGCGCGAGGAGCATATCCAAGGTGCTGCACGACAAGCGCCTCGGCGCGCACAGGCAATTCGAGTACAAACCGCCCTTCCGCGTTCGTAATGGCGCCGCGCTCCATATCTTCCGTGAAAACATGCGCTCCGGACAGCACGGCGCCGGTCTCCGCATCCTCCACCACGCCCCCGATGCGCACCTGCGCGGCGGCAGGCCCGGCAGCCAGCAAGAGCAGAAAGATACAGGATGCCCTGACCAAGTCCACTTCGATCAGCGCTTCGCGTACGCGAGTACAAACCGTCATGATTCCATGGTTAAGGATGCACTGATCAAATCCACTTCGATCAGCGCTTCACGTACGCACATAGCGTTTGTAATGATTTCATCGTTAAAATCATCGGAAAACACGGCGTGTTGCGGCGTCGGGGTTGTGAAGCGCCCTTCGGGGGGCATTGCGAAACGCGCAAAGCCCGGAAACCGGCTGCCGCATCCCAAGGTAGGGTACAGGACACTCTCCTTAACGCAAGACGGGCGGGGTTCGTATCATGGACCCAACCCTCTTCGCAAGGGCATTCCTGCTTCCCTGTGGGTATCGCCCGCCGTATTGACCGCCTGATTCGATGCATCGCAGACATTTTCTGGGCAATCTGGCCGCCGTCGCCGGGCTTGGTGCGGCCGGCGCGTCCCATGCGCTACTCGCCGGCCCCCATCCCCGGGCCCGCGAACGCCGCGCCGATGTGGTCATTCTCGGCGGCGGCACGGGAGGCGTCGCCGCCGTGCTGGGCGCCTTGCGCAGCGGATACCGGGTGGTCCTGACCGAAGAAACGGACTGGATCGGCGGACAACTCACCCAGCAGGCGGTCCCTCCGGACGAACATCCCTGGATCGAACAATTCGGCGCGCCCGCCTCGTACCTCGATTTCCGGCGGCGGGTGCGCGCGTTGTACCGACGGGCCTACCCGCTCGCCGACGGCGCTTCGGACCCGCTTAATCCGGGAAATTGCGGGGTGTCGCTGCTCTGCCACGAACCGCGCGCCGCCCTCGCCGTGCTGGAGGAAATGCTGGCTCCCTATGCAAGCAGCGGGCAGCTCGTCGTCTTGCTGGAGCATGTATGCACGGCGGCGAGCGTGACGGGAGATCGCATCGAATCCGTGCGCGTCCGAGACGAGCGGACGGGAAACGAAACCGAATTGACCGCGCCGTTCTTCATCGACGCGACGGAACTGGGGGATGTGCTTCCCCTCGCCGGGGTCGAATACGTAACCGGAGCGGAATCCATGGACGAAACCGCCGAGCCGCACGCCCCCGCCGAGCCGCAACCACACAACATGCAGGCGGCTACCTGGTGCTTCGCCATGGAGCATGTGGACGGGGCGGACTATGTGGCGGAGCGCCCGCCGGACTACGCCTTCTGGCGCGATTACGTACCCGACCTCGCCCCGCCCTGGCCCGGCCCGCTGCTGAGTTTTACCTATAGCCACCCGATCACGCTGGAGCCGCGCACGTTGCCGTTCGATCCGCGCACGAACGACGGGGGATGGTGGACCTACCGGCGCCTTATTGATCCGGCCAATTTCGCGCCGGGCACGTATCCGGGCGGCGTTTCGCTGGTCAACTGGCCGCAAAACGACTATCTTCCTGGCCATTTCGTAGATGCAGACCCCGAAGAAAACGCCCGGCATCTCGAGGGGGCGCTGCATCTGAGCCGGTCCCTCTTCTACTGGCTGCAAACGGAAGCGCCCCGGCCCGACGGGGGCGTGGGCTGGCCCGGCTTGCGGCTGCGCGGCGATCTGACCGGCACGCAGCACGGATTCGCCAAGCGGCCCTACATTCGGGAAGCCCGCCGCATTCGGGCGGAATTCACGGTGTGCGAACAGCATGTGGGCCTGGAGGCGCGCATGGCGGAAACGGGATTGCCGGAAGGAGAAGTCACCGCCGCCGCGTTCCCGGATTCCGTGGGCATCGGCAGTTACCGCATCGACCTGCACCCGTCCACAGGCGGGGATAATTACATCGACATTGGATCCCTGCCGTTCGAAATTCCCCTCGGCGCCTTGCTGCCCGTACGTATGGAGAACCTTCTTCCCGCCGCCAAAAACATCGGTACGACGCACATCACGAACGGGTGCTACCGCTTGCACCCCGTGGAATGGAATATCGGGGAGGCGGCGGGCCAACTGGCGGCCTTTTGCCTGCACGGGAATCATGCGCCCCGGCATGTCCGGGCCAACCCGCGCGTGCTGGAAGATTTTCAGCAATCCCTGAGGCGGCAGGGAGTGGAAATCCGCTGGCCCGATCCGGCGAGGCGAGCGAGGTAAGGGTGCCGGCGCGGATGCGACGCGGCAGGAGCCTCTCGAACGCGACCTCTCTTCGGCGCGGGGCTAGACCAGGCCGCCGCCGCACCCATTCAGGGAGGAATCAGACCGATGCGCTCTCGACGCTCTCTCGATGCCCTATGCCTTGCGTTTATTCAGCAGGAACGCAAAAACAAACGCCAGCAGGAAGGAAATGCCTATGCCTATGAGCAGCACCGTCAGGTACATTATGGCCGTCTGGAAGACCATATTCGTCAACAAGGGATTCTGTAGTATCGTGGTTTCGTAGACCTGAAACTCTTCCGCCGGCATGGCCGCCCGCGCCTCATTCAACTGATGCTCCATATACGTCTGCGTGAAATCGGGGTCGATGACGTTCACGTAGAGGAGATTGTACGCCGCAAAAGCCACCGCCGGGAGTTCGGTCACGACCACGCCGACCAGCCAGGCTTTCCCGAAGGAGATGGCGCCTTCGGACATCTTGTCCCGATATTCTCTCATCCCGAGCCAGATGGGCACGGTGAGCGCAACCACGATCGCCGAATAGCCTATGATTTCGCTCACCTTGAAATCCTCCGGGCCCGGAATGCCCATGACGAGCAGCACGAGGAGGTTCACGGCAAACAGAATGGCGGCGCCCATTCCGCCATAGTAGAGGAGCATGCGCGTCATGATTCCCTGCGGGTTTTACGAGAAAATGTTGCGAGGAAGAAGTGCTGAAAGGTACGGCGAATCGCTCCCGGAATGTACGGGAATTTCTGGATCGAATAGCCGAAAAACGAGTCCGGTGGCTTCGAAAGCGCCTCAGATATCCTGCAAGAGCCGGGAAGCGGCCACGGCATGAATGCGTTTCGCAAGGGGAAAGCTCTGCGCGCCGGCATGAATCACATCGATCCGCTTCAGATTCAGATCGTCCAGCGCCGACCGCATAGAGAGCGTCACAGAAGGAGCCGTCGTGCGTTTAATCTCGAAACCGCGCAACCCGGATCCATCCTGCACCACGAGGTCTATCTCTGCGCCGGCATGCGTTCCCCAGAAATAACATTGTCGATCATCGACCGCAAGGATGCGAATCAGGTTTTCGAGCATGAATCCCTCCCACGATGCGCCGACCTTGGGATGCCGCTCCAGTTCCAGATGCGTGGTTACGTGGAGAAAAGAATGCAGAAGTCCAGAATCGCGCAGATAAATTTTCGGCGATTTGACTTGTCGTTTCCCCAGATTGGCGCTCCAGGGCTTCAAGCTGCGCACCATGAAGGTGGCCTCAAGAATATCCAGATACCGTCGTACGGCGTGATGCGACACCCCGAAAGCGCGCCCCAACTCCGACCCGTTCCATATCTGGGCGTGATAATGGGCAAGCATAGACCAAAATCGGTCCAGAAGCGCGCTGGAGACTGCAACGCCGAATTGTGGAATGTCCCGCCCCAGAAAAGTTTGCAAAAAGTCCTTGCGCCAGCGGGCGCTTTCTGTATCGCTTTCCGCCGTGAAAGAACGAGGGAATCCACCCCGAAGCCAGAGAAGATCGGCCTCGTTTCCAGCGATTTCGGATAGGGAAAACCCGGGAAGTTCATAATAGGCGATGCGGCCGGCAAGGCTTTCGGAACTTTGACGAAGCAAATTTGGAGATGCGCTGCCCAGTACCAGAAAACGAGCTGGATTGGGCGAGCGATCGGATAACACCCGAATCGTCGGAAAAATTTCGGGCCGATGCTGAATTTCGTCCAGGACCACCAATCCGCGCAAGGGCGAAAGAGCAAGCAAAGGATCGGCGAGGCGGGCTACGTCCGCAGTGGATTCGAGATCGAAGAGATGCACAGGTCCGGTTTGCAGGCGGGCAAGTTCCCGGGCCAGGGTTGTCTTGCCTATCTGCCGCGCCCCAAGCAAGGCCACCACCGGATTCCTGGAAATGAGATGCTTCAGGGCTTTTATATGTGCATCGCGCTGGATCATGCATGCAAAATACAAAAACACCTTGAAAATTGGAAGGCGGGCGTCCAATTTTCAAGGTGTTTTTGTAGGAGCGGTGCGAGCGGCCCCTGCAAGCGCGGAATCCAGGCGGTCTGTATATCTTTGGAAATCATGGGAAATCGGCGGGCGATTCCTATTTTCCAGACCGCTTCCAAGCGCAAGCGCCTATATCCTGTATCCTGTCATACGATACGATTCCATGTCCGCCATGCCCGATCTCCCCGAATGTCCCCCGACGGGCGACCTGGACCCCGAAGCGTTTCGCCGCGCAGGATACGCCGTGACGGACTGGATCGTGGAGTATCTTGCGCATCCGGAACGCTGGTCCGTGCAGCCGGACGTCGAGCCGGGCGCGCTGCTCGAAAAGTTGCCCCCGGAGGCGCCCGCCCACCCGTCTTCGCAGGAGGACATTCTCGCCGATTTCGAACACACCATCCTGCCCCATGCGGTGCACTGGAATCACCCCGGTTTCATGGGATACTTCGCCGCCGGGGGGTCTTTCCCGGGCATTCTCGCGGAAACCCTCATCGCCGCGCTGAACAACATCGGCTTGTTATGGAGTTCGTCGCCCGCCTTGACCGAGCTGGAGGAAAGAACCTTGCAGTGGCTGGGCCAGCTCCTCGGATTGCCCGCTTCCTGGTTCGGCATGATTCATGGAACGGCGTCCGCGGCCAGCCTGCACGCCATGATTGCGGCTCGCGAACGGGCGGTCGCCATAGCGGAACAGGCCGGATCGTCGGTGGACCTGAACCGGCTTGTAATCTATGCATCGGCGCATGCGCATTCGTCCATCGAGAAAACCACGGCGGCGCTGGGCGTCGGGCGCGAAGCCTGCCGCAAGATCGAGGTGGACGAACGGTACGCCATGAAGCCCGCCGCGCTCCGGGAAGCCATCGCTTCGGATCGGCGAAACGGTTTCGTCCCCATTGCGGTCGCGGCGACGATAGGAACCACGGGGTGCACGGCGGTGGACCCGGTTCCCGCCCTTGCCGAGATCGCCGACGAACACGCGCTCTGGCTGCACATCGATGCGGCCTATGCGGGCGCCGCCGCCATGCTCCCGGAAATGCGCCATCATTTTGCGGGATGCGAGCGGGCGGACTCGTTCGTGGTTAATCCCCACAAATGGATGTTCGTCCCGATGGACCTGACGGCATTCTATACGGCGCACCCGGAATATCTGCGCAAGGCCCTGTCGCTTGTGCCGGAGTACCTGCGGAGCCGCGAATACGACCGGACGGTCAATTATATGGAATACGCTATCCCGCTGGGGCGCCGGTTTCGGGCTCTGAAACTCTGGTACGTATTGCGCTCGCTGGGCGCCGAGCGCGTGGCCGCCGCCTTGCGCGAACACATACGCCTGGCCCGATGGCTGGCCGACCAGGTCGATGCTTCTCCGGACTTCGAGCGCATGGCCCCGACGCATTTTTCGCTGGTCTGTCTGCGGTTTCGGGCGGAAGGGGCCCGCACAGAAGAAACCGACGCCGCCAACGAGCGCCTCCTGCGCGCCGTCAATGCGACCGGCGAGTTTTTCCTGTCCCACACCCGGCTTCGCGGGCAGTACGTAATCCGGGTGGCCATAGGGAATCTGCGCACGACCGAGGCGCATGTTCGTCGCCTTTGGGAACGCCTGCAGGAACTGGCGCCCCGCCATCCGAAGCCTGCGGGCAGACCGTAGGCTGCCGCCGGATTGCCTCTGCGCAGGACCGGGCCCGCAAGGAGCGACCGGGGAACTATGCAATAAATGCATAGAAACAGGCACTTCTATTCATTTTATGCATAGATGGTGGCGCATATTCGTTGTTTTTGGCATGTCCACAGGGCTTGGAGCATGATAGCATCAGGTCATTATGCAATTTTTGCATAGAACATGGCATTTCTATTCATTTTATGCATAGATGAGATTTTTTCGCTTGCGCGCCGCCGCAGGCCGTCTCGTCCATGAATTTCGCTGCCGTCGGGAAAATGCGCCACACAGGGGGCCTGCGCGTTTGCGGGAGGGGAGAGGGGGATTGTCAGGAGAGGCCCGGGCAAATCGGGCGCGCCCGCGCCCCTTGCGAAAAATTCGGGCTTTTTTGCAGAACCGGAGGGGCCGAATCCTGTATTATGCGCGCATTCGTCGTTCCAATCGACGCCATCCGTTCACGAAACATCTCCCGCTATGCAGCCCGCTCGTTTTCTGATCCCGATCTTTTTCACCGCCTTTTTGGCCGCCGCATTTCTGCTGAGCGCCGCCATGCCTGTTGCGCCCGACCGCGCCGAAGTGATCACCTTTCATGCGGACAAGACCCATTCTAACGTCGGGTTCAAGGTGCGCCATCTTGGAATCTCCAACGTGCGCGGCGCATTCGGCGAGTACGACGCCACCGTACAGTTCGATCCGGAAGACCTGGGTACGCTCTCCGTCGAGGCCACGATTCAGACGAGCAGCATCGATACGGGCAACGAACGCCGCGACGACCACCTTCGTTCGGACGATTTCTTCAACGCCGAAACCTTCCCGGAACTGCGGTTCGCGAGCAAGGAAGTGCGCAATATCGACGGTAGCGAATTCGAACTCGTGGGCGATCTGACCATTCGGGACGTCACGAAGGAGGTCGTGCTGGAGGGCGAATTTCTGGGAATGGGCGCCGGGCGAAACGGGCGCAAGGCTGGTTTCGAGGTGCGCGCCCGGATCGACCGCTTCGACTACAACCTGAAATTCGATGCGCTGACGGAAACCGGCGGCCTGGTTGTGGGCAGCAATGTGGAGATCGTGCTGGACATGGAGCTGGACGAAAAAACAGGCTGATTCCTCAGGTGATCCGCTGTCGCGTCGGGGACATGAAGGGTGCGAAGCGGCGGAGGGTCCGGCTGATTCCTCGGGCAATGCGCTTGTCGGGTCGGGGGAATCCCTCGAGTGCCCCCGGCCATTTTGTCGAGAAAAAAGAAAAATCGTGTCGGGGACTTGCTTTTGTGGGCGCTTTCTGCTAAATAAAAAGCACAGCGCTTTCTTAACCAATCCTTCGAAACGATGCTGAACCTTCTCCATTCGCCTTCTGTTCGCGGCGCGACCCATGCCGTTGCGCGCATTCTATTCGGCCTTTTGTTCATGCAACACGGCGCCCAGAAACTCTTCGGCGTGCTGGGCGGGGCGGGCGGCTCCGGCAATGCCGCGGAGCTATTCTCCCTGATGGGCCTTGCCGGCGTAATGGAGTTTTTCGGCGGTTTGCTGGTCGTCGTGGGGCTTTGGACCGCCCCGGTCGCCGCGCTTCTTGCGCTCCAGATGCTCGTGGCCTATTTCATGGCTCATGCGGGCCAAGGCCTCATGCCGATCGAGAACGGCGGAGAACTCGCACTGCTGTATATGGCGGCCTTCGCCTTCCTGGCAGTGTCCGGCCCCAGCCCGGCCAGCCTGGACAGGAAGTTGGGGCAATAGCGGATTCCACCGTGCGGAACATACGCCCGCCGAGGGCAGCGCCTTTCCCCGTTACCCTTCAAACGCCACATCCAGCACGGACGCATCGGGGGACGAAGCGCTTCGAACGCCCGTGAACGTTTGCATGGCGCGATCCGGGTCGCCGATGCGCAGCGTGTAGGAGCCTGCGGCGAACACTCTTGGAGAAAAGGTCGTTCCGGCAATGCGGAGCGTATACACGATCTCGCCGGACGCCTCGTCGATCACCTGCACGACGGGGTCTTCCATGCCGCGCACCTGTATCTGCGGGAGCCAGGCCGCTGCCTCTCGATCGTAATTGTCTTCCTGCCGGATCGTGATGGGCCAGCCGGGGTACGGCTCGCCGTCTTCCGGGTCCACATGACGCGGCCAGTTGGCGAGATGCAGGGTGCGGTCTTCCCGGTTCAGCCGCACGATTCCGTAGCCGGGCGCCCGGTCATACAGATGGCTTGGCTCCATGCCCGTTCGATACGGGTTCGATACCGCCAGCACGGTCATGTGATTGCCGAACCCGTCCAGAAAGTCGCCCGTGTTCTTCGGAGCGCCTTCCGGGCGATTGGCGCCAGGCTCGGGAGGATACCATCTCCGGGGATAAAAATTGGCCACGGAGGGCACGCACAGCGCATAGCCCGCATCGCCCCAGGCGTCCACGCCGTACCGGATGGTGCTTCCCAGGTGCTGATCTCCCGCAAGATGAAAGGCGAACCCCTTGCGAAGGGCCCGAAGCGCCGCATCCCGTCCCTGCTTCGGCCAGCCGTTGGAATCCATATCCTGCACGATGCGGTCATAGGGCGCATATTCGCTCGCGTCGAAAATTTCGAGCCGGGGCACCACCACATCGCTCGGAGCCGCCTGGGGCAACGTCGCTACATTCACGAAAATCGTCTGGGATACGAGGAATTTCATCCAGGCGCCGTGCGACCAGTCCGCCGCCCAATGCTCCAGAAAATCGAGTTGCCGCGGCCCCAGCAAGTCGGCGGTCGGGGCATGCAGGGCTTCGGGAGGGTTCGTTGGCTGGTTCTCCGCCCACCCGTTTTCGATGTCGAGTGAGGCGGGCAGCGCCACCTTTGGCGAATCTTTCCATTTCCGGTCCTCAATGATCCCGAAACTGACGCCCCCGTACGTCAGATCGGTGTAGTAGACGCCGATGTCCTGCTCGACGGGCGTTGGATCGTGCGGCGGCGGCAGATGGGCTGTCTGCGTCCGCTGCACCGCATTCACCCAGGATGGCGGCATGACGTAGCCGCCCGTATCCTGTCGCTCCTTCTTCGTGACGCCGGCCCCGGTGGCCTTTCCGCCCGCCCCCCATACGTTGCCGTGATACACGTCATGGTCGTCGGGAATGGCGACCGTAGGAATGTTTTTCGTGAGCTCGCCGTATTCCCAGCCGAAGAGATACCACTTGCGCAGGTAATCGAGCATCGCCGTGTGGAGCGGCTGTTCCACATACCCGTATCCGCCTATGCTTTCGTAGATGTTGTCCCCGGTGAAAAGCAGGATGTCCGGGTCGTGCCAGGCCACGCGGCGCACCAGGTCGGCATGGGGAAATCCGAGGTCGTTGTTGCCAGTGAAGCCCGCCACGACCATCTCTTCCTGGTCCGCCGGATCCCGACGGACCGTGCCCTCCAGGACATGTTCGTCCGCATGGCGCGTGGCGGTCGTCAAATCGTACGCAAGGCGATACGGTACGTCCAGCGAGTCGGGCCAGTCGGCGACGGCGAAGGTCGCTGTCCGCGCCATGGGGTCGATCGGGGCGCGGCCCACTTCTTCCCAATCTCCTTCCTTGCGCACGATCAGGCGGACTTCCTGCGCTTCATCGTCCGAAAGCGGCGGCATTTGGGCCGTCATGTAGAGTTGTCCCTTGCTGAGGGTGTGCATGGCGAACAGAATCGGGCCGAAGGCGCGCTCGGGCCAGGCCCGCACCCGCGTACCGTTCGCTTGCCAGTCTTCAAACCAGAAGCTTGGATGATTCGTTGCTTCGCGGGACAGCCCGGCGGCGTTGAAATCCACCACCAGCGCCAATCCTCCGGTCAACGCCTCGGAATCCACGGGCGTCTCCAGCGATTCGAGCACGTCCCCGTCCAGATTCTCCAGCCGCAACCGGAGGGCGTATTGCCCATCCTCTCGCTGCATCGCCCGCATGTCCAGAAATACCCCTTCCTCGGGGATCGCGCCCCCTGGAAACGGAGATACCGGGGTCGCCTGCTCCGAATTCCCGGCAACCTCGCCGATGAATAACTGGCCCGCAACGGTTACGCCCATATCCAGTCCTGTTCCTCTCAGCGCCGTATCCCGGTAATCGCCGAACGCGCCGACCGCCCCGATGCGAAACCCTGCCCGCCCCGAATCCGGGATCGGAACGTCGGAGGCCATGGTCCCGAGGCGAACCCGCAAATGCACATCTCCCTCGCCCTCGGCCACATCCCGGACCAGCAACGCCACGTTCCGGTTCGCACGGCGGGTCAGGCATTCCATGCGCCCTTCCCGGATGCGCCAGTCCTGAAGCGGGTTCGACCAGTATTCCGGGCCGATCCACGTACGCTCCACCACAGGATGCGCCGCATGAAACGGCGCCCGGTTCGTCGGGCCGCAACCGGCCCATACGAGGGCGATCGCCCCGCACGCGGTCAGGAAAATTCGTCGGGATATAGTCACGGATACAGGAAGATTCGGTGTTCGATGCGCGATAAGGGGGGTTCCGATACGCGATAATAAGGACAAGGGATGCACTGATCAAATCCACTTCGATCAGCGCTTCACGTACGCAAGTAGCGTTTGTAATGATTCTATCGTTGAAATCATTGGAAAACACGGCGTGTTGCGTTGTCGGTGTCGTGAAGCGCCCTTCGGGAGGCATCGAGGAGCGCGCTGGCTGCGTCATTCCTCATTACGTGGGGCCTACCACGCTGCTTCGTCATTCCTTGCCAGCGCACTCCTCGATGCCTCTGATCTTCGCGGACTTAATCAGAGCATCCCAAGGTAGACTGATCGGTCTACCTTTTTGTCCACGTAATGTGCGACGGGCGATGCGCCGCGTGCATGATGCTGTCGATGCGCGCCGCCGTATCGGGATGCTGCGCGGCCATATCGGTCGTTTCCGAAAGGTCCGCCTCCAGATCGTATAGCTCGATCGCGCTATGCGCCGGCAAGCGAATGCCTTTCCACGAGCCGATCCGCACGGCCTGCGCCATGCCGTCCTCGTGAAACTCCCAGTACAGGTATTCGTGCGGACGCTGCTCTCCGGGACGGCCCAGCAAGGTCGGCGACATGTCGATCCCGTCGATATTTTCCGGCGGCGCGACGCCGGCGAGGGAAGCGAAGGTCGGCAGGATATCGGCGAAATACCCCACATGGTCCGTCACGGTCGCCGCCTCCACGCGGCCCGGCCACCAGGCAATAGTGGGTACGCGGACGCCGCCTTCGTACAAATCCCGCTTGATGCCCCGAAGCGGTCCGTTGGAATCGAAATATTCCGGATCGCGTCCCCCTTCGCGGTGCGGGCCGTTGTCGCTCGTAAAGAGAACCAGCGTGTTTTCGGCCAGGCCGTGCTCCTCCAGACGATCCAGCACACGGCCTATGTCCGCGTCCATTCGGGTAACCATGGCCGCCATGCCTTTCTCGGCGTCCGGCCAATCCATGTGTTCGTACTGTCCGTAGTCGGGTACTTCCATGCCCCGGGGCCCCGCCTCGTTGTTCGCATGGGGAATCGTCAAGGCGAAATAGAGCATAAAAGGCCCGTCCTGGTTCCGGTCGATGAAGGCCAGCGCCGAATCCGCCAGCATGTCGTGGCTGTAGGTGCCTTTTTCGATGGCTTCGCCTGCCCCGTCCTCCCGGCGCGGTTCGGGCAACCGATTGCCGGCCACCAGTACGCGCATCTCGTTATGGAATAGAAATTCGGGATAATAATTGTGCGCGTGCCGCTGCCCGAGGTATCCGAAAAAATAATCGAAGCCCTGCCGGTTTGGATGCCCCGGCGTGTCGGGGCCGCCCAGTCCCCATTTGCCCACAAGCCCGGTTCGGTATCCGGCTTCCTTGAGCGTCTCGGCGAAGGTCGCGACCGAATCGGGGATGGGTTCCTGCCCGTAGGGGTGGATTTCCTTGTTGCCCCGAATGTATGTATGCCCCGTGTGCCGTCCGTCCATGAGTACGCTGCGCGACGGAGCGCACACGGTGGAGCCGGAATAGAATTGCGTAAACCGGAGTCCTTCCGCCGCCATGCGGTCCAGGCGGGGCGTAGCGATGCGGGTTTGGCCATAAACGCCCAGGTCCCCGTAGCCGAGGTCGTCGGCCAGAATGAACACCAGATTCGGCGGCGGGGCGGCGGGAACGGCGTCGTCACTGCGGTCTGTCCCGCCGCATCCGGCCAAGCCCCACGCGGTCAGGCCCAGCGCAAGCAGCAGCGCCGCGCGCCGCGCTTTCCCCCGAAAGAGTTCGTATCGCATTGCAGCAAAGTTCTTATTCGTATTCCTGTTTGAGCAACCATGGATCCGATGTGCGCACTTCGAAATCCCACAACATCTCGCGGTAGGCAGCCAGCGCTTCGGCATACTCTGGAAGATACGCCAGATTTTTCGATTCCCACGGATCGGCTTGCATATCGTACAACTCGAATTCGGGACGATGGATGTACTCTTCCACGGACCGCACCCCGTAGCGCGCATCCGGCCCCTGCGGATCGTCCGACGTCGCGCCTCCTCCCCGATGGGGATCGCCCGTGGCGATATACAAAAAGAAGGGCTTGTCGCTTTCCGCCTCAAGGAACGGGCGGGCATGGTCCACCATGGTTACGACGTCGCGGGTATTCCCGGGAATCGTTTCCCTGAAATGAAAAACGGCCTCCGGCGCCACATGGTATTTGCCGGCCCGGGCTGTGCGATACCCCGCTTCTTCCAGCAAGACGGGCAAGGACCGAATATCGTCGAACGCCATAAAGTGATGAAAATCATGGACATGGCCGTATTGCCCGTTTCGGTGGTTGTGCAGTCCGGTAAGCAACACGGAGCGACTGGCGCTGCAACTGGCGGTTGTGGCGAACGCGTGGGTGAACAACATGCCCTCGGCGGCGAACGCGTCGAGGTGCGGCGTCTGGACGACCGGATTGCCGTACGCGCCCGTGTCCTGCCCATGATCGTCGGCGATGAAAAGAACGATGTTGCGGGCGGGCTTTGCAGGCGTGGCCTCGTGGGCGTCGCGCATCGAATAACCCGAGGCGACGCCCGCGCATCCGACCAGGAAAATGGCGCAAAGCCCGCGGAGGCTCAGGGTCGGGCGAGCCGGGCAACCCTTGCGGCGCACGGTTGTCATGGCAAGGTCCTTGTGTCGATGGAGCGAATCGGATCAGGCATAATATCGCAAGACGGTGCGTTTGTTGCGCAATGCAGGCCTGCGTGTCGGAGTGATGCGCTTCTGGAAATTATGGGAACAATGATTGAATTTCACTGGTAGCCTCGTAGGGGGGATTCAACCGTAAAACGTACCGAAAACGTCTTGTGCGAAGGAATATGTCCAGAAGCTTAGCAACTATCGATCTCTTCAGGGACCAGCCGCCCAGTACGGCCGTAGACAAGGCGGCGGGCAGCGGGCGCACGTTGCAGGAGGCGCTGCGATCCGATCTGGGATTTCATGGCAGCAGCGGAAAATATGCAACGCATGGTTGGCACCCGTTCCCTGCTAAATTTCCGCCGCAGTTGCCCCATTTGTTCATAGAAACCTTGTCCGTGCCTGGGGAAACGGTGTTGGACCCAATGGTGGGTTCGGGCACGACACTGGTCGAAGCCCAAAGACTGGGTCGAAGAGCCATCGGATGCGATATCGATCCCTTGGCCAGGATGATCTCGGCGGCCAAACTGACGCCGACGAATCCGGTAGACGCCCTCATTGCCGGACGCGAAATTCTTGAAGAAGCGAGACGCATCTATAGGCTGCGCCGTGAAGAATTGGAGGCGGATAGGCTTTGTCGGTTCGACGCCAAAACGCTGTCCTTTGTGGACTATTGGTTTCCCATGCAACAGCAACTGGAACTATTGTCCCTCCTCAAATGCATAGAGGCATTGACGGCGCATTCGATGCGACAATTCTTCCAAGTCGTTTTTTCCTCAACAATTATCGCTAAATCTGGTGGTGTTTCGCTGGCTCGAGATCTTGCGCATACGCGCCCCCACCGGGTCCTGGACAAAAATCCTGTTTCCGCATTCGTGGAATTCGAGAAACGATTGAAAAACAACCTGCGCTCCCGCACCAATGGCGAGAACGGGCGAAATCCCTATCCAAACGCTACGGAAGCTTTGGGAGACCTCACAGGAAACGGGGACGCTCCTGACAGGCGCATTGCGTGCTTCGGTGAATCGGAGATTTTTGAAGCGCCGGCAGACAATACCGGGTTGCCTGAAGAAAGCGTCGATCTGATCGTCACATCGCCACCGTACGCAAACAATGCCATCGACTATATGCGAGCGCACAAATTTTCGCTGGTCTGGCTGGGGTGGCAGATTGATGATCTGACCAATATTCGGAAGCAGTATCTCGGACATGACGCATTGGGTAACAAATCGTATACGTCGTTTCCGGAACAATGCGAATCGACGCTGGCTGCTCTTGAACAGGTAGACAGGAAAAAATCTGCGGTGCTTCGGCGATATTTTGGCGAGATGCGAGCGGTTATCCGGGAAATGTACCGCGTACTGAAACAAGGGAAGGCGGCTGTCATCGTGGTCGGCACATCCACCCTTCGCGGCATAGACGTAGAAACGCATAAAGGTCTCGCTGCAATAGGCGAAAACATGGGTTTCGACCTTGCAGGCATGGGCATACGACATCTTGATCGCGACAAACGCATGATGCCTGCTCGTTGGGGCAAGACTCGACAATCGAAGATTGAAGAGCGTATGCACGAAGAATACGTAATCGGATTGCTCAAGCCATGACTACGGGAAAAATCGGCAGGCTACGGGAAAAATATCACGATAACCTGTTCAAACACGTACTGCGCATAAACGATTCTGGCGCTCCGAACAATGCCGATAGCGGCAGCAGGTCGAGCATTAAAACTGCTACGGGCATTATTGAACAAATTGGCTTCGACCCAATCAGGGGGCACATCCCTGGGCAAACAGCGGGACAGAAGTTTGAGGAAATAACCTGCGAGTTTCTCCGTGAAGCATTCGTATTGCTAAAGGATATGCGTCCGGGCGACTGGGAATTTTCACTGGGTGAAAATATTCAAAATTTTGAGCAATATCGGCACTTGGCAGATGTTGCTCGTTTAATCAAGAGTCATCGAGAATTGAGAACGGTATTTAGCGATTACATCGTAACGCCGGATATCGTGATCTGTCGAAATCCGGTCGAGAACGATACGATCAATGCCTCCGAAATCCTGGTGGGAGACGACGATGTTGCGGCCCATACGCCGTTGCGAAAATCCAACTCGGACTGGAGGATTTTGCACGCAAGCATTTCATGCAAATGGACGCTACGCAGCGACCGCTCGCAGAATGCGCGTACCGAAGGTTTGAATCTGATCCGCAATCGAAAAGGAAAAACGCCTCATATCGTGGTTGTTACCGCTGAGCCGTTGCCTGGCCGACTTGCATCGCTGGCCCTGGGCACTGGAGACATCGACTGCGTCTATCACTTTGCATTATCGGAATTGCAAGCGGCAACATCCAGCGAAACGGATACAGAACTATTGGATACACTTGTCGGAGGAAGCCGCTTGCGGGACATCAGCGACCTGCCTTTCGACCTCGCTGTCTGACTCCGTGCCGCCACGCGGGACAATATTCGCTTGAACGGACCTGGTCGATGAGAATGAAATTCTATAAGGACTGTCTGAACAACCTTTTCGTCCGCGCGGATCGAACACACACAACCATGCTTGAGAGCAGTGATACCCTCCGCGAAGGTTACACGCTGCACTACATGCTTGATGTCGAGACACGCGGCAGCCAGAGCCTGTTGAACATCAACGCATTCGCCGATCCAAACAACCCGAACAACGTGGAACGAAAGAAGGTTCTGATCGTTTGGCGGAAGCTAACCGGCAAGATCGAGAAGACTTCATGCGCCTGATGTGGGACGTGGAGGATGTGTGATATGGACGGACAACTGGACAAACTGACGATAAGGGGCTTCAAGTCAATTCGGGATCTGGACGGATTTGAGCTCAAGAACCTGAATGTGTTTGTTGGAGCCAACGGAGCGGGAAAAAGCAATCTCCTTTCTTTCTTCCGCATGCTTCGATCATTGATTGACGGCAATCTCAGTGACTATGTTCGAGAAAGCGGCGGTATTAGTGACCTTCTGCATAACGGCAGAAAGGCTACGGATGAGATGTACTTCGAGACGCGCTTCGGGCCACATGGTTACCGATTTACGCTGAAACCCGGCCCAGGGGAGGATTTTGCTCTTTCCGATGAGGCCAGATATTATGCATACGGGGCAAGCGACTGGTGGAAACTGGGAACAAGCAACGACAATCAATCACTTCTGGTTAAAGAGGCTCTTAGGGATTTGCATGCTAGTCAGTACAGCAGGCCTGTTTACAATACCATTCGATCCTGGGTTGTGTATCATTTTCACGATACAAGTCCTACGGCCGGTATGCGCCATGCCGAGATTATCGAAGACCATGAGATTCTACGGCCTGATGCGTCCAATATCGCACCATTTCTGGCTCATATTCGCGAAGAAAAAAAGTATGTCTACGAGGAAATTGTCAATGCATGTAGACTGGTCACGCCCTTTCTGGATGACTTCCTGTTGAAGCCACAGAAATTCGGTCCGAAGACGAAGGTGTCTCTATCTTGGAAGACCAAAGGGTCAGATTATCCGATGCAAGTGTACCACCTTTCTGATGGGAGCATTCGGTTCATTTGCTTGGCGACCGCGCTCCTTCAGCCTGACCCACCTCCGTCTCTCATTATTGACGAGCCTGAATTGGGCATGCACCCGGAGGCCATACGTATTTTGGGGGAATTGATCAACAGCGCTGCGAAGGAAACCCAACTGATAGTTGCTACGCAGTCACCGCTATTGCTTGACCAATTTGCTATTGAGGACGTGATTGTTGTCAACCGGAAGGACGGACAGTCCACGTTCGAACGGCTGAAAGAGAAGGATTTCACAGTTTGGCTCGAAGACTACTCGGTAGGAGAGCTATGGGCTAAGAACGTGATCGCGGGAGGAACCAGCCATGAGTAGCCCCGTAGCCGTTATCGTCATTGTGGAAGGACCAGCGGAGGAGTGCTTCATCAAAGATGTCCTTGCCCCGTACCTCGGCGCAAAGAACGTATTCATGACACCGATCATCCTCTCGAAACCGGGGCAAAAAGGCGGTGATGTGCGCTTCGTACGCGCCTGGAATCACTTCCTTTAATTCGATGACCGCAAGTCAAGAATAGGGAAGGAGTTGCCGCCATTGAACGTGGGCAATTCGCCATTCCACTTTTCTATCGCACGGAGATCAACGAGCCGGGGGTTCTGGGCCAGCGCCTGGGCTTCGCGTCTGATAGCATCTGCCCGCGCCTGCGACGTCGTTTCCACTTGATACGCTTCCGCATCGGCAGCCAACTGGATCTCTGCGGCAGATGCTTCGGCTTCGGTAATGCGGCGCAACTTTTCGTTTTCAGCGCGAAGCGCATCCTGTTCCGCCTTTACCTTGGCTTCGATGCTCGCGTTAAACTCGGCGGAAAACTGGAAATCCGTCACGGCTACGTTGGCAATGCGCATCGCTCCCTCGACCCCTTTATCCCGAAGGGTCTTGGCTATAAAGTCTGCAATTTCCTGTTCAATCTCCGCCTTTACAGTCGCTCGCTGCGTCACCAACTCTTCAGCCGTGAACCTTGCCGTAACCGACTTGACGGATTCCTGAATGGCCGGGAAGATTACCGTTGCATCTATTTGCGCGCGTCTGCCAATCTGCTGGTACAGGGCAGGCACTATCGATCCGACCAGCGAATACTGAAGGGATACTTCGGTTTGTACCGTTTGCAGGTCCTTTGACGCGGCGGTCGCTACGGATTCCTCGGACTGGAGTTTGATGTTAACGCTGGTCACGTTATCGAGGAAGGGTCTCTTGAGATTGAGCCCTTCTTCCATGGGGGTATCCTGTACGGCCCCGAATGTGGTAACGACTCCTACGTGGCCCGATCGCACGGCCTTAAACGACGACAACAGGAGAATGAATGCCACGAAAGAGGCTATGGCAATGGCAATGCCTTTGGGGGACAAGAAGTTCTGGATCATGGCGTCGAGTGGTTATAGGTTGGTTCAGAAGCATATTCCCATATACGGCCTAACCTGCCCCTGTAGTCCGGGTCCACCGTGTTGACTGCGCACGCTACCTGATTGGTCGCCAGACAGAGATGGTCCAGAAAATCTGGACAGGTCGTTCAGGTGCAGGGGTACGTTGGGCTATGCCGCTTGAGAGCCGCTTTAGACTGGCAGCAACGTTCGCTTGCAATATACGTCGTTGAGGGTCGGCTTGTCAAGGCCCTGAAGCCATATTTTTCGATAAAATAAGCGAGGCCGTCCACGGCCCAGGCCCGCTCCGCTTGCGCGTTAACGCCGCAGGAAGTATCATCTTGAAGATGCCCGGGTCACATCCGCAAAGATCAGGGCGTCCTCAAGGATGCTCTGATTAAGTCCGCGAAGATCAGAGGCAGCGAGGGGTGTGCTGGCAAGGAATGACGAAGCAGCGTGGTAGGCCCCACGTAATGAGGAATGACGCGGCCAGCGCGCTCCTCGATGCCTCCCGAAGGGCGCTTCACGACCCCGCCGCCGCAACACGCCGGGGTTTCCGATGATTTCAACGATAGAATCATTACAAACGCTACGTGCGTACGTGAAGCGCTGATCGAAGTGGATTTGATCAGTGCATCCTTAACATCAGGCCCGCCGGAAGCGTTGCGGGCTATTCCTGCCGGATTTTTCAGCCATAGCCGCCTTGCATATCATGAGCGCCACGAACCCCGCCATGCGTCGCTGCCTCCCCCTGATTGGCCTCCAGTTTGCCGGCCTTTTCCTGCTTGCCGCCGTTTTCTGCGCCCCCGCTGCGTCGGCGCCCCGTCCAGACGACCGATCCACCGTGTCCGTCCTCTTCCTTGGAGACGACGGGCACCACCAGCCCGCCTCCCGCGCCCAGCAACTGATCGCGCCGCTGTACCAGATGGGCGTGGACATCTTCTACACGGACGAAGCGGAAGATATCAACCTGGAGCACATGCGCCGGTTCGATGCGGTCGTTTTCTACGCCAATTATATGGAAATGACGCCTGCGCAGGAACAAGCCCTGCTGGATTATGTGGCGGAGGGCGGCGGATTTGTCCCGCTGCATTGCGCATCGGGCATGTTCCGCAATTCGGAAGCCTACATTGCGCTGGTGGGCGCCGCCTTCGACCGCCACGGCGTCGGCGTCGTGCGGACGGAGCGCACCGAACCGACCCATCCCGCCATCCTCGGGACGCCGGAATTCGAAAGTTGGGACGAAACGTACGTGCACAAGCACCACAACCCCGACCGCACCGTGCTCGAGGTGCGCCGCGAAGGGGACCATGTAGAACCGTGGACCTGGGTGCGCACGCACGGCGCAGGGCGCATATTCTACACCGCCTGGGGACACGACCAACGGACCTGGTCGCAGCCGGGATTCCAGCAACTGGTTGCGCGGGGCATAAAGTGGGCCGCCGGAGACTGGGCCCTCGACGTTGCGCCCCGGTCCATGCCGTACGAATACGTCGACGCCGTCCTGCCTTCCCTCGAATACAACTCGAACCCGGAAAACGAGCGCAGATTGCGCCCCATGCAGCACCCCGTAGACGTCGAAACGTCCATGTCCCGCATGGTCGCGCCGCCGGGGTTCGAGGTACGACTCTTTGCGGCGGAGCCCGACATCGTGAAGCCCATCTACATGGCGTGGGACGAACGCGGCCGGCTGTGGGTCGCAGAAACCATGGATTATCCGAATCAGCTCCGGGAGGAGGTCGGCCAGGGCAACGACCGCATTACGATCCTTGAAGACACCGACGGGGACGGCCGGGCCGATGCGTTCAAGGTATTCGCCGAGAACCTGAGCATCCCGACCGGCTTCGCCTTTGCGAACGGCGGCGTTGTGGTGGTGCAGGCGCCGTACACCTTCTTTCTGAAGGATACGGACGGAGACGACCGCGCCGATGTGCGGGACGTGCTGTTCGAGGGCTGGGGCACGTTCGATACGCATGCGGGCCCCAATAACATTCGGATGGGCTTCGACAACTGGATATGGGGCGTGGTGGGCTATTCGGGCTTCGAGGGCACGGTCGGCGGCGAGGCGCATCGCTTCCCCATGGGGTTCTTCCGCTTCAAACCGGACGGGTCCCGCCTGGAATTCATGCGGATGACGAACAACAACACCTGGGGATTCGGGTTCAGCGAGGAAGGGATTCCCTTTGCCTCGACAGCCAACAACAACCCCAGCGTGTACATGCCGATCCCGAACCGATACTACGAAGCGGTGCGCGGCTGGACGCCGGTGCGGCTCGGAACCATTGCGGAGGACCGGCGCGTCCACCCGGTGACCACCCGCACCCGGCAGGGAGACTGGAAGGGCAATTACACCGCCGGGTCCGGGCACGCCTTGTACACCGCCCGCGATTTTCCCGAGAAATACTGGAACCGCATCGCGTTCGTCGCCGGTCCCACCGTGCGTACGCTGGGACGATTCGCGATCGAGCCGGACGGCAGCGACTACAAGGCGCTCAACAAATGGAACATGCTCGCCAGCGACGACGAATGGACCATTCCCATTCTCGCCGAGGTGGGCCCCGACGGCGCGCTGTGGATGATCGACTGGTACAACTACATTCCGCAGCATAACCTTGGCCCGTTCCGGGAAGGCTGGGAGCACGGACAAAACAATGCGTACGTGACCGATTTGCGGGACCGCGAGCGCGGCCGCATCTACCGCATCGTGCACCAGGACGCCGAGCCGGGCGAACCCATGGACCTTTCCGGGGCTTCCCCGCAGGAACTCGTCGCCGCGCTCCGGCACGACAACATGTTCTGGCGACAAACCGCGCAGCGTCTTCTCGTAGATCGGGGCGAACAGGATGTGGCGGCGACCCTGTACGACCTTGTCCGCGACCCGTCCGTGGACGCGCTGGGTCTGAATCCCGCCGCCGTGCATGCCCTGTGGACCTTGCATGGCCTGGGCATGCTGGCCGGCCCCGACGGCGAGGCCTTCGGAGTCGCCGCGGAAGCCTTGGGCCACCCCTCCGCCGCCGTGCGCCGCGCCGCCGCGCAGGTGCTGCCACCCTCCGACGCTTCGCGCGACGCCCTCATGGAGCACAACATGCTGGAAGACGAGGATGCGCGCGTACGGCTGGCCGTATTGCTTGCGCTTGCGGACACCCCTCCCTCGGATGCGACGGGGGCCGCCGTGTTCGCCATGCTTACCGCCCCCGAAAACGCCGAAGACGCCTGGATTCCGCACGCCGCTACGGCTGCGGGCGCGCAACACGCCCGGGGATTCCTGCGCGCCGCGAATCGTGCGGAGAACCTGACCGGTTCCGTCAAGGAAGCCGTCGGGCATGTGGCTTTTCATCGCATGAGCGGCATCCTGTCCGGGGAAATAACGACCATGGACATGGCCGGGGCCACAGCGGAGGAAGCCGGCGCTTCGCGGGGAGGCGTGCGTCCGAATCGGGAGGGCGTCGTTACAGTTGCTTCCGTCGGGGACGATATGGCCTTCGATACCCGGTTCATCGAAGCGACAGCGGGCGAACTCGTCACCATCCGGTTCGTCAACAACGCCACGTCGCCCGCCATGACCCACAACGTGGTGGTGCTGGAGCACTGGGAATACGTCAACCCGGTGGGGATGGCCGCCCTCGCCGCGGCGGAAAATGACTATATTCCGCCCGAACACGAAGAAAAAATCATTGCCTGGACGCCTACCGCCGGTCCCGGCGAAACCGTTCAGGTCACGTTCACGATGCCGCCGCCCGGAGACTATCCGTTCATTTGTACCTACGGAGGCCACTATGTGGCGATGCAGGGCGTACTGGTTTCGCTGGATCCGGAGCGCGAACAGGAAGGAGATAACTGAACTGACGCAAACAATGTCCGACAACCGAATCTTGCGTTTCGTCACGGCCTCGGAAGCGGAGGTGGAAGAAGTCCCCTGGGGACCCCACCATTGGCTGTGTCGCCCTGGACTGACCGAGGCCGAGCGTTTGCTTATGGTCCGGGTGCATATGCCGCCCGGCGATGCGCACCAGTTTCATCGCCATCCAGCCCTTGAAGAGATCATCTATGTGATTTCCGGAACGGCGGAGCAATGGGTGGAGGACGAAAAACGCCTGCTCGGCCCCGGCGACATGGCGCACATTCCGAAGGACGTCGTGCACGCCACCTGGAATGCCGGGGGCGAACCGCTCGTTTTTCTTGCGATCCTGTCTCCGGCGACCTTTGAAGGACCCGCCACCGTGGATGTGTACGAAGAAGAACCCTGGCGCACGCTCAAAACGCCCCTGCGCTACTCCTCATCCTGACCTGTCGCCCTCATCCGTCGCAGCGGTCATGTCCCGAACCATTCTGCTCCTCGGCACGCTCGACACGAAAGGCGTGGAATATGCGTACGTCCGCGATCTTGTCCGCGAACAAGGTTTCGGAACGTTGACGATGGATGCAGGCGTGCTGGGCGAACCCGGATTTTCGCCGGACATTGCGGCGGGCGAGGTCGCCGCTGCCGGGGGGCGTTCCCTCGAAACGCTGCGCGCGCGACGAGATCGGGGAGACGCCGTTGACGTCATGATCCGGGGCGCCTGCCGCCTCGTTCCGGCCTTGTACGAGGCGGGACGCTTCCACGGCGTGCTGGCCCTGGGCGGAGGCGGCGGTACGAACATCGCCGCGGCGGCCATGCAAACGTTGCCGGTGGGCGTTCCGAAACTGATGGTTTCGACCGTCGTGTCCGGGGACGTAGCGCCCTATGTGGGCATAAAGGATGTCACGCTGATGTATTCGACGGTCGATATTGCGGGCCTCAACCCCTTGTCCCGCCGCATTCTCGCCAACGCCGCCGGGGCCATCTGCGGCATGGTTGGGCAGGATGCGCCGCCCGCGCAAGATCGTCCCGTCGTGGCGGCCTCCATGTTTGGCGTAACCACTCCCTGCGTGCACCGGATTCGCGAACGCATGGAACGCGCCGGATACGACATGCTCGTATTTCATGCGACCGGTTCCGGGGGTCGTTCCATGGAAGGCCTGATTCGGGACGGTTATGTGGCGGGCGTGGCGGACATGACCACGACGGAATGGTGCGACGAAGTGGCGGGCGGCGTGCTCTCCGCCGGCCCGGACCGCCTGACCGCAGCGGGCGCGGCGGGCATTCCCCAGGTTGTATCGTGCGGCGCGCTCGACATGGTGAATTTTCGCGCCCTGCACACCGTGCCCGAACCGTTTCGCGGACGCACGTTGTATCGGCACAATCCGAACGTCACCCTGATGCGCACCACCGCCGAAGAATGTCGGGAAATCGGTCGGCGGATCGCGCAAAACCTGAACAAGGCGACGGGTCCCACGGTACTTATGCTGCCGCTGCGGGGCGTAAGCACGCTCGACCGGGAAGGCGAACCTTTCCACGATCCCCAAGCGAACAAGGCCCTGTTCGAAGCCCTGCGCAAACACATACGGCCCCCGTCGAACTCGTGGAACTGGACCTCCACATCAACGATACCGCCTTCGCCGACGCCGTCTTCGAGCGGCTCGCCGCCCTGATGGCTTCATCAGAGCATCCATCGTCATAATTTTCCTGCAAAACGACGCGCATCCATGCCCTTTATCCCGTACCAGGAGAGTCTGCAACGCCTTCGCAACCAGGTTGCGGCGGGCAAACCCATTGTTGGCGCCGGCGCCGGAACCGGCATTTCCGCCAAATTCGCCGAGCGCGGCGGGGTCGATCTCATCATCATTTACAATTCCGGGCGCTATCGCATGGCGGGGCGGGGGAGCGCGGCGGGCCTCATGGCCTACGGCGACGCGAACGCCATCGTCATGGACATGGCCGGGGAAGTCCTGCCGATCGTACAGGACACCCCGGTGCTGGCGGGCGTATGCGGCACCGACCCCTTCCGGCTCATGCCCGTGTTTCTGAAACAACTCAAGGAGGCCGGGTTCGACGGGGTGCAGAACTTCCCCACCGTCGGCGTGATCGACGGGAATTTCCGGCAGATTCTGGAAGACACGGGCATGAGTTTCAACCTCGAAATCGAGATGATCCGGCAGGCCCACGAACTTGAGATGCTTACCTGTCCGTACGCCTTCGACGAAGCCCAGGCCGCCGCCCTCACCGAGGCCGGCGCGGATATCGTCGTTGCCCACATGAATACGACGGTGAAGGGGTCTATCGGGGTAGATTCCGCTACGGCGCCGACGCTTGCGGAAGCCGCCCGGCGCGTACAGGCCATTCACGACGCCGCCAAAGCCGTCAACCCCGATGTTCTCGTGCTATGCCACGGCGGCCCGATCGCCGAGCCGGACGATGTGCAGTACATCTTCGACCACACGGAAGGCGTCGTCGGATTCTTCGGCGCCTCCAGCGTGGAGCGGCTCGCCACGGAACCGGCCATCGAGGCGCAAGCAAGACGCTTCAAGGAATTGGGTATATAGCGCGCCTTACCCCCTCTCTACGATCTCCCGCTCGCGGTTCAGGTCCCGGTTGTACGCCTCTTCCGTGGAGAATTTCTCTGGATAGCGCGCCCGGAGCTTCGCAATGTTGATGCGCTGCACTTCTTCCTGATCCACCCCGAGCGCATCCCGAATCACGGCCATGTACCATTCGAGATCGCCCAGCTCCTCGACCAGATTGGGTTTGTCCAGCGTACCCCCGTAGTAGAGCGCGCGTTTGATGGCGTCCAGCAATTCGCCCGCCTCGGTAGCCAGGCCAATGGCTCCGTGCAGCAGTTCGGGCGATACGGCGCCTTCGTCGCTGCCGTCGCCTATATGAAATTGCCGGGACAGCGTCCGCAGTGCGTCGGATTGATAGCTGGAGCTGGAGCTGGAAGAAGAGTGGGAAGACATGGCGGTATGTGCACAAGAAGGAATGCGGAATGCGCGGAAATCGGCAGGCGCAACGGCGAAGACAACGCTCGAAAGGGGCCGGTCACCGCGCGCCCAGCAGGAGGTCGGTAAGCAATTGATCGATTTTTTCGTAGGCAAGGCCCCGCGAAGCCAGTTGGCGCCGATCAAAGGAATGCGCCCGCAACGCTTCCGCCGCCTCGCGGGAATAGCCCCCCGCATACGACGGAAATTCGGCAGAGGGTTGCTGCGCTTCGGCAAGCAACGCCTGGATCGTTTCGTCTTCGGCGAACGCTTGCGCCTTTTCCTTCAGGATCAGATAACTTCGCATGCATCCGCGCGCAAAGTCCTTGACGCCCTCGGCGTCTTCGGTGCGATACGCATGGGCGTCGAAATGGCGCGGCCCGTCGTAGCCCACCTCCTCCAGCAGTTTCACGAGAAAAAACGCGGGCTTGATGTTGTGCGCGGCGAACCGGAAATCCTGATCGTAGCGGCCCGGATTCTGATCGTTCAGGTCGATATGGAACAGTTTGCCCGCGTCCCATGCCTGCGCCACGGCATGCGTGAAGTTCAGGCCCGCCATGTGCTCATGGGCCACCTCCGGGTTCACGCCCACCATCTCCGGATAATCCAGCGTACCGATAAATCCGAGCATGGAGCCTACCGTAGGGAAATATATGTCGCCGCGCGGTTCGTTCGGTTTTGGCTCCAGCGCAAAACGCAGGTCGTATCCCTGTTCCACCACATATTCGCACAGAAAATTCAGTGCTTCCCGCATCCAGGCCAACGCATCCAGCGGATTCTTCGTGGCGTCGGATTCGGTTCCTTCGCGGCCTCCCCAGAACACATAGGTGGAGGCCCCGCACTCCACGCCGAGGTCCATGGCCCGCATGGTTTTGTGGATGGCGTACGCCCGAACCGCCGGGTCGTTGGCGGTAAAGGCTCCGTCCCGAAACGCCGGGTCCGAGAACAGGTTGGTGGTCGCCATCGGGACGTGCAGGCCCCGGTCGGCGAGCGCTTCCTTGAAGGAGCGTACGATGTGGTCCCGTTCCCGGGCCGTCGCATCGATGGGCACGAGGTCGTTGTCGTGAAAATTGACCCCGTAGGCGCCTGCGTCCGCCAGCATGTGGACGATTTCGACGGGCGAGAACGGGGGGCGGACCGGCTCCCCGAACGGGTCCCGGCCCACGTTTCCGACGGTCCAGAGACCAAACGTAAACTTGTCTTCGGGTTTCGGGCGGTACGAATCGGACATGACTAATGCAACGAAGAAGGTGGTTTGACGGAACGACGATGCAAGAACCCGTAAGGTACGAAAGGGAGGTGTTGGAAACGCCGGTTAAATTCCTAAGGTTCGAGATTTTGGATCCTTGAGGATGCGCTGATCGAAGTAGATTTGATCAGTGCATCTAAAATATTTAGCCGGTAATTTTTATCGGTAGCGCGGCGCTTGTCCCCGACATACGGAACAAGGCGGGCGCATAATTCCTTAAAGGCCACGGAAAATTCACCCGATCTTATCCGAAACGACCCGGAATCCCTCGACATGAGCACGCTCGCAACGCTGGACTGGATCATCATCGCCGCCTATTTCCTGGTGATATTAGGGCTGGCCTGGTGGGTGATCCGGCAAAAAACGGACACCACGACGGATTATTTTCTTGCAGGCCGCCACCTCGGGTGGTTCGTCGTAGGGGCGTCCATTTTCGCCTCGAATATCGGCTCGGAGCACCTCGTGGGACTGGCCGGTTCCGGGGCCACCGACGGCGTGGCGCTGGCGCACTACGAACTGCACGCCTGGTGCCTGCTCGTGCTGGGGTGGGTGATGGCTCCCTTCTACATGCGGTCGAAAGTGTTCACGATGCCGGAATTCCTCGAACGGCGTTTTTCTCCCGCCTCACGGACGATCCTGTCCGTAATTTCCCTCGTAGCCTACGTGCTGACCAAGATCGCCGTGGGCATTTTTGCCGGGGGCGTGGTGTTCAGCGTGTTGTTGCCGGAGGTGAATTTCCTGGGGATGAACAGTTTCTGGCTGGGCTCCATTCTGGTGATCCTTTTCACGGGCGCCTACAGCGTGTTGGGCGGGTTGCGCGCCGTGGCGTACACCGAGGCGCTGCAAACCGTTATTCTGGTGCTGGGTTCTTTTCTGGTGCTCTTCTTCGGGTTGCAGGCCATCGGAGGGTGGGGCGAACTGCACGCCATTGTCGGGTCCGAAATGTTCAATTTGTGGAAGCCGCTGGTGCCCGAAGGCTTCAGCGCCACCTGGGCGCCGATTCGGACAGGAACCGAAATGGCGTGGTATTTCAATAATCAATACCCGTGGCTGGGGATGCTTTTCTGCGCGCCGATCATCGGCCTCTGGTACTGGACTACCGATCAATACATCGTACAGCGCGTGCTGGGCGCCCCCAACGAAACCGAGGCGCGGCGGGGGACCATCGCGGCGGCGATCCTGAAGCTGCTCCCGGTCTTCATCTTCATCATTCCCGGGATCATCGCCTTTGCGCTGGCGAAAACCGGCGAGGTCCAGTCCATTCGCGACGCTATGTTCAACGCCGAGGGCGAACTGGTGACGGAAAACGCACAGGCCGCCCTGCCCTTGCTTGTGGCGCACATTTTGCCCGTGGGCATTCGGGGGATCGTGGTGGCCGGCCTGCTGGCGGCGCTGATGAGTTCTCTCGCAGGCGTATTCAATGCGTCGTCCACGCTCTTCACCATGGATTTCTACAGCCGACTGCGGCCCGGCGCGTCGGAGCGCAGTCTGGTATGGATGGGGCGCCTTGCTACGGGCGTCATGGTGGTGATTGGCCTGGCGTGGATTCCGGTCATCCAGGGAGGACGCGGCCTGTACGACTACCTGCAGGGTGTGCAAGCCTATCTGGGGCCGCCTATCTTTGTGGTCTTCTTCCTGGGCGTCTTTTACAAGCGTCTGAACAAGGAGGGGTGTCTCGCCGCCCTGCTCGTCGGGTTTGCGCTCGGTTTGTTCCGGCTGGCGGTGGATACGCCCGTCGCCCTGATGGACGATTTTTCGTACGCCGAAGGCTCGTTCCTGTGGATCGTCAACAACATTTTCTTTCAATACTACAGCCTGTTGATCTTCCTGATTTGCACGATGACCATGGTGGGCGTCAGCTACCTGACGCAGCCCCCGTCGTACGAACAGATCAGCGGCCTCACCTTCGGTACGCTTACGGACGAACACCGGTCCACGTCGCGGTCCAGCTGGGACTGGAAAGACGTGACGTTCACGGCGCTCGTGCTTGTGCTGATTCTGGCGGCCTACCTGTACTTTACCGGTTGACGGGAGGCGGCCAGGACCAGGAATCCGGTTTGCGCAACCTTCCCGGGCAGGGCGTCCTGTCGGTTGCGAGAAGGTGCGTTGACGGGAAGGCCGACAATACGCCTGACAACAGGCTTGGCCGCGCTACGGGCGACCGAAGCGGCTATTTCCATCCGATTTCCGCCAGTACGGGCAGGTGATCGGACGGAAAGCGCCCCCCGGCGAGCGTGTCCGGCAGGATGCGGTGGGCGTATACGTCCACATTCTCGCCCACGAAGACGTAATCTATGCGCGCGCCGGGCGCAATGGCCTCGAAACCGTTCCAGGTGGACATCGGGCCTTCGTGGGGTTGCTCCGAAGCGTACAGGGCGTCGGAAAACGCTCCTGCAAGCACGGCGTACGGGGCGCTGCCCTCCCGTGCATTGAAATCTCCCGTGAGCGCGACGGGCAAGGCGCTGGTCTTTGTGTCCGCCTGTTCTCCCGGGCGCGCAACCGCCAGCGCTCCGAGGCGCTCCACGATTAACTCCGCGCTGCGGGTTCGGGCCTCGGCGCCCCGGTGGTCGAAATGCGCGTTGGCCGCCAGCAACGCCTCGCCCGTCCGCCGGTCGCGCAATACCGCCCAGGTCGCAATGCGCTCCAGCGCCGCATCCCAGGACCGGCTTCCGGGAATATCCGGCGTTTCGGAAAGCCAGAACGTGCCCTGGCGCAACGTGTCCAGACGGTCTCGCCGGTAAAAAATTGGGGCGAATTCTCCCTGTTCTGCGCCATCCTCCCGGCCTACGCCCAGCCAGGCATAATCGGGAAGCAGGGCTTGCAAATCGTCGATCTGTCCCTTTAAGGCCTCTTGCAACCCCGCCACATCCACGTTCCGGTCCCGGATCATGTTTGCTACGGCTTCCTTGCGATGGGGCCAGGCGTCCGGCCCGTCTCCCGGGTTGTCGTACCGTATGTTGAACGACATTACGCGCAGCGTATCGCTGGCGGCGACGCCTGGGACTGCGGGCGCGACGGCGTTCTCCGCGCTGCACGCCACCAGCGCAAGGCCTGGCAGGCTCAGCAAACTTGTCAGCAGGGAAAGCAAGGCAAAGGGCATGGCGTTGCGTACCGGGCGAGGTGGGTGATCGGGTTGGGGATTGGGTTGGGAAAATACGACGGCCAAGAGCTTACGGGCCGCCTGCAATGTACCGAATCCGGGGGGATGGTGCAGGTGTTTTGGGGCATTCGTCCTGTACGGGCGCACGAATCGGCGGGGCAGTGGAACCAGGCGGGCAGGGAGAATGAATAAGACAGGGTGACTGCGCATTTCCCAACAGCAAGGAACGTACCGCCATGCCGGATTTTACGGAGGAGCAACTGCTGAAAATCATTGAGGCGGGCGAAGGAGACTGCGTCGAGTTCAAGGAATCGTTGCTTGGCGAGGCCCCGGCCCGAATCAGGCAAGCCATCTGCGCTTTCGCCAACGACTTGCCCGGGCACGAAAAACCAGGCCTTGTCCTCGTGGGCGTACGAGACGACGGAGCCATAGGCGGCCTGTCGGTCACAGACCGGTTGCTTCAGCAACTGGCCAATATGAAAACGGACGGCAATATTGTGCCTCCCCCCTCGCTGACGGTGCAAAAACATGTCCTGCAAGGCAAAGAAATTGCGGTGGTCGCCGTACAGCCGTCCAACTCGCCGCCCGTTCGCTACAAAGGGATTATCTATATCCGAACCGGCTCACGGCGAGGCATAGCGACAGCGCAGGACGAACGGATTCTCAACGAAAAACGACGGTACAAAGACATTCCTTTTGATATTTATCCGGTTTCTCACGCCACCTTGAAGGATCTCAATCTGCTCCAGTTTGAACAGGAATACTTGCCACAAGCTTTCGACCACAAAATTCTGGAAGCCAATGAACGCAGTCTCGAAGAGCGGTTGGCGGCGGCCAAGATGGTTGTCTCCGCGGACGACCCCGTGCCCACCGTGCTGGGGATACTTGTACTGGGCAAACGGACACTGGACTACCTGCCGGGTGCGTATATTCAATTCCTGAGATTGGCTGGTACTGACGCAACAGACTCCATATCCGATGAAGAAAAAATCAGCGGCAACATTTCGGACGTACTGCGCCGGCTCGACGAGAAACTGCACGGACACAACCGGACAGCGGTTGACTTTACATCTGGATCAGTCGAGAAGCGAAACAATACGTATCCTGTTCCGGCGATTCAGCAGATCGCTCGTAATGCGGTCATGCATCGATCATACGAGGGAAACCATGCTCCTGCGCGAATTTACTGGTACGACGACCGGATAGAAATCCTGAGTCCCGGCGGGGTATTCGGCTCTGTGACAGTAGATAACTTTGGCCAATCCGGCGTAACGTCGTACCGTAATCCCAATCTTGCCGAGGCGATGAGAAACCTGGGGTTTGTGCAACAGTATGGCATAGGCATTCCATTGGCGAATCGGCTATTGCAACAAGCGGGTCACCCCAGAATGGAATTCGATGTCGATATGCACAACGTGCGAGTCACCATACTGTCATGCGAGGACAATCGGGCATGAGCGTTCCCGTTTTGACCTTCTTCAACAACAAGGGCGGCGTCGGCAAAACCTCGCTGGTCTACCATCTCGCGTGGATGTTGTCCGACATGGGGTATCGGGTGCTGGCTTGCGATCTTGATCCGCAGGCGAATCTCACGGCGGCGTTTCTGGACGAGGATTATCTGGAAACGTTGTGGGATGACGATAATGGCGCATCCGCCAAAACTATCCTGCAGTGCACTCGCCCTTTAACAAGAGTTGGTGACATTCAGATGCCAAAGCTCGTAGACATTCCAGAGCGAAGCCTGTTCACCGGTAATCTGGCGCTGATACCCGGCGATCTGGCGCTGGCCGGATTCGAAGACATCCTCTCGGCGGAATGGCCTAACGCATTGGGATCAAGCGATTTGTATCGCCCCTTCCGCATATTGACCGCATTCTCGACGGTAATGCAATCTGGAGCGCAGCAAATGGACGCAGACGTAATTCTGGCCGATGTCGGACCCAATCTGGGCGCCATCAATCGTTCTGCGCTGATCGCTACCGATTACATCGTTGTTCCGCTGGGGGCCGATTTGTTTTCGCTTCAGGGGTTACGTAATCTTGGTCCTACTTTGAATCAGTGGCGGCAGGATTGGAAACGTCGGAAAGACAATTGGGAGTCCCCGGATTTTCCGCTGCCTGATGGGGAAATGAAACCCATAGGCTATGTGGTGCAGCAACACAGCGTTCGTTTGAACCGTCCCGTGCGAGCATACGACAAATGGGTCAATCGCATGCCGGAAGAATACGCTCGAAATCTACTCGGCGACCAAAAAGGACCGCATCCTATGACACCGACAGAAGATAAAAAAAATGCCCTCGCTACCGTTAAACATTATCGGAGTTTGGTCCCGATGGCGCAGCAGGCTCGCAAGCCGATCTTTCGCCTGACTGCAGCCGACGGAGCCATCGGCAGCCACGCAGCGGCAGCTATCGATGCCCGACAGGATTTCAGGGCCCTGGCGCAAAAGATTATGCAGCGTATCGGGGTGAATGGGCCATGAGCGGGGCGAGGATCCGGAAAATGATACAATGAACAATGCGCGCTGTGTTTTTGAAGCGCGCTCTCATCATTTCCCATCCTACTCCATACGATCAAGCAAGGCTGCCGAATCGCTCAGATCTGCACCAGGCATGAGTCCGCTTCCGCCAAACAACGGAACATTCGTTCCGGCGACATCCGCGCTCCGCATATGATTCAACAATTTTGTTGTCAACAATTTCGTTGAATGATTTTTTCAATCCTTTTGCCCTGCATTGGTCGAACAGCGTGCCCGCCAGCACTATGCAGGTTATTTCCTGCACGGCGAAGCCGCTTTCCTCATCGAACGCAACGCCGCCGCCTACCTGCCACACTCATGTATGGTAAAACCCAATCAGGTCCTGGTTATCTGGCGGCGGGGCGCCCAGTTGGCGCAACATTGTGGTGACCTGCCCGCGGTGATAGGAGGCATGGTTGACCACATGCTGCACAGACTGCCAGAAAACGGACTCCGTAGGCGTACCGTCCAGCTGAGCATAGCGGAACAGGTGGTCGAGACGGTCCGAACCGACTTGCTCGACGAACCGCCGCACCTCGCGTTCCTCCTGCACCCAGCGCGCGCGAACATCCTCCACGGTTTCGAAATCCTTCGGGTCGAAAGGCGGCGGCAATGGTTTTCTCTCCCAGCGCAAACGCCATACCCATTCGGCGAACACGTTGTGGAGCAACGTATCCCGAATAGAAGGAAAACTGTTTCCCATATCCCGACGGAACTGGTCGGGCGCGATCTCCTGAACCGCATCCAGCAACCGATCGCGGGCCCAATAGTGATAGTCGAGCAGGGTGAGCAGGTTTTTCTGGGTCATATCAGCATAACCTCTGCCTTCGTTTTGGTCTGCTCGTCCTCAATGAAGAGCTTATCGCCGTTCTCAAGGCGCGCCTCGATTACCTGGTACATGCGCAAGGCTTGACGCAGTAGCGCCGTCTTGCTCATGTCTTTCCGCTTGCTCAATTCGTCGAGAACCCGCATCTCATTCTCCCTGAGATTGAGTGTCATTGTCTTTTTTGCATTCATGTGCTCTCTTGGGCTGATGGCTATTGGTTTTGCCCCTCCGCCGAACTACCCCTGACCCTGAATATAAGAATTTAGTACAAATAAAGCCAATAAATAAATTTTTTATGGCCATTTTTTAGCCTTCACATCTTTTCTCATCATTTCTGTCCACTCGAGGCGCCCGCCTCACCGCACCCCCTCGAACCCGGCAAAATCCCGGTCCAGGGCAATCCATTCGCAACGGACTCGATCGCCAGCGCGGCGAACCAGGTGTCCGAAATCAGATTGCCTCGCGCGTCCGCATCCCGACAAAGCCGCCTGAAAATCTCCCAATGACGCAGACTCGGGACAATCGGAAGGGAGTATAGCAAACCCCGGGAACAAGCCCCCGCCCCGTCAAGTTAGGCCCGCCTTTGCAGCCCCCCGCCCGTCGTCGCAACCGCGAGACCCCTCGTCCCGCGACGCAGATAACGCTCCCGGCGGGCAATCCTCCCGATTCCGAATAAACCAGCCTCGCGCACAGAAGAACCCATTCCAGCCCATGCCCGAAAAGAAGCAACTGACCACCAGCGCCGGTGCGCCGATCGCCGACAACCAGAACTCCATGACCGCCGGGCCGCGCGGCCCCGTCCTGTTGCAGGATTACCAGTTGATCGAGAAGCTGGCGCACCAGAACCGCGAGCGCATTCCGGAGCGACCCGTCCATGCGAAGGGTTGGGGCGCGTACGGCGTGCTGACGATCACGAACGACGTCACCCGTTATTCGAAGGCCAGCCTGTTCTCGGAAATCGGCAAGCAGACGCCGATGATTGCGCGTTTCTCGACCGTGGCCGGCGAACTGGGCGCCGCCGACGCGGAACGCGACGTACGAGGGTTCGCCCTCAAGTTCTACACTGAGGAGGGCAACTGGGATATGGTCGGCAACAATACGCCGATCTTCTTTGTCCGCGATCCCTATAAATTCCCGGATTTCATCCACACGCAGAAGCGCCATCCGAGGACCAATCTGCGTTCGCCCGCCGCAATGTGGGATTTCTGGTCGCTGTCGCCGGAAAGCCTGCACCAGGTAACGATCCTGATGTCCGACCGGGGCCTTCCCGTGAGCGTCCGCCATATAAACGGATACGGCTCCCACACCTTTTCGCTGATCAACGCCGAGGGCGAGCGTTTCTGGGTGAAGTTTCATTTCAAGACGCTGCAGGGCCACAAGCACTGGACCAACGCCGAGGCCGCCGAGGTCGTGGGCCGCACGCGGGAATCTACCCAGGAGGACCTGTACAACGCGATCGAAAAAGGCGACTTCCCCAAATGGCGTTTTTGCATTCAGGTTATGTCCGAGGCGGACGCAGAGAAGACGTCCTTCAATCCGTTCGACCTGACCAAGGTGTGGCCGCACGGCGATTACCCCCTGATCGAGGTCGGCGTCCTGGAACTGAACCGCAACCCCGACAACTACTTCGCCGAGATTGAGCAAGTCGCGTTTGCGCCGTCGAATATCGTGCCTGGCATCGGTTTCTCGCCGGACAAGATGCTTCAAGCGCGGATATTTTCGTACGCGGACGCTCATCGGTACCGCCTCGGGACGCACTACGAAGCCCTTCCCGTCAACGCGCCGAAGTGTCCGGTTCGCCACTACCACAAGGACGGTCCGATGCGGTTCTTCGACAACAACCATCAAACCCCGGATGCGTTCTACGAGCCGAATTCGTTCGACGGACCGGCAGAGGATGACCGGTTCCGCGAGCCGCCTCTCCGAATTTCGGGCGATGCGGACCGATACGATCACCGCGAGGGGAACGACGATTACAGCCAGCCCCGGGCCCTTTTTCAGCTCTTTGATGCGGACCAGCGGGAGCGCCTTTTCAGCAACATCGCCGACGCGATGAGCGGCGTGCCGGAGTTCATTATCGAACGGCAGCTGGGACACTTCGAGAAGGTGCATCCAGAGTACGCTGCCGGCGTTGCGCGCGCCCTGAAAATGCGCCGTCCCCCAGGCTCGGCGGCGTGAATTTGTCGGGGCAGCCGGTGATTTCCGCTGCAACCCTAATTTTTTTGCCCGAACAGGTTATGCGGCGGCTTTCGGTGTGTCTATGGGTGCATGAAAACGCTTGTTTCCATCCTTGCCACCCTGTGTACGCTTGCCGTCGCAACCCCCGCCGCCGGACAAATGGTGGCCGACACGACGTTCAGCTGGCAGGGGTATCGCGCGGTTTCGACCTGCCGGGTGCGGATCTACCATTCGGCGCCCAAGGCGGCGCGGCCCATGACGGTAGTCCTTGACGAGCTTGCCGAAAACCGGGGCCGCTCCACGCTCGACGACGCCGCGCACCTTGTCGAAATACTCTCGAGAAGCTTCCCCGTCCGACCGGATTCGACCTTTTGGGTTTTTCGCTGGGGATCGTTCAGCTTCGACGGAGCGACCCCTGCGAAAAAGGAGGTGTACCTGCGCGCCACATTCCGCCGCAACAAAAGCGGGTCCTTGGGAACGCCTTCTTGGCGCCTGATCGACCGGGCCGCCGTAAGCGAATACACGGACCGGGCCTATCGGTAATCCCGGGTTGCGCCCTGTACAGAAACATGACATGCTCAGTGCGGTTGATCCCCATGGAACGGAAATGCTTGCAGGCTATAGCGGAGTACGCCGAAAATCCCTATGCCCGCCCGGGTTGCAAAAAACGAGATGTTTTTGTGCATTATCTTGCCTTGTAGCTAAACTTTCACCGGGTTTGGCTGTATATTTTCCACTGTCGAGCCGCAATGAGCGTATCTGCCCTGTCGGGTTTTGTCTTCGCCGGGTTTTCGGCGCTGTGGCGGAGGAGTACGTTGCAGCAAGGAGGGTAGCCATCATGGAACGCGTCATGATACAGGAGTGTCAGGAGTTGAACTGGGAGGACCTCGCCACGAAGGATTTCGTGCGTGCAGAGGTGGCCGAGCTTCGACGCGAGATGCGGTCAGAGATAGGCAGCCTTCGGGTCGAGATGTACTCAGAGATGGGTAGCATCCGTACGGAGATGGCGGCCATGAAGACGCGCCTGACAGAAAAGATCATGAGCATGCAGCCGTGGGTGATCGGCTTGGGGGTTACCGTAGTGCTTGCGCTGATCGGTATGGGCGTTATGGTGTTTCTCGCACTGATGGATTAGGTTTTTTCGGGATCGTTATGGCTCATTCATTTCGAAAAGCGGGATTTTTATGGCAAGGCCTCCAAATCGAGAACGCGGCAATCCTAATCAACGAAAAGAGGTGTTGCCTCCGCCGCCGGATATGCTGGACCTCAAGGCGGTTGCCGCTAAGTGCAGGTATGCGGGGAGTCCGTACCATAGGACCATGCCGGACGCGTTCGGGAACCGCCCCGTGCACCATCCCGGAAAATCAAAATGTCCCGAGGAGTTGCAACGCAATCCATCGCGTGTTACACAATGGCTCAGGAAGGCCATACGTCAAGGACAATTCGGGGAATTCGATAATGGATTTCCTGTTCTCGTCTGGTACAAGCATGGCGACCATGTATTTGAAGCGCGCTTGCATAATCGGGAGTCGGGCGAATATCACGGATATCCTCTGGAACCGCACGATCACATTACAGGTTTGGAATAATGTCCTTGTTTGATTACAAATGGATAGAGGCTGGGTCGTACCCGGATCAGGCGGCACAGCATACAATGGCGCACCTGTCCATTCGATTTGGAGAGGACGAAAAGGATGTGGCTACCTATTTGTATGATAAGTACAAGAATAAATATGTCGAAAATATTACGGTGCCCCTTGTTCGATTGGCAGAATGGTTTCTCGTAAACTGGTTTCACTTGTGGTATGAAATGAACATCGTGTCCGCCGAACCACGCCCCGGATTCGCGTCCAGGCATGATTTATCGTATGCAGGAAATGGATTCGTTTTTCCTCGGATTATTTTTGATCCTATGGGCGATGGCACCATTCACGTTAGCGTGCAAAAATGGAATCCCAAACATGCAGCTGTAGAATTTCGTTCCGAATTCGAGAAAATATTGAATCGCGATGAACTGGAAAAAGAAATTGTGTCACTTGTAAACAATGTTATGCAACGCCTCCAAGATAAAAAAGTACCTTGCGAATTTCTAAAATCTGAATGGCAATCTATACAATCTCTGGATCAAGAAGAATATGAATTTTGCCAAGCAGCCGCATTTTTAGGACTTGATCCATTCAATATTGATCATCAGACCGCCACGCATATTGCTAATATATGGAACGATTGCGATCCATTTATTAGAGATGAAATGATGCTATGTGCAGATAAAAATTCACTTCATGAAGTGTATGGCTGGATTAAAGATACAATCAAATCTGCAAACCAATCAACAAGTGGTACCGATTGGGTAAAGGTGCGAAAAGAAGTTAGACATTGCAGAATGGGATCCCGTACTTCTCCGTGGCAAAAAGGATATGAAGATGCTCGAGCAGTTCGCTCCATATTGAGTAAACCCCAGGCATCTTTTGCGTTTGAAGAAAAAGGTCATCTTGCGATCTGGAATAGAGAACAAGATGCTCCTTCTTTGCGCATTGAAGGCTGTGTTTCCAACGATTCTCCTTCGTGTATTATCGTGCATAAAAAAGGTAAAGGTAAAAGATTTATCCTTGCGCGTGCGCTTGGTGATTATATGGGGCGTGAAAAACCCAGTCCGGCTATATTGAACAAACTCCGAACGCCTCGACAAGCTCGTTCCCGCGCTTTTGCTGCCGAATTGCTTGCTCCAAGTACATGGCTCCGCGATAAAGTGGGCAATGTACAGTATCTTGATAGCGATGCAGTAGACGAGCTTGCCACAGAACTTGATGTGTCGAGCCTAATTGTTCAGCACCAGATAGAAAATCACGGCATTGCCAAGGTATACGGTTCTGGTTGGTAAAAGAAATATTACATCTTCCCATTGCCCTCGCCGTTTTTGTGGCCGCCATGCCCGCCGATCGCCGTCCTGTGTATTACTTCACCCGGATGATTCTCTGGTACCGCATTCCGGTGCTGGAGAAGTTGAACGCACGTCTCGACGGGCGGCTGGTCGTGTGTTCCGGCGATCCTCCGGGGACTTCTTCGTTGGGAAACCTGGTTCAGGAAAATGCGCCCGGATACAAGCAGATATTCCTTCGTAACCACTGGTTTTTCGGGGAAAAGATACATGCCCAGCTGTATCGGCCCGTTTTCGAGCGACATGGCCCGCCAGCGGCGATCCTTGCAGAGGAAAGTCCGCGCTCCGTTACGTTGCCGTTCTTGCTGCGTTACGCCAGGTCGCTTGGGGCGGGCCGAGTACTTTGGGGACACTTTTCGTCGAACCGCCGGGCGTTCGATCCAAAGCGCCATATTCTGGATAAATACCGCCTTGCGCTGGCGAAAAACGTAGAAGGGTGCGCCTGTTATACGGAAAACATAGCCAATTTGTTACGTCCGTTCGTGCCGGAGCAAAACCTGTTCGTCGCCCGGAACACGATGGATCTGGACCCCATGTTCGCCCAACGAGAGGTGTTGGAGGCAGAGGGAAAACAGGCGGTCCGGCAGCGGCTTTCCATTCCCCCGGAGGGCCCCGTACTCGTTTACATAGGTCGGCTTATTCGAGAGAAGGGCACGGACATGTTGCTTGAAACCTGGTCGCGGCTGACACAGGAGATGTCCGCCACCCTGTTGATTATCGGGGATGGACCAGAGCGGGCGGCCATGGAGCAAGTTGTATCGGCTCGTGCGCTGCACGGCGTGCGTTTCCTGGGGTCCCTGATGCAAGAGGAGGCGGGTCCGTGGTTGTACGCTTCGGACCTGATGCTCATGCCGGGGTATCTGGGCCTGGCCGTAAACCATGCGTTCGCGTTCGGCGTGCCGGTGGTATCGCTTCGCCAGCCCGAGGGGGGGGGGATCAAGTTTCACAGTCCCGAAGTGGAGTACGTTCGTTCCGGGGAGACGGGGCTACTCTGTTCGGGTCGTTCTTCCGAGGCGCTTGCGGCGGCCGTTCGGGAGGTGCTGGCGGATCGGGATCGGTACTCGACAAACGCCCTAACCTACGCGAAGGAGCATCTGACCCTCGACAAAATGGTAGATGGCCTGGAGGCGGCGATTCGCCATGTGATGTGAATCGTGCTGGTAATGGCCCCGAAGTGGAGTACGTTCGTTCCGGGGAGACGGGGCTGCTTTGTTCGGGTCGTTCTTCCGAGGCGCTTGCGGCGGGCGTTCGGGAGGTACTGGCGGACCGGGATCGGTACTCGGGAAATGCCCTAACCTACGCGAAGGAGCATCTGACCCTCGACAAAATGGTAGATGGCCTGGAAGCGGCGATTCGCCATGTGATGTGAATCGCCTGAGTACTATGTGCACCGTCACATAAAGTGCTACTTTTGAAGAAAATTATTTACGTAGGGTCTTGACAATCGGCATCTGATGGGGTATATTATAAAGCGAGATTGGGCAACTGAAGGCAGCGCGCCTCCGGCAACCCTCTAATTAGAACAACCCCTACAAGCTGTCTGGATTTTCGGGGCCACTCCCATGAACATTTTAATCGACACAAATATTCTTATCCCATTAGAGGACACTGCGCGCACGCTCGATCCGTCCTTGGCTCAGATGCGCCAGTTATCGGAACAAAATGGACATATTTTATATATTCATCCCGTTCAGAAGGAAGATATTCGTCGGGACAAAGATGAAAACAGAAGAAACATTGTTCTTTCTCGGCTGCGTCAGTACCCGTCTATTCCTTCACCGCCTTCACTTTCCGAAAATGATTTAAAAAGATATGGCTGGTCGCAAAATAGAGATCAAGATCGTATCGACAATATTCTCCTTCATGCGTTGTATCGCGGTGCGATCCATCTTTTTGTTACCAATGACAAAGAAATACACAGGAAAGCAAGGGCGGTTAAAATCCAGGAGAAGGTTCACTATTTCGATCAATTTCTTATATTTTTGAAATCGCAATCAGAAACCGAAGAGTTAACTCCTCCTCGTGGGATTCAAGAAAATTACCTTCATGAATTTGATGTTCAACAGTCGTTTTTTGATTCGTTGAGAGAAGATTATCCTGATTTTAATGATTGGTATATAAGAAAAGCTGAAGAACTTCGCAAAGCCTGGAATATAAATTACAACAAAAAATTATACGCCATTTGTATTTATAAAGAAGAAGATTCTCCAACAATAACTGATGATAGCCATTCATTAAACGGTGTAGCGTTAAAATTGTGTACGTTTAAGGTGGGTGAAGATTTTCGAGGTCGTAAACTCGGAGAGCGACTCCTGTTTTCTGCATTCAAACATGCTTCTTCTTCCCTTAGAATTTCATATGTGTATTTGCATATTCATGGTAAAGAACATGAAAAATTAGTATCACTCTGTGAAGATTATGGTTTCGAATATGTTGGAAAATACAATAATCGAGACAGCGTTTATGTCAAAGAAATGTCAAAATGTAAATTGGTACCGGATAACATATCTCCATTGGAATATGCTATAAAATACTATCCTCATTATTTAGATATTGAAGCAGTCAATAAATTCATAATTCCTATTCAACCAAAATATCATGACGATTTATTTCCTGATGTCAATTATTATTTTGCCCCGAGTCTATTTGGAGATGATCCTCACCAATATAACCCGCAATCGAATACTATAAAAAAAGCCTATATATGTCATTCTGGAATAAAAAAAATTAATCCAGGCGACCTTTTGTTTTTTTACAGAACGCACGATAAGAAAAGTGTTGAATGTGTTGGTGTTGTCGAACAGGCTGAACACGAAGTCGATATCGACAAAGTCTTATCGCTGGTATCTAAACGCACGGTTTATTCCAAAAAAGAAATGGAAAAATGGCTTCAAAAAAAGACGTTGGTGATTCTATTTCGTCTTGTTCATAATTTTCCGCCCGTTGGCAGAAATATTCTTCGCCAAGCTGGCATTGAAGGATCGATTCAGAGCATTCGACAAATTTCACATCAACAATATTTACGTTGTTTTTCTAAAAAATCAAATACGGAGAGGGACACATGAATACTTCCATATTGGTTTCGGTTCATCCTGAGCATGTGGCTAACATTCTCTCTGGAAATAAGGTATTTGAATATCGAAAAGTGCTGCCTGCCCGGGATGTCTCAAATATAGTACTATATTCTACGTGTCCTGTAAAAAAGATTGTTGCAATCGCTGATGTTGTTCATTGTTTAGCGGGTCCTCCTGCACAGGTTTGGACTCAGACCGCTTACGGATCTGGCATAACGTATCCATTTTTTATTGATTATTTTGCTGGACATAAAAAGGCTGGTTATTTTGCATTGGGGAATGTTTTTAAATTATCTAATCCATTAGAAATTAACCAACTCTTAAGTTGCAAAGTCGCACCTCAATCTTTTTGTTATCTTGATTCTCGTGATATACATAAAATATCTAAAATGATACCTTCTGTTCCTACGGTGGCGTCTTCATTTTAGAAAACTATAAAAATGAAAGTTTATTGTTCGTAATATTTTATATTCTTCACCGCACCATTTCCAACCATTTCCCCCGTATCCGCTTTGGCGAAAAGGCATTTTCGAAGCGTTCTCTGGCCCGGATGGACATATGGGTCCATTGCGCTGGATCGCAGAGTTGTTCAAGGGCCTTGGCAATGGCTTCGGGATTTCGAGGCGGGACCAGATACCCTTCTTTTCCGTTTCGCACCATATCTGGAATGGCTCGATAGGGGGTGGATATGACCGGCGTTCCCGCGTTAAGTGCTTCGATGATGACAAGGGGCTGCGCTTCATTTCGGTACCAGGTCGGAAGCACGAACACATCCGCGTTGCGATGCAGACTCCGCATTGCTTCACGGTCGGATACGGCTCCGTGATGAAACACAATGTCTTCCATAGTATGCGCCGCAACCTGATCCATAAACGCTTTTCGGTCCGCCGTTTTCTGCCAGCCCCCGGCAAAATGCGCTTCAATAGGTACGGAGCGGGTTGCAAGTATGCGAATGGCTTCCAGTGTATCAAGGTAGCCCTTGGAAGGCATCATGTGTGCCACGAAAAGAACGTTGAGTTTATCCCGCTGGACTCGTTCTTGTCGTTTTGTTTCGACATCTTTTCGGGACAAGACGGTTTCGGCGTCAATGGTATTTGGAATGACCAGGCGCTTCTCTGCGGGAATCCAGGTAGCGCATTGATCGGCAAGGCCTTGTGACAAGAATACGAACTTGTCTACGCGGTTCACCATGCGCTGTGCGGTCGCCGACATTATGATAGATTCAAACAAAGAATGGAAGTTGCCCCGATGTACTATCGCAACGATCCGCTGATTTTGTCGAAAAGCAGGCAATGTGACGAGCAAGTCTCTAAAATGGCCCGCCGAGTCCGGGGAAATCGAAGTCCAAAGGATTGTTGCTCCCGGGTATGATTGCAACTCTTTCTGGAGTCGGGGTCGTATCCGCAAAAAATGCGCGAGCCGCTTCACGCTGGATGTGGCTTTGACCGGAGGCTCTATGCTGATGCGACGCACCTCTGCTTCTTCACTCAGGATATCTGTGAGTCGCTTGGTAGCAAGCGTTTGTCCGTCCAAGGGGGGCGGAAAGCGCCCGAGAACAACCAGAATTTTGGAATCCATAGATTATCTCCGTTCGTTTGGATCTGACAATCAGGCCGTAGAGGTGGTTCGGGTTAGTTGGACAATAAAAATGACCCAAGGAATCTGGACAATGACTTCGAATGCTTTAAGCGCAGAGGTGCGGCAAATCCGTCACCTTTGTCAGCGACCCTCACCTGTAGTATACGTCGTCAGGGGGCATATTGTCAATATCTGCGGACGTTCTTCGTTGAAATAGCGGGCGTAGTTGTCGATGTGCTCTCGTTCCTTGGCAAGCGTTGCATACGCGCAGGCGCGTCCCCTCTGCCTTGAGGCTGCGCCAGCAGCGCGTACTGCTGGACGATGGACAGGCTGTGCGAACGATTGACGAGGGCCTTGCTCTCGGCTACAGGCCGCCTCCGAGCGCTTTTGATAAAAAATCCTTCTCCATCGACAACTGCCCTATCTTTGCGTGAAGCGTCTTTATCTCCTCCTCGCGTTCGCCGGAGGGAGCGGATCGGCCTTGGGCGAATAGCTCTGGGCCATGCTCCAGCGCATGTCTCTTCCAGGACTGTATCTGGTTCGGATGCACGTCAAAGCGGGCGGCGAGGTCCGCGAGCGTGCTGTCGCCGCGTAGGGCGGCAAAGGCCACCTTCGCCTTGAAGGCGGGGCTGTGGGTTCTACGGGTGCGTTTGGGCATGGGATGTCTCTCTGGGTTGGTTGGATTGGAACAAGATCGCAATCCTACAACTTAAAATCCCGGAAACGCTGTTCGGCGAACCCGAACCACCTCTAATTTATCGGTTTGCCCAAAGTTTAATTTCATGAATATTTCATGAATAATTCAAAAAACAGAAACATTGCCTGGTCCCTAAAGCGTTTTCTGTTAAGCTGTCACAGAACGAATTTTGATTTCATGCGTTGATTTTCCTGAGTTGGCATACTGCATGTAAATCTAATGCGCAATAACGGAAATTAAGAGCAAACCAACCCTTGATACCATCAACTGGCCGGCACTATGGAAAAGACAATCGAGTTGCCCGATGGCACCTCTGTTACAGCTGAGGCCCTTCGCGTTGAAAGTTCCACTGGTGAGCACTGGACAGAACTAACCCTTGAAGATGGCGCTGTGGTCAGATTCAAGGCAGTGGCCAGCGAGGCGTTACGCCGAAACGACCTGCAAGACCAAGAGGGAAACCCTGTGTATCACCTTAAAATTCATAACGTGGTTAGCTTACATCGCGCTCCCGATAAATAAGAAAGACAATGTACGCTATCGCACTTGCTACTCCCGATAGGGGTACGGCCATTGCCACGTCTTCAGGAGAATTGTCAAGAGCAGCCTTGTTCTCGACAATTCCAGACGATAAACATTATGATGTATCGTGGATTACACAAACCGGAAAGTTCTATTGGTGTATACATGAAATTCCCTTCGAGTTGTGTATACATGAAATTCCCTTCAAAGAAGGTGTATTGCGCAGGCATCAACCTATAACACTGTTCGCCTATCCTTCTTATTGCGGAGAATACGTGGATGTCGATTTTCAGGATGTCGGCATGGAGCTCACGTTTTCAAAGGAAGACAATATACAGGAGGGATTGGAAGACATATTTTGTATGAAATGGAGGCGATATGCAATGGGTAATCCTCAAAAAATGACTCCATTAGCACAAAGTATCAGGGGTCATTTGCTCAAGACATACAGATATTTCCCGTCTTAATACAATGCCACCATCTAAACAAAAGATACGGTCTTCGCTCCAAAAAAAGAGGTTTCAAGAAGATAAATCCGGACATCATATAGTATATGAATATCAAACGACAGATGGAAATTTATCTGGTATATCTACATATATGAGCCATGGAAAAAAACCGAAGGATATGCCCAAAAATATTTTTGGAAAAATGGCAAAACAATGCAAGCTTAACTATATAGAATTTGATAGATTTATAGATTGCGGTATAGACCAAAATGAATACGAAAATAAAGTAAAAAAATATTTTAGTAAAAAATAATAAATGCGTTCGCTGGCCTTTATTTTCCGCGGTAGAGTGGGAAACAAAGGAAATACTGGTGGCCCCGGTTTGTCCGGCGGTGAGGGCTTTGAGGGTAAACCAGGGATCCTCATCCATGTTACGGCGCAGAGCGAAGATTCAATGTGACACTCCGCCCTCCCTAAGCTAGATACGCCCCCCTCTGTTTATGAGGAAGCCCCATACCCAAACGCACCCGCATAACCCACAGTAACCCTGCACGTGAAAAAACATGCAAAATGCATGAATTTCATGGGATCATTTTCGAGACGTACTCGTAATAGCAAACCATACTCGCCATACAAGAAGCACTCTGGGTGGTGTCGGATGAAACCGCTGTAAAAATGTTCCGTTTATCCCCGTAATTCCTATGCGCTACCTACATCATTACTACCGAGCCATCCAAAAGCGCCTTTTGAAAGCCGCCAGGCGTATTTGGTTCAGAACGAAAGGTATTCGATACATTGCACCTGATTTCATATTCTTTTATTCTCCAAAGAAAACCAAGCAGCTCACTGTGATCGACGTCGGATGTGGCTATCAGGCTGACTTTTCTATTACCATGATCAAACGTTACGATGCCAAGGCTATCGCCGTTGATCCGACCTTGAAGCACAAGCCCGCACTGTCGAATCTTGTGCAAAAATATGACGGTCGGTTCATGCATCTTCCTTTTGCGGTATGTGCGAATAACGATACCTTGACGTTTTTTCAGTCGAATGTCAATGAAAGTGGGTCGATTATGACAGATCATGTTAATGTAGTGCGTGACGAAGGCACTTCGTATCAAGTCAGAGGAATTACACCGATATCGTTGCTTAACTATCTTGAACTTGATTCTGCAGATATATTAAAATTAGATATTGAGGGAGCTGAATACGAACTTTTGGAAATGCTTGAAAAAGATCAATTGCTTCCATTTGAGCAAATTTTTATTGAATTTCATCACCATGCAGTGGAGCGCTATACAGAAGCTGACACCGAAAGAATCGTAGAAAAGATATGTACATTTGGCTTTGAAACGTATTCATTGGATAATCATAATTACTTGTTTCGTCGAATTGTGTAGTCAGGAAGATTTATTTCGTATAATTTTGCGAAGCCTATAATATATGTTTCTAAGTAAACGCCGTATGGCCATGGGTATGGTCACATATAGAGGAACAGTAAGTCGAAACAATTTTGCGAGGCTGTCACAATCATTAAAAAAATCAGTACTCGTCTCCGGAGAGGAAAGTTTTGAGAATGCTCGAATAAATCCCTTTTTCTTTTCCGCGGGTAAATGCCATAGCGTGAGTGTGTGAAAATTTTCAGGAACGTTGCAATATGAACCACGATCAGTCCATATGCGATGCACCAGATTATTTGCCGTGCCAATAGGGATATTCAAAGTAGCGTATACCCAACTTAATAGATGGCCTTCTTCGCAAAATTTCAGATGACCTGCTTTATATTTTTCAATGGATTGCTCATATCCACTACGGGCGCGGTTCAAGAATTTCTGAAGTATTGCCTGGGAAAGAAAGATAAACTCCCCTCCGCAGTAAACTACTTCATTGAGGGGGGGGGGCTGATATCTGTGGGAAAGCACATTCATGTTGTGATGATCCAGTCCATTAATAACTTGATCAATGGGATAGTGCATGTTGTACGTTAATGCTCCTAATTCCTGAACGGATTTGATAGCATTTTCAGGAAGTGGTCGAATAAAAATCATGTCGCCATCCAATAATAATATTGAATCTCCAGATTGCATAATCTCGTTTAAACCGTCTAAAACATCAAGAACTATGAACTGTGTATTCCATAATGGATAATAATCTTCAGACGGTCGGGTAATAGATGGAAAAGGAAGGTATTCTATCGCGAATCGCTCGGATAGCTCCTTTGTAGATTGTCCATCGATATATGCTGGTGGGAGTTCGTTGCAAAAAAGAATGTGCCGTGCTTGCGGATTGTGCACATGCGAAGAGGCAAACATACAAAAAGCACATCGCCAATATGCGTTTTTGGCCTCAGTAGTATCGCTACGTTTTCCCATCTGAGGATGACGAGCGGTATCTCCTTTTGGAAGTGTGTACATCCATGTTGAAATGATAAGCGCCATGGTTTTTAAGTGGTTAAGAGTTGTTCCTTTCGGGTGATTGGTGTTGGTTTTATGCGGTGTTTAGACCTAATTCCGTGCCCTGATTCCTTGCCTAAAGTGCATACGCCCATAATACCCTGCGAAGATCGCTGTAAGCAATACTTCCGTCAGGATGGTTGCTATGGCGGCACCCTGAATTCCTTGCGCCGGGATCATGAATGTGTTCAGTGTTATATTAAACAGAACAGCGAATCCAAGCGAAATCGCGACCAGGCGTTGGCGATCCATGCAGATTAGCGCCGAGTACAGCAGGGTTTTTCCGCATACGAATGGGAAGGTCCAAACCAGTACGCGCAGGGCATTGGCAGCAGGAGCATAGGCAGGATCCGGGTCCAGTAGATGAATGACTGTTCCCGACAGAGCGGTAAGCAGAAGGCTAATAAGTATGCTGATGCCGATGAGGGCGAGCAGACCATTCCGTAGCAGGCGTGTAAAGTCGGCATGCGCGCCATCCTGGTGCAGCCGGGCGAGCCGAGGATAAATAGCGGCCAATCCCACAATAGCAGGTAGTATCTGTAATGCTTCCAGAATACGGTAAGCGGCTCCATACTGTCCGGTAGGAATCACGCCGAGCATGGCTTCGATCATCACCATATCCACGCGATAGTATATTACTGTGAACAGCCCGGCCAGGCCGAATGGGATCATAATTTTGATGGATCGCTTCAGAAAGCTCCTGCTCAGGAGGGTTCTGCGCACTTTTGCGAACCGCTTGTCAATGTACAGGATGTTGATGCCTGTGGTGACGGTCATACCCAGCGCCATGCCTGCGAGCGTCCACGCCGCTGAACGAGTAGTGAATAGTAAAAGAAGACCGCAGCCAATGACCAGCGTCTTTTCCGTGATCAGCATGATGGCTTCCCCACGCAGGTTCTCAAATGCCTGATATATGCTGCGACAATAATTCGTGAGATTCAGCGTCAGGGCATACACTCCTGCGAAGCACACAGCCAATAGCGCACTTCCTTGATAATTTAGGAACATCGCAACAATTAGAGCGCCTCCCCAGACAAAAATCGAATTCGCTATTCTCAGTGCCATAAAGTTGGAGAAGTAGAGCGATGCCTTGTCTATTGCCCGCGATATTTCCCTCACAGTGTACGGGGACATGCCCCAATCGATGAATCCTGCAGCGATCATGGTTAGCGATAAAGCTGCTGTCAAGACGCCGAACTCCTGTACGCCGAGGAGTCGCATACATGCCGCCGTAATGAACAAAAACCATAACGGTTTCACAATAGCATTGGCGATACTTAGCCAGGATATGTTGGCCAGCAAGCCGGTTTGAGGTTGTTCCTGTCTGGAAGTGTCGTCTGTGTATTCACGCAACATGACTTTGGGGCTTGGCAATCGAGTGAGTGATGCGATGAGCCGATGCGGCGGCCAAGCCAGCCAAAGCGCCGATGAACAGGGTTTTGTCCCCGGTAGCGAACGGATTTTCCGTGTTGCCCACAAGGCTTTCTGCAATCAGGCACGCCATGACGAAAATGGCCACGATACGGTCGATTCTTGCAGTAGCAGATATGCGCAGTATTCGAATGGTTCGTACAATGGTGCCGATGTAGAATGTACCGAGAAGTCCAAGTCCGATGAGTCCGTGGCGATACCAGATACCCACCGGGCCGTTATGAATGAACGAGGTTTCATGTGTCCATTCATAGACGAGACTGTAATACTTGAACGGTACCCCAAAGCCGTATCCTACAACGGGATTCATGGCGATATGTTCCAGTGCGACGCGTGCCTCAAAGAAACGGTTGATCAGGGAAAGATCCTGGACGGTAGCGGTTTGCAGAGACAGGAATCTGCTTGCAAGACCAGCCATAATGAGTGCAAAGGAATTATCGAAAACAACCGTTCCTACTGCAAGAAACATGATGGCCCCTAATACCCCGATCCATATGATACGGAGTTTTTTCTTTCGTTCGACGCACAGGAAGATGACGAAAATACCCAGCATGTATGACACCCACAAGGCACGGCTTTGTCCGATTATAATGCCCGCGGAAAGAAGCGTAAAGATTCCTGCAATAGCTGTGGCATGGATCTTTTTTCGACTGTACAACAAAATGGTCAATGCGACCAGGCCGCCCATCAAGAGCACATGTTCATTCGTAACGACACGACCCGTTGCGATCTGCCATAAAAATTCGGCATCGTTGATGCGGGTCTGATAGAACCAGAAATTACGCAGCACAATAAAGAGCGCCACGAAGCCCAAGCTCATTAGAATAGGCTTTTGGGGAAGTAAATCAGCGCGACGGATACATATTTCCTTGATCGGGAAGTAAAAAGCTAGCATCGTAATGGCCAACCATTCACTGATAGCGAATTGTATATTTCCACCGAGCAAAGGGGTGAGTACGAGAGACAACGTAACGTAAACGAGGAATAAAAAAATAGCCCAGTCGATGGGTGTTCTAAGAACCCGATCCCTGTAAAACAAAAAACGACTTATAAACCAGTATGTTAGATAGCCCAAATACAGTATCCCGTATAATATTTCCTGTATTTGGAACCCCGCTTCGTAATTGGCCGAAACGACGAAGCCCGCTAATATGGCGCACAGCAAGGCGATTTCATTGCGCGCCAGAACTCCGAAAACAAGGGCGGCAAGGCAGGCGGCAGCGAGTGCGGTTAATAAGAGGATCGAAAGCCAGGTTCCCAATACAATGAGGAGAAGGCCCAAGGCCAGTCCTGCGTAGAATACGGGCCGAGTCCATGCGAACAGACGCTCGGGCGTGAGTACATCAAGAGAAAGGGACAGTTTCTCACGGGTCATTACGACGAGATGCGTGCTTGGAGCCTCCGCAGCAACCCTCCATGATTTTTCGCCCACCAGTCATACGCAAGGACATACACTACGACGAGCAGGAAAGCAGATAACGTTGCGAGGATGCAGATGATCGATCGTTTCGGTTTTGCTTTGCGCGCTGGGGGGATGGCCTTGTCCAGAACCTGTACGGCCAGCGCCTCGCGGTCTTCCTGAAAACGAGCCTGTTCGTATAGCGGGGCCAGCACTTCGAGAACGCTGCGCTGGATCATGGTTTCCAGTTCCAGATCAAGATACGTGCGTACGACAGCCGGTACTTCCGCCTGCGCTACGGGGAGGATTTGTTCCCTACCGTCCAGTGCCTGTCTGTATTTCTGATCGGCGGCGCGTGCGGTTTCTCGTATGGTTTGAACTTGCGTATTGTTCTCGCCATATTGCGTTCGAAGCGCTTCGTACTGAATTTCTGCCTCCAATGCGCCTCTTCGGAGCATACCCACTTGCTCGAAAAAACTTTCTGTCTGGGACGTTAGATCGTATACGCCATGCTCTTCCTGAAACTGTTGTCCGGCGTGCAGCACAGAATCCATGGCGCCCCGGGCTTCTTCGTAGCGTTTTTCCAGCGAACGACGATAATCGAACGCGCCCTCGCTGGAGAGCTGTACGCTTGTTTCATTGAGTTGTCGCACCAGAAAATTGGCCATGTCGGCAGCGCGTTGTCGGTCCTGATCCAGTACGGATATGGACATAAAATAGAATTCCATATCCACCTCGAAGGATACATTATCTTCCAGTATCGCAAGGGCTTCTACCACCGGGTATTCCTTGTTTTCCGTTTTATACACAGCAGTAAGATCGAAAGAATCCACTGCGGCTTCCATCATGGAACGACTCGTCAGAATAGCCAGATAGCGCGTATAGTCTCCTGCAGGACCGCCTCCTAAAAGAGCGGCCGCTCCTGCGGGCAGCCCCCCCAGCAAGCCCGCCGCCAGCGAACTTCCGCCGCCTTCTGGAATGAGTACGCGCGCCGTGCCTCGGTACCAGTTATTCATGAGCAAACTGATCACCACGGACGCCACGCCTACAAAGATCGTAACCCCAACCACCACCCTCCTGTGCCGGTACAACGTACCCAGCACAGACCAGAGCGTGTCTTCTGCCTGTTCCCGGCGCGTCTGCTCGTCGTATTCTGCGGGCGCGTCCCGTTGGTCTTGAGGGGGCAAGATTTCGGAGGTCATTATTCCCCTTTATTGCTGTTGCTGGATCAGCAAGTACGTGGTGATGAATCCCGTGATGGTTCCGACCGTCGTCAGGATGGTCTGGAAGGTCTGCGACCGTTTTTCCAGGCGGAATCGATCAGTTTCGAGGTCGTATCGCTGGGCGTCCGTCAGGAGACCTTGCAGTTGTTCCGTGTCCCCAAACATGTTTTCCCGATTCACGAAGATGCGATCTCCCGATTCGACGGTGGCGTCGGACGCCGCCACAAAGCGATTGGTCCCGGCCTTGATGACATAGGAACTGCCGGCGTTTCCCCCGAGCCCGTTCGCTGCGCGCACATATTCGTCCGTCGTCATGCCCGGTTGGTGCGGGACATATCCCGGCCGATTCACCTGTCCGAATACGAAAACCTGGTTGTTGTCGCGCGGCACGTACACCTTGTCGCCATCCTGCAGAAGAATCGGAGCGGCCCCTTCGCCGAGCGCCACCGCCAAATCAACCGGAACGCTGCTTTGCAGCCGCAGGTCGTGCGCCAGATAGGCGTTCCCGAAGAAGTCCATATCCGCCAGACGAGTGGATTGCAGGAGCGCCAGCGAGTCCGCCGGAACCGGATCGGGCAGGCCGACCCGCGCGCCGAACCTGCTTTCGTACGTCGGTTCGGGCACGAGCAGGGGAGACCGCTTCAGGTGCGCCGCCCGCGCCAGCGCTCCCGGTCGCATGCCGCCTGCCAGCGCCATCAGGTCTTTCAGCGTCGTTTCGCCGGAAAGGATGGGGTATGCGCCGGGGTAATGCACCCACCCGTCGATTTCGGCCACGCCGCGCAGCACCTCTTCTTCCAGCACATGCACCTGATCCCGCGCCTGCACGGGTATATCCACGTCGGCGAGCGCAGCGATATCGTATATGTGCGCCTCCGCGGAGCCGTCCTCCAGCACCCGGGACAGGCGAACACGTTGCGCAGGCCTCGGGGTTTCCTGTCCAGAGGCCAAGGCAAGCACGTCCGAAAGCGTATCGTCCGGCCTGTGGTCGTAGATGCCCGGAAAGGCCACATTGCCCGATATGAAAACCGCGCCGTAATCGGGATCGAACGCCGGCACAGACAGGACGTCCCCATCCCGCAGGTACGGATTATGTGCTGTGTTGCCGGTTGCATGGTATCGCAGCAGGTCCACCGTTTCCTGTGTTCCGTCCGTATGGATCAGCCGGACATTTCGCAAGGCGGGCCGAAACCGCATATTTCCCGTCGGCGCCCGGGTCGTGTCCGCATACGCCACGCTCAGTACGCCCGCCACGCGCCCCACGGGCGTCGCCAGATACCGTCCCGGGAAGGGTACGGCCCCCGAAACATGCACGTAGAATTGCCTCGGTTGCGCCAGCGCGATCTCCACCCGCACATTTCGGAAAGATTCCTGAAGCGCCTCTTTCGCCCGGTTCCGGGCTTCGCGCAGGGCATGTCCGCCCACCTCCACGGCGCCGGCTTCGGGCAGGATCAGGTAGCCGTCCGCAGATACGGAAGCCGGAGCCATGAGGGGCTGCGGGCCGCCTATGGATATTTCGAAGATATCCCCCGGCCCCACGATATACTGGTCCGCGTCCACCGGCCCCTCCAGAGGAATCATGCCTTCCGCACCCTGAAAGCGGGTCAGCTGGTCCTGTAGCGGATTCGTTTCTGGACCGATGGCCGACGAAGATGCGTCATTGCCCCCGGGCGAACCGAACTGGGCCTGCGCCGCCGCGGGTGCGAGCAAGCACGATACGAGGAGGATCCGCGCAACGCCCGCCGCCGAAGCGCTCTGGACAAAGCGGGCAAAGTGCGCGAAGAGACGCCTGTGCAACGAAAGAAACAAGATTCGGCCTGTCATGCCGGATGCCGGGATGTCGAAAAGCGCGGGCAGCGCCCTCGGAGCATTCGGATTATGGAAGTACAAGAGAATTCTGTAACAATATGCGGGCAGGCTCGGCCGAGACGGATGAAAGGGCTACGGTAAAAATATTGCGTATCTTGACAAGATACGAATGGTGTCGGGGAATTTCAAACGGGCGTTTCAAAGATGCTACAACCGTCCGTCCGCCGCCGGGTTCCCCGAATTCTGCGCCCCGCCGCCCTTTTTTCGTTCGCCCTAACGTTCCCCCTCCGTTCGCTCTGCCCCCTTTTTCGTTCATCTTCATTCGCCCTACGTTCGCCCCGCCGCCCTTTTCCGTCCGCCCTAACGTTCCCCCTCCGTTCGCTCTGCCCCCTTTTTCGTTCATCTTCATTCGCCCTACGTTCGCCCCGCCGCCCTTTTCCGTCCGCCCTAACGTTCCCCTCCGTTCGCTCTGCCCCCTTTTTCGTTCATCTTCATTCGCCCTAACGTTCCCTCCACCGCCCTAACGTCCGCCCCGCCCGCGCATTGTACGGAGATGCGCTCCATTTCGCTTGCGCCATGACGCTTCGCCAGTCCGCCCCCGCCAAGATCAACCTCGGTTTGCAGGTGCTTCGCAAACGCCGCGACGGGTATCATGACATCGCAACCGTCTTTTTACGGATCGGTTGGGCCGACGAAGTGTCTGTGCAATCGCCGGCGCATCGTCCGGGCGCCGAACCCACGCCTTTTTCCGGCCCGTTGCAGGTGTTTCCTGCCCCAGACGCTGCGCCTGCCGACGAAGCGCTGCAGGTTCCGTCGGGCCCCGACAATCTGGTCTGGCGCGCCGCCCGCCGCCTGGACCCGGACAAGGGGGCGGTGGTCGAGCTGCGCAAACGCATTCCCGTGGGGGCGGGGTTGGGCGGCGGGTCGAGCGACGCCGCCGCGGCCTTGCATTTGCTCAACGCATTGTGGGGATTGGCCCGTCCCCGGGAGGACCTGATCCGCATGGCGGCCCGCGTCGGCGCGGATGCGGCGTTCTTTGCGGCGGGGGATGCGGCGGCGTTTGGCGCAGGGCGCGGCGATGCGCTGAAGCCGCTTCGCGAGCACGGCGCCCCGTACGTTTTTCCGTATATCCTTGTGGTGGCGGCGCCGCCCGTACAGATTTCGACCGCCGAAGCGTATGCCCTGATGCAGCCAAACGATCGAAACCGTCCGGATGTGTGCGAGGTATTGCTGTCCGCCGATCCCGATCGCTGGCGCGCGGAACTCACGAATGATTTCGAGCGCGTCATATTGCCCCGGCATCCTCGCATCGCGGCGGTCAAGACAGCCCTCGAAGAAGCAGGCGCCGCGTATGCGTCCCTGTCCGGTTCGGGCGCGGCGGTGTACGGCGCCTTCGAGGATGAATCGCACGCCGCCGAGGCGGAGCACCGCCTCCGCCGATCCGGTTGTAGAACCTGGCGAGGACGCGCGGGCGGCGAATAAACTCCTGCCTGCCTCAAATTCCTACCCGTCCCAACCCCTCCACCGCAAGGCGTCCCCCCGCCGCGCCCCCAACAAGCCAGGCCCGCGCCCCCCGCCGCGCCACCAACAAGCCAGGCCCGCGCCCCCCGCCTCGCTACCAACAAGCCAAGCCCGCGCCCCCCGCCGCGCTACCGACAAGCCCAAGCCCGCGCCCCCAACAAACCCAGGCCCGCGCCACCCGTCCGCCATCCGCCGCCTTGCCCGCCCCTACCAATCAATGCTGCGTTCTCCGGCGCGTACGTCCCGGCCCTCCTCGTCGGGCATGTCGTACGTCCAGCCCGATTCTTCCGGAGTGGGGAACAGGTCTTTGCTGATCTCGATCTCTTCGGAATTGGCCAGGCCCCGGAAGTAGTCTCCCACCAGAAACAGCGCATTGTGCGCGCCCTGTCCCCAAAAGAACGACCGAAAGGTCACGCGCCGGTCGTTGAAACCCACCCATGCACCGGTCACCAGCTCGGGGTGCATCATCCCGAACCAGCCGTCCGCATTGTTCTGCGTGGTGCCCGTCTTGCCCGCCAGGTCGTACTCGTACAGCCCGTACTGCCCCCGGATGCGCCGTCCCGTCCCGTCGGTGATCACGCGGCGCATCATATTCACGACGGCGTACGCCGTCTGCCGGGAGAGCGCTTCCCTTGGCGAATCAGCGTGCTCATACAGCATATTTCCATAGCGATCCTCGATGCGCGTCACCAGGACAGGTTCGCGGTGCAGTCCGCCGCTCGCCAGCGTACCGAACGCCGTCGCCAGCTCCAGCAAGGTAATGTCGCTGGTGCCGAGCGCCAGGGCCGGGACCGCATCCAGTTCGCTTCGTATGCCCATCCGCTGCGCATACTTCGCAACCTCCTCCGGATTCACCAGCTCGGTGATCACGCGGGCCGTAACGGTGTTTTTCGACTGGGCCAATCCTTCGGCCAGGCTCATCATGCGCCCCGACGCCCGATTGTTCGCATTTTGCGGTTGCCATCGCACCCGGGTGACCGGGTCCACATACGAAAACGCGCTATCCGGCAGTTGATGCCAGGGAGGCCAGCCGTTGTCGATCGCCGCCGTGTACACGAACGGCTTGAAGGTCGAGCCGGGCTGCCGCGCCGCCTTGTTGACATGGTCGTACCACTCGGTCTTCAGGTTGCGCCCGCCTACCCAGGCCTTGACGTATCCGTTATGCGGATTGATGGACACCAGCCCCGCCTGAAGCCGCGTCTTGGCTGTTTTGAGCGAATCCATGAACGCGGCATGCTCCAGGAGTTGGGCTACGGCGTCTTCTGCGGAGATATCGCTCTGGCGGCGCAGCGCGCGGTAGCGTTCCGTGCCGCGCACGAAAGATCGGAGCGTGGCGGGATTGTTCCGCCAGTACCGTACCCAGGGTTCGTACCCGGTTTGCTCCAGGTACGGTTCGAGCGTGTCCCAGAATTTGCCTCCGTAACTCCATTCGTAATCCACGACGGCCTGCAGGCCGTCCATGTTTTCGTCCACGGACCGTTGTGCGATTTCCTGCATGCGCGAGTCCAGCGGCGTGTGTACGCGCAAGCCGTCCCGGTACAGATTGTGCCCGTTTTCCGCGGCCCATTCTCGCATCCACAGCCGGACTTGCTCGGCGAAGTAGGGTGCGAGGGCTGCGGTCACTTCCGAAGACGGATTGTAGTCGGTTCGGACCGAATCGGCCTGGCGTTCTTCGTAAAACGCCCGCGTGATAAAGCCCTCGCTCGCCATCTGGTTCAGGACGACGTTTCGTCTGCGTCGCGCGTTTTCGGGATTGCGGTAGGGATTATAATACGTATTCGCTTTCAGCATCCCGATCAACGTGGCCCCCTCAAGCGCAGAGAGTTCCGCCGCCGATTTACTGAAATAGGTGCGCGAGGCGGCCTCGATCCCGAAGGCGTTGCTGCTGAAAGGCACCGTGTTGAGATACATTTCGATGATTTCCCGCTTGGTGTAGCGCCGCTCCAGCTGCACCGCCGTAATCATCTCCTTGAGCTTGCGGGAAACAGATACCTCGAACCCGATATCCTGATTGTACAGGTTCCGCGCCAGTTGTTGCGTGATCGTCGAAGCGCCGCGCAGTTCGCCTTTCCGAATCACGTCCACGGCGGCAGAAACCATGCCGCGCGGATCGACGCCCCAATGGGTATGGAAACGCCGATCCTCCGTGGCGACGAGTGCGTTGACCGCGTGGGGCGAAATATCGTCGTAACTGGTCCAGGAGCGATTCTGGAAGGCATAGCGCGCCAGTTCCTTGCCGTCGCTCGTATAGGCCACCGTGGCCAGTTGCAAATCGGGATTGTCCAGCTGCCGAAAATCCGGTAATTCGTTCGAAAGCAGCAAAGCCCATCCCCCGAGAAACAAGGCGAACGCCACGAAGCCGCCGCCGACGAGGGAAAGCAGAAACGCCGCCTGCGCCTGATCGTCGTTGCGAAAAAAGCGATGCATATATCCTCGCTTTTTGCCGGGGGGCGGGGGTGCGGACTCGCCCCTCCGCGCCGCCGGGTCGCTGAAATAGCGCGCCAGTTCCTCTTTGGAATACTTCGAATCCGACATGGGTGCGAAAAATGGGATAAAACAGGTTGAATGCCGGTTTTCGGGGGTTCGTTCCGCAGGGAAACGCAACTTTACAGGCGTTTGTCGCTAAAAAGGCAGTATATCCCAAGACATAGTATCCGTTATTGCGCAAAAAAATCGCACGATGTACCAGCAGTCTTACCGCCCCTCTATGCAATTTTCGATGTTTCCGCCCGTCATCAAGAATCTGCTGATTCTGAACGGGCTGGCGTTTCTTGCGACGACGACGCTGCGCCTGACGCTTTTTCAATGGTTTGCGCTGTGGCCGATCGCGCCGTTCGGGCTTTCCGAAGGCCTGTTTGACCCGTTTTGGCCGTGGCAATTCGTGACGTATTCCTTTCTGCACGGCGGTTTCACGCATCTGTTGTTCAATATGTTTGCGCTGTGGCTCTTTGGCGTGCAGCTCGAAAACACCTGGGGCAGTCGCCGGTTCGCCGTGTTTTATTTCGTGTGCGTCGTCGGGGCCGCGCTGATTCAGCTGATCGTGGCTTCGACCGGCGGCGATATCTATCCGACGGTAGGCGCGTCGGGCGGCGTGTTCGGCATCCTGCTTGCCTTCGGCATGATGTTTCCGAATCAGCCCATCTACATTTATTTTCTGTTTCCCATCAAGGCGAAATGGTTCGTAATCCTGTATGGCCTGCTCGAATTGTGGGCCGCCGTGACAGGCACGCAGGCGGGCGTCGCCAATTTCGCGCACCTTGGCGGCATGTTGTTCGGGTTCCTGCTGATCCAGTACTGGCGAGGCAAACTCCCGCTACGGCCTCGTTCAACGAGGTATCCGTAAGTTTCGGCGATGAAACGGATTGCTCGCACCCTGTTGGCGGCGGTGAATCTCCTGACCGCCCTGCTGTTTCTGGCCGGGTACCTTGCGTACTATGTGCCGTTCGGCGCATTCTGGTGGTTCGAGATGATTGCGGTGTTTCTGCCGTACATGGCCTTGTTTCTTGCGGGCATGACGGTATGGCTGGCGTGGACAAGGCGGTGGCGCATGCTTGTTCTGAACGGGGCGTTGCTTGCGCTTTTTGTGTTGCGCGCGTACCCGCTGGCCCATCTGTTGACTGGCCCGGACGCTTCGGATCGTCCGGGTGCTTCAGGCGCCCTGGACGCTTCAAGCGCTCCGCTGACGCTGCTTACGTTCAACGCGCCGTCCGTCTGGCCCGCCGCCACGCCCGAGCGCCCCGCGCAGATGGCCCGCCTCGTTGAGGCCAGCCGCCCGGATATCGTAGGGTTACAGGAAGCGTCTGTCGCCTGGTACGACGAAGAACCCCTGGTCCGGTCCGATGCGTACGTATCGATATTGCTGGACTCGCTGGGGTTCTCGACCGCGCGGCCCGAAAACGCCGCCTGGACGCAACAGCCCGTGTTCAGCAAGCCCGAGATTGTGCATGCGACCCGGTTGCCCCTGTATTCGTCCGGCGCGCGTCCGTCGCACGCGATCCGGGCGCGCATACGATGGCAGGGGGGAGATTTTGTACTATATAATGTGCACCTGCGCACGTTTGGGGAAAAGAAGCCCTGGGAGGAAATGCATGCGCTCCTTTTCGGCGGCGAAAATATCCTGCGCTATGTCCGGCAATATCGGGCGGCGTACCGGATTCGCGCCCGGGAAGCGGAACGCATTATAGCGATGATCGACGAGGAAACCTTGCCCGTGATTCTGTGCGGGGATATGAACAGCACGCCGAACAATCGAGTGTACCGTACGCTGTCGAGCCGCTTGCGCGACGCGTTTGCGGAGGCGGGCGAAGGCTGGGGGATGACCTACCATGCCCGATTGCCCGCCGTGCGGATAGATTATGTGTTCGTAAGCGAGGAGTGGGAGGTGGTTTCCGCCCGGGTGCGCAAAGCGCGTCTTTCCGACCATTTGCCCCTGTTGGTCACCATGCGTTTGCGGCGGGACTAAGATATTTCCAGACATCCTTGCATCCTGCAACACAAGGCCCGTTACGTACGTTACAGGGGTTTCGGTACAGGAAGGTCTTGCTCACTATTCCGACAAGCGATTATGGAACGATTTCGCCGAACGTCGCGGCCCGTACAGGTAGGTCCCGTGCAAATTGGCGGCGGCGCACCGGTTTCGGTGCAGTCTATGACGACCTCCAAAACGCATGACGTAGAAGCGTCTCTCCGCGAAATTCGCGAGCTTGCCGAGGCGGGCGCCGATATCGTGCGCGTGGCCGTGCCACGCCCGGAAGACGCGAATGCGCTGGCGGATATCGTGCAGGGCGCTCCCGTGCCGATCGTGGCCGATATACATTTCAATTACCAGTATGCCCTGCAGGCCATCGAATCGAAGGTGGCCAAGGTGCGCATCAATCCCGGCAACATAGGCAAGGAAGCGTGGGAGCGGGAAGTGTTGCTTGCCGCAAAGGAGGCGGGCATACCCATTCGGATCGGGGTCAACTCTGGTTCGCTGGAGAAAGACCTGCTGGACAAATACGGGTATCCTCAGCCCGAGGCCCTTTTCGAAAGCGCCATGCGGCATGTAGAGATATGTCAGCGCCACGGGTTCGAGAACCTGGTGATTTCGGTCAAGCACTCGGACGTGTTTTTTATGATCCGTTCCTATCGGTTGCTGGCGGAAAAGACGGATTTTCCGTTGCATCTCGGGGTCACCGAGTCGGGCGCCTTTGACAGCGGTTCCGTCAAAAGCTCGATAGGCATCGGGGCCTTGCTGGCCGACGGGATCGGGGATACGATCCGCGTTTCGCTGGCGACGCCCTCCGTGCGGGAGGTCGAGGTGGGCCACCGCATTCTGAAATCCCTTCGGCTGGGTCGTCCGGGCGTCAACGTGATTGCGTGCCCCACGTGCGGCCGCATGGAAGGCGACTTGTTCTCCATTGTGGAAGAAGTGGAAGCGGCGGTCAAGGAAGCCGGTTTCGAGAAGGACCTGAACGTAGCCCTGATGGGTTGCGCCGTGAACGGACCCGGCGAAGCGGCGGGCGCGGACCTCGGGATTTCGCTTGGCCGCGGGCGGGCGCACCTTTTCAAGCGCGGCGAAGTGGTGGGGACGGTGCCGTCCGAAAATATCGTGGAAGCCGTCATGGAGGCTATTGACGCTTGGGAGGATGACGCCGATGACGCTGCCCGGTAGGTTCGGGCGTTTTCGCCCTGACGGGAAATTCTGGACCGTTCCGAACGCGCTGAGCGTGTTGCGGGCGCTTTTGGCGGCCCCTGTCGCCTGGCTGATTTTTGTGGACGGTTCGCTCGGTTGGATGTTTTTGTTGTTTGCCGTGATGATTGCGAGCGACTGGCTCGACGGGCGGATTGCGCGCTGGTCGGGCGCCGTTTCCGCGTGGGGAAAGATTCTGGACCCGTTGGCCGACAAGATTGCCGCCGCGGCCATTGCTGCGTCGTTGGCGTTGCGGGGCCTGTTGCCCGTATGGTTTCTGGCCGCGCTGGTGGCCCGCGATGTGCTTGTTTTGCTGGGATCGAGCATCCTGGCGCATCGCACGGGGACCGTGGAAATGAGCACCTGGGCGGGCAAGGCGGCCGCCGGGGCCGTGATGGTGACCGCGCTTGCGGCGCTGTTGCGGGCGGACGAACCGGTCATGCGCTTCTGTTTGTTTGCGACCACGGCGCTCTTGATTGGCTCTTTTGCGGGGTACGGGGTCAGGTATTTCCGGTTGATGAAGCGCCGCGAGCCGTTTGCGCCGTCGGAACCGGACGCCGCCGCCGATGCGCGAGAAGACCTTTAATCTGGCCTTTAATTTGGCCTTTAATCTGGATTTTCAGCGATTGCGCGCATTGTAATGGGTTTTCTGGATCGTTTCAAAGCGGGCGAAACGCCGTCCCCGGACCTGGGCAAGGGGCTGGACAAGACCCGAACCGGGTTTTTCGGCAAGATCAGCCGGGCGGTGCGCGGGAAAAAAGTCGTGGACGACGAGACGCTGGACGCGCTCGAAGAAGCGCTGATCGCCAGCGACGTCGGCGTCGCCGCCACGCTCCGCATCATCGACTGCATCCGCGAGCGCGTGGCCGCAGAACGCTACGTGTCGTCGGCGGAACTGCAGGGCCTGATTCGGGACGAGATCGCTTCGTTGCTCCTGGAGAATGCCCCGGAGCGGCCCGCGGGGTTCGATGCGCCGTTGCCGAACCGTCCGCATGTAATCATGGTTGCAGGCGTGAACGGCGTGGGCAAAACCACCACGATCGGGAAGATGGCGCACCGATACAGGGAGGCGGGCAAATCCGTCTTGCTGGGCGCGGGCGATACGTTCCGCGCCGCTGCCGTGGAGCAGCTGGCGATCTGGGCCGAGCGCGCCGATGCGCCGCTTGTTCGTCAGGCGCAGGGGAGCGATCCGGCCTCGGTGGCGTACGATACGGTAGCCTCGGCCAAGGCGCGGAACATGGATGTGGCGATCGTGGACACGGCGGGCCGTTTGCATACGCGCGGGGGGTTGATGGACGAGCTGGCGAAGATTCGTCGCGCGATGGCCAAATGCGTCCCCGGAGCGCCCCACGAGGTTCTGCTCGTGCTGGATGCTTCTACGGGACAGAATGCCTTGCGTCAGGCCGAGGAGTTCACCCGCAGCGTCGAGGTGACGGGGCTGGCGATCACCAAACTGGACGGCACGGCGAGAGGCGGCGTCGTTATCGGTATTTCCAATGATTTCCGTATTCCCGTCAAATACATAGGGGTTGGAGAGGGCATCGAAGATTTGCAACTGTTCGATCGTCGGGCGTTTGTGGACGCGCTGTTCGGGTGATGCTGTATCGGGGCCATTTGCTTGCCGTTTTTTCCATGCAGGATATGCGGATTGTTTTTATGGGTACGCCGGATTTCGCCGTGCCGTCGCTGCGGCGGCTGGCCGGGGAGGGGTATGTCCCGATTGCCGTGGCGACGGGGCCGGACAAACCCCGGGGGCGCGGACGCCGCATGCTCCCGACGCCCGTGAAGCAGGAAGCCGAACGATTGGGCGTCCGCCCGATTTTGCAACCGGCGTCGCTTCGCGATCCGGCGTTCGCCGATGCGGTGCGTCGGTTGACGCCGGACTTGATTGTGGTGGTGGCGTTTCGCATTCTTCCTCCGGAAGTGTTCGGGATCGCACGTGCGGGGGCGTTCAACCTGCACGGCTCGTTGCTCCCGAAGTATCGGGGGGCGGCGCCCATTCATCGCGCCGTCATGGCGGGCGAGACCAAAACGGGCGTGAGCACGTTTTTTCTGAAAGAAGCCGTGGATACGGGAAACGTCATTTTGCAAGAAACCATGCCGATCGGCCCGGACGAGACGGCGGGCGACGTGCACGACCGGATGATGGCGCTCGGCGCCGAGGCGGTCGTGGAAACGGTGCGCCGCATCCAGTGCGGGCAGGCGCAGGGGCGTCCCCAGAACGACGAAGAGGCTACGCCGGCGCCGCGGATTCGCAAGGAAGATACGCGCATTGCCTGGCGGCGCCCCGCGTACGACGTGCACAACCAGATACGGGGATTGTCCCCGCGCCCCGGCGCCTGGACCCGCGACGGCGAAAGCACGATCAAGATATACCGGACGCGCCTGGCCGATGCGGGACGGGCGTGCGGCGCGCCAGGCAGGCCGGGCCAGGTGTTGCAGGCCTCGGACCGGCTCGTCGTAGCCTGCGGCGAGGGGGCCGTCGAGGCGCTGGAGCTGCAGGCGGAAGGCCGTCGGCGGCTTCCGGCCATGGATTTTCTCCGGGGGCAGGCGTTGCCCGCGGGCCATTTTTTCAAATAGAGGGAGGAGCGCGCCTTATGTCGTCCGAATCCATTCGCGATCGCGCCGGGGCGTCGCCTCTCCTTACCTCTGTGGTGCGGGGACCGCATGAAATCCCCGAACGTTCGTTCGAAGAGCCGTCTCGCCTCATGGAGCGGGCCCGGACTACGCTCGAAAAATATTTCGGGGCGACGGAAGGCCTCCCCGGCGTCGGGTTTGCGCACGGAAGCATGGGGTTGCTCGCCGAGCACACGCATTATTTCAACGGGTTTGCGCTGTTTTTTTCCTGGCCGTCCGGCGCTGCGACGGCCCTGCGCGCTGCGACGGGCGCCGTATCTCGCGTCGTCTTTGGCCCCGACGACCAGGTATGGACGCAAGGCCCGGATTGCCCGCTTCCCGATACGGCTCCTGCGCCCGTGCGGGTCGTTTTCGAAACGTTCCGGCGCATGGCTCCTGCCGCTGCGCAGGCGGATATCGCGGTGGCGAACGCCGTGCCCTCTTCCTGCGCCGACGCCTATGTGGCTACCCTGAGCGTGGCGACGGCGCGGGCCTGCGAACAAGCCTTTGCGCCCGCCGAAACGCGCCAGCGCGTATGCGAGGAGGCGCACGCCGCCATCGAGGCGAGCCTGGGCCGCTGTTTCAGCCCCGCGTTCCTTGTGGCGGCGGAGCAAGGACGTCCCGAACAATATTCTTTTGTGGACGCCGACACGCTCGAATGCATGTTGCTCGACGCGCCTGCGGAGGACGCCCTTGCGTTCGGGCTGGCGGAGACGGAAAGCCGTACGCTATTCGACCCCGGCGCCGCGCCGGAAAAACGCAAGATGGCGGACGAGGCCGCCCGCGTTTTGCGCAAGAAGGGGTTCGAGGCCGTAACCTCGTTGCGGGACCTCGAACACCGCGATTTGCCGGCGGCGACCGATGCGCTTCCTTTCCGGCTGCGGCCCGCCCTGCGCTGGCTGGTGAAAGAGAACCAGCGCGTCCCGAAACTGGTAGGCGCGGTGCAACGTAAAGACTGGCAGCTTTTTGGAGCGCTTTTGCTCATGTCCGACGCCGTGACGCGCAAGGACTGGGGCGGCACGACGCATGTTTCAGAGAACATCGTGGACGAAGTGGACGCCATGACGCTGGACGGCATGTACGGCGCGTATCCCATACATCAAGGGCGCGCGGTGGTGATGGCGGGTCAGCCCTTCGTCGTGCCCCGTTGCCTGCATCGCGTACACGTCGGGGGCCGGGAAAAATTCGGCGCGGACGTGCGCGTGATGCTCTTGTGAGGGCCTGTCCGTTTCGTATTTTGCGTCCGGACGCCCGAGACGCCCCGGACGCCTGTTTCGACACTGTTTAACTCATCCGTTTTTCTTGTCCAGTGGAAACCGCAGCAAATTTTGATATGGTTCGGGTCAGCGAGCGCATTCGCACGGAAAGCGCGTTCGTAGACTCGTTGTTGAACGAAGTAGGCCGCGTCGTCGTGGGGCAGCAATCCATGATCGAGCGCCTGTTGATCGGGCTGCTTGGCGATGGACATGTGCTGCTCGAAGGCGTGCCGGGCCTCGCCAAAACCCTTACGGTCGGCTCGCTGGCCCGCGCCATCGGGACCAGGTTCCAGCGCATCCAGTTCACCCCGGATTTGCTCCCTGCCGACCTGTTGGGCACGCTGGTGTACAACCAGAAGGAGGGGTCTTTTTCCATCAAAAAGGGACCTGTTTTCGCCAATGTCATTCTGGCCGACGAGATCAACCGGTCGCCGGCCAAGGTGCAGAGCGCGTTGCTGGAAAGCATGCAGGAGCGCCAGGTCACGATCGGCGAGACCACATTTCCGCTCGAAGAGCCGTTTCTGGTGCTGGCTACGCAGAATCCGATCGAGCAGGAGGGCACCTACCCGCTTCCAGAGGCGCAGGTAGATCGATTCATGCTGAAGATTCGGGTGGATTACCCGACCCGCGACGAGGAACTGGAAATCATGCGCCGCATGGCCCGGACCGGCCAGAAAGAAGAGGTTCGGGAAGTGGTTGGGCCGCAAGAGATTCTTTCGGCGCGGGCCGTGTTGAACGAACTCTATATGGACGAGCGGGTGGAGCGGTACATGGTGGACCTTGTGATGGCGTCGCGGCGTCCGGCGGAGTACCGCCTGTCCGATATTGCTCCGCTCATCGAATTCGGGGCGTCCCCGCGCGCAACCATTAACCTGAACCTTGCTGCGCGCGCGCATGCTTTTTTGCAGCGGCGGGCCTATGTTACCCCGGAGGACGTCCGCATGCTGGCCCCGGACGTGATGCGGCACCGCATTGCGGTATCGTACGAAGCCGAGGCGGAAGAAGTGACCAGCGACGACCTGGTGCGGCAGATTCTTGAAACCGTAGAAGTTCCATAGCGGTTCTTCAAGAGTACGCCTTGGGCGCGGGCGGTTATCCAGGCTGCCCTGCCCGAACCTGTTGATTGAATCCGGCCCGACGCCATGCCCGACGAGACGAAAGCCTTCAAGAAGGAATCCATCACCGTGGCCTTCATGGTGGAAAAATTACGGGCGATGTCCAACGTCGATATCGAACCCGTAAACGATGTTTCCGCCGAGGATCGACTGGTGACCGAGGTGGATTTGCATCGTCCCGGGCTGGTGCTCGCCGGGTACACCGATTTGTTCACCCATCAGCGCGTGCAGATTCTGGGGAATACGGAAAACAAGTTTTTGCGGCATCAGCCGGCGGACGTTCGGCACAAGGCGTTCGAAACCCTTGTTTCCTTTCCGGTCCCGTGCATTGCGCTCACGGCCAACCATGCGCTGGACGACGAAATGGTGGCTATGGCGACCCGGCAAGGCGTCCCTGTTTTTCGGACGTCCATGCAGTCCATCGACTTCATGGCGATCCTGCGGGATTTCCTGAATGACCAGTTTGCCTTGCAGCAAACGATTCACGGCTCCCTGGTCGCCGTATACGGCATAGGCCTGCTCCTCGTCGGGAAATCCGGCATCGGCAAGAGCGAGGTGGCGCTGGATCTGGTGGAGCGGGGACACCGCCTCGTGGCCGACGACGTGGTCATTGTGACGCGCAAGGACGAGCACGTATTGATGGGCGCCGGCACGGAGCTGGCCCAGCACTTTATGGAAGTCCGGGGGCTGGGCCTGGTCGATATTCGCGCCATGTTCGGGATACGGGCCATTCGTTTTCGCAAACGCGTCGAGATTGTGGTGCACATGGAATTGTGGGACCCCGAAGAAGAATACACCCGCCTCGGCATGGTGAGCGATACGTACCGCGCGTTAGGCGTGGATTTGCCGATGGTGAAGATTCCGCTAACGCCGGGCAAAAACATTACGGTGATCTGCGAGGTGATCGCGATGAACCACCTGTTGCGCAACGCGGGCTACGACCCCGCCGAGGTGTTCGCCAAGCGGCTCGGCGACCGCATTCGCGCCAAAGGCGCCGACCATCCCGCCCGCATGGTTGAGTACTTCGAGCGCGATTACGAATAGGATGCGTCGTGCGTCGCAACGCGTTTGGGCGGAAAGTTGACATTTAATAAAAATATTCCTATCTTGCTCTTTAATGGCTTAAAATTTCAGCCTCTGGTACGGAGAGCGGAGACGTTGCGGCATGTCCGCTGCGCTCGCCGAACCCGGCGGAAGAACCCTATGCCCCTTCACGCAACCGCGCCCTCGCATGCTTAAGAAACGCTACTACTACGATCCCAGGTCTTGCACGTATGTGGAGGCGAAATGGGTTGGCCGGTGGGTGTGGTCTGTGCTGGCGTCGGGGATTGTGCTGGCCGTTGCCCTGTCGTGGGTCGTGGATTTGATGGGCGAAACGCCCGAGGAAGTAGCCCTCAAGAACGAGAAAGCGATCTTGCAGGAAGAGTTGGTGAATTTTGGCGATCGGCTGAATGCGTACTCGCATCAGCTGGATGCGCTGGAGGAATCGGATCAGCAGTTGTACCGCATGGTATTCGGCATGGAGCCCATCTCTGAGGATATCCGTCGCGTGGGCGTGGGCGGTTCCGATCCGTACGAGGAATTCGACCGGCTGGGGGTGCCCACGGGCGCGCTGTTGCGGGAAACGGCGCAAGAGTTGGATCAACTTGAAAGCCGCATCCATCTCCAGACCGCAAGCTTGCGGGATTTGCTGACGTTTGCGAACGAACAAAAGGCCCGGAATGATCAGATGCCGGCGATTCTTCCGGCGTCTGGTCCGGTCGTGTCCGGGTTCGGCATGCGAAAAGATCCGCTGCTGGGCGTTATGAGAATGCATCACGGGGTGGATATTTCCGTGCCGGAGGGCACCCCGGTGGTTGCGTCCGCCGCCGGCCGGGTAGTCAAAAAGGAATTCAACGCCAGTTACGGCAACTACGTGCTTATTTCGCACCCGGCGTCGGAAACCGAGACGCTGTACGCGCATCTTTCCAGCATCGACGATGCGGTGCGCGTCGGGAGCACCGTCGAGCGGGGCGAGCGCATTGGCTGGAGCGGCAACACGGGCCGTTCGGTGGGCCCCCATGTGCATTTCGAGGTTCGGGCTGCGGGCGGAAGCAGCACCAATCCGATTTTATATATGGCTCCTTCCATGACGCCAGAGGAGTATGAAAAACTGAAGGCGGATTCGGAACGGGCGACGCAGGCGTTCGATTATTGAGTATAGGCGGCGGCGCCGGCGGGCGCATGGCGCTTTTTGCGGCGGAAGGGTCCCGGAATACGATAAATTTTACGCATATCTTCGGGACAATGGCATTTATTGCTTGCTTTTATCCTTTGGGGAAATTATAGTGCCTGCTCCCATGACCGGCTGCACGCGCGCCGGTTGTATCGCCCCCCTCAACAAATGCACACCCGATGTATTGGAGTCTTGAACTGGCGTCGTACCTTGAAGATGCCCCCTGGCCTGCAACGAAAGGCGAACTCATTGATTATGCAGAGCGTACGGGAGCTCCGCGTGAGGTTATAGAAAATCTCGAGGAGATGGAGGATGATGGCGAGCCGTACGAAAGCATCGAAGAAGTTTGGCCGGATTATCCGACGGGGGACGACGACTTTTATTTCGAGGAAGAGTAGCCCGTTGCGTAGCGGACGCTCGTATCGCATGGTTCGTCTCTGGATCGTCTGGTGCGCCTGCGTGCTTGCCCTGGCTGGCGCGGCAGCCGCCCAGGATACGGAAACAGGCGCTTCTTCGCGTATGCTCCCCGAGGAAGCGTACGCGGATACGCTTGTCGTGCGGCGCGTGGCCTTCCGGGGCAACGACGTGTTCGACACGTCCGTGCTGAGCCGTCGGGTGCGGACGAAACCGAATCGCCGGGTGGCCCGGATGCTCCCCCTTTGGCTGTGGCTGCATCGCCTCGGAGAGTCCGGGGCCCTTGGGGAACGGCTGAGCAATTCGCTGATCGCGGGCGGCGAGCCGCTTGCCGTGCTCGACATGGATGTGCTTCAGGCCGACCTGGAGCGCCTGCGTCTTTTGTATCGCCAGGAGGGGTTTTTCGAAGCCGAGGTTATTGCCCGGATCGATACGCTCTCCGCGAAGAAAGCGGCGGTTGTGTTCCATGTGACGCCCGGCGCGCCCACCTACATACGGAATGTGCAGTATGCAGGGATCGACCATCTCTCGCCCGAGCAGCATACGCGGCTGGCGCGGGACGCCGTACTGTACGCGGAACCCGTCGATCCAGACCGTCCCTTGCGCCTGCGGGCGCGCAGGCAGCGGTATTCCGAGACGATGCTGCATAGCGAAGCGCGGCGGATACTCACCTTTCTGCGGGACGAGGGCTACGCTGCCGCGACCCGGGACTCTGTCCGCGCGGTGATTTTGTCCGCGTCGCCGGACAGCTTTGACGTGCGCTTCGAAATCGGCACCGGGCTGCGGTATCGCTTTGGAGATGTTTCGTTCGACATAACGGGGCCCGAGCCGGAAGTGGCGGAGCGGTCCGAAACGCTTCCGCTGGAGGCCCCTTCGGATTCCGTCGCCAGCGGGACGGCGGCCTTCCGGTTTCGGAACGAAAAGAAACTGTCGTCCGGCTTGCTGGTCCGTACGCTTCAGTTTACTCCAGGGAATTGGTACTCGCAATCGAAGGTGTTGGCTACGCGGCGGCGGCTCGAAGGCACCGGCGTGTTTTTGTTTACCGACATTGTGCCGGAACCCGCCTCCGCAGGCCTCGCGGCCGCCGCGCCGACCTTATTGCATCGCATTTCGCTGCGTACGAGGGACCGGCATCAGATTCGTTTCGAGCCGTCCGTGTTGCAGCGCGTGGATCCGTTCAACAACTCGGACAAGGAATTGGGCGCGGGGCTTGCGGTCACGTACGAAAACGCCAACCTGCTGGGACGCGGCGAGACATTTCTTGTCCGGGCGTCCGGGTCCATATCGACCGACTTCGACGATTTCAGCAGTTTGACCGCATCGCAGGCGGAGATTGCAACCTCCCTTACGATGCCCTATCTCATGCGTCCGTTTCGCGGACTGGACGGTTTGTTTCCGTTATTCGACGTCCGGACCCGCCTGTCGCTCAGCCTGCTCCGGGCGCGGCGCGACGATTTCGGACTCATTATCCGGGCGCGCGGCAACGCCCGGTACCGCATTGAACTGGATCATAATGCGACCCTCACATCGTTGCTGGACGTACTGGACGTGAGCTTGAGCAATCCCGATACGTTGCGGAATTTCCAAAACGACATTCTGAACAACCTGCTCGATCCGGTGTCGGATCCGGTGCAGCAGGCGCAGATTCTGGAGGATTATACGGTGCCGCAAATCAATACGGCCATCCGGTATACGTTGCGCTCGACCAATGTGAATCCGCTCCGGCGCGACCGGGGACATAGTATGGAGGGATCGATTGCGCTGGGCAACCATCTTCCGTATTTGCTGGACCGTTTTGTCTATTCTCCCGGCGCTGTGAACGGATATCTTCCGGGCATTGCTTCCGGGACCTCGTCCGACAGGCTTTTGTACCGCCGATACCTGCGTTTTGCAAGCGACTTGCGGTTGTATCATGCGATCAATGCGTCCTCTACCCTTGCGCTGAAGTTCATCGGGGGCATTGCGCACCCTCTGGGCGGGTCGGGACAGGTCCCGTTCGGACAGCGCTTCTACATAGGCGGCATATCGAGCGTACGGGGTTGGGACTGGCACGAACTCGGTCCTGGCGGCGCCCGATTCCAGTCGGTGCAGGATTCCGGGGGAGGCACAAACATTCTGGGCGGGGACATCAAGCTGGAAGCCTCTGCGGAGTTGCGGCAGTTCCTTTTCCGCGCGTTGCACACGGACTGGATCGGCGTCGTCTTTGTGGACGCAGGCAATGTGTGGTTCGGCCCGCGCAACCCTGGATTCGGCGGGGATACGCCCGAGAAGCTGGACGGGCGATTCCACGTCGATTCGTTTTATCGCCAGGTAGGCGTGGGGTCCGGGATCGGGCTTCGGCTGGATTTGCGCTATCTGATTCTTCGGACCGATATAGCCATGAAGGTATACGATCCGCGTCGTCCCGATCTGGGTATATTCCCTGACGACTTTGGCTCCTGGACCTGGTACCGCCTGGGCCTGGGACATGCTTTTTAAGGATATGCTGGCGAACGCGTCCCTTTTTCATCCATTTTTACCCTCTTTTTAACCTCTTTCTACTCTTTTTTTACTCACTTTTTCTTCCTGACGGGGAGGCGACCGTATGATAGCGCGCGGAGACTGTATCGAGGCGGACATTGAAAAATTCGCCGATGGCGGCAAGTCGCTTGCCCGCGTGGACGGGTTCGTGGTGTTCGTGCCCTGGGCGGCGCCGGGGGATCGCGTCCGCGCCCGCGTGTACAAGAAGAAAAAGAGCTATGCCGAGGCGGCGATAGAGGAGGTGCTGTCGCCGAGCGCGCTGCGCGTTCCGCCGGCGTGCGCCTATTTCGGGTCCTGCGGCGGATGCCGGTGGCAGCATGTGGAATACCAGGCCCAGCTCGACGCCAAGACGGAAAGCGTGCAGGATGCCCTCGTGCGCGTCGGCGGGTTTGCGGAGGCGTCGGCGCGCCCGGCCATCGGATCGGCGAAGCGCTATTTCTACCGCAACAAGATGGAGTTTTCGTTCAGCGCGAATCGCTGGCTGACGCGCGCGGAAATCGATTCGGGCGGTCGCTTCGACACCCGTTTTGCGCTGGGCCTGCATGTTCCGGGGCAGTTTGACAAGGTGCTCGACGTGCACGAATGCCATCTGCAATCGACCGCCAGCGCCGACATGGTGAACCGGATTCGGGATTTCGTGCAGGAGAAAGGCTGGGCTCCCTGGCACATACGCAAGCATACCGGTTTTTTGCGGCATCTGGTCATACGGACCGGCGAACGCACGGGCGACGTCATGGTTAATCTCGTGACCAACGGGTTCGATGCGGAGCGCATGGGGGAGATGGCTGCGTTCCTGCAACAGGATTTCCCGGACGTAACCACCTTCGTCAATACGATCCATACAGGGAAAGCGCAAACGGCGTTTGGCGAACGGATCGAAACCGTGTTTGGGCCGGGCGTCATTCGCGACCGGATCGGGCCGCATACGTTCGAGATTGCGCCGAACTCCTTTTTTCAAACCAATACGGCCCAGGCCGAGCAGTTGTACGAGACGGTGCGCGATTTCGCCGACCTGCAGCCGGAGGACAGGGTCTACGATTTGTATTGCGGCGCGGGGACCATCTCCATCTTTGTGGCGGACGCCGTGCGGTGCGTGACGGGCGTCGAACTCATCGAAGAAGCGGTTCGGAATGCGCGCGCAAACGCCCGGACCAATGGCGTGGACAATTGCACGTTCGTACAGGGAGATATGGCGACCGTGTTCGACGACGATTTCGCGGCGCGGTACGGGGCGGCGGATGTGTTGCTCGTCGATCCGCCCCGGGCGGGCCTGCACCCGAAAGTGGTCGAGCAGATCGGCGCTTCGGGGCCCGAACGATTCGTGTACGCAAGTTGCAACCCGAGGACGCAGGCGCGCGATCTGGGTTTATTGCGGGATGCGTATCGCATTGAGGCGGTGCAGCCCGTCGATCTGTTTCCGCACACGCCCCACATCGAGAGCGTGGTCAAACTGCGCCGGAAAACATAGGATTGCACCCGGATTTCGTATTCTGTTCGCTATGGAAAAGGCATTCGTTACCGGCGGCACGGGTTTTATAGGAAGCCACCTGGTCGAGGCGCTGCTTCGCCGGGGACTTGGCGAGGTGCGGTGTCTGGTTCGCACCCGGCGCAAGTGGCTCGAGGGGCTTCCGATCCGCGAGGTGCGCGGCGATTTGTTCGACGAGGCGCTTGTCGCCGACGCCGTGCGCGACGTGGACTATGTGTATCATAACGGCGGCGTTACGCGCGCCCGGGACGATGCGGTTTTTCAGCAGGCGAACGTAGAGGCGACGCTGCGCTTGATGGAGACGCTGGCCCGCGTCAATCCGGGCGTGCGGCGCGTGGTGGTCACCAGTTCGCTTGCGGTCGTCGGGCGCTCCGCCGACCCCGTAGCCACGGAAGAAAGTCCCATGCAGCCCCTGAGCAGGTATGGCGCAAGCAAGGCACGCATGGAGGAGGCCTTGTCTGCGTGGCGGGATCGGCTCCCCATCGCCATCGTGCGGCCCTCCACCGTGTATGGCCCGAGAGAAGCGGACCTGTACGCATTTTTCCGGATGGCGAACATGGGTTTTTGCCCGGTCGTCGGCGATACCCGCGAGCCCGCGATGAGCCTGGTCCACGCCCGCGATCTGGTGCGCGGAATGATTGCGGCGGCGGAGACGCCGGGCGTGGCGGGCGAAACGTTTTTTCTGGGCGGCGAGGCGTTGTATTCCTGGCGCGACCTCAAGGAAGCCGCAGCGGCGGCCCTGGGCCGAAACGCACTGACCGTACCCGTGCCGCCGCCGCTCGTCAGCCTGTCGGGCGCCCTCGTGGAAGGCGTGTTCCGGCTGTGGGGATCGCTTCCGCCGTTTCATCGGGAGAAGGCTCGGGAAATCCGGTATGCCTGCAAGATGTGCTCCATAGACAAGGCCCGGCGGCTTCTCGAGTATCGCCCCGCCCTGTCGTTGAAGGAGGGCGTGGCGGATACGATCGCGTGGTATCGCGCGCAGGGGTGGTTGCCGCCTGCCGGGAGGCCCCGGGAATCCTGAACATCGTAAGAAATGCCTTCCGGCGCCGCAGAGAGAACCGATTCCAGGCGGTATCGTTGACGGTACGGAAGGCCGTATTCACACCCATTTTGCACAGGGTCCAAAAGCATGAGCGCGCTTGGTTTCAATACGGGATACATCGAGAATCTGTATCACCAATATCTTGAAGATCCGGAAAGCGTTTCCGAGGCTTGGCGGGAATTCTTTGCGGACTATACCCCCGACGAGCCGTTTCGGGCTGTTGCCGCGGCGCGGCAGGTGTCTGCGCCCTCTCCCGACGAGGTCGTTGTAGCGCCGTCCCCCGAGCAGGGAGACGGGGTGGCGCCCGCGGAGGAAACGCCGGCGGCGCCTCCTCCGAAGGCCCGGGGCCGGGCGCCCAAAGATGCGATTCGGGGCGCGCAAGCGAAAATCGCCGAAAATATGGAGGCGAGCCTGGGCATTCCCACGGCTACGTCCATGCGGACCGTTCCGGTCAAGTTGATGATTGAGAATCGCCTCCTCATCAATGCGTATCAGCAGCACCAGGGCGGGGAGAAAGTTTCGTTTACCCACCTGATCATGTGGGCGCTCGTCAAGGCGCTGGCCCGGTTCCCCAACATGAATTCGACCTTTCTGCGCGAGGAGGGGGTGTCCCGGCACATTGCCCCGGAAAAGGTCAATCTTGGCCTGGCCATCGATATCGAACGAAGAGGTCGGCGGACCTTGCTCGTGCCCAATATCAAGGGTGCAGAGCGGATGAGTTTCCCCCAGCTCATGGGCATCTACAACGACATTATCCGGCGCGCCCGGAAGGGCAAGCTGGGCGTTGCGGATTTCGAAGGCACCACCGCTACGCTCACCAATCCGGGCATGATCGGCACCAGCATGAGCGTGGCGCGGCTTATGCCGGGCCAGGGCGTGATCATTGGCGCCGGCGCCATAGGATATCCCCCGGAATACCATTCCTATCCGCCCGAAGCGGTCAGCAAGGCCGGTATTTCTCCGGTGATGAATCTTACCTCCACGTACGATCACCGCATTATTCAGGGCGCCGAAAGCGGGGCGTTTCTGCGGTACGTCGCCGACGCCTTGCTGGGCAAGCACGAATTCTATCAGCAGATTTTCGAGCAGCTGCACATACCCTATCAGCCCTACGAGCTGTCTACGGACACGACCCCCCAGATTGGCGGAGGAGGGCCCGGGGACCGCGTCGATATGATCGAGAAGCAGGCGCGCGTCCTGCAATTTGTTCGTGAGCATCGGGTGCGCGGACATTTGCAGGCGGACATCAACCCGTTGGGCTACAACTGGATGTATCACCCCGAACTGGATCCCTTCTGGTACGAGTTGACGATCTGGGATCTGGATCGGGAATTCCTGACGGGCGGGCTGGGCGGCCGGGACGTGTTGCCGCTGCGCGAGATTGTGGAGATCGTGCGGAATACCTATTGCCGCAAGATCGGCATCGAGTATATGCACATCTCGAGCCCCACGGAAAAGCGGTGGCTTCAGGATCGGCTGGAGCCCACCGGACGCGAGGAGCCGGTAAGCCCCGATGCCAAACGGCGCATTCTTCAGAAACTGAACGCGGCGGAGGCGTTCGAGCGGTTCCTGCATACGAAATACATAGGCCACAAGCGGTTTTCGCTGGAGGGGGCCGAGTCGGTCATTCCGATGATCGACGCCATGTTGTCGGAGGCGGCGGACCACGACGTGAAGGAAGTGGTGATTGGCATGGCGCACCGGGGGCGCCTGAACATTCTTGCGAACATTCTGGACAAGCCCTACGAAGCGATCTTCTCCGAATTCGAGGGGAACATCGATCCCTCCACGACGCAGGGTTCGGGCGACGTGAAGTACCATGTGGGGGCGCATGGGGAGCATACGTCGCCTGCCGGCGCGAGCGTGAAACTCATGCTGGCCTCCAATCCGAGCCATCTGGAGGCGGTCAATCCGATTGTGGAAGGAATGGTGCGCGCCCGGCAGGACTTGCTGCAATACGGCGAGACGGGTTTGCTTGAGGCGGAGTCCTGCGATGTGGTTATTCCGCTGCTGATTCACGGCGACGCCGCCTTTGCCGGACAAGGCGTGGTCACCGAAACGCTTAACCTGAGCCAGCTGGCCGGATACAAGACCGGCGGCACGATTCATATCGTGATCAACAACCAGATCGGCTTTACGACGTCGCCTGCGGACGCCCGCAGTTCAACGTATGCGACGGATGCGGCCCGCACGATACAGGCGCCCATTTTTCATGTGAACGGGGACGACCCGGAGGCCTGCGTGCGCGTGGTGAAACTCGCGCTCGAATACCGAAACGCGTTCAACAAGGATGTCGTCATCGACATGCTGTGCTATCGCGTGCGCGGACATAACGAGGGCGACGAACCGACCTACACCCAGCCGTTGCTTTACCGGAAGATCGAGGAGAAACGCTCGCCCCGAAAATTGTATACGGAATTGCTCCTGCGCCGCGGAGAAATGGATCCCGAAGAGGCGGAAGAGATTTTGCGGGACTATCGGGACCGGTTGCAGGACGCGTTCGATCAGACGACCTCCATGGACGCGGCGCGGGCCAAGAATCTTGCTGCTGCGATGGCGGCGCCCGCCCCGCTGTCGTTCGAGGAGCCGGACACCGCGGCGCCGGAGGAAAACCTGCACGCCGTGGCCCACGCCATGGCGGATTTCCCGGAGACGGTGCGGGTGCACAAGAAGCTGGTGCGCCAGTTTCAGCGCAACAAGGCCTTGTACCTCGACAAGCAGCAAGTCGGCTGGGCGTATGCCGAAGCGCTGGCGTTCGGATCGTTGCTTCTGGAGGGGACGACGGTCCGGCTAAGCGGCCAGGATTCGTGTCGGGCCACGTTCAGCCAGCGCCATGCGGTGCTCTACGACCAGCAAACGGGGCGGGAATATATCCCGCTGAACAACATCCGGGAGGGCCAGGCGAACCTCCACATTTACGATTCGCTGCTCTCCGAATATGCGGTGCTGGGTTTCGAATACGGCTACTCCGTGGCCGATCCGTCTGCGCTTGTGATCTGGGAAGCGCAGTTTGGGGATTTCGCCAACGGCGCCCAGATCGTGTTCGATCAGTTCCTTGCGGCGGCGGAGGCGAAATGGGCACAGCAGAGTAGCCTGGTTGCGCTGCTTCCGCATGGATGGGAAGGGCAGGGCCCCGAACACTCGTCCGCGCGCCTCGAGCGTTTCTTGCAGATGTGCGCCGAGGAGAACATGATCGTATGCAACATTACGACCCCGGCGAATTATTTCCATGCGCTCAGGCGGCAGGCGCGCTGGTCCGACCGCAAACCGCTGATCGTGATGGCTCCCAAGAGTTTGCTCCGCCATCCGCTGTTCGTCTCGCCCGCGTCGGAGCTGGTCGAGGGACGATTCCGGAAGGTGATTCCGTCCGACGCGGATCCGCATGCCGTGCGGCGCCATGTGCTGTGCACGGGCAAGGTGTACTACGACCTGATCCAGGCGCTTCGAAAGAAGGAGGATACGTCCATCGCCATTACCCGGATCGAGCAGCACTATCCGTTCCCCGAAGAAGAGGTGCTGGACGAACTGGTGCGGTACGGAGACGCCACAGAGGTATGCTGGGTGCAGGAAGAACCCGCCAACATGGGCGCATGGACCTACATGCAATCCCGCATAGATGCGTTGCTCGGCAAGGTCAGCCGCGTGGGACACGGGCGTACGGCCTATGTCGGACGCCCGGGCAGCGCAAGCCCTGCGACGGGCAGCGCGGAAATGCACAAAGCCGAAACCGAACACATTATTGGCGCAGTGCTGGGAAGATCCCGCCTGCCTGCCTGGGAACCGTTTCGGTAAATGCCCGGGACAACCCGTGCGCCGGGCGGATTTAGTGCCTTCTGGAATGTTTTCTGGACATGCGATGCGATTTCTCGCGAGCGAGCCGCCGCTCTTCAGAGGGCTTCGTGAACGCCATATTCGCGCGATAGACGCGCAGAACGCGGCTGCGGTTCACGGCCCGCTTGAAACGGCGCAGGGCGCGATCGATGGATTCGCTGTCTCGAACCTTGACTCCTACGGACAAGATGATGCTCCTTTCGTATCGGAATGAATGAATGGACGGGCGGCCAAAGAGTGGCCGGCGCTCGCCGGGTGGGTTTACCGTTTTTTCGGTAGCATACTAAAACCGCAATAGCGTGGGCCTTGTTCCCATCCTGATTCCAGACCAGAAAACGAGAGGCGGTCCAGGTTGATCCGCGCATCCTGAACTTTTGGGACTGAATCCGGGTACCTCTTGCGCGAACGGTCCGAATTCAGGAAAGTACTTTTCCGGATCGTTTTTGACCCTATACATTCTATACGGGGCTTATATACATTCGGGACAAGGCGCCGCGCTGCCATGACACTTCTTCTTTCCACCAGAAATCCGGGCAAGATTGCGGAGATGCGTCTGCTTCTGGCGGATTTGCCGATTGCGCTGCGCCCGGTTTCGGAAATGGCGGGGGCGCCGCTCGTGGAGGAGGACGCCGACACGCTGGCGGGCAATGCGCGCAAGAAAGCGAAAGCGCTCTATGCCTTCGCCGGGTTGCCTGCCCTCGCGGACGATACCGGACTGGAAGTGGATGCGCTGGGCGGTTTGCCCGGCGTGCGTTCCGCCCGGTTCGCTGGCCCGAACGCCGACGACGCGGCGAACCGCCGCAAACTCCTTGCCGACCTGCAGGGCGTTCGGGACCGCACTGCCCGGTTTCGCACGGTGGTCGCGCTGGCGGACGAGGCGGGCGTGCGTTTCTTCGAAGGGGTGTGCGAGGGCGCGATTCTGGACGAAGAGCGGGGGAGCAAGGGGTTTGGCTACGATCGTATTTTCGTCCCGGACGGCAGCGACCGGACGTTTGCGGAATGGAGCGCCCGCGAAAAGAACGCGATAAGCCACCGCGGCGCAGCGCTCCGGCAGTTGGCGGATTATCTTCAAGATCGGTTGGGGTAAAGGATGCGCCGGCACAGGATGCGCCCACCAAATTCCCGTCGCGCAGCACGTTACTTTCGCGGGTAAAGGCAGAACAACATGGTTGCATTGATTCAACGGGTGCGGGAGGCGTCGGTCGAAGTGGAGGGCGCGGAAGTCGGGCGCATAGGCCCGGGCATGCTCATTCTGTTTGGGGCGCACCGCACGGATACGGAAGCGGAGCTGGACTGGCTGGTCGGGAAGTGCGCCCGCCTGCGAATCTTTTCAGACGACGAGGGCCGGATGAACCGTTCCATCGGCGATGTTGGGGGCGGCGTGCTGGTTGTGTCGCAATTCACCTTGTACGGGGATGTGCGGCGCGGCAACCGGCCTTCTTTCGTGGATGCGGCCCCTCCCGAACAGGCCGAAGCGCTGTACGATGCATTCGTCAAGCGGCTGTCCGCGCAACTGGCCTCTCCGGTCCAGACCGGCATATTCGGCGCAACGATGCAGGTGCACCTGTCAAACGACGGCCCCGTAACGCTGTGGGTGGAGCGGCGGCAGGGGGGATGAGGGTTTTTGGGGTGGGGCTGGCGGGCTTGACAGTGTCCGGGTCGGGCATTATGTTGGGGGTATTGCGCTTCGCTTTGTCCTGATTGCCGCCCGGTTTCGGTCGAACTTTGTTTCGGAGTGCTTGCTTTTGCTATGAAAAGGCTACGCCATGACCTCTTTCATTCGTTTCTCGCTCTCGCCGATCTTCTGGATCGTTCTTTCTATCCTTGCGCTTCCTTCTATGGCACAGGACTACAAGGTTGGTTCGCCTGCGGCCGCCGCGCTCGCCGCGGAGTTTCACAGTGGCGATCCTTTTCGTATTGGACAAGCCATAAATCGCCTTCCATATTATGAAGACGTGTACGAAAATTCGTCGCTTATGGCTGATGTTGATCCGCTTGTTGCAGATGGAATTATCAGTGCTCTTGACAGTCAAATTGATTATCTTCTTTCGCTTGGAGAAAGCGAGGGAGGAGAATTTGTTTTCGAAGGGAATGTGTCTCCTTTGATGACATATGCTGCGCAACTTCCAGGTGATGAGGCTATTCCCGTACTTCTTCGCGCTTCGCAATTCGGTGGTGCTCCAGTGCTTTCTCTTGCTTCTTTTGGTGAAGATATTATACCAATTGTTATTGATTATATTCATTCTTCAGAACGTACTTGGGATGAAACATGGGGTGGCTTTTCAGTCTTGAATACTGTTGTTAGAGAAGTATATCCAATTGATCCTGCGACATATGCTATATTAAAACAGATTGCTGCTGATTATATTCAAGGGAATGGATCAGAACATCTTAAAGATCACCCTTCTCATGAATTATTGCCTCTTCTTGGCTCTTTTCTTGCTTCTGGGCTCGGAGATGCCGATCTCAAACCTATGGTTGAATCCTTATCTTCTGAGTTTCCTGCGTTTGTTGAACTTTATCTCGAGCAGTGGTACGATCCTTCTGTCGAATCCGTTGACAAAGAACAGCTTGACGAGGATAGATAATACTTGTCTCCTATCATTTGAGGCTACGCCATGACCGCTTCCATTCGTTTCTCGCTCTCTTTGATCGTTCTTTCTATCCTTGCGCTGCCTTCTATGGCGCAGGACTACAAGGTTGGTTCACCTGCGGCCGCCGCACTCGCTGCGGAGTTTCACAGTGGCGATCCTTTTCGTATAGGACAAGCCATAGATCGCCTTCCATATTATGAAGATGTGTATGAAAACTCGTCGCTTATGGCTGATGTTCATCCGCTTGTCGCAGATGGAATTATCAATGCTCTTGATAGTCAAATTGATTATCTTTTTTCGCTTGCAGAAAGCGAGGAAGGAGAATTTGTTTTCGAAGGGCTAGTGTCTCCTTTGATGACATATGCCGCGCAACTTCCAGGTGATGAGTCTATCCCCGTACTTCTTCGCGCTTCGCAATTTGGTGGTGCTCCGTCACTTTCTCTTTCCTATCGCGGTGAATATATTATACCTATTGTTGTTAATTATATTCGTTCTTCCGAACGCACGTATGATGAATTACGAGGTGGATTTTTAGTTTTGCATTCTGTTGTTAAGAGATCACGTCCTATTGATTCTTCATTGTACGCTATACTAAAAGAAATTTCGGCTGAGTATATTCAAGGATACATCCCGGAACATCTTCAAGATCACCCTTCTCGTGAACGCTTGCGTTATAGGGGTTCCTTTCTTGCTTCTGCGCTTGGAGATGCGGAGCTTAAGAAGATGGTAATAGATAATACTTTTGGGTATGGAGATGGTTTTGTTAACATTGTTCTTGAGCAATGGTACGACCCTTCTGCTGAAGCGGTTGAACAAGAACAACTTGACGAGGATAGATAAGGCTTGTCTCCTATCATTTAAGGCTACGCCATGATCGCTTCCCATGATTATTATAAAACATGCTTGACGTTCTCGTTTTTTGGTCGTATACTGGAAGGAAACAGAACAGAAACGAAACCCAGAGCGATGAAAGCCCCCGGAAACCCAAGAAACCAAAGGTCGTCAAGCATTCTTTATGATAACCAACCCAAGGAGCAATACACGATGCGAAGATGTCCATGGTGCGAGAAAACAGATATTGAGAGGGAGTATCACGACAGTGAGTGGGGAGTGCCAGTTTTCTCCGATTCAAAACAGTTTGAGTTTCTGATTCTCGAATCCGCCCAGGCAGGCCTGAGCTGGCTTACAGTCCTTCGCAAAAGGGAGAACTACAGGCGTCTTTACGATGGATTTGATCCTGAAAAAGTGTCCCGCTACGGAGAGCGGAAGATACGAGAGCTCATGTCGGACAGTGGAATAATACGCAACCGCAGGAAGATAGAGGCGTCGATAAACAATGCCGTGCGTTTTCTCGAGATACAGGCGGAATTCGGAAGCTTCTCAGATTACCTGTGGGGATTTACAGACGGAGTCCCGGTTACAAACAGCTGGGAGGAAATGTCGGAAATGCCCGCCTCGACAGAACTTTCAGTGACGGTGAGCAGCGAACTTAAAAAAAGAGGATTCCGTTTTATGGGGCCAACTATTGTCTATGCACATCTTCAGGCAACAGGGATGGTGAACGATCACCTGGTTTCTTGTTTTCGCTACGAAGAGATTCTGGGTTTAGGCAAGGGAATCAAATAGCCGCATCAGGTAATCAGAGGTGGTTCGGGGGAGAGGCTGTAATACCGGCCTATGAACGAGTTTCGGAATGCAGGTTACCACTTGCAGAAGGCCTTGGGATCAGATGGCTATATTGAGCACACTGGCGGGCATCCAGGCGGCCAAGCGCACGGCGGAACTCATTCCCCTGTGTCATTGGGTGCCTCTGGCGGGCGTGGACATGACGTTCGATGCTCGGGAGGAGGATTTTTCCATAGAGGTGCGGGCCCGCGTCCGCGACCTGCTTGATGTCCCGCGGCAAATCACCACGTAAATTTCACCTGATCGGAACAATCTATATTCATATGGGATCACAGGGGAGGGTTATATCCCGCCACAGGAGGGTTTCTACATGATGCAAGCAATCAAGAAAGCAATGTCTACTATCCGGGGAGTCTCGCAAAAGAACGGAGAGCCGTCTGCGGAAGTTGTGCAGGAGAGGCCAGGCGATGTACGGAAGGGGAATGTCACGTCCTCCATGTCCCCATCTGAGAATCGGCTTGCCCTGGATGGCGCCGTTTCGTCTCACAGAGAAGCCCCCCCCCCACAGATCGGCAGCTACGGTATATTGAGGTTCTTGGCGGCGATCCGTCCGACGCAGGCAGCAACCGGGAGGCCAGCGACCGCATAAATCAATTGCTGTTGCTACGAAGGGTCCATTGGCCGCTTGATCCCGAAATTCTCGCAGAGCGGGGGGCCAAAGCGGGCGCCGTGGCGAGCGGAGGATGGCAGTCGGCGCACCAACGCCTCTTGGCTGGTTTGCGGCTGGACCTCCAGGAGTATGTCAACCTGAGTTTGGGCAATCTCCAGGCCAAACTGAGCGATCCACTCGGACGGGGAGGTTCAAGCCAGTCCCAAGGGCCCGATGAGTTGGTCCGCATGGCCGAGGGGGAGTTGCAACGATTGGAGTTGTACCAAAAATGGGGACAACCGTTGGATGCACTGCCGTCGCCGGGCGGTGGGCACGCCTTTTCAGAGCAAAATCAGCAACATGAGACCGAAACCATCTCGGCAGCGGCGCATCTCCAACACGAAGAATCGAAGGCTGACTGGATGCCGTGGCTCTGGCTGATCGCGGTTTTTGCCGTGTGCGTTACTGTTGAAGCCGGGCTCAACATCGGGTTGCTTATGGGTGGTTTGGAAGGCGGAGGGCTGGAGGCCTTCCTGCTGGCCGTCCTCACCTCCATGATCAATGTGGGCGGATTAGGAATCGCCGCAGGGTACTTCTTGTACACGTTGCGCCGCCGCGTCGTTGCTGCGACGCCCTGGTTATATCAGACAGCTTGGGGAATCTGGGGGGCGTTTGCTTTGGGCTTCAACCTGTTGGCGGGGCGCCATAGACAATCATATGCACGCGTTACACAGGCGAAGGAAGCAGATCCGAACTCGAATTTGACTGCGGGCGAGGTTTTGCCTGAAATATCGTTTAATCCATTTACATGGGAATTACCGGCTTTGCTATTCGCCCTGCTGGGAATAATTCTCTGTGCAGTGGCATGTGCAAAAGGGCTTGCCTTTGCACGGGACAGGGCGGGCGATTCGGGAACCGATGCCTTGCCGAGACAAGACGACTCGCATCACGAGAAGAACGTGTTCTCGCCAGTGGACATCGGTGGCGAGGCCGAAGCATTGGCTCCCCGTGATGTCCAACTTTTCGGTGCATTTGCCTCGTTGCCTCAGCGTTATCGGGACAAATTGACGAAAGAATTGCGGGAACGGGTCGCCGACTGGTACCGGGCGCTCGACGAGGAGCGTCGCAATGTGAAGACCTTGCTGGATGCGCTGAACGAGCAAGAGAACGCGCAGGCATGCATCGATATCGTCGAGCAGGCATTCATCGCGGGGCACAACGGCGCCTCCCCCCAAAAGATTGATATTCAGAAGGTGGTAGCGCATCGACAGGACAAGTACCCCAATCTGTTGCCATCGGTAACGGATTCGGGGGTTCTGGATGAGGCGGTTGATCTGGTGGACGAATGGGGGCAATCCGGGCAATCCGAGTTCGACAAACGCATTGCGGAGGCGCAAGACAAGATTACTCAGATGTGGAAAGATTATCAGCCTCTCGTCCTTGGCCCGTTGCCAAGCGAGACGCCACAGAGTCGATGAAGATGCCTGGACCAAAGCCTCGAAAAATAGTGCTTGCGGTGCTTTTGATCGTGATCCCCATGGCCATTCTTGTCTGGGTTGGGTACCAAGTGTGGTACACCGATCAATTGAAAGCGATCGACGCCGATTACTGCCCAGAGGGAAACGCCCAGCAAAAAGAAAAAGGATTTGTGTCGCCTGGGCATACCGCAATCCTGATTGACACATCCAACAAGATTCCGCAGGAGGACGCGGAGCGCGCTTTTCAGCGGATATCTGCCTGGACGCGAGATAGAAACTCGGTTCCTCTTCTTCAGAAACTGTCCATCTACGGGCTACCGGAATCCGTGAATGCGCGCGTTGTCTCAAGCAGCTCCCATTGCATCCCGAAGGGGGGCGAAGAAGCCGAGCAACTCTACGAGAATCCGGTGTATGTCGAAGCCCGGTTTCTGCGGTTTCTGGGCGAGTTGCAGAAGATATTTCAGGGGCTTGTGGCCCGCGAGGAAGCGCCCCATTCGCCGATTCTGGAAACGATGGACGATCTGGTTCAGCGCCACGAAGATATTGATTCCATTGTACTGGTTTCCGACATGTTGCAGCACACGCACTTGTGGAGTCATTACGACGGAGAAGGCGATATGTCGGGCATTTCGCCTACGTGTGATCGGGTCGGGAATGCAGGTCAGCTGAAGGCGGTTTATGTGTACTACATCGACCGGGGGCACCCGGACCAGGAATGGCCGGACCCGCGGTGGGACCGGTGCTTGAGCGGCGTGGAGATTGTACGGATGAATTGAGGGCCGTGGAGGCCATGCCGCTGCCCGTTCGGGAAGGGGCTTGTTGGCGCAACCGGAGCGCGGGTCACATAAGTGAGCGGGTACGATTTCTCCGGCGTTTTTGTGGTAGCGCTCGGAGTCGCTCGAAAATGGGCATTGCCATAGAAACGGTGAACGCTGCGAGGGCGAAGCGCATGAGAAAGTAGTGCCCGGAGTCGCTCGAAAACGGGCATTGCCATGGCAACAGGTTGCCATCGCTTGACAATGGCGTAGCGTGGCGTATCTTGTTCCAAGGTCCGCCATTTCGAGAGAACCATGCCCAACCATAAACCTTCCCTGACGCATCTGACGCCTGCGGGCGGGGTGCGTATGGTGGATGTGGGCGGCAAACCCGATTCGGTCCGCAAGGCGACGGCGGCGGGGCAGGTCCATTTGGGCGAGGAAGCGTTTCGCGCCGTGGTTTCGGGGAGCGCCGACAAGGGCAACGTGCTGTGTACGGCGCAGTTGGCGGGCATCCAGGCGGCCAAGCGCACGTCCGAACTTATTCCCCTGTGCCACAATGTGCCGCTGGCGGGCGTGGACGTGACGTTCGACGTCCGGGAGGAGGATTTTTCCATAGAGGTGCGGGCCCGCGTCCGCACCGTGGGCCAGACAGGCGTCGAGATGGAAGCCCTGACCGCCGTGTCCGTGGCGTGTCTTGCCCTGTACGACATGTGCAAGGCGATTTCGAAAGATATTCTCATTTCGGATATCCGTCTCCTGGCCAAAGAGGGCGGCGCCAGCGGGCGGTACGAACGCGTTCCGGATTCGAATCCGCCGAACCCGCCGGACTCTCCGTAACCATCGGACCTGCCGTAACTGTCGGACCTGCCGTAACTGTCGGACCTGCCGTAACCATCGGACCTGCCGTAACCGTCGGACCTGCCGTAACCGTCGCAACCGGGACCCGTCATAACCGTCGGCCTCACCGTAACCATCGGATCTGCCGTATCTGCCGGACCTGCCATAACCATCGGATCTGCCGTACCCATCAGACCCGTCGTAACCATCCGGCGGTTTTGTCGTATACTCTCGTACCCCTTTACTGGCTTTAATTTTTCTCACAAGATTCCTCCCTTCGCATGGAAAGCCTTTTTACCACGCTCGGCCTGCTGGTTATCGCGCTGATCGTTCTTTTTTTCGTGTTTCTGCTGTACTTCGTGCCGGTGGGTCTGTGGGTAACGGCCTACTTCTCGGGGGTCCGCCTCAAACTGTTCCGCGACCTGGTCGGGATGCGGCTGCGGAAAGTGCCGCCCGTCCGGATCGTCAGGCCGCTCATTACCGCGCACAAGGCGGGCATCTATGTGGATACCCCGCAACTCGAAGCGCACTATCTGGCGCAGGGGAATGTGCAGAAAGTCGTGAATGCGCTGATTTCGGCGGACAAGGCGAGCATTGACCTTACCTTCGAGCGCGCCACGGCCATCGACCTCGCGGGACGGGACGTGTTCGAGGCCGTGCAGGTATCCGTGAACCCCAAAGTGATCGAAACGCCCGCCGTGTCCGCCGTGGCCAAGGACGGCATTCAGGTGCGGGCCATCGCTCGCGTCACGGTGCGGGCCAATATCGAGCGCCTGGTGGGCGGGGCCGGCGAAGAAACCATCATTGCCCGCGTTGGCGAAGGGATCGTGTCCACGATCGGTTCCTCCGAAACGCATGCGCTGGTTCTGGAGAATCCCGATTCGATCTCCAAGGTGGTGTTGTCCAAGGGGCTTGATTCCGGGACGGCGTTTGAGATTCTTTCCATTGATATCGCCGACGTGGACGTGGGCGAGAATATCGGGGCCAAGTTGCAGACCGATCAGGCGGAAGCCGATCTGCAAGTGGCTCGGGCGAAGGCCGAAGAGCGGCGCGCCTCGGCGGTGGCCCGGGAGCAGGAAATGATCGCCGCCGTGCAGGAACAGCGCGCCAAGGTGGTTTCCGCCGAGGCGGAGGTGCCCAAGGCGCTGGCGGATGCGTTGCGCAACGGCAACATCGGCGCCATGGATTTCTATTCGCTGCGAAATGTCGAGGCGGACACGCGGATGCGGGACTCCATCGGGCGAGAAGACGTCGCCGACAAGAAGGAATAGGAAAGAATCAGCAAGAAATTAAGGATTAAGAGTCCGGCGGTCTCGACCGGATCGACGCGATGATTACCTGTGTGCTTGCCCGTTATGATTAGCCGTACGGTGGCTTTTTGCTCGCTGGCGGCGCTGAACGTAACGCAGGAGTTGGCCGGCGCCGTGCTCCGGGATATCGTGGGCGCTGACCCCGATCTCGTGGCGGAGGAAACGCTGTGCCTTGCTTCGGTCGTTACGTGGCGGGCGGCGCAGGCCGGGCTACGGGATTGGCCGGAGGGCGCAGCCGCCGCAGAGCCGGCCCTGACGTCGTTGCCGTACGCATACCGGCGCTATCTTACGGGCCTTGAGATGCTCGACCGCAACGATCCTGCGCTGGCCGATCCGGCGGCGGTGGAAGCGGTGGATAGCCGGTTGCGGCGCAAGCAGCAGTTCTACGAAGGGCAGTTTGCCGAGGCCACATTCCCCAGAGAGGAAGCCTTGGTCAACGGGATGGAATTCTGGATGGGTCGCATCAGTCCGCCGAAACTGCCCGACATGCCCTCCGAGAGGCTGCGCAAAATGGACCTTGCGCGGGCGCTGGGCGCGCATCTCCGGGTGGTGGCGGCGTATTGTCGGAGCGCAGCGCTGTCGGAGCGTAGCGAGGCGGACGACAACGCGGCGAATCCGTAGTCTGGTTGCCTCTGCTTGCGCCCAGTTGCGTCCGGTTGTGTACAGTTGCCTTCGGTTGTGTCCGCTTGCCTCCAGTTGTGTCCGGTTGCGTTCAGTTGCGCCCAGTTGCCTCCAGTTGCGCCCTTGCCCGACGGCTTCGTCAGGCGGCGAGCTTCGAGAGGCGGATCCATTCGATCCGGTTGGCTTCGGCTTTCAGGATGTCGAACCGGTAGCCGTCGAAGGCGAAGTGTTCTTCCGTCGCCGGAATGGAGCCGATCCGGTCCAGCAAATACCCCGCAAGCGTTTCGTAGTCGCCTTCGGGCAGTGCGATCCCGAACCGATCCGCCAACTCGTCGATTTCCGCGCGTCCCGCCGCGATGTACTGATTTTCGCCCACTTGCCGGAGCGTTTCCTGTTCGCTGTCGAATTCGTCCTGGATGTCGCCGAACAGCTCTTCCAGCAAATCCTCCCGCGTCACCAGACCCGCCGTGCCGCCGTATTCGTCGATTACGATGGCCACGGACGTGTTGGTTTCGAGAAATTCCCGCAGCAAATCCTTCGACCGCTTGGCCGCCGGGACAAATTGCACCGGGCGCATGATCTCCTGTATGGTTTTGGGCCCGTGGAACAGGTCGTACGCAAAGACCATCCCCACGATATGGTCGATATTGTCCTGGTAGACGGGCAATTTGGAATGTCCCGTGGCAATGAAGCGGCGCAGCAAGGCGTCGACCGGGGTATGCTCTTCGACGGCTTCTATTTCTGTGCGCGGCGCCATCGACTCCTTCACGCGGATGGCGTCCATGGCGAACACGTTCGAAAGCATCTCGGTTTCTTCTTCGTCCAGATCGAGCTCGCCGCTTTCCCGGCTTTCCTCGATGATAGCTTCGAAGTCGCGGCGCACAAACACGACGAACGTATCCGTTTCCACACGGAACAGGCGCATGAGCAGCGTGGCGGCTCCGGCGGCCGTTTTGACGAACGGCAGCAGCAGGTAATACGAGATGCGCAGGGGGATGGCCAGCAGAAAAACCGCCCGGTTTGCGGCCTCCCGCATGATGGATTTCGGGAGAATCTCCCCGAATACGAGCACAAGGGCGCTGGCTGCCAGCGTTTGCGTAACCAGTACGGCCACCTCCACGCCCGAACTGCCCATCCCGGAGGCGCTCCAGAGGCGATGGAGCGGATCGTCCAGATAGAACGCCGTGAGCGTGGAGAAGACGATGAGCGAAATGTTGTTGCCGACCAGCGTGGTGGTCAGGAACGCGGAGGGGTTCTGGATGAAGTCGCGTACGATGCGGCCTGCGGCGCCGCGTCGGCGGGCCAGCACCTCCACGCGCAACCGGTTCGCAACCACGAAAGCGATCTCGGAACCCGAGAAGAACGCGCTCAGCGCGAGCATCAGCAAAATGATCGCAATCGCGAACGTCATTCGCGTCAGTTTCTTGTGCGCGCGCCGCCGGCACGGAGGGCGTCGCCGGCCTCCTCTTCCGGCTGGAAGTGGTGCATATCGTCCAGAAGGCTCGCGGTCGGCGCGAAGATGTCCTCGATTTCCGAGATGGCGGCCTCTGTTTCCCCTACCTCCTGCAGCAGCGTATCGAGCTGGAACGTGATCTCTTCCGGGTTGCGGAGCGTCAGGGATTGCTCGTGAATGTATTTGACGACGTCTTCAATGGTTTCGATTTGCGCATCGAGCACTTCGAGGTGTTCAACGCCTTTCTTGAAACGCTCCAAGCGCTGTTCGAGCACCCGGAGGCGGCGTTGCTTGATGGCGCGCACCTTCTCTGAATCGCCCAGCATGTCGGTGCGGAGGTGTGCGATGGACTGGACTACTTCCCGTTCCCGGCTGCTGTGCGTCGAAAGTTCGTAGCGCTGCTTTTGGTACAGCATGTTGAGGTAGGAATTCAGCAGGCCGTCAATCTTCTTGAGATGGCTTTCCAGCAAGCCCTGGGTTGCGTAACTCAGCTTGCGGTAATGGCCGGAAATTTCTTTTTCGAGTTTCCGAAGCCGTACGTAGCGCCGCTGACTGGATTTGGTCAGCAGGCGAAACATTTCCTTGGTGGACGGCGGTTTGGCGTGCTCGGCGGCGCGGCGGGCCCGGACGTTGCGCCGAAATCGTTTGTTGCGGGGCATGGCGCCCAGGTACAGGAGCTCCGCCGCAAAACTCATGAGCAGTACGAGATCGGTTCCCCCCGTATCGGTCAAAACAAACGCCGTGAGCATGGCGGCGATCAGGAATCCGAGATTGACCGGATGCAGGAACGCCTCTTTCGTGTAATTGATTTCCGGATTATTCACGTCATTCCCTTCAATCTCTGTCCGCGGCAAGGCGGAGTTCCGTATGCGATCCGCGCAGGGCGGCGGCCCGATGGCTTACGCCGCGCCGGTGCGTTGTTTCCCGATGGTTTTGGCTGCTTCCGCCGTTTCCTGGTCGGGCGTTTCCGGCGCGCTGTCTCCGGCGGATTCCGTGACGCCCATTTCCGCCTTGAGTTGCTTGACGATTTCCGCGGCGCGAATATCTTCGGCGTCCTCCTCTATCCGAAGCGCATCCCGGTCCACGGAATCCAGCGCCATTTCCAGTCGCGCTTCGCTATGGGCCGTTTGCTCGTTCAGGCGTGCGAGCATTTCGTCGTGGGTCTGGTCAATGCCCGTCACTTCGAACTGCTCCATCGCATCGGCGACCTTCGATTGCCATTTTGCCCGTTCGTGTTCCCGCAAGGCATGCTTGGCCTCCTCGATTTTCCGGTCCTTCTCGCGCATGAAGGCTTTCTTGACCTGGATCGCCTTGTCGTAGGCCGCCGAGGCGTGCGTGAGTTGCTCCCGGCTGCTGGCGGCGGACTCCCTCGCTTTTTCGAGCTGCAACGCATAGCGCTGCGCGATGTCGTCGCGGCCTGCCTGAATGCCGGCTTTTACCTTGGCCATCAGGCCGGCGACTTCGTTTTCCGACCGCTTCAGGTGCTTTTGCAGCAGGATGACGTTCGCCTTGACGCTGGCGATGTTTTCGTTCATTTTCGGCACCTGATCGTTCAATTCCCGGATATTCTGTTCCAGAATGAGCCGGGGATCTTCCATCGCCGAAACGATCCCCCCGAAAAGCGATTTGACGAAACGGGTGAATCGGGACCAGACAGACATGATGTTGAGGGGTGTGCTTATGGGTGGAGACAATCGCGTAAGGATGCTCTGAATACGTCCGCAACCTGAAATAATATAACGAATTCGTCAGGGATGTATGTACGAAAAGCATTGCGGAAGGATTCGCCGGGGATGCACTATGCGGCGGGACGTACTGCGCATGCAAGAGCCTGCGGAGCGTTTGGAGCGGCTCCGGGACCTGTTTGCGAGACGGAGAGGGACTTTCGCCCGCTCCTTTGCGCCGCGATTGTTGCGATGCGTTCGTTGTGATCCGCCTGTTGCGATGCGCGCACGGCGGGAAGCAACGCGGGGAGAAAGGACGCCGTGCTCGGGGAAAACGCAACGCGGGGAAAAGGACAGCGCGGCCGGCGTAGCGAGGGTGCGCCGGGCCGATAGGCTCCGCGCCGGACGCTCAGGCGTTTTCGTTGTTTTCGTCGCTTTCGGGGTCCGCCTTGGTCCCGTAGCGCCGCCGGAATTTTTCGACGCGTCCCGCCGTGTCCACGTACTGTCGCCGACCCGTGTAGAAGGGATGATTCGTGGAATCGACCTCCGATTTGTGCAGGTCGGTCGCCATCGTCGAGCGCGTTTCGAAGGTGTCGCCGTTGGCGAGCTGGACCGTCAGTTTCGTGTATGCGGGGTGGATATCTTTTTTCATCGCAAGCGCCGGGAAAATATCATGGAGATATCGTACAGAGGGCAAATCGCATAGAGGGACGCATAGCGGGCCGTACGCACCGGGTACAAGAATACCCCTTCTGTTCGCTCTTTATGGTTCGTCCTCTGTGGTTCGCCTTCTGTCGCAAAAACAGCGGGTCGTCAACGCGCACGAGGCGGGGCGGTTCCACGGGCCGGTTTCGCCGGGTTCAGCAGGGCTTCGATCTGTTCGATTTCGTCGCGCAGCCGGGCGGCTTTTTCGAAGTCCAGCGCGGCGGCGGCTTGCCGCATTTCCTTGCGCATCTGGTTCGTCAGGTCGCGCTTCTGGTCGTCGTCGAGGTGTTTCATCACCGGGTCGGCGGCGGGCCCCGTTTGTTCCGGGCCGCCGTAGTAGCCCTTCGGCTGCACTTCGTAGGTCGCCCGCTCTTCGGCGATGATCGTTCCCTTGCGAATCTCGTCGTGCGATTTGTAGATGGTTGCCGGCGTGATCCGGTGCTGCTCGTTCCAGGCCAGCTGGATTTTGCGGCGGCGCGCGGTCTCGTCCATCATTTTCTGCATGGAGCCCGTGATCGTGTCGGCGTACATTATGATCGCGCCGCGTGCGTTGCGGGCTGCGCGGCCTGCGGTCTGGATCAGGGAGCGTTCGCTGCGCAGGAACCCTTCCTTGTCCGCGTCGATAATGGCCACGAGCGACACTTCGGGCAGGTCGAGGCCCTCCCGGAGCAGATTCACGCCCACCAGCACGTCGAATACGCCCAGGCGCAGATCGCGCAAAATCTCCACGCGCTCCAGCGCATCGATGTCCGAATGCATGTAGCGCACGGCCACGCCGTACGAGGCCAGATAATCGCTCAGGTCCTCGGCCATGCGCTTCGTGAGGGTGGTCACGAGCGTGCGTTCCTGCGCCTGCACCCGCGTGCGGATTTCTTCGAGCAGGTCGTCGATCTGGTTCTCGGAGGGGCGCACATCCACTTCCGGGTCCGGGATGCCGGTGGGCCGGATGATTTGCTCCACGAATACGCCGCCGCTTTTTTCCATTTCGTAATCGCTTGGCGTGGCGCTGACGTAAATGACCTGCGGGCTTTCCTCCTCGAATTCCTCGAACGTCATGGGCCGGTTGTCCAGGGCGGAAGGCAGCCGGAAGCCGTGTTCCACGAGGACAAGTTTGCGGGCGCGGTCTCCATTGTACATGGCCCGTACCTGCGGGATGGTCACATGGCTTTCGTCGATGACGAGGAGCATGTCGTCGGGGAAATAATCGAACAGGCAGTACGGGCGCTGGCCCGGCTTGCGCCCCGACAGGTGCCGCGAATAGTTTTCTATGCCGGAGCAGTATCCGACTTCTTTCATCATTTCGATATCGAACCGGGTGCGCTGTTCGAGGCGCTGCGCTTCGAGGAGCCGTCCCTCCTCGCGCAACACGGCCAGTCTCCATCGCAGTTCGTCTTCGATCCCGACGACGATTCCCGCCATTTTTTCCTTCGGGGTGACGAAAATTTTGGCCGGATAGATGGTCAGGTAATCTTCTTCCCGAAGCGCGAGGCCGGTGCGGGCTTCGAACCAGGTGATTTTTTCCACTTCGTCTCCCCAGAACTCGATCCGGCAGGCCGTTTCTTCCGAATACGCCGGCCAGATTTCCACTACATCGCCCCGCACCCGGAACACGCCGGGCGAAAATTCGACGTCGTTGCGGGCGTAGTAGATATGGACGAGGCGGCGCAGGAGGTCGTTGCGGGGTACGTCCGCCCCCCGCTTGACCTGCACGATCTCCGAGCGGTATTCCTCGGGCGAGCCGAGGCCGTAGATGCAGGACACGCTGGCGACGACGATGACGTCGCTGCGCCCGGAAACGAGCGAACTGGTGGTGCGCAGGCGCAGGCGGTCGATCCGGTCGTTGATCGACATGTCTTTTTCGATGTACGTATCCGTCGGTACGATGTAGGCCTCGGGCTGGTAGTAATCGTAATAGGAAATAAAAAATTCAACAGCGTTTTCCGGGAAAAAAGATTTGAGTTCGGCGTACAATTGCGCGGCGAGCGTTTTGTTGTGGCTCATGATCAGGGTGGGCCGCTCGACGCGCTGGATCACATGGGCCATGGAGAACGTTTTTCCCGTGCCCGTGGCGCCCAGCAGGACCTGGCAGGGGTCGCCGCGCAGCACGCCTTCGGTTAGTTCGTCGATGGCCTGAGGCTGGTCGCCCGTGGGTCGAAAGGGCGACGTTACCCGAAATGCGGAGCCGCTTTGTGCGATATTTTGTGCGATATGCTGCATATATGTTCGCTGTTTTGCGTATGTTACCTCCCCATAACATACGCACAGGTTGCGGAGATGTGCACGGCGGCGGACACTTCCGTCCCAATGTGTTGCATCGATTTGTTTCATTGCGCCATGCAAGGGCCTCACGAAAACTCTTTTTCGACATGAGCATCAGCATTCAAGATCAGTACCAGGCGTCCATTGTCCAGATCAAGGGCAAGTTTCTCGGTAGCGTGCACGGCTCCGAACTCAAGGATGCGCTGGACCAACTCAAGGAAGCAGGCAAGGTCAATGTGGTCATCGATCTCGGCGCAACGGAGTTTATGGATTCTTCCGGCATCGGCGTGCTGATCGGCGGATTGACGACCATGCGCAAGGTGGGCGGCGAGGTCCGCCTGGCCAACATGGAGAAGCGTATTCGCAATCTTTTCATGATGACCCGTTTGCTTGGCCCGGTGTTTACCGCCTACGATTCGGTATCCGCCGCCGCCGAAAGTTTTCGCACAGATCCGCCTGCGGCGGCAGAATAGGGAGGCAGGCATGACATATTTGTTGCGTTTTCGGGCGGCTGCCTTGTGCGCCGGCCTTGTCTTTTTTGTACCCTGGATGGATGCGGCGGCGCAGGCGTGGTCGCCCGAGGACCCCATTCCCCCGGACGCTTCGGTGACGGTCGGTCGGCTGGAGAACGGACTGCGCTACTTCGTGCAGGAGAACGACAGGCCAGAGAATCGCGCGGAATTGCGCCTCGTTGTGGATGCGGGCTCCATCGTCGAGGAGGAGGATCAGCTGGGGCTGGCTCATTTCGTGGAGCACATGGCGTTCAACGGCACCGAGCATTTCGAAAAGCAGGAACTGGTCGATTATCTGGAGTCGATCGGCATGCAGTTCGGCCCCGACCTGAACGCCTATACGAGCTTTGACGAAACGGTCTATATGCTGCAAGTCCCCCTCGACGATCCCGAGGTGTTGGCGACGGCGTTCCGGATTCTCAGGGATTGGGCCGGGGGCGTGCTTTTCGAGGACGAGGAGGTGGACAAGGAGCGCGGCGTGGTGGTGGAGGAATGGCGGATGCGGCGCGGCGCGGCGGCGCGGATTCAGGACAAGCAGCTTCCGGTCATGCTGCATGGTTCGCTGTATGCGGAGCGGTTGCCGATCGGGAAGCCGGAGATCATCGAGCATGCTCCGGCGGAAACGCTGCGGCGGTTTTACCGCGACTGGTACCGCCCGGACCTGATGGGCGTCGTGGCGGTGGGGGATTTCGACGGGGACGAGATTGAGTCCATGATCCGTGCTGCGTTTGGGGATTTGACTGGGCCGGACAACCCCCGTCCCCGGACGTTCGCCGACGTGCCCCTGGACCATGCGCCGCTCGTGGCGATCGCTACGGACGAAGAGGCGCAAATGTCGCAGGCGGGCGTATTGTACAAGCAGCCGCGGGTTTCGCACGGAACCGTGGCGGATTTTCGCCGGGGGCTCGTGCAGAGTTTGTATTCGGGCATGCTGAACGCCCGCTTGCAGGAACTGACCCAGCAGGCCGAGCCGCCCTTTTTGTTCGCGATTTCGGGGCAAGGCGGTTTTGTGCGGGTCATTGATGCGTATCAGCTGGTTGCAATCGTTTCGGAGGGCGGCCTCGAGACCGGGTTGCGCGCGTTGCTTACCGAGGCGGAGCGCGTGGTCCGGCACGGGTTTACGGCCACGGAATTCGATCGGCAGAAGGCCGATGTGATGCGAGGCTACGAACAGCGCCTTGCGGAGCGGGAAAATCAGGAATCGGGCGGGCTGGCGAGCGGATACGTGCAGGTGTTTCTGCAGGATTACCCGTACCCGGACATTGAAACGGAGGTGGGCCTGGCGGAGGCGCTGCTGCCCGGCATTACGCTGGAGGAAACGAATGCATTCGCGGGACAATGGTTGGCGGAAGAGGGGCGCGTGGTGCTGGCGAGCGGTCCCGAAAAGGAAGGCCTGGAGACGCCCGGCGAGGACGATCTGAGTGCGCTGTTCGAGGCGGTTGCCGAGGCGGACATCGACCCCTACGACGATGCGGTGGTCGATGCGCCGCTTTTGCCGGCGACGCCGGAGGGTTCTCCGGTGGTGGCCGAGGAGACCGTGGAGGAGGTGGGCATTACGATCTGGACCCTCGGGAATGGCGTGCGCGTGCTCCTCAAACCCACCGACTTCAAGGACGACGAAGTGCAGTTCTCGGCAACCAGTCCGGGCGGGTCGTCTTTGGGCGCCGACGAACATTATGTAAGCACGAACCGGGCGGCTACCTTTGTGGCGCGCTCCGGCGTGGGCGCCTTCGACGATACGGCGCTGGAAAAGAAACTGGCGGGCAAGGCGGTGGGCGTTTCGCCCGGCCTGGGGTCGCTGAGCGAGGGCGTCAGCGGGTATGCGTCGCCCGAAGACCTGGAGACCGCGTTCCAACTGGTGTATTTGTATTTCACGGCGCCGCGCAAGGACGAGACGGCGTTCGAGGCGTACAAGGCGCTCATGGCCGGGGTGCTGGCGAATCGGGAGGCCAATCCCAATGTGGCGTTCTCGGATACGATTCGGGTCGCGATGACGCAGGGGCATCCGCGGGCGTCGAGGCCGTTTACCCGGGAACTGCTTGAAGAGATTGATCTGGACCGGGCCTTCGACTTTTATCTGGATCGCTTTGCGGACGCGAGCGACTTCACGTTCTATTTCGTGGGCGCCTTCGATCTGGAGGGAATCCGTCCGCTGGCGGAGCGGTATCTTGGGGCGCTGCCGAACCTGGGCCGTGAGGAAACCTGGCGCGATCTGGGCGTGGATCCGCCGCCCGGCGTGATCGAAAAGGCGGTGTACAAGGGCATGGAGCCGCAAAGCCGGACGCAGATCGTTTTTGCGGGCGAAGGGGCGTATTCTCCCGAAGAATCGATAGCGCTCGGGGCGCTGGCCAGCGTGCTGGAAATCCGGCTCCGCGAATTGTTGCGGGAGGACCTGGGCGGAACGTATGGCGTGGGCGTGGGCAGCTCGCTGACATACCGCCCGGACGAGGAATATTCCGTCACGATCAACTTTGGCTCGGCGCCGGAGCGGGCCGAGGAGCTGGCGGAGGTCGTATTCGAGGAAATCGGGCGGATAAAGGCCGACGGACCCGATGCGGAAACCGTAGACAAGGTGCGCGAATCGCAGCGGCGGTCCAAGGAGACGAACCTGCGCGAAAACGGCTACTGGCTTGGCCGGATAGAAGGGATGGATCAGCAGGGGCGCGATCTGACGCTGATCCCCTCGTACGATCTGATCGAGGGGTGGACGGCGGAGCAGGTCCAGGAAGCCGCAAACCGGTACTTGCGCGAGGATCGGTATGCGAAATTCGTGTTGTACCCGGAGGAGCCTGCGGAGTCAGAAGATCCATGAGCCCTTGTCCAGAAAATCCATTCGTACATACTTCGCGTCGGATGGTCGGCTTTTTGAACCCTAACCGCCGTCCGAAGCGCCAAACCTGTTCGTACCGTGCTGATCCGTTCCCTCGCTTCGAATTACCTGCAAAGCATTCGCCGCTCCCGTTTCGGGGAGATGAAACTGGCGGTCAAGGTTCTGATGATCCTTTTCGTATGGCTGCCGATGTATCTGTATGCGCTCGCAGGCGGGTTGTTTAGCGGCCTCTTGTTCGAGGAGGTACTCGTTGGCGTGGACGTGCCTGCGCTCGCCAGCCGGTTCGCCCTGTATTTCCTTATTGCATGGAGCGCCCTTGATGTGCTTTTGCGGCCCCAGATCGCCCTGCCGCTGTTTCCGTATCTTCCGACCCCGATAGGGCGAAGGAAGGTTGCGCTCTTTTATCAGGCGATAAGCATTATCGGGCCCTTTAATCTGGCGCCGTTTCTGTTTGTCGCGCTGTTTTGGGCCAGCAATTTCCTGTGGCCGGGCATTTCCTTTGCGTGGTCCTGGATGTTGCTGTTTCTGGCGTTGTCCGCAGGCTTTCATTTTCTGGCGAACCTGTTGCGGATGTCTATCGGGCGGCAGTATCTGCCTATGGTTTGCACGCTCCTTGTCGTCGTGGGGCTGGCGGTCCTGGAGTGGCGGTACGATATGGTAACCTTGTCGGGCCTTTCCATGGCGTGGTTCGGGGCCGCGCTGGAGGGCGCCTTCTGGCCGCTGGCGGCGGCGCTTGTTGCGGGCGGGGCGGCGTTGTACGTATCCACCGGGCAGGTTGTCCGCGCGCTGTACGTAGACAACAGGATATTGTCTGCGTCGCGCACGAAAGCGGTCGGGAAGAACCTGAGGCATTCGTTCGCCGACGGGATGCTGGCTTTCGAGTGGAAGTTGATCTGGCGGAACAAGCGTCCGAAGATGATGATGTTCCTGAGCGCCTATTTTATTGCGTTCGGCAGCTGGTTTGTTGTGACTACGTCCGACTTACCCAAGTTGGTTGTGATCGCGGGGCTGATGATGCCCATGATAGGCTGTTTACAATTTTTTATGGCGGCCTTTAATTTTAAGAGTATCTTCTATGATGGTCTGATGTCGCGGCCTGTGTCTGCCCGCTCCATGGTCAACGTCAGTTTTTATATTGCCAATATAGCCTTGTTGGGGTGCTTTGGCCTTTTGGCGGTCATTTTTGTGGCTACGCAGAAATTCTGGATGCTGTTTTTTGTGGGATGTATGTTTTTGTATGGTTTAGGGTTAAAATATCTTATTCCCTGGATATGGAGTATGGACGCCAAGCGCATTGACCTCAACGGCCAGGTTTTTGGCGTCGTTGCCGCTCAGTGGGATCGAAATTCGTGGATTGGGGCGCTTTATGCGCTGCCGGCTATGGCGCTGCCTGCTTTGCTCGTATTGCTTCTGCCGGGGCGGTTTTCGGGCGGCGTAGCGATTGCGGCGCTGGGGCTGGCGGCGCTGCTTTGGCGCCGCTGGTGGATCGACGGCGCCGTAAAAAGACTGCACGCAAAGCGCTATATCGTGATGGAGGAATTTCGGAAGGGGTGAGGGTATGCTTGTCCGTTCGTTAGCCTCGAATTACCTGAAGCGGACCCTGCGGTCTCCGTTCGGAGCATGGATTCTGGGGGGCAATCTGCTTATGGCGTTGTGCTTCTGGGCGCCGGTCTTTTTGTACGCCTTTTATATGGGATTTTCCGTCGTGCGAATTCTGGAGATCGACCACTCTGTCGATTTGCTTGCTCGCATGAACCCGGTCTTGTTGCCGGTGCTTATGGCGTGGGGTTTTGTCAATGGCATGTTGTTCCGAGGCAAGGCGTACGTACATCTTTTTCCGTATCTGACCACCCCGGCGCCCCGTCGGACGCTGGCGTTTTTTCGCCAGCTTGTTATGCTGTTCAGTAAATTAAACCTGTTCGTTCTGGCGTTCATTGCAGGGTTTTGGGTCAAAAATCTGTATCTCCAGGATATTGCGTTTGCCTGGAACTGGCTGCTGGCGTTGTGTCTCGCGTGCGCATGCATGTACTTTGCAACGAACATTCTGCGTTCCTGGCGAGAGCGGGGATTTCTGGAGATTCTGGGGGGATGGTTCTGCGTTGCCGTGTTGGCGGCGCTCGAATGGGGATACGATGCACACCTGTTATCCAAGGCTTCCACGGTGCTTTTCCATGCCGCTGCCGAAGGGGCCGTCTGGCCGCTCATGCTGCTGGTTTTTCTGGCGACATGCCTGTTCTATGAAGCCACGCGAAGAATACGTCGGAGTCTGTACATAGATGCTTCGACGGCGCCTCGCTTATTTAGAAACAGAAAGGCGTTTCTCTACAGGAGAAAACCCCGAAAACTGACAGCGGAATTGCTTTCCTTCGAATGGAAACTGATGCTGAGAAACAGGCAGCCCCGATTTCTGGCGACAACCTCCATGGGCGTCATGCTTGTTGCGGCATGGTTCCTTGGCGGGCTGAGCGGGGAAATAGAAATTACCGGCGGGCATTTCATAGAATTTATGCTCCTTTTTTTTGTTCATCTATCCCTTGATGTATTTTGTTTCCGCACTGGATTTCAGATATTCTTTTTACGATGGCCTGAATGTTTGGCCCATATCTGAAAAAACGCTATTACGGACGCTTTTGTCAATGTTTCATCGATGCCTATTGATGTTTGTATTCGTTTTTATAGTGTCGATCATGTGTAGTGCTCTTTTGTTCGATGGCGTGGTGTTTTTTGAATGGATTATTATGCAAGGAATTTTGTTATTCGGCATGGGAATTTTGTATTATTCGGCGCTATTATTGAATGTTTTATTTCCTGTTCCTCGTCCGCTCAATGCCGGTATGATGGATCTTAATACTTCGTTGACTGTCTTTGTAAATGCACAGGCTATCCTCATGAATATAGTACTGGTGCTTGTACTTGTGTCTCCTGTCATGTATCCTATGGTGCAATTTGTGTCTGGCGTATGGCTTGGGGTGACGCTGTGCGTACTGGGCCTGGCGGGCCTGTGTTTGCAGCCCTGGTTGACAAGGCTCCTCGCCCGCCTCCTGCGAGCGCGGCGGTACATTATCATGGGGCGGTTTCGGATAGGATAGTGGAACCTGGCGGTGGGTTTTGCGTCTGGTTTCTTCCCGACTGGAGCGTTTTGTCCTCTTTTCCCTCGTTTGCGCCATGCAGATCATTCTGAAAGACCTTGTCAAGCAATACGGCGATCTTGTGGCCGTAGACGTACCGCACCTGGAGATACCCTCTGGTCAGGTGGTGGGCCTTGTGGGGAACAACGGGACGGGCAAGACCACCATGCTTCGCCTGGCGCTGGACCTTGTGCAGGCTACGAAGGGGCATGTGTTGCTCGGCGGCGAGCGGGTGGACAAGACCACCGGCTGGAAGTCGCACACCGGTTCGTACCTGGACGAGGGTTTCCTGATCGATTTTCTGAACCCGGAGGAATATTTCAGTTTCGTCGGGAAGGCGTACGGCCTGTCTCTGGAGGAGATTGAGGAGGCTGAGCGCCGGTACGCGAACCTGTTTACGGAGGAGGTGCTGGGTACGGGCAAGTTGATCCGCGACCTTTCGGCGGGCAACAGAAAGAAGGTGGGGCTATTGGCGGCGTTGCTGGTGAAGCCCTCCGTGCTCGTGCTGGACGAACCGTTCGCCAACCTGGACCCCACGTCGCAGTACGCCTTGCAGCAGATTCTGGCTGAGACGTCGAAGGAGACGAACGCGACGATTCTGGTTTCCAGCCACGACCTGGGGCATGTTACGGACGCCTGCGAGCGCATTTTACTGCTGCACCAAGGGCGCATCGAGCGAGACGAACTGATTTCGGACGAGACCCTGAAGGAACTGGAACGATTCTTTGCCCGGTCGGTGGCGGTGTAAGGTGCTGCGGGCGGTCACCTGTGTTATTTGCGAGGACCAGATTATGGCTATGTCGTTTGTACAAAAGGAATCACGCGTTGCGCACCCGCCAGCCCCTCGGGGATTGTGGCAGGCGCTTCTGTCCGTGGAGTGGAAACTCTTCCTGCGGAATCGCCGCCCTCGGCTGCTGTTGATATTTTACGGTTGTTTCGCGTTGTTGGGCGCATTGCGATATGCATTGTATAATTCGCCCGACGGGTCGTTTCTGATGTATGTTATGATGACGGCCCCATTGTTGTCCACGCTTTCCTGGAGAAGCACATTCTATGAGGGGTTGCTGGCAAGGCCCGTATCGGAAAGCGACGTTGCCCGAATTATCGTATACGTGCTACACCTGTGCGTCGTGCTTTTTTTCGGGCTTTTGATCATTGCATCCACGCTTGTTCGGGGAGATGGCGACCTTTCTATGATCGGCGCTTCGTTCCTGTATGTTTTAGGGGTAGTCAATTATTTGCTGGCGTTTGCCGCCACGTCTTTTATGTCGGGCGCGCGCATAGACATGAATCTCAGATTTCGCGATGTGGGGCATGGCGATCCGTACCGCGAAGCTCCTGTTTCCAAAGAGGCGGTTCCGTATCGGTGGATCGTGCCCGTATTCTGGTTGTTGGTCGTATTGAGCGTGGCGCTCATCGTTTCTGTGGGTTTCTTTTCGCAAACCCGGGAGATCGTGTTTCCGGCGATGGCCGTGCTGGGCCTGGCGGGTCTTTTCTTTCACGCTCGCTGGCTTCGGCTCATTACGCACGTTCTGCACCGAAGGCGCTACGAATTGCTGGAGCGTTTCCGGGGCATTTGAGGATTGGGGCGTGATGGGGCCTGGATTCAGGTTGCGGATGCCTGGATGGGTCGTGCGGGCGTCTCTCCTTGGTTTTCCATAGGCGAGGCAGACAAAGATATGTCGATACGACTTCTTACCAAGAGAGGCGTTCATCCCCCGGAACCTTAGAAATGCCTAACAAGTTATATAACACTCTGACCTAACACATCCATGCAGATGCCCTGTGTGCCACATAGAGAAAAAATATAATCGTCATGAAAATATATACTCAATTCGCATAGATGGGCCTCATAAAAGATGCTCCTTAAAAAGATTTTTCAACATGAACTATGAAAAAATAGTGATATGTTTTATATTGTTTTTTGTTCCAAATATAAATACATATGGACAAACGGAAAAAATTGCCGCAAAAGCATTTGAGAACAGAAGGGAATTATACAATTTATACATTCAGGAAGCAACACTTAAAATAGAAGCAAATAATGTATGGATACAAGCAAGTATTGACAGTGAAGAAGTTAAAGAATTGAAAAAAAATAACAAAGCACAAATGAAAATAATATCGAACATCAAAAAAATTCAAAAAAGAACAGAAACTGCCTATAATAAAAGTACTGGATCAAATACTAAATTAACAAAAAGAGAAGCTGAAATATTCAAACTACTTGGAGCAGCAAATGGACAAAATGCAAAAGAATCCAGAGAAGCCATTGATATGTATAAACAAAAAATAAAAGAAGCTGAAGAGAATGCTTCAAAAACAAATAACGAAGATTGGGATAATGTGATCAAAAAATGGGAAGACGTTATAGATATAGTACAGGAAATAGAAAAAATATCACATACATCAATGATATATTTTTACGTAGCAGCAGAAATGATAAGCCCAAGGATATTGGTTGGAGATAATGAAGAGGATCAAAAAGAAATGGAAAGAATAAAAAACAAAGTAATACAAGAAATTTACGAAGATGAATCATTGTAAAGTAATGCATCTTCAAGCATTTGGTCTTGCACCGGGCACAGGAATCATTAGGTCTATCCGAGGGCGTACGCCAATTTGGTCAGATTACAAGGTCCCTGCTCAAGTATCAAATGGTTACATAAATTGCCAAGTGTAAATGTACGAAAAATCTTGTAATAGATCCTCCCGCATGCGCATTTTGGGAGAAATTGACATATTGCCGAAGAATGCGGCGGCTTTCGTATCTTCCCGCGACGTTCCATTGCCCCATGATCCAGCTGCACGACATATCGCTTCGTTTCGGCGATCAGGTCCTTTTCGACCGGTTGTCGTGGGGTATCCCCCCCGGAGAGCGGATTGGCCTCGTCGGGAAGAATGGGGCGGGCAAAACCACCATGCTTCGGCTTATCGAAGGGCTTGCGGAGCCGGACGAGGGGCGGCTGGCCATTGGCGCCCGCACGTCCATTGGATACCTGGAGCAGGATGTGCAGGCGCTGGATTCCGAGGCCTCCATTCTCGACGAGGCGTTGAAAGGATTTCCAGACCTTCGGGAGCTGCAGAACGAGGAGGCGCAACTCGTGGCCGAACTGGAGACCTTGCCGGACCACGAGAGCGCGGAATACGCCGGGCGGCTTCAGGCGCTGGACCGCATTCATGCGTCGCTGTCCATGCACGAAGCCCATCTGGCCCGTCCGAAGGCGGAGGCGGTGCTTGCCGGTCTCGGATTCGCCGCCGAAGACATGGAGCGCCCGGTCAAGTCGTTTTCGGGGGGATGGCGCATGCGGGCGATGCTGGCCCGGCTGCTGCTCCGGCAACCGGACTATCTGCTTCTGGACGAGCCGACCAACCATCTTGATATCGAAAGCATCGACTGGCTGGAGAGCCACCTGAAAGGCTACGAAGGCACGGTGGTTATCGTCTCCCACGACCGGTATTTTCTGGATCGGATGGCGACCTCCATTGCCGAACTGACGCAGGGACGCATCCATTTCTATGCAGGCAATTACAGTTTTTATCTCCGGGAACGCGTGGAGCGGCGCGTTCTGCAGCAGGCTGCGTACGAGAATCAGCAACGGGAAATCACGGCGACCGAGCGGTTCATCGAGCGTTTCCGGTACAAGGCGTCCAAGGCGAAGCAGGTGCAGAGCCGCATCAAGATGCTGGAGCGCCTGGAGCGCATTCCCCCGGCTCCGTCCGAGGAGGCGGCGGTCCGCATCCGTTTTCCGGAGCCGCCAAGGTCCGGGCGCGTTGTGCTCGAATTAAGCCCGTTTTCCAAAACCTACTCGACCGATGAGGGCCCCATCCGCGTTTTCAGGGACGCTGGGCCGCTTGCGATTGAGCGCGGGGACAAAATCGCGCTGATCGGGAAGAACGGAGCAGGCAAATCCACCCTGGCGCGCATGCTTCACGGGACCGAGCCGTTCGAGGGTAAGCATACGTTGGGCTACCGCGTGCAACACGCCTTTTTCGCCCAGCATCAGGCGGAAATGCTGGAGCCTGCGGATACGATGCTCGAATCCCTGCGCCGCGCCGCCGGGGACAAAACCGACGGCCAACTGCGCTCCGTGCTGGGGGCTTTTCTGTTTACCGGAGACGATGTGTTCAAACGCATCCGCGTGTTGTCCGGGGGGGAAAAGAGCCGCGTGGCCCTGGCCCGCACGCTGCTCCACCCGTCCAACTTTCTGATCCTCGACGAGCCGACGAACCACCTGGACGCAGCGTCTATTCCGGTGCTGGTCGAGGCGTTGCGGCAGTATGCCGGGGCCTTTGTCGTGATCAGCCACGACCGGCATTTTCTGGATCAGGTGGCCAACCGCGTCTGGTACGCCGCGGGGGGCGAGGTGCGCGCGTTCATCGGCAATTATTCCGAAAACAGGGAGCGGATGGCGTTCGGCGCACCGGAGCAGGCAGAGCACGTTCCGGCGGCGAAGGCGTCCCGAAAGCGTCCGTCTGGCGCTTCCGGGAAAGGTTCTGGAGGTCCGCGCTCCAAGGAGCAAAAACGACGGGAAGCCGAAGAGCGCAATCGCTTGCACCGGGCCATGAAAAGGGGGAACGCGGTCGATCCCGAGGCGATGACCGCCCATCAGTTGCGTGCGTATTGCGATCGTCTGGAGCGGGACATTGCGGAAAAGGAGCGGGCTTTTCAGGAAATTCAGGACCAGATGGCGGCCCCGGATACCTACCGGAACGGCGCGCTGGTCCGTACGTTGCGCGCCGGGTACGACCGGATGCAGGAAGACCTGGAGGCGGCGTACGCCGAATGGGAAGCGGCGAGCGAGTGCATGGCGAGGCGGGAAGATAAAACCACCTAACAATCGCTGTATCCCATAAAGGGTCGCTGGTTCAACGAACTATTGATATATTCCTGCATACGTTGTATGTCTTCCTGGGGAATGCCAAGGGCAGCCACCTTGTTCGGGTTTGTCCCCAGGTCTTCAAGGAAGGCTATCAAGCCCGGGTCGTCCAGCACCACGGCGAGCCAGATTCCTGTGCCGTCTTCTTCCAGAAAACGTCGGGTCATATCGATCAAAAGGTTTCTGCTATCGTGTGACATATCCAGCAAACCTTGCTTGTAATCAATGACTATTGCGGTTAGCATTTCCAGTGCGTCTGTCTTTTTTTTAGGTTGTATTTCCGGTCGGGAGATGGATTCGATTATCCATGGAATGCTTTGGTCGGGAAATTTTTTGAAAAGATATTCGCTGTCCGACACGCCGCATTCAGTTTTGTATGCCTCCAGTTCTACGAAACGTTTGACGGTTTCGGCGTTTCCAACGGCTACCATAGTTCTTCTGAGGGCATACCGTAATTCATACCAGGCATTGACGCCCGGAGCGTACGGGCTTGGCTTTTCCATGTACATAGGAAAGTAGGCCTCTAAGACCGCCTTGCGTAGCGTGTCTCCTATCTGCGTCGGATCCGTTTCAGCCATGTTCTGCACCTGCTCTACGGCCTGCCGCTGCCGTTCTTCCATATGTCCTTTGGCAATGGCTTGTATCGCCGCCAGAAGTTCATCCTGCGAGAACGACGTGATTTCTGGTTCGGGCAGAGGCGAGGGAATATACGGTGGCTGCGAGCGGAAGTGAAGTTCGTGCTGAACAAACCTTTTCAAGGCGCCCATCTCATGGTAGTCCAGGATACCGGGCCTGAGTGTTCCTTCAAGATTTGCTGCGAGCCTATCCAGGCCCCCGGGGGTTTGATGTATCAATGTTTCCAAAAGGAATGTTCTTGTCGTATACATGGGATACCATCCGTCGCCGATATTAGCGATGCCTTTCATGACGGCTTGCAGCAGTTTTTCTTCCATTTCCTCGGGAGGAATATGCATGGCCAGCCAGGCTGCTGTTTCGTGGCGCGCTTGATTGTTGGGAAGGAAGTGACCTTGTTCATCTTGAGCATTAATAGAAAGAATGTCCGCTGTCAGTTCTTCCTGGGAAAAATGCGGCTGTAAAGCACATAACAAAAGTCGGGAAAAACTGTCCAGGCGGGCGTCCGTGCGTTCGCTTCTTGCATGTATTACTTGCAAGTAGTTGACGAACGCCGCCGCATCGACGAGTATGGTGCGCAAGGTGTCGTTCATGTGTCCCGGAGCGAGGCGGGCCGCTTGCGCGAGGGCTTCCTGTTGCGCGGGAGATTTCACCCCCGTTACGATGGTGCGTATATCGTGCGTCAGTATCTCCAGGGAGGATGAGGTGGGTGCGGCGAGATTGTGCTCCGGGCAGCCCGGCGAGGCGGGATCATGCTTTTGACGATCCATGGCGGCGGAAACGCCTGTTTCAGAAGAGGATGCCTCGTTCGCTTCCTGTGCGGGCGCTTCGGGCGAACAGGCTGCCAGCAACGTCGTCGCAGCAAACGCGGCAATGGCTATATATACGCGGATGTGCTGCATGGCCTCAAGAAGGGGTTTTCGTCTGGTTGGTTGGCTTCGGCGCATGCACTATCCGCGTAGCGCCTGACGCCATATTTCGAATGTCAGCCACCAGTCCAGGTGCGAAGCCTGGCGCAGGTCGCCACGATAGTATGCTTCGGCAAGCGCCCGCACCGCCCCGGGGTCGTAGGGCGCATAGTTTTGTACCTCGGCGCTGGCCGTCAGGTCCAGAATGTATGGTTTCAATGCGTTCAGAAACTGGTGCGGCCGGGGGTCGCTGTACGCCCGTCCGAAACGCTTTTTGAGGGTCGATACGGCATAGGCGCCGTACGTGCCCAATCCATAGGGATAGGTGACCGTTCCCTTGACCAGCGGATGCCTTGCCAGCGACGCGCGACGATGCTTTATGAGTCGGCGGAAAAGTTTTCCGTTGCGACGTTGCGCCAACGGCACTTGAAACAGCGCATGTAATACCGAAGGTTGCGCAAAAGGCATATAACACGCCGCTTGTCCGTCCAGGTAATTTTGCTCCAGCCCAAAGAAATTCGGCAGTCGCGTGCGTACGCCCAGAAGATCGACCGCATTTTCGGGGTCCATTGCGTGTGGAAGCGCATCCCACTGCGCCGCAATCTGCGTCCGTGCGCCGTCGTGCATGATGTGCGCAATTTCCGGCGAAAAAATATGCGCTCGCCCAACCGACAGCTGTTGCATGATGCGCGACGAAGGCCCTCGAAATGCCCGCCTCGCCAGCAAGCGATTCATGAATTGCCGCCGCGCCACTTCTCCAAAACCGCCGTCGATCACGCCCAGCCCCATGGCGTGCAGCCGGCCATAATAATCAAGGCTTGCTACAGACGAAGCCGGCGCAATGACTTGCGTATGCGCGATGCGTTTGCGGAGGAGCGCAAGACATTCGTCCGCTGTTGGAACGGGGGTCGAGAAAACATGGTGGCGCAGTGTTTCGCTACGGGCAATGCGCCCCGAAATATCCACATCGGGGTGGTCCGACGGCCCCCAGACGTGTGTGGAGGCGGGGGTATGCAGCGCCAGAAGCAACCGCGAATCCAGCCCCCCGGACAGGCCCAGGCTCCACGCCACCGGACTTTTCCAGCGCATCGTCCGGGAGAGGGCGTCGGCGAAGGCGTCCCCATCGGGGTCGGTGGGATGGATTTCGCTTTCCCAGGGCTGTTCCGTCACCCGAAGTTGTCCGCGCTCCATGACCGCATGACCGCCCGGGCCGAGGCGCAGGACGTTGTGCGCCTGGCTTTCCGTGGTGAGTTGGTTGGCCAGAAGCCAGTGCGCCCCGAACGCCGCAAAGTCGATGTCCAGCCCGCCGACGATGTTCGCCAGCCAGTCCAGGCGCGTGCAGAACAGCGTGCCGCCCTGCCATGCTTTCAGATATGCGGTGCGCACGCCCAGCGGGTCCGTGAAAAGCTCCGCGCAGCCCGAACGCCAACGGAACGCTACGAAGTGGCCGTCCAGGTCCTGCAGGCGAGGATCCGGGGGATTCAGTCGCTCGGCCCAGTTTTCGCATGTCAGTACGGTTTCTGCCTGCACCGCCAGTCCCGTGACCAGAAAGGAGCCGCCGCCCGGCAGCGCCCCGCCCGCGCAGGTTAGTTCCAATCCGCCCGTCTGGGCGTATATCCCGGGTTCCTGTACGCCGTGTCGCGGGGCGTCGTGCGCCTCGGGTATATCGGCGTCCGGCGCAGGACCAACCCATCCAATCAGCCAGCTCATGACGATGGACCGTTTCGTTCATGATTCCGCGTCGAGGCGCTGGCGTGGCGACCGGGCGCAAATCCGACCGGGGCGGGCACATCGGCTGCAAGATGCGTACGGGGCACGATTCGGTACATAATCCGAATGCACCCCAAGCGCTCTTGGCGCTCCGAGTGTTCCGAGCACCAAGAGCGCTCCGCGGTGCTATGTCCAGTCGGGCTGGTCACGTCTTTCTGTTTGGCTTTCTGTTCGTTTTTCTTGAGGCAGGGTACGTTTCGCCGGGCAGGGTTATCGTGTGCAGGTCTATGTTGCGGCCCTGGAATTCCGATTTCAGACCCAAGTGCGCAAGTCCCTCGTTGATGAACCAGTCCATTTCGTCGGGTTCGGTGGAACGTTGGTGGAGGGGAATGGGCAGGGCCTTTTGCAGATCCCGCATATGTTCGTTCGACCAAATCCGTTGGTCCAGCGCCACGAACACGCCCTTGTCTGTTTCCTTGCGAATCAGGCGTCCAAATCCTTGTCGTAATTTCAGTTTGGAGGCGGGATGATAATACTCGTTCCAAAAATCCCTGCCCATGATTTTCAGCCGATGTTTCATGATAGACTTGCCAAGGCTTGGGTTGGGCAATCGCACCACGATTACTTGCGAAAGGGTGCGGTCTGGAAAATCTACGCCAGTCCAGAAGCGGTCCACGCCAAAGAGCACGCTTTGCTCCGTGGCTCGGAACGCATTGATTTCGGCAAGACTGCTTCCGTTCTGTAACAAAGGTTCGATGCCGTGCTGTTCCAGGATGGGCCGCACTTGCCCGAAAATATCGTTCATCTCCGCGGTGCTGGTGAACAGAACCAGCGTGCGCCCATTCATGGCCACGGTGAGGCGCGCGATGGCGCCCGCAATCTGGCACTGCCAACGGATTTTCGTTTCCCGGGGAGCACGGTAATCATAGGCTGGGATTGACGTAGTGACAACCCCCCGTACATTCTCCGTATACCTGAAAGGCGATGCAATACGCTTCTGTGCCTCATCTCCAAACTCCGCTCCCAGCTCGGTAGAAAACAAATCGAGTGAATCGTCTACAAACAAGGTGGCCGACGTGAACATCGTCGTTGCATACGGCTCGCAGCAGGTTTTTAGAACTATTTCGGAAATGTCGTACGGAATTTTTTCCAAGGCCCACTTCGCGTATCTATATTTACCGTATTCAAAAGAGCAAATATGCACGTATTCGCTCGACGGATAATCGTTTTTTATACTCTGGGACTTTTCTGCTAATTCCTTAGCATACTGCCTATACTTTAGTATACGTTTTTTTTCTTGTTTTTGTTGCATATTATCTGATTTTTCATATATTCCAAGATTTGACAAATTATCCCAATATTCAGCAATTTTTATGCAATGTTCAGTCAGTGAAGCAATGTTTTCTTGTATATGTTGGATGGCCACAGGTCCCACATCACCCCAACGTTTTTCGTCGGAATTGTAATTTTTTTTGAATGCAGTGCTGTTTCCAAGAATATTTTCAATAGCATTCGAACAATGTTCTACAGCCTCGCAAGACACAAGGATACGTGAAATATCTTTTATTGCACCTTCGAGGTCCTTCTGTGTATCTTGATCAGGTTTTTTAGCGCCCTTCCGTTTTAATTGTTTCGAAAAACGATCTTGCAAAATTTCGGCGAATCCGCGGCGCTTTTCGGATCCCTGAATGCGTTGCAGGAAAAAGCGATGAATATCGTACCGGGAAAGCCGGACGGCGGCCGCGCTACGTAGGTTGTCCGGGAATTGGTCCGCCTCGTCGATCAGGCACGTATGTCCAAGCGCCTGTATCTGGCTATCCATCAGGGGCAGTTTATAGTGATTCGTGACTACGACATCCGCCTCTTGCGCTTTTTGCAAATGCCGGGGGTAGATGCAGCCTGCGCCCATGCGGCACAGGTCGCGCGTACAGGCTACGTCTGCCTTCGTTTCGTCCAGGAAATCTTTCAGATCGGGGAAACGGGATCGGAAAGATGTCCAGGATATGTTCTCCGTTTCGCCCCTGTTGCGTATCACCGTCAGGAATAAAAACAACCAGGCAAGCCGTTTCCGGATTCGCTCGTCCTGCGATATGTTTTCAATGAGTGTTGGCTCGTCTTTTGGTCGGTAATGTTCCGCAAAGAGATCCACCAAGGCGGTTATGCAGAGAAAGTTGCCTTTGCCTTTGAGCGTTGCTGCCTTGACATCCTGATAGAGCGATCCGGTTTGGGCAAGGCGCGGCCATTCCTTGTCCAGAAGATGGTCCTGCAAGTTTTTCGTGGCGGTAGCGATAATGACCTTTCCGACCTCCGCATGCTCTGCATCCTTTGCGGTCTCTGATTCCTTCTCGGCGATCCCTTGTCGTTGCCGGATGCCTTCGCAGGCCGGTATCAGATATCCCAATGTTTTGCCCGTGCCTGTTCCGGCCTCAATGGCGTACGTTCCCCCCTTGTTGATGGCTCCAACGCAGAAGCGGGCGAAATCCCGTTGTTCCTGTCGGGGCTGGAAGTGTTCTTTCTTGATCAACCAGTCGAAAAAATCGTCTACGCGCTTGGTGTTGACGACAGGCTTCGCCGTGCGAGGAGGGTTTTTCGAGTCGATTCGTTTCCCGGTTGGTACGGATTCAAGGCCCTGCGTTGCTTCTTCGCTCAGCAATGTGGTCCATTGCCGGGTCAGCCAATTTTTTTGTTTGCGCGCATCGCCTTTGACCTCGGCGTCTTTCGGGAAGTCCGCATCCTGGATTTCCCGGGGCGCTGTGTCTCCATAGGGTTTGGCGAACAGGGAGTCCTTATTCCACCGGATTCGATGCGCCATGCCTGCCACCTGAAACAAGGCATAGAAATCCTGAAACGCAGCGGCGTTCTTTGGGCCTACTGCTCTGTGAAGCAAGGTATACACGAGATGTTTTCCCGAATGTGCTTGCGATTCGGCGCGAATCTGGTCCAGAATATTCTTCAGGACCCCGCCGGCGGGCAATGCTCCGGTGAGGCTGCGTACGAGCAGCGGCAATCGGGGATCGTTTGTGCGCCATTCGGTCTCCGGGACGAATCGTTGGATCAGGGCTTCGTCCCCTGGAATGTCTTGATCCGGCAGAAAGAACTGCGCCATTTCAAACAAATCGACCAGAACGGGGCGCGTAGATTTGGCGCCGAGGATATGCTTCGCAAACCATTGTTTCTGGTTCTCCCGATCATATACAAAAAGCACATCCAGATTGGCGAAAAAGGAAACGATTTCCGGTTTTGCTTCCTCCCAGGAAGGTTTGTCCGCCAGAATTTTTTCGCTGATTCGGCTCTGATCGTAGAGACGTCGCGTAAGGGGGCTTCCGGGGTTCACAATCCAATCCTTTTCCTCCGGCGCGCTGTCCGCCGAATACCGCATCCCCGAGATATGAAAAATCTCGCCGTGCCCGGGTCGGTTGCCCGTAGCGAACAGATGTCCTACGCCGATTTTCAGAACCTTTTTCGGCAATGTCGTGCTTACGTATGCATAGGGCTATCGCGAGGGGTGTGCGGCCGGCAAGGCCCTGCGGAATTTCCTCGGCGGAGAATCGCACGGAGTCTATCCGTAAATATAACCGTATTTGTATTTCTGGCAAATCGCAGCCACCCTTCCTTCAATACGCATTTTTGTGCACGAAACCCGACCAGAGCGTCATGATCATGATTTTGGCGTCCAGGCGGAGGGACCAGTTTCGGATATAGTAGAGGTCGTATTCGATGCGCTTTTCAATAGACGTGTCGCCTCGCCAGCCGTTGACCTGCGCCCAGCCCGTAATGCCCGCCTTGACCTTGTGCCGCAGCATGTAGCGGGGTACGCGCCCCCGAAATTGCTCAATGAACACCGGACGTTCGGGCCGCGGCCCCACGACGGACATATCCCCCTTGAGCACATTGATGAATTGCGGCAATTCGTCCAGCGAGGTGCGTCGCATGAATGCGCCCAGCCGAGTGGCCCGTTTTTCGCCCGCCTGCGCCCATACGGCGCCGGTAGCGGCTTCGGCGTCCACGGGCATGGACCGGAATTTCAGCATGTCGAACGTGCGTCCGTTCAGCCCCATCCGGTTTTGCCTGTAAAACACCGGGCCGGGCGAGGACAACTTCACCCCGATGGCGAGCAATACCATAAGCGGGGACAGAAGCACAAGCGCCGCCGCTGCGAAACCCACATCCACAATGCGTTTCGTGATGCGCGCAAATTCCAGCGGCGCCTCGTCGATCAGGTGGATAATGGGCAACCCTTCCACACTGGTGACCCGGCTATTCACGATGTCAAAGTGAAACAGGTCCGGGACAAGGCAGACGTGCGCCAGCCGGGTGGACAGTTCGTTGACGAGGGGCTCGATGCGATGCAGCACGGTGAGGGGGAGGGCGATATAGACATAATCTATGGGCCGATTTTCCTGCTGAAAACGATCCACGACCGCCACGGCCTCCGAGACGCCGCCCAGTACGTCCGCCTGATCTTTTTTGTGGTCGTCCAGGAAGCCCGCAATCTGGAACCCGATCCAGGGATACTTCCGCAAGGCTTCTTCCAGTTTGCGCCCGGCGTCGCCCGCGCCCAGAATAAGGACGCGCCGCAGGTACCTTCCCCGCTTCCGGGCGCGCCGGAGCAGCATATACAGGGCGAGGCGGGCGAACACCATCAACGTCGGGGTCGCGACGCCGAACAGCATCATATGCATCCGCGAGAAATACAACTCGCGGTAGAAGGAGAGCGAGGCCGTGACCACGATCAGCCCCATGATGACCGCTTTGCCCACGCTGAACGCGAGATGCGTCATGCGTTGCAGGCGGTCCGGGACGTACAGGCCGGAAAACCAGAACGCCGCCATGGACACGATGAGCACCCACGGCAGAAAAGCGAGGTACCGGGACAGGGGAAGCCACTCGGGCGGGGGCATGAACCCGATGCGGGAGAGCGCTTCGAAACGAATGAGCCAAGCGAGAATCCACCCGATGACGATCAGGCCCAGATCGACGGCGAACAGGATGCGCTGAAACAGCCGGCTTTGCTCTTGCAACATATATACGCTGCGTCGTTACGTTGTAGATGCTTTTGCCGTAGCGCTATCGCATGCAAGGGAGGTCTGAAGGTTGGGAGAGCGGAAGGGGCGGGCGTCGCCGCTGGTTCATGTTTCTTTCTCAAATGGTTCTTTCGGGGAAATGTTTCGGTTTCCGGCGAGCATAGTTGCAAAAATACGCTGAATGAAGGGCGCTTCCATGCCTCCCGAAGGGCGCCTCACGACTCCGACGCCGCAAAACGCCGTGTTTTTTGATGATTTTACCGATGGAATTATCGCAAACGCTACGTGCATACGCAAAGCGCTGATTGCAGTGGATTTGATCAGTGCATCCCTCAGGTATTTCCGGCGGCGAGGCGGGCCAGCGCCAGCGAACCGACCACGCCGGCGTTGTCCTCCAGCCCCGGGGGGACGATAAACGTTTCCGTATGGGTAATGATTTCCGGGCTTTGCAGGTAGTTGGCCAGGATGCGTTGTACGCGCCGCCGGATGCGCGGAAACAAATGCCGCTGATGCATGACGCCCCCGCCGAGGATAATCCGTTGCGGGGACAGGACGCACGTGATATTCGCCAGCGCCACGGAGAGGTAGTGCGTGGTATGGGTCCATATTTCGTGGTCGGGGGGCAGGCGATGCGGCGGACCGCCTGCCCGTGCGTGCAGCGCGGGGCCGGACGCCATGCCTTCGAGGCAATCGCCGTGAAAGGGGCACACGCCCGCGAAATGGTCGCCTTCGGCGCGGGGCAACTTCATGTGTCCCATTTCCGGGTGCAGCAAGCCATGGATGCGTTCGCCGCCGACAAGCGCGCCGCCGCCTACGCCGGTGCCGATGCTCAGGTAGACGAACGTATGCAAGCCCTGCGCGGCGCCCAGCGCGCCCTCTCCAAGCGCGGCGGCGTTCGTATCCGTGTCGAATCCGACCGGTACGCCCAGCGCCCGACCAAGGCGTCCTGCAAAATCTGTGTGGCGCCATCCCGCCTTGGGCGTGGTGGTGATGTAGCCCCAGGTGGGCGAGCCGGGACGGGGGTCTACCGGCCCGAAGGACCCGACGCCCACGGCGGTCAACGCGCCGTTTTCGGCCCGGGACCGAAAAAAGTCGATGGTCCGGGCGAGCGTTTCGGCGGGCGTCGTGGTGGGAAATTCGATCCGTTCGAGCAGCGTCAGCGAAGCGTCTCCGACGCCGCACACGAATTTCGTGCCGCCGGCTTCGACGCCCCCGTATCGAACCGGGGCGTTTGGCGCCTGGGGCCGGGCAGCGTGTGCGGATCGGTCCATGCGAGGGTCCATACGATGATCCATGCGATACGGTGCGTTACCATGTGGTTACATCCTGGTGCATCCTTGCGCATTGTTGTGCATTTTCATGACAATGTAGCGCAGAAGGATGCTGTTTGCGCCGCATAGCGGACGAAAACAGCCCCGGCTACGCGACGCGCAGGCGCAAGGAAATATCCAGCGCCTCGACGGAATGCGTCAGGGCGCCGCAGGAAATATACTGCACCCCCGTTTTTGCAATGAGCCGGACCGTGTCGAGGGTTACGTTGCCGGACGCCTCGGCGGGGATGCGTCCGCCCAGGAGCGCCATGGCTTCCCGGAGGCGGGATACGTCCGGTTCTCCGCTCGCCGAGAGGTCCACCATATTGTCCAGGAGGATGCGGTCGGCGCCGCCTGCGCGCAGCGTTTCCTGCACCTCGTCGAGGGTGCGGGTTTCGATCTCAATGGGGATCGACAGGGCGTGTTTCCGACGATGCCGCTCCGCCGCCCGAAGCGCTTGCGTCACCCCCCCGGCGGCGGCGATATGGTTGTCCTTGATGAGGAACATGTCGTCGAGGCCGAGGCGGTGGTTTGCGCCGCCGCCCAGCCGGACCGCCCATTTATCCAGCCGCCGCAGGCCCGGCGCCGTTTTGCGCGTATCCATGATCTGTACGGAAAATTCCTCAACGGCCTGTACAAAGCGGCGCGTATGCGTGGCGACACCGCTCATGCGCTGCATCAGGTTCAGGACAAGGCGTTCGGCCACGAGCAAGCCCTGCGCGGGTCCGTTCGCCTCCCCGAACGTGGCCCCCGCCCGGACGGATTCGCCCTCTTCGTACGTCCAGGAGCACCGGATCCGGCTGTCCACCGCCGAGAAAACATATTCGGCCATGGTCAGGCCCGCCAGCACGCCGTCCGCCTTCGCCAGAAAGCATCCCTCGGCGTGCAGGGCGCCATCCACGACGGCTTCCGTGGTTACGTCTCCGGCGCCGACGTCCTCGGCGAGCGCGTCCCGGACAAATCTTTGCAGCGCTTCCTCGGAGATGTACTCGGGCAGTGGGTTCATTGCGGACAGGCGTCGGTCATGCATCGACCCGAACGCTCCCCATGCGTTCGAATTTTTCGATGCGTTTTCCGATCAGGTCTTCCGGGGGCGTCCCGCCGATTTCCGCCAGCGTTTCTTCAATGGCTTCGGCTGCGTAGCGAATCGCATCCGACGGATTGCGGTGCGCGCCGCCCTCGGGCTCCCGGACGATCCGGTCAATGACGTCGAATTTGATCAAATCCGGGGCCGTAAGTTTCAGGGATTGCGCGGCGTCTTCCTTGTAATCCCACGACCGCCACAGAATCTGCGAGCAACTCTCGGGCGAAATCACGGAATACCAGGCATTTTCAAGCATCAGGATGCGATCCCCTATGCCAATGCCGAGCGCGCCGCCCGAGGCCCCTTCGCCGATAATCACGACCACGATGGGCACGGGCAAGCGCGCCATTTCCAGCAGGTTTTTGGCGATGGCTTCTGCCTGCCCCCGCTCTTCCGCCTCCAGCCCGGGGTATGCGCCGGGCGTGTCGAGCAGCGTAATCACCGGCCGCCTGAACTTGGCCGCCAGCCGCATGAGCCGCAACGCCTTGCGGTATCCCTCCGGGTTCGGCATGCCGAAGCGCCGGTGCTTCCGGCTTTGCATGTCGCGCCCTTTCTGATGCCCTATGATCATGACGGAGCGATCTGCGCCGCCGTATTCTGCGCCGCGGAATTTTGCAAATCCTCCCACGATGGCGGGGTCGTCTCCGTACAGGCGGTCGCCGTGCAATTCCACGAAGTCCTCCGTCATGCCCGCTATGTAATCCAGCGTGTACGGGCGCATCGGATGTCGGGCGATCTGTACGCGCTGCCACCGCGTCAGATTGCGGTAGATGGATGCGCGGAGTTCGTTGGCGCGGGCTTCCAGGGCAGCGATCTCCCGGGACAGGTCGATCTTCGCGTCCTCGGCGTCGAACGCCCTCATTTCGTCGAGCTTTTGCTCAAGTTCCACGAGGGGTTTTTCAAAATCCAGAAGATATTGAGGAGATGACGTCATGGAGTGATGTATTCGCGTATTCCGTGGTCGTCTCTGAGCGATCGAACGATAATATCCCAATCGAGGGAGAAGGTCCGGTTTCGGACATAGAACCAGTATGCGGAGTCCAGTTCGTCTACGGCGTCTTCGGGGAGATTGACCGCATCCACCACGGCGAACACGCCGGGCCGGAGGCGCCATTCGGGCGGCGGGCGGTATTCGGCGGTTTCGTCGTAGCCAACGAGGGCGCGGCGTCCGAACAGAATATCGGGAAATTTTTTCGTTTTACGCGCAAGGCGGGCCGGAAGCGAATGCGGTCCGGCGAGGCGGGCCGCCGCCGTCAGGGCGGGATGCAGGACCAGGCCTATGGCCGCCATGCTTTTTTCCAGCAATGTTCGGATGGGCGACGGGCGGGCCCGCACAAAGGCGCCCTCCGTTTCTACGAGATTGACCATCGAAAGATCGTCCACCGAGGTTCTTCCGATGACATGGTCGCGTCCATCGGCAAGGATGCGGAGGTGTACGTTCAACCCATGCAGTTCCTGGATATATCGGAAAATATCCCGGTTCGAAAGCGTGGCGGCTGCGAAAACGACGTCGTGGAGCTTCCCGAGGCGGACCAGATCGCGCAATTGCCCGGTTCTGCCAAGCCGCGGCAGCGTTGCGTGTTCCGCGCCTTGCCTGCCGTTTTCCGCGTCGTTTCGGGACGCCGATGCGGCGGGATCGGGGATCACGAGCGGGTCGGGATCGCTTCCGCCTGGTCGAGGCGCGTCCTCGTCTGGCGTAACGAATCCTTCAAGGGAAAAGGGCGGTTTCGGGTGTCGGGCCAGCATATGGCGCAGGCGCAAGGCTTCGTTTCGCCGCCCCACGAGGATGGCTCGGCGCCCATGCACGGGTTCTGCGTTCCGCCGCAGGCGAATCCACCGGACGATCCAGCAGGCGAGGACCGCCATGGGCCAGGTAACCAGCACGACCAGCCGCGAAAAGGCAATGGTTTTTACGAAAAAGGATAGCGCGGATACGAAGAAAAGGCCCATCAGGACGCCCCCGGGAACGGCGCGGAACACATGTTTGCGGCGGTATCCTCCGAGGGCGGCGACGCCGGCGACGGAGCCGAGGCCGTAGCTGGGCGCCACGACGGAAAAGAAAAGCGGCGCTACGCGCGTATCGAGCAGGTAGGCATAGCCTGTTCCCAGAAGCCCTGCGACGGCGTACGCCAGACAAAAATCCAGCAGGGGCCAGGCCGCGATGCGGCCGAATTTCGCCGCCACGGACATGCCGGCCCGGAGCACGATTCCGCATCGCAGCAACAGGGCCAGCAACTTCGAATATCGGCTTTCGAAATGTTTCTCCGTAAACCGCAGCATGGCCCCATAGAAAAGGCGCACGTAGCGCAACTCGCTTTTCCGGGTGCTCTGGCCTTTATAGTGGATGATTTCCGTTTCCGGGGTGTAAAATATTTTCCAGCGCGCCTGCTGGATGCGGTAACACAGGTCGATATCTTCCCCGTACATGAAAAATTCTTCGTCGAAGAGGCCCGCCTCGTTCAGTGCGGTTCGTCGAAGTATCATGCACGATCCGCTCAAGGCGTCTACCTCGGCGGTTTCGTTTTCCGGAAGGTGGGTCATGTTGTACCGTCCGAACACCGGGCTGCGCGGAAAGAGCGCCGACAGCCCGGTCATGCGAAAAAAGGCGACGCGTGGCGTGGGGAAGGCTCGGCGGCTTTCGAGGGCGAACGTTCCGTCCGCATGCAATATCTTGCATCCCGCGGCGCCGGCGTCCGGGTGCTCGTCCAGGAAGCGGACGAGGGTAACGAGCGTGTTTTCCTGCACGATGGTGTCTGGATTCAACACCAGCACATAGCGTCCGCGCGCCTGCCGGATCGCCTGATTATTCGCCACGCTGAAGCCTGCATTGTTTGCATTGGCTATGAGATGCACTTCGGGGAAATGGGTCCGCACCATCGCTGGACTGCCGTCCACCGAGTTGTTATCGACCACGAACGTCTCCATGCGCAGGTCGGCCTGTGCGCGGAACACAGAGCGGAGCGTTTGTTCGAGGAAATCCCGCACATTATAATTGACGATCACGACCGAAAGGTCGATTGCGCGGGCGCGGCGATCGTCTGTGGCGGCGGGCGAAGGGGCTGTTTCCATGGATGAGCAGGCGGCTGCGCGTGTCCGGCGAAGCATTTTGGCGTAATTTATCCTAAATTCAATCGAAAAGCGTCAAGCCGGTTCAATTTAAGTAGTACCTTATATGTTGGCCGGTTCGTCCGTGCTTCCCGGGATGTGCCCGATTCATACAGTTTGCATTCATTCGCATGCCTCAGCTTTTTCCAAAAAGCGCCAACGCATGGCCGATTCTTTCCCTGATCGGCGCGCTTGCAGGAGGAATAGTCCTGGTCGGTTTTGTCTGGTACTACTTTTCGCCGGAGTACACCGACGTGGGCTATGCCCCGGAGCAGCCTGTGCCCTATAGCCACCGGCTGCACGCAGGCGAACTGGGGCTGGATTGCCGGTATTGCCATACGAATGTCGAACGGGTCGCCGAGGCGAACCTGCCTCCCACGGAAACGTGCATGAATTGTCATGAGCAGGTGCAGACGCAAGCGTTGTCCCTGCAGCCGGTGCGTAAAAGTTGGGCGGAAGATACGCCGGTAGCATGGATCAAGGTCAATTTTTTGCCGGATTACGTGCATTTCAGTCATGCCGCCCATGTCAATAACGGCGTGGGGTGCGAAACATGCCATGGCCGGGTAGACCTGATGGATGTCGTATCCCAGGTGGAGCCGTTGTCGATGGGGTGGTGTCTTGATTGCCACCGCAACCCGGAAGAGCAGTTGCGCCCGGACGAAGCGGTGACCGTGATGGGGTATGCGCACCCGGCAGATTTCATGGAACGCAATGCGGAGCGCATAACGCGGGAAGGCATCCAGCCTCCCCTGAATTGCTCTGCGTGCCATTATTAACAGTATTTTATTTCGTACCCGAATCCTTCGCAAGATTGACATGATCGACCTTCCTGTCCTGAAAAATGCAGCGACGCCGGCGCCGCGAGAGCGGTTCTGGCGCAGCGCCGCCGATCTCCGCGGGGAGCTCGGCGACCTGCATGACGGGGAGTTCATGCCGGGCGCCAGCGATCCTCCGGGCGGTTCGTCCCGCAGGGATTTTTTGCGCATCATGGGCGCTTCCATGGCGATGGCCGGCCTGGCGGCTTGTCGGCGCCCCGTCGAGGAAGTGCTTCCGTACACGCGCCAGCCGGAGGAGATCGTTCCGGGAGAGCCCCTGTATTACGCGACGGGCATGCCGTACCGCGGGGTGCTTCGTCCGATCCTCGTCCGCAGCCACGAAGGCCGTCCCACGAAGATAGAAGGGAATCCGGAGCATCCCGCGTCCGAGGGCGCGTCCGGGGGATTCGAGCAGGCGTCCATTCTGAATATGTACGATCCGGATCGCTCGCAGCGCATGCTGCGCGAGGGCGTCGGCGCGGAATGGCGAGCATTCGTCCGGTTTGTACAGGAACTCGATGGCGCCGCCCGGATCGGGGTGGTGGCGCCGCCCGCCTCCTCGCCCACGATGCGGGCGCTTCGCGGACGCCTTGCGGAGCGTTTCCCGGCCCTGCACTGGGTGACGTATGCGCCCGAGGGCGCAGATCCGTCCCGGATGGCGCTGCGGACCGAGGCCGGCGGCATCGCGCGGCCCGTATACCGGTTCTCCGAGGCGGACGTCATCGTCAGCCTGGACAGCGATTTTCTGGGGCCGACCGAGATCAATTTGTTGTCCAATGCGGCGGAGTACGCCCAAAACCGGCGGATGGCGTCTCCAGAAGACACCCCCGGCAGATTGTATGTCGTAGAGAGCGCCTATTCGCTTACGGGGGGCATGGCCGATCATCGCAAGCGGTTGCGTTCCGGCGATATTCCAGCCTTTGCGCACGCGCTGGCGGCCCGGCTCGGCGTGGACGGCGCTTCAAGCGCTTCGGGCGGGAACGCCCCGGAGGATGCGTTTCTGGAGGCCATGGTTCGCGACATGCAGGCGGCGGGCCCGCGCGCCGTGGTGACGGCGGGGGATACCCAATCGCCGGAAGTCCATGCGCTGGCGGCGGCCATCAACGAGGCGCTCGGCGCCGTGGGCGCGACCGTCTCCTATCTGGCGTCGGACGACGAGACGGAATCGTCGCAGCCCGAACATTTTGCGGCGCTGGCCCGCGATATGCACGCAGGCGAGATCGACCTGCTGCTCCTCCTCGGGGTCAATCCGGCGTACGGCGCGCCGCCCGAATTCGATTTTGCGGGCGGCATGGGCCGCGTTGCGCAGACGGTGCATCTGGGGTTGCATCTGGACGAGACTGGACTGGCGGCGGACTGGCATATTCCGCAAACCCATTACCTCGAAGCCTGGGGCGACGGGCGGGCGTACGATGGTACGCTCTCGGTCATACAGCCGCTCATCGCGCCCCTGTACGAGGCGGCGAAATCCGATGTGGAAGTGCTGGGATTGCTTGCTACGGGCGTGGATACCCCGGGATACGACCTGGTGCGGGAGCATTGGTCGTCCTATCTGTCCGGCGAGGCGGACTCGGCGTGGCGCCGGGTATTGCACGACGGATTCTTGCCGGACAGCGGCTATCTGGAGGCGGCGCTGGCGCCGGAGACGTCTTCCCTCGTTGTCGCCGCTCCTGCCGCTCCCGGCGCCGAGCAAATCGAAGTGGTCATTCGCCTCGATCCCACGGTGCTGGACGGTTCGTTCGCCAACAATGCCTGGATGATGGAGCTGCCCGATCCCGTCACGAAGATCGTATGGGATAATGTGGCGCTGATTTCTCCGGCCATGGCCGAGCGCCTGGGCGTGTCGGCGAAATACCACAAGGGACAGTACGTCGTGGATGTGCTGGACATTTCCGTGGAGGGTCGAAGCGTGCGGTTGCCTGCCTGGATTCAACCGGGTTTGCCGGATTATTCCGTGCATCTGACCATGGGATACGGGCGCCGCATCGCCACGGATCGTCCGTCGAGGAAAGCCCGGTTCTTCGACCTGGATCATTATACCGATATCTATGCCGACGGCCCGCTCGCCAACGGCGTAGGATCGAACGTCGCCGTACTGCTTGGGGGAGATATGCGGCGCGTACTTGTCGGCGCCGAGGTGCGGGCGACCGGCGACGACTGGACGATTTCCACGACGCAGGAGCATGGCTACATGGAAGGCCGTCCGCTTTTCCGCAAGGCCACGCTCTCGGAATTCAGGGAGCGCCCCACGTTTGCGCCGGATGCCGTGCCTTCGCTGCACGGACAGGAGGACTGGGAAGATTATCCTGCGCTCTGGCAGCAACAACATCCTTCCGAACAACCCGCCATCACGGAAAACCCCTACTACGCGAATCAGTGGGGGATGGTCATCGACCTGAATACGTGTACGGGCTGCAATGCCTGCGTGGTCGCATGCAACAGCGAGAACAATATACAGATGGTGGGCAAGGAGGAGGTAGGCCGCGGACGCGAGATGCACTGGCTGCGCATCGACCGGTATTTCGTGTCCGGGGATGGCGCGGATACGGACGAGCCGGCCATGGTCGTGCAGCCGGTGCCCTGCATGCATTGCGAGAACGCGCCGTGCGAGGCGGTGTGTCCCGTGGCGGCGACCGTGCATTCCCCGGACGGCACGAACCAGATGATCTACAACCGCTGTATCGGCACGCGGTACTGCTCCAACAATTGCCCCTACAAGGTCCGTCGGTTCAGCTTCTTCAACTGGACGAAGACCTTGCCGGAGACGGTGCAGATGGCGCAGAACCCGAACGTGACGGTGCGTTTCCGGGGCGTCATGGAGAAATGCTCGTATTGCATCCAGCGGGTCCGGGGCGCGCAGCATGCCGCAAACCTCGAGGATCGGGCGGTTCGGGATGGCGACGTCCAGACGGCGTGCCAGCAAGCGTGCGGCATGCAGAGCATTGCATTCGGCGACCTGAACGATCCGGACAGCGTGGTGGCCAAGGCGCGCGCCAATCCGCGTCGATACGAAATGCTGGCCGAATTGTCCGTCAAGCCGCGCACCTCGTACCTGGCGCGCGTAACGAACCCGAACCCCGAACTCGAACCTCAGGGCTAATTTTCTATTGATCGCAGTGGGCCATTCGACGAGCCATAGCACCGAGCAGCCGCTGGTTACCGGCAACCTGAGTTTTCACGAACTCACCGAACTGGTGGCCCGCCATGCGGAAAAGAAACCGCCCCTCGGCTGGTATATAGCCATCGGGATTTCTTCGCTCTTGCTGCTCAACCTGCTGGTCATGATCGCCTACCAGGTGTGGAATGGCGTGGGCGTCTGGGGAAACAACGTTCCGGTGGGATGGGGCTGGCCCATCGTCGATTTCGTGTTCTGGGTCGGCATCGGACATGCCGGCACGCTGATTTCCGCGATTCTGTTTTTGTTCAGGCAGCGCTGGCGGACCTCGATTAACCGGGCGGCGGAGGCCATGACGATTTTCGCCGTGATTTGCGCCCTGCTTTTCCCGACCATTCACGTGGGGCGCATCTGGGTGATCTACTGGACCCTTCCGATCCCGAACCAGATGGACATGTGGCCGCAATTCAAGAGCCCGCTGCTGTGGGACGTTTTTGCGGTGTCGAGTTATTTCATCGTTTCGCTGATGTTCTGGTATGTGGGGCTGATTCCGGACCTGGCCACGCTCCGCGACCGGGCTCGCTCGTTCATCCGGCAGCGCGTGCTGGGCGTATTTTCCATGGGATGGACCGGTTCCAACCGGCACTGGCGCAACTACGAAAAGGCGTACCTGTTGCTGGCGGGACTTGCCACGCCGCTCGTGCTTTCGGTGCACTCGGTGGTGTCGTTCGACTTTGCCGTATCCATCGTGCCCGGATGGCACACGACCATTTTTCCGCCGTATTTCGTGGCGGGGGCCATCTTTTCCGGGTTCGCCATGGTGGTTACGCTCATGGTTATCGCCCGCAAGGTCTACGGCATCGAGGACCTGATTACGCTCAACCATCTTGAGAAGATGAACATCATCATCCTGCTTACGGGGTCGATGGTGGGTTTTGCGTACATCACGGAATTTTTCATTGCCTGGTATTCGCAGGTCGGGTACGAACAGTATGCCTTTATTAACCGGGCTACGGGGCCGTATGCATGGGCCTACTGGATCATGATGTCGTGCAATCTCCTTGCTCCCCAGGTGTTCTGGTTCAAGCGCCTGCGCCGGAACGTACCGCTCATGTTCGCTATTTCTATTCTTGTGAACATTGGCATGTGGTTCGAGCGTTTCGTGATTACGGTGATTTCGCTGCATCGCGATTATCTGCCGTCGAGTTGGGGCTATTTTACGCCCACCTGGGTGGATGTGATGACGTTTGCGGGGTCGTTCGGGCTGTTTCTGACCCTGTTCTTGCTTTTCCTGAGGTTTGCCCCGATGGTGGCGCTCTCTGAGGTCAAGGGGGTTGTGCCGCAAGCCGATCCGCACTTTTACGACCAGGAATCGTCATGAAGAAGCTGATTGCGGATATCAAGGCGTCCATGGGCGTCTACGAAAGCGAGCCCGTGTACGGGTTGCTTGCCGAATTCGCCGATCCCTCGGCGCTGTTGGATGCGGCGGCGAAGGTGCGCGAGGCGGGCTACCGGCATTTCGACGTGCATTCGCCCTTCCCGATTCATGGCATGGACAAAGCCATGGGGCTGGGCAATTCGCTGGTCGGGTTCTTTACGCTGGGCGGCGGAATTACCGGGTTTGCGCTGGCGTACTGGTTGCAATGGTGGACGGGCGCCGTGGCGTACCCGCTGAACATCAGCGGCAAGCCGTTTTTCGCCATCGAACCGTCGATTCCCATCATCTTCGAATTGACGGTGCTGTTTTCGGCGTTTGGCGCGGTGGCGGGCATGTTTGTGCTGAACGGGCTGCCGCGGCCGCATAATCCGCTTTTTTATTCCCGCAATTTTGCGCGGGCGACCGACGATGCGTTTTTTCTGCATATTGCGGCCTCGGACAAGCGTTTCGACCTTGAGGAAACCCGGCAATTGCTGACGGACCTCGGCGGGTATCACCTGGAATTGCTTACGGAAGAATCATGACGCCGCATGCGACCATACCGGTTTTGCCGCGCGCCAGGAACCATGCCCGGATCATGCTCGTGAAGCGAGGGGGAACGGTTCTGGCCTTTGCAGCAGTCTTGTTGCTGGCGTCTTGCCGCGGCTCTACGCATGAACATGCGCCGATCCATCCGAACCTGAACATGGATTATCAGGAGCGGTTCGATCCGCAGGAGGCGAACGCCTTTTTTGCGGACGGGCGCGCCATGCGGCCGCCGGTGCCGGGCACGGTGGCCCGCGGATTTTTACGCGAGGATACTCGGTATCACGAGGGACGGGAGGCCGACGGGAGTTATACGGATGTCATGCCCATTCCGCTGACGCCTGAACTGCTGGAGCACGGTCGAACCCGGTACGACATTTTCTGTACGCCGTGCCATGGCGCCGCCGGCGACGGCGAGGGCATCGTGACGACGGGCGGGTTCGGGTATACCCCGGCGCCGACCTATCATAGCGACCGGTTGCGCGACGTTACGGACGGCTACTTGTATGACGTCGTTGCGAATGGGGTGCGCACCATGCCCGGATATGCGCAACAGATACTTGTGGCGGACCGGTGGGCTATCGTGGCCTATATGCGGGCGCTCCAGCGTAGCCAGTATGCCCCCGGCAGCGACGTGCCCGCCGCGCTGCTTGAGGATATCCGCCGCGGCGCGGCAGTCGGCGACAACGAATAGACTCGATGGCGACCCTGAAAAAGAACCATATTTTCCAGCGTGTCCTGGATCCGTTTGCGGCGACGAGCGCCGATGCGCCGGAGGCGTTTCGGTATACCGGGGACTGGCGCTTGTGGGGCATTCCCTTGCTGGTCGGCGCGATCGGGCTTGCGACGGGGTTGTCGGGCTGGCTGACGGATGCGCATCAGTTTTATTTTTCGTACCTGATCGGGTGGGCATTTTGCCTGACCATTGCGCTGGGCGCGATGTTTTTCGTGCTGATACAGCACTTGACGAGGGCGCGCTGGAGCATCGTGGTGCGGCGTATGGCCGAAGCCTTGTTGTGGACGTTTCCGCTATTGGCCGTGCTGGGGATTCCCGTGCTCTTCGGGCTGCACGATCTGTACCACTGGACGCATGCGGACGCCGTGGCCTCCGACCCGATCCTTGCAGGCAAGACGCCCTATCTGAATCTTCCGTTTTTCCTGGTGCGCCTGGCGATCTACTTTCTGGTGTGGAGCCTGGTCGCGTACTATCTGTACCGCAATTCGTTGCTTGAGGACGCCACGGGGGACCCCGGCATTGCGGCTCGTCAGCGGAAAGTGAGCGCGCTCGGGCTTGCGGCGGGTGCGGTAACCACCTCCTTTGCAAGTTACGACTTGCTGATGTCGCTGGACCCGCACTGGTTTTCGACCATTTTCGGCGTCTACGTGTTTTCGGGCGCCTTCATGTCGATTCATGCCTTGCTGGCGTTGTGCGCCATGACGCTTCAGGCTACCGGCCACCTGCGGGGGACGGTGACCACGGAACACTATCAGGACCTTGGCAAACTGACGTTCGGTTTCGTGGTGTTCTGGGCGTACATCGCGTTCAGCCAGTACATGCTGATCTGGTACGGCAACATTCCGGAAGAAACGCTCTGGTATCGCCATCGTCTGGAGCATGGCTGGGAAGTGCATTCCGCGATATTGCTTGTGGGGCATTTCGCCGTGCCGTTTTTGCTCTTGTTGTCCCGGGCCGCCAAGCGGTCCCGGCTGTTCCTTGCAGGCCTCTGCGTCTGGCTGCTTGCGATGCAGTGGTTCGATATTCACTGGCTGGCGGCGCCGGTGCTGCACTACGAAGCCGCCACCATTCATTTTCTGGATATTGCGAACGGGCTGGGGCTCTTCGGGATCGTTCTTGCCGCATTCATGTACCGTCTCACCCGGCATAGCCTGATTCCTTTTCGGTCTCCCGGCCTGGACAAATCGCTCCATTTCGAAAACACTTGACGCGGACCATGTCGCATGCCACGGACATATCGGAAGGGGCGCAATGGGTTGAAGAAACGGATCGTCCGAGGGTCGAGCCAGAGGGTATCGAAGCCGGGCAGATTCTCGGATTTGTGCTTGTGATCTCGTTCCTCGTTGCGTTGGCGATCGTTGCGCTTTTTCAGTATACGAACCTGACCGCGCAATCGGCGTGGACGGACGCCGCGGAGCAGGGCGTCTATCCCGAACTGGAGGAAGTGCGCTTGCACGCCGCCATGCTCCTGACTCGGTACGAGGCGATCGACGGATCCGAGAACAGGTATCGCATTCCCATAGAACGAGCCATGCAGCAGATGGCCCTCGAAGCCCCGGTCTACCCCGAGGAATTCTATGCACCCGAGTACATGGCCGCCTACCGATAGCGATGAAGGCCCCCGTTGCGTCATATCGAATCCCGCTGGTTTTGTGGGTATGGCTCGTATGCCTGACGGCGACGTCGGGCATGGCGACGCGTGCGGCGTTCGGGCAATCGTCCGTAGCGCTGCCCCCGCATATGGAAGGCATTGGCCTGGACGAGCGGATCGGCGCCGAGCCGTCGCTCGACCTCGTTTTTCGGAATGAAGCGGGAGAGGAGGTGGCCCTCGGGCAGTACTTCGACGGCAAGCGCCCCGTATTGCTTACGCTGATGTATCACGAGTGCCCCACATTGTGCAACATGGTGCTGCACGGGCTGACCGAAACGCTCCGGGACATGCCCTGGACGCCCGGCGATGAATTCGAGGTGCTTGCGGTGAGTTTCAACCCGAGGGAGACGCCTGCGCTGGCTGCGGAGCGGAAGGCCATGTACCTGGAGATGCTGGGCAAGCCGGAGGCGGCGGACGGATGGCATTTTCTTACGGGAGAAGAAGCGTCGATCGCGGCGCTTGCGGAAGCCGTAGGGTTTCGGTATGCCTGGATGGAGGACACGCAGGAGTACGCCCATCCGTTTACGCTCATTTTTCTGAGCGGGGAGGGCGCCGTGCTGCGGTACATGCCGGGCATACAGTTTGCGCCCTCGGATGTGCGCGCGGCGCTCATTGAGGTATCGGAGGGGCGCGCGGGTTCGCCGCTCAATCGGATTCTTTTGTATTGCATGCAATATGACCGCAACGCCAACGCGTATGTGCTGCATGCCGCCAACCTGATGAAGTTCAGCGGCGCGCTCGTCGTGCTGCTGCTGGGGGTGTTTTTTGTGGCGTTGCGGCGGCGCGAGGCGCAGCACGCATGGCCTGCGCCGGCGTCCGCGCCTTCGACATGACCTCCCGACCGCTTTTTCGCGCGCCCATGGCGTCGCCCGCACTACGCCGCATGACCCTGTTCGCCCCAGATAGCCCCGGCCTGGAAAAAAGGAATCGGCAACTATGACCGGATCGTTTTGGCTGCCCGATGGCGCGTCGACCCTGTCGCCCGACATCGACAGCTTGTTCTACTTCGTAACGTGGGCAAGCATTATTCTCTTTGTGGGAGTAGTGGCGGCTATCGTATACCTGGCGTATCGCTATCGGCGGCGGGCCGGCGTGGTTGCGGTGCGCGTGAAGCCGAGCAAGATGGTGGAGATATCGTGGGTGGTCTTGCCCACCATTCTTGTGCTGATCGTGTTCAACTGGGGGTTCCGGTTGTTTATCGAGCAGAGCGTGGCGCCTCCGAACGCCTACGAGATTTACGTGCGCGGCGCCATGTGGAAATGGGATTTCGAATACCCTACCGGGACCGTCTCGACCAACGAGTTGCATGTCCCCGTAGACCGTCCCGTACGCCTGGTAATGAGCAGCGAGGATGTGTTGCACAGTTTTTTCGTGCCGGCGTTTCGCGTCAAGCAAGATGTGTTGCCGGATCGCTATTCGTCCGTCTGGTTCGAGGCCACGCGGGTGGATACGTTTCAGATATACTGTACGGAATATTGCGGCGCGGGGCATGCCGTGATGCTGGCGTCGGCGATCACCCATTCGCAGGGGGATTTCGAGGCATGGCTGGCCTCGGCGGGCGTGGACGAGGACACCCCGCTACCCGAACTGGGCGCGCAGTTGTATCAGCAACAGGTTTGTGCTGCATGCCATAGCGTGGACGGGACGCCGGGCATCGGCCCCACGTTCACAGGATTGTACGGCAAGACCGAAACGCTCGACGACGGGTCCACGGTAGTGGTGGACGACGACTACCTGCGCGAATCCATCGTCGATCCCGGCGCCCAGGTCGTGCAAGGGTATCCAAACATCATGCAGCCCTTGTATACGGGGCTCAGCGACCGGGAATTGTCGGCGCTGATCGCGTTTATCCGGGACCAGGAATAACGGCGCGCGCCAGCGCGCACATCGAAGACGCATAGACGGAATCCATGACGGAAGACATCGACAGGAGCGAAGCGGCGCAAGCCCGGGACGCCGACGAGCACGGCGGGCACGGCGACTACATTACCCATGCGAAAAGCATCGGATCGTGGCTGCTTTCCGTGGACCACAAGCGGATCGGCATTCTGTATGCCGTGACGGTGGGGGTCGCCTTTCTGCTGGGGGGCGTTTTTGCGTTGCTGGTGCGCACCGAACTGCTTGCGCCCGGCGAGGATTTTCTGTCTGCCCAAGCCTACAACCAGTTGTTTTCGCTCCATGGCATCGTCATGGTGTTCGGGTTCATTATTCCCGCCATCCCCGGTTTTCTGGGGAATTTTCTGCTGCCCCTGCATCTCGGCGCCAAAGACGTTGCGTTTCCCCGGCTCAATCTGGCCAGCTACTATCTGTATCTGTTGGGCGTCGTACTCATCCTCGTAGCGATGGTGGCGGGCAGCGTGGATACGGGGTGGACCTTCTATACGCCCTACTCCGCCCGCACGGGCCCCTCGGTGCTGTTTTTGACCATGGCGGTTTTTATTGCAGGGTTCGCCTCTATTTTTACGGGGATAAATTTCATTGTTACGGTGCACAAGATGCGCGCGCCGGGGATGACGTGGAACCGCCTTCCGCTGTTTGTCTGGAGCATCTATTCGACAAGCATCGTGCAGGTGTTGGCCACGCCGGTGCTGGGCATTACCGTATTGCTGCTTTTCCTGGAGCGCCTCCTGCATATTGGCATTTTCGATCCCGCTCTTGGCGGCGATCCGATCCTGTTTCAGCATTTTTTCTGGTTCTACTCGCATCCGGCGGTGTACATCATGATTTTGCCGGGTTTCGGGATCGTTTCCGAGTTGATTGCGACGTTTTCGAGGCAGCGCATCTACGGCTACATGGCCATTGCGTTGTCCTCCGTGGCCATTGCGTTGCTGGGCTTCCTGGTATGGGGGCATCATATGTTCGTGGCTGGGCAGTCCGTCATCTCCTCGGTTATTTTCTCACTGATCACCTACCTGATCGGGATTCCGTCGGGGATCAAGGTGTTCAACTGGATCGCCACCATGTACAAGGGGTCCATTTCGTTCAAAACCCCGATGCTGTATGCGCTTTCGTTCCTGGTGTTGTTTACGATCGGGGGCGTAACAGGCATTATGGTGGGCGTGCTGGCCGTGGACGTGCACCTGCACGATACCTACTACGTCGTAGGGCACTTTCATTATGTGATGGTGGGCGGGACGGTCATCGCGTTGCTCGGCGGATTGCATTACTGGTGGCCGAAAATCACGGGGCGCTTGTATAACGAGACATCCGCGCGCCTTGCTGTTGTCTTGATTTTTATTGGGCTGAATCTGACCTTTTTCACGCAGCTCGTGATGGGTTCGCGCGGCATGCCCCGGCGCTACAACGATTATCTCCCCGAGTTTACCTTCCTGCACCAACTTTCGACGATAGGTTCGTGGATCATGGGGGCGGGTCTGTTGCTCGTGGCGTTCTATTTGCTGGCGTCTCTTTTCCGGGGCACGAAGGCCAGCGCGAATCCATGGGGCGGGGCTACGCTGGAGTGGACCCATACGGGGGTTCGTCCGGATCCCCATAATTTCCACCGGACGCCGTTCGTCACGCGGGGGCCCTATGAATTTGACCGGATTCCCGAACTTGTTGCGGCGCCTCGGGACGAGACCGCGCCCGACGCCCAGCCGGACGTCTCTCTGAACCAGGACCGGACGTAAGCATCATGGCCAATACGAGCGCGGCAGAACAGGCCGCACCAGAGCGCGCTGCGGCGCATCTGAAGCATTACTTCGTTTCGTCCGATCAGCAATTCGATGCGGCGAAGATGGGGATGTGGCTTTTCCTCATCACGGAAATCCTGCTTTTCAGCGGGATGTTCGTGGCCTACGCCGTGTATCGCGTCTGGTATCCAGAGGTGTTTGCCCTGGCGTCTACCGAACTGAACCCCTGGATGGGCGGCCTGAATACGGTGGTGCTGCTGGCCTCCTCGCTCACGGTGGCCCTGGCGATACATGCGGCGCAGACCAACAAGCAACGGGCGCTGGTGATCAACCTGTTCCTTACGGTGCTGCTGGCCGCTGTTTTCATGGTGGTGAAGTACTTCGAGTACACGCACAAATTCCATCTGGGCATTTTCCCCGGCGAACAGTTTGCCTACGAGGAGATGGGTCAGCGGATCGTTCCCATCTTTTTCAGCATTTATTATGTAATGACGGGCATTCACGGGGTGCATGTGCTGGTCGGCATGGGCGTGCTCACCTGGCTGGGCGTCCGCGCGATGCGCGGGCATTTCCATAGCGGGTACTATACCCCGGTGGAGTTGACCGGTTTGTACTGGCACCTCGTGGACATCATCTGGATATTTCTTTTCCCATTGCTTTATCTCATTTAGCGGCGAACCGGAAGCCGGAGCGTCTTGCGAGCATGAAAGGGCACCATATTACTCCGCGAAAAACATTGCTGCAGGTCTTCGTCGCGCTGGTGGCGTTGACCGCGCTGACGGCGCTGACGGCGCAAATCGATATCGGCGTGTTCAACATCCCGCTGGCCCTTGCGATTGCCGGGACCAAGGCGTTGCTCGTCGTGCTGTTTTTCATGGCGCTCAAGTACGACAAGTCGGTCAATGCGCTGTTCTTTACGCTGGGGGTTCTTTTTGTGGTGGTTTTTCTTACGTTTACCTTGTTCGATACGGCCTTTCGGGGGGATCTCGGCAATGTGGGGAAAGAAACGATCCACAGCATGGAGGAAGGGCTGGACGAGTGAGATCGCTTCCGTAAAATAAAGGAAGCGCTGATCTTCACGGACTTAGTCAGAGCATCCTAAAGCCAATACGGCGGCCCGAAATGCTTTCCGAGAAAACGGTTCCGGCGCTGGCGTCGGGTTTCACTTCGGGCCTCGGCCTTCTTGTCGCCCAGGTTGCTTTCGGGAGTTTCATATTTTCCGGAGCGCTGGCCCCGTATTCTACCCAGGGCGTTGGCCTGGTGCTGTTCGGAAATTTCGCCGCGTGCCTCGTCATTGCGCTCGCCGGCGGCTTTCGCGGGGCGATTGCGGGACTGTCTCCCGCGCTGGTGGTTGCGATGGCCCTGGTCGGTTCCACGATGGACGCCGAAGGCGATGCGCTGTTTGTAACCACGGCGAGCGTCCTCATGCTCGGCGCGGTGGCTACGGGCGTATGTTGCCTCCTGATCGGACGATTCCGGCTCGCCAACCTGGTGCGCTTCATCCCCTGGCCAGTGGCGGCCGGTTTCGTGGCGGGCATCGGCGGCGTGGTGTGCCTGTCGGCCATGTCGCTGATGGATGCGGAGGTGCACTGGCGGACGATTCCTGCGCTTGCGGAGCCCGCCATGCTGTGGCGATGGGGTCCCGGCGCGGCGTTCGGGATCGCCTTGTACCTTGCCATAAAACGCTGGGGCAATCCGCTCATTCTGCCGGTGGGCGTTGCGCTCTTCGTCAGCGCCTACCATGTGGTCCTCGGCGCGCTCGGTATTTCCGGCGTCGAAGCGCGAGAGGCGGATCTGCTCCTGAAGAGCACCTTTGACGGCGCCCTTTGGCCCGCGCTGAAGCCCGCCGATTTCCTGCATGTGGATTTCGGCGCCATGGCCATGCAGATTCCGACCCTGCTGATGTTGATGCTGATCGCGCTTATCGTCGTGATCATGAATATTGCGGGCCTGGAAATGGCGGCGAACGAGGACCTGGACTGGAACCGCGAGTTTCGGGCCAGCGGGCTGGCAAGCGTCGTGGCGGGGCTGGGCGGCGGAACCATCGCGAGCCTGGTTGTGCCCGCCTCGCTACGCAGCAGATTGTTCGGCGCTTCCACCCGCTTGACCGGCGTCGTGGCTGCGAGCGTCATTGGTTTCGCGTTGGTTCTGGGCGATGGCATGCTGGAGCTGGTTCCGGTTCCGCTTGTGGGCGGCATCCTGTTCTTTGCGGGCGTCAGCATGCTGGACGAAGGGCTCCTGCGAAGCCGAAAGCGGCTTCCCTGGGCGGAGTACGGCGTCATCGCGCTGATTTTCGTCGTGGTCATCGCGTTCGGGTTGTTCGAGGGCGTGGGCGCAGGCATGCTGGCCACGCTGGCGTTCTTCGCCGTGCGATTGAGCCGCGTGGACCCGATCGAATCCCGATTCACGGCTCGCGAGCGCCGGAGCAGCAAGGTGCGTTCCGTGCCCGATCGCGCAATCCTGCTGGAAGAAGGCAGGCGCGTGCTTGCGTACCGGCTTCGGGGCTACATCTTTTTCGGCAGCGTCTGCCCCCTGGCCGATCATCTGGGGAAAACGCTCAAGGGAGATTCGCCTCCGATCTGCCTGTTGCTGGATTTTACGGCCGTTTCCGGCCTCGATTTCTCGGCGGTGAATGTGCTGGGACGGTTCTTTCGGTCGGCGAACACGCGCGGGGTGCGGGTGGTTTTGAGCGCTGCGACGCCGCAGTTGCGGGCCGGGCTGGAGCGCAACCTGCCGCCTGCGGACGTGGCCGCCTTGCAGTTTGAGCCGAATGCGGATGGCGCGCTGGAGCGCTGCGAGGAATTTGTCATTGCAGCCTGGAAGGCGCACGCGAGCGCGTCCGTCGAACGACGCGCTTCGTTGTTCGAGCGCGCCGCCGACGATCTGGAGCGCCACCTGAACCGGCAGGTTCGCTTCGAAGAACTCATCGACGAACTTCAAAACTGGCTGGATCCGCGCCGCTACGCTACGGGGGAAACCATTGCAGGACCGACTGCGCAGCGCGAGGGGTTGCAACTTCTGGTGTCCGGGCGGGCTTCTTCCCGCGAAGCCGCCGGCGCGCGTCGCCGTCAGTACAGTCCCGGCGACGCGATCTGGCCGGTTGATCCCCTGAAGGAGCACGCGCCTTCCGTAACCGCCGACGAACCGTGCGAGACGATGGCGCTGTCGCCGGCCAGCCGGCGCTGGCTGGAGGAGCACGAGGAGCAGTCCGCCCTGCGATTGTATCGCTACCTGCTCGCCGAGCGTTTCGGGGCCGAGCCGGAAACCGGTTGACGGCGATCAATTTCCCGTAATCCCGTCAGGGGTTACGAGGCATACCCTGACGCCATGTCCAGGCGGGCGTACGGCAACCGCCGCTGAGACGAGCGTCACGCGCCGGGTGGTCGATACTCTCGGGAATCCCGAAAGGAATTACTTCAGCAAGGTCATCTTTTTTGCAGAGACGTGCTGCCCGGTGCGCAAGACGTACAGGTACGTGCCTCCGGCCAGATTCGCCCCGTCGAGCGAAACGCTGTAGTTGCCTGCCGGCTGCACGCCGTCCGCCAGCACGCGGACCTCGCGGCCCAGCATGTCATAGACCGTCAGCGTGACGGCCTGCGCCTGTTCGAGCGAAAACCGAATCGTCGTGGAGGGATTGAACGGATTCGGATAGTTCTGCTCCAGCGCGAAGGCCGCAGGAATTTCTCCGTCCACAGGTTCGACCGACGTCATGGTCGGAAAATTCGGCGCGCCCGGCGAACCATGCATTTGCGGCGACGCTTTCCAGCATTCGGGCAAATAGTTGTCGCAGGTCGGGTCGGCGAGCGCCAGCGTGTAGCCCCCGCCGTCCGCCTCTTCGGGCCAGGGCGCCTTGTCGTCGTACGTGAGCGAGTCCGCTATGGCGCCCGATGCGTCAAAGATACGCACCAGTTCGCCGCCGCCCGCCAGGCCAAAGTCCGCATCCCCCACGACATTGGAGACGCCGGGGTGGATGGCGGCGAAGTCCGCTATGTTCTGGGCAACCACAAGGTATGCTCCGCTTTTCAGGACCGTTCCGTCGGGAAAGGTGAATACGTGGGCGTCGTCTTCGTCGGAGTACTTCCATCCGGTCAGGTCCGCATCGTCGGTTCCGGCGTTGTACAATTCTATCCAGTCCCCGCTTTCGGCGTCGTTGGGCGCATTGTAGTTGATCTCGTTGATTACGACGGCATGGACGGCGTGCGCCCTGCGGCTCGCCTCCGCTGGCGAGGAGCTCTCCGAGGCGAACGTTGGTTTGGCGCGGTCGTCTGTGGAGGAGGCGGCTTCGACCGGCTGGCCCGCCGGCCCCGCCGCAAAGAACAACCCGGCGACCAGCAAGGCGCAGATCATGCCGCGGAGCACGGGTCGCAGGAAATGCGCTAAGGTGCGGGCGCCCGTCGTTTGGGCGCGCGGGATCGTATGGGAGAGCGTAAAGGAGTGCATGCGAAGGCGAAAAATTTTGTAGATGGCGCATATATTGTTGCGGAAATATAGCAAATTTCCCTAATTTTTTGCACTCTCGCCGTCGGTTGCGTATTCTTTGTCCAGAGTACCTTACCTTTTTACCACGAAATACAAGACACGCGGAATGAAGTGGCTTGCGAGGAGATGGTCCCGAGTACCTATAGGGCGGGCGCTCCTGTTTTTCTTGATGTTCGCCGGCATGGCGCTCGTTGCGTTTTGGGCGCCTGACGCATGGGCCCAGGACGCGTCGGGCCCCGTCGAATACCGATCCTTTCCGGTCGTAGGCAGCCGCGTCGTCGTGTGGGTCATCGCCCAGCTCCACCTGATGTTCGGCGCGTTCGTGCTCGCCGTCCCGATGTTCGCGCTCACCATAGAGTTCATCGGGTTTCGCAACGGCGACAAGCGCTACGACGACCTGGCGTACGAATTCACGCGCCTGTTGTCCGTCTCCTTCTCCTTTACGGCCAGCCTCGGCGCCCTCCTCACGTTTTTCCTGTTCATTCTGTACCCGCGATTGATGGAGTACCTGGTCTCCATCTTCGACTGGACGTTCATGCTGTACGCGTGCGTCTTCTTCCTCGAAGCCGTTTTCCTGTACAGTTATTATTACGGATGGGGCAAGATGCCGAAGTGGCTGCACCTCTTGCTCGGCCTGGGCCTCAATCTGGTCGGCATCGCCATCATCTTCATTGCCGATTCCTGGCTGACCTTCATGAATTCCCCGAACGGCATCGATACGGAAGGGAATTTGCTCAGTACCTGGGACGCCATCAACAACTTTACGTGGATGCCCATCAACATCCACCGGCTCATCGCCAACATCTGTTTCGGCGGCTCCATTGCGGCGGCCTACGGGGCCTACAAGTTTCTCGGCGCGAAGACCGACGAGGAGCGGGCGCATTACGACTGGATGGGCTACATGGGCAATTTCATCGCCATTGCCGCGCTGCTCCCGTTGCCGTTCGCAGGCTACTGGCTGGGCCGCGAAATTTATGCCTTCTCCCAGAGCCTCGGCATTGCGCTCATGGGCGGCACATTCTCCTGGCTGTTCATTATTCAGGCCGTGCTGATCGGCAACCTGTTTCTGGCCGCCAATTATTATCTGTGGCTGAGCATGGAGCGCATCCACGGGGCGGAGCGCTACCGCAAGTTCACCAAATGGCTGCTTGCGTCCATCACGGTCTGTTTCATCGTGTGGGCCACGCCGCACTCGCTGGTCGCCACGGTGGAGGAAGCCCGCGCCATGGGCGGCTCCCATCACCCGATCCTGAATGTGCTGGGGGTGATGTCCGCCAAAAACACCGCCGTCAACATCCTTATTCTCACGACCTACCTGAGCTTTCTGTTCTATCGCCGGGCGAACAAGGAGGCGACCGTTTCGTGGGCTAAAACGGGGAATATCGTGCAATTCGGGATTCTGGCGGCGGTCGTGGGGATCGTTATTTTCCTTGGAGTCTACGGGTATTTCGTCGAAGCATCCGTGCGCATCGGGTTGTCCATTCCGCAGGTGGGCCTGGTGCTCTTCGCCATGATTTCGATCACCATCATCGATGTGTTCATGTTCAGGAACGCGAAGATTCTGGGGCCGATCGCATGGGGCAAGATCGCCAACCGGGCGCAGTACGCCCTCTTTTTCATTGCAATCACGTTTGCATGGACGATGGGCCTGATGGGGTACGTCCGCTCTGGCATTCGACAGCACTGGCACGTCTACGGGGTTATGCGCGACACGTCGGTGGATGCGTTTACGCCCACGCTGGGGTACGCCGCCAATGTGGTGTCGGTGACCGTGCTGATTTTCTTCTTTTTTATCGCCATCGTATTTTTCCTGTCCAGCCTGGCCGGTAAGAAAAAACGCGACGCCGGGGAGGGAACGTCATCATGATGAACGCCATCAAGATATGCGTCTTTACGATTCTCGTGGCCGCCTTCTATAGCTACGTCAGCCAGATGGTGCCGCAGAAGGTGACGTATCCCCCCGAGGAGACGGAGCTGGGCGCCGACATGACCACGGAGGAACTGGTGACCGCCGGAGAGGAAATCGCGTCGGGCAAGGGGACATGCCTTACGTGCCATACCGTATCCGGGGAGACCGGGGGGCGTTTCCCCGATTTGGCGAACATCGGCCTGGTGGCCGCCGACCGCAAAGAGGGCTTCAGCGACGTGGAGTACCTGGCCGAATCGCTCTACGACCCCAATGAATATATCGTGGAAGGCTTTCTGCCCGGCATGACGCCCATCTCCGATCCGCCCATCGACCTGAACGATCAGGAGATCCTTGCGGTGGTTGCGTACCTCCAAAGTCTTGGCGGCGTCCCCACGGTTACGCTGGACACGGAACTGCGCTGGCAGAGCGAGGAAAATTCCGCGAGCGCCGCGGCGAGTGCGCAAGCAAGCGCGCCGGCGGGGCCGTCGGCGGAGAATCTGTCCGGGGAAGAATTGTTCGCCATGTACGCCTGCGGCACCTGTCACAGCGTTACCGAACCCACGCCCCTCCTCGGGCCCAGTTTGTACAATGCGGGCAACGACTTTTCGACCGCCGAGCTCTACGAGGCGATCATGGACCCGGACGCCGTCGTGTCGGAGGGGTTTGCGGCGGGGCTTATGTCGGCCCAGTTGAGCGCTACCGGGTTTTACGACAAAATATCGTCCAGCCAGCTCAAGACGCTGGTTGACTATCTGGCGATGCAACGGGGAGGGTCATGAATATCTTTATCCTTCTTGGGGTGTGCGCGGGGCTCGCAGCGCTGCGCTTCGTGCCGAAGATGAACATTCTCGGCTGGCTGGCGGGATGGTGGGTCGCTACCTTCGTTTTTCTGCGTTGGGGCATTAACCCACCCCTGCCCACCTCGATCCAGGGGATGTTCCTGGCCATTCTCACGCTTGCGCTGATCGCGTACATCTCGGCGAATTCGGAGCATTTCCGGTTCGTGCTGGACCGGACCCTGGCCTTCGCGACGGAGAAAAAGTATACGACGCCTCTCTTGGCCACCCTCGTTCTGATCCCTTGCCTCGTGGCGCTCCGGGTGTATTTCGACGTCACGGAAGGGCCTGCCCCTCCGCTCAGTAGCCGCACGATTCATCCCTCGCCGCCCGTGAGCATCGACGTGGCTGGCCATACGATCGACCTGGTCAACGACGACAACCCGTATCGCGCGCTTGAGACGGAAGACCCGGCCGCTTTTGCGGAGCATGTGGAGAACGGGCGGCGCGTGTACTACGAAAATTGCGTGTATTGCCATGGGGACGATATGGCGGGAGACGGCCTCTTTGCCCACGGATACGACCCCATTCCCGCGAATTTCCAGGACGCTACGACGATCGCCATGCTTCAGGAGGGCTATATTTTCTGGCGCATCGCCAAGGGCGGTCCGGGCCTGCCAAGCGAATCCACGCCCTGGCTGTCGGCCATGCCTGCCTGGGAAAATTTCCTTTCGGAAGAGGACATGTGGGATGTGACGCTTTTCCTGTACGATTACACGGGACACCGACCGCGGGCGCGGGAGGATCATGGAGGAGGCGGAGGAGACCATTAGCCATAAAACCCACATACCGATGCACGCTGCGCGCTGGACACGCCGCGCCGTCAGGCGTTTTTCCCGACCCGGCTTCCTGTCGTGCGTTTCAGGGGCGTGTTTGCTGGTTGCATTGTTTCCCCTCGCCGCGTGGGCGCAACCGGCGCCCGACCTGGGGTCCGATGCGCAGCGCGAAGCCGGACGGGCGTTGTATATGGACAAATGCGCGCAGTGCCACGGAGAAACCGGCCAGGGAGATGGTGTGGCGGCGCCGTTCATGCGCCCCATGCCCCGGGATTTTACGGCGGGCGTCTACAAGGTTCGCACCACGCCAAGCGGGCAGCTGCCCACGGACGACGACCTTGCGCAGGCGATTCGCGACGGGATGCCCTATACCGGCATGCCGCCCTGGCCGCAACTCAGCGACGAGGAAATTCGTACCCTCGTGTACTACATAAAAACCTTTAACGACGATTTTTCCGGTCCGTATGGCGTGCCGGACGTGATCGAGATTCCCGACCCTCCGTCGTTCAGCGAAGCGTCCGCCGAGCGGGGGCGCGCGGTCTACGAAGAGAACCAGTGCTTCGATTGCCACGGGATGGCCGGGCGGGGAGACGGACCATCCGCGCCGACGCTGCAGGAGCAGTGGGGCAACCATATTCGCCCCGCCGACCTTACGAAACGCTGGACCTTCATTGGCGGCGACACGCGCCAGGACATTTACCGCACGTTCACCACCGGGCTGGACGGCTCGCCCATGCCTTCCTACAGCATTACCCCGATCGAGGATAGCTGGGCCCTCGTCGATTACGTCTATTCGCTGTCGCAGGACGACCCCGACTACGCCACCGCCGCTACGGCGCAGTACGCGCCCGATCCCGTCGATCCGGCGCAGGGTCGCGCGGCCTTTGGCGAGGGACGCGGAGCCTATTTCCCCGTCGTGGGGCAAGTGATCGAGCCGGGACGTTCCTTCATGCCGGGCGTGGACGGAATCGAGGTCAAAGCCCGCTACAATGCGGACGAAATCGCCATTATGCTTGCCTGGCACGATATGTCCGCGGAAACGACGGGCAGCAATGCGCCGGATATGGAGGTTCCGCCCACGGAGCAGGTCGTTCGGGATACCGTCGCCAGCATGTGGTCGGATGCGGTCGCCATCCAGTTTCCCGAGGAGCTTGCGTCCGGGGGCCTGCCCTATTTTCTGTTCGGAGACGCAAAACAGGCGGTTGATTTGTGGTTCGTCGATCTGGCGACGGGGGCCGGGCGTTCGTATGTCGGGCGAGGCAGCGGCAACCTGACCGCCGGCGAAACCGCCCCGTCTGTCCGCGCGACCTATGCAGACGGGGCATGGACCGCCGTATTCTCCATGCCGCGCGACGAGCGTTTTGCGGAAGATACGTTCGTCCCGATTGCGTTCTCGGTATGGGACGGTTTCAACGACGAGCGGGGCAATCGGCGGGGCATTACGGGATGGTATTATATGTACATCGAGCCCTCGGAGCGTCCGTCCCCGGTGATGCCCATGGTGCGCGCTGGCGGCTTGACACTCCTGGCGCTGCTCAGCCTTGTCGGGTTGATGCGTTTCCGGCGCCGCTCATCCGCTTCCGCCTGATTTTGCGGCATGTTCGTTAGGTAATCGATATATACGAGTAAATCGATAGACGAGGAATCGATGGACGCCGCCCGCTCCCTGCCCTTCGTGTCTCCCGCCGGAACGTATCGTCCGTCGCTGGTTTCCTGGAACCTGACCAGGAAATGCAATCTCAAATGCCCGCATTGCTATATGGAAGGGGGCGTCGCCGAAGAAAACGAGTTGACCACGGACGAGTGCCTTGCGCTCATCGACGAGATGGAGGCGCTGGGTACGGAGATGCTTATCCTTACCGGCGGCGAACCGCTTTTGCGCCGGGATATTTACCAGATCGCCCAAAAAGCCTCCGCGAAGGGCATGTGGGTCGTCATGGGCACGAACGGCGTCATGGTCAACGATTTCGTGGCGCGCAAGATGGTGGAATGCGGGGTGAAAGGCGTGGGCATAAGCATCGACTCCATCGACCCCGAAAAACACAACGCGTTTCGCGGCGGCCCGAACGCCTGGGAGCATTCGGTTCGCGCCCTCGATACATGTCGCCGCCATGGCCTTGAAGTGCTCGTGCAAACGACGGTGATGGATATGAACCGGGATGAAATTCCGGAACTCATGGCGTTTGCCCGCGAGCGAGGCGCCTGGTCCTTCAATCTGTATTTTCTGGTGCAGACAGGCCGGGGACAGGAGATGAACGACCTCTCCGCTGCCGACACGGACGCGATCCTGCGCGACATGGTCGGCATGCAGGACGAGCACCGCCCCATGCTGGTCCGGTCCAAGTGCGCGCCGCAATTCAAGCAGATCGCCTACGACGAAGGGCTGGGCGGCCTGGAGAGCGGAGGGTGCATGGCGGGTACGCAATACTGCCGCATTACCCCGAGCGGGGACGTGACCCCGTGTCCGTACATGACGGTGGTCGCCGGAAATGTCCGCGAGCAGTCTTTCGACGAGATATGGACGTCGTCCGCCGTGCTTACGGCGTTGCGTGACCCTGCGCGCCTCAAGGGCAAGTGCGGCGCGTGCGAGTTCAACGAACTGTGCGGCGGATGCCGGTGCCGCGCCCAGGCCGCTTTCAAGGACTATCTGGCCGAGGATCCGGCCTGCCTGTACCAGCCGACGGGCCGGAGCCTTGCGCGATACGACATCGAGTGGTCTCCCGAAGCGCAAGAGCGGCTGGAGCGCATCCCGATCTCTTTCATTCGCGATAAAGTCCGCAAGGGCCTGGAAGCGTATGCCGACCGGCACGGGGTGCGACGCATCTCCGGCGACGTCATGCAGGCAGCCCTTGCCGGCATGGATCGCGGAGCGCCGTCTTTTTCGGAGCCGGTCGGGAAACCCCTGGACGCCCAGGCTATTAAAGAAGTCCCGATGCCCCAGCGGCTCGCGTAGTCATACCCGTTATTCATTTATCCCCTTGATTCATGGAAAATCTGGACGCGAAAACACTCACAGAACAAGTACAGGTAGTCAACGGCGTCGCCCGCATCAAAAGGGACGCCGGCGACCAGAGCCTGGACGTGCTCGAGTTGCCTGAGAAGTTCATTCGGTGGCAACTGGATTACAAACACAGCATTTACGACGCGATCGAACAGGATCAGTACATTGCGTTCAATGCGGGCCATTTGCCGGTCGTGGCGACCTGGGCCGACGACGCGCTTGTGCCGAACCTGGCCAACAAGGGCGTAGGGTTTACGCCCAAGGACGAGCACATTGATTATTACCTCAAGCTCGTCGAGGACGCCGTCGCGCAGATCGAGGAACTGCCGCCCCATGCCGTCAACGAGACGCGCGATCTGCGCATCAAGACGGCCCGCGAGCTCTATTCCCACCCCGAACATATCGACTTCCGGCGCGTCGGGCTCCTGGAGATTTTTGAGGGATCGACGCTTCGGAACCTGGTCGAAAATCCCTTTGCCTCCGTGCTGTGGACCGGCAATGCCCCAGTGTTCGTGAGTTTTCAGGCGGATTGCGTGGTGGAAATCATGGAGCCGCAGGACAAACGGTACCGTTTCTGCTGGGCGATGCGTCGCCTGTTCGAATATGAGCCTTTCCATGTGGTCCAGACCATTTATCCCTACGCCTACTGTTTCTGGATCTACCGCTGGAAAGACAAAACGCCCAAGCGCCGGTATCCCGGCAAGCGGAGCGACAACACCGTGAACGAGGCGGGCGGCGTGATCGACAAGCAGGCCCTGAACGGGCACGGACGAGCATAGCCGTTTCTTCCGGATTGTTTCGCGTCCTGTCGGATACATTGCGTTGCAGCCATGCCCCACATGATCACAGATGCTTGCGCACAGTGCGGCCTGTGCGTGGATGTGTGTCCCATTAGCGCGATTTCGCCCGGAGACCCGATTTACGTAATTAACGACACCTGTTGCGATTTCACGGAATGCGTGGCGGAGTGCCCCGAGGACGCGATCGTGCCGATCCCCGACTGGGACACCTCCGATACGGCATCCAATACGGAGGCTACATCATGATCGGTGCGTTGGCAACCCGTTTCGTGTTGCAGGATTTTTTGACGGCGGCAGCCCGTAGCTACGCCGCGTCGGTTCCCGGCGAGGAGTCCGGCGGGCGGTTGCTTTTGCTGGGCGAAACGTCGCAAGTCCTGGAGGGATGGCGTTCGTGGACGGACGCCGTGCGTTTGTACGCCGAGGTGGCGCATCGATCCGAATGGGATGCGGCGGCGGCGCGCGCAGCCGCGCAGTTTGGCGTGGCGCTTGACCAGGAATTTCCCGGGGATCTGATTCCCTTGCCCGACGGATTCGCAGCGCGTCACCGGATTGTTCGGGAGCTGGCGGATTCTGGATTGACGCTGGGCCATTTCGACCCGTATTCGGTAGCGTTTCGGCATGTGGCCCGGGGCGACGAACCGGATTATCATATTGTACTGACGTACATGAAATATGGCTGGATCGACCGGGAAGAGATGGGCGAACGTCTGACGGCGCTTTTGCCCATGTTTTCCATGGAAACGATTGCGCAGGACCCGGCGGAATTTCGCCGCAAGTACAAGGGGTTGCTTCAAATGGCGGACCGTCTGGATCCCGGCGTCGTGCACCGTCCTTTCTGACGTTCTTTCGTCGCCATGGCGTCCTCTCGGGACATAGCGCCGTCCGATGCGATGGAAGCGCGCGCGGCCGAACTGGCTGCGAAGCGGCTGGACTGGAACGAACTGGATTTCGTAGGCTGGAAGGAATTTCGCCGCATGGCTCCCGCCATCGTGCGCATGGAAACGGCGCGGCTGGAGCGGGTCATGGAAGAACTTGACCCGGGCAGCGACGCCTGGAACGCGCTGGTGCGGGCGCGTTTCGGAATGCGTGCGTTCGCGGACGGCCTGGAGGAAGCGGACCGCGCTTCGCTTGCGCCCCGCGGCGATCATTTGCAACGCGCATTGCTTGCCGTCTCGCTTCTTGCAGAAGATATGGAGCCGTTGCGTTATGTTATGTATCGCCTTACGTACATTTACGACCGTCTCAAACTGATCTATTAGCCCGCATGTACAAGACCATATTCGTTCCGGTAGACAACTCCGACCATTCCATGGCGAGCATCGACCTTTCGGTCGAGTTGGCGAAGCGCTTCGACGCGGAACTCACAGGCAGCCATGCCTATGCCGCCCGGATGCACGATTATCGCTTCAAGCAGATGGAGTTTACGCTGCCGGAGGAGTACCTCGTCGAAGAGGAGATGGAAAAGCAGCGCAAGGTGCACGACACGCTCATCACCATGGGGCTCGAACTGATTTCGGATTCGTACCTGACCGTGATGGACAAGCGCTGCCGCGAGGAGAACGTGCCGTTCCAGCCCAAAATGTACGACGGGAAGAACTGGAAGGTGATCGTCCAGGATATCGAGGAGAGCGGCTACGAACTGGTCGTGATGGGGGCGCTGGGCCTTGGCGCCGTGCGGGACAGCGTGCTGGGCAGCGTATGCTCGCGGGTGGTGCGGCGAGCGCGCACGGACATGTTGATCGTCAAGAACACGGATGCGTTCGACCATCAGATGAACGGGCATGCCGTGGGCGAGGCCGAGGGCGGACACATTGTCGTGGGCGTCGACGGCAGCCCCGAATCCTTCGCAGGCCTGAAAACGGCGCTCGAACTGGGCCGAAAACTGGACAAACGCGTGGAGGCGGTATCGGTGTACGACCCCTACCTGCATTACGCGATGTTCAATAGCATCGTGCATGTGCTTACCGAGAAGGCGTCGAAAGTATTCCGGTTCAAGGAACAGGAGCAGCTCCACGAAGAGGTCATCGATACAGGGCTGGCGAAAATCTACCAGTCGCACCTCGAGGTGGCGCATCGCGTGGCCGCCGACGAGGGCGTGGACCTGAAAATCACGCTGCTGGACGGCAAGGCGTTCGACAAGATTCTGCAGTATATCCGCCGCGAAAAACCCTGGTTGCTGGTGCTGGGCCGCATCGGGGTGCATAGCGACGAGGACATGGACATTGGCAGCAATACCGAAAACCTGCTGCGGATGGTTCCCTGCAATGTGTTGTTGTCCAGCCAAAGATATACGCCGCCGCTGGACGTGCAGGCGGAGGAGACCATGATCTGGACGGACGAGGCCACGGCGGTGGTCAACACCGCGCCCGACTTTGCCCGCAACATTGCCCGCACGACGATTCATCGCTGGGCCATGGAGCGGGGGCACTCCGTGATTACGCGAAAAGTGGTCGAGCAAGCCATGGCCACCATTTTGCCGGAATCCGCCATGCGGTCCATGGGCATTATCGCCGAATCGGTCGCTCGCGACAAGATTGTCTCTGAGGACGAAGTGACGTACGTATGCAGCCAGTGCGGCTATGCGGCGCGCGGATTCAAGCCCGCCGTGTGCGCGGTCTGCGGGGCCGCGCCCGAGCAGTTCCAGAAGATAGACAAGGAAGCGCTGCGGAAACTGGCGCCGCTGGAAGGCGCCGCCGAAGAGGTCGAAACCTTCGACAAAAAGAAGATCAAGTGGACGCGGGATGCGCGCGAATTGCTCAGGAAGGTTCCGGACGGCTACCAGATGCGGCGCGCCCGGGCGCAGATCGAAAAGAGCGCCCGCGTCAAGGGACTCGATACGATTACCCGCGGCATGGTGGCCGCCGTGGTGGGGGATTTGCTCGAAGACACCTCGGTGCTTTCGGCGCCCGGCGCCGGGTTGAAGGAAAATCCGGCAGCCGAGACCCCGTCCCGCGAAGCAGTTTCGGTTGAATTCGTCGAGGACGGCGCGTACAAGTGGACGCCGGAGGCCTGGGCCCGCCTCGAACGGGTCCCCGAGGGATTCATGCGCGACAAGACCAAAGGACGGATGGAGACGGCGGCGGACGGGCATGGCGTTACGATTATCACGCTGGACATTGCGGAAGAAGGCCTTGAGGTGTCGCGCAAAGCCATGGAAGAAGCCATTCGCCAGCAGCAACAGGAACAGCAGGAAAACGCGGCGTCGTGAAGGAGTACGGGATGAAAACCTGGAGCGACATAGCAACCGATGGAGGCTCCGATGTGGCGGGCCAGGTGGCCGAGCAGGCCCAGCAGCTTGCGGAACGCCTGTGCGATATTCGCCATATCGTGGCCGTCATGAGCGGGAAGGGGGGCGTCGGGAAAAGTACGGTGGCCGTGAATCTTGCCGCGGCGCTGGCCCGCGCCGGCGCCCGCATCGGGCTTGTGGACGGAGATATCAATGGGCCGTCGCTTGGGCGCATGACCGGGGTGCACGCGCCGGTCCTCTCGTCGCGCGCGGCAGGGGGCGTTGTGCCTCCCGAAACCATGTGGGGCGTGCGCGTCATGTCCATGGCGCTTTTCTTGCGCGACGAGACGACGCCCGTGGCGTGGGACGCGCCCTCGCAAGCGGGCGGCGCCGCATGGCGGGGGCTCCGCGAGGCCGGCGCGCTGCGGGAGCTGATCGCCGATACCGCCTGGGGCGCCCTCGATATGCTGCTGGTGGATTTGCCTCCGGGGTCGGATCGTTTGCCGACGCTGGCCGATGTGGCGCCGCGTATCGACGCGGCGGTCGTGGTGACGATTCCTTCGGCCGTATCGCTGGAGGTAGTGGGGCGTTCTGTGCGCATGATTCAGGAACACCTCGATGTGCCTTTGCTGGGGATGGTCGAAAACATGGCGTCGCATGCCTGTCCGCATTGCGGCAAGGAGGATCCGCTGTATCCGCCGGGTCGTACGGACGGGCTGGCGAAGGCGCTGGACGTGCCCGTGCTGGCCCGCATCCCCTTCGATCCTGCGCTCGGCATGGCTGCCGACGGCGGAAATGCATACCTTCGCGAATATTCTGATCGTCCGGCGGCGCATGCCTTCGCCGAACTGGCCGATCGCCTTCAACTTCTTCTGGATGTCTCATGAAATTTCTTTGCGTGGACTGTAACGAGGCCATGCGCCTCGACGAAACGCGCGGCCCGGACCGCGGCTCCATGACGGTGCTCTTCGGGTGCCCCACATGCGGCAGGCAAACGGCCATGCTCACCAATTCGAGCGAGACGCAAGTGGTGCGGTCGCTTGGCGTGAAAATCGGCGGACACGCGCTGCCCGCCGAGCCCATGGAGGGCATACGAAACGGCCTGGCGGCGGCGTCAGTCGAGGCCCCTCCTCCTTCCGCTGCTCCGGTTCCCGCTCCTGCTTCGCAAGACGGCGCCTCCAAATGCCCGTTTACGGGTATGGTTAATGCGGCGTTTGAGCGTAGCGGCATGCCCTGGACCGAGGGCGCCCTCCGGCGCATGGAAAATATTCCTGCGTCTGCCCGCGGGATGGTCATGCAGGGCGTGGAGCGCTACGCCGAAGCAGCGGGCCTTGCCGAAGTGACCGAGCAGGCGCTGGACGAAGCCCGCCGCGGCATGGGCATGTAAAGAATACGCCGATCTTTGAGGACGTAATCAGGGTATCCTGAAACGCCATGTTCACGTTTCGCGCGGTCGTACTCTGGATTCATCTGGCGGCGATCATCGTCTGGGTGGGCGGAATGATCGTGGTGCCGTTTGTGGCGGCGCCGGCCGTGCGGCGTTTTGCGGGTGAACAGTTCACTCCCGACCGCGCCGCCGCGCTCGTTGAAACGCTGGTGCGTCGGTTTCAGCGGTTCAGCCGGGAGCTGTTCTTCGCCATTCTGCTGACCGGCATTTTCAATCTCATCAATGTCGGGTGGTCGACGAATTTCAGTTATCCCGCCGCCTGGCTACAGTTGGTGGGGGCCAAGTTTGTCCTGTTCCTTGCCATGGGCGTTAATCAGGCCTGGTACAGCCTGGCGCTTGTGCCGCAAGGGAAAACGCGGACGGCCTTTTGGTCGGCGCTGGTTAATGCGGCGCTTGCGGCGGTGGTTCTGTACCTCGGACTCAAGTTGCGGTTCGGATGACGTCCGTAAAGTCTTTGCCGAGGTCGCCGGATTCCGCAAGCCGTCGCCGAAAATCCTCTGCGCCGCCAAGGTCTTCAAGGAGATACCCCGCATCTTTCATCAGGCTGCGCCAACGGTCGTCTATCGGGATGCGCCGCGAGGCAAGCAGGTCCGGCGGCAGCATGTCGATGCGGAGCTCGAAGAAACGGTGGAAGCGCTCCATGGCGGCTATTTCTACGGGGTCGAACGCGTCCCGGAACGTTTCCGCCGCCTCGGAGGCAAGGTCGCCCTTCAGCCCGTCCATATAGCGCTCGCTCGGGACGTACGCGTCGTCGAACCAGGCGCAGGCCAGTTCGTAGGCCAATCGTGGGCGCTCCAGGCGTTTCGCCAGCGTTTCCTGGGCTTCTTCGCTGGCCATCAAGCCCAGCAGCGTGGTTATGCGCCGGCGAGGATCGGGCAGCAATGTCGGCGCAGTATCCATGGATGTTTCGAATGGCGCCCACGGGTCCGGGCAAGGATCGTCTTGGGGTCAAACAATATACGCCGCCCCGCGTTCGTTACGGATGTGTCATCGCTTCACCCATTTCGCCATTGCTTTCATGCATGGCATGCATTGCCTGGAGGGCTGCGTACGTTTCGCTGGAGCCGCCGGACAAAGCCGCACCTCAGGCGCCGGCAACGGGAAGAAAGGCGCCGCCCGAGAAATACGAAAATATCGTGAATAAAAAAATGGGAAAATGGAAAATCAGGGCGGAGGGAATTTCATGATCCGTATCGACCGCTGACGCCATGCGCCCGTTTCGACCCTATTCTGTGCGGACTGTCGCCTTGCGTGTGCGGATCGGCTGGCGGGCTTCGGTTTCCGGCGCGATTGTTTGCGTGCTCGCCCTGCTTTTTTCGCTGGAAACGGCGACGGCCCAGGCCCAGCGGTTCGAAATCGCCGGCGCCGTGACGGATTCGACCGGCGCGGCGCTTCCGTCCGCCACCGTGGTGGCGCTTACTCGCGAAGATTCCGTATTGACCCGGTTTGCGACGACCGACCGGGAGGGGATGTTTGTGCTCCGGCGTGTTCCGGAAGGGGCCTACATCCTGCAAATAACCTTCGTTGGATTCCAGACGCACCGGGAGGATATCGACCTGTCCGGCGGCGACTACGACGCGGGAACCGTCGCGCTGGCGCCTGCCACGGTCGAACTGGACGAACTGGTGGTTGGCGCCGAGCACATGCCCATTGTCGTCAAGGCCGATACGATCGAATACAATGCGGCCGCCTTTGCAGCGCGTCCCAACGACATGGTGGAAGACCTGCTGCGGCGCTTGCCCGGCATAGAGGTAGAGGACGACGGCACCATCCGGGCGCAAGGCGAAGAAGTGCAGAAAGTGCTGGTCGAGGACAAGGAATTCTTTGGCGGCGATCCGTCGATCGCCACCAGAAACCTGCCCGCGAACGTGGTCGAAAAAGTGCAGGTGTACGACAAGGCGTCGGACATGGAGGAGTTTACCGGCATGGAGGATGGAGAGGATATCAAAACCATCAATCTGGACCTGAAGAAGGAGGCAGAGAAAGGGTATTTCGGTCACCTGACCGGAGGATACGGGAGCGAGCAACGCTACGACGGCGATGTTTCCGTCAACCGGTTCGGCCCGGCTACGCAGGTATCGTTCCTTGGGAATATCAACAACGTCAACGGGCAGAATTTTTCGATAAAAGATATTTTTTCGCTGCTTGGCGGGCTGGAGCGCATGGGCGGAAGGATTGCCATTATGGGCGATGTGCTCAACGAACGAGACGGCTTGTCCGAGACGGCTTCGGTGGGGGTGAACGTCAACAGGGATTTCGGAGAAAACACGTCCGCGCACGCCAGCTATTTCCTGTCGAACGTAGATAACCGGCAGGATCGGGTGGCGCAACAGCGGCAGTTGCTGGGCGCTACGCGGTCTTCTTTCGTTGACGAGACCGCCGAACGGATCAACGACAACCGCACGCACCGGGTGACCGTCAATGCGTCCCATGCGTTCGGGGAGGGCCATGACGTGCGGTTGCGAGGGAACCTGTCCTCGGGCGCATCCTCCCTGACCCATCGTTCGACGACCGTTACGCAGGCCCTCGACGCGAGCGGCAACACGGCGCGCACCCGGCATCTTTCCGAACGCGACAATCTGGGCGGCGATGCCTCGCTTGCCTGGCGCCGGCGACTGGCCGACACGGGCCGGAGCCTGGCGCTTCGGCTGGAAGGCCGCCTGAACGAAGACGACATGTCCGGCAACCTGCATGCGGTTACGGAATTCCTGGAAGAAGGGAACGTGCTTTCGAGGGAAGAAATCCGGCAGTTGCAGGATCGTCCGGGAAATTCCTTCCGCGCCACGCAAACGCTTTCGTACATCGAGCCTGTCGGGCCAAGGGGCAGGCTGGAAGTCGAGGTCGAGCGGCGGCAGTTGGCCGAAGAACGGGAACAGTTCGTGTTCGATGTGGCGCCCGGCGTTTCCATGGTCAACGAAGGGCTTTCTTCCGGATACGACCGGACGTCTTCCTATATGCAGGGAGGCGTCAGCTACCAGGCGAACGGAGCCTATTTCAAGGCGGGCGCAGGCGTTCATATCCAGCGGTCGTCTCTGGAAGGCAACCTGGCGAACGCGGTGGTCGGCGCATCCCGTTCGTCTATAGAGAATGCGTATACGCATGTGCTGCCGCAGGCGCACTTCGACTATGATTTCGGGGAGCGCATGGATTTCAGGGTGGAGTACCAGGCGCGTGCGCGCGAGCCGTCCATTACGCAGCTGCAACCCCTTACGGACAACACGAATCCGCTTCTGGTGCGGGCGGGCAACCCTTCGCTAAAGCCGGAATACCGCCATGGGGTCGATCTGCGGTTTTCGTTTTACGACCCGTTCACGTTTGCGAAGATTTTTACGTTTCTTCGGGGCGAATACGCCGCCAACGACATCGTGCAATCCCGCACCGTGGACGAGCAGCTGCGGCAGGTGATTACGCCGGTCAACAACTCGGGAGGCTCCTGGAATTTTTCCGGCGGTCTCCATTTCGGGATGCCCGTGCGTCCCCTCGGCGTGGAGGTGAGTGTGGACAACGATCCGTTTTTCGAGCGCAGCCTCGAATACGTCAACGGGGCCGAAAACAAGGCCCGCATTTTGCGTCACACCCTGAATGTCTCGCTGAATAATCGCAATACGGACCGCTTCGATATACGGACCGGCGTCCGCTATGCCTTCAACGTGGCGAACTATTCGCTGAACGAGAAGCAGAATCAGCAATACGTCAACCGTACCTACTATGTCGATGCGACATGGTATCTCACGTCAACATGGCGTGTGGGCGGCGCGCTGGATTATCGGGTCTATTCCCGGGAAGTATTCGGGGACGCCGCGAGCGTGCCCATTCTCAAGGCGTCCATTGCGCGGTCCATACTGGACGATCGCGCCGACATCGAGCTGGCGGGATTCGATTTGCTCGGGCGCAACGAGCGTATCCGGTTTTCGAATACGAACACCTATGTTCGGGAAGAACGGATCGCGTCGCTGGGGCGCTACGTCCTGCTGAAGTTTTCCTGGCGGCTTTCGCCGGGGGCGGGCGCCGGATTGCCCGCCAAGGGGGGCAAGATCATTCTACGAAACCTGTAGGCGCCTCGTCGGCTGCGGGCTGCGCATCGGCTTCCGTTTCGCCCTGGACCCCGCCGTTATGTCCCCAGATCGGGCAGATCCGTCCATTTCGGGTCGCCCTCGGGCTTGAAATTCTGCGTGGCCACGAAATTCCATCCTTCGTGGAAATTGAGTTTGTATTTCCCGCCTCCGAAACGCCTGAACAGATAGCCCTCCGGGTCCCGGAACAGCTCCATGCATTCCGCCGCCGGGAGACGGTCCAGTCCCTTGAAGCGGACCGAGCCGCGCCAGGGCTCCTGCACCAGAATGGTTACGGTCGACGATCCGACGAGGCGGAGGAAGGCCGCATCGAGATCGGACATATCCGGGTCTTCTATCCCGCGCCGCTCGAAGTTTTTTCGCACGTAGGGTTCGAAAAGAGGCCAAAGCCATTCCATACTTTTCACAAAAAATTATTTATACTATTTGCTATACTGTGTGCGGAAACGCGTGCAGGTACGCCCCGTACGCACATATTGCTCCTCACCAAACACAAGGACGTACCCCATGAACAGGATTATGTTTTCCATGATTCCGCTTGCCTTGGTCGCCATGCTCGTTGCGGGATGCGGCGGTGGCGGCGCGGACGCCGGTAGCGACGCCGCGGACGCCGGCGAGACAGCCGCAGAGGAATATACGCCGGCGGGCAGCGCCGTCGTATCGGGATCCATTCAATTTACGGGCATGGCTCCTGAGCCGCAGGAATTAAATCTGGACCGCGAATGTATGACTATTCGTAGCGACGGCAGCATGGCTCCTGCGCTTAGCCAGAAGGTGGTCGTCAACGACAACGGCACGTTGCGCTGGGTCTTCGTATATGTCAAGGACGGGCTTGGAGACATGACGTTTCCCCCCAGCTCCGAGCCGGTGGTGCTGGACCAGGTGGGGTGCTCCTATACCCCGCATGTACTCGGCGTACAGGCCGGGCAGCCCATTCTGATTCGCAACAGCGACGCCCTGCTGCACAACATTCACGCCATGCCGGACGAAAATCGCCCGTTCAATTTCGGGATGCCTACGGCGGGACAGGAGCGCGAGGAAACGTTCCGGGTCCCCGAAATCATGGCCCGCATCAAATGCGACGTGCATCCCTGGATGGAATCCTGGGCGGGCGTTACGGCGCATCCCTATTTCAGCACCTCCGATGAGATGGGCGGTTATTCCATAGCGGATTTGCCCGCCGGAGAGTATGTTATTGAGGCCTGGCACGAAGAATACGGCGTGCAGGAGCAAAGCGTGACCGTGGCCGACGGCGAATCCGTCATGCTGGACTTTACGTTCGGCGATGAAGCCGGGGCCTGACGCCAGCGACGACTATCGTGCGTTTCCGGCGCAGCGGGGCGTTTGTTCGCGTTGCGCCGGAAACCAGCCGCGCCCATTTTTCCGGCGTTTTATCTGAAGAACAAGTCCGAATCGATGCATTATGGCTGATCACGCAGCCGTCCCGGAAGGCCATCACGGGGAAGACGGTCATCACGCCTCTTTCTGGAGGAAATACATTTTCTCGACCGACCATAAGGTTATCGGGATTCAGTACGGCGTTACGTCGCTTCTATTTCTGCTGTTCGGGTTTTCGCTTGTCATGCTCATGCGATGGCAGCTGGCCTATCCGGGACAGCCGCTTCCCCTGATCGGCTGGCTTTTCAGCGACGACACGATGCCCGGCGGGGTCATGCTCCCCGAGTTCTATAACCAGCTGGGCGCCATGCACGGCACCATCATGGTGTTCCTCGGCATTGTGCCGCTGGCGGTGGGCGCGTTTGGCAACTATGTCGTACCGCTGCAGATCGGCGCGCCGGATATGGCGTTTCCGAAGCTGAACATGGCCAGCTACTGGGTCTTTTTCGTGGGCGGCGTGATCATGCTGGCCAGTTTCTTCGTGCCTGCCGGCGCCGCCAAGGCCGGGTGGACCTCGTACGCGCCCTTGTCCGTCATTGAGACGATGGGACAGACGATGTGGCTGATCAGCATGGTGTTTCTGATCACGTCTTCCCTGCTGGGCGCCGTCAATTTCCTGACGACCATCGTGCAGCTGCGGGCCGACGGGATGACCTTCATGCGGATGCCCTTTTTCGTGTGGGCGCAGTTCATTACGTCGTTTCTGCTCTTGCTGGCGTTTCCTCCGCTGGAGGCGGCGGCCGTCCTGCAATTGTCGGATCGCTTGCTCGACACCAGTTTCTTCATGCCGTCGGGCCTGGTCGTAAGCGGCGAAGTGGTCGAGGTGGCGGGCGGCGGTAGTCCATTGCTTTGGCAGCATCTCTTCTGGTTTCTGGCGCACCCGGAGGTCTACGTGCTGGTGCTGCCCGCCATGGGCGTCGTGGCGGAGATTATCGCCAACAACGCGCGCAAGCCGCTCAAGGGCTACAAGGTGCTGGTCTATTCCCTTGTTTTCCTCGGCTTCATGTCGTTCATCGTCTGGGCGCACCACATGTTCATTACCGGCATGGGCCAGGTGATGAGCACCTTCTTCCAGACCACCACGATGATCATATCGATCCCGTCGGTGATTATTCTCACAGCGCTTTTCCTGTCGCTGTGGGGTGGGTCTATTCGGTTCACCACGCCCATGCTTTTTGCCTTGGGTTTCCTGCCCATGTTCGGCATTGGTGGGCTTACCGGGCTGCCGCTGGGGCTGGCCGCCACAGACATTCCCCTGCACGACACCTATTACGTGATCGGGCATTTCCATTATGTGGTGGCGCCGGGGACCATTCTCGCGCTCATGGGCGGGATTTATTACTGGTTCCCGAAGATGACCGGCCGCACGATGAACGATACGTGGGGAAAGATCCATTTCTGGGGCACGATCGTCAGCATGAATTTCATTTTCTTTCCCATGCTTATTCAGGGGCTGGCCGGCGTCTCGCGGAGGCTGTACGACGGCGGGGAAATCTACGCCCATGCGCAGGACGTGCTCGTCTACAACGAAGTGATGTCGATCGCCGCGTGGGTGCTGTTCGTGTTCCAGATTCCGTTTATTGTGAATCTGCTTGTCAGCATGAAGAAGGGGAAAGCCGCTTCGGATAACCACTGGGACGCCACCACGCTCGAATGGTCCGCGGCGCCGTCTCCGCCCGTCGGGCACGGCAACTTCCACGACCTGCCGAAGGTGTACCGGGACCCGTACGAGTACAGCCACCCGGACCATGACGAAGATTACTGGCCGCAGCATGTTCCGCCTGCCGAATCATCGGACGGTTCGTCCGGCGCGGAACGTTCCTGACCTATGCAAGCAACCTGTTTTGTGAATCCAGACCGCCATGCAAATTCCATTCACCGTCGCGCCCCGGCCTGATACGGGCGTGAATAATGCAAAGATCGGGGTGTGGCTTTTCCTCGCCTCCGAAGTCATGCTTTTCGGCGGGCTGTTCTCGGCGTATATTTTCCTGCGCCTCGGGGCGCCCGAATGGCCTGGCGAGGTCGCAGGACATATGTACGAACGGGCGTCGGACATCCTGAACGTTCCGCTGGCTACGCTCAACACCATGGTGCTGATCGGATCGAGCGTCACCATGGTGATGTCGTGGGCCTCCCTCGCCATGCAGCGGTTCGACCGGTACCGGTTGTACATGGGCGTCACCATTGCGCTCGGATTCGTCTTTCTGATCGTAAAGGCCTTCGAGTACGGTGAAAAGTTCAGCCACGGGTATTTTCCCGCCGAGAATAATTTTCTCGCCATCTACTTCGTGTTGACCGGGTTGCACGGACTGCATGTGATCGGCGGCATTCTCGTCAACATGTATTTCATGTGGCCGGGCGCCCGGATGTGGAAGACCGACCCGAAACGGTTCACGAACCGGATTGAAATCGCCGGCCTGTACTGGCATTTCGTCGATCTTGTGTGGATATTTCTCTTTCCGACGATCTACCTGCTATAACGCGCCGGGCGCGCGGGCCCGGTCAAACCACAGCGCATTATGAGCGACACAGGACATTCCATCGAGGAAATAAAAAAGCACGTTCGCGTGTACATGCTGGTTTTTGCATCGTTGGCCGTTCTTACGGTGGTCACCGTCGTCGTGGGGTATCTTGAACTGCCCTTCACGCCAGCGCTTATTGTCGCCTTGCTGATTGCGAGCGTCAAGGCCGGGCTTGTGGCGGCGTATTTCATGCACCTTGTTTCGGAGGAGCAAATTATCCGATGGCTGGTATGGCTGAGCCTGGGACTGTTGCTGTCGATGTTTCTGATTCTGAGCGTGTATTACGTAGATCAGGTCGGCACCGAAATTTTCGGATTCTAATCGGATATGTCTCTGAAAGCCTTCCATATCGTGTTCATTGCGGCCTCGGCGCTGCTGTCCCTGGGGTTTGGGGTATGGGCGCTTGCGGACGGCGGCGGGTTGTCGATTGCGATCGCCGCCGCGGCGTTTCTCCTCGCCGTCGCACTGGCGGTGTACGGCAGGCGCTTCCTGAAAAAAGTGGCGCGTACGGGGTACATCGCCGGAGGCAGCGGGGTATGAGTATGATGCGCGCCCTTTTCCGTACCCTTGCCCTTGGCGCGGCGCTTCCGATGGCGTGCCTGGCGCTGCTTCCCCAAGCGGCGGTGGCTTGCGAGATGTGCTGGGGCGCCGGCGCCGCGGACAATCCCGTGACGCAGGGCATCAGCATGGCCATGTTGCTCCTCATCGGCGTGACGGGCGTCGTGGGCGGGGGCGTCGGGGCGTTTTTTCTGCGCATGCGCCGCCGCACCCGACTGCTTGCCGAAGGGAACGTGGTTATGACGGAGGAAGGGGAGCTGCGCCCGCATAGAGAAACACAGAATAGAAACACAGACCTGTAACGTCAATCAATCCGCCTGATCGTTCCCATGCTAAAGTGGCTTGATCTCACAAATTACCTTGGGCTGCCCGAGGCGGCGTCGGCGCACAGCGCAGAAATCGACGCCATGATGGGGTTGGTGCACTGGTTGATGCTGGTGCTATTCCTCATTTGGGCGCCGTTTTTCCTCTACACGTTGTACCGGTTCCGGGCGTCCAGAAACCCGAAGGCGGACTACTACGGCACCAAGTCCCATCTTTCGACCTATCAGGAGGTGGGCGTGGTTATCGCGGAGCTGGTGCTGCTCTTTGCGTTCGCAATCCCTACCTGGTCGACGCTGCGCGCAGAGGAGAACTATCCGTCCGAAGAGGAATCCACGGTCGTGCACGTCATTGCGGAGCAGTTCGCGTGGAATATCCATTATCCCGGGCCCGACGGCGTATTCGGGGAGCGGGATATCTATCTGGTGGACCTGCAAACGAATCCCATCGGGTTGAAGCCGGACGATCCCGCGGCGGCGGACGACATCGTCACGGTGAACGAGCTGCATGTGCCCGTGAACAAGCCGGTCATCGTGCATCTTACGTCCAAGGATGTGATCCACAGCTTCACCCTGACCGAGATGCGGGTGAAACAGGACGCGATCCCCGGGCTGTCCATTCCGTTGTACTTCACGCCCATCCGCACGGGCGACTGGGAAATTGCGTGCGCGCAACTCTGCGGGGTGGGCCACTACCGCATGCGCGGCTACTTTACGGTGCACACGGCGGAAGGATATGCCGCCTGGCTGGCCGAACAGTCGGAGCGCGGGGCGTAGGTGCTGCGCGGGGGTCTTTCTGTTTAGGAGTGGCGTTGTTGGGTGGGGCGAGGTCTGGTTCTGTTTCGGCTCCCGTACGTCATGTGCGCCGTTCCGGTCCGAGGGGTGAAATTCGCATAACGCGCTCTGGAAGGATCGGGCTGGAACAATACGTTTCGTCGGCGTCTCATTCCGTGAAAGGGAAAGGAGCAGGCCTTGCCACGCACACGTTAAAATTCGCAGTATAGTATTTTACTGCAAAAATAACTTGACATTCTCGTAAATTGTCCGTATCATTGTGTTGTAATGTCAAAATACAGAGACATTTATAAAATGCGCCTCCCAGACCTTTGCACGATCCAGACCGGGTATACCGCCCGGAGCCGCCTCCATCCTGTTTCACGGGGCGGAGTATTGACGATCCAGTTGCGCGACGTCGCTGCGGATGGCGAGATCAATCCCGATGCACTGACTCGCGTGGAGCTTGGCGAACTTCCAGGCCGCTATTTTGCGCGTACGGGTGATGTGGTTTTCCGCTCGCGTGGGGATCGCAACACCGCATCTGCACTGGATGAACGCCTCGCAGAGCCTGCTCTTGCAATTCTTCCGCTGATCGTTCTTCGCCCGAAACTCGATGTCGTTACGCCTGAATATTTGGCGTGGGCGATCAATCAGTCCAGCGCCCAACGTTATTTCGAGAGAATGGCTCGAGGAACCAACATGCGCATGATACCGAAGTCAAGCCTGAACGACCTTTGCCTTGATATACCCGACCTTAAAACCCAGCGCAGGATAGCCGCCGCCGACAGGCTTGCGAAACGGGAGCGGATGTTAACGCTCCGGCTCGCCGAGAAAAGAAGAAAATATACAAGCCTGATTCTTGAGGAACGGGCGAAAAGCAGTGGTCTTGCCGCCAAACCAGAGGAAAAGTAAACGATGAACGAGCAACTGACACAGCAACAAGTCAATCGGACGGCATGGGCCGCCTGCGATACCTTTCGCGGCGTCGTCGATGCAGGCCAGTACAAGGACTACATCCTTGTGATGCTTTTCCTCAAGTACATTTCGGACCTTTGGAAGGATCGCCTCGAAACGTATCGCAAGCAATATGGAGAGGACAAGGTGCGCATCGGTCGCAGGCTGCAACGCGAGCGGTTCATATTGCCTGACAATGCCAGTTTCTACGATCTGTACGCCGCTCGGGACGAGGCCGATATCGGTGAACGCATCAACATCGCACTGGAGGCAATAGAGGACGCCAACCGCCAGAAGCTGGACGGCGTTTTTCGCAACGTCGATTTTAACTCGGAAACCAATCTCGGACGGGTCAAGGACCGTAATCGCCGCTTGAAAAATCTCCTGGAGGATTTCGCGAAGCCGGAAATGGATCTGCGGCCCTCTCGCGTGAACGAGGATATCATCGGCGAATGCTACATCTATCTGATTTCCAGTTTCGCCTCCGACGCTGGCAAGAAGGCAGGCGAATTTTATACTCCGGCGGCGGTCTCTAAATTGCTGGCGCAACTCGCCGCTCCTCGCCCAGGCCATACCATCTGCGATCCGGCTTGTGGCTCCGGCTCGCTTCTGATCCATGCTTCCACGGAAGTGGGTTCGGATAACTTCGCCCTGTATGGACAGGAGGTGAACGGCGCCACCTGGGCGCTGGCGCGCATGAACATGTTCTTGCACGCGAAGGACGCCGCCCGCATCGAATGGTGCGATACGCTGAACAGTCCGACCCTGATTGAGGACGACCGGTTGATGCGCTTCGATATCGTTGTAGCGAATCCGCCATTCTCGCTGGATAAATGGGGCGCCGAGAATGCGGAGAACGACCCGCATAAGCGTTTTTGGCGCGGAGTGCCGCCAAAGTCGAAAGGCGATTATGCGTTCATCACGCACATGATAGAGATCGCAAAACGCCAGAGCGGTCGCGTGGCCGTGATCGTTCCACATGGCGTTTTGTTCAGAAGCCGGGCGGAGGGACGAATCCGACATGCCCTGATCGAGGAAAATCTCCTGGACGCCGTGGTAGGGTTGCCCGCCAATCTTTTTTCCACGACCGGCATTCCCGTAGCCGTTCTCGTGTTCGACCGCTCCCGCGAGCAAGGCGGAGAAAACGAGGCGCGCCGCGATGTGCTCTTTATCGATGCGAGCAAGGATTTTACGCCGGATAAGGCCCGGAATGTGATGAACGAAGCGCACGTCGACAAGGTGCTGAAGACTTATAAGGCTCGGGAGGCGGTAGAGAAGTACTCGCACCTTGCCAGCCTGGAGGAGATCGCAGACAACGGATACAACCTGAACATTCCGCGCTATGTGGACACGTTCGAACCCGAAGAAGAAATTGATGTAGCGGCTGTACAGCAAGAAATCGAACAGATTGAGGCGGAACTGGTCGATGTGCGGGCGCGGATGAAGGGGTATCTCAAGGAACTGGGCGTCGAAGTTTCCGAGGAGGTGTGATATGGCCCGAAAGACCACGAAATCGGTCTCCATCCGTAGCAGCACCGCCGAGTTTCTGATTTTCACCAATCAGGTTGGCGGCGACAGCATTGAAGTGCGCTATCAGGATGAGACCATCTGGCTGACCCAGAAGATGATGGCCGAATTGTTCGGGGTCAGCGTTTCGGCAATCAACCAACATCTTCGGAACATCTTCAACGCCGACGAACTGGATGCGAATTCAGTTATTAAGAAATTCTTAATAACTGCCGCCGACGGGAAAACCTACAGCACCCAATTCTATGATCTGGACGCCATCATTTCGGTCGGGTACCGGGTGAACTCGATCCGCGCCACGCAATTTCGCCGATGGGCGACGCAGGTTCTGCGCGAGTACGCCATCAAGGGGTATGTACTGGATAGAGAGCGCATGGAGCGCGGCGCGTTCCTGGGCGAGGATTATTTTGAGCGCTTGCTCGCCGAGATTCGCGAAATCCGTCTGAGCGAGCGGCGATTCTACCAGAAGGTCACGGACATTTACGCCACCAGCGTGGACTACGACAAGAATGCGCCCGCTACCCGCGCGTTTTTTGCTACGGTGCAGAACAAACTGCACTATGCTATTCACGGTCACACTGCCGCGGAATTGATCAAGGCGCGGGCGGATAGCGGTAAACCGCATATGGGACTCAGATACTGGGCCGCTTCGCCGGACGGGAAAGTGCTCAAAAGCGATGTGGCTGTTGCCAAGAACTATCTCAACGACGAAGAACTCGAATCTCTGGGCCGTATCGTCAATGCGTTTCTCGATCTGGCCGAGGATCGCGCCGAGCGCAAACTTCCCACGACCATGGAGGACTGGAAGGAAACGCTCGATAGATTTCTGAAACTGACCGACCGGGAAATTCTGGAAGACGCCGGTCGGATCAGCGCGGATATTGCCCGCAATCACGCCGAAAGCGAGTTCGAGCGCTACCGGATCGTGCAGGATCGTACGTTCGGGTCGGATTTCGATAAGGAGGTGAAGGCATTGAAGCAGGTGGCAGAGGCGGCGGAAAAGCAGAGGGAGGGATGAGATGAGTGAAGTCAAGTTTGCAAGGCTACGCGAGTATGTTTCAAAGATCGGAAGCGGCAAAACCCCCAGAGGAGGCGCTTCTTCATATCAAGCAACAGGTATTCCCCTGATCAGAAGCCAGAATGTGCTTTGTGGGGCATTAAACCTGAATGATGTCGCATTCATCTCAAATGACATCCATGCTCAAATGTCGGGGTCTGCCGTCAAGGGCAAGGATGTTCTCCTGAATATTACAGGGGCCTCGATTGGCAGGAGTTGCGTTGCGCCAGACTCTCTTGCAGAAGCAAACGTGAACCAGCACGTTTGTATTATTCGAACCAAGGATACTCTGGAGCCACATTTTCTGAGTGCGTTTCTGAATTCGTACGAAGGACAAAAGCAGATTTGGTCATTCCAGGGTGGAGGTAGCCGGGAAGGATTGAATTTTGAACAAATTGGCAGGTTCATAATCCCAGTTTTTTCCCTTCCCGAACAGCGTAAGATTGCCGAGATTTTGCGGACATGGGACGAGGCGATTGAGAAGTTGGAGGTGTTGAAGGCGGCGAATCTGCGTCGTCGCACCTACCTAAGGACACATGTCTTTACGGGTGCAGTACGCCTCCCAGGTTTCTCCGGCGTATGGAAAAATACTCGACTGGCAGAAGTTCTGAGGGAACACGGGTTAAAGAGCACAGGCAAGGAGGAAGTGTTTTCGGTTTCGGTTCACAAGGGACTTGTTAACCAAATCGAGCACCTTGGGCGCTCCTTTGCCGCCATCCAGACGGGACACTACAACCGTGTTCTGCCAGGCGACATCGTTTACACGAAAAGCCCAACAGGTAATTTTCCGCTTGGCATTATTAAGCAGAGTACAGTCGAGGATGAGGTCATAGTTTCACCGCTTTACGGTGTGTTCACGCCATCGACTCAGGCGCTTGGTATGATCCTCAATGCCTATTTTGAATCGCCAATTACGGTCCGAAATTTTCTGTATCCCCTCGTGCAGAAGGGCGCCAAGAATACGATTTCAATCACCAATCGCCGTTTTCTTGAAGGATTTCTAAAACTTCCAATGGGCCCGGCAGAGCAAACTGCTATTGCGGAGGTCATTGCATCGTCGGAAGTCGAGTTTGCTGGCATCGAGGCAGAAATCAAAGCCCTTACTCTTCAGAAACGCGGCCTGATGCAGAAGTTGCTGACAGGAAAATGGAGGGTTACGCCATGAAATTTATCTATATGGACGAAAGTGGTGGACGTGGAAGGGATCGGAGCGATGTCTTTGTCATGTGCGGAATTATGGTCGATGCTTATAAGCTGCGCAAAAACACAGAACTTTTCGACAAAAAGATTAAAAATTTGTTTGACAAGCATCCTGGTGTAAGGTCAGACCTGAAAACAAGCCGTTTCATTAATGGAAAAGGTGGCTGGAGTAATGTGGATGCTCAGGAGCGTAAGGACCTACTAAAAGACATATGCGACCTCGTTGTAGAGAATGGCGGAAAAATCTTTGGTATCTCTTTGTCATTTATTGCCTTTGATGCGGCAGTGGATGGTGGATATAGTCAACCATTCGATAAAAATTACTGGTTAGCCAGTGCCATGTTCACGAGTGCGCTCATTCAAAAAAAGATGCAAGGCATCAAGAATAGTAAAGGCCTGACTGTCGTCATCATGGACGACAACAAATTCGAGATGCCGAAGCTATCGGATGCACTTTACAAGGGTGACGAGTGGTATGATGGCCTGTATAAGATTCAGCGAGAAAGGCGTGATAATAAGGTGTGGGTCAGTCGAAAAAAATATGACCGCTTTGACAATATTATAAACACGGCATTCGCTATCAAATCTGATCATTCTTCTTTGGTCCAAGTCGCGGATGCTATTGCTTATATTTTTCGGCGTCATCTGGAATTGACTGTACCTAATGAGGAAGAGGTCTGGACTGGTGAGCGTGATTATATATCCAGCCTTGTAGTGCTTATTGAGCCTCACCGAAAGAAGATTGGACGTTGTCCTGACGAGCCATGTTGGCGCTTCTATAATGCGGCCAAACATCCAAAATGGAAACTATGAATCTCAATTCTGCCGAAAAGCACCCGTCCCGGACCCTGGCTGTCCAGCTGCTTATAGCACTCGGGTTCGAGTCTCTTGCCCCGCCTGCAGCCTTGAGAAAAACAAAAGGGGGCCGGGAAACCACGAAACCCCCATTGTCGACCGGGAAATTCCCAATCCTTTCCGTATAAAATAGCCACGGAGTGCAAGGATCCCACATGAATTTGACGAAGCCTTCTATATGACTTTCAATCCCGACGAAAAACACCAGTCCCAGATTCCGGCCGTCCAATTGCTTGTGGCGCTCGGGTTCGAGCCACTTTCCCAGGATAAGGTCAGGGACCTGCGCGGCGGTCGTTTGCGCAACGTGTTGCTTGAGGACGTATTGGTAGAGCAACTCCTTCGGATCAACCACTACACCCATCGAGGGGAGACGCATTCGTTCGATCTGGAGGATGTATACGAAGCGATCCGGCGGCTCAAGCCGACGCCTGACCGGCTCAAAGGGCTACACGGCGGCAATCAGGATATCTACGACACCCTGGTGCTGGGCACGACCATTACGAAAACCATCCGGGGAGATTCTAAGTCGTGGTCCTTTCGCTACGTAGATTGGGAAACGCCCGAGAACAATGTTTTTCAGGTAGCCTCCGAAGTTACCTTTGAACGCACGGCCAGCGAGCAGACCCGGCGTTGCGACATCGTGGGGTACGTAAACGGCATTCCGTTTCTGGTCATCGAAAACAAACGTCCAACCGAAAGCATCAAGAAAGCAAGCAGTCAGTTGATCGGTTATCAGAAAGAGGAGGAGATACCACATCTCTTCCTCTTTGCGCAGTTGCTTATGGTCATGAATCGGCAGGAAGCCCGCTACGCCACGGTGGGTACGCCGTGGAAGTTTTGGCAGGCATGGTCGGAGGATCAGGATGTCGCTGCAAGTCTTGCCGAAATCGCTGCTTCGCAGGCATCCGCTGAGCAGTATCCGATAATCCCGGAAGCGGATCCCGGCCAATCCCGTTCGTCTCCCGTGCTGTACAAACTGGTTAACCAGCCGCTGAAGGTCGCTGAGAAGCGGGTGGTATACTCGGGCAGCTTGTCCGATGCCCGCCTGCATTTCGATGTGCTGGCTGCGGATGGCGGCCGGGAAGTCACCGAACAGGATAAGGCCCTGTATGCGCTTGCTCGGCCAGAGCGCCTGCTTGATCTGGTTCGCCGCTTCACGGTGTTCGATGCAGGCAAACGAAAAATCGCTCGCCATCAGCAGTTCTTTGGCGTACTGGCGATTATGCAGCGGGTCAAACAGTTCGATATGGAAGGGCGGCGTAAGGGCGGCGTCGTTTGGCATACCCAGGGTTCGGGCAAGTCGCTGACCATGGTGATGCTTGGCAGAGCGCTTGCTCTGGATTCAGGTATTCGTAATCCGCGTATCATAATCGTTACGGACCGCGACGATCTCGACAAGCAAATCAAGGCCACCTTCAAGTCCTGTGACATGGAGCCAATTCGAGCGACAAGCGGGAGAAAGCTCATCGACTTGCTTCGTAGCCGAAAGCCTTTGATTACGACCATCGTCAACAAATTCTACACGGCGGCGAACAACACTGAATATGTAGACGACGACGCCAACACGTTTGTACTGGTCGACGAAAGCCACCGTTCGCAGACAGGCCGCTATGGCGGGCATGGCCAGCTTGCCGCCCGAATGCGCAGGATTTTGCCCAAAGCCTGTTACATCGGTTTCACGGGTACGCCGTTACTCAAGCAGGAAAAAAACACCTTTGCAACCTTCGGCGGCCTGATCCATCAATATGCGATCAACGAGGCGGTCGAGGACGGGGCGGTGGTTCCGCTTCTCTATGAGGGGCGTTTGATCGAACAGAAGGTTGCGGGAGATGCGCTCGACCAGTGGTTCGACAAAATCAGCGAAGGGTTAACCGAGGATCAGAAGGCCGATTTGAAACGCAAGTTTTCGCGTATGGACGCCCTTTCGCAGACCGAGCAGGCCATTCGTGCGAAAGCCTTTGATATCTCTGAGCATTTTCGCCAGCATTGGCAGGGAACTGGTTTCAAGGCGCAGCTTGTGGCTCCGTCCAAGGCCGCGGCCGTGCGTTTCAAGGAAGCGCTGGACGAGATTGGTCATGTTACCAGCGAAATCGTTATCTCCCCGCCCGACGACCACGAAGGGAATGAAGAGGTTGATCGGGATTCCAGGGATATCGTACGCCGGTTCTGGGACCAAATGATGGCCCGGTTCGGGACCGAAGAAGCGTATAACCGGGAAATCATCAATGCATTCAAGGATGCGACCGAACCGGAGATTCTGATTGTTGTTTCGAAATTGCTGACCGGTTTCGATGCGCCAAGGAACACAGTGCTTTATGTGTGCAAGCCGCTTCGCGGACACACCCTGCTGCAGGCTATTGCTCGCGTGAATCGTTTGTACGAGGAAGAGGGGCCGGAAGGTCGGCAAATCGAAAAGCAGTTTGGCTTTATTATCGACTACGAGGGATTGCTTGGCGAACTCGACGCCGCCTTGACGGCGTATAGCGCTTTCGAGGGGTACGACCCTGACGATCTTGCCGGTACTGTGCATGACGTCCGCGAGGAAATTCGCAAACTTTCTCAACTGCACGACCAGCTCTGGGACGTATTCAAGACGGTTGCCAACAAGCAGGACATGGAGCAGTTTGAGCAGTTCTTGTCCGATGAGGCTATCCGTCAGGAGTTTTACGAGCGGCTCCGGGCGTTCAGCCGCTGTCTCCACATTGCGCTATCGTCGGACAAGTTGTACGATGCGTTCAGCGATGCAGAAATTGCTCGCCTGAAAACGGACTGGAAGCAGTTCAGCGAGCTTCGGCGGTCTGTGCGACTTCGTTATCAAGAGGTGGTGGACGTCAAGGAATTTGAAACCAAAATCCGCAGATTACTGGATGATCATGTCACTGCGCTGCCTGCCGAGACGATTATTCCGCTGGTAAATATCAACGATCCGGGCGCTCTGAGCACTGTCCTTTCGGAAACCGGAATCTCGGAGGCCTCGAAGGCGGACCGGATCGCCAGTGCAACCAGACGGGTCATAACCGAGAGAATGGATGAGGATCCGGCTTTTTACGAACGATTCTCAACGCTCCTTGAGGAGACGATGCGTGACTATCGCCAGCGCAGGATTTCCGAGAGCATCTATCTGAATACGGTTGTAGAGTTGGCCCGGAAGATGGCCCGGCAGGAGAGGGGGCACGATGTGCCGGAGCGTTTGCGCGGCGATGACGACGCCTTGGCCTTCTTCGGCATACTGGACGACAAACTGGCTCAGGAAAACGTACAAGGCCTTGATCGCGATCTGATCGCCGAGGTTGCGCATGCGCTTGTCGAAATCGTCAAGAGGAGGCATATTGTGGATGTCTGGTCGAATGCAGAGGCCCAGAACGCCATGCGCAATGCGATCGACGATTATTTTTTTGATGTCCTTCGCGATGAAAAGGGAATCGATTTGCCGACGGAGGTTCTGGACGAATTGCAACAAAAAATCATGAAAGTGGCGCGAGCGAGGTTCCCGGCATGACAATCGAGCATCAAAGTATCGAATTCGGTTCGACCAGGATTGCGTTTACCGTGTCTCGTCGCAAGCGAAGTACGCTTGAGATCGCCGTCGAGCCCGATGCGTCCGTTGTGGTCGCAGCGCCCCTTGACGCCACTCCAGAGGACATTGCCGCGAAGGTTAGAAAACGGGCGGCATGGGTGCAACGACAGCAACGGTTTTTCGAGCAATATCTTCCCCGAACGCCTGAGCGGCGATACGTCGCCGGGGAAACGCATCGCTATCTCGGCAGGCAGTATCGTTTGAAAGTCGTGTTCGGGCAGGAGCAGAAGGTACAGCGGATTCCCGGTTTCCTTGTGGTTTATAGCCGTCGTCCAGACGCATCGGACACTACCAAGACGCTACTTGAGCAGTGGTACCGGGATCGTGCACGTGTCAAGTTTATCGAACGGCTGGAGGTGAACCTTGCGCGGTTTCCCGATTCTGAGGCCTTTCGTCCCCGGGGAATCGTCATCCGGCAACTTCGTAAACGATGGGGATCCATGTCACCCGGCATGCGGCTGCTTTTGAATCGAAGATTAATCGAAGCGCCCCTTGACGCCATTGATTACGTGATTACTCATGAACTTTGCCATATTGCAGAACCACACCACGGCCCCGCCTTCTTCGCATTGCTTGACGAGGTGTTGCCCGATTGGCCCAAACGCAAGGAGCGCCTCGAACAATGCATGGCTTGAGGACCGGTCGTTTATCCTTTTGCCCCCTTCCCCATGAAACGCCCGCCAGTCGTCGGCGTTAGCAGGGGGATATTTTCCGTACATGCCATGTGCTCATGAACCCCCATAGAATCGTAGCGGGCGCCGTTTTTCTGTTCGCACTCGTATTGTACGGGCTTACCGTAGCGCCGACGGCCTCTTTCTGGGATGCGGGCGAATTTATCGCCATCGCCAACCTGCTCGAGGTATCCCATCCTCCGGGCGCGCCGTTTTACATGCTGGTCGGGCGCTTCTTTTCCATGTTTGCGCCCATGGGGTATGTGGCGCTTTCCGTCAACTTCGTGTCTGTGCTGGCCAGCGCCGTTACGGTGCTCCTCACGCACTTGATCATTGTCCGGCTCGTGCGCGAGTGGCATGTGCAGGAACGAGGCGACGAGGACCCATCCCCCGAACACCGCATCGCAACCCTGGCCGGCGGCGTCATTGGAGCCATCACGTTCGCCGCTACGGATTCGTTCTGGTTCAATGCCGTCGAGGCCGAAGTGTATGGTCTGTCGATGTGCTTTACGGCCCTTGTGGTCTGGCTCGTCATGAAGTGGAGCGAAGAAACCCGCAAGGAAGAGCGGGCTTTCTCCGGGGATCAGCGTCCGGCGGGGCGGTACGCACATCGCTACCTGGTGCTCATTTCCTACTTGGTGGGCCTGGCCATCGGGGTGCATCTGCTCAACCTGCTGGCCGTATTTTTCATTGCCCTGATTGTGTATTTCACGGAAATAGAAAAGCCTTCCTGGGATATGGGGCCGCGGTGGCGCGGCATCCTGTGGACCGGATGTATTTCGGTCGTCGTGTTCCTGGTCGTGTATCCCGGCGTCGTGCAGTATTTGCCGTCCATCGCCGGGGAAACCGGGAGTCCGGTGCTGTTCGCGCTCTTCGTGATCGCCGCCGTCGTTTTCGGCGTATGGTACACGCACAAACGAGGGTGGGCTACGGCCAATCTTGCGGTCCTGAGTTTTGCGGTCGTGCTGATCGGGTATTCGACCTATGCGCTCATCTTCATTCGAAGCGCCGCAGATCCGCCTATCGACGAGAACGACCCGGAAACGACCGAGGCCATCGTTTCCTACCTGAAGCGCGAGCAGTACGGGCAATTGCCGCTCCTGAAGGGGTACGCGTTCGACGACCGGACCGGCGCCATCGATTTTTCGCAAGAAAAATTCTTCCCCCGCAGGTATTCGCCGGAACCGTCGCATCATTCCGCCTATGCGCGGTACGATTCGGACTGGCAGTACTTTTGGGACTACCAGATTAACGATATGTACGTCCGCTACTTCCTGTGGCAATTCGTGGGGCGGGCGAGCGACGAGCAGGATGCGCCGTACGCGACCGGGTTCGGGTTTATCGACGACCGTATTTGCGAAAACCATCGTCTGGCCTCCGGGCAAGACCGATGTTTGCCGGACACGGAGTTCCAGGTCGCTCTTGAGGAGGCCGGGGCGAACGAAGGGCTTGCGACAACGCCTTCGACCCGGGCGTCCCGCAACGGGTATTATGCGTTGCCCTTGCTGCTTGGGCTACTCGGCGCCGGATTTCATTTCCGGCGGGATTGGCGGCGGGCGTTGAGCGTGCTCACCCTGTTTCTTATTACGGGTCTCGGCATTGTGGTGTATCTGAACCAGACGCCGTTCCAGCCCCGGGAGCGGGACTATGCCTATGTGGCCAGTTTCTTTGCATTTTCCTTCTGGATAGGATTGGGCGCCACCAGCCTGCTTGGTTCCTTGCGCGAACTGATCGAGAACCGGTGGGACCCCTTGAAGGTCCGCGGCGCCATGCTGGCGCTGGGCGCCTTTCTGTTCCTGGCCGTGCCTGCCTGGATGGTGCAGGAAAACTGGTTCGAGCACGACCGATCCGGCAATTACGTGGCGCCGGATTACGCCTGGAATCTGTTGAACGGGCTGGAGGAAGAAGCCATTCTGTTCACCAATGGGGACAACGATACCTTCCCGCTCTGGTATTTGCAGGAGGTCGAGGGCGAGCGCAGGGATGTGCGCGTCGTGAACCTGTCGCTCCTCAATACGCCCTGGTACATTCGGCAGCTGAAGCATCAGTGGTCGCGGGAATCGGCCCCGATTTCGTTCACCATGTCCGATGACATGATTGACCAGATTCGCGTGGCTCCCTGGATGCCGCGGGATATCGAACTACCGGTGAATACGGATCGGTTCGAGCGGGAATCCGAGGCGTTTCTGCCCGGCGTGGCCGACACCAGTTTGATCATGAACCCGATGCGTTGGCGTCTGGAAGGTCGGCCCTACAACGACGAGTACAGCATGTTGTACGTCGCCGATCAGGCCTCGCTGGACATTGTGGCCACCAATGCGCGAGAAGGGTGGCGGCGGCCCGTGTATTTTGCGGTGACGGTCAGCCCGGACGGCCAGCTCGACCTGCAAGATTTTTTCCATCTGGAAGGCCAAGCCATGAAGATCGTCCCTGTATGGCATGGCGAACCGTTTGGGCGCGTCGTACCGTCCATCGCGCCGCGCGTGCTGGAAAATTTCCGGTTTCGCAACCTGAACGATCCAACGGTCTATTACGACGAAACGACCCGGAGGATGGTGGACAATTACCGGAATATTTTCGCCCACACCGCCCAGTCGCTTGCCTTGGCCGGCGAAGGGGAAGAGGCGGGCGCCTTGCTCGACACGCTGATGGCGAAGGTGCCGTTCGATACGATTCCTGGCGACGAGCAATCGTATCTGTTGCTGGCTCGGGCGTATTTCGAAGCCGGCTATGTCGAAAAGGCGGTGGACGTCGCAAAAGGCGCCGAACCCATGCTGTTGCGGCGCCTTGAGCGCGCGTCGGCCCCTCGCGAACTGGAACGCGCGGGATCGTATTTGCAAATACTTCGGGGCATTTATCTCCAGGTGAACGACTACGAAGCAGCGGCAGCGCTCAGCGGACGCCTCGCGGACATTTTCGAAGATTCCACGCTTAGCAGGTCTGCGGAAGAGTATCGGGAAGCGGACGAGCGCTACGAAGCATTGCTTGGGGAAGACAGCCTCGAATAGGCCGTGCCCGGCGCCGGCGCCCGCACAAGTTTTTTGCGCCCGCCTGAAAAATTTGCAAAAAGGGTTGGTTTGATATAATTTTTTATTGTATATTATTTATGCGCCGGATTTTTGCCGAGGACTTCGGAGCAACTCGCGAACATTTTGCGGCAGGCAGACCGCTTGCCGCCGAACCACCCCGAATTCCAAAAACATTGTCATGAGTACGCACCAGAGCGTCGTAAAATGGTTCGACGCCAAAAGAGGTTACGGCTTTATCGTAAATCCGGACGGAGGAGCAGACATTTTTGTGCATTACTCCTCGATCCAGAGCCAGGAGCGGTTCAAAACCTTGCGCAAGGAGCAAGGCGTTACGTTCGAGCTGGAGGAAGGCGCCAAGGGGCTGCACGCCGTGAACGTCATCCCCGGCGAGGACGAGGAGGGCTATGCCGATTACTCCTGGGAAGAAGGCGATCCGCCCCCTGAGCCAGAGGAATATTCCGACGAGCCGTACTAAGGCCCGCGGCCCGTTTCCTTGATCGGTCGTTTGTTTTTTGCAGGCGCGTTCCTGTTATGCCTTTCGCATTTTCCGACAAGGACTTCGATCGTATTGCCGCCGTGCTGGGCGTCCCGGCTCGGCGCGAGTCTGCCTTGGTTCGCTATGAACTGCTGGACGAGGCAAGCGGTCGGCGGCTCTCGCTGGAAATTACCCCCGATCTGGACTTGCCGGGCGAGGTAGGGGAAGACCAGGCCGATAACCTCATTTCCGTATACGCTATCGGTTCGTTCCTGCAACTCCAGGGATGTACGGGCTTCATTGCCAGCGAAGAACTGGGCGAAGTCCTGTTTTTTGCGCGCCGGGGAGGCGTTGCGCATGGGCTTGTGGTCGAACGGGAGGCGGGATGCTCGCTGTATTCGAACGTGGACGAACGATTGCTTTCCGCCGATTTCACGCAATTGGCCCCGGAACTCGTCATGAGTAGCGTTGCGCTCTCTATGACGGAGACGCTCTTCGACGACCTTCGTTGATGTACGGGGACGATGTCACGGTAGCGTTGCAGCATGCGTCCTGCGGGCTTCCGGCGGATCGTTTTCGTCGCGTGTTGACGCATGTGCTGTCCGCCGAGGGCGTTGCGGTTCGCCATCTTGCGCTGGTGGTGGCCTCCCGCGAGACCGTGCAGGATTTGCACCGCCGCTACCTGAACCGCGACGAGCCTACGGACGTGCTGGCCTTTGACTATGGTTCCGAACAGGCGGACTCGTCGGAGACCTCCGGGACGGCGCAGGCGGTGGACGGAGAAATCTACATCGATTTCGATACGGCCCGCGAACGTTGCCGGGAATTCGGGGCGGACGAAGAGGGGGAAGCCATGCGCTATGCGGTCCACGGCCTCTTGCACCTGATGGGCTACCGCGACAAATCTCCGGCGGACAAGGCGAGGATGCGCGCGCTCGAAGATCAATACTTGCGCGCAACGGGATATTTTTCGGCGTGAGGGCAGAAAAATTCTGTTTTTATCGCTGTATCCTTTGCTAATTTCCCGTCAATTCCGTAATACGAAGGGGTGTGCGTTTGCGCACTATCGCCAAGGTTGTTCGACGCAAGGAGGGTATCCTATGCAAACACAGATTACGGCCCGTCATTTCGATGCTTCTTCGGACCTCAAGGAATACGTCGCGGCCCGGCTGGCGAAGCTGGAGCAGGTATACGACGGCATCACAGAGGTCCGCATCGTATTCTCCGGGAATGGCCACCCGGACAAGGTCAAATCCGCGGAGGTTATCGTGCATGTGTACCAGCAGACGCTTACGGCCCGGAGCGACGGCGCTACGCACGAGGAAGCCCTCGACGAATGTACGCGGATGCTTCGCCGACGGCTCAAGAAGTACAAGGCACGGTTGCGTTCCACCAACCAACATTATCAGAAATAGGGTATGTCTACGTCCATGACGCTGGCGCAGCGCCTTGAGGCGAATCGCGATCTCGCGTTCGATCTGCTGCGTATCTATCTCGGGGCTGGGCTTTTTGTCCGCGGCCTGTTTTTTTTGATTCGTCCTGACGCGTTTGCGGCGCTGGTAGCAGGCAGCGAGGCCTCCATCCTTGCTTCGCCCGCCGTCATGTATATCGTGACGGGCGTACATCTGCTGGGCGGGGCCATGCTGGTCGTTGGACTGTATACCCGCCTGGCGGCCTTGTCGCAAGCACCGATTCTCGCAGGGGCTGTTTTTCTGGTCCACTTCCGGGGGAGTTTGTTCGCGGCGGGCCAGTCGTTCGAATTTTCGGCGCTTGTGCTGTTTCTGCTGATTCCGATTTTCCTGCACGGCTCCGGTCGCTGGTCCGTGGATGCTTCCTGGAGCGCGCGGCGCTTTGTTCCGTTTCGTTCGATTGGCGAACGGCTGGAACGTCTGGGCAACATTGCGTTCGAACTGCTCAGGATTTATCTCGGCGTCGGGTTGTTTGCGCGGGGCATTCTGTTTATTTCGAACTCGTCTGCGTTTATTGATTTGCTCGGCCCCTCGTCGTCCGCGTGGCTTACGTCCGTCGTGCTGATCCATTATGTGGCGTTGTCTCACCTTGTGGGCGGGGTTATGATTGCGGTCGGTCTTTTTACGCGCGTCGCGGCGCTGGCTCAGCTGCCCATCCTGATCGGGGCCGTTTTCGTGGTGCACTTGCAGGGCGGATTGCTGGCCTCCACGCAGTCGCTGGAGTTTTCGGCCCTGGTGTTGTTTTTGCTGATCCTTCTGGTCTTGTGGGGGTCCGGCAGGCTATCGGTAGACAAGCACATCGTGGAGCGCCCGGCGGGTGCGGAGCATTATCGCCATGCGCAGGCGCTGGGCAAGGAGGCCACCGAAGCGGAAGCACTCCTTCCGTCCGAGTTTTCTCCGACGCCCGCCGCGGCCTGTTCCTGCGGCCATGGCGAGGATCACCCCCGGGTCTCTCCGCATATTCGCTACGGCATGTTCAGCGCGGTGTACTTCCTGGTGGGCGTGACCGGCCCGCCTCGTGAAGTCGTGTTTCGGTGCAGAGACTGCGGCGAAATCGTGGCCAAAACCAGGAAGCCGGAGGCCTTGCGGCGGTATCGGTATCAGCGGTAGGGGTGCGGGTGGGACGGTTAGAGGTGGTTCGGGTTCGTCGTACAGCGTTTCCGGGGTTTTAAGGTGTAGGTTGTCGCTATGAGTCAAACATTCGATTTTGAAAATCTCGTCGAATTGTTTCGGCGAACCCACGAGGAGGCGCGACACTCGGCCGCACGGGCTATTGATAGCTCACTCGTGGTGCGGAACTGGCTGTTCGGCTGGTATATCGTCGAGTATGAACAGCATGGCGCGGATAGGGCGGAATATGGCAAAGGATTGATTGCCAAGTTGTCTGACCGGCTGAAGTCCAGTGGAATTAAAGGGGGGTCGCCCACAAATTTGTGGAAGTTCCGCGAGTTCTACCATGTCTATTCCGAGATTCCACAGACAGCGTCTGTGGAATTCACTGAACCGTCCGACAACCGGTTTGTCCAGATTCCACAGACACTGTCTGTGGAATTGGCAAAGCGATTCTCCCTTGCATGGTCCCATTACGTTACCCTGCTGACCATCAACAATTCCGAAGCGCGTCGCTTCTATGAGATTGAGGCGGCGGGCAACGACTGGAGCGTGCGTGAACTCAAGCGGCAGATTGACAGCTCCCTATACGAGCGGCTGGCGCTCAGTCGCGACAAGAAGGAAGTGCACCGGCTGGCCAAGGAGGGACAGGTGATCGAGAAGGCATCAGACCTGATCAAGAACCCTCTGGTGCTGGAGTTTCTCGGGTTGGAGGAAAAGCCTGTCTATTCAGAAAGCGAATTGGAAACGGCGATCATCGACCGGCTCCAGCACTTCTTGCTGGAGTTGGGTAAAGGCTTCCTGTTCGAGGCGCGGCAGAAGCGGTTTACTTTCGACAACAAGCATTTTCGCGTGGACCTCGTTTTCTACAACCGGCTACTGCGCTGCTATGTGCTGATTGACCTCAAACGCGGCGAACTGACCCATCAGGATTTGGGACAGATGCAGATGTATGTCAATTACTTTGACCGCTACGTGAAGACGGACGACGAACTTCCGACCATCGGAATTTTGCTTTGCGGTGACAAGAACGACGCCGTGGTTGAGTTGACGCTACCGGAAGAAGCCAATATCTACGCGTCGAAATACCAACTCTATCTGCCATCGAAACAGGAACTTGTAGCCCAATTGGAGAGCATCCGGAGAGAGTTGAACTATCGGGAAGGCGAAGGGGATGAATAGCGGGCAAGGAACAATGGGCAGCCAGAGTCGCAGCCAGACCGAGAGAAATCCAAGGGAAAAACTAGGGAGAAAACTAGGGAGAAAATCTTGTCCCTGATTGCCGCCGATTCCTCAATTACTATAAAAGAGATGGCGAACCGGCTCGAAATTACGCCCAAGGGAATCGAGTGGCAGATTCGTGAGATGAAACGAATGGGTATCCTTGAGCGGATCGGGCCCGACAGAGGCGGGTATTGGAAAATAATGGACACAGACAATGAGTAAGGTCGGCGAACGGGAAATCCACAGGGACGCACTCAATCGGGCGCCGCTCGCGCATGCGGACTGGCGTTACTGATTCGTTCGGCCTGCTCGCCGATGGAATCAGGCGATGGGGTACATCCTATTGCGAGCCCAGGATGCCCACCGGCAGTTCTTCGGAATTTCCGAATAACTGCATAGCCATCGGCTGTTTTCCGCGCCCCTCATTCCCCCCAAATATCCATCGTGACCCCCGCGCCCGCTACGATTAGTACGATTTCCCCCCGAACTTTCGGTTGTTTTTCGAGGAGGGCGGCCAATTCGCCCAGCGTGCCCCGCTGGATTTCCTCGAACTTTTTGGTTATTTCCCGTGCGAAGGCGGCGGGCCGGTCGGGGCCGAACAGTTCCGCAAACTGGCGCAGCGCGGCGGCGGCCCGGTGCGGCGATTCGTAGAAAACCATGGTCCGGGGTTCGTTCTGGAGTGCTTCGAGCCGCGTCCGCCGCCCCTTTTTCGCGGGCAGAAACCCTTCGAAAACGAATCGCTCCGCGGGCAGCGCCGAAACGGTAAGCGCCGGTATGACGGCGGTAGCGCCGGGGAGCGCCTCCACGGAAACGCCGTGTTGCATGCAGGCCCGCACCAGATAGAATCCCGGGTCCGAAATTCCCGGCGACCCGGCGTCGCTTACGAGGGCCACGCGTTCTCCCGCCTGCATTCGCGCAATGAGGTCCGGCGTTCGGCGCCGTTCGTTGTGCGCATGGTAACTGATGGTCGGGACGTTGATTTCATAGCGGGCAAGGAGGACGCCCGACGTGCGCGTGTCCTCGCATGCGATCAGGTCTGCTTCCTTCAGAATGCGGAGGGCGCGCAGCGTAATATCCTCCAGGTTGCCGATGGGCGTGGGGACGAGATACAGCATCGGGCGGCAGGCAGTCGTCAAGGACGGTGTTTCCGCAAACGCCGCAGGAAGCGGGCGCGGAGGGGGGGCGTGGCGCGCAGGTCCAGCGTTACGTACGTCATCAGCCATAGCCCTGCGGCGATCATCACGAGGTTGGCGATCCACATACCGATCCAGGGGTCGAGGAAGCCGCGGTCGGCCAGTTTTTCTCCCTGCACGAGCGTTACCCAGTAAAAAAGAAAGATGCCGGCTGCCGGAATGCCCGCCGAGCCGAGGCCGCCGCGGCGGGTCGTCAATCCGAGGGGGGCGCCGATGAGCATGAAAATAAGGCACGCCACGGCGATGGAGTATTTTTTGTGAATTTCCACCAGAAACCGGTCGGCGCGTTGCAACTCCCAGGCCGTCCCGCGCTGCGTATCGTCGAGGAGCATGCGAAGGTTCCGGGCCTGCTCGATGGCTTGGGAAAGTATGTCGCCGCTTGCGGGAGGGGCGCGTCCGGCCCCCGCTTCGATCTGTTCCGGCGTGGCCACACGGAAGGGTTCTTTTGCGGTCGGCGCCTCGTCCGGCGAAGCATGGCGCCCGAAATTTCCGGGCGTGAAATGCGCGGCCAGGTAGACCCGCGAGGAATCAATGCTTTGCCGCAGGGAATCTACGAACCGGATCATGTCTTGCGTGGGCATCGTGCGGTCCGAGCGGTTGGTCCGCCCTTCCGCCGATCGCTCGAAGGCGAATTCGGAAGCGTCCAGCGTCATCCGGTATGTGTCGAACGCGAGTCGTTCGTAGCGCTCCTCGCTTCGCGAAAATGCTTGCCCCTCCGGCATGCGGTGTATTTCGCCCTCGAACAGGGTCAGCGCCAGCTCCGGTCGATCCGCGAGGGGCTGCAAACGTCCTTCGCGCGCCTTGATCACCGTCTGCGCGTTGTCCGTGTAGTCGTAAATGAGAATATCTTCCAGTGTTCCAGAGCCGGCGGCGACCCGCTGCACGAGCATGCTGTAGCCCCGTATTCCTTCGTAGAACCGGCCCGGGCGTAGTTCGAAGTCCGGGCGTTTGCGGCGTATGTCGTACCACAGATTCCGGGCGCGGAAATTTGCTTCGGGCAACACGCGGTTGTTGAAATACGTCATGCCGACAGCCACGAAGGCGCCAACCAGCAAGGTGGGCCAGATCAGCCGGAAAGGCGACACGCCGGAGGCCTTGATCACCGTCCAGGCCCGGGATTCGGCGATGCGGCCGAACGTCATCATCGTCCCGATCAGGAGCGACATGGGTACGGCGAGCACCACCATGTAGGCCAGGTTGTAGGCGATGAGTTCGAGCAATACGCCGAGCGGCAGGCCTTTCCCGGCCAGATCGGGCAGGTACTTGATCAGAAACTGCATCACCAGCAAAAACATGAGTGTCGCCAACCACCCGAGAACCCGTCCCGGAAGCATGCGCAGGATGAGTCCGTGCAGCCGTTTCATACGTGGGCGAGAAGAAACGGGTTGGTTTGCCGCTCGGCGCCTACGGTGGTGTCCGGGCCGTGTCCGGGCCAGACGCGCACAGCGTCCCCGAGCGGGACGATTTTCCCGAAGATGGATTGCATCAGCTCGGGCAGGTCGCCTCGCCACAGGTCCGTACGTCCGATGGAGCCGTGAAACAGCACATCCCCGGAGACGACAGCCTGCGAGTCGGCGTGGTAGAACGAGATCGACCCGGGGGAATGTCCTGGCGTGTGCAGGACTTCGAGGGATGCGTCCCCGAACGATACGCGGTCCCCTTCATCCAGAAAGCCTTCCGGTTCGGGCGGCGTTTCTATCGAGGTTCCAAACGCCCGGGCCTGTTCGTCCGCCTGGAGAATGAACGTCCGGTCGTCCCGATGCATCCAGAAGCCCATCCCGAATGCCCGCGCAAAGTGCGCGCATCCGAAGATATGGTCTATATGCCCGTGCGTCAGCAGCAGGCGGCGTATCGTCAGGTTTTGGTCTGCGATATACCGCTCGACCCGGGCGCATTCCTCCGGGGTCGAGCACGACGGATCGATCAATACGCCCTCGCCGCCGCTATGGCAGACATAGCAATTCGTCTGGAACGGGTTGCAGGAAAATCCCTGAATCTGCATGGCGGAGCCTCAGGCCTGTTCCAGAATCCGCTCGTAGTAGGCTTCGTACATGGGTGCGATTCGGTCCTGATCGAACATGTTCACCGCCCGCGCGCGGGCGTTCTCCGAGAGACGCCGGCGCAGCGCGTCGTCGCTCAGAATGGCGCGGGTCTTTTCTGTCAGCGCCTCGATGTCGCCCAGCGGACACAGAAAGCCGGTTTCTCCGTCCACGTTCAGTTCCGGCAAACCCCCGATATGGCTCGATACGACCGGCACGCTGCACGCCATGGCCTCCAGCGCAGCCAGTCCGAACGTTTCCGAGCCGCTGGGAATGAGGAACACATCGGCAATGGACAGCAACTCCTCAATGGGTTCCTGTTTGCCCAGGAAGCGAATCCGTCCGCATACGCCCAATTCGCGCGCCAGTCGCTCGGCGGACGCACGGTCCGGCCCGTCTCCCGCCAACAGCAGATTCACCGCCATCCCATCCTGCACGAGACGATGAAAAACGCGGATCACATCCTCCACGCGCTTCACGGGACGAAAATTCGAGACATGCACGATGATTTTCCCCCCGTCCGGGCACACCGCTTGCTTGAAGGCGGCGTTTTCATGGCGCCGAAAGCGCGTCGTGTCGATGAAATTGGGAATGACCTCAATGGGTCTGTCGATCTGGAAATGCTGTTTCGTTTCGCTGCGAAGGTATTCGGAAACGGCGGTGACGCCGTCGGAATGGTTGATGGCGTGGTTCACCACGGGCGCGAACCCCGGGTCTTGTCCCACCAGCGTAATGTCCGTGCCGTGGAGTGTGGTGAATACCGGCACGCGGAGCCCTTGCTCGCGCAAAATGTCCCGGGCCAGCACAGCGCTGGTGGCATGGGGAATGGCGTAATGCACGTGCAGGAGGTCCAAGTGCTCGAACTGCGCCACATCGACCATTTTTCCCGTCAGCGCCAGCGAATAGGGGGGATATTCGAAGAGGGGGTAGGTATTGACCGCCACCTCGTGAAAGGAGATGTTTTCCGTAACGTGCGCCAGCCGGAACGGCATGGAGTAGGCGATGAAATGAATCTGATGTCCTCGCAGCGCAAGGGCCTTGCCTAATTCTGTGGCGACGACCCCGCTTCCTCCGTACACGGGGTAACACGTAATGCCGATATTCACGGGTGCTTTGCGGTTGGTCCGGATTGCGGAGCAGTGAACAGGTTCGATATGCGTATCGGAGAAACTTGCTTCTGCGATTAAGGTTGCAACGGGAGGCCTTTGCGTAGCCGCTACGGGAGCGTCGCGCGATGTGGGCGCATGCCGGGCCGCACACATTTTCTTCACGGGGTATCGTATGCGAAAAAGACTGGGCGTTATCGGCGTTGTTCTGATGCTTTGCGGCGGCGCGGCAAGTTCTGCGCAGGCGCAGGTGGGCGTTTCCTCAGGGGTTATGTTTTCCGAGCTGGGCGATATTTCCGCCGGAGAACAGTCGGCTTCTCTCCAGCGGGTGCCCGGGTGGCACGTACATCTGTGGGTCGATTTGCCGCTGGGATCGTTTTCGCTGCGTCCGGGATTGCGCTATATGGACGCCGGCCGGCTTTTCGACCCGTCCGGTACGGCTGGATTCGACGCGTCGCCGGACCCGTCGGAGGTTTTCACGGGCCCGGACGGCGGGATTCCCGACATTTCCGGCTCGGTGAGCGACGACCATTTCGTAGCCTACATCGAAATTCCCGTCGATATTCGGTATCAGTACGACTTCGCTGTGGTTTCTCCGTACGTGGTGGGCGGGCCTGTGCTGCGGTTCGCTACGGACACCAACAATCAGGACCGCCTCCGTACGCTCAGCATGGCCGCCGCCGTGGGCGTGGGGGTGGAAGTCCGCTTGTTCGGCTTGCGCTTATATCCCGAGGTGAAGCGCACCGTGGGCGTGTCGGGATTCACCAACGAGGAATATGAGTTTGCCGATGTCGTGATTCGCCCCGACGAGCAGCGCCTGAATACGACGATCCTCAGCCTCGGCATTGGTTTTTGACCCCAGGCGCGTTAAGGATGCCATGCGGCCCCTTGATATTGTAGCGGACGAAAATATTCCGTTGGCAAGCGAGTTGTTCGGCTCGCTGGGGCCTGTCCGCACCGCGCCGGGGCGGGCTATAGATTCCGCAACGGTCCGTGGCGCGGATGTGTTGCTCGTGCGTAGCGTTACCCGCGTGGACGCTGCCTTGCTCGGCGGCAGCGCGGTCCGGTTTGTGGGTTCGGCGACGTCCGGTATGGATCACATCGACCTGGACTACCTGCGGCGGCGCGGCATTGCGTTCGCTTCTGCGCCGGGCGCCAATGCGGATTCCGTGGTCGAATATGTGCTGGCCGCGCTGTTGCATATGGCGACCGCCCGGGGCGAGGCGCTTCGGGGCAAGACGCTGGGTATTGTGGGGTGCGGGCGCATCGGGAGCCGTCTGGCGAGGCGGGCGGCGGGGTTGGGCATGAAGCCGCTGCGGTGCGATCCTCCGCTGGCGGAGGCGGGCGCGCCTGGCGCGTATGTTCCGCTGGATACGCTGATCCGGCAGGCGGATGTGCTTACGTTGCATGTGCCGCTGGTCCGGGAAGGGCCGCATCGCACCTGGCATATGATTGGCCGCGACGAACTGGCGGCATGGCGCGAAGGCGCCTGGTTGATCAATACGTCCCGCGGCGCCGTCATCGACAACGAGGCGCTTCTGGAATCCTTGCAACACGCCGGTCGCCGCCCCGCCGCTGTGGCGCTCGACGTATGGGAAGGCGAGCCCGTCCCCTCCCCGGCGCTGTTGCAGCGCGTGGATATCGCCACCCCCCATATCGCCGGCTATTCGTACGACGGCAAGGCGGCGGGCGCCCGCATGCTGCGCGACGCCTTGTTCGCGCTGCCGGGCCTGGAAGAATTCCTTGGAGAGGGCGCGGCGGAACCGGACGGCGAGGCGGGCATGCTTTCGGCGCACGCCCCCGACCCGTGCTTGCCGGAAACGGAGTGGCTGCACCATATGGTTCGAGGCCTGTACGACGTATGGCGCGACGACCGTCGGATGAGGAGGCGCTGGCCTGCCTCAGAGGAGGACGCCGCACGGCGTTTCAGCATGCTCCGGCGAACGTACCCCGAACGCCGCGCCTTTTCGATGCGGCGATTGCCCGAGGGACATGTGCCGGCGTCGTTGCGCAAGGCCGTGCGGGACGGGCTGGGCGTACGCCTCGTCCCCTGACGCCGCGCCGGACCCGGTTGTCCGACCCAATGGTTAGTGTCAATGGTCAGGCCTGGTACCCGAATGAGCGCAGGAAGGTCGGGCGATTGCGCCAGTCGCTACGGACTTTCACATGCAGGTCCAGGTATACGGGGCGGTCCAGAAAGGCCTCGATATCCTTGCGCGCCGCCGTCCCCAGCCGTTTCAGGGCCTGCCCCCCCTTGCCGATCAGAATGCCCTTTTGCGTATCCGCCGTCAGCACGATTTCGGCGGAGATGAAATCTTTTTCGTTTTTCCGTTCCTCGAAGCGTACAATGCGCACTTCCGTGGAGTACGGAATTTCCTGTCGGTACAGATTGAATATTTTTTCCCGCACAATCTCGGCCACGAAGAAGCGCTCGGGCCGGTCTGTGATCATGTTTCGGGGATAGAGCGGCGGCCCGACGGGGAGATGCTTCAGGATCGCATGGAGCAGCACGTCCAGGTTCGTTTTTTTCCGTGCGGAAATCGGAACCACTTCGTCGAAATCGCCGAGCGCAAGCCAGGCCTCGGTGAGGGGCAGCGCGTCTTCCTGCCGGATGAGGTCCATTTTGTTCAGCGCAAGTAGCGTGGGGCGTCCCCGGATCATGTCTATCCCGGCGGCGTCGGGCATGTTGCGCGACGCATCCGCCATGAATACCAGCAGGTCCGCATCGTTGACCGCATGGCTTACCGCATGCATCATCGCCTTGTGCAGGCCATACCGGGGAGTCACTATGCCGGGCGTGTCGAGAAAAATGATCTGGTGATCGTCCGCGGTCAACATGGCCGGAATCCGGTGCCGCGTGGTTTGCGGCTTCCGCGTCACGATGGACAGTTTTTGTCCAATAAGGGCGTTCAGCAGCGTACTTTTGCCCACATTCGGCGGCCCCGCCAGCGCAACATAGCCACACCGATGGCCTTCAGGCACGTCGTCCGGCATAAGAAGCGGCGAGGTCATGGGTTTTTTTGGTGGATTGTTCTGGTCAATCGCCACCGCTTCCGAGCAAGTCGTCTACGCTGGTAGCTACTCTGTAGCGGGCCGGTTCTTCCCGAACCGCCAGGGCCTTGAAGTGTGCTTTGCCGTATTCTATTTTTGCCCTTTCTGTCGAGCGGAGGTCACCGGGATGCATGCTTCCTTTCGTTTCGACAACAAAGTACAAGCGTTCGCCTGTGTCAGATTCTACGAGGACAGCCCAGTCTGGATTGTAGCTTCCGAGAGGCGTCGGCACCTTGAACCAGCCGGGCAGCTTGGCATATATCTTGATGGCGGTGTTTTGTTCAAGTTGATCGGCAAATTGCTTCTCTATATCGGATTCGTAGATGACCTTTTCGTAAACTGATTTTTCGTAAACTGATTTACCTTTCGGGATCATGTTTCGGAGATAGCCGGTAAGTTCTTCCTGTGCAAAGAGTTCTTGCGCGTAATAGGATTCGTTCCCGATGCGCTGATATTTGATACCGTCCACCAATGCTTCCTTTTTGCAGTGATTGATGGTTGCCGCCGCCAGTTCGATGAATTTCTGTGGATTTTTCTTGAATTCGTTGAGGCGACCACTTTTGACAAGAATTATAGAGATACTACGTCGCGTGAGTTGCGTCCGGTCCTGAAGTTCAGTGAGCAGGTCGGGTAATTCGATGTCGTCATTCTCTAAAATGATAGTTTGCGTCACGTTACTTTTCTTAGATTCAGTGGCTGAAATGCCAGATTGGCCTATGAAAAGATTGGCCTTGCGCCATTGCAGTCGGGTTCTGGGGATTGCCGGCACCGCCTGCAACTCGGTGGTGCATTTAGACAACAACGCATCGTTGTTGAAAGCGACGCGATACGTGGTCTTATGCTTGATGCGATCCCACAGTGCCTTAAACTCTGCGCTGTCGAGCATGGCTTGCCGCGGACGGATGGTTTGTCGTTCGGCGGCATTCCTTATTTCCAGGCGTCCGGCGTGTTTGCGCAATATGGAAACGATGGCCGCACGATGCTCGGTAAATTCTTCGGGTGCGGCGAAGCTGTCGTCCCTGATCGCCTGGCGGAGCGAGTCCTGTACTCCTCCGTTTGTGTCAATGTAGCCCTGAGCCCGGAGATGGTCGTACAAGACCTGCGACTTGTCGAACCCGAGGGCTACCGTTTCGTTATCATTGCCGATTACCGGAATTTGTGCGAATTGATGCGGCTGGATGACCCCGAAGCGGATACCTGTATCCGCCTCAATCTCACGTTGCAGATTTTCGGCGAATTCCTCGTAACTTTCTCGGGCGATTACTGTCAGGGTATTTACGTCAAAGCCGCGCAAACGCTCACCGCCCTGGTCGACACAAAGGCGCAGGCCACGCCCGATTGTTTGTCGCCGTTCTCGCTCTGTCTGGATATCGCGCAAGGCGCAGATCTGAAAAACATTGGGATTGTCCCATCCTTCGCGTAGCGCCGAATGGGAGAAAATAAATCTGAGTGGTTCATCCATGCTCAGCAATTTTTCCTTCTCCTTCATGATGAGGTTGTAGGCCCGCTCGGCATTATCGCGATTGGCTTGGTTATTCTCGGCGGTGTCGATCCATCCGCCTTTTTTGTCGATCGAGAAGTAACCGTCATGGACTGTCTTTGCGTCCATTGGAAGGCCAGTCGTTTGAAAAAACGAGTGGTAATCAGGATGCTGGGTAAGCCTCCGGTATTCCTCCTCGAACATTAAGGCGTATTTGCCCTTGTTCGCATTGCCTGCCTCATCGTAGCTGCGGTAATACCCCACTTTATCTATGAAAAACAGGCTGAGCACCTTGATTCCCAGCGGATGCAGGCGTTTTTCCTTGTCGAGATGCTCGTGAATGACCCGGCAAATCATTTTATGTTGTACGGCGTCGGCATCCACGTCACCCCAAGCCTCGCCCTCTTGAAGAAAACGCTCGTCACCCGGTACGCGGAGTTCCATGAACGCATTGCCCTTGCCAACGCGAATTTCGCCGATGCGGCAGTTGCGATAGACTGTGCGGTCAGTCGTCTGTTCGAGATCGTCACCGTCCCGAACAATCTTTGTGTCGCGACGCACCCGGCCAGCGGTTTCTATATCGAGTTCGACCGTTGCGCTGATGTCGCCGTGCTTGTTGCTTGTCGAAATAAGCCGGATATAAGGCCGGTTGTGAGCGTCTTTGACGGTGGCGGATGCTACCTCAATCTGTTTGACCAGTTTGCGTTCGTAGGCATCTACCGCATCCAGCCGATAGATCATGTGGTGTTGATCCACATGCGTTGCCGAGTAACGGAGCGTACAGAGCGGATGCATCGCCTCAAGCGCTTCCTTGCCTCGCCTTCGCCCTCGTCCTCTCAAGCCCCCATCCACGCTTTGCGGTTCGTCTACGATGAGAATTGGTCGGGTGGCGCGGATCAAGTCGATCGGTCTTTCTCCCCCTGTTTTCTCATTAGGATCGTAGATGTTGTTGATGTTTTTCTTGTTGATGGCTCCGACCGTTACCACCATAATCTGGATGTGCGGGCTGGCGGCGAAATTGCGGACCTGCCCCAATTTCGACGAATCGTAGAGAAAATAGTCGAACGGCACGCCCGAGTAGAGGCCCCGGAAGTGGTCCTTGGTCATCTGGAGCGATTTGTACACGCCCTCCTTGATTGCTATCGAGGGTACGACGATGACGAACTTGGTAAAGCCGAAACGTTTGTTCAACTCGAAGATCGTGCGCAGATACACGTACGTCTTGCCTGTGCCGGTCTCCATCTCCACGGTGAAATCTCCGGAGGTCAGGGATGCAGACGGCGGTAGTCCGTTACGGAGCTGTATCGCGTTCAGGTTTTTGAGAATCTCGTCGTCGAGTAGCGTCAGCCTGTTTCCGATGCCGAGGTCGGTTTGGGCGAAGGCCAGTTCCTCCTGCTGATCCAGCAGGCTTCGGGTAACCGTGAATTCCGTTCGGCAAATTTCCTGGCCGCGGAACAGGTCACATACGGCCTCTACTGCCTGCAACTGGAAGTCGAGATTGGGTTCAAATTTGAATTTCATTGTCCAATATCTGATCGAAGACGTTCTTGAAGTTGATCTGGATCAATGCGGCCTTGTTGGATTGCCGCGACCAGGAGTTCTTTTACGCGCGCTTTCTTAAGGCGGCAGCACCGTTTGTTCTCAATTGCGGCAAGGATGCGTTCTGCAACTTTGCCAAGCCGTACATAGTCCAGCCGGCAGATGTCCATATGTCGTTTGACGAGATCGGCTACGGGCGTTCGCCCATCCGTGTTCTGCAATGTTTGACCATCCGTCAGTAACTCAATGTCCGGCAGCCACACGATATCCATTTTGTCGAGTTCTTGTCCTGCAGCGGCGATCGCCAGGGCGGTATTCTCAATATCGCTATGTGCTTCCGTGGGACACTGCCAGAAAGAGAGCGTGTTCTCCCGGGTTCGGAGGTCAGCCGTCACAGCGTCGGCGGAAATTTCTCCTTCTGCCAAGCCCCTTTGAGCATTGTGCCTGTCACCCCACTTGGCGCGTGTGATTTTTCGAATCAAAAACACCGTTCCGGCTCACGTTACAAAGTCCTCAAGGATGTCGTCAATATAAGAGCGGAGCCACGGCACCGCTTCGCTATGAAACTGGAGCACGTCTCGTATTTCCAGTCCGCCCCACGACTCCGCTGTTTGCGCTGCGGCATCCCGGATTTCGATATCTGCCATGGCAAGGGCATCGCGTACCAAGTCGGCTCTCCATTCTGGAGTGCCTATCTTGGCCTCGCGTCCAAGACATCGCAGCGTGTATGCAGCAAAGACCGGATTTTCCACGTCCAGTGCAAACGAACGAAGCCATGTCAGCACTTCCGACTGGCGATGCGATTGCAAAGCCTCTCGAATAATGTCCTGGGCGGCATGTGTCTCTCCATCCTCCACGGGCTCGTCGTCAAGGGCATTGTGTAGCCGTACCTCGAGTCTCGTACGGGCCCGTTCATCGACGAGGGGTGGTTCGTACGGCGGCGGTGGGTAGCTCAGGACATCGGTATTGCTGTTCGCCATGGGCTGTTGGATCATGGTATTCTCCTCGGATATATCCCTGCTCTCACAGGCTACGAACGTTGCTGAGGCCGCGCTGTTCCAGTATTGCGGCGAGATTCGTTTTGGCGACATCGTCGGCAAAGGCACTGTCGCGGAAAACAACTGTCGTCTCCCCGGCGGCGGCAAGCTCTTCCTGCCAGTCGGCGATGCCGATTGCGAGCGGCTCCACGTCATCGCGGTCGATGGTCTCGTCAAGGCAGGTTATCAGTGTGCCTGCTCCGACCGAATGCACGGACTTTCTCGCGATGATTCGCGTCTCAATGGGGATGCAGAGATCAAGGCCGAGTTTCAGGAGCAATTCGTACAGGATATCCTGCTCGGTTCGGTCGGGTTCGATGTGGTCAACGCTGGCAAGGAGGGTGCCTTCCAGGTCGTCTGTTTTGGGGCTTGGGTTCCAAGCGCAGATGTTGGAGGTGTCGAGCTTGAAGACGCGGAAGCCAAGATCGCCGTTGTATTCGGGATTCTCGTCCTTGATCTTTTTTCCAGCGCGGCGGAGACGTTCTTTTGTGAGCTCAGCGATTGTAGTTGGCATCCTCAATTCGTTGCAAAATTGTGCGGCGTCGGATACTGAAGCTCTCTTGGTGGTACCCAGCAACGACTCAGGGAATTGGACCACAAAATAGCGCCTATAGCCCTCATCCGAGATATTTTCTTCCATAGCAGCGTGTGCTGTTGTTCCAGAGCCAGCAAAGAAATCTAAGACTATACCATCTTTTTTTGAACATAACCTAATCAATAAGCGTAACACTGCGAGATTTTTTGGATTAGAGAAGGGGATACCACATGTTCCTGTAATACTCGAAGCCAATTGATCGGTCCAATTACTTGATCTCAATATACCTTCACTAGGAGGAATCCAATGCTCAACCCCTAAATTTTTTCCTTTTCCATGGATATTTCGTCGGATAAATTTTTTAGAGCACCCCGTCTCATACCAGTATTGCTCAAGTGATATATTTGATGCATGAAAATCAAGATACTCTTGATAATTTATAACAGCTTTCATAGTAATTTCCTGTTTCCATTTCCATTGTCCTTGATTTGGGTTAACACCTAATATATCATATCGCATGGTAGGCCTATTTGGTGCATTCCAAAACCCTTTCCAGTAGCCTTGTTTTTGTCTTTTATCACTTGCATCTCTAAACACAGGATTAAGAAGAGCGTTAGAATCTTTAGCATACACTAATACATATTCAAAACCGACAGCAAGTGATGGTAGACCTTCATCCATAAATTGTCGTGACAAATTTTTATCATATCGCTTCAGAGAGATTGTATTTCGATGGTTTTCTTCACCAAAAATATTATTCATAACGTGCCTGAGGCTACATAATTCTTCTTCTCCAATTGATACGCAAATGAAACCTGTTTTCGCCAATAAGGCATGTGCGATAATTAGTCGAGGATATATCATGTTCAGCCATTTCGTATGAAAACGACCTGAGGTCTCTCTATTGGATGACTGTCTACCCCCCCCCCCCCCTGTGTATCTATTTGGCCAGTGAGTTTCAAGTAATTCTGAATATTATCCTTATAATTGTCCTGATAAACAAAGTATTTACCTGTATTATACGGCGGGTCAATGTAGATGAAATTGACTTTTCCTGTGTAACTTTTTTGCAGGAGTTTCAGCACCTCCAGATTATCTCCCTCGATCATTAAATTCTGCGTCGTATCCCAATCGACGCTATCCTGTGGACATGGACGTAGCGTTCCCGTCGAGGGCGTCAGCGCAAGTTGTCGAGCTTTGCGCTTGCCGTGCCAATTGAGGCCGTATTTTTCTTCGCCACCATCCACTGCATCGCCGAGCAGCTGTCGGAGTACGTCGAGATCCACCTTTCCTTCGGTGAACACTGCGGGAAATAGAGCCTTCAACTTTTCAAGGTTCTCGGCAATGATGCCTGTTGAGTGGGTTTCCGGATCTCCGGTTACTATTTTGTCCATAACGTACTTGTGTTCAGGGTTTGTCTCGTCAGGGTAGTAGGTATTGTTACAGCATCGGTTATAATCGCTTGTCCCGTTTTGTATCGGAACGACGCAGCTCATGGATTGTTTCCTCGAATCCGTCGTCTGTTTCTCCAGGCCATGTGCCGAATAAGGAACGCACATTGGTCATTGGCCACACGTTTTGCGCATGCGCCAATTCCTGCAAGGGTGGAGATTCCTGGAGCGGTTGACAGATCGCCGTCACCGGTGGCAAGCAAGTGCCAGACGGGTCGTTTTTTCGTTTCATGCGAATATCGGGCGTTCACCGTTGGGTTCCAGGACAGAATGCCTCAGTTGCCGGGAAGTGTCGATCCAGAACTGCATCGCGTCCTTAAGCATCATGCGTTGGTTCATGGGCCAACTTCCCGAAATCGTTTTGCCATTTACAGGCTACGAACGTTGCTGAGGCCGCGCTGTTCCAGTATTGCGGCGAGATTCGTTTTGGAGACATCGTCGGCAAAGGCGCTGTCGCGGAAAACGACCGTCGTCTCTCCGGCGGGGGTAATCTCCTCCTGCCAATCGGCGATGCCAATTGCGAGCAGCTCCACGTCATCGCGGGCAATGGTCTGGTCAAGGCAGGTCATCAGCGTGCCGGCCCCGACCGAATGCACGGACTTGGCCGCGATGATTCGCGTCTCAATGGGGATGCAGAGATCAAGGCCGAGTTTCAGGAGCAATTCGTACAGGATATCCTGCTCGGTTCGGCCGGGTTCGATGTGGTCAACGCTGGCAAGGAGCGTACCTTCCAGATCATCATCGTTTGATTTTTGGGCCCAAGCGCGGATGTTGGAGGTGTCGAGCTTGAATACGCGAAAACCGAGGTCGCCGCCGTACTCGGGGTTCTCATCCTTGATCTTTTTTCCTGCACGGCGGAGGCGTTCTTTGGTGAGCTCCGCAATGTTATGTGGTTTACCTCGAGCCTCACAGAAACCGGCTGCCGCCGCTTGCGACTTGCTTGATCCAGAGAGTGGTTCCGGTAATTGGACAAGCAGATAACGTCGGCTGCCTTTGTCTGCGGCATTTTGGGCAATGGTAGCATGACCTGTGGTGCCAGAACCCGCAAAAATATCGACGACAATGTCATCTCCAGATGTTATCATTTCGACAATTTCCTGAATTACCTTTTCGTCCTTTGGAAAATCAAAATAGTTTCCGTTCATAAGTCCACGCAATCGCTTTGTAGCCGCTCGCCCGTCTGTATAGAAAACACTGTAGGGAACTTGGTATTCTCGATCATTCAGATAGGATTTGATGCAAGGAACAGAATTTTCATCGGGGCCAAAATGAACACGGTTTTCGGCAATCCATTGTTCCAGTTTCTTGGGGTCCGAGGTCATCCAGCCTCTGGATGGCACACGAACTGGTCTATGTGTCTGAGGGTGCAGGACTTCGTAATCAGGACCACCGCCTCCAGGCCATGAAATATCGGCAGGAAAGTAGATTCCCCGTGCGTCGGCGTGGCAATAATGTTTATGTGCTTTCGATGGATGATTATTGGCCAAATGTTTATACCATATCTTGAGTGCAGCAGTGATAGTCGTATAGTCGGTTCCATATTTTCGACAAAGTCTCCTGTAAGTAGCATAGATATCGTCAATTCCTTTTTTACGTTGTCTCCACAGCACACTATTTTCTGCAAGATATCCTGCGTCATGTGCGTAGCATACAATGTATTCGTGGGATACAGATATGAGACGTGAGTCATTCTTACGACCAGCCGCCCATATCATGTCTGCAATAAAATTTTCGTGTCCAAAAATTTCATCCATTACCGCCCGAAGACGAGGTTGTTCTGTTTCATCACATGAACAAAAAATGGCACCATCTTTTCGAAGTAAATTTCGAGCCAACTTCAACCTTGGATACATCATATTCAGCCATTTCGTATGAAAACGGCCTGAAGTTTCACTATTAGAGGATAATTTACCCCCCCCCCCCACAGTATCATCATTATCTATTTGGCCAGTGAAGGACATATAGTTCTGAATATTGTCCCTATAGTCATCTGAATATACAAAATCCTTGCCTGTATTGTACGGTGGGTCAATGTAGATGAGTTTGACCTTGCCTGCATAGCTTTTCTGCAGGAGCTTCAATACTTCCAGATTGTCTCCCTCGATCATCAAATTCTGTGTCGTGTCCCAATCGACGCTATCCTCTGGACATGGGCGTAGCGTTCCCGTCGAGGGGGTCAGCGCGAGTTGCCGAGCGTTGTGCTTGCCGTGCCAACTGAGGCCGTATTTCTCTTCGCCACCATCCATTGCATCGCCGAGTAGCTGGCGGAGCACGTCGAGATCCACCGTGCCTTCGGCGAACGCTTCGGGAAACATGGCCTTGAGTTTTGCAAGGTTCTCGGTAACGATGTCTATTGAGTGGGTTTCCGGGTCTCCGGCTATGATCTTGTCCATGACGTACGTGTGTTTATAACTTTGCCAGGGCGGCGTCGCGATCGTCGCGCAGGCGGGCGAGTTCCATGTTCATTTCGGCGCGCCGGGGCATCTGTTTCTCCTTGTGGGCGACAGAACGCAGATTCGCAATTCTATCGTTGATTCGTCGGTATTCCCGCAGAGCCATTTCTCGCGCCGCCGCCGAATCCCTTGTTCGAAGAAGGCGGAAAGCACCAGTGATTTTTGCCGCTCGAAATGCCTGCACAGTATCAATCCAGCCTTGATAGAGGGCATGGAGCGTACTGCGAGGCTGGCAAGCCAAGGCCAACGCGTTGCGAAATGCTACAACCGTCTCGGGAATATCTTGGTCGCAAGCCCGCACGGAGATGACTTCTCCGTCGAGCACCGTCTTATCCGTGTTGCCCATCGTTTTGCGTTTATGGGCCAGCGATAACGCTGGCATTCCGTCCTGCCATGTGATCAACAGCACCGGGTACGGTACAGCGCGATGAACGATATCGATAAGGCGGTTGCCGTGCGTTGTCAGCCGCAGATCAAGTTTCAGGACAGCAATCTCAAGATATTCTTGCTCGAGGGCACGATACTCGGCGATGCCGACCGTCGAAGGCTTAAGCGTTGCGAGCCAGCGCAATTCCTTGATTCCTTGCTGGATCCGTCGCCGATCACCCGCGGCGAACGCCCCATTTTCGGCCAGCAATTTCTTGGGCACACGACGATCAATGCGCACTTTAGGAGGAAGCGAAAGCGCCTTGAAAGGGTCGAAAGGCATCATACTGAATTCTCGGGTAGCACGACGAGAAACGCAATTACTTCGAAATCATCTATTCCAGCAAACTCCCCGGTCATGGTATAGGTACCGCCCGGCGAGAACAGGCTCGCAATTGCATGTTCCTCGCTTGATCCCACGATGGAGGAAACCGCAGACGCAAGCTGGCGCTGTGCGGCACACATATCTTCACCCTGGCGGGTTGTTTCGTCGAAGCGGGCACAGGCCGCAGTATCCGGCAGATCCTTGCCGATACAAAGTCGTTTCAGACGGTCGAGTATTGTCTTGGTCTGGATAAATCGAAGGAACACCGAGCCATTCTCACCTACATGCACCAGATAGTATGGCGCCAGCGGATACCCTGACTGGAATTGGCTATCCGCTGCGCTTTTCTCGGCGCGCAAGCAGAAGATTACGCCTGGCGGAATGTCGTTGTCGCTCGTGACGGTGACAGTATATACTCCTAAAGGGGAAGAATTCAGTGTTTCGGGATTAGCCTTTCGATAATCTGCAAGATCAATTCTGAAATCATTCAGGGTCAGGTCCGTGATGGAGACTCCAGACGAAAGATCTTCCAGGTCGATTACCGCATCCTGAAGCTTCAAGAGCTGTTTGCGGCGATATTCCAAATCGTTCATAGGGTCTCCCGACTGCTGTTCGATCAGATTCTCTTCGCCGGTTGCCGAAATGTCAAGCAGCACCATGCGGCCGCTCACGCGCTGTTCCAACTGAAGATATTCCTCAAGCTCCATATTGGGCCAGAAATTGACGAGCTGGATGCATTCGTTGGGCGAACCGATCCGGTCAATGCGCCCGAACCGCTGAATTATGCGCACCGGATTCCAGTGGATGTCGTAGTTGATGAGCCAGTCGCAATCCTGCAGATTTTGACCTTCGGAAATGCAGTCTGTTGCGATCAGAAGGTCTATTTCGCCTTCGCTTGCCAGATCGTCCGGGCGTTCTTTGGTTCGCGGTGCGAAGGCGGTCAGGATGGATGCAAGATTGCGTCGTAGTCCCGGCAGGGTCGTTTGGTTCGAACCCGCCCCTGTTACTAATGCAGCGTGTAATCCGAGATGGTCCTGTGCCCAAGACGCCAGTGCTTCATAGAGGTAGCGAGCAGTGTCGGCAAACGCGGTGAACACGATGACTTTGCGGTTGCCTGCATTGATCGGATTTTGGCATTTCTGTTTGATTATCTCGCGCAACCCGGCGAGCTTGGCGTCGCGCTCAAGCGTCACTTGCATAGCCGCGTCGTGTAATGTTTTCAGCCGGTTTCGATCCTCAATTAAATCCTGTTGCCAGCGTCTCGGATCAACATCCTGAAGCAAAACTTTGACTTTGCGGCCGACCAAGAGACTTTCGAAGGCTGGGTCCTCAATATCAATGTCTGCAATATTAACCTCTTCTATTTCGTTCGCATGAGCCTGGATACGTGCCAGGAGCGCCTCGACATCTGAAATCTGGCGTTGCACGGTTAGGGCGAACGCTGCGACGGAACTCTCCATGCGTTTTAGCACATTCACCCGGAGAAGATGGATGAGACTTTCCTCGCGGTCCATTTGTCGGAAGATTCCGCCTCCGCTGCGAAGTCGCGTACTGTATTTTCTGTCATAAGCGTCTCGTTTGTGCGGAAGAATGTAGCGGAGTGGCGCATAGGCGGCGAGGTTCAGCCGGCGAATTTCCTTGTTGATTTCATGAATCGGCGGAAACTCTCTGTCAAGATCGACATCCGGTTTCGCATTGATTGGTTTGAGGCGTTCCGGGAATCGACCGGCCTCTTGATCGCCATAGTATTTATCGAGGTGTCGACGAGAGCGAGCGATCGTGAGCCGGTCCAGCAGCGTGAAATAGTCGAACCCCAACATATCGACGAGTCGAGCCGGGGTACGCTTGGTTTCGTCTAGTTCAAGCCAGCGATTAAATTGCTTCTGGGTGCGCTGTATTGTGCCATTGATGCTGGATACGCCATGATCAGCCAACGCCGTGTCGTCACCCTCTGTCGCAAAGGCAATCTGGTTGCGTAGATCGGCCAAGCGATTGTTCACCGGTGTAGCCGAAAGCATGAGAACCCGGGTTTTGATCCCGTCGCGGACGATCCGGCGCATGAGCCGATCGTAGCGTGTTTCGCCACCCTTGCGAGGAGAGGGCTTGTTCCGAAAATTATGCGATTCGTCGATAACGACGAGATCATAGTTGCCCCAATTCACGTGGGCAAGATCAATATCGCCCGACATACCGCGGTTGCGGGACAGATCAGTGTGGTTGAGAATGTCGTAGTTGAAACGGTCGCCCGAAAGGATGTTGCGCCGATCGTTTGTACGATATAGGCCCCAGTTGTCGCGTAGCCGCTTCGGGCAGAGCACAAGAACGCGATCATTTCGAAGTTCGTGATACTTGATGATCGCCAGGGCTTCAAAGGTTTTGCCGAGCCCGACACTGTCGGCGATGATGCAACCGCCGAAGCGTTCGAGTTTATCGATAGCTCCTACAACCCCGTCACGCTGAAACTTGAACAGGCGTTTCCAGACTTCGGTATCGCGAATCCCCGTTGCCGATTTGACAACATGCTCTTCGTCGAGTTCACCGCCCTTGGTACGAAGTAGGTGATGCAGGATCAATGCATAAATGGTAGACGGAGCGCGATACGCGGCGAGGCGGCGTAGCGCTGCCACCAGATCTGGCTTTGCGTCGTTGTCTTCGGCAAACCCGGACCATTGCACATCAAACCATTCTGCCAGCCGTTCGCATTCTTCGGTTGTTTCGGATGCCTGGATCAGATTGAGCGGGTTGCTCGGGGCAAGCCCCAGTCCGTCGGTACTGAACGAAAAAGATCCGAACAGGGCTTGTTTCGCATTGCCATCGTCTCGGCGCAGTATAATTGCACCCTGTGGGATCGGACCGTTTGCCCTACGCACTTCGGCTACTTTTTCGATCCATGCTGCACAACGGCCTGCAAGCCAGCGTCCTTGCAGGCGATTGCGGGCGCCTCGGTCAGCGACGGATCCCAGAAAATCGAGGTCGTCGTTATCAGGCGGAAGCATAAGCCGTACTTCGGCCGTTCGCATCAGACGTCTGGCCAACTCGCCAAATGCAAATAGCGACAGTGTTTCTGACGCAAGATCAATCCGATTGCCAGACTGGAGCCATGGCCGGACGATATCGACTACGCGATCAATACCAGAGTTTGGAACGATTCTCATTGCAATCCAGCCGTCCTGGAATCGACGATTTCGACCCCGCGTTGCTGTATAATTGCCCCGGATAGTTTGGCTTGTAAATCAGTATGAAGCCACCAAGGTATGTTATCGAGGCGTGCCAAGCAAGGAGCATGCTTTCCGGGAGGTATATTTGGGGCGTATCACCCCTTCACCAGCGTCCGCATTTCCCGGACGGCTTGTTCCATTCCTACCAGGATGGCCCGCGCCACGACGGCAAAGCCGATGGAAACCTCGCGGATATGGGGTACGGCGGCCCGAAACACGGCGTAGTTGCGGTAGTCCAGCCCATGGCCGGCGTGTACGACAAGGCCAAGGGCATGGGCGTGTTCGGCGGCGCGGGCCAGCGTCGCGGCGCATCGGGCGCGTTCTTCCTGGCTTTTCGCATTGGCGAAATCCCCCGTGTGCAATTCGATGCAGTCCGCGCCGGTTTCCCGCGTTGCGTCGATCTCTTTACGCACGGGATCGACGAACAGGGCCACCTCCCCTATGCCCGCCTCCCGCAGCTGCGTCACCGCGTCCCGGAGCCGTTCCTGCCCCCCGACTACGTTCAGACCGCCTTCCGTCGTGACTTCCTCGCGTCGCTCCGGCACCAGCGTAGCCAGGTCCGGCTGCACCTCGCAACAAATGCGCACGACGTCGGGATTCGTGGACAATTCAAAATCCAGCTTGGTCCGGACCACGTGCTTCAGGAGGCGCACATCGCGCTCGGTGATGTGGCGCCGATCTTCCCGCAAATGAAACACGACGCCGTCGGCGCCCGCGGTTTCTGCGGCCACGGCGGCGTGGACCGGATCGGGGATCGTTTCCCGGCGGGCGTTTCGCAGCGTGGCCACATGGTCTATGTTGATGAGGAGATCGGTAGGCATGGAGCGTACTGGGTCGGGCCGCACGGAACAGGGTGGCGCATGCGATACTATGGCAATCCGCAAAAGAAATTGCGTTCTCTACACAGATAATGCCCAGATTGTTGCTTTTCGGATTGCATTCGCGTATTTTTGCGCAGAGGCGGGTTGCTTGTGCGTATGTACCTGTGGGCATGATTCCCGTTTCTTCTCATTACTTTATGCAACCACACACCGCGGGAACCGGAGCGCACTATGGCGGCAGGTAACCAGAACACAACACGCACCATTATTCAGGTGGCTTTGGGGATATTGATCCTTGCCATGGGATATTACCTGTATGATTCGATCACCGCTCCCTGGGCGGCGGTGGAGCGTCAGGAGGAACTCACCGAGCGCACGCGCATGCGCATGAGCAATGTCAGGGCGGCGCTTATCCGCTACGACGAGCGCAACGGGCGATTCCCGGGCACGCTGGATAGTCTGCAGACCTGGGTCCAGGCCGATTCGGTGATCCAGGCGCAGCGCGATAGCCTTTTCGGCAACGCGGACCTCGATTCCTTCATTTTTTCGCCGCGTACGGGGAAGGCCTTCGAGTACGAGGTGAACGATACGTCGCGCGTCGCGGTGTATTTGCTCGGCGATCCGGATTCCAACGACGAGATCGGAACCCTGGAGCCGGACCTCACCCGGCTGAACGCCGCGAGCTGGGAATAGCCTCGCGGACGAAGGTTCACCCCGCGCATTTCATGCGCCGACGAGCGGATTCATGGACGCGTACGTACGGGCGGGGGTCGATATCGCCAGCCGAACGGTTCGGTACGCCGAGGTCGTTCAGGACGCCTCGGGGTGCACTGTTGCCCGGCTCGGACGCATTGACGTGGAGGAAGGCGTGCTGCGCAACGCGTTCGCCGGCCGGGACGACGAGCGCCTCTGCGCGGTTTCCGGGGCGCTGACCGATATTTTTTCCGGTTCCGGGCGAGAGGCCGGGCTGGACGCTGTGCGCATTTCCATTTCTTCCCGGACAGGCCATGCTTTTCGCGTCCCGCTTGCTGCGGAAGCCGGGCCAGACCTGCGGCGACAGCATCTGCAGCGGGAAATAGATCTGCTGATCGCGCCGGAACGGCCTTTGCGCATTGTCGCCGACGCGCTGCATCAAGAGGCCCTTGATTCTGGCGGCGCGGCGGAATGGATGCATGTGCTGGCGCTGGACGAGCGCCTTGCGGAGCGGTTGCGGCGGCTTGTTCGGGGCGCGCCGGCGAAGCGCGTACGGTGTATGTCCGCGCTCCATGCGGCGGTCAGCGCGATTGGGCATGCGGAAGCGGCGCGGCGAAACGCCGGCGAAGCGGCCTGCGTCCTCGGTATGGGTTGGCATGCCGATCGCCTCGACTATGTTCTGTGCGTGGGCGGCGTATGGCGTTTCGGCGGGTTTGCAGAAGGGGTGGAGCCGGTGGACGCCGCGTATCTGGGCGCCGCCGCGGCGGCCCGGTTCGGAATATCCCCTGCGGACGTGAACACGGTCTATGCGTACGGCGACCCGCCGCCCGCCGCCCTGTTTTCCGAGCTGGAAGCCGTGTTCGGCGGCGCGATCCAGACCTTGCATCCGGCGGCCCTGCCGGGCGTTTCCATCGCCTGTTCGCCGTCCGAGGCGGGCGACCCGGCCTATGCCGCGTGCATAGGCGCGGCCCTGTACGGAGGCGAAGGACTCTTTTCCCAGACCGATCCTGCGGTGCCGTCGTGAGAATTATTGCGGGAAAATTCGCACGCAGGCGCCTTTTCGCCCCGAAAGGCGCCCTGACTCGCCCGACCATGAACCGGACGCGCGAGTCGCTTTTTCATCTTGCGGAAAACCGGAAAGACTTTGCGGAGGCGTCTGTGCTGGACCTGTTCGCCGGGGCCGGGACCATAGGGTTCGAGGCGCTTTCCCGCGGCGCCCGTTCGGTGGTTTTCGTGGAAAAAGAAGGCCGCACGCTTCAGGTGGCCCGCCGCAATGCGCGCATGCTGGGCGTGGAAGCGCAATGCATCTTTTTACGGGCGGACGCCGTACGGTATGTGCGGCGCTACAAGGGCCCGCCGTTCGATTTCATTGTGGCTGATCCGCCGTACGATATGGAAGACATACCGGACATGCCTTCGCTGGCGCTGCCCCATGTAACGGAAGGCGGCCTGTTTATTCTCGAACACGATCGGCGTATCTTCTTTGATCGGGAACCGGCGCATCCGGACCTTGACGTGTCCCGACCGTACGGACGCACCATCGTATCGGTGTTTCGCCGCAAGCCCGCCGAGGCCCCGGCGCCCGGCGACGCCGAATCCGCCCCGCACCCCGCCGTCACCTGACCCTTTCCCGCTCGCCGTCCATGAAACTGGCGCTGTATCCCGGCACGTTCGATCCATTTACGTTTGGACACCTCGATATCCTTGAGCGCGCGGCGGCGTTGTTCGACCGGGTGGAAGTGACCGTGGCCGTGAACGCCGACAAGGAAACGATTTTCCCCATCGAGGAGCGCTGCGCGCTGATTCGCCAGTGCATTTCGCATGTGTCCGGCGTCGAGGTGGCGGCGCACGAAGGGCTGATTGTGGATCGCGCTCGGGAAACCGGGGCCGCGGCGCTGGTTCGGGGGCTTCGGCAAGCCCGCGATTTCGAGTATGAACTACCCATGGCGCTGGCGAATCGGGCCCTTCACGAGCATCTCGAGACGGTCTTTTTGCCGGCTTCGGGGCGCCATGCCCTTGTAAGCGGTACGTTGGTGCGCGATATCCTGCGCTGGAACGGCGATGTGTCCGCCTTCGTACCCGAACCTGTTTTGCATGCGCTTGCGCAACGCCGCCGTCCATAATCTTTTTGCGTCCATCGCCATGATTCGTTTCAACCCCAACGTAGAAGCCGTCCAGCCCTCTGCTACCCTCGCCATGACCGGGCGCGCCAAGCAGTTGCGGCGCGAAGGATTTCCCGTGATCGGCCTGAGCGCCGGCGAACCCGATTTCGACACCCCGGCGCCGATCCGCGAAGCCGGACAAGCCGCCATTCGGGACGGCTATACCCGATACACCGAAAACATGGGCATGCTTCCCTTGCGCGAAGCGATTTGCAGGAAGCTGGAGGCGGACAACGGGCTTTCGTATGCGCCGAATCAGGTGCTTTGCTCCACCGGCGCCAAGCAGTCCGTGGCGCTGGCCGTGGCGGCGCTGTGTCGTCCCGGGGACGAGGCGCTCATCCCGGCGCCGTACTGGGTAAGTTACCCCGAAATGGTCCGCCTTGCGGGCGCCATCCCCAGGCCATTGCCTACCGCCGCCGACGAAGAATATCGCCTGACCGCGTCCGCTCTGGAGGCCGCCATCGACGACGCTACGCGCATGCTGATTCTGTGTTCGCCCTCCAACCCCACGGGGTCGGTGTATCCCCGGGAAGAGTTGGAAGCGCTGGCCGAGGTGTTGCGGCGCCATCCGCAGGTATTCGTGCTCACGGACGAGATTTACGAACACATTCTTTTCGATGCGGAACACGTAGCGTTCGCTTCGCTGCCCGGCATGAAGGAGCGGACGATTACCGTCAACGGCTTCTCGAAAGCCTACGCCATGACCGGCTGGCGCCTCGGGTATATGGCGGCCGATCCCGCGATTGTCAAGGCGGCGGCGAAAATACAGGGACAAACCACCTCGGCCCCGTGCAGCATTACCCAGAAGGCGGGGATCGCCGCGCTGGAGATGGACAAACGGTACGTAACGGACATGGTGCGCCGGTTCCGGGCCCGCCGCGATTTCATGCTGCAGAAACTGACCGCCATCGACGGCGTGCATTGCCCGCGTCCCGAGGGCGCCTTTTATCTCTTCCCGGACATCTCCCGCTATCTCGATTCGACGTCTGCTTCCGGCAGGGCGATTCGGACCAGCGAAGACCTCTGCTTCTATTTGCTTGAGGAACACCATGTGGCGCTTGTGCCCGGGACGGCGTTTGGCGATCCGCGCGGGCTACGCATTTCGTATGCCGCTTCCATGGACGATCTGGAGGAAGCCATGCGCCGCATCGTCCAGGCGCTTTCCGAACTCCGCTGACGTCCGGTTTTCTCTTCCTTCCTACTGCGTACGTCTGTATGTATCCGTCGCATAGCGAGCCGCTCGCACTGTCTTCCGAGGCGGACCCTCCCGCCCGTCCCGCCGTGCGGAAGCCCCGGGATCGCTACTGGCTTCATGCCCTGCTTTTTGCGTGCACCCTCGCGACCACCGTATGGGAAGGGGGAAATCTGACCGGTCGATGGGCGGTGTATGCAAGCGAGGGTTGGATGGCGTATCTGGCCGACGGCTTGCGATTTGGGCTGTCCCTGTTGCTTTTCCTGACCGTGCACGAGTTCGGACATTATTTCGCCGCCCGCTATCACCGGGTGGCTGCGTCGCTGCCCTACTACATCCCGCTCCCGTATCTTGGCGTAGGCACGCTGGGCGCGGTGATCCGCATTCGGGAGCCGGTGCCCACCTTGCGCAAACTGTTCGACATCGGCGCCGCCGGGCCGCTTGCCGGCTTCGTCGTGGCCCTTGCGATTCTGCTTGCGGCCTTCGCCACGCTGCCGCCCGCCTCGTATATCTTTGGCGTGGGCCCGGGCCACGAAGCCATTCAGCAATATGTGGAGCAATTCGGACGCTATCCGGACGGCTTGCCCGGCGCAAACGACGGCGCGATTACGCTGGTCGTAGGGGATACGCTCCTGTACAAACTCCTCAAGCAGTTCTTCGTTGATGCGCCTCCCAACTGGGAGATGTACCATTACCCGGTGTTGTTCGCCGGATGGCTGGGCCTGTTTTTTACGGCGCTGAACCTGCTTCCCATCGGGCAACTCGACGGGGGACACATTACGTATGCGTTATTCGGACGGATCTGGCATGCCCGCCTCGCCCGGGGTTTTCTGCTTGTGCTCCTGCTTTCCGGCGCCATCGGCTTCGTGCTTGAAGTCTCGCCGCTGCTTGCTGCATGGCATCCGCTGCTCGGGAGCGGTTCCTGGTTCCTGCTGGCGGGCATATTGTATTTTTATTTGTCGAAAATCTTTCCCGGAAACCTGAAGCGCATGGTTCTGGCCCTGGCGGCGCTGATGGTTCTGACGGCGCTGGCGCAACACAGCGCGCCGTGGATGCAGGGTTTTGCGTACAGCGGCTGGTTGCTTTGGGGCCTGCTGCTCATTTTTGTGGTGAAGATCGATCATCCTCCCGTACTTCGCGAGGAACCGCTGACGCCCGGGCGCATGGCGTTGGGTTTGCTCAGCCTCCTCGTCTTTATCCTGTGTTTCAGCTTCAGGCCCCTGTATATTGTATAACCTGATGTCGTATAACCTGATGCGCTATACCCTGTGGCGTACAAGGATATCCTGAAACCCGTTCGCCCGGCGCGCCGCGTTCGCGCGGACAGGTGGGCCGCTTCGCTGCGTGTTTCGCGGACGCCTCGTTGCGCGAGGGCCGGTTTCGCCGCCGGGATCTTTTTGTTTCCGCGCTGGTTGGAAGTACGCCCCTTGCCCGTTTTTGCCGTAGCGTGTCCGTGTCGTAGCGCGTCGGCGTGCGTTGCGCATTTCCCGGGTATCCCGGTCGCCCCTGGTTTTTTCGGACGCTTGTTTCTCTTTTCGCCCTGTCAGGACTACTAATTAAAGGACACTTGATGAGCGCAGATTGATACGGTCGCTTTTTTCCGAACGAATCCAGACCCTTCGGGACGCTTCATCTTGTTCCGTTCCTTTCGCTATACGGCAGCGGTTTGCGCCGCGGGCATTTTTGCCGGGGCCTTGGCCCTGAGTGCGTGCGATCAGGCCCCCGGCCCGCTCGATGACGCCGGCGCTCCGCCTGCGTTGTCCGAATTTTCCTTTTCGCCGCACGAATTCATTGCGCCGTCGGGCGAAGGCGCCGTCGCTGCGTCCGTCCCGCTGTCCATGGAGGTCACGGCGCGGGATCCGGACCAGGACATCTCGGCGGTCTCCTTCGTTGTGTTTGGAGAGACGACGCTTGCCGAGGGGGCGTTGACCTACGGCAACCACGGGCGGTACGCGGGCCGCGTGGACGTGACGATTCCGGCGGGCGAGGTGGGCGTGTACACGGTGCTGGTTTTTGCGGAAGACCAGGCCGGGCGGCTGAGCAACGAAGTGCGCGGCATGTTGCTGGTTTCGGAAGATGGGGCGCCGCCGGTCATTCACTCCGTTTCCGTGCCGGACGTCGTGCGCCGCCCTGCGTCGGGCGACCCCTCGGTGCTCCTTGAGATCGGCGCCGTAGTGTCCGATCCAGACGGGCTTGGCAATATCTCCGTCGTCGAATTCTGGAATGCAAACAGGCCCTCCGACCGGATTGCGATGCGCGACGACGGACAGGAGGGCGATGCGGCGGCCGCCGACGGACGGTATACGCGCGTCGTGCGGATCGCCTCGACGAACGAGCCGGGAATCACCACGCTGGTGTTCCAGGCCCGGGACCGGGCCGGGTTGCTCAGCAATGTCGTGGAAGCAGAGACGGTGGTGGAATGAGGCGGACGCTGCTTGGCATATTCACAGGGTTGCTGCTGGTCCCGCAAGCGCAGGCGCAGGTTGACATGTCGGAAGGATTGTTGCCTGTGCCCGGCATTTTACGCAACAGCGTCACGAACCTGCATGCGGAAGGCGATCATCTGTGGGCGGGTCCGTTTCTCAATATGACCCCGGATGGCGGGGACGCCTGGTTCGTGGCCGACATCGATTCGCTGGTTGCCCGTCGCCTGAACGTCTATTCGCTGGACGTGGAAGGCCCTGTGGCGTGGGCGGGCCTCGGCTCGTCCAGAACGGAAGACGGCCAGACGGTTAACAGCGTCGCCGGGTATGTCTTTTCCACGAACCTTCCGGCGCTCCCGTTCGGGACAGACATGCCGCAGGCAGGAGACGCCACGTTTCGCTGGCGACCGCCTCACCTCGACGACCCGGACGATACGACCGAGGAATATGGCGTATCCGTGCTGCGCGCGTTGCCGGTGGTCGTGCCGGAGCAAAGCCCTCCGTTCGACATCGACTACGATCCGGGGCGGGACGAGGTGTGGATCGCCGCCTGGGCGAGCGGCATACGCCGGTCGCGGGATCAGGGGCAAACCTGGGATCGGGTTGTGCTTCCCCCGGATTTTCTGGATGAGATTCACCCGGATTCGTCCTATGATTTCGCCGTGTCTCCCGTATCGCGGGAAGACATGGAGGGCAGCCTGAACCACCGGGGGTTCAGCGTACTCGTGGACGAGGAGGGGACGATCTGGGCCGGCACGGCGGGCGGCGCGAACCGGTCGTACGACGGCCTTGCGTGGCGACGATTCGTTGCGGACGGGACGGCCTGGTCCCTGACAGGCAATTGGGTGACCTCCATAGAGGAACAACCGTTGCCTGGCGGCCGGAATCCGATCTGGATGGCCACCTGGCCCGCCAACGTCGCCGACGGGGCGGGGCCGCCGGAGCAGTACGGCGTTACGGTGACCCGGGACGGGGGCGAAACGTTCGAACAGACGCTGCTCGGGGAACAGGTGCACGATTTTGCGTTTCGGGGAAGCAGCACGGTGTATGTCGCCGGAGAAAACGGCCTGTTCGTGACGCACGACGCCGGGCTTACCTGGCGGACGATCCGCCATTTTCGGGACGCGGAGGACCCGGACGTGTTTGTGCGTCCGGACTTGTCCGCATATTCTGTCGCCGTGACGAGCGATGCGTTGTGGGTGGGCACGTCGGAGGGACTCATGAAGAGTGAGGACGGCGGAAACACCTGGCGCGTGTACCGGACCAATGTGCCCTTGCGCCCGGATATGCCCACCGAGGACCAGCCGACGGTGGGTACGTACGCCTACCCGAATCCGTTTTCGCCCGCCCGCGACCGGTTTGTCCGCATTCGGTACGATTCGGACGGAGGCGCCGACCGCATCCGCATATTCGATTTTCAGATGGATCTCGTCCGCGAACTGACGCAGGACGCCTCCTCGGCAGGCGAGCGGGAAGTACCCTGGGACGGAACCGACCGCAACGGATTCCGCGTGGCGAACGGCGTGTATTTCTATACGGTGACGGGCAAGAACGCCGCGCACGGGAAAATTCAGCTGCTCGAATGACCCCGCGTCCGCCATACCAACCGATCTGGACCGCCGGTTTGCTGGCCGGTTTGCTGGCGCTCTTGCCGGCCACCGGCGCATGGGGGCAATCGACCGGGGCGTTTTCGCGCATGGGATTCGGTGCGCGGGGCATCGCGATGGGCAATGCCCTGGCGGCGGACGCGAGCGGCAACGCCTCTCCGTATTACAATCCGGCCCTTGCTCCGCATACCATGCAGCAGCAGATCATGCTCTCGTCGGCGTTCATGCGGTTCGATCGGGAGATGCAGTTTGTGCAATTCGCTACGCCCATTCAGCCCCGTGCGGGCCTGGCCGCAGGCTTGATCCATGCCGGGGTCAGCAACATTGACGGAAGAGACGCTAGCGGATACCACACGCAAACGTATTCCACGGACGAATTTGCGTTTTTTATGGCGTTCGGCACGCGCCTCGGGCCCCGTTTGACGGCAGGCGTCGGGTTGCAGCTTTTCCGTACGGACCTGGCCGACGGCGTGGATCCCGAGCATAGCATAGGCATTGATGCGGGTCTGCTCTTCGACGCCACGGATCGCCTGCGCCTTGCCCTGACGATGGACGACCTCCTTGCTCGGTATTCCTGGGATACCTCCGGCCTGTACGGCGCCGAGGGCGGCGCAACCTCCGACCGGTTTCCCTTGCGTTTGCGCGTGGGCGCATCGTACCGTCTGCGGGCGCCGCGCGTACAGCTGCTTGCGGAATACGAGTCGCGCGTTTCGGAGATGGAATACCGGGTCCGCAGCACGCAACGGATCGGTTCGGCGCCGGTTGAAGGGTTCGAAACGCAGCGAGCAACCTTTTACGAGGCGGGGATGCGGATCGGCGCAGAGTACGAATTTTCGGACTTCCTGGCGTTTCGCGCCGGGCTGGATCGCATAGGTCGCGCCCTTTCGGGGAATGCGCCGTCCGCCGGGCTCGCCCTTGAAAAACCGATAGGCAACCTGACCTTGCGGGCCGAGTACGGCCTGGCGCTGGAGCCGCACGACGCAGGCATGCTGCACCTGATTACCCTCCGCATCCTTTTGTAAGGCGCGTATCCTATGACAAAACGCTTGTGCATGTTGGGATTCCTTGTGTTTTCCACCGCCGGGTTGGCGGCGGCGCAGGATGGCGGGTTTGCGTTTTTGCGCAATGGCGTCAATGCCGAAGCAGGCGCCATGGGCGACGGACAGGTGGCGTGGACCCAGGATGCGTTCAGCACGTTCTGGAATCCGGCGGGCCTGGCCGCCGCCGAACGCAATACCGCCTCGCTGTCGTATTATGCGTGGGTGCTGGGGACCGGGAGTTATGCGGCGGCTTCCCGACTGGGCGTGGGCAAGAACGCGGCGGTCGGATTATTCGTTACGGCGATGGAAAGCGGCGATCTGGAAGCCCGCTCCGGTCCCGGCGAGCCGGAAGGGTTGTTCGGGGTGCAGTTCGCGAGCAGCGGGGCGTCGTACGGGCATCGGTTTGGGCCTTTCCGGGCCGGGGTTACGGCCAAATATTTGCTGGAGCGCATTTTTACGAATTCTTCCCGAGGGTATGCTTTCGATGTAGGCGTGCAGGCCGATCTGCCGATTCGGGGGGTGCAATTCGGGGCGGCCTTGCAGAACATGGGCAAGATGTCCCGCCTGGTGACGGAGGCTACCCGGCTGCCCCGCGCGCTGCGCGTAGGGGTGGCGGCGCATCCCTTCCATATCCGGATGGAGGACGACGCCGCCACGCTGGCGCAGCTCTTCGTCACCGCAGAAATCTCCCGATTTTTCGCATCGAAGCACACGCAATGGCACATGGGTTTGGGAACGGAGGTGCTCGATATCGTGACGCTGCGGGGCGGCTTCATCACCAACGATGCGCTTCGGGGGCCGTCTTTCGGGCTTGGGCTGGACCTGGGCGATGCGCTCTTCGATTATGCCTACGTGGCGTTCGAGAGCGGGTATGAGGGTTCGGGCCATATCGTGACGCTTACCTACCAGTGGTAGGGGCGTGTTATCCGCCGAGGCTGCGCAGCGCGTCGCCGAGGGCGCCCAGTCCGGCGCCGACCGCCCCGGAGCGAACCCGCAGCGCGCACCAGAAGTCGATGGCCATCATTTGGGCGGCGTGCATGGGCACGGCGACCCAGAACGCCCGGCAGCGCCACGCGAGGGCGCCGAGGGCGATGCCCCCCGCCAGAGACAGCACGGTTTCCGGCAACGGTTTGTTCAAGTGCAGCAAGGCGAACGGGATAGCCTGTATCAAAATGGCGTACGGCCCGAGCGTCGCCGCCGTCCCGAAAAGCATGAAGCCTCGCCACAGGTATTCCCAGCCGATCCAGTAGAACAGGAAACAGGCCTGGTAGATCAGGAAAATCGTCCAGTCCGTTGCGGCGGGCGCGTAATGCGGGTACTGCGCCTGAAACGCCGGACTGGCCGACAGAATCCATGTGCCCGCCACGACCGCCGGCAGGTAGAGCGCCATGGCCATGCCCCCGAATTTCCAGTCTCCCCGGCCCAGCCCCGCCCCGTGCGCAGATTGCCTGAACAGGCCGCACAGGATCGCGACAGGGAGCGCGAAGCCCGTAATGCCCTGTACGACGAATCGCCATACCCAGGCGATCAGGTCCGCGTATTCCGACGGGAAAATATGGGCCGCATGGGCGTAAAAGAATCGCCGGCTTCCGATCGCATCCTGCAGGATGACCAGCGCGCCGACCGCTACGAGCACGGTGGCCGTTTGGCGGTCGAGCCGCTTGAGCGCGGTCGCCAGGCGGGCTGTTTCCATTCGGATCCAGGTGCGCATGGCGGCGGAAAAGTACGCGGGTATGGATGCGGGGATCAATCGGCAGGCCGCCCCAAGGTTTCGGCATACCAGGTTTCGGCTGCCTTGCGAAAAAAGGGCCTTGAATCAGCGCCCTCGAAAAAGCCTGCGCACAAAACGTTTGCCTTGCCCGGAACGTTCCATAGCGGATTCGGCCCGCCTCGCGCCTCTTCGCCCCGCCTTCCTGCGCATAGCGCTTGCCCGAATGCCCCAAAAAAGCCGATATTACAGGATGCACTGATCAAGTCCACTTCGATCAGCGCTTCACGTACGCGAGTAGCTTTTGTAATGATTCTATCGTTAAAATCATCGGAAACCGAGGCGTTTTGCGTCGTCGGTGTCGTGAAGCGCCCTTCGGGAGGCATCGAGGAGCGCGCTGGCGGCGTCATTCCTCATTACGTGGGGCCTGCCACGCTGCTTCGTCATTCCTTGCCAGCCCACTCCTCGCTGCCTCTGATCTTCGCGGACTTAATCAGTGCATCCTACAGGGATATTTTCGTTCGCAATATCGTACTGTCGTTTCGTCCACTCGCTAAACCGCTTCTCGTTTCATGTTGCTACGCCTGCACGCGCCCGCCCCTTCGCTGATTGACGCCCTTCGGGAAGAACGGGCCTCCACGCTTGTACAGGTCCTCGGCATTGTCGGGTTTGCCCTGCTCACCGCGCTTGGGGCCCAACTCCGCGTCTATTTGTGGGAAGTCCCCTTCACGCTTCAGACGCTGTTCGTATTTGGCAGCGGCCTGTTTCTGGGCGCCCGCAACGGGATGCTTGCGCAGCTTCTGTACCTCGCGCTGGGGCTTTTCGCGCCGGTGTTCGCAGGCGACGGATACGGACTTTCCTATCTGATCGGGGCGGTTAGTGCGGGCTATCTCTTCGGGTACCCGCTGGCGGCGCTGGTCGTGGGCAGGCTTTCGGGGAGATGGAATACGCTGACGGGCAGCGCGCTGGCCATGCTGGTCGGGTCGGCGGTGTTCTTCGCGACGGGCGTCGTGTGGCTGCACTACGCGGCCGGGCACGCCACCTGGCTGGAATCCATCGACAAGGGCTTCCTGCGTTTTGTCCCTGCGGACCTGGCCAAGGTGGCTCTTGTGTCCATGCTGTATTCCGGAACGCGGCGCCTCGGCGAGCAGCGTGCATAGCCCGCGCGCCGCCTTTCTTGTCGTAATGCGACCTGCCGCGGTCTGCCTGACGGTAGTCTTGTTGCTGGGGCCTGGTTCGGCCCGGGCGCAGCCCGCCGGATCCATTTTCGACGATCCGGTCGTACAGACTGAAATAAGCGAGGGGCTGGACGATCTGTACAATATGCACTTCGAGGCGGCGGCCCGTCGTTTCGAGCGCATCGCCCGGCGGTATCCCGAACATCCCGCCGGACCGTTTCTGGAAGCGCTCAACCTGTGGTGGAAAATTCTTCCCGACCTGTCGAACGAGGCGCACGACGACGCCTTCTTCGCCGCTATGGAAGAGGTGATCGCACGTTCGGATCGCCTGCTCAAGCAGGATGACGATGCGTTCGACGCCATGTTTTTCAAGGGCGCCGCCCTCGGTTTTCGGGGACGTCTCCGCTCGAACCGGGGAAAATGGCTCAAAGCGGCGCGGGACGGCCTTCGGGCCATGGACTATGTGCTGGACGTGGTGGAACGGGAGCCGGATGTGGCGGATTACGCCTTCGGGAAGGGCATGTACGACTACTACGCCGTCGCAATCCCGGAGAAATACCCTTTCCTGAGGCCGCTGGCGCTGTTCTTTCCAGACGGGGACCGGGAACGAGGCATTGAAGCACTCCGGCGCACCGTGCGCGACGGGCGGTTCGTCCGCGCCGAAGCGGCCTACTTTCTGCTCCAGATATATTATTTGTTCGAGAACGATTTCGAACGGAGCGTGGAGTACGCGGTCTGGCTCCGCGAGCGGTACCCCGACAATTCTTTTTTCCATACGATAGAGGGGCGCGTGTACGCCCGGTGGGCGAGATGGGACCTGTCGGACCCCGTTTTCGAGGACGTGTACGCCCGGTACCGGGCCGGGCGCACGGGATACAATGCTTCGCTGGCCGCGCAGGCGCTCTTTTTCCTGGCGCGCAGCCGCATGGCGTACGGCGAATACGAAGCGGCGCTGCCGCATTTGAACGCCTTGCAGGAAGCGGCGATACGAGACGCGGCGGATTACCGGTTCGTTACGATGGGGCGGCTGTATGCGGGCATGGCCCACGATGCGCTGGGGCGGCGCAGCGAGGCTGTGGCGGCCTACAGGGAGGCCCTGCGTACGAAAGACTGGTCCCGGGCGCACAAGCGGGCAAGGCAGTATCTTGACGCACCGTATGGACAGTAGCGCCCCGGATTCATGGCCTTCGTTCCCAAAAAATCGCTCGGACAACATTTTCTCCGCGATCCGAACGTGGCGCGGAAAATCGTCGCTGCGTTGCAGGCGCCGCGCGAGGCGCATGTCGTGGAAATCGGGCCGGGCGAGGGGGCGCTTACCGGGTTGCTCCGGGAGCGGTTCGCTGCGTTCACGGCGGTCGAGATAGATTCGCGGGCCGTGGCGTTCCTGCGGGATGCGCATCCGGGCATGGATGTGCGGCAGATGGATGTGCTGGAGGTGGATTGGCGGGCGTTTGCGCGGGAAAAGGGCGCGCCGCTTTTTGTCGTGGGGAATCTCCCGTACAATATGACCAGCCCCATCCTGTTCAGCCTGCTGGATGTGCGAGACGTCGTGCAGGAAGTCGTGGCGATGATGCAACGGGAGGTGGCGGAACGCCTGGTGGCGGTTCCCCGGACCAAGGCGTACGGCATTTTGAGCGTGTTTTGTCAGGCGCTGGGGCGTCCCGAACGGCTGTTTCGGGTGTCTCCCCAAGTGTTTTACCCCCGTCCCGCCGTGGTCAGCGCCGTGGTGCGCCTGACCTTTGCGGGCAAGGAAGAGGCGCCCGAGGGCGTGGATATGGCGTTTTTTCGCAGCGTGGTCCGCACGGCGTTCAACCGGCGCCGCAAAACGCTTCGCAACAGCCTCGACCGCTGGACGAAAGGCGAGGCGGGCATTGTGCTCCCCGAAGGTCTGGATGCGCGACGGCCCGAAGAGTTGACCCCTGAAGAGTTTGTCGCGCTGGCGCGTTATCTTAAGGATGCTCTGATCGAATCCACTGCGATCAGCGCGTCACGTACGCAAGCACAGGCGCCTGGTTCATAGGTAGCGCCGTCCCGCTGGCGGCGCTTTTTTACGTACTATCTGTTTGCGTTCCGCATGGAGCATTCTATGGATACCGTTCAGGACGAGGCGTTTACCGCGCCTCCTCCCGCAATAGACGACGAACTGGTCGAGCGTCTCGAAGCGTTGCTGGCGTCGGGGGCGCGGGAGGACGCCGTGCGCATCGCGGCCCGTTTGCACCCGGCGGACCTTGCCCGGCTCATGAATTATCTCGCCGCCGGAGAGCGCACGGCCCTGTTCGGGTCGTTGCCGGGCGAGCAGGCCGGACTGGTGCTGGCGGATCTCGACGAGGAATTGCGCACGCGGCTTCTCGAGGAAACGCATCCGGAGCGGCTCAAGGAACTCCTTGGGTATCTCGAAACGGACGACGCTGCCGACGTGATGGCGGATTTGCCGGAGGAGGTGGCCGCGGAGGTGCTTCCCTTGCTGGATCGCAGCGCGGAAGTGCAGTCGTTGCTCCATTACGACGAGGAGTCCGCCGGGGGCATCATGGGTACGGAGTTTGTGATCGTGCCCGAAACGTGGACCGTGGCGGAAGCGACGGAGGAAGTGCGCCGCAACGCCGAAACCGTGGCGGCGGTGTTCGCCGTATTCGTATGCGATGCACAGGGGACATTGCAGGGCGTCGTTTCCATGAAGGATTTGCTGCTGACCCTGGCGGATGCGCCCGTATCCAGCATTATGAGCCGGGACGTCGTTACGGTCCCGCCCGAAATGGATCAGGAAGAAGTGGGCCGCATCATGCAGCGATACGATCTGGTGTCCTTGCCGGTGGCGTCCGCACGCGGCGAAATGCTGGGCCGGATTACCATCGACGACATTGTGGATGTTATTCGGGACGAGGCCGAGGAAGACATTCAGCGCATGAGCGGCATGTCCGGCAGCGAGGAGCCCTCCGATTCCGTGTTTCGGGTGATTCGCGGACGGTTGCCCTGGTTGCTCATTGGCATGGTGGGGGCGGGCCTTTCGGGCCTCGTCATCGGGCAGTTCGAAAATGCGCTCGAACAGGCGGTTATTCTGGCGGCGTTCATTCCCATCGTCATGGCGATGGCGGGCAATGCGGGCATTCAGAGCTCGGCCATTGTGGTGCAGGGGCTGGCCAGCGGAGAGTTGTGGGCAAGCGATGTGGCCCGCCGCCTTGGCAAGGAACTCAGCGTATCCCTGCTGAATGGCCTGGCGCTGGCGCTTGTGCTCGGGGTGGTGGTTATGATGCTGCCGATCGCCGACGCCACGCTCGAATTGCTTGCGCTGACAGCCTCCCTGTCCATGTTGACCGTGATTGTGCTGGCCACGATCATCGGGGCCACGGTGCCCTTGTTGCTTCACCGCATGAAAATAGACCCGGCGCTCGCCACCGGCCCCTTCATCACCACGAGCAACGACATTCTCGGCCTGGGCGTGTTCTTCCTGCTGGCAACGCTGATCTATTTGTAGCGGCTACGCACGCACACGGCCTCCCGAACGGTTTCCAGAAATGGTCCAGGGAATTTGGACAGTGTGGTGCGGCGGGATATTACCAGAGGCAACTTACCGGGTATCGCCGAATCGCAGCGTCCGGCGTAAGAATCGTTGCGTTTGCGCCAATCGCCGCCGCCACCAGCCATCGGTCGAAGGGGTCTTTGTGATGATTCGGCAATTCGGTAGCGCTGTAGATATCAAATCGACTCAATGGCAGACACGTTAATCCCCAGGTGGCTATTTGTTTTTCCAGCCAGCGCCGCGGAGGATCGGGAAGATCAAGTTTCCCGGATTGCCACTTGAGCGCCAGTTCGATTGCAGAGGCATCGCTCAGCAACAACGGGGTTTGCGTGGTTTCAATGGCTTCTTTTGCGGCTTTTGATATCCGCGTCGAATCCGTACACAGCCAGATTAGCGTACATGTGTCCAGTATGTACGAAGTCAAAGCCCCCATTTCGCCAGTTCCTCGTCTGTCATCGGATCGAATGCATCCGGGGCATAGCGCACGGGCGCGGATGTGACGGTTCCCACTTTCGGTCGCTGGAACAGGGGTGATTCAATGGCTGTCAGCTTGGCGACGGGCGTCTTGCCGTTCAATATAATGATGGTTTCGCCTTGCTTGACCTCCTTCAGCATTCGGGACAAATGCGTTTTTGCCTCGTGCGTGGTCACGGTTTTCATGGCATGTACGGTTTTCGATGGGATTACCGACAAGGGTACGCAATATACGACTTAGCCATGACTAAGTCAAGCGAAAAAAGCCCCAGGGAGGACGTGTCGATTTTTTACGAGGCTGCCTCGAATTCGGAGCCGTCATTGTATTTGGAGGGGCATTTGACGAGGATGTGTTGCGCTGTGAACACGTCGCCCTCCGCGGAACCCAGCACGACCAGGCGTTCGGCGTCCTCGAAATTGGCGGGCTTCGGGTTCGGGTAGTGCACCTTGCGCACGGCGCCCGCCTCGTCCTGCATATGGAAACTGAAGATGTTCCGGTCGCGGTCATACGCATACCGCTCCGCCTCCACCCAAGTCCCTACCACATGCGCTTCCACGCCCGTCCGCTCGGCTTCGGCGAAATTCATGTATCCCCCGACCTGTTTGCCGAAATTCAGGAACAGCAGAGCGGCGAAACCGACCATCAGCACAAGGCCTGTGATTGTTTTGGGTTTCATGGGATCGTGGGTAGACGGGAAAACGAGGGGATAGTGCGCGATGTTTACGAAAGTCCCTGGACGAGTATTGCGATCACCAAGGTAATGCCGATACCGATTATCCACCGCTGCATACCCGTTATCTCTCTGACCAAACGCGCCTCCATGGCTGCTATATCCGTGCGCACCTCCATACGCAACTCGGCCATTTCCGTACGTACTTCGGCTATTTCCGTGCGCATCTCTGCACGGAGTTCAGCTATATCCGTACGTACCTCGGCTATATCCGTGCGCATCTCTGCACGGAGTTCAGCTATTTCCGTGCGCACCTCGGCTATTTCCGTGCGCATCTCTGCACGGAGTTCAGCTATATCCGTCCGCACCTCAGCTATTTCCGTGCGTACATCGGCTATATCCGTCCGCACCTCCGTGCGAAGTTCGGCGACCTCCGCGCGTACGAAATCCTTCGTGGCGCTGCCGCCTCCAACCATCTCTTCCGGTTCCTGTGCCATGACTCGTTGCATGCTTGCTGCCCTCCCCGCGGCAATAAACTGATTCCTCTGCTTCGACCCCCGGTAAACCCGCCAGCGACGACGAGGAGCCCGGAAGGACAGATGCATCCGTTTGGTTGAGTGATACGGGATATACGCAACGGCGCCGGGCAAAGTTTGGCCTTTCCGCGAAAAAATACAGGAAAATGTAATCCTGTACATCTCTTCCGGACGTCGCCAGAAAGTATCCCGTGGACGTTTCGTTATCCGGCTTGCTATCCGGGTGCTACCCCGAGGACGCTTCGTTTGAAATACCTGCTTCCAGTTTCCGTTCCAGCCGGTCGATTTTTTGGTCGGTTCGAAGGATGAAGGCCGCCAGCCCGATCCAGATGATGAGCACGACGGCCAGCACCACATAGAGTTTGTCCTGGGCCAGCATGGTTCGCTCCAGCGCATCCGGCGTTTGCACCGGGACTTCCTGCGAAGTCCAGACGGAGTCGTATGGCGCGGCGGCGTACGTCGTATCTGCTTCCTGAATCGGGTAAATCGTCATGGTTTGGCGTCGTCGTCGATGCGTTCGTTGAGGGCGGCCAGACGGACTCGCTGCGTATAAAACACCCAGAAAAGTCCGATGAACCCGATGACCGCCGCATAAAACACCAGGCGCATGGTCGGGTGGGTGATGTCGCTGAAGGCCGGGTTGCCTTCCGCGCCGGGGTGCAGGCTCTCCATCTGGCGGGGGAGCACGTAGAGCAAAAACGGTACGCAGGCCGCCGCGAAGAGATTATATACGGCGGCGATGCGCGCCCGCTTTTCCGGTTCGTCCACGCTGGACCGCAGCGTGAAGTAGGCTCCGTAAATCAGCAGCTGCACGGCGGCCATGGTTTGTTTGGGATCGAAATTCCACCAGATTCCCTGTCCCACATACCAGGTAAAGCGCGCCCAGACGATGCCTGTCGCCAGCCCGAGTATGCCGAAAATCGCCCCGACCCGTGCGGCTTCCAGCGCGCGCGTATCGCGCAGGGGGTCGCGGGATCCGAGGTATCGCGCCGAGTGCCAGGCCGAAACGAAGAAGGCGGCCATCATGGTGAACCACATCGGCACATGGAAATACAGATTCCGCGCCGTGTGCTCCAGCATGTTAATTCGGGGAATATCGAGCAGGAATCCGCCCAGCGCGACCAGCGTCAGCCATGCGAGGACGAGATTGCGGATGCGTCGGTATGTTTTCCCGGAAGCGGTCATGAAGCGGGGAATGACAAGGAATGGTCGTCGGAGGGAAAGATACGACACGAAGTGCGCATATGACGCATGGGATCAAAATGGACTGAATCAGCGCATCCCTTAATCGTTCCAGACGAAATCGAACAGCAGCACGGCGGCGGTGATCGCGACCCCGGCAAAGGCCGCGAGCGTGGTCAGGGATTCCGCGCTGGCGCTCCAGCCGAGCCCGCCCTCGAAAGCATGGCGCGTCGCCGTTACCGCCGACATGAGCAACGGCGCCAGCAGGGGGAACAGCAGCACGGGCAGGAGCGGTCCGCGCGTGGCGGCCTGGGCGATCAGTGCGGCGAGCAGCGTCGTGGCGCCGGCCAGGCCAAGCGATCCGAGCAAGAGGGCGCTGGCGAGCAACCCCCCATGCGCCACCTGCACCTGCAGCAACGCGATCATTGTCAGGACGGCCACGACGTCCAGCGCAAGAATCAGCAGGAAATTGAACAGCAGCTTGCCTGCATAGACCATGCTGGCCCGGGTGTGCATGCGCAGGAAGAGCGCCGTATCCCGATCCGCCTCGCTTACGAACGACCTCCCGAGGCCGATGGACGCCGCAAAAAGCACCACGATCCACAGGAGGCCCGACTGAATGCGGGGCGAGAGCGGTTCCTGTCCCGCCGCAAAAAAGATAAGCAGGATCGAAGCGGGGACGAACATCAGCAACATGCCCACCGCATGGCGCGTGCGGAGTTCAAGGCGCAGGTCTTTCTCGAAAACGGCCCACGCGCCGGCAAACCACCTGGCGAACGGTCGGTTCATGGCAGGGCGGGGCGGTGGGCGCCGGCGGGCTCTCCGTGTTGCTCGCGGAAGGTTTGCGCGGTATAGGGCAGGGCGTCCGGCACGTCGTCGTACTCGCCCACAAAGGCGATTTCCGTTTCCAGCAGGCAGCCCGCCTCGCTCGCCACGACTTCCTGTACGCGCCGGATAAGCGCAATCACGTCGTCGGCCTTGCCTCCGCCCCGGTTGATCATGATGTTGGCGTGCCGGCGCGTGATTTCTATGCCTCCGGCGCGCAGGCCTTTCAGGCCGGCTTCGTCGATCAGCCGTCCCGCTCCTACGCCCTCTATTTTCTTGAAAATGGAGCCCACGCTGGGTTCCGTATCAAGGGGAGGGTGCCGGGCTTGCCGCCAGGCGAGGTTCGCCGCCATGATTTCGCGCATCCGCGCCCGATCTCCCGGTTCGAGCCGGAACGTTGCCGACAGCACGATGTCGTCCCGGTCGTGCAGCACCGAATAGTCGTACCCGAAATTGAAATAGTCTACGCCTGCTGTGCGGCGTTCGCCTTCTTCGGTCAGGAGGTCGGCCTCTTCCAGTACTTCCTCGATGAACATGGTGCGTTCCCGTTTCGGGGGCGGCGACAGGAAATGCAGATTTTGCCACAATGCGCCGCCTACCGTGGACGGAATGCCCACATAATGCTCCAGCCCGGAGAGGCCCGCCTCCACCGCGGCCTCAATCACATCCGGGTACATAATGGCCCCGGACGCCGCCCGCACCCGGCCCGTCCCGGCGTCGATCTCCGTCTGGCGGGCCGCATTGCGGATCACGAGCCCGCGGACGCCCCGGTCGCTCACCAGAATATTCGCCCCGCATCCGAGCAGGAAATACGGGACGCCGCCGTCCCGGGCTGCACGGATCGCTTGCGCGAGTTCCTCCCCGGTGCGCGCCTCGTAGAAGAGGTCCGCCGCGCCGCCGATCCGGAACGTGGTGTAGGGAGCCAGTTCGACTCGCCTCGCAAGGCGTTCCGATCCCAACGTCTGTTCCAGCGCGGCATGGAGCTGGTCCAGCGAACGCGGCGCGTGCGTCATGGTTTTGCGGGGTTTTTCGCGGGTGCTTCGTGTGCGTCGCCATTGCAAAAACCGCGGCGGCGGCGACCACAACAAAATGTCGGGCGCACGGTATATGGGCTATGCGCAGTTCCCGGGATCATACTTTTTTCGAACAGGTCTGGGCCGTGGTGGCCCGGATTCCTTCCGGTAAAGTTACGACGTACGGACATATCGCCGGATATCTTGGCGTGCGTTCCGCCGCCCGTACGGTAGGCTGGGCGCTGGGCGCGGCGGCGGGCACGGGGCTTCCGTGCCACCGCGTAGTCAACCGGTTCGGCGCCCTGACCGGAAAGATGCGGTTCGAGGGGCCGCATGTCATGGAGGAACGCCTGCGCGCCGAGGGGGTGACGTTCGACGAGGAGGGTTGCGTGGCGCTGGAAGCGCATTTGTGGGATCCTGCCCGGGAAATCGAGGATACGCGGATCATGAAACCACCGACGCAAGCGTTTTCCAATAGTTCGGAAACGACACGTCCGCGCACGAAGCATGTTCAATGACCGTTTCGCCGCAGGCCGTCAGTCCGGCTACGGCCATGGCCATGGCCACGCGGTGATCGTGGCGGCTGGCCACCACGTTTCCGTGCAGGGCGGCAGGGCCATCCACGGCCAGGCCGTCGTCGAATTCTTCTACGGAGGCGCCCAGGCGGCGGAGGTTTTCCGCCATGGCGGCGATGCGGTCCGTTTCCTTGAAACGCAGCTCCCGCGCATCCCGTATTTCGGTGCGCCCTTCCGCCAGCGCGCCCGCCACCGCGAGGATCGGAATTTCGTCGATCAAGAGGGGTATGCGCGCACCGTCCACGCGCACGCCCCGGAGCGCCGACGCCTCTATGTGGAGATCGCCCACCGGTTCGCCCCCGGATTCTTTGGGGTCGGTTATGCGGATGCGGGCGCCCATCTCCTCCAGCACCCCGACAAGGGCGCTGCGCGTCGGGTTCAGGCAGACATTTTTCAGGAGGAGCGAGCCTTGCGGCGCTATCGCGGCGGCGACCAGAAAAAAAGCGGCGGAGGAAAAATCGTTCGGGACGATCCAGGGGCGCGCCGGGACGGATGCGCCGCCGTCCACGAAAATGCGCCGAGCTTTCGCGTCTTCCTGCGTGGTCAGGTTCAGCATGCGCTCGGTATGGTCGCGCGAAGGCAGGGTTTCGATGACGGTGGTGCGTCCTTGCGCCCGCAACCCGGCCAAAAGCACGCAAGACTTGACCTGCGCCGAGGGCATCGGGAGGCGGTACTCCATGCCGCGCAGCCTGTCGCTGCGTTCGATGCGCATGGGCGCGCAGCCGTCGTTCAGGGTGATGCGCGCCCCCATGGCCCGCAGCGGTCTGGCCACCCGCTCCATGGGACGGCTCCGCAGGGAGGCGTCGCCCGTCAGCACGCTCTCGAAGGGCCGTCCGGCGAGCAAACCGGAAATGAGGCGCATCGTGGTGCCCGAATTGCCGCAATCGAGCGGGGCGGCGGGGGCGGAAAAACCGTCCAGGCCCTTGCCGCGCACCAGCAAATCGTTTCCGTCCTTTTCTATCTGGATACCCAGTTGCCGGAGGCAGCGCAGCGTGGAGAGGGGGTCGGCGGACGAGGGATAGTTCACCAGTCGGGAGGTTCCGTCGCCGACGGCGGCGAGCAGCGACGCCCGCTGCGCAATCGACTTGTCCGGCGGCGGAACGACCGCGCCCGCCACGCGCTTGCACGGGGTTACGATAGCCCGGTCGCTGGCCTTGTCGTATCGGATGGGCACGAGATGGGTGGGTGTGCAGCGCGTTCGGAAAAACAATCTTTCTGAAAAGCGGGGCATGGCGGCATGTTCCAGCCCGTTTGTCCGCACGCCCCGCGCCGCTTCTGATCGTTGATCTGTGCGGATGTAATTCAGCATATCCCCAGCGTATCCTGCACGGAGTTTTTTCGGGCGGAACCTTGGCGGGGTCTTTCTGTTTACAGGTAAAGCCTTTTTCCGGGCTGTGAGTTTTGCGGTGGGTGTGGGTCGTATGGTTGTACGGCCTGTGCGTTCGCGCCGCCGGCTCCGTAATCAGGTTTTTACAACGCAGATTTTTACGACGGCAGGTTTTCACAACGAGTGCGCACGGGTATTTTCCGCCGCCGCTCGCCGGATCGCTCACAAGATCACACACAAGAAAGGGGGTTGGTTATGGGTTCACTGGGACCGATGGAAATAGGCATGATTTTGCTGGTTGTACTCCTCCTGTTCGGCGCGAAGCGCATCCCGGAGATTGCCCGCGGCCTCGGCAAGGGATTGCGTGAATTCAAGGACGCCACAAAGGATGTGCAGCGCGAACTTACGGTGGACGGGAACAACCGGAACACCGCGTATCGCCCGCAGCCGCCCGCGCAGGCCGCTCCGCAACCCCAGGCGCCCCCGGCCCAGCAGGCCCCTGCGCAATCGGCGCAACCTGCGCAAGCCGCTCCGCCGGCTGCGCAAGCGGCCCCGGACGCGGAAGTTTCTGGCCCTGCGTCGCACGCCGGGTAACCTTGCGCCCGCGGTTCTTCAGCGGTTCGATCTCTTAAGGATGCACTGATCAAATCCACTTCGATCAGCGCTTCACGTGCGCGAGTAGCGTTTGTAATGATTTCATCGTTAAAATCATCGGAAAACACGGCGTGTTGCGTCGTCGGTGTCGTGAAGCGCCCTTCGGGAGGCATCGAGGAGCGCGCTGGCTGCGTCATTCCTCATTATGTGGGGCCTGCCACACTGCTTCGTCATTCCTTGCCAGCGCACCCCTCGCTGCCTCTGATCTTCGCGGACTTAATCAGAGCATCCTTGATGGAGCCTTGTGCGGTGGACAGCGCTTCCCGGATCCTGGACGGTTCGCCCGTCGCCGTTCCCATCCTTTTTCGTCGGTCCTGAATGTCGCCCGTCCGATGACTTCCTTTGCGGACGCCCGGAAAGCCTTGCAGAACGGAGAGACCGATTGCGAAACCCTGGTCTCTTCTTTTCTGGCGCGCATTCGGGCGCAGAACCCGTTGCTCAACGCCTTTATTTCGGTGGATGAGGAGGATGTCCTCGAGCAAGCCCGCCGCCTGGACCGCTCCCCGGACGCCGACGCCTTGCCCCTGAAAGGCATGGTGCTGGGCGTCAAGGACGTCATTTGCATGAAGGGCCGCCGGGTTACGTGTTCGTCCCGCATGCTCGAACAGTTCGAATCCCTGTACGACGCCACGGCGATTGAGCGCCTGCGCGCCGCCGGAGCGATTTTCGTGGGGAAAACGAACTGCGACGAGTTTGCGATGGGGTCGTCCAACGAAACCTCGTATTTCGGCCCGGTTCGAAACCCCGCGAATACGGAGTACGTGCCTGGCGGGTCTTCGGGCGGGTCCGCCGCCGCCGTCGCCGCCGGTCTGTGCCATGCCGCGCTGGGCACGGATACGGGCGGGTCCATTCGGCAGCCTGCTGCGCATTGCGGCGTGGCGGGTCTGAAGCCTACGTACGGGCGCGTCTCCCGGTCCGGTCTGGTGGCGTTCGCGTCGTCCTTCGATTGCATGGGCCCCATCGGGCAGTCCGCGGAGGATTGCGCGCTCCTTCTGAACCACATGGCGGGGCGGGACGAGCGGGATTCCACCAGCGCACCCGCGCAGGTTCCCGACTACGCGCAAGCGCTGACGGGGGGTGTCCGGGGGCTGCGCATCGGATTGCCGAAGGAATACTTTGCGGACGGACTCGACGCCGGGATCCGGAGCATGATCGAGGAATGCGTGCGCGGACTGGAGCAGGAGGGCGCCTCGGTGCGGGAGGTGTCCCTGCCGCGCACGGAATACGGCGTTGCCGCCTACTACATTCTGACGACCGCCGAAGCATCCAGCAATCTGGCCCGGTACGACGGCGTCCGGTACGGCCACCGGGCCTCGTTCGACGCACTGCGCGCAACCCTGCAACGCGAGCAGCAAGCCCTCGAAGCGGTTGCCGGGGCGGACGGGGAGTCCCCGGGAGCGCGTCTGGACCCGGAATCCATGCTGCGCCAGTTCTATATGGCGTCCCGGACGGAAGGCTTCGGGGATGAAGTGAAACGCCGCATCATGCTTGGCGCGTACGTCCTGTCCTCCGGCTACTACGAAGCCTATTATGCGAAAGGACAGCAGGCGCGCACCCTGATCCGCAACGATTTCGAGCAGGTTTTCGAGGAGGTGGATGCGCTCGTAGCCCCGGTTACGCCCGCGCCGGCATTCCGCCTGGGCAGCCGGGTGGACGACCCGATGGCGATGTACCTCAGCGACATTTACACCGTGCCGGCCAACCTGGCGGGGGTCCCCGGACTGTCGATCCCGCTGGGATTGCATCCCGAGGCGCCGCATCTGCCTGTGGGCATGCAGATTCTGGGGCCGCATTTCGGGGAGGAAATGATCCTCCGCATCGGGCGCATGGCGGAACGGCTGCGGGACAGCGCCTGACGCTGCCTGCGAGACGGAGCCTGACGCCGCCTGCAAGACAACGCCTGGTTTCGCCTGCGAGACGGAGATTCGGCCTGCTTGCGCAATCTTTCAAATCTTCGTCGGTTCTGCGCCCGGATAGTCCGTATCTTGGCCCCGTTCTGGTTTTCTGTCGCTTATTTTGCTCGTTATGGCAATTCTTGTCGATAAAAACACTCGCTTGCTCGTGCAGGGGTTCACGGGCTCCGAAGGCACCTTTCATTCCGAACAAATGCTGGCGTACGGCACGACGCTGGTGGCGGGCGTGACGCCCGGCAAGGGCGGTCGCACGCACCTCGGCAAGCCCGTCTTCCATACGGTTGCCGAGGCGGTGGCCGAAGAGGGGGCGAATACGTCGGTGATTTTCGTGCCCCCTGCGTTCGCGCCCGACGCTATTCTGGAGGCGGCGGACGCGGGCATACAGGTCATCGCGTGCATCACGGAAGGCATTCCCGCCGCCGACATGGTTCCGGTTTTTCACGCCATGCAGCGCAAGGGCGTGCGGCTCATTGGCCCGAATTGCCCCGGCGTCCTGACGCCCGACGAGGCCAAGGTTGGCATCATGCCCGCCATGATTTTCCGGCCCGGCTCCGTGGGCGTGGCCTCGCGGTCCGGGACGCTCACCTACGAGGCGGTGGATCAGCTCACCCGGCAGGGGCTGGGCCAGAGTACGGCGGTGGGCATCGGCGGGGACCCCGTGCCGGGAACGAGTTTTGTGGATGTGTTGCGGTTGTTCGAGGAAGACGGGGATACGGAGGCCGTGGTCCTGATCGGCGAAATCGGGGGGACGGCGGAGGAGGAAGCCGCGGCGTTCGTGCGAGACCACATGACGAAGCCGGTGTTTGGATTTATTGCGGGGCGGACGGCGCCTCCCGGACGGCGGATGGGGCACGCCGGGGCCATCGTATCCGGCGGCAAGGGGACGGCGGAGGAAAAGATCGCTGCACTGGAGGCGGCAGGCGTGGCGGTGATCGAGAATCCGGCCGTGATCGGCGAGACGGTCAGGAAGCGTTTGCGGACGGCGTAACGGGCGTGCAATCAGGGACCGATCCGGACGAGGGCCTTTTGCGTATTCTGGACATAACCTTTGTCAAGGGCGCGGCGTCCTGGAGCGGGCTTCCTGAGGATGGGCTGCCCGAAGTGGCGTTTGCGGGCCGCTCGAACGTGGGCAAGAGTTCGCTGCTGAATGCGCTGGCGGGACGGAGGGGGCTGGCGCGGACGAGCGGGACGCCGGGCAAGACCCGGGAGTTCAATTATTACCGGGTCAACGGAACGATGTATTTCGTGGACCTTCCGGGGTTCGGGTATGCGAAGATCTCGAAAGAGGAACGCGCCCGCTGGGCCCGGCTCATCGAACGCTACGTGACGGAGCGCGCCGCGCTGCGCCTGCTTGTGCATCTTGTGGACAGCCGCCACGCGCCCGGCGAGGCAGATCGCCGTTTTCTCGAATGCCTGCGCGGGCAAGGCGCTCCGTACGCCATTGCGCTTACGAAATGCGACAAACTTTCCGGCAACGAGCGCACGAAGGCGGAACGCGCGCTGCGCGAGACGCTGGCCTCGATTGGCCTGGAAATCCCGATTTTTCTGACGTCTTCGCAGACGAAGCAGGGCTTGCCCGATTTGCTGGACTGGATCGGGACGATGGCCGCCTGACGACACCAACCATGCATACCTGACGAAACCACGATGAAGGTGCTCATTACCGATGCAGTCGATCCGATCTGCATCGACATGCTGAACGCCCGCGGCATTACGCCCGACGTTCGACTCAAGCAATCCGGGGACGCGCTGCGGGAACTCGCCGCCGGGGCGGACGGCTGGATCATTCGCAGCGGCACCACGATTACGGCGGACCTGATCGAGGCGGGCGAGAAGCTCCGGGTCATCGGGCGTGCTGGCGTCGGGGTGGATAATATCGACCTGGCCGCGGCGACCCGGCGGGGCGTGCTGGTGATCAATGCGCCCTCCGGCAATACGATTTCGACCGCCGAGCATACCTGCGCCCTCTTGCTTTCCATGGCCCGCCGCGTGCCGCAGGCGAACCGCTCCGTGGCGGAGGGAAAATGGGAGCGCAAGGCGTTCACCGGGTCCGAAGTCTACGAAAAGACGCTCGGCGTGGTGGGGTTGGGGAAAATAGGGCGGGAAGTGGCGGTGCGGATGGCCGCGTTCGGGATGCGCCTCGTCGGGTACGATCCGGTGTTGTCGCGGGAGGCCGCCGAACGCCTTGGGGTGCGGCTCGCGAGCATGGAGGAACTCCTTGCAGAGAGCGACTTCATTACCGTGCATACGCCGCTGAACGACGCCACGCGCGGCCTGCTCCGCAAGGAAACGTTTGCGCAGTGCCGCCCGGGGGTTTGCATCGTGAATTGCGCCCGGGGCGGCATCGTGGAGGAACAGGACCTGCTTGCCGCACTGGATAGCGGACAGGTGGGGGGCGTGGCGCTGGACGTGTATTCTGTGGAGCCGCCGCCCGCCGAATTGCATGCCTTGCTCCGGCATCCGAAGGTGATTGCTACGCCTCACATTGCCGCTTCGACGGAAGAGGCCCAGGAAAAGGTGGCGGTGCAGATTACCGAGCAGGTCATTCGCGCGTTGTGCGGCGAGCCGGTGCAGACCCCGGTGAACGCCCTGGCGATCAAGATGGCGGCGCAACCGGACGCGCAGCCCTATTTGAGTTTGTCCGATCGCCTTGGGCAGTTGGTCGGGCAGTTGGGGGGTGGGTGCATCCGGGGGATTACCGTAGGCTGCCGGGGGGAGGTTCCGCGCCGGTATTCCGAAGTGTTGACGGTGGCCGCCGTGCGCGGCATATTGTCGAAATGGGTTACGGAGCCGGTGAACCTGATCAATGCGCCGTTTCTTGCGGAGGATATGGGAATTCGCGTTACGGAAGCGCGGGATACGGCCCCGGGCGGATACAGGAATCTGTTGCAAATCGGTCTGAAGACGGACGACGGCGTGCATACGGTGGCGGGCACGGTGTTCGACCGGGACGAGCCGCGACTGGTGCGGATCGACGATTACTGGCTGGAAATAAAGCCGGAAGGGCACATGATCGTGTACAAGAATGCGGACCGGCCCGGCATGCTGGCGGCGGTGGGGGGGATTCTGGCCCGCAACGACATCAACATCGGGGCGCTGGCGCTGGGGCGGGCCGGCAAGGGAGAAATGGCGCTCACGGCGGTGACGGTGGACGAGGCGGTTCCGGCGGCGGTCGCAGGGGAGATCGCCGCGCTGGACGGGGTTCAGGATGTATGCCGGGTGGATGTGTGACGGGGTGGACTCCGCTCGATGGATTTGCAATTAAAATGTTAAAACACTTGACATGGCGGTAACAATATCGTAACATGGGGCAAGATTCGTTTCTGCGTACGGAATGCGTAGGCAACACGTATGCGGAACAATCCATCTCCCGAATTATTATACCGTAGTTAGGCATACACGGCGACAGCCGGGCGCGGCTCCAAGAAAGCGCGCGGCTGTCGCAGGCACACACCATACACATCACAGGAGGTAGCACATGTTGCGACGGACCCTGCTCCGGTGCGTTACGACCGTATTCGTTCTGCTCGTCATACCCGCGGTTGCGCTGGCGCAAAACACGGGCAAACTTTCTGGCGTCGTCACGGACGCCGACACGGGCGAACCGCTTCCCGGCGCGAATATCGTGCTGGGGGCGACCCTGCTCGGGACGGCTTCGGACATCGACGGCAACTATTTCGTCATTGGCGTTCCGGTGGGGACGTATGACATTACGGCTTCCTTCGTGGGGTATCAGGCCCAGACGATAGCCGATGTGGAAATCAACGCCGGGTACACCCGGGAATTGAATTTCAGTCTCATGCCCGGCGCCGAACTGGAGGAAATCGTGGTCGAGTACGAGCGGCCGATTATCCAGAAGGACGCGATCGGCGCTCCGCGCGTGATGAACAGCGACGATCTGGTGCTGTTGCCCATTCGCGGCGTGGCCGCCGTAGCTTCCCTGCAGAGCGGCGTGGTTTCTTCGGAGGGGACGGGACTCTTCGTGCGCGGCGGACGCGAGCAGGAGCTTACGTATTATGTGGACGGCGTTCGGATATCGGGGCAGCAAGCCTTGCCGCGCATCGCCATTCAGGAGCAGGAAATGCTTATTGGAACTATTCCCGCCAAGTACGGCGACGCCCAGGCGGGCGTGGTCTCGGTTACGACGAAGGGCGGCGCAGACCGCTTTTTCGGCACCGTGGGGGCCTATACCTCGCAAGGACTCGACAGTTACGGCCATAGCCTTGGCGAGATTTCTCTGGGCGGTCCGATCATTCCCGGGCGCCTCAGCTTCATCGTGAACGGGCAGTATCTCCGGGAAGAGGACGACAGTCCGTGGGGCGTGTCCACGTATCAGCTTACGGACGACCAATTGTCTGCGCTGAACGCAAATCCGCAGGTGGTGCGCGCCGTCAACGCCGGCGGCGATTCGCTGTACTTGCCGTTTCCGTGGGAGGCGGCCCAGGCTGCTTGGGAGTCGGCCCAGTCTTCGGACGACACCGGTCTGCTCATTACGCCGGATTCGCTGGCGTCCCTCCTGGACCTTCCCGAGGGATACAAACTGGACGGATCTGCGCTCATCAATGCGCCGGATACGTACCGGCGGGAGGACTTTACGCTGGAGCCGTCCAAGGACAGTCCTTTCAATGAGGCGATCGTAACCGGTAACGTTACCTACCAGCCTACGCAAACCATTACGCTGCGCGTGGGCGGCGCGTACGAAACCCAGCGGTCCGAGTCGCTCGGATATTCCCGGCATGTGTTCAATACGCAATCGTTCTACCACCGGGAGGAGGATACCTGGCGGGTGTACGGCAGTTTGCGCCAGCGCTTCGCTTCGAACTTCTTCTACCAGATCGACGCGGCATACCAGGACTACAACTATCTCCTGTATCCCAACGGATATTCCGGCAATGTAGAAGAAGCGTTTACCTACGGGGACATCGCGGGCGACTACCTGGAGACGGCCAGTCGTTATTTCGCCTTGCGATCCGCAGGGGAGACCTCATATTACCAGCCGCGGTATACGACGGACGGCGTAGCAGCCGTGGGTTCGGCTATAGGCGTTACGTTCTCCTTGCCGGGCAGCCCGTTGGCTACGTTCCAGAAGCAGGACAGGAAAGTGTTTCAGGTATCGGGGAACGCCACGGCGCAGATTGGCCTGCATCAGCTGGAGTTCGGCGGCGAGTACCGCACGTTTACGCAGCGCTGGTACAGCATAGGCGGTTTCGGGCTGTCCCGGTACGCCCAGGACGATAATTGCGAACAGGTCGCCTGCTACGCCAGCTACGGCGACTTGCCGTTCGACGCTTTTCGTCCCCGCGTCAACTACTACGGCTACGATTTCCGGGGACAGAACGAGGTGGACGAGCAGAATGTTCAGGGGTATTTCGACCGGGTGAACGAATACGAGGCGTTTCATATCGAGCCGCGCCAGCCCATCTACTATGGCGGGTACTTGCAGGACAAGATTGAGTACCGCGACCTTATCCTGAACCTCGGCGTGCGCATCGAGGTGTTCGACAATAATACGCTGGTGCTGAAGGACATCTATGCCCCGCGTCCCATTATTCGCGCAGGGTCGGTATCCGGAGCGCCGGGGGGCATCAATGCGGACCATGCGGTGTATTTCAACGATGCGGGCGATGTGGTCGGATATCGCGATCTGGACGGGAATTTCTTTGACGTGGAAGGCTCCCGGGTGGATGCGTTGCGCATTGTGAACGACCTTTCGGGTCAGGTGCGGCCTACCGACGAGCCTATTTCCACGGCGTTCGAGGAGTATTCGCCGCAGGCTACCTTCATGCCCCGCATCGGGGTCAGCTTCCCGGTTACGGACCGGGCCGTGTTCTTTGCTTCCTACAACGTAACCAGCCAGCGTCCTTCGGAGTCTGCGTTTACGACCTTCCGGTCCTACGAGGAAATCACCACGCAAAATTCCCGTACGTCGAATCCCAAACTCAAGCCGGAGCGGACCGTGCAGTACGAACTGGGCTTCCGGCAGCGGTTGGGCGCTACCACGGCGCTGACGATCTCCGGGTTCTACCGGACGCAGGAGAACAAGATCAGCAACCGCCGCCTGATCGGGGGCTTCCCCTCCTACGGCACGTACCTGAATGCGGACTTCACGACCACCAAGGGCATTGAGTTCGGTTTCGACTTGCGGCGGACGCGCAACCTTTCCGCGACGGCCAACTACACGCTGGCGTTTGCGCAGGGCACGGGGTCGGACGCCGGAGCCACCTCGGTGATCGTCTGGCGAGGCTCGGTGTTTCCGAACACCATTGCCCCGGCGGACTTCGACCAGCGGCATACGCTGAACGCTTCGGTGGACTATCGGTTTGGCGAGGACGAGGGGCCGGCCATCGGGGGAAGTCGTCTGCTGCAGAACATGGGCCTGAACATTCTGGCCCGGTACGGCAGCGGCATGTCCTACACGGCGTTGGGCGGCTCGGATTTCAGCGTAAACGACAGTTTTACGGCCGATGCGATCGGTTCTGTGAATTCGGCGCGCCTTCCCTCCACCTCGCGCATTGATGTGCGCCTGGATCGGCGTTTCCAGGTAGGCAATTCCTCGTTGACGGCCTACCTGATCGTACAAAACCTGTTCGACACGCAGAATGTGCTGGCGGTTTTCCGGGCTACCGGCCTGCCGAACACCGACGGGTATCTGGCGACGACTGGAGGGAGTGGGTATCTGGCCACGCAGCCTGATCCTGCCTCTGCGGCGTTTTTGTACAACACGTACATCGGCGGGCCCGTGAACGTAGGGAGTAGGCACACATCGGCCTCCAGCCTGATGTATAGTCGCCCTCGCCGGTTCCGCCTGGGATTCGCGCTCAACTTTTAACGTGATCAGGGATGCGCGACGCAGCACCTGACCAGGGAATTTTCCCGAACGCAACGCCTCATATACCCATGAAGCAGCTTACACGATACCTGACGTTTATTTTCGCGGCGTGTCTGATGTCTACGTCCAGCGCCTTTGCGGACAAGGACAAGGACGACAAGGACAAGAAGAAGCGGCAGACCGAGTCTTCTTCCTCCCTCGTGCGGACCAGCGGGTCGGGCCCCGATCCCGGCCAATGCACAGCAGGCCTGGCGCAGAAGGACCTGGATGGCAACAATGCCCGTGTTCGTCTTTTCAACATTGGGAGTATTGCGTACGGCAATGGCGCCGAAGCGCAGTACATTCTCCCCAAGGCGTCTGGACACTCGCCTATCTATGCGATGGGTATCTGGATAGGCGGTATGGTGGGAGACGAGTTGCGTACAGCGGCCGCCACGTACAACAATTTTGAATTTTGGCCGGGTCCCTTGGGTTCGGACGGGCGTCCGGTGAATCCGAACGATTGTACGGCGTATGATCGTTTGTACAAGGTGAGCCGGAGCGACATTCAGAACTACGAGGCGACGGGACAGGCTACCCCCGATCTGGCGGAATGGCCGTACGATCTGGGCGCCCCGGTGATAGACGGGGACGGTACGGAAGGCAATTATGACCTGGCTGGGGGCGACCGTCCCGATCTGATCGGAGATCAGGCGGTGTGGTGGATTATGAACGATGTAGGCAACGCGCATCGATTTACCGAGGCTGCGCCGATCGGCGTGGAGGTGCGGGTGCACGCGTTTGCGTTCAACCGGGCGGATGCGTTGGGCAATACGACGTTTTTCAAGTACAATGTGACGTACAAGGGCGCCGAGCCGCTTACCAATACGTTTTTGTCTATTTTCTCCGATCCGGATCTGGGGGATGCCTCGGACGATTTCGTGGGCGTGGACACCACGCTGAGCCTGGGTTATGTCTACAACGACACTGCCATGGACGGTGTGTACGGTCCGGCGCCTGCGGCGGGTTATGACTTTTTTCAGGGACCCGTTTCGGAGGCTGGCGATACGCTGGGCGTAACCAGTTTCATGTATTTCATCAACGGCGGCCCCGACGGAACGGAGGATCCCCATGTCGCTCAGGAGGTGTACAACGTACAGCAGGGTTTCTGGAGCGGGGGACAGTCGCTTACGGTGGGAGGAAACGGTTTCCAGACGGGCGGTCCCGCCACCAAATTCGCCTACGCGGGAGATCCGGTGACGGGCCAATTCTGGAGCGAGGTAAACAACGACGATGCCGGCGGACGAAATCCGTCGGGTGACCGTCGTCTGGTGGTTTCCACGGGCCCGTTCACCTTGCAGTCGGGAGATAGTCAGGACATTGTATTTGGCGTAGTGTTTGCGCAGGCCGGAGATAACCTGAGTTCCGTTACAGCGTTGCGCGCCGCGGACGTGCTGGCGCAAACGGCCTACGACGCAGGCTTCGATATTCCCCTGCCGCCGCCTGCGCCGCCGCTTTGCAACCCGAATTCCACCAACGCCGCGTTGCACCCGGGTTCTGGGCATTGCCTGTACGCTTCGGAGCTGGATGGGCAAGCGCACCTCGTATGGGGGTATCCGTCCAATAGCGCTAACTACCTTGGGGCGTACGACGTAGCGGACAGATTCCTGGACGAATTCGATTTCGAAGACAAGACGTATACGTTCGAGGGCTTCAATCTCTACCGGTATCCTACGTCGTCGTTCGCTTCGGACAAGCGCGAACTGGTGGCGACCTTTGATGTGGCGAACGGAGTCACCAAGGTACTTGATCCGGTGTTTGACGGCGATGTGGGCGAGTTCCTCCCGGCCGTATCGGCGCGGGGTACGGATAGCGGGCTACAGTGGAATTACACGTTGCCGAACCTCAGGAACTACACGGACTACTACTACGGGATTTCGGCGTACGCCTACAGCCCGCATTCCACGCCGAAGATTCTGGAGAGCGCTCCGACGAACATTACGGTTCGTCCGTCCCGGATTGCTTCGGAGCAAGGCGGCTCGGCGCTGAGCAGCGACGTCATGTCGGCGGATTCGTCGGCGGTGGTGGTTATGCAAAACGGGCAGGGCGTGGTCACATGGCGCATTATAGACCCGGCGGCGGTGACAGGATCGGATTACACGGTGGAGTTCTTTGCGCTGGACGACATGGAAGGGCCGGACGGCGAGTCCGGCGCGGGCAAAGTGTCCTATTCCATCATGCGCGAATCCGACGGGAAGGTGATCATCGACGGGGTCGATTATTTTGTGCGCACGGGCGAAGCGACGCCGCTGGGCAAGGATATTATGATTTTCGACGGGTTGGCGGTGTCGATTGATGCGCCGCCCCCTGCCTTTGACTACTTTCAGGTGTCGGCGAATGCGGCGGGTCCGCTTTCGCCGCCAGCGTGGGCCGCTGCGAACTGGGTCAACTTTCCTGGCCCGCCGACCGATCCCCCCAGCGCGGCGCGCATAGCCTCGCAGCAGTCCACGAACAATAGTGATTTCGGCTGGTTCATCCACACATGGCCGAACGGCGAGCGCAGAAGTTACAACGCTTTTCTGGCGCGCTCGCTTCAGTTCACGGGCGGTTTCGGGGCCTCGTTCAATGGGGCCGGGCATATCGTTCCGAACGACGTGGAAATTCGTTTTACGGGCAACGGAAAGGCATTTATTAAGCCGGGATGGTCGGATGCTACCGGGGGGCAGGTGGTGGACGTGCCCTTCGAGTGGTGGAACGTGGGCACGAGTCCAGACGCTTCGGACGACGTGCGCCTGGTGCCGTTCATGTGGGATTTGGGCGAGGACGGCAAGTGGGGCCTTGCGTACGATGCGCTGGATCCAACGTCAAACGAACACTGGGCGGACCACGAGGTGTCCGGCGCCTTCAACGATCCATGGACGGATCCGGTGTATGTAATGCATCCCACGAACGATACGCCGGGACAGCAAGGGTATGAGGACGCCATGGCGAAGTATGAAGAGCTGGGCAAGGATGCGCTGACCGCCGGGTGTTCGGACTGGTATTATCCGTCGGGCAATGCGGACATACCGGAATGCGACGTATGGAATTACCTGTCTCGCACGGTGTTCGTACTGTGGAACGGCGGCGACGTAACGGCTGCTGCGGGTCCGCAGGATTACTTCCAGACCGAGCCGGAGACGGGCACGGTGTTCCAGATGGTAACGACGAAGCCGCATCAGCCGGGCGATATGTTCCGCATCGTGACGTCGGGCCTGGGTCGCACGACGGGCGATGCTTCCGTGCTGGAAGCGTCCATTGACGACATCGGGATCGTGCCGAATCCGTACCGCGGTCGTTCCGCGTACGAGACGGGCAACGAAGACCGTCGGGTGCGTTTCACGAACATGCCCCAGACGGCCACCATTCGCGTCTATACGGTGAGCGGCACCCTCGTTCGCACCTTGTACAAGGATGGTCCGAGCACCTCGATGGACTGGAACCTGACGACGGACAGCAACTTGCCGGTGGCGAGCGGCATGTACTTCTTGCATATCGACGTCCCGGGCGTCGGGGAGAAGGTCATGAAGTTCGGCGTCATCAACCGGGAAACGAACATCAACATTTTCTAATCGAACCCAACTTGAGGCCAAAGGCTCAAAACCATGAAAAAGCAATATCGACATCTTGTCGTCGTGTTGGCCCTGTTGCCGGGACTCGTTGCGTTCGAGGCCCTGGGGCAAAGCAATGAACGGTTCGGGACCGCCGCGCTTGCCGAATTGACGGTGCCGGTTACGCCGCGCACGATTTCGCTGGCGTCCACCCTGACGGGCGGAATGAACGGCGCATCGGGCGTGGAGGCGCTGATCTCGAACCCGGCGGCCATCCTGGTCAATCAAAGCACGACCGCCATGTTCAGCCGCATGAATTACATTGCGGACACCGGCGTCAATTACTTCGGCGTGGCGCAGCGCTTCGGATCCAGCAACATCGGCCTGACGGTCACCAGCTGGGATTACGGGGATATTCCGGAAACCACGGTGGATAATCCCGAAATCAGCTCGGACAATACTTGGTCTGCGGCCACGATTGCCGTGGGCCTCACGTATGGTCGCCAGTTGACGGACCGCATTGCGGCGGGCATCACCTTCAAGGGGCTTAGCCAACGCATCGACGATATCGACGCCCGTACCGTGGCGCTGGACGCCGGCATGACCTACATCGTGGGCGAGTCGGGGCTGCGTTTCGGCGTCAGCCTGCGCAATTTCGGGCCGCAGTTCAGTTTCAACGGCGTGGGTCTGCAGGACCCGATCATTACGCCGAGTCCCGCCGGGGACTACGAAGTGCCGGCCGAGATTCGGGACGTGCGTTCGGAGCTGCCCTCCATGCTGAATTTCGGGGCCGTGTACGAGCGCCAGTTCGCTGCCGATATGACCGCAACGGTGCTGGCGAACTACCGGTCGAATTCGTACGACGTGAACCAGTACGCCGGCGGGCTGGAAGTGAATTTCCAGAACGTGCTCTTCGTGCGCGGGGGCGTGGATGTGCCTACCGAGCAACTGGTGCACTGGTCGGAATGGAACGTAGGCGGCGGGCTTTCGCTTCCGATCGGCCCGAGCCGGTTGATGGTGGACTACGCCTACCGTCCTTCGAAAGTGTTCAGCAGCGTCAACGTATTCGCGGCGACGTTTACGCTGTGATCAGAGCATCTCTGAATACGTCAGACGCAGTATGAGCATGCCCTCCCCGCTTGCGTTGCGGGCTTGACGTATTGAACTCTTGATGTATTGAACGAGAGGCTCCTTTTCATGGTTAAAAAAGGGCAGGCCGCCGGCGCGGTCTGCCCTTTTTTGCTATAGGATGCGCTGATCGAAGTGGATTTGATCCGAGCATCCTATAGGCTTTCCCTCACAAGTTTTTCGCCGCTCCGATGCGCCCCTTCGCCTTTTTGCTGTTGGTTGCGCTGGTCTGCGGTGTAGCGGTTTCCGGGTGCGGCGCGGATCATGGTGCCGGAGATACAGGCGCTCCAGAGGTCCAGAACGGGCCGGAAGGCGCGCAGGCCGCCGACGGGGGGATTCGTTTTCGGAACTTGTCCGCCGAATTTACGGGGGACGAAGCCTGCTTCGAGTGCCATGAGGAGCAGTACCGGGGGTTCGAGGAGCACGGGATGGCCAATTCGTTCTATCCCATGCGCACTGCCGCCGTGGTCGAGGAGTTTGACGGCGTAGTCGTGGAGGACCCGAACCGGGGTTTCTCGTACCGCCCGTACCGCGAGGGGGACCGCTTCTGGCTCGAGGAATTCAGGCGAGGGCCAGACGGAAGCAAAACGCACAGCCTGGTCCGCGAAATGGAGTACGTCGTGGGCAGCGGTACGGCGGCGCGGACGTATCTCGTGGAAGAAGGCGGGCGGTATTTTGAACTTCCCCTGACCTGGTATACCCAGGAAAAGAAATGGGACCTCAGTCCGGGATACGAGGTGTCCAACACGCGCTTCGATCGGCTCATTCCGGACCGGTGCATGGCCTGCCACAACAGTTACCCGCATTCCACGCCGTTCGTGGACGGCAAATACGAGACCGTGCCGTACGGGATCGGGTGCGAACGGTGCCATGGGCCGGGGTCCGTGCACGTCGAGGCCCGCCTTGCTTCTCTGGAACCCGCAGGCGCTATCGACGAGACCATCGTCAACCCGGCGCACCTTTCGCTCGAACGCCGCCTGGACGTGTGCCAGCAATGCCATTTGCACACCACCGTGTCGATGTTGCGGGACGGGCGCGGGGCCTACGACTACCGCCCCTCTCGCCCCCTTTCCGAGCACATGGCGTTCTACGTATCCGATGCCCCGGATGCGGGCGAAGACGAGCAGGAAATCGACGTGATTTCCCATGCGGATTTGATGAAACAAAGCGCCTGCTTTATCGAAACGCAGGACCGGGCGCAGCCCATGGATTGCACGACCTGCCACAATCCGCACGAGGCGTTCCGCCGCTCGGGTCCCGATTATTTCAACGCCACGTGCATGACCTGTCACGCCCCGGCTGCGTTGCAGGCTGCGCTGCCCACGGAGGCCCTGCGCACGACGCATGCGGAAGACGCCCATTGTTTTTCGTGCCATATGCCGAAGGCATCCGTGGCGGGCACCCCGCACACCACGTTGACGGATCACCGCATTCGCGTGGTGCGGGAGCAGGAGGGCGCCGCGCCGGGCGCCGGAATCCCCGTCGAACGCATTCGGCTCCGTCCGTATTACGCCATGGACGACTCGGTGGGCGCCTATGCGGGCATGGCGTATGTGATTCGGGGATTGCAGCATGGGGATACGACGGCGCTCCGGCATGGCGTGACGTTGCTGGACGACGCGGCGGGGGCGTTCGGCGAGGCGCAGTATCTCCGCGGGTACGGGTACATGCAACTGGGGGAGATGGCCCGCGCCGCAGAGCCGCTGGAGCAGGCGGTGGCGCTGGACCCCAAACCGGAGCGGCTGAACGCCCTGGCCCAAACGTACGAACGCCTCGGGCGCGAGGGCGCAGCGATTCGGGATCTGTACGAGCGGGCGCTGGCTGTGCAACCCGCCCGCGCCGATATTCGCGTCAATTACGGGCGCTATCTGGAGACGCAGGGCGAGCTGGACGCGGCGGCGGCGCAATACGAGGCGGCCGCCGCCGAGTATCCGTGGCTGGCGCCCGCCCAGTTCAATTTGGGCACGGCTCGGCTCCGTCAGGGGGATCGCGTCGCTGCCGAACGATCGCTCCGCGAAGCCGTCCGCCTCGATCCGGACGGCGGGCAGGCGCTGGGGAATCTGGGATTCCTGCTGGCGCAAGACGGGCGGCTGGACGAAGCCCGCGCCCTGTTTGAGCAGGCGGTGCGGGCCGAGCCGGAGAACCCGGTTGCGTACGGGAATCTGGGCGCGTTTCATATGAACGACGGGCGCCCGGAGATCGCCGTGCGGTGGTTTACGAGGGCCGTGGAACTGGATCCGTCGTATGTGGACGGGTTGGCGAACCTGGCCTTCGCCTGGTATTTGCTGGGCGAGGACGACGAGGCGCGTCGGTATGCGGAAGAAGCGCTGCGCCTGGCGCCGAACCACCCGCAAGCCCGGCAAATCCTCGACGCGGTGTAGCGGCGCGCGGCGGGATGCAAGGCGCGCGGGTCCCGGGAACCTGTTCGTCGGCGGTCGCCCAGGTCCGTTCGGGTTGCGCAGGGCGTTCAGGATACGCTGATCAAATCCACGCCGCACGCTGATCAGCGCATCCTTTATTCTGCCGTAACCCAGTGGCGATTCTCGAAATCGACGGGCTCCACGTCCCGGCCTGCAATGTGGCGCATGATCTGCACGGCATGGACGCGCCCGTTTTCGATGAACCACCGACCGGTCCGGCGCCCGCCGCAGACGGTGCCTGCGACGTACAGGCCCTTGCGCGTGGTTTCGAACGTGTGCGCGTCGAAAACGGGCGTGTCCCATTCGTCCTCGGCGATCGCTATGCCGACGGCCTTCAGAAACGAATAGTCCGGGCGATAGCCCGTGAGCGCCAGCACAAAGTCGTTCCCGATTTCTTCCACGCCACCGGGGCCCTCGATGACCAGCGACGACGCCCGTATTTCCCGCACGACGGTGTGGAAACGGGCCGCGATGGCGCCCTGTTTGATGCGGTTTTCGAGGTCGGGCTTGATCCAGTACTTGATGCGGTTCGAGAGTTCCGCCCCGCGCGCGAGGAGCGTGACGCGCGCGCCGTGGCGGCAGCAGTCCAGCGCGGCCTTCGCCGCCGAATTGCGTGCCCCGATCACGGCCACGCGCTGCCCGAAATACGGATAGGCTTCCTTGTAGTAATGGGTTACTTTCGGCAAGTCCTCTCCGGGGACGCCGAGCAGGTTCGGGTGGTCGAAGAAACCGATGGCCACCACCACGCGCCGGGCGGGGATCGTACCCTTGTCCGTGACCACCCGAAAGGCGTCGCATGCCCCGTCCACGCGCAGGACGCGCTCGTACAGCCGCAGGGCCAGGCCTTCGTTTTGCGCCACGCGGCGGTAATACTCAATGGCCTCCTCGCGAAGGGGCTTGTGCCCGTGCACAGGAAACGGGTGTCCTCCGATTTCGATGAGTTCGGGGGTCGAGAAGAATTCCATCTTCACAGGATACCCCGTGAGGGACTGCGCGACGGTGCCCTTCTCCACGACGAGGGCGCGAAGCCCTTCCCGTTGCGCCCGAATGGCGCAGGCCAGCCCAACCGGGCCGCCGCCGATAATGACTACGTCCATCATGGCGCGTGCACAGGAGAAAGACGCAAGAAAAGGACGGGGGAAATTGTACAGGATGCTCTGATTAAGTCCGCGAAGATCAGAGGCAGCGAGGGGTGTGCTGGCAAGGAATGACGAAGCAGCGTGGTAGGCCCCACGTAATGAGGAATGACGCCGCCAGCGCGCTCCTCGATGCCTCCCGAAGGGCGCTTCACGACACCGACGACGCAACACGCCGTGTTTTCCGATGATTTTAACGATGGAATCATTACAAACGCTATGTGCGTACGTGAAGCGCTGATCGAAGTGGATTTGATCAGTGCATCCTACAGATAGTACAGATAAATGTGTGCATTGTACACGTGGAATTGTACAATCCGGGCGGCTACAGGGCGATGCGGCGTTTCCGAAAGAACGCCTGCATGAGTTCGGCGGCGCGGTCTGCCTCCACGCCGGACACCACCTCCATCTGATGATTCAGCCGCGGGTCCCGCGGGATGTCGTACAGGGTCGAGGCGCTGCCGGCCTTTTCGTCGAAGGCCCCGAACACGAGCCGGTCGATGCGGGCCCACACCATGGCGCCGGCGCACATGGGACACGGCTCAAGGGTTACGTAGAGCGTGCATCCGCGCAGGATTTTCGCGCCGAGCGTTTCACACGCCGCCGTGAGGGCGATCATTTCGGCGTGGGCCGTGGGGTCCTGCAACCGCTCCACCATGTTGCGTCCCCGTCCGACGATTTCGCCGGCGTGCACCACCACCGCGCCGACGGGCACTTCGTCCTCGTCCCAGGCCGCCTCGGCTTCCTTGAGGGCGAGGCGCATCCATCGTTTATGCGGTTCGAGGAAATCGGACAGGCTCATGCGGGAATCGGCAAGGTCAGCGCCGCCGAAGGGCGTCGATGAATCGCAGAATAATGGCGACGACAAGCAGGACGAGCAACGCCGGCAGCGCAATCCGGGCGATGGCTGCGCCTATCTTCAGAATGACGCTGAGCACGCCACCCGCCACGATCAGTACGATGACGACCGCGATCCACCTTAGCAATTTCTGGATGTCCATAGTATGACAATATACGGCGCGGACGAAGGATTTGCAGGTTCTTGCGCGGAAAGCGTTTTGCGGAGCGCCCGCGAGCGCCCCAGAGCGCTCCCGGGCGTCCGCGCAACCGGTCTGTTGCGCGGTGCGCCGGGCAGGCGCCTGCGACACGTCGGCCCCGCTATGCGGACCGGGACCAGCCTTTCATCCGATCCTTCAGCCAATCCGCCGCCCGGTCCGTCGCAATGCGCTCCTGCGCCATGGAATCCCGGTCCCGGACGGTTACGCCGCCCGTCTCCAGGGTTTCCCCATCGACCGTGACGCAGAACGGCGTACCGGCTTCGTCCATGCGCCGGTAGCGCTTTCCGATGGACCCGCTTTCGTCGTAGAAGGTCTTGAAATGCGTGCGCAGGTCGGCGGCGAGCGCCCGGGCCGTTTCCGGCATCCCGTCCCGCTTCACGAGGGGAAAGACCGCTGCCTTGACGGGGGCTATTTCAGGGTGAAATTTCATGACCACTCGTTCTTCGCCTTCGACGTTCTCCTCTTCGTAGGCTTCGCACAGCAACATGAGCACGGTGCGGTCCAGCCCGGCGGACGTCTCGACGACGTACGGAATGTATTTCTCCTGCCGCCGCGGATCGAAATACTCCATCTTCTTTCCAGAAAATTCCTGATGGCGCCTCAGGTCAAAATCGGTGCGCGAGTGAATGCCCTCTATTTCCTGCCATCCCATCGGAAAGTCGTACTGCACGTCGAACGCCGCATCCGCGTAGTGCGCCAGTTTTTCGTGCTCGTGCCAGCGCAAGCGTTCCGGGCGCACGCCGTTGTCTATATGCCATTGCATGCGCTTGGCCCGCCAATCCTCGAAATGCTCCATCTGCGTGCCGGGGCACACGAAATATTGCATCTCCATCTGCTCGAATTCGCGCATGCGGAAAATGAACCGGCGGGCGACGATCTCGTTGCGAAAGGCTTTCCCGATCTGGGCAATGCCGAAGGGGATTTGCTGCCGGGCCGTTTCTTGCGCCAGCCGGAAGTTCACGAAGATGCCCTGGGCCGTTTCGGGGCGCAGCCAGATGCGGTCTTCTTCGTCCGCCAGCGCGCCGGCATGCGTTTCGAACATCAGATTGAATTGCCGCACGTCGGTCCAGTCGAACGCGCCGGAGTCGGGTCCCCGGATTTCTTCGTCGAGAATGATCCGGTGGAGTTCTTGCGGCATATCGTCGCTGTGCAGCGCCGCGAGAAGGCGTTCGCGAACGCTGTCCGCCCGTTCGTTCTTGCCGGACGCCGCCAGCTTTTCGATGTGCCGTTCGATCAGATCGTCTGCCCGGTACCGCCGTTTCGAGGCTTTGTCGTCGATCATGGGATCGTGGAAAGCGTCTACGTGCCCGGATGCTTTCCAGACGGTCGGATGCATCAGAATGGCGGCGTCCAGGCCCTCGATGTTGTCGTGCAGGTGCACCATATCCCGCCACCACCGTTCCTTGACGTTGCGCTTCAGCTCCACGCCGAGCGGACCGTAATCGTACGTGGCGGCGAGGCCGCCGTAAATATCCGACGACGGAAACACGAATCCGCGGCGCTTCGAAAGGGAAACGATTTTTTCCAGAAGGTCCATGGCAGGGCAAACGAGTACGTAAAAAACGTCCGGGCAAGCCGGAATGCGGCCCTCATACAGGGAAAGGCCCCGGTATGATTCCACACGCCGCCGAAAACCACTTCGTCCTGCTGTATCGTCACGCCGCCGTCCTGCTACCCCGCCGTCCTGCTACCCCGCCATGCTGCTGCCCTGCCACTGCCCCGCCGTACCGCCTCGCCGCCGCCCTGCTACCCCGCTTCGCCGCCGCCCTGCTACCCCGTCACGCCGCCGCCCTGCTACCCCGCCACGCCGCCGCCCTGTCGCACCGCTGCCCCTATAACAACTGGCGTTCCGCCATGGAGGTATATTCGTTTCCCGCCACGATGAGGTGATCGTGGATGGGAATCCCCATGATTTTACCCGCCGACACCAGTTGCCGGGTAATGCGGATGTCTTCCTGACTCGGTTCCGGGTTGCCGGAAGGGTGGTTGTGCACGCAGATTACCGAAGCAGCATTCTCCAGAACGGCTTGCTGGAACACGGCCCTCGGTTCGACGATGCTGGACGACAGACCTCCCCCGCTCAACTGGACATTCGCGGTAATAATGTTCGCCGTATTGAGCAAAACGAGGTAGAACACTTCTGTCCGCAAATCCCGCAATTTCGGTACGTAGACCGACGCCACATCGTTGGGCGAACACACCTGAACATCCCTGCGGTCGATTTGCTGCGATTCCACGCGCCGCCCAATCTCGAACGCAGCGGCCAGCTGGGCCGCCTTGGCCGGGCCAATGCCCGCCACGCGCATCAGTTCCCGCGTGTCGCGGCGGGAAAGGTCGCGCAATGCGCCGAACGTATGCAGGAGCGTACGCCCCAGTTGAATGGCCGATACGGAGCCGGAACGGGTATGGGTGCCCGATCGAAACAGCACGCCGATCAGCTCGGCGTCCGACAAGGCGTCGGGCTGCCCGCTCAGCATGCGTTCGGTGGGGCGTTCCGCTACGGCCCAGTTACGAATGGGGACCTGGTATTGGATCTCCGGTTCTGCGATGGGTTCGATTCTTCCAAGAGGGTTTGACACGATGCAAAAACGTTGATGATCGATGGAGTGAACAAGACCTGCGTCTTACCCCCATAGACACCCCCAAATGGAAAACATAACCCTTCGCCAAAATTTCTTTTTCAGGACACGTGGATTCGGGCGTCCTGTGCCTGTTGCGTACCGGTATTCGCGTATCCTATCCTTCGCTTGGAACCAGTTCGTTGAGCAGGTGCGCGTTCGTGGGCGATTGCTGCAAATGCCGGATCAGCGCCTGCATGGCGTCGATGGGAGGCCGCGAATTCAGCGCCCGGAACAGCCGGTGATGCTGCGCTATGGCGTCCCCGAGCAGTCGTTCCTCGTTGCGCGTACCGCTTTTTCGCAGGTTGATGGCCGGGAAAATGCGTTTATCGGCCATTTCCCGATCCAGCACGATTTCCGAATTGCCCGTTCCTTTGAATTCTTCGAAAATCACGTCGTCCATGCGGCTGCCCGTTTCGATGAGCGCCGTAGCCACGATGGTGAGTGACCCGCCTCCCTCGATATTGCGGGCCGATCCGAATATCCTCCGGGGAATTTGCAAGGCCTTGGCGTCCAGGCCGCCGGAAAGCGTACGTCCGCTTCCGCCAAGGTACAAGTTGAAGGTGCGCCCCAGCCTGGTCAACGAATCGAGCAACAGCACGACATCCTTGCCTGTTTCCACGAGGCGCCGGGCATATTCGAGCGCAAGGGTGGACACGCGGACATGGTTGTCTTCCTCCCGGTCGTTCGACGAGGCGAACACCTGGGCCGCCGTGGCGCGCTTGAAGTCGGTGACCTCCTCGGGCCGTTCATCGACGAGGAGCGCCACGAGCGCCACCTCCGGGTGATTCTGCGTGATCGCCGCGGCCATTTTTTTCAGCAGGATCGTTTTGCCCGTGCGCGGGGGCGCCACGATCAGGGCGCGCTGCCCCTTGCCGATGGGAGACACCAGGTCCACGACGCGCATGGAAATATCGCCCGGGGCGGTAACCAGCTCCAGTTTTTCGTCTGGATAGATGGTTTGTCCGCCGTCGAAATCGGGGATATCGGCCCATTTTTCGGGCGTCATGCCCATCACGCTGTCGATGCGGGCTACCTGCAGGGCGCCTTTTCGACCCGGTCGCAGGGTGCCCGTCAGGAGGCACCCGTCCCGAAGATGAAATTTGCGCACCAGAGGCGGCGACGTAAAGGGATCGCTGTTCCCTTTTGGCAAATCCGGGCGAAACGCCCGGAGAAAGCCGAATTTTTTACCCCCGATCATTTCGAGGATCCCTTCAAAGTGTTTTTCTGGCATACAATTCAGTGCATTGGTCGCGGAAACGTACTGCGTACAGCACATACGACCACCCTGCCTGGCAACAATAATTCGATGCAATCAGGAATGGTCGCGGCGTGCTTCGTACATTAGGACCGCATACGCCATGCGGCGGGAAACCGACCGAGGCAACGTCCGACGACGTTTCGCCGAACGATTGCATCCCGGTTTCCGGGGCGAGCGGCCCGACAAACGGAAAATCTGGAGGAAGATAGGATGTACGGCCCTCCAACAGCATAACAGGTCCATGGGTTCCAAAGCGGCATCGAACGCGCAAAACGGCGGCGCGGCGCCTGCGCCGTACAGCGCGGACATGTTGCGTTGCGCGATTACGGGCAACGCCGCGGGCGCCCCCGTGCTTCTGCTCCATGGCTGGGGGAGCAGCGCGGCCCATATGGCTCCGATCGCCGAGGCGCTGGCCTCGGAGTATCGGGTTGTGAATATCGATCTTCCCGGGCACGGCCATTCGCCGCCGCCGGAGGACGTTCTGGGCATTCCAGAGCACGCTGCGCTGGTCAAGGAGGTCCTGGACATGCATATCGGGCAGCCGGCCACCATCGTGGGGCACTCCAACGGGGGACGGATTGCGCTGTATATGGCTTCGCATCCGGTATATAAACGATTGATTCGTCGTCTGGCGCTTGTGAGTCCTTCGGGCGTCACGCCCCGCCGGTCCGTGGCGTATTATGCCCGGCGCACGCTGGCCCAGGCGCTTAAAGCCCCTTTTCAATGGGCGCCCGAACCGCTTCGCGCATACGGTCTCGACTGGCTACGGCATTCGCTTGTCTGGCGCATGTTGGGGTCGTCGGATTACCGTTCCGTCGAAGGGATCATGCGCCGCGTTTTCGTGCGCATGGTTACCTGTCATCTCGACGAGCACGTGCAGGAAATAGCGGTTCCCGTGCTGCTTTTCCGAGGCGATCGGGATACGGCCATATCGCAACGGCAGATGGAATATCTTGTAGGCGCTATCCCCGACGCGGGCCTCGTAACGCTCGAAAATGCCGGGCACTACGGCTATATGGACGATTTTTCCACGTTTATCGCCGCCACCCGGCGCTTTCTCGAAACAGCCGCCTGACCGTGCCTTGCAGACTGCGCGCGCATGCTGCTCCCGAAAATCGACTTGTTGCAAAACACCTGACGCCGCACAGGGTTCCTGTACATGTTTCTTATTCCGTTTCTTGCTTTTGTTGCAACCCTCTTTGCGGGATGGCGCGCAGCGCGGCGGCTGCGTCATTTCCTGCATATGTTTCAGCTGCACGGCTACAAGTCCGGGGAATTCCTCGGTTGGACGGCGCGCCGTTTCTGGACGCTCGTATTTCGGACGTCCCATAAGCTGGCGCTGGCCGAGCTGATTCTGGCGGCGGTCTGCGCCGCCCTGTTCGATCCGTTGCCGGCGATGGCGGCGCTGTTGCTGCTGTGGGCCGCGACGTTTGTTTCGTCGCGGCGCTACCGGAGCGACCGCGAGAAAAAACCTCTCAAGTATACTCCCCGCATGCGTCGCTTGCTGGCGACGGCGGCGCTGCTGGCGCTGCTGCCCGTTGCGGCGGGGGCCTCCCTGTGGCTCCGGGGCGATCTTGCAGAACTGGTCTGGTATCTGGCGGGGTTGTTGCTGGCGGATTTTCTGGCGCCTGCCTGGGTGCTTGGCGCCGCTGCGGTCATGGCGCCTGTGGAACGAGGCATTCGGGAGGGGTTCAAGCGACAGGCCCGCCGCCGCCTGGCCCGCCGGCCCGATCTGCGCATCGTCGCCGTGACCGGTTCCTACGGGAAAACGAGCGTCAAGGCCATTCTGGGAGACCTGCTGGGCCTGCGCTACCAAACCCTGATTACGCCCGGCTCGTACAATACGCCTATGGGGCTTTGCCTGGTAATCAATACCATGTTGCGGGCGGAGCATCAGGTTCTGGCGCTGGAGATGGGTATCCGGCATCCGGGGGATATGGACGAACTGTGCGATATCGTCCGGCCTCATATCGGCGTTGTGACGACGATCGGGATTGCGCATCTGGAAAGTATGGGCACGATGGACCGCATTGCGGCAGAGAAAGCCCGCATGATCGCCCGCATGGACGCCGGCGGCGTAGCGGTCCTGAACCTGGACGACGAGCGTACGGCGGCCATGCATGCGCAGGCTCCCGGCCGGATATGGCGTATTTCCGCGCAGGGCCGCCCGGACGCCGACCTCGCGGCCTTCGATATCCGGTACGACCATCGCGGAACGTCTTTCGTCGTGCGCGACCGGAGCGGCAAGGAGCAGCGTTTCCAGACTCGGCTTCTTGGGGCGCACAATGTAACGAACATACTTCTTGGGCTGGCGGTCGGATGCGAGACGGGGTTGCGCTTGCGCCAGATGATGCATGCCGTGGCGCGGATTGAGCCGGTGCCGCATCGGCTTCAGTTGCGTCGGGAAGGCCCGGTCACCGTCATTGACGACGCGTTCAACGCCAATCCGGTGGGCGCCCGGAACGCCGTGGAGATCCTGGGCGCCTTCCGTTCGGGGCGCCGCATTGTCGTAACGCCCGGCATGATCGAACTGGGCGAGCGGCAACAGGAAGAAAATCGCGCGCTGGGAGCCTATATCGCCGACCATGCGGATGTGGCGTTGCTGGTGGGCCGCAAGCAAACCGCGCCCATCCGGGAAGGGCTGCGCAGCAAAGGATTTCCGGCGGAAAACCTGCATGTTTTCGACGCCTTGCGGGATGCGCAGGCCTTTTTGGCGACGTTTCTTCGGGAGGGCGACGTGGTGCTCTACGAAAACGACCTGCCGGATCAGTACGACGAATAGCCCCCGCATGTCCTGCGGTTTGCTTGATGGATTCCCGCTCCAGGCTGCCTTCGCAGCATTTCGAAGATGCGCTGCGTGCGCAGGGCTACGAACGCATTGCCGGCGTAGACGAAGCGGGGCGGGGATGCCTCGCGGGCCCTGTGGTCGCCGCCGCCGTGATCCTCGCGCCCGATGCGCGCCTTCCGGACCTTACGGACAGCAAATTGCTTTCGCGGCCCGTGCGGGAAAGCCTCGCCGGGGCGATACGGGCCAGTGCGTCCGTGGTCGGCGTGGGCCTGTGTTCGCCGCAGGAAATAGACCGGTTGAATATCCTCCACGCCGCCATGGAGGCCATGCGCCGCGCCGTGCAGGACCTGGCCTCTGCGCCGGACTATTTGCTGATCGACGGGAACCGGTGCTTTCCCGATCCGCCGTGCCCCGCCGAGACGGTTGTACAGGGCGACCGTCTTCGCCGTTCTATTGCGGCGGCGTCCGTCGTCGCCAAGGTGGAGCGGGACCGCCTGATGCGCCAGCTGCACGACGCGCATCCCGTCTATGCGTGGGATACGAACGCAGGCTACCCCACCCGGCAGCACTACGCAGCGCTGGCCCGGCACGGCCCCAGCCCGCATCACCGTCGTTCGTTCCGCCTGGCGTAAGGGGTCCGCGCCCCATAGCGCTCCAGCGCTTCCGTCGCCCTGGACACAAGTAGGTCTACCGTTTCCGTGTCTGCATCCAGCGTGATATCCGCCTGTTCATAGAAGGATGCGCGCGGCGCCAGCAGGGTGGCAATGCGGATGCGCAGGGCGTCTCCGGCGAGGGGGCGCCCCTGTTCGTGCAGCAGGGGACGCGACGCCGTTTGCCCGGCCAGGCGTTCCGCCAGCCTCGAAGGCGTCATGCGGAGGTAGACCAGGCATCCGCTCGCCCGAACGAGCCGCATGGCGCCCTGCCGGGTCACCGCGCCGCCGCCAAGCGCCACGACCACCCGTTCCCTGTCCGATACCGCGTGCAACGCGCCCGTTTCGAGGCGCCGGAAGCCGTCTTCGCCCCGGGTGGCGAACAGGGTCTGGATCGTGCAGCCCGCCTCGCGTTCAATGTGTTCGTCCAGATCGACGAAGTCGTGCCCGAGGCGCTCCGCAAGGCGAGGTCCGAGGGCGCTCTTGCCGCTCCCCATAAAACCCGTCAGGTAGATGCGCGTAGGAACGGTCATGGGGAATCGTCGGGAGCATATCCCGGTCTGGTGCTTCTGGTGCTCTGTGTGCAAAGGGTCGGCGGGGAAACGCTCCCCGCGCGTGCATTGCGTGCGGCCATAGGCCGTCGTCACCGAATGATTTCCAGGTAGACTGATCGGTCTACCTGCGGCGCCCCTCCACCGGCCGCCGTACAAAAATACGATATTCGCCGCTATGGCGCGCATGCGATGCCTGTATACCGGATGACCATAGAATACGACGGGTCTCCCTTTTCCGGATGGCAAATCCAGCCGGGCCGGCCCACGGTGCAAGGCGCGCTCGAAGAGGCGCTCGCTACGGCCTTGCGTACGCCGGTCGGCGTTGTGGGGGCGGGGCGAACCGATGCGGGCGTGCATGCCCGGGGGCAGGTGGCGCATTTTGCGGCGGACAGCCTGCCCGTGCCTGCTCGCCGCCTTTTGGGTTCGCTCAATGGCTTGCTCCCCGACGCCGTAGCGGTCCGCGACCTTGTCGAGGCCCCCGACGGGTTTCATGCCCGCTACGACGCCCGGCTCCGGCGCTACCGCTACTACATTACCGCCGGGTTTCGCGCGCTGGATCGCGGGTGGCGCGTACCGGTGCGCCCCGCCCCGGATTTCGGGCGCATGCAGGCCGCCGCCGACATGCTCCTTGGCGAACACGATTTCGATTCGTTCTGCCGTACGCAATCGGAGACGAAGAACCGCGTGTGCACCTTGTACGAGGCGCGCTGGCGCTGCGAAACGGACGACGGCGACGCCTGTTTCGACATTGCAGGCAACCGGTTTCTGCACGGCATGGTCCGCGCCATCGTGGGCACCCTGCTGGAAATAGGGCGCGGCCAGCGTCCCGCCGAAGACATGGCCCGCCTTCTTGCCATCAAGGACCGCCGCGCCGCCGGCCCCGCCGCACCCGCCCATGGACTGGTGCTGGAGGAGGTGAGGTATTAGCGGATGAGGAAACAGTTTTCCGGCAAACTGCTACATGATGTCCAACACTTCGTCTTCGGCCATGTGTATAGATGCCCGTCTCTTGATGAAGTGGGTGATATGATGATAAAATACGCCTATCTGGAGGGTAATTTCCCATAAAAAGGCCATAAATGGGCTGTAAAATACTGCAAAGTGGGGAATGTAATCCACACGCTTCCGGCACGATCACTGCAGGGCCTTCCAATCCGATGCATCGGCGGCGGGCTCGAACGGTTTATCGTATCGGAGTACCGAGCCTTTCATGGCTCCGATGATTACGGGTGCATCGTTCGCTGGCGGCGGCAACGGGGAAAGCACGGCCACGGGTTTGCCCCGCTTGGTGATCGTGACCGGCTCCCGATCCTTGCTCATTTGCCTGATCAGGCGCAGGCAGGTTGCCCTGAAGGTCGATACGGAGATCGTTTTCATGATTTTCCTCGCTTTTTATTCCTCGGCCTCCTGCATAGCCCGGGCTGTTTCTTCTACGCCGGACCATACGCGGAGGGCATTTTCTCCGAGGATCTTTTGGATATCTTCGTCGCTGTATCCTTCCTTGAGCAGGCGGTAGATCAGGTTCGGGTACATGGATGCGTCCTGCATTCCGTCCGGGAGCGCAAAAACGCCGTCGAAATCCGATCCCAGCCCCACATGATCGACGCTGGTGAGCGCCACGATATGGTTTATATGCGCCACAATGTCTTCGACCGTCCCGACAGGGTGCGCCTTGCGTTGTTGCTCGTATTCGCGCACATACGCTTCCGAACGCTCGTGAAGTCCGGCGGCATGCAAGGCGGCTTCGAGGCTGTCCCGGATCGCATTGCCCGCCGGGCCGTATTCCGACCGCAGGAAGGTCGATCCGAACACGACCATAACCACCCCGCCGTTTTCTGCAAGCCGCTGGATCATGGCGTCGCCCATGTTGCGTTCCCACCCCGGCGTGAAATGCCGTGCGGAGGAGTGGCTGGCGAAGGCGGGTGCTTGCGTGACGTCCATCACGTCATGGAACGCTTCGTCGGAGATATGCGAAACATCCACGATGACGCCCAGGCGGTTCATTTCCCGGACCGCCTCCTTGCCGAACGCGCTGAGTCCGTTATGCACCCGCGTCGAATCGTAGGACGAATCGCTGAGTTGGTTCACGCGGGAGTGCGCAAGCGTAACGTACCGGATGCCTCGTTCGTAAAAATAGCGCAGGAGGGCAAGGTCCTCGCCTATCGGGGCGCCGTTTTCCATGCCCATCGGTAGCGAAATGAGGCCCGCCTCGAAATTGGCCCGGACGTCGGCCACGGATCGCGCATGGGCGAACTTGTCGGGCCATTGCGCCACGAACCCGCCCACCAGGTCGATCAGCTCGTCTGCTCTTTCTTTTGCGCCGCCGGTTTCCTGATACACCGCCGGAATGTAGATGGACATGAACGGCGCGTCCAGCCCGCCCGCCACGGCGCTCGGGTAATCGAAATCCCCGCCGAAGGTTTCTCCGGAAATTTCTTCGTAGAAGGTGCCGAGGCGGTACGGAATGTCGATGTGGCCGTCCACGATAATGAGCGTGCGCGCCAGCGAGTCGGCCCGGGCGCGCAGGGCGTCGTCGTCGGGTTCGGAAGGGGTATGAGCGGGTCCGCACGATATATGCATGGCGGCAAGCAGGAGGCAGCAGGGGAGGAGGAAAAAACGGCGCATGAAGGTGTCCGGATAGCCTGAATCGTTTGCAGGATTGCGTATAGAATACAACGCGGGGCTGAATATTGCTTTCCCGATGATGTACTTCGCAGCGTTGCAGGCGTTTCGGGCTGTTTGCGTCGCCGCGCCGGTCTGGACGCTGCCGTTTACGCCGGTCTGGCTGTCGCCGTTACGCCGGTCTGGACACCGTCGCTTTGCGTTTCCTGAGCGCTTCGATCAGGCGGGCGTGAAGTCCGTCGAAGCTCCCGTTGCTCATGATAAGCGCCGCGTCTCCGGGTTGCAAAGCGTTCAGCAGGGGGGGCAGGAGCGCTTCGGCATGGGGGCAGATGCTCGCCGCCACGCCGCGGGCCCTGAGCAGATCGCCGACCCGGTCCGCATCCAGCAGGTCGCTTGTCCTGTCGTTGTGCCGCACGGGCGGCGCGCTGACGAACACGATATCGGCCTGGTCGAAGGCCTGCCCGTACGGTTCTTCGAAGATTTTCCGGCGGCTGGAGTTGGAACGCGGCTCGAAAACGGCCACGAGGCGCCGGTCGGGCCATCGTTCGGCGATCGCCCGGACCGTTTCCCGGACCGCCGTAGGATGGTGCGCAAAGTCGTCCACGATGAGGATATCGTCTACCTCGGCAAGCACTTCCTGCCTTCGTTTCATGCCGCCGAAGGAAGCGAATCCGTCGGCAATCTGGTCGGGCGCAACGCCTTCTTCCAGCGCGATGGCGCACACGCTCAGGGCGTTGAGCAGATTGTGCCGCCCGCTCATGGGCAAAAAAACCTCTGTTTGCTCCTGTCCGTACGCCCGCAGCGTAAAACGTTGTCCGCCCGGCGCGGGGCGCGCGTTCCGGGCGACGACATCCTCGTTGTCCAGCCCGATGGTCGCCACGCGCGCCCGGGTATGCTCCGCCAGCGCGCGCACATGGGGATCGCCGCCGTGCAGCACAACCAACCCCCCGGGATCCACGAGGGCCGCGAATTCCCGGAACGCATGGCGGTACTCTTCCCAGGAGTCGTAAATGTCCGCATGGTCGAATTCCAGCGACGTAACGATGGCGCAGGCGGGTCGATAGTGCATCATCTTCGGACGCTTGTCGAAATAGGCGCTGTCGTATTCGTCGCCTTCCACAACAAAGTGCGGTCCAGAGCCCACTGCGCAGGAGGGGCCGCCGCTTGCGGGCAGGCCGCCCACAAGAAATCCCGGGTCGCGTCCGGCGCGCTGCAGGATGTGGACCAGCATGCCGGCGCTCGTCGTTTTGCCGTGCGTGCCCGCCACGACCAGCGGCTTCCGGTCCCGCAGAAAGAAGTGTGCAAGCGCCTCGGGCAGGGACAATTGCGCCAGCCCTTGTTCTCTGGCGTACGATGCTTCCGGGTGGGTTGGCGTGCAGGCGTTCCCCACAATCGTCATGTCCGGGGGCGGGTCCAGATGCCGTGCGTCGTACCCCTGGAGCAGGGTAATGCCCGCCTCGGCGATCCGCGTGCTCATGGGCGGATAATAGCGCTCGTCGGACCCCTGCACGGCGTACCCGGATTCCTGCAAAAGGCCCGCCAGCGAACCCATGCCCGTCCCGCACACCCCGATGAGGTGTACGCTTTTTACGGCGTTGGGCGCGGGCGGCGCCGCCCGATCGAATATGCGAAGGTGGGCGTCGGCAAAGTCGCGTAACCTTTTCATGCGTGGTCGCCGGTTACGCCGGCGCTGCCGCGGTCGGGTCTGTTTCGTCCTGTGTGTCGTCCCCTTCGTCCTTTTTGCGTCCGAGCAGGCTTTGCAACCTGTTCGCCAGCGAATCGAACGTCGAATACATGACCGGTACGATGACCAGCGTCAGGAACGTGGCGAAGACCAGCCCGCTGATGATGGCTGTGCCCATCGGCCCCCAGAACTGCGTGTTTTCGGAGCCGAACTGGAAGTTGGGCCGCCATTCCGTCAACAGGCCTACGAAGTCTATGTTGATGCCGAAGGTGAGCGGGATCAGGCCGAGCACGGTCGTGAGCGCGGTCAGGAGCACCGGACGCAAGCGCGTGGCCCCGCCTTCGATGATGGCGGCGTGTTTTTCCATGCCCCGGTCCCGCAGCTGCATGATGTAATCGATCAGCACGATATTGTTGTTCACCACAATGCCCGCCAGCGAAATAATGCCGATGAACGTGAAGAGCCCGAACGGCGTGCGGGTAAGAATGAGGCCCAGAAGCACCCCGATCAACGAAAATCCTACGGCCAGCATGATGATGAAGGGCGCCGTCACTTTATTGAACTGGGCCACCATGATCATGAAAATGAGCGACACCGCAATAAGCAGCACGGTGGTCAGGAAGGCAAAGGATTCTTCCTGATCTTCGCTTTCGCCGGTATAGGTCATGATGTATCCGGTCGGCAGATTCGCTTCGTAGTCGGCCAGGTATGCCTGCACGCTGGAGAGTACCTGCGGGCCGGGCACGCCGGGCGAGGCGCCTCCCGTGACCGTCGAAACGCGCTGCAAATCGAGGCGCGTGACGGACCCGAGGCCGCTGCCTACGTCGAAGTCCGCCACGGCGGTTACGGGAATCTGGGCGCCTTCGTACAGGACCGTAAGGTTCTTGATGCTTTCCAGGCTGGAGCGATCCGACTCCCGCAGCCGTACGGTGATGTCGTACTCGTCTTCGCCCGTGCGGAATTTACCGGCTTCGATGCCGTTGATGGCGGCGCGGATCGTGGTGGCGATCTGGTTCGTGTTCAATCCGAAACGTCCGGCCCGTTCCCGGTCGATCTCCACATGCATTTCCGGACGGCCTTCGTTCAGGTCGTCTGCGACATCCACCAGGCCCGGAATGTCGCCGTTCTCCGCCCCGTCCGCCAGCATCTGGCGCACTTCGCGGGTGATTCGGCGAATCGTGTCGAAATCTTCCCCGGAAATTTCAATATTGACGGGCAGGCCGGTCGGGGGGCCCAGCTGGCTTTGCTCCACGGTGATGTCTGTTCCGGGAATGCCTTGCAGTCGGGCCCGTATCTTGGACAGGGTTTCCGGGCTTGGTTCCTTGCGGTCCGCATAATCCGCCAGATTCAGGGTAACGCGGGAGACTTCTGCGCTTTCCGCTCCGCCCCCGAACATGACATCGCCGCCTACCCCGACGTTCACCAGCACGCTTTTCAGGTTGGCTTCCGATTCGGGCGTATTGCTCAGCAGGTTCAGAATGCGGTCGTGCGCCGTGGAGGCGATCTCGTCGCTGGCGTCCACGTTGGTGCCCAGCGCGCCCTCGAGGGTGACCCATACCTGGCGGGGATCGTTTTCCGGAAAGAATTCTACGCCGGTAGGCGCCGCCTGAAACACCATCATAATACTGATCAGGGCCCCCATGGCGCCCGTCAGCAAGCGCGCCCGGTTGTCCGTCAGCACGAGCGTCGTGCGTTTCCGCCGGTTGAAGAGGGCGCCAAGCAGGCCCAGCGCGCAAATGACGGCGGGCAATCCCATCAGGTTGACGATGACCAGGAAGGGGATTTCCTGCGGCCCCAGCCAGATCAAAGACAGGATCGCCAGCATGACGCCGCCGAACACGAGGCCTGCGCGGACTGTTTTCCATCCGCCGAGGTACAGGCTTTCGGCGCAGTGCAGCAGGACGCCGATCACCCCAAGCAAGGCCAGCAGGGCGCCGGGCACGATCAGGAGCAGGCCGGCGCCCGACATGCCGCCCGCTACGGGAGGGCCGACGCCCGAAAGCAGGGCGCCCCCGATCAGCAGCACGAATCCGACGGTCAGGGAAACCAGCGCGCCGGTGTTCCGCAACCAGGCCCGGCGGACGCTGTAATCGCGTTGAAGCATCCAGGCGAGGAGCGCCCGGTACATCGCTACGGTGCGCGGCAGCAACGTATCCACGAAATAATCCCCGACCGGCTTGAAGAATTTCTTGTGAATCCAGATCAGCGCCGGGATGGCGATGACGAACACCACCAGCATTCGGTAATTGGCGAGCCCCATCAGTATGGCGATCCCGAGGAAGATCAGCACCCGGATGATGCGCGCCGCGCCGCGCATCTTCGGGCGTTCTTCCGATTCGAGCCGCACGAAAATGCCGGTGATGACCGGATTGATGATCAGCGCTACGAAGAGCGAGGCGGACAGCGTAACAATGAGCGTAAGCGGCATGTTGCGCATGAACTCCCCAATGATGCCGGGCCAGAAGAGCATGGGCGCGAAGGCCGCTACCGTCGTGGCCGTGGAGGCGACGACCGGTCCGCCGACTTCGGCGGTGCCGCGCCGCGCCGCCTCGAACCGGGAATGCCCCATCTCCCGGTATCGATAGATATTTTCCACGATGACCACGGCATTGTCCACCAGCATGCCGAGGGCGATGATCAGGCTGAACAGAATGATGAAGTTCAGCGTGTAGCCGAGCGCCTGGAAAATGATGAACGACAGAAACATGGACAGGGGAATGGCGACGCCGACCAGCGTGGCCGTGCGCACCCCGAGAAAGAACAAGAGCACCGCCACCACGAAAATGAGTCCGCTGATGATATTGTTCTCAAGGTCGTCGATCATGTTCTGCACATCCTCGCTTTGATCGCCGGTAACGAGGATGCGGGTGCCGTGCGGGAACGTGAATCCGTCCACCTTTTCCTGCACGGCCTGCGCCGTGTGGATGATGTTTTCGCCGGATCGTTTTTTGACGTTGAGGCTGATGACTTGCAGGATATCCGAATCGTCCGTCCGCACCAGTTCGCCGTCCTCCGTTTCGGTGCGGAAGCGTTGCAGGCGGGCGTACGTCGCCCGGTCCTTGTACCCGAAATCGACGCGGGCCACGTCGCGTATGTACACCGGCTGCCCGCCCGGCGCCTCGATCACAATATTTTCTATTTCCTCGGGTACGTCGAACGTGCCGTCCACGCGGACCAGGTAGTTCAGCCGATCCACATCCACGGAGCCGCCCGGCATGTTCGTGTTTTCTGCGCGAATGGCGTCCACGATATCCATGAACGCGAGATTGTATCCCTGAAGCGCATTCAGGTCTACGTCGATTTGTACTTCGCGCTCCAGGCCGCCGATCAGGTCCACCTCCAGCACGCCCTGCACCGTCTCAATCTCTTCTTCGAGATTTTCCGCCACTTCCTTGAGTTGCGAAAGCGAATAACTCGCCGCCAGATTGACGGTCATGATGGGAAATTCCGAGAAGTCGATCTCGCTCACGATAGGCTCCTCGACTTCGTTGGGCAAGGTAGGTCGGGCCACGTCCACCTTGTCGCGCACTTTCTGGTAGGCGTCGTCTATGGAAATGTCCGGGTCGAACTCCACGACGATGGTGGATACGCCCTGTACGGACGTGGAGCGAATTTCCTTGATGCCGTTTATGGCTTGTATTTCCCGTTCGACGGGCTGCGTGATCAGGGATTCCACGTCGTCGGGGCTTGCGCCGGGGTACAGCAGGGTCACGACGATTTGCGGAATCTCGATAGAGGGCGTGGATTCCTTCGGAATGGTCTGGTAGCTATACAACCCTCCGAAGGCAAGTATCGCCGTGAGGACGACAATGCTCGTCCGATACTTGATCGAGATATTGGTGATTTTCATAATGCGCCAGATAACAGGTGGAGGTCGCCCGCCGGACGGGCCAGGCGTATGATTGGCGTTTATCCGTCCGTCGGAATTTCCGGCTGTTCTGCGGACATATCCCCGGATGAGGCGTGGCGGGTGGCTATTTCAACCCGGTCCCCGTCGATCACCTTCGATTGGCCGAGCACGATCGCTTCGTCGCCGGGCGCAAGGTTCGTGGCCACGACATAGGCGCCGAAGTCAGGTCCGGGGACGAAATTGCGTTGCACGGCGGTGGGTCCGCCGTCCCGGTTTTCGATCAGGTAGACGATGTGCCCGTTTTCGGTGCGAATGACCGCCGCGCGCGGCACAACCAGCGCATCGTCAATGATTTCGCGGGTCACCTCTACGCGCGCCACCATTTCCGGCTTGATGGTTCCGTCTGGATTGTCGATGACGATTTCTATCGGAAAGGTGCGGCTGAGCGGATCGACGGCGCGTCCGACGAACGAAACGCTTCCGTCGATGTGGTTCTCCCCGTACGCCTCGAAACCGATGCGCACGGGCGTACCGCGCACAATGTCTGCGGCATACCGCTCGGGTACGCCCGAAACGACCTTGACGCGGTGCGTATTGATGAGGCGGGCTATCGCCATGCCGGGCGTAACCTGCTCGCCGGGCTCGACATAGTGCGCCTCGACGGTTCCGGAGAACGGGGCCTCCACGCGGGTGTGCCCCAGCGTGGTGCGGGCCTGGTCCAGGGCGGCCTGGGCCTGCGCAAGGTTCGCCTTCGCCTGATTGTATTGCGCCTGCACGCTTTCCCATTCGATGGCGCTGATCACCGAATCGGCGAAAAGGGGTTCGTTGCGGGTCAGATTTTCTTGCGCCAGTGCGAATTGCGCGTCGGCGGCTTCGACAATGGCGCTTGCCTGCGAAACGGCGGATTCCGAAATGGAAGGATTGATTTGCCCGACGGAGCCCTCGGCGCGGACGAAGGCGCCGAGGGGTTCGATCGAGAGGACCGTGCCGCTGGTTTGCGCGGACAGGCGGGCGTCGTCGAACGCCTCCACGGACCCGGTCAGCTGGATGACGTCCTGAAATACGGTGGGCTCGAGCACCAGGGTTTCAACCTGGATAGCCTGCACGTCGTTCGTGTCGGCGGATGCGCTGCGGGCGCCGTTCGGCGGTTCTGATCCGCACCCGGCAAGGAGCGCAGCGGCGCAAAGCGGAAGCAGTCCGGCGGCCAGGATAGTGTGCGCAGGGCGGCGCCGGGTACGCCCCCGGAATCGATCGTCGAAAATCATGAGATACGCTATAGAAAGGAGGTTATTTGTTCGTAAGCCGGGGCTCTTCGGCGCTCCATTGCGCCACGCCGAGGGACGTTTCGAGCGCGCTCTGGGCTACGAGATAGTCGTACAAGGCGCGAAGCCGGTTGAGGCGGCTCTGGTCCAGTTGTTCGGAAGCGTTGCGCTCCTCGACAGGCGACGCGAGGCCTTCGGAAAGGCGTGCGCGGGCATATTCGTAGCTCAGCTCCGCACGGCGGACATTCTGATCCTGCGCCAGAATCCGTTGCCGTGCGGCGTCCAGGTCTCGCAACGCGCCCTGCACATCCATGCGTATCTGTTGCAAGGCCTGGTCGTATTGCAGTTCGGCCTGATGCAGCGCCACGCTGCGTTGCTGCACCTGGGCGCTCGTCCGAAATCCGTTGAAGATGTTCCAGGTGAGCCGGACTCCTGCGCTGATCGCGGGATTCCAGTAGCTCTGCGAGAAAAAATCGACGGATTCGCTGCGGTATATAAAATTGTCCCGATCCTCCGAAACGATCCGCGTGCGATCATCCGGCACCCGGCCAATGTAACTGAGGTTGGCGACCGCGTTGAGTTCCGGCACGTACTGCATCTGGGCGACGCGGCGGTTTATCCGTTGCAAATCGATCGAAATCCGCGCCTGCTCCAGGTCCGGACGATGCCGCAGCGCAAGGTCCACGGCGTTCTCCGTCGAGACCGTCAGGAAGCGTCCCCGGTCTTCGGTTTCCAGGTCGCCCCGAAGCCGGATGGGTTGGTCCACCGGAATCCCGATCTGCATCTTGAGGTTGTCCAGCGCTTGCGCCGCGCGTCCTGTAATCTCGACCTGTTCCGTTTCGAGGTTGGCCAGTTCGACTTCCGCCGTCAGGCGCTGGACTTTCGGCGCCAGGCCCTGGGCTACGCGCTGTACGGTTTCGTCGAGCGTAGCCCGTGTCCGCGCCACGCTCAGACGCGCGACGTCCGCCTGTTTCAGGGACAGCAACGCCTGATAGAATGCTTGCCGCACGTCGTGGAGCACGAGTTGCTGTTGCCGCTTCAGGGTTTCTTCGGTCAGATTCTTGTATTGTTTTGCGCCCTGGATTCCCACAAAAAGGCTGGCGGAGAACAGCTTTTGGGTGACCGACACGCTGCTCAGGAATTCGTTGGGCACCGCAAAGGGATTCGCGTCTCCGCCGAAGCCGGCCCCGATCGCGTCCAGTCCGTCTTCCTGCCGGTCCGTGAATTCGTCGAAGTCGATGGGCCCCGTTTCTGTGTCGTCGTCCGTACGCGCCCGTTCGTTGAAAGACAACCAGTCGACAAAGCCGAACGAACTGAACAATCCGCCTGCTTCCGAACCGGCGAAAGGATTGGCGCTTTTCAGGTTCCGGGTGTAACTGGAGGTGACGTCCACAAGAGGCCATGTGTCGGCCCATGATTCGCGAACCTGCGCAGCAGCCTGTTCCACGTTCAGGCGTTCGACTCGCATCGCATAGTTGCGGACCAGCGCAATCTGGAGCGCTTCTTCCAGCGTCAAGGTGAGCGGCTCCTTGCCCTCCGGGGCATTCGGGGAGACGGTTTGGGCGACGGTCGCGGGGGCAAGCGCCAGGACGGCGACGAACAGCGCGCTTGCGAGCAGAATGGGGGATCTCATCATGGACAGGGGTTTCGGCGGATCGCTGCCAGCTTGGCCAGACTACAAGCCTCTGCATGGGCGAAAAAAGTCCAACCCGAAAGGATACGTAGAGAATACGGTGCGGGATTCAGAGAAAGATGAAAAAAAAGCCAAGAGTGGCGAAACCACCGGTTTTTTGCAGCGTCCCGGCTCAAAAGTATTCTTCCAGCTGGTGCGCCCGCAGGTAATCCACCACGTTTTTAACTTGCTGGGCGCTTTCCCGGTTGCAGATCAGCAGGGCGTCGTCGGTATCGACCACGATCGTATCGTGCATGCCTATCAGGACGACGAGGCGTTGATTCGCATCGACCAGGCATCGGCTCGAATCGTTCAGGATGGTGTTTCCCTTGAGCGTATTGCCCTGTTTGTCTTTCTTGCGCAGTGCGTACACCGCCGTCCAGTCGCCAACGTCGCTCCAGCCGAACGAGGCCGGCACGACAAACACCTTGTCTGCGCGCTCCATGACGCCGTAGTCGATCGAAATGGAGGGACTTTTGGCGTAGGCTTCCGCGATGGCGTCGGGTTCCTGCGCGCCGCCGGGAGCGTTTCGCAGGGGCTCGAAGGCCCGAAAGACTTTGGGCAGATAGCGTTGCACGGCATGCAGGATGGCGTCGGCCCGCCATACGAAAATGCCGCTGTTCCAGAGAAAATCTCCCGAATCCAGAAAGCGTTCGGCGGTTTCGACGTCGGGCTTTTCGGCAAAGGTCCGAACCGGCAAGGCTTCCATGGCGTTGCCGTCCCGCTCGGCCTGACTGTCGTATTGCACGTAGCCATAGCCGGTTTCGGGGTGGGTGGGTTCGATGCCGATCGTAACGAGGGTGTCTTTTTCCTGCGCCTTGTCGATGGCGGTCCGAAGCGCCTTGTGGAACTGGCCGACGTTGCGGATGACATGGTCCGCCGGCAAGGCGACCATGACGGCGTCGGGATCCCGCGCAAGCAACTGCAGGGCGGCCATCGTGATGCAGGGCGCCGTGTTGCGTCCGACCGGTTCGGCCACGATGTTTTCCAGCGGAACGGACGGCAGCTGTTCCCGGGTCTGATCTACGTACCGGCGGTGCGTAACGACGAAGACGCGTTCGTCCGGAACGATGCATTGCAGGCGGGACAGGGTGTTCCGTATCAGCGTATCTTCGTCGTGAATCGCCAGAAATTGTTTGGGGTTGTTCTCGCGGCTTTGCGGCCAGAATCGGCTACCGATTCCGCCAGCCATAATGACGGCGTATACCATAATCCAGATAAAAATGAGCCATGATCGAGGACGAATCGAAACGCCGTATTTTACGGGGGTTCCGCATTTTATACGGGTTTTCGGGAGCAAGTCGGGCTTCTGCGCATAATACCTGCCCCGAATGATGTTCCGGGCGCCGGAATGCCCGGCGGGGCGTTCCGGGTATTATACGTATCCATTATACATAGCCATCCATTCTGCAGCGTGTCTGTGAACGACATGGGATCTTCTGTTTTTGTTGCAGGTCACCGCGGCCTGGTGGGTTCGGCGGTTGTCCGCCGCTTGCAGGCCGAGGGAGATCGGCCGTTGCTGTTGCGTACGCGCGACGAGCTGGATTTACTGGACCAGGCGGCGGTCGATGCGTTTTTCGAGCAGGAGCGTCCGGGGTTCGTGGTGCTTGCCGCGGCGGTGGTCGGCGGCATTCTGGCCAACGACCAGTATCCGGCGGATTTCATTTCCGACAATGTGGCTATTCAGTCGAATGTTATTCGGGCGGCGCACAAACACGGCGTACGAAGGCTTGTTTTCCTCGGAAGTTCGTGCATTTACCCGAAGCATGCTCCGCAGCCCATGCCCGAAGAGTGCATGCTGACCGGGCCGCTGGAACCGACGAATCAATGGTACGCCGTGGCGAAGATCGCCGGGGCCAGGACCTGCGAGGCCTATCGGCGGCAGTGCGGAGACGATTTCGTGACGTTGATGCCCACGAACTTGTACGGCCCGAACGATAATTTCGATCCGGAAACCTCGCATGTGCCCGCCGCCTTGTTGCGACGGTTTCACGAAGCGAAGCGTTCCGGGGGGCCGGATGCGCCCGTAACGCTGTGGGGGACCGGCGCGCCTCGTCGGGAATTCCTGTATGTAGACGACCTTGCGGACGCCATCGCCTTCGTGCTGAACCTGCCTGCCGGGCGGTTGTACGAAACGGCCTGCGAAGGCATGCTCAATGTGGGCGTCGGGGAGGACATTTCCATTGCGGAGCTGGCGGAAATCATTCGGGACGTTACCGGGAGCGAAAGCGCCATACGCTACGACGCGACCCGCCCGGACGGAACGCCGCGCAAACTCATGGATGTGTCCCGGATGCAGGCGCTTGGATGGCGCGCCCGGACGTCGTTGCAGGACGGGTTTGCAAAGACCTACGCCTGGTATCTGGAGCACAGGGCAAACGCCGCGGGATCATGATCCGTACCTCGTTCCTGCGATATGGGTGGTTGCCGGTTCTGGCGTGCATGTCCGTTGCGTGCGGCATGTCGGAGGAAGAGCCGGAGCCCATGCCTGATATGCTCGTTTGCGAGCCGGGCGACGATCTCGTGTGGAGCGACGAATTCGACGAGGATGGCCTGCCGAACGCTTCAAGGTGGCGCTACGACACGGGAGGCCACGGATGGGGGAATCAGGAATCGCAGTTTTACACCGTAGCCCGGCCGGAGAATGCTCGCGTCGAGAATGGTCGGCTGATCATTGAGGCGCATCGGGAATCCTGGCAAGGCAGCGACTACACGTCTACCCGGTTGCTTTCGAGAGCGGAATGGACCTATGGCCGGTTCGAGGCGCGCGCCATATTGCCGTCTGGCCGGGGAACCTGGCCCGCTATCTGGATGCTTCCGGACCTGGATAAATACGGAGGATGGCCCCGGGCGGGCGAGATCGACATTATGGAGCATGTCGGTTTTGAGCCGGACCGCGTGCATTCTACCGTGCATACCGATGCGTACAATCATACGCGGGGCACGCAGCGGGGCGCTTCCACGGTGGTTCCGACGGCGCGTTCGGAGTTCAATGTGTACGCGGTGGAGTGGACGCCGTCGGAGATACGCGGCTATGTCAATGAAACGCAGTATTTTACGTTTCGGAACGAGCGGTTGGCCAACCCGTCGGCTGACGACAGGCAGTGGCCTTTCGACCACCCGTTCCATATGATTCTGAACATCGCAGTGGGCGGGTCCTGGGGCGGACAACAGGGAATCGATCCCGACATCTGGCCCCAGCGCATGCAGGTAGATTATGTGCGCGTGTACGGATGCGACTCCTGATGCGCCCAGTCCGCTTTTTTATGCTTCCGCCTTTTTGATGCGAAACTTTGCCATCACCGGCGTAGCCGGTTATATCGCTCCACGGCATCTGCAGGCCATAAAGGATACGGGCAATCATTTGCTGGCCGCCGTCGATCCACACGATTCTGTGGGTATTCTGGATCGGTATTTCCCTGGCGCTGCGTTTTTTACCGAGATAGAGCGGTTTGATCGGCACCTTGAAAAACTTCGTCGGGAAAGGCATTCTCAGCAATTGCATTACCTTTCCGTGTGTTCGCCGAACCATTTGCACGACGCGCATATTCGCCTGGCGTTGCGCCTGGGCGCCCATGCCCTCTGCGAAAAGCCGCTGGTCCTGAAGCCGGGCAACCTGGATTATTTGCAGAAATTGGAAGAAGAATATCCCGGAACGGTATATACCGTGCTGCAATTGCGTTTGCATCCGGATATTCTGTCCTTGCGCGCGCGTTTGCAGGAGGAGCCGGATCGGCGGCACAGCGTCCGTTTGACCTATGTGACCGGGCGCGGAACCTGGTATCGGTACTCCTGGAAGGGAGATTATGAAAAGTCCGGCGGGATTGCGATGAACATAGGCATTCATTTTTTCGATGTGCTTTTGTGGTTGTTTGGCAACGTCGAAGGGCATCGCGTTCATGTGATGGAGCCGGAACGGGCAGGCGGTATGCTGGCGTTGAAACGTGCGGACGTGCAATGGTTTTTGTCGATAGACGAGCGCGACATGCCGGAGGAGGTTCGGGATCGGCAGCGAACGTACCGGTCCATCGAGGTGGATGGGGACGAAATCGAGTTTTCCAGCCGGTTCGATGATTTGCATACGCGGGTGTACGAGGAGACGCTTGTGGGCCACGGTTTTCGGATTGCGGATATTCGGCCCGCGATTGAGCTGGTGCACAACATGCGACTCGTTGGCCCGTCCAGACGGCCTGTCGGCGACGCGCATCCGATGTCGCTCGGGTGCAAATTCCCGGCTTCGCAGCAAGGCATATAGCATACGCTGATCAGAATCAGACTCGGTAAACATTGTGAAACTTGGCGTAATCGGTACAGGGTACGTAGGCCTGGTGACGGGTACGTGTTTTGCGGAGATGGGCAACGACGTCGTGTGCGTCGATGTCGATGCGGAGAAGGTGGCCCGGCTTCGCGCAGGACGCGTTACCATTTTCGAACCCGGCCTGGAAATCTTTTTTGAACGAAATATCCGCGAGGGACGTCTTCGTTTTACGCTGGACCTGAAAGAGGCGGTGCTTGGATGCAACGTGATTTTTCTGGCGCTCCCGACCCCTCCGCACGAAGACGGTTCCGCGGACCTTTCCTATGTGCTTGGCGTGGCCGACGAGATCGCGGCGTTGCTTCGCGAGGCGCCGTCGCCTGCCTACAAGATTCTGGTGACGAAGAGCACCGTGCCGGTGGGTACGGCGGATCGCGTGCGCGAGGCGCTGATCGCGTGCGGGCTGGCGCCGGGCACGGATTTCGATGTGGTGTCGAACCCGGAATTTCTGCGCGAAGGCGCGGCGGTGGAGGATTTCATGAAGCCAGATCGCGTGGTGATCGGTACGTCGTCCGCCAACGCCGCCGAAACGATGAAGATGATCTACGAGCCCTTCGTGCGGCAGGGCAACCCCATTATGGTGATGGACGAACGCTCGGCGGAGTTGACGAAGTACGCCGCCAATGCGTTTCTGGCGACCAAGATTACCTTTATGAACGAGATCGCCAATCTGTGCGAGCGGGTGGGCGCCAATGTGGATCATATTCGCGCGGGGCTTGGCGCGGACCACCGCATCGGGAAACACTTTTTGTACGCCGGCATCGGGTTTGGGGGAAGTTGTTTTCCCAAGGACATTCATGCGTTGCGGCATACGGCGGAAGAATATGCGTACGACTTCCGCATTTTGTCTGCCGTGGCGCAGGTGAACGAGCAGCAGCGCGGTATTCCGGCGGACCGGGCGCGGGCGTATTTTACGCAGGACGACCCGGCGCTTCTTGCCTCCGGGCAAGCGCTGGCGGGCCGGACCGTTGCGGTCTGGGGCCTTGCGTTCAAGCCGAATACCGACGATGTGCGCGAGGCGCCGTCGCATGTGGTGATTCGGAGCTTGCTGGCAGACGGCGCCGCGGTGCGGGTGTTCGATCCGGAAGCGCTGGACGCGGCGCGGCAAACCCTTGGCGACAGCATCCAGTATGCGCGGGATATGTACGATGTGCTTCGCGACGCCGATGCGCTGGTCGTATGCACGGAATGGCACGAGTTCCGCCGGCCCGATTTCGAACGCATGAAGCAATACATGAAGCGCCCGGTTATTTTCGATGGCCGCAACGTATACGACCCGAAACGGATGGCCGAAATCGGATTCGATTATTTCAGCATCGGGAGGCCGCGCGTCCCGGTGCGCGACATCGCCGTGCAACATGCTTCGTAACCAGCGAGTTCTTAAGGGCTTTGGCCTGTTTTTTATTCCCGGTATTCCAGAAACCACATAATGTCTACTCCCAAAAAAGCGCTCATCACGGGTATTACCGGACAGGACGGATCGTACCTGGCCGAATTGCTTCTTGAAAAAGGGTACGAGGTGCATGGTCTGCATCGTCGTTTAAGCCGTCCCAATACGCAGCGGATCGATCACTTGATCGGAGAATCCGGCGGGGTGGTTTTGCACCATGGCGATATGGCGGATTCGACGCGCCTAACCCATATTATGCGCATGGTGCAGCCGGATGAGGTGTACAATCTGGCAGCCCAAAGCCATGTGCAGGTCAGCTTCGAAACCCCGGAATCCACCACGGATGTGGATGCGCTGGGGACCTTGCGTTTGCTGGAAGCGATCCGCCTGCTGGATATGGCCGATCGCGTACGGTTCTATCAGGCGTCTACCTCTGAATTGTTCGGAAAGGTCGCCGAAATTCCGCAGAACGAGCGCACCCCGTTTTATCCGCGCAGCCCGTATGGCGTATCCAAATTGTACGCCTACTGGATCACGGTGAATTACCGGGAGGCGTACGGGATGTATGCCTGCAACGGCGTACTGTTCAACCACGAAAGCCCGCGCCGCGGGGGGATGTTCGTGACGCGAAAAGTTACGCGGGCGGCGGCGCGTATGGCGCTGGGCGTTCAGAAGCGGCTGTATTTGGGGAACCTCGAAGCGCGTCGGGACTGGGGGCACGCCAAAGATTATGTGGACGCCATATGGCGTATTCTTCAGCAGGACGAGCCGGAAGACTTTGTCGTGGCTACGGGCAAGATTCATACCGTCCGGCAGGTGTGCGAGATGGCGTTTGGATACACGGGCGTGGACTTGCGGTGGGACGGGGAAGGCCTGGACGAAAAAGGGTACGATCGCAAGACGGGGGATTTGCTTGTCGAAGTCGATCCCCGTTTTTTTCGTCCCGCTGAAGTGCATTTTTTGCAGGGAGATGCTTCCAGGGCAAACGAAAAGCTGGGATGGACTCCGCGCTACTCGGTGCGGGAAATGATTGAGGAGATGATGGAGCACGATCTTGCGTTGGCGCGCAAGGAGCAGAAGGACGCCGTGGATCAGAACGGGTAACGTACGGATACGCGTATCAAAACTGCCTTGCCGACGCGGTTGAAGGAAAACCACCCTACCAGACTGCCGTGCACGGCTTCCGATCACTGGATTGCAAGAAACATGGGTCATTATCTCGTAACTGGCGCTGCCGGTTTTATTGGATCAAAGATCGTCGAGTTATTGCTTGCCGCCGGGCATACGGTGGTGGGGGTCGATAACCTCAACGAAGCCTACGACGCTCGTTTGAAACGGTGGCGGCTGGAGCGCATGCAGGCGCCCGGATTTGTGTTCCGACAACTGGATATATGTGATCGGGATGCGATGCGGGAGCAGGTGTTCGAGGGCGCGTCCTTTGATGCGGCGATCAACCTTGCGGCTCGCGCAGGCGTTCGTCCGTCCGTCGAGGACCCCCATGCGTATGTCCGCACGAATACGGAGGGCGCCCTGACGGTGCTGGAATGTTGCCGGAAATTCGGCGTCGGAAAATTCGTGCAGGCGTCGACGTCTGCCGTATATGGCGCGGCGACGGGGGCGCCTTGCCGCGAAAACCAGCCGACGGATCGGATGTTGTCCCCCTACGCCGCCTCGAAAAAGGCTACGGAGGTTTTATGCTATAGTTACCATTGCCTGCACGGCATGGACACCACGATCTTGCGGTATTTTACGGTGTACGGGCCTGCGGGGCGCCCGGATATGTCGCTCCTGCGCTTTGTTCGCTGGATTGCGGAGGGGCAGCCGCTGACGGTCTATGGAGATGGTCGGCAGTCGCGGGATTTTACGTACATCGACGACGTGGCCCGCGGTACGGTGCAGGCCCTGACGTCGTCTGGGTACGATGTGTTCAATCTGGGTTCCGATCGCCCGGTCGTGTTGCTGGACGCGATTCGTACGTTCGAGGAGTTGCTGGGCAAGGAGGCCCGGCTTGTTTTTGCCGACCGGCACAAGGCGGATGTGCCGGGAACCTGGGCGAACGCCTCCAAGGCGAGGGAGTTGCTCGGCTGGTCGCCGCAGGTCGATTTTGCGGAGGGCGCACGTCGTTTGGCCGCATGGTATATGGAGCATCGCAGTTGGGTCCGGTCGATTCGGATGGATTAGCGTTCTGGAAGGGCATAGATTATGGCTACAGGTAACCCGCTCTTTTTCGTTTGTTGCACGGCATTGTAACGAGATATGGATCATCAGGCGATACACTCGCATGCATCTTTTGCCGATGCTCCGTTCACGACGGACGCTGCGCGCATGCTGGCGGAAAAAATTTCCTCCGGCCAGGCTGTCGTGGGCGTAGCGGGGCTGGGCTATGTGGGCCTTCCGCTTGCCGTTGAGTTTGCCGGGTGCGGATTCCGTACCATGGGTTTCGATCTGGATGCGGAGCGCGTTCGCCGGGTGGCTTCCGGGGATCGTTCGATGGAGGGCGTTTCCGGGGATGCGTTGCACCGGGTCGTTCGGGAAGGCCTGCTGGAAGCGCACGGCGATTTCGCACGCGCCGGGGAAGCGGATATCGTCTTCATTTGCGTACCTACGCCGGTGACTACGACGAAGAATCCCGAAACGAAATATATCGAATCGGCGGCCCGGGCGCTGGCGGAGCACCTTCGCGAAGGGCAATTGGTCGTGTTGAAAAGCACGACATGGCCCGGAACCACTCAGGAACTGGTGCAGCCCTTGCTGGAGCGCTCTGGTCGTGGGGACGGCGCCGCGAGTTTTGCGGCGGGACAGAATTATTTTCTGGCGTTTTCGCCGGAGCGCATTGATCCGGGCAACCGGACGTTCACGACGGCAAACACGCCTGTGGTGGTGGGAGGCGTGACGCCGACCTGTACGCGCCTGGCCGCGCTGGCCATGAAGCAGGTATGCGAACGGGTGCACCCCGTTTCGTCTCCCCGCGTGGCCGAAATGGAGAAATTGCTGGAGAATATTTTTCGCTCCGTCAATATTGCGCTTCTGAACGAGTTGGCGCAGTTGTGCGACCGGATGGGCGATATTTCTATTTGGGAGGTGGTGGAGGCGGCGGCCACCAAACCGTTCGGGTTCATGCCTTTTTTCCCGGGTCCCGGTCTGGGGGGGCATTGCATTCCCGTGGACCCGTATTATTTGTCCTGGCTGGCGCGTCGGTACGATTTCGAGACGGCGTTCATTACGCTGTCGGCGCGGATCAACGAGACGATGCCGCATTATGTGACGGAAGCGGTCATGCGTTCTATTGCAGGGCTGCCTGTTTCGTTGTCCGACGCGCGGGTGCTGGTGCTGGGGGTGGCGTTCAAGCGGGATGTTGCGGACACGAGGCAATCTCCGGCCCTTCGCATCATGGAATTACTCACCCGGCGAGGGGTGAAGAATTTGTCCTATAGCGATCCGCATGTTCCAGCGCTTGACGTTCCCGGGGGGCTTTCGCTGGCGTCTGTTCCGCTTTCCCCCGAGATGCTTCGATCGTTCGATGTGGCGGTGGTCGTGACGGATCATAGCGCGTTTCCGTACGCGGAGATCGCCGAGCATGTCCGGTGCATTGTGGATACGCGGAATGCGCTGAAGGATGTCAAGGGGGATCGGGATCACATTATGCTTCTGGGGGGCGGGGATTTTTAGAGATGGGGTGGCGAAGGGCCTGATGCAGCCTTTGCTTGAGGCTTGCGGCTGCGCGGTCCGAGGGGTATTTCGGGGGCTTGCCGTTGCGCGGGAGGGGTATTTCAGGGGCTTATGGTTGCGCGGCGGGAGATGTATTTCTGGGCCTGGTTAAAATATTTAGGCGCGAAATTTTCGAGGTTAAATAAATAAGGCGCCCCCGAGGAATGCTGTGTTGCGGCCTCCTGAGGCCGCCGCGCCGGACTTTTCCAAAATAAATTTTCCGTTCGAGGTTATGTCAGGGGCGTTTGTGTGTCTATGGGGGAAATGTGAGGGAGTTTGTCCTTGACATTTTCGCATGAACACCCGTAATTATGGAGCAGGTGCCGGGTTTTGGCTTGGCCGTGCGCTCAAATCCCATGAATACCCCTGAAATAGCCTGGAGCACCCGTTGGATTTCGCGCAAGGCGGATCCTGTGGATTCTCCAGAGGCGTTAGCACCCCCTGAAATCGAGGATAAGGAGATGGTCGACAAGGACACGGTACAGGAAAAAGCCGCTTCGAAGGTTTTCGTGGAACTCGAAGTGCAAAAGGTTCTTACAGCGGTCGAGGCCGTCAGAACGGATGTAGCCCAGTCGGAAACAAGGCTGACGGACAAGATTAGCAATTCTATGCGCTGGGTCATCGGGGTTGGCTTAACCGCAATAGGGCTGCTGATCGCCATTCTGTGGCGAATGCCTGGCGGTGGGTAGTGTCTTTAGATCGGAGTCCCAGGGCAGGCGTGGGTCTTGCCTTGAGAGTTCGTTCGGGTTCGTCGGATAGCATTTCCGAGGTTTAAGGTGGAGGGTTGCGATCTTGTGCCAACCCAGGGAGACAACCCGTGGCCTACACGCACCCGCAGAGCCCACAGTCCGTCTTCAAGGCGAAGGTGGCATTTGTCGCCATATGCGGCGACAGCACGCTGGCGGGCCCCGCCGCCCGCTTTGAAGTGCATCCGAACCAGATTTCTATACGATTGACCTTTGTATGCGGCTCCTGTGCCACGTACGCTATCAGGTCTTTTGAAAGCATCTATACTTTTCCGAACCGCGCCCCGCAAGCCGTACAGTAGACCCGTTTAGGAAGGAACGGAAGAATAAGCAAGCCGATTCCGAATACAAACATTCCAACCCATAAGCAGATATGGAACGCCAGACGGTCCCGTTGTATGCGTCCGTTTGACCCGCCGCAACGCCAGCAGTTTATTTCCCGGTACGGGTCCAGTTTCGGTTGCGGTCCTTCGACTATGTCGTTTATAAATGTATCCTTTTCTTCCGCATTTTTAAAACCTTGTCCGCGGGCTTTTTTGTTCCGGGCTTTTTGGTTTCTTTTTTTCTCCAGATATGCCAGTAACAAATAGGGTACTCCGATCGCGATTGCGAATACGATTACAATAGCAATTATTTTACCAACTGCTTCCGGGAATAGCATAATTCCCAGTAAGAAAATCATGACAATGGAAATACATACCATTAAATACTGCTTAAACGTGCGTGGTTTTTTCATAATATCCCTGATTTTGGGTATTTGGATTGCGTCTGTTGTCTCGCACGCCGTAAATCCGCATGGCAACGCCGTGATGAAGCCGAAAACGCAGATTGCGTTCCGCTGGAAGGGGCAACCTGAGGTGGCCCAACACAGCGGCCCTGCACATTCAGGCAGGTTACAGCCCAGCACATTAATCCCGCAAAACGCTGTCTAATCAACCTGGGCCGCTTCGCTACCCGATTTCCAGGATCTCGATGGTCTTGGCTCTTTTGTGCTTCTTTTCGAGCGCAGCCCGGACCAGGTATTCCGGCGCCGTGATCTTTTTGACGTTGACGGATGCGGTTATTCTTCTGCCGTCTACCTTGTACTTGACTTTGATGGGGGGCATGGACTTTGGGGTCAGGTGGGCGGGGATGGTTGCGATTCCGGCTCGGCAATGCGCCTGCATCGGGAATCGTTTGTAACGTACGTTTGCCCGTCGAAAGAATCAAGGGATACTCTGAAGACATGCTTTGATCGCCGTGGACCTGATCAGGGCATCCCAAGGCGCGCCTTTCGCGCCGCCCCTCTCGAAAAGCCGCATCGTAATACGCTCCAGAGCCAGAGCTTCCCGGGGCGACGGCTTGCGCCGTGGTTTCCGGGAACGGGCGCAGCAGGCCATGGCCCACAGCTTGTCGCCTACGCCCGTCTCCCCCCACAGCCCACGCCGCCCCGCCCCGTGGTTTCCAGGAACGGGCGCAGCAACCCCCGGCCCCGGCCCCACAGCCCAGCCTGGCAGCCTGGGCGCGGCAGCCTCGCCCACATCCCACGTCCGGCTCCGGCCCATGCTTCCGCCGCCCCCAAAATAAATTTCAAGTTTGAGGTTATGCCGGCGGGATTTGTGTGTCTATAGGGGCAGTTTGAGGGCTTGTTGTGAGGACGGGCCTTTCTTCTGTTTCGCTCCCTATCCACAAAAACAGCGCAAAACGCGCCCAAACAGCGCCTGTCGCTTCCCTGCCATGCGTGTTCCTTCCCTGTTCGCCTTGCCCTGGTTGCTGCTGCTCTCGTTGTTACTACCGGTAGCCGTCGGCTATGCGCAGACCGTCGTTTTCGAAGAGGATTTTACCGAAGCGCCGCCGGACGGGTGGACGCTGGAGAGCGGGTGGACCATCGGGGCCACGACGCCGTCTTCCGGCTCGGGCGGGAATAACCTGGAGCATTCCGCCGCCCGCATCGCCAACGCCGCGACGCCCGACTTCAGTCTGACCGGGGCAGGATTCGCCCTGCTGACGTATTCCGTGCGCCGTACCGGCGCCTACGACCGCGGCAATTTGCGCATTGCGGCGTCCATAGACGGGGGCGTTACGTTCCCGATCGTGGTGTTGGGGGCGGGGGCGGCTGCGCCCGAAGCGACGTCCGCATATCGTGATATTACGGTGGCGTTGCCGCCCGCGCTCCTGAATCGGCCCATCGTGACGCTGCGTTTCGAGGGGCTTGGGGCGAGCAAATCCGGCAATCTCCGCATTGACGATGTACGGGTGACTTCCTATGCTACGGCGGGTACGGTGCGCGGCGCGCTGCAATTCGGCGAACAGCGCGGAAGCCTTGTGTCCGGGGGAGACTCGATTCGCGTGCCCGTCGCGCTCAATGTAACGGCGCTTGCCGGCGTAACGGGCGTGCAGTTCGAAGTGGGCTGGCGCGGCGGTCATCTGCGCCTCCATAATGTTTTGCGAGGAGAATCCGTGTCCGACGACGGGGCCTGGACGCTGCAATATGCGGCGTCGGAGGGCGCCCTGAAGGTGTTGTTGCTGGGCCAGGGTATTGCCGCCTTGGCTTCGGGAAGATACGACCCCCTCGTTACGTTGCAATTCCGCTCCGACCTGGTGAGGACCGCCCGAAACGATACGCTCGTGTTGTCGAACGCGGTGGGGGCGCAGGCCGTATCGGACGGAGCCGACGCGGGTCTTGGAATCGGGACTTCGGAATATGTGCTCACGGTGCGCCCGCCACAGCCCGAATTCAGCGTATCCTCGTCGATTTTCGATGTGGGCGACGTGGATGTAGGCGAGGCGGACAGCGTACGGGTTCAGGTGAAGAACGCCGCCGATCAGGCCAACCTGCATCTGACGAACATTGCGGCCGAGCATCCGCTTTTTACCGTCCATCCGAATTCGGGCATGGTGGCGCCCGGAGACAGCCTGGACGTGCATGTGATGTTCGAGCCGTCTCCGACGATTTTCGGGCCGCAGGAAACGAGGGTGTATTTCCAGCATAACGGGGACCCTTCCCCGGAAATCGTATACGTAACCGGAAGAGGTCGCGGTGGTCGAGGCGATGCCGAGGGTGACGGCGCCGTGGATGTCATGGACATCGTGCATGCCATCGACTTTGTGCTGGCGCGACGTGTGGCCACGCCCGCGCAAACGACCGCCGTTGACCTCTTTCCGTTTCCTGCCGGAGACGATACGCTGGACGTACGGGATTTGACCGTGTTGTCGCAGGGAATTATGCGGGGGCAATGGCCCGACGGCGTAGCGTTGCCGCCAGAAACGCCGTCCGCAGAGAAGGCAGGGAACGCGCTTGCGCATGTGCAGCGGATCGATCAAGGGGGCGCCCGGCACCTGTTGCGGCTGGAATACGATGCGGCGATGCGGGGTTTTCAGATTATTGCGCCTGTTTCCGAGGCGGGCGTTTCGGTAATGGCCCCGCCGGATTCTCGGGTCATGCTGGGAAGCGGGTACGACGCCGAGCGGGGCGAGATTCGTATTGTGGGATATGTTGCGGACGGGGAGGCGCTGCCGCCCGGCGCCATGGATATTGTCCTGTCCGGTCCGGTGGATTCGCCTCGGTACGCCACCCTGATCGATCGGGATCGCAACCGGATTGCAGTTCAGGAGCGTCCGCCCGCCGTGCTGCCGCCACCCGAAACACCCGGTTCGAATACGGATCCGCACCCGCCGTATCCCAATCCGTTTTATGTTTGTAACGATATACTGCAGATTCCTTCGCTATCCCCCGACACGGAAGCAGAGGTTTTCGATATGTTGGGGCGGCGTGTGTTCCGTATGCGCGTGGAGGAGTCCACCTTCGAATGGGACGGGTGCACGGGTTCCGGGCCGGGCATTGCGCCCGGCCTGTACGTTATTCGCCTGAAGTCCGAGGAAAAAGTTCAGACATGGAGCGTGATGGCGCTTCGGTAGGACAGGGCGTATCGACGGGGTGGGAAGTAGCGGACAGGGGTGGCCTTGCCCTTTCTCGCCCGTTCCATCCTGCCTCGCCCCGCTTTGCCGCATCCGCTCCGCTCCGCCCCTTCCATCCTGCCCTGCGTCCACCCCGGCTGCGCCCGCGTCTGCCCCCATCTCGCTCCACCTTACCTTATCCCGTCGCCAGCGCGCGGTCGCAGTAGCGGAGGATTTCGTCCGCAAGGTATTCCTGTTCGGCTTCCGTCAGCAAGGGATGCATGGGTAGGGACAGGACTTCGCGGGATACTTTTTCGGTTTGATCCAGCGGGCCGCACCGACATCCGCCCTGCGCGAAAACAGGCAGTTTGTGCAACGGTGCGGGATAATAGATCGCGTGCGGAATCCGCCGTGTTTTCAGGTAGGCAGACAAACCGTCCCTTCCACCGGGCAAATCCCCGGAAATACGGAGCGTGTACTGGTGGTATACGTGCGTCCGGTCCGGGGCGCGATGCGGGATGGCGATGCAGGGACGCCCCGCGAACAGCGCATCATACCGTTGCGCCGCCTGCTGGCGTCGGGCGTGGGTTTCGTCGAGGCGCCGGAGTTTGACCTTCAGAATGGCGGCCTGGATGGTGTCGAGCCGACTGTTTACGCCCACGAGTTCGTTGTAATATTTCTGTTCGCTGCCATGATTCGACAGCATGCGGGCCTTTGTATGCAAGGCGGCGTTACGGGTCGAGAGGGCGCCGCCGTCCCCGTAGCACGCGAGATTTTTCGTAGGGAAAAAGGAAAGACACCCGATGTCGCCGATGCTTCCGGTCGGGGTCCCCCGGTATTCCGCGCCGATAGCCTGTGCATTGTCTTCAATGACGGGCAGTCCATGGCGTTGGGCGATGTCCATGATGGCCGCCATATCCGCCGGCTGTCCGAAGAGGTGCACCGGGACGATGGCCTTGGTGCGGGGCGTGATCAGGGGGGCAATGCAGGCCGGGTCGATGTTGAAGGTTCGCGGGTCGATGTCCGCAAAGACCGGCGTGGCGCCCAGCAAGGCCGCCGCTTCCGCCGTAGCGATGAATGTGAACGCCGAGGTAATGATTTCGTCGCCGGGTCCGACGCCAAGCGCCATCATGGCGATGTGCAGGGCGTCGGTTCCGTTGGCGACGCCGAGGACATGCGATACGTTCAGGTAGTCGGCCAGCGCAGATTCCAGTTCCTGTACTTCGGGACCCCGGATGAAGGCCGCATGGTTCAGAACGGACTGAATAGCCTCGTCGATTTCGGGCGCAATCTCTTCGTATTGCCCGCGCAGGTCCGCCATCTTGACATTCATGGCAACGGGGGCGACGTCCGCCCGGTCTGATGCACTTTTTCGCCCTGCTCGCCCCCCGCGCTCCCCATACCCTGCTCGCCGCCCACGTTTTCCACGCTCTGTTTGCCCTCCTCGTCCTGCTTGCTCCCCTCGCCTTGCTTGCCTCCCTCGCCTTGCTTGCCTCCATCACCCTGCCTGCCCCCCACGCCCTGCCCGTCCTTCTCGTCCTCCTCCCATCCCTGATTTTCGAGTAATTGTTCCTTCGGGACGGCCCGCCACGCCCGCGCGGGAAGGCCCGCATGGATCGTGTTCGCCGAGGCCTTTTTGGTAAGCACCGCACCGGCGGCCACCACGGCATCCGGCGCGATTTCCATGCCGGGCAGAATGACGGCCCCGACGCCGAGGCGCGCCCCCCGCCGGATGACGGCCCCCCTGAAATGCCGAAAACGTTCTTTCGTCCGCCCCAGGAAATTATCGTTGCTCGTGAGCACGCCGGGCGCTATGAAGGCGCGATCCTCCACCGCGGAATACGCGGCGATATAGGCGTTCGTTTCGATCTTGCAGTATCGCCCGATGGTGCAAGCGTTTTCTATGGCGACGCCGCGCCCCGCGATCGTATGATCTCCGACCGTCACTTCCTCGCGGAGGGTCGCCAGGTCTGCAACGAGCACATGGTTCCCAAGGACGCACCCCGCATACACGATTACGCCGGTTCCAAGCAAGCATCCGGATCCAATGCGGGAGGGAGGGTACGCGCTCTTCCGGGGCAGGGCCGTGTTCGATGCGGTGAAGGGTTGCTTGCCGATCACGGCGCCGTCGTCGATTCGAACCTGGTCGCCTATCTGCACGCCTTCGTGAATGACCACGCCTGCGCCGATGTTGCATGCATCGCCGATGCGTACGTTCCGACCGAGTACGGTATGATGCCCTATGCGCGTACCCGAGCCGATACGAACCCCGGATTCCACCACGACATGGTGTCCGACGACTACGCGTTCCCCGACGGAAATCCCATCGGCGATACACGTATAGCGGCCCTGTACTTCGATCGTCTTGCCTGCTGGATGGGTCATGGCGTTTCGTGGCGTACGAGATGGCGCGGCGGTCGTCCGGTTCCAAAGAAAAAGCCCTGTACTCGCGACCGGGTACAGGGCTTTTTACTGGTTGGGGCCAGAAGGTTGCATACCCGACGATACGCTGGACCCGCAAAACGCCTGCGGATCACAGGGCACCGAGGCATGCGCCATACGGCGTCAAAGGGTTTCGATGTAATGCTCGGCCGGGCCCTTGTATTGGCCGTAGGCGGCATTCTGGAAGGACTCCTTGGCGGCGGCGATATTCCCGTCGTACATGAGCGCTTCCCCCCGGACAAAGTGGATTTTTGCGGCGTCCGTCCGACCGCCCCGGTGAATTTCGAGCGCCTGGTCGGCATGCGCTATGGCCTGTTCGTAGTCGCCCAGCGTATTGTGCGCTACGGCCAGGTAATAATAGGTGTTTGCATCCGGCTCCACGCGCAGCTGGAGCTCTTCAAGGTTGGCGAGCGCTTCCCGGGCGTCGGAGGCCGAGGGTTCGGAGCGCCGACCGAGCGCGGAAGAAGCGAGGACGTTGAAGTGGCTCCGGATACCGTCTTCGCCGGCGCGCAGGGCCTGGGTGTCGCCGTGCTCTTCGCCGAATGCGATCAGGTCTTCATAGGCCTGGATGGCTTCGTCGGTCCGATCCAGTTTTTTCAGGGCCACCACTTTGCCGAGGTAATTCTTGGCGTAACTCGGATATATCGCAATGCCGCCGTTGAATCGTTCGAGCGCGCCCACGAAATTTTCCTGCTTGACGAGCGCGTTGCCCAGGTTGTAGTCGATCTTGGCCGCGTTGCTGGCGGATTTGTCGGCGATCTCCATATCGCCTTCCTGCCGCGCCAGGTCGGCGGCGCGCGCAAAGGCATCCCGGGCCGCGGGGTAATCCTTGGCCGTGGCCGCTTCAATGGCGGCGTTGAACGCTTCTTTGTATTCCTGGGCCTGCGTCGGGGAAGTCAGGAAGCAGAAAAAGAGTGCAAGCAGTGCGAGGGGCTTGAAGGTACTCATTGTCATGGCGGGTTGTATGACTGTGGTGTTAGCGGGGTGGGAAAGTAGGGACTCAACAGAAAAATACATATATCCCGGAATATGTGTTCCCCGTTTGACGGAAAAAGACGGCGCAGAGATCGTTTTTTCATTGAACAATGCAGCCTCGTTCGCCGTTTAGCGAGTAGCCGCCCGCTATTTCGGGGGCGCGACAGCGATTACAAGATAGCGAACCGGATTTATGAAACTCGTCATTCCCATGGCTGGCCGCGGTACGCGCGTGCGCCCTCACTCCCATGTTACGCCCAAGCCCCTGTTGCCCGTTCGAGGGCGCAGCATGGTGGAGCGCATCGTGGATACGTTCCAGCGCGTGCTGCCGGCGCCCCTGCAGGAAGGCGTTTTCGTACTGGGGCCGGATTTCGGGGAAAATGTGTATGAGATGCTCCGGGAAATATGCGCCCGGCACGCCATGCGCCCCCGATTCGCCGTACAGCACACCGCACAAGGCACGGCCCACGCCGTAGACGCCGCCCGGGCCTACCTGGACGGCCCCGGCGTCGTGGCGTTTGCGGATACAGTGTTTGATATGGATTCGGGGCTTGATTTCCGGGACGCGGATGTGGTGGCTATGGTGAAACATATCGAAGATCCCAGCCGGTTCGGGGTTGCGGTGCGGGAGGGAGACCGGGTGGTGGAACTGGTCGAAAAACCATCCGAACCCATCTCTACGGAAGCCCTCGTCGGCATTTATTACGTGCGCGAACTTGGGGAACTCCGGGGCGCCATCCAGGGAATTATCGAGGACGATCTGCGCGGGAAAGGGGGAGAATTTCAGCTAACCGACGCATTCGACCGCATGATCAAGCGCGGCGATGCGTTTACGACTGCGCCCGTTACGGAATGGCTCGACTGCGGCACCATCCCCGCCCTGATGGAAACGACCCGGCGGCTCCTCGAGAAGGAAGACGCCAGCGCTTTTCCGGGGGATGCGGAAAACAGCATCCTCATTCCTCCGGTCTATATCGGGCCGGGCGCCCGCGTGGCGGATTCGGTCGTGGGGCCGTACGTGTCCATCGAAGCGGGGGCCGATATTCGCCGCTGCATTCTGGAGCGGTCCATTGTCTTTTCGGGGGCCTCGGCGCACGGCGTCGTGCTGGCCGATTCGCTGATCGGCAGCCACGCCCGGGTGCGTCCGGCTGCACAGACGCTGAACATCGGCGACCATGCCGAGATCGGCGCGGCGTCTTCATAGATGCACTGAGTACGGCCGCAAAGCGCATACGCCGGCCAAGGGGCTTTGACCAGAGCGTTTTGGCCAGGCAGGACGAAGCCGTGCAGGCTCTGCGTACCGGGAAGGACGTACCCCGCGCACCCCACGTACGCCGCGCAACCTCCCGAAGGATGCGTACCCGTCATGCGCGGGTGGGGGGAAACCGATGCGCCCCCACGGCTTCAAGGACAGGCATGACGCGCTCCTCTGCTTCGAGCACCCAGGCGCGAAAGTCGTGCTGCGCGGCGTCGTACTGCGCGGCGAATTGCGTGAGCAAATTCATGTCGAACCGGTCGCTGCGGACGCCGCACCCCAGTTTTTCTACTTCGTACGCATTGCACAGTTGTTCGTAATGCCCCTCGACCGGAACCGCCAGCACCGGTTTCCCGAGGAAGAGCGCCTCGGAAACCGATTCGAACCCGGCGGTGCACACCAGGCCCGCACACCGGCTCATCTGTTCGAGAAATCGGGTATCGTGCAACTGGTTGAAGCGAAGCGTATCGCTGTGCTGCACGATCTCACCGACGTCCGGGTTGTCCCAGAAGCATTCGAGGCGCTGCGTCGGGTGCTCTTCGTGCCATGCGATGACCTGCTCTGCGTAGCCGCGATTGAGGAGATAGATCAGAAAAAAATGTTCGTGGGCAAGCCCGGGGGTCAGGGACAGGGCTTCCTCGCGCAGAAGCGGGGGGATTACGGAGAGGCGGGCGCTCGGGAGGTCGTCCGCCGGATACAGGGAGAGCGCAAGTCTCCATGTCGCCCGAAACCCCGTCAGGCGCGTGAACAGCCGCATGGCCGAGCGATCCACAGCCCGTCCCGGCGCAAACTCGTAGACCGGATGATCGAACATATACTGATGTCCGACCGCGACAAAGGGTACGTCCGGGCGATACAGCGCCTGGTATACGCCCGCCATCGGTTCGTAGAAAGTAAGCACCAGGTCCGGCCGGGCCGTTTGGATAGCCTCGTGGAGGATGCGCAGGCTGCGCCGGAAAGCCGGGATGCGCCCGACGTTTTCGATCAGCGTGTCCACCGAACTGATGGCGCGCTGCTCCTTGCCTATGCTAAAACCCGGCGACCCGAAACGATGGATCGGCGCCTGAAGCCGCTGGGCGAATACGGCGGGAATTTCCCGGTTGCTTACCTTTCCGGCCAGCACGCCGACCAGTTCGTGCCCGGCGTTGCGCAGCATGGTTTGCAGGGCGAGCGCCTGGGTGAGGTGGCCTCGTCCTTCTCCTTGCACGATGAACAGAATTTTCATGTCAATGGCATAGACCGGAATGCACGTGGGGATGCATGAGCAAACCCTTCAATACCCCTCGCTTCCCCTGCCGGTTTCCCAAGATGCGCGCCTCGGCGCGGTGGGCTGCCGTTCGCGAAGCAGGCCGGTGGCCGAAAAGGGCCGCTTTTCGTCGCACGAAAGATTCCGGGAATGTATCTTCCTTCAGATTTCTTTTTCCCGTCCCCTTCCGTTTTCCCGATTTTTTGCGAACCATGCGTGTCGTTGCAACGCGCCCGTTGCCCCTTGAGGGGCTGGACCTGCCGGATGGCTGCGAGGTGGTCCAGCATCAATTTTCGCCCGGGGGACCGGACGAGGACCAGCTGATCGATAGTGCGCAAGGGGCCGACGCCCTGATTACGCTCTTGTCGGATCCGGTGACCGACCGTGTGTTGCGCGCCTGCCCGGACCTCAAAGTGGTTGCGCAGTATGCGGTAGGGTACGACAACATTGACCTGGCGGCGGCGCAGGCCCGGGGCGTGGTGGTGACGAATACGCCCGGCGTGCTCACGGAGGCTACCGCAGACATGGCGTTTGCGTTGCTTCTGGCGGCGGCCCGGCATATCGCGCCGGCGGATCGGTATGTGCGCGCCGGGTCGTTTTCGAGGTGGGAGGCGGACCTTATGCTGGGCACGGAACTGAACGGCGGCACGATAGGGATCGTGGGGCTGGGCAGGATCGGCGCCGCCATGGCGAGGCGGGCGATCGGGTTCGGGATGCGCGTATGCTATCATAACCGGTCCCGCGCCAATCCGTCCGTGGAGCAGAAACTGGGGGCCCGGCTCGTTTCGATGGATGCGCTGCTGGAGACGAGCGATGTGATTTCCCTGCATTGCAACCTGAATGCATCCAGCCGCGGCCTCATCGGGCGCGAGGCGTTTGCGCGCATGAAACCGTCGGCCATTCTGGTGAATACGGCGCGCGGCGCCGTCGTGGACGAGGAAGCCCTTGCCGAGGCGCTGCGCAGCCGCAGGATCCGCGCGGCGGGCCTGGACGTGTTCGAGCGGGAACCGGCGGTGCATCCGGGGTTGCTGGATCTCGACAATGTTGTGCTGGCGCCGCACCTTGGCAGCGCCACCTGCGTCACGCGTCGGAAGATGGCGGAAATGTGCGTCGAAGCCGTGCGGGCCGTGCTGGACGGCGCCCGGCATATCCCGTACCGGGTCGCGTAGTCCGCCTCGCCCGGCAGCCGCACCCCTCGCTGCCTCTGATCTTCGCGGACTTAATCAGAGCATCCTGATATACACGGAGATCAGGGTAATGGCCATCACCATAATGCTTACCGGCAGGCCGACCCGGAAATAATTCCGAAAACGGTATCCGCCGACGCCCATCACCATCAGGTTCGTTTGATAGCCGATCGGGGAGAGGAAGCTGGCCGAGGAGGCAATGGTCACGGCGATGGCGGCGGCGCGGGGTTCCAGGCCCATATCGATGGCGGTCGCCAGGGCCACGGGAATCATGATCACGACCGCCGCGCTGTTCGTGATGATTTCCGTGATGATCATGGCGCCGAGGTACAGGAAAAGCAACGCCGTGAGGGGATGTTGGCCCGGCAGGACGGTCGAAATAGCATGGCCCAGCCCTGTCGCCAGTCCGCTTTCCTGGACCGCATGCCCTATGCCGAGGGCGCCGGTAATGGTCAGGATCACCGGTAGGTCCACCGATTGACGCAATGCGGGGCCGCGCAAAAAGCCCATGAGCATCGTGCCGAGGGCGCCCGCGAAGGCCGCTGCGGCGAGGGGCAGCAGACCGGCGACATGCAACGCGATCAATACGCCAAGCATGCCGAGGAGCGCCGCCGTTTTGCGGGTAATTCGCTGCGGCGTACGGACTTCTTGCGTGACCACGTAAAAATCTTCCTGGCCCTGGCGCCAGCGCTGGTCGAATCCTTTGTTGGCGTCGATGATGAGGAGGTCGCCTGGCTTGAGCGGAACGTTGCCGAGGGCCCCGCGAATCGATTCGTTGCGGCGATGGATAGCGAGCGCCACCCCTTCGTATTTTTCCCGGAAGTTGACTTCCTTGAGCGTTTTTCCGGCCAGCAGCGAGTTGGTTGACACCACGGCCTGAAAGAGCGGCGGTTCCTCTTTCCGGCTATGCGCCCCCTCGTGGTCGTCATAGATGGTAAAGCCGGTCTGGCGGCGGAGGCGTTCTCCGGCGTCCATGCGCCCGATAAAGGTGAGCACGTCCGCTTCCCGGATGATTTCTTCCGGATTGACCGGCCCGATCTTGCGCTGATTGCGATGAATATAGACCAGGTAGGCGTCCCCCAGCGACCGCAGATTCGCTTGCTGGATCGACATGCCTGCGAAGGGCGATTCGGGCGGTACGCGCAGGCGGAACCGGGAATCCAGCGTATCGGCCTTGTCCCGGTCGCCCGGGTCGGCGTCCGGCAGTATCCGGTGTCCCACCAGCGCCAGGTACACAATCGTCACGATGGTTACCGGCACGCCGATCCAGGCAAATTCGAACAACCCGAATTCCTGCATGCCGGCTTCCCGAATAAGGCCCGAGGCAATGATGTTCGTCGATGTGCCGACCAGCGTGATCATGCCGCCTGCGATCGCCGCGAACGAAAGCGGCATCAGGAGCTTCGACACCGGGACGCCGGTTTTTCGGGCGATCGCCTGCATCCGCGGTATGAGCATGGCCACCACGGGGGTGTTGTTCAGGCAGGCGGACAAGATGGCCGTGGGTGCCGTCACGCGGAAAAGCAGCGAGGTTACCGTGCCGCCGGGGTGCGCCAGCCAACGGTCTATCGAGGTGAGGATCCCCGTTTGATGAATCCCTGCGGCCACCACGTACAGGGAAGCGATCGTAACGACCGTGGCCCATGCGACGCCCGAAAACGCTTCCACGGGGCTCAATACGCCCGCAATGAGCAGGACGCCGAGGGCCGACAGAATGGTTACGTCCACCCGCGCCCATTCCCGCACAAGGGCGACGATCATGCACAGCACGGTTGCAAGGGTAAACCAGGCTTCCCAGGGCATCGGCATCCAGAGAATAGGCGCCGGATCGCTACGCGGTGGATGGAATAATGCCTTGCGCCGCAAGCATGGCCACGATCCGGTCCACGCATTCCTCAACGGGCAAGGCATCGGTCTGGAGCCGGATTTCCGGGTTTTCCGGCGCCTCGTACGGGGCGGAAATACCCGTAAAATCGCGAATCTCGTTGTCGAGCGCTTTTTTGTACAACCCTTTCGGATCCCGCTCCTTGCATAGTTCGAGGTCGCAATCCACATGCACCTCGAAGAAGCGATCTTCGGGAATAATGTGTCGGGGGTATGCGCGATCCCGACGATACGGCGATACGAGGGAGCATATGGTAATGCTGCCCTGCTCGAAAAACAGCCGCGCCGTTTCGCTGACGCGGCGAATGTTTTCGGCCCGGTCCGCCTCGGAGAAGCTCAGGTCGCCGCACAAGCCGTGCCGCACGTAGTCCCCGTCGATGGACATGGTGCGCACGCCTTGCTCGAAAAGGCGTTGTTCGAGGGCGCGGGCGATGGTTGATTTGCCGGAGCCGGAAAGCCCTGTCATCCAGAGTACGGCGGCGAGGTGTCCCTGGCGCTGTTCGCGCGTCTCGCGGGGAATGAAGAATTCGTCCCACACGACGCCCGGGGACACGGGGCGCTCCATGGCGGGCGTCCGTCCGACCGGCGGAACGTGTTGCGCGGCGCCGCGGATCATGCCGGCGGCCACGGTGTTGTTCGTGTCTGGATCGATCAGGATGAAACTCCCGGTTTCCCGGTTGACCCGGTACGCGTCCACGAAAAGCGGGTCGGCCAGTTCGAATTCGATGCGTCCGATGTCGTTCAGACCCAAGGTGTTCGCCGTTTCGCGGTGCAGCGTGTCGATGTTCATGCGATAAATCACATTGCCGACCACAGCCTGTACGTTGCGGGTGGTATGCTGGAGCGCCCAGCGCCGGTTCGTGTCCATCGGTTCCTCGCTCATCCAGCATATGTCGGCGTCGATGCTGCGCGTCACGAGGGGCTGGTTCCGCCGCCGGACAATCATGTCGCCCCGTCCGATATCGAGGTCGTCTTCCACGGTGATGACGACCGAATCCCCGGCGCGGGCCCGCTGGATGTCGTCCTCCATGCGGACGATGGAGCGTATGCGGCTTTCCTGCCCGGACGGCAGCGCCACGATGTCCTCCCCCGGCGCAATAGACCCCGATGCTACGCGACCGGCATAGCCGCGAAAACGCTGGTGCGGGCGTATTACGTATTGCACCGGAAACCGGAAATCGACCACATTGCGCCCGGCGCCCACCTTGACGGTTTCCAGCTGGTGCAGAATGGTCGGCCCGCGGTACCAGTCCATCCGCTTGCTCGGCTCGACGATGTTGTCCCCCTTCAGCGCAGAAACGGGAATGAACACGACGTCGTCTATGTCCACGCGCTCCACGAATTCCCGATAGTCGGCCACGATTTTCCGGTAGGCCTCCTCGGAATAATCGACGAGGTCCATTTTGTTGATCGCCACGAGGACGTGGGGAATCTGCAGCAACGAGGCGATGAATCCATGCCGTTTCGACTGTTGCAGGACGCCGTTGCGCGCATCGATCAGCACGATGGCCAGCTCGGCGGTGGACGCCCCGGTGACCATATTGCGCGTATACTGGGTATGTCCCGGCGTATCGGCAATGATGAATTTTCGCCGCGAGGTGGAAAAATACCGGTAGGCCACATCGATGGTGATCCCCTGCTCGCGTTCCGCGCGCAGCCCGTCCGTGAGCAAGGCCAGGTTGATGGCGCCGTCGCCTTGTCCCGAACTGGCGCGCTCGATCGATTCGTATTGATCCTGGTGAATGGCTTTCGAATCGTAGAGCAGCCGACCGATCAGCGTCGATTTGCCGTCGTCTACATGGCCTGCCGTGGTGAAGCGTAGTAGGTCCATTGGATGAAAACCGGTGTGATGCAGGCGCGCCCGCCGGGTTGCGGCGAACGCATTTTGCTGCGCGTATCCTTAAAAATAGCCTTGCCTTTTGCGGTCTTCCATGGCGGCCTCCGATCGCATGTCGTCGGCGCGCCCGCCGCGCTCGGTGACGCGGGCCGAGGCCACCTCCTGGATAATCTCTTCCAGCGTGGCGGCGGCGGACCGGATGGCGCCGGTGCAGGTCATGTCGCCTACGGTGCGGAACCGGACCGTTTCGCGCGTCCATGCTTCGCCGTCCAGCAACGAAATATAACGGCATTTCGCCAGCAACATGCCGTCGCGCTCCACAATGTCCCGGTCGTGCGCAAAGTAAATGGAGGGAATCTCGATGTTCTGCATGAGAATATATTCCCATACGTCCAGTTCCGTCCAGTTGCTTAGCGGGAAAATCCGAAAATGCTCCCCGGGGCGTTTCCTGCCATTGAAAATATGCCACAATTCCGGACGCTGGTTCTTGGGGTCCCATTGCCCGAAACGATCCCGGTGGGAGAAGAAACGTTCCTTGGCGCGGGCCTTTTCTTCGTCGCGGCGCGCGCCGCCGAGGGCGCCGTCTACCTTGAGTTCCGTCAGGGCGTCGAGCAGCGTCGTAATTTGCAGCAGGTTGCGGCTTGCATTCGGCCCCTCTTCTTCCCGGACGCGCCCCTGGTCTATGGAATCCTGTACGGTTCGGACCAGCAACGTGGCCCCGATTTCCCGGGTCAGCCGGTCGCGCAGCGCAATCGTTTCCGGGAAATTGTGCCCGGTATCTACATGCAGCAGGGGAAATGGAATGGGCGCAGGCCAGAACGCCTTTTGGGCCAGGCGCACCATAACGAGCGAATCCTTTCCTCCTGAAAACATCAAACAGGGCCGTTCGAATTGCGCGGCCGTTTCCCGCATGATGTAGATGGCTTCGGATTCCAGCCGTTCAAGATGGATATTGCGCAAGACTTTCGGTACGTTCGTACGTTGAAGGGGGTGCAGGCTGCCGATGTTCACGAATTCCGCGGCCTCCTGTTCCGCAGCATACCCCTCGTTTTCGCATGAATCGCTCTGGAATGCGCCTGTCTGCCGCGATGCTCCTGTGTCTTTTGGGGTGCCGCGTCGATTCCGCGGATCGTTGGCATGAAGAGCCGGGGTATCGGTGGCGTACGCTGCATGTTTCCGGCGATGCGGCCGGCGGATTCGAAGAGACCGGCGCGCGCCGCACCGGAATAGACGCCGCCAACGTCCTCGAGGAGGAGCATTTTCTGGAGAACCGGCACTACCTGAACGGCTCCGGCGTGGCTATAGGGGATGTGGATGGAGACGAATGGCCGGATATCTATCTGGCTCGCCTGAGCCGTCCGAACGTGCTGTACCGCAATCTGGGCGGGTGGCGCTTCGAGGACGTTACGGAGCATGCGGGGGTCGCCGCGCCGGACCGGTTTTCGACGGGCGTTGCGATGGCGGACGTAGACGGGGACGGCGATCTGGACCTCCTCGTTACGGCCATGGGCGGCCCGGGCGCCGTGTTTCTGAACGACGGGCAGGGCCGTTTCGAGGAAGCCGCCGGGGCGTTTGGTGCGTTGCCCGCGCCGTTGCCCACTCGGTTACCCACTCAGTTACCCGACCCGGGAAGCACGACGATGGCGCTGGCGGACACGGACGGGGACGGGGACCTCGATTTGTACGTCGGCAACTACAAGGCCCGGACGGTGCAAGATGCGTATCCGCCCGAGGAACGCGCATTCGACCGCGTGGTGCAGCAAGAGGGGGATGCGTACGTTGTTCGTCCGCCGTTCGACCGGCATTATGCGGTGCGCACGCAGGGGAATCGCGCGATGCGTTTCGAGCTCGGCGAGGCGGACGGGTACTATATCAATGACGGGACCGGGCGTTTCGCGGCGCAGGCGTTTACCGGCGGCGCATTTCTGGACGAAGAGGGGCGGGCGTTGCAGGAGGCGCCCCGCGACTGGGCCCTGACGGCGCGGTTTCAGGATATCAATGGAGACGGGGCGCCGGACTTGCTGGTATGCAACGATTTCGAGAGCCCGGATCATTTCTGGCTGGGCGACGGACAGGGGACGTTTCGGGCCGCGCCCCGGGAGGCGTTCCGCAAGACGAGCCAGTCCACGATGGCCGCGGCGGTTTCGGATGTGAACAGGGATGGCCATGTGGACATTTTTCAGGCAGATATGCTCAGCCGGGACCATCGGCGACGGCAGCGGCAGCAGTCCGGCGTGCAATCGTTCGAGGCGGACGGTCCAGGAGATATCGTGCGCCGCCAGGAGATGCAGAACACGCTTTTTCTCGGTCGAGGGGATGGTACGTTCGCCGAAGTGGCCCGCATGGCCGGGGTGCATGCCTCCGAATGGACCTGGGGCAGCGCGTTTCTGGATGTGGACCTGGACGGCTGGGAGGATTTGCTGCTGGCGACAGGCCATGCCTACGACGCCATGGACGCCGACGCGCGGATGCGCATAGCGACCGCCCCTTCCGGGTTGGCGTGGCGCGAAGAACTGCTGCTGTTTTCGCCGCTTGATGTGCCCAACATGGCGTTTCGCAACCGCAGGGACGGCGCCTTCGAAGCCATGCCCGACGGCTGGGGTCTGGGGCGCGACGCCGATGTGTCCCACGGGCTGGCTTTGGGGGATATGGATCGCGACGGAGATATGGACGTTGTGGTTACTCGCCTCGATCGGCCCGCCGCCTTGTTTCGGAACCGTTCCTCCGCCCCCCGCGTGGCCGTGCGTTTGCGCGGCGCGGCTCCGAACACGAAGGGCGTGGGCGCGAAAGTGCGTCTTTCCGGCGGCGGGTTGCCCGTGCAGGAAAAAGAAATCGTTGCCGGGGGCCAATACCTTTCTTCCAGCGAGGCGCTGGTTTCGTTTGCCGCAGGCAACGCGGAGGACTTGCGTATCGAAGCGCTATGGCGCAGTGGGCGGCGTACGCGCATCGAAGGGGTGCAGGCGAACCGGCAGTATGAACTGTTCGAATCGGCGGCGGTCTGGCCTGCGCAGCGCGAACAGGCGCCCGAAGCCGCTCCGCATTTTGAAGAAATCCCCCTTGCGCATGCGCACCGCGAGCCTTTTTTCGACGATTTTCGCGTCCAACCGCTCGTTCCCGCGAAGTTGAGTCGGCAGGGGCCCGCCGCGGCCTGGGCGGATGTGGATGGAGACGGGGACGACGATGTGCTGGTGGGGAGCGGGCGCCGCGGGCGCCTGGCATGGTTGCGCAACGCCGGGGCGGGGCGCCTGACGCCTCCGAAGCCCGTCGGCGAGACGGCTTCGGGGGATCAAACGGGGATCGCTGTGCTGGAGCGCGACGGGGAAGGGGCGGTCGTGGCGGTGGGCGTATCCGGGTATGAAGCAGGTTCGCACACCGCGTCTGTCATAGATATCTATCGCGTACGCCCCGAAGGCTCTTTCGAGCGGATGCAGCGCCTGTCGTTCGGCTCGGCGAGCGTGGGGGCGCTGGCCCTCGGGGATCTGGACGGCGACGGCGATGTGGATCTCTTTGCCGGAGGCCGGCATAGTCCCGGGCGCTATCCGGAAGCCGCTTCGTCCGTGGCGTACTGGAACGAGGGCGGTCGTTTTGCGCCCGACGAACGATCGCAGGCGTTCGACCGCATCGGGCTGGTGGCCGGCGCGGCTATCGGCGATCTCGATGCAGATGGCCGTCAGGACGTGATACTGGCTACCGAATGGGACGCCATACGGGTTTTCAGGGGCCTGGGCGCGGGCGCGTTCGAGGACGTTACGGCCTCTTGGGGGCTGGACCGCTACAAAGGATTGTGGCAGGGCGTGGCGCTCGGCGATTTCAATGGGGACGGGCGCCTGGACCTGGTGGCGACCAATCGGGGATGGAATACCCCGTATGGACGCTTGCGCCGGGACGACCGGGGGCGCAAGGATGACCAGGGCGGCGGGGATGATCGGGGCCTTGGGGACGACCGCGCCATACGGCTGTATTATGGAGATTTCGATCTGGACAACCGGATGGATGTGGTGGAGAGCCGCTATGAAGAAGCGCTGGGCGGGTATGTCCCCATGCGGCAGCTGGTTGCCCTTTCCGCCGGATTGCCTCTGGTGCGGCGGCGCGTACAGACGTTTGGCCAGTACGCCGTTTCGACGCTGGACGACGTGGTCGGTCCCCGGCTGCATCAAGGGGCGTACAAGCGCGCGACATGGCTTGCGTCCACGGTGTTTCTCAACACGGAATCCGGTTTCGAAGCGCATCCGCTTCCTGCCGAGGCGCAGCGGACGGCGGGGTTTGGCGCAGTCGTCGGCGATCTGGATTCCGACGGCCGCGAGGATATTTTTATGAGCCAGAACCTGTTTGCGTTGCCGCCGGACATGCCTCGTCTCGATGCGGGACGCGGGCTTTGGCTGCGGGGAGACGGAAACGGCGGGTTTGCGCCTGTCGGGGGAGATGTCGCCGGGATCACGGTATATGGGGAGGGGCGGGCCGCGGCGGCAAGCGATTACGACCAGGACGGGCGGCTGGATCTGGTTGTGACGCAAAACGGGGCGCCGACCCGGCTTTTTCGGAACAGGGGGGCAGAATCGGGCTTGCGCCTGCGTGTGCGCGAAGCGGGCAGGCCCGCCATCGGCGCGGTGGCGCGGCTCCGGTACGGCGGCGGGGATTGGGGACCGGCCCGGATCGTATCGGCGGGGTCGGGATACTGGAGTCAATCCTCCACGACGCTCGCGATGGGATATGGATCGAGAATGGTTCGGGAGGTATGGGTGCGCTGGTCGGACGGTACGGAGACGGTGCAGCCTGTCGCTCCCGGAACGACCGAACTGACCGTTTCGCGCCCCGGGTCCGCCGCCCCGTAAACGGGTCGCCCCGATTCTTCAGGGCGCCGTCCGGCCAAGGGGTGTTTTTCTTTGGAATGGATGGGAAAACACAGTCCCGGATATGATCTATGCGTTTTTTGCATAGAAATGCCCAGTTCTATTCGTTTTTTGCATAATGAAGAGGTTTTCTGTGTGAACAGACGAGCGGCACGGAAGCACTCTATGCAATTTATGCATAGAAAAGGCGACTTCTATTCATTTTTTGCATAATGCCTCTTGAGTGGGGGCGCAAGTGGAGCGGCCAAAGCGCATGGCGAACCCGAAACGGGAGGGTGTCCTGTAAACCGTGTAAGCGCCGTTAAGGGTCAGTGGGCAAGGAACGTGGCAAAGCACCGGGCGGGTGCTCTGTCCCCGGCACCCCTACCGCACCAGCATCATTGCGCGCGTTTCGCGGAAGCGGCCCATCTCTACATGGTAGAAGTACGTGCCCGGCGCCAGATCGCCCGCCGAATACGCTACGCGATAGCGGCCTGGAGACACCGTCCGGTCGTACGCCGTCTCCACCCGCCGCCCCAGCATGTCGTAGACCGTAATGCGCACGTGCGTGGCTTCCGGCGCCTCAAAGGCAATCTCCGTCGCCTCGCTGAACGGGTTCGGATAGTTTGCGTGCACCGCAAACGTAAGGACATCCTCCTCCCGCTCTGCCGAAGTATATATCTCCTCGGAATAGGCGCGCTCGCTGTAGAGCGTCAATTCGGGGGCTTTTGGATTCGTGATCTCGCACCAGTAGTACGTAGGCGGCTCGGACAGGGGTACGGCGAGCGTGTCCGCCGTAGCGCCCGGAATCGCCTCTTCGCCCTGCAAGCCTTCGCGGCGCCATTGATACTTGTTCGCCGTGCCGCCCACCTCCACGGAGAACGTAACATGGGAAGCCGAGCGCGTGGTGCGCACGGGGACTGTAGCTTGCGGGGCGTACTTGAAGGATTCTCCGCCGAAATGTTCCTGTTGCTCGACGTCTTCGAAAGTAAGCCGGTTTGAGACGACGCTGACCTGATCCAGCTTGGACATCCCTGTAAAATCCGGCAGGGATGTGAACCGGTTATAGCTAAGCGAAAGCTCCGAGAGAGATTCCAGGGCAAGGATGTTGTCCGGCACGGCCCCCTCCAGGGCATTGAACGACAGATTAAGGTGCTCCAATCGGGTAAGGCGGGCCAGCGAGGCAGGAATACTGCCGGTCAGCTTCTTATTATCACTGAGATCAAGTTCTATAAGCGAGGTCAGGTTGCCCAATGCCTCCGGGATCGGACCTGTTAGGTTGTTACTGGCCAGTCGCAACCACTTGAGCGTGGCAAGATTGCCCAGTTCCTCCGGGATACGACCAGTAAGATCATTGCCTTCCAAGTTGATATGTGTAAGCCGGGGCATGTTTCCCAACCAGGCAGGGAGTCGGCCTGTTAGATTGTTCCCCCACAAATTAAGCGATTCAAGCGAGGTCAGGTTGCTCAGCGTCTCCGGGATCGGACCCCGCAAATCATTAAGGTATAGTTGGAGGCGCCTCAGCTGGGTCAGGTTGCCCAACGTCTCCGGGATCGGACCCGACAAACTATTCCAAGATAACGCGAGATTCTCCAACTGGGTCAGGTTGCCCAACGAGGCAGGGATGGTTCCCCTGAAATTGTTCCCTGCCAAATCCAGGGACGTAAGCGAGGTCAGGTTGCCTAAAGACTCTGGGAGGGAGCCTGATATTTCGTTTAACTCAAGGTCAAGACTCTCAATCTTAGCGAGCGATCCCACCTCCTCGGGAAGAAATCCCGTGAGGTTGTTGAGTTCAGGATACAGCCATCTCACGCGTCCCTCTCCGTTTAAGGAAACGCCATACCAACTTTCCAAAGGCCCCTTGAGCCAGTCGCGGTCGTTCTCCCAGTTCGGACCGCCTGTCGCATGATAAAACGCCACCAGGGCCAGCGAGTCCTGCTCATGCGCCACCACGATATGCTCCGGCGCGCTCGACGACGCTTGCTTGCTGTAGAGCGTCAACGGCACGCGCGGGTTCGTGATTATACAGTGATACACGGCCCACGGCTCCGACAGTGGCACCCGCAGCGTATCGCTTGTCTCTCCCTCAATGGGCACACTGGCGAAAAGACTCATGCCATTGCCCTTGTACCATTGGTACTCGTTCGCCTCGCCGCCCACATCCACCGAGAACATAACCTCAGACGCCGAGCGCATTACGCGGAGAGGCACAGAACGCTGGGGCGCATAGGTAAAGTCGCTTAGGCGCAAGGAAGTCTGTTCTGCCTCGCTTTCCGAAAATCGCTCCGCGCGCTCTGCAAGGCGCCGGTAGATGCGGGGCAGCATCCGCAAATGGTCTGCCGGGATCATGTCGCCCTTGCCCTCTCTTTCCAAGGCGTCCAGAACGTCTATGTACTGCCTGAGCGCTTCCAGATCGGGGCGTCGCCATGCGGTGATCCTGACCGCTCCGTGCGGACCGTCCGGTTCCACAACGAACCCTGTGCGCTCGAAAAGCGCAGTGAGCCGCTCCCGGTCCGACTTGAAGACAATCACGGCATCGTCGCACTCCTCTAAATCCTCAAAATCCTCGAACGTGAGCCGGTTAAACGTAATGTTAACCCAGCTAAGTTTGCGCAGACCGCATAGGTCGCCCAGCGCATCAAGATTATTCTGATTAAGATAAAGATCCGTTAGCGCCTTTGCTTTGACAATATTTCCGGGCAACGCGCCTTCCAGATCGTTGTGCGAAAGATATAGACGATAAAGCATTGGCAGATTGCCCAGATCCGGGGGGATCGCGCCTCGTAACCGCGTACCGCCCAAAGAAAGCCTCCATAGATTGTTGAGTTCCATGATCCACTCTGGAAAATCGTAGGGCGCAAGCGGATTGTCATATAAAGACAGCTCCCACAGGTTCGAAAGATTGCCAAGCTCCAGAGGTATAACACCCGTTAAGTCATTGCCACCCAATACCAGTCTTTCCAGGTTCGCAAGGGCACCGAGCGAAGGTGGTATGGAACCCGTTAGGGCATTGCCACCCAAGTATAGGTATTGCAAGCGGGAAAGATTTCCCAGGGCTTCGGGAATAGGTCCTGTTAATGCGTTAAACTGAAGGTCCAATTTTTCCAGTTCAGTGAGATTGCCTAACCCCGGGGGTATAGGGCCTGTCAGCCTATTGAAATCAAGCGAGAGATGCTTCAATTTCGTAAGGCGCTCCAACGAGGCGGGAATCGACCCGTCAAGATCGTTGAGCCTCAAGTTGAGGTATTCCAGTTCGGCGAGATTACCCAAGTCAGGAGGTATTGAACCACCAAGATCATTGTCAGACAATCTGAGTTCTTTCAACGCCGTCAAACGACCCAACTGCGAAGAAATATGGCCGGTAAGATTATTATTGTAGCCCAAAGCAAGACTCACAACCCTTCCCTCTTCGTTGAGACCAACGCCATACCAATCCCTGACCGGCTCTTCGAGCCACCCCGTTCGATCATCCCAGTCCGCACCGCCCGCCGCATGATAGAACGCCACCAGAGCCAGCGAGTCCTGCGGATGCGCCGATTGCGCCTGGACAGGATTTGCCCACAAGGCCAGAATCGTAGCCAAAAACGCCCCCGCCAAGCCTGAAAATCCCGCCAAGCCCCAAAACGCCCGGAATAGAGATGCACCCTCGCGCAGAGACCTGCGCGTATGCATCATATGCGAATGAAGTATCGACGAACAAGCCATATGCGTATGCGATAAGGCCAGCGAATGATATTTGGAAACCTTGCCGCTCAACGATCAGCGAGCGGCCACACGGCCCGCAGGGTAAGGTTCTTGCTTTCTCTGTTGAACGACACATCCAGCGTCCGCGGCGCCGCAGCTGCCTTGCCAGCGGGAAGCGACGCCTTCGCGCCCACATCCAGACGATTGCCGCCGAGAGCATCCCGCGTCCAGCGCCCGAACGGAGTGAGGCGGTCGCGATTGCCTGAACAGCGTTTAGGGCTTTAAGGTACAGGATGGCGCCCTTGTTCCGATCCCGCCATCTCGAACCACCTCCCTGGACAAAAACAACATCGGAATGTACTCTATGCGTTTTTTGCATAGAACCACCGACTTCTATGCATTTTTTGCATAATGACAGGCGCACCCATGTGTCGTGGAGCGTGACACGGAAGCCTTCTATGCAATTTTTGCATAGAAAACCCCACTTCTATTCATTTTCCGCATAATACCCCCGAACTCGGTCCCAATCGGCCCCGCCCTCACCGGCGCCGGTCGTTGCGTTCCTGGCCTGCGCGAGTGGGGAAGCGTCCTGTTTTGGGTGCGGCGTCTTCGCCGTCTATGCCCCCGAGGGTATAAATGGGCATTTCAAGCACTTCCAGTTCTTCGCCCGGCACGGCGAAGTGGACCGGCGTTCCAGACGTCAGGTCGCCCCAGCCGCGCTTGTCGAAGTACGCTCGGCCCGCCGCGGCCAGATAGCACTCTATATTTTTCTCGTGTTTGAGTTTGGCCCATAAACTGGCGTCGTCCGCCGGGCTCTGCGCATCGTCGGGACTGCCGACGGGGTCCGAGGCGGAAGCGGGGTTCATTTGCCCTCGCTCCACGCGCGTTTTATTGATGAGATCGGCTACGCGGGCGGCGCTTCCGCCGGTTCGCAACAATCCTTCCGCAATCAGCATGTCCAGTTCCGTGACCTTGAATTGCACCATAGGGCCGTTGTTGCCCGTGTCCAGGTAAGCCCGGTAGCGCTTGTGGGTATGCGACGAAAAGTGGTATGTGCCCCGGTTGGGCGGAAAAGGTCCCGTAACGCCCCAGTATTCGAAGTCTGTTCCGCTGTTGCGCGGGTAGGTCAGCACGGTCCCGGCAACATGCGCGCCTGCCCGGTCCCGCTGTTCGCCCGCCACAATGGTTTCCATCCCGTTTTGCGGCCCCACGATGCGCCGGTCCGTCGTATGAATGTCGAACACGTTGCGTTCTGCAACCGGCGTATCCAGCCATTGCTGAAAGCCTCCCGAGGCGTCTGCCGGGCCGATCGTGTGATAATCCGCGCGCGACCAGGAGCGCCCCTCTTGTCCCCACGCCTTCGACGGATCCCATTCGAGCGCGCCAGAGTCGTTTCCTATGGGCGCCCAGTCCTCCGTAATCCCCTGTTCCGCATGACGGATTATCGCTTCCCAGTCGGCGCTTGCCCGTTCGGTCGGCCAGCGTCCGACCGAGGCGATGAACCGCGCCATGAAGGAATGCGCGAGGCGGGCCAGGTCCTCGTTCGTCACCGTAAGTCCGAATATCCAGTCGTCTGCGGCGGGAATCGTGAATTCGTTGGCCTGCGCAATCTCGATCGACGCTTCCAGTTTTTGCAACGCAAAAGCCATAACCTCCGGGTAGGGTTTCAGCGCCAGCGCGGTCAAATCCGCATGTTCGTCCACCGTAAAGCCCTGATCGTAGCGTAGCGCAACGTAGCCATGGGACAGCCCCTGAATAAACAGGGCGAACGCCTTGAGCTTGGCGACGTCTTCGAAGGCCGATTCGTCCGCGTTGATGATGGCCAGTGCATCCGACGTGTTCGAAATAGCCAGATAGTTATTGTCCCACGGCGCTTTCATGGCGGCGGCGTAGGCGAATGTCGGACTGTTGTCGAACGCGACGCGGGGTTCCGACGAGAGGTACCGTCCGGCGAAATTACCCCACGAATAAGAAAGTTCGTCTGCAATGGCCGTGAGGGGCATTTGTCCGTTCGCCCCTATGTTGGCCCTCCAGAAATCGGCGAAGGAACTGCCGACGAGATTGACCACATCGTCGGGATCGGCCAGCACCTGACTGTTGTCGGGGCTGTTGTCGTTCTCGACCATCAGGTCTGCGCACCCCATCCATGCGGAGGCCAGCACGGAGATCAGCACAGGGATGCGCAGGCTGCGAAACAGGTTCATGTCGTACTTGGGAGCCATTCAAAAATCGACGATGATTCTGCCGGTGACGGTTCGGAAGTTCGGATAACGGAACTGATCCACGCGGAAGAGCGAGGCGTCCCCGCCGACCGTGGAGTTTGTGCTCGTTCGACCGGTTTCGGGGTCGAAGCCCGAGTATTTCGTAAACGTGAAGAGATTGCGTCCGGTGACGCCGAGGCGCACGCGATGCAGTCCAAGCGCATTCCCGAACATGCGCGCCAGGCGCTGCTTTTCGAGGGCGTATTCCAGCGTGAATTCCCGCAATTTTACGTAGTCGCCCGCCTCGACGAAGTGGTTGTTCGCGCCGTTTATATGATAGAGCGTTTGCATGTAGTTGGCAGTCTTCTTGTGCGCGTCGGATTTGCCCGCCTGGTCCTGGTCCCGATGCCGATTGTCCCGGTGCGCCCATTGGGCCGTGGCGTTGTATATGTCGCCGCCGATTTGCGCATTCCAGAGCATGTACGCGGTGAGGCCGCGCCAGCGGACGGTAGCGTGCAGCCCGAGATTATAGTCTGGCAGCGTATTGCCGATGCGGGCGAAGGCGGTGCAGTCCTCGTTTTCGAACAGAATGGGCGTGCCCCATGCGTAGGTTTTCCGGCCGCAGGGTGTCGTCATGGTTTCGCTCGCGGTTCCCCAGAGGTTTTTGGCGATGCCGTCCATCCAGGTATTTCCCGACCCCACCCATACTACGTAGCCGTCGTCGTTGACCTGGAACTGATCTTGCGCCACGCCCGAGGGCAGTTCGTCCGGATCGGTCAAGAATTTGTCGCCGTACATGGCCCCGAATATTTCGCCTTCGCGGATGTAGAAGGCATTCATGGGACCGCCCCGGAACGCCGGCGGCTCGAACTCGGCGATGTGCTGGCGCGTGCGATCGAAGACCATGCCTATATCCAGACTGACGGAAGCATTGCGGAAGAGCGACATGCGCAGGGAGGCTTCTGTCGTACTGGATTCGAGCGCGCCGGCGTTTCGCCATTGCCCCGAATAGCCCCGGGAGGCAGACAGCGGCACCAGCAGCAACTGATCTTCTACTCTGGAACGCGCATAGACCAGCTCCAGAAAGGCCCGGTTCCACACGGAAAATTCCATGCCTGCTTCGGTTTCTTTTTGCAATTCCGGTTTTAGCAGGCTATTGCCGAGCGTCGATTTCGTCAACTGCCCGTTGGAGAGCGAAAACGTTTCGTACTGACACTGAAAACAGGGTCGCGCGCCCGCCGTGCCGTACGAGGCGCGGAGTTTGAATTCGGGAAGCGCCTTCCCGGCGGGCCACCAGGATTCTTCCGACAGGCGGTACGCTCCGCTCACGCGAAAATAGGTTTGCCACCGTTCCTCCGCGCCGAAAAGAGAACTTCCGTCGCGGCGGACGAGGGCGTCCACGATGTAGCGGTCGGCGTAGTCGGCGCCGGCTATGGCGTAAACCCCCTGGGAACGAATGGTCGAGCTGCTGGAGCCGATGTTTTTATCGTCGGTGTTCACATTGGAAAGGTCCGAAATGCCCGTGGCCGCCAATCCCCGGGCGCTGATGAATTCTCCCTGATTGCTGAACGCCTCTGTCGCCCAGCGAAACTGGGTCCGGGCGACCATGCGGTCGAATTGTTTTCGGAAAGACCCCGTGACGTCCGTGTTCAGGGCCGACGTCACGCCGTTGCTTCGGTTGATTTCTCCCGATTCCTTGCTGTTGGTCCCGATTTGCTGGTATCCCTTGTCGTAAAACTCAAGGCCTTCGCGGTCCGAGCGGTCGAAACTGACATTCGTTTCGAGGTCGAACCAGGGGGCGGGTTCCCAGCGGTTTCGCAGATTGCCGTATACGCGGGCGCGTTTCTGAAATTGCTCGATATTCTCGATCACGTAGAGCGGGTTGTCTTCCAGCGACAAGGGGTCTGCGCGCACCTTGAGTTCGCCGTTTTCGTCCCGTTCCGCAAGGCTCACGGCGGGGCTCGTAAACATAATCCCGAAAAAAGGATTGATATCTACATTGTTCGGCGCATCGCGGGTAGACGTCGAATAAAAACTTGAAAGCGACGTAGACAACGTGTTTTTCGTGCGATGGTCCAGATTAAACCGAATGCTTCTTCGCTCGTATCCTTTTTGTCCGACCAGGACGCCTTCTTCCCGAAAATTCGTGAAGGAAAGTAAAAAATTGGCCGCGTCTCCGTTGCGGCGTATGGCGATGGAATTGGTCCAGGTATTGCCGGGATCGAAAAATTCCTCAAAGGCATTGTATGTTTCTCCGGGATACGGGTTGTCGAAAAAAGACACCTCCGTATTATTTCCGTCGATGACGGCTGCAGAGCCATAGGGAATATCCTGTCCGTTGGCGTTCACGAAGGAAGTCCCGTCGGCGTTCATCTGGAAATTGTGCGAATAATTGGGCGTGAATGTTCGGGTTCCGAAATTAATCCCCATCTCGTTCCGGATCGTTATGCGCGTCTCGCGGATAGGGAGCTGGGCGCCTCGGCGGGTTGCAATGCGGACGACGCCGTTCTGCGCGCGGGACCCGTACAGCGACGAGGCGGCTGCGCCCTTGACGATCTCGATGCTTTCAATATCCAGCGCATCGATGTCCACCTCGCTGGCGCCAAGCACTACGCCATCGACGATGTAGAGCGGCTGGGCGCTTCCCGTAATGCTGGTGGACCCGCGCAAGCGCACGGAAATGCCGTCGCCCGGCTGCCCGCTCTGGGCCACCACATTCACGCCCGCCACCTTGCCGTGCAAGCCGTGCAACGGGCTGCGCGCCGGCGCCAGGGCCACCAGGTCCTTATCGACCTGATCTACCGTGAAGGCGAGCTTCTTCTTCGGCGTGGCCTCGGCGACGCCGGTCACCACCACTTCGTCCAGATTGAAAAGGTCTGCGACCAGCACGAAATCGACCGTCGTTTCCGGGGCCGTAACGGTGATTTGCCGGGTCTGGGGCGAATAGCCGATATAGTGCACGCGAAGATCGACCGCCTGTCCCGCATACTCCAAAGGCGCTTCGAACGCATAGCGGCCTTCGAGGTCGGTCGACGCGCCCAGCCGCCAATCGGCGACGAATACATTGGCCCCGATAAGCACGTCTCCTGCTTCGTCCGTTACGACGCCGGACAGGGTTACCTGTTGCGCGCTCGCCGCGATCGGCAGCGCCGCAAACAAGACCAGGAACGCCATGCGAAATGTTTTCCGGACCTTTTCCGCGTATCCGTCCATGGATATAACTGATTTCGGGGGAGCGCCGGCCGCGTCCTGCGTATGCGCCGGTCTGGCTTACGGATGCACTGATCGTAACAGTATACACACCGGCAAAGAAAGTTGTCAAGTTTTACGGCCCGTCTTATTATGGATGCACTGATTATGTTTTGATGATGTTTTCGCCGCGCCCCGTCAGACCAGGCTCGCCATGAGAAAACGCGTTTCGCTTCGAGGGCGGATGTTTCGCTTCCTGGCGATAGCCGGAGGGCTTCTTGCGTTGATTCCCCTGACGTGGGCGGTCCGCGAAGCCCGTCTCGCGGAGATCCGTCGCAACCCCGAGGCGCACCGGGAAAAAGTGGTCTCGGCGGCGCTGGACCGCATTGCGCGCGATTTCGGGGCGTTGCAAGGCGATCTTGTCGAGCGCGCCGGGCGCATTGCCTCGGACTCGGCGGTCATGGAGGCGCTGGATGCGCAGAAAACCGATTCGGCGGCGCTCGCCCAGTATTTTGCCACCCTCAGGGCGCCCTACGGGATATCGGTGGAATTGTATGCCGCCGACATGACGCTGGCGGCCTGGAACGGGTTCAGCATGCCCATGGATGCGGCGCCGGCGGCGGACGGTTTTCCCGCCGGATTGCACGCGAGCATTGCGCAGGACGGCGCGTTTCGGCAGGCCGTGGCGGTTTGGCGCCCGGTCTTGCGCGACGGGCGGACGGTGGGCATGGTGCGGGCCATGCGCCTCGTGGGCTACGCGCCGCCGGTGCGCAACGAATATATCCGGGACGTAAGCCTGGTGCCCCAATGGCGAAGGTTGGCGAAACTGCCCGTCGAGTTGACGTTCGATGCGCCTGCCGGCGAGCCGGATTCTTCGTCGCGGTTGCTGAAGGGCGCGGACGGTACGACGCTGGGCCTGGTTACGGTCGAGGCGCCTTCCGTGCGGCGGATGACCGAACTGTCCGCCGGGCTTCCGAACCATCTCATGGCGCTCTGGACGATGTTGTTTTTGTTCTGGACCATGGGGGGCGTATGGCTCCTGTACCGCCGGGCACTTCGGCGCTTGCTGGCTGTGCCGGGTCGCCGTGCATGGTGGGGCGTACTTGGATATTTTGCGTTCGCGGCGGCGTACTGGTGGTTGATTCGCTTTGTCCTGCTGGCGCTGGAGGCGCCGTCTCGCTGGCAACAAGGCAAAACGCCGTTGGCTCCCCTGTTCGATCCCGTGCATCTTTCGTCCGACTTGTTCGGGGGGTTGCTTGGCGCGACGGGCGAATTCCTGATCACCATTCTGTTTCTGACCGCCTTCGCCGGGGCGTTTCTGGAATGGATCGTTGCGCTGCAGCGGACGCGAGACCGCATGGCCCGTTCGGGCGCCGCGCCGCGGGCGGTTTTCGTCGGCCTCGCGGTGGCCTCTGCTGCGTTCCTGACCGGCCTTGTGCTGGCGGCGGCGCTCGTGACGCGGCATGTCGCGCTGGACAGCACGTTCGACTTTTTCGCCAAGGGGGGCCTCATTCCCGATCTGCACCTGCTGGCGGTTTTTTGCAGCCTTGTGCTCATGCAGATCGGGGTGATGCTGATGGCTGTGGGGGTGGCGCGGGTCGTGATCGCCGAAGCGCTGCGCCGATTGCCGCTGACGACGGCCCCCTGGACCTCGGCGGCGCTGGGGATCGGCTCCGTGGCTGCGCCGGTCGCCCTCCTGTATGCGTGGACGCCTGTCGGGTCCGTGCTGCCCCTGCCCGTACTGGGCTATATGCTTGCCGCTGTTTTCGGGCTGGCGAGCTTTGTGCTGTTGCGCTCGATCCGGCGGATGGATCTGGCCCTGATACGGAATCTCTTTCCGCTGGTTTTTCTGATGACGTTTCTGCTGTACCCCATGTTTTACCGGGGGCTGGACGCCAGCCGCCATGTGCGCATGCTTGCGGCGGCGGAGGCGTTCGCCGAGGGCAGGGGCGCCCGCGCCTCGCTGGCCGAAGGCGGCATCCCCATATCCGGCGTATTGTTGCCTTCCGGGTCGGACGACGCCCTGTTCGATACGTTTTCCGCGGCGGAGTTTCAGGACGGCTTTCTGGTGCGGAGCGCCGGGCGCGATTTTGAACGATACCGGCTTTCGGACGAGGTAGCGCGCGCGTTGTCGCGGCAACCGGTCGTCTGGAAGGACGAGCGCTCGACAGGGGGATACTGGGAGACCTGCTATGTTCGGAGGGAGGGTTCGTCGCCGCAGGCGATGCATGTGTTTGCGGCGCGCGCCCCGGGCGTTACGCTTTTCGATCACTTGTACTACCTGTTGCGCCTGACCATGGGCGGGCTGGCGATCGGGTTGTTGTGCTACCTGACGGGCGTCTGGATTCGTTACCGGAAAGGGTTGTTGCCCGCACGCCATATCCGGTTCCGGGACAAGGTGCTGAACGCCCTCATCGGGATCGGGATTATCCTGATCGCCGTGGTGGGGGTGGTGGGCGAGCAAGCGGTTACGGTCGGAAGCAGGCAATCCGTGCAGCGGTGGCTTCAGCGGCACCTCGATCGCGTGGAGCAGGTGCTGGCGGCAGAGGCGCGCCCCGGCGAACATCCTTCCAGCGTCCTGGATCGCATGCCGGTGGATTCGCTGGCGGCCCGCGTAGGCATCGACCTGAACATTTACGAAGGGCATACGATCGCCCGACTCAGCCGTCCGCCCTTGATTCGCGACCGGCTTGTGGATCGACGGCTGCCTATCGGGGCGTACAAGGCGCTGTACGTCGATGCGGAACGGGTGGCGTTCACCGACGAGCGCGTGGGCAGCTTTACCTATATGGCGGGGTTCAAGGCGCTTCCCGGCGAGGCGGGTCGTCCCCGGCATATCGTGTCCACCCCTGTTCTGCCCGAGCAGGAAATTATTGAGGAGGAGCGCGCGGCCACCGTGGCGTATCTCTTTGGCTCCTTGTTGTTGCTCATGGTGCTGGTTGCGTTGACGGGGACCGTGCTTGCCGACGCCATTTCGAAACCCATCGCCCGGCTCCGATCCGGCCTGAAGGAGGTTGCGGTGGGGCGCCTCGGCGAGACGCTCCCCGTGGATTCGCGCGACGAGGTGGGCGAACTGGTCGAAACCTTTAATGAAATGCAGCAGCAGTTGGCCGAAACCCGCATCCAGCTGGCGCGACAGGAACGGCAATTGGCGTGGCGGGAGATGGCGCGGCGGGTCGCGCACGAAATACGCAACCCGCTGACGCCCATGAAATTGTCCATGCAGCATTTGCGGCAGGCCTTTGCAGACCGGACCGACGAGTCCGCCGCCCGCAGCGCGTTCGGCCAGGTTTTCGACCGAATTACCGCAACGCTGATCGAGCAGATCGATTCGCTGGCCCGCATCGCCAGCGAGTTCCATGCGTTTGCCCGGATGCCTTCCCGGGAGATGCAGCGCATGAATATGAACGACGTGATTCGGGAGGCGCGTTCCCTGATGCAGGAAGAAAGCGAAATAGCGATTCGGTCCGCATTGTCCGACGCGCCGCTCTGGATCGACGCGGACCGGGCGGAATTGCGCCGCGCCTACATCAACCTGATCAAGAATGCGTTCCAGGCGATTGCCGAGCCGGAAAAGGGCAAAGTCGAGGTGCGCACCTGGCGCGAAGAGGCCGACGGCGCGGTCTGGGCATGCAGCGATGTGGCGGATAACGGATCGGGCATCGACGACGAGGCGGCCCGGAAAATTTTCGACCCGCATTTTTCGACCCGCGAGCGTGGTACGGGCCTGGGGTTGGCCATCGTGAAGAAGAGCGTGGAAGAGATGCGCGGAACGATCGGGTTCGAAACCGAGCCGGGGAAGGGGACCGTTTTCCGGATACGGCTTCCCTTGATGGACAAGGATGCGCCGCTTTCCTGAGGATGCTCTGATTAAGTCCGCGAAGATCAGAGGCGGCGAGGAGTGTGCTGGCAAGGAATGACGAAGCGATGTGGCAGGCCCCACGTAATGAGGAATGACGCCGCCAGCGCGCTCCTCGATGCCTCCCGAAGGGCGCTTCACGACACCGACGCCGCAAAACGCCATGTTTGCCGATGATTTTAACGATGGAATCATTACAAACCCTACTTGCGTACGTGAAGTGCTGATCGAAGTGGATTTGATCAGTGCATCCCTCGAACATTTCTTCGGTATATTGCGTTCGATACGCCGCAAAACCCGTTGTTGCGTTGATCCCTGTTCGCGGTTGCGTGCCTCGACCGGGGTACTGCCTTGTGGATACGCGCAGCGACGTTTTCGATCATGTCCGCGGATGCGGATTTTCAGACGGGTCTGTTTGCATTGCACATTATTGTCGTAGGAGCAGGTCAAGTAGGCTACGATGTGGCCCGCATGCTGTCGTGCGAAGCGCATGACGTCGTGGTCATCGACCAGGACGCCGACGCTACCCATCGGGTTGGCGAAAAGCTGGACGTGAAGGCTATTAGGGGCAACGGCACCTCCTCGGACATACTGGTCGATGGGGGCATCGCCAAGGCGGACATGCTGATTGCCGTGACGCCCGTGGACGAAGTCAATATTATTGCCTGCATGCTGGCGAAACGGCTTGGCGTAGCGACCACCATTGCCCGGGTTCGGTCCAACGAAATCACGCGCGACGAATCTGTCCTGAAGGCAAGCGATTTCGGGATCGATCTGGTGATTCGCCCGGAAGAAAGCGCCGCCAACGAGGTGGTGTCGCTCGTGCGCCGCGCCAGCGCCACGGACATTCTCGATTTTGCGGAGGGCCGCTTGCAGTTGATGGGCCTGCGGATCGACGCCGACGCGCAGGTTGTGGGGCAAACGCTTCAGGAGGTCGCGGCGGCCCACAGCCATGTGCGGTTTCGGGTCATGGGCATAAGTCGGGGCTCCCGCACGATTATTCCCGGGGGACGCGATACGTTCCGGCAGGGCGACCAGGTGTTTGTGCTTTCCTTGCCAAAATACATGGGATATATCTCGACCATGATGGGCAAGTCAGAGGCCCGGGCCAATCACGTCATGATTCTCGGCGGGAACGCCGTGGGCGTGGGGGTTGCCTCCCGGCTCGGCGCCGAAAAGAACAAGGATGTGAAGCTGGTCGAACCCGACGATAAGCGGGCGGAGACCCTGGCGGAGATCCTGCCGAATGTGCTGATCATCCGCGGCGCCGCCACCGATATCGATTTGCTGGTTCAGGAAGGACTGGGCGAGATGGACGCCTTTGTGGCGGTGACGGACGACGAGGAATCGAATCTGGTCACCTGTCTCATGGCCAAGCATCTCGGCGTGCGAAAAACGGTGGCGCTGCTTTCCAAGAACACCTATATCCCGATCAGCCAGAGCATTGGCCTGGATGCGGCGGTCAGCAAGAAACTGGCGGTTTCGCGCGAGATTCATCGGTATTTGCGCGGAACGCATGTGCGGAGCGTCGCCACCATTTACGGCCTGGACGCCCAGATCATCGAAATCGAGGCCAAGCCCCGGTCGTGGATATCCAGAAAACCGCTCAAGGAGTTGCAAATCCCGTCTGGAGCGCTTATTGGCGCCGTATTGCATAACGACGAAGTTTGCATCGCCACGGGCGATACGCACATCGCCGCCGGAGACCGGGCCATCGTGTTCGTTATGCCTTCGCGCGTGGATGGCATGGAGCGGAAATTCACCGCCAAATAGCGCGTTCGCGCCCTGTCCGCCGCCTATCGCCGTTACCGAATCGCGCCATGTCCCTGCACGTAAAGGCCGTTTGCGCTCCGCTGGGCGCGCTGCTCATGTTTCTCGGGGCGGCCCTGCTTTTGCCCATGGCCGTCGGGATATATTATTCCGAGGCGGCCTGGTGGACCTTCGGCGTCACGGCGGCTTTTTCCTTGCTGACCGGGTTTGCGCTGTGGCGCGGCCAGAAGGATTTTTCCGGGTATCTCGGCATACGGGAAGGGTTTGCCGTGGTGGCGCTTTCCTGGCTTGCGTTGTCGCTGGTCGGTTCGGTTCCCTTCATGCTGGGCGGCGTGCTGGATTCCTGGGCCGACGCCTTTTTTGAAACCATGAGCGGGTTCACCACCACCGGCGCCTCGATTCTCGGGGGCGGCGGAAACCCGGCCATTTCCGAGATTCCCCATGCGTTTCTTTTCTGGCGCAGCCTGACCCAGTGGCTGGGGGGCATGGGCATTATCGTACTTACCCTCGCGGTGCTGCCGATTCTGGGTATTGGCGGCATGCAACTGTTCAAGGCGGAAGTGCCGGGGCCGTCCGCCGACAAGATCACGCCTCGCGTACGCGAAACCGCCCGGCGCCTGTGGTTCATTTATGTCGGTTTTACCGTGCTCCAGATCGCGTTTCTGTTGCCGGCCATGTCCCTTTTCGATAGCGTCAATCATGCGTTCACCACCATGGCCACCGCCGGGTTTTCCACGCAGGATGAGTCGATCGGGGCCTATGGGTCTGCGTATGTGGAGTGGGTGATCATTGCGTTCATGTTTATCGGGGGGATGAATTTCGTGCTGCATTACCACCTGCTCAAGGGACGGCCTCGCCTGCTTTTCCGGGACGCCGAGTTTCGGGTGTATGCGGCCATTGTGCTGGCGGCCGTGTTGCTGGTCGCCGTGGGGGTGTGGAGCGGGACGGGCCACGCCCTGCCGTGGGTGGCGGAGGAATCCGGCGCGTTCGATCGGTACGATTCGTTCTCGGACGCCGTGCGTCACGCAGCGTTTCAGGCGATCTCCATCATCACGACCACCGGGTATACCATCGCCGACTACCAGCTTTGGCCGCCGTTGGGGGCGGGCGTCATTTTTCTGCTGTTTTTTTGCGGGGGCATGGCGGGGTCAACGTCCGGCGGGGTGAAGATCATCCGGCACATGCTGATGTTCAAGAATTCCTTCCGCGAGATTCGGCAATTGCTGCACCCCGCAGCGGTGATCCATGTGCGCCTGGGCGGCGACGTCGTGCCGCGAGATATTATGAGCAACGTGCTTTCGTTCGTCGTGCTCTATGTGGGCGGCGTGGGGCTGGGCACGATGATCATGTTTGCGCTGGGCCTCGACCTGGTCAGCGCCTTCAGCGCCGCCATGGCCAGCGTCGGGAATATCGGCCCGGCCTTCGGGTCCGTCGGCCCGGCGGGCAACTATGCGGACGTTCCGGCGCTTGGAAAGTGGGCCCTTTCCTTCCTGATGATGGCCGGCCGCCTCGAGCTATTCACCGTACTAATCCTCCTGGCCCCAGCGTTTTGGAAGCGGTGAGGGGGTGGAGCGGCAGACGGCTTTTGGATGAATATGGAACATTCATAGCAATGCTCTGTCCGAATTTTCCGGATCATTTCTGAGGGACATCTCATTATATTGAATACGTATAGTTTATTCTGTATTCTACCCTTGCAAATACTTCTTTTAGTGGAGAAAGGTCTATTATAATTATTGTTTTCCCTGATCTACCTTGTGTTTTACAATCTACCCCTATCCATTCTCCGGGTTCAAATGGATCAATGATTTCACATTCTACTTTAAGATTTAATGGATTAGTAACAGGAAGTTCTCTTTCCACATAACCGTTTGCATCAAGTTGACCCGTTATCACATCATTTTTAGTTTCTAACTCCTCGTTGGAGGAAGTCAAATTGCAACCAGACAAGAATGCAATGGCGACCAGCGATAGTATAGAAATGTTAAAATGTCTCATGGCTTCGCGGGCCTCCTTCTTGGCCGGTAAAGTTACAGGACGGCTATACCAAGAGTTCACTGCCAAAGTGTAAAAGAAAAGAGGCAACATCTTTGCCAATCAATAGAATAACAGGCTTTCCGGTATCCTTTCGCAATGTTTCAAGAGCCTTGTCAAGCACTTCGGAACTGGATGAGGACGTGGATATAATGATTCCCATGTGTGCTTGATACTCATCAAATGCTGTTCGAATTTGATGAGTAGCTTTGGGGTCCCACATCTCGCCTTCAAACGATTTAATTTGAACAACACAGGTGCGCTGTTCATGAATACCCAGGATAGGTACGTCCCATTCAAAAATTACTTTCAGGTCTGCACCTTTCTCTACAGGACCACCTAGCTCCTCAACCTCTTTAACACTAGGAACTGATCGGAAAATTTCTGCAATCAGTTTCTCAAGACTGGAACCTGGATACACATGGTGTATTTTATTTGTGATAGATTCTAAGTCAGGCAGGATCTCATCCCTGAACCTATTAAGACTTGTTTCCTTTGTTTGAAAATGACCATGTTTGCCTTTTTTTAGTGAATCGACAAGGGATTCAAATTCCTTTTGCAGGTAGATACGCCAATATTTCCCTTGTAGCTTAAGCCGTCTACTTAGGGCAGGGTGAACAATGGCATCGTTTCGGTCAAAATGGCGAACCGACTTGGGATCAACTTCAAAACGATGGTTGAAATCCTCGTCTTCCCAACTCCAAAAATAGGAATCAGTGACACGGGCAAGCGTACATTTACCCCATTCAGGTATATTGATATAAACTACATAGTCACCTTTTTTAATATCGAGTAGAAACGGCTGATAACAATCCTTTTGATCGGTTGTAAGACTGTCCCACCCTTCGGTATTAATTGAGGCCTGCAATTTTCCTAAGTCGGCAGTTTCGACGTAACTCCAGCCGAAACGCCCCACTCCTTTCTTAAGCGATTCGTAGGTTTTAGCATCACGCTCAGGATCATTCGCGCCTTTCAGGGCATAAATCGTGTAATCGCTCATGGAAATCCGGGCAGGTTGTTTCAAGTGCAGGTTTTCGGTGGAGTGTCGCCGCTTTACAGAAGCAACGTTCACTTGTCAAAATACCCCCCCCCCCTACATCAATTGTGAAAAATATGTGAATAACAATTCCCGTCAGCTCCTGGTCCGCCGAGCCTTTGATCCCTACTGCCACGTTGTCCGGCAACGACCCCATGCCGCCCGCCGGCCAAAATCCGCCGCGCCGAGGAGTTCCCGTCAGTCCAAAGCATCCTCCGTTTCCCAGGCCTCAGCCACGCGATCCCATAGCGTCGCCGCGTTGTCCCATTCCTCCGCCTCTTGGAGATACGCCTGGTGTTCTTTGTCTACGAAACCCAACGTCCAGAAATATGGTTCTGCCGCGTTTGTCCCTTGTGAGTCACGTATATTCGAAGCCTCCTCCCGTAACAGCGTAGCGTCTTCCTTTAACCGCAAAACGAAATTCCGCGTGTTCAAAGCCGTCCCCTGCGCCGCCGAAGCCATCAATCGTCCCTGTGAAGCCATCAGTGCCAAGGTCTCCGAATCATACTCGTGTGCGCTTGAAGCAGCCTCCCGTAACTGCGAAGCACGATCCTGCGCATTCCTGATCCAGGTCTCAATAAGTTGACTATTAAGCCGCGCCCTATCGATGGAAGACCGTGCCAGATACGCCGCCAGGGTTGCTCTGGACCCATCCTCCCTCGCTTCGTACGCCATCGCTTCTGCTTCTAACGCCTCTGCAATCAGGTCCGACAAGGGAGGATTTTGTGGAGCGCATCCCAAAAATTGCGCCAGCGCAAGAAAAATCAAAGATCGGGCAAGGTGGCGCATAGTTTCGAGAGAGGGGGCAACGGACGATTGCGGTCGAGAACGACAATATAAGCCCGCGCTGGATCCGCCGCAACCTGGTGGGGTGGATCCTACGGGTTGGTTACCGAACTGGGGGCGCGCCGTATCCAGCGGACGCAGGGCCGCTGTGAAATACTCCGGGCAAACGTGAAACAAGCGCCTTAACTTCGCTGTTTCTGGCCTGCATCAAGCCAGACGTCTCAATATTTTCTCAAGCAACTCCCGATCGGAGAGCTCGGAAAGGGGACGCTCATCATAGTTTTTTTGTGTAACTAAATCTGGTTTTTTAAAAGATCCAGCCTGACTATTCAATGGCGGATCGGCAATGTAGATTGCGATGGCCTCCAAAGAAGTTATATAATCTTTTATATAATCTTTGTTGCGTATTTTTGTTCCAGTAACAGGATGCTTTTTGAGAGTACCACTATCATTGATTTTACGAATCCCGTACCATGAAAATTTATTCCAGCGATCTTTAAGGTGATCCTTCCTGTGATGGCTTAATCGGGCTCCCAGAGGTGTGCTATTTCCTTCTCCGATATATACCAAATCATAACCATCATAAAGAACGTAAATACCTTCTTGATCCCAACAATTAGTCTCTATTGTTATATCTGGCTTTCCTTCTTTTTTCCGTTTCAAGGTTCCAGCCAAAGATCGAGGGTCTCCTTTTTTGCCATCCCATTTTACGAGATCGCGATTCCAAAAACGTCCGTATGCTTCTATCATGGTTTTTATGTTGTTGGTGAATTTGGGTTTCGGGGTTTCGTTGAGGATTGGGGCAATGCTACCTTTGCACTGGAATACCAGGAACATCAAAACAAGCGAGAGTGCCTTGCAAACTGCGTAAGAGGATTCGTTGAGGGTGTCCAGTTATGCCGTCTACCATGCTTCCATCGTGGTAATCCATCAAGGGTAACCATAAATGAGGATGTCTTGCTATTGCTATAAGATGGATGGCTCACAATCGGGCGAAGAGACCATTTAGCTTAACTCCATATCTGTTATGCCCGCTTTTAGTATTCTGGCGGCCAGTTCTTTGCCAGCGATTAGGTACACGTTACACTGCTCTGCCTTTTCATGACAACATTTGGAAAAACCCGTACCCGATGAAATAACCCAAGGAATCTTTGTATAACCATCATCTTCTCCTAATTCTTCTCGGTTCTTTACGTAACGATCAATCTGGTCAAGTGCCCAGTCATCCGTGGTTCCCTCGTGATGCTTTGCCTGAACGTAGACAATTGTTCTGATCGGTTCAAAAGTCGCCACGATATCTGCATCGCCGTCCTTGTCGCGGGCGTTCTTTGACGGAATTTCAACCGATGAAGCACCGATTCGCTCGAAGTACCATTTGAGTAACTTCTCCAGTTGGCTTGGACTTAATTGCTTGTTGATCTTGTCCAGAACCTTGCCAGCGCAGTCGTCCGTAATCGACTTGGCAATGTTGATAGGTTTTTTGTTCTGCCATCTGAGAATTGCATCTTCTATACTGTCTCGAAGATCGGAAATCTCGACATTCGTCTGCCGTACCTTCATGCGGGCGGTCAATGCATTGTCGGCGTAATCGGATCGAGGTATGTCTGTCTCAACCTCTTTGACTTTGTGGAAAAAGCCAAGGTCGATCGTCTTACCATTTTTACCATTTTCGCTGCTACAAAGCCGACCTTTGTCCATGTGGACGCCGTGATGCTCCCAAGTCTCAAGGTTGTGCAGGTCGAGGTCGGCGGCAATCATCCGGTCGTTCGAAGCGATGTCGTAGACATGGAATGTCCCCCAGCTCGGAACGACAACACGGTCGCCCTTATTCATTTGCAGGAATCGCTGAAGGCTAAACCGGGGCCGATACTTCCCCCATTCCTTCTCAATGGCACTTGGAACGTCTTGCCAATTCGTAGCTTGATGGTCCCTGATGAATTCATGTGTGGCCAATTCAGAGAACCCGATCGAGAGGATACCTCGCTTCAGGAGCGGATACGACAATTCGGCGTAGTGTGAAATTCTGTGCAGGTAGTATGTCATGGCGTATCCAGAAACAGTCCGATAAATGCGGGCAGGTCGTTTTCAGCGCAGCTTTGCGAGGGCGCATGGCCGCCTATGCGGAGACAACACTCACTTGCTAATGTACCCCCCCCCCCCTCGCAATAATTGTGAAAATTATGTGAAGAACAATGTCCATCCATCACCCCCCTACGTCACAAGCGCCTTGATGGTCACGGCGCAGTTGTCCGCCCAGCGATCCCATGGCGCCTTCCGCCCAGCACTCTACCGGCAGCCCTGCCGCACCCGCGCCCAATAACCGCAAAACCCATACCTCGGGCACCAACCATTCCACCCCACCCTACCCCGAAAAATCCCGGTACCCGAAGTAGTGTAGGACGAACTTCATTTTGGAGGCTTTCAGGGCTCCGAATCCTGGCAAGGCCCGCACCCGCTTTTCGATGTCGGGGAAGGGCGCGCCGTCGTTCCAGATACGTGCGGCGTCTCCCTCGTACTGGTCCGCCACAAAGCGGGCCACCTGCTGCGTATAGTCGGCCATCTTGTTCGTAAAGCGATGCACGGCAGGCGTTTCCGCGAACAGGGCTTGCAGGTCCTCCGGCTTCATGCTTGCAATTCGGGGAAGGTCCAGATGCCCCAGCCGGTCGTGCAGGCGAATGGGGCCGGTAAAGGCGTATTCGGCCCGCACGCGCTGATCGTACAGCAGGCCCAGCAATACGCCCGCCGCGCTATTCCGCAAAAAATCGTCCGCCTCCGGTTCGCCGGTCAGCGTACCTTCGTCGCGGAAGCGATCCATCATGCGGCTGAGTCCGCCCCCCAGATGGCTGTAATCAAGGGGGACAATGCGAAGGATCTCACGGGATGTCGTCATGGGAAAATGTTGGTTAAGTCCACAAAGGATGCTCTGGTTAAATCCGCAAAGATCAGAGGCAGCGAAGAATGCGCTGGCAAGGAAGAAGGAAGGGCGAAGCAGGGCAGCGTGGCGGCTTCGCATCATGCGACCGCAGGGTCCGCTTCGTTCAGCGCAAGCGTTTGGCGGCTTCTTTGGCGAAATAGGTCAGGATAATGTCCGCGCCGGCCCGCCGGATGGCGGTGAGCGACTCCATCATGGCCTCCTCCAGGTCGATCCATCCGTTTTCGGCGGCGGCGGCCAGCATGGCATACTCGCCGCTTACATGGTACGCCGCCACGGGCACGGTCGAATGCTGGCGCAACCGGTATATCACGTCCAGGTAGGGGAGGGCTGGCTTAACCAGCGTCATATCGGCCCCCTCCGCAAGGTCCAGCGCCAGTTCGCGCAGCGCTTCCTCGCCGTTGGCTGGGTCCATCTGGTACGTTTTTTTGTCGCCGGGGACGTTTTCGCCCCCCCGCGGGGCCGAATCCAGCGCGTCCCGGAAGGGACCATAGAACGCAGACGCATATTTGGCCGTGTACGACAGGATGGCGACGTCCGTATGCCCGGCAGCGTCCAGCGCATCCCGTATCGCGCCCACGCGCCCGTCCATCATATCCGACGGAGCCACGATATCCGCCCCTGCGTTGGCCTGCACAACCGCCATGCGGGCCAGTGCGTCGAGGGTCTCGTCGTTGTGTACGCGTCCTTGCCGAACGATTCCGTCATGGCCGTGCGAAGAGTACGGGTCCAGGGCCACATCCGCAATGACCAGCATATCCTGCGCGGCTTCCCGAACCGCCCGAATGGCCCGCGGAATCAGGCCCTCCGGGTTCAGCGAAGCGCTTCCGTGCGGATCTTTCAGCGCATCGTCTATTTTCGGGAACAGCGCAATACCCGGAATGCCCAGGTCCGCCAGTTCCCGCACCTCTTCGACCAGTGCGTCAAGGCTCCACCGGTATTGCCCCGGCATGGATGAAATTTCCTCGCGGATCCCCTTGCCTTCCGCCACGAACAGGGGCGCCACCAGGCAGTCTGGCGTAAGGCGGGTTTCCCGGGCCAGGCGGCGAACGCCGGGGGTTGCTCTCAATCGTCTCGGGCGGATGCGCATGGAATGCGGGCGCCGGGCGGCGCGGAAAATGCGTCAGGAAACAGGGCTGGTTATTTTGCGCCGCCACCGCGTGCCTTCCGGCCCGTCCATGATTTCGACCTGCATGCCGGCAAGTTGGTCCCGGAGCGCGTCCGCCTGCTGGAAATCCCGTTGCGCCCGGGCTTCGGCGCGTTGGCGCAACAACTCCTCTACCTCCTGGGTAAAGGCGTTCTCGGCGGTGTCGGAACGAGCGCCTTGCGCGGGTTCCAGCGACGTTGTCTGCTGCGCTGCTTGCTGCGTTTCTTGCCGCACAATGCCCAGCAGGTCGTTGATTTTAGTCAGCCAGTCCGTTGCGGACCGCCCCGCCGCGCCCCCGATGCGCGTCCCGTCTCGCAAGATCAATTTCGCGCCCTCAAGGGAGGCGGCAATGGCCTTCGGCGTGTTCAGATCGTCCAGCATGGCGTCCAGCGCCTGTTCGTACAAGCGCGCCAGCGGCTCCCCGAGAAGGTCCTCGCCGGGGTCGTTTCGGGCAAGGCCCTGCTCCGCGAGGGCTGCGGCCTCCTTGAACCGCTGGGTGTGCCGGGCGCATGCCCGCAGTTGATCGAACGTAAAGTTGAGGGGGTTGCGGTATTGTCCTGAAATGAGCGCCAGGCGGAGCGTGAGGGGATCGACGCCGCGTCCTCCTTCCGATTCAGGCCCGACGAGTTCGCGCACGGTCAAGAAATTGCCTGCGCTCTTGGCCATTTTCTCGCCTTCCACCTGCAGGAAGCGGGTGTGGAGCCAGTACCGGGCGAACGGCTTGCCGGAGAGGCATTCGGCTTGCGCAATTTCGCATTCGTGGTGAGGAAATTTGTTGTCCTCGCCGCCCGTATGCAGGTCGAACGATTCGCCCAAATAGGCCTGCGCCATGGTGGAGCATTCGATGTGCCATCCCGGGAAGCCCCATCCCCACGGGCTATGCCATACCATGAGGTGGTGGGGATCCTTTTTCCACAAGGCGAAATCCCGCGGGTCCCGTTTTTCCGGGTCCTGCACCACGTCCCGAACGCCTTCGTCCAGCGCGTTCGCCAGCACATTGCCGGACAATTTCCCGTAATCAGGGAAGGAATTCACCGAGAAATACACGCCCTGCGCCGTTTCGTAGGCATGGCCTTTCTCGAGAAGCCGGGCGATGTCCCGGATTTGCTGCGCCACATGATCCGTCGCGCGCGGGCGCACGTCGGGTTCGCGGAGATTGAGCGCGCGCCAGTCGGACAGCAATACGTTCGCGTAATAGCGCGCCAGGTCCCAGATGTTCGCAAAGCGTTCGCCTTCCCTGGACTGAAGCGCTTTCGTCATGCGATCTTCTCCCTCCGCATCCGCCACGTCGTCTTCGGTCAGATGCCCAACGTCCGTGATATTGGTTACGTAGGCGGTTTCCCATCCGAGGGCTTGCGCGGTTCGAAGCACGAGGTCCGCCGTCAGGAAGGACCGGAAATTCCCGATATGGGCATAGGAATAGACCGTCGGCCCGCACGCATAGAACCGCAGGCGCCCCGGCTGCGCCGGTTCGACCGCTTCCGTGCTTCGCGTCATCGAATTATATATACGGAAGATTTTTTCCGGCATGGCGGGGCATGCGATCTGGTGCGATCTGATGCGATCCGGGTTTCGGATGCGGCGCAAAGCGGGGTATAACGGCAACGCGGCGGGTAAGTGCCTGCACGGCGCCCGGAAAATTCGTCAAAATCCTGGACAATTATCGAAAAACATCGTTCGCCCGCAACGCTTCCGGGTCTACGGCTCTTGCCGGATCATTTCCCAGACAAGATGATGGATTTCGGGGAGAATCAATCGGTCGACGGCCAGGCGCACCGCATGCAGGGATCCCGGGAGCGAAAAAATCAGCGTGTCCCCCCATAGCCCTGCGGCGGCGCGGGAAAGTATGGCGCCGGACCCGATTTCCTCGTAGGAAAGCATACGAAAAATTTCGCCGAAACCCGGCAGCGTGCGCTCGAATTTCCGGGACGTCACGTCGATGGTCGTGTCTCGCCGCCCGACGCCCGTCCCACCCGTCGTCACCAGGACCTCGCAGGGGACGGACAGGTCGTCGAGGGCGGCTTCGATGCGTCCGGGATCGTCCGGCACGATGCACGTGGCGAGTATCTCCACGCCGCCTTGCGCCAGCGTTTCCGCAATGTATCGCCCGCTGGCGTCTGTCGCGGGCGTTCGCGTATCGCTGACCGTAATCACGCCTGCCCGCACGGGCGTCTGCGCTGCGGCCTGTTGGTGTTCGTCGTAACTCATGGGCTTTCCGGGGTTTCCGATGTTTCCGGTATTTCGGGAGATGCCTTTTCGCCATACCATCGGGGCGGATCGTATCCGCCTCGCCCCCAGGGCGTACACCGCAGCAGGCGGTGCGCCGCCAGCACCGTTCCCTTCAGGGCGCCGTACTTCTCGAACGCCTCCACGGCGTATTCCGAGCAGGAAGGCGTATAGCGGCAGCTGGAGGCTATGTGCGGAGACACCACATATTGGTAGCATCGCACCAGCCCTTTCAGGAGCAGGCGCGGAATCCGTACAATGCGGGCGATGGCGCGGGGCATGAACGCGGACAAAGAATCAGGGCGGATGCGCGAGGCGGGCCAAAAGAACGAAGAGAGAACCGTTCGGCGGGCATTCCGTTGTAATTCAGCGAGGATCGTCCCGGTTCCGGTGCGAGGCGCCCTGCGCTTTTGCGCGGAAACGCGGACATGTCCTGGCGATGGCTACAAATCATTACGGAATTTATGGATACGAACGCATTTCTTGAACAGGTGACGTTTGACCCCAACGGACTGGTTCCCGCCCTGGCGCAGGACCACGAAACGGGCGATGTGCTGATGCTTGCATGGATGAACCGGGATACCCTGCACCGCACGCTGACCAGCCAGGTCATGACGTACTGGAGCCGTTCGCGCCAGGAAGTCTGGGTGAAAGGCCAAAGTAGCGGGCATACGCAGGAGGTTGTGGAAGTCCGCATTGATTGCGACGGCGACGCGCTGCTTTTCAAGGTCAAACAACATGGCGGCGCCGCATGCCATGCCGGGTACCCGTCGTGTTTTTATCGCCGATATGACGGCGACCGCCTTGTTACGGACCGCGAGCGCGTGTTCGATCCAGAGGCGGTGTACGGACAGACGGGCGCCGCCTCATGATGCGACGCACCAAAATCGTTTGCACCCTCGGGCCTTCCTCGTCCGACCCCGGCGCGATCCGGGCATTGATTCGAGCGGGCATGGATATCGCCCGCCTCAATTTTTCGCACGGCAGCCACGAGGACCATGCCCGGCTTATCCGGTATGTGCGGGAGGCCGCCGACGAGCAGGGCAAGGTCGTACCCATCCTGCAGGACTTGCAAGGCCCGAAAATCCGGCTTGGACCTATCGAAAATGGTTCTGTGCAGATCCGGAAGGGGCAACCGTTGACGCTGACGTCCGAACCGGTCGAGCGCGGCACGGCGGAACGGGTGCAGATCACCTACGACTTGCTGGCGCAGGACGTCAGCGTGGGTGGGCGCATTCTGGTGGACGACGGGTTGCTCGAACTGCAAGTGACGGACATTCTGGGGACCGATGTGGTCACCGAAGTGCTTGTGGGCGGGACGCTTGCTTCCCGGAAAGGGGTGAATCTTCCCGACATCAAAACGTCGGCCCCGGCGCTTACCGCAAAAGACCAGCGCGACCTTGCCTTCGGCCTCGCGCAGGATGTCGATATGATCGCCCTGTCGTTCGTGCGCGAAGAATCCGACGTGATCGACTTGCTGAAACGTATCCGCGCCTCCGGCAAACAGGTGATGGCGTTGGCCAAGATCGAAAAGCCGGAAGCGGTTCGCCGGTTCGACGCCGTCCTCGAAGAAAGCGAGGGCATTATGGTGGCGCGGGGGGACCTTGGCATCGAAATGCCTATCGCCCAGGTGCCGTCCACGCAAAAAATGATTATTCACAAGTGCATTGCGGCGGGCAAACCCGTGATTACCGCCACGCAGATGCTCGAGAGCATGATGCGCAATCCGCGCCCGATGCGGGCCGAGGCAAGCGACGTCGCCAATGCGGTCCTTGATGGCAGCGATGCGGTCATGCTGTCGGGCGAAACGGCGGTCGGGAAACATCCGATTCGCGTCGTCGAGGTGATGTCCCGGATCATTGAGGAAGCCGAGCGGCACCAGTGGCAATACAAGAACCCGCTTTCCATGCCCGCCGCACGCCGTTTCGTTTCCGAAGACGTTACGGAATCCGTCAGTTTTACGGCGGTCGATCTGGCCGAACAGGTGGGCGCGACCGCCATCGCCTGCCTCTCGGCTACGGGAACGACCGCGTACGCCATTGCCCGCCACCGTCCCGGCATGCCGCTGCATGCCTTTACCGACGACGAACGAGTGATGCGCCGGCTGCACCTGCTATGGGGAACAACGTCCTTCCTGATTCCGTCTCAACAAAGCACCGACGAAGGAGTCCAGATCGTGCACGCAATCTTGCGGGAGCGCGGGCTGGTCCGCAGCGGGGACCTGATCGTGATTACGGCGGGCATGCCGTTGCCTTCCAAAGGGCGCACCAATATGATACAGGTAAGCCGCGTATAGCCCGCCTCGCTGCCGCTCTGTTGCTCCGGGGTTCGTCCGGCCCGGCGCCACGCGCCAGGCGCTTCCTTTTTTCCTGCTTCCCTTGTCCGCGCAGCCGCCCGCCCACCCGCCTGCCGCCTTATGTCGCTCTCCGTTCGCACCGGCGTCTACCTTGTTGCCGCGACGTTCCTGTTCCTTGCGACCGGGTGCGGAAGCGCTTCTTTTATAGGGCAGCGCTACCACAATTTCACCTCGTACTACAACACGTTCTATAACGCCGAGCAGTCCTACGAGGCGGGCGTCCGCGCCCTGGAGTCCACCGAGGAACCCATAGACCGGATGCAATATCTCGTCATCTTCGGGGGACCGTCTCGCCCGGGCGGCAATGTCAATTTCCAGAACGCAATAGAGAAGAGCACCGATCTATTAATCGACCATCCGCGCTCGAAATGGGTGGACGATGCGCTCCTTCTTATCGGTAAATCCTATTTCTACCAGGAAAATTACGTAGGCGCCGAACAGAAATTCCAGGAGGTTATCGCCTTCGAGTCCGGCCTTGAAGAGGAGGCCCGGATCTGGCTTTCCCGCGCCCTGATGGCGGTGCGTTCCCACGAAAGGGCGCAGCAACACCTGGCCAGCAGCCTCGAACGGGAAGACATCTCCCGGCGGTCGAGGGCGCAATTGCGTCTTGCGCTGGGGGAGCTGTTCGTTAAACAGGGAGATTTCGAGAGCGCGGCGGAGCAACTCGCGGCGGCCTTGCCGGATGTGCGCAGCAAGGAGCTCCGGGCCAAAGGGGCTTTTTTGCTGGGCCAGGTATACGAAGCCCTGGAGCAGTACGAAGACGCCGTCGAGGCCTATGCGCTGGTGCGCAAGGAACGCCCCCCTTATGAACTGGACTATGCCGCATCGCTGAGCATGGTGCGCGTACAGGGCATGCATCTCGATGGCGCCGCGGCGCTGGAAGCATTGCGCCGCATGGATCGCGACGACAAGCACTACGACCGCCGGGCCGAACTCGCGTATGTGCGCGGTCGCATTTATCAGGCGCAAGGCCTGTCCCGCGATGCGCTCGCCACGTACGACCACCTCCTGTACGAGGAAGAAAACAGGGACCAGACCATCCGGGGGCTGACGCACTACGCGCTGGCCGAATTGTACCGGGACGTTTTCCGGGATTACCCGCTGGCCTCGGCGCACTTCGATACCGCCCGCACGGCGCTTTCTTCCTTTTCCTCCCCGCGACCCGGAAGCGATGCGCAATATGCTCCCGAAGCCGTGACGGATACAGAGGAGCAGGCGGACATGTTCGGCGATTTCGCCGAGGTGCGCGCCCGCATCGCTCGCATGGATTCGTTGCTGGCGTTGGGCAGTTTGTCCGAAGAGGAATTCGACGAGCGCATTCTCGCATTCCAGGAGCAGAAGGCCGAAGAACTGGAAGAAGAACGCCGCCGCGCGGAACAGTTGCAGGCCGAACGCGGCTTTCGGGATGCGGCGTCCCGGACGGGTGCGGTCGGAGCCGGCGCAAGCTCCAGCGCCGCCAATATCGGAGAAGCGGGCTTCCTGCATCATCGGGACCGGGCGCGCGTACAGGAGGCGCGTCTGAATTTCGTGGCGCGCTGGGGGGAGCGCCCGCATGTGCCCGGCTGGCGCCGCATGGAAGCTGTGTCGCAGGCCCTGAGCGCCCGCGAAGAGACCGAAGAGGGCGACGAGACGGATGCGTCGGAGGGCGGCGCGGACGACATGGACCTGTTTGCGTTGCCCTATATAGATGTGTCCGACGTTCCGCGCGATTCGCTGAGCCGGGCGGAAATGGAAGAGGCCCGCGCCCTGGCCTGGTACGAACTGGGGAATGCCCTTTTCCTTTCCATGAACAAGGCGGATTCTGCGGCCGTCTGGTATCGCATGGTGATTGAGGAGAATGCGGACGCAGAGGTTGCGCAGCGTGCGTTTTATGCGTTGGCCGAAGTGCAGCGCTCGCTGGGCGATACGGTGCGTGCGCACGGGATATACCGACAGGTTCTGTCCGATTACCCGGATTCCGATTTTGCTGCGCGGGTGCGCATGGAACTGGGCCTTGAACCGGAGGAAACGCTCGACAGCCTTGCCGTAGCGCAAGAGGAATACGACGAGGCCGTGATCCGGTGGAAGGACGAGGCGTACGAAGAGGCGTTTCGCCGCATGGTATTCGTGGCTTCCCGCTATCGGGACCGGGAGGTGGCGGCGAAGGCGCTGTTTGCCGCGGGGCGCATTTATTTCGAATGGGCGGCCTCCGATTCGCTGGATGTGCTTGGGCCGTTGTCCGTCACGCTGCCGGACTCGGTGCTGGTCCAGGCTGGCATTATCCAAATCCAACCGGCCCCGGATACGCTGGCCGGCAGTATCCAATCGGCCCCGGACACGCTGGCCGCCGTGGCTTCTGTCTCTCCTGAATCCGGGGAACCCGCTGCGCCGGATTCCTTGCAGGCGGAAGGCGCCCCGGATACGCCGGGCGCGCCCGCCGGGAACGACGCGGTTCCGGCGAGCGATCTGCTGGCTTCCGCGGAGGTGGATATCGTCGATCTCCGTTCGGTGTACGCCGGCGTACGAGACTTGTACCCCGACACCCCGTATGCCGAGCGGGCCGGGTACATTCTGGATGTGCTGGATGCGGAGCATCAGGTCTTGCAGGATTCCCTGAGCGCCGCCGACTCGCTTGCGGCGCCCCTCGTTTCGGACTCCGCGCATGTGTTCGCCGATTCGCTGGCCGTTTCGGGGGCGCCGGATTCCCTGCACATCCCTGCCGATTCCCTGGCTATGCCCTTGGCCCCGGATTCGTTGCATGTGCTTGCGGATTCGCTGGCTATGCCCTTGGCCCCGGATTCGCTGCGTGTGCTTGCGGATTCGCTGACGGCGCCGGCGACGCCAGATTCTCTTGCCGCCGAACAGGCTGGCGAGACGCTCGATTCATTTGACGAGGCGACTCCGCCAGGTCAGGTTGCTCCGCCCGACGAGGTTACTCCGCCAGACGAGGGTGCTCCATCAAACCGGGGGGCTCAAACAAACCAGGCTGGCGAGACGCCCAATTCATTTGACGAGGCGGCTCCGCCAGACGAGGTTGTTCCATCAGACCAGGCGGTTCCAACAGACGAAACCCGCGCCCCGCCGGACGAAGGACCTGGGCAGACCGACGAATCTCCCGTTCCGCCCGACGAATTTCCTGTGTTTTCCGACGAACTGCCCGGTCCTCCGGACGAAGGCCTTCCGTTGCCCGAAGAAACGGACGCGCTGATCCTGTCCGAGATTCCAGCGGGCGAATTCTCCCTGTATGGTCCCGGGGGCATCCAGTCGGCCCTGGGCGGATTCACGATCGCACTGGATGCGCATGTTGAGCGAGAACCCATGGAAGCGCTTGTCGCGCCGTACGCACAGCAAGGGTTGCGCGCCGCGGTCGTGGTCGATACCGTGGACGACAGCGTGATCTATCTTGCCGCGATCGGCCATTTCCCCAGCGAAGAGGCTGCCGAAACGGGATTGCAAGGGATGCGGTACATGCTGGGAGACATCGCGCAACTTGCTCGCGTCGTTCCGTTGAATGCGCCATAGCGCGCCTCCCAAAGGGCCGCCGCTCGCATTGCGAGGTCTGCGCCGGGGAAACAAACGCGGGGGGCGGCAGGTATACATAGTTTATGCTTATGCCGTCGCCATCGGTACCTCGCACTACGTATGCGTGTCCGGATCCGTGATCGGTGCGTAACGCCGCCCAGACGCAAACCTTAGCGATATGTCGGAACCCGGCCCTGAACATACCCCACCGGAAGCGGACAAGGCACAAGCCCCGCCGGACCAGGAAGCGGACGAATCGTCCAAACCGGACAGTTCGCGCACTGCGAAACGCAGGCCGCGAATTGCCGTGTGGATATACCTCGTGGTGTTTCTGTTGCTTCTGGTGCATCTGCTGCTGTTCCGGTCCGTCGGTCCGTCGAATTCGATCGACTACAGCACCTTGCTCGAGCATGTGGAGAGCGGGTATGTGGACCGCGTGGTGGTGGTCAACGATCAGCGCATCGAGGGTGCTTTTACGCCGGAAGCCGTAGAAGCGGGCCATGTGGAAGTCCCGGAGCCCTCCGATGCGTTTTGGGCCGACCGTTCCCCGGAAGTCGCGCTTGCCTTCGTCAGCACCAAGCCCGAGGACCACGATCTGACGGATTTTCTGCGGAATTACAATGCGCAGGCGATCGGCGAGGGCCAGGCGGGCGTGGAATTTTCTGCGCGCATCGATGAACCGTGGTTCGGCGGGATGCTGATCTGGATCTTTCCGCTTCTGCTGATTGTGTTCCTGTGGATTTTCCTGATTCGCCGCATGAATCCGGGGTCGCAGGTGCTCAGCATCGGCAAGAACAAGGCGGTGCTTTTCGACGCTATGGGGGAGCAGCAGTTGACGTTCAAGGACGTGGCGGGCCTGGACGAAGCCAAGGAAGAGGTGGCCGAAGTCGCCGATTTTCTGACGAATCCCAAAAAATTCATCAAGCTGGGGGGCAAGCTTCCCAAGGGCGTGTTGCTCGTAGGCCCTCCGGGAACGGGCAAAACCCTGCTGGCGAAGGCGGTCGCCGGGGAGGCCGGCGTTCCGTTCTTCTCGCTTTCCGGGTCCGATTTCGTCGAGATGTTCGTCGGCGTGGGCGCCGCCCGCGTGCGCGACCTCTTCAAGCAGGCCAAGGAGAAAGCCCCGTGCATCATTTTTATCGACGAGATTGACGCCATCGGGCGGACCCGCGGACGCGGCATGATGATGGGCGCCAACGACGAGCGCGAGAATACATTGAACCAGTTGCTTGTCGAGATGGACGGGTTCAATACCGACAAGGGGGTCATTATCATGGCTGCCACGAATCGGCCGGACGTGCTGGACAGCGCCTTGTTGCGTCCGGGCCGCTTTGACCGGCAGGTTCTGATAGACAAGCCCGATCGCCGCGAGCGCGCGGAAATTTTCCAGGTGCACACCCGCATTTTGACGTTGCACGACGACGTGAACCCGGAAGTCCTCGCTGGGCAAACGCCAGGCTTTGCGGGCGCCGAAATCGCCAATGTGTGCAACGAAGCCGCCTTGCTTGCTGCGCGGGCGGAGAAGGAGTCCATCGAAATGGAGGATTTCGAGCAGGCCATCGACCGCGTGATCGCCGGGCTGGAAAAGAAGAACAAACTGATCTCGCCGGAAGAGCGCAAGATTGTCGCCTACCACGAGGCGGGGCACGCCATTACGGGCTGGTTTCTGGAGTATACGGACCCGGTGGTCAAGGTCTCTATTATACCGCGCGGGCTGGCTGCGCTTGGCTATGCCCAGTATCTCCCCGAAGAACGCTATCTCTACACCAAAGAAGCGTTGCTGGACCGGATGACCATGGCCGTAGGCGGGCGCGTGGCGGAGGAAATCGTGTTCGGGCGTATTTCGACCGGCGCCCAGAACGATCTCGAACGGATTACCCGGCTGGCCTACGCCATGGTGGTGTATTACGGCATGAGCGATCGGGTCGGGTGCGTTTCGTACAATCGCTCCAACCGGGACGAAGAAGGCCCCATGTTCTCAAAACCGTATTCCGACGAGACAGCCCGCATCATCGACGAGGAAGTACGGGTGATCATCGACGAGATTCGCGTCCGCGCGCGGGCGCTATTGGAAGAGAAGCGGGCGTCGCTGGAAGAGATGGCCCAGGCGTTGCTGGAGAAGGAAGTGCTGGGGCCCAGGGAACTTGTCGATATTCTGGGGCCGCGTCCCCATGGCGAATATATTTCGCTGAACGGCGTTTCCGGCAAGAAGGCCACTGCGGAAGCCGACGAAGAGGCCGACAAGGAGTCCGATGAGCAGGCTGGCGCGAAAACTGGCGAGGAGGCCGCTGGAAACGGAATGGCTACAGAAGCGTTGCATGCGACGCTGGACGGGGAATCCGCCCCGGATACGGAGGCGCATGCTGGCGAAGAAGATGCGGCGGACCGCGGCGCATAGATGGATTTTGTGTTAGTTATGCGGCCCGGAAACATTTTTTACCCGATCTTAACCGATTCTGTTGCATCTCGCTTCCGTATGCACTATATTGTGAGGCTTGCGTTGTTTTGGCGGTTCGTCAAAACAGCCGCGAGCGTTGTTCCCGGTGCGCTGCGGCGCGCCGAACGATTTTTCCACCCGATTGAACCTGATACCGAATCGTGCCGACCATTCAGCAGCTTGTTCGCCATGGGCGAGCGCAAAAGCCTGTAAAGACCAAGGCCGCCGCGCTTGAAGGCAGCCCGCAGAAGCGGGGCGTGTGTACGCGCGTCTATACGACGACGCCGAAGAAGCCGAACTCTGCGCTCCGCAAGGTGGCGAAGGTGCGGCTTACGAACGGCTATGAGGTGATCGCCTACATTCCGGGCGAGGGGCACAACTTGCAGGAGCATTCCATTGTGCTTGTGCGGGGCGGGCGCGTCAAGGACTTGCCCGGCGTGAAGTACCACATTGTGCGCGGCGCGCTGGATACGGCGGGCGTGGGGGATCGTATGCAGGCGCGGTCGAAGTATGGCGCCAAAAGGCCGCGAAAATAATCCGGAAAGAGAATTTTTCAGGACAGGATGCCCGGTCCGTATTGCAAAAGGGTCTGAATCATGCGCAGAAACAAAGCAGAGAAACGCAAGACCGCCGCGGATTCTGTCTATGGCGACGAGCTCGTGGGCCGTTTTATCTCCAGCGTGCTGAAAGACGGCAAGAAAAGCACGGCGCAACGAGTGGTGTACCAGGCGTTCGACATCGCCGGAGAGCGCGTCGGCGAGCCGGGGGTCGAGGTGTTCAGGAAAGCCGTCGAGAACGTGGCGCCGCTCATTGAAGTGCGGAGCCGTCGGGTGGGCGGGGCGACCTACCAGGTGCCTGTCGAGGTCCGTCCCGAGCGTCGCACCGCGCTGGCGTTCCGGTGGATTATCCGCTATGCGCATGCCCGCAGCGACAAGAGTTTCGCCGTGCGGCTTGCCAACGAATTGCAGGCGGCGTCCAAGGGAGAAGGGGGGTCCGTGAAGAAGAAAGACGATACGCACAGAATGGCTGAATCCAACAAAGCATTTGCCCACTTCCGGTTTTAATGGACAAACGATGCGATGTGCTGCGTTCGGCTGCCTGCTTGCGGCAGGGGCGCGATCCTATCGACTACCGCTATGGCCCAGATAAAGACGATATCTCTTGAGAAAACCCGCAATATTGGCATCATGGCCCATATTGACGCGGGGAAAACCACCACGACGGAGCGCATCCTGTTCTATACGGGACGGCTTCATCGCATGGGCGAGGTGCATGAGGGCGGCGCCACCATGGACTGGATGGATCAGGAGAAGGAGCGCGGCATTACGATCACCAGTGCGGCGACCACCTGTTTCTGGAAGGATCACCGCATTAATATTATAGACACCCCGGGCCATGTGGATTTCACCGTCGAAGTGGAGCGCTCGCTGCGCGTACTGGACGGAGCCATTGCGCTGTTCTGCGCCGTAGGGGGCGTGGAGCCGCAGTCCGAGACGGTATGGCGCCAGGCGAACAAGTACGGCGTGCCGCGCATCGCCTTTATCAACAAGATGGATCGTACGGGGGCCGATTTCGAGAATGCCGTGCAGATGATGCGCGACCGGCTCAAGGCGCACCCGATTCCGGTGCAGATACCTATTGGCGCCGGGGATATGTTTCGGGGCGTTATCGATCTGATCGAGGACAAGGCCATCGTTTGGCACGACGAAACGCAGGGAGCCACCTGGGACGAGATTGATGTGCCTGCGGACCTTCGGAAGGAAGCGCGGCACTGGCGCATTCATCTTCTGGAAGCGATTGCGGAGCACAACGATGCGTTGTTGATGAAGTACCTCGAAGGCGAGGAAATCACGCCGCAGGAGATCAGGACGGCGGTGCGCGCAGCCACCCTGAACATCGATATTACGCCGGTCTTTTGCGGTTCGGCGTTCAAAAACAAGGGCGTTCAGCGTTTGCTGGACGGCGCAATTGATTATTTGCCGGGGCCGGCGGACATTCCGGCCGTGTCCGGCATGCATCCGAAGACCGGCGATGCGGTGGACCGCAATCCCGATCCGTCCGCCCCGTTCAGCGCCATTGCGTTCAAGATCGCCACGGATCCCTACGTCGGGAAGCTGACCTTTTTCCGTGTGTACAGCGGGACGCTCAACAAGGGTTCGCAGATTCTGAACGGTTCTTCGCAGCAAAAAGAACGCGTCGGGCGCATTCTCTTTATGCATGCGAACCACCGGGAAGACGTCGAGGGCGTGGTCGCCGGAGATATTGCGGCGGCGGTCGGGCTCAAGAAAATCCGGACGGGAGACACCTTGTGCGATACGGGACACCCGGTGGTGCTGGAGCACATGGAGTTCCCGGAACCTGTCATTCGCATTGCCATCGAGCCGAAAACCAAGGCGGACGGCGACAAGATGTCGCAGGGCCTGATGAAATTATCCGAGGAGGATCCGACCTTCCTGGTCCGCACCGACGAAGAAACGGGCCAGACGATCATCGCCGGGATGGGCGAGTTGCATCTTGAAATTATCGTAGACCGTTTGCGGCGCGAATTTCAGGTGGCGGCGAACGTAGGGCGTCCCCAGGTGGCGTACCGCGAGGCCATCACGGCGGTCTGGGACGAGCGGTACACGCACAAAAAGCAGACCGGGGGCCGCGGGCAGTTTGCCGAGGTCTATATTGAGTTTACGCCCACCGAGAGCGGCGTCGGCTTCGAGTTTGTCGATGAAGTCAAGGGGGGCAATATTCCGAGGGAGTATATCTCCTCGGTGGAGAAGGGAATCAAGGCGGCCATGCTGCAAGGTCCGCTGGCCGGATATCCCATCGAAGGAGTCCGGGCCCGTCTCTACGACGGAAAGCACCACGATGTGGATTCCGACCAGAACGCGTTCGAGATTGCAGGCCGGATGGCCTTTCGCCACGCGGCCCGGCGCGCCTCCCCCGTCATGATGGAACCCATCATGCAGGTGGAGGTGATTACGCCCGAGGAATACATGGGCGATGTGATCGGCGACCTGAACAGCCGCCGGGGCCGCATCGAAAGCATGGTTCCGCGCCAGGATGCGCAAGGCATCACGGCGTCCGTTCCGCTGTCGGAGATGTTCGGGTATTCCACCGACCTTCGATCCATTACGCAAGGGCGGGCCATCTACACGATGCAATTCGACCATTACGAACAGGCCCCGAAGAGCATCGTCGAGGAGATTGTTTCGTCCAGCGCCGACGCCGTTGCGGCATAGCCGCCGGCCAGGCAACTTTCACTGAAACCGTTTTAACCGAACACCTTATCGCCCAACAGAGCATTCAGTCATGGCAAAGGAAACTTTTGAGCGCAGTAAGCCTCACGTGAACATAGGCACGATCGGACACGTGGATCACGGAAAGACTACGCTGACGGCAGCGATTACGCAGGTTCTGAACCGTCGCGTGGAAGATCCGGCGAACGCCATTCGTTCGTTTGATTCTATCGACAATGCCCCCGAAGAGCGCGAACGCGGCATTACGATCGCTACGGCGCATGTGGAATACGCAACGGATGCACGCCATTACGCCCATGTGGACTGTCCGGGGCACGCCGACTATGTCAAGAACATGGTGACGGGCGCAGCCCAGATGGACGGCGCGATTCTCGTCGTGGCGGCCACCGACGGACCCATGCCGCAAACCCGGGAGCACATCCTGCTTGCCCGTCAGGTGGGCGTTCCCTACATCGTGGTGTTTTTGAACAAGGTAGACCTGGTCGACGACGAGGAATTGCTGGAACTCGTGGACATGGAAGTGCGCGAGCTGCTGGATACGTACGAATTCCCCGGCGACGATACGCCGATTATCCCAGGCTCCGCCCTCGGCGCCCTGAACGGCGAAACGGACTGGGAAGACAAGGTGATGGAGTTGATGAGCGCCGTGGATACCTACATTCCGACGCCTGTCCGCGAGATGGACAAGCCGTTCCTGATGCCGGTAGAAGACATCTTCTCGATTACGGGCCGCGGCACGGTCGCCACGGGGCGGATCGAGCGGGGCGTTATCAATGTGGGCAACCCGGTGGAGATTCTCGGCATGCAGGAAGAGAAACTCACGTCCACGGTGACCGGCGTAGAGATGTTCAGGAAACTGCTCGATTCCGGCCAGGCCGGAGATAACGTGGGCTTGTTGCTTCGCGGCATCGGCAAGGAAGAGATCGAGCGCGGGATGGTGATTTGCAAGCCGGGCTCCATTAAGCCCCACCGCCATTTCGAATGCGAGGTGTACGTGTTGTCCAAAGAGGAAGGAGGGCGTCACACGCCGTTTTTCAAGGGCTACCGTCCGCAGTTCTACTTCCGCACCACGGACGTGACCGGCGATATCGAACTGCCCGAGGGCGTGGAGATGGTCATGCCGGGCGACAATACGCAGTTTGAAGTGAAGCTGATTCAGCCGGTGGCGATGGAGGAAGGATTGCGGTTCGCAATTCGCGAGGGCGGCCGTACGGTGGGCGCCGGCGTGGTGTCGAAGATACTGGATTAGGAGGCACGGGATATTTCTGCCGCGCTGCTGGCGAAAACGCGGGCGGCGGGGACGACAAACAAGGATTATGGCGCTAAATCAGAAAATTCGCATCAAGCTCAGATCGTACGATCATCGACTGATCGACAAGAGCGCAAGCAAGATACTCCGTACGGTGAAGTCCACCGGCGCCGTGGTAAGCGGCCCGATTCCGCTTCCCGTGAAACGGTCGGTATATACGGTGCTGCGCAGTCCGCATGTGGACAAGAAAAGTCGAGAGCAATTCGAGACGCGAAGCCACGTGCGCCTGATCGATATCCTGTCCACCAGCAGCAAAACGGTGGACGCGCTTATGAAGCTGGAGCTTCCGAGCGGCGTCGATGTGTCAATCAAGGTGTGACGTCGCTTGAAGATCGTCAAAATCGTCGATATGAGACCCATGATGCGCAGATATCTCTCCATAGCCGGTGTACTGGCCTTGCTGGCGTTGCCGTCGTGGCTGTCCGCCGGGTGCGATTCGAACGACGACGACGGGCCTACCGATGCGGAACGGTTCGTCGGGACCTGGGTGGCTACCGGCATTGAGGACAGCGCAGGAGATCAGTCGGCGGAATTCGTTGCGCTGGTGAACAGCCTGGTCGCCGTGATGGAAGCGGGGGACACCCCTGCCTTTGAGCTTACGGTGGATTACAAGGACGATTCGGGCCGCCCGGACTTGGAGCTTGCCGGAACGTATGCGGTGGACGACGGACCGCGCCACCTTACGTTGACGATTAACACGGGCGCCAACTTGCCGTTCACGTATGTGTTTCAGAGCGACTCGCAGGTTGCGCTTTCGGCGCCGGCGGCGCTTGTGAACCCGGTTTTCAACCCGACTACGCCCTACGAGGGCACGGTCACGGTGAATATTCAAAAACAGTAGCGACATGGGCGCGTTGATCGGCAAAAAAGTGGGCATGACCAATGTGTTCGACGAGATGGGGAATAACATTCCCTGTACGCTCGTCGAAGTGACGCCGAATGTGGTCACCCAGGTGAAGTCCGCCGAGGGGCCGGATGGGTACGACGCCGTGCAGCTTGCGGCGTTTGCGTGCAAGCCCTCCCGAACCACGCGGGCCCGGCAAGGTCATTACGAGCAGGCCGGAACCTCGCCGAAGAAAAAGTCGGTCGAATTTCGCCGCGAGTTTGCGGGGCATGCGCTGTCGCTTGGGGACGAAATCGCCGTGAGCGATGTGTTCGAAGAGGGGGACATCGTGGATGTCGTGGGTATTTCCAAGGGGAAAGGTTTCCAGGGCGTGGTGCGGCGACACGGGTTCAAGGGCGTGGGTTCGCGTACGCACGGCCAGCACAATCGGGAGCGCGCGCCCGGGTCTATCGGCGCATCTTCCGATCCTTCCCGGGTATTTCCCGGCATGAAGATGGGAGGGCGCATGGGGAATGCACGCACGACCGTGCAGAACCTCGAAGTGGTTCGGGTGCTGGGCGAAAAGCATGCGCTTTTGCTGAAGGGCGCCGTGCCGGGTCCCAGGGGAGGCGTCGTCACCGTTCACAAAAAGCAATAAAAATCCACTACGCGTTTTGTGCGGGCTGCGTATCCCGCGAAAACGCACAGGTTCGAACACATTCGGATGCTTTATGAATGTTAAGGTTTTCGGTTCTGACGGGAGCGCCACGGAGCGCGAGGCGCCGCTGGCTCCCTCGGTGTTCGCCATTGCGCCCAACGACCATGTGATCTGGCTGGATGTGCGGAGAATACAGGCCCGCGCACGGCAGGGAACGCATAAAGCGAAGGAGCGCGGCGAGGTGCGGGGGAGCACGCGGAAACTGTATCGCCAGAAAGGGACGGGCCATGCGCGCGCGGGCGCCGTTACGTCGCCGATTCGTCGGGGCGGCGGGACGTTTTTCGGGCCGCGTCCCCGGCAGTACCGTTTCAAGATGAATGCAAAGGCAAGTCGCCTTGCCCGCCGATCTGCGCTGAGCTACAAGGCGAAGAACGATGCATTGCGCATCGTGGGCGATTTGCAGTACGAGCAGCCCAGCGTCCGCAAGCTGGCCGATTTACTGGAGACCATGGGCCTCGCCGGCGACAAGGTGCTTGTGCTTACGGAAACGCATAGCCCGGCGGTGTATCGCTCGAGCAGCAATCTGCCGCGCGTCCGGGTCAAGGAAGCCCGGCATGTTTCTACGCTCGACATTCTCAATGCGGATGTGGTTGTCCTTGAGGAGGGCGCCTTGACGCTGCTGACCCGGCTACTGGGTTCCAGCGAAAACGCTACGGCCTGAGCCGCGGCGCTGCAAACGAATCGAAAAGATCGCCATGCGTAACGACATACTCATCCAGCCGATGGTTACCGAGAAGCTGACAAAGCTGATGGAAGGGAACCATTATGCCTTCGAGGTGCGGCTGGACGCCAACAAGGTTGAAATCAGGAAAGCCGTAGAGGAGCGCTATCCCTCCGTTTCGATCAAAAAAGTTCGCACCTGTATCATCCGGGGCAAGAAGCGCAATCAACGCACCCGACGCGGCGTCGTGCAGGGACGCACTGCGCGCCGCAAACGGGCGATTATCACGCTCCACCCGGACTCCGAGCCGATCGACTTCTTCGAACAGGTTTAATACTCCCCGAAAGGATCGCGCATAGCCATGGCCATCAGGAAAGTAAAACCGACGTCCAACGCCCGGCGGCAATATACGCTCGATGCGTTCGACGACATTACGTCGTCGAAGCCCGAGAAAAAGTTGCTGGCTCCGTTGAAGCACAAGGCCGGACGCAATAACACGGGGCGGATTACCACGCGCCACCAGGGCGGAGGCCACAAGCGCCGGTATCGCATTATCGATTTCAAGCGCAACAAGCAGGGCATTCCGGCGCAGGTGGCTACGATCGAGTACGATCCGAATCGTTCGGCCCGCATTGCATTGCTGGCCTATGCCGACGGCGAAAAACGCTATATTATCGCCCCCGATGGGGTGAAGGTGGGCATGACGCTTCAGAGCGGGCCGGATGCGCCCCCCGAACCAGGAAACTGCCTTCCGTTGTCTGGCATTCCCCTCGGCACGCAAGTGCATGCGATCGAGATGCGCCCCGGCAAGGGCGCGCAACTGGCTCGTTCGGCCGGCGCCAGCGCGCAGCTTATGGCCCGCGAAGGGAAATACGCCACGCTCAAACTGCCTTCGGGCGAGACGCGCCTTGTTCCTGCGGCGTGCATGGCGACCATTGGCGTGGCGAGCAATATGGATCATATGAACATCGATTTCGGGAAAGCCGGACGCAAGCGGTGGCTTGGCGTCCGCCCCAAGACGCGCGGCGTGGCGATGAACCCCATCGACCACCCGATGGGCGGCGGGGAAGGCAAGGCGTCCGGCGGGCTTCCGCGTTCTCCGAGCGGCGTCCCGGCCAAGGGGTACAAGACACGCAAGAAAAACAAGCAATCCGACAAGTACATTGTCCGGCGGCGAGGCCGATAGGCGCTGTTTCGCGCCCGGCCGCTTTCGGAGAGAGCAGATTACAGAAACATGGCACGTTCGTTACGCAAAGGACCTTACGTTCACTTCAAGCTGCAACGCAAGGTGGACGCCCTGAACAAGAATAATTCCAAAAAGGTGGTCAAGACCTGGAGTCGGGATTCCATGATTACCCCGGAATTCGTGGGGCATACCTTTGCCGTGCACAACGGGAAGCAATTTATTCCGGTCTATGTGACGGAAAACATGGTGGGCCACAAGTTGGGCGAATTTTCCCCCACGCGTTCTTTCCGAGGGCACGCCGGGAAGAACGTAGACAAGCGCAAACGATAACCACGCAAGCCGCGCTCTTGCCTGCCGCCGCGCAGGATGCATCGAGACGCACGACGATTTATGGAAGCACGCGCCATCAGAAAGCACATTCGCAGTTCGCCTCGCAAGATGCGTACGGTGATCAACCTTGTTCGCGGCAAGACGGTTGCGGATGCGCTCAGCATTCTGCACTATCAGCCGCACCGGATAACCCGGCCGGTCGAACTGACGATTCAGTCCGCCGTGTACAACCTGATGGACAAAAACCCGGACGACCGGTTCGAAGAGAACGACCTGGTGGTCAAGGAGATACGGGCGGACGAAGGGTTGCGCATGAAACGTTTTCGTCCAGTGTCTCGCGGACGCGCGCACCCCATACTCAAACGTTCGTGCCATCTGACCGTGGTGGTGGCGACCGCGGGCGACGCCGATCCGGGCGATCCGAGCGAGCCGGACGACGACGCATGAAGCGCATCGATAACCCCACGAACATGACACGCTAAAAAGAGAAAAGCTTTGGGTCAGAAAACACATCCGGTCGGATTTCGGTTAGGCGTCATTCGCGGTTGGGATTCCAACTGGTACGCCACGCGGGATTTGCCAGGAAAACTTGTTGAGGACGAAGAAATTCGACGGTATCTTGCGACGCGCCTGCGTCGTGCGGGATTAAGCCGTTGCGTCATCGAGCGCACGCTGAAAAGCGTGGTGCTGACGCTGCATACGAGCCGTCCCGGCGTGGTCATTGGTCGCAGCGGCAGCGAGGTGGAGAAGCTCCGCGAGGAGATCAGGAAGCTGACGAACAAGGAGGACATTCGGATAAACATCAACGAAATAAAGCGGCCTGAGCTGGACGCCGAGCTGGTTGCCCAGAATGTGGCGCAGCAGCTGGAGGGGCGCATTTCGTTTCGTCGGGCCATGAAGCAGGCGGTTACGTCGGCCATCCGCATGGGCGCGGAAGGCATTCGCATCCGTGTTTCGGGACGTTTGGGCGGCGCGGAGATGGGCCGCACCGAGCAGTATCTCGAAGGGCGCGTGCCGCTGCACACGATCCGCGCCGACATCGACTTTGCCCAGGCTACGTCCCACACGATTTATGGCTCTATCGGCGTGAAAGTATGGATATACCGGGGCGAAATTCTTGGTCAGCCCGACCTGAGTCCAAATATCCAGGCGCAGCGGCAGCAGATGCAGCAGCAGTCTCAGCCGCCGGCCCGCAAGCGCCGTGGGCGCCGGGGCCGAAACGCCGATTCGTCGTCCTGATCCTTTTCGCCGCCTGTTCCGTCATTAGAAATTCGAGATAGCCTGTAGCCATGTTAACGCCGAAGCGGACAAAATACCGCAAGTACCAGAAAGGACGCATCAAGGGGAATGCGCACCGGGGCGCCAGCATCAATTTTGGCGATTTCGGCATCAAGGCCCTCGAGCCCGGACGCATTACCAGCCGGCAAATCGAGGCGGCCCGTATCGCCATGACGCGCCGCATGAAGCGTGTCGGGAAGGTGTGGATTCGCATTTTTCCAGACAAGCCCATTACGAAAAAACCTGCCGAAACCCGCATGGGGAAAGGCAAAGGCTCTCCGGAATACTGGGCCGCCAATGTCAAGCCCGGTCGCATTCTGTTTGAGATTGGCGGGGGCATTTCGGAAGAATTGGCCCGGGAAGCGCTTCGGCTTGCCCGGCACAAGTTGCCGATCAAGACGAAATTTGTCTCTCGTCCGGATTATCAACCCACGGAATCTGTCGGACGATAACGATTACATCGGAACGCGCCATGTTGAAGCCCAGCGAAATTCGCGAACTCGGCCAGGAGGAGGTCCGGAAACGCATCGACGAGGAAGAGGACCAGCTGCGCAGGCTGCATTTTCAGCATGCCATTGCGCAGATTGAAAATCCCACGTTGCTGCGTCGCAAGCGGCGCCTCGTTGCGCGGCTGAGAACCATCCTTCGCGAGCAGGAAAACGAAGTTTGAACCGGAAGAAAAGACGATGAGCACAGATACAACAGCAGCTGCGGCGCCGCCGGCAAGCCGCCCGTCGCGCAAGGAGCGCATCGGCGTGGTTATCAGCGACCGCATGGACAAAACGATCCTGGTGGCGGTGCAGCGGCAGATCAAGCATCCGATATACGGCAAGTTCATCAAGAAGACGACGAAGTTGATGGCGCATGACGAGCGCAACGATGCGAAACGGGGAGATTCCGTGCGCATCATGGAAACGCGCCCGCTCAGCAAGCACAAGCGCTGGCGTCTTGCCGAAGTCATTGAACGGGCCCGGTAGCCCATATTCTCAGCGAAGCCATGATTCAGCAGGAGTCAAGACTTGCCGTAGCGGACAACAGCGGCGCCAAAGAGGTGCTGTGCATTCGCGTATTAGGCGGAAGCGGCCGGCGTTATGCGCGCATCGGCGATCGAATTATCGTGACGGTAAAATCCGCGATGCCGGGCAGCGCCGTCAAGAAAGGAGAAGTGTCTACGGCGGTGGTGGTCCGCACAAAGAAGGAGGTGCGTCGCAAGGACGGCTCGTATATCCGCTTCGACGAAAACGCCGCCGTGCTTCTGAATCCCCAGAACGAGCCGCGCGGCACCCGTATTTTTGGGCCGGTGGCCCGCGAATTGCGCGAAAAACGGTATATGCGCATTGTTTCCCTGGCCCCGGAGGTGCTTTGACGACCATGCCGAAAAAACACAACGCACACAAGAAGATGCATGTGAAGAAGGGGGATCGCGTCCGCGTGATTGCGGGCAACTACCGGGGATACGAAGGGAAAATCCTCGTGACGTTCCCGGAAAAGCAGCGCGTGATCGTAGAAGGGGTCAACCTGCGTTTTCATCACGAAAAACCAAGCGGCGCCAACCCCCAGGGAGGCCGGATCGAAAAAGAAGTGCCGGTGCATGTGTCCAACGTACAACCTATCGCCTCGGACGGCAATCCGACGCGCGTGGGCCGCAAGCGCATTACGGATATGGAAACAGGCCGCGGCCAATGGGTCCGCTATGCAAAATCCACGGGGGAAGAGCTTTCGTGACGCCTGTGCCCGGCTGCCGGGCCATGGTTTCGCCACACCTTGCTCAGGAGAACAGATGACTTACACGCCAAGACTTAAGGAGCGGTATCGTACGGAGATTGTTCCGGCGCTGATGAAGCAGCTCGGATACAGCAATATTATGCAAGTCCCTCGCCTCGAGAAGGTGGTGGTGAACAAGGGAGTTGGGGATGCTTCTGCGGACAAGAAAGCGCTGGACAACGCCGTGGACGAATTGCGGCGCATTACGGGCCGGCAGCCCACGGTGGCGAGAGCGCGCAAGAGCGTGTCGAACTTCAAACTGCGGCAGGGCATGCCGATCGGTTGTTACGTGACGTTGCGCGGCGACCACATGTACGAGTTCGTCGACCGCCTCATTACGCTGGCGCTCCCGCGCGTGCGCGACTTTCGCGGCGTGTCGGATCGCAGTTTCGACGGGCGGGGGAATTTCACGCTGGGCATTCGGGAACAGATCATCTTTCCGGAAATCGACGTGGACAAGATTGACCGGATCGGCGGGATGGACATCACGTTTGTTACGACGGCGGCCGCGAACGAGGCGGCCCATGCGTTGCTGAAGGAACTCGGGATGCCGTTCGTGCGACGGGAAGAACGCGCCGCCGCTTGACCGTCCCTTTTTCACAGACGCCCGCACGGCAAGAAACACGAAAAAATCGTTAACGCTATGGCGAAAACAAGTTGGATGGCGCGCGAAAGAAAGCGCCGGCGCACGGTCGAGAAGTACGCCGAGAGGCGTCGCAAACTCAAAGAAGCGGAGGATTGGGTTGGTTTGCAGAAACTGCCTCGGGACGCCAGTCCCGTACGGTTGCACAACCGGTGCCCGCTTACGGGCCGATCGCGCGGATACATGCGCGATTTCGGAATTTCCCGCATCGCTTTTCGCGAGATGGCGCTGTCGGGCAAGATACCCGGCGTACGCAAGGCGTCCTGGTAACGTTTTTCGATTCAAGACGATTATGAGTGGCATAACAGACCCGGTTGCAGATTACCTGACCCGCATTCGCAACGGCCAGCAGGCCGGTCGCAAATACGTGGATATACCTGCCTCGAAACAGAAACGAGCCATCACGCAGATATTGCTGGACAAAGGCTATATCCGCAATTACGTGAATGTGGACGACGGCAAGCAGGGGTTCCTGCGGGTCCGCCTGAAGTACGACGGCAAGGGCGCGCCGGTCATTCGCATGATGAAGCGGGTGTCCACGCCGGGTTTGCGGCGGTATGTAGGCGCCCATGAATTGCCGCGCGTGATGAACGGGCTGGGGATCGCCATCTTGTCCACGTCGCGCGGCATGATGACGGACAAGGAAGCCCGCAGGGCGCATATTGGCGGCGAGGTGCTCGCGTATCTGTACTGATTTCAAGGCGTCCCGCTACGGCGGCGCCGTCACCCCATTCACCGTGAACCTCCAGGAAAAAGCAATATGTCTCGAATAGGCAACAGACCTGTTGACGTCGGCGACGGCGTATCCGTGGACATCTCGGCGGACAATCTCGTGACGGTCAAGGGCCCCAAAGGCGCCTTGTCCGTGCAGGTTTCCCCCGAAATTCGGGTGACGCACGAGGAGGGCGCGATTTCGGTCCGCCGCTCCGACGAACAGAAGCGTTACAGGGCGCTGCACGGGTTGTATTGTTCGCTGATCGGCAATGCAGTGGAAGGCGTTACGAAAGGGTATCGAAAACAACTGGAAGTGATTGGCGTCGGGTACCGGGCTGCGGTAAGCAACGGCGTCCTGGAACTGGCCCTGGGCTTTTCGCACCCGATTTACTTTGTGCCGCCGACCACGGTCTCCGTGAGCGTCGAGGCCCAGCGGGGCCAGAACACGATCGTTACGATCGAAGGGATCGACAAGCAAATTGTCGGGCAGGTCGCCGCAAAAATCCGGGCGCTTCGTCCGCCCGAGCCGTACAAGGGCAAGGGCATCCGCTATGTGGGCGAATACGTTCGCCGCAAGGCCGGAAAGACCGCCGCCCGCTAATTCGCACCTTCTTTTCAACGATCAAGCATCTTTTGCGTATCGGACAGGAACCATGGCGTCGCACAAAAAGCAAGAACGGAAACGTCGCGTAAAGCGCGGCATGCGTGCGAAGGTGGCTGGCACCGCCTTGCGCCCGCGCCTTTCCGTATTTCGTTCGAACAAGTACATCTATGCACAACTGATTGACGACCGCGCAGGCGTTACGCTGGCGGCGGCTTCAAGCAAGGAGTCCGACGCGGCCGGGGATACGCCCATGGCGGTGAGCAAGGCGGTTGGCGCGAATATCGCCCGGCGGGCGCGCGACCAGGGCATTGAGCAGGTTGTGTTCGACCGGAACGGATATCGGTATCACGGGCGCGTACGCGCATTGGCGGACGGCGCGCGCGAAGGCGGATTGCACCTGTAGTTTCTCGCACCACATTCAGCACACCTATTCATATTCATATTTCGCATGGCAGCACGAAAGGAGCACCGCCGCCGCGAAGCGGCAGAGGGTCAGGATTGGCAGGAACGGCTTGTGTCCGTTTCCCGCGTGGCGAAGGTCGTCAAGGGCGGTCGCCGTTTTTCGTTCAATGCCGTCGTGGTGGTAGGCGACGGGCATGGAACGGTGGGAGCCGGTCTCGGCAAGGCGAACGAGGTTTCCGACGCTATTTCCAAGGGCACGGAGGACGCCAAGAAGAACCTTGTGCGCGTTCGGCTCAAGGACAACACGATTCCCCACCCCGTCGTGGGGCGGCAGGACGCGGGCAAAGTATTGCTGAAACCCGCCTCGCCCGGGACGGGCGTGATTGCGGGGGGAGGCGTACGGGCCGTGCTGGAATGCGCCGGCATTCGGGATATTCTTTCCAAGTCGCTGGGGTCCAGCAATCCGCACAATCAGGTTTCCGCCACCATGCAGGCGCTGGAAAAGATCGAGGACCCGATGGAAGTCGCCAAACGCCGCGGTATTTCGCTCAAAAGAGTGTTCGAGGGATAAACGGTCGCCGGTTTTGGCTGCGAGGCCCCGAACAGATGGAAAAGGATATGGCAAGCAAACTTATCGTAACCCAGACAAAATCCGCAATCGGTTCGCCGAAGCGTACCGTGCGCACCCTTGAAGCGCTTGGCATCCGGCGGATGCACCAGCGCGTCGAACACCAGGACTCTCCGCAACTGCGCGGGATGATCAACAAGGTTCGACATCTTGTTACCGTAACCGAAGCCTGACTCGTTGGAGCTCAGGCGTTCTGCTTTCCCCGACGTGTTGGTCGGGGAGGGACATTCAGTCGAAATGCATCATGGACCTCAGCAATCTGAAACCGGTTAAGGGCGCTACCCGAAAGAGGAAGCGCATCGCCCGCGGCACAGGTTCGGGCAAGGGCGGCCACAGTTCCACGAAAGGAACGAAAGGGCAAAAGAGCCGTGCGGGCGCCCGTATTCCTGCATGGTTCGAAGGGGGGCAGATGCCGCTCCAGCGGCGCGTGCCGAAATTCGGGTTCCGAAACCGGTTCCGCGTCGAATATCGCCCGGTCAACCTGTCCTGGATCGCCCGCCTCGTGGAGGAAGGGCGCATCGACGTCTCGGCCGAGGTTACGCCCGAGACGCTTGTGGCCGCTGGCGTGGCGCGCAAGGCCGACCGGATTAAAATTCTCGGCGACGGCGAAGCCCCGCAAGGCCTTTCGGTGACTGCGCATGCGTTTAGCGCCGCGGCGAAACAAAAGATCGAAGCGGCCGGAGGCACGGCTGCCGTGCTTGGCTAACGTACGGATCGGAAACGACTTTTCACCCGGTATTTCATTATGGCAAGCATCGCCGAGAACGTACGCAACATCTGGAAGATAGAGGAACTCCGCCGCCGGATTCTGTACACGATCGGGTTGCTCCTCGTGTATCGACTGGGCGCCTACGTGACGCTTCCCGGCGTGGACGCCGGCATTCTGGCGAACGTCAATGCGGACAGCACGTCGAACGACATTTTCGGTTTTCTGGACATGTTCGTGGGCGGGGCTTTCAGCCAGGCCGGTATTTTCGCGCTCGGCATCATGCCGTACATCACCGCCTCCATTATCATTCAGCTCTTGGGCGCGGTGGTTCCGTATTTCCAGAAACTGCAGCGCGAAGGCGAAGAAGGCCGCCGCAAGATTACGCAGCTTACGCGGTACGGCACCGTAGGCATTACGGCGTTTCAGTCTATCGGGTATGCGATCAACCTGCAATACGGAGCCACCGGGCAGGCTATCGTCATTAATTCCACGTTTTTCATGATCTCAACGGTGATCGTGCTGACCGCAGGCACCATCTTCGTGATGTGGCTGGGCGAGCGCATTACGGAAAATGGCATCGGGAACGGCATTTCCATTGTCATTATGGTCGGGATCATCGCCTTTTTGCCCAATGCGCTGTTCAATGAGTTCACGCTTGCGGGCAACCTCTTCATTTTCCTGATGGAGATTGGCATATGGGCGCTGGTGACGCTGGGCGTCGTGCTGGTTTCGCAAGGCACGCGGCGCATTCCGGTGCAGTATGCGAAGCGCGTCGTGGGGCGCAAAGTGTATGGCGGCGCCACCCAGTACCTTCCGATTCGCGTCAATGCGGCGGGCGTCATGCCCATTATCTTTGCGCAATCCATTATGTTCGTTCCGGCGACGATGGCTTCGTTCTTTCCCGACAGCGCGTTCATGGTCGAATTCGGGATTTGGTTTTCGAACATTTTCGGCTGGGGCTATTCGACCGTGTTTTTTGTGATCTGCGTATTTTTCACCTATTTCTATACCGCCATCGCCGTGAACCCGCGGGAAATGGCCGACACCATGAAGCGGCAGGGCGGATTTATTCCCGGGATCCGGCCGGGCAAGCAAACCAGCGAATTCATCGACAATATTCTGACGAAAATCACCCTGCCCGGGTCGATTTTCCTTGGACTGGTGGCGATTCTTCCCGCCTTCGCCGTACAGGCGGGCGTATCGCCCGGTTTCGCCATGTTTTTCGGGGGAACGAGTTTGCTGATTCTTGTGCAGGTTACGCTGGATACGCTTCAGCAGATCGAAAGCCACTTGCTGATGCGCCATTACGATGGCTTCATGAAAAGCGGGCGCGTGCGAGGCCGGTATATGTAACGCCTGTAGCGTTCGCCGGCAGCCTCCATGTCGCTTCCTAAACCCATGCCTTTGTCCAAAAGCGCATACAAAACAGGTCGTCTCCGAAAAAGCGCGGACCTTGTCGGTCAGACGCTTGGGGAGGTCGCACGGTACATTGCGCCGGGCGTCACGACGCGCCAGCTGGACGGCATTGCCGAGGAGTTCATCCGCGCCCGCGGCGGCGAACCGGCGTTCAAGGGCTATCGCGTGGGCGACCTGATTTTTCCCGGAACGCTCTGCACTTCCGTAAACGACACCGTGGTGCATGGCATTCCGAATGACGTACCGCTTCAGGAAGGGGATGTGCTGTCGGTGGATTGCGGCGTACGGCTCCACGGCTATTACGGCGATAGCGCCTACACCTTTCCCGTCGGAGAAATATCCGCCGAGCATCGCGCGTTATGCGAAGCGACGTACGGTGCGTTGCATCAGGGCATTGCGCAGGCCATGGCGGGGCAGCGGGTTGGAGATATTTCGTTTGCCGTCCAGGAGCATTGCGAAAGCAGGGGGTATGGCGTTGTGCAGGAACTCGTCGGCCACGGGATCGGCAAGAAATTGCACGAGAAGCCCAATATCCCCAATGTCGGCGAGCCGGGCACCGGACCTCGCTTGATGCGCGGCATGACGTTATGCATCGAACCCATGATTACCTTGGGGACCGCCCGGATCGGCGTGGACGCGGACGGCTGGGGGATTCGGACGGCGGACGGCAAAGCCGCCGCGCATTACGAGCACATGGTGGCCGTGCGTTCCGACGAGGCCGAGGTGTTGAGCACCTTTGCGTATATCGAAGAGGCGCTTGGGGTTGACCCCGAATCGCAACCTGCATACAAAATTTATGAACCTGAGCAAGCGATAGGCGTTATGTAACGGCTATCGCTTGCATTTTTCGTGAACAAGACCGACGACCGAGCCCATGAAAGTTCGCGCCAGTGTCAAAAAGCGGAGTTCCGACGACAAGATCGTCCGTCGCAAAGGCCGCATTTACGTCATTAACAAAAAGAACCCGAAGCACAAGCAACGACAGGGTTGACGCCCTTGCGTTGCGGGCGCGGCGTTTTCGAACGGCCGCCCCGGCCGCCTCAGCCGTACCAAGGAAGACCTGAAATCCTATGCCTCGAATAGCCGGAGTGGACGTACCTCCGCATAAACGCGGAGAAATTGCGTTGTCCTCGATTTTCGGGATCGGGCGTTCTCTCGCCCGTAAAATTCTTGATCGCATCGACATCAAGTACGATGTGTGTCCGAGCGATTGGACAGAAGAGCAGACCCGAAGCGTACGCCGCCTCATTGAAGACGAGTACCTTGTCGAAGGACAATTGCGTTCGGAAGTGCAGATGAACATCAAGCGCTTGATGGACATCGGTTGCTACCGGGGGCTTCGGCACCGCCGGGGATTGCCCGTGCGCGGACAACGCACGCGCACGAACGCTCGTACGCGCAAGGGTCGGCGGAAGACCGTGGCCGGCAAGAAGAAAGCCCCGCGGAAGTAATCGCCTGCCCTCGCTTCCTCGCACACTCAGCCCTTGTACCTGTAACAGTATATGGCGAAAAAGCAGCAAAAATCGGGACGTTCCGGGCGCTCGTCGCGCAAACGCAACGTCATTGTCGAAGCCAATGGTCAGGCGCACATCAAGGCCACGTTCAATAACGTGATCGTGACGCTGACGGACCAGTACGGAAATGTTATATCGTGGGCCAGCTCCGGAAAAATGGGTTTCAGGGGCAGCCGCAAGAATACGCCGTATGCGGCCCAGGTAGCGGCTTCGACCGCCGCGGAAGAGGCGCATGGCCTCGGGTTGCGGCGCGTGGACGTATATGTGAAAGGCCCTGGTTCGGGACGAGAGTCGGCCATTCGGGCGCTTTCCGGGGCCGGGCTCGATATTTCTTCCATCCGGGACGTAACGCCCATTCCTCACAATGGCTGCCGTTCCCCGAAACGCCGCCGCGTATAACGGGCGCCGTTCGGACAACGATAGCAGCAAGTCAGCATACCCAATAGCGATACATGGCTCGATACAGAGGCCCCAAACAGAAAATCGCCCGGCGCTTCAAGGAACCCATTTTCGGTCCGAGCAAGGCGCTTGAGCGCAAGGCGTATCCGCCTGGTCAGCACGGACAGAATCGTCGGTCCAGGGATAGCGAGTACGCCGTGCAGCTCAAGGAAAAACAAAAAGCGCGGCATACCTATGGTCTTCAGGAACGCCAGTTCCGCAACCTGTTCGAGAAGGCGTCCCGCAAAAGAGGCGTCACGGGCGAGAATCTGCTGAAATTTCTGGAGGCCCGGCTGGACAATACGGTGTTCCGGCTCGGTTTTGCGCGTACGAGGCGGCAGGCCCGCCAGTTGGTGAACCATGGCCATATCATGGTGAACGACCGGATTGTCGATGTTCCTTCGGCGCAGCTGCGTCCGGGCGATATCGTTGCGGTTCGCCCGAGAAGCCGCTCCCTGCGTCCGATCGTGGAATCGGCGTTGGACAGCCGCCGGACGTTCGCCTGGCTGGAGGTGGATCGCGGCAAGCTCCGGGGCAAGATGCTGGACATGCCGGCCCGGGAAGACATTCCGGAAAATATTCGCGAGCAACTCATCGTCGAGTTGTACTCGAAGTAGTTGTCGGACGATGTTGGCCACCCTGCCTGTTGCGACGTCTACCTTCCCCTTTCGAAAGACTTTGACTGATTGAGAACCCATGAGCCATTATGTAATCCATATGCCAGAGGGCATTCAGATTGAAAACGCATCGGAATCTTCCGGGACCTTTTCGCTACAACCTCTTGAGCGCGGATACGGCGTAACGATCGGAAATGCGCTGCGTCGCGTGCTTTTGTCGTCGCTGGGCGGTTTTGCCGTCACGGGGGTGCAGATCGACGGCGTGCAGCATGAATTCTCAACGATCAAAGGCGTAACCGAAGATGTCGCCGATATTATCCTGAATCTCAAGGAGGTGCGCTTTCGCTCGACCGACGAAACGGAAGAAGGCAGCATTCACCTTGCGATCAAGGGGCCGGGCACGTTTACCGCCGGGGATATTGGCGCTGCCGCGAACGAGTACGAAGTGCTCAACACGGACCATCACATTGCTACCCTGGACGATAAGGTCACGCTGAATATCGAATTGCGCATTGAGCGCGGCAGAGGGTATATTCCTGCCGACGAGAACAAGCGCGAGGACGATCCTATTGGCGTGATCGCCATGGATGCGATCTTTACGCCCGTCCGCAATGTCAAATATTCGGTCAAGCCGACGCGCGTCGGACAGAAGATCGACTATGAACACCTTGCGATACATATCGAAACGGACGGTTCTATATCTGCCGAGGACGCCCTGGTGCAGGCCGCGACCGTGTTGCGGAATCACATAAACATGTTTATTTCCATGGATGTCGTACCGGCGATTCCTGTCGAAAAGCCGGAAGTCATCGATACGGAAGCGCAGCGCATTCGGGAATTGCTGGGACAGCCGGTAGAAGATCTGGAGCTGTCTGTGCGCGCACAGAACTGCCTGAAAGCCGCCAATATCACGGATATACGCGACCTGGTGAGCCGCGAGGAATCGGAAATGTTGAAATTCCGGAATTTCGGACGCAAATCATTGCAGGAGCTGGTTCATGTACTGAGTGATCGGGGTTTGCATTTCGGCATGATTGAGGCCAAGCAAGAGGAAAAGGCGTGACCGGCGCATGCCGTCCGATTATGTCCTGACTATGACCCGCTATTATGAGACACCAGAAAAAGCGACATAAACTGGGGCGCAACGCATCCCATCGCAAGGCCACGCTCATCTCGTTGGGCAATGCCTTGATTACGCACAAGCGCGTGACCACAACGGTGCCGAAGGCCAAGGCGTTGCGCACATTCATTGAGCCTATTCTTACCCGGGCCAAGGACGATTCGCAGCATAACCGGCGGCAGGTGTTTCGGCGCCTGCGGGACAAGCAGTCTGTCACGACGCTGTTCACCGAAGTGGCTGGCAAGATCGGCGAGCGTCCGGGCGGGTATACGCGGGTGGTCAAAATTGGCCGTCGCGCAGGGGATGCGGCGCCTATGGCGGTCGTCGAACTGGTGGATTACAATGCGTCGGATGCGGCGGCCAGCGCCGGACCCGCGAAAACGAGGCGGACGCGGCGCGGGCGTCGTCGCGCTGGCGCATCGGCCTCGCCTGCAAGGCCGGAGGCTGTCGATACCGGGGCGAAGGATGTTGCCGGGGATGCAGCAGGGGAGTCCGCTGCGTCTGCAAGGCCGGAGGCTGTCGATACTGGGGTTAAGGATGTTGCCGAGGATGCAGATCTTGTTTCCGGGGATGTGGCAGGGGAATCCGCCGCGCCTGCCGAGGAGGCGATCGAAGCCGCGAGCGATAGCGAGGCGGTTGGCGCCGCCGAGTCCTCTGTTCCGGACCCGGAAGCCTCTTCCGATCCGTCCGCCCCACCCGACGACGCTGCTGCGGAACCCGCCGAAGCCCCTTCCGATCCGTCCGCCACACATGACGCCGCTGCGGAAGCCGACAAGGAAAAAGCCTGAGATGCGGCTTTGATAGGCGACGGAGTGGCGCCGGGCAAGCGGGTTAAATAATTTAACCCGGCGAAATGTTGGCCTAAATAATTTAAGCACCCGGCGCATTGCAGGGAAATACGTCCCTGTCGTCGCCTTACAAGGAGATAAGTCCCTGTCTTGCAGGGGCTTGCCCTAAAACACATCCAAAGACAAATCCAGGGCGGCGACGTTCGTGCTCCCGGAGACAGGAGGTTCCTACTTGAGCAAGACCATGGTCTTGACGGCGACCTGTTCTTCTGTCTGGAGGACATAGAGGTACGTGCCGCTGGCCAGGTCCGATGCGTCGAACGGAACGCGGTAGTGGGCCGCCGGTCGTACGCCGTCCAGCAGGAGCCGCACTTCCTGGCCAAGCATGTCGTACACCGAGAGCGTGATGCGTTGCGTCTTGTCCAGTGCAAACGCAATGGTCGTGGACGGATTGAACGGATTCGGATAGTTCTGCTCCAGCGCGAAGGACGCGGGTATTTCGTCGTCGGGAGCTTCTATCGACGTTACGTCCGTGAGGTCCGTCATGCGCAGGTTGACCTGCGAGGGCGTTCCGACCGTCACACCGAACGGGAGCGCGCCCAGCGCCACGGTGAACGTTTCGTCCTCCGTATCGTCGTCCATCACGGTGGAGATCACGCCCGTCCCGCTGGTCTGGTTCGCCGCAATGTCGATGGAGGCGAGCGCCCCGTAGTCGCCTGTTTCCGCCGACCCCGCCGTCAACGCCAGCGGAATGGTTATGTTGCTGGCCAGCGATTGCGAAAGGGTAGCGGTCACGGTTACCGCGTTCCCCTCGTCTACGGGGTTTGGAAAAGCCGACAGCGTTACTTCCGGCAGGGTGACCGCGTCGTCGTCCGTAATGCGCAAGTTGACCTGCGCGGGCGTTCCGGCCGTTACAGTACCCGGGAGCGTGCCCAGCGCTACGGTGAACGTTTCGTCGTCCGCGTCGCTATCCTGCGCGGTCGTAATCGTACCGGCGCCGCTGGTCTGGTTCGCCGCAATCTGGATGGAGGCGAGCGCCCCGTAGTCGCCTGTTTCCGCCGACCCCGCCGTCAAAACAAGCGGAACGGTGACGGCGCTCGGCAACGCCCGACTGATGGAGGCCGTAACGGTCACGGAGCTGCCCTCGCCCACGGGATTCGGGGAAGCCGACAGCGTTATTTCCGGCGTTCCTGTCTGGGTGTCGTTGTCGTTGACCGCCACGCTCGCCGCGTTGCCCGGAGGATCGGCCACCGTATAGCCCGCGCCGTCGTTGAGGGTTGCTGTGATGTTTCCGTTGGCTTCGGCGGCGTTGTCGTCTACGGTAGCGACCGTATAGGAAGCAGACCCGCTTGCGTCGACGACGATGGTTTTGTCTCCGGCGTCGGCTTGTGCGGCGAAGTCTTCAGTCTGGGTAACGGTCAGTGCGACGGTCAGGTTGGCGACCGGGGCGGGTAGCGCGGTCACGGTGAACGAGGCGTCGTCGCCTTCGGCCACCGCTGCGCCGCCGGAGATGCTGAGTACCGGCAAGGGTTCGTCGTTGTCGTTTACGGCGACCAAGGCGTCGTTGCCCGGAGGATCAGCCACCGTATAGCCCACGCCGGCGTTAATCGTCGCCGTGATGCTGCCGTTGGCTTCGTCGGTTTCGTCGTTTATGGTGGGGACCGCGTAGGTCGCCGTACCGCTTGTTCCGATGACGACGGTTTTGGTCCCGCTGGCGCCTTGCGCCGCGAAATCTCCAGTCTGGGCAATGGTCAGGTTGACGGTCAGGTCGGCGGCGGGCGTGGGCTGCGCGGTCACGGTGAACGAGGCGTCGTCGCCTTCGGCCACGGCTGCGCCGCCGGAGATGCTGATCACCGGAATGGTATCGTCGTTGTCGTTGACCGTCACGCTCGCGGCGTTGTTCGGGGTGTCCGCCACCGTATAGCCCTCGCCGTCGTTGAGCGTTGCGGTGATTTTGCCGTTGGGTTCGTCGGCGTCGTCGTTCGTGGTGGCGACCGTATAGGTTGCGGAGCCGCTTGTGCCGACGACCACCGTTTTGCCTCCGGTAGCGCCCTGTGCGGCAACGTCCCCGGTCTGCGTAACAGTCAGTTTCACGGTCAGGTCGGCGGTTGGGATGGGCTGCGCGGTCACGGTGAACGAGGCGTCGTCGCCTTCGGCCACCGCCGCGCCGCCGGAGATGCTGATCACCGAGGTCGGGTCGTCGTTGTCCGTTATGGCGACTTCCGCGGAGTCTGCGGGAGATGCTGCGACCACATAGGCGCTTCCGGCCTTGATCGTCACGAGGACCATCCCGTCGTCTTCGTCGAGCTGGTCGTTGACGGTGGGGCATATCAGGATCGCAGACTGATCTCCTGACTTGATAATAATTTCCTGGTCGCCCAAATCCTCCGCCGGGACGAAATCGCCCTGCTGTATCACCTCCGTGTTTACTATGAGGTCCTTTTTGACGGGTGCGCGCGTACGCACGGTGAAGGCCAGCTCCGTACCTTCGACGGCGGTGGGCCCCGGGGGAGCGATGGACACGACCGGCTCGTCGTCGACAAGGGTGAGCGTGGCGTTGCCTGGCGTGCCGACCGAGTAGCCCGTTCCATCCGTCAGGGTGACAATGATCGTTTCGTCGCCCTCGGCGGTTGCGTCGTTTGTGATCGAGAGCGGAATCACGGCGGACGTGCTGTCTTTCGGGACCGAGACGGTTCCGGATGTGCCCGTGACGCCGTCGATCAAGTAGTCCGGGCCGTGTGTAGCGGTTCCGGACAGCGCGTAGTTTAACGTGAGCGCCGTCGGTGCGGCGAGGGAGAGCGCAATCTTTACGGAAGCCGTCCCGGCTGTTTCGTCCACCTCGGCGGTTTCCGCCGAGAAGGTCGCAACCGGGGTCGCCGCAGGCGGATCGTCGTCGTCGTTCACCGTGACCGTCGCCTCGTTGTTCGGCGTCGTGGCCACGTTGTATTTGGCCGGAGCAGCGACCACGATGGCCCGGATGTGGCCGTGCGCTTCGTCGTCCTCGTCGTTCGTGGTCGCCACGGTGAAGGTCTTGCTGCTCGGGCCGCCGGCGAGGAATGCGATGCTCCGCTGGTTGAGGTTCGAGGTTGCGGCGAAGTTCCCTTGTTGTTCGAGGCGCACCTTCGCAAGGATATCGTCGCGCGGCACCCCGTCCAGCTGCACGGTGAAACTGGCGGCGGTCCCTTCCGTTACCGCACTGCCGCCGGTAACGCCCACCGTATTCTTGACGTCCTGGTCCAGGAACCGAATCACGCCGTCGCCCGTGCGCGAACCGCTCGCGCCGCCGTCGAGATTCGTGACGCCGAGTTGGGGCGTGCCGCTCGCGGACGAGGTGGGAATGTTCACCGTGAGGACTTCATCCGTGGTGTTACTGCGGCTGTCGTACACGGCCGTTATGCGCAGCGTCATGCGCTGCGTGTCTACTCCCGATTCTTCCCGGAACGTCACCGTGTTCGTCGCACTGTCGAACGTGTCGTCACTGCCATAGCTGCGTTGCAACTCGATTCGATACGCCGGTGTTCCGGTAGTGTTCGACAGAATAAGGGGCACAGTGAGTTCTTCGTTGCCGTCGAGGAGGCGTCCCGGGGTCAGCAACAGGTCCACATAGTGCGAACTGCAGCACTCCATGACCTGGCCGCCGTTGAGGCTGAGCGTAACCGTCGTGGGGTCGTCGTCCCGTATTTGCACCGCCTTCACGGTGGCGCCCGTCATCGGTTTGTAGCCCGTGCCGGACTTCACCGTGACGGTGATGCTCCCCCGGGGTTCGTCGACCGCGTCCGCAACGGTCGGGACATCCCACGTAGCCGTGGTCTTTCCGGCCGGGATTTCGACCTGTTTGTTGCCCCTGTTGCTACTCCCGTCCACATAACCGCCCACGGCGCCAATGTGAAAATTGACGGTGAGGTTCGAGATCGGCGCCTTGTCGGCAGTGAAGGTGAATCGGGCGTCTGTGCCTTCGACGACGAAGGCAGGCGCACTGACGCTGACGTTCGGTTTGGTGGCGTCCAGCAGATTGAAACTCACGGAACCGGATGCGGCGTTTGCGCCGCCGCCAAGCCCGTTGGCGGTGATCGTCCCGAGCGTTGCGCTTATCGATTCCGACGATTCGATGTGCGGATCCTTTTTTGCGACGATGCGGACCGTGGCGGAACTCGACGCGCCTGCGCCGCCGGTGAAGGTGACGGTCGGAGGGCTGTTCGTCAGATCGGAGCTCGTCAGGTTCGACCAGGCGACGCCGGTGGGCAGGTTGGAGGGCGCAGATAGCGTATAGTCCGTTCCGAAGCCGGCGCTGCCGCCGAACGAGAGCGGCGCGGCCGCGCTTTCGCCTGAAATCAGCGCGCGGCTGAGCGACACGGTCAAGGTCTTCGAGCCGCCTTCGGAGATATTGCCCGAGGGTGCGGCCAGCGTCACCGTGGTTGCGTCGTCGTCGACGATTCGAACGGTCGCTGTGCCGTCGCCGACCAGATAGCGGTGCCGAGCGCCAGCGGCGACGGGCTGGAGGGTCACGCTGACCGAGCCGTCCGTTTTGTCCGCACTGTCCGTCTGCGTGGACACGGTGTATGTTTTGGAAGAGGTCCCCGACGGCAGGGTGATTGTTTGGTCCCCCAGACTCGCCTGGCTGGCGTAGCCGCCCTCCTCCGAAACGGTAAACCGGATGTTGAGGTCGGCGTCGGGGGCGGAGTCCATAACGTTCGGCGTCGTGGAGATGGTGAACGTGGCGTCGTTGCCCTCGCTCGCCGGGGCGCCGGCGAGGACGTTCAGGCTGGGCAGGCCGTCGTCGTTTGCTATCGGGATGTCCACCCCGCCGGATACAAGGGTCACGCCGCCCTGGCTCATGCCTTCGGTCACGGGACCGCTGCTGCCCCAATCCACCGTAAGGATGCGGGCAGCCGTGTCCGTGTTGTCCTGTGCGGTGATTCTGATCGTCGCTTTTTGGGCGCCCCCGCCCTTGAAAACGACCCCCGGATTCTGGGAACTGTACGGAGCGCTTTTGTTCAGCGTCACGCCCGTGCCGCTGTGGGCAAGATTGAAGTGCGATCCCTGGGACGCTCCGGAGATTGCCAGCGGCACTGTCGCCTGTTCCTGGGAGAAGAGCGTCCGACCCAGTTTGACCTCGACCGTCGCCTTGCCCTTGTTCTCGTCAATGGCCCCCACGGCGCCGATCCGCGACAGCGTGACGGGCGTCGGGTCGTTGTCGAAAATCCTGATCGTTGCCGAGGAGTTTTCCGCGCTGATTGCGACGCCTGCAGGAAGCGGAGCGCTCGGGTGCTCGGAAACGGTGGCGATGATCTTCTCTTCCAACTCGTCCTCAGTGTCGTTTAGTAACTCCATCCTGCGGGACCATCCATTTTGGCCCGCCTGAATGTCGCCCCGTATACAACCGCTTGCGGGAAGTTGAATGGGTTTATCTCCGTCCGCGTCGCGGATTAGGTACTCTCCTTCCGTCGCCGCTCCCGCCGAAGCTTCAGCGCTCCCGGAGAAACAGAGCCTGAAGGGGACTGGGGCAGACTGCACCGGGCTCACCCGGACCCGGACCTGTAACGTCTTGTTCGCGTCATTTCCCTCCTGCCAGGCGAAGAATCCCGCGGTCCCGGCGCTATTCAGAAAGTCCACGCGAACCTTGGCGGTCGAAGTCTGGGCCTGTGCGTCAGACGCAAGGGCAACAAGGAGGGCCCCGGTAATCAGGCGGACGATCAGGGCGCGTATTGGCGCGGCAAGCGTAGCCGGGCCGCCGCCGGATCGCTTGCACATGGTATAGGGGCGTTGTGCATCCATCGTATCACGTGGGTGCGGGGGGGGGGGGCTATCGTGGCTTCCGCGCCCTGCACCCATATCCTTCGTCTCTGTCTTGTATTGCCGTAGACCCGGCGTTGCGATTTCGTTCGCGCTCATCTTTTGCTGTTCGCGTTTTTGTCGCCGCTCGCGGTTCTTGTTGACCTTGAGATACAGACATTTCTCAAGACGCCTTCACAACCACATAATACAATATTCTCCAAAAGTTCACAATCGCCTGTTTCTTTCGCTTCCTACGCACGGAAATGATTCACCGGAAACCCCACGAAAGCAGGACGATTTAAGCCATTTGGAGCGGCTACTTAACGACACGCCGCCTAATCCATTTTTGTTCCGTTCGCTTGCCGCCCATTGCTATCGTGTTGCGCGCTTCACCCATCTTGAGTCATGCCGACGTACAGGTCGAGCCGGAGTTCGAGGCCGAACTGGACGATCTGCTGGCGGTTTGTCGGGAATCCCTGCATTCCGTGGACGAGGACATGGTTCGGCGCGCCTTCAGGTTGGGCTACTGGGCGCATCGCAACGACCGACGCGCCTCGGGGGAACGCTTCATTACGCATCCCATCGAGGTCGCTACGATCGTGGCCCGGGATATCGGGTTCGACGATGTGAGCGTGGCGTCGGCGCTGTTGCACGACACCGTGGAGGATACGGAGTTTTCCCTGGGCCTTATACGGGAAGAATTCGGCGATACGGTGGCGGATATCGTCAATGGATTGACCAAGATACGGGGGTTTTCCTGGAGCCGCGAGCTGGGCCAGGCGGAGAATGTCCGCAAGCTGATGTTGTCCATGGCGACGGATATCCGCGTCATCCTTATCAAGTTTGCGGACCGGCTGCACAATTTGCGCACCATCGGGTCCCTTCCAAGGCAGAAGCAACTCAAGATTGCGAGCGAAACCCTGGACCTCTTTGCGCCGCTCGCGCATCGTTTTGGCCTGAACGCGATCAAGGCGGAGCTGGAAGACATTTCCCTGAAAATCCTGCACCCGGAGGAATACCGCGGCATCGGGCAAAGCCTGCAGGCCTCCAAAGGCGAGCGGAACGGCTATGTGCGCCGCTTCATCGAACCGTTGCAGGCCCGCCTCGGGAACGATGGTTTCGAGTTTGAGATGGTTGGCCGGTCGAAGAACATCTATTCGATCTGGCGGAAGATGAAGCGCAAGGACAAGCCCATCGAAGAGATATACGACTTGCTGGCCATTCGCATTGTCCTGAAAAGCGCCGGCAAGAAGGGGAAGGAAGATTGCTGGCGGGTGTATTCGATCGTTACGGATTTGTACAAACCGTTGCCGGAACGTTTTCGGGATTTCATATCGGTGCCCAAATCCAACGGGTACCAGAGCTTGCACACGACGGTGCTGGGTCCGGCGGGGAGACGGGTGGAGGTGCAGATTCGCACGGAGGACATGCACGCCATTGCCGAGCGCGGCGTGGCGGCGCACTGGAAGTACAAGGAGGCCGTGAGCGACCGGGACCGGGGGATGGAGCAATTCCTGGACTGGGTGCGGGATATTCTGGAGAATCCCGATCCAGAGCACGCCACGGAATTCGTCAAGGAGTTTCGGCTGAATCTGTACGACGAAGAAATCTATATTTTCACCCCCAACGGGGACCTGATGACGTTGCCCCGCCATGCGACTCCGGTGGATTTTGCGTTTCAGGTGCATACCGAAATAGGCATGCACTGCATCGGGGCGAAAGTGAATGGCAGGATGGCGCCGCTTTCGTACAAACTCCAGAGCGGCGATCAGGTGGAGATCATTACGTCGAAGAAGCAAACGCCGAACCCCGACTGGATAAAGTTCGTCGTTACGCACAAGGCGCGCAGCAGAATACGGCATTCGATCAACGAGAAACGCCGCCGCAGCATCGACCTGGGCAGGGAAACGCTCAAGAAGAAACTGGGGCGGGCCAACTTGCATGTCGGCGAGCAGAAATTGCGGCAGGTGGCCAACCGGCTCAAGTTTCCGAACGCCCAGCAAATGTTTTACGAGATCGGGACGGGGCTTTTCGATGCGAAGGATTTCGTGAAATTCGTCCGGAACGAGTCGCCCGGCCGCAAGGAAGAGGACGGGGCGCCCGCCGAACAGGAAGGCCTGCGGCTACGCTACGAGAATTTTCTGGATTCGGCCCAGGTAACCGCTCGTCCGGCGCTCGAAATCGACGGGGAATTGCATACGGATATCGTGACGCGGTATGCGCCTTGTTGCAATCCGATTCCCGGCGACGATGTATTCGGGTACATAAGCCGCAGCGACGGCATCAAGATTCACCGCGTGAATTGCCGGAACGCCCCCGGCTTGCTCGTGAATCACCCGGACCGCATCGTCGCCGTCGAGTGGAGCAGGCAGAAAGACGTGCATTTCCTGTCCGGCTTGCGGGTGATGGGAGAGGATCGCGTGGGCATCGTCAGCGACATCACGACCGTGATTTCCAAAAACCTGAAAACGAATATTCGCTCGATTACGGTGGATTCTGTAGATGGCGTATTCGAGGGCACGATCGTGTGCTCGGTGACGGATTTGTCGCATCTTCGGCGGCTTATCGAGCGGCTCAAGCGCATCGACGGGATTCACGGCGTGTACCGGTTCGAGGAATAATTTTTTGCCCGGGCTTCCTGTCAGGCCTTGTATCGTGCACGCTTTTTTTCGTACACTGTAGTTCGCATCCTTAAGTGTATACATAATAGCGCGTTAGGCGCTACGTTTATGCCCCCTGCATCCAATACGAAAACCCGAAAAGACTTGGCCTGGCGCGTTGCCGAATCTATGGGCGAGCCGGTGTACAAGGCGGATCCCTGGGTGCGCTCGGTGCTTTATGCGCTCCGCGACATGATGATGGAAGCGGACCCGGAGGTGCGCATCGAATTGCGCGAATTCGGGGTGTTCGAGGTAAAGAAAACCCGCCCGAGGTCGAAAGCGCGCAATCCGCGGACGAACGAGACGGTCTTCATACCTGCTCGCCGCAAGACGCGCTTCCGGCCGGGCAAGCGGTTGCGAGAGGCCTTGCAGGTTCCCTTGTCGCCGTCGGACGGCGCGGCCTCCGGCGAGGCTGCGGGCGATTCGAGCGCTTCGAGCAATTCGAGCAATTCGAACGCCGCCAACCCGTCGTAAGGTTGCTATGGACGCATTGCCCCGCATCGTCGGCGTTGACTACGGCGCACAGCGCGTTGGCCTGGCCATGTCCGATCCGTTTCGGCTGTATGCGCAATCGATCGGAGCGTATTCCATCGAGGACGCGTTGCAGGAGCTGGCGCGCTTGCAGGAGCATCCCGGATTCGATACGATCGTGGTGGGGTGGCCGTTGACGTTGTCCGGCGAGGAAGGCGCGGCGACAGAGGTTGTCCGGGCCTTTGCGCGCCGACTGGCCCAGCGTTTTCCCGAAAAAAACGTGGTGATGCAAGACGAACGGCATTCCTCGGTGCGGGCCAGAAAACTGCTGTTCCGTGCAGGCGTCCGCAAGAAAGCCCGCCAGGACAAGGCGCGCGTGGACGCCGCAGCGGCGGCGGTCATTCTTCAGGATTACATAGACGAAACGCAGGACCCGGCGTCCTGCCCGGCTCCATGATTCTTCCGGTCCGCCTCTATGGCGATCCCGTGCTCCGGCGCGTCGCCGACGATGTGTCCGGCGACAGCGAAAGCATTCGCCAGCTGATCGACGATATGATAGAAACGATGCGGGGCGCCCGGGGCATTGGCCTGGCCGCGCCGCAGGTGGGCCGCCCGGAGCGCATTTTCGTGGCCGACCTGGCGCCGGAACTACGGCCTGTCGAGGCCCGGGAGCATCCGCCGGAAGCGATGACGTTCGTCAACCCGGAAATTATTGAGGAGGGCGACGAGCAAAGCGAATTCGACGAGGGATGTTTGTCTATTCCGGATATCGTGGAGACGGTCCGTCGTCCCGAACGCATCCGGATAAAGTATCTGGACCGCCGGTTTCAGCCGCAAGAACTTGAGGCGGACGGGTTGGCGGCGCGGGTGATTCAGCATGAGATGGATCACCTCGAAGGCGTCTTGTTCCTGGACCGCATCAGCGCGTTTCGCCGCCGCCTTTTGCGCCGCAAACTCCGGGATATCGCCAGCGGTAACGTCGAGGCCGAGTATCCCTTGTATGCGGGACCCGCATGAGGATACAGGGAGACGGCGAGGTGGCCGGCTTCGTTATTCCTTGCCGTGCGCTTCGCCTCTGCGCGTTGAGGACGTAATGAGGACGTACTCCGCGTATCCTGAACCTTGCACAGGATTGTGACGTTAAAATAGTTTATGTTTGGATTCTCTCATCGAAGCGGACTTGAGAGCCTGCTTAATCAGAGAATCATTAGCCAGGCATAACGAACGGGCTTCTGCGTTCGCCCGTCCACGCGGCCCACGGAATCCGGAATAGATGTTTTCGCTGCGCGCACATACCGAACGATCGGGGATCTTGCTGCTCGCCGTGCTGTTGTGCGGCGCGTTGGCGGCCCCGTTCGGGCATGACTTGTCGCATATTCGCTCGCTGGCGCATGTGCACGGGGAGGCCGCCGAGGTTGCGCAGGGCGGTTCTGCGGGCATGTCCACCGATTTTCTGGTGGAAGAACAGACGCCGTCGCATAGTTTTGCGTGCGATCTGTGCGCATTTCGTTCGCTCACGGCGTCGGCGCCCGATCAACTCCAGGCGACGCGGTTTCCGGTCCGCATGGCGGCCCGCGCCTTCGGTTCCGTACCGGTCGTTCGTTCCTTTTTCTACCGCCCGATCCGTGCTCCTCCCGTGTCGTCTTGACTCGATTCATGCGCCGTTCCGACGGCGTTTTTGCAAGACACACTGAAAAATCAGAGGAGACCCATGTTTTCAACAAGGTTGTACGGCATTGCCGTTATTTTATTCGTATCCCTTATCGCGAGCGGGCTGGCTGCCTGCAGCAATCCCGCCGAAGAAGACGACCATGACGAGCATGCCGAAGAAATAGAAGGCGTTGCGCTTGTTCTGGGTGGCGACGAGGTCGTTACGGTGCTGGAAGCCGAAGTCGAGGGATCGCTGACCGTTGCGGAAGGCGAAAAGACCGGCGTCATCACCGTAGAGTTTCTGGACCATGACGGAGAGGAGGTGCATGCCGACGAACTGGACGACGAATTTTCCCTGGGCGTCAATGTGCAGGGAAGCGAAATCGTTACTGTCGAACAGCCCGGTCGGTGGACCTTTGAGCTGCAAGGAGATGAGGCGGGCGACACCGCGATACGGGTGATGCTTTTGCACGACGGGCACGCCGATTTCACGACGCCCGATATTCCTGTTAAGGTGGAATAGCAAGGATCATGCGTTATTGTAGCTGTAGCTGCTACTCGCTTATGTGCCGGGCCGGGCTTGCAGCGTGCTGTGCGTTGGCGGCGGTCGGTACGCTGCAAGCCCAGCATACGGCGGTGATCTCGGGCTCTGTAGAGGATGCGGAAACGGGGGAGCCTGTTCGCCATGCCCAGGTGCTGGCGGAGGAAGGCAACCGCAGTTCCAGAACGGATCGGCACGGCCGTTTCGAGATTCGTTTTCTGGAGCCCGGGGTCTACACGCTCACAGCCTGGCGCATAGGCTATGAGCCGCTGACAAGTCGGGTTTCGGTGGGCGGCCCCGGGCCGGATACGTCCCGCGTCGTGCTGCGCATGCCGGTTTCCCCGATTCAACTCGGCGAAGTCGTCGTGCAGGGGCAAGGTGCGTCCGAGGCGCTCCGGGATTCGGATATGGACATGGAGGGCAAGCGGCTTCGGCAGCATCTCGGCTCGACGATCGCCGAAACGCTCGACAACGAGCCCGGCATTTCCATGCGATCCATGGGGCCTGCTCCCGCTCGCCCGGTGCTGCGGGGGTTGGGCGGCGAGCGGCTGCTGGTCATGGAGGATGGCGGACGCACCGGAGACCTGTCCGCCACCTCCCCCGACCATGCGGTGGCGATAGATCCGCTGATGACGGAACGGATCGAGGTGGTGCGCGGACCGGCGGCGCTGCTGTACGGATCGAATGCGCTGGGCGGCGTGGTGAACGCGGTCCGCGGGTATATACCTGTGGGTATGCCTTCGGAGACGCATGCCGTGGGCGTGCTCCAGGGGCAATCCGCCAACAACGGGGTTTCGGGCGGGTTCAGCGTGGAGGCGCCGGCGGGCGGTTTTGCGGTGCGCGCCGACGGCAGCATGCGCAAGGCGGGGGACGTATCCACCCCGGTCGGCGTCCTGGCCAATACCGCGTTGACCACCGGAAACGGTTCTGTCGGGGCGAGCCGCATCGGCGAATGGGGACATGCGGGCGTTTCAGGCAGTTATTACGCCTCCCGGTACGGGATACCGGGCGGATTCGTCGGGGCGCACCCGAAAGGCGTGGACATTGAGTTATCCCGCCGGTATCTGAAGGCGAAGGGCCTGCTTCTGGATGTGGTCCCCCGGTTCTCGCATCTCGAATTCGAGGGGTCTTTTTCGAGGTATCTGCACCAGGAGTACGAAGCGAGCGGGTTGCTGGGCATTGAGTTTGGCCTCCTGTCGTATTACGGCCGGATTCTGGCCCGCACCCATGGCCGCCGGCAAAACCGGGTGACGAGCCTCTGGGGCGGATACCGCAACAATGCGTCCAGCGGATTTACGTTCACGCCGAATTCGCGGGAATGGATGGCGGCGGCGTATCGGTATCAGGATATCAATATAAGGAATCTGTCGCTTCAGGGGGCGCTTCGCTACGATATACGCGCCGTGCGCCCCCGCGCCAGCGGGCGCTTCGCGTTGGGCGAGGAAACGCGCGCCGGGCGGATCCGCAACCGGACCACCGGAGGATTTTCGGGTTCTTTTCGTTTCTTTCGGCGCTTCGGCGACCGTTTCTCCGTGGGGCTGGGCGGCGTGCGCTCCGTTCGCATGCCGGGGATCGAAGAACTTTTTTCGACAGGACCTCATTTGGCGGCCTACACCTTCGAAATAGGCAATGCGGACCTCAATGTCGAGAAGGGGTTGGGCTTCGAGACGTTTGCGGAATACCGCGGCGAGCGTTTTTCCGGGTCGCTGAATGCGTATCGCTACCATATCCGGGATTACATGTACCCCAGAAATACGGGCGAGATCAGCGTGCGCACCCTGCTGGCGGTATATCAGCAAACCGGCGCTTCGGTCCGCATGACGGGGTCGGAGGCTTCCTTTGCGCTGCGGATGTCGCCTTCCGTCACGCTTTCCGGGTCGGGCGCGTATGTTCGGGGGGATTTGGTCGACGACGACGAGCCGATGTCTCTCATTCCTCCCTTGCGGGGGCGCTTCGAAGCGGCGTACGCCCGCGGGAAGATCCGGCTATCCGGTTCTGCGGAGGCGGCGCGGCGTCAGGATCGCCTCGGGGCGTTCGAAGAACCGACCGACGGCTATGTCGTGTTCGGGGCGTATGCGCAGTACTACCTTTCGCGGGGCCGTCTTTTGTACACCTTCGATATCGGCGTGGAGAATGCGACGAACGCCGAATACCGGGACCATCTTTCCAAGGTAAAAAGCATCATGCCGCAACAAGGCCGGAACCTCAAAATGCTGGTCAAGGCGCTGTGGTAGGCCCCACGTAATGAGGAATGACGCAGCCAGCGCGCTCCTCAATGCCTCCCGAAGGGCGCTTCACGACACCGACGACGCAACACGCCGGGGTTTCCGGTGATTTTAACGATGAAATCATTACAAACGCTACTTGCGTACGTGAAGCGCTGATCGAAGTGGATTTGATCAGTGCATCCTTTATTCCTTGGGGACGATGCGGCCTTCCGGGGTGATGATTTCGTTTGGGCCGGGCGGAACCCGGGGGAATTTGCTGATGGAAACCTTCGGGTCCCGGTCGGGCGGCACATAGTGGGAATGGTCTCCATGGGTGATCTCTATGTAGGGCTGGTCGCCGTAGGGGTCCGCCGCCTCGCGCAGCACAAGAGAAAAGAAGAGGGCGCCTGCGATCAGGATCGCCCACAGGGCCAGTCTCTTCGCGCGCGAGCGCCCCTGTGGGCTGTCCTGGCCGTCCGGGCCGTTCCTATGATCTACATGTTCCATAGCAGCCAGATGTCCTTGGCGCATCCACGCGATATCCTGCGCGAAGCGATTTTGGGATGCACTAATCGAAGTGGATTTGATCAGTGCATCCTTTGATCAGAACATCCTTATATTACGAAATTGCGTTCCCGATCCGAACTATGACGGCAAAACAGGCGGCAAAACAGGTGACAAAACATATTCTGGAGCATTTCCAGGCGGAATGCGCCGGGCGGACGATGGAGATCGCCGTGGATGCGGACCGGTTTGCCTGCGATGGCCGCATCGTCCCGTTTTCGTACGAGCACCTCGGGCGGGCGCGCATCGCCTTGCTGCTGGACGGCGCGAGTTATGTCGCGACAGTGCTGGAGGAATCCGGGGATTGGCAGCGCATCGGGATTGGCGGACATACGTTTGAGGTGACGCTGAAAAGCGAGCGAGCGCTTTTGCTGGAACGGTTCGGAGGTTCCGGGACGACAGCCAGCGACACGAACAAAATATATGCGCCCATGCCCGGCATGGTGCTGTCCGTCGCGGTGGTCCCGGACGCCGTCGTGGAGGCGGGAACCGGCGTACTGGTGCTGGAAGCCATGAAAATGGAAAACGAATTGCGTGCGGAACGAGCGGGTACGGTGCAGGCGGTGCACGTTGCGCCGGGCGATACGGTGGGCAAGGGCGATCTCCTTCTGGAAATAGCGTAGCGGCATGTCCATCACCCTCGTCACGGGAGCCACAGGATTCGTGGGGGCGGCGCTGACCCGGCGCCTGGCGCAGGAGGGCGTTCCCGTCCGCGTTTTTCGGCGACGCGGCTCCCGGCTCGATGTACTGGGGGACGCAGCGCAGGAGGTCGAGCATGCGTTTGGAGACATTACGGACCCCTTGACGCTGCGCGAGGCGATGCAGGGCGTAGCGTATGTGTATCATGTGGCGGGGAATATCGGGTTCGGTTCTTCTCGCGTCCGAAATCGCATGATGTCTGTCAATGTGGACGGTACGGCCGCCGTGGTGAACGCCGCCCTTGCCGGGGGCGTCCGCCGCCTGGTGCATGTGTCGTCCGTGGCGGCGCTCGGGCGCGCTACCCGTCCCGACGGCATGCTGGACGAGCAGGCGGAATGGCTTCGGTCCAGATCGAGCAGTACCTACGGGTATTCGAAGTACCTTGCGGAAATGGAGGTGCGCCGGGGCGTTGCGGAAGGGCTGGATGCGGTGATGGTCAACCCTTCGCTCATTTTCGGGCTGGGCCGCAAAGGGGAAAACACGCGGCGCATGGTGGATGAGATTCGTCGAAAACGGATGCGCCTGTTTCCGATCGGCGGTACGAGCGTGGTGGATGTGCTGGATGTGGTGGACGGCATGGTGCGCGCCATGCAGCGCGGGGAAACCGGCGAACGATTCGTGCTGGCGGCCCATAACCTGTCCTGGGAAGAAATTTTTCGCTGCCTGGCCGAGGCGTTCGGGGCGCCGCCGCCTGCGATCCGTTTGAGGCCGACCGTCGCGTTGCTGGCCGCCTGTTGTTCGGAAGCGGCGGCTTTTGTGACCCGTACGGAGCCCCTGCTGCCGATCGCGCACGCCCATTTCATGTCCGGAATGCACCGGTACGACAACGCGCGCGCCCGCGAAAAACTGGGTTGGCGTCCCCGCCCGTTCGAGGAAACCGCGCAACGCATCGCGCAGGCGCTGGGACGGCCCTGATAGAATCATTACAAACGCTACGTGCGTACGTGAAGCGCTGATCGAAGTGGATTTGATCAGTGCATCCATATATCCTTTCTGCTGCGTTTTGTCCACATCGCTCCATCGCATGCCGCCGCCGGGGCAGGCCCCCGGCAAGAGGGAAGCCGTCGAAGTTATGTTCGACGGGGTGGCTTCCCGGTACGATCTGCTCAATCGGCTACTGAGCTTCGGGCTGGACCGCGCGTGGCGCCGCGCCGCCGTTCGCTCCTTGCGCACGGAAGCGCCTGCCCGGATCCTTGATGTAGCGACCGGCACGGCCGATCTGGCCATTGCCGCTACGGCCCTGCGCCCCGAGCGTATTGTGGGCGTCGATATTTCCGAACAGATGCTGGCGCGCGGGCGAGAAAAGGTTCGGCGCCGCGGACTTTCCGGGATCATCGCGCTGGAGTACGGCGATGCGGCGTGCTTGCCCTTTCCAGATGCTTCGTTCGACGCGGCGCTGGCCGGGTTCGGCGTGCGGAATTTCGAAAATTTCCAGGCGGGCATACAGGAAGTTCGCCGCGTGCTCCGTCCGGGCGGAACGCTGACGATCCTTGAATTCAGCCGTCCTCGCGCGGGGTTGATCCGGCGGCTGTCCGATGCGTACTCGCATCGGGCGTTGCCCTTCGTCGGACGGCTGCTTTCCGGCAACCCGGAAGCCTATCGGTATCTGCCCGCTTCCGTGGATGTGTTTCCGTCCGGCGAACGCTTTCTGGACGAATTGCGGCAGGCGGGCTACGAAGCGACATGGCGGAAGCCGCTTTCCTTCGGCGTGGTGTCCCTGTACGGCGGGCGCAATCCCGCCGCGCTTACTCCGCATCCCCGGCAGACAACGCCTCGTCCAGCGAGGCCATGAGGTCTCCAATATCCGCGTGCAGTTCGGCTTCGGACTCGGTTCGTTGCGCGCGTTCCGTAAAGAGTTTCTCGGCAATGTCCAGCGCCACGATCACGGGGGCCGTAATATCCGACTGGTCGGGATGATCCCGCTGGAATTTCCGGATTCTCGTATCGACGTAGCCTACAATCTCGCGCACGCGCTGTTCGTTCCCTTTCGTTACTTCGAGGGAATAGTCGCGATTCAGAATACGGACGCGGATAGACTGGGGCACGATAAGATACCGGTTTTCGTCGATCGGGCAGCGCGTGAATTATGCGTTCTTGTGTGCTTGCTCTATATGTTCGTCCAGCGTTTCAATAAAGGAGCGCAGGTCGTTCTTGAGCGCATCCGGGGTTCGGGGCACCGAAAAAAAGGCGTGATCCGGGTGGACGGCGGGGCGTTTTTCCAGATCGCGCACGCGTTCCTCGAGCGCGGCGTTGGTTGCGCGCAGCTGCTTGATGGTCTGGATGGCTTCCTCGATACGACGACGCAAGGCGTCCAGCGAGGCCGGCTCCGGCTTCGGTTCCGGCTTCGGTTCCGGCTCCGGTTCTGGTTCCGGTGCGACGCCTGTCTCCCTGTTTGGCATATCGGCAAAGAGGTCTGGTGGGAAAGGGCCCGTGTTTCGGGTATCGGGGACACTCTTATTATCAAGTTGGCGCATCGCATCAACAAGTAAAACGCCGCCGCCGGGCGGCTGCGGGCAACGGGGTCATTCGCTGCGCAGCGAGGCGCCGTGCGCTTTTTCCAGTGCGTGGACGATACGAGCCATCTTTTTGTTCACTTCCCGGTCCGTGAGCGTTCGATTTGCGCTAAAACGCAGGGCAAAAGCCACGCTTTTCTTGCCCGGCCCCACCTGTTCGCCTTCGTAGAGGTCGAACAGGCGGACGTGTTGCAGCAGGCGGCCCCCGGCGCGCCGGATCGTTTGCAGGAGGTCGCCCGCCGGCTCCTTGCGGTCCACAACGAGGGCCATGTCTCGCTCCATCGCGGGATGTCGCTCCACGGCCTGATAGGTGCGGTCCAGGAAGGGCGCCGTGCGCTGGACGAGGTTGGTCCAATGCAATTCCACGGCATACACCGTGTATTCCGGGGCGTCGTCGCCCGAAGCATCCGGGAGAATCTCCAGAATTTTTCCCACAGGGACCTTTCCCGAAAAGATGTCCAGCAGGGAGGATGCATCGGGCGCGGGCGCCATCCGGATATCGGGCGTGCGCATGTGCCGGAGCAGCATGTCCGCCGCGCCCTTTGCGTCAAAGAAGTCGAAGGGGCGGGCGGACGTATTCCAGCCCGCGTCCGTCGCTTGCCCCGAAAACGTCAGCAGCAAGGATTCGTGCTCCGCATAGATTCCCGCCCCGGCGTTGTGTTGGTCCGCGCCGTGCGGGTTGTTCGCATCGTCCTGGCGATCCGTACGGCGGAACACATGGCCGAATTCGAAAAACCGCAGGGTTCGCTGCCCGTGATTCCGGTTGAATGCGATAGCCTGCAATGCGCCGGGGAGCAGACTGGGGCGCAGGGCCGCCATTTCGCTGGAGATCGGGTTCAGCGTCCGAACGACCTGCCCGGCGGCATAGCCCGCAATCTGCGCAAATCGCTCCGCCGTGTCCAGCCGCAGCATGCTGTTTGCGTACATTTCCCGGTGTCCCGTATTGGCAAGGAGGGTGCGGGCCGTCCGCCGCAAGCGCGTTTCGGGGGTTTCGCGCACTACATGGCTGGAACGGGAGCCGCTGGAACGGGAAGCCGCTCGGGTCGGCTCCGGTATGCGATCATACCCGTAGAGCCGCACAATCTCTTCGATGACGTCCACTTCGCGTTCGATATCGGGGCGGAAGGGGGGCGCAAGGCAGCGAAGCCGGGCGGTTTCCCCCTCGCCTTCCCGCACGGCGTCGAACCCGATGCTCCGCAACAGGCGCTCGCTGGTTTCGAGCGGGATGCGTACGCCCAGCACATGGTTTATCCGCGTTGCGCGCACTGTAATCGGCGGGCGCTCCCTGGGTGCGGGATGGGCGTCCACCATGCCGGGGACCACCGTGCCTCCGCCCAGTTCCGCCATGAGCGCGGCGGCCCGCGCCGCTGCGCGCACCTGTCCGGTGGGGTCCACGCCGCGCTCGAAGCGATAGCTGGCGTCGCTCTGCAGGCCCAGCGCCTTGGCCGTTCTGCGAATATGCGCCGGGTCGAAGCAGGCGGATTCCACCAGCACGTTTTTCGTGGTTTCCCGGACCTCCGAATTTTGTCCGCCCATCACGCCGCCGATCGCTATGTCGCGTTCGGCGTCTGCAATCATGATGGCGCCGGGGGGCACGGTCCGCTCCTTGTCGTCGAGCGTGGCGAACGGCGTGGGCGCCTCGGTCAGCCGTACGCGAATGCGCGGCCCTTTCAGGGTATCGAAATCGAACGCATGCAGCGGCTGGCCCACATCGTGGAGCAGGTAATTCGTGATGTCCACGATGTTGTTGCGGGGCCTGAGTCCAATGGCCTTCAGTTTGGCCTGAAGCCAGGGGGGAGATTCGCGGACGGTTACGTCGCGCACGATCATCGCTACATACCGGGGACACGCCTCGGGGGCTTGCAGGTCGATCGCAACGCATTGGGCTGCTTCGCCGCCAGGGGCAGGTTCGGGCGCTTCCGGGAGGCGCAGCGCGACGCCGGTAAGCGCGGCGGCGTCGCGGGCTACGCCCAGGTGGCTGGCGGCGTCCGGTCGGTTCGGCGTAACGCTGACGTCCAGCACGGCGTCCCGGTGCGGAATGCCTCGGGACGCGAGGTATTCCGCAAACGGTTGTCCGATGCGGGGCGCGGCGCCGTCCCCGGCGGTCAGCACCATGATTTCGTCGTGGTTGTCGGACAGGCCCAGTTCGTCTTCCGCGCAAATCATGCCTTCCGAAGGTTCTCCGCGCAGTTTCGCCTTGCGAATGAGGACGGGCGTACGTTGATCGGGGTGCTTGCGGTCCGGCACCATGAGCGTGGCGCCTGGCGTGGCGACCGGCACGTATTGTCCTGCGGCCACATTCGGGGCGCCGCACACGATGCGGGCGGCTTCCGGGCCGCCCAGGTCCACCTCGCAACAGGCGAGCCGGTCGGCGTTCGGATGGGGCCGGACATGCCTTACCCGTCCCACGACGACCCCGTCCAGCGCCGCGCCGATTTCCCGGACGCCCTCCACTTCCAGGCCGCCCATCGTGAGGATTTCGGCCAGATCCTCCGGGCTTTCCTCGACGGGCGCGTATTCCCGCAGCCAGTTGTACGAGATGTTCATGGCGTGTCGTATCGTTGCATCCCTACCCCTAAAACTGTTTCAGGAAGCGGATGTCGTTTTCGTAAAACGTACGAATGTCGCGGATGCCGTAGCGCAGCATGGCGATGCGCTCAATGCCCATGCCAAAGGCATAGCCGGTCCATCGTTCCGGGTCCAGATCGACAGCGGCGAATACATTGGGGTCTACCATGCCGCATCCGAGGATTTCCAGCCAGCGGCCTTGCCCGGGCTGGCCCTTGCTGGAACGGTCGTGGTCGGCCCACCAGATGTCCACCTCGGCGCTGGGTTCCGTGAACGGGAAAAAGCTGGGACGAAAGCGCATGCGGGCGTCGTCGCCGAACAGTGCCTGCACGAACAGGCGCAGCACCTGTTTCAGGTCGGCGAAAGAGACGCCTTCGTCCACGTACAAGCCTTCCACCTGATGGAACAGGCAGTACGATTTGTAGGAAACCGCCTCGTTGCGGTACACCCGCCCCGGCACGATCACGCGCACCGGCGGGGGATCGGTGAGCAAGGTGCGTATTTGCACGGGCGAGGTGTGCGTGCGCAAGAGCACCCGATCCGGTTCCAGGAAAAAGGTGTCCTGCATGTCCCGCGCGGGGTGGTCCGCCGGAAAATTCAGCGCCGTGAAATTATGCCACTCCGTTTCGATTTCCGGGCCGGTGACGATCGAAAAACCGAACTGTTCGAACACGCGCGCGATGTCGTGCAGCGTGTGCGTCAGCGGATGCAGGGAGCCCGGGGGCGCCGGCAGCCGCCCCGGAAGCGTACGGTCCATACGCGCCGCTTCCGACGCGACGGAGCGGCGCGCATGGCTGGCTTCAAAGGTTGCGAGCCGTTCCTCGGCCCGTTTCTTGATCTGGTTGATGCGCTGACCCAGCGCTTTGCGTTCCTGCGGAGGCGCTTCCGGAATCCGCTTGAACAGTTCGGGGATTTTCCCGCTTTTCCTCCCGAGGTACTTGACCCGGAACGCTTCGGCGGCCTCCGTCGAGTCAATGATTTCCGACTCGATATCTTTCAGGATGTCGTCGGGCATCTTGCTGCGCCCGCTTATTCGCTGGCGAGATGCTGCGTAATGCGCTGGAACGTTTCCGGATCGTGCACGGCCAGATCCGCAAGCACCTTTCGGTTCAGCGCGATGTTGGCTTTTCGCAGCCCCCCCGTGAGACGGGAATAGGTGGTGCCGTTCAGGCGCGCCGCGGCATTGATGCGTGCAATCCAGAGGCGGCGGAACACACGCTTCCGCTGCCGCCGATCCCGGTAGGCATATCCGAGGGCCTTGTCCACGGAATGCTTGGCGACCGTGTAGATTTTGGATCGCGCGCCGCGATAGCCTTTGGCCATCCGGAGTATTTTTTTGCGGCGTCGTCTGGACGCTACGCTGTGGGCTGTACGTGGCATAAGAACAAGGGAGCGATCAGGACTGAATAAGCCGTTTCATCCGGGGTGCGTCGGTTTTGTCGACGAGCGTGCTGTCGCGCAGGCCGCGCTTGCGCTTGGCTGATTTCTTGGTCAGGATGTGGCTTTTGTACGCCTTCTTGCGGATCAGCTTCCCGGAACCGGTCACTTTGAAACGTTTCCGGGCGCCGCTATTCGATTTCATCCTGGGCATAAGCATGTTGCGCCGGACGCACGGGCCTCGGGAGGAGCGTTTCCGGACGATGCGCATGTCCGCGCTGTGCGGGGACATGCCTGGTAACGGGTGTTGTAAAAAGGGGTAAACTGTAAATACGCAGCGAATATCGGCGAGGTTCCCGTTTCCGGTCCGAGTCGGTTTAATCCGGTCTAATCCGGTCCAGACTTCCTTTCGGGTTTCGGCGTTCGGATTCTTGTCCGCCTGTTTCGCGGCTATTTTTTGTCCGGCGCCAGGATGGTGGTCATGCGGCGGCCCTCCATGCGGGGCGGCTGATCGATGCGGCCCACATCCTGCAAGCTCTCGGTGAATCGTTTCAGCAAAGCCATGCCTTGCTCCTTGTAAATGATGTCCCGGCCGCGAAACTGCACCCAGGCCTTCACCTTGTTGCCGTTCTCGAGGAAGCTGCGCGCATGGCGCGTCTTGAAGTCAAAGTCGTGCGTGTCCGTATGCGGGCGGAAACGCACTTCCTTGAGTTGGATGGTTTGCGATTTTTTGCGCTGTTCCTTCCCCTTCTTCTGTTGTTCGTACCGAAACTTTCCGTAGTCCACGATCTTGCACACCGGAGGGTCCGCCGAAGGGGCGATCTCTACCAGGTCCATGCTGTGCGACCGGGCGCGTTTCAGCGCCTCGTCGATATAGACCACATGGTGTTCTCCGCCGGGGTCTACGACCCGGACCATATTGGCCCGGATATCTTCGTTGATGCGTACTTTGCGAGCGATGGTTCTTCTGTCGTTTTTTGGGTGGGTGGGGTCAGGGAGTACATCCGGCGTGCCCCGCGTGTCGCTGGACGACAGGCGGGAACGAGCCGCGAACTCTCTAACTTGATTACGTTCTCTATTTGATTACGTCATGTGGTACTTCTGCATGTAGTACCTCTGTATGGGGTACGGAGCCTGCGCCTGTTTTGCAACGACGGCGCGGTGTTCCCATGTCGTTTGCACGCGAGCCAGGATCGTTTGGTTTCCCCTGAAATGTAACGATGTTGTGCGGACGCCCTCAGAAAAAACCTCGCTGCGCATCCCGTACCGCCTGAGAATCTTCGTGCGTCGCCATGGCGTCCTTGCGGATACGCTGCGCGTTGCGGACGTAATCAGACATGTTTAATTCGTGCGTGCCCGTCGCTTCTTGCCTTCGGCGATTTCCAGAACCATCCGCTCCGCGCATGCTTCGACGGATATAGTGTCCTGTTCGCCCTGTCCATGGCGCCGCACCGAAACGGCGCCGTCGTTCTCTTCCCGTGCGCCTGTCACAAGCATGACGGGCGTCTTGTTGAGCTCGGCGCTGCGGATTTTATACCCGGCTTTTTCATTGCGGAGGTCCACGTCCGTGCGGATTCCGCGTTGCCGCAAGGCTGCGGCTACCTTCCCGGCGTATTCGTGCTGCTTGTCGGAAATCGGAATGACGAGCGCCTGCACGGGCGCCAGCCATAGCGGGAAATTGCCCCCGCAATGTTCTATCAGCACGCCGATGAATCGCTCCAGCGAGCCGAACGGCGCCCGGTGGATCATCGCCGGGCGGTGGCGCTTGTCGTCCGCCCCGATATAGGACAGGTCGAATCGTTCGGGCAGGTTGTAGTCCAGCTGCACCGTCCCCAGTTGCCATGCGCGGCCCAGCGCGTCCTGCACCATGAAATCCAGCTTGGGGCCGTAGAAGGCCGCTTCGCCGGTCTTTTCGACCGCCTCCAGCCCCGTTTCCCGGACCGCCTCGCGGATAGCCTGTTCGGCTTGCTCCCAGCGCGCCTGGCCTCCCTGGTATTTCTCCCGGTCCTCGGGGTCGTGCAGGGAAATCTGCGCCTTGAAATCGGTAAAGTCCAGCGCGCCCAACACCGCCAGCGTCAGGTCGATGACGTTTTTGAATTCGTCTTTTACCTGTTCGTCGGTGCAGAAGATGTGGGCGTCGTCCTGCGTGAATCCGCGCACGCGGGTCAATCCCCCGAGTTCTCCGGACTGTTCGTACCGATAGACCGTGCCGAACTCCGCGTAGCGCACGGGAAGGTCCCGGTAGGATCGCAGCTTGTTCGCGTAGATGCGGATATGATGCGGGCAATTCATGGGTTTCAGCAGAAAGCCCTCGTCCTCGTCGTCGGCGTCCAGCATGGGCGGGAACTGGCTTTCCCGGTAGTAAGGGTAGTGCCCGCTGGTCTTGTAGAGTTCGAGCCGTCCGATGTGCGGCGTAACGACGGGTTCGTATCCCCGATCCAACTGCTCTTTTTTCAGAAAATCCATGAGCGTTTCACGCAACACGGCGCCGCGCGGCAGCCACATCGGCAATCCGGCGCCTACCTGCTTGTCGAAGGCGAACAGCCCCAGTTCCTTGCCCAGTTTCCGGTGATCCCGCTCCGCAGCAAGCGCCAGCCGCTCCAGATGCTGGTCCAGCATGCTTTTTTTCGGGAAGCTGACGCCGTAGATGCGCGTCAACTGAGGCCGCCGCTCGTCTCCGCGCCAGTATGCCCCGGCGATATGGAGGAGTTTGACGTGCTTGATCCGGCCTGTCGAGGGGATATGGGGGCCTCGGCACAGATCGACGAAATCGCCCTGTCGGTAGAAGGTAATCGTGCCGTCTTCGAGGTCTTCGAGCAGCTCCAGTTTGTATTCGTCGCCCTTGTCCTCGAAATACCGGATCGCATCCGCCCTGGAGATGTCTTGCCGTTCGTACGCTGCGTCGCGGGCGGCCAGTTCGCGCATCCGCTTCTCGATGCGTTCGAGGTCCTCTGTGCCGATTTTGCGGTCGCCGACGTCTACGTCGTAGTAGAAGCCTTGCTCGATGGGCGGCCCGATCCCGAATTTGACGCCGGGAAACAGTTCTTCGAGCGCCTCGGCCATGAGATGCGCGGTGGAATGCCAGAAGGTTGTTTGTCCGTCCGCGTCTTTCCAGGTCAGAATCTCCACGGAGGCATCCTGGTCCATGGGCCGGGTCAGGTCCCGCACTTCTCCATTGACCCGTACGGCCAATGCTTGTCGGGCGAGGCCCGCCGAAATGTTGCGGGCAAGTTCGTATCCCGTAATCCCGGCTTCGTATGGATGGACGGATCCGTCGGGGAGCGTAATGGCGATGTGATGGGCAGGCATGATGTCCTGTACGCGCGAATGCTACGCGCTGTACAAAGTCGTTATTAAGTCGTTTGGCTCAGCGTATTTCCTGGAATGTGGGTCCTGACGGATTCGAACCATCGACCTCTACGATGTCAACGTAGCGCTCTAACCAACTGAGCTAAGGACCCGAGCATGTATTTTTCGGCGTTTTTTGTCCGCCGTGCTTGCATGGCCGTCCGGCGAATCGGGGCAAATCCCGCAACATCGGACCGAAACGAGCGGCAGAAAAGGCCAAAGGGTTCCAAATATACCGCAACGAGGGGTTGTATGTCAAGCCGCAGGCGTATGGTTTCGAAGAATCTCCGGTGCGGGCGCCGGGCCCGCGCTTGCGAAACGGCCCGGAGCGTGGATCAGAACGTATACCGCACCTGCACGAGGGGCGCGTTGGTTCCGGCGGGCGGTGCGCCGAGCCTTGTCTCGAACCGATGACGCGCCGCCGCCCGATTGGTTCGCCCGACGGCGCGCAAGGCGGAAATACCGGCGAGGAGCCGGTTGGCGGCCAGCGATGCAATGAGTATGCTGCGTCGCCGCCGCAACGATTCGGCGTCCTCGCGGAGTTCGCGAAAGCGGAAAAAATGTTCGTCGGTATCCCAGCGCCACTGGAATGCGGGGTCCGCGGCGTATCCGAGCTGTTCCGTCGGCGCGCCGTTCCGGTACTGCGCATCGGTGAACGCTTGCGAGGACCGGTACGTGGCGGCATGCAGGTAAAACGTTCGATCCTTGCCCGCCGGATCGACGTCGGCATGGCGCGTAGCCATGGTGCGGTAACTTTCCACAAGATGATTGCGCCGCCAGGTTGCGCCCAGCAGCCCCGTCCACAAGCCTGCGTCTGTCAACGCGAAGGCGGTTCCCCAGCGGCCCCAGTTTCCGTTCCGGGCATGGCGGTGGCCCAGGCCGGGGGCGAGCAGGCTGAGCGCAAACGCCTTGCCTGCGGACGCCTTGTGCACGGAAGGCTCCATGATTTCCGGCGTTTGGGCGTGCGCCTCCCGGAGCGCGTCGGGCGCCGCTCCCCACAGGACCGCGCACAGGATCGCGCCAAGCAGCATGGCGGGCGCGCCGGAACGGGGTTCGTATGGCTTGTTCATGGGTTGTCTTTCGTGCGGATTTCGTGTGCGGCGGGCCAAGGCTTTTCGGGCCTGTCAGGCGGTTTTTTCGGTGTTTGGGTCGGGCGGCCCGCCGCGAAATTTCGTCAGGCGCACCTGGTTCGTAGCGCCTTTGCTGGTGTATTCCACCTGATCCATAAGGCTGCGCATGATGTGTACGCCAAGTCCGCCTCCCCGCCGGCTCTCTGCAATCCGGAAAATGTCCGGCTCCGACCATAGTTCCGGGCGGAAGGGCCGCCCCTGGTCCTCGATACACACGGTGAATCGTTCGGCGTCGGTTGAGATGCGGATCGCAATGTCCCGCCCGTCTTCGTTGTAGGCATGTTTGATCACATTGGCGCAAGCCTCGTCTACGGCCATTGTTACCTGTGCGATCGCTTCCTCGCGGAGGCTGGCCTCGCGCGCGCATTTCTCCACGAATTGCCGCACCTTGCCCAAGTGCTGCGTTACGCCGGGGACGCGAAGGCTATGTTCGGATTCGGGCATGGGGGAAGGGATTGCTCCGACGCCGGGGTATGGATCAGGTAGCGTTTTCACCGGGGTTCGCCTCGAATTGCCGGATGGCTTCCTGTTCTTCTGCGACAATATCGAACAGCAACGGAAAACCCAGCAGGTCGAATATGTTGAATACGCTGGCCTGGAGTCCCGCAATCTTGATGTCTCCTCCGGCCTCGCGCATTTCCTCGATATACGCCATGAATACGCCCAGGCCGGCGCTGGAAATGTACTTCAGGTGCTTGCCGTTGACGACGATGCAGTACTGTGCTTCTTCCCGGCACTTTTGCAGCGCGGCTTCCAGTTCGGATGCGGTGTGCGCATCCAGTTCGCCATTCAGATCAAGAATGCGAATATGTGCTTCCTTGCGGAATCCAACCGAAAAATTGCTCATGTCGTCGGGGAGTTCGTATGATGTTCCATGCCGTTCCATTGCATGACCACGAGGGTCATGTCGTCGTCGTAGTCGGTACGTCCAATGTACTCGTGAAGGTCCGCGAGGAGCGCTTCGTAGATCGTCGACACGTCCTGTCGCCGGTGCGTTTTGAGGGCGTCGATCAGGCGCTCGTGTCCGTATTGGGTTCCCTCGCCATTCCTGCTTTCGACGATTCCGTCCGTATATACCGCCACCGTGTCGCCGGGCTGGAGCGAAATATGTTCTTCCTCGAGGGCTTCGCGGAAGTAGCTGGTCTGGTTTAGTCCGAGGCCGAGTCCTTGCGGGCGCACGGAACGCCCTGCTCCGTCCCGGGAAACGATCACGGGTTCGCAATGTCCGGCGCGGGCCAGGCTCAGCGTGCCCGCGCACACGTCGATTACGCCGTAGACCGCCGTGACGAAGATGCCGCGTTCGAGCGTGGAAGAAAGCGCTGCGTTGGCCAGGGTGAGAAAATCCACCGGTCCCGGCGTCATGCGCGCAGTGGCCCGGAAGATGCCCTGTAGTTCCGCCATGTAGAACGCCGCGGAGGCGCCCTTGCCGGATACGTCCGCAATGATGAACGCCAGCCGTTCCTCGTCAAGCTTCAGGAAATCGTAATAATCGCCGCCGACCTCCCAGGCGGGAATACTGGAGGCGACGAGGGCCAGGCCCTGCATCTCGGGCAGGTCGCGCGGCAGGAGCCTGCGTTGCGCTTCGCGGGCGATATCCAGCTCGCGCGCGAGGCGTTCCCGTTCGATCTGTTCTTCGAAAAGGCGTGCATTGTCCAGCGCAATGGCGGCCTGGGCGGCATAGGCGCCGATCGCTTCGATATCGTCCTGCTCGAATCCCTGCGCGATGTCCTTGGCCACGAAAAGCCCGCCCAGTAGCGTATCGCGCGTGATGAGGGGCGTCATCAGCATGGCGCCGATCGGGTCGCCCGGATTGCCCCGGACGCGGCGGTCCTCGTGGGCTTTTTGCAGCATCACCGCTTCGCGCCGGTTCTCGAGTTCCTCGTACAGCGCCGCCACGTCCGTCATGGTTTCGACGTCCTCGGCGGTGGTGTTCCATGCCGCCACGACCTGCGGGCGGAGCGAGCCGCTTCGTTCGTCTTCAATGGCCAGCCAGGCCATCTCCGCCACGCCGGTCTCCACGGGGGTTTTCGTAATGGCGAGATGCAGTTTGTCGGGGTCGAACGCTTGATTGACGAGATTCGTCAGCGAGTACATGGCGGAGACTTCCCCGACCTTGCGCCGAAAATCTCCGGTAGTAGGCAGGTGAAAAATCAGAAAAAGAAACGACGTTACGCAATACAACAGGCCAAAGGCCAAGGCGACCAGCGTGAATTGGTCGAGGGGGTAGCTGGCGTGGCGTATGTACATGAAATGGGCCGGCAGAAACCCGTCTGCGGGCAAGATGCCCACGAGCAACAGAAGAAGCAGGACGGAGAGGCCGATGCCCGCCGCCTTGGCCCGAAACGAGAGGAAAACGATCCACGATACCCGGAACGAGTTCAGGATCATCAGGCCGATGACCGGAATAATGGCCACGAATTGCACGATATCGGCTTCTTCCGCAGGGTCTTTCAGAATGGCGAGCAGCGAAAAGACGCCCATGGCGAGGAGCATGAGGCGCCAGTTTCGCTGGCTTTGCTTCGTGCGCTTGAACAGCACCAGGTCCTGAAAGCGCAGCAACAGGTAAAAGGCCAAGATCGCCCGCAAGAAACTGATCACATGCATCTTGACCACCGTGGCGAACGTAAGCGGAACGCCGGTGTCGTATTCGAAGCCCAGTAAGGCGGGATTGGCCGGCAGGTTCTCCGGGGCCGTGCCGGTAATGCCTACCATCAACCGGATGACGCCTGCCGCAAGTATGCCCAGCAGCAAGGTGGTCCAGAATATTTTGAGGGGGGCGACCGGTCGTTGCTTCAGGAAATACGCCAGCAGAAACCAGAACAGCGCGAACCCTGTGACGACCACCATCTGGTACATGAAATCCACCGCCACATGCCAGGGCGCGCCAGACACCCATTCGAATACGTTGTACGCCGCGCCAAGGGCGAAACATACCAGCGCGGCTGCGATAAAGGCGAGGCGATGCTTCCGGTTGCGCAACGCCACGTCGATATATCCCTGTCCGCTTCGGAGAATCCTGTTTGCGAAATGATTGGACACGCGCCGCCTGTCGGATGAGAATGGAGTCTTTTGATACGGAGAATGCGCCGCGCGGTTCTTGCTTCGCCCGGCTTATTCGCTTGATTCGGTAACTTTGCGATGGCTTGATACGTAAACGAAAGGTTATGCCCTTTGCGTACATTTGCTGCGCAGATTCTGTCTTTTTTACGATTTCTTCCTGTATCCAGCGTGTATCGAGGCGTCCAGGCCGCATGAAACGATCCGGTATAATACGGCTTCAGGTATTGCTGCTTGTCGCGGCGACGCTGCTTGTCCTGTGGCGCGCCCGGAGGCCTCCTCCTCCCCTCAAAGGACTGATTGCGTACTCGGATATTTCCGCCGGGCGGTTGTTGCACGAGACGTTTCGCGTCGAGAAGCCGGTGCGCGTCGCGCTGGACGCCGTAGGGTCTTTCGAGGCGGACGAAGATTCGGAAAGCAGGGCCCTGGCCGCCTACGGCTGGGTGTTGCGGCGAGAAGATCGCGCGGTGGTCTGGGACATGCACTCGCCATGGCTGGAAAGGCGGGGGAACACGCTGGCCGTCATTACGGATACGGTCGCCTTGTCGCCGGGCGTCTACGACGTGTATTTTACTTCGTACGGAAACCGGGACGATTCCCCGCTGGGCTTGTCGTTTCTGGATGGACTACTGGATTGGTCGGCGGACGACCGGCATGAATGGCGCGGCGATGCGGACAAGTGGCGGATGGCGGTGCGTCCGCTGAGGAATTCGGATGCCGGGCGCATCTACCTCGATGCGGAGGCGCCGGCCTTTCCGCCCGGCGAGGAGACGTTGCTCTGGACGTCGGCGCCTATGGAGGGGCGGGAAACCGTCGAATATATGTTTCGGGCGACCCGGCCTGCGGAGGTGCGTGTGTACGCGGTGGGCGAAATAGACGATGTGCGGATGGATTATGGCTGGATCGAAGAGGCGTTCACCGGGGAGCGGGCGTGGGACATGCGGCGCGGGAATACGGAGCCGGCCGGCGGGTGGGACGTCAATCGTTTGTTCGACGGGACCGTTGCGCTGGCGCCCGGCCTGTACCGCACCGTTTTTCGCACCGATCCGCGGCAGAACCATGGGGATTGGGTGCGCAATCCGCCGTTCGATCCCGGCGGGTGGGGCGTTTCGTTGTTCGCCGCCGCGCCGGAGGCCGTGCAGCCGTTCGATTTGTGGGAAGATCGGGAGCCGTTCATCCGTATTCAGCGCGTCGGGGACGATGAGCGGCATGTTGCGCGGTTTCGCGTCCGCACGCCGGCCCGGATCGCCGTGGATGCGCTGGGGGAAATGAAGGACGACGACCGGTACGATTACGCGACCATTGCGGACGAACGTTCCGGGCGGGTCGTATGGGACATGACCACAGAGCATTCCTTGCCTGCGAAGGGCTACCACAACTGGCGCGCGCTGGCTTTTCTGGAGGTATCGCCCGGGGTCTATACGGTTACCTACCAGAGCGACGAGTCGCATTCGTACGACGGCTGGTCGCATGGCGAACCGGATCACCCGGAGCGATGGGGCGTGGCGTTGTTCGAGGTGGACGAAGATGCGGGGGCCGGTGCGATCGAAGTGCTTGAGGCGGACACGGAAGCGCCCGCCACGGCGCCGACTGCGTCAGGCGATTCGGTGGTTTCGGTGGTGGCGCCTGTTGTGACTGGAGAGCGGGCGCAGCCCTTGTTTCCAGAGGGCACGCTGGTCGATCTGACGGAGCTCGGCAACGGGGAGCATCATGCGTTTCCGTTTACGTTCGACGGGGACGGTTTCCTGCGCATTCGGGCCGTGGGGGAGGTGTCCCTGAGCGAACAGTATGATTACGGATGGATCGAGAATGCGGACACCGGGGAAACCGTTTGGGAAATGACCTGGCAGAATACGATTCCCGCCGGGGGCGACGACCGCAACAGAATGTTTCGCGGCACGCTTTCCTTGCCTGCAGGCACGTATATTGTCAACTTCAGGACGGATTTTTCCCATGCCTACGGAGATTTCGGAGATATTCCGCCCGACGAGCCGGAGGCCTGGGGGATTCAGGTGTTTGGTGCGGAAGAGGGGCGGTAGGGGGTATGAAGGAGATCGAAACAGAGAAGGAAACCGTCATGCCATTTCGTTATCCAGCCCGGTTCCGGTCCGATTCTCCTGGAGAGATCGTCGTTTCGTTTCGGGATTTTCCGGAATGTCTTACTTCCGGTGCTGATATGTTCGAGGCGCTTGAGGAGGCGCGCGATGCGCTGGAAGAAGCGGTTGCCGGCCGCATTGCCGACGGCGAACCCATTCCAGAACCCAGCCCCCGTCGCGATGGCGAACATTTTGTGACTGTTCCGCCGGACATGGCGGCAAAGGTTGCGGATGTTATTTCGTTGCGGAGCGACGAAAAGGACAACGTGTTGTTGGCGGGCCAGGCGGATGTGCACAGGCGGGCTGCGGCCGTCCGTGTGTTTGGGTTCGACGAAAAGGCATGGCGTATCGTGCGTCGCATGCTGGGCCTGCGATGGCGCAATAAACGATTGACACGGTTGGAGGAAACGGACTTCTTGGCCGAGGATGTCCAGAAAGCCGGGTAAGATTATCGTTAGAGACGTTCTCATCGCAAACGCAGCTCCAGGGGATACGACCGTACCCTGTGCCTGCTTCCTAACGATCTTCGATCTCTCCAAGCGCATCACGGACGTTGCGGCCTTCGGGGCGGTGCCCAAGGAGCATCTCTTCCGCCAGTATCTCCGGAGCCGCCGTAGCGAAGGGCTGGAGTGAGCCGTTTCCTTACGTCTACAAATTTTTGGTAATTCTGGAAAAATTCTTGTATTCACCTCATTTTCCTTACTTTTCAAGTATTTCTTTACATTTCAAAATAATTCCTCCATTTTCAGATTCGCCTTACCTTTCTGAATTTCTCATACCCATCCTCTGCGTTTCTGCCCCGCAGGCCCTATCCCCCCCGCACGCGGAACGAAAAAGTGGGGCGGGCGGCTTCGTGATCAATTTCAATCGCTACTGCTACCGGTATGCGATGCCCCGTCCGCCTGGGAGATCAAGGCGGATATTGAGGAGATCGAACAGGATATCGTGGAGATGCTTTGGGGAATGAGGATTTGATCAGGATGCAAAATATTGTATAATGTCGGCATATTGAGCCTATATGCCGACATTTTCAGAACAATGTCTATCGTGCAACACCCGGAGGAGACGCTTCGCGACGCGGGTTTTGGAGCCTTTTTTCGCCCGAGCGAGGTTGAAAAACTGGGCATTACTTATGACCAGCTTGTTCGGTTGGTCCGCGCTGGCGTGGTTGAGCGGGTTCAACGCGGTCTGTACCGGCTCGTTAGCGTCGAACTGACCGAGCACGCTACTGTCGCCGCCGTGTGCGCCCGGGTGCCCAAGGCCGTGGTTTGTCTCATTACGGCGCTCAATTTTTACGAGATCGGGACCCAACTTTCCCCTCGGGTCTGGATTGCCATTCATCACAAGGCGAGGCCTCCCCGGCTGCCGCAGATTCAGACTCGCCTGGTCCGTTTCAGCGGTTCAGCCTGGACGTACGGCGTGCGCGACGCCGTGTTCAACGGGGTTCCGGGACGCATCACGTCGCCGGCTCGCACAATCGTCGATTGTTTCCGGTTCGAACGTCTGATCGGACGGGAAGCCGCTCTTGAGGCATTGCGCGAAGGGCTCCGGGAACGCAAGGTAACAGTGGATGCGCTGATGCGAACGTTGGAGGAACTTCCTTCGCGTCGGTTGAGTGCGGCTCTGGAGGTTGGCGAGATATGATCAGGGATTTGAATTTCGAAGCCGCAAATAAGGCGAATACGGGCGCATATGGCCATCTGTGGCGACCATAAGGAACCCACCTGAACATCCAGGACGCAGGCCACGCCATCAAGACGCTTTGGGATCGGGGCGTGGTGGATTTTCAGCGAGTAAGGCCGCGCTCTCGCGCTCCAGAGCGGGGTAAGCTGTGGATTTACGGAATCTGGAGCGCGAGAGGGCAGAATAGATTAATGCCGAGAACGATTCCAGTTTTCCAAGACATATTTCGTCCAAGGGACGTAATGTCCACCTGGTCTAGAGGCAAGACGTTCATCAAGAGGAATAAGATCAATAACCATTTGTTTTAGATCAGAATCACCTAAATCAGAAGCAAGATACATAGCTGCTTCTATTGCACCAATAGGTTCATTAACAGGATACGTATAATCATCAGGAACAGACAATACCTTTATCACAAAATTCTTGACGTATTCACGAGTCTGAAAATCAAATTCCCCCCATTCTCTAAGTGATGCACCAAACATATCAAGTATTCCCGTAATTTGTCTATCAGTTAGATCGGAAGACTTAGAATATTCAACAAGAAAAGGCACAAGCGAAGGTCCAGAATCCAATAAACCATATTGAATTATATTTCCCATAGGAGCAATTTCTATAAGAAGCGGTATAGCTTCGCGATCTTGAATAGCAATTAACGTTTCTGCAAGAACACGAGTATACTCTTCAGAAGGAGGTTCTGATACTTTGTCTATATTAATTCCCTCCCGGCGTTCAAGATCATTACGTAGTGCCGTCCTGAGAGCGGATTTAATTTGGGGGGAAACAATATACTTTAATTGATCATATTCGACTTGATCAAGAAGATCATATAGAGCATGTTCAGCCTCCCGAGCATTAGAACTCTCTAGACCTTGTATAATTGCCGCCTGAGACGATATGGAAAAATTACCGTTCTGCGCATAAGAAGGCAGAACAACAAGGAGATAAACAAAGGGAAGAAGGAGGCTGAAACGAGAGCAGTTCATGGTCACTAGGAGTTAGGTTAAAGGAAACGGAAAAGAAGAAAGTTATTGCCATGGAGATCCTCGTTTGGGTCCCCAATCAACATGCACATGCTCTTTACTCTCATATTGATAATCAGAATAACCGGCCCCTCTTTGACGAACGGCATTAACAGCAATTTGATGCTTAAACGTTTCTGTCCATCTACTCTTTTGGCTATTAGGAGGATAAAGATCAGCAGCTGTTCCATATTTATGTTGGCTTAGTGTCGCTGTCGAAACCTTAGCATTACCATTAGGACAGCGATATGCTGAAGTGATATAGAAAGCCATATCAAATTGATATCTCATTTCATGTATACTACCTCTCAAAGTAGGCGAAATATAACCTAATCCATTATGTTTGCTTTCATAACCTAGTTTGCCTCGTCGCCATTCAGAAGGTATTATATCAAAATCAGAACAAGACCATGAACCCTGATCATTTGGCGTATATTCATCAGCAAGATCACAAGTAAGAGGATTACTGCAAGAACATTCATCTTCATTTTCATCTTCATTACTATTACTGCCACCACCGCCGCCGTTGTTACCGCCGCCACCTCCACCACCTGATGGAAAACAATAATCAGAACAAAATGTTCTAAATCTTGCACCACAATTCACGCTACCATAAGGCCCTCCAACAGGACCTGGTTCTTGGGCGCATATTTCACCAAATTTACTTCTTTTACAATATAAATAACACAAGTCTGAAGGATCAGATACAGGATTAGATATCTCGTTCATACCAGTTATAATATTTTTGCCCAATACATCTTCCTTACTCAAATACATTGACAATTGAAGGGGAATATGGTCAGGGCGATAAAAATAAGAATCAACATCTTCAAACATGATAGTATAACGAGATACTGTTATTTCCATTCCAGTAAAATCCTTTGCAACATATCGTTCGACGTAGTCTGCAAAATCATCTTTTGACAATTTCTGTTCACTTGAAAACGCAATAACATACCCTGAAACTATATCTCCCGAAGGCTCCATATTCATAACCAGCGTCCGCACGTGATACGTCGTCGTATCATAGCGTTCATCTGTATATGCTCCAAGCGTCGTTGTCAATACAAGCGTTTCCTCCGTACCATCCAAAGACAAAACAACTGCCTTATCCCAGTCCGGAGGAAACTTCTCGATGAAAGCAAGCAACGCAAGCGAATCATCACTGCTCGTTACCTTGGACAAATGCTCAGAAACTCCAACCTGAACCTGTTCCGAGTACCAGGCGCGGGCTTTTCCTGTCAATCCATCGTTCAAAGGCATATCCTCCAGAGAGGAGAAGCCGGCGCCTGAATCGCAACTCGACAGAAGGACCGCCCCAACGAACAGGCCACAAAGGACGGGAATAACGCCAAGAAGGACAGATCGGATACGCATGACAGACGAAATCAAGAGGATGACAACAGGATAAAAACAAACTTAATCGACGGCCCCGCCACTGTCAAGCCCCTTTCGGTCGCCCACGACCAAAAATCGACCCCGGCGCGTCCATGAGGATTAGATTACAAGTGTGCGATCGTTGTTTGATCCGGGTTCGGCGTAACGGCTGTGCGAGTCCATAGCGGGGCGAAAAGAGAACGATTCCTGCCCTGTACCGGAGAAACGGAAGCGCTCGGTCGGGCCGATAGCTGAACGACTCGGAACATATGTATAAGGAAGGTGCGCTTTAAAAGGGAAGGCGCCGTGAAGAATTAATGAATTATTAGTGAATACGTTCCGCGACGGGTTGCGCAGGTCAAAACCAAGCGCGCATCGGAAGCAAAACCCTTCGATATGCCCGACGGACAGGTTGGACAGTTCGCTCGCGTCGCCAGTCACGGAAGAGAATATCGACTCAGGAAGCGCCCGCCGCAGAAGGAATTGCCACTTGAATAAGGCCGCTGCGCCTGCGTGCTCCCCGGCCCGGCCGCTCCAGTTCCTTGCGCGGCTGGGTCGGGTGCGAACTCTACCGCGGCTTTAACTGGACGCGCATGAGCGAAGAACGAACCGAGAGAATCCGGATTGCCGAAGAGTATCGCGGCCTGACCTGCATGGAGCGCTACTGCCGCGAGGAATACAGCTGGTCTGGACCGCCAGCGTGTGGTGGGTCTACGCTTTTCTGTGGGCGCGGCAGGGCGAAGCGTCTGGATCGCTCTCTGCCATATGCAAAGGAATCCACCTGAATGTCCAGGACGCAGGCCACGCCATCGAGACGCTTTGGGATCGGGGCGTGGTGGATTTCAGCGAGCAGGAGGCGTCTCTCGCGGTTAGGGTGCGGATTTTCGGAACCTGTGGCGTATGTTTCTTGGTCATATTAACCCCCCTTGCTCCATGCTCTACCTCAATCGCCTCGCCTTCTCCATCGCGTTTGCTCTTCTTCTCTCTGCCCTGCCTTCTTCCGCGCAGAACGTGCAGTTTTCTGCGTCGGCGGAGGCGGCTATCGTGGCCGATCTGGAAAGCGGAGACACTAACCGAATTAGCCTTGCCCTCGAGGCTCTGCCCTATCCTTACGAAGATTCCTTGTACAAGGATAAAATACCGCATCGTATAGCCCTTGCGCTTATCGAAGCGTCCGAATGACAAACCGACCTGTATTTTGGTACTCCTGATGAAGACGACAACGAGGAAATACATGATGAATTTGCTTCCGTTCTCTCTGATTACGTTATTGCTCTAAAGATTCCCGAAGCTATTCCCGCGCTTCTTAAAGCTACTCAGTTCGGTAATCCTGAGGCATATGCTCTCGCTGACTTTGGTCCGCAAATAGTTTACGATATTATCGAATACATTGAAGATTCCGAGCGTACGTATAAGGAAATAGGCGGGGCTTTCTTTGCTCTTCAGAAAACCGTAGAAACTCATCAACCCCTTAATTCTTCGATACGCGCCGCCGTGAAGGAAATTACGGTTCGAAATTTAAAAATAGCGGAAGAATATTATAACGGACCGGATGGTTCTATTGTTGCTATAATGAGTACTATGTCCGTTGCGCGGATTCTTGGCGATCTCGATCTGAAGCAAATGATTGTTGATATACTTCCTATGGTCGAGAAAAGAAGCTTGCAATATACTGGAATTGGTTTAAGTTTTGCACAAGAAACACTTGATCAATGGGACGAAGTACAACAAGAACCCGTTGATTTGAACGACTGATTCCTGTGCCCTCTTGTGGAGAACGCGGGGAATCCGGAGCGCGAGAGGGGAGAATAGTTATCCAATATATTAATACCGAGAACCATTCCAGTTTTCCAAGGCATATTTCGCCCAATTCATATGACTTAATCCCATACGATCCGAGAAACGTTGTACTATAGGAACAATATCAACCACCATTTCTTTTAAATCTTCGTCACCTAAATAAGAAGCAAGAAAGATAGCATACAAATACGCAGATTTAGGATCATCTTGAGGATACGTATAATCAGAGGGAAGATCAAGATATTTCATTGTAATATTCTTCACTTTATTATGTGTGTCAGGATCAAAATCACCCCACTCTTTAAGAGAAGCAGAAAACATTGAAAGAACTCCCAAGGCTTGGCGATCCGTAAGATTGTTAGATTCCGAATATTCAACAAGAAAAGGCACAAGCGAAGGTTCAGAATCCAATAAACCATATTGAATTATATTTCCCATAGGAGCAATTTCTATAAGAAGCGGTATAGCTTCGCGATCTTGAATAGCAATTAACGTTTCTGCAAGAACACGAGTATACTCTTCAGAAGGAGGTTCTAATGTTTTGTCCATATTAATTCCCTCCCGACGTTCAAGATCATTACGTAGTGCCATCCTGAGAGCGGATTTAATTTGAGGGGAAACAACATACTTTAATTGATCATACTCAACTTGATCAAGAAGATCATATAGAGCATGTTCAGCCTCTCGAGCATTAAAACTCTCGAGACCTTGTATAATCGCCGCCTGAGACGATATGGAAAAATTACCGTTCTGCGCATAAGAAGGCAGAACAACGAGGAGATAAACAAAGGGAAAAACAAGGGACTCTCCGCGTTTCAGGCGGATGCTGCCGGAAGAGAATCGCAGGACGACTTTTCTGTCCATCTCGTGCTCGAACCTGTCCAGTTCGGCGCCAGAGAGTGGCGAAGAGGGACGGCGGAAGGCGAATCGTATAGCGGACAAGATTGACATGACCATAGATCGAGTCAGGTTAGCAAGCGTTCCATCAGGCAGGACGTATCGCTGGTTTTGGGAATCAACGGGTGGTGGCGGTAATATAAGCACAATGCGTAGCAATTTGGTATGTTCTTTTTGCGCAGGGTGCGGCAGATGCGTGGCGCCCCGGCGCATCCGTCCACCGTGCGGCGACGGGTTGAGGGGCACGAACGCACAAACCATGGCCACGATACCAACAAGAGACATGAGGCCCGCTGAGATCATTTTTGAGGTCACCGAGGCATGCGAAGGCGGATACGCCGCCAGAGCGCTTGGGCATAGCATTTTTACCCGGGGGGACGATTGGAATGATCTGAAGGAAATGGTGCGGGACGCGGTTCTTTGCCATTTCGACGGGGATACTGCGCCCAGAGTGATCCGATTGCGTCTCGTCAGGGAGGACGCCATTGCAGTCTGAAGTTGCCCCGCGACCTCTCGGGAGATGGGATCGCGGGCGGTTGGCCATTTCTTTACTTTTCAATTATCTCTTTACATTCCAAAATAATTCCTACATTTTCAGATTCGCCTTGCCTTTCTGGATTCCACCTACCCTTCTTCCGCGTTTTGTCCCGAAAACCCTATCCACCCCGTACACGGAACGCCGGGGGTATCACGGCCTGACCGGCATGGAACGCTACTGCCGCGAGGAATACAACCGGTCCGGACCGTCCAGCGTGTGGCGGGTGTACGCTTTTCTGTGGGCGCGGCAGGGCGAAGCGTCTGGATCGCTCTCTGCCATATGAGCCTTGTTGTGAGCAAGAAAGTATTCGGCATTTTCAATGGCCTTATTGGCTACCGTTGCAACTTCCTCGTCGCTCCAATGGTCTTCAAGCATCCCAATTGCTTGAGATACGATATCAGCATGAGGTGAATTATTGTCCACCATAGACTTCGTATGGTGGGCTATGTATGCGGAAGTATTTTCTGCATCCTCGTTCTCCAGCAGGGCATTGACGGTGGCATGAGACACCAGTTGAGGAATAGTAACCCGCAAAATGGGATTTTGCACATTACCCTCTATAATCTTGTCAGCCCCGTTACTCAATTCTTTGGCAGTTATGGCGCCTGCCTCGTATTGTTCTATCAACCGGTGAATCGTTACACCCGCCTCATTCACGGCATCTGGAACCTTCGTTCCTTGAGATTGATATCCTTCTTCGACATCGCCAGCCTTTATTACCATAGCGATGCTGGGCGAGGTCCGCAAGTTTATACAATTCCGCCGCCTTTACGTATAGTTGCGCTGCATCTGTACAATATGTTTGTCCTTGTTTCATGTTTATCACCTATTCAAAAGTATATGAACTCTTTATTCCAAAAGAATAATTAACGTGTCCAACCTCTTCGTGAAAAGCCTTTTTCACGCCAAAAGTAGCAGTAAATGGAACGTCATGTATGCGTATAAAAGGTATATTCATGCTTGTTGATATAGCAAAAGAATTTCTATGTCCAGCCGCTCCCAAATCAACACCGTCAAAATTATATATGTGCCTGTTTAATCCTGCAAGTAAATCCCAATAAATATTCTGATTGGGGTCTTGCATTTTTACGCCACCCATAAACTCCCAAATTTGAGTATTAGAAACGAAATCAAAGTTGGGATGAACCGGTTCCTCTATCTCGTTCGAACTTACTTGAATTACACCGTTCAAGAACGTATCAAATGCGGTTCCAACGCCAAGCGTAATGCCCCAAGGAGAATTATAGTTCTTGGTTATACCGTCCAGCGGCGTATGAAACCTTGTGAAGGAGGCATCATACATCATATATACCATAACAATTCCTTTCTTGCCTGGTATAGCATCGCTATCTGTAGATTGCGCCTTCGTATAAGAAGGCAATAGGCATAACATCGCAAAAAGACAGAGGAAAAACTTGTTCATGGCTCGGTTCCTCCAATCTGTCGTGTTACCAACTGTTGGGGATGTTGAGTCGGTTACCGTACCGCATCCTGCGAACAGGATCAATGCTGCGATAGCGACAGTGTATTTGCTTGCGGGCATTTTTTCGGGGTTTGATTTTGTCAGGGGCCGTCCGTGTAAACGGACAGCAGGTTGAACCTGCTGTTCAATCTTGGCGGACATAATACCCCCCCCCCCCCACACATTAAGTCAAGAAACTCCAAGATATTCACGAAAATTTCACAAAACATGATTAGTCGGGATTGTCTCGGCATGCTGTAAATCCTTACTTTTCAATTATTTCTTTACATTTCAAAATAATTCCTACATTTTCAGATTCGCCTTACTTTTCTGAATTTCACCTACCCCTCCTCCGCGTTTCTGCCCCGCAGGCCCTAATCCACCCCGCACGCGGAACGCCGGGGGCGCGGTCTTCGCCCCGCAACCCCTATCCACCCCGCGCGCGGAACGCCGGGGATGCGGTCTTCGCCTCGCAGGCCCTATCCACCCCGTGCACGGAACGCAGGGTGCGGTTGGTGCGTCGCAGGGGCGCCCGGACGGTTGCGTTGTTTCCCGATGCGTTTCCCTGATGCGTTTCCCTGACACGCACGGATAAGGCTGTTCGGATCGCATGGCCCCGTTGATGATTTTCCGTACCTGATCGATTATGCCCGCTTCGCTTGACGACGTATTGCGCGCCTTGTCCACCGTGGTCTCGCCGGACAGCGGCAAGGACATTCTGCGGCTGAACCTGGTGAAGGACCTGAAGGTTCGGGACGACCGGGCGGCGTTTACGGTGTTGCTGAAGGAGGCGCCCGCCTCGTTTGCGGAAACCGTGGCGGACCGCTGCCGCGAAGCCATTCGCCGGGAAACGCACGCCGACATGCAGGTGGATGTCGCCGTGGAGCACGAGATGATTTCCCTCGATATGCACGACGGCGGATCCGCCAAAAGCGTGCAGCCTGCCGGGGTGGTCAATTTTGTGGCCGTCGCGTCGGGGAAAGGGGGGGTGGGCAAGAGCACGGTGGCGGTGAACCTGGCGGGAGCGCTGCGCCAGAAGGGCTACGACGTGGGCCTGGTGGATGCGGACATCTACGGGCCGTCCATACCGCTCATGTTTGGCGTGGGGGACGAGAAGCCTCGGGTCGATGCGAACCGCAAGATCGTGCCGCTGGAGCGTCACGGCGTGAAACTGCTTTCGATGGGCATGATGGTGGACCCCGAAAAGGCGGTGATCTGGCGCGGTCCCATGGTGACGAACGCCATCCGGCAGTTCCTCGGGGAATGCGCATGGGGGACGCTGGATTATCTGATTCTGGACCTGCCGCCGGGTACTGGAGACATTCAGTTGACCATCGTGCAGAGCCTTGCGCTGACGGGCGCGGTGGTCGTATCCACGCCGCAGCCCGTGGCGCTTGCCGATGCCCGCAAGGGGGTCGCCATGTTTCGGAACGTGCGGGCGCCCGTGCTGGGACTGGTCGAGAATATGGCCTGGTTTTCTCCGCCCGACATTCCCGACAAAAAGTATTATATTTTCGGACGGGGGGGCGCCGCCGCGCTCAGCAAGGAACTGGGCGTGCCCTTGCTGGCCGAGTTGCCGATTCGGGAGCGGCTGCGGGAGTCGGGCGACGCCGGAACGCCCATCGTGTTCGCCGAACCAGAGGGGACGCTGGCGCGCCTGTTCGGTGCGTTTGCGGACCGGGTTGCGCGCGAAGCCACCGTCCGCAACGCCACGAAACCCGCCACGCAAAAAGTAGAAATTCTGCATCGGGGATCCACACCGGCTTAGCATAGTTTGCTGATAGTCCGCATAGACACATCCCGGGAGAACGCACATGTCCGGCAAGAACGAACCCATTGAAGCACAGGCGTCCGTGGCCGACGCGGATCAGGAACTCCGCGACCGGATCGAGGAATCGCTCGATTCGATCCGGCCCTATTTACTGGCGGACGGAGGTTCCGTGCGCCTGCTGAACGTGACGCCGGATATGGTGGTGGAGCTGGAATTGCTGGGGGCTTGCGGCACCTGTCCCATGAGCGCCATGACCTTACGGGCCGGCATCGAACAGGCGCTGAAGCGCTCCGTCCCGCAAATCGCCCGCGTCGAGGCGGTGAACGCCCCGTCGCCGTACTGAGTCCGTTCCGTACGAGCCCCGGGCGTCCGGGCGAGTCACCTTCCTGTACGTCGTCCCGCGCCCATCGTCCGGCCCCGCCTTTTCTGTATCCCCTTACTTCTCCGCTGCCCCCTGCGTCAGGTATTCCATGGTCAGGTACGCCATGAATCCCGGGGCGGTGCGTAGCGCCTCTTCGTCGATGGCGAACCGGGGCGTGTGGAGGCCGTGCACGATGTTTTTTGCTTCGTTGCGGGTGCCGAACCGGTAGAAGGCGCCGGGCGCCTCGCGCAGGAACCAGGCAAAATCCTCCGAGGCGTACCACATGTCCAGATCGACCACGTTCTCCTCGCCCACATAGTCCACCGCAGCGTTCCGAACGAATGCGGCGGATGCGGGGTCGTTGCACAGGACGGGGTAGCCCGTCTTGATCTCCACGCGGACGCGCGCGCCGTGCGCTTCCGCCGTCTTTTCCGCAATGCGGCGAATATGTTCGTGCGCCTGAAACCGCCAGGTTTCGTCGAGCGAGCGGAACGAACCTTCCAGCACGACCCGCTCGGGAATGACATTCGTTGCGCCGTCCGCCATAAACCGCCCGATCGAGAGGATGCTGGGCACGTCCGGCGGGCAATGCCGGCTCGTGACGGATTGCAGGGCGGCCAGCGTGTGCGCGGCGGCAAGCACCGGATCGGCGTCCAGCAGGTGGGGCGCAGCGGCGTGGCCGCCTTCTCCCTCGATCGTGATGTACACTTCGTCCGCCGAAGCCATGTAGCGCCCGGATCGGATACCGATTTTCCCGGCGTCCAGCCCGGGATGCACGTGTTGGCCAAAGATCGCCCGGGGCGTTGGGCCAAACGCCTCGCCGAGTGCGCCTTCCCGGATCATGGGCAGCGCGCCGCCGGGAAGTTTTTCTTCGCTGGGCTGGAACAGGAACCGGACGCTTCCGGGCAGTTCCGCGCGCAGCCGATGCAGGATGATGGCTGTCCCGAGGAGCGAGGCCGTGTGCGCGTCGTGGCCGCAGGCATGCATGACGCCCTCGTTTTCCGAGGCGAAATCGACCGCGCTGTCTTCCTGGATGGGCAGGGCGTCCATGTCGGCCCGCAGCGCCAGCGCGGGGCCGGGCCGTTCGCCGTAGAGCGTGGCCACGACGCCGGTTTGCGCTACCTCGGTCCGCACCTCAAAGCCGAGCGCCTCAAGGGTGTTCGCCGCGAGCTTCGCCGTGTTCCATTCCGAATACGCCAATTCCGGGTTCCGGTGCAGGGTGCGCCGGATATCGACGATGCGCTCGAAAAGTTCGTCGTTCAGTTGTTGGATGCGTTCGCGCATGGTCGCCGTCAAACCAGTTTTTTTCGCTTGTTCAAATAGGCGAGCAGGGCCTTGTCGTACGGCTGCGCCGTATTCAGTTCCACAAAGTCGATGGCGTATTCGAGGCACTGCCGACGAAACCGGTCTCCGAAGAATTGCGCCGCCTCGCGGTAATTGTCGCGTATGTGCGCCGGTTGCAGGGAAATTTCCTCGCCGGTTTCCATGTCCCGGAAAATCATCGGCGCGTCCGGGAAGTCGAATTCGCGCTCCGTGGCGGATTCCAGCACATGAAACACGAGGACTTCGTGCCCCCGGTAGCGCAGGTGCCGCAACGCTTTGAGCAGGTCTTCGTGGCGCCCGACATTTTCGAAAAGGTCGGTAATGACCACGACGAGGGAGCGCCGGGCGATGCGTTCGGCGATTGCGCTGAGCGCGTCCGCGGCGCCGGTGCGTTTTTGCGGCGGCGGATGGTCGATGGTTTCTTGCAACCGGACGAGCAACTGCCGCAGCCAGGCCGTCGTGCTCTTGGGGGACATGACGGTGCGGATTTCCTCGTCGAACGTGATGAGTCCGGTGGCGTCCCGCTGCTTGACCATGATGTAGTGCAACGCCGCGGCGAGGTAGGTCCCGTACGTTACCTTGGCGAGCGCCGCCTTTCCCTGGTATCGCATGGATGCGGATATGTCCAGCGCTACGTAGTGCCGCAGGTTGGTTTCTTCCTCGAATCGCTTCACATAGCGCCGGTCCGTTTTGCCGTACACTTTCCAGTCCACGTAGCGCAGTTCGTCGCCCGCGATGTAGGGGCGGTGCTCGGCGAATTCGACGGAAAATCCGTGGTACGGACTTTTGTGCAGGCCGGTAATGAATCCTTCGACGATCATGCGCGCCCGGAGCTCCATGTTGTTCAGACGAGATACGACGACAGGGTCGAGATATTTCCGGGTGGCGTCTTGCGCAGCGGGCATGGCGGTCCAGGGAATGTCGAAAAGCGTTACATTGCGGATCGTTGTACGAAGGTACGGCACAGAAACTGGAATCCGGGATTCATTTTTCGTAATTTCCAGAATTATGGAGTTAACGGATCGCATCAAGGCGCAATTGATGGACGCCCACGATCTGGATCGTACGCTGAATCGCATGGCGCGCCAGATTGTGGAAATGATACATCCTGAAGAGGATGCCTCGCGCCATTTCGGTTTAATAGGGATGCAGACGCGCGGCGTGTACCTGGCCCGGCGCCTGCGCGACAAGATTCTGGCGTTCGAATCCCTGAAGGTCCCGGTGGGCGTGCTCGACGCCACCATGTACCGGGACGATTTTCGCATTCGCCTCGAACAGCCCGTCGTGCGCACTACGGACATCCCGTTCGATATTACGAAGCGGCGTCTTGTCCTGGTGGACGATGTGTTGTATACCGGACGCACGGCCCGGGCGGCGTTCGATGCGCTCATGGATATCGGGCGTCCGGCCTCCGTGAAATTCCTTGTGATCGTAGATCGCGGCCTTCGGGAACTGCCCGTGTGCGCGGATATCGTAGGCCGACAGGTGCCGACGCTTCCGGGAGAAGAAGTGCGGGTGCGGCTGCAGGAGATCGACGGCCAGGAAGGCGTATGGCTGGTGGAAACTTCGAATGAATAAACCCATGCAAGCACCCGAAGAAGCAATCAGGCCTCCGGTGCCTCCGGGGACGTTGAAGCACCGCCATTTGCTGGGTCTTGCGACGTACGACGCAGACGAAATAGGGCTGATTCTGCATACGGCGCGGCATTTTCGCTCGGTGTTGCAGCGCCTTATTCCGCAGGTGCGCGCGATGCGGGGGGTTACCGTCGCCAACCTTTTTTTCGAGCCGTCCACCCGGACGCGCATTTCTTTCGAGCTGGCCGAAAAGCGCTTGTCGGCGGATCCGGTCAATTTCGCCGTTTCCGGCTCGTCTGTCTCGAAGGGAGAAACGCTGAAGGACACGGCCCTGAATATCGAGGCGATGAAGGTGGATATGGTTGTGATTCGGCACAAATCCCCGGGCGCGGCGATTTTTCTGACGCAATGCATCGATTCTGTGGTGATCAATGCGGGGGACGGCGCCCACGAACACCCCACGCAGGCGTTGCTGGACTTGCTGACGCTTACGGATATCCATCCCTCGCTCGAAGGCCGAACCATTTCCATTATCGGAGATATTGCGCACAGCCGCGTGGCCCGCTCGAACATATACGGCTTGCGGGCGCTCGGCGCGCAGGTCACGCTGTGCGCACCCGCCACCATGACGCCGGTGGGCGTCGAGGACATGGGCGTGCGGGTCACGCACCGCCTGGACGAAGCGCTGGAAGGGTGCGACGTGGCGATGGCGCTGCGCGTGCAACTCGAACGACAGGGCGCCATGCTTTTTCCCGGCGTGCGGGAGTACCACGAGCGGTACGGCATTACCCTGGACCATATGGAGCGGCATCCCGATCTTCGCATTATGCACCCGGGACCCGTGAACCGGGGCGTGGAACTGGCCAGCGAAGTGGTGGATCACGAACGGGCCGTGATTCTGGATCAGGTGACGAACGGGGTCGCCACCCGCATGGCCGTCTTGTTTTTGCTGGCCGGGCCGCAGGAAGGGCTTGCGTCGTGACGGCGGAGAACGGCTTGACGGGCGGCGGCCTTGTGAAAAAATGCGTATTCACGGAACCTTTACGCCGAAAGCGTCCTACCATTTGTCCGTTGCCGGGGTTTTTTGGTACGCACCCCCATGCATCCCCGGCCTTGCCTCAACAAGAATTACCTTCTTGCGCATTATGCAGATGCCGACGCAGACACAAGTCCTCCTGGGCATTCCCAACAACCTCTATGTGTTCGATTTTGGCCGGTCTGGAACCGGCTCAGCCCCCTTCAGCGGAGACGAAACCGAAATTGAGCAAAACTGGGATATGGTACAGCAAAACGTTTCGATCAATGGTTCGAAAGGGTCCCTGTATCGTCGGCCCCGAACCCTGCCGAACATAACGGTTATCCAGGAAGATTGACCGGCGCGGACGGTTTCCCCCGGTTGAATCTCCCGGCCTGTTCTTTGCACATCCGGCCGGGGGAGAACAAGGATTCCCGATACGTTTTCGATTTCGTACGGAACAAGTACGTGCGCCTCGTTCCCGAGGAATGGGTTCGCGTGCATTTTTTGCATTTTCTCGTCGAGGAATGCGGGTATGTTCCGTCGTTGATTGCCGTGGAGATGCATTTCGAGTATCAGGGCATGTCCCGCCGGGCGGATCTGGTGGCGTACGACCGGCAGGGCGCTCCGGTCCTGATGACGGAATGCAAGGCGCCGCAGGTGCTTCCAGGCGCTGCGGCGTTCGAACAGGTGGCGAGATATAACCGGGTTGTCGGGGCGCGTTATCTTGCCGTAACGAATGGATTGCATCATTACTGCTGGCGGGCAGACCGTCCGGGCGAGTTTATGGACCGCATTCCCTCTTTTCAAGAAGTTTCCGCAGCCGGGCCTGCGCACGACAGGCCTTCGACGTTATGACCTATCAGAGAGAGTTCGATGTGGCCATTGAGGCCGTGCGCCGGGCGGCGCGCGTGTGCGTGTCCGTTCAGAAAACGCTGGGGGCGTCCGCGCTCCGAAAAGAAGACCATTCGCCGGTGACGGTCGCGGATTTCGCGAGCCAGGCCATCGTGTGCCATGCGTTGCAGGAAGCGTTTCCGGGGGATCCCGTCATGGGGGAGGAAGATTCCGCCGCGCTGCGCCTTCCGGAAAACGAACGCGCGCTGGACAAGGTGACCGAAGAGGCGGCGCAGGCGCTGCCCGGCGCCACGCGCGCGTCGGTATGCGCCTGGATCGATCGGGGCAATGCGGCCGGCTATTCCGACCGGTTCTGGACGCTGGATCCGATCGACGGCACGAAGGGGTTTTTGCGGGGCGCTCACTACGCCGTGGCCCTGGCGCTGATCGTGGAGGGGGAGCTCGTTGCGGGAGCCATGGCGTGTCCCGAGTTGTCCTGCGACAGCGCGGGAGGGCCTCGAAAGGGGGTCGTGTTTGCAGCGAGCCGGGGAGCCGGGGCGTTCGAGACCCCGCTTGACGCCGCCGAAGACGCCGCGCTACAGCCTATCCGGGTGCGGAACGTAGCGACCGGCGCCCAGGCCCGGCTTTGCGAGTCGTTCGCGGGGCACGGGTCGAGGCGGGAGGTGGCCGCCATCGCCGAACAACTGGGGGTGAAAGCCCCCTCGATGCGCATGGACAGCCAGGCGAAATACGGCGTGCTGGCGCGGGGCGATGCGGATATCTACCTGCGCCCGGCGTCCTGGTCCGGGTACGTCGAGAATATCTGGGATCATGCGGCGGGCGCCCTCATTGTGGAGGAGGCGGGCGGCCGGGTTACGGACATGGAGGGGCTTCCGCTTGATTTTGGGCGCGGCGAGAAACTCGAGCGCAACATAGGCATTGTCGCTACGAACGGCTTGCTGCACGACGAGGTGCTTCGCCTCTTTGCGGACGTGGCGGGATGATTCCCCGGGCGTGTTGATCCGCGTAGCCTTCAGGCCAGCACATCTACGAAAATGTGGTTGGCGATGCGGTATCCGAGCATGTGCTCCCGTTCCCCTACGCGGATCTTCAGGGGCCCCTCGAAAGGCTCTTTCTCGACGATTTCCAGCGTGGCTCCGGGCAACAGGCCCAGGCTTTCGAGGTGATTCAGCAAGGCGGGGTCCTCGTCGGACACGCGCTCTATGACCACATGCAGTCCGGCTTCCGCGGCGGCGAGGGGATTGGTGTTGTGCTCGGCGATTTCGCCTTCCCACGTGGGAATGGGGTCTCCGTGCGGGTCATGGGTGGGGTGGCCCAGCATTTCGTCGATTTTTTGCTCGAATTCTTCGGAAATATGATGTTCGAGCCGCTCCGCCTCTTCGTGCACCTTGTCCAGGGGATAGCCCAGTACGTTTCGGAGATACAATTCCAGCAACCGATGGTGGCGGATGATTTCCAGCGCCACTTTGTTGCCGGTGTCCGTCAGGCGCACGCCCTGGTAGGGTTCGTATTCCGTCAGGCCCATCTGCGCCAGCCGTTTGGCCATGTTGGTGACCGAGGCGGCGGACACGTTCAGGGCCCGGGCAATATCGCTGGTGGATGCGGTTTCTCCGCGTTGCCGGACCCGATAAATAGTTTTTATGTAATCTTCAACAGCCTGGCTGAGCATGTGCGGCGCAGGAAGGGGTAAACAAACGAAAACCTGTGTGCTGAACCCCATTTTCCGGCATATGATCCGTCCGCAAGGCCCTTTGCAGAAACCACTGCGGATAGCCGTCGTTGATTAGGCCGCTTGCGCCCCGCGTTTCGTTCTGTATTTTATTTCCGTTTCGATACGTTTGATACGTTTGCCCGGTCGTCTAATGGCAGGACAGCGGCCTTTGGAGCCGTATGTGGAGGTTCGAATCCTCCCCGGGCAACGACGCCTGCGGCTGACCATGCGTCCGCCCCTGCACAAAAAGCCCGGTTGAAGCCAGCCCCGTACCCATGCACACGCCTGTTATCCGAAACATTCCTATTTCCATTTTCGCCGGCCGTTCGAATCTGCCGCTGGCGGAGAATATCGCCAAGTCGTACGGAAAGGAGCTGGGCGCGCTGGCTATCCGGGATTTTGCGGATGGGGAGATGTACGTGCGCTATGGCGAATCCATCCGCGGCACGGACCTCTTTATTATCCAGAGCACCCAGCCCCGCGGGGATCACTGGATCGAGTTGCTTTTGCTGATCGACGCCGCCAAGCGGGCGTCCGCAGAACGCATCACGGCGGTCATGCCGTATTTCGGCTATGCGCGACAGGATCGAAAGGATCAGCCCCGCGTGTCCATTGCTGCGAAGCTGATGGCGGATATGCTGGCGACGGCGGGCGTGCACCGCATTCTTACGATGGATTTGCATGCGCCGCAGATTCAGGGTTTCTTCGATGTCCCTGTGGATCATTTATATGGGTCCGGTGTTCTAACCAGCTACCTCAGGAATTTGCAGCTCGACAATTTGGTCGTGGTCGCTCCTGACGTAGGCGCAATCAAGGTGGCGCGAGCGCATGCGAGACGGTTGGGGGCGGACCTTGCGGTGATCGACAAGCGGCGGCCCCGGCAGAACCAGGCCGAAGTGATGAACATTATCGGCGAGGTGAAGGGGCGCAACGTTATCCTTGTAGACGACATGTGCGATACGGCAGGCACCCTGACCAGCGCGGCCAAGGCGTTGCGCGAGGCGGGGAGCCAGCAAATTATCGCGGCCTGTACGCATGCGCTGTTGTCGGAACCTGCCTACGAGCGAATAGAAAACTCGGAAATAGCGAAGATGGTCGTGACGGATACGATTCCCTTGAAGCGTTCCTCGGAACGCATCGACGTGGTCAGTGTCGCCGAGTTGTTTTCGGACGCTATTCGCCGCATTTACATGGAAGATTCCATTTCGACGCTGTTCGCCGATTAGGCGGGCGGCTTTTTTCCTTTTATTCACTTTTCAATCGTATCCCGCAGATCATGGATACCTTTTCGTTCGATGTTGCGCCGCGCGCCGTTGGCAAGTCGGCGTCGCGCGCTATTCGTCGCGCAGGCCATGTGCCCTGCGTTTTGTATGGCCAGCACATAGACCCGGTGGCTTTTCATCTGGCTGAAGAGCATGTGAAAAGCCTTGTCTATACGTCCGAGACGCACATTGTGGAAGTGCGGGTGGACGGGCAAGCCTTTCGTTGCATTCTGAAGGATGCGGTGTTGCATCCGGTTACGGACCGTCCCATGCACGCCGACTTCCTGGCGCTCAAGACGGGCGAATTGCTGACGATTACGGTGCCCGTCCATTTCGAGGGCACGCCGGTCGGACAGCGCGAAGGCGGCACGGTGCAGACCATCGTGCACGAACTCGAAGTGCGTTGTCTGCCCCGGAATATTCCTTCGCGCATCGAGGTGGACATTTCGGAGTTGTCCATTGGGGACACCATCCATATTGGCGATCTGGACGAGGAAGACATTACGTTCCTCGGACGTTCCGACCAGACCATTGTGACGGTGGCGCAGCCGCGCGTCGTGGAAGAGGAAGAGGCCGTGCCCGACGAGGAAGCGGGGGGCGAGGACGCGGAGGATTCCGAAGAGCAGGAGGCCGAGGGCGACGCCTGACCGTCGTAAGCGATCCATGTCGAAATCGAAGCGCCTCATCGTCGGGCTGGGGAATCCGGGCCCGGAATACGAAGCGACGCGGCACAACATTGGGTTCGAGGTGGCCGACGCGGTGGCGGAGCGCGCCCGCGCCACGTTCGAGCATGGGCGCGGCAACGTATTGCTGGGATGGGGACGCATGCGCAGCTACCCGGTCGGGATAGCCAAGCCGCTGACGTTTATGAATCGCAGCGGCAAAGCCGTGAGCGCCTTGCTGGGCGCCTGGCGCCTGGAACCCCGGCAACTTCTTGTGATCGTGGACGATATCAACCTGCCGCCGGGCCGGTTGCGCCTGCGGCCTTCCGGAAGCCCTGGCGGGCACAATGGCTTGCAGGATATCGCGGAGCGCCTTGGGCGCCAGAACTTTCCGCGCCTTCGCATCGGCGTGGGCAATGACTTTGGCCGAGGCGGTCAGGTGCGGCATGTGCTGTCGCCGTTTTCCGCCGAGGAGCGCTTGTCTATGGACGACGCGGTGATCCGGGCTTGCCATGCGGTCGAAGCGTTCGTGTGCGAGGGCATTTCGGCCGCCATGACTCAATTCAACAGAGACGTAACTCCATGAATGTCGAAACGATACTTTTGCTCGTGCTGGTCTCTGGCCTGCTGGCGCTGGTCTATGCTTTTATGCGGACGCGCTGGATTGGCCGCCAGAGTCCCGGTACGGAGAAAATGGTCGAAATTGCGGGCTACATTTCGGACGGCGCCCGGGCGTTTCTGCGTCGGGAGTACCGCGTGCTGGCCGTGTTCGTCGTGCTCGTGGCGGTGTTTCTGGCGCTGATCAACAGGGGGCAGGATACGTCCTGGCTTATCGCGGTTTCGTTTGCGGCCGGGGCGCTGGCTTCCGGGCTGGCGGGCTTTATCGGCATGACGGTGGCGACGCGGGCCAACGTGCGCACGGCCAATGCGGCGCGGACCGGGTTGGCGCCGGCGCTGAACGTGGCGTTTTCGGGCGGGCTGGTGATGGGATTAAGCGTGGTGGGCCTGGGCGTGCTGGGGCTGGGCGGACTTTTCCTGGCGTACCATGCCGCCGGGTGGGATGCGGCGAAGATTATTCATGTGATCGCCGGCTTCTCGCTGGGGGCTTCGTCTATCGCCCTGTTCGCGCGCGTGGGCGGCGGCATCTATACGAAGGCCGCCGACGTGGGCGCCGACCTTGCGGGCAAGGTCTACGAGGGCATTCCTGAAGACGATCCGCGAAACCCTGCTACGATTGCGGACAATGTAGGGGACAATGTAGGGGATGTCGCGGGCATGGGGGCCGATCTGTTTGAATCCTTCGTGGGGTCCATCATCAGCGCGATGGTGCTGGGCGCCGTGTTTGCGGATTCGTTCGTGGCCGCCGGGGTGAGCGGACTCAGCGCCGTGACGATGCCGCTGGCGCTGGCGGGCGTCGGCGTGATCGTGTCCATTCTGGGTTCGATGTTCGTCAAGGTGCGGGAAGGGGGGAATCCCCAGAAATCGCTCAACACTGGGCAGTTCGGGGCGTCGGGCCTGATGGCCGTGCTGGCGTATTTTATCATTCAGCGGATGTTGCCTGCCCAGTGGGAGACGGCGGGCGTGGAATACACCTCGCTGGGCGTGTTTATTGCTGTGGTGATCGGGCTTCTCGCGGGCGTTTCGATTGGCCTGGTTACGGAATATTACACCTCTACGCAAAGCCGTCCGACCCATGGAATCGCCCATCAGAGTGTGACCGGCTCCGCCACGAACATCATTGCCGGGCTGGGCGTGGGCATGTTTTCGACTGGCCTTCCGGCGATCATTCTGGCCCTGGCGATTCTGGGAGCCTATCATTTCGCCGGATTGTACGGCCTGGCCATTGCTGCGGTGGGCATGTTGTCGGTGACCGGCATTCAGCTGGCGGTCGACGCCTACGGGCCGATTTCGGACAATGCAGGCGGGATTGCGGAGATGTCCGGCTTGCCGGAAGAGGTTCGGGCGCGCACCGACAAACTCGACGCCGTCGGCAATACGACCGCCGCCATCGGGAAGGGGTTCGCCATCGGGTCCGCCGCTTTGACGGCGCTGGCCCTTTTCGCGGCCTTCAAGCAGCAGGCGCAAGTGCCCAGCATCGATGTGGCCGATCCGCGTATCCTGTCCGGCTTGCTCCTCGGGGCCATGTTGCCGTACGTGTTCAGCGCGATGGCCATGGGCGCCGTGGGGCGGGCGGCCGGACATATGATTGTGGAGGTCGGGCGGCAGTTTCGGGAGATTCCCGGGTTGCGCGAAGGCGCGGCGCGGGCCGACCATACGCGCTGCGTCGATATTTCCACGAAGGCGGCGATTCGCGAAATGGTGGCGCCGGGGCTTCTGGCGATCGCGGCGCCAGTGATCATAGGCTTCATCGACAAAAGCATGCTGGGCGGGCTTCTGGCCGGCGTGCTGGTTTCCGGCGTGCTGTTCGCTATTTTCCAGGCCAATGCCGGGGGCGCCTGGGATAACGCCAAGAAATTGATCGAAGGGAACATTTCTATCAACGGAACCATGTATGGAAAAGGCAGCGACGCCCACAAAGCGTCGGTAGTAGGGGACACGGTGGGCGATCCGTTGAAGGATACGAGCGGTCCCAGCTTGAACATTTTGATTAAATTGATTGCAGTGGTGGCGCTGGTTATTGCGCCGCTTATTGCATGACATGCACTTTCGCGTTCTTGCACCAATCATTGCGAAGCGAATATGGCCAGGGTTGAAATCACCATGCCCCAAATGGGCGAGAGTATCACCGAGGGCACGGTGGTCGAGTGGTACAAGAAGCCCGGAGAACGTATCGAGCAGGACGAAACGCTGCTTGAGATAGGCACCGACAAGGTGGACACCGACGTGCCGTCGCCGGTAGGGGGCGTCGTGGTCGAAATTCTGGTGGAAGAGGGCAGTACGGTCGATGTGGGCACGTTGCTCGCTGTGATCGCGGACGGGGACGAGGCGGATGCTCCGGTCTCCACACCGGCGCCTGAACCAGCCTCCGAACCGGCGCCTGAACCTGTTCGCGAAGCGCCGCCGCCTGCGCCTGCGGTATCCGAGCCGGCGTTGCCTCCTGACGCTGCGCCGCACCCGCCTCCCGTACGCATTACCGAGGAAGCTGCGTTTGCCCCGCAGGACGCCGCCGCTCCGAAGCAGGCCGCCGCCAGCGAGTCGTTCTTTTCCCCGCTCGTGCGCTCCATCGCCGAGCAGGAAGGAGTAAGCGATGCGGAACTCCAGGCTATTGCGGGGTCCGGTCGGGACGGACGAGTGACGAAGAAGGATGTGCTGGCGTATGTGGCCAGCCGCGCTGCGGAGGGCGCCGGATTTCCGGAGCCGCAGCCCGTCGAGTCTGCCGAAGGCCCCGAAACGCGCGTCGTCAAGATGGATCGCACCCGGAAGATCATTGCGGAGCATATGGTGCGCTCGAAGGCGACGTCGCCTCACGTGACGTCCTTTGCGGAAGTGGACATGACGAACCTGGTCGCGTTCATTCAGCGGGAAAAAGAGGCGTTTCTGAAGCGAGAGGGGGCCAAATTGACCTATACCCCGTTTTTCGTGCACGCCGCCATCGAAGCGCTTCGCGAGCATCCGGTCCTGAATGCGTCCGTGAACGGGGACGAGATCGTGCTGCGGGATGATTTTCATATCAATATCGCCGTGGCCGTGGGCAAGACGGGCTTGGTTGCGCCGGTTTTGCGCAATGCGGGGCGGCAGTCGTTCGCCGACCTGGCGCGGTCCGTGGCGGATGTGGCGGATCGGGCGCGCAACAAGCGGTTGCATCCCGACGATCTGCAGGGCGGGACCTTCACGATCACGAATATCGGCCCGATAGGGGGCCTGAAGGGGACGCCCATCATCAATCAGCCGCAAGTGGCTATTCTGGCCGTCGGGCGCATTCAGAAACGTCCGGTGGTGATCGAGGACCCCAGACTCGGCGACGTGATTGCGGTGCGGCACATGGCCTGGCTGTCTCTTTCCTACGACCACCGCATTATCGACGGGGCTATGGGGTCTTCGTTTTTGACCCGGTTCGTCGGGATCGTGGAATCCATGGGCGTCGTGACCTGATCAGTGCATCCTTGAGTATTCCGGGATGCACGGCTCGACGTGGATTTGATCAGAGCACCCCGCATCCTGTCGTAGTATTTCATAATTCCGTTATTGTATTTAATCTGCCGGATGGCTATTCTGTGGCGTATCGCAGATATTTCATCCCGGGCAATAATGGATTCGCCGCACATCGCACCGCTCAGACTCGCGCCGAACGAACTTGCAAAGCGCTTGCAGGATTTCGAGCGGGAGTATCTCCGTACGAAAAGCGCCGATACGGTAGGCACCTATCGCCGGGCGCTTAACGAATTCGAACGGTGGTTCGCCGGACAGGCCGACGCCGCGTGCTTTTCGGAAGAGGGGGTGCGGGCCTACAAGACCCATCTCGTAACGGCGCGTTCGTTGAGCGAGGCCTCCGTATCCACCTACCTGACTGCGTTGCGGCAGTTTTGCAAGTACCTCGTTTCCATTGGGCTGATGGACGAGAATCCGGCGCGCAACGTGCGGGGGAGCCGCCGTCCGTCCACGCATTCCCGCGAAGCGCTTACGGAGGCGGACGTCGAGCAGCTGCTTGAGGCCCTGGATGATTCGACCCTGCTCGGCAAGCGAGATCAGGCCATGGTGTATTTGATGCTGTACGCCGGGCTCAGCGAAATCGAGATGATCCGGGCCGACGCGCGGGACATCGAGCACATGTTGCTGGGCTCGTTTCTTCGCGTGCAGGGGAAGGGGCGCGCGGGCAAGGATCGGCAGGTGCTGCTGGACCCTCCGGTCGTTGAAAAAATAACGGCGTATCTCGAAGCCCGCTCGTCGGGGACGCCCGAACAGCCGTTATTCGTGTCCCATGGCCATCGTTCGAACGGCCAACGCCTGAATACGCGCTCCGTGCGTAGCCGGATCAACAGGCTTCTGACGGCGGCCAACCTGAAACGCCGCGGCGTCAGCCCGCATAGCCTTACGCACACCGCCCCGCTTATCTGGCTGGGCGCGGGCATGGATATCGAGGAGGTCCAGACGCGCATGCGGCACGGCACGCTCGAAACCACGCGTATTTATTTCAGGAGGCAGGGCGTGCCGCAGGGAGAGGAGGACGCGGCGCCCCGGGACGCGCAAGCAGGGTCAGACGCCGGTGCGTATGGTGATCTGATGCAGGCCCCCGAGCGTAGACCATGAGTTGAAGGCGTAGTCGAAGCGGAAGCCGGCTACCCGGATGCCGCACCCCACGCCCACGCCGGCGAGGTCCAGCCGGTTTTTGATTTTCAGGTCCTGGTGTTGCCGGTGATTGTATCCGAAGCGGAGCCGGAACGCCTCGCCGAAAAAGAATTCCCACCCTATGGCTACATGGCGCAGCACCCCCGAAACGGCGCTGCGTTCTTCGCTTTCTTCGCCGATCCGGTTCAGGTTGTAGCCCGACAGGGAAACGAGCAGCGGAAGGTATCGGAAGCGTTTCGAAATGCCTGTGCGGAGGTCTACGGGCAAGGCGTCTCGGGTTGCGCCGAGCGCATCTGCGACGAAGCCTATGTGGTGCATGGAGGCGCTCAGGGCCAGCTGCCGTTTGGGTATGTGGTACAGTATTCCGACGTCGGCGGCGAAGGCGGAGGCGCTGGCGGCTTCGACGCTTGAGAATGCGGCATGGAGGCTGGCTCCGTACCGCAGGCGGTCGTCGTGGCTGCGCGCCCAGGCTGCCGTGAGCGCGGCGTCGTTTGCGCCGAAGGATCCTGTAGGGTTGCCCTCGATGTCGTATCCGTCGGCGCTGCCCCAGGTTACGTAGCGCAGCCCCGCGCCCAGCGTACCCACGCGGTCCCAATGCCGGGCATGCGATACGAACCCTGCATGAACGCCTCCGAGGTGGTTCAGGTAGGTTACGGAAAGCGTACGGTGCATGTCGGGGTTGAGCAGGGCGGGATTGTAGAAGAAGGCGTTGACGTCTTCGTCGTATACGGCGGAGAAGGCGCTGGCCATGGAGGCGGCCCGTGCGGAAGGGGCGAGCCGCAGGAAGGAAAACGTGGTGGGCGGGCCGGGTTGGGCCGCCGCCGCATGGGTCAGGGCAAGGATTGCCGCAAAGAGGAACGGACAAAGACGGGAAATGCGCATAGGTTGTCGAACGATTGTTCCGGCTGGATGTTGCCGGGGAGTGTGGGATATTGCGGGGTGTCGGGACCTGGGGTGCGCTTTTGCTATGGCCCTTGCTGTGGCGCAGGAAATTCGGCCCGCCTAAAATATTTAGGTTGGAAAATTTCCGGGTTAAGAAAATAAGGTTGCTGTTTTTGCGTGGGTTGGCGGTCCTGTGCATTGTCGGGTCCTGTGGTGCGTCTTTGCTCTGGGGTATTGTCCAGGGAAGGCGGGCGCGGATCGAAAAAAATTGCAGGGCGCTCTTGCATGTCGTTTGGGGCGCGGGTATCTTTTGGTGCGGGTTGTGCCGCACGAGGTGATTCGGGTTCGTTGGACAGCTTTTACGGAATTTTAAGGTGTAGGTATGCAGCGCCTGAATGCCATTGGCCGTACACTTCTTGTTGCAGTTCCCCTGCTGCTTTGTCTGAGCCTTGCTGCTTGCGAGGAGGATGTGGCGGGGCCAACGGGCGTAGACGAGCCGTTTTCGTTGTATGGCGTTTTTAATCCCCGGTTGAATATGCAGACGGTGCTTGTCGCTCCGGTTGAAGACCTGTTGGTTTCGGCGTCCGGGGAGGCGTTGGATGCCGTTGTGACTTCGACCGATCTGAATAGCGGCAAGACTTACGTGTGGCGGGATTCGGTGGCGGCCAACGCTGCGGGGCAGCTGGATCATATTTATGTGGCCGATTTTAGGCCCGGATACGGGAGTCGTCATCGCATGGAAGCGGTGCGGTCCGATGGGGAATGGAGCGCCGTAGCCATAGAGATTCCCGGGAATGTGCGCATTGAGGAAAGCGATGAGGGTACGCGGGACTTGCATGTGCGTGTTTTGGGGTTCGACGATGAAGATTTTTTCCTGGTTCGTATAGAGGTTATATATGATGTTGCCTTTTACAAAGTGACTGCTCCCGATTCATTGTGTGAGAACCCTCGACGTCGTTATTCGATTTCACGAAAGGGCGCTGAGAATAAGATAGATGGCGGATGGGAATTCACGACGGATATGAATATTTTATACGAGACCATGCGATCCTGGTATCATAGCGATACAGGATTCCGATTTAGGAATCCTGCTGAAGACGGATTGGCTTTATTTGGCCTGCAGCTGGAGGTGACCATTGGGGAGTCCGACTGGAATCCGCCGGGGGGCGATTTTTCGGATGATCGCGTGCTGTCTCACCCGGGTACGCTATTAAACGTAGAGAACGGGTATGGCCTGGTGGTTGGAGGGTACAATGACGAAGCCGCGCTATATCCCTCCAAGAGGGCGGTAGCCGACACGCCCTTCTTCGATTTCTTAGAGCGCGGCGGGGGTGATTACTGTCTGGGGACCCTATAAAATATTCTGTGCGCCTGCCCGCACGTTTCTTTTTGCAGGCTTTCTGCTGCTTTTTCTGAGCCTTGCTGCTTGCGAGGAGGATGTGGCGGGGCCAACGGGCGTGGACGAGCCGTTTTCGCTGTATGGTGTTTTTAATCCTGGGCTGTCTGTGCAGACGGTGTTTGTCGCCCCTGTGGAAGACCTGCTTGCCCCGGAATCCGGTGATCCGCTTGATGCGATCATCACCTCGACCGATTTGGGTAGCGGCAAAACATACGTTTGGCGGGATTCGGTGGTCGCCAACGCCACGGGGCAACTGGATCATGTCTACTGGGCCGATTTTACGCCCGAATACGGGAGCCGCCATCGCATGGATGCGGTGCGGTCCGATGGAAAGAAAAGTGTTGTGCATGTGGAAGTGCCAGGGGAGGTGCGTATCGAATCCAGTGATGCGCCTACGCGCAACCTTAGAGTCACGGTTTCCGGGGCATCCCGCTTTGCCCTGGTTCGGTTCGATGTTACCTATAGCGTACGGTATTATGACAGGATGGAGCCTGACGAAATATGCAGTTCTCCTTTGAAGCGTTATACATTTCCATATCAACATCATGGAATAGCCCTTAAAAACAGTTGGCGGGTCGATATTGATTTGAATAGTCAATACGATACTATTCGGTCGTATTATCATGACGATACGGGGATAGAGTATTTGGAAAATCCCGTACGGGATGGGCCTGCATTGATGGGTATGTGGTTGGATATCACAGTCGGCAGCCCCGAGTGGGATCCGCCGGAGGGTGATTTTTCGGATGAGCGCACACTGGTGCATTCCGGCACGCTTTCGAACGTGGAAAACGGCTATGGCCTGGTGGTTGGGGGATACAATGACGAAGCCGCGCTATATCCCTCCAGCAAGGCAGTTGACAACACATGGTTCTTCGATTTCATACAGCGCGGCGGGGGCGATTACTGTCTGGGGACCCTATAGAATACTCGGCCCGCCTAAAATATTTAGGCGGGGAATTTTTCGGGTTAAAAAAATAAGGCTACCGTCTTTTACGATGATTGCGGCGATCTGTGGTGCACCGTTGCTTTGGGTATTCTCCAGAGCAAAGCGGGTGCGGATCGAAAGAAAGGAAATTACATGATAAACTTGACAAATTTCATTTAAATCAAATATTTCCATGGGTTTAGGCAAAGCAAGTGATGTTTCTCCCATTCTATCTAAATGCATGTAAAACATGAATTTTACGTGTAAACTTCAAAAAATGCAAGGCGCCCTTGCATGTCGTTTGGGGCGTATGTACCTTGCTGTTGCGGCTTGTGCCGCACGCCGTGTTTTTTGTAACCAAATCCACATAATGCCATGATGCGCTTTACTTGCCTGCTGGCCATTTTGCTGACGTTTCCGTTCGTGCTTGGATCGCATGTACCTGAGGACATTGTCTCTGGATCCGGTGATGAAACAGGCTATTGTGAATCTCTGACCTTGCAAATTCCCATAAGCTCAGCTCCTGTGGCTCAAGCCGTCATATCTGGGCCTGCAGGATCATCATGTGGAAGCTGGGAAGTGATCTACTATGCGCCTGCAAGTACTGAAGTTCAGGTGTTTTTCAATGTGTATGAACTGCGCAGTAACGGAACGTCAAGGCTGATATCGTATGCGGTGTGTGGTCCAGACCATGGTATTTGTAAACGGGATTGGGGTTTTATTTCATCCTCTAGCAGGATACTGCTTACAGGAAGGAAATCGTCAGGTGGGATAGCAGGTGCTGTCGCTGAACTTGATCTGTCTTATTGATAGGATAATCTCTTGAAATAAAGCCAGCATAATGCAGTGCCTGAACGCCATTCCCGCCCGTTTCTTTTTGCAGGCTTTCTGCTGCTTTTTCTGAGCCTTGCTGCTTGCGAGGAGGATGTGGCGGGGCCAGCGGGTACGGTCGAGCCGTTTTCGCTGTATGGTGTTTTTAATCCCCGGTTGAATATGCAGACGGTGCTTGTCGCTCCGGTTGAAGACCTGTTGGTTTCGGCGTCGGGGGAGGCGTTGGATGCCGTTGTGACCTCGACCGATCTGAATAGCGGCAAGACTTACGTGTGGCGGGATTCGGTGGCGGCCAATGCTGCGGGGCAGCTGGATCATATCTATGTGGCCGATTTTAGGCCCGGCTACGGGAGTCGTCATCGCATGGAAGCGGTGCGGTCCGATGGGGAACGGAGCGCCGTAGCCATAGAGATTCCCGGGAATGTGCGCATTGAGGAAAGTGATGAGGGTACGCGGGACTTGCATGTGCGTGTTTTGGGGTTCGACGATGAGGATTTTTTCTTGGTTCGTATAGAGATTATATATGATGTTGCCTATTACACAGTGAATAATCCCGATTCATTGTGTGAAAGCCCTCGACGTCGTTATTCGATTTCACGAAAGGGCGCCGAGAATAAGATAGATGGCGGATGGGAATTCACGACGGATATGAATATTTTATACGAGACCATGCGATCCTGGTATAGTATCGATACAGGATTCCGATTTTGGAATCCGATTTGGGATGGTTTGGCTTTATTGGGCCTGCAGCTGGAGGTGACCATTGGGGAGTCCGACTGGAATCCTCCGGGGGGCGATTTCTCGGATGATCGCGTGCTGTCGCATCCGGGTACGCTATTAAACGTAGAGAACGGGTATGGCCTGGTGGTTGGAGGGTACAATGACGAAGCCGCGCTATATCCCTCCAAGAGGGCAATTGCCGACACGCCCTTCTTCGATTTCTTAGAGCGCGGCGGGGGTGATTACTGTCTGGGGACCCTATAGAATATTCGGACCGCCTAAAATATTTAGGCGGAAAAATTTCCGGCTTAAAAAAATAAGGTTGCTGTTTTTTCGTGGGTTGGCGGTCCTGTGCATTGTCGGGGCCTGTGGTGCGTCTTTTCTTGGGTATTCTCCAGAGCAAAGCGGGCGCGGATTGAAAGAAAGGAAATTACATGGTAAACTTGACAAATTTCATTTAAATCAAATATTTTCATGAGTTTAGACAAGGCAAGTGATGTTTCTCCCATTATATCTAAATGCATGTAAAACATGAATTTTACGTGTAAATCTCAAAAAATGCAAGGTGTCCTTGCATTTCGTTCAGGGCGTAGGTACCTTGCTGTTGCGGGTTGTGCCGCACGCCGTGTTTTTCGTAACCAAATCCACATAATGCCATGATGCGCTTTACCGGCCTGCTGGCCATTTTGCTGACGTTTCCGTTCGTGCTTGGATCGCATGTACCTGAGGACATTGTCTCTGGATCCGGTGATGAAACAGGCTATTGTGAATCTCTGACCTTGCAAATTCCCATAAGCTCAGCTCCTGTGGCTCAAGCCGTCATATCTGGGCCTGCAGGATCATCATGTGGAAGCTGGGAAGTGTTCTATAATGCGCCTGCGAGTACTGAAGTTCTGGTGTTTTTTAATGTATATGAACTGCGTAGTAACGGAACGTCAAGACTGATATCGTATGCGGTGTGTGGCCCAGACCAAGGCCCTTGTAGAAGTGGAAGTAATTGGGGTTTTATTTCATCCTCTAGCAGGATACTGCTTACAGGAAGGAAATCGTCAGGTGGGATAGCAGGTGCTGTCGCTGAACTTGATCTGTCTTATTGATAGGATAATCTCTTGAAATAAAGCCAGCATAATGCAGCGTCTGAACGCCATTGCCCGCATATTTCTTGTTGCAGGCTTTCTGCTGCTTTTTCTGAGCCTTGCTGCTTGCGAGGAGGATGTGGCGGGGCCAGCGGGTACGGTCGAGCCGTTTTCGTTGTATGGCGTTTTTAATCCCCGGTTGAATATGCAGACGGTGCTTGTCGCTCCGGTTGAAGACTTGTTGGTTTCGGCGTCGGGGGAGGCGTTGGATGCCGTTGTGACCTCGACCGATCTGAATAGCGGCAAGACGTATGTGTGGCGGGATTCGGTGGCGGCCAACGCTGCGGGGCAGCTGGATCATATCTATGTGGCCGATTTTAGGCCTGGATACGGGAGTCGTCATCGCATGGAAGCGGTGCGGTCCGATGGGGAACGGAGCGCCGTAGCCATAGAGATTCCCGGGAATGTGCGCATTGAGGAAAGCGATGAGGGTACGCGGGACTTGCATGTGCGTGTTTTGGGGTTCGACGATGAAGATTTTTCGTTGGTTCGTATAGAAATTATATATGATGTTGCCTTTTACAAAGTGAATAATCCCGATTCATTGTGTGAAAGCCCTCGACGTCGTTATTCGATTTCACGAAAGGGTGCTGAGAATAAGATAGATGGCGGATGGGAATTCACGACGGATATGAATATTTTATACGAGACCATGCGATCCTGGTATCATATCGACACAGGATATGCTTTTTCTAATCCGTCTATAGACGGCTTGGCTTTATTTAGCCTGCAGTTGGAGGTGACTATTGGGGAGTCCGACTGGAATCCGCCGGGGGGCGATTTCTCGGATGATCGCGTGCTGTCTCACCCGGGTACGCTATTAAACGTAGAGAACGGGTATGGCCTGGTGGTTGGAGGGTACAATGACGAAGCCGCGCTATATCCCTCCAAGAGGGCAATTGCCGACACGCCCTTCTTCGATTTCTTAGAGCGCGGCGGGGGTGATTACTGTCTGGGAACCCTATGAGGCTTCGGAGGGGTAACAAACAAGGGGATGTGCTCATGCGTCAAATGATTCGGATACTTCTTGCTATCGCGGCCTTGCCGTTCCTGGGCGCCTCGCTGGGCGCTGCCGAGGCGCAGGCGCAGGCGCAGGCGCCGTCCCGCCGCGCTGCGTTGAGCGGTTTCGTGACGGACGCTTCGGACGGGCAACCCCTCGCTGGCGCTACCGCCGTGCTCCGGGCGCTGGACGCCGCCGACGGAGATGCTCCCGCCTACGGCGTCGCCGCGAATGCGGACGGCATTTATCTTATTTCGGGCGTTGAGCCGGGTTCGTACGCACTTATCATTTCGTTCATAGGGTACGAATCGTTTCGGGATACCCTCTCGTTTGCTGCGGGGGACGCGCTGCGTCGGCACGCCGCGCTGGCTGCTTCCCAAACGGAGCTCGACGAGGTGCTCGTGCGGGCGGGTCGCGAGCATGGCATGGCCCGCATCACGGCGGGGCGGCAGCGCATTCTGCCCGAAGAGATCGAGCTGGTGCCTTCCCCGGACATTTCTGCGGACCTGGCGAATTACCTTACGGTGCTTCCGGGCGTGGTTACGACCGGCGATCGGGGCGGGCAGTATTACGTGCGCGGCGGCGAGCCCTCCCAGAATCTTGCGCATCTGGACGGGATGCTGATCTATCAGCCGTTCCATGTGCTGGGGTTCTATTCGGCCTTTCCTGCGGATATTCTGAACCGCGTCGATTTTTATTCAGGGGGTTTCCCGACCATGTATTCGGGCCGCCTCGCTTCGGTGATCGATGTGTCTTCCCGCTACGGGAACACGCGCCGTTTCGCCGGTATGGCGAGCGTGTCTCCCTTTACGAGCGCGTTGCGCCTGGAAGGGCCTGTCGTTCCGGGTCATGCGTCGTTTCTGGTAGCGGGCAGGGAGTCGTTTCTGGAGCGTTTCGCCGAACCGTTGCTGGACAAAAGCCTGCCGTTCCAGTTTGGCGACCTGTTTGCGAAGTTGTACGGTCCGGCGACGCGCAACAGCCGTCTTTCTATCAGCGCGCTCCGTACGCACGACCGGGGCACGATCGCGGAGGAGGCGGGGGGCGAGGAGCCCGAGGAGGTGCGCTGGAGCAACGAGGCGCTTGGGGCGAACTGGGTGATCGCGCCGCGCATTTTGCCGGTCATTATGAACGTGCACCTGTCGCATTCGCGGCATCGGACCGAATTCGGCCCTGCGGACGCCCCGATTCGCACGTCCCGCATCCACCATACGCGTTTTTCGCTCCATGCGTTGTTCGCGAAGGATCGCGTTTCCTGGGAGGGGGGCTGGGACGGGCTTCTTTCCGGGGAGGCGGCCAACCGGCTGGACGGGGTGTTTCATCTGCCGGAATCTTCTGTGAAGCCGTTTATAGAGTTTGGATTCCATGTCCAATCCACGTTTGATCTGGGCCGGGGGCTGCACGTGATTCCGGGGGCTCGCCTGCAATGGTATCAGGTCCGTATCGATCCGTGGCTGGAGCCCCGTTTGCGGGCGACCTGGGATCGGGGGCGGCATCATTTCAGCGCGGCTGTGGGGATGTACAATCAGGAGGTAGTGGGTCTTACGGACCGTCGCGACGTGGCCAATGTGTTTACGATATGGACCATCGTGCCGCGTCCGGAGGACGACGCCAACGAACGGGACCCTTTGGTGGGGCGGCTCGGCAAGGCCGTTCATGGCTTGCTTGGCTACCGGGGGACGCCGAACTCCTGGCTGGAGTATTCCGTGGAGGGGTTCTATCGGCGGATGCAGAACCTGTTCGTGGCGGAATGGACGGCGTTTCCGGCCTTGACGACCCGGCTTCATCCGGCGCGCGGCCGGTCCATCGGCATGGAGGTACGGGCGGAGCTGCGTCGCGCGCCGTTCTACGGTTTCGTGAATTACGGCCTTTCGTCCACGCTGTACCACACGAAATACGAGGCCATCCGCTACTGGTTCGACACGGAATCCCTCGAGTTTCGTCCTCCGCACGATCGTCGCCATCAGGTCAATGCGCTGGTCAGCGTTACGTGGAGGAAGTTTTCGGCGAGCGCACGCTGGTCCTTCGGGTCCGGGCGTCCCTACACGCGCCCGATCGCCTTTGACAGTTTCGTGCTGCTGGATCGTGCGGCGAGCATCTTCGACCTGATGCGTTCGCGGCGCGTGATTTACGACCGTCCGTTCAATGCGGTGCTGCCCACCTACCACCGTCTTGACATTTCCGTGGAGCGCACCTTCCGGCTGGACCGGGCCTCGCTTACCCTGCAAGGGAGCGTCATTAATCTGTACGACCGGCGCAATCTTTTTTACCTCGATCTCTTCACCGTCCGTCGGGTGGATCAGCTGCCCTTCGTGCCGTCCTTCGGAATCCGGGTGGATTTCGAGTAGGCGCATGCTCGGCGGGCGCCGGGCCGGGCGCGCAGGGCCGGGGCTTGCCGCAAGCCGCCGTGTTGTCCGTGGACGCCGACGCCAGAAACCAGGGGTGCACTGATCGAAGTGGATTTGATCAGTGCATCCCCAGGATGTCCTGTCCTCGCCAACGCGCCGTGCGGAGTAACGAATGCACCGATCAGCGCGTCCTTAAGGAACGATTTTTGCCTTTCAGCGTGCTAATCTGTTACCTGTCAGTCTGTCGGACCTTTCTCCCGGCAAACCGATTCTCTTTAGGATGCTCTGATTAAGTCCGCGAAGATCAGAGGCAGCGAGGGGTGCGCTGGCAAGGAATGACGAAGCAGCGTGGTAGGCCCCACGTAATGAGGAATGACGCAGCCAGCGCGCTCCTCGATGCCTCCCGAAGGGCGCTTCACGACCCCGATGACGCCAAACGCCGTGTTTTCCGCTGATTTTAACGATGGAATCATTACAAACGCTACGTGCGTACGTGAAGCGCTGATCGAAGTGGACTTGATCAGTGCATCCTTTACTCAGGATTTTTGCGCCGGTTAACAAGCGCCATGATCAAATTCTTCCAATCGCTGTTCGGCGACAAGAACGTACGGGAACTGAAGAAGCTCTGGCCGATCGTCGAACGCATCAATGCGGCCTGCAAGGACTTGCCCGACCTTTCGGACGAGGCGCTGGGGGCCAGAACGGACGATTTTCGGCAACGCATTCGGGACGCTGTGGCGGACAACGAGGCGGAGCAGGCGGAGGTGCGGGCCCGCCTGGCGCCCCCTGTCGTCGTCGCGTCTGCGCTGGAGCAGGCGGCGCCTTCCGGGGATGGCGCGGCGCTGCCGTCCTTTTCCGGGAACGGCGTGGAGCGCGAGGCGGGCAAGGAGCTGGCCCCCGGGGAGCACCGGGCGCTCTTCGAGGAACTCGACCGGCTGGAAGAAGAATGGCTGGAGATTGTCGAGGAAACGCTGGACGGTATGGTTGCGGAGGCGTTCGCCGTGGTCAAGGAAACGTGCCGTCGCATGCTGGGCAAGGAATGGGAAGCCGGGGGGGCGCGCATTTCCTGGGACATGGTGCCGTACGACGCGCAGTTGCTGGGCGGGGTGGCGCTGCATCAGGGGCGCATTGCAGAGATGAAGACGGGGGAGGGGAAAACGCTTGTGGCCGTCCTGCCGATCTATCTCAATGCGCTGGCGGGCCGCGGCGTGCATGTGGTGACGGTCAATCCGTATCTGGCGCAACGCGATGCGGAATGGATGGGGCCGGTGTTCGAATTCCACGGCCTGACGGTGGACGTCATCGACAAGCACGAATCGCACTCGGAAGGCCGCCGCAAGGCCTACCGCGCCGACATTACGTATGGCACGAACAACGAGTTCGGGTTCGATTATTTGCGAGATAATTCGTTCGTGTCCGAGCAGGATCAGCTGGTGCAGCGAGGACACCATTTTGCGATCGTGGACGAGGTGGATTCTGTGCTGATCGACGAGGCGCGCACGCCGCTCATTATTTCCGGACCGGTTCCGAAAGCGAACGACAGCCGCTTTGCGGAATTGCAGCCCGTCATCGAGAAACTGGTGTACGCGCAGCAAAAGGCGGTGGCGGGCTTCGTATCCGATGCGGAGCGGGGGTTACGCGAACGGGATCGGGCCGAGGAGTCCGGCGACCGCAAGGCGGCCGCCGAGGTGGAGGGGGAAGCCGGCCTGGCGCTCTTGCGCGCCCGCCGCGGATTTCCCCGAAACAAGAAGCTCCAGAAATTGCTTCAGGAAACGGGCGTAGCGCAATTGCTGCGCAAAACGGAATTCTTCTACCTGCAGGATAATGCGAAGAATATGCCGCTGGTGGACGAGCCGCTGTTGTTTGCGCTTGAGGAAAAGCAGCACGCCATCGAAATGACGGAGCAGGGCCGTGCGTTTGCGGCGCGGACGGCCGGGGAAGACTCCGATCTCTTCGTGCTGCCCGACATGGGCGACGAGATCGCTTCCATAGAGCATCGCTACGAGGACCGGCGGCGGCAGGTCGAGGAGGACATGGACGCCGATGCGTCGCTGGACGAGGAGAAGAAAGAAAACAAGCGCATGAACGATGCGCGCGTGCTCGCCAAGGAAGAGGAGGAAGAGAAACGCAAACTCTATACGCTGTATTCCGAACGGGCGGAGCGGTTGCACGCCATCGAGCAGTTGCTCAAGGCGTATACGCTGTACGAGAAAGATGTGGAGTATATCGTGCAGGAAGGGCGCGTGCAGATCGTGGACGAACATACCGGTCGGGTGCTGTCCGGGCGGCGGTATTCCGACGGGCTGCACCAGGCGATCGAGGCCAAGGAAAAGGTGCAGGTGCAGGCGGCGACGCAGACGTACGCCACCGTCACGATCCAGAATTATTTCCGGATGTACGATAAACTTTCCGGCATGACCGGCACCGCCGAAACGGAAGCCGAGGAGTTCTGGAAGATCTACGAGATGGATGTGGTGGTGGTCCCCACGAACCGGCCCATCGTGCGCAACGACCTGGACGATCTCGTATTTCGGACGAAGCGCGAGAAGTACCGGGCCGCCATCGACAAGATCGCCGAATACCACCAGGCCGGGCAGCCGGTGCTGGTGGGCACCACGTCCGTAGACGTTTCGGAAACCCTGTCCCGCATGCTCAAGCGTTCCGGGATTCGACATAATGTGCTGAACGCGCGCCGGGATCGGGCCCATGCGGAGGCGGATATCGTCGCCGAGGCGGGGCGGCGCGGGGCTGTGACGATCGCTACGAACATGGCCGGACGCGGGACGGACATCAAACTGGGGCCCGGCGTGCGCGAGGCCGGGGGCCTGGCCATTCTCGGCACGGAGCGGCACGAGAGCCGACGGATCGACTTGCAGTTGCGGGGGCGGTCCGGGCGGCAAGGAGACCCGGGCGAAAGCCAGTTCTACGTATCGCTCGAAGACGATCTGATGCGCCTCTTCGGTTCGGATCGGGCCGCGAAGTTCATGGATCGGATGAATATGGAAGAGGGGGCCGTGATTACGCATCCGTGGGTCAACAAAAGCATTACCCGGGCGCAGAAAAAGGTCGAGCAGAACAACTTCGCCATTCGCAAGCGCCAGCTCGAATACGACGATGTGCTCAATTCGCAGCGGCAGGTGATCTACGACCGCCGCCGGCATGCGCTCCAGGGCGAGCGGTTCCACGGGGAGATTCTGGAAATGCTCCAGCATGTGATTGCGAAGGGGGTGGAAAGGCATTATGGAGAAGGCGCGCTGGACGAGTTGCGGGAGGAAATCCTGCGCAAACTGGCGTTCGAGTTCGATATCGACCGGGAAGCCTTCGTACAGCTCGGCGAAGACGGCGTGGAGCAACAGCTATACGATGCGGCCATCCTGTTCTACGGGAACAAGCGGGAGGCCTTGTCTCGGCCGTTCCAGAAGGGGATGCAGCAGATCATGGAGCAGGACGAGGACCGCCGCCCGGCCCGGGTGTTCGTGGATTTCACGGACGGGCGCCGGTTGTTGCGGGCCACGGTGAAGGTGGACGAGGCGTTGGGTACGGAAGGGCGCATCATCAACAATACGCTCGAACGCACCGCCATGCTCAACATCATCGACGAGAAGTGGATGGAGCATCTCCGGGAACTCGACGAAATCAAGGAGGGGGTCGGACTCCGCGCCTACGGGCAACGGGACCCGCTTGTCGAATACAAGATGGAGGCGTTCAAGCATTTTTCGGAGATGATGGAGACCGTCCGCGAAGAGGTGGTTTCGTTTGTGTTCAAGGCCGGGCCGCTCGTGGGCGAACAAACCGCGCGCTCCGCTCCTGCGCGGCGGCGTCTCGATCCGAACCGGGCACGGACGCGCCACGATTCCATGGAGCCGACCTATGGCGCCCGGGCGGGCAGAGGGCAGGCGGCGTCTGCCGACCGGGACCCGACTGCCCGCAAGCAAACGGTCGTGGCGGACCAGAAAATCGGACGCAACGAGAAAGTGACCATCCAGAATCCTTCTACCGGGCAAACGCAAACGCTCAAGTATAAACTGGCCGAGCGGAAAATCGCAGAGGGCTGGGTGCTGGTTTCCTGATCCGGGCCTGGACGCCCGTATTTTTTTGTCTGTTGTTCTGGTAGCGTTTCGTTCAAGTGGATTTGATCCGTGCATCCTTAAGCCTTTCTCGTTCCCTTGCTGCAATCTCTTTACGTTCGCGATTATGCCCTTATCGAGGAGCTCCGCGTCGAGTTCGATGCGGGGCTTACGGTTATTACGGGCGAGACGGGCGCAGGAAAATCCATTCTGATTGGCGCGTTGCAGGCGATTCTGGGCGTACGCACCTCGCCCTCGGCCATCCGGGGCGGGGCGGCAAAAGCCGTGATTGAGGGCCTGTTCGATTCGGGGGACGACCCGGCCATGGCGTCCTTGTTGCGGGACTATGGGGCGGAACCGGCTTCGGTTACGATCCTGCGCCGGGAAATCGCGCCGTCGCACAGCCGCGGCTTTATCAACGATACGCCGGCTACGCTTTCGGCGATGCGCGCTGTGGCCTCTCGCCTCATCGACTTGCACGGGCAGCATGAGCACCAGTCGCTGCTGAACGTGTCCACGCACCTGGACCTGCTGGACGATTTCGGGCGGCTCGGCGCGGCCCGCGCGGCGTATGCGGCCGAGCGCCGGACGTTCTCGGCGTTGCTTGCGGAACGGGATGCGCTGGCGGCCCGGCAGCGCGACATGCAGGAGCGGCGCGCGCTGCATGCGTTCCAGATCGAGGAGATCGATCGCGTAGCGCCCCGGGAAGGGGAGGAAGCACTGCTCGAAAACGAGCGGCGCGTGCTGGAGCATGCGGAACGCTTGCATGAAGCCTCCATCCGGCTGCACGCCGTCTTGTACGAGGGCAGCCAGTCCATCCACGACCAGCTGGTTGCGGTCTGCAACGAACTGCGCGAACTGTCTGAAATTGACGCCTCTTTCGGGGAAACGCTCGCGGAAATCGATTCGGCCTGCATCGTTACGGCGGAGACGTCCTCCTTTCTGAAGCAATACGGCGAAAAGGTCGCCTACGACCCCGAGCGGCTTGAAGAAATCAGGACGCGGCTTGTAGACCTGCGGAGCCTGGCCCGGAAGTACGGCGGTACGCTGGAGGCGGCGCTGGCGCATCGGCGCGAGATGGGCGAAGCCCTCGACGAGGCGGAGCGTTTCGATGCGGCGCTGGCGTCCCTGACGGAGCAGATGGGGACGACCCGGGAGCGCTTGTCCGGGGCCGCCGTGTGCCTGAGCGCGCAACGCAAGGAGGTGGCCCGCGCCATCCGAAAAGCCGTGGAAGAGGAATGCGGCAAGCTGGGCATGGCCGACTGCCGGTTCGAGGTTCGATTCTCCGTGGAGGAGGACCCGGAAGGGTGGGTTGTCGCAGGAGATCGGCGGGTGGCGGCGCATGCTTCGGGCATGGATCGCGCCGAGTTCTACATCTCCACGAACCGGGGAGAAGCCGTGCGCCCGCTGGTTCGCGTGGCGTCCGGCGGGGAGATCAGCCGGATCATGCTGGCCCTGAAGACGGTGCTGGCGCGCAGCGAGGCGTTCCCTGTGCTCGTGTTCGACGAGATTGATACCGGTATTTCGGGGGCGGTGGCCAGCAAGGTGGGGCAAAGCCTGCGCGCGCTGGCCTCCAACCATCAGATTATCGCCATCACGCATCTACCCCAGATTGCGTCGCAAGGGGATGCGCATTTCGTGGTTGAGAAGTACGTGGAGGGCGAGCGCACGACGACGCGCATCCGCCGCCTGGCCGAAGAGGAGCGGGCAAAGCAGGTGGCGGGGTTGATGGCGGGCGACGAGATTACGGACGCGGCGCTGCAAAGCGCCCAGGATTTAATGAAAGCCAGCCGCATGGGAGGGGCATAATGGCGAATATTCGTTTTGGAACCGACGGCTGGCGGGCCGTGATCGCGGAGGATTTCACGTTCCGCAACCTGCATCGGGTGGCGTATGCCGCGGCGGAATGGGCCCTCGAACAGTCCCGCACGCCCAAAGTGGTCATCGGGTACGACACCCGGTTCCTGGGTCGTGCTTTCGCCGAATATACGGCCCGCGTGCTGGCTTCGGCGGGCGTCGAGACGGTGTTGCCGCCCTCGTTTGCGCCGACGCCCGCCGTCAGCTGGGCTACGCGGGAATTCGGGTGCACGGCGGGGATCGTCATTACGGCCAGCCACAATCCGCCCGAATACAACGGGTTCAAGTTGAAGGCGGATTTCGGCGGACCGATGCTGCCGGACGGGATCGCCGAGGTGGAAGCCCGCATTCCTGCCGCTGCCGACGGCCTGCCGCCGCTGCGTTCGTCGGATTCGTTGCGGGAACGCGGGGGCATTGCGGAGGAAGACCTTATGACGGGGTATCTGGCGCGCCTGCGGGAGCGGCTGGATATCGAGGCGCTTCGCGCTTCGGGCGTGCGCGTGGCGCACGACGCCATGTTTGGGGCGGGCCAGGGCGTGTTCGCTGCATTGCTGGGGGATGGGCAGGTGGCGGCGCTCAGGCATACGCATAATCCCGGCTTCGGGGGGCAGCCTCCCGAGCCGATTGAGCGCAACCTGGGCCTGCTGGCGGAGGCTATCGTGGCCGAGGGGTGCGATGCGGGGATCGCCCATGACGGCGATGCGGATCGGGTGGCGCTCTTCGACGAGCGGGGCCGATTCGTGGATTCGCATACCTTGCTTGCCTTGCTACTTCGATATCTCCACAAGGACGCAGGCCTGTCGGGGCGCGTGGTGAAGGCTTTTTCGAGCACCTCCATCATTGATCGGATGGGGGCGGCGTACGGCCTTCCCGTGGAAACGACGCGGATCGGGTTCAAGCACATTGCCGGGCATATCGTGCAGGGGGATGTGCTGCTTGGCGGCGAGGAATCCGGCGGGATTGCCGTGCAGGGGCATATCCCGGACCGCGACGGCCTGTACGTGGGCCTGCTTGTCCTGCAAATGATGGCGCAGCGGGGCAAAAAATTATCCGAACTCGTTCAGGAACTGCACGACGAATTTGGCGCGCAAGCGTATCGCCGCATTGATTTTCGTACGTCCGCCAAGGTCAAGGAGGGCATTCTGGAGCGTCTTGAGCAAGGCCGCGGGCCGGATGCGCTCGCCGGATCGCCGGTGCTTCGCATAGATCCTTTCGACGGGTTCAAGCATTACGTCGAAGGGGGCTGGCTGCTGGTCCGGCCTTCGGGCACGGAACCCCTGCTGCGGGTCTATGCGGAGGCGGAAACGCCGGAACGCGCACAGGCGCTTATTCTCGACGCCGCCGCCCGGCTGGGGCTGGAAGCGCCGCCGGGGTCGTAGCTGTTCGGGGACGGCGCTTCGCTGCCGGACGGTTCAGGGCGCGGCTTCGTCGCGCGTCGGCGCGCTTGGAACAGACACGAGCAGACAGGAGAAGACAGGGGCGCGCTACGGGCCAGGCGCTGCAAGGCGGGCGGCGTATTCCTTGCGCAGTTTGGCGACTTTGGGGGCGATCACGATGCGGCAATACGGTTGTCGTGCATGGTCCCGGTAGTACGCATGGTGCTCCTTTTCCGCAGGATAGAAGGTGTCCAGCGGCTCGATGTCGGTCACGACGGGGTTGGGCCAAATCCCTTTTTCGTCGATCTCTGTCCGTACGTTTTGCGCCGTGGCGGCCTGCGTTTCATTGTGGTGCAGGATGATGGAGCGGTACTGCGGCCCAATGTCGCCGCCTTGCCGGTCCGGCGTCGTCGGATCGTGCATGGCGAAGAAAACGCCAAGCATATCCCGATAGGATATTTCGGCAGGATCGAACTCGATGTGCACCACCTCGGCGTGGCCCGTGCGTCCCGTGCATACCTGCCGGTACGTTGGGTTGGGGACATGGCCGCCGGCGTAGCCCGGAACGATGCGGCGAATGCCCCGAAGCGGTTCGAATACGGCTTCGAGACACCAGAAACAGCCGCCGCCGAGCGTGGCCTGCTCCAGAACGTGGTCGGTCATGGCAATACGTCGAAGGAATAGATGGTGCGCGAGGCATACGTTTCGCCAGGCCGCAGAATGGTGGAGGGGAAGGCGTCCTGGTTCGGCGAGTCGGGAAAATGCTGCGTTTCAAGGCAGAAGCCGGTGCGCTTTCCGTAGGATACGCCCTTGCCGGAAAGAGATCCGTCCAGAAAATTTCCCGTGTAGAACTGGACGCCGGGCTCGGTCGTGTGCACGTCCATGACGCGCCCGCTGGCGGGGTCTGTTACCCGGGCGGCATGCTTCAGAACGCCCGCCTCCATGCTCAGGACGAAGTTGTGGTCGTAGCCGCCGCCGCGCTCGATTTGCGTATCGTCTGCGTCGATGCGGGCGCCTATGGCCGCGGGCTCCGTGAAGTCGAAGGGCGTTCCCTCGACCGGTTGAAGCACGCCGGTGGGGATCAGGCCTTCGTCCACGGGGGTGAACCGGTCCGCATGGAGCGTAAGTTCGTGGTCAAGAATATCTCCGTTGCCGATTCCCGCGAGATTGAAGTAGGTGTGCTGTGTCAGGTTGACGGGGGTTGCCTTGTCCGTCGTGGCCCGGTAGTCGATTTCGAAGGCGTTTTCGTCCGTGAGCGCATAGGTTACTTCCACACGGAGCGCGCCCGGGTAGCCTTCTTCGCCGTCCGGGCTGACGTAGGCAAGCCGCACGCCGCGCCGCCCGGGTTCTTCGAACGGCTCCGCCGCCCAGACCACCTTGTCGAATCCTCGCTCGCCTCCGTGCAAGTGGTTGGGGCCGTTGTTGGCGGCGAGCGCGAAGGTTTCGCCGTCCAGCGTGAAGGAGGCCCCGCCGATCCGGTTTCCGTAGCGCCCGACGAGGGAGCCGAAGTACGGGGAGGATTCCAGATATTCGGCAAGCGTATCGTATCCCAGCGCAATGTCCTCCGCCGTGCCCTCGGCGTCCGGTACGAACAGGTGGGTCACGATGCCTCCGTAATTCGTGAGGCGAATCTCCATGCCGTGCGCGTTCGTCAGCGTAAAGAGGTCTACGGGCGCGCCGCGTACGTCGCCGAACGGGGCTGTCTGTACGCCGGAAACGGGCGCAGGCACGGGTGTTTCCGCTTCCGCTTCCGCTTCGTCCGGCGAATTGGTGCAGGAACTCATGAGCAGCGGGAAAAGCATGAAAAGAATGGTGCGTCGCAGCATGTTCGCTTAGGGAAGTGGCTCGAGTTTATGGCGCAGGGTTGCTCGTCCCGGCGGCTCATGCAGTATACTGATTGACGCGGTGGTCGTCAAGGGAGGGGCTATGCCGAACGTTTTTTCACGGCATTTCGGAACAGGATAACCGCGTGCCGCGTGTAGCCGTGAATACGCAGGTTGCGCCTTGGAGGGCGGTGGGCGTAGAAATCCTGGACCTTTCCCGGCGCTCCAGCGAGCTGGAGCGGTCTGCGCTCGAATTCGAGACGGTTTTAGCCTTCAGGATCGCGGTAGTCCAATCAACTTCCATGGCGCGTCTGTTCCCGTCGATTCATGAAGTATACCGATCAGTATACTTGTGTATACTGATCAGTCTACCGCTTAACGCCGTGGTCGTCAAGGGAAGGGGCTGAATAAACCTGTAATCTGGCATTTTCCATGCAAGACATTCTTATGATTCGTCCTGAGCGCTCTGGCGACGATTTTCTTGCGGACGTGCGCGGCGCGCAGGACCGCGCCGAGCCGTTTCATATCTGGTGGCTGGGGCAAAGCGGTTTTTTGGTGCAATGGCAGGGTGCGCACCTGCTGTTCGATCCGTACCTGTCCGACTCGCTGACCCGGAAATACGCCGGCACGGCCAAACCGCACGTACGGATCACGGAGCGCGTCGTCGCCCCGGAGCGCCTCGACCGCATAGACGTGGCGACCTCCACGCACAACCATACGGACCATCTGGATGCGGAAACCCTGACGCCGTTGATGCGGACGAACGCGGCGCTGCGGCTGGTCGTCCCGGAAGCGAACCGGACGTTCGTAGCGAATCGGTTGCACTGCGATCCGGCGTGGCCCGTCGGCATGACGGTCGGGGCGGATCGCCTTGTCGGGCCGTTCCGGTTCGCCGCCGTACCCGCCGCGCACGAGACGCTCGAAACGGATGCGGCGGGGCGGCATACCCACCTCGGGTATGTGGTGCGGTTCGGTCCGTGGACGGTGTATCACAGCGGGGATACGGTCCGGTACGAGGGCATGGCCGACCTCTTGCGTCCGTTTCGGATCGATGTATGCATGTTGCCCGTGAACGGGCGGGATCCGGCGCGCGGCGTACCCGGCAACCTGACCGGCGAGGAGGCGGCGCGCCTTGCCCATGACATCGGGGCGCGGGTCGCCATCCCGTGCCACTACGAGATGTTTGCGTTCAATACGGCCTCGCCCGAACCGTTTTTCGAGGAGGCGGCGCACCTGGGGCTTCGCACGGTCCGGCTTGCCGCTGGCGGACGATGGAGTTGCGATATAGCGCCGGCGTGACGGGCGGTATCGGCCTGATCGAATGTGCACAGCAACGCTCCCAAGCCATCATTGCGATGTGTCGCTGGCGTGATCGGCGTTATCCGTGCGTCCTGGATAGTTCTTTCCGCACCATGCGCGCGCCTTCCGCCATGGTGCGCAGTTTGGCGCGCGCCGCCCAGCGGGCCGTCTGGCTGAATCCGCAGTCCGGCGTAACGGAAAGACGCTCCGGCGGCACGTACGCAAGGAGCTCCCGGATGCGCATCGCCACCAGCGCCGGCGGTTCGATGAAGTAATTTTTCACGTCTACGACCCCCGCCGCCACATCCTTTCCGGCCTCCGCGAGGCGGGCGGTCAGTTCGATTTCGGCCATTTCCCGGTTGGCGAATTCCATGGCGAACTCGTCCGCATGCATATCCAGAATATGCGGAAACAGCGGAGCGTACGTGCGGTGCGCCACAGGCCGTCCCGTGAAATTTCCGAAGCACAGGTGAAGGCCTATGCGGGCGTCGATCCCGTCCACGGTGCGGTTGAAGAGTTCGACGAATTCCGAGGGGGCTTCGGGATGGACAGCGTAGGACGGCTCGTCCAGTTGGATGAAATCCACGCCTTCCCGGACCAGTTGTTGCAATTCGGCGCGAATGAGGTCGGAGAAGGCATGGGCCACTTCCATGCGGTCCCGATAATGTTTTCCGGGCGTTTTGATGCGTCCGGCCAGCGTATACGGGCCAGGGCAGGGCATTTTGATGCGTCGTCGCGTGCGCGTACGGGCATACCGGTACTCGGGGAAGAGGCCCAGGCCGTCCGGCGCGGCGATGGGTTCCAGCGCTTCGTATCGCTCCCGCTGATCGTGTCCCGCCGGGCCAATGCGCCGGGGGCTCGGTTCGATCTTGCCGAGGCCTGTCAGCCGTCCGTAAAACCCGGCGGTGAAAAAGCCGATCCGCCGCATTTCGCCATCGGAAATGACGTCTATATTCGCCTCCTCCTGATCGCGGATGGCCAGGTCTACGGCGTCGTCCAGCGTTTCCCGGATATCCTGTACGCCGTATTCGCCTCGTTTCATGGCCTCTATGCTGGTGAAAAACCAGGGCGGCCAGGCGTAGCTGCCGATGATGCTTGTTTCAATCAATGCTTCAAATCCACTTTAGAGAGGACTCGCGAGGGGGAATCCCGTCGAGTAGCAAGGTTTCTTTGGAGGGCGGTTTCCCCGTACCGCCCGCTGTTCTTGAACGGACGATTCGTTCGATAATATAGCGATTTTAGATGTGGGGAGGGGTACGTTTTTGGAGCGGGGTATCGGGGGCGCTGTGGCCAGGCCCGGAGTGATTCGGATCCGTCTGGTGCGACATAAGATTTCTTGAAAAAATGGTCTGGCGCACAGTATATTATGTGTTATTGCGCATGCAGGTTATGCCTAAGGATGCTCTGAACAAAAGCAGAATACAGCATATGATTTCTTCGTTCCTTTTGGCGAACGATCCCGAGAATGTGAGGGGGGGGGGCTCAGTTTTATGAGCCAGGCGCTGCTTCGACGCCGCGGTGCCTCCTTTCCGCTCGCCGTGTGCTACAGGATAGCGTGGCTGGCTGCGCTGTGTATGGTATGGGGGTCGGTCTCCGAGGTTGCCGCGCAGGATTGTGTTACTCCTAATGAAAACGGTCAACCGCGTAACCTGGCTATTTGTGGGCCGCCGGACGCAAACGAGGGAAATTCGGGCACAAGGATCCTTACCTACACGGTGGCAATGTCACGGCAGCGAGGAGCCGGCGGTGTGACTGGTTTTCTCTGTTTCAGCGGCACGGCTAACGTCAATACGATGGAGAATGGTTGGAGCCCAGACGCGGACTACCGACTGCTATTATCGGACGGAACCCCCTCCAAAAGTTCATGCGCAGGTGTCTTCATTAAGAGACTTAATAAAAGTATTACCGTAGACATCGAGGTACGGGGCGATGCCGACGGTGAGCCTAACGACACGGTGATCGCAACGTTTACTTTCCTTGGGAGCTATCCGGATATCACTCTCGTCACATCGACCCATACCCACACGATCCTCAACGACGACGGCACAGCCCTCCCGGAGATATCTATTGCGGAGGGATCGTCTCCCGTGACGGAGGGCGATTCCGCCAAATTCACGGTGACGGCCAGCCCTGCGCCGACCGCACCCCTGACTGTCAACCTGATCGTAAGCGAGAGCGACGATTTCGCAAGGTCTGGTGAGACGGGGAGCAGCAAGACGGTTTCCGTGCCCACGTCCGGCTCCGCTACCTACTCTGTCTCCACCGACGACGACAATACCGACGAGGAGGACGGCAGCGTGACGGTGAACTTGAACAGTGGCACGGGATACACGGTGGGCAACACAAACTCGGCGACGGTGGACGTAAACGACAATGACCTGCCCCAAGCGAACTTCGTGGCGGCCATGTCCAGCGCCAGTGAGGATGATGCGGGTAGCACGCACGACATTCCGCTGAACCTCACCTCCAAACCGACCGGGAACGTCACGGTGAACTACACCCTTGACGGCACGGCTACGCTCGGCACGGATTACACTATAAGCGGAGTAACCGGCAACAGCGGCTCAATCGGGGTGCGCGGCAGCAAGAGGGGTGGGTGGGGACGGACTGCCAAGAGCGGGACGATCACGATCGGGGCTTCCCCCACGGGCTACATTCAGGTCGAGATCATGGACGACAGCGTGGTGGAAAGCAGCGAGACGGTTATCCTGATGCTGGCCAGCGGGACCGGTTACGACGTCGGCACGACTACAACTACGCACACGCTGACGATTACGGACAACGAAGCGAGAACGCCCGAAGCGAACTTCGCGGAGTCCACGTCCAGCGAGGCGGAGAGCGTGAGCCCGCGCAACATTACGGTGAACCTCATCCCTGTACCGACCGGGAACGTCACGGTGAACTACACGCTCTCCGGCACGGCGGTGCGCGGGACGGATTACACCATTAGCGGGGTGAGTAGCAACAGCGGGACGATCACGGTGGGGACTTCCGGCACGGCGGACATTCCGGTCATGATCACGGACGATAGCGTGGTGGAAGAGAGCGAGACGGTCATCCTGACGCTGAACAGCGGGACCGGCTACGACGTCGGCAGCGACAGCACGTACACGCTGACGATCACCAACAATGACACGCCCGAAGCGAACTTCGGGATGTCCGCGTCCAGCGAGCCGGAGAGCGTGAGCCCGCGCGACATTGCGGTGAACCTCAGCCCTGTACCGATCGTGAACGTCACGGTGAATTACACCCTTTCAGGCACGGCGCTGCGCGGGACGGATTATTCTATCAGCGGGGTGAGTAGCAACAGCGGGACGATCACGGTGGGGACCTCGGGGACGGCGAATATTCCGGTCGAGATCATGGACGACAGCGCGGTGGAAGAGAGCGAGACGGTCATCCTGACGCTGAACAGCGGGACCGGCTACGACGTCGGCGACGACAGCACGCACACGCTGACGATCACCAACAATGACACGCCCGAAGCGAACTTTGCGATGTCCACGTCCAGCGCAGGGGAGGATGCAGGCACGCACACGCACAGCATTGCGGTGAACCTCAGCCCCGTACCGATCGGGGACGTCACGGTGAACTACACCCTTTCCGGCGACGCCACGCTCAACACGGATTACACTATAATCGGGCCGGGTAGCAACAGCGGGTCGATCACGGTGGGGACTTCCGGCACGGCGGACATTCCGGTCGTCATCATCGACGATAGCGTGGTGGAAAGCAGCGAGACGGTTATCCTGACGCTGGGCAGCGGGACCGGTTACGATGTCGGCGCGACCACAACTACGCACACGCTGACGATTACGGACAACGAAGTGAGAGGTCCGCCCGAAGCGAACTTTGCGGATTCTACGTCCAGCGCAGGGGAGGATGCAGGCACGCACACGCACAGCATTGCGGTGAACCTCAGCCCCGTACCGATCGGGGACGTCACGGTGAACTACACCCTTTCCGGCACGCCACGCTCAACACGGATTATTCTATAAGCGGGCCGGGTAGCAACAGCGGGTCGATCACGGTGGGGACTTCCGGCACGGCGGACATTCCGGTCGTCATCATCGACGATAGCGTGGTGGAAAGAGCGAGACGGTCATCCTGACGCTGGGCAGCGGGACCGGTTACGATGTCGGCGCGACCACAACTACGCACACGCTGACGATTACGCGACAACGAAGTGACAGGTCCGCCCGAAGCGAACTTTGCGGATTCTACGTCCAGCGCAGCGGAGGATGCAGGCACGCACAACATCGCGGTGAACCTCAGCCATGTACCGACCGGGGACGTCACGGTGAACTACACCCTTTCCGGCACGGCGGTGCGCGGGACGGATTATTCTATAAGCGGGGTGGGTAGCAACAGCGGGACGATCACGGTGGGGACTTCGGGCACGGCGAATATTCCGGTCGTCATCATGGACGACAGCGTGGTGGAAGGGATCGAGACGGTCATCCTGACGCTGGGCAGCGGGACCGGTTACGATGTCGGTGTGACCACAACTACGCACACGCTGACGATCAGCGACAACGACGTGCCCGAAGCGAACTTTGCGGCGTCCGCGTCCAGCGCGGCGGAGGATGCGGGCCCGCACAACATCGCGGTGAACCTTAGCCCCGTACCGACCGGGGACGTCACGGTGAACTACACGCTCTCCGGCGACGCTATGCTCGACATGGATTATTCTATAAGCGGGGTGAGTAGCAACAGTGGGACGATCACGGTGGGGGCCTCGGGCACAGCGAACATTCCGGTCGTCATCATGGACGACAGCGTGGAGGAAGACAGCGAGACGGTCATCCTGACGCTGGGCAGCGGGACCGGTTACGACGTGGGCAGCGCCAGCATACACACGCTGACGATCAGCGACAACGACAGGACGGGTACGCCGGAGGTGACCATCACCGGCGGGTCGGCGGTGACCGAGGGTGGCGATGCCTCGTTCACCATCTCGTCGAACCCGGCGCCGAGCAGCAGCATCACCGTCTCCTACACGGTTTCGCAAAGCGGGGCGTTCTTGGCGTCCGGCCAACTCGGCGACAAGACGCAGAGCGTCTCCGCAGCGAGCACGACCTTTGCCATCCCCACCGAGGACGACAACCTTGAAGAGGCTGACGGCTCGGTGACGGTTACGCTCACGAACGGTACGGGCTACACCGTTGGCGCGCCGAGCGCAGCGACAGTCCATGTGAACGACGGCGATGCGCCCACGGCGTCTACCACGCCCACGGCGTCTACCACGCCCGCGGCGTCCTTTGCTTCGGCGTCGGGTAGCGTGAGCGAAGGGGCCGGTACGCACAATGTGGCGGTAGGCGTGAACCCTGCGCCGTCCGCGGCCATTACGCTGAACTACAGCGTGGGTGGCACGGCGACGGAAGGCACAGACTACAGTATTGGCAATTCCGGGACCGTCTCGGTGGCCGCTGGCCAGTCTTCCGTGAACATTCCGGTGGCGATTGCCGACGACAGCGAGGTCGAAGGCAGCGAGACGGTGATTTTGACGCTTGGGAGCGGGACGGGCTACGACGTGGGCAGCGCCAGCGTGCATATGCTGACCATTACGGACAACGACGGCGGAGGCGGTACTGTCGGCATAGGCGGGGGTGGAGGCGTAGGCGGTGGGGTAGGCGGTGGCGACGTGGACGTCTCACGGGTTACGCTGTCCGTTTTTCCGAACCCGGTGCTCGAAGGCGAGGATATGACGGTCACGGTTTCGCTCTCGAGTGTGCCCTTCGGCGACGTAACCGTTCCGCTTGTTTTTGACGAAGGGACCGCCGAAGAAGGCGACTATGGCGCGCTTGCCTCCCTCGTCATTGACGCGAACGAGCCGAACGCGAAGGGAGTGATCGCCACCGTGGCGGACGACGACCTGGAGGACGAAACGTTCCTGGTGTCGCTGGGCGCGTTGCCGGCGGGTTTCGCGGCGGGGCCGCAGGCGTCCGTCGAAGTGACCATTGAGGACTATCCGGCCGTGACGTCGATAGAATCTTTCGGGGACGAGGTCCCGGAGGCGTTTGCGCTGGATCAGAACTATCCGAATCCGTTCAATCCTTCGACGGCGATAGAATACAAGCTTTCCACGCCGCAACACGTCCGCCTGGAAGTGTTCGACGCCGCCGGACGCAGCATAGGCGTCCTGGTAGACGGGATGCGCCCGGCGGGAACGCATACCGTACGCTTTGGCGCGGACGACCTGCCTTCCGGCCTGTATGTATATAGAATACAGGCTGGCAAACAAACGATGGTCAGAAAGATGACCCTCGTTCGATAGTTCAGGCTGTCCGGCCTGACTTTTGACAACCAAATCCAGATTCAACCCCATGAAAAACAGCACGTTGTTTGGCTCGTCTGCCGCGCGCTTTGTTTCTCCGACCGCTCTTTATATACAGTGGGGAGGTGGGCTCCTTTCTCTGATACTGTGCGCCGGCCTGGCAGTGCAGGTCTCTGCGCAAGTAGTTCCAGACATTTCCTTTGACGACCGTGATTTTCCTGTGCTTGAGGGGGCCGGCTCGATTGACGTGGATTTAGTTTTTAGCGATCCGCTCACGACAGACATTACGATCCGGTATACCGTGGGCGGCACAGCGGGCAGTGGGGATTTTTCCATAACCAACTCCGGCTCGCTGGCGGTGCCTTCAAGCGTGAATGCGCCTTCAGCCAGCATAACCATTGATATCACGGACGATTCCGTCATAGAAGGCGACGAAACGGTGATTCTGACGCTTAAGCCCGGCACGGGCTATGGCTTGATAGACGGCCTGGATGTGGTCACGATCACGATTGAGGATAACGAGCCGACGATTTCCTTGGAAAGGGCCAGCGATAGCGAGATCGAAGGCGACAAAATGATCAAACTGGCGGTACTTTTTGAGCCTCTACCTTCCGCAGATATGGAGATCGACTACTCGATAAGCGGTACGGCGACCAAGGGGCGAGACTTTACGGACGACACCGTAGGTTCGGTGGAGGTGGCGGCTGGCGTCCCAGCCGCATTCATAACGCTTTCAATCCTGGACGACCTGATACCGGAAGGCCCCGAAACGGTGACTGTGAAGCTTGCCTCGGATCCGGCCTACATGTTAGGCACACCCCGCGTCTACACGCTCACAATCATAGACTCCTCGCCGACCGTGAGCATTACGGCGCGTCAAACAGAGCCTGTTTTGGAAGGGACCCCCGTCGATTTTGAATTTACGTTCACGCCAGCCCTAACCCGCGACGTTACGGTGAAGCTGACCCTGAGGGACTCCAAGGGGGACTTTCTGGCTGACGAGGACGAGGGGGGCCTGGAGTACACGTTTGTCAGCGGGATCGTCGATGCCAACCGGATAGTAGACACGAAGTACGACGACATATACGAGGAGAACGGCGAGATCACGATGTCTATTAATAGAAGCGGCGCTTATCATGTGAAGAATAGCGCATCGTCGGCTTCCGTGGAGTTTTATTCCGACCAGGTGCCCACTCCGATCGTTTCGTTCGCTACTACGGCTTCGTCTACCGTGAAGGAGCCGGAGAGTCAATATGGGCTTGGATATGATGCGCCTGGACGTGATCCAGGAAGTAAGACCATTACCTTGCGCGTGAATGTCGCCCCGGCGCCCACCTCTGATATGCTTTTTTTCTATGACCTTGTCTATGACAATATAGAGGAAAATGACCGTGCAGACGGGAGTGACGTTAGACTAAATCTCAGTAGCACGCTCATCCCTGCTGGTCAAACCCATGTGACGATACCGATTGTTGATGTTTTGAGTGACAATCTGGTGGAAAGCGACGAAAAAGCAATCATCTCGCTCATCGCCGGGGATGCTTACCGTGTGGCCGCAAGAGGTAAGCACACGCTCACGATCAAGGATGACGAGCCGTCGGCTACCTTTGCTTCTGCTTCGTCTACCGCGGAGGAAGACGCCGGAAAAGTCGAGATAATGGTGCAGTTTGATCTCCAGGCGCCAAGCCCGGTAATGGGGCAAGTGGATTGTCCTGACAGCACGGACCCTTTTGGAGATGCTCAAGCGAATAACGCGTATACGGGGGTGCATGGGGGGTATTATATGGATTGCTTCTACATACCCTATACCCTGAGCGGTACGGCGGTGCACATGGAGGACTTTACTATTGTAGACGACGTTGACTTTCCGGGGCAAGGCGACATAAGCGACAACTTCGAGCTGGATCCGGACAGGGCGTATGTCGCAGTGCGGGCAATGCAGGGAGAGATGTTCCGCGGAAACATAGAAGTGCTGATTGCGGACGACGACGACCTGGAACAAGACGAGACGTTGATTTTGACGCTTGAGGGCGGCCTGGAGCATCCGGCCAATGGTTTTGATGTGGGACGGCATGGCGTTCATACGCTTACGATCCGGGCAAATGACGGGGGCACGCCTACGCCGCCTACCACGCCGCCGACTACACCGACCACGCCGGCTACGCCCACCACGCCGCCGACTACGCCCAACGCCCCCACCGTGACGTTATCGGCGTCTCCGAACCCGGTGGCCGAGGGGGATTCCGTAACGATCACGATAAGGCCTTCGCAGTTGTTCGTCAGCGACGTAACGGTTCCGCTCGTGTTGACGGCGGGCACGGCGGAGGAGGGGGATTACAGCGCGTTGGCCTCCATCGTCATTGAAGGAAACGAACCGGACGGCAGAGGCATGATCGGGACCCTGCTGGACGAGGATGAGGAAGACGAGACGTTCACCGTATCCCTGGGCGCGTTGCCGTCCAGCGTGCTGGCGGGAACGTCTGCGTCCGTGGTGGTGACGATTATGGATACGGAGGGTGGGGTGGATGTGGTTTCGTCCGAGGCGGATGGGCAGGAGATACCCGATGCGTTTGCGCTGGGCCAGAACTACCCGAACCCGTTCAATCCGTCTACGGCCATCGAATTCGCGCTTCCCGAAGCGGCGCATGTGGTCCTTGAAGTGTTCGACGCTATCGGGCGCAGCGCGGGACTGCTTGTAGACGGTATGCGCCCGGCGGGAATGCATACCGTTCGTTTCGACGCCAGGGACTTGCCCTCTGGTCTGTACGTCTATCGCTTGCAGGCGGGAGGGCAAGCACAAACAAAAACCATGCTTCTTGCCAGATAAATCCTGTCAAAAGAGTAGTTTCAATCCATGGTCAAAATTCCCGTTGGGCAGGACTCGCGAGGGGGAATCCCGTCGAGTGTCAAGGTTCCTTGGGAGGGTGGTTTCCCCGTGCCGCCCGCCGTTTTTGAACGGACGATTATTCGATAATACAGTGATTTTTGATGTGGGGAGGGGGCGTTTTCTGGCCCGGGGACATTCCGGAAAACGTCAGAAAAAGCACGGGCAGGGCCGCTGGGGCAACCGGGTATCCGCTTCCGCCAGGCCTATCGGGGCAACGGGTTATCCACTTCCGCCCAACCTACCGTAGCAGCGTCATTTTCCGTGTGCGCGTTTCTCCGTTCGCTTGGAGTCGATAGACGTACAGGCCCGAGGGCAGGTTGTCCGCGCCGAAGCGTACCGTATGCGTTCCCGCCGGGCGCATCCCGTCTACAAGGACGCCTACGCTGCGCCCGGTGGCGTCGAACACCTCCAGGCGGACGTGTTGCGGGGCGGGGAGCTCGTATTCTATCGCTGTCGAGGGGTTGAACGGGTTCGGATAGTTCTGCCCCAGCGCAAACGCCTCTGGTATCTCTTCTCCGGGAGATTCTATTGACGTTACGTTTTCGTCTTCCGAGATGATTACGTCCACAGACGCGGGCGTCCCTCTCGAAAAGCCAGCGGGCAGGGCTCCGAACGTTACCGTGAACGTTTCGTCCTCCATGTCGTCGTCCTTCGTCGTGAGTATCCAATCCGTTCCGAAGGGTTCGTTTGCGTCAATGGCGATGGTTGCGAGGGCCACATAGTCGCCTGCTTCGGCGTCGTCTGTGGTGAAAACCAGCGGCAAGGTCACCACGCTGGGTACGGTATGCGCCAGTTCGGCGTGGATGGTGGCTCTTCGGCCTTCGTAGATGGGGTTCGGATACACGGCCAGCGTAATCTGGGTCGGGTCACTCCCGCCACCCGGGTTTCCACCGCCTGGGTTTCCGCCGCCACCGGGGTCCGTCGAATCATCGTCGTCGTTCACCGTCACGGTGGCCGCGTTGGCGCTGCCCACCGTGTAGCCATTGCCGTTGTTCAGCGTTACCGTCACCGAGCCATTGGCCTCATCAAGGTTATCGTCCTCGGTGGGGATGGCGACGGTCGTGCTGGCTGCGGAGATGCTCTGCGTCTTGTCGCCAAGTTGGCCGGACGCCACGAACGCCCCGCTTTGCGAGACCGTGTAGGAGACCGTGATGCTGTTACCCGGCGCAGGGTTCGACGAAATGACGAACGAAGCGTCGCCGCCCTCGGTCACCGCCGACCCACCGGTGATGGTGAGCTCCGGCGTCGCTGTAGCCCGGTCGTTGTCCGTAATCGTCAGCGTGTGCATATCTCTCGTCGTACCCACATTGTAGCCCGTGCCACTGTCCAGCGTCAAAATAACCGTCTCGCTGCCTTCCACCACGCTGTCGTCCGTGATGGCGACCGGAATGCTCGCCGTGCCCGAAGTCCCAACGGTGATTGAGCCGCTATTACTACTCACCCCGTTGATAGAATAATCCGTCCCGCGCGCGGCGCCTCCGGAAAGCGTGTAATTCACCGTAACGTTCCCACTTGGGCAGGGCTGAGATTCACCGCGACGTTTTGTGTCCCGCCGCCCTCAGCCACGCTCGACGCGGACGCTGCGAAGTTCGCCTCGGGCGTACTTGGCGCATCGTCGTCCGTCACGGTCACCGTCACGCTGGGGATAGATAATGAGGAGAATGACACCGGACGGTACTTCTGGCCGTCCCCGTCGCCCGCCTCAATCGTGTGCGTGATCGTACGGGTGCGCTCGCCGCCCGTATTCACGATGTTGTCGTTCTGGCCCGTGATCGTCACCGTCTGCGCCGTGCTCCAGTTGCTTGTCGTGAACGTCAGCGTATCTTTTGCCTTTGGCTTCGCATTCCCTCCGGGACCGTCCACGAACGCGGCCCCTCCGGCGGTCACGGTGATGATCACTTGCCCCGCAGGCCGCGTGTCCAGGCCCACGGTGTATGTCGCGGTGCCTCCGTTCTCCGCGACCGTGCGGGCGCTCTCTGATACGGTCACTCCCGCCGTGTCGTTGTCGTTCACGGTCACCGTCGCGGAGGAGTTGGGACTGCCCACTGTGTAGCCCGTGCCCGCGTTTACGGTCACCGTCACGCTGCCGTTGTTCTCGTCGGTATCGTCGTCCACGGTGGAGACGGAGTGAGTAGCGGAGCCGGACGTGGGTACGGAAACCGTCTTGTTGCTGCCGGTCTCGCCGGAGGTTGCGAAATTGCCGCTCTCGCTCACGGTCAGCTTGACGGTGAGGGCCGAGGCCGGCGCAGGGTTGGCCGTCACCGTGAAGCTCGCATCTGTGCCCTCGGTCACAGAAGACGATCCTGCCGCAATAGTGACCTCAGGGAGGGCTACGGTGTCGTCGTCAAGGATCGTGTGGGTATGGGTGGATGTGCCAAGGGTGATGTCCGCACGCGAACGGGCGCTGCCGGTGATAGACAGCGTTGCGATCACCGTCTCGTCGGACTCAACGTCGGTGTCGCCCCGTACCTGGATGGCTATGTGAGGATAATCAAGGCTGGAAAAAGAGTTCGCTCCCAATGCTGCACTTTCGCAAGTGCTTCCACGGGGGTTGCCGCCCGCTGTCGTTCGGTAGTCCGCGCCTGAAGTACCCCAACTACCTTGCCTATTGATGGTCGCCGTGCCACTGAAACAGATCTCAAAAGGCACATCGCCTGGTACCTGCCTTGACAAGCTCACCGTGTAGGCAAGGTTCCTCGTGCCCGAATCCCCTTCGTTCGCGTCCGCAGGCCCGCTGATCGAGAGGGTGGCGGCGTTCTGCGCGGCGGCCTCGGAGACCGGTCCCCATACGACACATACCATACACAACGCGGCCAGCCACGCTATCCATAGAACGCGGCGACAGGAAAGGGCGCGCCGCGGCGTCGAAGCAGCGCCTGTGAAGCATCTTGCGGCGCCTTTTGCAGAGACCCAAGCGAAAAGGCCGCGCCGCCTCGCCGAAGCAGCGCCTGATTTACAAGATAACCCCCCCCCCCTCACGTTGGCGGAATCATTCGCAGAATCGTTCCCCCGAAGAAACGAAGAAATCATTGTTGTCCTCTGGTTTTGTTCAGCGTATCCTTGTAGTCAACATAATCTGCATGCGTAATAATATACTATGCGTCCAACCATTTTTTCAAGAAGAGTTACGTCTCGCCAGACGGGTCCGAACCATCGCTCAGGCGACCTGGCCGAAACGATCCCTATCTGGAAGTCTCTGGCGAAGCGTACGCCCCGGCTGTACAAGTTTAGTATTTGCTTTTTCCTCGGCTTCTACGGGCCCACTGGAGGGTATGCGCGGGGCGGCGCAGCATCCTTTATCGGGAAGAACTCGTTGATCGAACGCGGAGCAATCCGTTGCGGACGATACCCGTTGTGTCAATCGTCATCGTCATCGTCATCGTCATCGTCATCGCTATCGTCGTCATCGCTATCGTCGTCATCGCTATCGTCATCGTCGCTATCGTCGTCGTCGCTATCGTCGTCATCTCCATCGTTGTCGTCGCTATCGTCGTCATCTCCATCGTCGTCATCCCCGTCGCCGTCCCCATCATCGTCACTGCCCTCGTCTTCCGTATCGAGGAGTTCGATTTCATAGATGAGCGTGGCGTTCGGAGGAATGCTGGCGTCCGGGAACCCTGCTTCGCCGTAGGCGAGTTCCGGCGGAACAACCAGCTGCCGTTCGCCGCCTTCGCGCATGCCCGGAATGCCTTCGACCCACCCCTCGATCACATTGTCGGATGCAAGACGTATGGTCAACGGCGCGCCGAGGGCGTACGAACTCCCCACGAGGTTTTCGTTTTCGAGCCATCCGGCGTAATGCACCGTAACGCGATGCGTAGAGTCGGCCTCCTCGCCGTCGCCGACCGCAAAATCGTAGTATTTCAGGCCGCTGTCCGTCGTTGCGTATGCGTTGGCGGCTACCTCGCGGGGCACCAGAATGCTGGTTGGAGGCGGGTCTTCGTTGGTGTCGCAACCGCTTGCGCCGCCGGCAAGGACGGCAAGCAGGAGTATTCGCCTTGCGTATGCTGGAGGCATTGATTTGGGGACGAGGGGAGGCGTTGCAGCGGAACAGGTTGCCGGGTTGCGCAAGACCGGATCCACCGCCGGGTAGTTCTTCGGCGCACAGCATCGTTATACGAATCGACAGGGGTCCTGATCCCTTGCCGGAGGGGGCGAATTGCGCCTCGTCGCTCCCGAATGCCCCTGTTTTCGCATTTTTGCAAATATCCGCGTATGTTTCATGCGTCCAAACCATCTTTATGACTATCCCAGTGACTATGCCAGACCATCTCGTACGTTTCTTGTCCCTGCGCTTGCGCGTTTCTGCGTGGGCGGCGGCAGGGCTTCTTGCCCTCGCGGTGTTGCCGTCCGGGCCCGCCTCGGCGCAACCCGAGCCGTCCTATGCGGAGCGGTACCGTCCGCAATATCACTTTACCCCGGCGGTCAACTGGATGAACGACCCGAACGGGCTGGTCTGGTTCGACGGCGAGTATCACCTGTTCTATCAGTACAACCCGTTCGGTACGCGCTGGGGGCATATGAGCTGGGGCCACGCCGTCAGTCCCGATATGCTTCGCTGGGAGCATTTGCCCGTCGCCATCCCCGAAACGGACAGCGTCATGGCGTTTTCCGGGAGCGCGGTGGTGGACTGGAACAACACGAGCGGGTTTGGGACGGAGGAAAATCCGCCGCTCGTCGCCATCTACACGGGGCACTACCGGGAGCGGCGCCTGCAAGCGCAGTACATTGCCTGGAGCGCCGACCGGGGCCGCACCTGGACGCCGTACGAGGGCAACCCTGTCCTGGACGCAGGCATGGCAGATTTTCGGGATCCCAAGGTGTTCTGGTATGCGCCGGAAGAGAAATGGGTCATGGTCGTGGCGTTGTCTGTGGACCGCAAAGTGCATCTGTATTCCTCGAAAGACCTGAAATCCTGGACGTTCCTGAGCGAGTTCGGCCCGGCGGGCAACGTGACGGGCATTTGGGAATGTCCTGATCTGTTCGAGTTGCCCATTGAAAACCGGCCCGGGGAGACGCGCTGGGTGCTGGATGTGGACAACGGCGGGGGCACCGTGGCGGGCGGCTCCGGCGGCCAGTATTTCGTGGGGCATTTCGACGGGACGACGTTCGCGGCCGAACACGAGGATACCCGCTGGGTGGATTATGCGAAAGATTTTTACGCCGCCATTTCCTGGTCCGACGTGCCGTCCGAAGACGGGCGCCGCTTGTGGGTGGGCTGGCTGAACAACTGGGTGTACGCGGGAGATATTCCCACAGACCCCTGGCGCAGCGCCCAGAGTGTGCCGCGCGCGCTGTCGTTGCGCGCCGACGCGCTGGGCGACGTATGGCTGGCGCAGCGCCCCGTGGAGGAATTGAAAACGCTGCGCGAAACGCACCGGCGCCTGGACGCCCGTGCGATCGCCGCCGGAGTGCATGATTTGACCGGCGAAGGAATCGCCGGCGCGGCCATCGAACTGATGGTGGAACTGGAGGTTGGCGACGCCGCGGAAGTGGGCCTGAAGGTGCGGCAGGGCGAAGGAGAAGAAACCGTCATCGGATACGATGCGCTCCGGAAGGAATTGTTCGTAAACCGGTACGGGTCGGGCGAAAAGGCGTTTCACCCGGCGTTTGCAGACCGTTTCGAGGCGCCCATGGAGGCGCCGGAGGGGCGCCTGAAACTGCATGTGTTCGTGGACTGGTCGTCGGTGGAGGTTTTTGCAGACGACGGCGCGGTCGTATTCAGCAGCCAGATATTTCCGTCCCCGGACAGCGACGGCGTCAGCATCTATGCGAAAGGGGGCGCCGCCCGCCTCGCCTCGCTGGATATGTGGACCCTCGGTTCCGTCTGGTAGCCGTCGCCGCCTCTCCCCGACAGGACCTTCCCGCAGTACGTACGTTCACGTTATGCCTCGTTATACCCCGTTATACCACTAAATAAAGCGCGCTCTCGCCATGAAACATCGCCGCATCGTCTTTTTCAGCACCGTCGTCGCCGCGCTCGGCGGCTTTCTTTTCGGCTTCGACACGGCCGTTATTTCCGGTACGACCGAAGCGCTCGAATCGGTGTTCGCGCTCGACGAATTCTGGCTGGGGTTCACCGTGGCTTCCGCGCTCATCGGCACCATTGTCGGCGCGTTCGGCGCGGGCGTGCCCGCCGACCGCTACGGGCGGAACCGCGTACTTATCGTGCTGGCGGTCTTTTATTTCGTGTCTGCGCTGGGGAGCGCCATGGCCGACACCTGGACGGCGTTTCTGATCTATCGTTTTCTCGGCGGCGTGGCCGTAGGCGGTTCGTCCGTGGTGGCGCCCATGTATATCGCGGAAATAGCCCCGGCTCGTTTGCGCGGGCGGCTCGTGGCCGTGAGCCAGCTGAATGTGGTTACGGGCATTCTGCTGGCCTATGTTTCGAACTACGCGGTGGCCCAGATCATTGCGGACGGGATAGCCTGGCGCTGGATGTTCGCCGTGGAGGCCGCACCCGCCGCATTGTTCTTCGCCTTGCTCTTTTTTATTCCGCAAAGCCCGCGCTGGCTGGTCAAGCGGGGACGTTCTGCGGAGGCCCGCACGGTCCTCGAGCGCCTCGGAGAGGTCGATCCAGACCGGGAAATGCAAGAAATCGTTGCGTCGCTCAAGACGGAAACCGGACGGAAGGGCAGCAAACTTTTCCAGAAGCGCTACGCCCGTCCGATTCTGCTGGCGGGGGCGTTCGCCATGTTCAATCAGCTGACCGGCATCAATGCGCTGATGTACTATGCGCCCCGCATTTTCAGCATGGCGGGCGCCGCCGCCGACCATGCCCTGTTGCAATCGGTGGCGGTAGGAGGCACGAACCTGCTGTTCACGATTCTGGCGTTCTTTATTATTGACCGGTTCGGGCGGCGGCCCTTGATGATCACGGGTTCCGTAGGCACGGCGGCCTGCCTTGCGCTGGTGGCCTGGGCCTTTTTCGTCGGCGGCGACGGCATGGGGACGCCCGTATTGATCGGCCTGCTTGGATTTATCGCCTTCTTCGCCCTGTCGCAGGGGGCGGTGATCTGGGTGTTCCTGTCGGAAATTTTCCCGAACCGGGTGCGGTCCAAGGGGCAATCCTTCGGTTCGTTCACGCACTGGTTCATGGCTGCCGCTGTTTCCTGGACGTTTCCCGTCGTGGCCGATGCGTCCGGCGGATTCGCCTTTGCGTTCTTCAGCGCCATGATGGTGCTCCAGCTCTTCTTCGTCCTCCGGATTATGCCTGAAACGAAGGGGTTGTCGCTGGAAGAACTGGAGGTGAAGCTGGGCGTCGGCACGGCGGAACTGGAAGCGCTCGAAGAACAGCTTCATGCGGACCTCCCGGACAGAAACTCGTAAAAATTGCGTGAAAATGCTTGCGCATGGCGAAAACACGGTTTGAGGTAAAAAAGGCATTGCGTATCTTGCACGGTTACGTATGCCTTTGTATTCCTCTCAACCGGTTCGCGTAGAAACATGCTCAGGAAACTACCGCTCCCGATTCTGCTGGCCCTCTTTGGGGCGCACATGGCTTTTTCGCAGGCTACCGTCACGGGTATCGTTACGGAAGCCGGAACGAATATCCCCTTGCCGGGCGTCAACATCGTAATCGAAGGAACGACGACGGGCACCACCTCGGCGATCGACGGGACGTACAGCCTTGAGGCCGACTCAGACGATGTGCTGTTCTTCTCCTTCGTTGGCTATCTGTCCCAGTCCATTCCGGTAGGCGACGCCACGGTCATCAATGTGGAGTTGCAGCTGGACGAAATTCTGCTGGAAGAAATCGTCGTGGTGGGGTACGGCACGCAGAGCAAGGAGGACGTAACAGGGTCGGTCGCGACGATCGACGTGACGAATGCCCGCAAGGGACTGGTTACGGCCCCCGACCAGATGATTCGCGGTCGCGTGGCGGGCGTGAACGTTACGCAGAACAACGGCGAGCCGGGCGCCGGATACAACATCCGCATTCGCGGCGGCACGTCCATCAGCGCGTCGAACGAGCCGCTGTACGTCATTGACGGAGTGCCCATCGACAATAGCGCCATTACGCCAGGCGGCGTGGGCGTGGGCGGCGCGGCGGCCCCGGGTCGTAATCCGCTCAACCTGCTCAATCCCGGCGATATCGAAAACATCACCATTCTGAAGGACGCTTCGGCCACGGCGATTTACGGCTCCCGCGGAGCCAACGGCGTGGTGCTCATTACGACGAAAGGCGGTTCTTCCGAACGGCTTACCGTCAACTACGAGGGATACGTGGCCGCTTCCCAGACGGCTCGCGCCCTGGATCTGCTTTCGGGCTCCGAATACCGGTCGTTCGTACAGCAGCAGGTCAGCGCCGGCGTACTGAACCAGGGGAACCTCGATGGGCTGGGGAATAGCGACACGAACTGGGAGGACGAGGTGACGCAGACGGGCATTTCGCATTCGCACAACGTGTCCTTCGCAGGGGGATCGAGCAGTACGAATTACCGCGCTTCGTTCAATTACCTGAACCAGGAGGGCGCGGTGATCAGCTCGGGCCTGGAGCGCTTGACGGCCCGCCTGAACGCCGACACCGGCATTCTCAACGACCGGGTTCGTCTCGGCCTCAACCTGACGAGCTCGTTCAATCAGGACGATTTCGTGCAGTACAACGAGACCGGCGGCTTCGAGGGCGCGCTCTTCACGAACGTATTCGCCTACAACCCCACGTTCCCGGTCACCAATTCGGACGGATCGTATTACGAAACCGGCGGGGGAAGACAATCTGTCCGCAACCCGGTGGCGCTGGCCAATCAGGTGGAAGATTTCTCGAAGATGACCCGTACGCTGGGCAACATGTCGATGGATATCGACCTGATTGAAGGGTTGACGTTCCGCATGAACTACGGAGCGGACCGCTCGCAGGCTACGCGCCGCACCTTCCTGCCGAAGGGCAGTCCGGTCGGAGCAGAGTTCGGCGGACGCGCCATTCAGGCGAACCGGGAACGCACCTCGCAAACGTTTCAGAGCTACCTCACCTACAACGACATCCTGGCCGACGACCATACGGTGGACCTCCTTGCAGGGTACGAGTACAACGAGTTTCTGCTTGAGGAATTTCGGGCGGAAACGCGGGATTACGTGACCGACGCGCTGAGCTACAATTCGCTGGAAGCCGGCGCGGAATTGCTTCCCCCGAGTTCGCAAAAGGAAACCAGCCGCCTGATTTCGTTCTTTGGCCGCGTCAACTACAATTATCGCCAGCGCTACTACCTCACCGGCGTGTTGCGCCGCGACGGTTCTTCCCGGTTCGGCGACGGCAACAAGTGGGCCATGTTCCCTGCCGTTTCAGGCGCCTGGCGGATCAGCGAGGAATCCTTCCTGGCGGGCAACGACCTGTTCGACGATTTGCGGCTCAAGGCCGGTTGGGGCGTGGTAGGCAGTCAGGAAATCGCAAACTACCTGTCGCTTGCCCAACTGGGCGCGGATCCGGGCAACCGCGGCGTTTTCGGCGCCGATTCGCCGAATATCGTGACGGGCGTTGCGCCGATCAACTTCGCCAATCCGGATTTGCAGTGGGAGGAAACCACCTCCATCAACGTAGGCCTGGATTACAGCCTGATGGCGGGCAAATTCTCGGGCGCGATCGAGTATTACGTCAAGAACACGGACAATCTGCTCCTCGAAATTCCGGTGCCGCAGCCTGCGCCCGTTTCGACCCGCATCGAGAATGTGGGCGAGACGCAGAATCAGGGCATTGAGTTTTCGCTGGATTACGCCGCCATTCAGGGGAACGATCTGAATCTTACGCTCGGAGGCGTATTCAACGCCAACCAGAACGAAGTCGTGAGCCTGGGCAGTCGGGACCAGATCATTACGGGATCGATCAGCGGGCGCGGACAATCCGACGCATTCGCACAGTTGATTCTTCCCGGCGAGCCGATCGGCACGTTTTACGGTCCGGTCTTCACGGGCGTTGAGGGCGGCGTGCAGCAATTCCAGGATATCGACGGCGACGGCCAGGTCGAGCCGACCGGCGACGACCGGATGATCCTCGGCAACGCGCAGCCCGACTTCACGTACGGCTTCCGGGCCAACCTCGATTGGAAATCCTGGGATTTCAGCCTCTTCGTCCGGGGCGTTCAGGGCGTAGACCTCTTCAACAACACGAGGCTGGTTTACGAAACGAAGAGCGCGGTGACCCAGGGACAAAACTTCCTTGCGGCGGCGCTCGACGATCCCGACGGCACGACCGAAGCCGCCAAGTATTCTTCGCGCTGGATCGAAGACGGTTCGTTTATTCGCCTCGACAATGTGACGATCGGCTACACGATCAACACGGCGCAGATTATGAGTCAGTTGACCAGCGCCCGGATCTATTTCTCGGCGAACAACCTGCTGACCATCACCGATTACGAGGGATACGATCCAGAGGTGAATACGAATGCCGGATTGGCCACGATCGGCATCGATTACACGAACTATCCCCGTTCCCGCACCTTTACCGTGGGCGTAGCCCTGGGATTCTGATCAGGCCTCCGGGCGTCGCACCGTCGGCCCCCCGGCCCGATCGCATCCACACCCCAGTTTTTTATTCCGCATAGCCACCGAATACCGATGAAAGATTTCATATCCCGCAGACCGCGACTGCTTACGGGAATTCTGGTGCTCACGCTCCTCGTTCCCTCATCCCTCGTGTTGCACGGGTGCACGGACCTCGGCGAGGACACGTTCGGCATCGTTACGCCGGATCAGTTCTACGAGACGGATGAACAGATCATTTCGGCGCTTGCGCCCGTGTATTCCCAGTTCCGGGCCTTGCTCTGGAGTTACCACAACCTGAGTCAGGTCAGCTCCGACGAAACGCTGGTTCCCACCCGCGGATCTGACTGGTTCGACGGGGGCCGCTGGCTCTCGATTCACCGGCATACCTGGGATCCCGGCCTTTCCGACCTGAACGGCGCATGGAACGACGCCTATACGGGCATCGCCCGGGCCAACGGCCTGCTCCAGATTCTGGAAGAGTCCGGCAATACGGATGCGGCGCTCAATGCGGAAATTCGCACCCTGCGCGCCTTTTATTACTTTGTCCTGATGGACCTGTTTGGCAACGTGCCGATCGTGGGCGACGACGAATACGTGATTGATTCGGAAAATCCGCCCGTGAACGAAAACCGGTCCCTGGTATACCAATTCGTGGTAAGCGAGTTGACCGGGGTCGTATCTGCTTTGCCCGCCCAATGGACCGGGTTGAATCAGGGGCGCGTTACGCAAGGCGCCGCCAACGCCATGCTGGCGACGTTGTATCTCAACGGAAACGTCTTCACGAAGAACAGCAACGAGATCAACGTAACGGGTTCGAATGCCTGCAGCCCGTCCGATTGCCAGAACGCCGTTGCGGCGGCGGACGCGGTGATCAACTCGGGCATGTACAGCCTGCTTGCGGACTTCCACGGGAATTTTGCGGTGGAGAACGCAGGTTCGCCGGAGTTCGTGATGGAAGTGCAGCACCTCAATCAGCCCGGACTGGGCATGACCTTTCCGATGCGCGCCCTGCATTACAATCAGGGCACGCCGAGCCCGTGGAATGGTTTTGCGACGCTTGCGCATATATACGATGCGTTTGATAACGACGATGCGCGGAAGCAAATCTTCCTGGCGGGACAGGCCGTGAACTACGAGACAGGGGAAGACGTGAAGAACCGGCAGGGCGAGCCGCTCATCTTTATCCCGGAGATCGGCGATGTGACGAACGCTACGGAGGGGGCAGGCATTCGCATCCTGAAATTCCCCTTCGACGTGAACAACGCCGGCGGCGATATGTCGAACGACTATGCCTGGTGGCGTTTGTCCGAGATGTATCTGATCAAGGCCGAGGCGCTCAACGAACTCAACGGCCCGACCCAGGAAGTGATCGATCTGATCAATGTCGTCCGCGAACGCGCGTTTGACCCGGACAAGCCCATTGTCCTGAGCGATTACCCGGACAAGACCGCCATGCGCGACCGCATCATGAACGAACGGCTTTTCGAGTTGACCTACGAGGCGCGGCGCCGGCAGGACCTGATCCGCGCAGGCAAGTTCACGTCTCCCTGGGAATACAAGGAACGGCTGGACGGACACCTTGTGCTGTTCCCGATTCCGCAGACCCAGCTCGACGCGAATCCAAACCTGACGCAGAATCCGGGGTACTGATTTTTGCCTCCGCAAGATGCGTCTTGCATACGTCTTTACAATCTGCACGCGAAGCCCGTCCGGACCTGGTTCCGGGCGGGCTTTTTGCACCCTGTCCACCCTGTGCACCCTTTGCATACAGCGCGTTTCGGATATTTTCGTTTTTCCGACAACCTTATGCGCCTGGCAACGTCTCAAGGGGAGAGATGCGCTGATCAAGTCCACTTCGATTAGCGCATCCTGTATCTTTGCAGCAGACCAGGAGGCAAGATGATGGCGAAAGGGACCTATGCAGCATATGCAATATGCGCACTGCTTGCGGCGGGCGCACTCGTTCTGGGGGGATGCGCAGGCTCTGGCGGCGCGCAAGGCGGTGGCGGTGCGCTTGGCGATTCCGAGAAAGAAGCGTCCACCGGCGCCGTGACCACCCTCAACGTTCCCGAACTGGTAGCGCAGAATCCGACGGCGACCATCGCCGAGCTGATTCAGGGGCGCGTGGCGGGCGTACATGTGGTCAACGGGCGTATCACGATTCGGGGGGTACGCTCGATTCAGGGCAGCAACGACCCCCTCATTGTGCTGGACGGCATTCCGCTCATCGTCGATCCGTTCACCTCGCACATCAATACGCACGACATTCAGTCGATCAATGTGCTCAAGGACGCCGCATCCACGGCTATTTACGGATCGCGCGGAGCGAACGGGGTGATCGAGATCAAAACGAAGAAAGGCAGATAAGGAACGAGGGCGGGCGAGGCGGCTATCTCCTTCTGGCCTGGCACTGGGCTCTTCTGCCGGCCAGCAGCCCCACCAGTCCAGGCCACGGGCGCTCCCACCGGATGGCGCCGCCCAGGAATCCCATGCCGTTCAGCACCTGATCGGTAAGGTCGGGGTCGGACAGCATTTCGTCGTCCATGCGGAAGAAATCCGGCCAGTCCGACGTGCCGCCGCCCACAATGACCCTGGCGCTCAGCGCCTGCGGGCAACGGCCGGGAAAAAGCGCGGCAAGGTCTCCATAGGCGTCGAATGCGAGGGCCAGCCGATCCTCGCCGCTCGGGCGCACCTGGTCTACATAGGACAGTGTAACCGATTCGCTGACGCCGCCCTCCTCCGTGCGCAACGTGTATACGATGCGGAGATCGACCAGTTTTTCCAGGCCGCGCAGCCCGATGGTTTGCAGGCGCGGCGGGGGCGCGGGAGAAAACGGAACCAGGTTGGTGCGCAACTCCGGGTCGGGAAAGGGCGCAGGCAGGCGCACGGTCGTCGAACTGGTTGCGCCGTCCGACCGGGTTACCGTAAAAAGGTACCGCCCTCCCGGCTGCACGGCTTCCTTCGACCAGAAAACATGCCCTTCGCTGCCGTTCGAGAAGCGGAAGAGCGAATCCCGCCACTGCACGGCGGCGCCTGTTTCGAGGCGCTCCAGCGCGACGACGGCGTCGAGCGGCGCCGTATCGGGCGTTACAGCCCGGCGCAAGGCCGTGACGGCGACGAACTGCGTATCCGCGGCGGCGTCGAGGTATCCGTAGATCGAAAAATACCGTTCGTTTTCCTGAAACGGTTCGAAGGTTTCGGCGCATCCCCCGGAAACGAGGGCGCCGGCAAGGCACGCGACCAGCAAGCATGTGCGGAGGGGTGCGGACATTACGGCCACTCGATCTGCAGGGCGACGAACGGGACGATGGGCAATTGATCGACGCGGCGGACGCGAAACACGTCGAAATAGAACAGGTTTGTTCGGTCGTATGCGTTGATGGCGCCGGCCTGTACGCTCAGCGGGGCGCCTGCTACGTTGAAGCGCCGTTCGAGGGACAGGTCCAGCCGGTGGTATGTGGGCAGGCGTCCGTTCCAGGGGCGTTCGAAGAGTACGCGCGGGCGGCGGGCCGCTTCGCGTACATCGACGAGCGTGCGCAGCGCAATCACGTCGTCAAAACCCTGTACGCGGGTAAAGGGGAGGCCGGAGCCGAATTGCCACCGTACGCTTGCCGCGAATGCGCGGCGTTCCACGCCGACCACGACGCTTACCTGATGGCGCCGGTCGTGCGGCGGATCGTAGCGCGCGATGCGTTCGCCGAACCATGTTCCGAAACTGCCGTCGGGGGCCCGATACGAGGTGTTCGCCAGGCCGTAGCCCGCATATCCGTACAGGGCGCCGCGCTGGAACTCCAGGCGGATATCCGCGCCGTAGACCCGTCCGTCGGCCAGCGTGAGCGGCGTAGTGAAGCGGGCGATGGCGCTGAGGATCGGCACGGGTATGTCGCGCAGTCGCTTGTGGTACCCTTCCGCGGCGAGGCGGAGCGCGCCGCCGAGCTGCTGTTCCCATCCCATCAACAGGTGCACGGCCTGTGCTTGCGCCCGGCGGACGGGGGCGGGAACCCATGCCGTGAACACCGACCCGGCGTCTCGTTCGTCGTTGACGCCCGTGACGGTTTGCCGATAGACGCCCAGCGCTCCGTGGAATGTGCGATGCGGTCGTTGCCGCCAGGAAACGCGCAGGCGGGGTTCCAGCACCGGCCTGTACGGCTCGGGATACAAGGTGGCGGAGAGGCCGGGGGTAACGGACAGGTTTTCGCCGATGGCCGTTTCCAGTTCTGCATACGCCCCCGCCCCAATGAGCAAATCTTCGTTGGCGCGCAGGTTCTGGAACTGTTCGCCCAGCGCATATTTCAGCCAATTGGCCCGGGCGAACACCCCGAGGCGCAGCGGCCTGCCCCGCCAGGGCGCGGTCAGGTTGATCTTTGTGTTGATTTCCAGCGCGTCGGAGTTGCGCTCGGACCGCATGGACTGTTCCACGGCGTTGTTGAAATACGATGCGCCGCCCACCAGCTCAAGCATGGAGGAGGTGTTTGTCGGAAACGCAATGCAGCGTCCGCCGGCGACCGTGTTGCTCCATCGAAAAACATCCCCCGGATTTTTCTGGTCCACATCGATGGCGCCCCGGTCGAAGGTGTGCAACGCCGACAGGCTGCACCGGCTCTGGGCGCCGCCCGCCGACGTGAGCTTCAGGAACACGTCCCCGAACCGCAAGGGCAGGGATTGCGCCAGAAAGACCGGCGCGGCCTGTTCGATGACGGACATCCGGGCAGAGCCAAGGAAGGACAGGCTTTCCTTGCGGAGGGGACCCTCCACGCGCAGGCTTGTCAGGAACGGGCTTACGGAGGCGCCGCTTGCAAAGCGTTGCATGTTGCCGTCTCGCATGGTTACGTCTACGACGGACGAAATGCGTCCGCTGTAGCGCGCTCCGAATCCTCCCGCATAGAAATCGGCGGTGGACACGAGGTCGTGCGGAAACGCCGAAAAGAATCCCACGATGTGAAAGGGTTGCCAGACGGTCAGCCCGTCCATCAGCACGAGGTTCTGCGCGGGCGTCCCGCCCCGCACGAAGAGTTGCCCGCCCCGGTCGCCGAGGGCCACGACGCCCGGCAGGCTTTGCAGCCAGGAGGCCAGGTCGCCGCCCGCGTCGGGTGCGGGGATGCGGCGGATGCCTGCGGAGCGGACGGTTTGCAAGCCGCCCTGCATGCGCCCCGCCCCGCTTTCGGCGCCAATGACTACCTCGCTCAACTCGGTTGCCGCGGGCGTCAGCGCGATATGGCGCGTTATTCGTGCGCCCGGCCGGGCGAACAGCGTGTCCGTATGCGCGTCGAAGCCGATAAAACTCGCTTCGAGGCGGTATGCGCCGGGAGCCAGCCCGGCGATCAGGTAAAATCCGTCCTGGTTCGCTGCGCTTCCGCGTACAGTTCCCGTGCTGTCCCGCAGCAGCACATGGGTTCCGGGCAAAGGCAATCCGCTTGAAGCGTCCGTCGCCACGCCGCGCACGATCGCTGCGTCGCCGCGGCGCTCTGCCGGGACGGGGCGCGATTGCGCGGCGCTCGCACCTGCCTGGCCTGGCCCGATGCCGAACAGCCCCAGCAATCCCGCCGCCGCAAGGGCCCAGGACAGCCGTGTCCTATTTCTGCGAAGCATATGAATCAGCGTATCCTTACCAGGGTGGTTCGTATCTTCAAGACAACGAAATGTACAGGACCGGGTTATAGTTTCGTAATGAAATGTTCTGGGCGACACATTTTTGTGCACGCGCTTCCTGAATCATCGTATATGGCGCCATACCTTCACGGATCGTTCCGTGCGACGCTTCTTGTTCTTTTACTCGCAGCCGGGTGTTCCGGGCCGCAAGAAGTCCCCCCCGGCGACCGCCTCTTCACGCGCCTGCCTGCGTCCTGGACCGGCATTCGTTTCGAGAATCGCCTGCGGCCCACCGAGGCGTTCAATGTGTTCACCTACCGCAATTTTTTCAACGGAGGCGGGGTGGGCATTGCCGATCTGAACGGCGACGGGCTGCGCGACCTGGTGTTGACGGCGAATCAGGGGCCGGATCGATTGTATCTGAATCGGGGCGCGTTCCGGTTCGAGGACATCACGAGCCGGGCAGGCATGGAAAGCGGCCCTGGCTGGTCCACCGGGGTGAGCATTGCGGACGTGAACGGGGACGGGTTGCCGGATATGTATATCTGCCGGGCCGGCGATCCGACGGGGGACCGGGCGAACCTGCTTTTTATCCATGAGGGACTGGATGCGAACGGAGCGCCCCGGTTCGAGGAGCGGGCGGCGGAGTACGGCCTGGACGATACAGGATTTTCCGTCCATGCGGCGTTTCTGGATTACGACCGGGACGGGGACCTGGACATGTATCTTGTGAACAATTCGCCGCGCGACGTGAGCAGTTTCGGCCTGCAAAACATACGCGACAGCCGCCATGAGGGCGGCGGCGACAAACTGTACCGCAACGAGGGCGGGATTTTCGTGGACGCAAGCGTGGAGGCAGGTATCTACGCGAGCGAAATAGCGTTCGGACTGGATGTCGTGGCCAGCGATTTCGACGCGGACGGCTGGCTTGACGTGTATGTTTCCAACGATTTTTTCGAGCGCGATTATTTTTACCGAAATAACGGGGACGGGACGTTCACCGAAGCGCTGGAAACGCATTTTCCGCACGTCAGTCTTTCCTCTATGGGCAACGACGCCGCCGACATAGATAACGACGGTCGGCCGGATTTGTACGTGACGGATATGCTCCCGCAGGACGAGTATCGGCTCAAGACCACCGGGAGCCACGAATCCTGGGCGGTCTACCGGGACAAGGTGGAGCGAGGATTTTATCATCAGTTTACCCGCAACACGTTGCAGCACAACCTCGGGGACGGTGCGTTCAGCGATATAGCGCCGATGGCGGGCGTAGAGGCGACGGACTGGAGTTGGAGCGCGCTCCTCGTCGATCTGGATATGGACGGCCACAAGGACATTTTCGTGACGAACGGGGTGTACCGGGATGTGATCGATCAGGATTTCATGGCGTTCTTCGCGGGAGAAATACAGCGCATGGCCCGCGAACGCGCCGACAAGCTGGATTACCTCGAATTGCTGGAGCGCATGCCCTCCGAACCGATCGCCAATGTGGCTTTTCGGGGGAATGGGGATCGTACGTTCGTCGAAAGGACGGCGGAATGGGGGCTGGACGCGCCTTCTTTTTCCAATGGCGCCGCGTATGGGGACCTGGATAACGACGGCGATCCGGACCTGGTGATCAACAATATCGACGCAGAGGTTTTCGTATACCGAAACGAGGCCGATACCTTGTACGGACGTCGTTTCGTGCAGGTTGCGCTCGCGGGCGAGGGCGGCAATCGCTTTGGCGTGGGGGCCCGCGTCGCCGTATGGCAAGACGGCGCGCCGCTTGTGCAGGAGCAAATGCCGTCGCGCGGGTTTCAGTCTACGGTAGATCCTGTGTTGACGTTCGGGCTTGGTTCCGGCGCCGCCGATTCGGTGGAAGTGCGGTGGCCGGACGGTCGGCGCCAGACGCTCGAACGGCCCGCCGTGAACCGGTTGCTTACCTTTCGACAGGAGGAGGCGGCCCCTCCGCCCGCGGAGGCGCCTCGTGCCGCGGCCCCTGCATCGCTTCCGCGCTTTGCGGAGGCCACGGACGCGTCTGGCCTGGCGTTCGTGCATGCGGAAAACGATTTTGTTGATTTCGAGCGGGACGGGTTGCCGCTACGGATGCTTTCCACCGAAGGCCCGCGTCTTGCCGTGGGCGATGTGGACGGAGATGGGCTGGACGATGTGTACGTTGGCGGCGCCAAGGACTCGCCGGGGGGGCTTTTCCGGCAGCGGCCTGGCGGGCGTTTCGAGGCGCTGGATCATGCGCCCTTCGTCGCCGACGCTATATCCGAAGACGTCGATGCGGCCTTTTTCGATGCGGACGACGATGGCGACCAGGATCTGTATGTGGCGAGCGGCGGCAGCGAATATTCGGCGCTTGCGCCGGGGCTGCGGGATCGGTTGTATCTGAACGACGGCGCCGGGCGGTTCGTCAAGGCCCCGGATGCGTTGCCGTCCCTGTATGCCAGCAGCGCCTGCGTGGCCGTTGCCGACTACGACGGGGACGGGGATATGGATGTGTTCGTGGGCGCTCGTTCGATTCCGTGGCAGTACGGACTTGATCCCCTCAGCGCACTGCTTCGCAACGACGGCGCGGGGCGTTTTACCGACGTGACGGAAGAGGTTGCGCCCGCCTTGCAGCATATCGGCATGGTGACGGACGCGGTCTGGGCCGATGTGGACGCCGACGCGCGTCCTGACCTGATCGTGGTGGGGGAATGGATGCCCGTTTCGGTGTTGTTGAACGACGGCGCCCTCGCGCTGCAATCGGAAAACGGCCTGGACCGGAGTCACGGATGGTGGAATCGTCTGATCGCCGAGGATATGGACGGGGACGGCGATATGGACTTCGTAGCGGGGAATCTCGGTCTGAACACGGTGCTGCGCGCCTCGGAAGCCGCGCCGCTTGCGATGCATATCAACGATTTTGACCGGAACGGGCGCATCGATCAGGTTATTTCCCGGCGCCGGAACGGGACCGCGTATCCCATGGCGCTTCGGCAGGACCTTTTTCGGCAGCTTCCGATGCTGGCGCAGCGTTTTCCCGGGTTTGCAGAGTACGCCGGAACGCCTCTCGAAGAGGTTTTCACGCCGGAGGAACTGGCGTCCTCGGTGCTCCGCCATGCCTATACGCTGGCCACGTCGTATGTCGAGAACCTCGGCGACGGTTTTTCCTTGCGCCCCTTGCCGTTCGAGGCGCAGCGCACCCCGATCTACGCACTCGTCGCCCGGGATTTCGACGAGGATGGAGCCAAAGATCTGTTGCTGGCCGGGAATTTTTACGCGGCCAAGCCCGAACTTGGACGGATGGATGCGGGATATGGCCTGTTCTTGCGCGGGGATGGGGCCGGCGCCTTCGCGCCCGTTCCGATGGCGGAGAGCGGCTTTCGCGTGCAGGGCCAGGCGCGGGACATGGCGCTCGTGGCCGACCGCCTCGTTGCGGTCGCCGTCAACGACGGGCCCGTACGCCTGATTTCGGTACGATGATGCACGCTGGCGTATCCATATCGCGCCCTGTTGCCGCCCGCCTCGTTCGCGCATGGATGGTGGTTGCGGCGGCCGTATGGCTTGCGGGCTGTAGCGAGGATACGCTTTTTGAGCTGCGTTCGCCGGCGGAAACGGGCATTGGGTTTCGCAACGACCTGCCTGCGGACACCTCGTTCAACATTCTCAATTATTTGTACTACTACGACGGCGGCGGCGTGGCGGCGGGCGATGTGAACGGAGACGACCTGGTCGATCTGTATTTCACCGCGAATGCGGCGCCGAATCGTTTATACCTGAATCGGGGGCATTTCCGGTTCGAGGACGTGACGGATGCGGCGGGCGTGGCGGGCAAGGGGGACTGGAGCAAGGGGGTGGCCATGGCGGACGTGAACGGGGACGGGCTGCTTGATCTGTACGTGTCCAACGTGGCGTATCTCGGCAAGCAGGGCCGAAACGAGTTGTTCGTCAACAACGGCGACGGCACCTTCACGGACCGGGCCGCCGAGTACGGTTTGGCGCACGAAGGGTTTTCCACGCAGGCGGCCTTTTTCGACTATGACAGGGACGGCGACCTGGATATGTATCTCCTGAATCATTCCCTGCATATCGAGGATACGTACGGTCCCGACACGCTTCGGTACGAGCGCCATCCCCGGGCAGGGGACAAACTTTTCAGGAACGAGGGGGCGTTTTTTACCGACGTCAGCGATTCCGCCGGGATATACGGCGGGCGCATCGGGTACGGACTGGGGGTGGCGACGAGCGATCTGGACAACGACGGATGCCCGGATATCTATGTATCCAACGATTTTCACGAGCACGATTACCTGTATTACAATAACTGCGACGGTACGTTTACGGAGTCGATCCGAACGGCCATGGGACATACGAGCCGGGCTTCCATGGGCAACGACGCGGCGGATTTCAATAACGACGGGCGCATGGATATCGTCGTACTGGACATGTTGCCGGCGCGTCAGGACTACCGCAACCGGTCGGATGTGGGCGAATCCCGGGAATTGTACGACCTCAAGCGCCGGTTTGGATACCATCACCAGGTGGTGCGCAATACGTTGCAACTCAACCGCGGCCTGCGCCGCTTCAGCGAAATAGGCTACCTTGCGGGAATCGAGGCCACCGACTGGAGCTGGGGCAGCCTTTTCGCCGATTTCGACCAGGACGGAAGGCAGGATATGTTCGTGACGAACGGCATTCCGCGCCGCCCCAACGACATGGATTACGTGTACTTCGCGGCGACGCCGGGGAGGCAGGCTGCGCTGGCGCGTCCGATCACGTCGGAAACGTATGCCTGGATCGAACGCATGCCCGAGGCGCGCATCGCCAACTACGCGTTTCGGAACGAGGGGGATATGGCCTTTACGAACCAGACGCGCGCCTGGGGTCTCGACGATCCGGGTTTTTCCAACGGGGTTGCGTACGCAGACCTCGACAACGACGGGGACCTGGACCTGGCGGTGAATACTATCGATGCGCCTGCGTCGGTGTACGAGAACCGGGCGGAGCGTTTGGTGGATCGCCATTATTTGCAAGTGCGTCTTGCGGGTGAAGGGGCGAATACGGCGGGCGTCGGGGCCAAGGTGATTCTTCGGCGTCGGGGCGAAACGAAGGTGCGCGAACACATGCCGGTTCGGGGATGGCAATCGTCCGTGGATCCGCGCCTGCACCTGGGCCTCGGCGACTGGACGAGCGTGGACACCCTCATCGTGGTCTGGCCCGATGGCCGTCGCCAAACGTTGACTGACGTGGCGGCGGACCAGATGCTTGCGTTGCGGCAGGAGGACGCGACGGAAATGCATCGTCCTGTGTCTCCGCCGGTTCCTCTTTTCGAGGAGATTGCTGCCTCGCTGGGCATGCATTTTCGGCACCAGGAAAATGTGTATTTCGATTTCAACAGAGAGGGGTTAATGCCCCATAAAATATCGACGGAGGGGCCCGCCATGGCGGTGGGCGACGTGAATGGAGACGGGCGCGCGGATGTGTTCGTGGGCGGGGCGAAAAGGCAGGCGGCGCGGCTTTTTCTGCAGCAGTCCGACGGGCGTTTCGCACCGGTTTCGGAAGCGGTGTGGCGGGCGGACAGCCTCCATGAGGATGTGGATGCGGCGTTTTTCGATGCGAACGGGGACGGTGCGCTGGATTTGTATGTCGTGAGCGGGGGGAACGAGTACTGGGGGCAGGCCGAGGCGCTCCTGGACCGTTTGTATCTCGGGGACGGGGCGGGCGGTTTTTCGCGCGCCGCCGATTCGTTGCCGCTTCGCTATGTCAATGGGTGCTGCGCTGCGCCCCGCGATTTCGATGGGGACGGAGACATGGATTTGTTCGTGGCGGGGCGGGTAGAGGCGCGCCGCTACGGGGAGATTCCGCAGAGTTATTTGCTGGAAAACGACGGGGCGGGCGTTTTCGTCGACGTGACGGAGGAGTATGCTCCGGGGCTGTCCCGGGTCGGGATGGTGGGCGGGGCGGCCTGGGCCGATTATGACGGAGACGGGCAGGACGATGTGATTGTGGCGGGCGAGTGGATGCCTGTGCGCGTGTTTGCGCAGCGAGACGGGCGGTTCGAGGAGCAGGCTGCGCCGGGACTGGAAGGTTCCGAAGGCTGGTGGCAGAGCGTGGCCGTCGAGGACATGGACGACGACGGCGATCCGGACCTGCTTCTCGGGAATCTCGGACGCAACTCGTCCGTGCGGGCTTCTGCGGACGCCCCGGCCCTGCTATACGTGCGGGATTTCGACGGAGACGGAAGCACGGAGCATATCCTGACCGTGGCGCGGGACGGGGGGCGGTATCCCGTGGCCACGCGGGACGAGATCATCCGGCAGACGCCGTCCCTTTTGCGTACGTTTCCCGCGTATGCCGATTTCGGGGCGGGACGCTACGAGGATTTGTTTACGGAGGAGGAACGCGCCGGTGCGGTTGTCCGGCAGGCGAACAGGTTCGGCAGCGCATGGGCCGAAAATCTTGGCGACGGGTCGTTCGCATTGCACGAATTGCCCGCTGAGGCCCAGTTTTCTCCAGCGTACGCCATGCTTCCGGGGGATTTTGACGGGGATGGGCGTAAGGACCTGATCCTTGGCGGCAATTTCTACGGGGTGCGGCCTTCTCGGGGGCGCTACGATGCGGGCTACGGTCTGTTGCTTCGTGGCGACGGGCGGGGCGGTTTCGAGCCGGTCGATCTGGCCGAAAGCGGTCTGTTGCTGGAGGGAGAAGTGCGCGCCTTGCGCTGGCTGCCGCACGAGCGCGGCCCATTGCTCCTTGCGGCCCGCAGCAACGATACGGTCCAGGCGTTCCGGTTCCGGCCTGTTTTGTCCAACTGACAGGCCCTTCTGGCATTAATCTGGCGCTAAAGTGCGCTAAAGTGCGCTAAAGTGGCGCTAAAGTGCGCTAAAGTGGCGCTAAACGTCAAGTCCTTTGGGCGCAGGCTTGACATGCTCCCCGCCGATGACGTATTCTGTGTATGTTGTACATGTAGCCCGCCATGGCGCAATACGCCATGGTGTTGGTTGCCTCTCGTTTTTGCAATCAGGGTGCCTTCCATGATGATCGAGGATGTGAAGACTATTGCCGCCAGCGGAGAGTCGGAGGGGGTTGAATTCAAGAAATCCAGCGGCGAAATCGAAAGAGCAGCACGGACCCTTTGCGCCATGCTCAATGGCCGCGGCGGCATCGTATTGCTGGGTGTGGAACAAGATCGCAATCTTACACCTTAAAATCCCGGAAACAGTGTCCGACAAACCCTAACCACCGCTTTCTTCACACCTCCCCCAGCCCGATCGCTGTGATGCCGTCGCCGAGGGGGAGGCGTGCGGTTCCCGGGTGCACGACGTAGCCCGGCAGGGTCGCTTCGGCCACAGTCCGTCGGAATTGCCGGATGGACGCCGCCATGGCGGGGTTTGGCGTGGCGGACAACTTTGCCTCGATCGGCGCGAGTTTGCCGCCGGTTTCCACCAGAAAGTCCACCTCGCTTCCCGTTGAGGTTCTCCAGAACCAGATGCGGGGGGCCATGCCCCGGTGCGTCAGGGTTTTGTATAGTTCCGAAAACACGGCTGTTTCGAGGATGGCGCCGCCCATGGGTCCTCGGGAGGCATGATCCGGTTCCTTGAGGCCGGCCAGATGGCATAGCGTGCCGGTATCCGTAAAATACGCTTTCGGCGTTTTGACGAGCCGTTTCCTCACATTGGCGAAATACGGATAGACCACGACGACCTGGAACGTGGCTTCGAGCATGGAAAGCCATGCCTTGGCCGTGTTGACCGTAACGCCCAGGTCGCGGGAAAGGTCGCTCAGGTTCAGGAGTTGGCCGCTTCGGGTCGCAAGCAATTGCAAGAAATGCTGGTACTGCCGCAGGTTGCCTATCTGCCGGATCGCGCGTATGTCCCGTTCAAGATATGTCTGGATGTAACTGGCGTGCCATAGTGCGCCGTCTCGTTCGGGCTCTGCGGCGAGTTCTGGATACCCGCCTTGCAGGAAGCGTTCCCAGAGAGGCTGGAAGGCAAGGGGTGGGGGGGAAGGGGTTTCCTGCGGAGATTCCCACGGCAGGGGGCGATGTGGCTGCCCCTCGATTTCTCTTCCCGAAAGCGGCAACAGGCGCAGCATGGCCGCCCGTCCCGCAAGCGATTCGGTGACGTTTTGCGCAAGCAACAGATTTTGCGACCCCGTGAGCAGGTACTGACCGTTTTCGGATCGGTTGGCGTCGATTTTTTCCTTGACGTAGGGGAGCAGGTCGGGGACGTATTGCACTTCGTCGAAGATCACCGGAGGCGGGTGCGCTTCGAGGAAACCGCGCGGGTCTGTGGCGGCGGCGCGTTGCACGTCGGGCGGTTCGAGCGATGCATACCGATACCGTGCGCCGAAAAGATGCTTCAGGAGCGTAGTCTTGCCGGACTGGCGCGGCCCCGTCAACACGACGGCGGGAAACTCGGACGCCGCTTTTTTGAGGACGGGCTCCAGGGATCGCGTAATGTAGCGGGACATGACGAAAGGGGTGGCTTCAGGGTGCTTGGGATCGAATAAATGTGAAATTATGCATTTTTAATGCAAAATTGCAAGAAATGTTTTCAGCCCCGCCTCGGCGCGGGGCGCGGTAAACGATTCGGGCGGAACCGACGCAGGCCAGAAAGGATATGAAAAGAATATCAGGATAATAGTATGCGGGAATGCATCTCCAACCACGAAGGCATGCGCCATGCAGGACGAAAAGAGAGACAGGGTTCGACGTAAAGGGCGCGGATGCGCAGGGCGTTGGGGGTTGCCGCTTGTGGCCTGCGTATGGTTCTGCGGCGCAAGCATTTCGCCGCTGACCGCTTCTCCCGCCGTCCCGCTCCCGACGCCGGATTCTCCCGCTGCCCCGTTCCCGCCCCCGGGTTTTCCCGCCGCCTCGTTCCTGACCCCGGATTCTCCCGCCGCTCCGCTCCCGCCCCCGGGTTCTCCCGCCACCCTGCTCCCGACCCCGGATTCTCCCGCCCCGCTCCTGACCCCGGATTCTCCTGCCGCCCCGCTCCCGACCCCGGACACGCACGTTTGCGAACCGGGCGATCTGGTGTGGAGCGACGAATTCGACGAGGACGGCATCCCGAGCGCTTCAAGATGGCGCTATGAAGCGGGGGGACACGGCTGGGGCAATCAGGAGCTGCAGTTCTACACCACGGTCCGCTCGCGAAATGCCTGGGTCGAGGACGGAAGCCTGATCATCGAGGCCCGCAAGCAACCCTGGAGCGGCCGGGCGTACACGTCTGCTCGCCTCCTGTCCAGGGAGGAATGGCTCTACGGCCGGTTCGAGGTGCGCGCCATTTTGCCGTCTGGCAGGGGAACCTGGCCCGCCATCTGGATGCTTCCGGACCTGAGCAAATACGGGGGATGGCCGCGGGCCGGAGAGATCGACATTATGGAACATGTGGGTTTCTCCCCGGATTTGGTGCATTTCACGGTGCATACGGATGCGTACAACCACCAGCGGGGTACGCAAAGGGGGGGGCAAATCCGGGTCCCGACGGCTCGCTCGGAATTCAATGTGTATGCGCTGGAATGGACCCCCTCGGAGATACGCGGCTATGTGAACGACAGAAACTATTTCCGATTCAGGAACGAGCGCTTGATCAATTCGGCGGCGGACGACCGGCAATGGCCTTTCGACCACCCGTTTCATTTCGTGCTGAACATTGCAGTGGGGGGGACCTGGGGCGGTCAGCAGGGGATCGACCCCGACATTTGGCCCCAGCGCATGCAGATCGACTATGTGCGCGTGTATTCCTGCGCGGACGTGGTGCGCGCCGAATCCGACGAGTTGCCGCAAACCGCCCGGCTCGATCAGAATTACCCCAACCCGTTCAATCCCGCAACCTCCATTCGCTTCACGTTGCCGCGCACGAGCCCGGTTCGCCTTGCCGTATACGATGCGGTGGGCAGGCAGGTGGCGTTGCTCGTAGACGGGGTCCGGCTGCAAGGAACCCATACGGAAGCCTTCCAGACGCCAGGCTTGCCTTCGGGCATGTACGTATACGTATTGTCCACGCCCGAAACGGTGTTGACCAAAAGGATGCTGCTCGTCAAGTAGAACAGGCAGGCGCTCGGCGCGCCAGCGCTCCTGGACTCATTTCCGAACGCTTCCCGACGTTTTGAACAGGCCGGGTTTGTTCGCCGTGCACAGATGTACGGGCGCCTATCCCGGTATTCCTGATGAGGAGGCCCTGATTACGTCCATCTCGACCAGAACAGCCGTTATTCTCGTGGCGGAATAATCCGGACCGTGCGTCCGTTTCGGTCGACCACCCGAATGGGGCCTTTTCGGATGTCGTCTCCGTACGGAATGGCTTGGGCGTTCCCCTGTTTGGAGGCGATCGCGCCGGGCAGCGTGTACGGTTCCGCCTGGTTGACATCAACCACATATCCCAGGTCCGCCAGGGCTTGTATCGTGATGGCGCTTACCGGGTGATGCATGCCGGGGTAGGTAATCCCGATCATGAATTCGGGTTCCAGCATTTCCAGCTTCCAATGCGCTCCGTTGTCGTCCACAGGCACCTTGGGGTCATTGGGGTAATTCGTTCCACCCGCTTCGTCGTACGCCTGGATCGCCCGCGGACCTGCAAAATGCGTGTCTGTTCTTCGTTCGTTGAACGAGCGCGCAACGTTTCGGAGCAGGCCAGACTCCCTCCAGCTATCCCCGATGCCCAGCACATGGCCCATTTCGTGCAATATGACATGTTCCAGCGTACCGTTTGCCTGCATACCCGGTATGGCCGATCTGCTGAGCGACACGACTCCGGCAATCGGCAGGTTCGAATCCTCGCGGAGGCTGCATGATCCTGCCGACGCCAAACCGCCTCCGCCGAAATCCATCACCTGTAGCACGATGGCGAGATCGTCTACGGTCGTTTGGTGATTCGCCGGGATACGGAGGCAATCCCGCCAGATTTCTTCCCTGTACGGCACGTCGGGTAATTCCGTGTTTGCAAGGATTGTCATCCAGCGGTTGGCGGCGCGTTGGAATACCGATTCCAGGGCGCGCACTTCCTCGTCCATGTAAATGAGTTCGATGTGGAACGATCCCGGGCGATCTTCCCGAACGCTTACCGGCAAAATGGCTTCGACGCTCAGATTATCTGTATCGGTCGCCGTAACGGTGATTTTCGTGGAGCCTCCCCCCTGTGGACGCACCGTAATAAGGTTTCCGGCGACCTCTACGGACGCTACGTTCGGGTTGGCCGCGGTCGCCGCGTAGGTCAGGGCGCCTCCGTCGGCGTCGCGAAAGTGGTTGGCCCCCCGTACTGATTTGGGGGCGTCGCCGGATCGAAAGTACATCGCAGGAAACTGGGCGAAAACAACTGGAGGATTGTTCGCGGTGGATCCAAACAGCATGAGCGGCTCCGGCGCTACGATACGCAAGCCCGTGATCGCATTCGTTCGGAGAGGGGCAATCTCTCCTGCCGCGATGCGCACGCCGGACGACCCGTTTACATCGCGGGTCACGGTTACTTTCCTGCTGATTTCTTGCCCGCTTTCGAGGACGATGGAATTCGCCGAAAGCGTACCTCCGGAAATCGACAAGGGGATCTCCATGGTTATCGGGAAACCCTCGGCCAGGCGAATGTCTATGACGGCGGGTCCCTGCGCCAAAAGGTCATCGCTGTCCGTCCGCCGCATATTCAGGTGGAGAGGAATGGATCCCAACGGATTGGCGTGCGCCCATAGTTGCTTCATTTTGGAAAGCCCCGTGAATATGCCGTCCGGCAGCGCCGTTATCTGGTTCGAGGTCAGATTCAGGTTCTCCAGGTGCATCAGGTTGGAAAACACGCCCGCCGGTAATTCGCGTAGCTGATTGTTCGACAGATTCAGCTCGATCAAACGGGTCAGGTCGTCGAAAATATTTGGGGGCAACTCGGTCAGCTCATTGTCGTATAGCTGCAGTTCAGTCAGGTTGACCAGTCCATTGAAGTCGCCCGCTTGCAAAGCGGTAAGGTTATTTCCGCCGCCCTGGCCGCCCTGCAGATACAGTTTGTTGATCGTGGCCAACGCCTGACTTTTGATGTTCGCGCACCCGCTGCTGCCCGTCGCCTGTACGATTTGATCCCGGACCCGGGGTGTGCGGTTGCATACGCTGATGACTTGGACCGCTGCGGAGACCGTGACGTCGAAGGTTTGTTTGGCGGATAGTCCAGCCGGGTCGCGGGCGGTGATGTCTATTTGCGTATCGCCTTCCGCGATTCCTGTTACCGTCACGACGTTGCCCGCTGCAGCGACGGTCGCCACGGCTACGTTTTTCGAGGCGGCTTCGTAGGAGAGCATGTCGTCGTCCGGGTCGCTGAACCAGGGCTTGGCGTCCACATCGACGGTGCGGCCTGCTTCGACCGCCTGGGCGGGTATCGTTCCCACGGCCACAGGCCCCCGATTTTCCTGTGTGGCTGCGGAGACCGTGACGTCGAAGGTTTGCGAGGCGGATAGTCCAGCCGGGTCGCGGGCGGTGATGTCTATTTGCGTATCGCCTTCCGCGATTCCTGTTACTGTCACGACGTTGCCCGCTGCGGCGACGGTCGCCACGGCTACGTTTTTCGAGGCGGCTTCGTAGGAGAGCATGTCGTCGTCCGGGTCGCTGAACCAGGGCTTGGCGTCCACATCGACGGTGCGCCCTGCTTCGACCGCCTGGGCGGGTATCGTTCCCACGGCCACGGGTCCCTGATTTTCCTGTGTGGCTGCGGAGACCGTGATGTCGAAGGTTTGTTTGGCGGACAGTCCGTCCGGGTCGCGGGCGGTGATGTCTATTTGCGTATCGCCTTCCGCGACTCCTGTTACCGTCACGACGTTGCCCGCTGCGGCGACGGTCGCCACGGCGACGTTTTGCGAGGCGGCTTCGTAGGAGAGCATGTCGTCGTCCGGGTCGCTGAACCAGGGCTTGGCGTCCACATCGACGGTGCGCCCTGCTTCGACCGCCTGGGCCGGTATCGTTCCCACGGCCACAGGCCCTCGATTTTCCGCTTCGGCGGTTTCTACCGTGACGTCAAAGGTTTGCGATGCGGACAGTCCGTCCGGGTCGCGGGCGGTGACCGTGATCGTCACGGTTTCGTCCGTTGCCGCCGCGGCGGTCCGTGCGGGCCCCGTCGCTTCGGCGCTTGTCGCCCGCTCTTTGTACAAGGCCTCCAGCGCACCGGTATCGCCCTCGTGTTCCGGGTCGAAGCGGTCTGGAGAACGATGCAGAGAAACATCCGGCGCGCGCGGAGCCTCCGCCGGGATGGTTGCAGGCGCATGCTTCCCCGTTTTCTGCGCCGCCGCCTGAATCGTGAGGGTATTTTCCGATACGGATACGGTCGCTATCCCGGGGTCTGAACTTTGCGCCGAATACGTCAGCCGGTCTCCGTCCGGGTCGTTGAACCAGGAAGACAAATCCAGCGTGACGGTTCCGTCGGCCTCAAGGGTCTGGGCGGGGATTGCGCCCGAGGTCACCGGCGTCCGGTTCGGCGCATCGGGTTCGGTGATTCCGTCCTTGTCGCAGGCCGCAATCCATAGGGCCGCCAGGAAAAGAAGGCACAGGGCAGCCCGCCAGCGGGGAATCAAGTGCATAAAGCCAGCCATGTATCCTTTATTGTTCAAGCAGCCGTTCCAGATGTTCCAGCATCAGGTCGGCCACGAACTGGTTGCCCGCCTCGTTGAGATGCACGCCGTCGGTGGTCAGCACGCCTTCGTATTGTTTTTCCGGGTTGTGTTCGGTGAGATGTTCTTCGAATGCGGCCCGTACGTCGCACAGCGTCGCCCCGGACGTTTCCGCCACGGCGCGGGATATGTCCGCATACTCCATGAGCGCCTGGTTGACGTCCGCCTCGCTGGACGGATCTTCCCCGATCACGCTGGGCGTGCACAGGGATACGTGCACATTGGCCGCATGCATGGTGGCAATCAGGTCGTGCAAGCCCGCCTCGAATACGTCCCGATCCGTCCCCGTGACATGATCGAATGCGTAGGAATGCCATACGTCGTTGATCCCGATATAGATGACGACATGGGTCGGGTGGTGGGCCAGCACGTCCCGGTCGAGCCGTTCCTGCAAGTCGGGGACCTTGTTTCCGCTTATGCCCGCGCCGATTACCTCGACTTTGCCGCCGGGATAGCGTTCCGCGAGGGCTTCCTCGACCCGCGCGACATATCCGCCCGGCGACGCCCCGACTTCGGTAATGGAATCTCCAAGAAATACGATGCGAATGGCTGCGTCCGGCTGCGTATCGGCGTTTTCTGGGGCGTTTTCCTGTCCGCCGCCGCAACCAGCGGTCAGGAGCAGGGCGAAGAGGGTCGGGAGGAGGGCGGATCGGCGCATGGGGGATGAGCGTTGGCGAGGGGCTTGGTCAGAATATTCTGACCAAGATACGGTTCGCCGCCGATCTTTGTAGTCTTAATCCTTGTAGCCCTAATCAGCGCATTCCGGCGGATATCTGCGGCGGGGCGGTTTTATGCTCCTGCAGATTCTCCCGTGACGATCCATAGCGCCCGGCCTGCGCCGTCTTCCTTTTCCAGCCGGGTATCCTGCGGCCGAATCTCTGCGTAGCGCTCCAGCCGGGTATCCTGCGGCCGAATCTCTGCGTAGCGCTCCAGCCGGGTATCCTACGGCCGAATCTCTACGTAGCGCTCCAGCCGGGCCACTTCGTCGTCGTCCACGTACTTGCCGATTTCCCGCCGAAATTGTTCGATCCGGCTGTATGGACGGTATTCCTTGAATTCCCGAAGCATCCGGTTGCCCAGGTTCGGGATGCTCAGGATGTCCTCGTCGCGGGCCGTATTCAGGTCGATGGGGACAAAAACGAATTGTTCCAGGCGCGCCACCTCTTCGTCGTCCACGTACTTGCCGATTTCCCGCCTGAATTCGGCAAGGTGGGCGTAGGGCTTGTACTCGTCGAACTCGTGGGCCATCCGATTGCCGACGCCGGGAACCAGCAGGATTTCGTCCCGGCTCGTATCGTTCAGGTTCAGGGGGAGGAAAAGCCGCGCGTACAGCGAGTCTTGCTGCGCCTCCTCCAGGCCGGCACCAACCAGCGCATGAACCTCCAGCATGTTCATGAATGGCCGCCCTGCGACGAGGGAGTCCGCCTTCGCTTCGTCCATGTGCGGCAGTTCGGCGAGTTCGGCTGCGGGCGCCCCGTTTGGATTGAGTATGCCCATATTGTGTCCGACCTGCGCCTGGGCGAACGTGGCGGGGAGCAGAACGAGGGCGGCGAGCAGCATGTGCGGCAGCGCAGCAAGGCGTGATTTCATGGTTTTACGAAGTGGTTTCTTGGTCGTGCGGTGGATGGGTTTCCCCGGATGCGCGGGCGCCCGAAAGGTCCGGGTGTTTCCAGACGTACAGGAGTCCGGCGAAGCCAAGGTACGCCATGGTTCCGGGCGCCAGGGCCGGCATGGCGCCTCGCAGCGCTTCCCAGATCAATCCCCATCCCGTTGCCGCCGGATTCATTTCCAGTTCGAACGCAAGGTTGCTCTGGTAGTGCAGCCAGATGCCCGTCGCGCCCGCCACGAGGAACAGGATCATGCAGAAGCGGAATGCGTGGAGGATGCGAGGATCTTTGACGAAAAGCCGGACCGCGAGTAGCGCCAGGCTCAGTCCGATGAGGATCAGCGGGACGCGTTGCCATACTTCTTCGTAGTGGCCAATCAGGAACAATTCGCTTACGGCGCCCAGCGCGCCCACAAGGAACAGGCCTAACAGTAGCGAACGAAGCCGTTTCACGTTTCGATGTTGTTTGCCGTCGGTGATGTTGCCGGATTTTTTGGACCTTGCTGTGCCTCGTTTCATTCCGTTTCCCTGTCCCGATGCAGCATCTGGTTTAACAATCCGGTTCAAGATTCCACATGTACGGGAACGAACAGGTCGGTGCGCCATTGGGCCGGGTCCGACTCGGCCTCGGGGTCCGTGACATACACTTCCCAGGGCGCATGGGCAATCTCGAACCCCTGTCCCCCGATCCATTCCATAAGCGCTGTCCAGGTGCCGTGGAGGGTGTCGTAGGGCCCCATGTGCGTGACGGTCGCTACGGTTCCGGCGGGAAGCGTTCCGGGCCGAATGCGGTCCGTTCCCTCCATTGGCGAGGAAATCGGCAGGGCGCACGCAAGATCGACGTTGTTTCCGTCCATGGCGTGGTAGATGGCGAGGGGCATTCCGGTCGGGGCTTCCCCGTTCTGCCGGATATATCCGTATATCTCGCCGAAGAGCGGCCCCATGACGGAGCCGAGCGTATCCATTGTGGTCTGGATGCGTATGCCCAGAACGGGTTGCGCCTCAATCTGTCGGGTTGCGTATTTCTGCGGCATGGCGGAAACGGTAGGTCTTTCAGGGGAAGCGCGGCGTACTGCGTGGGGTATGCCGCCTTCGGCAACGTATGGCGTCCTGTAGTATAGGATGCACTGAATCAAATCCACTTCGATCAGCGCTTCACGTACGCACCTAGCGTTTGTAATGATTCCATCGTTAAAATCATCGGAAAACACGGTGCTTAGCGTCATCGGGGTCGTGAAGCGCCCTTCGGGAGGCATCGAGGAGCGCGCTGGCTGCGTCATTCCTCATTACGCGGGGCCACCACACTACCTGCTTCGTCATTCCTTGCCAGCCCACTCCTCGCTGCCTCTGATCTTCGCGGACTTGATCAGAGCATCCTAAAGGATGCACTGGTCAGGTTGTCAAGGCGCGGGCGCGGGCGTTCTGCGTTGACGGAGCGGCTTCGGCGTTTCGCGGCCTTTGCGGCCCATTATTTCCTGTACATGCCGCGTGGTTTCGGGGAAATCAGGAGGGCGCGCCGTCAAAAAAATCGACCAGGCCGGTCTCCAGGGAATAGGCTGCGCCAACCACCAGCAACGTTCCCTCGTCCATGAGACCCCGGAGGATGTCCGAATCGCGCCGCAACGTTTGCACGGCGCGGCGCACGTTGGCCCGCATCGCGCTGTCCTGCAAGGCGCTCCGGTCGTCGAGCGGCGCTTCTTTTAGCAAGGGTTCTACGGCGGGGCGGATGCGCTCGACGATAGCCGCCAGATTGTCCGAACGTTTTTCCTCGGGCCGCCGCAGGCTTTCCAGCGTGGCTTCGACCGCGCCGCATCGGGTGTGGCCCAGCGCCACAAGCAGCCGCACGCCGAGTTTCGCCGCTGCGTATTCTGCGCTGCCGATCTGGGACGGCCCCGCGATGTTTCCGGCCACGCGGATCACGAACAGGTCTCCGTATCCCTGGTCGAAAATCTGCTCGACGGGCACCCGGGAATCGGAACACGCCAGCACGGTGGCGAAGGGCGCCTGGCCCGCCACGAACGGTTCCCGTTTTTCCTGCGTAAGCGCTTCGGTGCGCCGTATGCCGTCGGCAAAGCGGCGATTGCCTTGCCGCAGCCGTTCAAGGGCTTCACGGGGCGACAGCATGTGTTTCGGTTTTGGTGGAATGCAATGCGAAGAGACTGGCCTCTACGATGGCGCTGCTGGTCGTGTTCTCTGCCGTGACGACTTTCGTGGCGCCGGCGGCGTACAGGGAATCCTTGTCTATGTCGTACCAGGCCCGCGCAATGATGGGCAGGTTCGGGGCTATTTTGCGCAGGGCGCCGACCGCCAGTTCGGTGGCTCTGGTGTCATTGATGCTTATCACCACCAGTTGGGCGTCCTGGCACCCAAGCGTCTTCAGCACTTCCTGCTGGGTAATATCTCCAAGGACGGCCCGGTTTCCGGCGGCTTTCGCCACCCGGACGTTATCTGCGTTTACGTCCACGACGATAGAAGGAATGCCTGTATCCCGGATAGCCCGGCACACCTCTCGTCCGGTCAGGCCATATCCGGCAAGGATTACGTGGCCGCTATGCGGTTCGTGCGCGTCTACGCCGGGAGGCTCCGCATCCAGCACCCGGTTCAGCCAGGGGACGCGGGCCGCGCTGAGCGCCAGCCTGGGGCCGAACGCAATCGCTACGGGCGTAAGCAGCATGGACAGAATGATCGCCAGCAACAGGTTGTGGGATAGCGTGGCGTCAAGGAGTTCGAATCCCGAGGCGGTGTTCAACAGCACGAACGAAAACTCCCCGATCTGGCACAGCGTGGCTGCCGACAGGATTCCCACGCGAACAGGCAACCGCAGGATGAGCGCGGCGCCAAGGATGATCAGAAATTTTCCCACGAGAATCATCCCGAGCAGCCCCACCGTGGACGTCAGGTGCTCCAGCACGTCCGACACGTCCAGCAACATGCCTACGGAAACAAAGAAGAGGCTGGCGAATATTTCGCGCGCAGGAATCAGGTCCGACATCGCCTGGTGGCGAAATTCGCTTCCGGCCACGATCAGTCCTGCGAGGAACGCCCCGAGCGCCAGGGAAACGCCCGCCAGCGACAAGGCCCATGCGGTGCCGAAACACACGAGGAATACGGCCAGAATAAAAATATCCCGCTGCCTTGTTTTGGCCACGAAGGCCAGAAACGGCGGGACCAGATACCGCGCCGCCGTCAGCACGGCGGCGAGAATGACCAGTGCGGTGCCGCCCGTCAGCAGAATCTCCTGGACGGACCCGCTGCCGCCGGCCATAATAGGCACGGCCAGAATCATGGGGATCACGCACAAATCCTGAAACACCAGGATGCCTACGGCCAGCCGTCCGTGGGGCGCCTCCAGTTCGCCGCGCGTAGACAGCCCGCGCAAGACGACGGCAGTGCTGGATATGGCGACGACGCAGCCCAGAAATATGGCAGGTCCTGTCGCAAGGCCAAACCATGTGGCCGCGGCGGCCGTGCAGGCCACCGTGAGGGTTACCTGGATGCCCCCGCCCAGGATTACGGCTTTCCAGAAACGCCGCAACCTGTCCAGCGAGAGTTCCAGGCCAATGCCGAACAGCAGGAGCACGATGCCTATTTCGGCCAGCACTTCCACATGATGCGTATCGTCCACCAGAGCCAGCGCCGTAGGCCCGATCAGGGCGCCCGTCAGAATAAACCCGGCAATGGACGGGACGCCTGCGCGGCGTAGCGCGGTGACGACGACAATGGCCGCCCCCAGCACGATGACCAGGTCCTTTAGATAGCCGATTTCGTGCATGGGATTTGGCTCTTGAGAACGTATTGGGGGTACACATCTAAACTACTTCAGGAAGGTCATTTTTTCCCTCCTTTTTCATGCAGCATCACAAGGTTGTCATCCAGGCGATGAGATCGGGTTCTTTAGGATGCGCTGATCGAAGTGGATTTGATCAGTGCATCCGTTAAGCACATAGCGGTTTCCTTGGCTATAAGTTCCCTTGACGTTTGTCTCTTCCAGTGCGCCCGGTCAATAAAGCGGCGCAGGACATAGCGAACCCGGCGATAGGCCGTTTCGCGCGCTCCTCGATGCCTCCCGAAGGGCGCTTCACGACCCCGACAACGCAATACGCCATGTTTTCCGATGATTTTAACGATGGAATCATTACAAACCCTACTCGCGTACGTGAAGCGCTGATCGAAGTGGATTTGATCAGTGCATCCCTTGTATATTGGCATACTGATCCTGTAGCATATAGAACCCCTTCCCAACCCCCCTATGGCGTCCGCGCAAACCTACTACGACAAAACCATCGAACTGCTGGAGCGCCTGCGCGATACGCAGACGCCCCATATCGAGCAGGCCGCCGAGTTGTGCGCCGAGCGCATCGCCCGGGGCGGGCTGGTGTTTCTGTTCGGCGCCGGGCATTCCCGCATGATGTGCGAGGAAATGACGCCGAGGCAGGGCTGTTTCGTGGGCTTTGTGGCGCTCGTGGAGCATGCGGTGTCGAACCATGCCTCCATCGTGGGGACCAATGGCCTGCGCGGCCCGCTTTTCCTCGAAAAATACGAGGGCTACGCCGAGGAAATTCTGAGGGGATTCCGGTTTGGCCCGCACGATGCGTTCATTGTGATTTCCACGTCCGGGATTCGTCCGCTCATTGTGGAGATGGCGCTGGGGGCGCAGCGACGGGGTTTGCCCGTCATCGGGATCGTGTCCCGCAAGCACTGCGAAGAATCGCCGGCCGCCCATTCCTCTGGCAAGAAACTCGTGGACGTGGCCGACGTGGTGCTGGACAACCAGTGTCCGCCGGGGGATTGCGTGCTGGAACTGGAGGGCATGGAGTGGCGCACGGGGCCTGTGTCCACGGTCACCGGCGGCATGCTGATCAATATGCTGCGCGTGGAGGTGGCGGAGCGGCTTCTGGCCAGGGGCGTGCGCCCGGAGGTGCTCCCGAGCCATCAGTTTGTGGGGAATGTGTCCGCCGAGGAGCAGCTGGACCGTTTCTACGAGGCGTACCGCAAGAGCCTTGCGCATATGTACGCCGGCGACTCGGAGCATGCCTGAGGACTACGTCATAGGATTTGACGTGGGCGGGACCCGCATCAAGAGCGGGGCCGTGTCGGCGTCCGGGGACCTGCTGGAGCCGGGCGTGCAACCGTCGGGGTTTTCGTTGCCGCCGGAAGGCATTCTGAAGGCCATGACGGACGAGACGGATCGGATTGCGGCGGCCCTTGGGCGGCGGCCCGCCGCGATCGGACTGGGATTCCCCGGCGCCGTCGATCCGGAATTCGGGAGCGTGCTGCTGCCCGGCAAGCTGAAGGTCGAAGGATTCCCCATTGTGCCGCGCCTGACGGAGGCCACCGGCGTTCCGGTGGTTGCGGACAACGACGGCCGCCTGTGCATTCTTGCGGAAGCCCGCTACGGGTTGGCGCAAGGCCGCAAATGGGTCGTTACGATTACGCTGGGGACCGGCGTAGGGTCGGGCGTGATGCTCGACGGCAAGGTGCTGCGCGATCCGCACCTCATGTTCGGCACCCAGGCAAGCCATATTATTCAGGATGCGCATAGCGACCGGCGCTGCATTACGCGGGGCATGGGCACGGCGAATATCTTGTGCGCGGCGGCGAGCCTGGCCATGATGGCGCGAGACGGGCTTCAGCGCGGTTTGCCGTCGGCGCTGAACGACGTATATTTCGAGAATCCCCATGCCATCGATTTCGAGGCGGTCATTCGCGGGGCGGAGCAGCAGGACGCCCTGTGCCTGGACGTGCTGGATCGCTGGACGACGGCCCTGGGGTGGTTTCTGGTCAGCGTGGCGCACATGTATGCTCCGGAAATCATTATACTTGGAGGAGGAGGGGCGAACGCCGCCGAACATTTTCTGGATCGCGTGCAGGCGCATATCGACGAACATGTTTTTCGGTATCCGCGCGGGAGTTCGGTGCCGGTCGTCCTGTCGGAACTGGGGAATCATGCGGGGGTCCTGGGCGCGGCGGCGCTGGCCTGGGAGCGGGCGCAAGGGAGCGGGGCGCAGGCGTAGCGGGCGTGGGATGCGCGAGTGAACCTGGGGTGTATCATGCAGATGCCGGACGTACGGTTTGGAGGGGTAGCCGTAGCCAGCTTGAGGGCGGCGTGGGGCAGCGCGGCGGGCGCATACGCGGCTTGCGCGTGCGTTCAATGCGTGGCGGACAGGAGATGCGGAGGTGGTCGGCGCATCGAAAAAAAGAACGGAACATGCGGAAAATCATGCGGAAAGCCGGGCAACACCTTGTTATTATGAAGGAATCATGAAGAAATCATGAGCAAAATCGTGAAAACAAATTTTCTGCGCTGCTTGTACCTGATCGTTTGCGCCCTGCTGTGCATGCCGGCATGCATTGTGGGACAGGCGCATCCGGCGGGGCAGGGCGCATCCGGCATGCTGGCCTTTGCCGCGCCTGTTCCATTACACCCCGCTTCCGCAACGCCTCGCGCCGTATTCGTCCCGTTATCTCCTGTTTCGGCGTCCCCTCGCGCTACTTTTGCAACGCCCCGCGCCATATTTGTCCCATTATCTCCTGTTTCCTCGCGCCGCTTCTGCAACGTTCCACCCCGTTTCTGCAACACCTCGCGCCGCATTCCTCCCGTTATTTCCTGTTTCCGCGTCGCCCCGCGCTATTTTTGCGCCGCCCCGCGCCGTTTCTGCAATCACCCCGCCCGATACGCTCATGTCCTCCGCTTCCGATCCTGATCTGGACCTGCTCATTGCGGGCGGGCATGTAATCGACCCTAAGAACGGCGTGCACGGCGTCCGCGACGTGGGCGTGGCCGACGGACGCATCGCCGAGGTGGCCGAGCGCATTGACCCGGCCCGCGCCACGCAGGTGGTGGACGCCTCTGGATTGTATGTGGCGCCCGGCTTCATTGATCTGCACGCCCATGTGTTTCACGGGACGGTCCCGGATCAGTATCTGGCGAACAGTTACGGCAGCCTGCCCCCCGACGCGTTCACGTTCCGGTCCGGCGTAACGACGATCGTGGATACGGGCGGCGCCGGTTGGCGCACCATCCGCACGTTCGTCGAGCAAACGGTGGATCATGCGGAAACCCGTGTGCTGGCGTTTCTGAACATCGTCGGGCAGGGGATGAAGGGGGAACCCATCGAGCAGGACGTATCCGACATGGACCCGAAGCTGACGGCCATGGCGGCCGGGCTGCATGCGGATGTGGTTGTGGGCGTCAAGCTGGCGCATTATCTGGGGCGGGACTGGACGCCCGTCGAGCGGGCCGTGGAGGCGGGGCGGCAATCCGATATGCCCGTGATGATCGATTTCGGACGGGCCGAGCCGCCGCTGCCCCTGCGTGACCTGTTGCTGGACTACCTGCGCCCCGGCGACATTTTCACCCATGCCTACGCCGCGGTGTCTCGCCGCGAAGCCATCGTGGAGGACGGGGTTTTGCGCCCCTTTGCGCTGGAGGCCGCCGAGCGCGGCGTCGTATTCGATGTGGGGCATGGGGGCGGCAGTTTCATGTATTCCGTGGCCGTTCCCGCCACGCAAGCGGGATTGTGGCCGCATACGATCAGTACGGACCTGCATACGGGCAGCATGAATCACGGGATGAAAGACATGGCGAACGTGATGTCGAAGTTTCTCAATCTCGGCATGCCGCTGGACGCGGTCGTGCGTGCGTCCACCTCGGTTCCGGCGCACGTAATCCGGCGAGACGAACTGGGGAACCTCGATGTGGGCGCGGAGGCGGACGTGGCGGTGTTTCGGGTCCGCGAAGGGGATTTCGGGTTTTGGGACGTGGAGGGATACCGCATGGAGGGCGCCCGAAAAATCGAGGTGGAACTTACCCTGCGCGCCGGGCGCGTCGTATGGGATCTGCACGGAATTTCCAAAAAATCATGGACCACAAAGTGATATTGTACATCGGGACGTATTCGGAGCGGGGGAGCAAGGGAATCTATATCGGACGATTCGATCTGGATACGGGCGCCCTGCGGATTGCCGGCCATGCGGGCGGGATTCGCAATCCTTCGTTCCTGACCGTGGACGCCGCAGGAACGTTTCTGTACGCCGTCAGCGAGACGCATGCGTTCGAGGGCGCGTTCGGCGGCGGGCTGTATGCGTTCCGCATCGACGGAAACGCCCTGCATCTGGTGAATGCGGTTCCCACGCGCGGGTCGGATCCGTGCTATGCGGCGCTGTCGCCGGACGGGCGCTTCGTGCTTGTATCCAATTACTCCAGCGGGAGCGTTGCGTCGTTTGCGGTGCGCGAGGACGGCGGGGTGAGCGAGGCGGTTTCCTTCGTACAGCACGAGGGCGCTTCGGGCGTGAATCCCGCCCGGCAGGAAGGCCCGCATGCGCATTGCATCGTGCCCGATGCGACGGGCCGCTATGCGCTCGCGGCGGATCTGGGGCAGGATCAGGTGCGGATATACCGGCTGGACGAGCAGGGCGGCCTGCATCCCGGGGATCAGCCTGCCGTCGATCTGGCGCCGGGCGCCGGGCCGCGGCATATTGTTTTTCATCCGGATGGCGTACGGGCCTTCGTAATTAACGAGCTGGGGTCCACGGTGACGGCATGGGACTGGGACGCCGCCCGGGGCCGCCTCACGGAAGCGCAGACGGTCTCCACCTTGCCGGAAGGCTTTGCCGAGCACAACGATTCGGCGGACCTGCATGTGCATCCGAACGGGCGGTTTTTGTACGGCTCGAACCGGGGACACGACAGCATCGTCGCGTTCGAAATCGCTCCAGAGGGGCTGCGCGTCGTGCAGCATATCCATACAGGCGGGCACTGGCCGCGGAATTTTTGTCTGTACGATCGATTCCTGCTGGTGGCCAACCGGCGCACGGATCGGCTGGTCGTTTTCGAGATCGACGAAGTCTCCGGGCGCTTGTCCGCTACCGGAGAGGAACTTGCTATTCCCTCGCCCGCGTGCATATCATTTGTGTAATTTTCGTGAAGAGGTTATGTTTGCGGGGGCTATGTGTCTGTAGGGTATGCTGTAATTTTCTGTATCCCGTTTCCATTCCTCTGAACCCCCTCTGTCATGCGTATGCTTTCCGTATCTTTCGTGGCGCCCGCCGAACGAGGCGCCGTTGTCGCTGCGCTTGTCGCTGCGCTGTTTTTCCTGGCTGGATGCGTCTCCCGGACGGATCCGGATACGCCGGATAGTTCGCCTTCCGAAGCCGAGGCCGATCCCGTGCTGTACAGTTCACTGGAAACGATCGACATCGAAACCGGAGAACGCGAGGTTGTCCTCACGCTCCCCGCGCATTTCGAGGCGCCCAACTGGTCGCCCGACGGGACGTATTTCCTGTTCAATTCCGGCGGCAGGATATTGCGTCTGCCCGTGGGCGGAGGCGATATGGAATTGATCGACGCCGGCTTCGCCGTACTGTCCAACAACGATCATGGCATTTCGCCGGACGGCAAGACGCTCATTATCAGCGATCAGACGGAAGAGGGCGTGTCCCTCATTTACACGCTGCCCATTGAGGGCGGCGAGCCGCATCGCGTGACGGAACTCGGTCCGTCCTACTGGCACGGCGTGTCCCCGGACGGCAAAATGCTTGCGTATGTGGGGCTGCGCAACGACGACTACGACATTTACGCCATACCTGCGGAAGGCGGCGAGGAAATCCGCCTGACCACGGCTCCGGGCCTGGACGACGGGCCCGATTATTCGCCGGACGGGCGCTACATCTATTTCAATTCGGTGCGCACCGGGACCATGCAGATTTACCGCATGGATGCGACGGGCGGCAATGTGGAGCAACTCACGTTCGACGAATGGAACGACTGGTTTCCCCATCCGTCGCCGGACGGGAAATGGCTTGCGTTTCTGTCCTACGAACCGGACGTAGAAGGGCATCCGGCGAACAAGGACGTGATGCTGCGGATCATGCCGGCGGAAGGCGGCGCTCCGCGCGTGTTGACGAAGCTGTTCGGGGGGCAGGGCACGCTCAACGTGCCGTCCTGGGCGCCCGACAGCAAGCGATTCGCCTTCGTGAGTTACAGGCTGGAGGAGGAATAGTAGATATTCAGCGCCCAGTCGTAGTCGGTGAACCGGATGCGGGCCTTGCCGGAAGCAAGGAGGGTGCGTTCGGGGCCGGGCGGAAAAAAGCGGGCAAGGTACTTGACGATTTCCCGGTCGTTTTTTCCAAAATCCCGGGCGTACCAGTCGAATACCTTCGTCAGGTACACCGTGCCCTCGTCCAGGTCCACGCGGTTTTTTTCCGGGAATTCCAGCAAAAATCGCTTCGACTGGTCGTTCAGCTGGTCGTTGAGGCGCGTCCCGATGAACGCTTCCCGTCGCAGGGGCGGGCACGAGACGGCGGCGCAAACCAGCGCAAAGTGAATGCGCGGGTCGTCGAATTCCTTGCGGATGATGCCGTGCTCGATGTCGTCCAGCGTGTACGTCACTCCGCCTACCGTGGCAAGGGGCTGCGTCCAGGGGCCCTTGATGGCCAGCCCCAGCGTTTTGTTGATGTTGCGGATGCTTTCGCGCTCGTCGTGCAGGTTGATGAGCTCGATGGTCCAGGCGTTGTAGGCGTTGAGCCAAAGGGCGAGTTGGCTGTTGCGGGATAGCGACGCCGGGTCGGTACGGTTCAGCAGTTCGAGGTATTCGTCGAAGGCGTCGGAAGCGTCGAAGGCGTCGTAATCAACCATGCCTTCGTCGGTGACGTGGGCATGCAGCAACGCCGTGAAGAGCGAATGATCGACGTCCTGCGCCGTTGCCGGGCGCAGCGCGGCCTGCGCAACAAGGAGGAGGACAAGCGCGACGAACGCAAAAACGTGCCATCCGGTCCGAGGCATGGGTATGGGGTGGCGAGGTCGTCTTCGGATGGAGAAACGTTCGGACATGCGAATCAATGGTTGCTTTGGGATGCGCTGATCGAAGTGGATTTGATCAGTGCATCCCTTTGGATATAAGCCGCCTCAGAATCCCAGTGCGTTGCCGTCCTTGCGCATGTCGGCGCCGCCATGATATACGCCGTGTTCGGCGTTCCGGAGGATGGCCTGATACCCCCCGAAATAATCGGTGGGGGCCAGGATGTGCCCCCGGCGGGCCAGTTCCTCGCGGACATCCGGGCCGACGCCGCTTTCAAGCGCAAGGCGCCCGCCGTCCGTCATGGTTCCGCCGGTCGGCTGGAGCGCGCTGGAATGGCTGAATCGGGCGGCGTCCCCGGCTTCCTGTACGTTCATGCCAAACTCCAGCATGTTCAGCAGGACCTGAACCTGGCCCTGCGGCTGAAACGGGCCTCCCATGACCCCGAAGGCCATAAGCGGACGCCCGTCGCGCAGCACGAACCCGGGAATGATGGTGTGGAAGGGGCGCTTGCCCGGCGCGTATGCATTCGCATGATCCGGGTCGAGCGAAAACTGGGAACCCCGGCTTTGCAATGCAAACCCGAGGCCGTCCGGGGTCATGCCGCTTCCGAACTCCAGGAAGTTGCTCTGGATGAGCGACACCATGTTTCCCTGTGCGTCCGCCACGGTCAGGTAGACGGTATCGCCGTGCTCAAGGTTGCCGGTGGCGATGCGTTGCATGGCTTGCGTCATGTCGATGCGGCTGCGCTGCTCCGCGGCGTAGTCTTCCGACAGGAGGCGCTCCAGCGGAATGTCTGCAAAATCCGGGTCTGCGTAATGCCGGGCCCGGTCCGCAAAAGCCAGTTTTTTCGCCTCCACAAGAACATGCAGGTAATCGGCGCTGTTGTGCCCCATCGCCTGCAGGTCGAAACCCTCAAGGATGCGGAGTATTTGCAGGACCGCGACGCCCTGTCCGTTGGGCGGCAGTTCATACACTTCGACGTCCCGATAGGGGACGGATACCGGGTCTACCCAAGTGCTTTCGTGGGCTTCAAGGTCGGCTTTCCGAATGGGCGTGTCCGTGCGGCGGGCCCAGGCGTCGATGGCGTCCGCAATGGCGCCCCGGTAGAAGGCGTCGCGCCCTTCCGAAGCAAGCTGTTCATACGTGGCCGCCAGGTCGGGGTTGCGAAAAATTGCGCCTTCCGGCGGCATGCGCCCAGCCACGAACCAGGTGTTTTCAAAGCTGCCGAGGTCTCCGATTTCGTGGATATGATCTACGAGCCGCTGGTGCGCCTGCGCCCACGAGAATCCGACGACTTGCGTGATGGGCGCCCCTTCGCGGGCGTGCCGGATGGCGGGGGCCAGGATGTCCTCCATGGGCAGCGCGCCGAACCGTTCGTGCAGTTCGAACCATCCGTCTACGGCCCCCGGCACGGAAACAGCCAGCGGTCCGTGCAGCGGAATCCGGTCGGCTCCGTCCAGCCGCGCCACGAGGTCGTCCCGCGATTGTCCGAGGGGCGCGCGTCCGCTTGCGTTCAGCCCGTGCAGGCGGCCCGACGCTTCGTCCCACACGATGGCGAACAGGTCTCCGCCGATTCCGCAGTTGTTCGCTTCCACGAAGCCGAGCACGGCGTTGGCGGCGATCGCGGCGTCCACCGCCGTGCCTCCCTGTTTCAGGATGTCGATGGCGGTTTGCGTGGCCAGGGGATGGCTGGTCGAAGCCATGCCGCGCTGGCCTACCGCGGGGCTGCGCGTGGCGAAGGGCGCTCCGGTCAGGCGATCTCCCCGACCGGAGGACGGCGTGCTTCCGTCGGAAGCCGGCTGGCAAGCCGCAGGCCAGAGGAGCGCCGGAAGGAGAAAGAACATGAGTCGCCGGGTCGATCGCATGGTTTCAGCCCTTGTACCGGAACACGATACGTCCCTTGGAAAGGTCGTATGGAGAAATTTCGATGTCTACGCGGTCCCCGGGAATGATGCGGATATAATGTTTGCGCATCTTGCCGGAGAGCAGCCCGAGGATTTCGTGTCCGTTGTTCAGCCGGACGCGAAACTGCGCGTTCGGCAGCGCCTCGGTCACGACGCCTTCCTGTTTGATAGCTTCCTGTTTGGCCATATACTCTTTGTCTACTCTTAAAGACGCCTCCTCGCGAAGGCAGGGGGTACGGTGTGTTTGCGGTCCGCTGTATCCGAAATAATACGGCATGGCGGTTCGAAAAGTGCCTTGCCGTTACAATTCTTTACATTTCGAGCGTGCGGCCCGGCGCCGTAGCGCCGTATTTTCGCCTCGGCCCGCCTGATTTTTCCGGGAAATGCGGCGCGAAATGATGTATATTATCTCCAAATGGTTGTTTCGCGTGGTCGTTTCGCAATGTTGTTTCGCAACCCGCGCCATTGCGTTTTGTCCCCCTGCTCACGAAAAATATTTTACGGAGACGCTCCATGCGTATCGAAAGAAAGCGGCATGCGATGAACCTGCCGCAACGGTTTTTCCAGATGCTTGTGCGTCCGTCCTGGATTCCTTGCGCCCACGCCTTGGCGCGTGCTGGTTTAGTAGGCACTTGCCGGGCGGTCCGTTTGGCGGGGTGCGTGGCGTTCGGCCTGGCGTTTTTGCTCGGCGTTGCCGGGGCGGAGGCATCTTCGGGCGGATTTTTGCAGCAGCAGGTTGCGGACGGCAAGGCGGCGAACGCGGAAGACCTGAGGGACATGCAAAGCGCGGCGGTTTCGACGAAGGGGGTTTCGAAGCGCGCGCCGTGCGTGGATGGGGAAGCCTTGTCTCAAGGCCTTTCGTATTCCTGCAAGGACATTGATTTGCTGGCGACCGTGTTCGAAAATGATATGCCTGGATTTCCCTGTACTCGGGGAACATGCTTCAACGATGTCTGGGGCTGGACCGATCCCGAGACCGGCGTCGAATATGCGTTGCTTGCCCGGCATGACGGCATTGCGTTCATTGATCTGAGGAGTCCCGAGGCGCCCCGCTTCCTGGGCATGATGCCGAGTACGCCCGGTACCCAGTCGAGCATATGGCGCGACGTCAAGGTGGTGAATGACCATGCGGTGGTCGTGGCCGACGCAGTCGGGGAGCACGGCATGCAGATTTTCGACCTTGCGCAGCTTCGGGATGTGACGAATCCTCCGGCAACCTTCGAACCCACGGCCCTGTACGACGCCGTTGGTTCGGCGCATAACGTGGTGGTCAACGACGAAAAGGATCACGTGTATGTCGTGGGCGCACAGGGTCAACCACAAACGCCGTCTGAATTCTATTGCTTCGCCCGGGCGCATATCGTGGACCTGAGCGATCCGGCGAATCCCGCGTTCGCAGGGTGCGTCGCGAACGACTTTAATCGGGGATACACGCACGATGCGCAATGCGTTCGGTACCGCGGGCCAGACGCCAGCCACGTCGGGAAAGATATTTGCATCGGATTCGAAGGAATAGGCGGGACGTTCACGGACGTGACGGACGCGGCGGCTCCCAAAGAGATCAGCCTGTTCGAGTATCCGAATGTGCATTATGTGCATCAGGGGTGGTTGACGGAGGATCATCGCTACCTTTTCGTGAACGATGAGCTGGACGAGATTGGTAGTCCGTCTAATCCGGGGACCCGCACCCTGATCTACGACGTGCAGGACCTGGACGACCCTGTGCTCCTGGACGAGTGGCATGGTCCCACGCCCGCTATAGACCATAACCTGTACATTCATGGGGACAAGGTGTACGAAGCGAATTATGCGGCCGGGTTGCGCGTCCTGGATATTTCCTATGACGACGAGTTGTCGCCCGAAACCGTCCGGGAGGTGGGGCACTTCGATACCTATACGTTATCGGACGATGCGAACTTCGTCGGGGCCTGGAGCAGCTATCCTTTTTTCGAGAGCGGCATTGTTCTCGTGTCCGACATGTTTGCAGGATTGTATGTGGTGAAGCCGACCTGGCCCAAGAACGTGACAAGCGCTGAGAGCACTGAGAGCGAGGAGTTGCCCGCGAAGGTTATGCTTCTGGGTAATTATCCGAATCCGTTCAATCCGGAAACGATTATACGCTATGCGCTTCCCGAGCGCAGTCCTGTGCGTCTTTCGGTGTACGACCTGGCGGGGCGCGAAGTAGCGGCGCTGGTGGACGGCGTGCAGCCTGCTGGAGAGCATGCGGCGCGTTTCGACGGGAGCGACTTGCCAAGCGGGTCGTACGTATACCGTTTGCAGGTGGGCGAAGAAGTCGAGACGCGCACGATGACGCTGGTGAAATAGGCGTTTCGCCATTGTCCGCCGCCTCATGTTTGCCCGATTTTTCGCCCAATATTTTGCCCAATATTTATTGGGAAATGCGATACGCAAGATCGTATCTTGGGCGAGTTGGTCCTCCGGTTTACTGGATTTATTGCATCCTGCCATGAAGACGTTTCGTTTTACTGCGCATATTCTTGCGTTTCCCATACTGTGTGTTCTGGCCATCGGCTGGGGGGCGTGCGGCGGCGCGCCCGAGGCGCCTCCTCCGCCGAACATTGTGGTTATTCTTGCGGACGACATGGGCTACGGAGATCCGGGTTCGTGGAATGCGGATTCGAAGATTCCGACGCCGCACATCGACCGGCTGGCGGCGGAAGGCATGCGTTTTACGGACGCGCATTCGCCGTCCTCCGTATGTACGCCCACGCGCTACGGGTTGCTTACCGGGCGGTACGCCTGGCGGACTCGTCTGAAGCACGGCGTGTTGCAGGGCTACGACCCGAATCTTATCGACACGACGCGCCTCACGCTGCCGGGCATGTTGCGCCAGGCCGGGTATGCTACGGCGGGTATCGGCAAGTGGCATCTGGGGCTGGGGGACGCCGAGCGGACGGACTACGCCCGGCCGTTGCGCCCGGGGCCGGTCTCCCTCGGGTTTGATAGGTACTTCGGCATTCCGTCTTCGCTGGATTTCGAGCCGTATGTGTGGTTCGAAAACGATCGGGTGGAGCAGGCGCCCACGGATTCCATAGCAGCTTCCGGGCCTTGTTGCAAGGAAGCGTTTTTCCGGCAAGGCGCCATCGCGCCGGACTTTCGGCACATCGACGTGCTGCCCCGCACCATTGAGAAATCCGTGGAGTACGTGATGCAGGCCGGGGAGCAGCCATTTTTTCTGTACGTGCCCTTGTCTGCGCCGCATACGCCCTGGCTGCCCACCGAACCTTTCGAGGGAAGTAGCGGCGCCGGGACGTATGGCGACTTCACGGTGCAAGTAGACGCCGGCGTGGGCGATATCCTTGACGCGCTGGACGAGGCGGGCGTGGCGGAGAACACGCTGGTCGTATTCACCAGCGACAACGGCGCCTACTGGACTCCGGAAGATATTGAGTCGTTCGATCACCGGGCGAATGCCAACTGGCGGGGGATGAAGGCGGACATTCACGAAGGCGGCCATCGCGTGCCCTTCGTGGTGCGCTGGCCGGGCAAGGCGGAAGCCGGTTCGACGAACGACGAACTGATCTCGCTGGTTGATCTGATGGCCACGTTTGCGTCCATTGCGGGACAAACGCTGCCCGACGATGCGGGCGAAGACAGCTACGACCTGACCCCTGTGCTGCAAGGCGAATTCCTCGACGGTCCTATCCGCGAGGCCGTCGTGCATCATTCCATCAACGGGGTTTTCGCCATTCGGCAAGGTCCCTGGAAGCTGATCGAAGGGCTGGGATCGGGAGGATTTACGCAGCCCGTATCCCTGGAGCCGGGTCCCGGGGAACCGCCGGATCAATTATACCATCTTGGCGACGATCCGGGCGAGACCACCAATCTGTACGCCCTGCATCCGGATGTGGTCGAGCGGTTATCCGCCTTGCTGGCCCGGTACCGCGAGCAGGATTACAGCCGCCCCATGGCCACCGCCTCGCAACACTGACCCGTTCGTTGTTGAACAACAACGGCTCCTTCGGGTCGCGCCGCCTTTGCAAACATCATCATACCAGGCATAGCCATGACTCCCTGCGCCGCCGCAGAACCCGTCTCCGTCCTGCCCACGCAACATGGTTTTGTTGGCCATGCGGCGCGGGCGAATCGAATGCCCCGCCTTTGCGCCGCGTTGCTATGGTGCGCTGCGCTCTTGGCGTGCGGGATGGCTGCGCCGCAGGGGGTTGCGCAGTCTTTCGCGCCGGTCAGCCCGGAGGACGTCGGCGTTTCTTCGGAGCGGCTTGCCCGCCTCGACGCCGCATTGGAGAGCTATGTCGAGGAAGAGCAGTTGCCGGGAGCGGCGCTTGTGATTGGTCGGCGCGGACATATCGTCTACGCCCGGGCGTTCGGCTATCGGGACCGCGAAGCCGAAGCGCCGCTGGAGGTCACGGACCTTTTTCGGATCGCTTCGCAAACCAAGGCGGTCATTTCTGTGGGCGTTATGATGTTGCAGGAGCAAGGACATGTGCTGATCGACCAGAACCTGAGCGATTTTATTCCCGAATTTGATAGCACCGTCGTCGCCGTGGAAAACGAGGAGGGCGCCTACGATATCGTGCCTGCCGAACGCAAGATCACGGTGCGCGACCTGCTTACGCACACCGCCGGGATCGGATATGGTTGGGGCGTGGCCGCCGAGCGTTGGGTGGAGGCCGGCATCCAGGGGTGGTATTTTGCGGATCGGGAGGAGCCGATTCTCGAAACCGTCCGGCGTATGGGCAGCTTGCCCATGGATGCGCAGCCGGGCGAACGTTTCGTGTATGGTTACGCCACGGATATTCTGGGTGCGGTGATCGAGGTGGCGTCCGGCATGCCGCTGGACGAGTTCCTGCGGGTCAACATTTTCGAGCCGCTGGGCATGGCGGATACGCATTTTTACGTACCGCCAGAAAAAGCGGACCGGCTTACCGTGGTGTACTCGGTGACGGAGGCGGGGATGGAGCGCGCGCCCGAACCGGGGCATATGGTGGGGCAGGGCATGTATCTCGAAGGCCCCCGAACGAGTTTTTCGGGCGGCGCGGGGCTCGTATCCACGCCGGGAGACTACGCCCGCTTTCTGGAGGCGTTGCGGCGAGGGGGCGCGCTGGACGGCGCCCGCATTCTGTCCCCCAAGACCGTGGAGTTAATGACGGTTGATCATATCCGCGAGGCCTGGGACGATACGTGGGGCGGGGGCAGCGGTTTTGGCCTCGGGTTCGGCGTAACGAAGGAAATAGGCTGGAACGGCCTCCCGGGCTCGCCGGGCGCATACACTTGGGGAGGCGCCTATCATTCCACGTACTGGGTCGATCCGGCGGAAGAACTGGTCGTTTCGTACATGACCCAGGTGATTCCGGCCCAGGGGCTGGACGATCATCAGCGGCTCCGCGCGCTGGTTTATCAGGCGTTGACGGATTGACGTCCGCCGTGTGCGGGCAGGTCGCAGTGCGCCATGGCTTCGCCGCCTTCCGGGAACGCGCCGGTCGATCGGGCGCGCTATCGCTCGTTCCAGCTATGCGCGCGTTGCATGAAGACGGAGGCGTCCGTCCGCCACTCGGCATAGCCTGTTTGCATGTCGTCGGTCAGCCAGTCGATGCGTTCGTCGATGCATGCGTGCAAGGCGTCGTCGTCCACGCTTAGCGTGAATCCGCCGAGTTCGATGGCGTCGTCCAGCGCCGTCACGACGAATGCGCCGTCCGAAATGCTGCTGGCGTCGCGGTTGCCGATTTCGCCGCGGGCCATGGCGTCGATATCGCCGTCTCGCAGCGCCTGAATGAGTTCGGCTTCCCCGGTCAATGCACCGAGGTAGACGACCTGCGGCATGGAAGGCGCGGGCGGATAGAGGTGGCTCCGCATGCGCAGCGCGGGCGAGACATATCCGGCCGAGATGGCGTAGTCCGCCGTGCCGTCGGCGGTGACGACGCCGTCGGGCGTTTCGATCCGCGTGCCTTGGGCCAGCACGCCGTCGGCGTCCGCTATGCCGACGATGTGCAATAACCGGACTTCGCCGGTGGTCGCCGGGAGCACGCCGACCCGGATTTCGTCCGTCAAATCTTCGTAGGAGGCGATGCGTTCTGCGTTTTCTGCGCGCACGAGCAGGGATTGCCGAAACGTGATGTGCCCGCCGGTGAATTTCACCACCTCACTGCCGTCCTCGTTCTTCGTGCGCGAGTCGAGGATCGTGATGCCGCCGCCCGCCATATCGTACCCCATGCTGGCGGGCTTCAGCCAGATTCCGTCCCATTCGGCGATGGGATGGCGCTCGAACGACAGGTTGGTTTCGTCCATGGCTTCGAGCGCGGTGATCAGGTCGGCCTCGTAGCCGCGGTGTTCGTTAAAGCCGGGCGACGCCGGGTCCTCGTCGGCGCTGGCGCTGACGGGCGCAAAGAAGGCGTAGAAGGCGAGGTTAAGCGTACGGCCTTCCTCGACGCAGCCTTCCCCGGACATGGATTCCGCAGGCGAACATCCCGATGCGAGCCAGGCCATGGCGCCTATCGCCAGGCGCCATGCAACGCCCGTAAGCCGGGCGCGAAAGGACCGTTTCGCAGTCGAGAAGACGGCGCCGCCGGAAGGCGCAGGAAATCTGGCGGGACGGGGGTTCATGGCGATCTTTTGTGCGGCGCGGCTACGGATGGGGGATATTCTGAGTACGTTCACCAGGTTCAGAAGCCGCACGGGTGCGCGGACAAGGCATGACGAAGCAGTATGCAGGTCCCAATATGGCGCCCCATAAAATACCCCATAAAATAACAAGATGGTGCGATAATCCCGGAAAAACGATGGATGGGTTTGACAGAATGTATGTACAGGCTGCGATTCCGATTATGATTGCATGAAGGCTTGAAAGTCTCTGAAAAATTCGTACATTCAACAGGAATTCACGGATGCGGCTCTGGCCATGATTTTCGCCGAGCCCAACCGCTTGACTGGCGCAGGCCCTGATTGCGGCGCCCTGTAACACAAACGAAACAGGCTACATGAACACATCGCAAAACGGTATTTCCCGCAGAAAATTTATTGGGGGCATGGCGGCGGCCTCGGCGCTTTCCGTGGTTCCCCGGCATGTCCTGGGCGGTCCCGGTTTCGTGGCGCCCAGCGACCAGATCAATATTGCCCAGATCGGCGCCGGCACCCAGGCGCTGCGTCAGCTGAACGGCGGGACCATGCGCCGGGACGACGTTCGGATTACGAGCGTGACCGATCCGAACAGGGAAACCGAGGATTATGTCGATTGGGGTCGCTTCGGCGTGCGCCGCAACATTCGCCGGTTGCTGGAGGACGATTCCTGGGGCGAGGGAGACAAGGGCACGCGCGGCGGGCGGGACTACGTCAAGCGCGTGATTGATGCGTACTACGCCAAATCGGGCGGGTCCGACGGGGTGCGGACGTACGCGGATTACCGGGAGATGCTCGTCGCCGAAGATGACGCGGACGCTGTGGTCGTCATTGTGCCGGATCATCTTCACGCGCATATTTCCATGGCCGCCATGAAGGCGGGCAAGGCGGTCATTATGCACAAGCCGGTGGGGCTGTCGCCGCACGAGGTGCGCCGCGTGCTGGAAACGGAGCAGGAAACCGGGATGGTGACGCACCTGCTGGCCTACAGCGCGCCGGAGACGCACGCCCGCCTGAAGTCCTGGTTGGAGACGGGCGCCATCGGAGAGATTCGCGAAGTGCACAACTGGACGAACCGGCCTGTGTGGCCCCAGGCGTGGCCCGACTATCCCCGGGAGAAACCCGCGATTCCCGACGGACTCGACTGGGACCTGTGGCAGGGCCCCATTCCCCATCAGGATTACCATCCGCTCCTGACGCATACGCTGTACCGGGGTTGGTACAACTACGGCGCGGGGTGCCTCGGCGACATGGGCAATTACAGCCTGTGGCAGCCGCATCGTTTTCTGAAACTCGGGGCGCCGGACATGGTGGAGGCGTACACGAGCAAGAGCGTGATTCTCGGCGACGATCTGGTGTGCCAGACCCGCCATTATTCCCCGGTTGCGTTTCCGAGCGCCAGCCAGATTCATTTCCGGCATCCCGCCACGACGGATCGCCCGGAGGTGGATGTCTACTGGTACAGCGGCTCCATGAAGCCGCAAACGCCGGAGGAAGTGCTCACGGGCGATGCGCAATTGCCCGGCGAGGGCATGCTGTTCGTCGGTACGGAGGGCAAAATCCTGTGCAATTTCCGCGGGGAGAACCCGCGGTTGCTGCCGGAGCGCCGGGTGGCGTCCATGGAGGCCGAGGAAGTCCCCGACATGGACCAGGACGACGAGTGGGTCGAGGCCGTGCGTACGCAGGAGCCGTCGCGGGGATCGTTCAGCGAGGCCGCCAGTCTTGCGGAAACGACGGCGGTGGGCATTGTCGCCGTGCGCAACCCGGCGACGCGCCTGCTGTGGGATTCTGCGAACCTGACGTTTACGAACGCCGATGCGTCGCCGCGCCGTGCGTATCGGGAAGGCTGGGAATTGTAGGGCGTCCCTGATCCAGACCCCTTTGTCCGGTCCGCCCCGTTCGCACGATCCGTCCCAAGGGCCTTGCCCTTACCCGAGCCAGCGTTTGCGCGGAACGAACGGCTCCCGTTTGCATCTATTTGCATCTACCTGTTCCTGTATCTGATCATCCTGTGCCCATGCGTTACGTGCTTGTTTGTCTGACTCTACTGTTTTTCGCCGCGGGCGTAGCCCGGGCCCAATCCGGGGACCCTGTGCGCGTCATCGTGTTTGGGGCGCACCCCGACGACGCCGAACTGAAAGCGGGCGGCGTGGCCGCGCTCTGGTCGCAGGAGGGGGCCGCCGTGAAGTTTGTGGCCATGACGAACGGGGATATCGGGCATTTCGAACAGTCCGGCGGCCCGCTTGCGCAACGGCGCGCCGCCGAGGTGGCCGCCTGCGCGGATATTTTCGGCATTGCGACGGAAGTCTACGACATCCACGACGGCGAACTCATGCCCACGCTGGAGAACCGGAGGAAGGTCGTGCGGTCCATTCGCGCATGGGATGCGGATATCGTGATGGGGCACCGGCGATACGATTATCATCCGGACCATCGCTACACGGGCGAACTTGTCGAGGACGCCGCCGTGACGGTGGTGGCCCCGTTCTTCGAAGCCCTGACGCCCGGCGTGGACAGAAACCCTGTGTTTTTGCATCTGTACGACGGGTTCCAGAAGCCCTATCCGTTCCAGCCGGACCTGGTGGTAGGCATTGACGAGGTCGCCGAGGCGAAATGGGATTGCATCCGCGCCATGCCGTCGCAATTTGCGGACGCCGATTCCTGGCAGGGGCGGTATTTGCCGAACGTTCCAGAGGATGCGGAGGAACGCGCGGACTATATTCTGGCGTATATGAAGCGCCGCAGCGCCGCCGTCGCAGACAAGTACCGGGACCGGCTCGTCGAGCTATACGGCGAGGAGAAGGGGCGTGCGATCGTGCATGCCGAAGCGTTCGAGATTTGCCAGTACGGGCGCCAACCGACCGAGGACGAACTCAAGGCGTGGTTTCCGACGTTCGACATGTAGTCTGGCGCGGCGGCCGCCCCGGACTGCTTCGGGGATCGCAAATTTGTATGGACCGTTAAGGATGCACTGATCAACTCCACTTCGATCAGCGCTTCACGTACGCGAGTAGGGTTTGTAATGATTTTATCGTTAAAATCATCGGAAAACACGGCGTTTTGCGATGTCGGGGGTCGTGAAGCGCCCTTCGGGAGGCATCGAGGAGCGCGCTGGCGGCGTCATTCCTCATTATGCGGGGCCACCACACTACCCGCTTCGTCATTCCTTGCCAGCCCACTCCTCGCTGCCTCTGATCTTCGTGGACTTAATCAGAGCATCCTAAAGAAATTTGAATCTGTGCGATTTGGGAAAACGTGGTTTCTGACCCTGGCGCTGACCATGGCCCTGTGCCTGTCGGCGTGCCGTTCCGGCCCCGACGCGATCGTCATTAAAATGGGGCATTCCCTTGATGCGTCGCATTCCGTTCACCAGGCCATGGAGTACCTCAGCGAACGGCTTGTCGAGAAGTCGGATTCCACGATGCGGGTGGACATTTATCCCAGCCAGCAACTCGGCACCGAGCGCGAATTGCTGGAGCTGTTGCAAATAGGGAGCGTGGGGATGACCAAGGTGTCGTCGTCGGCGCTGGAGGGCTTCGTGCCGGAATACCAGGTATTGGGCTTGCCCTATCTCTTTCGGGACGAACGACACCGTTTCGAGGTGTTCTGGAACAGCGAGGTGGGGCGGGATATTCTGGCCAGCGGGCAGGAATTCGGCTTGCGCGGACTGACGTATTACGACGCCGGCACGCGCAGTTTCTACACGAAGACGCGCCCGGTGCATGCGCCTGCCGACTTGCAAGGGCTGAAAATCCGGGTGCAGGAAAGCCCGGTGGCCATGCGCATGGTGCAGGCGCTGGGCGGTTCTCCCACGCCGATCGCCTGGGGCGAACTGTATACGGCGCTTCAGCAGGGCGTGGTGGACGGCGCGGAGAACAATCCGCCGTCGTTCTACCTGTCCGGGCATTACGAAGTGTGCAAGTATTACACCCTTGATGCGCATACGGCGGTGCCCGATGTGGTGCTGGTCAGCATGACGCTCTGGAACAGCCTGACGGAGCAGCAACGGGCATGGCTTCGGGAAGCCGCGCTGGAATCCGCCGAACGGCAGCGTGTTTTGTGGGCAGAATCCGTGCAGGCGTCGCTGGCGGCGGTCCGCAAGGCGGGCGTGGAAATCATCGAACCCGACATTGCTCCGTTTGCGGACGGGGTGGCTTCCATGTACGAGGCGTATCGGGACGATCCGGTCATCCGGCCCCTCATCGACCGTATTCGGGAGGTGAGATAATGGACAGCTTGCGGGGCATCGTAGACAAAGGCCTGGCGGGGTTCCTGGCGGCGTTGATGGCGCTGGCGCTCGTCAATGTGCTATGGCAGGTCTTTACGCGCTGGGCGCTGAACGACCCCAGCGCCTGGACGGAAGAACTGGCGCGCTACCTGCTTATCTGGATCGGGCTCGTCGGCGCCGGATATGCAGCCGGCAAGAACATGCACCTTGCCATCGACCTGTTGCCGTCCGCGTTGTCCGGGCGCAGGCGCCGCGCCCTCGGGTTCCTCATCGACGGCCTTGTGTTGCTGTTCGCCGTGTTCGCCATGATGGTCGGCGGCATTCGGCTGATGAGCCTGACGTTGCTCATGGATCAAACGTCCGCCGCGCTGGGCATTCGCCTGGGCTATGTGTATCTGGCCATCCCGCTGAGCGGCGCGGTGATTGCGTTGTACGCCGCGATGTCTATCGTGGATCGCCTGCGTTCCCGGACGTCTTCCAAAGACGATTCCGACACGGAATATCCTCCCGAACGATACGTCATCGATTGAGACATGGAACTGGCCGGCGTTTTTATCCTTGCCGTCGTTTTTCTGGCGTTGCTCTTGATCGGAGTGCCCGTGGCGTTCAGTATCGGGATTGCGACGGTGTGCACGTTGCTTCTGAACATTCCCGCCGGTCCGGCGCTGACGACCGCCGCCCAGCGCATGGCCACCGGGCTCGACAGTTTTGCGCTGCTTGCGATTCCCTTCTTTATTCTTGCGGGACAGATTATGAACCGGGGCGGCATCGCCCGCCGGTTGATCGATTTCGCCAAAAGCCTGGTGGGGATGTTGCCCGGTGCGCTGGCCCATGTGAATATCGTGGCGTCCATGTTTTTCGGGGCGATTTCCGGTTCGGCGGTGGCGGCGGCGTCTGCCGTGGGGGGCGTCATGGCGCCGCGCATGGAAGAAGAGGGCTACGACAAGGGCTACGGCGCGGCGGTGAACATTGCGGCGGCGACCACCGGCCTGGTTATTCCGCCCAGCAACATTCTCATCGTATATTCGCTGGCGAGTGGGGGAGCGTCTATCGCCGCGCTCTTTCTGGCGGGGTATCTGCCGGGTATTCTGACGGGCCTTGCGCTGATGGCGGTGGCGAGCGTCATTGCCTGGCGCAGAAAATACGCCCGGTCGGACCAGGTTCGCGTCGCGGTGGCCGCCCGCAAATTCCTCGATGCGCTTCCGAGCCTTTTTCTGTTGTTCGTGGTGATCGGGGGCATTGTGGCGGGCGTTTTCACGGCGACGGAAGCGAGTGCGGTGGCGGTGGTTTATGCGCTCGCGCTGGCCTTGCTGTACCGGGAAATTTCCCTGAAGGACTTGCCGTCCATCTTGCTCCACTCCGCCTCCACGACGGCCATCGTGATGCTGCTCGTCGGCACGTCCATGGGACTTTCCTGGGCCATGTCTTACGAGAATATTCCCCAGAACGTGGCTTCGACCCTTGTTGCGCTCAGCGACAACCCGATTGTCATTCTGCTGATTATCAATCTGGTACTGCTTTGCGTGGGGACGTTCATGGACATTACGCCTGCCGTGCTTATCTTCACGCCCATTTTCCTGCCTGTGGTGACGGCGCTCGGGATGGACCCCGTGCATTTCGGCATCGTGATGGTCCTGAATCTCTGTGTGGGCATCTGCACGCCGCCTGTGGGCAATGTGTTGTTTGTGGGATGCAGCGTGGCGGGCGTGCCCATTACGCGGGCCATCCGGCCCCTCATACCCCTGTACCTTGCGATGATCGCCGCACTCATGATCGTGACGTACGCGCCCGGCCTCAGCCTGTGGCTGCCGGGGGTGTTCGGGTTTTAGGGGGTTACAGGTGGGGCCGCAGGATCAAAAGAGCGACCAAAAAGGAAAAAAGCGGAAACGCCAAAAAATAATTCAGAAAGGGGTGTTTTGATTTGAATACGGAAATTCGTCTCCAGGAAGGCCAGGTTCTTACGGGCCCGCAGTTCAACGAACCGATGCTCGTAGAAACCGTGCGTTCGAACGGGTCGGGCGTCTGGAGCGTGGGATTGGTCGGCCAGCGGTCGGAGCAATTTCGCCGAGTTACGCTGACCGCGGACGATGTTGCAAACCTGCACATTGCCGAGCAGGTGCGCGAGGAAATTTTGGAGATTCTGCAACTTGCCGAAGAGGGAAAGCCCGTCCCGAGTGCTACTGGCTGTATGTGGTGACCGACTGCGCTACGGAACCCAGGCTTCGGGAACCGATACAAAACCCTGGAGGGTTTGCATGGAATGCGGTCAGCAAAGTGCAGCATTACTGGCTGGACGTGAATGCAATGACCCGGCCTATGGAGGGGTCGGAAGAGAAAGGGCGCCACGAAGCGAAGAACGGATTATGAAAAAGCCGATACGCAAAGGCGAACGAATTTTTCAGGCGCCGCCTGGAAAATATTTGCTCGACAGCGGCGTCTGGGGAACGAAAGCGTTGATTTGCAAAACGGGTTAGCGCGATGATAAATCAATCTATACTGGACGATATCATCCGTCGGATTGTGGAAGTGGCTGATCCTGAGCGGATTATTTTGTTCGGGTCTGCTGCTCGCGGCGATATGAATCGCGATAGCGATGTCGATTTGCTTATCGTCAAGGAGGGCGGAGACCCTCTTGATCTTATGGGGCAGATTTATCAGAATATGTATGGAGCAGGCGCGGCTGTGGACGCTATTGTGGTGACGCCCCAAGCTATCGAGCGGTATAAGGACAGCCATGCGCTGATTATCAAGCCTGCCCTGCAGGAAGGAAAGGTGGTCTATGAAACTCCCTGAACGTTTCCCGCCTGACGACCCGCGGGAATGGATGAATCGCGCCCGGAGCGACCTGGCGCAGGCAATATGATTCGCCGCGTCACAATCAAGAATTTCAAGCGTTTCCGCGAACAGGAATTCGATCTTGCGGAATCCGTTGTCCTTGCCGGGCCGAATAATGCCGGTAAATCAACGCTGCTCCAGGCCGTTTCGCTTTGGAAGTTCGTGCTTGACCGGTGGGTTGCTCAACGGGCTGGCGGTAGGGCCGTCGAGCGTTCGGGCGTTGCTATTCCGCGCGCTGATATTACCGCGGTTCCTCTCCGCGAGATGAATCTTCTTTGGGAAGATCGAAAAGTAACCGGCCCTGGCGGCATGTCGGGAGCGCGGCGGCTGATCGAGATTGTCGTGGAGGGACAGGTGCACGATCAAGCGTGGACATGCGGCCTCGAGCTCCAGTACAGCAATCCTGAGTTGATTCATGCCCGCCCCCAACATGCCAAGAGCCTTGACCGCGAAGCGATACGCGCCTTTCCTCCACAGGAAGCCCGCGCCCTTTCCATTGTACACGTACCTCCCCTTTCAGGCATTGAGCGTGACGAGCCGCGCCGCGATCGGGGCATGCAAGACCTGCTCATCGGGCAGGGGCGCCCGGGGGATATTCTGCGAAATCTTCTGTTGGAAGTAGCTGAGCGCAACGATGAGGGGGATTGGCAGGCGCTTGCGGGACATATCAATGACCTCTTTCGCATTGAATTGATCAAGCCGAATTATTCGCCGGCTCAACCATACATCGTATGCGAATACAAAGAACCGGGCCACACGCGACCGCTGGATCTTGCAAACGCAGGCAGCGGGACGCTGCAAGTGATTCTTTTGCTCGCCTTCTTGTACGCCCGCCCCGCCACAGTGATGTTGCTTGATGAGCCGGACGCTCACCAACACATCATTTTGCAACGGCAAGTATACGATCTCGTTCGCAAGGTCGCCCATGAGCGCAAGGGTCAAGTCATTGTTGCAACGCACTCCGAAGTTATTCTCGATGCAACGGAGCCGGAGCGAGTGCTCGGCTTCTTCAGTCCGACGCCTCGTTCCCTTGCTAACACAACCGAGCGCGACCAACTCCGCGAAGCATTCAAACGCGTTACCACTACAGACCTGTTGCTGAGCCAGGAAGTCGGCGCCGTGCTCTATGTGGAGAGCGAGGCTGACCAGCGTATTCTGCGCGAATGGGCGCGCATACTTGAGCATCCTGCGCAACGCTTCTTTGAACGACCCTTTGTTCACGTGCTCGGCGGCAGGAGCCTTGCCGAAGCGAGATCGCATTTTTTCGCCATGCGGGCGGTTTGTCCAGATTTACGTGCACTCTGTCTGCTTGATGGAGACAATCGCGATGAACCAGACCTTGAAATGAAGAAAGCGGGATTGGTCGTTCTACGCTGGCGTCGCTATGAAATCGAGAATTACCTTTTGCATCCAGAGGCCATCAAACGATTTCGATTCGCCGATTTTCCGCTGATGCATCGCCGGGTCGACGATGCATTCTGGAGTCATGTGCCTCGGCAGACCGACCTTTTTGGGAATCACGTCTCACTTGTGCGCGTCAAGGCAAGCGATGAATTTCTCGTGCCGTTATTTGACAATCTCGGTAGCAATACGCCCAAGAAAGAATTGTATTTGTTGGCTTCCGTTATGAAAAAAGACGAGATCCACCCGGAGGTCCACGAGAAACTCAATCATATTGCATCCGCGCTTGATTCGTGCGCCTCGGCAGGGTAGCGGTGCAAGTATTAGGGTGCAATGAACCCCCACCCCTTGCACATCCTCCCCGGAAAAAGTAGATTCCATTACGCCCGCATCGCATCCCGTATCCACATACCCATTCCCTATTTCGCCATGCCGCGCACCTTTTCGATCCCTGTCTCCGCCGCGCCCCGAAACGCTGCTTCGCCGCAACGCTTCGCGCTGCTGGCCGCGTTGCTGGCGCTCGTTTTTTCTGCCTGCTCCGGTGCGGAAGCCGAAGCGCCCGCCGCCGGAACACAGCCCCCCGCTGCCGTTTCCTCTGCCGGGGCACAACCCTCTGCTGCCGCGTCCCCGGACCTGTCCCCAGACGATTGGCGCCCGCTTTTCGATGGAGAAACCTTTGACGGATGGATCGGGCTTGGTCAGGATGCGGTTCCCGAAGGCCATTGGCGCGTGGAGGACGGGACCATACGGAAGGTGGCTTCCGGGGACGTGCCGGTCGCTGCGGACGGGCAGCCGCTTGCGGGCGGGGATTTGATGACCACGGAGACGTTCGGGGACTTCGAGTTCGCCTTCGAATGGAACGTGGCCGAAGGAGCCAACAGCGGGGTCAAGTACAATGTCTCCGAGGAATTGTCCACCGCGCACATCCCGAGGTATGCGGCGCTTGGCTTTGAATACCAGGTGCTGGACGACGATCGGCACCCCGACGCCGAATTGCCGTCCCATCGGGCCGGCGCCCTGTACGACATGATTCCGGCGAGCGACGCCAAGGCCCTCGAACCGGTGGGGGCATGGAACGAGAGCCGCATCGTATTCCGGGGCATGCACGGGGAGCATTGGCTGAACGGGGCTCTCGTAGTCGAGTACGATATGGATAGCCCGCGCTTCGATTCGCTCCTGGCCGCCAGCAAGTACGCCGATATAGAGGGGTTCGCCGAGCGGCGGGACGGGCATATCGTGCTGCAGGATCACGGCGACGACGTATGGTTCCGGAACCTGCGCATTCGGGAATTTGGGGAAGAATAGGCATGGGGCGTATATTCCAAAGGAACCGTTCCTGCGGACCTGTGCATAGCGTACAGATGCCTGATCCTGCCTCGCCGCATGTTCGCCCGGATTCGCCATGCCCTCATGATATCCTCCTGTTGCGCCCGAACGTGACGCGCCGAACGCAGCGGCGTTGATCTGCGTATTTTGTACCCGTATTCCGTTCGCGCCCCGCCTCCCCCATCCTTTCCGACATAACGCACATGGAAACGCAAAAACGCGACGCCTGGAGTTCCAATTTTGGTCTGGTGCTGGCCGCTACCGGCAGCGCCATTGGGCTGGGCAATCTGTGGAAATTCCCCTTTATCACCTGGGAGAACAACGGCGGCGCCTTCGTCATCGTGTATCTCTTGTGCATTCTGGCCGTCGGGCTTCCCATCATGATGGCCGAGCTGCTCATAGGCCGCCGGAGTCAAAAAGGTGTGGTCGGCGCGTTCCGGGAAGTGGCGGGACCGGCCTGGAAGATCGTGGGCCTATGGGGCGTTTTGTGCGGATTCATTTTGCTGAGTTACTACACCGTGATCGCGGGCTGGTCGCTTTTTTATTTCTGGAAATCCCTTGGGTGGACCTTCGGCGGTTTTCCGTCGGACTTGTCTATGGGAGATCTTTTTGGCGAACAGGTAGGCAATGCGGGCCTGCAGCTTCCGCTGTCGCTGGCTTTCAGCGTGGCTACGATCGGCGTGGTGTATTTCGGGGTGCAGAAGGGCATCGAGCGGATCGCGAAGATTCTGTTGCCTGTGCTTTTCGCCATTTTGGTGTTGTTGCTTGTCAGTGCGCTGGGCATGAGCGGTTCGGGCGAAGCCCTGACATTCATTTTCCAGCCCCGTTTCGAGGAACTGGAATGGAGCGGCGTTCTTGAGGCGCTGGGCCATTCGTTCTTCACGCTTTCGCTGGGCATGGGGACCATGATTACGTACGGGTCCTATATTTCGCGCAAGCAGTCCATCGTAAAATCGGCGGGCGCCATCGTTGCGTTCGACACGGTGATTGCGCTGGTCGCCACGATCATTATGTTCTCGGTCATTTTCTCGGTGGCCGGGCTGAGCGAGGAGGTGGGCGCGTCCACCGTGGGCATGCTCTTCATCTCGCTTCCGGAATTATTCTATACGGAAATGCCTTTCGGGATCGTGCTGGGGCCGTTGTTCTATGTGCTGGTGGCGCTGGCGGCGTTGACCTCCACCATTTCGCTCCTTGAAGTGGTCACGAGTTACCTGATAGACGAGCGGCGCATGAAACGCCAGAAGGCCGTGATGGCGTCGGGCGGCGCCATTTTCGTATTCACGATTTTCGCCGCCTTGTCGTTTGGTTCTACGCCCATTCTCTCGACCATGATTGCGTTTGGCAAGACGGGTTGGTTCAGCATTGCGGACCACTTCGTGTCGAACTGGATGCTGCCTACCGGCGGATTGGCCGTAGCGATCGCCGCCGGGTGGTTCATGACGCGCCGGGCGACAGAAGCAGAACTGATGGACGGCAACCAGCCGGCATGGTTTCGGTACGGCGCGTGGCGCTTTTTCATTCGCTACGTGGCGCCGGCGGCCGTGCTGGCGATCATTCTTGCGGTCGTGCTGGGCAGGGACTTCAGTTAGGCCGGAGTCGCCCTCGCTCTCGCGTCCGCCCCGTATCCATCCTTACGTTTGCATCCGCTCTCGCACCCGCACCGCAACGGCCGGGATGCAACCCCTTGCGGAGCCGGGCTTTGCGCCAGGCGCTACGCAGCGTTATTCCAGCAGGCGGGCGCGCCCTCTTAGCGGAAACTTGCGGAGCCGGGCTTTGCGTCAGGCGCTACGCAGCCCCCTTGCGCGGAAAATCTTCCGCCGTTTCCTGTCTTATCCGCACACCGTATTCAGGAAAAGGTCCAGGAACGGTTCGACCGCAACCTCCATGGCCACCTGTGCGACGGACCCGTTCAATTTCCCGTCCAGTGTCCCGCCCGATGTCCCGTCCGCCGCGCCGCTCTCCGCGCTCTCCGCCGGTTGCGCGGTCATCATGCCGCGCAGCGCGTCCGGCTCGTCCGCCACATCGCACAGCATGGGGTGCGTACGAATCAGGTCCGGCTGTATCGCGGCGCCCACGGCAAGCGGATCGTGCAATGGGCAGGCGTCGCGCCCGCGCCGCTCCCGGGCGAAATCGAAATACGGTTCCGTAGCGTCGCACAACAGGCGGCGTAGATTCCCTTCCGGCATGGAAGCGAGTCGGCGATGGAAGCGCTCCCGGGAAAGCAGCGCCTGTTCCGTCACATTCAGCCCCACCAGCGTTACGGGCAAGCCAGACCGGATCACGATACGCGCCGCCTGCGGATCGGCGTAAAAATTGAATTCGGCGCGCGGCGTTACGTTGCCCCGCCCGTCTCCAGACCCGCCCATCACAATGATTTCCCGCAGGTTCGCCATGCCCTCCGGGTCGCGCCCGAGCGCCGTAGCCACGTTCGTAAGCGGCCCCAGCGCAACGAGCGTGAGCGCACCCGCATGGCGGCGGGCCAACGCTGGCATAGCGTCCGCCGCATGGGCCTTTTCGGCGTGCAGGCGTCGTACGGGCCAGGCGCGCGACACGCCGCCGACACCGTCCGGCCCGTGCACATGCCCGGCGCGCGCGACGGGCGGGCTGAGCGCTTCGGCGCATCCCCGGAAGACGGGCGGCGGTTCGAGGTCCATCGCTTCGAGTATGCGCAGGGCGTTCGCCGTGCAGGCGTCCACGGATACGTTCCCGGCCACGACCGTGACGGCCCGCACGTCCAGCGCAGGCGACCGCAGCGCCAGCACGAGGGCCAGCAAATCGTCCAGGCCCGGGTCGGTGTCTATAAGAACCGGTTTGGGAGCAGGCATTCCGCAAAAAAGTGTTGTATGAATTTAATAAAGATCGTACCTTTCAGGTTCTGTGGCGTACTTGCTCAAACCAGCGATTCGAACCGACAGCACGGTGCTATGAAATCTATGAAAAGAACACGAACCGCCGTCCTTCTTGCATGCATTCTGGGCGCTTTCCTGTGGATGGCCCCCGGCTGTTCCAGCGACCCGAACGTGGAGGGCGCCAAACTGGACCTGCGCAACCAGGATTACGACCGGGCGCTCGAGAACATTGCCGAGGCGCTCGAACGCGATCCCGCCAATGCGGAAGCCCATGAACTGAAAGGCCAGGTGCTCCAGGCGCAGTCCGCCGAGGTGTCCGACCCGGACGAGTATGTGGGCATGGTGCATGACATGATTACGGCGTACGACGCGGCGCTGGCCGCCGACCCCGGTCTCGAAAGTTCCGTTTCCCGCTCCATGACGATGGCGTACGCCGACGTATTTCGCAAGGGCATCCAGGCGTTCAATCGCGGCGGCGAGAATGCCGACGAGTTCGGCGAGGCGGCGCAATATTTTGGCCTGGCCTCCGAGATTATGCCCGATTCGTCCGGCCCGTATGTGAACCAGGCGTTCGCTTTTCTGAACGCCGGCATGGAGGAAGATGCGGTCGCTCCGCTTGAAATGGCCATCGAAAAAGGGGATACCCAGAAAAACACGCTCCTTTTCCTCGGGGATATCTACAGCCGCAACGGAGATCAGGACAAGGCGCTCGAGGTGTTCGGGCAAGCGGCCGCGTTGTACCCCGAGGACGCCGATATTCAGTCCCAGCTCCTGAACCTGTATGTGCAGACGGGGCAGGCCGAGCAGGCCATGGCGGAATACGAGGCGGCGGTGGAGCAGGACCCGAATAACGAGACGCTCCTGTACAATTACGGCTCGCTGTTGCTCGAAGCGGAGAAATTCGACGACGCGATTCATTATCTCGGTCGCGCGGCGGAGGCCGGTCCCGATTATGCGAACGCGCATTTCAACCTTGGGGCGGCCTATATCAACAAGGCCGTCGTGCTGAACGACCAGATCAGCGCCATGGACGATGCGTTGCGCGAGGAACGGGCCGACCTGGAGGCCGACGAGATTGATGCGCGCGAGGCGGAAATGGATGTGCTGGCCGAGGAGCGCCGTGGCCTGTTCGAGGAAGCGCTGGTTCCGCTCACGCACGCCCGGGAGATTATCGACGCCAACGGCGAAGATTCGACGGCCATTTGCCAGGCGCTCTACACGGCGTATGTGCAAACGAACCAGATGGACATGGTAGAGTCGGTTGCCGAGTGTGCGGGGTACGGCAACTGACCTTTCCGGCATGACCGGCACCGCCGAAACGCACGGAGCCCGGGCCTGACCATCAGGTTCGGGTTCTTGCTTTTTACCTTTTTACCTTTTTACCATAGGATGCGCTGATCGAAGTGGACTTGATCAGTGCATCCTATCTATCTACCTTCATGACGAAATCCACCCGACCTTCCCCCGGGTTCGGCACGTTGGCCGTGCATGCGGGGCAAACGCCAGACCCTGCCACGGGTGCGATCATGACGCCCGTGTACCAGACCTCGACCTTCGTGCAGGAGGCCCCTGCAACGCACCGGGGATACGAATATGCGCGCGTCTCCAATCCGACGCGGACGGCGCTGGAAGACAACCTTGCTGCGCTGGAAGGCGCGGCGCACGGCGTTTGCTTTGCTTCGGGGATGGCCGCCCTGGACGCCATCTTGAAGCGCTTGCGCCCCGGCGACCATGTGCTGAGCATGGAGGACATCTATGCCGGAACCATTCGCCTCTTTCGGACCGTGTTCGAACCCTACGGCTTGATGTTCAGCTTTGCGGACATGACCGACCCGGAAGCCGTGGCGGCCGCCGTACGCCCGGAAACGAAACTGCTATGGATCGAGACGCCCACGAACCCGTTGATGCGGGTCGTGGATATCGCCGCCGTATCCGAAATAGCCCATGCGTCGGGGATTGCCGTGGCCGTGGACAACACCTTTGCCTCACCGTTTCTGCAGCAGCCGCTGGCGCTGGGCGCAGACCTGTCCATGCACTCTACGACCAAGTACATCGGCGGCCATTCCGACGTGGTGGGCGGCGCGGCGCTGACGAACGACGACGCCTGGGCCGAAAGCCTCCGGTTCCAGGTGAAGGCAGCGGGCGCCGTCCCTGCTCCGCTGGATTGTTTTCTGACACTGCGGAGCGCCAAGACGTTGCATCTGCGCATGGAGCGGCATTGTCGGAATGCCCGGGCGATCGCCGCGTTTCTGCAGGAGCACCCGAAGGTGGCGCATGTGTATTATCCGGGGTTGCCGGACGACCCCGGCTACGAAACCGCCCGCAAACAGATGCGGGATTTCGGGGGGATGCTGTCGTTTTCGCTCCGAAACGATCGTATGGAGGACGCCGTGCGGGCCATGACCAACCTGCGCGTCGTGGCGCTGGCGGAAAGCCTCGGCGGCGTGGAAAGCCTTATCGAACACCCGGCCACCATGACGCACGCCTTCCTGTCGAAGGACGAGCGGGAGGCCTTCGGGATCACCGATTCGCTGATGCGGCTCTCCGTGGGCGTAGAGGAAGAGGCCGATCTGATCGCCGACCTCGAGGCTGCGCTGGCCGCCGTATAGCGCAGATTCTGGCGCCGATATTGCCCGGCGTACCGCAATTCGTCCGCCTTAGGATGCTCTGATTAAGTCCGCGAAGATCAGAGGCATCGAGGGGTGTGCTGGCAAGGAATGACGAAGCAGCGTGGCAGGCCCCACGTAATGAGGAATCATGCAGCCAGCGCGCTCCTCGCTGCCTCCCGAAGGGCGCTTCACGACCCCGACGCCGCAAAACGCCGTGTTTTCCGATGATTTCAACGATAGAATCATTACAAACGCTACTTGCGTACGTGAAGCGCTGATCGAAGTGGACTTGATCAGTGCATCCCCTAATACTCCAGCAGCCCCATGGCGGCGGCGTAAATATCTTCGTCCTGGGGCAAGACGGCCTTTTCGAGGGGTCCCGCAAAAGGAATATAGGCGAAGGCGCCGGCCACGCGGCGCACGGGCGCGTCCAGCGCGGAAAAGGCTTCGTCCGCAATCCGGGCAGCGATTTCCGCGCCAAACCCCATGAATTCGTGGTCTTCGTAGGCGACCAGGACCCGGTTCGTCTTGCGCACCGAAGCGAGGATCGTTTCCATATCCAGCGGGAGCATCGTGCGAATATCGATGATTTCCGCGGAAATACCGTCTTCCCGCTCCAGCCGATTCGCGGCATGCGCGGCTTTGTGCACGATCATCCCCCAGGTAACGATGGTCATATCGCTGCCCTCCCGCGCCACGCGCGCCTTGCCGAATGGCAGGTACCCGTTTTCGTCCGCTACGGGCGTGCGCGCGGCGGCGTGGCGGTACAGCGCCTTGTGTTCGAGAAACAGAATGGGGTCCTCGCTTCGGATCGCCGTTTTCAGCAAGCTTTTTGCGTCGGAAGCCATGGCGGGCATGGCCACCATGAGGCCCGGGCAATGCGCAAAAATGGCCTCTATATTTTGGGAATGGCACAGGCCTCCGTGGATATATCCGCCGCACGGCACGCGGATCACCATGGGGCAGGTCCATTTGTCGTTGGAGCGGTAGCGCATCGGCGCCACCTGATTGCGCAGGTGTTGCATGGCGGGCCAGATATAATCGGCGAACTGTATTTCCACCACGGGCTTGTAGCCGGCGGCGGCCAACCCCACGGCCGTGCCCACCACAGACGCTTCGGCCAGCGGCGAATTGAAGCACCGATCTTCCCCGAACCATTCGGTCAGGTCGCGGGTGGCCTTGAATACGCCGCCTTTCCCGCCGGCCACGTCTTCTCCGTACACGATGACCCGTTCGTCGCGCGCCATTTCTTCCTTCAGCGCCTTGTTTACGGCGTCCACCATGACCATGGGCTCGCCCGCCGGTTCATCGGTTTCGTAGTGCAGGCCCAGGTCTCCTTCGAACAAGACATGGCGGGTCGCGCTTTCCGGCGCCGGGTCGGGTTGCGCCAGCGCCCAGGCGGCGGCGTCCTCTATTTCCGCGCGAATTTCTTTTTCCGTTTCCTCCACCGAATGCGCGTCCATCACGCCCTCTTCGATCAGGGTCATCTCCATTAACAGGAGGGGATCGACTTCCTGCGCTTCCGACAATTCTTCGGACGAGCGGTATTTGGCGTGATTGTCCGAGGAGGAATGCGGAAAAAGACGAACCACATCCGCCACGAGGCATACGGGCCCCTCTCCGGCCCGAATGCATTCGATAGCCTGCCTGGCCGCCGCCGCCATCTCAAAAAAGTTCGTGCCGTCCACCCGGATGCGCTTGAGTCCTTCGTATCCCGCCGCCAGTTTGTACGGGGTGCCCCCGGCTATCTGGTCCTCGACCGGCACCGAAATAGCGAACTTGTTGTCCTCAATAAAAAAGAGGATGGGCGCCTTGATGCGCGTAGCCCAGTTCAGCGCTTCGTGAAACGTGCCTTGCGATGTGGCGCCTTCTCCGGCGGATACATACACGAACGCATCTTCGCCCCGACGCTGCACGGCCATGGCGAGGCCGAGCGCGGGCAAGAACTGCGACCCCACGGAAGACGATCCCGCAAAAATATTGCGTTCCCGCATGCCGTAGTGCTGGGACATTTGCCGGCCGCCGGAACTGGGGTCGTCGGCTTTCGCGAGATGGGCCAGCAGTGTGTCTCGCGCCGTCATGCCCGCCGAAAGCGAAAGGCACAAGTCCCGGTAGTACATGCAGAACCAGTCGTGTCCGGGCCGAATGTACATGCCGACGGCGGCTTGCGCAGCTTCATGCCCGGCGCATCCCGTGTGAAAAAATCCCTTGCCCTGTTTGAGCAGGGTCAGCATTTTTTCGTCGAGCCGCCGGGCGAGCAGCATGGTCCGGTAGGCGTCGCGGAGCTGTTGCCCGTCGAAATCGCGGGCGGTCAACGCATCCGCATGCATATCCTCCGCATAGGTTATGCCGGGCATGGCTGCTTCGGAAGCATGTCCATTGCCCTGGTTAGCCCCGGCGTGAAGCACGGCCCTGCGGTCCAGAGATGTTTTTTCGAGAGATTGATCCTTCATGTTCGCCATAGGGACGCACGATGGTCCATTCTCTTGAAAATACGAAGCAGCGGTCAGGATGTCCAGATAAACCGGGCGAATCAGCGTATCCCGGGATCGGCAAGGGGCAATTCGAACCAGAAGCGGGAGCCGCGCCCGAAGGTGCTTTCGACGCGGATGGATTCGTTGTGCGCCCGCAGAATCTGATGGGCAATGCTGAGTCCCAGTCCCGATCCGCCGCTTTGCCGCGCCCGATCCGGATCCACGCGGTAGAACCGCTCGAATACCCTGTTCAGGTGGTGCTCCTCGATGCCGCGGCCCGTGTCGATTATTTCAATGCGCACCTTGTCGAGCCGCCGCCGGAAACGACACCGCACCGTGCCCTCGTCGGTGTAGGCAATGGCGTTCTCGATCAGGTTCGTAAGGACCTGCCGGATGCGATTCGGGTCGGCGCAGACATACTCGGGCGGATTCTCCAGCTCCAGATGCAGGCCTTTCGCCTGCACTTTCGGCTCCAGCGTATCGCCGATTTCCCGGAGCAGCTCGGACAATTCGAAAGGGGTCGGTTTGACGAGGTCTTTGCGGTACTCGAGCCGGGCGATTTCGATCAGGTCGTTGAACAGGGTCTGGAGCCGGTGCAGATTCCGCAGGCCTTTTTCGGCGTACCGGCGGCGTTTTTCGGGCGTCAGGGAATCGCTGCCCAGCGCTTCGAGGTATCCGCTTACGGCGAATGTCGGGTTGCGCACTTCATGGCCGACGTTGCCGATGAATTCGTTTTGCAATTGCGCCAGGCGCTGCAACTTGTTGATTTGGCGCTGAAAACCCGCCGACATGCGGCTCAGGCTCATGGCCAGGAAGCGAAACTCGACGGCGCGGGAGTCTACGGCGATGTTCTCGCTCAGATCGCCTTCTGCAATGCGCCGGGCCGAATGGTTCAGGGTTTCGAGCGGCTCGGTGATTTTTTTGGTGGCCACCCAGCTTCCGACCAGCGTCAGGAGCAGCACGAGGCCGAGCCCCACGATGAGCGTTATGCGTATGCCGCGGACCATGGACGTCAGCGGCGATTCCAGTTGCCCTACGGATACGATCAGGCCGGAAGGTTCGTGAAAAAGCAGCGCGTACAGCATGGTCTGCCCGTCGGGGGCGGCGCGTTCCACGAAGCGGACCGGATCCTCGGGGGAAGGGCGTTCTTCCAGAGGATACCGGACGGGCCGGGACGCGTTGGCGAAGTCCGCCGGAAAGACCTCGATGCGCAGGTTCGTCACGGCGCCGATTTCTGCAGTGAGCGCAGGGACCTCGTCTGGTGCGTCGGATTCCCCGATCCGGGCGGCGATCCGTTCGGCATAGTCCTGCAACGCTTCGCGCGACTGTTCCCGGATTTGCTGCTGCATCGCGTGCGCCACATAGTAGCCCACGACGATGATGGGAGGGCCCGGGAACAGGATGAACGTGATAAACATCCACGTTTGTATCGAGGCGCGCCGCGGGAGGAAGCGATCTTCAATGTGCTGCAGCCAACGCATGGTTCCAAGGATTCTCTGATCGACGCCGCTTCGCTCGGCGCGTCACGTTCGCCATGACCCGAATCCGTACGTCTCGCCTGCGCCTTGTGCGGCCTTCCGGCGTAGTCCCGGCCTGCCGCCCTCGCCCGCTTATTCGGCGCCGTCGAGGTCCGGGGAGAAACGGTACCCGACGCCGCGCACCGTTTGAATATGCCGGGCAAGGGCTCCCAGTTTTTCGCGCAGGTTCTTGATGTGCGCATCTACCGTGCGCTCGGTGACCATCATGGCGTCCTCCCAGATGGTTTCGAGCAATTGCTTGCGGCTGAAGGCCTTCAGGGGATGGCGCACCAGGTAGAGCAACAGGCTGAATTCGGTCTCGGTGAGGCCGATGTCCTGATTGGCGATCGTGGCCCGGTGTTCGTCCTCGTAAATTTTGAGATCGCCGATCTCCATGAACTGGCGTTCCCGAATACCCGACAGCCGGAGCGCCGTTTGCACGTGCGCCAGAATCACCTCGGAGGAGACCGGCTTCATGAGATAATTATCTCCGCCCGCCATGAGTCCCTTGATCTGATCCTCTTCTTCCGTCTTGGCCGTCAGAAAAATGATGGGGATCGTTTCCGTGGCGATACGCGAACGCAGTTGCTTGCAGACCTCGATGCCGTCGCGTTTCGGCAGCATGATGTCCAGCAAGATGAGGTTCGTGTCGGGGGTAGCCTTGGCGAGCGCTTCCTCGCCGTCGTAGGCTTTCCGCACCTTGTATTTTGCTTCTTCCAGGAAATGGGACACCATTTCCACGACATCTTCCTCGTCGTCTACAACGAGAATGGTGATATCCGAAGGATCTGCGGGTGTGTTCATATCGGTTGATGTACCTTGGATCGTATGATCGTATAACGAGGTAGTCGACGGAGCACTGAAATACCGTGGTCCGCCAATATACGGCAAATTTGGCAATGAAACGCACCGCCATGCGCAAAACGCCTCAGGGCCGGTATATGCGCGGCATGTGAGCAGGAACGCCTGTGAGTATGTCGTGCGGGATGGTTTCGCCCCATGCGGCCAGGTCCGCCGCGTCGGGTCCGTCCCCGACCGCGCGTTCCCCCGCCCCAAAGAGCAGTACGTCGTCGCCTGCGGCGATGCGGCGCGTCGGCCCCGCATCCACCATGAACATGTTCATGCACACCGTGCCGACCACCGGATATCGCGCGCCCCGAATGGCTACGAAGGCCCGGTTGCCCAGCCTTCTCGGGTAGCCGTCCGCATAGCCCGCTCCGACGGTTGCGATGAACGTAGCATGTTTCGCAGTCCATGTACGCCCATAGGAGATACTTGTGCCCGCCTCGACTTTTTTCAGGTGCGTAACCTTCGACCAGAGCGACATCGCGGGCTCCAGGCCGTAGTCCTCGTCGAATCCGGCGTACCCGTAGAGCCCGATTCCCGTGCGCGCCAGGGACCGCTCCCAGGCCATGGCTTCGGGAAACCGGAGGATGCTGCCCGTGGCCGTGGCGTGGATGGTCTCCGCGGCGTCTCCGACGTTCGCTACGATGCGGTCGAAGCGCTCCAGTTGCCGGTATGCGAATGCGGCGTCGCTGTATGCACTGGCGAGGTGCGTCCACAGGCCCGCGATACGTATGTGCGAGGCCCGGTCGAGACGCGTTACGATGCGTTCGACCTGTTCGGCGGTTAAGCCAATGCGGCCCATGCCGGTATCTGCCTTGATATGTACGCGGAACGCGCGGTCGGGGCAGGCCAGCAGCGCGTCGGCGATTTCCACAGAGGAAACCGTTACGTCGATTCCGTGGTCAGATACGGCGTGCAGGTATTCGGGCGGGGGCGCCGTCAAGACCAGGATGTGCGCTTCGACGCCGCCCTTGCGCAGGTGCAGCGCCTCGTCCGTAGTGGCTACGCCAAACCAGCGCACGCCCGCTTCCGCCAGCGCATGCGTGGCCGGCAGGGCGCCATGGCCGTAGGCGTCGGACTTGACGATGGCCATCAGCGGGGCGCCTCTGGCGTAGTTGCGCAGGACGGCGGCGTTGCGGCATAGCCGATCCAGCCGGATGCAGGCTCGGGTGTGCCCGGGCGTGTCCGTTTCACGAAATGGGGCGTCGGAAGATGGATTCCGGGACATTCGCAACGACAATCGGTACAGGGTAGCGAATCGGGATCGGGGGGGCGCACGCGCAATATACGCTCCAATTGTGCATTTGGCGCATATTCGGGTCGCATTTTGCCGTTCCTGTCGATAACTTTACGGGTTGCGGCGCGGCGGGATCGCTTCTGCATGGCGGAAGGGACGCCTGCATGCTTTGGGACGCCGCACCCTTCGTGCGATTTCATCCGAACTTCGACATCATGTACAGATTCATTGCAATCGGTTTGCTGGCGGCGCTGTGGTCGCCTGCCTCCATGGCGCAGGATACCGACGCGCCTCGTCTCACGCTGGAGGCCATCCATGCTTCCGGCCTGTTTGCTTCCGCCTCGTTCGAAGGAGGAAAATGGGCCGGGGAAGGGCCGGTCGTGACCTTTGTCGAGCAGGACGGGGACATGGCGCATCTTGTCCGCTACGACCTCGAAACGGAGCAGCGCGAACGCCTGGTGGATGGAGGGACCTTGTATGCGCCGGACGTGGAGCGGACGATCGGGATCGATGGCTATGCCTGGAGCCCGGATGGCTCCTCCATGCTCATCTATACCGATTCGGAACGGGTATGGCGATACAATACGAAGGGGTATTATTATCTCTACGACCTGGAAACGCAACGCCTTGCGCCGATTGCGCGCCGCGAAGACGGATTTCAGATGTTCGCCAAGTTCAGCCCGGACGGTCGCCGCGTGGCGTTCGTGCGGAACCGGGATTTGTTCGTGGTCGATCTGGCCGACGGGTCGGAGCGCCGGCTTACCGACGACGGGGCGCCGGGCGCGATTATCAACGGCACGTCCGATTGGGTGTACGAGGAGGAATTCGGATTGCGGGACGGATGGGCCTGGTCCCCCGACGGCGCCTGGATCGCCTACGTGCAACTCGACGAGTCGGATACGCGGGAGTTCGCCATGGCGGATTTGCGCGGACAATACCCGGAACTCGAACGGTTCAGGTATCCCAAAGCGGGCGAGGTCAACAGTGAAATCCGGGTTGGGGTCGTGGATGTTGCGTCCGGGACGCGGCGGTTTTTCGAGGCGGGCGCATGGCGCGCCGGGGGCGACGACGCGGAATATATCCCCAGCCTTGGCTGGACCCCCGAGGAAGACGGCGAATCGTACGTATGGTTTTTCCGCCTCAACCGGGCGCAGAATCGCGTGGACGTGCTCTACGGCGCGCCAGAGGATATGTCGGTCCGCCTCGTGTTGCGCGAAGAAAACGATACCTGGATCGACGTAGAGACCAGTTTCGGCGATCTGGCCGGAGGCACCATTACCTACCTGAGCGACCGCCGGCATTTCGTATGGATGAGCGAACGAGACGGGTATCGCCATCTGTATCTGTATGAAAATGACGGGACGCTGGTCCGGCAGCTGACGAAAGGCGCCTGGAATGTGACGGATTTTCACGGCGTCGATCTTGCGCGCGGCGCCGTGTATGTTACGGCGACGGAAGCGTCCCCGATGGAGCGCCACCTGTACCGGGTTTCGTTCGAGGATTCCGATGCGCCGCCGGTCCGGATCACGGAGCGCGCGGGCAGCCACAGCATCGATATGTCCCCGGACCTGCGCTACTACATCGACCGGTTCACCGACACGCAAACGCCCCTCGTCGCCACGCTGTGCAAGGCCGACGGCGCCTGCGTCAAGACGCTGGAGGACAATGCCGCCTTGCGGGATCGCCTGGCGGCGTACGCATTGCCGCAGCCCGAATTTCTCGAAGCGCCGGGGGCGGACGGGACCCTGCTGAACGCCTGGATGCTCAAGCCGACGGATTTCGATCCGTCCCGGAAATATCCTCTTCTGTTGTATGTATACGGCGGACCCGGCTCGCAGACGGTGCGCAACGCGTGGGGGGGCAGCCGGTATCTATGGCATGCGTATCTTGTCGAGAACCACGATATTGTTATCGCCAGCGTCGATAACCGCGGGACGGGCGGACGCAGCAAGGACTTCAAAAGCGCCACCTACGAAAACCTCGGCATTCTCGAAGCAGAGGATCAAATAGCCGCCGCGCGGCATTTCAGCGCCTTGCCGTATATCGACGCCGAACGCACCGGCATGTGGGGGTGGAGCTACGGCGGGTTCCTGACGCTCATGTCCATGCTCTACGGCGACGGACCGGATACGTTCGAACTGGGCGTATCCGTGGCGCCGGTAACGAGCTGGCGGCAGTACGACACGATTTACACGGAGCGGTATATGTCTACGCCGCAGCGCAACGAGAAAGGCTATCGGAACAGTTCGCCGGCAAGCTGGGCCGACCGCTTGCAGGACGCGCAGGATGTGTTGCTGATACACGGCGACCTGGACGACAATGTGCATTTTCAGAACACGGTGCAGATGGCGGACGCATTGCAACAGGCCGGCAAGCAATTCGATCTCATGATATACCCCGGTCGGAATCATGGCATTTACGGAGGCGACGTACGGTTGCATCTGTATACGCTTATCACGAACTACCTTTCGGACAACCTGTAACGCACCCGCATGACGACGCCCGATATTCTTTTCAAGGGAGGCGCCTTGCTTGATCCGGCGACCGGGTCGCAGCAGGTCGCCGACCTGTTGATCCGGGATGGCCGCATCGCATCCATCGCCGCGGATATCGCCGCGGACGGCGTGCCCGTCTATGACTGTTCCGGCAAGTTCGTTTCGCCGGGCTGGATGGATATGCATGTCCATTTCCGGGAGCCTGGCTACGAGCACAAAGAGACGATCGAAACGGGGTGCCGGGCGGCGGCGGCGGGCGGTTTTACCGCGGTGGCCTGCATGCCCAATACGTCGCCTCCCATCCACACCCGCGACGTCGTGGAGTTCGTGATCGAGCGCGCGGCGGCGACGCCGGTGGACGTGCATCCCATCGCGTGCGTCTCGAAAGGGCGCAAGGGCGAAACGCTGACCGAAATGGGCGACCTGGTCGATGGCGGGGCCGTGGCGTTCAGCGACGACGGGTCGCCGGTGCAGCACGCCGGATTGATGCGTCGCGCCCTGGAATACAGCGCGACGCTCGGGAAGCCCATCATCAATCATATGGAAGACCTGACGCTGAATGGGGACGGACACATGCACGAGGGCGCCGTGGCGACCCGGCTTGGCGTGCCCGGCATTCCGGCGCTGGCCGAGGAGGTGATGATCGCCCGCGACATCCTGCTGGCCGGGTTTACCGGCGGCCATATCCATGTGGCGCATATTTCCACGGCGCAGGGCGTCGAGCTCGTGCGGCGGGCCAAGGCGCAGGGCGTCCGGATTACCGCAGAAGTGTGCGCGCACCACCTTGCGCTCACAGACGAAGCGGTCGAGTCTACCGGGTTCAGCGCGGACGTAAAGATGCATCCCCCCCTGCGCCCGGCGGCGGACGTAGAAGCGCTCAAGGAAGGGCTGCGGGATGGCGCGATTGATGCGTTGTGCACGGACCATGCGCCGCATGCCCCGTTCGAGAAGGAAGTGGAGTTTCTCGCCGCTCCGTTCGGCATTATAGGCCTCGAAACGGCTTGGGGGTTGATCGGGCGGGAACTCGTTGCGCCGGGGATTTTGCGTGTGGCCGAAGCCGTCCGGAAGATTACGGCGGCGCCCCGCCAGATTCTGGGCCTTCCCGTTCCCGTCGTCGCCGAAGGGGAAGCCGCCAACCTGACCATATTCGACGCCGCGACCCGATGGGTCTTTGAACCGAAGCATATCCGGTCGAAAAGCCGCAACACCCCGTTTACGGGCGAGGAACTGGTGGGCCGTCCCTGGGCCATCTACCATAAAAAGCAGTTCGCGCCCACGGACGCGGCTGCGTAACCGGCATGGATCCGACGTCTCAAAAGATTCGGGTGGGGGTGCTCTTTGGCGGCGTGGCGCCCGAGCACGAAGTGTCCGTCATTACGGCGCAGCAGGCGATGCATGCGCTGGACCGGACGCGGTACGAACCCGTGCCCGTGTACATCGCCAAGGATGGCGTCTGGTTCGCCGGGGATATACTGGGGGATGTCGAGGCGTTTCGGGACCTCGACCGCATCCGCCGCGAGGCGATCCGGGTTCATCCCGTTCCGGGCGCCGCGCATACGTTGTCGCTGGTCGGGGAAAAGCGCAGCGGATGGTTCGCCCGCCGCCCGGACGTCTGGCGGATCGACGTAGCGTTGCTGGCCTTGCACGGCGGCTCCGGAGAGGATGGAGGCGTTCAGGGATTTCTGGAAATGTGCAACGTGCCCTTCACCGGCAGCGGGGTCGCCGGATCGGCCCTTGGCATGGACAAGGCGCTGTCCAAGTATGTATGCCGGGACCAGGGCATTCCCGTGGTGGATTTTGTGGTCGTGCGGGAATCGGAGTGGGCGGATCGGGAGGAGGCCTGGCTGGATCGCTGCGAGCAGGAGTTGGGGTATCCCGTCGTGGTCAAGCCGGCTCGCCTCGGGTCTTCCATAGGGATTGCGAAGGCGGCGGATCGGGAGGCGCTGGACCGCGCCATCGAGGATGCGTTCCGGTACGACGGAAAGCTTGTGGTGGAGCGCGCCGTCGAGCCGCTGAAGGAAATCAATTGCGCGGTGCTTGGCGGAGAAGACGACGCGATCGCAAGCGCGCTGGAGCAGCCCGTGCAGGCGGACCAGGCGGAGTTGCTCACGTTTCGGGACAAATATATGCGCGGAGGAAGCAGCCCGGGCGCGCCGAAGCAGGGCGTGCCGAAGCAGGGCGTGCGAAGCGCCAAACAACCGGCAGCCGGGCGCGGCATGGCGTCCCTGGATCGCCTCGTTCCGGCGCCGCTGGACGAAAAAACCGCCGAACGCATTCGCGCATTGGCGCGCCAGGCGTTTCGCGCGTTCGAGTGCGCCGGGGTCGCCCGCCTCGATTTTATGATCGACGAACGCGACGGCGCCGTGTATTTCAACGAAATCAACACCATTCCCGGATCCTTTTCCTTTTATCTTTGGGAGGCGACGGGCCTTTCCTTCGGCGAACTGGCGCATCGGATGATCGAGACAGCGTTTGCGCGGCACCGCGCCCGCAACCGACGCATCCGCACGTACGACGTAAACCTGCTTTCCGAAACCGGCTTGCGCGGAATCAAGGGAGGCAAGGCCAGCTCCTGACGGCATGTCGCTATATGGTGCATACATCGAATAGACATTTCAGTACAGTGTCCTCACAGGGTAACGACATCGTGACGCAAGGCGCCCCCGCCGACATCCTGGCGCTTGTCGAAAAGCACGACCGGCTGTTTTTGACCAGCCACGTTCGTCCGGACGGCGATGCGCTTGGGTCGGAAGTGGCCTTTGCGGCGTTTCTCGAAAAGCTGGGCAAGCAGGCGACCGTGCTCAACAGCGATCCGCCTCCGGCCAACCTGGAATGGCTGCCCGGCCTGCGGGACGTGCGCGTCTTCAACGGGTCCCTCGCAGAGCGGCAATGCATCGACGAAGCGGGGGCGGTGTTCGTGCTGGATACGAATGCGGAGCACCGGCTGGGCGAACTGGCCGGTCCGGTCCGCGGCGCGCGCGGCCCCAAAGCATTGATAGATCACCATACCCATCCGGAAGGCTGGTTCGACGTGCGGTACGTATCCGTGCCGGCTTCGTCCACCGGCGAACTCATCTATGAAATCATCGCGGCGTACGACCCCGATCTGATCGACGCCCGCATCGCTACGGCGCTCTACGTGGCGATCATGACGGATACGGGGTCGTTCCGTTATGCGGGCGTCACCCCGCGGCTGCACCGCATCGTGGCGGATATCCTGGAGCGGGGCGCGATCGTCCCCGGAGACGTGCATGCCGCCATTTTCGACCGCCGCCCCATGGAGGGGCTGCGCTTGCTTGGGCAGGCGCTGGAAACCGTGCGGATGCATTGCGGCGGACGCGTCGCCTCCATTACCGTGACGCCCCGCATGCTGCAAGACACCGGGGCCAGCAGCGAGCAAACGGAGGGCTTCGTCAACTACGCCTTGTCCATAGACGGCGTGGCGGCGGCCTTGCTGTTCCTGGAAACGGCCAAGGGCACGAAGGTAAGTTTTCGTTCCCGGGGGAATATTCCGGTTGACGCCTGGGCAAGGGCTTTTGGCGGCGGCGGACACAAGAATGCTTCCGGCGCGTTTCTGTTCGAGCCGCTGGAGCAGGTCTTCGCCAAGGTCTTGCGCCCCGCCTCGCGGTATGTGGGCGTTTCCGGGTTCGGCGAGGAGGATAGCCCGCCGGGCGCCGAAAACGATCCGGGTTTTGCCGCGTTTCCCGACAAGAGATTCACCAAACGATAACCAAGCCTTATGTTTTCTGTAGATGTTTCCGTCGCGACCGCCTCCCTTGCGGAGATGGACGTGGATTTGCTGATTGCGCCGGCGTACGAGGGTCGGGTCGCCGCTCGCCTCGACGAACTGGCTTCGATCGGAGGAGATGCGGTGCGCGCCGCCGCGCTGGATTTCGATGGGGCGTCGGACGCCGCCGTGCTGGCGTACGCGCCGTCCGGCACGGTCAGGCGGTTGGCGCTGGTTGGCCTGGGGCCTTCTATTGTGTCCGAGCAGGCCGGGCGCGCGGTGCTGCGCCGGGCCGCCGCCGCCGGAGAGCGCCTCGCGGCGAAGTACGGCGTGGCTTCGGTGGGCCTTTTGCTCCCGCCGGACGGCCCGGAAGAGGCCTCGGTCGCTGCGCAGGCGCTTGTGGAGGGGTATATGCTGTCTGCCTACCGTTTTGCCCGGTACAAGACCGCCCCCGCGAAAAAGGAAGCCCCCGCGCTGGAACGCATGGTGGTGCATGCGAACGGCGGGGATGCAGAAGAAGCCCTCCGGGGCGCAGAGCGCGGGCGCATCCTTGCGGCTTCCGTGGCGGCGGCCCGGGATCTGGTGAATATCTCTCCAGACGAAAAGTCGGCGACGGCTTTTTCCGGCATGGTGGCGGACCTCGGCAGGGAGCACGGCTTTTCCGTGGACGTCTGGGACAAGGCCCGCATTGCCGAAGAAGGCATGGGCGGCTTGCTCGCCGTGAATCGGGGCAGTCAGGAGCCGCCCACCTTCTCCGTTCTGACCTGGAAGCCGGATCGCGCGCCGGACGAGCCGCCCATGGTGCTCGTGGGCAAAGGGGTCATGTTCGATACGGGCGGGCTTTCGCTCAAGCCTACGGCAAACTCCATGGATCATATGAAGGCCGATATGGCGGGCGCGGCGGCGGTCGTGGGCGCCATGACCGCCCTGGCCCGCCTCGATTTTCCCCGGCATGTAGTGGCGCTGATCCCCGCCACCGACAACCGCCCCGGCGAGGATGCGTACGTGCCCGGAGACGTGGTCCGCATGCATTCCGGCAAGACGGTCGAGGTGCTGAACACCGACGCCGAGGGCCGTATGATTCTCGCCGATGCGCTTTCCTGGGCGTCCACCTACGATCCCTCGCTGGTGATCGAGTTGTCCACCTTGACGGGCGCCCAGGTCGTGGCGCTGGGCTCCGAAGTGGCCGCGGTCATGACGAATGACCGCCCCGGCTCGGAAATCCGGCTCCAGACCATGGAAGAGGCCGGTCGGCGGACCGGGGACCTGGTGCATCGCATGCCCATGTATCCCCATTACGGAGCGTTGATGCGGAGCGAGGTGGCAGACCTGCAAAACATCAGCAGCCGCCGGGAAGCCGGGTCCATCACCGCCGCCAAGTTCCTGGAGCATTTCGTGAACTATCCCTGGATTCATATCGATCTGGCCGGGCCGTCCTTTCTGAAACATGCGCTGCCCTGGCGTCCCAAGGGAGGCTCCGGGTTCGGCGTGCGCTTGCTGGTCGATTTTCTGCATGCCTACCCTTCCGCATGACATAGCCGTCGCCCCCGTCGGGTCGGAGCCTGGCCCTGGCCCTCTTGGCGTTCCGGGCGTTTCGGACGCTTCCCCGCAGGCGGAAGGTCGTTCGAGGCCGCCTCGCATAGCGATTACGCTGGGCGATCCCAACGGCGTCGGCCCGGAAATTGCGCTCAAAAGCGTACGGGAACTGTCCGGCCTCGGGATTGCGCAGCCGGTGCTTGTGGGGTCTCCGCGGGCGCTTCGGGCGCATGCCGAACGCATGGGGAGCCCGCCGCTAAACCTCCGTCCGGCGACGTCCCTGCCGGACCAGATACCCCCCGGAGCATGGCTTGTGCTCCATGGGCCGGAGGACGATGCGTTCGAGCCGACGTTCGGCAAGGTGGTCCCGGAGGCGGGCGCGCTGGCGATGCGGGCCGTTGAGCGGGCCGTGATATTGTGCCTCGCCGGGGACGTGGATGCGATGGTCACCGCGCCGGTGCACAAGGAGGCCATTGCGCAGGCCGGCTATGCGCACCCGGGGCATACAGAATTCATTGCCCGCCTTGCGGGGTGCGAGCGGCACGCCATGACGATGGTGGCCGACGGGCTGCGCGTGGGCCTTGTGACGGCGCACAGGCCGTTGCGGGACGTGGCGGCGGCCATTACGCAGGACGCCGTGCGGACGGCCATTCAGGTGATCCATGCCGCGCTGTGCGGAGATTTTGGCGTAGCCCGCCCGAACATCGCCGTGCTGGGCCTCAATCCGCATGCCGGGGAGGGGGGCGTGCTCGGGCACGAAGAAACCCGCGCGATCAGCCCCGCGATCCGCGAGGCGCAGGCAGGCGGAATCCTTGCGTCCGGGCCGTATCCTGCGGACGGGTTCTTCGGGTCTGGCGCCTGGCGCCGCTGCGACGCCGTGCTCGCCATGTACCACGATCAGGGGCTTGCGCCGTTCAAAACCCTTGCTTTCGGGAGGGGGGTTAATTATACGGCGGGCCTGCCTATCGTGCGCACTTCCCCGGATCATGGAACCGCATTCGATATTGCGGGTCAAGGAAGGGCGCGGCCGGAAAGCATGTTGGCCGCTATTCGCCTCGCCGTCGATATCGCACAGCGCCGAAGCGCTCTATAGATTCGCCTATGATTCGCCTGTCCAACATATCGCTTTCGTACGTATTGCCTGACGGCCATCGCCGTACGGTGGTCGAGCGTCTGGACCTGTCCATCGATCAGGGGGAGATGGCGTATCTCGTGGGGCCTACCGGCAGCGGGAAAACGACCTTGCTGCGGATGTTGTACATGGACGTGCTGCCGGACCGCGGCGTTGCGGAAATAGGCAAGTACCGGACGGACAAGATGCGTGCGTCGCGCATCCCGTATCTGCGCCGGTCCCTGGGCGTGGTGTTTCAGGATTTTCAATTGCTTCCGGACCGCTCGGTGCACGAAAACGTTGCGTTCGCCATGTATGCGACCGGCAAGCGGGGGAAGGTGGTCCGGGAGCGCGTGATGGAGGTGTTGTCCCTCGTCGGCCTCAGCCACAAGCGGAAGCATTTTCCGCACGAATTGTCCGGCGGGGAGCAACAGCGCGTTTCGATCGCCCGGGCTATCGTCAACGAGCCGATGATGTTGCTGGCGGACGAACCTACCGGCAATCTGGACCCGAAGGTCGCCGACGAAATCCTCAAGCTGATCGTTACGCTGCACCGGCAGGGCATGACGGTGCTCATGGCTACGCACGATTATCGCCTGGTCAAGCAATTCCCCGCCCGCACCCTCGGCTTCATGGGGAAACATATCGTGGACGTAGCCCCCGAAACGTTGTAGGGGTGCGCCTGCCATTATGCAAAAAATGAATAGAAGTCGCCTTTTCTATGCAAAAAACGCATAGGGTCCTTCCGTGTCACGCTCCACGGCACATGGGTGCGCCTGTCATTATGCAAAAAATGCATAGAAGTCGGTAGTTCTATGCAAAAAATGCATAGAGTCTTTTTTTTTTGCGTCCCAAGATGTTGCCCTTTTTCTTCCAAGGCAAAAGCGCGCCGGCGTCGGCTGGATTCGTTGTGTCTGTTGTCTCCACATAATCTCCACATAAGCGCGCCCGCGCCGTTCCCCGAACAATGGTCTTGACAATCTGCCATTGGGCGGCCTATACTACAGGTGGCCGCTTGCGAAGGCGTCGCTTCCCGCTGGCAAGGCAGCTGCGGCGCCGCGTACGCTGGACGTGTCGTTCAACAGAGAGAGCAGGAACCTTACCCTGCGGGCTGTGTGGCCGCTCGCTGATCGCTGAGCGGCAAGGTTTCCAAATATCATTCGCTGGCCTTATCGCATACGCATATGGCTTGTTCGTCGATACTTCGTTCGCATATGGGGCATACGCGCAGGCCTCTGCGCGAGGGTGCATCCCTATTCCGGGCGTTTTGGGGTTTTGCGGGCTTTTCAGGCTTGGCGGGAGTGCTTTTGGCTACGATTCTGGCCTTTTGGGCAAATCCTGTCCGGGCGCAATCGGCGCATCCGCAGGACTCGCTGGCCCTGGTGGCGTTCTATCATGCGGCGGGCGGCGAAGACTGGGAAGATCGCACGGGGTGGCTCGAAGAGCCGGTCAAGGATTGGTATGGCGTTGAGCTCAATGAAGAGGGAAGGGTTGTGTACCTTGAGATGATCGACAATGCCCTTACGGGCCATATTTCTTCGCAGCTGGGTCGTTTGACGGCGCTGGACAGCCTTAAGATTACAGAGAACAGCCTTGGCGGTCCGATCCCCGCCTCACTTGGGCGTCTTGCGAAGTTGGAAGTGCTCTTGCTTCGTGACAATGACCTGACAGGTTCTATACCTCCGACGTTGGGCAACCTCTCGAATCTGAAATATCTAAGTCTTTCACACAATGACTTTACCGGTTCGATTCCTCCTGAATTGGGCAATCTCTCAAATCTGGAGGAGCTATGGCTTGGATACAACCCGTTAACGGGTTCGATCCCCTCCTCACTGGGACGCCTTGAAAAATTGAATTATCTCTGGCTTGCCGCCAATGACCTGACCGGTTCTATACCGTCGGAGTTAGGCGACCTCTCAAATCTGAAATGGCTAAGCCTTTGGGGCAACGCGTTAACAGGTTCGATTCCATCTTCGCTGGTTCGCCTTGCAAAGTTGGAGAGTCTCGCGCTTAATGGCAATGAACTGACAGGTTCTATACCGCCGGCGTTAGGCAACCTCTCAAATCTGAAATTTTTAAGCCTTTCCAACAACGCGTTAACGGGTTCGATCCCGCCCTTGCTGGGACATCTTAAGAAGTTGACAACCCTTTGGCTTGGTTCCAATAGATTGACAGGTCCTATACCCTTGGAGTTAGTCAACCTTACCGAGCTGAGCTATATAGATCTTCAGTCTAACGAGTTAACGGGTCCCATCCCCGCCTCCCTGGGAAACCTTTCCCGCTTGCAATATCTTTACTTGGGTGGCAATGACTTAACGGGTGCTATACCCCCAGAACTTGGCAATCTTTCGAACCTGGTAGAGTTGTCTTTATATGGCAATCCGCTTGCGCCCTACGATTTTCCAGAGTGGATCATGGAACTCAACAATCTATGGAGGCTTTCTTTGGGCGGTACGCGGTTACGAGGCGCGATCCCCCCGGAACTGGGCAATCTGCCAATGCTTCATGATCTATATCTTTCGCACAACGATCTGGAAGGCGCGCTACCCGGAAATATTACAAGCGCACAAAATATACGAGACCTTTATATTTCTTCTAACAACCTGAATGCACTGGGCGATCTCTGCGGTCTGCTTGAAATAGACGATGTTGACATTACGTTTAACAGGCTCACGTTCGAGGATTTTGAAGATTTAGAGGAGTGCGACGATGCCGTGATTGTCTTCAAGTCGTCGCAGGAGTCGGACAGGGAGCAGCTCGCTACGCTTTTCGAGCGCACAGGGTTTGTTACGGAAACGGACGGTCCGCACGGAGCGGTCAGGATCACCGCACGGCGGCGCCCCGATCTGGAAGCGCTCAGGCAGTACATAGGCGTTCTGGACGCCTTGGAAAGAGAGGGCAAGGGCGACATGATTCCGGCAGGCCATCTGCGCATGCTGCCCCGCCTCTACCGGCGCCTTGCAGAGCGCGCGGAGCCATTTTCGGAAGGCGAGGCAGAACAGACCTCCGTGCGCCTAAGCGACTTTACCTATGCGCCCCAGCGCTCTGTGCCTCTCCGCGTAACGCGCGAGGCGTCTGCGGTTACGTTCTCGGTGGATGTGGACGGCGAGGCGAACGAGTACCAATGGTACCGGGGAGATGACCTTGACAGAACGGACGATGAGCCCATTGCGGGAGAGACAAGCAATACGCTGCGGGTGTCGCTGTCGGAGGCGCGGGCGGTGTATTACTGTAAAATCACGAACCCGGGCGTGCCGGATTTGACGCTCTACAGCGAGCGAGCGTCGTCACATGCGCCGGCGCATATCGTGGTGGCGCATAAGCAGGATTCACTGGCCCTGGTAGCGTTCTATTATGCGACGGGCGGTTCGGACTGGAAGAACCACCGCGATTGGCTCAAGGGGGCCTTGGGGAGTTGGTATGGCGTTTCCTTAAACGCAGCGGGGCGTGTAACAAGACTGGATCTTGATCGCAACAACCTTACGGGGTTTCTGCCTGAGGAGTTGGGCACCCTCGCTGCGCTTGAGCATCTATATCTTGCGGGAAACGGGATATCCGGCCCTCTCCCGGAGTTTTTGGGCAATTTGACCTCGCTTACATATCTGCAGTTGGGGTGGAACCGTTTCAGGGGGATTATCCCCGCTTCGTTGGGCAACCTGACCCGGCTGAAATCTCTCCGTTTATATATCAATAATTTGTCGGGTCCGATCCCCGAGGAGCTGAGCAATCTGACCTTGCTTGAAACGCTTGTTCTGGATGGTAACGACCTGACAGGGCCCTTCCCTGTGTGGTTGAGCAAACTGTCCCGGCTGCAAAATATCTCGTTAGGTCGCAATGATTTTTCTGGGCCGATCCCGGAGGAACTGGGGAATCTTTCCGAACTGCAAATTATAAATCTTGATAGTAACGCGTTAACGGGTCCCATCCCCGCCTCGTTGGGTCGCCTTACCCGGTTGGAGCACCTTGATCTGGAACACAATACCTTGGAGGGGGCTGTGCCCAACAGCATCCTTGCCTTGAAAAATCTCGGGTCTATTTCTATTCACAGTAACCGGTTCACGTCCCTGCCGGACATTACAGGCCTGCCCAATCTGAGATGGGTCCACGTCAGTTCGAACCGGCTTACGTTCAAGGACGTCGAGCAACAGGAACATTTCGGCGGAGAATCCTTCACGTACGCCCCGCAAGCCGCGGTCCCCGTGTACACCACGCGCTCGGCTTCCCATGTCACGTTCTCCGTGGAGGTGGGCGGCACGGCGAACAAGTATCAATGGCGCCGCGAAGGCCTGCAGGGCGAAGAGGCGATTCCGGGCGCTACTGCGGATACGCTCGCCATACCCCTGTCCGACCCGCCTACATACTACTGGTGCGAGATCACAAATCCCAAAGCCCCCGAATTGACGCTCTACAGCGAGCGCGCCTATCCAGAGGAGATATATACGTCGGCAGAGCGGGGAGAGGACGTGTTGACGTTTGCGGTGCACGCAAACTATCCGAACCCGTTCAGCGAGGCGACGGAGATTGCCTTCGAGGCGCCGGAAGCCACGCACGTGCGCATTACGGTCTACGACATGCTGGGGCGGCGGGTGGCGACGGCGTACGACCGGACGGTGTCTCCAGGCCGCTATCGCGTGGAGTATTCGGCGGGCGATCTTGCGCCGGGCACGTACTTCTACCATGTAGAGATGGGCCGCTTCCGCGAAACGCGCGCAATGATGCTGGTGCGGTAGGGGCGCCGGGGACAGAGCGCCCGCGCCGTTCCCCGAACAATGGTCTTGACAACCTGACCGCAGACGGCTATACTACAGACGCAAGCCGCTTGCGAAGGCGGCGCACGCTCACGCAACCCTGCACTTGAAGCGCCTCTGCGCTATCGGTCTGCATGTGTCGGGCTATTTTGCCCGCATTTCCCGAATCGCTTCTTTCGCGTACCTATTCCTTAGACGCCAGTTCGATTATGAATCTTTTCGAACGGATCGTTTCCGCCCTGGAGAGCGCCGTATGGTCGTTCGGCCCCTCTGTCGGCGGCGAATCGATTCCCCTCGTCATTATTTTGCTCCTCGGCACCGGCGTATTTCTGACGCTTCGGTTGCAGTTCATTCAGATTCGTCGCCTTCGGCACGGGTTCGCGGTTACGTCGGGCCGGTACGACGACCCCGACGAGCCCGGCGACGTATCCCATTTTCAGGCGCTTACCACGGCCCTGTCGGCGACGGTGGGCATCGGCAATATTGCGGGCGTAGCCATCGCCATTCACTGGGGCGGCCCCGGCGCGATTTTCTGGATGTGGATCACCGCGTTTCTGGGCATGGCGACCAAATACACCGAGGTCACGCTGGCGCAGCATCACCGGGATATGGTGCCCGAGGGCGACGCATCCCGGCGGCAGGGCACGGTGGCGGGCGGTCCCATGTATTATATCGAGCGCGGCCTGGGCAGCCGGTGGAAGCCGCTCGCCGTATTTTTCGCCGTGCTGCTCGGAATCACCGCCTTTTTCACCGGCAACGCCGTGCAGGCGAATACGGTGGCCGACGTGATGTCCTCCGAATTCGGCGTGGCGGCCTGGATCACGGGGATCGTGACCTCGGCCGTCATAGGCATGGTCATTCTGGGGGGCATTGGACGCATCGGGCGGGTGACCGGCATTCTTGCTCCGGCGATGGCCGCCGTGTACGTCCTCGGCGCGGTCCTGATTATTGCAATGAACATAAGCCAGCTGCCCGACGCGCTGGGGCTCATTTTCCGGGAAGCGTTCAATCCGAGCGCCGGGGTGGCCGGAACCGGCACGGGGGCGTTCCTGCTTACGCTTATGTGGGGCGTGCGGCGCGGGTTGTTTTCGAACGAGGCCGGGCAGGGGTCCGCGCCCATTGCGCACTCCGCGGCCAAGACGGACGAGCCGGTTTCGGAAGGCGTCGTGGCGTTGCTCGAACCGTTCATCGACACCATCGTCATTTGCACCATGACGGCGCTGGTCATCCTGACCACCGGCGTATGGAACGATCGGATGCCCACGGAACTGACCCTGTCGGCGGGCGATATCGGGTATGTGCAACAGGACGAGGAAGGCGCTTTTTCCGCCGCCGATCCCCCGGAGGAAATTTCGGTCGTGGACGGGTTGTTCCAGACGGGGCCGGGCATGGCGCAACTTGCCTGGCACGATGTGGCCGTCGAGCGTTTGTTCGTCGATGCGGCGCATACGGAGCCGTTCACCGGGGCTATTGCGCCGGCGAGGCAACGCGCCGTCGCTGCCGGAGGGCAAGAATACGCCATACTGTACGGCAACGCCGTGGAGAACGGCGCCCCGATGACGCAGCTTGGATTTCAGCGGGGGCTGTCTCCACTGGGGGATTGGGGAGGATACATCGTGATCCTCAGCGTGCTGCTGTTCGCGGTTTCGACGGCCATTGCCTGGAGTTATTACGGGGATCGTTGCGCATACTATCTGTTTGGAGAGAAGGGCGTGCTTCCGTACAAGGCCGTGTTCGTGGCCATGCATTTCGTGGGGGCTACGCTGGCCCTGACGACGGTATGGACGCTGGGCGACGTGTTCCTCGGGATCGTGATTCTGCCGAATCTCCTGGCCATGCTGTTCCTGTCGCGCAAGGTTCGGGAAATGACGATCGGATATTTCAAGCGCCGGCCCTGGTTGGAGAATTACGAGGAGCGCCAGCGCAGCCTTGAAGAGAAACGGAGCAAGCAGGGGCAGCCTCGTGGGTAGTAAACGGCACGGCGCTACACAGCGCAAAGCAGTGCGTTTCGCCGGGGTGCGGCGGTTCGTTTTCCCGGCATGGGGATGGGCGTGCGCGGCGGCGCTGTGCTGGGCAGGCGCGGCGCAGGCGCAAACCTGGTCGCTGGACGCGCCCTCCGTGGCGCTTCGGGGGAAGGCCTTCGAGGTGCGCGCCGAGGGCGTCGAAGCCGATTCGGCGGCCTCGGCGATCGAGGTGCGTCTTGGCGACGCGGCGCCTCGTCCGATGGAACGTACGCCGGAGGGGGCGTGGCTTCTTTCGGACGCGACCGTTTCGTCGTCGGGTTCCGTCTCCATCGTCTTGCTGCGCAACGAACAGGTGGTCGCCGAAACCGGGATGCATGTCATTCCCGGCTGGGTTTCCATCGTTCCGCCGCTCATAGCCATCGCCGCCGCGCTGATTCTGCGGCAGGTTATTCCCGCCTTGTTTCTGGGGCTTCTCGTGGGCGCCTGGGTGGCCCGGGGCATGGGCTTCGGGGCGCTGTGGCTGGGCCTGCTGGATACGTTTCAGGTGTATGTGCTCGCCGCCCTCATCGACTCCGGCCATGGCGCCATCATTCTGTTTTCGCTGATGATCGGGGGGATGGTGGGTGTCATTTCGCGCAATGGCGGGATGCAGGACATTGTCGAGCGTCTGGTTCGCCGGATTCGCTCGGCCCGCAAGGCGCAGGTGGCCACGGGCCTCATGGGCCTCCTGGTCTTTTTCGACGATTACGCCAATACGCTCGTGGTGGGCAACACGATGCGTTCGGTGACAGACCGATTCAGCGTTTCCCGGGAGAAACTGGCGTACATCGTGGATTCCACCGCTGCGCCCGTCGCGTGCCTTGCGCTGGTCACCACATGGATTGGCTACGAAGTCGGCCTCATCGGCGTGGCCGTAGAGCATCTCGACGGCTTCAGCGAGTCGGCCTATTCGATCTTCCTCCAATCGATTCCGTACAGTTTTTATCCGATTTTAGCCATTTTCTTCGTGTTCTGCGTGGCGTCCTCGGGGCGGGATTTCGGTCCCATGCTGCGGGCGGAAAAGCGGGCTCGCCTCACCGGGCAAGTGCTTTCCCCGGACGCCGACATTGGGCAGCACAAGGAGGCGTCCGAGGCCATGGCGGCTAAGCCCGGCGTGAAATACCATGCGCTGGACGCCGTGCTGCCGGTGGTCGTGCTGGTTGTATCGGTGCTGGGCGGATTATACGCCACCGGAGAAGGCGATACCTTGCGGGACATTATCGGCACGGCGGATTCGTACAGCGCGCTGATGTGGGGATCGTTGCTGGGCGTGATTACGGCGGTGACGTTGTCGCTCGTCCGCCGCACGCTGTCGCTGTCCGAAACGGTCAACGCCTGGTTTGCGGGCGTCAAGTCCATGTTGCTGGCGTGCGTCATTCTGGTGCTGGCCTGGGCGCTTTCGGAAATCACCACGGTCATTCATACGGCCGACTACCTTATTTCCGCGCTGGGCGAATCGCTTCCTCCGGGCATCGTGCCCGCCCTGATTTTCGTGCTGGCCGCCGTGACGGCCTTTTCCACAGGGTCCAGCTGGGGGGCTATGGGCATTCTCATGCCGCTCGTGATTCCGCTGGTGTGGGCCATTTTGCAAATAAACGGCCTTGCGGACGGGTCGCATCACCACATTATGTATTCTTCCGTGGCGTGCGTGCTTACAGGCGCCGTCTGCGGCGACCATTGTTCCCCGATATCGGACACCACGATTCTGTCGTCCATGGCGTCCGGATGCGATCACATAGATCACGTCCGCACCCAGCTTCCCTATGCGTCGTGGGTGGGCGGCGTCGCCATCGTGCTGGGGATTCTGCCCTCCGGGTTCGGGTTGCACTGGTGGATTGGCCTGCCGATCGGGGCCCTGGCGTTGTTATTCGGGTTGCAGACGTTCGGGAAGCGCATTCCTGAGGCGGAGGACGCATGACGGATTCCGACGACAGGCCCTGGGGCCGCTGGGAAGAATACCTGAACGAACCGGGATACCGCGTCAAGCGCATTATCGTGCATCCCGGGAAGCGACTCTCGCTTCAGAAACATGCGCATCGGCGGGAGCGCTGGGTGATTGCGTCCGGGCGCGGCCTGTTTACCCTGAACCATGCGCAGCGCCGCATCGCGACGGGGGATGCGCTTCGCATCGAGGCGGGGGATGTACACCGCGTCGAAAACGACGGCCCGGACCCACTGATTATTATCGAAACCCAACTGGGCTTGTGCCTCGAAGACGACATTGTCCGCCTGGAGGACGATTTTGGACGAGCCTGAGAGAGGGGGGGGGCGGGATTTTTTGGGGTTTGGGGCAGATTGGGGTGGATTTTTGGGGAGAATTTGAGACAGGTTTGGGCGGATTTTGGGGTTTTTCGAGGGGGGGGGTGATGGTGATGGATTTGGTTTTTTTTGAGGCGGGGGACGGATTTTTGGGCGTGCACGGGCAGGTTTAACGGGTTGGAAACATAATTTTGAGAAATTTTCTTGACATTGAAGGAATCGCTAAGTATTATTGGGCGTGGTTGGGACGGTTTTCCGGTGTCTGAGTGGTATTTCCCCGCAGGTACGCTTACTGGACGCATGAACCTGTTTTCGTCGGCATTTCGCTACGCTTTGGCCTTGGGGATGGGGCTGGGATTGATGCATTTCGGCGCGGGCTCGGCTCGCGCCGAGGCGTGCGGCGGCGCAGCGGGCGATTTCATGGATACGGGTCGCATGCTCCTGCTCAAATAAATCGGAAAAACGATGCTATTCAGAAAATACATTTTGATTTTAGCGGGCTGCTTTTTCGTTACCCCGGTAGGCGCACAGGATATCGCGGCGCAGGATGACGTAAAATCTGATACAGGCCCACAACTGGGATTTTATTTTTCTATGCGGGGTACGGTTACCTATCTCTTCGGGGGGTGGCAGCCTGGGGGATATACTCCAATTGAAAATTCTGACGACGATGTTATGCCCTATCCTATATCCTTTTATAGTATAAAATATAATAAAAATTATGAAGCCATTATTGGTTGGACAGATCGTACATATCCACGTTTTGATGGTAACGAAAAAATATTAAAATTTACATTACGTTATAATGCATATAGCACTAAACATATGTACATGTTTGCAGGCCCTACACTCTGGTATTTTAATAAAAAATTTCATCACACAAAATATATTTGTGATGAATATGAACCATCTGATGTACCTTATAGGTCAGGCGGCTGTAAAGAAGGAGCGAGCAGATTCGAGGAAGTAGAAACAGATCGTCCAGATGGAAGTTCTATACATGTTGGAGGATTGTTAGGGGTAGGTATAGAGTATACATTATTTGGATTGGAATTTATCATGTTTTCCCATGAATTAGAATTCTTTTTTGTGCCTTTTTGTGAATACAAAGAATTTATATGTCCAGGAATGGATTTGAAATTACTCGGAGTACACTTGCCGTTTTAGTATGACTATGTATACAAAGGAAATTATATACAATACTTGACTTTCTCGTTTTTTTTTTTGTATATTGGAGGGGAATAATCAAATAACCTCCAGGAGGCAAGATGCTATCCCCCAACTACATTCTCGCTTTACTCAGCAGATTTTCACGCTGCTTTCTGCTCCATATCTTTGGAGCCATGTCGTTTATAGCTCCGTCTTTTGCCCAGAATACAGAAACAGGATCAAACCCGGAAGATAATCTGGATTATCTAAAGGTACGACTGGGATTTTATGTTTCTGGATCAGGTCTTGTGGCTAATGTTTTTCCGGGACCCTTGCCTTTTTATAGTGGTGGAAATATTGAAAAACCTGAAGATGACGGAATGCCTTACCCAGCCATATTCTTGAGCATAAGATATGATAAATATGCATTAATTATTGGATCGTCTGATAATTCGTCTGATAATCGAGAGTATTTGAACAATGAAAATATACGTATATTTGCCGCACGATATAATTATTATCCATTTACTAAAAATGTATACCTGTTTGGAGGGCCTATTCTGTGGCGTTTTAACAAAAAATACAGTTTTACAAAATATGTGTGTGAAGAATATGCCCCAAATGATAATTTTATGTATAACGAGCAATGTACCAAGGGCAGCGTAGTGGTTATCGAGACGGATCGTCCAAATGGTAAATCGTTAACGTTCGGTATTCATGCTGGTGTGGGTATCGAATATAAATTATTTAATCTTTTTGTATTATCTCATGAGCTCGAATTTTTCTATTCGCCCTGCAAATACAAACAATTTATATGTGCTGGAAGCGACCTCAAGTTCCTGGGCGTTCATCTTGACTTCTAACGAACCTCCCCTCATATCACCCGATCCATGCCCCCGTCGATGGGCACCTGGGCGCCTGTGGTGGCCCGAAACGCATCCCCCGTCATGACGGACACGAGCCGCCCACGTCCGCCCATGGCCAGCAAGGCGTGCACGTGGTTTTTCAGGACCAGGTCGAGGAGTATTTTTTGCGCGCCCCGGACGATGTACGGCCCGACGCGCTCCCGCGTGGGGTTCTTCAGCACGGCGTCCGGTTCGCCCCCTCCGGCGCGGGTCACCGCGTCGAAAACGACGGCCCGGACCCGCTGATTATTATCGAAACCCAACTGGGTTTGTGCCTCGAAGACGACATTGTCCGCCTGGAGGACGATTTTGGCCGAGCCTGAGGGGATGTGCGGGTTTTTATAGGATTTGGGGCAGGTTGGGCTGAATTTTTTGCGTGCTGCTTGGCAGAATTAATGTTTTTGGTATATGAATTCGAAAAAAATCGATTGACTTTGAAAAATTGAAGTATATTGGGATGAACCGGGCAGTTTTTTGCGTCCGTAACGCCATTCTCTCAGGTACGCTTACTGGACACATGAATCTATTTTCGTCGGCATTTCGCTACGCTTTGGCCTTGGCGAGGGGGGGGGGCTGGGGTTGATGCATTTCGGCGCGGGCTCGGCTCGCGCAGAGGCGTGCGGCGGAAGCGGGGTGGGCCATTTCATGGACACGGGCCGGATGCTCCTGCTCAAATAAATCGAGCCAGTACCATGAATACCAAATCTCCCGTTGCTTTTTCTGCCCTTCTTATGTTCCTGACCTTGTTCGGGATTTTCGGAATACTATCGTCTGTACCCTCCGCCATTGCCCAGGGAGTGGAAGATGTAATCAAAGGAGAACGCACTACCCAAGGCCGGATTGGATTTCGTTTCTTGCCATTGAAATCAGCTCATAGAAGGGACGGTGAAATTTATTCCTCCGATGACGATATAATGCCCTACCCTTTTTTCTTTTTGAGTATGCAATACGATCCCTATGGAGTGAATATTGGGTGGGCAGAAGATCAAAATGAAAAAACATTCCGATTTGCTCTACGCTATACTCGTTTCGGAAAGAGAATGTATATATTTGGAGGACCTGTTTTATATCATTTTAATAAAAAACACAGTTATAGGATATTGTTCTGTGATGCAAATGCTCCTGATGCTTTCATGATAAATTTCCCTGGGGGAAGCTGCAACGCCAAAGAAGTGATTATTAAAACAGATCGTCCAGACGGAAAATCGTTATGGCTTGGCATTTCTTCCGGACTGGGAATTCAATATAGACTATCGAGTTTCGTGTTGTCGCACGAGTTGGAAATATATTTTACGCCCTGCAAATATGAAGCGTTCATATGCACGGGCAGCGATGTTAAATTGTTGAGCGTACATCTTGTATTTTAGATATGGATGTATCCCCCGAAACCCCTCTAACCTGATCGACCTACACGCTATGCTTGCTTCTCTACACGCCCATTTCCCGAAAGCCTTAGGCATAGTTGTTCTTATTTTTGCAGGTATATTCTATACTGTATGCGAAGCGCATGCGCAATCTGAAATAAAAATCGATTCCGTATATGCTGAGGCAGGGGCAGATTGGGGAGAAGCAAGATATATGGAGATAGGAACCTATTTTTCGCCTCTTAAATATCACCATGACATTTCTGTTCCACTCGGCATTAGCATGCGCTATAAAGCATTTCAACTCGTTACCGATTTTGAACTCGTGTATTCCATATTTTACAATTTTTACCACCGTAGATGGAGCCCGTACATAGGGTATGGTCGTATAGATTCGTCGCCCGCAATTTCCTTGGGGCTTACCTTCGAAATGTATACATTTGAGTTGCATAAACCCTATACAATGATCTTGTTTTTGGAGCCGGATGTAACATGGTTCGGTTTTCAGGATACCTGGTTTTCGCCTGAACTAAGAGTCGGAATAAAATTCGACCTGTCTCCATAAAGCCCTCTGCGCCAGCCACGCGTGACGCCGCTGCCCCTGCTTTTTATATGACCGGATATAGCCTTATATCACCTCATATCACCCGATCCGTGCCCCCGTCGATGGGCACCTGGGCGCCCGTGGTGGCCCGAAACGCATCCCCCGCCATGACGGACACGAGCCGCCCCACGTCCGCTGCCCGTATTTCCGTGTTCAGCAGGTTTTTGGTTTTGTATTCCGCAACCGTCATGTCGTAGCGCTTCGCCGAGCGTTCGAGCGCCTCCTCGGTCCACAGACGGGTGTCGAATACGGCGTCCGGGTGCACCACATTGACGCGCACGCCGTCCGGGGCCAGTTCCAGCGCCGCCACGCGAGCCAGTTGGGTTACGCCCGCCTTGCTGACCGAATAGGCCCCCGCTCCGGGTCCGGGCGCGGCGTAGTTGCGCGACCCCACGACGACGATGCAGGGGCTGACCCCCAATTTCAGGTAGGGGATTGCGATGCGCATGAACCGCTGGGTAGCCGTCAGGTTAATGGCCAGCATCCGTTCCCAGGCGTCCGGATCCTGCTCCTCAATGCGTTCCCCGGACTGGAAAATCCCTGCATTGCACACGATAATGTCCAGCCCGCCAAAGGCAGCGACCACCTGCTCCACCGCCGTCCGCACGGCATGTTCGTCGGTCAGGTCGCACGCCAGGCCGGTCATGCCTTCCAGCGCGTCCGCCACGCCGGGATGGACGTCTATGCCCGCCACCGCGGCGCCGTCCCGCAGGAGCGCTTCACAGGTCGCCTTGCCAATGCCGCCGTACGCCCCCGTGACGAGCGCGATTTTCCCCTGATGCTCCTTCGGCGCGCCTCCCTTGCCCAGTTTCGCCTGTTCGAGGGACCAGTATTCCACGTCGAAAATCTCCTGTTCGGACAAGGCCCGCCATCCGCCGACAGATTCGCCCGCCTGGATGGCTTCCCGGGTGTGCCGCGCAATGTCGCGCACGATCCCGCATTCCCGGACGCTGCTCCCGAACGCGATGCATCCGTTTTCCTTCCAGACGGCCATGCGGGGGGCGGGGTCGAGCATCTGGAGCCCCTCGGTTTTATGGGCTTCGTAATACGCTGCGTAGTCTTTTGCGAACGCAGCGACTTCCGGCACATGTTCCTCCGGGCGCCTGGACACGATCACGGGGATGCGTTTGCACCGGAGCACATGATCCGGCGTAAGCGGCCCCCGCGTAGCGATGTCCGCCACGTCCGTGCGGCTTGCAAACCCCTGTGCGCTCCCCGACCGGTCCAGCATGGCCAGTTGCGCCGCGCCGCGCGCACGGGATACCGCCCGCCGTATCCGCGCCAGATCCAGCAAGTCTACGTCGTTCCGCGCTTCGGGGCGCTTCGTCTGGCCCTGTTCGGCGAGGTACGCTTCGGCCCGGCTCGCCAGTTCGATCATGTTCTCGTAGGACGTCCGGGCGTCGTCGCCCCATGTGAATATGCCGTGGTGCATGAGGATAATGCCCTTGTACCGGCCAAGGTCTGCGCCCCGGATCGCCTCGTACACCTGTTTGGCGAGGATAAAGCCGGGCATCACGTACGGCAGCACCAGGCAGTCGGAGCACATCTCCTGCATGATGGCCTCCCCGCGCGGGTTGTTCGTGAGGGTCACCATGGCGTCCGCGTGGGTATGGTCTACGAACCGGGCCGGAAGAATGGCGTGCAGGATCGCCTCTACCGACGGGGAGGGGCTGGACGAATCCAGCATGAACGAGCGCAGTTGCCGCGTCATTTCCTCGTCGGATAAGGTTTCGAGGTCGGCCAGCCGTTGCGTTTCCGCAAGGCGCAGCGCAGGGAATCCGGGTTTTTCGATGGTTTGCAAATCCCAGCCGCTGCCCTTGACGTACAGCACGTCCACATCCTCCCCGAACAAATTCTGCGCGACGGTCTTGACGGATGTGTTGCCGCCGCCGTGCATGACAAGGTATTCGTCCGATCCGAGGAGGCGCGAGGTATAGACCCGCATGGCCAGGTCGTCCCCGGCGCAGGCTTCCGCCTCCCGGTCGTTCCACAAACTGTGCATGATGCTTTATGTTTTTTTGTCGCTTGGTGATGGCTGGATGATGGCCGGGTTATTGTTCGATCATATGGACCAGCGTTCGGACGGCTTCCTCCACGAAAGCCGGATCTTCCGCGCCATAGTCCAGCTCCCTGAGTTCGACCGGGGCGGGCATGGCGCGGCGGAGCGCGTCGAAGAAGGCGTCGTCGCTTGCCTTGTTTTCCAGCGGCCCTCCGGGAATGGAATACCGGCTCACCCCGTGCAGGGGCAGCAGAAAGACGGTTTTTTGCGTGCTGTGGACCAGACGTCGTCCGATTTCCTCCGCCACCTTGCGGATTTCGTCCGGCCCGAGGCGGGGCGCGAACACGACCGGGCTATGGAAAACGTACGCATGGCGCTTCCAGGCTTCCGGCGCCTCGTTGGGCGTGTGCAGCAGCAGCCCGATATGTTCCGCGCCGCCGGGGCATATCACTTGCGGCAAGCCCAGTTTTCCGGCTACGGTCAGGCGCTCCGGGTCGTGCGAGGCGCGCAGGCCGTCGTATACGTCGTCGGCGATTTCGCCCAGGCCATAGTCGAAAACCGCTGTCAGGATGCCTTCCCGCATCATCTGCTCCATGGCGCGTCCGCCCGACCCGATGGCATGAAACGTAATGACTTCGTAGCCTGCTTCGTGGAACAGGTCGATGGCGTGCATGGCGCCCTGGGTCAGCACGCCCAGGTTCGTCATGCCGATGGTCCCCTTCGTTTCTGCGTCGGCGGCGAGGAGGCGGTCGCTTTTCCGGGCCATGCCCGCCGCGGCGCCCGCCGCATTCGCCAGTATTTTTCTCGAAAACGGGTTCAGGCCCAGGATGTCGCTCACCGAGAACATCATGGTGACGTCCTTGATGCCCACGAACGGCTCGGTGTCCCCGGACGCCGCCGTGGAGAGCATGATCTTCCCGAATCCATAGGGCAGCGCCTGCATGACCTGCGAACAGGTGGAGGTGCCCTGCGTGCCGCCCATGGCCAGCAAGGCGTGCACGCGGTTTTTCAGGACCAGGTCGAGGAGTATTTTTTGCGCGCCCCGGACGATGTACGGCCCGACGCGCTCCCGCGTGGGGTTCTTCAGCACGGCGTCCGGTTCGCCCCCTCCGGCGCGGATCACCGCGTCGGCGTCGATGTCCACGGGTACGGCGGCAGGCCCCACCACTCCGATATTGATGAGCAGGGCTTGCTCCCCGAGGGCTTCGATTTCCTGGCGCACGAAATCCGCTTCTGCGCCTTTCGTGTCCATCGTGGCCAGTACGGCAATGGTTTTCGACATAATGCGTTGGATGCGTTGCGTGCTGTCGGCGAAGGCCGCCGTTATCCGGTCTGCGTACGGAAGCGCAGGGCGGCGAATTCCCGGGCCGCCGCCGATACGGCGCGTTCTATGGGGAGGCGTTCCGTGGACGATCCGGTCCAGAAACCGTGCCCGGAGGTGTGGTCCAGCATGTATTTCGCATCGACCGGGTTCTCCATGGCCGCGCCGTGCGCTACGAGGATGGCTTCGGGATGGACCTTGCGCACGGCCTGGTAGGCTTCTTCGGTTTGTTCGGCGGTTTGCTCGATGGTCAAGCCGCTGTCGTACCCCTTGAGTCCCCCTTTCGTGGTGCCTGCATGGTAGCAAAAGATGTGCGGCCGGGCCTGTTCGCACAGGGCCAGCGCGTCTTCGAGGGTAAACGCCAGCCCGATCGTCACCATGTCCATCTCTTCCCGCGCCAGTGTCAACATCTCGATTTCGTGCTGGTACGTGATCCCGGCGCTCGTCATCACCCGGTATATCTCGCTGTCGTGGTCTACGTAGCTGATGGAGGGGCCGATATTCGAAACGGATTGCACGCCCATGGCCTTGCATTCCTCGAGAATCATGCGCATATCCTTGAGGGGATCGTTTGCGTTCAGGCAGGCGCAGACGAAGGCGTCGCCCCCCAGCGCCGGCATGATGTCTTCGCGGGTGTAGTCCAGCGTTTGCCGGTTCGAGTCGAGGATGGGCCACATCATGGACATGGTGCCCATCCCGTTGGCGCGCAATCGCGCCCCGGAAAACGTATTGATGCAATCGACGCCGGCGGCTTCCAGCAGCCTGGCGACCAGGCCGCTGCCCGCGCTGGCGATCATGATGGGCAGGCGCCCGGCCACTTTGGCGTGCAGCCCTGCGAGAATGCGTTCCGTGGAGATGCGGCGAGTAATCATGGCGTAAAGTTAAGCGAAGCGATACGAACGGGTTGGGGAAGTTATCGAATTATTCCTGTGGAATCACGAGATAATGCGTATGATCCTGAATTCCATGCATTGTCGAGCGGGCGCAAAAACAGGGCGTTCGGCGGAATAGGCCCGGCGCCGGGCATCGCCTGCGTTTTTGGGGCGGGACGCTTTGCTTCAGGTCTTTAGCTTCATTTCTTTAGTTTCAGCTCATTTAGTTTCAGCTCTTTAGTTTCAGGTCGATGTTTCAGGGAAGAGTACGCGGGGTTCCTTAAAAAATAAGGCGCCGAATTTCGGAGGTTAAAAAAGTAAGGTGCGCTGTTTCGCCCGGGTTCGGGGCCGTGCGGAACATTGCGGCATGTTCGGGTAAAATCGCACAGGCGTCTTTTTCATGGCATGGATTTCTCCCGAAAAACCATCCCGAAAATCATCCAAAAACAACCCCCAAAACCATCCGAATACAACCCGTGCCCAGGATAGTCACAGGTTCGCAGGAGGCCGGGACCGCGCGTTTCGGCGTGGTGGTCAGCCGGTTCAACGAGCCGGTTACGGAGCGTTTGCTTGCCGGCGCGCTGGAGGCGCTGGCGTCCCGCGGCGCGGACATGGACCGGGTTACGGTGGCGTGGTGCGCCGGGGCCGTGGAGATTCCGCTGGTCGCCCGGACGTTGGCCGGAACCGGATCGTACGATGCGATTATTTGTCTTGGCGCCGTGATTCGCGGCGAAACGCCCCATTTCGAGGTCGTGTGCCAGACCGCTTCGTACGGCGCGGCGCGCACCTCGCTGGACCTCGGTTTGCCCGTCGCGTTTGGCGTGCTTACCACGGATACGGCCGAGCAGGCGCTGGCGCGATCCGGCGGGGCGAAGGGCAACAAGGGCGCCGATGCGGCGGCAGCGGCCATTGAAATGGTCAATTTGTTGCGCAACATTGGCGAACTGCCCGCGTTTCCTGCGCGGCCATGACCTTTGCGCTGCGCTGGCGCCGGGCCGGGCGTTCCTGCTGTCCGGTTTGATGCGCGGCGGCGCGTTTTTTTCGTTTTCTGATGTTTGTCCGGTCGCTTCCCATGCGCTTCTTTTTGTCCTTTTGCCTCGTCGCCTTGCTGCCCGTAGCGGGTTTTCCGGGGGCGTCGGCGGCGCAGGATTCCCGCTGGCGGACGCACACCTCGTTTCGGGAAATTACGGACGTGGCGGCGCTGGGGGATGCGGTCTGGGCTGCTACGACCGGAGGCGTATTCCGGTATGAAGTCGGGACGGGCGCGTTCTCGACGTATGGCCCCGGAGAAGGGCTGCACGGCGTGGCGGCGCAGGCCATTGCGGAAGATGCTCGCAACGAGGCGCTCTGGATCGGCTATCCGGACGGGGTGCTGGAACGCCTGAACCCGGCGACCGGCGTCGTAAAAACGTATTTCGACATTGCGCGCGCCGAACAATACCCGGCTCGCCAGATCAACCGGGTCGTGGCGCGTGGAGATTCCGTGTTCGTCGCCACCTCGTTCGGGGTGGTCGTGTTCGATCCGGTGCGCAACGAGGTCCGCGATACGTTCAGCAAACTGGGCTCGATCGAGGCGGGTACGGAGGTGTTCGACATGGCCTTTGCGCCGGGGCAGGACGGCGCTCCCGCGATCTGGCTGGCTACGAACGCCGGCGTGGCGTATGCTTCGCTGCGATCGTTCAACCTGAGCGATCCTGCCGAATGGACGGTGGAAACGGCGGGGCTGCCGGTTCGGGAATTGCGCGCAATCGCCTGGTTCGAGGGCGCCATCTATGCAGGGACTACCGGGGACCTCGTGCGCCGAACGGCGACCGGCGAGTATGTTTCGGTGGGGGTAAGCCGCCAGGGGATTCGGGATATAGAGGTCCTTGGCGATCGCCTAGTGGGGGTCGAGCGGTTTGGTCCGTTCGTCGTATCCGGGGCGCAGGGCCGCAGATTATCCATGGAAGGATACCAGGATCCGGCGGCCCTCGTCGCGGGGCCGGACGGCAACATATGGGTCGGCGATGCGCAGGGCGGCCTGATCTCCCTGGCGCTTCCGGACGTGTCCGACCAGAGCGCCGAGATTCTCGGCGCCGAAATCTTCCCGGACGGGCCTCGGGACAACCTGTTTGCGGATGTGCAGGCGAGCGACGACGGGAATCTCTGGACAGTCGGTTTCCGGGGTGGCGAAAGCGGTTTTTACCGTTTCGACGCGGATGAAAACTGGACGAATTACGTGCGGCGGCTATTTCCCGACGTGTTCGTTACATACAATCGCTTGCATGTGGACGCGCGCGGGCATGCCTGGATAGGTTCTGCCGGCAACGGGTTGTCGGAGGCGGCGGACGGAACGGTGCGCCACTGGAATGCGGACAATTCGACGTTGCTTCCGGCGACCGGCACGGACAATTATATCATTGTGGGGGGCGTCGCCGACGACAAGGACGGCAGAATATGGGTTACGAATTCGCTGTCGTTGGCGCCTATGCATGTCTACGACCCGGACGAAAACGCCTGGACGGCCATTCCCCGGATACAATGCGGGACCTTCTCTATGGTGGGCCGGACGTTCGACCGCATCTATATAGATACGTTCGACCAGCACTGGATCATCGTGAAAGACCAGTCGGATTTGCAGCGCGTGGTCGGGTTGCTTGTGCTGGACGCGAACGGAACGCCTGATTCTGTAGCGGACGACGCATGCCGGTTTTTCGACAGAGAGGGCGAGCTCAGAGAGGGGCAGCACTTGCCCGGCACGATGGTCACGTCGGTTGTGGAGGATCGGGACGGCATGGTGTGGATAGGCACGGACAAGGGGGTCGCCTTCGTGATCAACAACGGCGCCGTGGCGGAAGACCCGAACGCCGTGCCGGCATGGCCGCGCCTGCAGGGGGCGGGGACGTACCTTCTTCGCGGCGTGTTCGTGAACGATCTGGCCGTAGATCCGGCGGGTCGAATCTGGGTGGCGACGAACGAAGGCGTTGTCGTCGTACAGCGGATCGAAGGCGGCTACGATATCGTGGAACGGTTCACCACGGACAACTCGCCGCTTTTTTCGGACACGGTGGTCGCCCTGACTATCGACCCCGTATCCGGCCGGGTATACCTGGCCACGGATCAAGGGTTGATGAGTTATGCGGGAGATGCGGTCGCGTCCGTGGAACAGGTTGGCGATATCAAAGTTTACCCGAACCCCGTTTTCATGGAATCGGACGCTCCCGTATCGATTTTCATGGAGGGGTTGGTGGAGGCTACGACATTGCGGGTCGTGACGCTTGACGGACATGTGGTGGCGCGCCTGGAAACGCGCGGGGGCCGGGCCAGATGGGATGGCCGGGATGCGGAAGGGCGCCTCGTTCCGTCGGGTATGTACCTTGTCATTGCCGTAGGGGATGGGGGCGAAGGGACGGCCTATGGAAAATTGGCCGTGATTCGCTGAGACATGGTGACCGTAGCTCAGTCGGTTAGAGCGCCAGGTTGTGGCCCTGGAGGTCGTGGGTTCAATTCCCATCGGTCACCCGCACGGCATCCTTAATTTTTAAGGCTTGCGCATTGTGTGGTTGGCAAGGAAAAAAAATATTAGCCGCGTTCGTCTAGGGGTCCAGGACGCCGGCCTTTCACGCCGGTAACACGGGTTCAAATCCCGTACGCGGTACCAGGTACCAGAATATAGCGCCAAGATATAGCGCCAAGATATATTTGTTGTCGCCATGCCAGTGAACGACCTGTCCCGCCTGCATGAAGTTGTAAGCGATCTTTTTTCCGGCGTGGATCCGGAAGCCCATCGCCTGACCGATGAGCAGGTCGCCTTTTTTCGGGAGCAGGGCTATGTGTCCGGGATGCGGCTTCTCAGCGATGGGCAGGTGGAGGCCTTGCGGACGGAATTGCAGGAATTTTTCGATCCGGCGCACGAGGGGCATGAATTGTGGCACGAATACCATACGAACGAATCCGGCGACCCGGACAACGTATTGTTTCATGCCCTCGGCGCCTGGCGGATTCGTCCGGGCTTTCATGACGCGCTGTGGAACCCCGCATTCACGGTTCCGGCGGCCCAGCTCCTCGCAGGCCCGGTCCGGTTCTGGCACGATCAGCTTTTCTGCAAACCGGCGCGGCACGGCGGGGTCGTGGCGTGGCATCAGGATTATTCGTACTGGACCCGCACGCATCCTTTGTCGCATCTCACCTGCTGGATCGCGCTGGACGACGCCACGGCGGATAACGGTTGCATCCAGTACATTCCCGGCAGCCACGCGTGGAATCTGCTTCCGATCACTGGCCTGGCGAACGACATGGACGCCATTTTCCAGGTCCTGACCGACGAGCAGAAGGAAGCGTTCCGGCCCGTTCCCGTTGAACTCAAGGCGGGCGAAGCCACGTTTCATCATCCCCTCATGGTGCATGGTTCCCATGCGAACCGGACGGATCGTCCGCGCCGCGCCATGGTGATCAACGCGGTGCGAGACGGCGTACGCTCGGCCACCGACGAGCCGCTGCTCGCTGGCGCGCCCGCCATAGGCAAGGGCGCCGCGCTAAGCGGCCGCTTCTTCCCCCTTTTATACAACCCCGCCATCCCATGAACCGCATCGTCCCCACAGTTCTCGTTGCCTGCGCGACGTTCTTTTTGTGTGTTTCCGCCTATGGTCAGGAGGCCGCCCCGCTGCGGCTTGCCCTTGCCCGTCTTACGCAGGACCATGTGGCCTGGGTATTCTCCCGGCCCGACAAGACGGATATCGAAATCGTCGGCGTGTACGAGCCGAATAAAGCGTTGCGGGAGCGGTTCATCGAGCGATATGGCCTGCCCCCCGATCTTTTCTATACGGACCTGGAGGATATGCTCGACGAGGCAAGGCCCGAAGCAGTGGCCGCCTTCGGTTCGATCGCCGAGCATGTGGGCGTGGTGGAGGCGGCGGCTCTGCGCGGCGTGCACGTCATGATGGAGAAGCCGCTGGCGTTCACTACGGAAGACGCCCTGCGCATGCGCGCCCTGGCCGAGCAGTACGCCATCCATGTCCTCACCAACTACGAGACGACCTGGTACCCTTCCATGTACGCAGCGCAGGAGGCCATTGCGGACAGCGCCCTGGGCCCCATTCGGAAGATGGTCATTCGGGACGGACATGAGGGTCCCGCAGAGATCGGGGTCAGCGCAGAATTTCTGGAATGGCTCACCGATCCGGCGTATAACGGCGGCGGCGCGATCGTCGATTTCGGGTGCTACGGGGCCAACCTTGCGACCTGGTTGATGGGAGGCGAACCGCCCCGGACGGTAACCGCCGTGACGCAACAGATCAAGCCGGACGTCTACCCGCAGGTGGACGACGAGGCCACGATCCTGTTGACCTGGCCGCACGCGCAGGCGATCATTCAGGCGTCCTGGAACTGGCCGTTCAACCGCAAGGACATGCATGTGTACGGCCGGACCGGGTATCTTTTTGCGCCGCACGGGACAGAATTGCGCATCCGGCAGGAAGACGACGCCGAGGAGCGCGTACAGCGTTTGGCGCCCCGCCCCGCTCCCTTCGACGATCCGTTCAGTTACCTGGCCGCCGTAGTGCGCGGCGATGTGCAAATCGCCGATACGGACCTTTCGTCGCTGCGGAACAACGTACTCGTCGCACGCATTCTGGACGCCGCCCGGGAATCCGCCCGCACAGGCCGCACGGTGGTATTGGAGTAGGGCGGAGTATGACGGTGGCGAAGACGCTTGTTATGACTCCCTCGCACCCAATGATACATTTCCAGCAAAGGAGCGCCTCGTATGGCTGAACGTATCTACGTTATGGATGAGCAGCAAGCCCTGCAGCCGCTGCGGGAGAAATCGCTTCCCCGTCACCCCTGATTTTCTATCCGAAAATGTCTCCATATCGCCCTGTTCATTCTTTTGCATCGGTTGCCGGGTTTTCGGCCTGTGTCGTTGTTTTTCTGCTCTTTTTTGCCCTGCCCGCGTGCGGACAGCAGAGGATGGTCGATTCGTCGATCCCGGGCGGTGCGCTGCGGCTCGACGAAGCGTTTTCGAATCTCCGTTTCACCCGGCCCGTGGATTTTCAGGCGCCGGGAGACGGGTCGGGCCGGGTTTTCGTGGTCGAGCAGGCGGGGATCATAAAGGCGTTCGAGAATCGCCCGGATATTGGTTCCGCAGACGTCTTTCTCGATATCCAGAGCCGGGTCCGCGATCAGGGCAACGAAGAGGGACTTTTGGGCCTTGCGTTTCACCCGAACTTTGCGTCGAACGGGTATTTCTATGTGGATTACACGGCCTCGAATCCCCGCCGGACCGTGGTGGCTCGCTACCGCGCTGATCCGAACGACCCCGCTCGCGCGCTGACGGATAGCGAAACCGTTATTCTGGAGGTGCGACAGCCGTACGGCAACCATAACGGAGGGCAGGTCGCGTTCGGTCCCGACGGATATTTGTACGTAGCGCTGGGTGACGGCGGCAGCGGCGGCGATCCGCACGACCATGGCGAAAACCTCGCCACATTGCTGGGATCCATCGTGCGCATAGACGTAGACGGAGGCGCTCCGTACGCCATTCCCCCGGACAACCCCTTTGCGGGCAACAACAACGGGTATCGGGAAGAAATCTATGCGTATGGATTGCGCAATCCCTGGCGCATCAGTTTCGATCCTGCGACCGGACGCTTGTGGGCCGCCGACGTGGGACAGAATATGTACGAAGAAGTAAACATTATTGAAAAAGGCGAAAATTACGGGTGGGACGTCATGGAGGGATTGCATTGTTACGAACCGCGTACGGGGTGCAACCAGGCGGGATTGACGCTTCCCGTGTGGGAATATTCGCACGACCTGGGCATTTCGATCACGGGCGGGTATGTATACCGGGGACCTTCGGCGCCGTCGCTTTCGGGCAGGTACCTTTTCGCCGATTACGGAACGGGGCGCATCTGGGCGCTTGCCTGGGACGGCGCCCGGGCGCAGGTCGAGGAGATCATGGATACGAACCTGGGCATTTCGTCCTTTGGCGTGGATGCGAAACAGGAATTGTACGCCCTCGCTTTCGACGGCAAGATATACCGGTTTGCGGAGGACGTACCGGATACGAGCAGGGAACGCGAAGAACTTCCAGACAAAGCGTCGCTTTGGGGCAATTATCCGAACCCGTTCAATCCAGAGACCACGATTCGCTACGCCTTGCTGCAGCCGGGCAACGTGCGTCTCGCCGTGTACGACTTGCTGGGCCACGAGGTAGCGGTGCTCGTCGATGAACCGAAGCCCGCCGGCTGGCATGAAATACGCTTTCCCGCCGCGGCCTTGCCCAGCGGATCGTACATGTACCGTTTGCAGGCGCAGGGCAAGATCATGACGGACATGATGACGCTCGTCAGGTAAGCGCCGTTAAGGATGCACTGATTAAGTCCGCGAAGATCAGAGGCAGCGAGGTGTGCGCTGGCAAGGAATGACGAAGCAGCGTGGCAGGCCCCACGTAATGAGGAATGACGCCGCCAGCGCGCTCCTCGATGCCTCCCGAAGGGCGCTTCACGACACCGACGACGTCAAGCACCGTGTTTTCCGATGATTTTAACGATGGAATCATTACAAGCGGTGCTTGCGTACGTGAAGCACTGATCGAAGTGGACTTGATCAGTGCATCCTTAGTGTATCTTGTCCATTGCCTGTTGCGCTTCGTCGGCGTAGTATGCGCATATTTTTTCGGAATCCATATCCCCCAAGGTCTCTACCGCTATGCCCCACCGCTCTTCGTCCGTCTCGTGCGCGCTGCGCTGCCTGGTCCTTTTTGCGCTGATCCCTTTCGCGTGGGGGTGCGGATCGTCTTCTTCCGACGAATCGGGAGAGGCCGGCGCCGAATCTCCCCTCGAAATCGCCGTCGTGCCGAAGGGGACTACCCATGAGTTCTGGAAGGCGATCCATGCCGGCGCAGAAAAAGCCGCCGCCGAATTCGATGTAGACGTGATCTGGCAGGGGCCGCAGAAAGAGGACGATCGTCAGCTGCAAATCCAGGTGCTGCAAAACCTGATCAGCCGCGGGGTGGACGCCATCGTGCTGGCGCCCCTCGATTCCCGCAGCATGGCGCGCCCGGTAGAGGCCGCCGTGGCCCGGGGCATTCCGGTGGTGGTCATCGATTCCGGGCTGGAATCGGATGCGCAATCCAGTTTCATTGCGTCGAACAACTACGAGGGGGGGAGAATCGGCGGACAATACCTGGCCGAGCAACTTGGCGGGTCCGGAAAGGTGGTGTTGTTGCGGTACCAGGAAGGCTCCGCAAGCACCTCGAACCGGGAGCGCGGTTTTCTCGACGCGTTGAACGAATATGCCCCGGACGCCGAATTGCTGGTCGATAATATGTATGCGGGCGCCACGATGGCGCTTGGGCTTCAGGTCTCCCAGAATATTCTGAACCGGTTTCCGGAAATCGACGCCATTTTCACGCCCAACGAAACCGCCACGCAAGGCATGTTGCGCGCGCTGGAAACGGCGGGGCGCGCAGGGGAGGTGACGCTGATCGGCTTCGACGTGAATTCGGTGTTGCTGGATGGGTTGCGGGCCGGAACCCTGCACGGCTTGGTGGTGCAGGACCCCGTCGGGATGGGGTACGAGGGGGTAAAGGCCGCCGTATCCATCATACAGGGGCAAACCGTCCCGGAACGGATGGATACGCGCACCATTCTCGTAACGCCCGACAACATCGACGACGCCGAGATTCAGGAACTGCTGCATCCCGACTTCGACCGCTGGCTCAACGATTAACCATCAGCCCTGCGGCGCAATCCATGGCGTCCCCCGTACTTTGCCTTGAGGGCATTCGCAAGTCGTTCGGTCCGGTGCACGCGCTCCAGGGCGTGAACTTGCATGCGCACGCGGGCGAGGTGCATGCCCTCGTAGGGGAGAACGGCGCTGGGAAAAGCACGCTCATGAAGATTCTGAGCGGTGCGTATCGGCCCGACTCGGGAAGCATGACCCTGTACGGCGCGCCGTATGCGCCTTCGAATCCGCTGGATGGGCGGGCGGCGGGCGTCAGCATGATTTACCAGGAACTGGTGCTGGCGCCGCATCTGACTGTCGAGGAGAATGTGACCCTCGGGGACGAACATGCCCGCTACGGCTGGCTTCGCCCCCGGACCCGCGAAGTGGAGCAGGCTTTGGAGGACCTGGGGCAGCAGGAGATTGCCTCCGACGCCCGGGTAAGCGACCTGAGCATCGGCAAGCAGCAACTCGTCGAAATTGCCCGCGCGCTGCTTTTCGACGCCCGGATCGTGGTCATGGACGAGCCCACCAGTTCGCTGTCCGCCGCCGACACGCAAGCCTTGTTCGAGGCCATCGGCCGCATGAAAGCGCAGGGGATCGCGGTCCTGTACATCAGCCATTTTCTGGAAGAAGTGCAGGAGGTGTGCGATCGCTACACCGTGCTGCGCGACGGCAAGATGATTTCTACCGGACGGGTGGCCGATACGTCCATCCCCCGCATTATAGAAGACATGGTGGGCCGTTCGGTGGATGAACTGTTCCCTTCGGGCGGCCACGAAATAGGCGCCCCGCTGCTGGACGTTTCCGGTTTGCAGGGGCGGCAGGGGCTTCCCGCCGACGTTCGTTTTACGCTGCGGCGAGGAGAAATCATGGGCATTGCGGGCCTGGTGGGCGCCGGGCGTTCCGAAACGGTGCGGACGCTGTTCGGGCTGGAGCCGGCCCGTTCCGGCGCCTTGTCCATCCGGGGCGGCGAAGCGTTGCGCGTCGCCTGGATGACCCCGCGGGCGGCGCTCAACAAGGGACTGGACCTTTTGAGCGAAAACCGGAAGGAGGAAGGGCTGGCGCTGAATCTGTCCCTCGTGTTCAATCTGACGCTGTCCGACTTGCGGCGCTACAGCCGGGCCGGATTTTTGCAACTGGGCAAGGAACGCCGCGACGGGGCGCGCTGGATCGACGCATTGCGCATTCGGACCGGGTCCGTCGAACAGCGGGCGGACGAACTTTCGGGCGGAAACCAGCAGAAAGTGTGCCTGGCGCGCCTCTTGCAGCAAGACAACGACATTCTTTTCCTCGACGAACCCACCCGGGGGATCGATATCGGAAGCAAGGCCGAGATATACAAACTCGTCCACCGCCTTGCGGAACAGGGCAAGGCCATTGTCATGATCAGTTCGTACCTGCCCGAATTGTTGGGCGTGTGCGATACGCTGGGCGTGATGCACAAGGGCCGCCTTTCGTCCGTGCTCCCTGTGCCGGAATGGACGGAACATCGTATTATGCAGTTCGCCACCTCTGGATACGACGCATGAAGAAGCAGCGAAATTACAAGGCTATGTTGTCGGAGCTCGGCCCCTTGCTGGGGCTGGTCTTCGTGTTCGTGCTGTTCGCCATCCTGACGCCGTCCGCCTTCACGTCGTTCTACAACATCAAGACGATCCTGACCCAGAGCGTCATCATCGGGATTGCTGCGTTCGGCACCACATTCATTATCGTTTCGGAAGGCATTGACCTGAGCGTCGGCTCGCAGATTGCGTTGACTACGGTCATCGTGGCGACGGCGCTGAACCTGCCTGGCGGCGATCCGGGACTTTTCTGGCCGCTCCTCGCGCTTGCGGCGGGAGTGCTGGCCTGTACGGGCGTAGGCGCCTTCAACGGGTTCGTCATCACGAAATTTCGCATCGTGCCCTTTATCGTTACGCTGGGCTCCATGCAGATCGTGCGGGGCATAGCCAAATGGATCGGCAAGGAACAGACCGTGCCTACCCCGGACAATTGGCTTACGAACCTCATGCTGATCGACCCTGAGCCCTCGTGGCTCATTTTCGGGCCGGGGGTATGGCTTGCGCTGGCGCTCCTCGTTGTGTCCGCCGTGCTGTTGAAATATACCGTGCTGGGGCGGTACGCCTTCGCCATCGGGTCCAACGAACAGACCGCCCGACTCTGCGGCGTCAAGGTGGACCGCATGAAAATCGCGATCTATGCGCTGGGCGGCCTGTTGACCGGCATTGCCGGGGTGATGCAGTACAGTTATCTCACGGTAGGCGATCCTACGACCGCCGTAGGGCTGGAACTGGACATTATCGCCGCCGTGGTGATCGGCGGAGGCTCCCTGAGCGGCGGGGAGGGCAGCGTAGTGGGGTCCATCGTCGGGGCGCTGATCATGGCGGTGCTCCGCAACGGCAGCAACATGCTGGGTTTGCCGAATTACGTCCAGGAAATCATTATAGGCGCCATCATCGTCGGCGCCGTCCTGATCGACCAGCAGAAGCACCGGCTACGGACGACAGGGTAGAGGCCGCCGAGCTATGGTTCGCCGCGGCGTTCGGGATGTATGCCAGGCGCCCCGGGTATGGCCCGGGCCTCCGAAGGAATACGAGCATTCACGGCACGCCCGAAAAAAATTTTCCGCAACACTTGACAACAATGTTGTTGGCAACTATATTGTTGGCAACAAAGTCGTTGTGAACCATTTCCCAAGAGCGCCATGGACACATTGAAGAAAGCGGGAGGCAACTGGGTTGACGGAGAGAACTTCTTCAACCGGGAAGCCGAGTTGGAAGCGCTCATCGAGCGTATCGAGGAAGGTCGTCGTCATACATTGCTTACCGCACAACGAAGGATGGGCAAGACGAGCCTGATCCGTGAAGCGCTGCGGTGCCTGGAAAAGACGGGCGAGTTCGCGACGCTCTTCGTTGACCTTGAGGCCGCTCAAGACCCCATGGACGCTATCGCAGAAATTGCGACCCGGACCAGGGCGGTTCAGGGGATATGGTCCCGGGTCAAAAGCGGATTTATCAACTTCCTGCGACAGGGTCCGATTGACAAATTGGGGATTTCCCAACTCCAGGTCAGTTTGCGAGCCGGGGTCGACAAGGGTAATTGGAAGCAGAAAGGGGATGCCATCTTTGCCGCTATGGATAAGCATAACAAACCCGTGGTGCTGGCCCTTGACGAATTGCCGCTCCTGATTAATCGACTACTTAAAGGATCGGATTATCGTATTACGCCGGACAGAATGAAAGCCGTCGACGAGTTCATGAGTTGGCTCCGAAAAGTGGGGCAAGCCCATCGAAATATCCGTATGATCGTATTCGGCAGCATCGGTCTTGAACCGACCTTGAGGACTGCCGGACTCAGCGCCCAGGCGAATATCTTTACTCCTCTCGAGCTGGGGCCGTGGGACGAAGATACGGCCAGTCGATGCCTTGAAGCGTTGGCGAACAATTACGAGATCAAACTTTCCCCGGCTCTTCGCCGGGAAATGTGTCGCAAGCTGCGATGCTGTATTCCGCACCACATCCAGCAGTTTTTCGATTATCTTCACGAGGATTTGCGCCGTGCAGGCAAGAGTGAAGCCACCCATGAAGACATAGAACGCGTGTATTCTAACCATATGCTTGGCATCCGCGGCAGGATCGATCTTGAACACTATGAAGGGCGTTTGAGAATGGCATTGGGAGATGGCGATTACAGGATCGCCATGGAGGTGTTGACAGAAGCCGCGGTCAATAGTGGTTATCTGGATCACGCATCTATCGAAGGGTACATGCGGTATTATCATACTCCGGAGAGAGAAGGAAAGGGCTTTATCCTAAATATGCTCCGTATGCTTGAGCATGACGGATACCTTTCCAAAGAAACGGGCGGATACCGGTTTGTATCTGGGCTGCTTGAAGATTGGTGGCGAGCGCAAAATGGCAGCCATTTCAGACCCATTTCCGCTCGATTATCTTGAACATAAAATACTTGACACCATGGCCTTGAAGTTAAAAAAATACAACCCCGGATTTCTGTCCGACGATGAGCTGATTCAGTCATTCTGTGTACGAACAAACGAATTCGATTCCATTGTTGAAACGCTGCACGAGAATACGGGAAATTCGAATCAGCATGTCCTTGTAATCGGGCCTCGAGGTAGCGGAAAAACAACGCTACTGCTTCGTGTGGTGATCGAAATACGTCGGGATGCTACGATGTCGTCTCGCATTTTTCCGATCGTCTTTGCCGAAGAAAGTTATGAAGTCAGTACATGTGGAGAATTTTGGTTGGAGTGTTTGGACCGATTGGCGGCGCAAGTTTCTGATAAGGAGGAGCAAGAAAATATACGCCGTACGTGGGAGGAGTTGCAAAGTATTCGGGACGATCAAGCACTTGAGGAGCGTTGCCTTGGAGCACTGCTCGATTTTGCGGACAGGGAAGGCAAACGTTTGCTACTTGTTGTTGAAAATCTGAATATGATCTTTCGAGACGCTGCGGATGAAAATACGGGTTGGCGTTTACGAAAAACACTGCAAACCGAACCTCGTATTATGTTACTGGCAAGCGCCACCAGCCGGTTCGAGGAAATCGATAATCCAAAACAAGCACTGTACGACCTGTTTCGAATCCTCACGTTGCGGCCTCTTTCTTCTTCAGAGTGCGCCACGCTCTGGGAAACCGTCTCTGGACAAGCTCCAGTAATGGGAAAAATACGATCTCTCGAAATTCTGACAGGAAGAAATCCTCGCCTGCTTGCGATTATAGCTGGCTTCGGAGCCGCTCTTTCCTTTCGTGCCTTGATGCAGGACTTGTTTCAGATGATCGATGAGCATACGGAATATTTCAGAAGTCATATCGAAGCCCTTTCTGCTGCGCAGGAACGGCGAGTCTACCTTGCCCTCGCCAAGCTCTGGAAGCCAGCAACCACTCGGGAGATAGCCAACCTGGCGCGTCTGGATACAAGTCAATGCAGTGCGCTCCTGCAACGCCTCATAGAGCGAGGCGTCGTCGAAGAAAAGGGTGGAACCCCCCGGCGTAAACGATATTACCTCACGGAGCGACTATACAATATATACTACCTGCTTCGTAACGGAGAATCCAGAAAAGTAGTGCAGGCATTAATTCAATTCATGATGGCGTTCTATTCCAACGATGAATTGGAAGAAATTGAACATAAAATAGTAAAAGAAATTGAGGAGTCATCTATAAGAAACAAAGGTTTTATTAATGATTTTTACCGTCAATTTTTTGAATTGCGAAATAAATATAGAGATTATTATTCTAATAAAGAGGAGCAACGAATTTTTGAATTGATAGAGGAGGCAATAAAAATGTCAAAAAACAAAAATTATGAAGCCATAATTGATATATGTAATAATATTGAATATATCTATGATAATATTATAAACGACACTAATACAATAAATATGTTGGATATAAACAAAGCTGTCGCTAGAGCACTTCTCAATAAAAGTATTTCATTGACGTATTTAGATCGAGATTCCGAATCTATTATTGTTTGCAATAATATATTAGAACGTTTTTCTGAAAATAATACACCTGATCTTATTGAAATCATTAAGCAGGTTATGATACATAAAGCTAACACATTAGGGAAATTAAATAGAATTTCTGAAGAAATAGATATATATGATCATTATTTGGATAAATTTGATAATAATACATATCAAATGACTTCTAACATTTTACAAATTTACATAAATAAAGCTGTTGCCTTAAGTTATTTAAATAAAACCAAAGAAGCTATGGATATCTATGATAATATCATAGAAAAATTTGACGATAGTAAAGATATTCAAATCATTATTATTGTGGCACATGCTTTCGCAAACAAAGGTGCCATTTTAGGAATTTTAGACAAGACAGAAGAATCCATTTCATTAAATGATGAAATAATACATAGATTTGATAATATTGATATACCTGAAATTCGTCAATTTGTGGTTCAGGCGTTCATGAATAAAGGAATAGCATTGATACAATTAAATCAAGTGAATGATGCATTGAATTTATACGAAGAAGTTGTAGAAAGGTTTAGTGACAGTGATATTCCTGTAATTATTGGATGTGTAGTTCAGGCATTGATTCAGAAAAGTCTTATATTTAAACAAGAAAATAAAATACAAAAATCTCTTGATGTTTGTAATGAAGTATTGACTCAATTTGGTGAAAATGATTCGTTAGTAATGTCGTTGAATATTGCCCAGGCATTATTGCATAAAGTCAATTTATTAAGCATGATGGATAATTTTAGTGAAGCTCTTCTTTTATGCAATGATATAATAGATAGATTCGTACATAATACGATACTTCAAATTATCGAAATTGTACGAATGGCTGCAACTAATAAGGGTCTTATTCTTTGGCAATTAATTCAACCCTCTGTCAATATTGAAAATCGTAGCCTTGCATGGCGTTACCTTGACAACCAAGATACCTGCAAGCGAGATGTCCAAATGGTTCTGGGCTTTCTTGCGGAAACTGATAATGTGTCCACTGCTGCTATACGTGCATTATTGGCCTTTAGTGTCTCTCTTGGGTATGAATCTTTGCTTGCTTTGATAGAGGAATATTCGCTGGATCATGTATTATCGCCATTGGTTACTGCGTTTCGGCAAGAGATCGGTCTGGAGACCGAGGTGTCCGAAGAAGTATTCGAAATCGCTCGGGATATACGGAATAAATTGGCTGGAATTGTCAAGTAAATACTGAAATAGAATAGGCAACAATTTTGTTACCAACATATCCCCCCCTATACCAGCACATCCCCCGTCATTTCCTCCGGGATCGGTTCGTCGAGGAGGGCCAGGATGGTGGGGGCTACGTCGCCGAGTTTGCCGTCGCGGATGGGCCCCTCGAACCCTTGCCGGACGATAAGGTGCGGCACGAGCGCCGTCGTATGCGCCGTGTGCGGGCTTCCGTCCGGGTTCCGCATCCGGTCGGCGTTCCCGTGATCAGCAATGACGCTCGCCGAATAGCCATGCGCAATAGCCGCTTCCACGACGACCCGCGCCGCGGCGTCTACGGCTTCGACCGCCCGGACAGCCGCCTCGAAATCCCCCGTATGCCCCACCATGTCCGGGTTGGCGAAATTCAGGCATACGAAATTATACGTCTCTTTGGCCAGCGCATCGGCGGCGCGGCGGGCTATTTCCGCTGCGCTCATTTCCGGCTCGAGATCGTAGGTAGCCACTTTCGGGGAAGGGACCAGGATGCGATCTTCTCCTTCGAACGCTTCTTCGCGCCCGCCGCTGAAAAAGTAGGTGACGTGCGCGTATTTTTCCGTTTCCGCAATGCGCAGCTGCCTCCCGCCCCGCGCTGCGATCGCCTCGCCCAACGTTTGTTGAAGATGCATTTTCGGGAAGGCGACCGGCAAGTCGAACGTTTCGTCGTAGGGCGAAAACAGGGTGAAGCAAAGGTCTGCAACAGGCTCCCGCTCGAATCCGGCGAACCGGGCGTCGGTGAACGCACGCGTCATTTGCCGGGCCCGATCTCCCCGGAAATTGTAGAAAATAACCGCATCTCCCTGCTGCACAGTCTGCAAAGAGGCGCCCTGGATCCATGACGGCTCCACGAATTCGTCCGTAATTCCGCGCTCGTAGTGGGCTTCGAGGGCTGTCGCCGCATCGGGAAATACTTCGCCCTGCCCATGCACCAGCAGGTTGTACGCCCGTGCGATGCGCTCCCAGCGCTGGTCCCGGTCCATCGCGTAGTAGCGTCCCGTGACCGACGCAATCCGGCCCGCTCCGATTTCCTGCGCCTTCTTTTCGAAATCGCGCACATACCCGAGGCCGCCGTTCGGATCGGTGTCTCGCCCGTCCGTAAAAGCATGGACGCACACCCGATCTCCGGTCAATCCCTCCCCTGCGGCCAGGCGGAGCAAGGCGTACACATGGTGCAGGGAAGCATGCACGCCCCCGTCCGAAAACAGCCCGAAGAGGTGTAGCCGGGATCCCCTTTCGGCGGCATGGCGCACGGCGGCCAGCAAGGTTTTGTTCTCGAAAAAATCCCCGTCTTCGATGGCCTTGTCGATGCGCGTAATTTCCTGGTAGACTACGCGTCCTGCCCCGAGATTCATATGGCCCACTTCGGAGTTCCCCATCTGGCCGTCAGGTAGACCGACCGGTCTACCTGATGCTTCAAGGCGAGCGTGCGGCCATGTGGCGAAAAGTCGGTCCAGGAACGGTTTGCGGGCCCGGGCGATGGCGCTTGCCGAAGGGTCCTCGGCCAGGCCGTATCCATCCAGAATAATCAATATGTGGCGTTTTGCGGGATTCACTGCGTTGCGGTACGGTATGCTTCGTGGCGTGGTGCGAATATGGGGGACGGATGCGCAGGCGCGCAGACGCGCAGGCCGCCCGATTGCGCGACCACAAAATGTACAGAACTTGATCAGCGCATCCTATACCCCTAATATCCTGATATCCTCATCCTTATATCCTGCCCTATACCCTGTAATCCCGGACTTTCCGGGTCGTGGCGCCCGTCTTGCTGTAAAATACGTTCATGGAGCCGCAAAGAGGACAGCAAATCTGCTCGGTTCCATGGCGGTCCGTATGCCGATCCGGCGCGTCGAAGTACTGGCGGCGCGTCTTGCAATAATACTTCCCGCACGCCGGATCGAGGCCGTCCAGCGGTTCGGGAAGCCGCCTCGTTTCCGCACCATACCGGCACGCCTCCGACGCCGCGCACGCATCGCAGGACGGCGCACGGGCCGTGCACGTATAGCGGCCATGCAGAATGAGCAAGTGATGCGCTTCGCCCCACGCCGTTTCGGGAATGATCTGCTTCAGCCCCTGTTCGACCTTCAGCGGCGTATCCGCATGCTCCACCAGCCCGATCCGGTTGGCTACGCGAAAGACATGGGTATCTACCGGAAGCGCGGCCCGGTCGAACGCTACGGAAGCCACCACCTGCGCCGTTTTGCGTCCTACGCCTTGCAGCGTCATCAAATCCTGCACCGTATTCGGAATGCGTCCGTCGTAGGCTTCCATGACGCGGCGGGCCATCGCTACGAGGTGCTTCGCCTTGTTGTTCGGAAACGAAATGGATCGGATCCAGGGAAACACCTCCTCGGGCTCGGCCTCGGCCAGGCTGCGCACGTTCGGGAAAGTTTCGAACAGGGCGGGCGTTACCATGTTCACCCGCGCATCCGTACACTGCGCCGACAGGATGACCGCTACGATAAGTTCGTAGGGATTTTTGTGGGATAATTCCGTTTCCGGGCGCGCAATGACGTTGCGCAACGCGGACAGGACGTGTTTGGCGCGTTCGGTGCGGTTCATGGCCTTGCCCTACGTATTGTTATAAAAACGTCAAAAAACATGCGGCGGGAACCCGACCTGTTTGCGAGATTGTATGTGTGATGCTATTTCCATGCGCGGAAACATACTTGTCTTGTGCCCCGGATGCCACTCTTTTTCAGAATTTTATGGGTTGCGGTCGTTTTTGCGACGGTTTTCGCCGCAATGCTTCCCGAAAATGCGTCTGCCGCCACCGTACGTCAGTCCGCCGTCGCCGCACGTCAACCCGCGCCCGCATCCCTCAAATCTCCCCCCATTTCGCAAGAAGCGCCCGCCCCGCCGCGTCTGCGCGTATCGCTGCTGACCATTCTTCCCGGTTCTGAAATATACTCGCTTTGGGGACATAGCGCCCTGCGGATTACGGACGAAGAGCGCGGCCTGGATATCACGTACAACTACGGCACGTTCGATTTCGAGGCCGGTCATTTCGTGCTCAAATTCCTGCACGGCAACCTTGATTATACCCTTTCCGCGTACGGATTCGAAGCCAGTTTCCGGGCGTATCAGGGCCAGGGCCGTCCCATCATTGAACAAACGCTGAACCTTGCGCCCGCACAGCAGCAACGCCTGCTGGACCTGCTCGCCGTCAACCTGCGCCCGGAAAACCGCCGCTACCGCTACCATTTTCTATTCGACAATTGCAGTACGCGCATTCGGGATATTCTGGAGGCGGCGCTGGGCGAGGAAATCCTGCACCCGCCGGATACTTCGGGCAAGGCGCAACCCTATGCCCAACCCCCCATGCAGCCCTCCATGGAATCCCCCATGCAACCCCCCATGGAACCCTCCATGCACACCTTTCGGGCGCTCATCGATCCGTACCAGCGCGCCGTTCCTTTTCTGGACGCCGGCATCGATATGCTGCTCGGCGCTTCCGTGGACCGGCCTGCGGATTGGCGCGCGCGCATGTTTTTGCCCGAATACCTTATGGAAGCCTTCGGCGAGGCGAATATACGGACGGAAGAGGCTACGCGCCCGCTTGTCGCCCGCACCGATACGTTGCTCTGGGTTGCAGGATACGGCGCGCAAGGCCGACGTTTCCCTTGGGAGACGATGGCGGCCTGGGCCTTTTTCGCCGTAGCCCTAACGTGGACCCTGCGGCGTCCCGGCCTGGTTCGCACGCTGGATGCGCCCCTTTTTCTGGCCATCGGCCTGACGGGCCTGTTGATCGCCTACCTCTGGTTCGTTTCGCACCACGACGTCACGAACGCGAACCGGCACCTTTTCTGGGCATGGCCTGTGCATGCGCTGGCGGCGGTCCTGCTCCTCGTGCGCCGCACGCCCTCGCGCCTGCTGGCCATCTACATGGCGGCGGCCTCGGCGGCGACAGGCATTTCCATCCTGATCTCCCCGTTCGTCCCGCAGCCGTTTCCTGCGGCATTCCTGCCGGTGGCCTTGCTTGCCGCCGTCCGGGCCGGGGCCATAGCGTGGCCTGTCCTGGCCCCGCGTCCACGCCACTCACCGCCGGACGGCGAGGCGTAGCGCAGGCCCCCGGACGATCCGCGTATGCTGCCTGGATCGCAAGAGCGTATTGAGGATCAAAAACAGATATTTTCGCTTTAATTTTCGTATACTCACATTCCAGGGTTGGCAGGGTGGCGGCCCATGATTTTCTGCCTCTTTTTGGGAAGAGGATAACGGGCAGAAGGCTTTTTACCCGAAAAACAAGCAAACCAAACGTGGCGGTATCGTGAAGCAGTTTGCCTTAAGTCTTTTTTCTGGCGCGGGCGGGATGGACATCGGCGTGAGGCAAGCCGGTTTCGAGACGGTTTGCGCAATCGACTTCGATCCTCACTGCGCGAATACGCTTCGTCGCAACGCTCGCAGGAAGACTGTCTGGAATGTGGATGTTCGACTTGTAGACGCAGAGCGATTACGGGATACGCTCGGGATGCGCCAAGGCGAACTGGGATTGCTCCACGGCGGCCCGCCATGCCAGCCCTTCAGCCAAATCGGGAAGCGCGGCGGAATAGACGACCCGCGCGGGATGCTGGTTTTCGAGATGGTCCGATTTGCAAAGGTTTTTCAGCCCAAGGCTGTCATGATCGAACAGGTTCCATATTTCCTGAGGGCGAAAATGCCGGGTGGGCAGCCAGCCATACATGCGCTTGCTTCGGGGTTTAAGGCGCTTGGCTACAAAATGCACGTTCGTCCCCTGAACGCACTGCACTATGGGTTGCCTCAGCGCCGCGAGCGCGCTATTCTTGTATGTCTTCCGAGCGAACAGGAGAGATTTGACTTTCCGTTAGGCAATGGCGTCCGAAGAACCGTTGGCGATGCTTTGAACGACATGCCTCCACCGGTTGAGCGTAATGAAAATCCCTTTCTGGAGAATCATATCGACATAACGCCGCCGAGAGACAGAGAACGCATTGCCTATGTGCCCGAGGGTCTCTGGCTCTCGAAGTCTCCCGATGTTCCACCGCATATTATGAGGAAGCTCACGAGAAAGGACACGACCAAGTTTCGCCGTTTGGATCGTGCGTCGTTTGCTCCTACGCTGCGTTGCGGAGAAGCTCCATACCATCCGACAGAAGACAGGTACGTTACGCCGCGCGAAGCGGCTCGTTTGCAGGGCTTTCCCGACACGCATGTTTTCACGGGTCCTATTCGGGGAAGAACGGGCAGCGTACGCGATCTCGATCAACATCGACAGGTGGCGAATGCCGTTCCCCCGCCCATGGCCAAGGCCGTGGCTACAAGTATCGCCGAAGCGTTATGCCTGTAGTCGCGGAGCTATACGGCCAGCCGCTTGAAGAGTCTGGCATGGACCTGGATATCTGCAGGCGGGCATGGTGTCCATTTACGGAATCGGTATGCGATGGCGGCGGGAATCGGGACATGGCGCGGGTAGAGGCCCGCGATCCCACGCTGGGGCACCTCTTCGCACAGTCGCTTGGTCGCCAAACGGATGGTTGGCTTCCCTGTGGTGTTTGTTCGGTTCGCGCGAGCCATGGAAACGTTTGGGCTATTTGCCCGCATCGTCTTTTTTCATTTGGTCCAGAGGGCGTAACAGATAAGCATTATGCCCTTGCCCGCAAGATTTTCAGGCTCGCAGGCTTTCAGCCCGGGGAACAAGTCTCCATATGGTCCGAGATTACGCTGCGAGAGAAGAGCCAGGCAGGAAAATCTTTCAGTTATCGTTTGGACTATGTTTTGCGTGGTACAGACCCCAATGCTGCGCCTGTCATTGTGGAAGTCATGACGTGCTCTACGTCTGGCGGGAACCGTGCGGCGGGAACGGACATCAAGTCAGCATTCAAACGAGCTGTGCTGTTTGCGCATACGCCTGCAAAAGATGACGTGAGGTGTCCTGGCGTGAATACGCGTCAGGTATGGGCTCGCATGGCGTCTCAGCTTGTCGCCAAATCCGAGGCTGCAAATAGTTGGGGTGGACGCACGATATGGATAGTGCAGGACCTGTTGGCAGAGTATATCCGAACGCAAACGGCGTTGCCGCTTGACGATCTGATCTCGCGGGACTGGACGCCGGATGAGGTAAACATGATTGTAGCGAATCTGGATGGTCCGCTTGCACTGTATGCTGGTCCGATTCGTTCGAAAAGCGACGATCGGAAATGCTGGCTGGAGATACTGGGTACGCCCCATCTCCCGTCGCTGGAGGCCATGACAAGGAAGTTGAACGAAAAACCACCCCATGCCACAATGCTTGCATTGTAGCATGGGCTATGGCCTGTCCTGCCTCGTCAGACGTCATGATTACGCCAAACCCGTTCCGCCCCCTACCGCACCGTTATCTCCAGGGGCATCCTCGCCTGCACCGTTCCGGCGTCGCGGGTATGCGCCGACAGAGCGCGGACCCGATCCATCCATTGCTGCTCCGCCGGGGATCGGGTCCATTGCAGCCAGGTCGCCTGTCCCTTCATCATCAGCAGGTCGTTGAGGGTCTCGAAGGGCGTTTTCGGACGCGGCAGCATGCGCAGCCGCCAGGGGCCTTCGCCCAGGTCGGTCTTGTCGGCGGCCAGCGCAATGGCGTCTTGTAACGTTCCGAGGGAATCCACCAGGCCAATGCCCAGCGCATCTTCCCCGGACCACACGCGCCCTTCCGCAATGCTCCGCACCGTCGCTTCGTCCAGCCCGCGATGCGTGCCCACAAGATCGACGAACGCATCGTACATCTCGTCTACCCAGCCCTGCAACATCTGTCGTTCGTAGGGATTGAGCGTACGAACCCCGGACAGCATGTCTGCGAAGGGGCTTGTTTGCACGCCGTCCGTCGTAATGCCCAGTTTGTTTTCGAACGCTTTTCCGACGTCGAAGAACATGGCGAACACGCCAATGGAGCCCGTCACTGTGATAGGATCGGCAAGAATCGCGTCGCCTGCCGTCGCTATCCAGTAGCCGCCCGACGCCGCCACGTTCCCCATAGAAATGATCACGGGCTTTTCTTCCGCGGTCCGATGGACGGCCTGCCACATGGCGCCGGACGCCGCCGCCGATCCGCCCGGGGAATTGATGCGCACAACCACGGCCTTCACATAGTCGCTTTCCCGCGCTTCTTCCATATCCCGCGCAAAACTTTCCGATCCAAGCAGCTTGCCGCCCAGAAAATCCGCCGGGGAGCTTTTTCCGTTGAGGATCGTGCCCTCGGCGTACACCACGGCGATTTCTCCATCCATGTTCGTCGACCGGCCCGCCTCGGAGTTCGGCGTAAATCCATAGGATTCCAGCGACATCGTGTGCAAATCCGCCCCCGGACTGTAGCCGAGGCGTTTTTTAATGTGCTTCACCACCTCATGGCGGTAGAACAGGTCGTCGATCAGCCCGGCCTCATGGGCTTCCTTCGCCGAGAAGATGGCTTTCCGGTTTACGAGTTCGTCCAGCGCCTCGGAGGTTGTTCCCCGGCTTTCTGCGACCGCATGCAGGAACGTCCGGTTGTACGAATCCAGCAGCGCGGCGAGTTGCTCTTCGTTTTCCGGGGAGAGGTCTCGCCGCAGGTACGGCTCTACGGCGGACTTGAACGATCCCGCCCGGATGATTTGCGGCTCGATGTCGAGTTTTTCAACCAGCCCGGAGTAGAAAAACGTCTTCATGGAAAAACCATTGAATTCGAACATGGCTTCCGGGGAAGCAAAGACGCTGTCGGCCGCCGACGCCAGATAGTAGGTCGATTCCGTGGTCATATAATCGTCGCTCGAGGCGAACACGGGCTTGCCGCTTTCCCGAAACCGCAACAGGGCCTTGCGGACCTCGTGCGCGCTGGCGCTCAACCCCGAAATCCCCTTGATCCGGATCCACAGGGCGTCGATGCGTTCGTCGCCCGCCGCCTTGTCCAGCGCATCCGTAAGGCCCATCAGACTATAATTCGACCGCCTCCCTGCAAACTGGTCGAAGGCGTCCATGGAGGCCGTTTCAGGAATGGGCCTCGTGAGGTCCAATGTGAGCACCGTGCCGGTGCGGACGCTCGGCGTGGTATTGCTGGACAAGGAGATCGCCGAAAAGACGAACGCCAGAAACATGCCGATAAGAATGAGGAGCCCGAGAGCGACCAGCGTACCCAGGGCGGCCGCGGCCATATTGGAAAGAAAGCGCATGACGAATCGTAAAGACCGTGCGAGGAAAGAACGGGAATGTATTTCCTGAAAATACGACATCGCGCGTTGTTATTGTATCGCCTCCGGCGAAATAAACCGGTTTATTGGATTGTGGGTTTGGCGAACATGTTTACGTGTTGGGCGTTTTCATCTGCTTTTTCGCGGAAACCCTGAACCAATCGGTTGTCATACGCCTTGAGCGAGCACGATACCCATACCGTGGCGGAACCGACGGAAGACGGCGCCGCGCCGTCCGAAGCGGATCGCCCTGCAGAACCCCTTGCGGACGAACCCGAAGCCGCTTCCGAAACAGCTTCTGAAACAGCAACGACTGCAGAACCCCTTGCCGCCGAAACCGAAGCCTTGCGCAAACAACTGCAGGCGGCGGAAGATCGCCTGTTGCGCAAGGAAGCCGAATTCAGGAATTACCGGCGCCGGACCGACGAAGAAAAGGTCGCCCTGACCGGCCTGGGCAAGCGCCTCGCGATACAGCGGTTTCTGGACGTACTGGACGATTTCGGGCGGTCTCTTGACGCCGCCGAACAAGTAGAGGCGCAGCAGACGGAAAAACCTGGTCCAGCCTACTATGCATTGAAGGAAGGGTTCGAACTGGTGCACCGGAAGGTCATGGACGAGTTGGCGAAAGAACAGGTCGAGCCTATTGAGGCGGTTGGACAGCCGTTCGACGAGCAGGTGCACGAGGCCGTCATGCAGCAGGATGTGGAAGGAACTCCGCCCGGCGTCGTGGTGGGCGAGGCGCAGAAAGGGTATCGCATGGGCGAACACATCCTGCGCCACAGCAAGGTGATCGTGTCCGCCTGACGCCGTCCGCCGCTTTCGTCAGGTTTCGGCAGACGGAATCGTTATCTTGCGTTCGTTCGTATGTTTTGTGCGCCACCTTGGCGTGTTTTCCCGTTTTCTACGGATGCGGCAGGATTTTTGCGGCCCCTCACGAACGGACATTTCGACCCGGAGATGCACTGATCTTTTCCCATGGCCACCGACTATTACGACATACTCGGCGTCGATCGCAACGCGGATGCAGATACCCTGAAGCGTGCCTTTCGGGATCGGGCGCTCAAGTACCATCCCGACAGGAACCCCGACAATCCCGAGGCCGAGCAGAAATTCAAGGAAGTCGCGCAGGCGTACGAGGTCTTGTCCGATCCCAAAAAACGCGGGCAATACGACCGGTTTGGCCATGCCGGCGTGCACGGCAATGGCGGCGCGGGTCCCGCCGGTTTCCATGACGTCAACGATATATTCAGTGCGTTCAGCGACATTTTTGGCGGATCCGGGACGATTTTCGACGAAATGTTTACCGGGCAGCGCCGCGAGCGCAGGCGCGCTGGCGGGCGTGGGGGCAGCGATCTTCGCATAACGCTTCCGCTTACGCTCGAAGAAATCAGCGAGGGGGTCGAGAAAAAAATCAAAGTGCGCAAGTTTCTGGTTTGCGAACCGTGCAGCGGGACGGGCGCCGAGGCGCGCGAAGCGGGGTACGCCACATGCTCTGCATGCAACGGCGCAGGAGAAATCAGACAGGTTTCGCGCTCCGTCTTCGGACAATTCATCAATGTGCAAGCCTGCTCGGTATGCCGCGGCGAAGGCCGGGTGGTGCGCACGCCCTGTGCGTCGTGCGGCGGCGAAGGGCGCGTCAAAGGAGAGGAAACCATAGATATTCGTGTCCCCCAAGGGGTACAGGAAGGGAATTATCTGACGGTGCGCGGGGTGGGGAATGCAGGGGTCCGGGGCGGGCCGGCGGGCGGCTTGCGCGTCGAGATCCGGGAGAAGCGCCACGAGCATTTCACGCGCGAGGGTCTGGATATATTTTACGATCTGTATATTTCGTTTCCCCAGGCGGTCCTGGGCGCCGCCGTGGACGTGCCCACCCTGACGGGCCGCGCGCGTCTTCAGATCGATCCCGGCGTGCAGTCCGGCAGGATTTTGCGCATGCGAGGCAAAGGACTGCCCGAATTACAGGGGGCGCGGCGCGGCGACGAAATGGTCCGGGTGCATGTGTGGACGCCCGAACGCCTCACCGACGAGGAGCGCGAGATGTTGTCCGGGATGCTCGACTCACCGTCGTTTCATCCTCGACCGGATCGGTCGGATCGGAATAAATCCTTCTTTAGCAAGGTCAAGGATGTGTTTACGTGATGGCGCACCAGGCTGATCGACGTCTTTGGGGAGACCGGAGCGCGCCGGACTGCGCAGAAGTCGCGCCGGAGCGTGCAGAAGTTGTGCCGGAAGCATCCGGCCAAACGGGCGAGGCGCTGCGCCAGGTCATGCGCCAGGTGCCCTCGCCGGTATCCGTGGTGACGACCTCCGATGGCCGGGAGATGCGCGGCATTACCATCGGTTCGTTTACGAGCGCCTCGCTGCGCCCGCCGCTGCTTTCGTTTCATATCAGCCGGGAGGCCGGGATATACGATCTGTTGATGCGGGCCGATCGGTTTGCGTTGCACGTGTTGCACGAAGGGCAAGCCCGTCTCTCGGATCGGTTCGCCACCCCGGATATGCCCGGCGTCGAGCAATTTCGCGCGCTTGATTACCGGATCGATGCACAGGGCCTTCCCGTGCTTGCGGACGTGCTGGCTGTGCTACTGTGCGTGCGCCATGCGGCGTACGACGCAGGGGACCATTCCATCCTGTTGGGGTGCGTGACGGATATCCGGGAGGGGGCCGCGGACAAGCGGCCTCTGGTGTATTTCGATCGTTCGTATCGCCGGGTGGGGAAGGCGGCGCAGCCCGCCTCGTTCGACCCGGTTCAGGGCTGACGTTTCCTGCGATTTCCCTGCGATTGCCCTAAGGGATGCTCTGATTAAGTCCGCGAAGATCAGAGGCATCGCGGAGTGCGCTGGCAAGGAATGACGAAGCAGTGTGGTAGGCCCCACGTAATGAGGAATGACGCAGCCAGCGTGCGCCACGCTGCGTTGCGATGCGGGCGTGCGCACGCCTTATTCCAGCCCGAATGCCTTGAACAAGCGCATCGCGGTAGAAAATTCCACATTGCCCCCGCTTACAATGACGCCGATCCGTTCGGGCAAGGGGGGCCGGTTTTCTTCGAAAAGCCAGGCCATGGCCAGGGCGCCGGTGGGTTCGACGATCAGATGCATGCGGCGCCACAGAAAATGCATGGCGCGCACGATGGAAACTTCGCGGACCGTATGCATGGCGTCCACATGGGCGCGCACCAGAGGGAAGGTTGTAGCGCCCAGCGAGGGAGTCCGGGCGCCGTCGGCGATGGTGTCGGGATTGCGCACCGTATGCAGCGCGCCGGTCCGAAAGGAACGTGTGGCGTCGTCTGCGTTTGCAGGCTCCACGCCCGCCACGCGGCAGGCCGGTTGCAAGGCGTTGGCGGCAATGGCCGACCCCGACAGCAAGCCGCCGCCTCCGCAGCCTGTCAGGAGGAGGTCCAGGGTATCGACTTCCTGCAGCAATTCGCGGGCGCACGTGCCTTGCCCGGCCACAATGTGGGGATGATCGTACGGCGGAATGACAGACAGGCCCCGCTCGTCGGCGATCTCTGCGGCCAGCGTTTCTCGCGTAGCGCTTTCCCGGTCGTACAGAATAATGTCCGCGCCATACCCCCGCGTGGCTTCCTGCTTGACGCGAGGCGCATCGGACGGCATGACGACGGTCACGGGCACGTCCAGCAAGCGGCCCGCAAGGGCCAGCGCCTGCGCATGGTTGCCTGAAGAAAAGGTGAGCGCGCCCCGCGCTTTTCCCTCGTCGGACAGGAGCGACAGCGCATGGTAGGCGCCGCGGAACTTGAAGGAACCGGTGCGCTGGAACGATTCGCACTTGAAGAAAAAGCGCGCCCCGAACCGCTCATCGAACGTGGAAGAGGTGTGGACCGGCGTCCGCCGCGCAATGCCCGTCAGGCGCTGCGCCGCGGCTTCAATATCCGGATACGTAACGAGGCGTGCCGACACGGGACGAGCGCGCAAACAGGAAGGGACAGGAAAAGATCAGAAGAACCGTTCCCGTACGACGCTCGTCCCCGGACGTTTCCCGAATCAGGCTTCCTTGGGTTCTTCTGCGGGCGCTTCGGCGGGTTCTTCCTGCCCGGCCTCGGCCTCGTCGTCGCTTTTCCGCCGTACGATGACCACCTGGATATCGCTGGCGAGCGACGCGAACGCGCCGATGGCTGCGAGGGTCGGCGCAATCATAATGGCGGCTGCGGCGCCTCCGACGCCAAGGACCAGCGGGAACTCCATCACGGTTCGATCCCCCCGTTGCACCAGAATGCGTCGGGCGGTTCCTTCCTCGATGGCGTCGCGGACCCGGTCGATGAGCTGATTGCCCCCGATCCTGATTTTTTCGAGCGTTTCCCGGGAGAAATCGTTCAAGTCCTGTTGTACGTCGTTCAAGTTGCTTTGCATGTCGTTCGGTTGTTTTCGGTGGAGTAACGGGGCCTTCTTCGACAGATGCGAAAAACGCCCCTGCTGCGTGCAGGATGCGCTGATGCAATCCGTTGCGATCAAGGCATCCTGAACTCTACGTACGGAAGCGGTCGTAAGTTACGCGCTTCAACCCTATTTTACGGATGCTCTGATTACGGGTGCTCTGATCAAACCTTCGAAATTCCATGCATCGGCAACATTCCGGCGGATACGTCCCGGACAGTACGTGTGCGACGTGGATCGCCCGGTTGCATTTCCTGTGGTTTCTTGCGGCGGCGACGCTCTGGACCGTCGTCATGGCCGTGGTGCAACTGAGTACGCATCGTATCTGGCCCACCGCCCATAATTTCAAGCGGAACGGGCGGGTGTGGGGCGGCGTCATTCTGGGCGCGAGCGGCATTCGGGTGCAGGTGACGGACCGGGCCGGGATCGACAGGGACGGTCCGGCCGTATTTATATGCAATCACCAGAACTTGCTGGATATCCTTGCCTTGAGCGCCGCGCTTCCCTATTCCTTCGGCTTTATCGCCAAAACAGAATTGGCCAAAGTGCCCTTTTTGGGGTTCGCCATACGTAATTCGGCGTCGGTTTTCATAGACCGGAGCCATCCGCGGAGCGCCCTCGAGAGCCTGCGCAAAGCGGGAGAACGTATTCGCGGCGGCAATTCGGTCCTGGTGTTTGCTGAGGGAACGCGCTCGTACGGGCCGTATCTTCAGCCGTTTCGGAAGGGCGCTTTTTCCCTCGCGGTGGAGGCGGGCGTTCCGATAGCGCCCGTAACCATCGTGGACGGCTATCGGCTGCTGCACGAAAAGAAACGGTTGCTTCGCGGCGGCGCGTTGCGTATGGTCGTTGGAGAGACTATTTCCCTCGAAGGGAAGACGCGTCGGGACATTCCCGCGCTGATGGAGGCTGTGCGCGAGCGTCTCGCCGAACCGCTGGGCGCCGTTTCCGACTGACTTTTTCGCCATTTCATACGAGATTTTCATACATGGCCGTTACCACAGAACAAGTGCGACACATCGCTTCGCTGGCCCGGCTTCGTTTTACCGAGGAAGAAGAAGTGCGGCTGGCCCGCGAAATGAGCGAGGTGCTCGATTACATAGCGAAACTGGAGGAACTCGACACCGAAGGCGTTCCAACCCTGTCGCATGTGCTGGATATGCGCAATGTGTTTCGGGAAGATCAGGCGCGCGTGCGCATCTCGCATGAAGAAGCGCTCCGGGGCGCGCCCGAAGCGGACGCCTCCTATTTTCGCGTTCCCAAAGTAATCGAAGGAAGCGCTGATCGAAGTGGATTTGAATCATTGCATCCTTAAATAGCATCCGACGATGGCTCGAGCGCGAGGCAGACAAAAAAGGGCGAGGGCGCGAGGGGGTTCTGCGGTTCCTTCGCAGGACGGGAGTGGACTCTGGGAGCGTCTCGACGGGCGCACCCGCCACATCGTGTGCTTCGGGGCGCTGCTCGTCGTGGCCTTCGGTTTCTTTGCGCCCGCCGTGTTTTCGGATCGATCGCTGATCGGGAGCGATACGGTGCAGTGGCGGGCGATGGCGGAGTACATGCTGGATTACGAGGAGGAGACGGGCCGGCAGGCGCTGTGGGCGCCGAACGCCTTTGGGGGGATGCCCGGATATATGATCGCCTACGGCGAGAAAACGCCGCAACTGGACGATATTCCGGCGCTGCTTCGGAAAGTGATCTGGCCGGTTTCGCATTTCATCGTGTTGCTGCTCGGCGCCTGGTTGCTTGCCTTCTTTCTGACGAAGGACCGCCTGGCCGCCCTGTTGGCCGCGGTGGCCTACGGCCTGACCACCTACATGACGTTCATTCTGATCGCGGGGCACAATTCCCGGTTCATTACCCTGTGCTTTGCGCCGTGGCTGGCGCTGGCGTTCGTCTGGACGTTGCGGCGCCCCGGCTTGCTGGCCGCCTTGCTTTTTGCGATGGCGCTGGGGGTCAATTTGCGGGGCGGGCATGTGCAAATCACCTATTACGTGGCGTTTTTTCTGGGGGTCTGGTGGGTTGTGGAGGGGGGCTATGCGGTCGTGCGTAAGGAATGGAAGCCGTTTGGCGCGGCGACGGGCTGGCTGGCGCTGGGCGGGGCGCTGGGCTTGTTGCTGGTGGCGCAGCCCTATCTGCTGCATTTCGAATACAAGATCTATACGATTCGGGGCGCGGTCGATGGCGCGCTATCCGGGCTGGACTGGACCTACGCCATGGGGTGGAGCCAGGGCGTGGGAGAACTGATTACGCTGCTTGCGGCGGATGCGTACGGCGGCGCCAGCCCGACCTATTGGGGGGCGAAGCCGTTCACGGCCGGGCCGCATTACATCGGACCGATCGTGCTGTTGCTGGCGGCGTTTGCGTTGCGGCAATGGAGAAACCGGGGCGTGCTTGCGCTTGCAATCATGGCGTTGTTGACCCTGCTCTTTTCGCTGGGGTCCAATTTTGCGCTGCTGAATCGTTTCATGTACGAGCATTTCCCCATGTTCAACGCCTTTCGCGTGCCGGAGAGCTGGCTGGCGATCACGGCGTTGATGCTGGCGCTTTTGGCCGCGTTCGGGGTGCGCGGGCTCGGCAAAGACGCGGCGCCTGCTGCGAATCCTGCGGCCTGGCGTGCGTTCCGATGGCTGTTCGGGGGCGTGGCGGCCGTGCTGCTGGCGTTGATGCTGGCGCCCGACGCGTTCTACGATTTCGAACGACCGGGCGAGGCCGCGCAGGTTACGCAGGCGCTGCTGGCGCAACAACCGAATATTTCCCCGAACGATCCGCGCGTGGATACGGCTGTCCGCGGGTATCTTGCCGAGCAGCGCACGCTCCGGGAAGGTACGTTTCGGTCCGAAATGCAACGGTCCTTGTTCTTTTTGCTGCTTGCGGGCGGCATGATTTTGCTTTTCCGGATGGGCAAGGCGCCTCGATGGGCATTGCAAGCCGCGCTTGCGCTGCTGGTGACGGTGGACCTGTGGGGCGTCGGCAAGCGCTATTTCAACGAGGACGATCTGGTGCGCGCCCGCGTTGCGGAGGAGCAAATCGCCACGTACGATGTGGACCGCTACATTCTCGAACGGCAGGCAGCGGCGGGCGGTCCGGGGCAATTCCGCGTGCTGTCTCTCGAAGCGGGAACCCCGTTTCAGCATGCCCGCCCCTCCTATCATTACGAATCCGTCGGGGGCTACCACGGCGCCAAATTGCGTCTGGCGCAAGACTATATCGACGAGTTGTACCCGGAGCCGGGCACGCGAGCGCCGAATGCGAACGCGCTGGACCTGCTTGGCGTTCGGTACGTGATTGCTCCGGCTCCGCTGCCTGGTCTGGAGGTGGCGTATCGGGGCGAGGAGACGGGCCTGTTCGTGCTTGAAAACAGGGATGTTCCGCCCCGCGCCTGGCTTGTCGGGGATGTGGAGACGGCAAGCGACGCGCCGGGCGCGTGGGCCCGTTTGCGGGATCCGGCGTTCGATGTGCGCCGCACGGCGCTGCTGTACGATCCGCTTCCGTTCGATCCGGTTCCGATCGACTCGGCGAGCACGGCGACGGCGGACATGCAATCCTGGTCGCTGCACGAGATCGTACTGCGTGTGGAGACGGATGCGCCCCGGCTCCTGGTGCTTTCCGAAGTGTTTTATCCGGCCGGATGGGAGGCTACGGTCGGGGGCGAGGAGGTTGTTATTGCGCAGGCCAATCATATGTTGCGGGGCGTTCCCGTGCCGGCGGGCGAGCACGAGGTGGTCTTGCGCTTTGCCCCGCCCCGGCATCGTATGGGCGTTGCGGTGGGCGCTGCCTCGACCGTGCTGGTGTACGGGGGCGTGCTCGCGCTTTTGGCGCTGGGATGGCGGCGCACGCGACGCAAGACGGGCGTTGTGGAGGCGGCTTCGGAGGCATGAAGCGACTCCTCTTCGTGACATACTATTTTCCGCCGTCCGGCGGGTCGGGCGTGCAGCGCAGCCTCAAATTCGTGAAATATCTTCCTGAATTCGGATGGCGGCCCACCGTGCTGACCGTGCGCCCGGAATGCGCCTCCTGGCCCGATCCCGATCCGGATTCCGTGGCGGACATTCCGGACGGGACGCCGGTGGAGCGGACCGGGGCGTGGGACCCATATGCCTGGTATGCCCGGCTGCTTCGACGGAACAAGCAGGATGTCGTGACGGTCGGGTTCACCGGAGAGGCCGGGGCGGATTCCCGACGACGATTTGCGCGGTGGATACGGGCCAACTTGTTTTTGCCGGATGCGCGGATTGGCTGGGTTCCCTTTGCTGCGGCGCGGGCGCGGGCTCTCATGCGACAGTCTTTCGATGCGATCCTGACGACGGGGCCGCCGCATTCCACCCATCTGGTGGGGCTGGCGGCGCGGCGGGGTACGCCCTGGCTTGTCGATTTGCGGGACCCCTGGACGGAAATAGATTTTCGCGAGGAATTGCCCATGACCGCTCCTGCCCGGGCGCTGGATGCGTTGCTGGAACGGCGGGTGTTGCGGGCGGCGGACGGTGTTTGCGTGGTCAGTCCCGGCATGCAGCGGCGGTTCGTAGAGCGGGGGTGTGCGGCGCCTGCGTTGATCGAAAACGGGTTCGATCCGGCGGATTTCGCCGATTCCGCCGGCCTGGATGCGTCGCCGGGCCAGCCGTTTGTCGTGGCGCATGTGGGTTATATGAACCGCGCCCGGAATCCAGAGGCGCTCTGGGCGGCGCTGGCCGGTTCGTCCCCGGACTGGTCCGCCCTGCGTCTCCGCTTTACTGGGCAGGTGGACGCTTCCATACTCGCTTCGGCGGCGGCCTCCTGTCCCGGCGTCCGGCTGGACGCCTTGCCGTACGTCCCGCATCGGGAGGCCATTGCGCGGATGCGCGAGGCGGCGGTCTTGCTGCTTTGCGTCAACCGGGTCCCGGGGGCAGAAGGCATTCCTACGGGCAAATTGTATGAATACCTTGCCTCGGGTCGTCCGGTGCTTGCGCTGGGGCCTGTGCATGGAGACGCCGCCCGCATTCTGGAGGAAACCGGTGGCGGGCGCAGGTTCGATTTCGGGGATGCGGAAGGGGTGCGCGCCTTTCTGCGCCAGCATTACGAAGCGTGGCGGGCGGGGGCTCCCATCTCCGGAGCGCCTCCAGACCGCATCGTTCGGTACAGCCGGCGGGAACAGGCCCGGCGGCTTGCGGCGTTGCTTTCCGGGCTGGCGGATCCATCATAGAAACTACGATGCGCTTCGTGCGCATAGCGTGCTTGCCATGCATATCGTAACCGTCGTCGGCGCTCGCCCCCAGTTCGTCAAGGCTGCTCCCTTGCGCCGCGCGCTCATGGATGCGGGCATTCGGGAAACGCTGGTACACACTGGGCAGCACTACGACCCGGAAATGAGCGCCGTCTTTTTCGAGGAACTGGGCCTGCCCGATCCCGCCGCCAACCTTGGCGTGGGGTCCGGAACGCATGCCGTACAGACCGGCGAGACGATGATGCGCCTCGAAGCCCTTCTGATGCAGGGGCCGCCGCCGGATGGGCTGATCGTGTACGGGGATACGAACAGTACGCTGGCGGGGGCGCTGGTTGCCGCCAAGCTGGGTATTCCAATCATTCATGTCGAAGCCGGGTTACGTTCCTTTCGGCGTCATATGCCGGAGGAAATAAACCGGGTTGTGGCCGATCGGCTGGCCTCGGTGCTTTGTTGTCCGACGCAAAGCGCGGTGCATAACCTTTCTGTCGAAGGCATCGTGGAGGGCGTGCATCTGACGGGGGATGTGATGCTGGACGCCACGCGCCTGTTTGCGGAAGCTGCCGAACGGAGGGCGCCGCTTGCGTCCGTGACGACGCACGCCCCGGGCGCGTATTACGTCGCCACGGTGCATCGGGCGAGGAATACCGACGATCCCGAACGGTTGGCGGGGATTTTCGACGGGTTGGGGCGGCTGGGCGCTCCGGTCGTGGTCCCGCTGCATCCGAGGACGTGCGAACGCCTGGCGGGGATGCGTACCCCGGACAATGTGGAAACGCGCGCGCCCCTGAGTTATCTCCGCATGCTCACGCTGGTGCGCCATGCCCGCGCCGTGTTGACCGATTCGGGCGGATTGCAAAAAGAATCGCTCTGGCTCGGCGTGCCGTGCGTTACCCTGCGCGAGGAAACCGAATGGACAGAAACCCTTGAAGGGGGATGGAACCGGCTGGCGGGCGCGGACCCCGTTCGCATTGCGGAAGCGGCCCGGATGCGTCCCGAAACACCCGCGCCCGAGGCGGGGGAACCGGGGGCCGCCGCCCGGATCGCTGCTTTGCTCGCGAACCGGTAATCTCCTCTATGATGTGCGTTATGCCGCCGAAACTGCTCTTTGTCTATCTCCATCCCTCTTCGTTCGTTCGGGAGGATATCCGCTTGCTTGAGGAAGCATACGACGTGGTGACGTTCGAATTCGGGAGAAGGGGGGGCCACAACTTGGGTCCGTTTGCGTTTGCGGGGTTGTTGTGCAAACAGGCGTGGTGGTTGCTTCGGGAGCTACCGCGGGCGGCGGCGGTCTATGGCTGGTTCGTCGATTATCATATGGCGTTGCCCGTGCTGGCGGTGGTGGGCGGGTTCGATGCGGTCTCGCTGCCGTCGCTGGGGCACGGCGTGGCGCTCTCCGGCTGGCGTCGCTGGATTGCCCGCATGGTGTTTCGGCGGGCGGATGTGCTGCTTCCCGTGTCGGGGTCGCTCGTTCGGTCCCGGAATCGTTTTTCGGAGGGGCCGGAAGAACGGGAATACGGCTTGCGCATGTTGGCGCCGGATACGCCCGCCGCGATTCGCGTCGTGCCCACGGGCTACGACCCGGCGGCGTGGCCTGCGGGGCCGGTCGAGCGCGCGCCCGTGGTAGGGACGGTCGGATTCATCCGCGGGGAGCGCACATTCCGTATAAAAGGCATTGACTTGTTCTTTGAGGCGGCTCGTCTTATGCCGGATATTCGGTTTCGGGTGGTGGGCGTCTTGGATCCGGACGTCGTCGTTGCGCGCTGGAACCCGCCGCCGAACGTGGAACTGTTTCCCCCTGCGCCGCGCGAAGCGTTGATTGCGCACTACGGCGAGATGTCCGTGTATGCGCAGTTGTCGCGGGCGGAGGGCTTGCCGAATGTATTGTGCGAGGCCATGTTGTGCGGCTGCATGCCGGTAGGGAGCCGGGTTTTCGGGATTCCTGAGTGCGTGGGCGAGGCAGGTTTTCTGGTGGACGAGCCGTGTGCTCCTGCGGTTTGCGAGGCGATTCGGGCCGCGCTGGATGCGGCGGGTCCGGCTTCGCGTACGGCGGCGCGGGCGCAGATCGAACGTCTTTTTCACCGGGACCTTCGGCGTGCCGCACTACGGGATATTTTAGGATGCTCTGATTAAGTCCGCGAAGATCAGAGGCAGCGAGGTGTGCGCTGGCAAGGAATGACGAAGCAGCGTGGCAGGCCCCACGTAATGAGGAATGACGCCGCCAGCGCGCTCCTCGATGCCTCCCGAAGGGCGCTTCACGACACCGACGGTGCAAAACGCCATGTTTTCCGATGATTTCAACGATGGAATCATTACAAACGCTACTCGCGTACGTGAAGCGCTGATCGAAGTGGATTTGATCAGTGCATCCTTTAGCCGAACAAACTGGAGGCCAGGGCGCATGACGACAGATCGAACAAGTTTCTATCGCATGATGGGCCGGAACGTACAGGTTCATTACGACGAATCGAAGGGCGCAGCCATTCTGGAGGAGGAACTGGCTGCGTATCCCTCGGCGTCTCTGGGTATTGCGGATCTGGTTGTTCGGTATGCTTCGGTGGAATATGACGGGTTGCGCTTCGCCAATCCTGCGGTCCATTGCGAAATGGAAGACGGTTTTATTGTTCGGGGGCGTATGGCGACCGTGCGTTTTCGCCTGGATGAGACGCGCCTTGTCGGCGTCGATTTCTATCCGGCCTCGGCGCAGTCGCTCCTGATGCGCGGAGCGCGCCGGCTGGCGGATATGCAGTATACCTCCCGGGAGGAGCGCGCCGGGGTGATTTTTCACGAGTGGGTGGCGGGGCCTGCGGTCTATTGGCTGCCGGACATGGCCCTTGTGCATGCGTCTGCGTTCTCGGATGCGCGCGGCGTAACCCTGATCGGCGGTGCTGGCGGCGCGGGCAAGACCTCGCTGGCGCTGGAATTGTGTCGTCGGTACGGTTTTCGCTTCGTGGCCGACGATATTTCTTTCGTGGGAGAGGATGGCCACGTATGGCCCAATCTGGCGTGGCCCAAGATATATGCCTATAACGTCGAAGGCGATCCTGATCTGACTCAGCGGTTGCTCGGAGGACGCACGGCGGTGGACCGTTTACATTGGGCCCTGCACCGTCGGCGCGGGGCAGCCTGCGTTCGTCGTCGTATGGCTCCCGACGTTTTGTACGACGGCTGCGGTCGGGAAGGCGGTCCGGTATTCCGATATCTCATGCTGGTTCGCGAAGATCGTCCAGACCTCCATATCTCCGATATTTCTCCAGCCCGCGCTGCGGAGATGAGCGTACAGGTGATGCAGGCGGAATACGCCGGATTTCATAATCATCTCCATTGGCACGCCATGCATCGGGCGCTTGAGGATCGTCCGCCGTCTGTTTCTGCGTCCGGTGTGTTTCGCCGCTGGCGGGATATGCTGACCCGCGTGCTGGGCCGCGCGCAGTGCCGCCTCGCCCGCATCCCCCGCACCATGGAACACGGCGCCTTCCGGCGGCGCATGACCGCCTTGCTGGCGGACAGCAATTAGGTTGGTATTTTCAGGCAGATTTTCTTGATCTCATCTCAATCAGAACTATTATCATCTGGCAATCCGGTGGATTTGGATTCCATGTTTTGGCTATGAACCAGGTGAAGCGACAGCCCCATGTCTTAAACCGGGGCGTGTAACACACGCCAGGCACATACATGGTGTGCCGAGATGGTGTTTATGCGACAGTCCGTGCACCACGCCATCGGTTGAATCGAATTTTGCGGAAATGATGTCAAAGTACTGTGTATCGCCGCGCTCATATCTGCGAAATACAGAATAGGCCACATGATCTGCCAGCTGAACAACGCGAGAGGCGCGAGAGTTGACGAATAGAGGCGTATCTACGAGATTACGTACGGATCCCCACCTTGTACCTAACGTGCGAAATTCTCTCGCCATCTGTTGAAGAGTCGTCTCATGGGCGCCTTGGTCCAATATCAGCAAGCCTCGCTGCCGATTCCCCTTACGATGCAATCGCCTCAGGTATATATCGAAACGACTGCACAAATCCTCAAATGCAATTCCCATGTGGTCGTTATTGGGATTGGGAGCGGTGGGCTTGTGTATTGCACACGCAAACGCACGAGCTGTATCGTACGCGTCGGCCAAGACATTCAACACGCTTTTAATGATTCCTATGGCATCGTCCCTGGACATTCCCTTCCAGGGAGGGATTCGACGGCTAAATATCTCGGATGCGTGGAATTCTACGCTATGGGGATCGGAAGGGCATATTGACTCTGCGAGACTGTCCAGCTCTCGAGTGATATGATCCACCTGTGCTTCGTAGACCGCTACTCCACCAAGAACCAAATACTTCTCGTTGGCGTTGCCGGTCGATCCTGAGTCGTCGAGGTACAGAAGATACATAGCAGACAAAATAAAAATGCAGCCGGGTGGGGTTTCCCCCAACGAACCGCCAAGGCAGCCCTCCCAACCGCAATTTAGCATATTATACGACGTTATGGCAATAAGTTCCATTTGTTCGGTAAAAAATATTTCCACAAATATCCAATCCTCATAAGTAATTAAATAACAGGTGTTTAGGCAATATAAAAGCATGTATTTTGGCTGCAAGGCCTCTTCGATTCTCCGGGCCGGGCGCAGTGCCGCCTCGCCCGCATCCCCCGCACCATGGAACACAGCGCCTTCCGGCGGCGCATGACCGCCTTGCTGGCGGACGCGGGGTAGGCGGGATTTCCGGGGAATCGAACAAACCCGGCGATCGGTGCGTCTAACGCCGATCTTTCCATGTCGGTCTGCCCCGTGTCACGAATCGATCCGGAATCGGGCAGGGAATCCCTGCAAACCCTCTTTCGGCAGCGTCTGCATCAGGCGCTGGCCCACCGTCCCCTGTTCACGCGCCCTTCCGGCCGGGACGCCGAAGTGGACTCGAACCGCCGCACCGTAGAGATTGTCCTGGCGATTTTCGTATCGACATTTCTCTGGTTTACGTTCACCATGCGCGAGACGCAGACAAGGACCCTCGAACTTCCTGTCGAGGTAACCAATGTTCCCGAAAACCAGGCGCTTTCGCAGCATCCTCCAGACAAGGTGCGCGTGCAGGTTGTCGGCGAAGGGTGGACGCTGCTGCGGCTGGGGTTGCGTACGCCGGTCATTCCCATGGATGCGTCGCAATCGCAAGTGCAGGTGCTGGACGTTGTTTCGGAGTTTCTGTCGGAGGTGCAGGTGCAGTCCGTCGTTCCGGCGGTCGCCACCTTGTTCAAGGAGCGGATTATCGTGCGTACGATTCCTGTCCGGCCGCACGCCACGTTCGAGACGCCCCCTACGTACGAGTTGCTTGCGGCGCCCGTCGCATCGCCCGATTCCGTGGTGGTGGCGGGGGCCGTTTCCGTCGTAAATGACCTGAACGAATGGCCTACGGTTTCGCAAACGTTTCGGGGCGTGCGAGATACGTTTGACGTGCGCCTCGTGCTGGTGGATACCCTCGCGGGTCTGGTGCAGAAGAATGTGGAGGAGGTGGCGTTGCGGGCGATATCGTCGGAATTTACGGAAGACACCCGCGAACTCGTTGTCACGGTGCAGGGGCAGCCGTCCACGCGACAACTCGTGTCGCTCGAACCGTCGTCGGTGATCGTGCGATACCGGGTTCCGTTGTCGCATTATCAGGAAGCGCAGCAGGCCATGGATTTTTTTGCGACGGTTTCCTGGGACGACATCCGCAGCGACACGACCGGTCATGTGGAACCGCACCTGGAGACGCCGGACGGGGTTGTGCTTCGGGACGTGGAAATGATACCCCGTCGTCTTGCGTATTATCAGCGCATCGATTAGGGGATACGGCGTACGCATGCTTGACGAACAGGACATTCTTGTCTCCGACGACATTCTCCATGACCCGGGCCATGCGCAGCGCATGCTTGCCTCCCGGGTGGAGGAGGTCCTGGACGAGGAGGGACCGCGCGATGAGGAGCGCCGCATTGTCCGCCTGATCGTTCCGGTGGCGCCGCTGGATCCGCTGGCATGGCTTGGCGCACAGACGTTGCTCCCGAAAATATACTGGCACGGGCGCGGGGACAGCGTGGCCACGGCGGCGGTTGGCGAGGCGGACCGGTGCGAGGGTGGCCCGGATGCAGGATTCGACACGCTCCGCGCGCAACTTGATGCGGTGTTGCCGAAAAGCGACCCGCGGGCGCGTTATTTCGGGGGGTTTCGATTCGATCCGGGCGCGCCGGGCGACGAGGTCTGGGAGGGGTTCCCTAACTTTCTGTTTACGCTCCCCCGGTTCGTCTATATGCGGAACGAAAACGAGGGCGTGCTGGCGTGCAACCTTGCGTTGCCCCGCGACCGGTTTCGCAGGGAGGAGATTCTGTCGGAGATCGAACGACTGCGGTTTCCGGATGGCTTCGCCGATTCGGGTTTGGAAGAGCGCATGCCGCGGCGGCTTTCGCGAACGGATGCGCCGGACCAGGCGGGCTGGGCGCAAAACGTGGCATGGTCCCTGAATGCGTTTGCCCAACGCGGACCCCTTGAGAAGGTGGTGCTTTCTCGACGGACCCACCTCGCTTTTTCCGATTCGCTGGATGCGTTCGCCTTGCTTCGGCAGCTGCAGGAGGGTACGCCGAATTGTTTTCATTACGGATTTCAGTTCGATCCCGGGGCGGTCTTTGTAGGGGCTTCCCCGGAGCGTCTTTTCCACCGCAGCGGGCGGTATCTGCGCACAGAGGCTGTGGCCGGAACCTGCATTCGGGGAGATACAGAGGCCGAAGACGCCCAGGCGTTGGCGGCGCTTTTGGCCAGCGCGAAGGATCAGCGCGAGCATGCGTACGTGCGGGAGAGCATTCGCCATGCGCTCCACCCGTTGTGCCAGGAATTTCGAATAGACGAAGAGGCGTCCGGATTGCAGCAAGCCTTGCGGTGGCATCTTGTTTCGCGAAGCAGCGGTTTGTTGCAGCGGGGCGTGCATGGAAGCGACGTCATGGCGGCCCTGCACCCTACGCCCGCCGTGGGCGGATATCCGGTTGATCTCGCCCTGTCGGCTATTCGCGACCTCGAAGGGTTCGATCGGGGCTGGTATGCGGGGCCGGTGGGCTGGATAGGCGCCCAGGGTGCGGAATTCGCCGTGGCGTTGCGCTGCGGGCTGGCTCGCGGGCGCTCCCTGTTTCTGTTTGCGGGCGCCGGGATCGTGGAAGGCTCCGATCCTGCCGCCGAATGGGCCGAAATCGAACAGAAGATCGGGGATGTGTTGGGGGTGTTGGGGTAGGGCGGGCATGCGTCTGCGCGGCCTCGGCGTACGCATTATATATATTGCAGGATATATTCAGGATGCTCAGGTACAGGACGATTTTGCAACAGGCAGCGATACCCAATGACCCAGTCTGAACCCCTCGGCATGAACCGGATATGGGCCGATCTGCTCGTGGAAGAGTTGATCCGCGCCGGGGTTGGCCTGTTTTGCCTTGCGCCCGGCTCCCGCAGCGCTCCGCTGGCGCTTGCGGTGGCGGCCCATCCCCGGGCGAAGCACGCGATGCACTTCGACGAGCGCGGCGCGGCGTTCTGTGCGCTGGGCTACGGGCGCGCTACCCGGCGTCCCGCCGCCTGGATTACGACGTCAGGGACCGCGGTGGCGAACGGCATGCCCGCCGTGGCGGAAGCCTCCATGGATTGCGTACCCATGCTGCTTGTTACGGCGGATCGTCCGCCGGAATTGCGTGCGGCGGGCGCCAATCAGACCCTGGATCAGGTCAAGATTTTCGGGGAGTATGTGCGCTGGCAATGCGATCTGCCCGTGCCGGACCCGGCTATCGATCCGGCGTTCGTGTTGACTACGGCGGATCAGGCGGTATACCGGGCGGTGCGCATGCCTGCGGGGCCGGTTCATCTGAATGCGATGTACCGCGAGCCGCTGGTTGCTGGCCCCGACAAGGCGTGCGCGGCGGGCTATCTGGACGGACTTCGGGCATGGCGGGAGGCGGACAGGGCGTACACCCGGTACGTGTCGGCGAATACTCCAGAAAACATACTGGACGTCGGGTTGTCGGCGGGCCTTTCGGAAACTCCTGTCGCCGGGGCGGGGCCTGGCGAAAATAGTTCTGGAAAATCCGGGCCCCGGTTGGCCTTGGCGGCGAATAGTTTCCAGACGCCTGTGCATATTTCCGATGCGACCCGATTCGCGTCGCTGGCAGAGGGTCTGCTCGGGGCAAAGCGGGGGTTGATTGTGGCCGGGCGGCTTGCGGACCGGGCGCAGGCCGAGGCGGTTTGCCGCCTGGCGCAACACCTTGGTTGGCCGCTCTTGCCCGACGTATGTTCGCAGCTCCGCTTTCTGGATGGCGCTGCGCAGGGCCTGGCGCTGGTCTCGCGGTACGATCTGGCGCTGGCGAGCGACGCGTTTCGGGCGGCCCATGCGCCGGACGCCGTAGTGCATTTCGGCGGGGCTGCCGTATCGAAGCGGCTGAACGCCTGGCTATCCGATGTGCGCCCCGCCTTGTTTGCGGTGGTGCGCGAAGCGCCGGACCGAATGGACCCCGGGCACTGCGTAACGGACTATATCGAATCCGGTATTACGTCCTTTTGCCAGTCCATGCGGTATCTCCTCGATGCGGTGGGCGGGGAGGCGGGCGCGCCTGCTGCCGAAGCGGACTGGGCGGCAAGTTGGGTGGCCGTATCCCGCGCCGTAGACCGCCTGCTGGAGGAGCATATGCCAGACGACCTTTCTGAGCCCGCCGTGGCCCGGTTTTTGTCCCGGCATACGCCCGACGCGGCGGCGCTCATGCCCGGAAGCAGCATGCCCATCCGGGACCTGGATATGTTTGGGGATACCGTTGGCTCGGCCCCGTTCGTGGCGGCGAATCGCGGGGCGTCCGGCATCGACGGCGCGGTGGCCACGGCGGCCGGGCTGGCGCATGGCCGCGGGGCGCCGGTTGTGCTCGCGACGGGCGACCTCGGGTTGCTGCACGACCTGAATAGCCTGGCCCTGACGGCGTCCACCCCGGCGCCCGTCCTGATCGTGGCGATCAACAACCACGGCGGCGGTATTTTTTCGTTTCTTCCCGTAGCCCGTTGCGGCGAGGCGTTCGAACCCATGTTTGGAACGCCGCATCGCTGGCGCTTCGAGCAGGCGGCGCGTATGTTCGGTCTCGGCTACGACGCCGTGCATGACCTCGGCGCCTTGTCGGAAGCGTACGGGCGTGCGCTTTCTTCCGGCAAAAGCCATATCATTGAAGTCGAGACCGACCGCGCCGAAAACGCACGCTTGCACCGGCGGCTGGAAGCCCTCGTATGCGAGCATGTTGCGGCCGTCGTTCGGCCTCGTTCTACCTTCACCAACCCTTCCGATTCATGACATCTGCAGTAGACTGGCGCCCCGCCAAATCCTATACGGACATTACATACCACAAGGCCGAAGGCATCGCCAAAATCACCATTAATCGGCCCGAAGTGCGCAATGCGTTCCGGCCCTTGACGGTCACGGAAATGCGCGATGCACTCCAGGATGCGCGCGACGATCACGAAATCGGGGTGATTATTCTTACCGGAGAGGGGCCGGACGCGTTTTGCTCCGGCGGGGACCAGAAGATTCGCGGGGACGCCGGATATACGGAAGCAGGCACCGGCGTTATGCGGCTGAACGTGCTGGATTTTCAACGGGAAATGCGGAGTTGTCCGAAACCGGTGGTCGCCATGGTGGCGGGCTGGGCCGTCGGCGGCGGCCATGTGTTGCATGTGCTGTGCGATCTCACCATTGCCGCCGAGAACGCCCGTTTCATGCAGACGGGGCCCAAGGTGGGTTCGTTCGACGGCGGGTACGGGGCTTCGTACCTGGCCCGCATCGTGGGCCAGAAAAAGGCCCGCGAGATATGGTTTCTGTGCCGTCCCTACGATGCGCAGCAGGCCCTGCAGATGGGACTGGTGAACACCGTGGTGCCCCTCGAGAAGCTGGAGGAAGAAACCGTGCAATGGTGCCGGGATATTCTGCAAAATTCCCAAATGGCCATTCGTTGCCTGAAGGCCGCCCTGAACGCCGATTGCGACGGACAGGCGGGCTTGCAGGAACTGGCGGGGAACGCTACGCTCCTTTTCTATATGACCGAGGAAGGGCAGGAAGGCCGCAATGCCTTCAACGAGAAGCGCAAACCGGATTTTTCGCAGTTTCCGTATCGCCCCTGACACATTCGCGGCATCTCTTTTTTCGTTAGACTCTATTGTTTTCATGCATTCGAAACAGGCGCGTCCGCCATGGACCATCTGGATACGGGCGGCGCGCCCAAAGACCTTGTGGGCCGCGGCGTCTCCCGTGTTCCTGGGCGCGGCCATGGCCTTTGGGGAAGGCGTTTTTCATACCCTTTCCGCAGGCTGTGCGCTACTCGTTGCCGTGTTCATTCAGGTGGGGACGAATTATGCGAACGATTACCAGGATTTTGCGCACGGTGCAGACACGGCGGAGCGCAAAGGACCTCTGCGCATTACCCAGGCGGGCCTGGCTCGTCCCGGGGCGGTCCGGACCGCCGCAGCCCTGGCCTTTCTGATTGCTTTGCTGGCCGGCCTGTACCTGGTCGTGCACGGGGGATGGTTTTTGCTGTTCGTCGGCCTGCTATCCATTTTGTGCGGGGCGATCTACTCGGCGGGGCGTTATTCGCTGGCCTACCTGGGCGTGGCGGATCTTTTTGTGCTGGTGTTTTTCGGGCCGGTGGCCGTGGCCGGGACGCATTATGTGCAGGCGCTGGCCTTTTCATGGCCGGCGGCGTTGGCCGGACTGGGCCCGGGATTTTTGGCCACGGCTATTTTGCTCGTCAACAATACGCGCGATATGGACGAGGACCGGGCGGCCGGGAAGAAAACGCTGGTGGTGCGCTGGGGTCGCGGCGCGGGCGTGGCGCTCTACGGGGTATGCGTGGCCGGAGCGGCCCTGACGGCGGCGGCGTCCGCGCTGCTTTCTGGAAACGCATGGCTGCTCGCAGCCTTGCTTGCAACGCCTTGGGGGGTGGCCAACCTGCGGACGCTGCGCGCCACGAGCGACCCTGCTGTGCTGAACCCGCTTTTGGGGTCTACGTCCCGGCTTCTGCTTGCGTATAGTCTGCTTTTTGGATTCGGATGGATCATGTAGCCGGCGGTTCTATTCCTTGTCTGCTCTCGGAGGCGGCCCGCCGCGCTCCCCTCGAAACGGCGCTGTGGTCTCCCGGCGGTGCGATGTCGTACGGCGAACTGGACGCGCTCGTGTCGGGAACGGCCCGCCGCCTGGCGGAAAAAGGCGTGGAACCGGGCGCTCGCGTGGCGCTTACCGTGAGCCGGAGCGTGGAGGCGGTCGTTGTGTTGCTCGCCGTCCTGCGGGCCGGGGCCGTGGCTTGCCCCCTTTCGATGCGCCTCCCGGGGGCCTCGTTGCTTGCGCAATGCCGCAGCCTGAACGTATCCCTTGCGGTCAGCAGCCGCCCGCTCAAGGCGTCGGTGGGGCCGAAAGACCTGATTGCGCGGAGCGGGCGCCCACGTTCCGGGGCCGCGCCGCCCATCTCCAGAGACGCGCCCGCCACGATTGTGTTTACGTCCGGTTCGTCCGGCGCGGCCCGCCCCGCGCTGCATACGTACGGAAATCATTATTTCAGTGCGCTGGGGGCGCAGGAAAACATGCCGCTGGTCTGCGGAGATCGCTGGCTTTTGTCGCTGCCGCTTTGGCATGTGGGAGGCCTTGCAATTCTTTTTCGCTGCCTGCTGGGCGCCGCCACGGTGGTGCTTCCCGATCCGTCGGAGCCGCTTGCCGAATCCGTCCGAAGGGCGACCCATGCGTCCATGGTGTCCACCCAACTTCGGCGCCTCCTGCGCGAACGAAGCCCGGCTCCGGTCTGGCCACAGAAAGCGTTGCTACTCGGAGGCGGCCCCGTTCCGCCGGTGTTGATCGACGAGGCCCTGCGCCGCGGCGTGCCCGTGCACGCCAGCTACGGCCTGACGGAGATGGCTTCGCAAGTTACGGCCACGCCTGCCGGCGGCGGGAGGGAGGACTTGCGCACGTCGGGTCGGGTGCTTGCCTGGCGGGAACTCCGCTGCGACGACGAGGGACAGATCATGGTGCGGGGACGCACGCGCTTCGCCGGATATGTCGAAGGAGCAGGGCTTGTGCGCTCGTTCGACGAGGAGGGATGGTTTGCGACGGGGGACCTGGGCGCACTGGATGCGTTGGGAAGGCTTGTCGTTCGGGGACGCCGGGATCATATGCTGGTGTCGGGGGGCGAAAATATATTGCCGGAGGAAATCGAAGCGGCGCTGGCGGGCGCGGAAGGCGTCGAGCGGGTTGCGGTGGTGGGGGCGCCGGACAAGGAATACGGTCAGCGCCCGGTCGCTTTTGTCGAAACCGCGGATGGAGCTATCGATATATCCCGGTTGCGCGAGGCCGTGGAATCCGCGTTGCCCCGGTTCATGATGCCCGACGCCTTTTACCCGTGGCCGTCCGATCTTGCCGCGTCGGGCTTCAAGCCGGACCGTCGTGCGCTGGCGCGCCGCGCCGAAGCGCTGCGGGCGCAGGATCTATCATAAGCATTATCAACCCCGCATGCGCCTGCCCGCCGTTTCGAGCCGGCAGCGCCGGGAATACGCGGTCGCGGAACTGCCGCAACGAGGATGTCCTTGAGACCATGCGTGCGAACCCATCGCTCCGGCGTGCGTAAACGTACAGGGTTTTTCCAATCTTTTTGCGTACCCCCTCTCGTTTGTTGTCGCTGCGTCCATGCCCTGGAAATCGAACCTCGTTTTGTGGTTGTGCGCAGGCATGCTGGCTGCGTGCGGGCGTCCCGCCGCGCCGCCCGCCGCCATGCAGGACATTCGTTCCGAGGCGGACCCCGTGCAGGAAAGTTGGGGCGCGGCGTATTACGTAACAGAAACGACGCCCGGCGACTCCGCCTCCCGCCCGCGCCTGACGATGCGCGCAGACCATATGGCGACGTTTGAGGCGGGGGACAGCACATGGACGGTATTGCAGAGCGATGCGTCCGCAAGCCGCGTGACCGTGCTGTTGTACGACGAAGCCGGAGATTCTTCCGCTACGGTTTGGGCCGACCGGATTACCCTGCTCGACAACAAAAGGCGCTTCGAGGCTACGGGCAACGTAGAGGTTCGGGCGCGCGGCGACAAGGCGCTATGGAGCGAACATCTGGTCTGGTTCGAGCGTGATCAGGCCCTCCGTACGCCCGGATTCGTCCGCATCGCTACCCCGGACGAACAGGTGCAGGGCTATGCGCTGGAAGCAGACGAGCGCCTCGACGAATACACGCTGCGCAGGATGACAGGCCGGGTGACCGTGCACGAAGAATGAGCGCTATCCTCCGTTCTGTGGCATATCGTCTGGCGATGGGCCTGTGCCTTGGCGCCGGCGCAGCCTTCCCGCTCCATGCGCAGGAAACCGACGCCGTCCGTTCGCAGGAAGTGGACGTACGCGCCGACTTGCTGGAGGGCGGCGAAGCGCAGGGCGAACGCATTCGCCGTCTTGTAGGGAACGTGCGCTTGCAGCAGGAGGGCACGCGCTTGCGGGCGCGGCGGGCGGTGCAGTTTCCGGAACGCCGGGAAATCCTGTTTACGGGCGATGTGCTGGTGATTGAACGCGGGGACACGCTGCGCGCCGATACGGTGTTGTACAACAGCCGGGACAAGACCGGACATGCGCGCGGAGGGCTTCGCCTTTCCGACGGGGACGTGTTGCTCGAAGCGCCTTCCGGCCTGTATTTCACCCGTTCGAAACAAGCCCGATTTTCGGAAGGCGTTACCCTGACGGACCGCGCCGCCGTGCTGACCAGCATGGCTGGGGAATATTTTTCGGACGAAAAACGGGCCGATTTCTACGGGAATGTGGTGTTGACGCAGGAAAACGGCTTTTTGCGGGCGGATACGGTGACGTACCACCGGGATACAGACATTTCCATCGCCGTCGGCAACGTGTTCGTCGAACGGATCGACACGACCGGGCAGGCCGGCGCCCCGCGGCAGGTGGTGCGTTCGTTGCTTTTCGGGGATCGGGCGTACAACGAGGACAGCACTGGCTACAGCCGCATGGACGGCGAACCCCTGTTGCTACGGATTCGGGAGGATTCGACGGCCGCCCCGGATACGTTGATGGTGCGCGCCCGCATCATCGAGTCGTCCCGGCGGGATTCGCTGGAGCGGCTGGTGGCGATCGATGCGGTGCGCATGCTGCACGGCGCCCTTACGGCGGTGGCGGACTCGGTGGTGTATGACCGGGTGACCGCGACCGGAAGCGACGGAGAGAACATGCAGCGCACCGTAGCCTGGTTTTTCGACTGCCCCCTTGCCTGGCTCGAGGACAATCAGGTACGCGGAGATACGTTACAGCTTATCGGGCGCGGCGAAACGATAGACAGCCTGCGCGTGCTGGGGAATGCCTTTGCCGCCCGCGAGGATTCCGCGTCGGGACGGGTGCACCAGTTGCGCGGCAAACAGATGGTCGCGGTGTTCGAACGCGATTCCCTGCGGGTGCTTTCGGCGAGTCCGCAAGCCGAGGCCATTCATTTCAGAACCGGCGAGGAGGGTGTGCCCGAGGGCGCCGTGCGTATGTCCGCAGACCGCATTGCGATGTCGTTTCGGGCGGGAGATATGGACCGGCTCGAAGCGATCCGCGACACGGAAGGCGTATATTATGCAGAAGATATTTTGCCCGACTCGCTTGCGCTGGACGGCTTTTTATGGCTTCCCGAACGACGTCCATTGAAACGGGAATTTCTCCAGCGCGTCGAAGAGTTCATGCGCGAGGACCTGCTGCCTCCCGCCGCCCCGGCGTTGCTTCCGGAACTCGTGGATTGATCAGTGCATCCCTATCTATTATGGCGCTTGCCGACGACCCTGTGCCTCCCGTGACGCTCCGCGCCGAGCGCCTCACGAAGCGATACAAGAAGCGCATCGTAGTGGATGACGTGAGCATCCATGTTTCGCAGGGCGAAATCGTGGGGCTGCTGGGGCCGAACGGAGCCGGAAAAACGACCACGTTTCATATGATCGTGGGCATGACGCGGCCCAATGCGGGCCGGATTTATGTGGGGGACCAGGACATTACGTCCATGCCGATGTACAAAAGGGCCCGCCTCGGTCTGGGCTACCTGGCCCAGGAAGCGTCCATTTTCTCCAAACTTTCCGTAGAGGATAATCTGCATGCCGTGCTGGAATTTCAGGGCGTCGGGCGGGACGAGCGCCATGCCCGGGTCGATGCGCTGATCGCCGAGTTTGGCCTGGAGCGCGTACGCCGTTCGAGAGGGTATGCCTTGTCGGGAGGAGAGCGTCGCCGCACCGAGATCGTTCGGGCGATGGCCATCGAGCCGAAATTCTTTTTGCTGGACGAACCGTTTGCGGGCGTGGACCCTATCGCCGTCGAGGATATCCAGGCTGTGGTGGCCAGCCTGAAAGAGCGGGGCATTGGCGTGCTTATAACGGACCACAACGTGCACGAAACCCTTGCCATTACGGATCGCGCCTGCTTGCTGTACGAGGGACGCATTCTGAAACAGGGCACGGCCGAGGCGCTTGTGCACGATCCCGAAGTCCGCGAACGGTATCTTGGGGAGAAATTTACGCTCGAACGGTATCGGTAACGCCGGGTCGCCTTCGGTTTTTGTCGATGTATTCGCAATATATTCGAAATATTCAGAAAAAAGGCCGCATGAAACCGGGCATACGCCATGCGGCGTTTACACCATAGTCATAATACATCATAAGGCGGATCGCCCGCCTGTGTTCACCTTACGACACTCGTTCCATGATCGTAGTTTTTCGGCCAGGCTCGGAAGAAAGCCAGATTCAGGACGTGATCAAACGCCTGAATCAATACGGATTCGACGTACATCGCTCCAGCGGGATAAACCAGACCGTGCTGGGAGCCATTGGCGTGAAGCCCGAATTCGATCCCCGGAATATCCGGGTGATGCAGGGCGTCGCGGAGGTGTACCGGGTCACGGAGCCGTACAAATTCGCCAGCAGGTCCTGGAAAAGGCAAAACACCGTCATTGATGTGGGGGGCGTGTCCATCGGTGGCGAAGAAGTGGTGGTCATGGCGGGCCCTTGTTCCGTCGAGGACGAACGACAGATTCATGACACCGCGGCGCATGTGGCTGCTTGCGGCGCGACGTTTTTGCGCGCCGGGGCGTTCAAGCCGCGCACATCCCCCTATTCTTTTCAGGGACTGGGAGAGCAGGGACTGAAATGGCTGCAAGCCGCCGCTGCCGGGCATGGCCTCAAGACCATTACCGAAGTGATGGAGATCGGCCACATCGATCTGGTGGCCCGGTATGCGGACATTTTGCAGATTGGCGCGCGCAACATGCAAAATTTCCCGTTGCTCAAGGAGGTAGGGAAACTCCGGAAGCCCGTGTTCCTGAAGCGCGGCCCCTCGGCCATGATCGACGAATGGCTCATGAGCGCCGAATATGTGCTTTCCGAGGGCAATGCGCAGGTCATGCTGTGCGAGCGCGGTATCCGCACGTTTGAAACGTATACGCGCAATACGCTGGATTTGTCGGCGGTGCCGGTTATCAAAAAGCGCAGCCACCTCCCGATCCTTGTCGATCCAAGCCATGGCACGGGGATTCGCGGCAAGGTGATTCCCATGGCGCGCGCGGCGGTGGCGTCCGGGGCCGACGGGGTCATGGTAGAGGTGCATCCGAATCCCGATCAGGCGAAGAGCGATGGCCCGCAATCGCTTTATTTCGAGCAGTTCGTCGATTTGATGGCGCAGATTCGGCTGATTGCCCGGGCCATCGGGCGGGTGGTCCGGGATGTGCCCGATCCGGCTCAGCGCGCCGAAGAGGTATGATTCGTATAGAGACGCTTCAGGAAATCAAGGATCGGTTTGAGGAGATCGACCTTCTGATGTCCCGGGAGGAGGTGGCTACCGATCCGCACCGCCTGCGGGAATTGGGCCGGGAACGCACGACCCTCGAGGGAGTGGTCCAGGCCATCCGTGCGTACGAGCGAACGATCTCGGAACAGGACGACTTGCGCGCCATGCTGGCGGAAGAGTCGGTGGGGGAGCTGGCGGATATGGCCCGCGCCGAACTGGAAACCATAGAGGCGGCGTTGCCCGCCATTGAGGCCGAATTGCGCCTTAAAATGGTTCCGAAAGACCCCGAAGACGCCCGGGATGCGATCGTTGAGATTCGGGCGGGAACTGGAGGGGACGAAGCCGGACTTTTTGCCGGAGACCTGTACCGGATGTATCAGAAATTCGCGGAAGGGTGCGGATGGAAGGTGGAGGTTATGCATGTATCTTCGGGCGCCAAGGGCGGTTTCAAGGAAATTGTGTTGTCGATTCGGGGGAAAGATGTGTTTGGCTTCATGAAATTCGAGAGCGGCGTGCATCGCGTGCAGCGCGTGCCGGTTACGGAATCTTCCGGGCGGTTGCATACGTCTGCCGCCACGGTTGCGGTGCTTCCCGAAGCGGAAGAGATTGATGTGCGCCTCCATCCAAACGAGGTCAAGGTGGACGTGTACCGTTCCAGCGGTCCTGGCGGGCAGTCGGTCAATACGACGGATTCGGCGGTTCGGCTCACGCATATTCCCACTGGCCTCGTGGTGACGTGCCAGGACGAAAAAAGTCAGCACAAGAACAAGGACAAGGCGCTTCGGGTGTTGCGTTCCCGGCTCTACGAGCAGGAAATGGAAAAGCGCCGGGAGCAGCGCAGCGAAGTGCGCCGGTCCATGGTGGGCTCCGGCGATCGTTCCGCCAAGATTCGAACCTATAATTTTCCGCAAGATCGCGTTACGGATCACCGCCTGGAAGGAAGCGACAAAAATCACCCGCTCCATAAAGTGATGGACGGAGCGCTCAAGGAGGTTATTACGGCGTTGCAGACGGCGGACAGTATGGCGCAGCTCGCCGGATCGTAGCGCAGCGCACCCGTGCGGATCCATCGAACGTTTTTTTCGTTTATTTGGGTTCTGTCCGTTACGAACACGTTATTCAGGCGTACGCCACCATTCATGTTGCCGGAACCCGCGCCGATACAGGAAATCGATGTGCTGGAGGAAATTCTCGTCCTGGCGGCCCGGGACGAACATGTCCGCTATGCGCCGGAGATCAGCCACCTTATCGAAGAGGCCGCGGCGGCGAGGGGCACCGGCATCGCCAAGCGTAGCGCGGACTACGTGCGGGCGAAAATAAAAGAAGGCAAGGCGGTGATTGCGCTCGCCGACGACCGTTTGGCCGGATTTTGCTACATCGAGAGTTGGGAACACGGAAAGTATGTGGCCAATTCCGGCCTCATCGTGGCGCCCGATTTTCGCAATATGGGTCTGGCGAAGAGGATCAAGCGGCGGATTTTCGAGTTGTCGCGCGAAAAATACCCGGACGCCCGTATTTTCGGCATTACCACGAGTTTGCCCGTGATGAAGATCAATTCCGAGCTCGGGTACAAACCGGTTACGTTTTCGGAATTGACGGACGATGATGTGTTCTGGTCTGGATGCCAGAGTTGCCCCAATTACGATGTGCTTATGCGCACCCGGCGCAAAATGTGTCTTTGCACCGGCATGCTGTACGATCCCAAGCAGAACAAGGCCAGCGATTAGCGCAGCGCATTCGGGAACGTTGTTGCGTTTCGGCGATATAACGCCCCTTATTTTCATGCCGGTTTCTGGCCATAGCCTTCTTTTGGAGGGCTTCAAGGCGCGGAAAGCGGCGTAATCCCTGCTCGCCGCAAGCGCGGCGGGCCAGATTCAGTCCATAGGGAGACATGCCTGAAAACACCTACGAAATCACGTATATCGTCAACAGCGTGTTGAACGAAGACCAGATTCGGAATCTGGTCAACCGGGTCACGAAGTTCATTGAGAAGGAGGGCGGCGACATCATTGAAGTAGACGAGTGGGGCGCGCAGCGCCTTTCGTATGCTATCGCCAAAAAGCGCACCGGGTATTACGTGAACGCCTATTTCAAGGCCAAGGGCGACCTGATTGCCAATCTTGAACGCGCGCTTACTCTTGAGGACGACATCCTTCGGTACCTCACGCTGAAAATGGATGCGCCCATGCTTCGGCATTACGCGAAGCAGAAGGAGGAAAAGGCGCTCGAGGAGGCAGAAGCGGCGAACGAATCCGCGGCGGCCCCGTCGGAGGAGCCGGTTTCCGTCCCCGAGCCAGCGACCGCTTCGCCTGCTCCAGAGGCGGCCCCGCCCGCCACCCCCGCCGAGGCCGCTCCGCCCGCCAAGGCCGCTTCACCAGATGCGCCCACCGAGGCCGCCCCCGCCAAGGCTGCTTCACCAGCTACGCCTGCCGAGGCTGCTCCGTCCGCCAAGGCCGTTCAGCCGGACACGCCTGCCGAGGCTGCTCCGTCCGCGAAGGCCGTTCAGCCGGACACGCCCACCGAGGCCGCCCCGTCGGACGCACCTGCCGAGGCCGTTCAACCGGATCCTCCCGCCGAGGCGCCCCGGTCCGAGACTCCCGAGGAGGCTACTCCGCCCGAGACGCCCGTTGAGACGCCCCGGCCTGCCGAGCCGGCGTAACCATTCCAGACACAGATTTCAGCACATTGACAGGATAGGCCATGACCGAACCTCATGTGGACCTTGGAAAGATTGAGTATGTCGATTACAAGGATATCGAGTTCCTGAAGCGCTATCTCAACGAGCAGGGCAAAATCATGCCCCGCCGCCTTACGGGAACGCCCCAGAAATTCCAGCGCAAGCTTACGCGGGCCGTCAAACGCGCACGTCACCTTGCCTTGCTGCCTTTTGTGGCAGATAATGTTCGATAGCAGCGAACTACCGCCATGAAAATTTTACTATTGCAAGACGTAGACAACCTTGGTCACAAGGGGGACATCGTAACGGTCCGGGACGGCTATGGCCGCAATTACCTGATTCCGGGCCGCATGGCGGTCCTCGCTTCGGATTCCGTGGTGCGTCATCAACAGGAGCTCGTTCGCCAGCGCGCACGAAAAATCGCCCAGGAGATCGGGGATGCCGAGCGCGTCAAGGAGCAGCTGGAGGCCGCCAAGGTCGTCATTGCGGCGAAAGTCGGTCAGGAAAACCGGATTTTCGGGACCGTCACCCCGACACAGATCGCGGAAGCGCTCGGTCAGCAGGGGTTTCGGATCAATCGGAAGCATATCGTGCCCGATGAAGACATCCGCATGCTTGGCGTGTATACCGCTACCGTCAAGGTGCACAAGGACGTTTCGGCCAGCCTGAAAGTCGAGGTAGTTGCCGAGGCGGAAGCGTAGACGCGGCGACACAAGGCCTGGTCCGGGCGTCGCTAAGCTCAATATGGTTTTGCGCCATTACTCCTTAAGCAACGTGCGCGTTGGATTTGCGCAGTGTCTTGTCCGCGTCGGCGGGCTCGCTGTGCTTGTGTTTTGCGCCGGATTTGCGCGTTCGTCCGCGGTTGCGCAAGATGTTCGTCCTGCTACGGAGTATGTCGCCTGGACCGTTGCGGATGTTCCCGGGGATGTTGCTCCCGGAGAGGCGTTCGAAGCCGTGATCGAAGCCGATATCGAGGCGGGCTGGAAGATGTACGCGCTCGATTCACCGAGACCGAGTTTTGCGGCGGCGTTCGAGTGGGAAGAGGGCGTGTTTGCGCCTGCGGGGCCTGTACGCCAGAGTACGCCTGTCGAAGCGCACGACCCCTGGTTCAAGGCCACCGTACGCTATTTTACCGGCGAGGCCCGTTTTGCGGCGCCGCTCCGGGTGGAAGAGGATGCTCCTGCGGGCGCCCATGCGCTCCGCGGCGTGGTCCGGTTCATGATTTGCACGGAAACGGTGTGTTTGCCTCCCACGCCTGCCCCGCTTGAGGTTGTCGTGCAGGTTGCCGGAGGCGGCGACAGCGTGGCGGGCGCCGCAGTCGCTATCGAAACCGGCGCCGCGGCGAACGATTCGCTGGGCGCCGTGCCCGACCTGACGGGCGGCGCCCCCGCCTTCGCGCTTTCCGATGCAGCGTTTCCCGAAGGCGCCGATACGCACGAAAGCGGGGTGTGGGGCTTTATTCTGCTGGCGATCGGGGCGGGTCTGGCGTCGCTCCTGACGCCTTGTGTGTTTCCCATGATTCCCATCACCGTTTCCTGGTTTTCGAAGCATGCCTCGAGTCGTTTCGCATCGGTTCGCATGGCGTTGGCCTTCGGGGCGGCGATCGTGCTTACGTTTACGGCGCTGGGCATGCTGGCGGCTTCCCTGCTCGGCGCTTCCGGTGCGCACGCCATGGCGTCCAATCCGTGGATCAACCTGGCTATCGGGTGCATTTTCGCCGTATTTGCGCTGTCGTTGCTTGGCATGTTCGAGCTGACGCTCCCGGGTCGTTTCGTCAACTATTTCAATCGGCAAGGCACGGAGCGCTCAGGCTATGCCGGCGCTTTTTTCATGGGCTTGACGCTGACGCTGGTGCATTTTTCCTGCACCGTTCCGTTTGTCGGGGGGTTGCTTGCCCTGGCCGCCTCCACGGGCGAATGGACCTGGCCCCTGATCGGCATGGCGGTGTTCTCTGCGACGTTCGCTGTGCCGTTCGCGGCATTCGCCCTGTTCCCCAAGGCTGTGCAGTCGCTGCCCGGCTCGGGGGTCTGGATGCGTCATATCCAGGTCACGCTGGGCTTTGTGGAGCTCGTCGCTGCGTTAAAGTTCTTGTCGAATGTGGACCTGGTGATGGGGTGGGGGTTGATTTCGCGGTCGGTGGCCATTGCGCTTGCTATGGTGATGTTCGGCTTTGCAGGCTGTTATTTGCTGGGCATAATTCGGATGCCCCACGAACCCGCGCCGCAATCCGTCGGCGCCGGCCGGCTGCTTTTCGCCGCGCTTTTTCTGGGCGGTTCTTTGTATATGTTGCCCGGCCTGTTCGGAATGCCGCTGTCCGCCGTGGACGCCTGGCTTCCTCCGGCGGAAACGACGGCGGTCCAGGGCGGTTCGTTTGCGGGGGGCGGACAGCCCGAATCCGTCTGGCATGAGGACATCGATGCGGCGTTCGAACAGGCGCAAAGCGCAGGCAAACCGGTATTTATCGACTTTACCGGGTATACCTGCGCCAATTGCCGTCAGATGGAAGCCACCGTGTTTCGTCACGAGTCCGTGGCGTCGCTGTTTCGGGATCGTTTCGTATTGTTGCGCCTCTATACCGACGCCCGCGACCGGGGTCCTGCCTTGCAGCAGTACCAACTTTCCCTCACGGGCACGGTAGCCCTTCCGACCTACGCCATTGCAGACCCGCATTCCGGCGCGTTGCTGCATCGGCACACGGGGGCCGCGTCGGTTGCGGAATTCACCGAATTTTTGGAACGAGGAGCCGCCGTGTTTGGACCGGAAGCGCCTGCTGCCTTGCCTTCCCCCTCCGTGTCCGGGTCTTCATAACAGGCTATTTTCGTGTTGCAACGCGATCTCATCATGCGGGAAATAGAGCAGGCCATTCGGGTCCTGCTCCATGTGCTGGCGCAGACCCTTCGGCTGAAGTCCGAGGCGCGGTACGAGGAAGCGCTTGCGTACATCCGCAAGGCATTCGGCGAGGCCGACTTGTCCCCGCGCCCCGTGGCCGAATTGTCCCCCGACGAACTGGTTGCGCTGTGCCGATACCCGCGCGGTTTCGAGTGTGGCCTTGCGCTGGCCATCGCCGATTTGTTGTGCGAAGAGGCCGATATGCTGGCCAGGATGGGCGCGCTGCCGGAATCCCGCGCCCGCGCTGCCGGCGCCAAAGCATTGTACGAAGCGGCGGCGGCGACAGAGGGGGCTGCGCTCCCTATAGACATTGCGCAAAAGCGGCTGCGCGCCGAAAGATTTGCCGGAAATTAACCGGAATATCTCCTGTTATCTTGCGTTGTGGGAAACCCCTGTCCCATAGCGGGGTACATAAGCCATCGTTTTACTTTGCCGCAATGTCTGCATTTGTGCGTAGCGCATGGATCACAGCAGGCTGCGGCGCCATCACAACACAGAAAGAACATGCCTCGTGGAAGAGTCAAGTGGTTTAGCGTCGATAAAGGTTTTGGCTTTATCGCGCCGGACGACGGTAGTAAAGACGTATTTGTTCATCGGAATAATGTATCTGGACTCGGGTACGACGAAGGACTTCGAGACGGCGAAGAAGTGGAGTATGATGTGGAGCAAACGCCAAAAGGCCTCAGCGCCATGGGCGTGAAGCGTACGGACGACTGATCTGCTTCCGGGCATTTCGGTAACGGTTGGCATCAGTTGGCCTGTCGGCTGATTTTTTCCTGTTTCTGTTAGGCAGGCGGCGGATGTCGCCTGTTTGCGGGAAAAATCCGTATGCGCGTGAGCCTGATCGGGTTCGTCTGCGTACGCTCCTCTGTCTTCCTCATGATGCGCGTTATGTCGTTCGTTCGATGCGGGTTGGCGGCGCTTTGCTGTCTGCTTCCGGGGTGGGTTGCCGCCCAGGATACGTTATCCGTTTTTCCAGGGCGGTCCTTGCCGGAATGGACGGTGGAAGCCGTGCGGGGTACGGCGAACGCGGCGTCGGCGCCCTATGCCCTTGCCGTGGAAACGCATGCTCCGGATGTCTTGCCGAGCGCTGCGCTTTCCATGGAGCGCGTATTGCGTTCGCTGCCGGGCGTATGGGTGAACGACCAGGGGCATTTTGCGCTTGGCGAACGTATCTCCGTGCGCGGCATGGGTGCGCACGCCCCGTTCGGGGTGCGCGGCATGCAGGTCGTGCTCGACGGCATTCCGCTTACCATGCCGGATGGCCAAACCGTGCTGGACGTCGTGGAGTCCGCGGTGTTGCGTCGTACGGAACTGTTGCGTAGCCCGGCGGCCCTGTTTTGGGGAAACGGGTCGGGCGCCGTGCTGTTTCTCGCCAGCGAGGAGGCGGCCGAAGCGCCCCGATTTCGCGCACAGGCGCTTGCCGGTTCGTTTGGGCAGCGGCGGGTACTGGTCGAAGGCCGCGTTCCGTTCGGGGCGCATGCCCTGCAATTGTACGCCTCGAACCAGCGTCAGGAGGGGTATCGCACCTGGTCTGCCGGCGTCCGGCGCCGCGCCGGGGCTTCCGTCCGGTTGCGCACAGGCGCTGCCTCGCACGTACGCCTGCTGGGCGCGTTGGCTTTGCAGGACACCGAGCATCCCGGTTCCCTCACGCGCGAACAATTTGAGGCGGATCCCACCATGGCTCGACCGGCCTTTGCGGACGCACGCGCCGGCAAGGAGAGCGTTCACGCGCAGACGGGCATTGCTTTCGAGCGCGCGGCTGGTTCCGGAACGCTGCGCATAACTGGCTACGGCGTCCGGCGCACGCTCGACAATCCGTTGTCTTTTGCGTATATCGATTTGGGCCGGACGGCAGGTGGCGCGCGCGTTGCGCTTCGGCAAGACCGGGGGCGAATGCAGTGGGGAATCGGCGGCGATGGGGCGCTTCAGCACGATATTCGCAAAAATTTCAATAATGCGGATGGCGCGCCCGGCGAAAACACCCTGCTGAATCAGGTGGAAGACGTGACGTCCGCAGGCGCTTTTGCGTATGGAGGTTTCCAGCTGGTTCGGCAGCTGCAGATCATGGGCGGGTTGCGCTACGGAACGGTGCGGTTCGCCATGGACGATCGGTTGCTTGCCAATGGCGATCAATCCGGCAGCCGCCTGTTTAACGCCTGGAGTCCCATGCTGGGCGTGTCCTGGCTGGGCGACGGGTGGGTGCTGTTTGCGAACTATGGCACGGCGTTCGAAACGCCCACGACCACGGAACTGGTGAATCGGCCGGACCTGACCGGCGGATTCAATCCTTCGCTTGATCCGCAGGTTACGCGAGGAGTGGAGGCGGGTTTTCGCGGCGCCCTCGGGCCGCGCCTGTTCGTAGATGCGGCCGTTTTTTCCATGCACGTGGACGGGCGCCTGATTTCGTTCGAGAACGAACTGGGGCGGGATTTTTTCCGCAATGCGGGGAAGAATACGCACCGGGGGCTGGAAGCCGCCGTGCAATGGGTTCCGTCTTCTCGCTGGGAGGCGGCGGTGGCGGCTACCGCCAGCCGTCTGGTTTTCCAGGAAACAGGGTTGAAGGGCAACCTGCTGCCGGGCGTCCCCGAACGTCGTTTGTTCGCCCGCGTACAGACCCGTCCGCAGGATTTTCGAATTACAGTGGAAGCAGAAGTTGTAAGCGAGTATTTTACGAATGACGCCAACACGGCCGTGAACGACGGATACGTTGTGTTCGACGCGTCGCTTGGGCACGAAGGGTTTACCGCCGGTTCGGTGCGTATCATGCCGTTCGTCGAGGTGCGCAATGTGCTGGACGCCCAATATAGCGGCTCGGTTTCGATCAATGCATTCGGAGGCCGTTACTATGAACCTGCGCCCGGCCGGGCCTTTCTGGCCGGATTACAACTTCACATACTTCCTTGATCATGAAACGCATTATGCCTTTTATTACTGCCGTCCTTTTTGCTGCGTCGCCCGCGCTTGCCCAGGATTCCGGGGGGCAAGGGAGCCGTACGCCGGCGGATTGGGACGTACACGACCGGGAGCGCCCCCGCCCCATGGTGGTCTCTCCGGCGACGCCAAGCACGGACAACATGGTTGGACAGGCTCCGTCCGACGCGATCATTCTTTTTGGGGATGCGGCGGACGGATTGTCCGGTTGGGAAAGTTTCAACGGCGATCCCGCTGCCTGGAAGGTGACCGACGGATATTTTGAAGTCGTGCCCCGAACCGGAGGGATTCGGACCAAACAGGGATTCGGCGATGTGCAGCTGCATGTCGAATGGTCGGCTCCGTCGCCGCCCGATGGCGAGGATCAGGATCGCGGCAACAGCGGCGTATTTCTGATGGGCGTCTACGAAGTGCAAGTGCTGGATTCCTACGAGAACGACACGTATCCCGATGGGCAAGCCGCCGCATTGTACGGGCAGTATCCGCCGCTGGTCAACGCGATGAGCGCGCCGGGCGCATGGAATACGTACGACATCGTGTTTCGCCGTCCCCGTTTCGACGACGACGGCGCCCTGATTTCTCCGGCGTACGTAACCGTTTTGCATAACGGCGTGCTGGTGCAGAACCACGAGGAAATGACAGGACCTTCGGGCCATCGGTCGCGTCCGCCGTACGAGGCGCACGCCGAGCGGCTGCCGATCTCCTTGCAGGATCATGACCATCCTGTGCGTTTCCGGAATATTTGGGTCAGGGAGCTGGAATAGGCGCGCAATGCGTCCGGGCGGGCGCGAGCCGGGTTTGCTATGAAAGCAGTTACGTTTGGCGAAGTTATGCTCCGGCTATCGCCGCCGGGGCACAGGCGCCTGGTGCAAACGCCTTCCCTTGATGTGTCTTTCGGGGGCGGGGAAGCCAATGTGGCCGTTTCGCTGGCGGCCTTTGGGCTGGACAGTTTCTTCTTGTCCAAAATTCCCCGACACGAGGTTGGACAAGCCTGCGTCAATGCACTGCGCCGCTATGGCGTATCCGACCGGTTCATTGTGCGCGGCGGCGATCGCCTCGGCGTCTATTTTCTGGAAACGGGAGCAAGCCAGCGAGGCTCCAAGGTGCTTTATGACCGGGCCGGAAGCGCGGTCACGACGCTGACGCCCGCCGAAGTGGATCTGGAAGCGGTATTCGAGGGCGCCGCGTGGTTCCATTGGACAGGCATTACTCCCGCGCTTGGCGAGACGCCGCGCCGCATGCTCGAAGAAGCGTGTCGCGCTGCGCGCCGTGCGGGTGCCTCCGTCAGTTGCGATCTGAATTTTCGCGCCAAGTTGTGGACGGAGGAGGAAGCGCAGGCCGTCATGCGCCCCCTCATGAAGTATGTGGACGTGTGCATCGCGAACGAAGAAGACGCCGAGCGCAGCCTCGGTTTCCGGGCAGGGGCATCCGATGTGGAGGCGGCCCATCTGGACGAAGAGGCGTATTTCGGTCTTGCCCGGCAGCTTAAGGAAGCGTACGGCTTTCGGGCGGTGGCCATTACGCTGCGCGAGAGTTTTTCGGCGTCGGCGAACGGATGGAGCGCGCTGCTGCACGACGACCACACCTGTCGCGTCCCGCAACGATCCACCCGCTACGAAATTCAACTCGTGGATCGCGTGGGCGGCGGCGATGCGTTTGCGGCGGGCCTGATCGCCGGTCTGCTGACCCAGGAAGATTCCCGGGAGGCCCTGGAGTTTGCGGTGGCGGCCTCCTGTCTGAAGCAAACGATTCCGGGCGATTTCAACCTGGTTTCGTCGCAAGAGGTCGAAAATCTGGTCCGGGGGTCCGGGTCCGGGCGCGTAGAGCGGTAAGGAACGCGGCGCGCTGGCGCAGGGGTTTTCGCCCCGCCTGCAAATATTGTCTGCGAACATCGCCGGAAACATCGTCTGCAAATATCGCTCGGAAACATCGCCTGTATACATCGCCCGCAAACATCGTTCGGAAACATTGTCTGCGAACATCGCTGCAAACATCGTCTGCGGCCCGATTCTGAGCAGCGTATCGAGGGCGTTTCAGGGTGTTGTCTGGGCGCGTACAGGACAGATTATCGTCGTCTGTACGCTTCGGCGATCTCCGCAAGCGCGTCGAATGGCGGGCCGTGTTCCGGGATGGATATTCCGAACACTTCGGCGACGATGCTCGTCCATCCATACAGAAAATACGTCCAGCCATCCACGGTCTGGACGTTCCGGCGGCATGCTTCCGCCTGTTTCAGGAAGCGGAAGTCGCCCCGGTAATTGTAATCCCAGGCATAGCCGTTTCTCGGGAAGACAGCCTGGTCGGACAGGGGCGATCCCGGACGGTCTTTGCCCATGCCCGTCCCGTTTATAACCACGGAACCGTCGGGCAGGTCGTGCAGGGCGGCGTCGTTGTCGGCGGCGCGGCGGACCAGCAGATAGCGCACGGCGGCCCGGCGCTCCACCTGGTCGTGCACGGACTGGATGCTGCGAAGGCGGTTCTCGTCCATGTCCGTCACGGTGATGCGCGCCGGTTGCTTGTCGGGCGGCGCGGTCAGCAACAAACTGGTGGTGGCCACGGTCGCGCCCCCCGCTCCGAGGAAGAGCGCCTCGGCCCCGGTTTTTTCCCAGTATCCATCCGGGAGAAACGCCTGGAGCGCCCGCTGGCCCGTCAAGGCGTCTTTTGCATGGCCGAGGAGGCGTTCGCCGCGCTTGGAAATGCAGGAAATTTCCCCGAGCAAGCGTGCGTACGGGTCCAGCTCGTCGAACAGGTCCCGGCTTGCCGCGAGCAGGTCGATTTTATGGGTGGTGATCAGGGCGCCCATCGAGAGCGGATCGTGCTTTATGAAGCGCACGATATGCCGGTAGATATCCGGGCTGGCGCCGATCGGAACGTCTACGCCCGCAAGGCGCGCCGGGCCCAGCCCGAGGAGTTCGGCCCATTTCGGGAAGATGGGCACGATGGAAGATTGCCCGGTGGTTACGCCAATGAAATACAGGGTCGGAGTCGTTGCGGGCCGCAAGCGCATCGGGGACATGGGATCGTAGTCGCAAGGAGGAAAGCCGTACGAGGGGTCAATATACTGCAGGATGCCCTGACCAAATCCACTTCGTCCTGTATGTGGCCTTCGCGCATACAGGATACCGCGCTTCGGGCATTGCAATCCGCCGAAAATACGGTGGGTTCGCGGCGTCGCGCACGTTCCGAAGCGAATGCAGGCCGGTGCAGCAATTTATGGCACGGTGTTTGTTTTAATTCACCACAACCCCCACAAGATACACGTAACCCACACGTTGCACATAACCCTTGGGAGGAACGTCATGGTATCCCGATACGGAGTATTCGCTTTTTTACTCGTTTTGCTTTTGTCGCTGCCCGCTTGCGACAGCACGGACGCCGGAGACGCTGAAGATATGCTGACCCAGCAGGAGGCCGATGCGCTCCTGAAGTTCGTCACCACCGGTTTTCAGGCCGCCGTCTCGGGGAGTGCGCTGGCCGCTCCTGAGGAAGAGGAAGATCCGGTCGATGCGCCCGATCCAGACGCCGTACCGGAAATAGAGGATATCGCCTTGCCGATCGATTCTACCTCTACGTGTTCTGGAGGAGGCACGAAAACCATCGTAGGGAAGGCGTCGCCCGATCTTGAGGCTCCGGAAAACGGCTTCGGCTTGCAATACGACATTTCGCAGTTTTCCACGGATTGCGTGACGACGATCGACAATATGACCTTCCACGTCGATATTTACCATGGCTTGCGCCAGCAGGGGTCGTATGCGCTTGAGATCGTGGAAAGCGAGACGGCTGTGTCGGTGCTCTTTAACCAGCGTGCCGCGACGTCGGGCACGATGGTTTGGGAGATTGGCGATCGGCGCGGCGTGTGCCCGGTCGAATTGTCCACCGACGAAGATGTCGAGATCACGTTGCTGGGCGGGGGCGAAACGGATTCTCCCGCGACCGTGGAAGGCGGTACTTCCGGCAGGATATGCGGCATTTCGGTGCAATATACCCCGGAAGCCGGGGAATTGATCGACAATCTGGAGGAGGAAACGGAGAGCATTGCTGGAGGCGTTGCCCCAGGCAAGGGCTTCGTTCGCCGATAGGGCTTGCCTTCCGCGATAGGATTTCAGGGAGATGTTTCTTGCGGGCGGGGCGTGCAGCAGCGCGCCTCGCCCGTTTTTTATGAATATTCTGATGAAGTGCACAACGCGCAGCCCTCGCTGCCTCTGATCTTTGCGGATGTAATCAGCGCATCCTGAGGCATGGCGCTGCTGGCGTGCGCCTCGTAATCTCCCGAAGGATACGCCACCTCCGCACATGCGTTTGCGCAACAATATGGCTTCGGGATCGTTTCGGTAAGGTTAGGTGCGCATGGAATGAAATGCTTGCTCCGAAGGTCTTATATGCGTGTTTCCGGGCATGGCGTTTGCGTGCCCTTCCCCTTGTCCCCCGAAAGTATATCGCTGTCATGCTACGATCCACTTTGCTCATCGCTGCCGCCCTGTTGTTCGGCGTCGCATCCAGTCACTCGGCGTTCGCCCAGCAATTCGGCAATCGCGGGCAAGGCGGAAGACCTGCGGGCCAGATGCCGTCCACCGAAATTTCCGGAAGCGTGCAGGATGCGGATACGGGCGAAAGCATTCCGTCTGCTTCTGTGGCCGTATGGAGCGTGCGGGATTCTTCGCTCGCCACGGGGACCATTACCGACGCCGACGGGGCGTTTTCGATCAGCGGCATGCGCCCGGGAAGGTATTATGTGCAGGTGCATTTCGTAGGGTACCTCATGGAGGAGATTTCGGATATTGCGCTGCGTCCGGGAGCCTGGACTGCCGATCTGGGCGTCGTCGCCCTGCAAACGGATGTGCAGATGCTGGACGAAGTGGTGGTTGAGGAGCGCCGGGAATTCATGGAAGTCGGCATCGACCGGACGGTGTACAACACGCGGGATCAACTGGTGTCCGCCGGGGGCGACGCCAGTCAGGTGCTGGAAGAAATTCCCTCGGTGGAGGTGGATATCGACGGCAACATCAGCCTGCGGGGCAACCAGAATGTGGCGATTCTCCTCAATGGCCGTCCCACGTCCATGACCGGGGAAGCGCTCATCACGTTTTTGCAGGGGTTGCCGGCGAGCACGGTGGACCGGGTGGAAGTCATACCGAATCCGTCCGCCAAGTATGAACCCGACGGCATGTCGGGCATCCTGAACATTGTGCTGCGCCAGGACCAGGACCTTGGTTTCGGGGGGAGCCTGACGGCGGGCGGCGGTACGCAGGAGAGTTACAATGTGGGTGGGTCGCTCAACTTTATCCAGGGCAAGTTCACGTCGTTTGCGAACTATGGTTTTCGACACGGGCAACGTAATTCGGAAGGGGATCGTCTCCAGGAAAACAGGGTGGCCGACCCCCTTGTTGTGATTGACGAGGACGATCGGGGCGAACGCGGGGGCGATTCGCATAACCTCAGCGCCAACGTGGACTACAGCATGACGGACAAGAACGTGCTGTCGTTGGCTACCGTGCTTCGGGTGCGCGAAGGGGCTCAGGACGGGTTGAACGTCTACCGCCTCCTCGACGCGAACGACGCGGTAATGAGCACCTACGACCGGACGCGCCTTGGAGACCGGACAGACCTGAATCAGGATTACCGCCTGACGTTTTCCCGGATTATTGCGCCGGGGACCCATGAATTGAAGGCCGAGGCGCGCTACGAAAAAGAAAATGAGGACGACAAGAGCAGCTATGAGGTGGATGGGCTTAACTTCGGAGCGCTTGGCGGCGGGTCGGATGTGTTCAGACAGCGTTCGACGCAGGGAGAAAACACGGACGAAGGATCTTTTCAGCTGGATTACGTGCGCCCGCTGGGTAGCGGCAAGCTGGAGGCCGGATACAAGGGGTCCATCGATGTGCTGGACAGCCGGTTCGAGGTCGAGACGTTCGATCAGGGGCTGAATGCATACCAGGTGGATGCGCACAGGACGAATACCTTCGACTATCGGCAGAATATTCAGGCTGCGTACGGCATTGTGCAGCAGGCTTTCGGCCCGTTCGCCACGCAGGTTGGCTTGCGTTACGAGCAGGCCCGAACGACGTTCGATCTGACTACGGTGAACGAGCGGTACGAGAACGATTACAACAGCCTTTTCCCCAGCGCCTTTCTGACCTGGGAATTGGCCCGGACCGAAAAGGGCTGGAAGCAAGTCAAGTTCAGTTACAGCAAGCGCATCAGTCGTCCGAACACCTGGCGCCTGAATCCCTTCAACGACGACCTGGATCCGTTCTCCCGCCGCGAAGGAAATCCGTACCTCGAGCCGGAGTACACGCACTCCATGGAAGGGAGCTACGTTCATTTCGCCGGTCCCGTGTCGTTTACGTTGACCCCGTATTATCGCAAGACGAACAATCGGATCCAGTGGTACGAATTCATTGACGATCAGGGGGTGTCGATCACCACGTTCCGCAACTTCGATTCGAGCGATTCGTGGGGCCTCGAAACCATCGGCACGTTGCGGTTGTCGGATCGGTTGAATGCGTTCGGCAGCTTCAATGCGTTCCGCATGCAGACGGACGGCTCCAACGTGGAGAGCGGCCTTGGCAACGACGCCTGGGGCTGGTCTACCCGCGCCAACGCCACGATCAGCATTCGAGAGGGGTTGTCCGCCCAGCTTTCCTGGTTCTACCGGGCGCCCATGGATATAGAAAACGGCCGCATCGGCGCGTTCTCGCGAGTGAGCATCGGGGCGCGCCAGCAGTTGTTGAACGAGCGCGCCAGCCTCAGCCTGCAGATACGCGATCCCTTCGACATGATGGAGTTCAATATCACCCGCGATACGCCCCGGTTCTACCAGGAATCGGTTCGGAGTTTTAACGCCCGTCAGGTGAATCTTTCCCTGACGTACAATTTCGGTCGGCAGCAGCAACGGAGGCAGCGCGGCGGGTACGACCAGGGAGACATGGAGGACATGCAGGAAGTGCAGATGTAGGGCTTCGGCTTTGCGTTGTCCGAAGCAGGGGCGTGCGGATTGTCCAGATCGTCCGGATTGTCCGTATCGTCCGGCGGATGGCCGGTCATATTCCGCTGAATGTGCCGAATCCGCCGTCTACGGGCACGACCACGCCGGTCACGAACCGCGCCGCGTCGCTGCATAGCCACACAAGCGTTCCTGCGAGTTCGTCCACCACGCCGAAGCGGCCCATCGGCGTATGGTCGATGATTTGCTGTCCCCGGTTGGTCAGGGAGCCGTCTTCGTTCAGGAGCAGATTCCGGTTCTGTTCTCCAATGAAAAATCCCGGCGCGATGGCGTTCACGCGGAGTTCGGCCCCGAATATCCGGGCCAGTTCCACCGCCATCCAGCGGGTGAAATTTTCTACGGAAGCCTTGGCGGCGGAATATCCCACGACCCGGGTGAGCGCGCGCGCGGCGGCCATGGAAGAGATATTGACGATGGAGCCGGCGCATAGCGTTGGCGCCCCTTCTTCGTCGCCCTGCGTGCGTAGTGCGCCCATGACTTCCCCGAAAACCTGCGTAGGGAGCACTGTCCCGATCAGGTTCAGGTCGAATACTTGCCGAAACGCGGTTTCCGGGAGGTCGAAAATGCTGTCTCCGGGCTTGAGCGTGGCGGATTTGATGTTGCCGCCGGCGGCGTTGACCAGAATATCCACCCGCCCAAAACGTTTCATAATCTGGTCGCGGGCGGCTGCGAGCTGATCTTTTTTGAGTACGTCCGCCGGGATGCCCGCGGCGGCCGCGGCGCCGGCCGCTTCAAGGCTTCGGGCCGCATCCTCCACCCGCTGTTTGTTGCGGGCCAGGACCACTACCGAAGCGCCTGCCTCGACCAATCCTCGGCAGCAGGCGGAACCCAGCGCACCCGATCCTCCAGTGACAACCGCCACGCGCCCTGTAAGGTCGTATAAAGAATGTTGCATAATCGTTACGAGAGATTGCCGGATTCTGATATATTCTTCAGGATGCTCTGATTGCGTCCACTGCGATCGGAGCGTCCTTTATTCCATGCGAATGCCTGTAGCGGCATGGCGAACACGATACGTGCCTGGGCCGTGCAGGCATGTTCGCATGGGATCGCGTATCGAAAATACAAAGAAGGAACGCATATGGCGAACGATAATCCGGTAACATTTGGCGTCATCGTAGGCAACCGGGGCTTTTTCCCGGATCATTTATGCGCCCTCGGGCGGCAGCAGATCATTGATTTGCTGGAACGGGAAGGTTTTTGCGTGGCGATTACGCCCGAAGAGGCCACGAATAACGGGGCCGTGGAAACCCTTGCGGAAGCGCGCCTGTGCGCCGATCTTTTTCGCGCGCGTCGGGACGACATCGACGGGGTGCTCGTGACGCTGCCCAATTTCGGGGACGAACGGGCGGTGGCGAACGTCTTGCGCTGGGCCGATCTTGGCGTGCCCGTACTTGTGCACGCCTTTGCGGATTCCCCGTTGGATATGTCGCTGGCGAGCCGCCGGGACAGTTTTTGCGGCAAGATATCGGTCTGCAACAACCTGCGGCAGTACGGCATTCCCTTTTCCCTGACCCGTCGCCATGTGATGGACCCCGGGAGCGAGGCGTTTGCAGAGGATGTGCGCCGTTTTGCGGCCACCTGCCGCGTCGTACGCTCGCTCAAAAATCTGCGTCTTGGTCAGATAGGCGCCCGCCCCGCGGCGTTCAACACGGTGCGCTACAGCGAAAAACTGCTGGAGCGATCCGGCATTTCTGTTGAAACGCTGGACTTGTCCGAATTGCTTGGACGCATCCGGCGCCTTGCGGACGACGAGGGCGTCGTCACCGACAAGATCGAAGCGATGCGGGCCTATACGCGGGTGGACGGCATCCCCCGGGATTCATTGCTGAAGATGGCCAAGCTGGGCGTGTGCATCGACCGGTTCATGGACGAGCAGGGGTTGGCGGCCACGGCGATTCAGTGCTGGACCGCGCTGGAGGAATTTTATGGCGTCGTGCCCTGTACGGCCATGAGTATGATGAGCGACAGGCTGATGGCGAGCGCGTGCGAGGCGGATATCGTCGGGGCGCTGAGCATGTACGTGTTGCAGGAGGCAGCGCGTACGCCCGCCGCGCTCCTCGACTGGAACAACGATTACGGAGACGATCCCGACAAGGGGGTCGTGTTTCATTGTTCGAATCTTCCCAAATCTTTTTTTGTGGACGAGGGCGCGGACGCGCACCGCATGGATTTTCAGGAAATTATCGCCGGGACGGTTGGCAAGGAGAATACGTACGGAACCATTACGGGGCGCATTGCTCCCGGGCCGTTCACGTTTGCCCGGATTAGTACGGACGATCTGGAAGGGCGTATGCGGGCCTACGCGGGAGAGGGCGTATTTACCGCGGATGCGCTGCGAACTTTCGGAGGATACGGGGTGTTCGAGGTGGCGAATATGCAGCGTTTGCTCCGGTACGTATGCGAGTCCGGGTTCGAGCATCATGTGGCGGCGACGCGGGCGCTCGTGGCCGAATCCGTTTGCGAAGCGCTCGGCAAGTACATGGGCTGGGACGTGTATCGTCACGCCTGAGCGCGCGATCAAAGACGCCCCGTGTGTATCTCTGTGCTGCCTTGCCAGCGGACTTGATTAGCGCATCCCTTGCATATTCCCGTACATTTTTCTGGTCGTCCGCGCAACAGCATCCTGTATGTCACGAAGCGATTTGCCGCCTCCGGTGCGGACCGATGCGAGCAATGCGTTTGCGCACCGTTCGATGGGGGGGCGGGTGCCCTCGATTATCGACGATACGATTGCCCGGAATGCCTACCCGGACGTTGTGGCCGATGCGTTGAAGCGGCTCCGGGACGAGGTGGCGGGCAATGCGCCGCTGCGCCTTTTTGCGGCGCCTGCGCCAGATCATGCGTTGTGGCTTCCGAGGTACGCGGCGCGCGCACGAGAGACCTGGCTGGGCACGGAGTGGTTTTTCGCCGAAATGCTCGTGTATCGCCTGATGGTCGAGGCATGCGGCTTTCTTGCGACGGGCAGGGACCCTTTCGCTCCCTTCAAACGGGACGAAATGGCTTCCGGGACCTTGTGGACGACGCTGGAGGAGGTGTTGGCTTTTGAGGACGCGCTGCCGGAACGTTTGGCCCGGACGCTGAAAGCGATGCTGTGGGGTAACCGGATCGACTTGAGCATCGCCGCCGTGGCGGCGCAGGGCGTACATGCGACCGACGAACAGCTGTTGACGGACCGATCCGAAGCGGTTGTGGCGGACTTGCTGGGGCAGGCTCCGGGCGTCGTGCATATCGTGATGGACAATGCGGGAACCGAGCAGGCGATGGACCTGGCCTGGAGCGATATGCTGCTTTCGGAGGGGGTGGCGACGGACATTGTGCTGCATGTGAAGATGTTGCCCGTCCTGGTGAGCGACGTGATTCCTGCGGATATGCATGATTTGCTGCGAGCGATGCGGGCTCGGGGCGGGGACGCCGCTCGCCTCGCGGAGCGCCTGGCCGGGTACATGCAGGCCGGTCGCCTTCGCATGCACGCGAATTATTTTTGGAATACGGACGGGCGGTATCGGGAATTGCCGCCGCATATTGCGCAGGCTTTGCGCGGAGCGACCCTGACGATCAGCAAAGGGGACGCCAATTATCGCCGGGCGACGAACGATGCGCTCTGGCCGCTCGAAACGAGCATGCGCGAAGCCCTGGGACCTTTTCCTTCGCCAGTGGTCTTGCTTCGTACGCTCAAAAGCGATACGCTGGTGGATGTTTCGTCAGCGCGCGCCGCCGAACTGGACGTGGAGCATCCGGCGTGGGGGTGGCGGTCGGGCGGAACCTACGGCGTCCTGCAATACGCCGCCGGATAAGAATCCCTTGGTTTTACGAAAAAAAGTTATGCCTATGCGTAGCCGTTGTCTGTGGTTTTTTGTCGTCTTGCTCCTGGCGCCGGGCCTGTTTTCCTGTGCGCAAGAAGGGGGAGACGCGCCTGTCCCCGTGGAGGAGCCGTCCGTCCGTCGCGGGTTTACGATTCCGTTGATCGATTTGGCGGACGAGACGCACCGGCAGGTGGTGGTGGACCAGGAAGAAGGGCAATACCTTGGCCATCCGACCACGGCGCTTCTGGAAGATGGTCAGACCATGATCGCCGTCTATCCGAAAGGGCATGGCGGCGGCGCCATCGTAATGAAGCGGAGTGGGGACGGCGGGCTTACCTGGGGCGACCGCCTGCCAACGCCGGCAAGTTGGGCCACGTCCCGCGAAGTGCCTACGATCCATCGCGTTGTGGACCCGGCGGGCGTGAAGCGGCTGATCCTGTTTTCAGGCCTCCATCCCATTCGTATGGCTGTTTCCGAAGGCGACGGCCATACCTGGAGCGAGATCGAGCCCATAGGCGATTTTGGCGGCATCGTGGCCATGGGGTCGGTCGAGCGGCTGAAAAACGGGGAGTATATGGCGCTTTTTCATGACGACGGGCGCTTTATTGGCCCGGAAGATGCGGGGCAGGACCCGCCTGTGTTCCATGTCTACAAAACGCTTTCTCGCGACGGCGGCCTGACGTGGTCTGCGCCGGAAGTCATCGCTACGCATCCAGAGGCGCATTTGTGCGAGCCGGGCCTTATTCGTTCGCCGGACGGGAATCAGCTGGCTGTGTTGCTGCGCGAGAACAGCCGCACGTTGAATTCCTTTGTCATTTTTTCCGACGATGAGGGCCAGACCTGGAGTGCGCCGCGCGAAGTCCCCGGCGCGCTCACGGGGGACCGGCACACCGCGCGGTATGCGCCCGATGGCCGCCTTTTTATATCCTTCCGCGACACGGCGCACGAGACGCCGACGCAGGGCGACTGGGTGGGCTGGGTAGGCGCCTACGAGGATATTGTCGAGGGGCGCGAAGGCCAGTACCGCGTGCGCCTGATGGATAACAAGCACCAATGGGATACCGCCTATCCGGGCGTCGAAGTCCTTCCCGACGGCGTTTTCGTCGCAACGACCTACGGCCACTGGGACGAGGGTCAGGAACCCTATATCGTCAGCGTTCGCTTTACGCTGGACGAGCTGGACGACAAGGCGGGGTTTTTTTCTGAATAGCGCGCACACTCCACCATCCATGTAGATCAAACACAAGGTATTTGCCATGATCGTTCCTTTCTTGCTGGCGTTTTCCGATGCTTCCTCGTCTGCGCAAAATCAGGAGTACGATCCTGAGGCGCGCCTCGCCGAACGGGGCGTTACGCTGCGTTCGGCGTCCCCGCCCGTTGCCAACTACGTCAATGCCGTGCGTACGGGGGACCTGTTGTTTCTGTCTGGAAAAGGTCCCTTGCGTCCCGATGGGACCTTGGTGATTGGCAAGGTTGGCGCGGCGTTGACGGTGGAAGAAGGGTACGAGGCGGCTCGCTTGGTGGGCATCCAGTTGATTTCTACGCTCAAGGACGAACTGGGCGATTTGCGCCGGGTTCGCCGCATCGTAAAGGCGCTGGGTATGGTGAACGCCGCCCCGGATTTCAAGGAGCATCCTGCGGTGATCAACGGATTCTCGGACTTGATGGTAGACATTTTCGGCGCCCGCGGCCGCCACGCCCGCTCCGCCATAGGCATGGGCTCGCTACCGGACAACATTCCGGTGGAGATAGAGGTGATTGTGGAGGTGGGGTAGGGGTATTTGTTCTTCACGGGAAATTCATTGAAATTAAAGGGGGGGGGGGCTACATTGTTGGCGAGTCGTTGCTTTGCGCATGCTTGGCGGCGATTCCGCACCGTACCCTTACACATAAAACGACCCCGGCAAATTCTCCAAGCCCTTTCGTTACCTGCTCATGCATAGCCCCACTCGAAAACCAAAATGTTTCTCTATAACCTGACAGCCAACGAGCAATCCGCATTCCTTGGCTTGGCGCAAAATATAATCCAGGCGGACGGGATTCTTGCACCGCAAGAGGAGCAGCTTTTTGAATACCTGACAAAGGCCACCGGGCAATCTCCTGCTGAAGGAACGGTGGAGTCTCTTGCCTCTGTATTCCAAAACCGACGAGCCAAAGCCTCTGCATTGCTCGAACTCATGGGGCTTGGCCTATCGGACAGCCAATACAACCCTGCGGAGCGTGCCTTGGTTGCAAAAGTTGCCAAGGCATTTGGATTTAACGAAAACGAACTTGTTGTTATGGAAAACTGGGTTATTCGCCAGGCAATGCTCGTAGAAGAGGCAAATGGTTTCTGGAGCGAGGAGGGTTAGCAAGATGCCACTTCCACTTTTACTCATAATTCCTGTCCTTGCTGGCGCAGGCTTGCTTGGGGCGAAAAAGGGCTACGATGCCTTCTCTGATAAAAAGAAGGCCAAAGGCTTTCAAGATGAGGCCGAAGATATTTTCAGGGAAGCCAAGCAGCGTCTGTTAAGGGCGAGAAGGTCTTGTGCGAAAGATCTCAAAACGCTTGGCGAATTGAAATTTAGCATATGGGATAAACAGATTGGGCGATTTGTTTCCCTGTATGAGATACTTCACAATGTTGAGATAACCGGAACCGCCGAGATCGAAAAACTTGGTGCCTATGCATTTTCCAAAGCCGACCTGGCTGAAATGAAAGAAATATCCGACCTTTCTCGTGAAGTAGTCGGTGGTGGTGTAGCAGCCGTGGGTAGCGGAGCACTTGTGGGAATGGCAAGCTATGGTGGGGCTACCATGCTTGCCACGGCATCCACCGGTACTGCCATTACTTCTCTCAGTGGTGTGGCCGCAGCAAATGCAACGATGGCTTGGTTTGGTGGAGGTTCGCTTGCTGCGGGTGGTTTGGGTGTGGCTGGTGGGGCAGCTGTATTGGGCGGTATCGTCGCAGCTCCTGTTCTTGCTGTTGCCGGAATCCTATTGGCATCCCATGCAAAAAAAGAACTCGCAGCAGCAAGAGTACTACGTGCAAAGGCTATAAAGGCGGCTAGCGAAATGCAAGGTGCAACTTCAATCGTAAAAGGTATCCGTAAAGTTACAAAACAATTTCAGGACGTGATTACTCAATTGAACGAGCGTACTATACCAATTCTTGATGATTTCGAATCCGTCATAAAAAATAACGGGACTGATTATGCTAAGTATACCGAAAATGACAAGAGAAAAATTCATTTGGCAGTAATGTTCATCCAAGCGTTGAAAATTACGCTTGAAACACCCATACTCACAAAAAAAGGAGCACTCACACAAGAATATCCCAAAGCTCTTGAACACGGAAAAAAGATACTTACTGAGGAGGTACTATAGATGCCAAAAAAGATCCAAAATAAAGTATCGGATGTAATAGTTCTTGTCGAAAATATGGTGGAAGTGGAAAAAACGGCTAACGAAGCTGCTGCTACTGACGCGTTGCGAGAATCCTTGGAGGCATTCATGGATAAAGCAAATACCAATATTTCAAAGGATAAATTGAAAGGTTTTTTGTTTGAACATATTGAAGCGGGTAAATTCAATGTTGATGCAGCCAGGAAAGGTATCCATTTAAAGGCTAAAGTAACTTCATTAGAGCAGGGTCGAGGCACTGATCCCGTAGATATTGAAGTTGTAAATAATAAAGGTCAGGTATCTCAGGCAATTCAAGCCAAGACATCAAAAAATATAAGTCACTTAACCAAAGAAGTGCAAAAACCTAAATATAAAGACATGACAAAGCTAGTTCCTCAAGATCAAGCTGCACAAGTAAAAGACAAAATACGTACCAATGAAAATATTTCTGGTGAAATAAAACATAAAAATATGGTTTCTTCTGGAGGAACGACTACAGATGAATTAAATAAAGCAACTAAAGATCCGAAAGGTTATGCTATTGAACAAGAGTCTTTACAAATCGCTCGTGAAGCCCATATAATGGGTTGGGAAGCGGCAAAGCCTGAGGTCATGATTAGCAGTATAAGAAACATGGGATTTTATATACAAGGTAAAATTGATGGAAAAGAGGCAGCGAAAAATGTTGCCAAGGATAGCGTTAAAAGTTATGCTATTGGTATGCTTAGATCAGGCATTAGGAATATTGGGGAAAAAACTGGTGTCAAAGTGTTATCTAAGTCTAATATTGCCGCGACAATAGCGGCGGGTATTATTGATACGGGGAGTACAATATATCGTTATGGTAAGGGAGAGATTTCTGCCGAAGAAACAGTGGAACGCCTTGGTGCAACAGGGTTTAGCAATTTGTCAGCTATTTATGTGGGAGCGGCAGCTGGAGCAATATTTGGCATTCCTGGTGCCCTCCTTGGTTCGATTGCGGGATATATGCTTGCCACATCCGTGTACCAATCCTGTATCGCAATAATTAAAGAGGCACAACTGGCAGAGAAGGAGGCAGAACGTATTGAAAATATTTGCATGGAGGCAGCCAAAGCCGCAATGAAGCAGCGTGAAGAATTTAAGGCGGCGATAGATGCTTACATGAGTGATAGTCAGGAGATGTTTGATGAATGTTTTCAAACAATTGATGCAGCTCTTGACGCAGATCATCCAATCATAGCGATTCAGGCACTAAGCAATTTCACAATAAGGTTTGGAAAAAAACTTCAGCTGACGGATTTTGAAGATTTTGACGAATTTATGATCAAATCCGACAAGCCCCTTGTACTGTAGCCTTATCATGTACAGGCTGGCCGAATAGAAAATCGTTTACTTGAGGTACAAGTAGCCTCTTGCGGTCAGGCTTGGCGATGGCGCACTGGCAAATCCTGTCTCTTCCGGCATAACCGGGCGTTCCATGCAAGAAATGCGGGTTTCGAGGAATTGCGCGCGGAGAAGGCCCGCTGGAAATTTTTTCGGGACAGGCCGGAACCTTGGATGTCCGTCCGGGTGTTTCCTGTCTTGTCAGCGGACAACCAGGATGTGAGGTGCAAGATGAAAGACAGGGAACGGAAGGACGTAATAGCCGCGAGCGTTCTCCTGGTAACGTTCGCCGGGTTGCTATTCGGCTTTTACAACGGCATCCGGGCGGATATGCGAGAGATGCGGACAGAAATGCGGGCAATGCGCATGGAAATGCGGGAGGAGTTGCAGGCTGTTCATGGAAGCTTGGCCGACGTACGGGAGCGGTTGACCGTAATCGAAACGCATATCGGGATTGAATCTCCGCGTCCGGCTGAGCAAAGCCCAGTCAGGAATGACGTAGTTGAAGAAGGCGCAGTCGAGCAAGGCGTGACGGTGAAGGTTGTCCGGGCCTTGGTTCCCGCCTCCTTGACGTGGTTTCTGGACGTATACCATGCCCGGCCGGTTGGGTAGCATCCTTCCTCGCTGAACGGTGCGTTACGCTACGCAAGGCGTCCCCGCCTGTTGCCAACTACGTCAATGCCGTGCGCACGGGGGACCTGTTGTTTCTGTCTGGAAAAGGTCCCTTGCGTCCCGACGGGACCTTGATGATTGGCAAGGTTGGTGCGGGGTTGACGGTGGAAGCAGGGTACGAGGCGGCTCGCCTGGTGGGCATCCAGTTGATTTCCACGCTCAAGGACGAACTGGGCGATTTACGCCGGGTTCGCCGCATCGTAAAGGCGCTGGGCATGGTGAACGCCGCCCCGGATTTCAAGGAGCATCCTGCGGTCATCAACGGATTCTCGGACTTGATGGTAGACATTTTCGGCGCCCGCGGCCGCCACGCCCGCTCCGCCATAGGCATGGGCTCGCTACCGGACAATATTCCGGTGGAGATTGAGGTGATTGTGGAGGTGGGGTAGGGGTATTTGTTCTTCGCGGAAAATTCATTAAAATTGAGGGGGGGGGGGGGCTACATTGACAAGCAAGAGTTGCGGTCGCGAGGCGATAGCCCAGGCGGTGACACCCGTGACAATCCTGCATTTAAACCGAATACGGTGAACAACTATGAGCATACCTGTAACCGAGCATGTTAAGGCGGCCTTGTTAGCTGAGTCAAGCGCACTGGCAAAAGATTCAGATGCATGGGCACTGTTAGCGGAGGCATATGAAATTAATGATGTCGAGGAGACGCATTTGAATTATCTTAATGCAATACTTACAGCTGTATCTGAGACAATGGAAGATGAGTCAGAAAAAACACGTATACATGCGAAAGAAGAGGAAATTCCACCTTATGATCAGGAAAGGATGAAAAATGCTCGAGAGCAGTTGGAGGGCTCACAGAAACAGATTGTTCATGCAGAGGAAATGGCGTCATTCTGGGAAGAAAAACTGGACGAAGCGTGGGTATTCGAAAAGGAAAAGAAACGAAGAATCAGGGGATTTAAGAAAGTAGTAAGGGCATGGGAAAAATCGGAAGATGCGTGGGAGGAAGCGGTAGATGCGTGGGAGAAAGTGGTAGAATCCAACGAGAACGTAGATTGACAATAAAACCATGGAAACGACCGAACTAATGAGCGTCTTGACCCTGGTTGCCGGGGTAGGTTTTGCTGGCGGGCTGAATCTGTACGCTACTGTGTTGGCCTTGGGGCTGGCCGGGGTGACAGGAACTGTAGACCTGCCAGGGGACATGGATGTAATTCAGAGCTGGTGGGTCATCGGGGCCGCAGGCCTGATGTACTGCATAGAGTTCTTCGCGGATAAGATCCCCTGGCTTGATTCGGCCTGGGGCGCTGTCCATACCTTCATTCGTCCTCCTGCGGCTGCTCTCTTGGGGTTTGAAGCGACGGGAGACGTTACAGGCGTACTGGCTGGCGGTGGTATCGCCATGGCAAGCCACATGTCTAAAGAGGGCTTGCGGGCAGCGATTAATACGAGTCCCGAGCCGTTCACGAATTCGATTGCATCGGTCGGAGAAGACGTGTCGGCATTAGGTGCTTTATGGCTGGTTTTTGCCAATCCTTGGTTGTTCCTCGTCTTACTGGTAATCTTCCTTCTGGTCTTTGCAATTCTCTTTCATAAGATTTGGAAATTCTGGAAGAAAAGAAAAGAGAGGAAGCGAGCAAAAAGAGAAGGACGAGAACGATGAATAACTCGATTCGTTTGCTTTGTCGATGGAGCAATGGAAACAATCAAATCCTACACGGGAAACCGATTGTTACATATACGATTGAGATAGGCGATTTCTTAAATAAATGAACAGGAGGTGTAAACATGCCTGGTGGTGTTACTGATTCTCCCGGTTATCCTGGTTCTGGTGGCGGAAACTGGTCGATTGGGGTTATAATCCTGTATATTGTGATGAATTTTCTATTGCCTTTTTTAATTCCTATCTTAATTCCTCTGGGCATAGTGGGTGTAATTGTATATTTCTGGATTGTACGTCCACGTCTTAAACAACAAGCGAAAGAGACACAAAATAAAATTAGCACAGAGGCGCGTACAGAAGATTATCGAGATACCGAAAAGAAAAAAAGTATAAGACTAAAAATGCAATCCGCATATACGCTAAAATTCCCCGAAACTTCAGAACCTGACTCTGTGCTTGATACGCAAATTATATCATCAAATGATACGAAAAAAACAGAATCTATTTCGTCTTCGTCTATACAAAGCACCGTTTCAGATGCTCTCGAAATACAATCTAAAGCATCGAAGATTCAGGCAGAAGCAGAAGAATGTAGTGGACAAGATGCTTCGTTTTCATGGGAATGGGCTTCGACTTTTCACGACTGGGCTTTGGAGGCACGGAAAAATGTTTCAATGGCTCGGAGCTATGCTTTGGCGGGGGTAGAAACCGTTTCAACGGTGCGTGACTGTGCTTCGGATGCAAGAGAAAAGGTTGATTATTATGCGTTACGTGACAATTGGCATGCTGCGGATTCATGGATTCAAGTAGCAGAGGCATGGGATAAAACGGCGGAAGCATGGGATAAGGTAGCCAACCTTCAAAAATAATGAAAAACGTTATGGAACAATGGAGGGAGGATCGAAGTAAAAAGAAAAAGGTGCACATAGGGCCTTGAAATATCCTGACTATTCACACCTCACAACGGGACACATGAGAGAGCAAAAATCAAATCGCAGTAGCCTCGTATCTTTTTTACTATGTTTATTTTTAGGCTGGGCTGGAATACATAGATTTTACGTTGGTAAGGCAGGGACAGGTGCTTTGATGATCCTGCTTAATCTTTCTGGTTTGGTGTTATTTGGCATTCCTAACATTATATTCCTACTTTGGTGGGTATTCGATTTATTATCTATATTGTTTGGCGGCTTTCGGGACAAAGATGGCTACCGACTATGACCGTTGTCCCCTGGACGCCTTACCATCGTTGATGCAGGTCGGAACCTTGGGCGCCAGCCCCTAAAATAACTCTCCCACGTCCACAGCGAATCCCGGCAATACGTCCGGGGCTTCAAGGAGGTCTCCTTCCTGGAAGATTTCTTCCGAGCCGTCCGCCCGGTGGATGGTTACGGTGCGGGTTTTCGTGTCTACGATCCAGACGCGCAACGCACCCGCCTCGAAGTAATCACGGATTTTTTCGTGCATTTCCCCGGGCCTGTTTGACGGAGAGAGGATTTCGATGGCTATTTCGGGTGCTCCCGGCGCCCAGCGCCCCGGCGTGTCTTCCCAGGGTTGCGGTTCAAGGAAAACGGCAATATCCGGACGACGGACGGTTGCCGGGTTCGTGCTGACGATGCAATCCATTTCCACTGCCACATCCCCGCATCCGGTTTGCCGGGTCCAGTCTCCAAGGTGCCATACTAAACGGCTGTGCACGAACACATGCGGATAACCCGGCCCGGGCTCCTGCACAACCATCCGGCCCCGGACCAGTTCGTACCGGTATCCGCCCTCCGGTTCCTCTAACTGCGCATATTCTTCCACCGTCATCGGGCGGGGCGGAGCGGGGTACCGGATATTCCGCAATCGGGCTTGATCGGGTGCGTTTTTCATGGTACACGTCTTCTTAGAAACCCAAGGACCAAGCAGGATTTGTTTGAAAAATTAAAGGGACCTGTTTTGTTCCGATCTATGCCCCTCATAATCGGGCATGCAAGGCACAAAATGCGGGTTTCGGGGAATCGTGCGGAGGGGAAGGCCCGCTGGAAATTTTTTCGAGGCAGGCCGGAACCTTGGGCGTCCGTTCGGGTGTTTCCTGTCTTGTCAGCGGACGATCAAAACGTGAGGTGCAAGATGAAGGACAGGGAACGGAAGGAGGTAATCGCCTTCGCGGTTTTCATGGTAACGTTTGCCGGGTTGCTATTCGGCTTTTACAACGGCATCCGGGCAGATATGCGAGAAATGCGGACGGAAATGCAGGCAATGAACAACACGCTGTCCGACGTACGGGAGCGGCTGGCCGTAATCGAAACGCATATCGGGATTGCAACACCGGGTCCGGCTGAGCAGGGTCCAGTCGGGAATGACGCAGTTGTGGAAGATGCAGTCGAGCAAGGCGGAACGGTAAAGGTTGTCCGGGCTCTGGTTCCCGCCCCCTTGACGTGGTTGCTGGACGTATACCATGTCCGCTCGGTCGGAAATGCATCCTCTCTCTCCTCCTGATCGGGCAGGTAACGTTTTCCGAGAGTCTGCAATTCTTACGTTCGATTTGTGGGGAATACAAGGGGTAAAATATAATAATATTCCCCACTTTTCGCTTGAAATGTCGCTTCAAGACCCGGAATTACGTCATAATGAGCCCTGGTACAAGAGACTTGGACTCCCAGTGGGGAGCCAGTGTGCGTTTGCTCCTGACGGGCATTTTTCGAGTTCGAGCGGAGTTCTGCGGGTGTTTGTCCCTCAGAACAATTCTCCCACCCCGACAGCGAATCCCGGCAACACGTCCGGGTCTTCAAGGAGGTCTCCTTCCTGGAAGATTTTTTCCGAGCCGTCCGCCCGGTGGATGGTTACGGTGCGAGTCTTGGGGTCCACGATCCAGACGCGCAGTGCATCCGCCTCGAAGTAATCACGGATTTTTTCGCGCATTTCTCCGGGCCTGTTCGACGGCGATAGAATCTCGATGGCCACATCCGGCGCGCCGCGTATCCAGTTGCCGGGCTCGCCTTCCCAGGATCGCCGTTCCAGCAAAACAGCTGCATCCGGTTCCCGGACCGTTGCCGGACTATCCCTGAGGATAAAGCCGATGTGTACAAAAACCTCGCCCTGTCCGAACGCTTCCATCCAGTTATTGAGGCGCCATGCCAATCTGTTTTGGCTACGTCCATGCGGACCACCTGGAGCGGGTTCCTGCACAACCATCCGCCCCCGAATCAGTTGGTAGCGGTATCCGTCGTCCGGTTCGTCCAGCCGTGCATATTCCTCCAGGGTCATTGGACGGGGTGGCGCGGCGTACCGGATATTCCGCAAGCGGGCTTGAGTGGGTGTGTTTTTCATGGTACACGTCTCCTTAAAAACCAAGGGTCAAGCAGGATTTGTCAAAAATTTACAGGGACCTGTTTTGTTCCTGCTCCATCCCCTCATAATCGGGCGCGCAAGGCAAGAAATGCGGGTTTTGGGGAATCGCGCGCAGAGAAGGCCCGCTGGAAATTTTTTCGAGGCAGGCCGGAACCTTGGGCGTCCGTCCGGGTGTTTCCTGTCTTGTCAGCGGAAGATCAAAACGTGAGGTGCAAGATGAAAGACAGGGAACGGAAGGAGGTAATCGCCGCGAGCGTTCTTGTGGTAACGTTTGCCGGGTTGTTATTCGGCTTTTACAACGGCCTCCGTGCGGATATGCGAGATATGCGGACGGAAATGCGGACGGAAATGCAGGCAATGAACAACACGCTGGCCGATGTACGGGAACGGCTGGCCGTAATCGAAACGCATATCGGGATTGAACCTCCGCGTCCGGCTGAGCAAAGCCCAGTCGAGAATGACGTAGTTGAGGAAGGCGCAGTTGAGGAAGATGTAGTCGAGCAAGGCGGAACGGTGAAGGTTGTCCGGGCCTTGGTTCCGGCCTCGCTGGCGTGGTTTGTGGACGTATACTATGCCCGGTCGGGGTAGCATCCTTCCTCGCTGAACGGGGCGTAACGCTGCGCAAGGCGTCCTCTCCTGGTGCCAACTACTTCAATGTCGTGCGCACAGGTACCTGTGCGAATTTTCCGGACCATTTCTGACAACCATGGAAACAACCGAACTAATGAGCGTCTTGACCCTGGTTGCCGGGGTAGGTTTTGCTGGCGGGCTGAATCTGTACGCTACTGTGTTGGCCTTGGGGCTGGCCGGGGTGACAGGAACTGTAGACCTGCCAGGGGACATGGATGTAATTCAGAGCTGGTGGGTCATCGGGGCCGCAGGCCTGATGTACTGCATAGAGTTCTTCGCGGATAAGATCCCCTGGCTTGATTCGGCCTGGGGCGCTGTCCATACCTTCATTCGTCCTCCTGCGGCTGCTCTCTTGGGGTTTGAAGCGACGGGAGACGTTACAGGCGTACTGGCTGGCGGTGGTATCGCCATGGCAAGCCACATGTCTAAAGAGGGCTTGCGGGCAGCGATTAATACGAGTCCCGAGCCGTTCACGAATTCGATTGCATCGGTCGGAGAAGACGTGTCGGCATTAGGTGCTTTATGGCTGGTTTTTGCCAATCCTTGGTTGTTCCTCGTCTTGCTGGTAATCTTCCTCCTGGTCTTTGCAATTCTCTTTCACAAGATTTGGAAATTCTGGAAAAAAAGAAAGGAGAGGAAGCGAGCAAAAAAGAAGGACGAGAACGATGAATAAATCAATTCATTTACTTTGTCGATGGCGTAACGGAAACAGTCAGAGCCTACTCCCGGAACCGATTTCGACGCTTTACCATCGTTGATGCAGGCCGGAACCTTGGGCGCCGGCCCCTAAAACAATTCTCCCACCCCGACAGCGAACCCCGGCAATACGTCCGGGTCTTCAAGGAGGTCTCCTTCCTGGAAGATTTTTTCCGAGCCGTCCGCTCGGTGGATGGTTACGGTGCGGGTTTTCGGGTCCACGATCCAGACGCGCAACGCGCCCGCGCTGAAATAATCATGGGTTTTGTCACGCATTTCTCCGGGCCTGTTTGATGGAGAAAGGATTTCGATGGCTATTTCGGGTGCTCCCGGCGCCCAGCGTCCCGGCGTGTCTTCCCAGGGTTGTGGTTCAAGGAAAACAGCAATATCCGGCCGACGGACGGTTGCCGGGTTCGTGCTGACGATGCAATCCATTTCCACCGCCACATCGCCGCATCCGGTTCGCCTGGTCCAGTCTCCAAGGTGCCATACTAAACGGCTGTGCACGAACACATGCGGATAACCCGGCCCGGGCTCCTGCACAACCATCCGGCCCCGGACCAGTTCGTACCGGTATCCGCCCTCCGGTTCCTCTAACTGCGCATATTCTTCTACCGTCATCGGGCGGGGCGGAGCGGCGTACCGGATATTCCGTACGCGGGCTTGAGCGGGTGCGTTTTTCATGGTACACGTCTCCTTAAAACCAAAGGACCAAGCAGGATTTGTTTGAGAAATTACAGGGACCTGTTTTGTTCCGATCTATACACCTCTTAATCGGGCATGCAAGGCAAGAAATGCGGGTTTTGGGGAATCGTGCGGAGGGGAAGGCCCGCGGGAAGTTTTTTCGAGGCAGGCTGGAACCTTGGGCGTCCGTCCGGGTGTTTCCTGTCTTGTCAGCGGACGATCAAAACGTGAGGTGCAAGATGAAAGACAGGGAGCAGAGCAGGGAACGGAAGGACGTAATAGCCGCGAGCGTTCTCGTGGTAACGTTCGCCGGGTTGCTATTCGGTTTTTACAACGGCATCCGTGCGGATATGCGAGACATGCGGGTGGAGATGCGGACGGAAATGCAGGCAATGAACAACACGCTGGCCGATGTACGGGAACGGTTGGCCGTAATCGAAACGCATATCGGGATTGAACCTCCGCGTCCGGCTGAGCAAAGCCCAGTCGAGAATGACGTAGTTGAGGAAGGCGCAGTCGAGCAAGGCCGAACGGTGAAGGTTGTCCGGGCCCTGGTTCCCGCCCCCTTGACGTGGTTGCTGGACGTATACCATGTCCGCTCGGTCAGGAACGCATCCTCTCTCTCCTCCTGATCGGGCAAGTAACGTTTTCCGAGAGTCTGCAATTCGTACGCTCTATTTGTGGGGAATACAAGGGGTAAAATCTAATAATATCCCCCACTTTTCGCTTGAAATATCGCTTCAAGACCCGAAATTACGTGAAAATGGGCCTTTATGCAAGGATTTGGACTCCCAGTGGGGAGCCAGCATGCGTTCGTCCCTGACAGACATTTTTCGAGTTCGAACGGAGTCCTGTGGCCGCTGTCCCTAAAACAATTCTCCCACCCCGACAGCGAACCCCGGCAATACGTCCGGGTCTTCAAGGAGGTCTCCTTCCCGGAAGATCGTTTCCGAGCCGTCCGCTCGATGGATGGTTACGGTGCGGGTTTTCGGGTCCACGATCCAGACGCGCAGTGCATCCGCCTCGAAGTAATCACGGATTTTTTCGCGCATTTCCCCGGGCCTGTTCGAAGGCGAGAGAATCTCAATGGCCACATCCGGCGCGCCGCGTATCCAGTTGCCGGGCTCGCCTTCCCAGGATCGCCGTTTCAGCAAAACCGCGATATCCGGCCCGCGAACTGTGGCCGGACGGTCGCTGATAATACAGCCGACCGGTCCCAGTATCACTCCTTCTCCGAACGCTTCCATCCAGTCGCAGAGGCGCCATATCAATGTACTCTGACTCGATCCATGCCCATACCCTGTGACAGGTTCCTGCACGACCATCCGTCCCCGGATCAGTTCGTACCGGTATCCGTCGTCCGGTTCGTCCAGCCGCGCATATTCCTCCAGCGTCATCGGACGGGGCGGGGCGGCGTAGCGGATAGCGCGCAAGCGAGTTTGGGTGAGTGCGTTTTTCATGGGACACGTCTCCTTAAAAACCAAAGCGCCGGATACGGCCTGTTAAAAAAGTAAGGCGTGCGCTTTGTTCCGTTTCATCCCCAGCAATTTTCCCGATGCCGCGATGCACCCGGACCCTTGGCGTGCGGGTTTGGCTTCTTCAGGATTTTCTGCGTTCCATGGATTCCACCCGCCCGGCGACATCGCCGATAGCATCCAGTTTTTCGCTAATTTCGGAGGCTATTTCGTGGTCGGGAACATAGGCCGTGAGTTCGTAGAATTGCTTCTTGGCCATGATGTTGGGCAAATCCAGTTTCTTGAAATACGCCTCGAAAAGCGGCGTCAGAAAATCGTCGCTTACCTTGGCGTCGGGTGTCCAGGGGCGGACCTCTTCCCGGAGTTGTTCGGCCCTATGAACACCACGGGGCTTCCCAGCTCAATATCGACCTTGTCGAAGCGTTTGAAGTTGCGAATGGTCAGCCTGGTCAGCATAATCAGGCTCTCCTAACGTTCGTTTTCGTCCTGCCCAAAATACCCCGCCTTCACCCACTAAGCAAACCAGTGCAGCATCTTTTGCTCTTTTGCGGCGGTGGCGTCTTTTTGCAGCCGTTCGCGCGCTTCCAGCACTTTCTCCACGATGATTTCCACGCTTTCCTCGTTCACGAACGGGGACATGATGTAGGATTTCATGGCCACGACGGGGTCTCCATAGGCGGTATGCCGGTAACAGTCCGTCAGGGACAGCAACACGCCTCGCCCCGCCATGGCTTCCTTGTGCACGTACGCAGACACCTTCCGGTTGTAGTCGTTGTACGCAAGCAGGGCATCCCGGCAGGCAGGGTCCGTGAACTCTTTTCGCCGGTTCGTGAACGTTGTAAGTACTTCCTTGCCAGGAGGATACACCCGGAATAACGTGACCGGCCCGAAATTATCCCGATTCAGCACGATAGCGCCCTCGTGTCCCTCAAGATGCTCCCGCAGCAGCTGCGCCATTTCCACGAGATGCCCGATCAGGGCGCGTATCCCCTGTATTCCCAGCAATCGGTAATTGGCCAGCGCCGCCATGGGCCCCGCCCCGGACCGGGACGTCTCCAGCGTGTACATGCCCGGCTTGTATTCCCCGAATTGATAGAGGTAGGGCATCAATTCCCGGTCGCGCTTCAGGAGCCGGAGGTCTTTGTAGTCCTTGACCAGAATAAGGCTGGATATATACGGCGTAAAACCGGTCTTGTGGAAATCCACGCCCACGGAATCGGCGAGCGGGAGATGACGTATTTGCCCACAGGCGCCTGCCAGCGCCCGCAGGGTCCGGGGCCGGAATCCCAGTTCGTTTTTTTCGAAATCGTAGTCGTTGAAGACGGACCAGGCCCATCCGATGACGGCGTCGGCGTGTACGTGCGGGCGGTAGGGCAGATCGAATTCCTCGACCAGCGCATCCCGCAGCGCCACAATGGCCCGCAGGTCGTCCACGCCGAACGCATCCGTGCTGCCCATCGTCGCAATGAAGGCCGCGATCTTTTTGCCGTCTTGCAGCGCCTTGCGCGCCGCTTCTTCCAGCAGGCGCAGGTCGATTTCGTTTTCGGGCGTGGTGGGGATGGAAACCACCTGATCCGATCCCATCCCGATCCACCCCGCAATGCTGTATGCGCAGTAATGCCCTGTGTCCGCCACGAACAGCACGGCTTTTTCGGACAATCCTTGCCGCAGACTGCCCGGACAGGCTTTTTCCAGCCCCATCCGAATTCCATACAGCGAAGTACCCGTGCCGCCGAACGTGAACACGCCCGCCGCCTGTTCCTGATCGTACCCGATGAGTCCCGCCGTGATGCCGGCGGCTTCGACCTCCGCCTGCGCAAAAAGCCGGCTGTGTTCGTCCCACCCCAGGTTGGGATTGTGCAGGGCGGCGAGCAATACCCCGATCACGCTGGGAATGGTGGGCGGAGCGATTACGTTTTGCTGCGTGCGTGGATGTCCGACGACGGTCATGCCCCGCAGGTAGCCTACGAGTTCGGACGTTACCTCCTCCACGGAGGACATGCCTTCGGGTAATTCGGCGTGCCGCGCTTGCTCGTAGTCCGGCTCCACGAGGGGGCCGAGCATGGGCAAGTGCATTTTCAGGGCGTCCACCTGGTTCAGCGCATTCATGAACGAATGCACCAGATACGAATCGTGAATCCGATCGGAAGTCGGCTGGGGAAATGCGAGTCGTATATTCTGTATGAGCTCTTTGTATGGTGCGGCCATATTCCACCTCTCGTGTGCATAGTAAAATATTCCGCCGGGAAGCATTCAACCGGCGCGCTTTCGTCTATTTTATACGAAAGAGGGTTCCCGGGGAATGCGGTGAGATTGTGTTCTCGAACGCTGCGTAGCAGTTCGATATTCGCAAGGGGGGGGGGATTTCCCGATCTCCGACGCTGTGACGATAGCGACATCGTAGTAATGCCGCGAGATCCGGTCTTTATCGGCCTGCAAGCGGCCTTCATTTCGGTATCCGCAATGAGGGCCGTGCTCGTAGGCCATGCCCGACTTTAACCGCCGCGCCGTGCCGCGCCGCAGTTATTCCACCGTCACGGTGATTTTTTCCGACAGGATTGGTGTTTCGTGGGGGATGTGGTTTTTGTCTCCAAGCAACAGTTGCAGGGTATAGACGCCGGGCTCCAGTTCCAGCGTGGTTTCCGTCTGGCCCTTGCCGAAATGGATGTGGTTTTCGTCGGTGGGGACGGGCATGTTCATGGGCGGCAACTCCTCGGCATTGACCAGTAGGTGATGATGCCCTGTGTCGGGATATTCGATGCCCGCGGGGGCTACGCCCATCCCTTTCAGGCCAAACACGACATGCACCTTCCCGCCCTCAAGGGTGGCGCCGTCTTCAGGGCTGATGATATATGCTGCCGCGCCTTCGGGCGAAGCGGTGCGGGGCATTTCCTGCGCGTACGTCGTGTGTGCAAGGAATCCGGCGGCGGCGAGCAGGCAGAGAACGAGGCGGGCGAAGGAGCGAAGGAGCGTCATGGCAAGCGGGGAGAAAAGGTGTATATGAACAATGCGGCGCCGCAAAGCAGAAGCGACGGCGTCGGGTCTGGCGCCGAGACAAAATAGGCGATTGCCGCCTCTTTATTCAAACGAATTTCCGATTTTCCGCAGACGAGGGGTCGGAAAGAGATGTTTGCCCCCAACGTCGCCTACCCCACGACCGCCACGCCGCTATGCGCAGTTTCCTGGCGGTACAGGTCTGCAAGGCGTTGCGTTACGGGCCCGATGCGTCCGGGTCCGATCGTCCGCCCGTCCAGCCGGGTGACGCCCGCCAGTTCGCCCATCGTGCCGGTGCAGAACATCTCGTCTGCGGCGTACGCATCCGTTAAGGACAGATTCCGCACGTCCGAAGCGATATCGTGCGCCGCGCACAAGTCCAGCACGACCTGGCGCGTAATGCCTTCCGGGCACGCATGGGTATGCCCCGTCAGCACCCTACCGTTCTTTACCAGAAAAAGGTGCGTGGCGTTCGTTTCGGCGATGAATCCGCTTCGGTCCAGCATCAGCGCATCGTCCGCGCCCGCCGCATTCGCCTCTATCTTGGCCAGGATGGACTGAAGCAGGTTTCCGTGATGAATTTTCGGGTCCAGGCAATCGGGCGGAAACCGCCGGACGGAGCTGGTGACGAGCGACAACCCGTCGGTCGGGTACACCGGGGCCTTGTATTCGGCCAGCACGATCAGGGTTGGGCCGCTCTGGTTCAGTCGCGGGTCCATGCCCGACGTGATTTTCACCCCCCGGGTCAGCGACAAGCGGATGTGCACCCCGTCCCGCATCCCGTTGGCCTCCAGCGTGCGCCGCACCTCTTGGATTATTTCTTCGTGCGAGGGAATGACGGCGAAGGCCAGCGCCTGCGCCGACGCCTTCAGCCGGTCCAGGTGTTCGACGAGGCGAAAAATGCGCCCCTCGTAGAGCCGAAGCCCTTCCCATACCAGGTCTCCGCCCTGCACCGCGCTGTCGAACGGACTGACGCCCGCCTTGTCCCGGGGCGTCAGGACGCCGTTGATGTTGATCAGGATATTCCGGTTGCGCTCGTCGAAGGTCTGGAGCATGTCAGGCCGTAATGCGGTGGCGGTATAACGTTTCGTATAAAGGGCGGCAGGTTTCGACCAGGGTGCGCAGCGCCGGAGGAACGTCCCGCTTCGCCGGCGCAGGAGGCCTGAAACCCGTTGAGGAGGCCACCTGATCGTACCAGTGGGGCGCCCAGACGCCGTCTTCAGGCCGCAATCCGGGTTCCCAGGAGAGCATGGCCGACGTCCAGGGTACGCCGAGGGCCTCGCAGAGTTTTTCCAGTACGCCCGCCGGATTCTCCAGCACGTCCCGCGCGTCGATCACCGGCGCCGGGCGGCCCGTTTTTTGCGCAATGCGGTGGTACAGGGCGCATTGATTCGGCAGGCCGGTATCGTCCGGCCCGGGATTGCCCGTGACGCGCGCCAGCGACGTCGCCATTTCCGCCGGATCGCGAATCAGGAAAGCGTGTCGTAGCCGATCCAGCCAGGGCCCTTCCATTTCCGGGAGGAGATGGTGCGCCATATGTTTCTGGTAGTGGATGTATTTCCTTGGGGGCGCCTCCCGATTTCCGGTTCCGCCGGTCAGCCGCGCCACCGCCTTGCGCCAGTCCGTTTCGCCCTGCGCAATGATTTCGTCGCGTCCGGGATGCGGAGCACCCGTCTTCAGCAAATAATGCGCATACAACGGCTCGTCCGTGACGAGCGTATCGCCGCGGGCTTGCCATGCACGCATCAGGGCCGTCGAAATGTTGCGCGGCCCCGACCACATAGCGATGCGAATCACGGAATGTTCAGGCGAAGCATGCAAGGCGTTAGTCGATCATAACCTGGGTGACGCGCCCGGTTTGCTTGTTTTTCAGGATGCGGCGCTTCGAGCCGTCGGGCAACACTTCTTCCTTGATGATGACCTGCCCGTCTGCCTCGCGCACCCTGGGCGCCACCCTCGGATGCGGTGTTTCCGCGCGCCAGTCGTCCAGTTCGATGGGTTCCCATTGCCTCGATTTCGCCGATTTGTAACAGGCGTCGAGCACCGCGTTGACGACATACCCGTCGTAAAACGTTTCCATCGGTTCCCGACCTGTTTCCACCGCCTCGAACATATCCTGAAACATATCCGTGTAGCCGAGCGCTTTCGGCTCGTCGCCCACCGGGAACAGCCATCCGCTGGGCGTCTCCACTTTCTCGGCTACGTAGCTTCCCGTTTCTCCCGAGGTGAACATTTCGAATCCGGTGCGCAGCCAGTGGTTGAGCCAGATCGTGCCCTCCGTTCCGGCTACCTCGTCGCGCAGATCCATGCCGCCCCGAAACGCCCAGCTCACCTCGATTTGCCCGACCGCGCCGCTTTCGAAACGGATGAGCGCGACCCCGTGATCTTCGGCGTCGATGGGGTGGACGAGCGTGTCGGCCCAGCACATGGCTTCTACCGGACGATTGTTTTTGCCCACGAAATTCCGGGCGATTTCGATGGTGTGGCAGCCCATGTCGATCAGCGCGCCCCCGCCGGCCTGTTCGATATCCCAGAACCAGGCGCTGTGCGGCCCTGGATGCGTTTCGCGGGAGCGCACCCACAAAATATCCCCCAGTGCGCCTTCCTGCACGCTCTGGATGGCCTTGAGCGTCTTGGGGGTATACACGAGGTCTTCGAGATACCCGTGAAAAACCCCGGCGTTCTCCACCATGTCCAGCATGCGTTTGGCTTCGGCGGCGGTCCGGCCCAGCGGCTTCGTGCACAGGATGCCTTTGCCCGCTTCTGCGGCGAGGCGGACGCATTCCTCGTGGAGATGGTTCGGCAATCCGATGATCACCATGTCCGTTTCCGGATGGCGGATGGCGGTTTCCAGGTCGTCGGTATGGTGGGGGATATCCCATTCTCCAGCGAAGGTTTTCGCCCGCTCCGCGCTGCGGGAAAACACGCTGCGGATGCGGTCGCGTCCCCGGGAACCGTTGACGGCCAGCGCATAGAACATGCCGATGAGGCCGGTTCCCAGCAAGGTGATGGAGGAGCCTTTTTGCGTAGTGTGGGTCATGGCGGGTTGATGTGTTGAAGGGTGCGCCTCGGTGCACATCGGTGCAACTCGGGCGGCGGCGCTATTGGGTGACGTTATCGGGCGGCGTTACTGGGTGACATTATTAGATGGCACTATTTCGTTTTTTCGAACGGCGGCGCGGCGCGCCCGTTGTTTTGCAAATGTTCGTACAGCGCTTGATGGTATGCAAGCAGTTGATTTCCGATCCTGATTTGCTCGTCCAGCCGTTTCTTGATGCCGAAGATAGCGAATGGAAGCAAGGCCCATACGATAGCCAGCAAAGGAAGAAGGAGGAACATGATCCGGAATGCGGTGAAGTCGGGAAGCAGGTCAGGCATGGCGAGCGGGGCTTTGTGGCGGGTGCGATGGATTGCCCCAATCTACCGACGCCGCCGCTCGTACGCAACGCGTCCGCACGCGAGGCATGCTCCCCCCGCTACCCCCCGAAGGGTGCTTCACGACCCCGACGCCGTAAAACGCCGTGTTTTCCGATGATTTTAACAATGGAATCATTCGAAACGCTACTCGTGTACGTGAAGCGCGGATCGAAGTGGATTTGATCAGCGCATCCCTTAATTTAGGGCTGCTTTGATCGCAGCGGACGCAGTCAGAGCATCCATACGTTCCTGATATGGCGTCCGCCCTTTTTTTCGATCTGTCAAGTAAATACTAAACCAGCACACTCCGCTTTCCAACCCGTTTTCCGCTCCGCTTTCCGGGCCGTTCCGTGTATATTCACAGCAAGCAAACCGTTGCCGAAAAACGCGCCGACGTGCTGGTCGTGGGCAGTGGTTCCGCCGGGGCGTCCGCCGCCATCGCCGCCGCCAGGACAGGCGCCGACACGCTACTCGTGGAGCGATACGGTTTCATGGGCGGCGTCAGTACCCAGGTGCTGGACACGTTCTACGGGTTCTATACGCCGGGTCGCGCGGCCAGAAAGGTCGTGGGCGGCATACCGGATCTTGTGGTGGACGCCCTGAAACAGCGCGGGGCCATGCTCCTTCGCCCGAATACGTACGGGGCGGGGCAGGGCGTCACGTACGATCCCGAAACGCTCAAGGTTGTCTGGGAATCGCTGGCCCTTGAAGCCGGGGTCCGGCTCCTTTTTCACACCTTCGTCATGGATGCGTTGCTGGAGGGCGACCGCGTTGCGGGCGTCGTGGCGGCCACCAAGCGCGGCTGGTTCAGCATCCATGCGGATTGTATCGTGGACGCCACGGGAGATGCGGACGTCGCCGCCTGGTCCGGCGCGCCGTACGAGGGTCCTGGCCAGGATGCGGGCGAAAGCCCTGTGCAATCGCTCACGACCACATTCCGCATGACCGGCGTGGACGACGCCCGCGCCCGCGCCGTGCGCAAGGACGCGTTGCACGCCCTCATGGCGAAGGCCGTCGAAACGGGCCGCTATGCCCTGCCGCGCCGCGAGGGGAGCATCCACATCACCCCGTACCCCGGCGTGATGGCCACGAACATGACCCGCGTGGGCGAGGTGGACGCCACGGACCCCGAACAATTGACCCGCGCCGAGATCGAAGGCCGCCGGCAGGCCATGGAGTACGCCCGGTTTCTGCGGGATTTCGTGCCGGGGTACGAACAGGCTTTCCTGACCGACCTGAGCAACCAGATTGGCGTTCGGGAGAGCCGCCGCATCCGGGGCCTGTACCGACTGACCCGGGAAGATGTGTTGTCGGCCCGCAAGTTCGCCGACGCCATTGCGCAATGCGGGGCGCCTATCGAGGATCACCATGCTGGGCAGGACACGCACTGGGAATATCTCCCGGAGGGCGCCACGTACGACATTCCGTATCGTTGCTTGTTGCCGCAGCGCGTAGAGGGCCTGGTCGTGGCCGGACGCTGTTTGTCCGCCGAGCACGACGCCCATGCTTCCGTGCGCAGCATGGGGCAATGCATGGCGATGGGGCAGGCTGCGGGCACGGCGGCGGCGCTTTCGTGCGCGGGAGATACGCTGCCCCATGCCTTGTCGCCGGACGCCTTGCGGGATCGCCTTGCCGCGATGGGGGCCATACTGTAACGGTCGCTGCGTCGCCTGTTTCGCGGCCTCCCGAAGGGCGCTGCACGACCCCTACGCCGCCAGCGCCGCACTTTCTGTTAATCTTAACGTCTGTTGATTTTAACGTCTGTTGATTTTAACGATCGAATCATTCCAAACGATACTTGCGTACGCGAAGCGCTGATCGAAGTGGGCTTGATCAGTGCATCCCTCATGTTGCCATGTCCATGATTCAGACAGTCCGGGGACCCGTGGAAGCCGCCCGGCTGGGCGTGTGCTACGGCCACGAGCATTTGTTGTGCGCCCCGCCGCGCCTGCGGGCCGATCCGTCCCCCGAGGGCATGGATTTCGTGCTTGACGACGAAGAGGCGGCGGTGCTGGAAATGCAGGGTTTCCTCAAGGCGGGCGGGTCCGCGCTTGTGGAGATGAGCACCCCGGATTACGGGCGGGACGCCGCCGGTTTGCGCCGCATTTCCGAGCGGACCGGCGTACACATCGTGTGCGCTACGGGGTACAACAAGGATCCGTTTTCGGCCTCTTTTGTCGAGGGGGCGTCCGTAGAAGACCTTGCGGAGCGCTTCATTCGGGAGCTGGCCCAGGGCATCGACGGGACCGACATTCGCGCAGGACTGGTCAAGGCCTCCTCCACGCTGGACGAAATCAGTCCGGCGGCGGAAAAAGTGTTCCGCGCCGCCGCCGTTGCGCATCTTGAGACCGGCGCGCCCATTTCGACGCATACCGAGGCCGGGACCATGGCCCTCGAGCAGGTCCGCTTGCTGGAATCCCTCGGGGTGGATCCTGGGCGGGTCGTCATCGGGCATATGGATCGCAACCTTGATGTGTCGCACCATCTCGAAGTGGCCTCCACCGGCGTTTTTCTGGGGTACGATCAGATCGGCAAGGGGAAGTATGGCCCGGACCGCCGCCGGGCCGAGATCATGGTTTGTCTGACGGACGCCGGATACGGCAAGCAAATCCTCCTTGGGAGCGATTTGGCGCGCCGTTCCTACTGGCCTGCCTGGGGACATGCCGAAGGCCCCGGTTTTTCCTGCATTCTGAACGAATTCGTTCCCCGTTTGCAGGAGATGGGCCTGCACGATGCGGCGCTGCGCGACCTTTTGATCGGCAATCCGGCCCGGGCGTTCGCCTTTGCGGAACTTCCGGCGGATGCGGCGCGGTAACAACCGTAGCCACGTTTTTGACGGCCCGGACGGACTGTTATCCCCGCAAGGCGTTTTTCACCTGCCAGTACCTGGCTGTGAAGTAGCCACGTTTTTGACGGTCCGGACGGACTGTTATCCAACGGCATGCCGCGCCGCGTTCTTTCGGATATGGTTCCTGTTTTTGCCCATATATTCTGTACATAAAACATTCTGTACATAAAACATTCTGTTCACAAACCTGTCCTGTTCACAAACCCGCCCGATACGATGAAATGGTCTGCATCAAGGCATTTTCGCGCCGCGCGCTCGCGCGTTCGAATACTGCCCAGGATACCTTTATCGCCAAATATCCTGACGAGCCTGCCGTTAGGTAGACTGATCGGTCTACTTGCGTCCGTGCTGCTTGGCGCATGGGCTGTTGCGGGGTCCGTTTCGGCCCAGCCCGCCGAGCGTCCCAACATCGTGTTCATCTTTTCGGACGACCATGCCACGCAGGCGCTCGGCGCGTACGGAGGCCCCCTCGCCGCGCTTGATCCCACGCCCAATCTGGACCGGCTTGCGGACGAGGGCATGCTGTTTCGGAACGCGTTCGTTACGAATTCCATTTGCGCGCCCAGCCGGGCGGTTATCCTGTCCGGCCTGCATAGCCATTTGAACGGCGTGGAAACGAATGCGCGGCACGACAGCCTCGAAGCATCCATTCCCGTTTTCCCGGAAATGCTTCAGCAGGGCGGGTACCAGACCGCCATCGTCGGAAAATGGCATCTGAAGAGCGAGCCGAGGGGGTTCGACTACTGGGAAGTGCTTCCCGGGCAGGGCGACTATTATAATCCGTCGTTTCGGACGCAGGAAGGGGATGCGCGCTACGAAGGCTACGTCAGCGATATCGTGACGGACCGGGCTATCGAATGGCTCGCAAACGAACGCGAGGCGGACGCGCCGTTCATGCTGATGTACCAGCACAAGGCCCCGCATCGCAACTGGCTCCCCGGCCCGACGCATCTGAACCGCTACGACGATGTGGAAATTCCTGCGCCGCGTTCCCTGTTCTATGATTATTTCGACCTTTCCACGCCCGCCGTGCTTCAGGAGATGGAAATTTCCACGGACCTGCGCTGGGGATGGGACCTGAAATTGCCCCTGAATCCCGAACACCTCGACGAGGTTGCCGACGGGTACCACTGGATTGACCGGTTTACGCCGGCCCAGCGGACCGCCTGGGAGGCGGCGTACGGCCCGAAAAACGATACGTTTTACGAGCGGTACCGCATGGGCAGATTGCAGGAACGCGACCTTGTTCGATGGAAATTCCAGCGGTATCTGAAGGATTACCTGCGCACCGTGTATTCGATGGACGAAAATATCGGGCGTCTGCTGGAGTACCTCGAAGAAGCCGGGCTGGCCGAAAACACCATTGTGGTCTACAATTCGGATCAGGGATTTTTTCTGGGCGAAAAAGGGTGGTACGACAAGCGATGGATGTACGAGGAATCGTTCAAAACGCCGCTTATCGTGCGGTGGCCCGGCGTGACGCCGTCCGGTTCCGAAAGCAAGGCCCTCGTACAGAATCTTGATCTTGCCCAGACCTTGCTGGACATGGCGGGCGTGGCGCCGTCCTCGTCCATGCAAGGCCGCAGCCTCGTGCCGCTACTGAAGGGCGAAACGCCCGGGGACTGGCGCGAATCCGTGTATTATCATTATTACGAGTTCCCGCAGCCCCATCATGTCCATCCGCACGAAGGGGTGCGCACGGCCCGCCACAAGTTGATTCATTACTACACGCTGGATCAGTGGGAGCTGTTTGACCTGGAGACGGATCCGGAAGAATTGCACAATGTATACAGAGACCCCGCCTATGCCGACGAGGCCACGCAGCTACGCGCCGAGCTGGTGCGTTTGAAGGAACTGTACGAGGTTCCGGCTCCGTGAGGGAAAACGCCCCCCGCATATGCAATCTGACGATCGAATAGCCATGACGCTACACGGCAAACATCTTGTTGCAGGTCGGATAACCGGAGAGGAGGCGGAAGGCTTCCGGGCCTGGGATCCGGTCGAGGGGGCCGCGCTTGATCCGGTGTTTTGCGAGGCGGGCGCCGCCGACGTGGACGCCGCCGCGAGGGCGGCCGAGGCCGCGTTCGAGGCCTATGCAACGACGGAACCGGCCCATCGAGCGGCTTTTCTGGAACGCATTGCCTCGGAGATTGAGGACCTTGGCGAGGCGCTGGTCGAACGGGCCAGCCGGGAATCGGGCCTGCCGGCGGGCCGGATTCGGGGCGAACGGGGCCGGACGGTGTATCAGCTGCGGCTTTTCGCCGCCGTGGTCCGGGAAGGATCCTGGGTGGACGCCCGCATCGAACGGGCCATCCCGGATCGTTCGCCCGTCCCGAAACCCGATGTGCGCCGCATGAACGTGCCCCTCGGCCCTGTGGCCGTGTTCGGGGCCAGCAATTTTCCGCTGGCGTATTCCGTGGCGGGCGGGGATACCGCTTCGGCGCTGGCCGCCGGGTGTCCGGTGATCTGCAAGGCGCATCCGGCGCATCCCGGTACGTCCGAGTTGGTGGCCCGCGCCATTCTTCGGGCCGCCGAGGCGGAAAACATGCCCGCCGGCGTGTTTTCACTGGTGCACGGGCAAGGCTACGAGGTAGGATTGGGTCTGGTGCGGCATCCGCTGGTGCAGGCCGTGGGCTTCACGGGGTCGTTGCAGGGCGGGCGCGCCTTGTTCGATGCGGCGGCGGCTCGGCCGGTCCCGATTCCGGTGTACGCCGAGATGGGGAGCGTCAATCCGGTCTTCATCCTGCCGTCCGCACTGGCGAAAGGGCCGGAGGCGCTGGCCGAAAAACTGGCCGGATCGATCCTGTTGGGTGTAGGGCAGTTCTGCACGAACCCGGGGCTGGCTTTTGGAGTGGCCGGTGAGGCCATGGAGGCCTTTGTGCAGGCGTTGGGCGAGCACATCCGCCGGGGCGAACCCGCCACGATGCTTCACCGGGGCATACGCGACCGGTTCTGCGCCGGAACCGACCGGCTGGCGGCGGCGCAAGGCGTTCGGCGCGTGGCGGTTGCGGAGCGGGAGGCGGACCCGATGCGGACGGAAGCCGGGGGCATGTTGTTCAGGACGGACGGACGCACGTTCCTGGAGAATGACTTGCTTTCCGAGGAGGTGTTCGGACCGTCCAGCCTGGTCGTGGTGGCGCAGGACCTTGCGGAACTCGAACAGGTTGCGCACCACCTGAAAGGACAGCTCACCGCCTCGATTCACGGAGATGCGGAAGAGATCGCCCGCCATGACGGCCTTGTTCGCGCATTGCGGAGCGTGGCGGGCCGGTTTATTTTCAATGGATTCCCCACCGGGGTGGAGGTGTGCGCAGCCATGCATCACGGCGGTCCCTATCCCGCCACGACGGATGTCCGCACGGGCGCCGTAGGGGACACCGCGATCCTGCGATTCGTCCGGCCCGCGGCCTGGCAAAACTTCCCGTCGTCCCTCTTGCCTGCAGAATTGCGGGACCGCAACGAGCGCGACATCCGCCGCCTGATAGACGGGGAATATTCAACCGGAGATGTGTAATGGGGCGTGCAGGCGGCCCTAACCGTTTGGGGTCCTCGCGCAAAAACTCCGTGCCCTCAGCGTATCCGGGCAGGCCACGCCGAGGCGCCGGGTACGCTGGTCGCCTCGGCGTGCGCCGCAACACGTAGATCCTGCAAATTCGGAACGCATCACGTCAACGGCGCACGGGCGCACCGGTCGCCAGCGCGCGTCGCGACCCTACTCCAGCACGTTCAGGCCGCCGTCGTCCAGTTTGCCCGGTCGGCTCCAGTACGCATACTGGGGCGTCCAGTCGCTCTCTCCAAGCCCGGCGAGGCCAAGCAGGCTCCACATCGTGCAATAGAGGTCGCCGGGCCCGAACACGCACGTATTCTTGCGCAGGATGGCGTCGCCGTCCCGTTCGTAGACCACTGCGCCCGGGTAGTTGTTTTGGCCGTCTACAACGGATTGCTCGCGAATGTAGTCCCCGCCGCCGTGCGAGGCCAGTCGAAAGCGCCAGCCGCGGGCGTTGGCGAATCGGCGTTGCGTCTCCGGCGGGTCCTTTGAGAGGAGCACTACGGAAAAGACCGATTCCAGATGGCCGAGCAATCCATTGAAGCCGTCCGCCCACAGCGTACAATAGCGGCAGCCCTGCCCCATGTTGTGGATCGCAAGCATTTTCTCCTTTTCGCCAAAAAGGTCCAGCAGCGTGGCCTCGCCGTCCAGCGTCGCAAAGGCGTAATTGCGTACGGGCGTTGCCGGGTTCGCTTTTCGCAGGGCGTTCAGCTCCACGGTCAACTCACCAATGCGCTGTTCAAGTTCGATAATTCGTTCGTGTGCCATACGTTGCCGTAAAATCTTGTCCAGAGGAATGATCGGGGAAATCCGGTCAGGTTGCGCGAGGGTCGTGGCCGGGTCGTTTCAGGGACGGGGTTGCAGGGGAGGGGATACGTCACTTTCGACGGCGGCGTTCGCTTGCAGTATACGTTGCCGGGGGCGGGTTGTCAAGGCTTTGATGGGGGTATAAAAGCAGAGAGGCATCCCAGCCTGACAAGAGACGGGATGCCCCCAAGAACCGGTCCTTATATGCGGCAACGCCGCAATGCCGGTGGGTTGTATCACGGAATAATGATAATCCGGGTATGCCGTTCGAGGGCGGCATTCAGCTATCCCTCAGCCACCCTACACAAAATACCCGCCAATGGTCGCGGCCATGATCACAAGCGTGACTCCGATGATCCAGCGGCGCAACCGGGTTTCCGTGGCGGCTATCCGAGCGGACAGAAAATCTTTTGTCGCCAGGTTGCTTTCCCGTGCCATAAAGCCACGCCTCCTATCCAATGTGCTCACCCTACACAAAATACCCTCCGATCATAGCGGCCGTTATAGCGACCCCGCTTCCGATGATCCAGCGAAGCAGCCGGTTCTCCAAAGCGGCTATATCAGCAGATGTCTCGGCCCGCAGAAAATCCTTGACGGCATCCAGTTTTTCCTCGGTCACCAGTGTATTTCGGGATTCCCGGGAATCCCGAAAACCGGCTACGATGGCTTCGGCTTGCGCATCCGTTAAGCCAGACTGGACAAGGTTCTTGAAGGTTGTATGCGTATCCATGATCGAAGTAGGGAAAAAATGAGCGTGGCGCTTCCGGTTACCATACAAGACACGCACAGCCTTGCGACATAACCGTTCCCGTTCGAAAAATTGCCGAAGAAAGCCGGGGAACCCGCACCGCGATCCGTTTTTCGCGGCGCGAGCAAGATCGCACAAGTTCAGATCGCGCAATTTTGCGCAGGGCCCGGCGCCCTGAAGTGGAGATGGCGGGAGTCGAACCCGCGTCCGAATGGCCGTACCGACAAGCGTCTACGTGTGTAGCCGGTCTTTTCGTGCTCGCTTGCATCGAAAGCCGTCCGACAAAGCCAGACGCAAGCAAAGGCTGATTATTCTGACTGCGACCTGTTCAGCCGGTACGAGTCGCAGCGGGTTCATCTGAGTCGATGCCCGAATGCGCGCCGATGAACGAGCAGCGCTTCGGACAGATGGGGCTTACGCCGCCATCGCGTACGAGTAATCGTTCGCAGTTACCAGTTCCCAATCATATTAACGAGCTGGATTGAGGAGCTCGACACGCAACTTGCAGCGCGAATACCACCCGTCGAAACCATGTCATCCCCATAATGTGCAAAGAACAAAGCAACCTCGCATGGTTGCCGGAACCTCGTTTCGTCTTCGTCGCCTGCCGCGCCCGTCGCCCTGCATTCGGGCAAAACGGCGCCGCAGGAAGCGGTCAGGACGAAAACCCCCGTTTACCTGTTCTACAACAAGACGGCAAACAAGTTTCCCTCATCCAGACAATATATGAAATATCTTCGCAGGAAATACATGATTTTCCTACGGTGAAACCCGCTCCCCTCATTCCACCAGCGCTGTCGCGTCCGCCTTCGCCTTTTGGGCCCGTCTCAGCCGCCCCAATTCCCAAACCCTCACTCCACCAGCGCGGTCGCGTCCGCCTTCGCCGTTTCGAGCCCGCCTCAGCCGCCCCAGTTCCCAAACCCTCACTCCACCAGCACCGGCGTACCCACATGCACCATTGCCCATAGCCGGTCGATGGCCCGGTCGGTTACGGCGATGCATCCCTCGGTCCAGTTCACGCTGGCTCCGGTGCCGTTCCCGTGAATTTCGATCCATCCCCCCAGCAGCGTACCCATCGGGGGCATCCTGAGCGCCTTTTCCGCCCGAAGGATGGCGCGGTATTCCGCCTCGCCGATCAATCCCGACCGCAGCCCCCGCTCGGCGTCCTCCGCCGAAGGATAATTCAGCACCAGCGCCTTGTAGAATTTGCTGTTCGGATTTTTCGAGACGATGCGGAAATTGCCTTCGGGCGTACGCCAGTGGTCAGGTTCCAGCGTGCCGCCTCGTCGTTCCTTGTCCATAATGGCGTTGAGCCCCAGATCGATCGGAATGCGCGTTTCCAGATGCGCCCCCTTGTACACGAAAAGCATTTGCCGCTTCTTCGATACGCGAAGCCACACGTTGGATACGGCTCCTTCGGGCACGAATCCGGTCACATCGTCCATCGTTCGGACATGCAGCCATCCGTCCCGGGCCTCCAGCAGAAAGAGCGGTTCTTGCAAGGTAAGCGGGCGAAAGCCGGGCAACGGCGCCGTCCGGTCCGGGCGCTCGTACAACCTGCCGTTTCGTTCGATGGAGTAGTAGAGCGCGGGCGCATCGTCGTCGTCCGGCGGAGCGGGCGCGCCCCCAAATCCCCCGAATCCCCCGACCCCCCCGACAACCAACGCAAACAAGACGGAAACGAGCGCAGCCATGCGTGGTTACTCCGCCGGAAATGCTTTCGCAAGCCCCTCGACCACTTCGTCCGAAATGCCCATGGCGCTGAAGCCGCCGTCATGATACAGCGTCTGCATGGTCACCATGCGGGCGTAGTCGCTGAGGAGCATAACCGTATAATCCGCGCAACTGGCCGCGTCCGCATTGCCCAGCGGCGCAATCCGCTCCGCAAACTCGAACATGGCGTCGAATCCGTCGATTCCCGACCCCGCCACCGTCCGCGTCGGACTCTGCGAGATGGTGTTGATGCGAATGCCCCGCTTGCCCAACCGATAGCCGAACGAGCGCGTAATGCTTTCCAGCAGGGCTTTGGCGTCGCCCATTTCAGAATATTTCGAGAATACGCGCTGCGCGCCGATGTACGTAAGCGACACGATGGATGCGCCGTCCGCAAGCATGTCGGCCTCGAGCGCATGGTGCACGATTCGATGCAGGCTGACGGCGGAAATATCCAGCGTTTTCTGGTACCAGGCGTAGTTGAGCTCCGGGTACGGCACGTTTTTCCGCAGATTGACCCCCATCCCGATGGAATGCACGACGAAATCGAGCGGGCCGTCTTCCTTGATGGCGGCGTACAGCGCTTTCAGGTCGTCGTCGCTCGTGGCGTCCGCCCACAGGATGCGGCTCTCCGTGCGTTCGGCCAGGCTTTTCAGCGTGCCAAGGCGCCGGGCCACGGGCGCGTTCGACAGCGCGAGCGAGGCACCTTCCCTGTGTGCGGCTTCCGCAATGGCCCACCCGATGCTCTGATCGTTCAGTGCGCCAAACACAACGCCTTTTTTCCCATGCAACAATCCGTTTCCGGTCATCTTCCCTGTTATATATTATTGAGCGAGGAATTTTTCGTCTGTTTCCGGCCTGCGCGCCGCATGCGGCCCTGGCGGTCCGTGCGGCGTAGCGCGGGAGCGGACATCTGCAATGTAGGAATCCGACGCCTTATTCGCTACTATTCCTATACAATCTACCTACAATCTACCCTGGGATGCTCTGATTAAGTCCGCGAAGATCAGAAGGGCGCTTCACGACCCCCGACGACGCAACACGCCGTGTTTTCCGATGATTTTAACGATGGAATCATTACAAACGCTGCTTGCGTACGTGAAGCGCTGATCGAAGTGGATTTGATCAGTGCATCCCCTGATAAAACCACTGCGTGCAGCGCGTTGCGTTTGTGCGTACAAGACATCATGATTCCATCGTTGAAACCAGTGGACACCATAGCGGTTTCGGGGCGTCGCGGCGGTGGCGCGCCCTTCGGGAGGCCCCGAGGCGCCCGCTGGTTGCGGCGCGTTGCGCGCCGGATGGCGCTTGCGTGCGGGGTGGGTCTGGCGTTGCTTGCGGCAGGCTGCGCGGGGTCGTCTTCTTCTCCTTCGTCTTCGGTTCCGCTGACGCCGGAAGAAGAGGCGGCGGCCGACTCGATTCTCGCCCTGCTGGAGCGCATGGACGAGACGGGGATTCGCGCGGCTTTCGAGGGGCTTGCAAACCATGCGCACGCGCAACGGACCCGCACCGCGCAGTTCGACGACGGAGGCGCCCTGCTGGCTTCCAGCGAACGGGAGGTGCGGTACGACGAAGAGGGCGCCCATGAAATGCGCTCGGAATCTTCCGGGACCTTTGATTTCGGGTATATGCGCCGTTTCGCGTCGCCGGACCAAGACACCCGGGAAAGCGCCCTGACCGCGCCCGATTTCCCGGACCACATTCTCCTGAACGATCCGCCGTACGCTTCCGCCCGCAACCGGGAAGCCTGGCGGTACGAATTCGCCCCGGACTCCATGCTGTCCGCGGGGCCCGTGCGCGTCGTTCGGATTACTGCGCGCCCCGGTTTCGCCGCCTCCCGGTCCATCCGGCGGGTACAATTGTATCTGGACAGGAATTCGGATCGCCTTGCAGGCTTGTACATGGAGCGTACGCATGCGGCGCTTTGGTTTCGGGAAGAAAGCGCGTTTTTCCTGAGCGCGGCCCTGCTTGCTTCGGGCGCCTGGCTGCCGGATCGGACCCGTTTCGAAACGCGCATCAAACTGCTGTTTCGGCCCGCCCAGCGGTTTACGAGCGAGGCGGAATATTATGGTTTTCGGGAAATGGATCGCGCCGCGCAAAGCGCTGATCGAAGTGGACTTGATCAGCGCATCCCTTGATCTCTGGCACAGCCTTCCGATATGCACGCTGCGGCTACGTTTCCACGCGAGGCGCCGGACGGGCTTGTCCGTGAGGTCCGCCGCCTGCTACATGCACCGGGCGGCGCCCGCCGAAGCGGCGTCGGCAGCGTGTTTCGTTCGTACGATACGGTGACCTCCACGAACGACCTTGCCCTTGCGTGGGCGGCGGCGGACGCCCCCCATGGCGCCGTCGTGTATGCCGAACGGCAGACGAACGGGCGAGGGCGCATGGGACGCGCATGGATGGCGCGCAGCGGGCGCAACCTCACCTTTTCCGTGATTTTGCGTCCGACATTGCCGCCCGACCGCTGGAATCTTGTTACGATCGCCGCCTGCGTGGCGGCGGCAGAAGCGATCGACGGCGTAGCGGCGCCCCTGTGCACGCAGATTAAATGGCCCAACGACATCCTGATTGACGACCGGAAATGTTGCGGGATGCTGCTGGAATCTTCCGGCGCGGGCCAGCCGTCCGTGGACGCGCGCGCCGTCATTCTGGGCGTCGGCGTCAATGTCAACGAGGATACGTTGCCCGCCGCCATCGAACGCCAGGCTACGTCGTTGCTTTTGGCTACCGGGCGCCCGGTGCGGCGCGCCCACCTGTTTGCGGCCCTGCTTGATCGCCTTCAGCACGCGCTGGACGGCCTTGAAGAAGACGCTGTCGCCGTGTCGAAGCAGTACATGCGCCGGATGTACAACCTGAACGCGGCGACGGAACTGCGCTTTGCGCACGGGGAGCGGGTCGTGCAGGGGATTGTTGCAGGGTTGGGGGAGACCGGCGGCCTGTTGCTTGCCACGGACGAGGGCGTACAAACGTTTCATGCGGGCGAAGTCACCACGGTCCGCTAACTACAGCATCCTTGCATTGAGAACCCATGCGGCTCGCATTCGACATAGGCAACAGCGCCATCAAGGGCGGCGCGTTCGAGGGAGATCGGCTCTGCGATGCGTTTTCGCTGCCGCACGATCCGGCGGGCATGGAGGCCGCGCTGGACGAGGCGCTTCGCAGCATATCCGCCGCTGCGCAGGCCGCGGGCCGGGTCGGCGTCGCGTCCGTCGTGCCGGATTCAGAAGCCCGCCTGACCCGCTTGCTGCACGACCGGGGCCTTGTCCCTGTTTTGGTTCATGCCGGGATGCGGCTTCCGTTTCGCCTGGACATGACCCACCCGGAAACGCTGGGCGCCGATCGGCTTGCCGCCGCCGCTGCGGCCTGGACCGAATACGGCGTATCGGGGCGGCGCCATATCCTCGTTGTCGATGCAGGCAGCGCCGTCACCTGCGAGGTCATACGCCGGGACGGCGTCTATGTCGGGGGCGCGATCGGGCCCGGGCCGGAACTTGCCTTGCAGGCGTTGCGCCAGGGTACGGCGCTGCTTCCCGCCGCCCTGCCCGCCTGGCCGCCCGCGCTTGTCGGGCGCTCCACGGTCGAGGCCATGCAGTCCGGCGTTATGTACGGATTCGTTGAGGGCGTACGCGGCCTGCTGCGGCGGGTCCGGGATGCGTTGCCGGGAGAAGCGTTCGTGGTCGCCACCGGGGGATGGGGGCGCCTGCTGGCGCAGGAAATACCGGAAGTAGATCGGGCAGACGACGATCTGGCGTTGAAAGGCGTGCGACGCCTTATGGCGCTGAACGAGGCGGACGCCGCATCGTAGCGCCGGGCGCTCTCAGGTGCTTTCAGGCGCGCTTTACAAAGGCGATTTCGACCTCCTTCGTGGCCTCGTTTTTCGTGGAGCCGTCCGGGTCGTATGCATATCCGTCCGGGTGCTTCCACTCGAGCAAGGCTTCCAGGTCGTCCACGGCCTCGCGCACAATAAAATTGACCAGTTTCCCCGTAAGCGGCGCTACGTCGCCCGCCGGCGCTTGCCGCACGCCCTTCTTTTTGTCGTAGAACTTGACGCGCACGGATTGCGCATACCCGTGGTCGTCTTCCCAGGCGGCGAGGTGTGAATCGGGCAGCATATTCCATACGAAGGCGTCCCGGATGGTCCGGTTGAGCACGGGGCTCACGACGGGGCGCCAGAAATCGGTCAGCGCGCCGATCTTCGGCACATTCGATTCGATGGGCATCCGATGGTCGGGCACCAGATCGTCCGGACGCAACAACCCGAAAAATCCAGAGAGGATGACGCCGTTTTCCAGCATGCGCCGCTGGGCGCCCGTAGGCAGTCCCGGAAAATCCATGGCCTCGTACATGACGCCCGGACTGAAACGGTCCAGGGCGGCCATGAGCGGCGCCTCGTAGATTTCCTGATTTATACGCGTGACGTGTTCGAGCTCTTCGCCCCGGGCCGCAAACAACGCTTCGAGACGATCTCCGGCCTTGATGGCTTCCTGCGCCGCGCCGATGACTTTCCGCCGCTCGATGTTCAATTCGTTGAAATAGTTGAACGTGTTCGGCGTGCGGTAGTCGAACATGTCTGGAACGAAAGGATTTCCCCCCTCTTGCGATTTTTCGGCAGGCGGAAGAAGAATCGAAAAGTTTGGCATGGGACAGCGGTACGCCAGCGGGACGCCTGTGGCCGGCAGCCCTCGATAGTACGGTTTATGGTGTTTTTTCGGCAGGCGGCGAGGCGGCGCTTCGGGTGTCTCCTCGGGCGTCTCCAAGCAGCATGTCTATTTCATCCCGAATTCGGCGAGATTCTTCCCGGGCGTCCTCGACGAGCCGGTCTCCCGTTCGCCGCGCTTCGCTGTCGCGCTCTGCGCCAGAGAAATCCTCCACCACCGATCCGATCCGGTTCGCCATCGTTTCCAGTTGATAAACAAGGCGCCGGCGCAGTTTGCGTCCTTCTCCCGGGGCCAGCAGGATCCCCGCGACAAAGCCCGCGGCGCCGCCGACGATCAGGCTCCATGCTACCGTTCGAACGATATTGCCCAGTGAATAGTGCTTCATGTGATCGTACGCCCGTTTCAGTCAGGTCAAGCCCGACGTTTATCTCCCTTTCTTCTTGTGGCGGTTCTTCCGAAGACGCTTTTTCCGTTTGTGGGTTGCGATCTTGTGTCTTTTGCGTTTACGTCCGCATGGCATAGCGACAATCTCCTCTCGTAAATAAAGTAGGCCGTGTGGGGCTGGTGAATGTGTGTATGTGCGCCCGCTCCGAACAGGCTTCGGGACGAAGAGCCATACCCGGAGGCGCGCGAAAAGTTCCGGGTATGGTCGGGAACCCCGGCGCGCGCTATGCGATATCTCCGGGTTGATTCCCTTGCGTTATCGGCGCGGGCCTGGATTCCTGCGGCGAAGGGGCTGTCCTGCGCGACCCGGCCAGCGCTCCAGCGCGGGGCGCAATCCGTAGCGAAACATCCGCCATTTTTATTCCCGCATAATACGCCGTATCTTGTTGAACTGTTGCGAATCATCGAAGTGCACGTTGCATGTACACGGTCATAGAGAAATCCATTTACGAAATCAAGGAACGGGGCGGCTTCCGATATATTGAGGAAGGCCCCCGGACAGATTGCCCGCCGGTCGTCTTTCTGCACGGCATGCTGGGGAACCTGACGAACTGGACGGACGCCGTCCGGGCTGTGGCGGCGAACGGATACCGCGCCATCGTTCCCATGCTGCCGGTGTATACCCTTCCGATTTCCCGGACCAATATGGGCGGGCTGGTGCAGCACCTGCACGAATTTCTCGATGAAATGGCGCTGGATTTCGTGACCCTCGCGGGCAACTCGCTTGGGGGGCAGCTGGCCAGCCTGTACGTGCTCACGTATCCCGATCGCGCATGCGCCCTGGTGCTTACCGGTTCCTCCGGTTTGTACGAAGTGGAGATGGGGAAGGGTCATCCCCGACGGCACGACCGGGGCTTCATTCGGGAACGCGCGGCGGTCTCCTTTTACGATAAGAAACATGTGACGGAGGACTTGATTAATGAGATGGCGGACGTGGTGACGGATCGGGCTTCCGTGATACGGTTGATCAGGATGGCGAGGGCCTCGAAAAAAGAGACGGTGCGTACAAGCCTTCATGAGATTCGGGTGCCGACATTGCTTATTTGGGGCGAGAACGACGAAATTACGCCCCCGCATGTGGCCAGGCAGTTCGAGGAGTTGATTCCGGACGCCGAAGTGCATTTTATTGCGAAATGCGGCCATGCTCCGATGCTGGAGCACCCGGATACGTTCAACCGGATTGTATTAAGTTTCCTGCAAAAGCGCGTGGGCGCCGCAACCCTTGCCGTGTAATCAGGGCGCGGCCGGGGCGTTGCATGGTAGGGTACGGCCCTGTTTTCGGTCTCTGTTCTGCCCGGGCGCCCCTCGCAGCCTCTGGTCTTTGCGGACGTAATTAGCGCATCTTTAATCAGCGCATCCATGAAACGATCGTACGCGCCGACAGCGCTTCTCGTCGCTTTCCTGTGGTTTTCGGCGTGCGCGCCCTCCCTTTCGCCGCTGTACCGGGACTACGACGTCGTTTTGGGGGATACGTCCCGCACAGCATCGCGGGCCCACCCCGCGGAACTTCCGGCACCCTTGTCCATCGCGCCGCCGGACGAGGAAGGCGCCCCGGCCGGGGTGCGCCAACGGATCGTGGCCGCGTTGCATGAAGCCGGGTGGGACACGACGTCCACCGACCTGCCGCACGCCGTCGCCACCCGGGAGCGCACGGTGCAACGGTGGGGCCTGTACAGCATTGTCGTGTACCTCGAAGTCACGCCGCTGGGCCGCGACCATGTGCGCATGTATGCCCACCCGTTCCGAAAATACGTATTCGGCAAGGCGAGCAAGCTTTCGTACCTGACGCGCCCGATTCGCTCCCGGTTTCTGCCGGAAATCGAGGAGGCGTTTGCGAAACACGGTTTGCAGCCCGTCGGGACGCCGTTCGAACGGGACGATACGGTCTTGCGATAGGCCATTCCTCGCCATTCCCCGGTGAATCTTATTTTAAGGGATCTCCGTAAGACGATCAGGTGCTTTTTTCCATTCTTTTTCGCGCCGCCATGAACAGCCTTGCAAGGCGCTTTGCTTCCTTTCTTGTTCCGGCAGGTTTACTGTTAGGCCTGGCGCCTGTTGCGTCCGGCCAGCCGCAGCAGGCGGCCTTGTCGTCTCCAGACGTCTTGTTCGAAGCTCCGTTGCCGGACGGGGCCGTATTCATTGTTCCCATTCAGGGGCCTATCGACAATGTGCTGGCCCGCTATGTGAGCCGGGCCACGCGCGACGCCGAAGCCGCAGGCGCGTCGCTGATCGTTTTCGACGTGGATACGTTTGGCGGCCTTGTGTCCGCCGCCGACAAGATTCGCAAGACGATTCTGGACATAGAGCCGGCTACGGTAGCCTTTATCGACAAGAACGCCGCTTCCGCCGGGGCGCTGATCTCCTACGCCAGCGATCGGATCGTGATGGTTCCGGGCGCCTCCATCGGGGCGGCTACGGTCGTGGAGGGCGGTACGGGGGAGGCGGCGCCGGACAAGCACCAAAGCTATATGCGCGGCCTGATGCGGGCTACGGCGGAGGCCAACGGGCGCGACCCGCGCATTGCGGAAGCCATGGTGGACGAAGCGCTGGCGGTCGAGGGGGTATCCGAAGCGGGCAGCGTCTTGACGCTTTCGTCCGGGGAAGCGCTTCGATTGGGCGTGGCGGACGCGGTGCTGGACGACATAGACGACGTAGTGGCGCAGGCCGGACTGGCCCCGACGGCTTCCGTAGCGCACCGCGCCTCGACCCTTGAGCGCGCGTTGCGGTTTTTCAGCTCGCCGGTGCTGCAGTCCTTGCTCATGCTGATGATGATGGGCGGGCTGTACTTCGAACTGCAAACGCCCGGCGTCGGGTTTCCCGGAGCGATCGCTGCCGTGGGCGCCGCCATGTTTTTTGCGCCGCACTACATGATTGGGCTGGTTCAGAGTTGGGAAATCGTGCTTTTCGGCATCGGGGTGTTGCTGCTGCTTGCCGAGATTTTCGTCATTCCGGGTTTTGGCGTGGCGGGCATAGGCGGGCTGGCGCTGGTGGTCGGGTCGCTGTTCGCCGCCTTGATCGGCAATGTCGGACTTGCGTTTCCTCCGTTCGCTGCGCTGGCGCCCGCGGTCGGCACGATGGCGGTTACGTTGGTCCTGTTGATTGTCCTGATGTTTTCCCTCAGTAAATATCTTCCGAAATCGGATCGGTTCGGCCAACTGGTGCTTGCGCCGGAGCTGGCCAGCGCCTCCGGGTATGTTTCGTCCGAAACCCTTGAGGACCTGGTCGGGCAGACGGGGGTTTCCGTGACCCCGCTGCGCCCCGCGGGCATGGCGAATATTGGCGGCGACCGCATCGATGTGGTGACGCGCGGGGAGTTCGTGACGCCCGGCGTCCCGGTGGAAATAATCCAGGTGCGCGGCAGCCGTGTGGTGGTGCGTCCAGCCGTGCAAGCCGAATAACATTACTTTTTCGATCCGGGAACGCTTCTTGCCGAATTCATGGGATTTTTTCTTCCGATAGCGCTCATCCTGGTGGGTCTCGGCTTGATTGCCGTAGAGGTCTATCTTGTGCCGGGCTTCAATGTGGTCGGTATTTTCGGGTTTATCGTGATTCTGTTCGCGATCGGGTATACGTTCACGGAATCCGGGTTTCTGGGCGGAATCTATGTCATTCTGGGTACGGCGGTGGCGGGCGGCGGGCTTTTTTACTGGATGTGGACATCAGGGGCCTGGGATCGCTTTGTATTGGGCGCGACCATTGCCGGAGACGACCCCAAAGGGGATCGGGATAGCGAGGGGCGGGCGCGGTACCTTGGCAAGACGGGCGTGGCCGTAACGCCCTTGCGTCCGACCGGCGTCGCCCGCATTGACGACGAACGCATTGAAGTCGCTACGGAAGGCGACTTTATCGCCTCGGGAAGCCATGTGCGGGTCGTCGCGATGGATCGTCGGCGGTTTTTCGTGCGGCTGGCGGATGCGGAAGAAACGGATTCGTAGGCGGGTTTCGACATTTCTTCCCGCACATTGTCTATTGTCTGCATTCAGGGTCGAATACGTGCCCGCCATTCGGTATCTTGTATGCATTCCTTGCACATTCTGGACGCCGTACGCTGTTTTTCGGGACGGCCTTGCGTTCTTCGCCGTCGTTTTTTTCTGTTTTCGCCGTATGTCTTTTTCCAACTCCGCAGATTTGTTCACAGCGTCCGAAGAAAAAACAGCCGACTCCATTCTGGTTGGGCTGAACCCGGCCCAGCAGGAAGCGGCGCGCACGCTTGAGGGGCCGGTGCTTGTCGTGGCGGGTCCGGGGTCCGGCAAGACCCGGATGCTCATGCACCGCATTGCGTATCTGCTCGCCACGGAGCGCGCCCGGCCCTCGGAGATTCTTGCGCTCACCTTCACGAACAAGGCGGCCCGGGAAATGCGCAGTCGCATCGATCGTTTGACGGGGCCTGCTGCGCGGTATCTGTGGATGGGCACGTTTCATTCTATTTTCGCCCGCATCATGCGCATGGAAGGGGAGCGGATCGGCTATGGGCGGGATTTCAGCATTTACGACACGGACGATTCGGAGCGGGTGCTGCGCCAGTTGATGCAACGTGCCCATATCGATACGAAGGAGTATCCGCCCCGCCGCGTTCGGCATATGCTGTCCGGCGCCAAGAACCGGATGGTCTCTCCTGAGGAGTACGCCCGATCCGCCTACGGGCCGTTTCAGCAGGTTGCAGCTGAGCTCTACGCGACGTACGAACAGGCGCTTCGCGCCGCGAACGCCATGGATTTCGACGATTTGCTCCTGAAACCCATTGCGTTGTTCAGCCAATGTCCGGATGTGCTCGAAGAATACCAGACGCGCTGGAAATACGTGCACATCGACGAATACCAGGACACCAACCATGCCCAGTACAAGCTGGTGAATTTGCTCGCAGGCCAGCGCAAGAACCTGTGCGTGGTGGGGGACGACGCACAGAGTATCTATGCGTTTCGCGGCGCCGATATCGCCAACATCCTGTCTTTCCGGCGCGATTATCCGAAAGCCGTTACCGTGCGGCTGGAACAGAATTACCGCTCCAGCGGGAATATTCTCCGGCTGGCCGAGTCCATCATTGGACACAATCAGGATCGCATCGAAAAAAAACTGTGGACGGAAAACAGCGACGGGGATCCTGTGGTGCTTATAGAGGCGGAATCGGAGCGGGACGAGGCGCAAAAAATAGAGCGAGAGGTTCGGAGCGCGCGCGCCGCGTTTGGCTACGGCTACGAGCATTTTGCGGTGTTCTACCGGACCAATGCGCAAAGCCGCTCCATCGAAGATGCGCTGCGGCAGGGGGGCGTTCCGTACCGCGTCGTAGGGGGGCTTTCGTTTTACCAGCGCAAGGAAGTAAAAGATGTGCTTGCGTACCTGCGCCTGTTGATCAACCCCGGCGACCTGGCCAGTATGCGTCGCGTTATCAATTATCCTGTACGCGGCATCGGAGCGAGGACCTTTGAGCGGATTGCAGCCTTTGCGGACGCGCAGCAGTGCACGGTTTGGGAGGCCATCGAACAGGTTGCGTCGGTGGGGCTTCCGACCCAGAGCGCGCGCGCCGTCGTCGGGTTCCGGGACATGATGCGCCGACACATGCAGGAGGTCGAACACGGGGCGCCCGCCGAGGACATTGCGCGTTCCCTTGTGGAGGAAGCGGGCGTCGCCCGCCAGCTGCAGCAGGACGGAAAGACGCCGGAAGAAAGCATTGCGCGCTGGCAGAACGTGCAGGAATTGATCGGGGCTATCGCAGAGTACGTGGCGGACGATTCCGAAGAGCGTACGCTCAGTACGTTCCTGCAGGAAATAGCCCTTCGGACCGATCTCGACGATATGGACGACGACGCCCGCGTAACGCTTATGACGTTGCACGGGTCCAAGGGCCTCGAATTCCCCGTCGTGTTCGTGACAGGACTGGAAGAGGGCCTCTTTCCCATCGCCATGGCCATCTCGGAAAAGGACGCGGTGGAGGAGGAACGCCGGCTGTTTTACGTAGGAGCCACCCGTGCGGCGAAGCAGCTATACCTGTCCTGGGCCCGGAGCCGTTTTCGGTTTGGCAGTTCGGCGCCGTCGATCCGCAGCCGTTTTCTGGACGAAATCGACGATCGCGTCGTTCGCACCATCGGCGGCGGGCCTGTGGTGCAGAAAAAGGGGCGTTTTCAGGCAGATCCGGACGAAACGTTCGACATGTCCGGGCCTTCTGCGTACGATGGGACGCCGCCGCATGCGTATCGCCGGAACCTGAGCAAGCCTGCGCGCAAGGAAAACGGGCGTACGGTGGTCTACGACCACGGCGAGGGCGCCATTGCGCCGGGCCGCTATGTGGACCACCCGACGTTCGGGGAAGGCGAAGTGCTTTCCGTGGAAGGCCATGGGGAACGGGCGCGGGCGCTGGTCGCCTTTCGGGAAGCGGGACGGAAAAAGCTGGTGCTGAAACATGCGCGCTTGCGGCTCATCGAACATTGACTCACCGAATAATCATCCTTATGAATATGTGTACGGAGACGTTGCGTGGTTTTGGGCGGACGCTGCTTGTTGCGGCGGCGTGTGCATGGTTTGCGGGGGCGCTGGCCGGGTGCGGTTCCGAAAACGAGCGGGTCCGCGTACTGGTCTATTCCCCGCACGGCAAGGAAATGCTTGGGGCCTACGAGGACTTGTTCGAGGCCCGCCATCCCGATGTAGACATCGCCTGGATAGACATGGGCGGTCAGGACGCCTACGACCGGATCCGGACCGAACGGCAGAATCCGCAGGCAAGCGTCTGGTGGGGCGGGGACGGCATGACGTTTGACCGGGCGACGCGGGAAGGGCTGCTGGATGCGTACGAACCGTCCTGGGCGGACGAAGCGCCTGCCTACGCGGTGGGCGCCGGAAACGCCTGGTACGGCACCTTTCTGACCCCGGAAGTCATCATGTACAATACCCGCTCCCTCGCGCTGACGGGCGAGGCGCCCCCGCAAGACTGGGACGACCTGATTGGCGCGCAATGGCATGATCGCATCATCGTTCGATATCCTCTTGCTTCCAGTACGATGCGCACGATTTTCGGGGCGATGATTCTTCGGCAGCCTGACGTGGAGTCGGGCTATGCATGGTTGGCCCGGCTGGATCGCAATGTGGAGACCTATGCCGCCGATCCGACGCAACTGTACCTCAAACTGGCTCGCGAAGAAGGCGACGTAACGCTGTGGAATATGCCGGATACGTACATTCAGTCGCAGGATAACGGGTATCCTTTCGGGTATGTCGCGCCTGCTTCCGGGACGCCGGTGCTGACGGACGGCATTGCGCTGGTCGCCGGAGGTCCGCACCCGACGCTGGCGCGGGCGTTCTATGAGTTTGTTACGTCCGATAGCGCGCTTGTGGATCAGGCGCACCGGTTTTACCGCATTCCGGTGCGGAATACGCTGGCGGACGGGGAACTGCCGGAATGGATGACCGGGGTGGATATTGAACCCATGGAGATGGATTGGGAACGGCTTTCCCGCGAAGGCCCCCAGTGGATGCAGTACTGGGACGAAAACATCAAGGGACGCGGGGCGGCCTGGCTTGCCGATCGCGGACTGGAGTAGCGGGTTCGCGGGCCTCGTCAGCGCATCCCCGGGTTTACGGGTTCGGGGATGTCGGGTTGGGGCCCGGTTGCGATGGGTAGCGGTCGGCGGGCCGCGTCAGCGCATCCCCGGGTTTATGGGTTCGGGGATGGTCGGGTTGGGGTTCGGTTGCGATGGGTAGCGGTCGGCGGACCTCGTCAGCGCATCGAGGGCATTCCGAGCGCATCCGCCAGCTCCCCGAATGTGTCTACCGTACGGTGCGCGCCCGCTTCGTGGAGCGCATCGGCGGGGAACGAGGTCGTCATGCCCGCCACATGACACCCGGCCTGGCGCGCCGACCGGACCCCGTTCACGGAGTCCTCGATCACGAGGCAGGTTTCCGGCGCCAGCTTGAGGCGCCTCGTTGTTTCCAGATACGGTTCGGGGTGGGGTTTATGATGGCGTATGTCCTCGGCCGTGACCACTACGTCGAAAAAGGGGTCCAGATGGAACCGGTCAAAGGCGAACCGCTGGTATCGCCTTGTGGCCGATGTGGTCAACGCAAGGGGCCGGTGCGCGTGCGCCTGCCGTATGAAATCCAGTACGCCCGGGATGGGGCGCATCTCCGGCATGAGGCTCAGGAAGGTTTCTTCCTTCGAAACGGTGAGCGTATCGACGTTGTGTTCGTCCGATCCGAACTCGGACACGACCCGCTCGAAGAGCTTGCGTTCGGGGATGCCCTTGAACGAAGGGTACGCTTCGGCGGGAACGCTTAGGTTGTGCTGCCCGAAAACGATGCGATGGGATCGGTCGTGTATGGGTTCGGAGTCGATAATGACGCCGTCCATGTCGAAGATAATCGCCGCGAAGGGCGGCGTGGCGGGGGAAGGAGCCGGATTCATCGTGGGATCAGATAATGATAGTTCGCGCAGCGAACAGTCATTGTTTAGGTTGCAGGGGAAGGGGCCGTATTTATCGTGGGACCAGCGTACCCTTGCGTCTTAGGCCTTTGGAGCGGCGCGCTGCGCCAGACGCCTGTGACCGCTCATGAAATACCTGTGAGAAATACCTATGACCGCTCAATTGACCGCCCGACGAAAAAATAGAGCGCGCAGCCCAGCACGGGGAAGAAAATAATGATGAGCGCCCACAGGACCTTGGCGCCGAGGGTTTTGTTGCTGCCGAGCAATTCGATCAGTGCGATGACGTCGATAATGACCACGGCAATGCCGCACAATCCCAACGACCCGAAGTTTCCGATTCGGTCGAAGAGGCTGGGGCCGCATCCGGCCAGAAGGACGCTGGCGACGCCCGCAAGCAGTGCGGCGGCGGAGAACGGGATCGGACGGTGCGTGGAATGATGCATGGCGTCTGGGGATCGGGATGTCACAGGATGGTTGCGGTGTTGGACCCGGTTCCGCGTATGCGGGCGTACGCGACGGTTAGTGTGCGTAGTTGGTTTGCGTCGTCGGGTTGCCTATGTTGGTTTACCTATGTTGGTTTACCTATGTTGGTTTGCGCAAAAAACCGGCCTTACGCTTGTGCTACGGGAACGCATGCGGTCCGGTTACGTTTTTGCGAGAAAATCTTTGGCGGCGAGGCCGGGTTCGCGAAATGGGGTCGCGCACGGGTTTTCACGGTTTTGCGCCGCCGAAGTTCGCTTTGTTCGTTCATGAATGTTCTGATCGAAGCGGACTTGACCAGAACATCCCTGCATGGCCCCTGTTTCCCCGGATGATCCGTTATGCGCATCGGTTCCCTCGAATTTGGCCGGTATCCCTTGTTCCTTGCGCCCATGGAGGACGTGAGCGATCCGCCGTTCCGCATATTGTGCAAGCGGTACGGGGCCGATCTGCTCTACACGGAGTTTATTTCCAGCGGAGGGTTGGTCTACGATGCAGAGGATTCCTGGCAAAAACTGGATATCTACGAAGAGGAGCGGCCGATAGGCATTCAGTTGTTCGGCGGCGATGTCGAACAGGTGCGGGAAGCGGCGGCGGTGGTGGATCGCGCCAACCCGGACCTCATCGACATTAACTTTGGGTGTCCGGTGCGCAAGGTGGTGTGCAAGGACGGCGGGGCCGGTATTTTGCGTAATCTCCCGAAAATGCTAGAGATTACGGAGGCGGTGCTTGAAGGCGCCGCGCGGCCCGTTACGGTCAAGACGCGCCTGGGTTGGAACGACGAATCCATCCGGATTATAGAGGTGGCGCGCATGCTGGAGGAAGCAGGTATCGCCGCGCTGGCCGTGCATGCCCGGACGCGCAGTCAGATGTACACGGGTACGGCCCGCTGGGAATGGCTGCGCCGCATTCGGGAGGAAGGCGTACGGGATATACCGCTCATCGGCAACGGAGACGCTACCGATCCGGTCAGGATACGGGATATGTTTGCCGAGACGGGCGTGGACGCCGTGATGATCGGGCGGGGCGCGATCGGCAATCCATGGATTTTCCGGGAAACGAAGGCGTGGCTGGAAACGGGCGAGAAGATGGATCCGCCCACATGGGAAGAACGCCTTGCCGTGGTGGCCGAGCATCTTGCGCTGAAATGCGAATGGCTCGGCGAAAGGAAAGGCGTGCTGGAAATGCGCCGCCACTACGGAGGGTATTTCAAGGGGTTTCGGAATGCCGGGACCCTGCGCACGGCGCTTATGGAGCAGAACACCATGGCGGGGACGCTTGAGGCGCTGCTGAATTTCGAGGAGCGCGCGCCGTACGTCCGGGTCCCCGTTCGATCCCTTGCGTCACGCAGTAAGGTTGCGGGGCGCCCCGTCTCGCCCCGCCGGGTCCGGGGGGCTGTCCGCACGCCGACGCGTCCGGAATCGCATCATTAGCAGGCTGTCCAGGGCGTACAGCGCGCTGCCTCCGGTCACGAACAAGATGAGGCTGGTGAACGGTTCCCAAATGACCAGGCCGCCGAAGACGCCAAGGACGCCCCCAAGGTATTTAATGTAGCGGAGTTGCTCGTTGGAAGCGTTCCGTATGACGGCTTCCAGTTTGTCTTCGCTGTACTTTTGCATGTTCGACACGACGATGCCGTATATGTCGAGTCGTTCGACAAAGCCGAGCACGATGCGTGCGGACCAGTTTTCGATGTCGCTGGCCCGGGCTTCTATCTTGTCGGGAAGCTGGTCGATGACGCTGTCCAGTTCGTCCAGAATCGTATCCATGGAGGCGGGAATTTCCTGGACCGCTTCGTCCAGCCGCTGCCGGAAATCGTCTTCGTTCCAGAAGCGCCAGCTGCGCAGCGCAAGGCCCGCCACGCCGCGCCCGGCAAGGCGGTGTATCTTGTCCTCCATGAACGTAACGATCCGGTCGCGTACTTCCGGGGAGGAAAGCGTCTCGTTGACGTAGCGGGCCAGGAACGTTTTCAGTTCGTTCCGGAATTCGGTGTCCTCGACGAGGTTGCGCGTGGTTTCGAAGACCATCTCCCGGTATTTACGGAGGAGTCCCGATTCCTCAATCTTTTCCTTGATGATCTCCTCGTTGATGAGCTCTTCGGAGACGGTTTTCGCCAGGCGCAATATTACGCGTTCCCGCTGGGCGGGGATAAGGCCCTGCCCCAGCAAGGGGCGCCGCTGCCGGGGATGGAACAGCATGGTAATGGCCAGCCAGTTCGTCAGGTACCCGATCAATCCGCTTACGGCGATGATGCGGAGCAGGTGTTCGAAGCGGTACGTGACGCCGAAGTACGTGCGGTCGCCGATGGGCACGTCCCACCAGAAACTGAAAACGAACAGGGCGACGAGGATCGGCGGCACGCTGCGCAGAAGCAGCAGGATAAGGGACAAGAGGCGCCCTTGCCTGGAGCGGGGAAGTTCGATTTCTGTGCGCCGGGGTACGGGAAGGGGCGGAAGGTGGCGGCGGATATAATCGATCAGCATCGGATAAAGGGAAAAGTCTGCGACGACGTTTCGGCGAGGGGATACGTCCGTGGAAGCGGGCCGTATGCTTCCTTCGGCGCCGTTTGTCAGAAAACATCCACAATATCCATGTGGCGCAGGTATTTTCGGGGATTCTCCTGCAAGTCCTGCAGCAGGGACTCCAGCGTTCCGAGCGTGGAGCCCATGCGTATGTACAGGGTCGGATCGTTCAGCATCAGGGCTATGGTGCCGTCGCCGTGGTTGATTTTGTACAGAATCTCATCCAGATTGCGTGTGGCGCCTTCCAGCGTTCCGAGGGAGCCTTCGAGGTGCATGGCGATCTGGTCGAGGCGGCGCAGCGTCTGCGCGAGGGTGTCTGCACTCCCGCCGGATATGCCTGCAAGGTCCTCCGAGAAGGTTTCGACGTTGCGGATAATCTGTTGCACAGCCCCCTGCTCTTCGCGCAGCGTTTCCGCCAGCGCGTCCGTGACTTCGCGCAAGGCCCGGAGCGTCGGGCGGATGTCCGCGCCGGTTTGTCCGATCAGGCTGCCGGTGTCTTCGAGCAGGACATTGGCGTTCGCCAACGCTTCCTCGACATTTTCCGTAAGGCGGGCGCTGCGTTCCGTGACGGCTTCAAGGGCGTCCGGCGTCGTGACGCCTTCAATGTATCCCTGGTCGGGCACCGGCGGATTTTCCATAGGGCCGGGCACAATAATCACATAATTGCTGCCGAGCGCGGAGATGCCGCCGATTTCGGCGCGGGAGCCTTCCGGGATATGAACATGGTTGTCGAGATGCAGGCGGACGCTCACGCGATTGTCCGCATCCAGCTGGACATGTTCCACCGAGCCTACGTCGACGCCGCGGATGCGTATGGGACTGCCTCCGGAAAGCCCGCCCGCCGCCTCGAAATGGGTATGGAGCACATACGTGCTTCGGAAAAGCGGCACGTCTTGCAGAAAACGGACGCCCAGTACGAAAACAACCGCCGCCGCAGCGAGGCTCAGGCCGACGATGAGTTCTTTGGAATGCTTCACTGTGATGGATAGTCGTTAGGGATGCAGGGATACTTCCGGCGCGGCGGCCGGTTCTCCGATCACATATTCGCTGGCCCGGACGAAATCCAGCAGGGAGGCGTGGTCGGTTCGGTGGAGATCGTGCACGGTTCCGGTCCAGGCGATGCGGGTTTCATGGATAAAGGCGATGCGGTCTGCAATGGCGAGCACCGAATGCATGTCGTGCGTGATCACGATACTCGTTACGCGCAAGCGCTCATTGAGCGCCAGGATGAGTTCGTTGATATGGCTGGAGGTGGACGGGTCGAGGCCGCTGGTCGGTTCGTCGTATATGATGTACTTGGGCTCCAGCGCAATGGCGCGGGCCAGCGCGACGCGTTTTCGCATGCCGCCGGAGAGTTGGGACGGCATTTTTTTGCCGATGTTGGGCAGCTGCACCATTTCGAGGCATTCTTCGACCCGGCTTCGGATCGCCTTGTCGGGGTGCGTCGTGAAGGTGCGCAGCGGAAACGCAATGTTTTCGAAGGAGGACATCGAATCGAACAGGGCGCCGCCCTGAAACAGGACGCCGAACTTGCGGCGGATCCGGCGGAGTTCCTTGTAGGGTACTTCGTTGATGTTGGCGTCGTCCACGAATACGCGCCCTTCGTCGGGCGTGAGCAGGCCCACCGCATGTTTCATGAGCACGCTTTTGCCGGACCCCGACTGTCCAATGACCGCCAGCGTTTCTCCCTCGGGGATATCCAGAGAGACGTCGCGCAGCACGACCGTATTGTTAAACTGCTTGCTGATATGTTCGAGCCGAATCATGGGGGAGGATCCTTTACAGCAATGCGACGGCGAGGACCAGGTCGGCGATAAGAATGAATACGCAACTCATCACGGCGGCTTGCGTGGTGCTTTTGCCGACGCCCTCGGCGCCGCCGCCCGTAAAATATCCCATGTAACAGGATACCGACGTGATGATGAAGCCGAACACGAATGCCTTGCTCAGGCCGAAATAGGGATCGAACGGACGAAAGAAATTCTGTGCGCCCTGCACGAATTCCGCCGTCGTCAGGTAGCCGCCCAGATTGGCTACGACGATGCCGCCGCCGATCCCGATGGCGCAGGCCGCTACGTAGAGCATGGGAAACATCACGATGCCCGCCAGTATCCGGGGCGCGATCAGGTAGCTTATCGAGTTGAGCCCCATCGTTTCGAGGGCGTCGATCTGTTCTGTGACGCGCATGGTTCCCAGCTCGGCGGCGATGCGCGCCCCGACGCGCCCCGCCAGAATAAAGCCGGTGACGACCGGGCCGAGTTCCAGAATGATCGAGGGGGCCACGACCGATCCGATCACGGTGGCGGGAAGAAAGACGGAAACCAGTTGGTAGGATACCTGCACCGTGGTCACGGCGCCGGAAAAGGCGGCGGCCAGCGCAACGATCGGGAGCGATTCCACGCCGATGCGGATCATCTGGCCGATGGTGTTCTTGCGGTACGTACGAAAATCGTCCGGCGACACGAACGCATGGGCAATCAGCATCGAGTACTTGCCCAGGATCGTAAAAGGCCGCAGGAGCCAGGTAAGCGAATACGTCATCGCGCGCGGCGGGAATCGAACGGAGAAACGAGACCGGAAATACGGAGGAGCATAACGCCGCTGCGCGCGGGATGGTTGTGTTTTCTACCGGGATAGCGCCGGGCGTTTCGTCCAGTGCGCGTTACGGGCCATGGACGCAAAGGGCGTTGCGGGGGTATTCAGCGCATCCTGCATTGTATGAAAGGACGCCCGAATGGTTTCTTGCGGGGCCCGGATCGAACGTTCCCCCGCGTCGTACGGTAGTACATTGGGCAGTACATCGTTAGTACATCGGTACTACGTCAAGAAACAATAATTCCGGCCCTGCTCCGTTTTTGTAATGGAATCGGTTCTCTATCAAGGATTGCGAGTCGGGCGCAGGAGCCTTTTTCTGTATCCGGTCCGGTCCGTCATTCCGAATGCATCGTACGGATGAGGCCCTTGCGGTCGCATACATTGAACAAGACGATCAGCAGGCCTTTCGCCAACTGGTCGAGCGCCATCAGGAACGCATATTCGGGTATGTGATGGGTATGGTGCGGGATCGGGACATCGCGAACGACTTGTTTCAGGAAACCTTTTTTCGGGCTATCCGGGCCATGAAGAACGAACGCGGATCGTATGCATCGCAAGGGAAATGGCTGGCCTGGGTCATGCGGATTGCCCGCAATGCGGTGTTTGACCATATGCGCGAGCGGAAAAAATGGACCGATGTCGAAAGCCGGGACGCCGAAGGGAGCTCGTTCTGGGACCGGTTGCCGGATGCGTTGCCGCCCGCTGACGAGCAGGTGGACCTGCGGCGGCGCATCGACCTTATGGAACAATGCATTGAGAAACTTCCGGAAGAACAACGCGAGGTATTGATGCTTCGTCACGAGGTCGGCATGACGTTTCGGGAGATTGCGGCACTTACGGATGTATCCATCAACACGGCGCTGGGGCGGATGCGCTATGCGCTGCTCAATCTGCAAAAGATGATACGGATAGAACTCGGCGAGGAGGCCGAAGGAATACGAACCACTTGATACGACGAACCGGCATGGACAAGAACGATACCAGCAAGAAAGACGCCTGGCTTCTCGAATTGTACGAAGGCCCGGGGGCGTCTCCGAACGCCGAATCCGACAGCGCCGAAGAGGCTGTTGCCCTGCGCGCAATGAAGGATTGGCTGGACGCCCGGTCGGCGATTCGGCGGTCTGCGCAGCCCGACCCGGAGGCCCTTGAGGCGGTATGGGCTGCGGCGCAGCAGGCTTCGTCTTCCGGCGCCAGGAAGGATCGTCCAGGTCGTCCAGATCGTCCGGCCCGTCGGGGAGGCGTTCGGCGGCGCCTGTCGCGGCGTATGGCGGTCGGGGGGCTTGTCGCCATGCTGGGGATGCTTGCGCTCGTGGGATTGTTCCGGTGGGATGCGCTGGCGCCTGCTTCGCCGGACGCCGACGGACGCGATGCGCCGGCGGGGAGCGCTGTTGCGGAAACCGTTGTCGAAGCGCCTCCCCCTGCCGGGGAAGGCGAGGCGGGCGTCGCCGACGTACAGCCTGGCCCCGCGGCTTCTGTCGCGTCGCCCCCGGAAACGGTGCGGTCTCCGGAGCCTCTTGCCGATGCAGCGCCTGCCGCCGACGGGACGCTGCAAGCGGCGGCGGAGACGGAACAGGCGGACCTCGGTGCGCCTGCGGCGGTGGCGGACATCCCGGCTGACATACCGGCCTGGGACGACCCGACCGACGTGATGTATTTGCAACAGCGCATTCAGCGCATCGGGGATGGCGTCGCCGACGGGTGGGACGCGCCGGTGCTGCCCCTCGAAATGCTTCCTCCCGCGTCGGGCGACCGCGGGCTGGTTCCCGCTTCGGAGCGCCGTTGACGAAATGCGTCGTCCGTATGCGGTGCGTCTGGCGGGAGTACGACATGCCTGAGAATGCGCTGAATAAACCATGAACCCAAGACCAATAAACCCTGAACCGAGGACCGTAGCGCCATGACTTCCTTTTTTCCGTATCCCAAAGGCTGTTTTTCGATCCTCCCGATGTTGCTGTTCGTCGTTGGCGCGGCATGGGCGCAGCAGCCCCGGGCGCATGCTTCTCAGAACAAGACGCAGGCGGTGCAGGATCAGGTGCAGTACCAGGCGCAGGACAGGGCCCTGGGGCGGCGTTCCCTCGAAATCAAGAACGGCGCGGTGTTTATCGATGGGCGCCAACTGGACCCCGACCATCTTCCCGAAGGATTTCCGCCGGAAGGCGCTACGGTAGAGTATGTGTTTTTTCCCGGTTCGGACGAGGACCTGAAAATTCACGTACAGGGCGGGTTTCAGTATGTGCTCAACGGCGATACCCTGAAATTGTCTCTGGAGGATGCACTCTGGCCCGGCTTTTTCGACGCCCCGGTGCTCTTTATTTCTTCGGATTCGCTGGATGCGGTCGGGGATCTTTTTGAGCAAAAGGCCGAGGTCTTGTTTGAGCAGGCCCAGCGCATGCAGGACCTGCAACATCGTTTCGCGGAAGGCAACACGCCCGAATTGCAGCAAATGATGGAGGAAATGACGCTGTATGCGGCGGAAGCCGCCCGTACGGCGAGCGAATTTCCGCGTATCCAGATGCAGCATTATCTCCAGGATATCCAGGGGACGGACAAGGCCCTTTTCGACCGGTTGATACGCGAGCAGCGCATGGAGCGCGAGACGTTGATCATGGCCCGCAAGTTTGCCGCGATGGAAGAAGGAAAAGCGCGTCGGGACAGCATTACCGTGTTGCGGGAGAGGCTGAACGAGATTTTCGAACTCAAGCAGGGAAACCGCCGGCGCGAGGTGGAGCAGCTGGAAGAAAAATTGCAGGAATTGCGCAAGGCGATCATCGAACGCGAGCGTGTTCGGAACCAGATTGTGGATCGCCGTTTGCGAGAATTGCTTGGAAACAGTACGCTGGATTGGTGACGCGGCGTTCGGCGGCGTGCGTGCGGCTTGCGGGGCGGCGCGCGCCCCTCGTTGCCGCTGGTTTCTGCGGATGTACTCAGCGCATCTTGCTTCTTTCCCGGGAAATTCGTATATTATCAGGATATGCAGGGCCATTGCGCGGCGACGATCTGTTTTTCTGCCTCTCCACCACCCACCTCTTCGCTGGCGCAACATGCAGGGGAAGCGCTTCCGTTGACCGTTTCCCTCAGGGTACGCTCGTGCGAATTACCCACCGCAATGGATGCGCACACGTATCCTGGCCCCTGTTGACCGTTTCCTTCAGGATACGCTGATGCTGATCATGATGCATTCTTTGCGTTCGGACTTTTTTATGCGCGCCGGATGTCCCTGGGTGGGGAGCCTGTTCCGGTGTTGCTTCGTTGCGCTCGCGCTTTTGACGGCGGGAGCGTTTGGGCATGCCGCGCGGGCTGGAGCCTCATCGTCTGTTGCTTCCGGCGCCGTTCCGCATGTGGAGCGGATTTCGCTGACCGAGCAATCGGACGGCACAGGGTATGTCGTTCGGTTTCATACCGACGGTCCTGTGGCCGCCTACAGTGCGCCGCGCCTGCTCGCCAATGGGCAACTGGAGGTGGTCCTTTTCAATACGAGGCTGGCCTCCGATCATGTCCGGGACGATGCGGCGGGGCCTGTGATCCAGTATGCCGGAGAGGAAGAGGCGGGCCATGTGTTTTTCTGGTTTACCCTGGTCGCCGGGGAATCCATGCGGGCGTCGGCGTATCGGGACGATGTCTCCGACGATATACTTGTAAGCCTTGCGTATGCGGACGGGCAGTCTGTCTGGCGTTGGGAGGCGCTCAGGCAGCCTCGGGCGCTTGCTCCCCGGAAAATATCGCCTCTGGCTACCCCGGCCACGGAGATGTGGCCCGCCATTGGAGGCGGAACCACCGGTCGGATGCGGGAGATTGAGGAGGAACTGGAGCCTACCGAAGAGGTCCCCACCGGGGGGCATTGGCTTCTGGACACCGTGGTGATCGACGCGGGGCATGGCGGCAAGGATCCCGGCGCGACAGCGCACGGCATTCGCGAAAAGGATATTGTCCTGTCCGTGGCGCTGAAGGTCGGCAAGTACCTTGAGGAGCGGCTCGGCATGCGCGTCGAATATACGCGCGACGACGACCGGTTTATCGAACTCGCCGATCGGGGGCGCATCGCCAACGAATACGGGGGCAAGCTGTTTATCTCGATTCATGCGAATGCGGCGTCTTCGAGGGCGGCGAGCGGCACGGAAACGTATTTCCTGGGTTTGCACAAGACCGATGCGGCCCGTAGCACCATGGAGCGCGAAAACGAGGTCGTGAAACTGGAGAGTTCCCAGCGGGCCTACGAGGAGATGAACGAAGAATCGCTTATTCGCATGGCGCTGACGCAAAGCGCGTATATGCAGCAGAGCCAGCAGCTCGCCCTGCTTATCCAGGATCAGTTCGAAGAACGGGTGCAACGCAAGAATCGGGGCGTCAAGCAGGCCGGTTTTTATGTGCTTTGGGGCGCGTCCATGCCCGCCGTGCTTGTTGAACTGGGGTTCGTGACCAATAAAGCCGAGGCGGCGTTTCTGGCCAGCGAATCCGGGCAGGAGTATCTTGCAAGCGCTATCTTCCGTGCGGTGCGCGCGTACAAGACGCAGCACGACAAGGGGCTTGTTCCGTAGCGCGTCTCGTTCGGCGGGCGCCGCCCTGGGTGTTGTGGGTATCCCGGCGGACCGCGCGTTTTCAGGCCGCCTGATTCGTTTTTACACTGTTTTCATTCTGTCTCGTATGTCCTCTTCCGAAGCATCCATTCAGTCCCTGCACGATGCGGTGCGCACCGTGCAGGATTTTCCCCAACCCGGCATTGCGTTCAAGGATGTCTCGCCGATCTTGCTGGATCCTGTGTTGTTTCGGCAGGCTATCGAGGCGCTTGCAGGGCCTTTTCGTGCGGCGGGCGTCACGAAGGTGGCGGGCATTGAGTCGCGCGGTTTCCTCTTCGGATTGTCTCTGGCCGAGGAACTTGGCGCGGGGTTCGTGCTCATCCGTAAAGAGGGCAAGCTGCCCTGGCGTACCCACCGCGTGGAATACGACCTTGAGTACGGTACGGATTGCATCGAGATGCACGCGGATGCTGTTGCGGACGGGGATCGCGTACTGATCCATGACGACGTGATCGCCACGGGCGGGACGGCGGCGGCGGCGGTGAAAATGATCCGGGCGGCTGGCGGCGCGTGCGTCGGTTTTTCCTTTTTGGCCGAGCTGAATTTCCTGTCGGGCCGGGATCGTCTTGGAACCGACGCCGTGGTCGAATCCATTCTTCGGTTCGATGGATAGAACGGACAGGCTGGACAGCCTGGATAGCCTGGGTATAAATAGACCGGACGGTTCCCGCTACCGGACCGCGATACAGGAAATTTCTACCTGCGCGCCCCGGGGAAGCGCGGCCACTTCGAAGGCCTCCCGCGCCGGGGGAAGCTCCGAGAAATAGCGGGTGTATACATCGTTTACGGCGCCGTAATCGTTGATGTCCGTCATGAACACGCTACATCGAACGACGTGGTTGTAATCCATTTGGGCGGCTTTGAGGACGGCGCCGAGGTTGTTCAGCACGCGTTCCGTTTCGGCTTCCACGCCGCCGAGCGCCATGCCGCCTGTTTCGGGATCGACGCCGAGTTGTCCAGAGCAGTAGAGCGTGTCGCCGGCAAGAATAGCCTGGCTGTAGGGGCCGATGGCTGCCGGCGCGAGGGACGTCTTGACAGCGCGGCGGGATGTGGTCGGGTTTGGGGGTTGGCCGTTCATAAAATCCTGTTTATAAAACCATATGGTGTTCGAAAGGGGAAGTATGAGTAACTTTCGTAACGGGATCGGGTTTTTACAAGCGAATATTTATCGAAGGTCATGGATTTGGGCGTACAGGGACGAACCGCATTCGTAGCCGGCGCGAGCAGCGGGCTGGGCTACGCGGTCGCGCGCGCACTGGCTCGGGAGAGCTGTCGCGTAGCGATCTGTTCCCGAAGCGAGGACGGTATTGTTGCCGCCGCCGACCGTTTGGGGGAGGAGGCGGGCGTCGATCAGGCCAGCGTGCTGCCGCTGCCGTGCGACGTAACGAGCGAGCATGCCGTACAGGAGGCTATCGACCAGGCTGCCGCGCACTTTGGCGGACTGCATATCCTGGTGACGAACGCGGGCGGCCCGCCGCCGGGCTATATCGACGATCTGTCCATCGAAACGTGGCGCGCGGGCATTGAATTGAACCTGCTGAGCGTCATCCAGTTGTGTCGGGCGGCGTTGCCTTATTTGCGCACGGCGGCGGCCAGCGACGATCCGCACGCCACCATCCTGATGATCACGTCGATTTCGGCCAAGCGTCCGATCCCCAGCCTGTATCTTTCCAATGCGGCGCGCGCGGGCGTGCAAGGCTTCGCCAAGACGCTGTCGGAGGAGTTGGGGCCGGCCGGCATTACGGTGAACACCATTTTGCCGGGGTACACGCGCACGGAGCGGCTGCGGGAACTCTCGAAGCATCTTGCTTCGACGTCGGGACGCTCCCCGGAGGAGGTAGAGGCGGGCTGGGCCGAAGGCAATGCGTTGCGGCGCCTTGCGGACCCGGAGGAATTTGCAGCCGCCGCGGCGTTTCTGGTAAGCAAGCGGGCGGCGTACGTAACCGGCGTGGGGTTTCCCGTGGACGGCGGGTGGTCGAAGCATATCTTGTAACGAGTGCAACGGGCGTTGAGTCATGCGTAGCAAGGGACGGGTACTGGTGGCGATGAGCGGCGGGGTGGATTCCTCGGTGGCGGCGGTTATGCTGTCCGAGCAGGGGTACGAGGTGGTTGGCGTTACGATGAAGACATGGGATTACGCCCGCAGCGGGGGGCGAGGCGGCAAGGAGGTCGGGTGCTGCACGCTCGAATCCATGAACGACGCGCGCGCGGTGGCTGTGCAGTATGGTTTCACGCATTTTATCGTGGACATACGCGAGGAATTCGGGGACTGGGTTATTGAGCGTTTTACCGACGAATATCTTGCCGGACGCACCCCGAACCCGTGCGTATTGTGCAACACGCATATAAAGTGGGCGGCGTTGATGCGGCGGGCCGACCAGCTGGATTGCGACTACATCGCCACCGGGCATTATGCGCGGCTGCGGCGGGAGGAGGCCACGGGGCGTTTCGTGCTGATGAAGGGGTGCGACGCGCGCAAGGACCAGAGCTATGCCTTGTGGGGGGTGTCCCAGGAGCATTTGGCCCGCACCCTGTTGCCGCTGGGCGGATTCGAGAAGCCTGCGATCCGGGAGATGGCCGCGGCCTATGGGCTGGACCGCGTGACGGACAAGCCGGATTCGTACGAGATATGTTTCATCCCGGACAACGACTATCGGCGTTTTCTGAAGGACCGAGTGGAGGGGCTGGCGGAAAACGTATCGGGAGGCATGTTCGTCACGTCCGACGGGGCCGAGGTGGGGCGGCACGAAGGGTATCCGTTTTATACGATCGGGCAGCGCCGGGGGTTGGGCGTGGCGCTTGGATATCCGGCCTATGTGGTCGATATCGACGCCGAAACGAACACGATCGTCCTGGGGCCGCGCGACGAGTTGTTCCGGGGCGCGCTAACGGCTCGGCAGATCAATCTGGTGAAGTACGACGCGTTGGAGGACGACATGTCGGTGGACGTGAAAATCCGGTACAACGATCCGGGTGCTCCCGGCGTGGCGCGGCAGGAAGGGCCCGACGAACTCCGTGTAGCGTTCGCGGCGCCGAGACAGGCCGTTACGCGGGGGCAGTCCGTGGTGCTGTACGAAGGGGACGATGTGGTGGGCGGCGGCTGGATCGAAGAGACCGGGGAGCGTTCCTCGGCGGTTTCTCAAAATTCTCAAGAGTAGAAAAGCGTAAAAAAGGGGTAAAAAAAGATCAAAAAAAGAGTAAAAAGGGCGTAAAAACAGCGCAAAAACTGGAATTAGAAATACAGGCTCCAGACATCGTCGGTTACGTCGTCGAGGCACGGGACGGGGGGTTGGGTGCAGGCCGGATTGCCGGCGCTGGGGACGAGGCTGCACCCCTCTTCCGAACTGAATCCAATGAAATCCCGCAGGCTTTTGGGAGGGGTCCAGCGTTCGGCGACCACCAGGCCCGCGCCGAGGAAGCCGTACCCGTTTTCGACATTGGACAGGGCCCCGGGCTCGACAAGCACTTCGGGATCGAACACGCCGCCCGGCGGGCGCCAGGCTTCGTTCGCCGCCACGAAATGAAACTCGACGCGCCGCAGCGAAATGTTGGGATTCCCCTCCGTCACCAGGCATTTACTTTTGTATGCCTCCTCGACGAGCGCAAAGTCGTCCGTCATATTGATGTCGTACCGCACGCCGTCTCTCGTTTTTTCTTCCGTACCCTGATAGGACACTTCCACCGGGTAGGATACGATGGGGTGGCGTTTCAGGTCGGTGGGCCAGACATTGGCGGGGGGCACGTTGGTTGCTTCGTACCGCATCTCTACGCCCAGCAAGTTGAACCCCTCGCCGTTCACGTAGACATATACTTTCGGGCTGGTGTTCGTGCGTTCGATGGTGAAATTCACTTTCTCCGGCACGGTTACCGTGGCGCTGGATACGGCTCCGTCCGACCGGGCGACGTCCAGGCGGTACCGGCGCCCGTGCACGGGTTGAAACGCGGCTTCGAAAAGATGCCCAGTCACGCCGCTTTCGTACGTGACCTGGTAGGGCCGCCAGGTGAGCGTTTCGCCGGATTCAAGGTCTGTGCTGGTGACGACCGCGTCCAGGTCGCCGGGCCGGTCTACGCCGGATTCCCCTTCGATGGAGAAAATGCGGACGCGCTGGGTGTCCGCCGCAGCGTCCAGCAGGCCCCAGATGGTGAAGGGGCGGGGGTCGCCGATCAACGGGTTGACGCTGCTTTCGCAGGACGTCAGCAAGGCGGCGGCAACCAGTATGCCGAGGGGGGCGTTTCGCAGCAAGGAAAGGCGCATAATCAGAATTCTATTTCGATGCCCACGGTGGGGACAAAGGGGAGCTGGTCGGTCCGTTGCAGGGTAAATATGTCGAGGGCGAAAAGATTCGCCCGGTTGTAGACGTTGATGGCGCCTGCCTGTACGGTGAGGTCCGCCGGGCCGAGCGCCATGTCCCGCCCGATGGTTACGTCCAGTCGGTGGTACATGGGGAGTACGCCTTCGTAGGGGCGGTCGTAGATTACCCTCGGAAAGCCCTCGATGCCTTCCACGTCCACTACCCCGTCCATCAGAATGAATCCGTCGAACCCGCGCACCTCGGTATAGGGCAGCCCCGACCCGATATTCCAGCGCGCGCTCATGTCGAAGCCGGATACGGAGCCGCTCAGGATCAGGTTGAGCTGATGGCGGCGGTCATGGGGCGGGCGGAAGGAGAGGCGATCCGTGCCGAACCACACGGGCAGCGATTCCTGCATGGCGTCGTAGGTCGTCGAGGAGTAGCCGTAATTCAGGAACGCATAGAAATTCGGGCGGCGAAACTCCATGCGCAAGTCCATGCCCAGCACTTCGCCGTCCGCCGGCTGCAGCCGCGTGGTGAAACGGGGAAACGAGGTCCATTCCGCAATATACAGGCTGCTGAGGTCCTTGTAGAATGCCTCCACCGAGATTTCGAGGGATGCCGAGGGCGTGATCCGATACCCGACAATGCCGTGCACGGCGGCCGGAACTTCGCCGGTCGGGGCTTCTGCGTAGGCCGTAAAGATGCTGGCGGCGTCGCGCCGGTCGCTTAATCCGAGGATGTTTTGCCGGTACATGCCGCCCGCCATGCTCCATTGGTGCCTGCCCCGCTCAAGCACGGCCCGGAAGCGCGGTTCTACGAAGAAGCCGGAATTGCCGAAGAACTGCCCGACGGCGCCGAGGCGCACCCGCAAGCCGTTGCCCAAGTCGAATTCCGGCTCTGCCCAGCCGCCTGCATTTAGCGAGCGGACATAGTTGTCTACGATGTTCTGGTAGGTTCCGCCGAGGTCTGCCGAGAGTTCGACGTTGCGCGCGAAAAAGCCCCAGCGCGTTTCGGCGCGTTGCCCGAAGTTGCTGAAATTGACTTCGAGGTTATAATTGTCCACGCTGGTGGTGCGGGTCGGCTCCTCGCTCGGGCCGTATTCCGACTGGAGGCGGGACCAGGAAAACAGGGCTTCGCCAAGGATGGGCAGCGACCTCGGGAGCACGAGATGGCGCACGCCGACCGCGGTGTTTTTCCAGCGAATCTCGTTGTTGCCTGCGAAGAGCGTGGGTTCCGCAAGGGTGCCCCGGTCGAACGTGTGCACCGACGATATGGAGGTCTGGTGATTGCGCGAGATCGGGATGTGAATCTTGCCGAACACATCGCCGAACCGGTAGGGCAGGTCGTCCGCCACATACAGGGAAGCGACTTCCTCGAGGGTTGAAATCCGGGCGGAGCCGAGGAAGGAGATGTTGCCCACCAGCGGCCCTTCGAGGCGGGCCGAATTTACGAAGGGCGTAAACGCCAGGCCGGCTTCGTGGCGGCGTTTGTTTCCGTTGCGCGTCTGTACGTCGATCACGGAAGACAGTCGCCCTGAAAATTCTGCCCCGAATCCGCCCGCGTAAATGTCTGCATTGTTGATGATGTCTGACGGAAACGCCGAATAGAACCCCAGCAGGTGGAACGGCTGGAGGATGTACATTCCGTCCAGCATGGTCAGGTTCTGGGTGGGCTCGCCGCCCCGGATGAAGACTTGCCCCCCGCGGTCTCCCATGGACACCACGCCGGGCTGCGCGGCAAGGTAGTTGACGAGGTCGCCGGATACGCTGGGCGAGGGGATCAGTTCGATGTCTTGCGGAAGCACCCGCTGCTGCCCCGCCGTAACGCGCGCGGCGCCGGTTTCGCGTTCGGCCTCGACCACGACTTCGTCCATGGCGGCTTGTTGCGTAACGAGGGCGATATCCAGCTGCCGGGAATCCCCTGCGGCCAGGTCCAGCGTGTCCGAAAAGGTTTCGAACCCGATAAAGGAAGCCTGGAGGATGTGTCGTCCCGGCGGGACGCGGCCGATCAGGTAGATCCCGTCGGGGTCGGTTACGCTGCCCAGGACCGTATCGTCCTGCGTGAGGACGACATGTACGCCCTGGAGCGGTTGTCCGTCGTCCTCCGCCGTGACGAATCCGCGTACGGCGGCGGATTGCTGCGCATGGGAAAGCGTCGGCGTAAGCGATAGCAAGACCGCGGCCAGACCAGCCAGACGGGCAAGACAAGCAAGACAACAAATGCTTCGTGGCAGGCGCGAGGTCATAGAGCCGATTCGTTTTCCATGCGTTTTTTCTTGCGCACAATGAGAAAAGCCATTTCGAGCGCTTGCTCGTAGTTTAGACGCGGATCGACTTGCGACTTGTAGGCGCGCGCCAGATCGGTGTCGTTCAGGCCGCTTGCGCCGCCGGTGCATTCGGTAACGTCTTCGCCCGCCAGTTCGAAATGCACGCCGCCCAGATGCGATCCTTCTGCCGCATGGATGTCGAATGCCTGCTCGAGTTCGTCGAGGATGTTTTCGAAACGCCTCGTTTTGATTCCCGTGTCCGTCAGTTCCGTGTTCCCGTGCATGGGATCGCTCATCCACGCCACAGGGACGCCCGAATCCTGCACGGCCCGGATCAACGGGGGCAGCAGGTCGGCGATGGGGCCTGCGCCGAGGCGGTGAATGAGCACGAGCCGCCCGGGGTCCTTCCGGGGGTTCAGGATGCGGATGATGCGCACGAGGTCTTTCGGCGCCATGTGGGGCGCTATCTTCAGGCCCACCGGATTCGCAATGCCCCGTGCGTATTCTATGTGGGCGCCTTCGGGGTCCGACGTTCTGGCGCCGATCCACGGAAAATGGGTTCCCAGATTGAATGTGCCTTCGTTGTGCGGCACATGGCGGGTGAAGGTTTCTTCGTAGGGAAGATGCAGGGCTTCGTGGCTGGTAAAGAACCGGGTGCGCTCAATGTTGCGGAGGGGGTTCCCCGAGACCGTTTCGATGAACGCGATGGTCTCCTGAATGGATTCGACGATCTGGCGGTATTCTTTTTCCAGCGGGGTCCGGTGGATGAAGTCGAGGTTCCAGTATTCCGGGTGATGCAGGTCCGCAAAGCCCGTATTGGTGAGGGCGCGCACAAGGTTCAGCGTCATCGCGGAATGGGCGTGGGCCTGCATCAGGCGTTTCGGGTCCGGTTTTCGCGCTTCGGGCGTGAAGGCGGCGTCGTTGACCAGGTCTCCCCGGTAGCTCGGGAGGGTACGCCCATTGCGGGATTCGCTATCGGAAGAGCGGGGTTTGGCGTGTTGCCCGGCGAAGCGGCCTATGCGCACGACGGGGGTCCGGATGCCGAAGATCAGTACGAGGCTCATCTGAAGAAGTACTTTCAGACGATTGGCGATAATCCCCGCGCTGCATTCGTTGAAGTGTTCCGCGCATTCGCCGCCCTGCAGGATAAAACGCTGCCCCCGCGTCGCTTCGGCGATTTGCTGCCTGAGCGCCTGAATTTCCCACGAGGTGACGAGCGGGGGCAATGCGCGCAACTGCGTCAGCGCTTCGGACAAGGCGGCCGGGTCGGGGTACGTGGGCTGCTGCGCGGCAGGGCGTTCTCGCCAGGATGCGGGACTCCATGCCGCGCTGGCGTCGGCTATGACGGGGGAGGGGGACATGCCCAGTAAGGCGCAGGGGTACGTGCTGAGGCGAGTATTGTGCGCGAAAGTATTCCGCAAAATCAGTACATCCTAAACGAAACGCAGGGAAATGTATTGTGTTTCGGGCGGATTCCATACGTTTTTTATGATGCTCTGATTAAGTCCGCTTCGATCAGTGCATCCTTTAATGCAGGCGTCCGGCTGGATTCGCAGGAAGGTCTGGGGTGCTCTGATCTTTGCGGAGGTAATCAGCGCATCCTGTGTTTTGTCGGATTCGCCGGGATCCAGCGGGGCTGTTGCGGGTTTAGGGGCGCAGGCGACGTAGCCCGCGCCAAGGGACGTTATAGACCCGCCAACGTAGCTCAGTTGGTAGAGCAGCTCACTCGTAATGAGCAGGTCACCGGTTCAAGTCCGGTCGTTGGCTCCATAGTTGATGTGCGGCGGTCGAGGGCGTTCCGGCGTGCCTTTCCCTTCCTGTATCTGAAGACCTGCGGACTCCCAATGGACAGACGCCATTTTATCCTGTGTGCGGCGGCAGGTGCGCTGGCTGCCGGCTTGCCGGGCGCCGCGTGGCCAACGAGTTCTTTAACGGGTCCTTCCGGGAATCTGCAACCCCTGGCCCGGCCCGCCTTGCTCGATATGTTCGGCGCTCGCCGGGTTCGCGGCCTTGGCGTGCAGTATTGCGTGCGGTATCCCGCAGAGTGCGACACGGATATCCTCGCTGCGGCCATCCTGGGCAGCGAGGCGCTGGCCCGGGCGGACGCCTCCATGTCGCCTGCTTTCCTTGAGGCAACGATCCGGGATGATTTTGCCGCCGGGCGCACGGTTCTTCTCGAGGGATGGGTGCTTTCCGTCACCGAAGCGCGGCAGTGCGCCCTCTTCTCGCTCGTCTACCCGTAATTCCCTCCGGATATGCATACAGACGCCCGAACCCTCGAGGACGGCGCACTCATTGAAGGCGACCTCTGCATTGTCGGCGCTGGCGCCGCTGGCCTCAGCATGGCCATGGAATGGATTGGAGCGTCCCGGACCGTCATTCTGCTGGAAGGGGGTGGATTCAACTACGAGCCGCAGATGCAGGCCCTCTATGCGGGCAAAAGCATAGGCGATCCATACCAGGTGCCCCTCGAAGCCGCCCGGCTCCATTATTTTGGCGGCACCACCGGGCACTGGGCTGGCTGGTGCGCGCCCATGGACCCCATGGATTTCCAAAAACGCGACTGGGTGCCCCATAGCGGCTGGCCCTTCCAGAAGGAACACCTGGATCCGTTCTATGAACGCGCGCAGGCCTATGTTGAGCTGGGGCCGTACGCATATGACGTGGCGGACTATGAAGCCATGGATCCTTCGCGGAAAAGGCTGCCGTTTGACGAAGAGAAAATATGGACGAAGATGTGGCAGTTCAGCCCGCCCACGCGATTCGGGACGCGGTACCGGGATGCGATTATCGATGCGGAAAACATTCATCTTTATACGTACGCCAACGTTACGGAGGTCGAAGCGAACGAGTCTGTGCGGGCCGTGACCGGATTGCGGGCGCAAACTATCGATGGCAAGCGCCACCGCGTGCGGGCCCGCCGCTACGTGTTGGCGTGCGGATCGATTCAGAATGCGCGGATTCTGCTGGCCTCCAACAGGCAGGCGCCCGCCGGGCTGGGCAACGACCGCGATCTGGTGGGCCGCTTTTTCATGGAACACCTTGAAATGGGCGGAGCGCAGCTTATTCTGGAAAAGCCGGATCCGATGCGTATGTACGCGCTTCGGTTTGCCGGGCACCGGACGCCCACGGGGGAACTGGCCGTGTCCGAGCAGGCCCAGCGAGCGCATCGTATTCTCAACGGCACGGCCTCGCTCCGGCCGGGGACCTTTCCCGAAGAGATGCGGAGTTTCTTTCAGAGATTTTCGGAGGGCGGATTCCGGCGATGGATGCGCAGCGACGAATCAGCGGAGGAGGCACCGCAACGCCCGTCCGCCTGGCCCGCTACGCCGGACGAGGGCCGCCGCGATTATCAACTCCAGTCCCGTGCCGAGCAAATGCCCAACCCCGCTTCGCGTGTCGTCCTGAGCGCCGAGAAGGATGCGTTAGGGATGCCCCTTGCCGACCTGCACTGGAAACTGTCGGCGCTGGACAAACGGTCGATGCGAACCTTTTTCGAAATGGTGGCGCATGAATTTGGCCGGACCGGGGTGGGGCGGGTTCAAATCCTGGACTGGTTGCTCGAAGACGACGCCACGTGGCCCTCTTTTCTGAGCGGAGGGTTTCATCACATGGGCTCCACGCGCATGCATGACGACCCCGGGCAAGGCGTGCTCGACGGCAACGCAAAGGTGCATGGCGTCGGGAATCTGTATGTAGCGGGCGCCTCGGCTTTTCCGACGTCCGGCGCTCCGAACCCCACGTTGACGCTGATCGCCTTGAGTCTGCGGCTGTCAGATCACCTCAAGGATGCCATGGGGTAGGGTGGGGTGGATGGTGTTTGGAAGGAGTGGGTGATGGCGGACAGGGGTGCGGCGGATGGTATCCGCAAGGAGTGGGTTGTGCGGGACAGGGGTGCGGTAGATGGTGTCTGCAAGGCGTGGGTTGTGCCGGACAGGGGTGCGGTAGATGGTGTCTGGAAGGCGTGGGTGATGGCCAGCAGGGGCGCGGTGGAGGGTCTCTGCAAGGAGTGAGGTCCAGGCGGTCAATCCTTCTCCAATTCCTGGATCATCTTTTTCACGGTTCCTGCCGGATCGTCTACATTGAACGGGAAGCAGATTAATTCCAGGGCGGGTTTGTTGTTGAACTGGAATCGGATCGGTTCGCAAAAAGACTTCGTTTGTGGATAGACGAGCGCCACGCGAGGGCAGTTGTATTGCCTTCCGTATGCGAAGAGTTGGTACACGTCGGCCTGTTTGATGTCGTGATTGCGCTCGTTGGGGTCGAGTCGTTTCCATTTTGCGTCCAGAATGAAGCGGACGTTGTTGCTTTCCAGCAACGCGATGTCCGGTTTCATATAAAACGATCCCTTGTTTGCGGCGTTTGTCGCCAGAGGCTGCATTGGCCCTTGTGCGCGCACCGCGAAACGTTTTTGATGTCGGCGGACGGCGGCGGTGACGAAGTCCTCGAACACGTCCTGCATCGGAAACAGCATTGCGCGGTTGACGTGCGAACCGGCGAAGGTGGCGAGGCCGTGTCCGGACAGGAACAAACGGACCCACGGCATCACGGTGTCGTACTGCCGCATGGAACGGTCCACTTGATGGCGCGCCCAGTCGTGGTTCTGGTTCGTTGAGCGGGGTACGCTGGAGAAGGCGATGCGCAGTTGATGGAGCCGCTGCCGGTTTGCGGGATGCCGGACGATCGGAACGAGGCGCTGCAATGCGAGGTGGATCAGGCGGTTCGCGGGGCGGTCTGCGGTGAACTCGTCGTAGCCGACGTAGAACCGGGAGCGGTCCACCAGATTCTCGCGGATGTGCGCCGGAAACAGGATGCGCCCGCGCAGGGACTGGAGATTCGCTTCTTGCGTTCGGTAGGTTCGGGCCAGGCCGCGCCGGGTCAGCAGGATAACATCCGTCAGAAACTGGTGGACGAAGGCCTCGAACATGTCGAGGCGGCGTATTGCGCGAATGCTGGCGCCTTTCCATTGTGCTCCCTTGAGGCCTCGCCAATCCCGGAGCATGGTCATAAAGACTTTCCGGGTGTTCTCGTCGCCGTCGTCCGAAAGATCGACTTTCGGCAGGATTTCGACCACCGTGCCCTGGCGCGTTTCGAGGACGCCGACATAGTTCTGCGCCTTGAGGAGGCCTTTCTGGAGCGTGAGCACCCAGCCCTTTTTTTCGGTTGCCCGTTCGAGCGCGAAGCGCTCCAGGTCGCGTTGTTCGTCCGGGTCCAGGCCGGTTAGCTTGTCGTATTCCCGAACGACTATCTTGCGCGATGCAGTGCGGGATCGCACGTTGTGGGTATGGCGCGCTGTCCGCTGGGTGTGCGTAGTCGGGGACGGCATGTCAGTCGTTTTGCGGTTCGCGGTCGGCGTCTGTCTCTGGAGCGCGGTCGTCCGGCCCGGCCTGTGCCTTGCGGTCGGCGTCTGTATCTGGAGCGAGGTTGTCCGGCTCGGCCTGTGCTTCGCGGTCGGCTTCCGATGCTGATGCGCCGTCGTTCGACTCGTTGTCGGCGCTTGATGGCGAGGCGGGCTTGCCGTAGATGGCTTGGTACGCCGCCGGGTTGGTCCATTGCTTGTCGTTGTGGGGCAGCAGGTTGTAGACTTTTTGATTTTCGTCGGCCAGGTTCGCCTGGACGAGCTCGTTTGGCGGGGATGTGTGTTTGACGAATCCGTTGTCGTTCAGTACCGCCTGGATTTTCTCCCAATCGTCGTAGAAGTATTCCTGCAGGAGCGGCATGATGCTGTGCTGGAACGCTTTGGCAAGCGCTTTCGTCGTGTCTACGCGGAGGAAGTAGGTGTGTCCGATCTGGTGATCCCGGTCCAGCAGGACGGCGATGCGTCGGTTTATGGCCTTAAGAAGCTTGCCGTAATCCACGTTGTCAACAATTTTGTTGACTCCTTTGTGCGACGGGTTTGGCATCATTTCCTCGAACGTGAATCGTCTCCGCAAGGCGGTGTCCAGCAGTGCGATGGACCGGTCCGCGGTGTTCATGGTCCCGAGGATGTACAGGTTCGACGGTACGCTGAATTCTTCCTGCGAGCCGGGCAGCGTCACGCGTGCTTCGTCTTCCTTTCCTTTCCGCTTCGTGTCCTCGATCAGGGTGATCAGTTCGCCGAAGATGCGGGCTATGTTGCCGCGGTTGATTTCGTCGATGACGAGCACGTACCGCTGGTCGGGATGCTCCTGTGCGCGCTTCGCGATGCGTCGAAACACGCCGGGGCGCATTTCATACTGGATATCTCCGGGGCTGCCGGGTTCGGGCGAAGCCTGTCCATTGGCGCCCGTCTGGTCCTTGGCGTGTGCCTGGTCGGTCTCGGGCAGGACAGGCCGGATGCCTTCGATGAAATCTTCGTAGGTGGCGTTCTGGTGGAACGTGACCATTTCGATTTGCTTCTTGTCCTTGCGTCGATACGTGTCGAATCGGCGTTTGACCTTTTTGCGGGTTTCCTTTTCCACTTCGTCCGTGCCGCGGCCCTCAATGATTGCTACGGTGCGCGTGACGGTATGCCATGTCTTGCCGGTGCCGGGCGGGCCGTAGAGGATGGTGTTTAGGGGGTGCGTAGTCTCGGGCTTTGGCGGTGGATCTTCCTCCCCTGCAGATGATGAATTAGGTTCGCGAATTTGAGTATGCACCCATTTATTAAGTGCCCATACAACGCCTTGTGCCTCCAGCCGATTGCTTGGAGTATCCATGCCATGGCTCTTTACCTCTTCGAGCATTTCGTCCAGGAATTCAAGAGCGCGTTCGTACTGACCGATCGCATCGTCGCCAGAGGGTAGCTGGTAACCCAACCATTCATATATGTGTTCAAACTTGCTCCGCTGGTATGGCGGATACAGTTGTGCATTGATTCCCATCATGAAATATGATGCGACGTTGAGGCGAGTACCTGTGCCCGAAATACCAAATGGGTTTTCTTTGTCGCTGGGTAAAATGGCGTTGAAGGACATAATGCGGTCTTCGAGCGCTCGGTCGTCTTGGGCCCAGATTCCCAATAACGCATTTCTTGCTTCAGTCTGGTTTTCGTCGAACCATTTTTTTAGTTTGTCTACATTTCTCCAGTCAATGATGTTGTTGTGCCTGTGCTTGACCGCCGCCGTCACCAATTCCAGCCAATCGGGTTCGTCGTTCAGCAATGCGTGGCGGGCGTTCGCCAGTGCTTCCGCCAGCTTGATCTTGTAGCGTTCTTTCCGCTCAATCACTTCGTATTTTTCACGCGCTGTTTTGAGGTATTCGTCCCAAAGAGATTTCGTCATGGCAATGTCGGAAAATTCGTGTGTTGCGAGTGTTTGTGCGGGCAGTATGTCAGAGGAGGATAGCGGGGCAGGATAGCGAGGCAGGATGCGCTGCGCCGCGTCATCGAAAAGCAAGAGCCCCTGCGTGTTTTCATGGTATCGCCCGCTATTCTTCCGTCAAAAACGCCCGAAAGAATTCCCGGGCGGGCGGGGTTGCTACGGGGTTGGGGGCCATCTGTTTGCCCAGGCGCATGAAGTTCGCGTTTTGTCCGTCGAAGGCGGGCCAGTCGGGCAGTCCGTCGCCGTTCGGGTCCCCCTCGGCGGCGAAATGCGCCCAGTACGACGCCATGGTATCGGCGAGGCGGTGGTCCAGCGCTTCCCAGGGCCGGTCCAGCAGGGCGAGGTTGTTGAAGAAATACGGGACTTCGGCGGTATGAAACGCCCCGAACTCCGGGCGCTCCGGCCAAGGGATTCCCCGGTCGAAATAATACAGATACAGGGCTGTTTGCGCCGTGTGCGCACGCTCCTCGGCCAGGTTGCCGAGCGCCGCGGCGGCCAGATCGCGTTGGCTGGTTTTCTGTGCGGCGCCCGCCTCTTCGTCCGTGGCGGTCGGGTAGAGCGCCAGCAGGTTGTCCGCCGCCTCGCCGTAGCGTTCCCGGGCCGCTTCCCGAAAGGCGTCGGGGGTTGCCTGGCCGTATCCCGGAAAGGCGCTGGCCTCGTCTGCATTGAATCCCGTCATCATGGGGACGTCGTTTTGCATGCCTTTGGCGTAGACGTCGTGGGCGTCTTCCGGCAGGAAATGGCCGTCCGTCACCGGTCCGAAACGCAGGATTCCGCTGCCTGGCGCGGGCGTGGCGGCCAGGTCTTCCGCCGACATGGCGCGGAGGTCCTCCAGCGAAGAGGCTCCTGTGGCCTCGGCGAATGCGACGCCGCTGGCTTCCGCCTCGACGAGCGGGCGGGCCAGCGAGCGCGTGGAGGCCACGCCGAACGAGGCCAGGCCGCCCGGTCCGCTTTGCACAATGGCGCGCTGGAAAAGCCCTCTGGCCAGCGGGGACGCCGTCAAGAGGTACACGGACATGGCGCCCGCGGATTGTCCGGCGAGTGCGACCCGGTTTGGATCGCCCCCGAAGGAGGCGATATTGCGCTGTACCCACTGGAGCGCGGCGACCTGATCCAGCAGGCCGAAGTTGGTTGGTCCGCCATGGCCTCTGCTCTCGTTATCCTGGTCCCGATTATCCTGGTTCCCATTATTCTGGTTCCCATTATCGTGCCCCCCATTGTCGGGGTCAGAATTCGGGGCGGCATGGCGTTCGGATTCGGCGGTGAGTTCCGGGTGGGCCAGAAAACCGAACACCCCCAGCCGGTAGTTGATCGTTACGACCACCAGGCCTTTCTTCGCCAGCTGCTCTCCGTCGTAGACGGGCACAGAGCCAGACCCTTCGGTGAATCCGCCGCCGTGCACATAGACCAGAACCGGCAACGGTTCGCCCGCCTCCTGCGCTGCGGTCCAGACGTTCAGGTACAGGCAATCCTCGCTAATTTCGCCCTGGTGCATGAATTCTTCTGTCCAGGGCGGACGCGACCCCGCCACATGTTGCATGCATCCGGGCGCAAATGCGACGGCTTCGCGGACGCCGTCCCACGAGCGAGGCGGTTCGGGGGCGCGCCAACGCAGCGCCTCGACGGGCGGCGCGGCGTAGGGAATCCCCTTGTATACCCGGACGGCGGGGTCCGCGCCGGACATCCCGGCGAGCAGGCCGCTTTCTACCCGAATGGAGTCTGCGCCTTGCGCCATAGCGAAGAGCGGGAACAGGCTCAGCCATGCGCCCACGCGCCCGGCCATGCGAAATACGTTAACCATACGATACCCTGGCGCTGTTTGCGATAGCCCTCTGCCTGCCCGCCATCTGCGGCGAATAATTCCCAATAATTGCTCAGGAAAGCGCTTCCTTGCAGTAGGCCACGCACTTTTTCATCTCCTCCATGACGGTGGAGCCTTCCGGGACGGGGTATTCCAGTTCGATCATGGCCGGGATGGGGTATTCCTTGTCCCGCAGGAAGCGCAGCGTTTCGGCGATCGGCGTGTCGCCCTCGCCCCAAGGGACATTCTCGGCGCCGTTGTCCGGGTTTTGGCGGTCTTTCAGGTGCAGGTGGGTGATCCGGTCGTGGTACTTTTCGATGACCGGGATCGGGGAGGTTCCCAAGCCCGCCACGTAGTGCCCGATGTCCAGGTTAAGCATGTTGAACGGCGAGTGGGAGAGGGGAATGTCGAAGCTAAAGTCCTCGTTGGCTACCTGGGTATGGTTGTGCATCCCCGTGACCAGTTCGTGCTTCGTGGCGAACGGGCCCATGCGCTCGCCTGCCTCGTTCGATATTTCAAACGAAATGCCGCGCGCGCCCACGGCCCGGGCCGCCCGAAAGGCATAGTCTATTTCTTCGTCGGTCCATCCGGGATTGCCCAGTTTGAGGATGTCGATATGCACGCCGGCGTCGCGGTACATCTTGCCGAGCGCCTCGAACTTGTCGATGGGGGCCTTGAGGCGCCATGTGCGGGCTTCCTTGTCTGCTTCGTCTCGGGCGGCGCGGAAGGCGGCCCGCTCGTCTTCGCTCAGGTCGCGCCAGTTGCCGGGGAATTGGGGGGCTGCCGGGGCGCCGGCGTACTCCTCGGCGGGAGCGCCTATGAGTTCGATCGTATCCAGGCCGAGTTCCACCATGTATTCGAGGATTTGCTCGGCGCTGGAGGGGATTGCGCGGAAACTGTAGGAGATGGCTCCGATTTTTACGTCGGATGGCCTCGGGCGCAGGAGGCCCATGCCGTTCGCCGGGAAGCCCAGGCTGCTCAGCGTCAGGCCGCCAACGGCGGCGCCTCCCATGCGGTACAGAAAATGGCGTCGATTCATGGTGGTATCAGGGGGTTGGGAAGGGGGTGGCGGGGTCAATGTAGGGAAAAATTTTGAAATTTTGGTGCAACCATTGCGAGGGGGCGGGCGTGTTGCGGGTTACTTTTCGGCACGTACGGCGATGCTCCGAGGGCCTTGCCTTAATTTTTTAACTCCTCCATGACGGTGGAGCCTTCCGGGACGGGATATTCCAGCTCGATCATGGCCGGGATGGGGTATTCCTTGTCCCGCAGGAAGCGCAGCGTTTCGGCGATCGGCGTGTGGCCCTCGCCCGTCATGGGTCAAGGGTCACCTGCCCGCTTCCCGCGAGGCGGCTTGTCGAAGGGGCTCCCCGAACTGCTCCGCCGACAGGTGCCCCGAGCGGCAGGCGATGAAGATGCACACGGTATTCACCTCTTCCCTGTCGCGCACGACGTGGGCATTTGCCCACAATGCTCGGCGCTCCACGTTCAGGCGTTTCGCCGCGCCAGGAACGACACAGTTTCGTTTGCGGCATCGACGCCGCTGCGCATCGCCCCGTTGGTCACCGGCAAATGCGTGTAGTCGCCTGCGAGAAACAGGCCCCGGACGCTGCGGGGAAGAGTCTCCCGCCGTAGCTTGTGCATATCCGTCAACAAGCCGCCGTGGATGAGGCAGCCTCCTTCATACCAGCGATAGACGCGGAAAAAACGCGGTTCACGCGGCATCTTGGGAAAGAACTTGCGGATTTCCTCGATCACGCGGTCCGCGATCTCGGAATCGGTCAGGGGGAACAGGGCCCGCGCATCGTCCTCCATCACCAGGCAGTGATACATGCCCTTGCCTTCCGGCACCGCGGCTGGGGCGACTGCCTTCGTGTTCTCCAATGCGACAAGCGGAGTCCCCGACCCGCGCGGGAAAACCGCGGCATAGGCGCTGGCCGGCAGGAGTTCGAAGTCGAGGCCGACAACCACCTTGCAACAGGCCGAATAGGTAACTCGGCCGAGCACATCCCGGATCTCGGCCGGCAGGTCCCGCCCGATCCGGGATAAGGTGGTTGCAGTCGTACAGCACACGACGGCATCGGCCGGGAACAGGGCGCCGTCTTCGGCGAGCACTCCCGTGACCGCGCCGCCTTCGATAACGATACGCTCGGCCGGGGTGGAAAGTCTGATATGGTCGGAATAGGCTGCGGCGAGGGCCGTTGCGAACGACCCTACTCCTGTGTCGGGGAGCGAAACGCGCTCCGCCGGATTCAAGGAGAAGTTCCAGAGTAACGCCATGGACGAGGCAACGCCGGATTGTTCGGCCCCCCCCCCGGTGTAGGCGCGAATATCGTTCGACGCCCGTTGGTGAAGGTAATCTCCCATGCCGTTCGCTTCCATGTAGTCCTGGAAGCTTTCCGTCCTGTCCAGAGGAAGCAGTTTCCCTACGTCTTCGATATCCAGCGCCTCTCTCTGCGCCTTGCACAGCTTGGAGAAGCGTGCAAACTGCAGGATACCCTTAGGCGACAGCAAGCGAAACGAGAGTAGCGTGCGGGCTGTCTCAAGCCGTTGCCTTACCGTTCCTCCGGCAAATACCTTGTGGAACCCGCCATGACTGTAGACATAGCCACCCTTGGTGTGCGGGCTTTGCTTGAACGGGACACCCAGATCTTTCGCGAGGCTTCGCGCGGTGGCATATGATTGAAGGAATAGGGACGCTGCGCGGTCGATGTAAAACCCATCTACCTCGTCGCCGCCCATGCGGCCGCCTGTCTTGTCGGCGGCTTCCAGCACCGTAACGTCCAATTCGTCCTTTCGCTTGAGAAGTGTATGGGCGGCGGCCAGCCCTGATGTGCCCGCTCCGATCACTACGATCTTGCGCTTATTCATGATCCACGTACTCCTCGGCGGGAGCGCCTATGAGTTCGATCGTATCCAGGCCGAGTTCCACCATGTATTCGAGGATTTGCTCGGCGCTGGAGGGGATTGCGCGGAAACTGTAGGAGATGGCTCCGATTTTTACGTGGGATGGCTTCGGGCGCAGGAGGCCCATGCCTTTCGCCGGGAAGCCCAGGCTACTCAGCGTCCGGCCGCCAACGGCGGGGCCTCCCATGCGGTACAGAACATGGGGTCGATTCATGGTGGTATCAGGGGGTTGGGAAAGGGGGTGACGGGGTCAATGTAGGGAAAAATTTTGAAATTTTGGTGCAACCATTGCGGGGGGGCGGGCGTGTTGCGGGTTACTTTTCGGCACGTATGGCGATGCTCCGAGGGCCTTGCCTTAATTTTTTAACCCCGAGAAATGGCCGCCTAAAAAATTTAACTCGTCCTGATTTGTGCCTCTGTTTCTCTGGTTGTCTTGGGGCGAATTGGGGAGGCGGGAAAGGTGGTTCGGCTTCGTTGGACAGCGTTTCGGGGACTTTAAGGCGTGAGGCTGCAATCTTGTTTCAATCCAGCCAACCCAGAGAGACATTCCATGTCCAAACGCACCGGTAGAACCCACAGCCCCGCCTTCAAGGCGAAGGTAGCCCTGGCCGCCCTACGCGGCGACAGCACGTTGGCGGACCTCGCCGCCCGCTTCGAAATGTATCCGAACCAGATATAACCCTGGAAGAGACACGCGCTGGACCATGGCGCAGAGCTATTCGCCCGGCGCCGCTCTGTCCCCTCCAGCGAGAGCGCATCGGCGACTACATTCGCTACGTCAACGAAGAGCGCCCGCACCAAGGCATTGACAATATGATTCCCGACACGTATACTACAGGCGAACGCCGCTACTGGAGGCGGTTTTTGCCTGGTATGATCCAGCGCAATTCTACAAATAAACGACCTGTCCGAATTTACCGAACCATTTTTAAACCACCCAAAGCAGGCCTCCAGCACCCAAACCCTCCGCAACCTCCACTGCCCACCTTAATCTTTTAACCCCGATAAGACCCCGCCTAAAAAAATAAGGTCGGCCTATTTCCATGAAAACAATGCGTCTTTCCGCAAGCGTCATCCTCATCCTGTTTCTTGCGTTCGCGTCCGTCCGCGGGGTTCGCGCCCAGGAAACCGGGCCAGCGGAGAGGCCATATTCCGGCACGATCCACGTGACGAATAACGGCGTGTCCCTCATACCCAACTTTACGCTGGGCAAGCCCGCCCTCATATCGTACACGAAAATCGGAAGGAAAAGACTGACCTTTCAGCCGCGGATGCAGTTTGCGCTGGCCGGGAAACCCTGGGCGTTTATTTTTCGGTGGCGGTACGAAGTGGTGAACGAGGGCAAATTTCGGCTACAGGTCGGCGCCAACCCTACGCTGTCGTACGTCACGTCGTCGATCATACGAGACGGAGAAGAAGAGGACGCCATCATAGCGCGTCGATTCATGGCTGGCGAGATTGTACCCGATTATTCCCTCACAGAGAACCTGAATATCGGGATGTATTACCTGTATTCGCGCGGTCTCCAAACATCTACGGTGCGCAATGTGCATTATATCAGTTTCATGCCCCGGCTATCCAATATCGCCTTGTCGGATGCATGGACGCTTGGCCTGAACGCCCAACTATATGGCCTGATCCTTGACGACGAGACCGGGGCCTATGTCTCGTCAAGCGTCGCCCTGGCGAAAAAGGATTTTCCGATTTCCTTCGAGGGGCTTGTCAACATAGCCCTAAAAACCGAAATTTCGGGCGACGAATTCCTTTGGAGTCTGAGTGCGGTCTATTCGTATTGAGCCGCGGCTTTGTCAGGGCGCATTCGCCGGGCGCAACGTGGGGAATCGCTGTTCCGCCAGCGCGAATCCGCCGAAGAGGACCGCCGTGAAGAGGGCGTCGCCGAGGAGCGTATTGTGATAGAACGGGATCGCGGCCACGAAACAGGCGATAAGCCCCTCGAACGTTTGCGGATACATCGACTGCGGGAAGAATACGCCGCCTGCCCAGACGGCCAGATTCGTGACCACGAAGAAGAGTGTGGACCCGATTACGGAAGCGCCTGCAATCCGCCACGGCGTCCGGTTTCCCCGCAACAGGAAGCCCACGCCGACCACGCCTGCGAAGGCCACGTATACGATAGGCGCCGGCTGAAAGCCCAGCAGCAAATCGCTAAGCAGCATGGCGGCGAAGACCACGGCGACGGCCACGCCCCTTCGTGCGAACAGCGCGCCGCCGAACAGCGCCATGGCGCCCATAGGCGCGACGTTCGGCGGGTGCGGAAGCCAGCGCATGAGCGCCGCCGCCAGTACGAATGTGCACAGCGCGCCGAATCGTAGCGTGAGGTGTCGAGAAGAGCCGGCGTGGTCGGTCATGGATGCTTGCGGGTTTGCGTACGGCGTACGATGGGTACGGGTGGATGGCCCGGGTCATGATACGAGCGATGGGTACAAGGGCGTGCGCAGGCAAGATACGAACGCCGCAGGGAACGGTCAACGGGCGTTCTGCAGGCGAATTCCGGCCCGCTCCCACTATTCCACTTGCGCGGAACGCCGTTTTTGAGTATTTATTTACGGATGCACTGATCAAGTCCACTTCGATCAGCGCTTCACGTACGCAAGTAGCGTTTGTAATGATTCTATCGTTAAAATCATCGGAAAACACGGCGTTTTGCGTCGTCGGTGTCGTGAAGCGCCCTTCGGGAGGCATCGAGGAGCGCGCTGGCTGCGTCATTCCTCATTACGTGGGGCCTACCACGCTGCTTCGTCATTCCTTGCCAGCCCACTCCTCGATGCCTCTGATCTTCGCGGACTTAATCAGTGCATCCTTACACAAAATCTACGCTTTTTCACCCGCTGCCCCTGTCCGTCATGCGCTGCCTCTCTGGATTTCCCACGGTTTCTTTTTTCGTCCTTGGCCTGCTTCTCGGGTTTTTCCTGGTTCTGCCTCGGCCCGCCGAGGCCCAGTCATCGTTGGATCGCGTACTGGCGTTTCCGCCGCCCATACCGGGCGAAATATTGCCCTCCGACCAGGGCGCGGCGGGGGCCTGGCACCGCATCAACAAACTGGGTACGACGGCGTCCCTGCTGCATGTGCTGGCGCATCCCGACGACGAACATGCGGGCATGCTGGCCGTGTCTTCCCGGAAATGGGGCGCGCGCACGTCTCAGCTCTCGCTGAACCGGGGCGAGGCGGGGGCCAACGCCATCGGCCCGGAACTGTTCGACGCGCTCGGCCTGATTCGTACGCGGGAACTGGTGCTGGCGGGGCGGTACTACGGGCTGGATGATTTGTACTTTACCCGCGCCGTGGATTACGGGTATTCCAAGACGCTGGACGAAGCGCTGCGAAGTTGGGACCCTGAGGTCGTGCTCGAGGACATGGTGCGGGTTATCCGCCTGAATCGTCCCATTGCGGTGGTGTCCCGGTTCTATGGCGACCGGCGAGACGGCCACGGACACCACCATGCTTCGGGCGTGCTGACTCCTCAAGCGGTCGCCGCCGCAGGCGATCCGTCGCGTTTCCCGGAGCAGATTTCGGAAGAAGGGTTGCGTCCCTGGGCCACGCCGATGCTCTTTCGAGGCGGGGCCGCCGAGGACGAGCCGCACCATGTGATGCTGGAGGCCAGGGAGTACAGTCCGCTGCTCGGCGTTTCGTACGGAGACTATGCGCGGTACGGGTTGAGCCTCCAGCGCTCCCAGACCTCCGGGCGGATGCGGAGCTGGGGGAGCCGCACCTACCGCTACGAGCGGCTTGGCGACATGCCCCCCGAGGCGGAAAACCGCGTTTCCGATACGTTTTTCGAAGGCGTGGACACGAGTTTGCCCGGTTTGCCGGCGTTGGTGGGCGAAGAAGCGTCTCCCGACATGGCTGCGTCCCTTGCGGCGCTGCAGGACCTGATCGACGGGGTGCAGCGGGATTTCGATTTTCTGGCGCCGGAGCAGAGCGTTCCCGAACTCGTGCGCGGATTGTTGCTGGTGCGCGCTGCGGCCCGGATGGCTGGGGAAAATCTTCCCGAAACGGCTTTTCAGCTGGCGGTGAAGGAGCGGCAGTTCGAAGAGGCGATTGTGGCGGCGGCGGGCGTACGGATACGCGCCGAACTGGCGGATCAGGCGCTGGGCGCCGCGTTGACGTACGGGGCGGCCACGGTGCGCGTGGCGGTCGAAAGCGAATGGCCAGATGGCCTTTCGATGTCCGAAGCGCGGGTTCTTGAGCGAAACGGGGAGGGCCTCGCTATTTTGGCCCGGTCAGACGAAGGGGCCGGGAACGAAGTGGACCTCACGATTGACGTCGGGTCGGACGAAGGCGGCTTTGATGGTCCGTATTTCGACCGCAACAGCCCCACCGAAAACATGTACCGGATTCGGGGTGCGGCTTCGATGCATTTGCCCTGGAGTCCCATGATGTTGTCCGTGGAGGTGCGTCTCTCGGTAGGCGGAGCGGATATTGTGCGGACCATGCCGGTTACCGGGTACGTATCCCGCTTGCCGTACGGCTTCCTGGCCCGCCGCGTGGAGATACTGCCCGACGTGTCGGTGTTGGCGAGCCCGCGGGTGCGCGTGGTTCCGGTGGAGGGAGTCGCGGGCGCGGCGGGCGCGATTCCGGTGCATGTGCGCGTGGAGGCCATTGCGGATTCCGTGGATGCGGACATTGCCATTGAACTGCCCGAGGGCTGGACGAGCGATCCGGCCCGCATCCCGTATGCGTTCCGGAATCGGGGCGAGACGGTCGAGGTCCGTTTCATGGCGCAACCTCCGGCGAACTGGTCCGGCGAGGCCACGATTCGCGCCTTCGTCGAATCCGGGGAGACCGGATACTTCCAGCATGGCTACCAGGTCATAGAGCACCGGGATTTGCCGCTGGGCCGCCTCCGGATTCCGGCGGAAACCACCATCCTGACCGTGCCGGTGGCCCGGTTGGACGGCATGCGCGTGGGGTACGTGATGGGCGTGGGCGACGAGGTGCCTGCGGCGATCGAAGCCCTCGGCGCCTCCGTGCAGTTGCTTGGCGCGGCGGACCTGGCGAGCGGGTCCCTGAACGATTTCGACGCCATTATGATCGGGACGCGGGCGTACGCCGTGCGGCAGGACCTGGTGGAGCATAACCGGCGCTTGTTGGACTATGCCGCTGCGGGCGGCAACCTGATCGTGCTGTATCAGACGCAGGAATTCGTTCCGAACGACATGGCGCCGTATCCCGCCGAATTGCCCCGGGGCGCGCAGGAGGTGTCCGAACAGGATTCCCCCGTGCGCATGCTGGCGCCGGATCACCCTCTGCTGACGACGCCCAACGCCATTTCCGCGGCGGATTTCGATCACTGGATCGAGCAACGGGGTTCCAAATTTTTCACGGAATGGGACGATGCGTATACGCCGCTCGTGGAAACGCAGGATACGGGACAGGACCCTCAGCAGGGCATATGGCTCGTCGCGCAGACGGGGGAAGGGCACTACAGTTACCTTTCGCTGGCGCTGCATCGGCAGGTTCCCTATGGCGTTCCCGGCGCATTTCGTATATTGTCCAACGCGATTGCGTTTGGCGGTCGGTCCGGCCAATGACTGAACTCGCTCCGGTACGAGAAATTATGACAAGGACAGCAGGGGTTCCTTTGTGCAAGGACCAAAGATAGAAAAAGTTATTTTCTGGGCTACGTTCGGTGGGGTCCTTTGTCTCGTCGCGCCACTCGTTTTATTTCCCTCTGGCGGCGAAGCGGCGCTGGGGAGTGCCAAGGACTGGGTGACCCGGACTATTGGATGGGTTCATCTGTGGTTTTTCGTGATTGCCTTCGGGTTTTTGCTCTACGTCGCCCTGGGGAAATACGGAAGCATCCGATTCGGCGGGCCCGACAGTCCGCCTGAATTTTCGCTGTTCAGTTGGGGCGCCATGCTGTTTTGCGCGGGCATCGGCGCGAGCGTCATCTATTGGGGCACGATCGAATGGGCGTATTACTATACGTCCCCGCCGTTCGGCGTAGAACCCGGCTCTCGGGAAGCGATAGGGTGGGCCACCGCCTACGGCATGTTTCACTGGGGACCGCTGGCCTGGGCCGTCTATGCCGTGCCGGTGCTTCCGCTCGGCTATCTGTACTGGAACCGGGGCCGCTCCGTCCTGCGCCTTTCGACGGCGTGCGAAGGCGCGATCGGCGCCCGGGCGGCGGCGGGCCTGCCCGGCAAGATTATCGATATCGCGTTCATTCTGGGGATGCTGGGCGGCGTGGGCACGTCCGTAGGGCTTAGCACGCCCCTTATTTCCGCCGGGATTGCGGAGTTGCTCAACCTCGAGCGGACCTTTCTGCTGGACGCCGCGGTGATCGTCGTCTGGAGCGCCTTGTTCGGATTCAGCGTGTATTCCGGCCTGCGAAAGGGCATCAAACTCCTGAGCGACATCAATGTCTGGCTGGTCGTGGCGCTCATGGCGTTCGTGTTCGTGTGCGGTCCGACGCTGTTCATCCTGGATACCTTCACCGATAGCGTCGGGACGATGTTTCAGCATTTTATTACCATGAGTTTCCACATTGATTCGGTGGCCCGGGCGGGGGAGGCTGTGGCGGCGTCCGGCGTGGCTTCCGCCGCCGGGTCCGGGTCGGTATTCTCTGAAGACTGGACCATTTTCTACTGGGCCTGGTGGGTCGCCTATGCCCCGTTCATGGGGCTGTTCGTGGCCCGCATATCCCGAGGCCGCACCCTCCGCGAAGTGATTTTCGGCGAAATGATCGCCGGATCGCTTGGATGCTGGCTCGTTTTCGCCGTGCTGGGCAACACGGGCCTGTTTTTCGAGCTGGAAGGGTCGCAAAACCTGACGGGCATGGTGCTTTCCGGTCAGGCGCCCGAAGCGATTATAGCGACCATTGTGGCCGTGGGGAATCGGGTGATTCCGTTCGCCGCGCCGCTCGTGGCGCTTTTCGTGGCCCTGTCGTTCATTTTCGGGGCGACCACGCTGGATTCCGCCTCCTATGTGCTGGCGGCGGTCGCCACGAAGGAGCAGGGGCGCGTCGTCGAGCCGGCCCGGTGGCATCGTCTGTTCTGGGCCATCGTGCTTGCGAGCGTATCCCTTGCCTTGATGTTCGTAGGAGGCCCGGACAGCGTTGAGGCGCTCAAGGCGTCCTCTATTCTGGTGTCCGTTCCGTTGATGGGGATTTTGTTGTTGCTGGCGGTGTCCTTTATGAAGTGGGTTCGGGAAGATACGTCCTGACGGGATATGCGCGCCTTTTTCCGGGAGATGGTCCCTTCCCGGGTCGGCTAAAAGCGAAAGGCATGCCCTGCGTTGCCGGGAGTATTGCCCCGGCCAGCCGGAAGAGGGTCCCCCGGCGCGCTAAAAGCGAAAGGCGAGGAGAAACTGCGGAATGATTTCGTCGGCGTCCTCAATCCCGAATTTGTTGATCCAGACGTGCAGTTCGGTTCCCATGAAAAAGCGTCCCGGGTTTCCGGTTATGGTCTGTCCGACGTCCAGGCGGAGCTGCGGCTGCATGAGCACCCAGTACGGGGCGCGGCCGTTCTCCGTATCGCGGGGGCTTTGCCACTCGGCATGGCCTTCGAGGGAGAAAGCCCGCCCGCCGAGTTCGAACGGCAAGGCCCAATTGAAGTCGATCACATGGCTGTTGTCGCTTTTGGGCGCGCCGCCTTCGGCCAGGCCTGCGCTCTGGTCTATGAGATACAGATAGTCGAGATTAGCGAAGGCGAAGCCCGGCAGGTCCAGCTGGAACCGAAATCCGGGCGTAATTTTTAGCACTTTGCCTTGCGCTCCCAAGTTAATGCCCCCCAGCGGACCGATCCCCTGGACGGGACCCCAGGCATATTCCCGCCCGGTAAGGGCCTCAAGGCTCAGGAACGGATACCATTCCATATATACGTCCCGGCTGGCGTCGCCGGCCCCCTTGCAACACGCCATGTCCACGAAGAAGAAATTTTCGCCCCGGCGCCAGCCGCTGGCGTGCTGGAAGGTGAGTATATGTTGTATTCCGGGGGGGCTTACGTCGTGTTCTTCCATGGCGGCGCCCACCTGATATTGTACTTCCGTTACGCTCCAGTCCTGGGCGCGGGCGCGGTCGCGCGGGGCGAACAGGCCGCCTGCAACAAAAAGGAAGAGGGCGGCAAGGCGAAGGAATCTGCGCATGGAGCAAGCGCGAGGGTTTGTGGCTATGGTTTGTTTCGTGCGGTGTTTTCAGGCATGGATGTGCCCGAAGCAGGTCATAAGATACTGTACGCAGCGGTTATGCGGAAGGGAAATGCGGGAATAGCGCGCGTGCTCGTACTGTTCAAGGCCAGGACGTAATCAGCACATATTTGCGGCGCATGCGTGTGTATGGGCGTACTTCGGGAGGGCGTTCCGATGGCCCGGACGGGCATTGCTGCCGGAAAAAACGGAAAGCGCCATGACTTTTTCGCAGGAATCCGTATTATATTCCCGTGAAATTAGCGAGCGCGGCCCTCGAAATTCGCGTAGCGTTTCTGATGCTGTTGCTGCATCATTCGCCCTCTTTCACGTCGTTTCACCATACCCATAAGCCCGTAGCCCCATGCCTGCCCGCGATATAACTCGCCGTCGATTCGTGCAAACCGCCGCCCTGACGTCCGTCGGGGCCGGACTGGTTCCCCGCGCCGCGTCCGCGTCGGAAGCGAAGCGCGTCCGCGAAAAAATACCGTTCACCCTCGGCGTGGCGACCTTTTCGCTGCGAAATTTCGACCGGACCGAGGCGATTTCCATGATTCAGGCCCTGCATGTGCGGCATATCAGCGCGAAATCGTTTCATATGCCCTACGAGGATTCGCCGGAAGAACTGGCGGCGGGCGTACAGGCGTTTGCGAGAGCGGGCATTGAGATCGTAAGCGGGGGCAACAACGGGATATCGAAAGACAACGACGATCATGTGCGCATGTTTTTCGACTATGCGAAAGCGGTCGGCATTCCCTTGCTGGTCATTGCCCCGACCGCGAAGAACATGCCCCGGATCGAGCGCTTCGTCAAGGAATACGACATTCAGGTGGCCATCCACAACCATGGCCCGGAGGACCCGCATTTTCCGGGACCCCGCGACGCCCTCGAAGTGATCCGGGACATGGACCCGCGCGTGGGCGTATGCGTCGATATCGGACATACGGCCCGGACCGGCGTGGACGTCGTGGAAGCCTGCGCCGAAGCGGGCGATCGGCTGCTGGATATACACATGAAGGACCTCCGGGACGTGAACGACCGGTCCAGCCAGTGCATCGTGGGGGAAGGCGCCATTCCGGTCGCCGATATTTTCCGGCAATTGGTCAGGATGGACTATCGGGGCTATGTGAATCTCGAATACGAGATCGACGGCAACGACCCCCTGCCGGGCATGAAACAATCCTTTGCGTACATGCGCGGCGTGCTCGACGGCATGGCGGCGTAACGACACAACCTTCTCAAGGATGCTCTGATTAAGTCCGCTTCGATCAGTGCATCCTCAAGCATCCGTCCAACATGACCCAACGCATTATGACGTATCCATCCTCTTCGGCTTCTCGCAGAAATTTTCTCAAAACGCTGACTGCCGGGGCGGCGGGAAGCATGCTGGCGGGCGGCATGACCGCGAAAAGTTACGGGCGCATTCCGGGTGCGAACGACCGCATCCGCGTCGGCGTCGTGGGTTTTTCCGATCGCGCGCGCAATTCGCTGATTCCTTCCCTCCTCGCTTCTGCGGAGGACCTGAATTTCGATATTGCGGCGGTGTCCGATATATGGAACCGCCGCCGCGAGGAGGGCGCGGCGTTCGTGCAGGCGCAGCGGGCGGAAGTCGGCCTGCAGGGCGGGGATGGCGTTCGGGCGATGCGCAACAACGAGGAGTTGTACGAATCCGGCATGGTGGACGCCGTGGTCATCTCGACGGCGGATTTTCAGCATGCGCTGCACGCCATCGAAGCCGTCGAGGCCGGTTGCGACGCGTACGTCGAAAAGCCGTTCGCCAACACGATGGAGGACGCCAACCAGGCTCTGGCCCGCATTACGGCCTCAGACCGCATCCTGCAGGTAGGTACGCAGCGCCGCAGCGCGCCGAATTACATGGCTGCCAACGAATACATCCGCTCCGGCAAGTTTGGCGATATCGTGTCGGCGCACATGACCTGGAATGTGAACCAGCCCGGACGGTGGCGTCGCCCGGACCTGGCGGCGTCCATTCGGGAATCGGATACGGACTGGGCGCGCTATCTGATGAACCGGCCGCATGAGCCCTGGGACCCCCGGAAATACCTCGAATACCGGCTGTTCTGGCCGTATTCTTCCGGCATCCCCGACCAGTGGATGGTGCACCAGATCGATACGGTGCACTGGTTTGCGGGCTTGCCGTATCCCCGCAGCGTGGTCGCCAACGGGGGCGTCTACCTGTGGAAGGACGGGCGCACGAATTTCGATACGATGACCGCCGTATATGATTACGGTTCGCCGGAAGACGCCGGCGGCGGGTTTCAGGTGGTGTATTCTTCCCGGCAGACGAACTCGGCGGGCGGCGTACGGGAACTGTATTATTCCAACGGGGGCACGCTGAATCTGGATACGAACAGCGTGACGCCGGAGGGCGGATTGACCGAGCGCCATGCGGCGGCCATGGGCATGCAGCCTTTTCAACTGGGCGAAACGAAGTTGGACGAAGTGGGGGGCATCGCCACGTCGGCGAACACGGGCGGCGACCAGGCCACCAGGGCGCACATGCGCAACTGGATGGAATGCGTGCGTTCGCGCGAGACGCCCAATGCGGATGTCCATGCCGCCTGGAATCATTCGGTGGCGCTCTGCATGACGATCGCCGCGCTTCATACGGGTAAACGGGTCACGTTCAATGCGCAGAAACAGGATGTCGTTGTGGGTTGATTCGATGCGGTTCCGAACAATATGGAGGACGACACGGAGGACGGCGTTGAGGACCAAACGAGGTCCGGGCGCCGGGCGGTTTGCAGGTGTCCGCGTGGGCACGCCACGCCTCTTTCGGGCGGAGGTCGTCCGGTTCGTGCTGGCGGCGTGCGTCTGCGCGGCGGGCATGCCGTATGGCTCTGCATACGGACAGGCCGCCGAGCCGCCTGCAGATCCGCCCCGGATTCTCGTTGTACCGGATTCGGCGGCGCAGCGCGTAGACGTACGGGTCGATGGCGCCTTGTTTACCGCATACGTCTACGCCGACACGCTGTCCGTACTGAAAAAGCCGGTCCTGTATCCGCTGCATACCGCCTCCGGCGTAGCCGTAACGCGGGGCTATCCGCTGGATCCGGTTGCGGGCGAGCGCGTGGACCATCCGCATCATATCGGCTTGTGGCTTAACTACGGGGACGTAAACGGGCTGGATTTCTGGAATAATTCGGACGCCATACCGCCCGAACGCACCGCTTCGATGGGCGTGATTCGCCACCGGGCCGTTGCGCGCGCCGAGAGCGGGGCGGGGCAGGGCGCGCTGGAGGTGGCCATGGACTGGCTGGCTCCGGACGGCGCGGCGCTTCTGCGGGAGGATACCCGTTTCGTGTTTCGCGCCGAAGGGGATCTGCGCATGGTGGATCGCATTGCGACGCTGACGGCGCTGGACGAGGCGGTGTCTTTCGAGGACAACAAGGAAGGCGTCCTCGGCTTGCGCGTTGCGCGTGCGCTCGAACTGCCTTCCGAGCATCCGGTGGAGGTGCTTGCCGCCGACGGTTCGGTCGTGCGTACGCAGGAGAACGAACAGGTGACCGGGCAGTACCGCAACAGCGAAGGGGTGGCAGGCTATCCCGACGTGTGGGGGAAACGGGCGCGCTGGATGATGCTTTCCGGGACCGTCGAGGGGCGTCCGGTGACGGTTGCGATGCTTGATCACCCCGAAAATCCCGGGTTTCCCACGTACTGGCATGCCCGCGACTACGGGCTGTTCGCCGCCAATCCGTTTGGTCAGGCCGTGTTCACCGAAGGGAAGGAAGCCTTGCATTTTGCGTTGGCCCCCGGGGCTTCGACGACGTTGCGGTACCGGATTATTCTTTTTTCCGGGCATCCGTCGCCGGACGACGTAGAGGCCGCCTACCAGGATTTCGTCGAATAGCGCCGCATTCCCGACGGCATTGCGCATTCCGGTCGCGCCGCTCCGAAGCCGCCGCGTGCAACGCAAAGACTATGCGCCGATGTCCACGGTGGAATCACGACGCCCTGTACCCGCGTACGCGAAGCGATTTCGCACCCGGCCCCGAGCGGATTGCGACGCCTTCCACGGCCACGCTGCGACGCCTTGAAGCCGCCGTGTACGCGGCGAGTCTGGTGCTTCTTCGGTCATGTTTTTCGTATCTTCACACAATTTTCACAATTAACGTTTGTTTGCCGCGGCATTGTTTATTTCTCAAAAAGAACGACTTTCCTTCGTTTATAAGGAAAAAAATGGATTGCCTGTTTCAATGATTGCCAAACGGGGATCCTACTTTATTTAACTCTGAAAAGATAAACGCATAAATAGATTGTTTTCCGGGGTGATTTTGCCTTAAAATAAGAGTGGTTGCTCCGGTGCGATAGCCGAGGGATTCTGTCGGCCATTTTCGTGGCGCAGACGGCGTTCCCTGCGTGCAGGCGTAGGCGTGTTGTCGTACGTGTTGTCGTATCCGGGCGCTGAATGGAGACCATGCCATGAGCTATCAAGAAACTACTTTGTTGCGTTGCGAGCCGAGGCCGCAGGTTCTGGCGCCTTGCGCGCGTCGGCTGCATGCCGGCAGGCAACCCGGGATATGGCCGGGAGGCGCGCCGGGCGCGTGGGCCAGCCATGAAATGCCGAAGCGCCTGTGCTTTTGGCTGCATGTTATCCAGATTGTTTGCGTATGGTGCGCCGGCCTTCTGCGGCACAGGCGGCTGTATTCGTTTGATATACCCCTCGCCCTGGTTACTTCCCTCCGAATCGGTTCCTTGCAGAACGATCGGGTTTGCTTCACACGGGGGAATGGAGCACGGGAAGATAACCGGGCAGGGGTCTTTTCGGGATACCGGATCTGTGGCGCGTTGCTGCGATCCGAAACCCTGACAGCGCCAGTGTATGGCGGGTTGGCGCTGCTCAAGCAAGTTCGCCGCCTGACGTTTCTCTATATCGTGTTCGCCTGCCTGCGCAGTGCGCCCGAGGGGTGCGCCGCGCTTGCGGGGTATGTGTCGTCTGCGGGGTATGCAATCCGGGAATGACCGGAACATTCTGCATGGTGCAGATTTAAATACGTACCCCCCTTGCACTGCGGAGGAATCGGGTGTTTTCAGAAACGGAGACGCCTGCATTGCTGCCGATAGCAACGCCCCCTCCACATGTTCAAATCTTGCCGGACCGGGTGTACTTGCGTCCGACGGTATCCCGGCAGGCCCCACCGACCGGATCTCAGATAGCACGCGCTACAGCATGATGGCCGCCTTCGGGTTGGCGTTCATCTCATCGCCATGGGTTACGGTATGCTCGCAAGAGCGTTGCCCCGAACGGGGCGACTCCCTGGTGTTGCTCTTCGGGTTTTCTGCGCAGCCCATGTTTCACATGCCGCAAGCGTCGCTATCCTGTTTCCACCGATATGGGAAAGTCTCCAAGTACTCTCAGGCCCAACACTCTTAAAACATACACAAGCGCCTGGAAGGGCTTCGTGCGCTTTTGCGAAAAGCACGAAGTGTCTTCGTTGCCCGCCGGCAGAAGCACGGTGGCGAGGTACCTCCGGCAACGCGCGTTTGCCGGGAAGTCGGCGAGCGCGATCCGGGTGGACTACTCGGCCATCAAGGCGGCGCACGCGAAGGCGCAGCGCACCCGCCCGCATCAGCCCTTCGAGGATCCGACGGAGGATGACCTGGTGCAGACGACCATGCGCGACCTGACGTACACGGTGCGGGAGCGCAGGCGCCCGGTCAACTGGATCAACTTGTTGACCCAGGAGGAATTCGAGGCCATCAAGGCCACGGCGTATATTCCCCGGGTGGGCAAGACCGGGCGAACGGAAACGAAAGAACATGCGCTCAAGCGCGGCAAGGTGGACATAGCGCTTATAGCCGTTATGCGCGACTGCACCTTGTGCCGATACGAAGCGATTCGCATTACATGGGGGGCTGTCGTATGGCGGTCCGACGGCACCGCGCTGCTGAATGTGGCGCCCCGCAAGGATAACGAGATCGGATATACCGGGTACTTGACGAAAGACACGGTCGAGGCGTTGAAAGCGATCCGCTCGTTGCAGGCGCACCAGGGCATGTGCGACGACGCCAAAGAGCGCATTTTTTCCATGACGACGAAGAGCATATCGAACAGAATCTCCGCCGCCTGCCGAATGGCGGGGTTGTAGAAGCCCGCTACGCAGCGCTACGCTACGTTACAGCGCGGCGCCCACTCCTGCGGTAATCACGGTCCGGTTGTTTCCCCGGCTTCCCTCTACATTCAAAAGGATCGGGCCGAGTTTGAGCGACACGCCCAGCAAGCCCCGGATTGTGGTGTCTGCCGCCAGCTCGAAGGAGATATTCTGGCCTTCGGCGATGGACAGTTCGTCTCCGAACGTGTAATTCACTTCCACCAGGGTTTCTTCGGCCTGCATGCCTCCGTACAGGGTCAGGAACACGAAGGTTTTGCTGATGGCGCCGCCGGCGACCACGGAAGAGGCTTTGAGAATTTCGTCCTTGTTGGTGTTCGAGATCAGGAGGCGTTGCATCATGAAGTGTCCGGAAATACGGAACGGCAGGGCCGGTATGTACTGATCCACGCTATGCCGCAGTCCGACGCCGACAAATTCGAGGTACCCGTAGTTGGCGTGGCGGACGCGGGGAAAATAGCGCAGGACGCCTTCCGTGCCCGCCACCGAGCCAAGCGAGAGGTGCGGGATAGCGACGGGGGCGAGCGGGCCATCGTACAGTCCTGGCAGCACCTTGAACGCAATGGTGCTGTCGATCACGATATCGTCCGGGGTATTTTCCATCCCGTCCAGTCCGGGATGCACCGTGTGCCGCACCCGCCCCGTGACCTCGCCCGGCGACGCTTCGCCGAATACCGTGGGGCCGTCGTTGATCTCGAAGATAACGGGCAGGGTGTACTCCTTGCCGTCCGGAGCGAGGAAAGGGTACGACGTTTCGTACGTAATATTGAGGGTCCGGTCGATGTCGGGGACGAAGGCGCTCGTAATCTTTACGCCGAGGAACAGATCGACGGGGAGCGTTCCGCCGCCAACCTTCGCGGTGTGGATCAGCCCGCTGTTGATATCCGCCCCGAACGCGTTGACCAGGGGCTGAAGATACAATGCGGCGTAGTCGGCGCCGACTGCCTCAATGATTTCAGGAAGTTTCTGCGCGTCCGCCGGCCGGGACGCCGCCAGGGCGATCCCCAGAACGAGGCACGCCGCCATGCGCAGGAGCCTGCGGGGCGAAAGCATGGGGGCCGTCCTGCGCAGGGGCAGATGTCCTATTCGGCCAGTGTTACGAGCGTCCATTCCTTGAATGTGCTGATTCCGAGGCCGCCAGGAGGAAGCCCCCGATAGCCCCGCTCTTCTGCGCTGGCCATGCGTCCGCCCGGCAATCCCCCGAAGCCGGGTTGCTGCGCTACATTGACGACGAACTCTTCCGGGGTGGCAATGCCGACGCCTATTTGCTGGCCGGGTTCTGCCCCAATGGCGTACAATACCCCGCTGGCGGGGACCAGCGGCACGGCGATTTCATACGTGAGCACGCCCCGATCCGCTTCAATGGCGGCGGAAATGCCCGGAATGGCGTCCTTGTTCCTGCGCATCGTTTGCCCGTCCGCCCCGATGATTTCCATTTCCTCCGTGGAGCGCCGGATCCGAACGCGGTCGCCCGCCGCGTCGTCGCTGAGGCGCCGATTTCCCGTGTCGTCCATGGACACCCCCAGCGGAAAACGAATCCCGAAGGTTTGTTTTTTGCCGCCCGCAGGATCGAACCAGATCACCAGTCCGGCGCGCATAATGCTTCCAATGCTTGCGACGTTTCGGGTGCTTAGCGACAGGTACAGGCGTTCGTCGTCGTTCTGCATGCCGATCAGCAGGCCGTCGTTACGGTTTAGCGCGTGCAGTTTGCCGCCCCATTCGTTCAGTTGGGCGTCCACGACAACCGGTTCGGCGGGGGTGGAACTCGTAAGCGAGGCCACGCCTCCGCATCCCCCCGCAAGAAGGGTAGCGGCCACTGCGGCCAACGCAAACCTTGGGATGCACTGATTAAGTCCGCGAAGATCAGAGGCAGCGAGGGGTGTGCTGGCAAGGAATGACGAAGCAGCGTGGCAGGCCCCACGTAATGAGGAATGACGCAGCCAGCGCGCTCCTCGATGCCTCCCGAAGGGCGCTTCACGACACCGACGACGCAACACGCCGTGTTTTCCGATAGATTTTAACGATGGAATCATTACAAGCGGTGCTTGCGTACGTGAAGCGCTGGTCGAAGTGGATTTGATCAGTGCATCCCTTATTTTCGGAGCAGGAGGTATGGGCATGACGCGTTGCAGGGTGCGGTAGATCCGATCCATAAAAAAGGCATATCTATCAAAATACGCCGGGCCGTGCAAACGGTTGCCTACCTGTTCGTACCGCGCCGGCGCTTTCGGGTTCTGCGGACGGGGTATCGCGGGCGGCCTTTTCCGCATGTGCTGCGCATGCGCTGGCCTTGCTTCCGGTCCCGCGCTTACACCTGTTTCAATTTCCAGCGTCCGCGGCGGAACCATGCAATGCCCACGACGGCATAGATGACTTGGGTGGCTGCAATGCTGACGAAAATGCCCTCCGTGCCCATGGCCAGCGTATGGGCCAGAAGCAACGCCACCGGAATCTGGAAGAGCCATGCGCAGAAAAAATTGATCCAGGTGGGCGTGACGGTATCTCCGGCGCCGTTGAAGGCTTGCAGCATGGTCAATCCGAGCGCAAGGAAAGGGTAGCTGAGGCCGAGATATTTCAATAGCAGCGCCCCGACTTCGATCACGGCGGGCGCGTCGGTAAACAGGCGCATGATGGCGCGGTCCGCAAGGATCAACCCGGCGCCCGCCACCGCCAGGATGGACGCGCTGGAGATGGCCGTAATCCACACGGATTTCGCGGCCCGGTCCGGTTGTCCGGCGCCCAGGTTTTGTCCGGTCAAGGTGGCCGCGGCATTGGCCATGCCCCATGCGGGCAGGATGGCGAAGATCACGATGCGCACTCCGATGGTGTAGCCCGCCACCGCCTCGCTGCCGAAGGCCGCCACCAGGCGTATAATGGCGATCCAGCTGGCCGACCCGACCAGGTACTGTACGACGCCTGGCCCGGAAATGTTGAGCATGCGCCGCAAAAGTTTCCGGTTCGTTTGCATGGTTTCGCGCCGTATCCTCAAGCGTCCGCTCCCCCGAAACAGGACGACCAGTTGATAGGCGACGCCCACGGCGCGCGAAAAGGCGGTGGCGATCGCCGCCCCGGTAATGCCCATGGCCGGGATGGGGCCAAGGCCAAAGATGAATAGCGGGTCGAGCGCAATGTTCAGCAGGTTGGCGATGGCCAGCGCCCGCATCGCCAGCACGGCGTCTCCCGCGCCCCGGAAAATGGCGTTGATGAGAAACAGGAGCAGGATGGTGATGTTGCTGCCAAAGAGGATGGCGACATAGGTAGCGCCGTATTCCACGACCGCCTCCGAAGCCCCCATGAGCCGGAGCATATCCGGGGCGAACGCGATCCCGACCACGGCGAACGGAATGGATACGCCGACGCCCGCAAGGATAGCCTGCCAGGCCGTGGCGGACGCCGCTTCGGGTTTCTTTTCGCCAATGCGCCGGGCCACCATGGCTGTGACCGCCATACTCAGGCCGATCCCCGTGGCGAATACGAAAATCAGCAACGAGGCGCCGAGGCCTACGGCCGCCACGGCGTCCGCCCCCAGCCGGCTCACAAAGAAAATATCCGCAAACTCGAACACGGATTGCATCAACATCTCCAGGACCATCGGGATGGACAGGAGCGCGACGGCGCGCACCAGGCTGCCGGACGTGAAATCCTGCTGCGTTCCGCGAATGGATTCGAGGATGGCGCGCGCCCAGTTGCCGGACTGTTCGGGAGGGCGGGCGCGGGGAGATGGCGGGTGCGACGAGCGTGACAAGCAGGCGCCTCTATGGTGTCTCTACTGAGCGTATGGATCGAAAAGGGAGCCAGCGCGTTCGATTCCGTGCGCAGGGACGCCCTTTTCGTGTATTATATTCTTGTTGTGTCATGTTCATGGATCGCTTCGGACGCAGGCACACATGCCTTCGCATTTCCGTTACGGAGCGGTGCAATCTGCGTTGCCGATACTGCATGCCGGAAGAGGGGGTGACGCTTTCCCCTCGAAGCGATGTGCTGACGTTCGAGGAGATCGAACGCCTCGCACGCCTTTTCGTTTGCGGCGGCGTCGATAAAATTCGCTTGACGGGCGGAGAGCCGCTGGTGCGCAAGCATGTGGAAGATCTCGTGGACATGCTGGGGCGCTTGCCCGGCCTGGACACGCTGGCGCTTACCACGAACGGCCTCTTGTTGCCCAAAAAATTGCCCCGGCTTCGGGCTGCCGGACTTGATGTGATCAATATCAGCCTGGATACGCTGGTCCCGGAAAAGTTCGACCGGATTACCCGGCGCGCAGGCCTTGAAGGCGTATTGGAGGCGATCGACCTGGCTATTGCGTACGGCTACGATCCGGTGAAAGTGAATTGCGTCGTGATGCGCGGGGTGAACGACGACGAACTGCTCGATTTCGTGGAATGGACCCGGGATGCCCCCATTGCCGTCCGCTTCATCGAATACATGCCGTTTCAGGGAAATGGCTGGTCGGAAACCGGCTTTTTCTCGTATGCGGACATGCTGGAGCGCATTCGTCTGGGGTATCCGGCGCTGGACCGCCTCGAAGACCCCCCGAACGCCACGGCGCGAACCTGGCGCGTGCCAGGCTACCGGGGCACGATAGGGTTTATTGCGTCCATGAGCGAGAAATTTTGCGGATCCTGCAATCGGCTTCGCCTGACCGCCGACGGATCCTTGAAAGTATGCCTCTTTGGGCAGACCGAGGTAAGCCTGCGCGATATGCTTCGGGACGGGGCCTCGGATCGGGACCTGAACGAAGCCATCCGGAACGCGGTGTTGCGAAAAAAAGCCGCGCATGCGGGCATGCTGCAACTGGTGGATCAGGAAAATCGTCCGATGATCCTGATTGGCGGATAGGCGCAGGCGTCCGATGCGGATCTGGATCCGAATCCGGCTTCCCGGCGGGTGCGTCCCCGTCAAGCGCAGGGCGGTCCGAAGCGCTCGAACGGAACCGACAGGCCCGCCGGCGCTTCGCCCAGCGATTCCTCAAGATGAATGAGGCCGTCCGCTCGCGCCAGCGAGGATATGATATGGGAGCCTTGCGGCCCTGCAGGCGCCGCGGTCCATACGGAGTCCGCCCGCCATGCGCGTCCGGGCGCGAACTGATGCAGGCCCTCTTTTTTGGCGATGGGCTTGCCAAGCACGACGGGGTCGAGTCGGGGCAATACCTGTCGCCGTCCCAGCATGCGGGCGAGGGCGGGGCGGACGTAGACCTCGAAGCAGACCGCCGAGGAGACCGGATTGCCCGGCAACCCGAAGACCGGCATATCCCCCAGTAGCCCGAAGGCGAGCGGCTTGCCGGGCCGCTGCCGCACCCGCCAGAACAGCATGGTCAGGCCCATCTCCTCCAGCACCTCCTTTACGATGTCGTATTCGCCCACGGAAACGCCCCCGGATACGATCAGCATATCGCCCCCGCGAGCGGCTTCGAGCGCCCGGCGAACGTCCGCACGCGCATCCCGGGCGTGAAATTGTCCGTACACCTGCCCGCCCGCCGAGAGGACTTGCGCCGCCAGCATGGGCGCGTTCGCATTGCGAATGGCGCCGGGACGCAGCGGTTCGGACGGCGCGATCAGTTCGTCGCCGGTGGTGACGACCGATACGGCAGGCGCACGGGCCACCGGGACCTGTGCCCAGCCGAGGGAGGCGAGTACGGCGAGCGCTGCGGGGGTCAGCGTTTGTCCGGCTTCCAGCGCCGTTTGCCCGCGCAGTATGTCTTGCCCGGCAGGGCGCACATGCTTGCCCGGCGTCGCGGCCTGCAGAAAGGTTACGGCGTTTCCCGACGCGTGCACCTCTGCGACCTCGACAGGCAGTATGGCGTCCGCCCTTTTCGGCAACGGAGCGCCTGTCATGATGCGCAGGCAAGCCCCCGGCGGGAGGGCAGGCGTATCGGGGCGTCCTGCGGGAATGTCGCCTACGAGCGGCAAGAGCGGCAAGCAAGCGCCCGCCGCCGCTACGTCCTCCGCCCGCACCGCGAACCCGTCCATGGCCGAATTGTCGAACGGAGGAATGTCGTCGTCCGCGACGATGGGCCGGATCAGCGTTTTGCCGAGCGCCTTGTCGAGGGGCGCGCGGTCTTCGCACGGACCCGGTAGGTCGCCCAGCACGATGTCCCGCGCCTCCAGAAACGAAATGAACGTTTTCACGGGTTGTCGAAGTACAGGAGTCCGCCGCTGTATCCGCCCACCACGAGTTCGAGGACCCCGTCGCCGTCCATATCCCCAAAGGCCGGGACCGTGTTTTCCGGGACGTCGTACGGGAGCCGTTCGGGCTCGCCGAACCGGGGGGTCGAACGGTCCCCCTCGTTGCGGAACAGAAGCAGACCCTCGTGCTGGCTCCCGACGATCAGGTCCATATCGCCGTCGCGGTCCGCATCCAGAAAAGCGGGTACGCTGCGTCGTCCCACGTCGATGCCCGCATATTCGTCCGAAACGAACTCGAAGACCGGGGCGGACGTCCCGCCCGCATTTCGGTAGAAATTGATGGTCCCGGATGTTTCGCCCACGAACAGGTCCAGGTCGCCGTCGCCGTCGATGTCTATCAGGGTGGGCGTGGTGTTGCTGCCTCGCGTCAACCGGATGAACGCCCGCTGTTGCAATGCGAAATCGGGCGCTTCGGGGGTCCCGTCGTTGCGGTACCAGGCAATCCCGTCGTTCCATGTGCCAAGCAGCAGGTCCAGGTCGCCGTCGTCGTCCAGGTCCCCGAAGGCCGGGGCGTAATGGTATGCGGGAAAGAAGGCAGGCGCTTCGCCCGCATGGTATGCGCCGCCGGTGTTTTCGAAGTAGGTCATGCTGGCGGTGCGCCCGTCTTCCGACGAGATTTTATTGGCGACAAGCAGGTCCTCGTCGCCGTCCGAATCCAGATCGACCAGCACGGGATAACTTTCGCTGCCCACGTCGATCTGATCCAGAAACCGGGTTGTACGCAGCGCAAACTGTTCGTTGGCGCGTTGCTCGTACATGTACAGATTGGATTTCGCGGTTTTGTTCGGGTTGAATGCACCCCCGAGGACGCCCGCCAGCAGGTCCATGTCCCCGTCCGCGTCCAGGTCGCCGAAAGAGGGGGCGTTGTATCCACTGGACTGGAGCGGATCGTTCGCCGGAAACGGAACCGGCGTGGAGCGCAGGCGAGGCCGTGCGCAAGCGCCCGTGTTTTCGATGAATAGCAGGCCCGGCTCGAAGAAATCCCCCCAGAACAAATCCTGATCCTGGTCGCCGTCGATATCGGCGAACGTCATCGTGTTGGCGCCATGCAGCGGGCCGGGGCGGCCTTGCGTCGGTTCCGGGAAGAGGTCAGGCCCAGGAGCCGGCCCTTCGTTCATGAAATCTTCATTATTTCCCGGAATATTGGGAAGCGCCGGCGGGGCGCCCGGCATGCCGGGTTGTCCAAATTGCGCCACAATGCGGATGTCCTCGAAATTTTCCGTGACGATCCGGAAGACGGGCACCGGTTCGGTTTCCACCGCTTCGTAGCGCATGACGGTGCCGTCAATGCGTCCAATGAACAAGTCCGGCAAGCCGTCGCAGTCTATGTCGGTCACGTTGGGGATATTTTGCCGGTCGGAGAATACGGGGGCGCCGTCCACGTCCCACAGGGTGTCCGCCGCCAGCGCGAAGCGGGCCTCTCCGGCTGTCCCCACATTTTTGTAGTACCGCATATGACTGAACGGCTGTTCGGCGAGGAGGTCGAAGTCGCCGTCTCCGTCCAGGTCGGCAAAGCGGTACCATTCGCCGACGTCAAGCGCTTCGTACTTGTCGCTGCGCCAGGTCCATGCCGGGCCGTCCGCCGCATCGTTCCGCTCGAAAAACATGATGGCGTTCGGATGCTCCTGCACGAACAAGTCGTGGTCTCCGTCCGCATCGATATCGAGGAGCTGGGGCCTCGGCATGTTGAATCCGCCGAGAAATGGATAGGGGTAGGGGTCGCCGTTGGCCTTGTAGACGGCAAAGGGGGCGATGACGCGCCCGGAGGGCAGGGGGCCGGCCGCCTGTTCGGCCTTGGCGCCGGGGCCTGTGCTGGTTCCAAGGCCGGCGCAGCCCGGAAGCAGCGCCGCGGTCAGCAGTCCGCACAAGAGAAGCAGGGAGCGGGAACGATGCATGTTCGGGATCATGGGGCGATGACGTCCCGCTGGGCGCCGATGCCCGTAGGATACTCTTCCACCTCAATGACCTTTACGATGTCGAATGTGTGCGCGTCAATGACCGCCACCGCCCCATGGAGGGTCTCGCCGCCTGCAGGGGCGTGCTGGGTGTGCTGGGCGTGCGCCGAATGATCCTGCGAATCCGCAGCGTCCCCGTGGCCCGCATGGGACGTCTCATGCGGCGCCTCGCGGCCTTCCATGGCTTTTTGGCGCTGGCGATACCGGGGCGTGAATGCGGCGTTCAGGTTGTTGCTGGATACGTATATGTATCGTCCGTCCGGACGCACGGCGCTGCCATGCGGCTCGGCGACGCCATGCCCGGAAATGGTTGCGATTTCGCTTCCGTCGGTCGCGTCGAGGATGGCCACGGCGTTGGCCATTTTGGCGGGAAACGCCACGCGCTCGCCGCCCGGCAGAAACGACGGATGCCAAGGGCCTCCGCCCAGAGACACGCTGCGCGTAATCGTCGGCTGCATCGGCTCCGCGACGTCGAGGAACAGGACGTCGCCGCTCATATGTCCCCCCACGATCATGGACTGCCCGTCGGGCGCCACGGCGAACTGCACCAGACTGTGATGCGCGCCCGGAACGGGGACGAGTTCTATATCCAGCGATTCGGCGTCCAGGACGGCGATCTGGTTCATGCCGAGGCTGGCGCTGAACACATGCTTGCCGTCCGGGGTCACGTTCAGGGCATGCGGTCGAGGGTGGAATACATCGATTTCCTCAATCGTCATGTTGTCCGGGTCGATAACCCCGATGCGCTGCGGCGGATTCACGGCGCTCATGGACCGGCCCACATACAACTGGTTTCGCGCAGCGTCGAACGCCAGCATGCCCGGGGCCTCGAAGGTCGTTCGCCCCACCAGTTCGTTCTTCCGGTTGAATTTCAGGACGGCATGCTCGCCGATGAGCGATACGTACCAGAACGCGCCGTCCGGTGTTACGGCTACATGGTGGGGTTTTGCGTTTTCGGAGAACCCGAAATCGCGCAGGTCCACGGTGCGCGCCACGACATGCGCCTGCATGTCGATCACAGAAATCACGGCGGAGCCCTGGTTGCATACATACAGAAACGGTCCGCCTTTCGCATACGGGATGGCGCCGCCGTCGTTGGGCGCGCCGCGTTCGATCCATGTTCCGACGAGCGCCAGCGCGGAGGAATCAATCCCGGCCTCTCGCCCGCGCTCCATCAGCAAACTTCGGTCCGGGTCGAAGGGAATGACGACGTCCCCCTGATCGGAGCCTTTCATCAGGGATTCCCAGGAACCGGCGTCGAGGCCCGTATCCTCCGTCAGTAAGGGCAGGAAGGATTCCTGGATAACCGGAAGGACGTCGCGGGTAAAGACCTCCCCGGCTTGCGTTTGCCCGGCTGCCCGGGGCGCGGATACGGCGATGGCTACGCCGCCCAGTACGCAAACGAGGGCGATCGTTTCAAGCAGAGTATTCTTGACGTTCCGCCGCATGAAACCTGTGTAAATAGCCGTGCGGATAAATCTATCGAAAGAGGAACGCGGGCAGGCGGGCCGCGCCGCCGCAAAGACGACCGGCCTGCCTGCCGCCTCGCGCCGTCAAAGGCCGAGTTCCTGCTTTTTCTTCAGGATGAACAGGCCTTCGCCAATGCTGGAAACCACGATCGTGCCGCTCTCGAAGAACGGATAGTTGCTCCAGGAACCGGCAAAGCCCGCGTCGTTGTCGCCCACCGGCATCGTGTCGAAATAGCCCACCTCGCGGGGGTTCATGGGGTCGCTCACGTCATGGATGCGAAGCCCGCTGACGTAATTCGACTGATACATCAGGTTCCCGCGGATGTACAGGTTGTGATCCGACGCCTCGCTTCCCCATGTATACTCCTTGATGAGTTGCGGGTCGTCGATGTCCGTAATGTCCCAGATGAGGGTCCGTGTTTCCGGGACAGCGCCGCTGATCTCGTCCAGCTCGTCGTTGACGAAGAAGTATTCATGGTCGTCGCTGATCCAGCCCTGGTGGGTGTAGGACACGCTGGGATAGGCCGCCGTAGCGATATTGACCGGGGCGTCCTTGTCCGTCACGTCCGCGATATTCAGCGCGGTTTCGTTGGAGCCGAAGCACAGTTCGCGTCCGGCGTAGTCCGAGTCCGGGCCGCGGTACACGAGGCATTGCGCGTCGTGGGAGTAGCCCGTGCCGGCGCGCCCGGTCCCCGATGCAGAGTAGCACCCGGCGAATACGGGATTGGTCGGATCCTGGATATTGATCATGTGCAGGCCGCCGCCGCATGTTTCGCCTCCGGCCCGACCGCCTACCGTGTACGCAAACCCGGTGTCCTCGTTGATGACGATATTGTGCGCGCTGTTTATGCCGTCGTAGTGCGCCGTTTGCTCAAAGGTTACGGGCGTGTCGCCGACATCGCGCAGGTGCGTCAGGTCGAATATCTGTACGCCGTGTTCTTCGGCGGCGTCGGCTACGATAAAGGCATGATTCTTATATACCTTGATGTCTCGCCAGACGGCGCCCGGCGTGCCTTCCGTTTTGGGCAGGTTGCCGAGATACGCCGGATTCGAGGGGTCCGTGACGTCCACGAACGAGGTGCCGTCCATGCGCCCGACGATCGCATATTCCCGTCCGCTTTCCGGGTCGGTCCAGCCCCAGATGTCGTTCATCTGTACGCCGCGTTCGCCGCCCAACTCGCTGATCGGAAGAAACGCAAGCATGTCCACCATCTCGCAGGAGAAGATGCCTGCCTCGCCTTCCGTACAGGGCGCCATGTCCCCGGTGACGGCTTCGAGGCCGTCGCCCGCCGGGCTGCGCAGCGTGGCGCTATGCTCCCATCCGCCGTCGTCGTCCTGCTCGAACACGGCTACGACGCCGGCGCCGAAATCAGCCCTGCTGAGGCCCGCAACCGCCACGCCGCCGGAAATATCCACCGCGCTGCCGAGCAAATCGCCTCGCTGCAAATCGGGCAGGTCGATCACCATCGATTTGCCGTAGGCGCCGTCGTCGTTTTTCTTGAACCGGTAGATGTTGCCGTGCGCATTCGCCGCGTACGGTGCGCCGCTCCATATTTCGTCTCCGTCCAGTGCGACGTCCATGGCGAAGGCGGGCGGGTTCGAAGCCGCGAAGGGAAGCAGCAGCATGGCCGATTCCCATCCGTTCGACGCCTCGTCTCTGCGGTACATAATGGCGCCGCCCGCGCGGTTGGCGAACCGGGGTATGCCGACCAGCAACTCGTCGCCCATGAGGTCCAGCGAGGCGCCGTAGCGATCGCCTTCTTCCGACACGCGCCCTTTCAGCAATTGCATTTCGGTCCATGCTCCGGATTCCGCGTCCCGTTCGAACAGGTAGACGCCGCCCGCCGCGTTATTTCCGCCGTGGGCGCCGACAAAGGCGCGTCCGTCCGCGGCGGCGATCGAGGTGCCAAAGCGAACGCCTGTGTCCACTTCGCTCCCCTCGAGGCGCGCCGCCTGCATCCACATGCCGTCCGCGTCCTGTTCGAACACGTAGGCCGCTCCCGCAGACGAATCGGCGGCCGGCGCTCCAACGAATACGGCGCCGTCGCTCAAGCCGACCGTCGCGCCAAAGGCGTCATCGGCCCCGACGCCTTCTCCCATCAGGGTAGCATGGTGCATCCAGCCGTCCTCCATACGATGAAATACGTGGGCGGAGCCGGCTTCTCCGTCCGTGCCGGACGACCCGACGACAAGCAGGTCTCCCTCCATCGCCAGGCTGGCCCCGAATCCATCGTTCATTTCGGCGTCCGCCGCCGTGAGCACGGCCTCCTGCATCCATTCGCCGTCGGACGTATGGAAAATGTACACGGCGCCGGGACGGTACAGGTTATCCGGTTCGCCGACGAGAATGCGGTCTCCGGAAACGAGCACAGCGTCGCCGAATCCTTTCTGGGCTTGCGCTGTCCCGACGAGGCAGACGGACGTCAGGAAGGCAGCGAGCAACATGCGGTAGCGTGGGGTGGCCATGGCGTTGAAATGCGAAAAAGATGTAGGAAAGATGGTGGTTCGAGGGTTTCTGCCCGGGTTGTCGCAGCGCATTGCAAACGTTTGCGGCAGGCCTTCGTTGCAGGCATTTGTTTCAGGCGATGCGTCGAGCGGCGCGGCATGCCGGAGACTCTGTTTGGGTCGAGCGAATTGGGTCGAGCGAAAAAACCCTTGGACGCATGGTATGAACGGATGCGATTTTCGTTCCGCAGAAAATGCGGGCAGGCCCCGGAACATGCTGAATCGGCCAAGAACATGCAGGAAGGCCCACAAAAATGCGGGGCAAGCGTGGCGCCCGGCGTTGTTTCGCCGCGCTGGCGCCGCTCTGGCGTAGCATCCCCGCAGGGCCTCGGACATCTCGCATCCCCGCCCGCCCCGATCCGCGTGCCGAAATGCCGTACATTAGTATGCATATCCAGGGATGCTCTGATTAAGTCCGAAAAGATCAGAGGCAGCGAGGTGTGCGCTGGCAAGGAATGACGAAGCAGGTAGTGTGGCGGCCCCGCGTAATGGGGAATGACGCAGCCAGCGCGCTCCTCGATGCCTCCCGAAGGGTGCTTCACGACCCCGACGACGCAAAACGCCGTGTTTTCCGATGATTTTAACGATGAAATCATTACAAACGCTATGTGCGTACGTGAAGCGCTGATCGAAGTGGATTTGATCAGTGCATCCCATCGTGTTTCCGCCCAGACTCTTTGCCGAGGGATCGTTATGTCTCGCACCGTTCGTCCGTTTCGTTTCCTGCCTGATTTTCCGCTCGCGCTTTTCTGCGTGTTTTCCTGTGCGCTTTTGTGCGCCGGATGCGGCGCGTCCCAAGAGGCTTCCCCCGAAGAGGCATCCCCCAGAGAGACAACCCTGCTTCCTGCGCTGCACAAGCAGGAATCGGGGACGGATCAGCTCCTCATCGGCGTGCACGCCGTATCCGACCGCATTGTCTGGGTTGCGGGGACGGGCGGAACCTACGCCTGGACCGAGGACGGCGGCGCCGCCTGGCATCCCGGCGTGGCGCCCGGCGCCGACAGCCTTCAGTTCCGGGATGTGCACGCTATGAGCCTCGACGAGGCGTATTTGCTCAGCATTGGAGAGGGTTCGGATTCCCGCATATACCGGACCCGGGACCGGGGCGCGTCATGGGAGATGCTTTTCCAGAACGATATTGAGGAGGCGTTTTTCGACTGTTTCGATTTTCGGGAAGATGGGTCGGGGTTTGCGTTCAGCGATGCGGTAGCCGGGCAATTTCCGATCCTGTACACAGAAAACGGGGATGATTGGCGGCTGCTTCCCGGGGAATCGCTTCCGCCCGCGCAGCCGGGCGAGGGCGGTTTCGCCGCCAGCGGGACTTGTCTGGTCGTGCTGGAGGACGAGACCGTGCTGGTCGGGACCGGCAACGCCGCCGCGCCGCGCGTGCTCCGGCTCGAATACGGGACCGACGCCTGGACAAGCAGCGAGGCGCCGTTGCCTGGAGGCGAGGCGGCTGGCGTGACCACGCTGGCGTTCCGGGACGCCCGGCATGGCGTGGCGCTGGGCGGCGACCTGACGGCCCCGGACACCTTGCAACAGAATGCCGCCGTGACGGAGGATGGCGGCGTGACCTGGCGCACGGCTTCTTCCCCGGGATTTCCGGGTGCGGTGTATGGTTCGACGTACGTTCCCGGCGGTGCGCTGGTGGCGGTGGGGCCGGGCGGGGCGGCTTTTTCGATGGACGACGCGCACACGTGGGCGCCGCTCGATTCGCTGACGTGGTGGAGCGTGGATGCGGCGGGGCCGGACGCCGTATGGATGGTTGGCCCCGAAGGGCGCATCGCGCGCGTTTTGCTTCCACCTGCACCTGCACCTGCGCCATGACGGGGGATGGCTCTGCGCCGCGAGGTGTTTACGCATGATGGTTCACCTCGTGAACAATGATTATTCCGCCATGAATGGGGATGCCCTGCGCCGGGAGGCGTTTATGCATGATGGTTCACCCCGTGAACAATGATTATTCCGCCATGAATGGGGATGGCTCTGCGCCGGGAGGCGTTTACGCATGATGGTTCACCTCGTGAACAATGATTATTCCGCCATAAATGGGGATGGCTCTGCGCCGGGAGGCGTTTACGCATGATGGTTCACCCCGCAAACAATGATTATTGCGCCATGAATGGGGATGCCCTGCGCCGGGAGGCGCCCGATATCGCCCGGGATCGTCCCCGGTTCGACGCCCGCGCGGCGGGGCGGATGCTTGCCGAGCGTTACGGCGTGTCTGCGCGTCTGGAGCCGTTGCCCGGCGACCGGGATCGCAATTTCGCGGTGCATACAGCGCGTACGGAGGCGGGCGCTCTGGGCGGGTCGGGTGGTTCGAGCGAGTCGGGTGGTTCGAGTGGTTCGAGTGGTTCGAGTGATTCGGGTGGTTCGAGTGGTTCGAGTGATTCGGGTGGTTCGGGCGGTTCGGGCGGTTCGAGTGGTTCGCCCTCGTTTGTATTCAAGATCGCGCATGCGCTTGAGGACCGGGAGGTTCTTGAAGCGCAGCACGCCGCCCTGCGTCATCTTGCGGCGCACGGCCTGCCGGTTCCTGCGGTCGTTGCGACGCCGGACGGCGAGGATGTCGTGCAGGTGTCCGATCAGGAGGGGCGCGAACATAGCGCCCGGCTGCTTTCCTGGGCGCCCGGCGTACCGCTGGCTTCGGTGCGCCCGCGCACGTTCGACGTATTGTCCGACCTTGGGGGGGTTGTGGGGCGCCTGTCCGCCGCGCTGGCGGATTTTACCCATCCCGCGCTGGAGCGGTCGCTTCCTTGGGATATCGCCCGCGCCGCCGACACGGTGGGCGCCCGGATGGATTTCCTGTCGCCGGACGAACGTCGCCTCGTCGAACCGTTCGCACGGCTTTTTCGGGAGGCGCTGGCCCGTTCCGAAGGCCGGCTGCGCCGAAGCGCGACGCACCATGACGCGAACGACTGGAATGTGCTGGTCAATGGTCCGGCGCATCGCACCCGCCGGGTGGTCGGGCTGATCGACTTTGGAGACATGCTCGTTTCGTATGCGGTGGCCGATGCGGCGATCGCTGCGGCGTACGGCGTGCTCGGCATGGCCGATCCGCTGCGCGCCGCCGTCGCTATGGCGGAAAGTTGCCACCAGGCTTTTCCGCTGGACGAGCACGAAGCGGCTGTGCTGTTTCCCTTTCTGGCCATGCGGTTGTGCGTCAGCGTGTGCATGTCTGCGGAGCAGCAGCGCATGGAGCCGGACAACGCCTACCTGTCGATCAGCCGGGAACCGGCGCTCCGCACACTGGCGCTGCTGCGCGACATTCCCCCGCGTTTTGCAGAATATGCGATTCGGCAAGCCTGCGGGTATGAGCCGTGTCCGCACGGCGCCCGCGTCGCCTCTTGGTGCCGCCGCCGGAAAGGGTCGTTTGCGCCGGTAGTGGCTGCGGCGTCTCCTGCGGCGTCTCCCGCGACAGAAACGTTCGATTTCAGTACGAAAAGTTCAGCCTGGATATTCAGGGACCCGTCGGACCCGGATCGGTCCGCCCGCGAAATAGCGCGCAGGATGCAGGAGTCCGGCGCAGAGGTGGGCATTGGCCGGTATGCCGAAGTCCGCCTGGCGTACCGGGGCGCGCAGTACGAAACGGGTTCCCAGATGCGGACGGTGCATTTGGGAATCGACCTGTTTCAGCCGCCTGGCCGTCCGGTTTTTGCGCCGCTGGACGGAGTGATTCGCAGCGTGGCGGATTATGACGCGCCCTACGATTACGGTCCCGCCGTCTTGCTTGAACATGCTCCCGAAGACGGTCCGGCGTTTTGTATGCTGTACGGCCATTTGTCCCGCGCCTCGATTCGGGCGTTGCAGGTCGGTTCGGCGGTGCGGGCCGGAGAAAAAATCGCCGAGATCGGGACGTCGGACGAAAACGGCGGCTGGGCGCCGCATGTGCATGTTCAGATCGTAGCGGACCGCATGGATATGGAAGGGGCTTTCCCGGGCGTGGCGGCTCCGTGGTGCCAGGATGTCTGGATGGCCGTTTCGCCCGATCCGTCCGACGTGCTGGGGCTTTCCGCCCGGGCGCGCGCTCCCCGGACGGCGGACGCCCCGGAATTGTTGTCTCGACGCCGGGAACGCATCGCGCCGTCGCTGAGCGTTTCGTACCGGACGCCCTTGTGCATCCACCGGGGGCATGGGGCCTGGCTGTACGATCGGGACGGGCAGCCTTTTCTCGATACGGTGAACAATGTGGCGCATGTGGGGCATGGGCATCCCCGCGTGGCGGAGGCCGTCGCGCGGCGCCTGCGCGTATTGAATACGAACACGCGCTACTTGTACGACGAATTGACCTGCTATGCGGAACGCCTGACGGCCCGGCTTCCCGATGCGCTGTCCGTGTGTTTTTTCGTAAACAGCGGGAGCGAGGCGAACGACCTGGCGCTGCGCATTGCCCGGGCCCACACGGGTTTTCGGCAGGTGGCGGCGATTGAGCATGCCTATCATGGCCACCTGTCGTCGCTTATCGACGTCAGTTCGTACAAATTCGACGGGAAAGGCGGCGCAGGCCGTCCGCCGTACGTGCATATCGTGCCCACGCCCGATCCGTACCGGCATGCGGGCGGCGCGGACGATCATGTGGCGCTGCTTCGCCAGACGCTTGCGGCGGCTCCGGAGGGCGTAGCGGCGTTTATCGCCGAGTCGGCGATGGGGTGCGCCGGGCAAGTGTTTTTCCCCGACGGGTATCTTCGGAAGGCGTTCGAAGCGGCGCGGGAGGCGGGCGCCGTATGCATTGCCGACGAGGTGCAGACCGGGTTCGGGCGCCTGGGGGAGGCGTTCTGGGGCTTTGAACTGCAAGGCGCCCTGCCGGACATCGTAACCATGGGCAAACCCATCGGCAACGGCTATCCGTTAGGCGCGGTCGCGACGACGCCGGAGTTGGCGCGGTCCTTCGATACGGGAATGGAATATTTCAACACGTTCGGGGGAAGTCCGGCGTCTTGCGCGGCGGGCCTGGCGGTGCTGGATGTTATGGACGAAGAGGGGCTTGTGCCGCATGCGCGGGCGCGGGGCAAGCAATTCCTGAAGGGCTTGACGGCGCTGGCCAGTACGCACGAAGTCATAGGCGACGTCCGCGGGCGCGGCCTGTTTCTGGGGGTGGAACTGGTGGCCAGCCGAACGACGAAAGAACCGGCGGGCGCCGTAGCCTCCTGGGTAGTAGAGCGGATGCGCGCCTCGGGCATCCTGGCCAGCACGGACGGCCCGCACGGAAACGTACTAAAAATCAAGCCACCCCTGGTCATTGAGGCGTCCGCCGTGGACCGGTACGTGGAAACTTTGGACGGGGTGTTGGGGGAAGATTTTGTGCGGGCTGGGGGTGGGGGAGTGGGGGTGGGCTACTGACTATGATTCCCTTTGGTAGGATTGGAACAAGATCGTAATCCTACACCTTAAAACCCCGGAAACGCTGTCCGACGAACCCGAATCACCTCTACCATCCTTCTTACTTCGGGGGTGACTTCGGGGGTAGCACCGACAGAGTCCCCGGTCAATTGATCACGGCTGTAACGTGCCATTATGGCTGGAGCCAGCTGGAAGTGTGTATCGGAAAGGGAATTATATACGATAGCGCCGAAAAGTCCTTGCAATTTTTCTGGCGCCATCCTATATTCTCTTATAGAAGCAAGGGGATAGACATGGCACAGAACGCACCCGGCAAGCATCATCGCAGTCGGGTGATACCCAGGAGTCATTGACATGACCGATAAGCAAATAGCCACATTAAAAGCCGCGACCGTTCTCTGGGTCGTATGGGGAATTGTTCACGTGCTGGCCGGTGTAATTGTATTGAGCGGCGATGCGTCGGCGGGGTTCACCGCAATCGCCGATGGTGTCGAGCCCAATGCGCTGTCTGCTGACTATCATCCGGCGGTCGGGGGCATCCTCAACCAGCATGGCTGGAATCTGCTTTGGTTCGGGGTGGCGACCATAATCGGCGGGATTTTTATATGGCGCGGCAGCAGAACCGCCATTTGGGTCACCGCCATGGTCGGCGGACTCGCTGATCTTGGCTACTTGGTCTTTGTCGACATTCCCGGTTATGTACATTTTGTCCCGGGCACGGTGATGACGCTTGTATCCGGCGCTGCCATCCTGCTCAGTTTTTGGGTTTGGATCGGCAACAGGACCTCTGTTGTCAATGCCTAATACGGAGATGGCTCAGTAGGGCAATCGCCGGTGAAGATTCTTAGCTTCTGAGGAATACACCATGACCGACAAACCTAACCGCCTTACTGTCGCCCTCGTCCGTTCGACCTATCAGCCGAGCAAGGGGGAGATGGAGAAGGTGATCGACGTTCGGAAGGCGGACGGCTCCATGCCGACGCCGGAGGAACTGGTGCAGGTCGCGCTGCGTCCGGTCAACATCAAGTGGAAGGATCGGCCTTAGCGGGCGGGTTCGACACTATCGTATATAATTCCCCAAAATTTTCACTAAAATGTATCACGGCCGGGCTTGCGGCCGCAACCTCACAAACCCCAAACCGCTATGTTTGAGATAGAATACAGCCCAGAAAAAAACGAATACCTCATACTCGGAAAAAGCAGCGAGGGCCGCCGCCGCATCGAAACGCATTACCCCGAATCACGCGGGCGGATATACGTCGCGCCGGAAGAAGTCGCCGGGGCTATGTCCGTGCTGGTCGAACAGCCCCAGGCCGCATCCTCACTCTACGAAAAAACCACTATGTTTCAGATCGAATATTCCGCCGCCACAGGTATATACTTCATCCGCGCAATGACCGAAGAGGGCCGCCACCGCATCAATGAACATGTTCCAGTATCACGCGGGGGCTGGGCCGTTCGGCCCGAACAGGTCGGGTCCGTTATGTCTTTGCTCACCGAACAGCCGCCGCGGGCCGAAAAATAGCCCCAAAAAATTATTAGGGATCGCCGCATCCCTATTTGACCACCCGATCCCAGGCCTCCGCCGACCGTTCCCAAGCCGCCGCTGCCCGTTCCTCCGCCTCCGCCACCACAGCCGATTTCCGCGCCTCCGCCGCCACAGCCACTTTCCGCGCCGCCGCTTTGCTTGTTTACAGCGCATCAAGGGGCGAAAACCGGGGCCGGGAGGCCGCAATTCCGAATATCTGATAACTCCTATTATCGGAAGTAGAGCATCTTTCCCCATTTTCGCCCGTTTCCAAGCGTTTTCGGGGCATTTTTACCCCTCCGAGGGGATATTCGCCCGCATTTTCAGGGAATCATTCCCCACTTGAAAAACCCCCACTGCAAGCCCGTTTTCGGGTGTTTTCAGGGGGCAATTCCCCACAAAATCAGGCGTTTTCGCGGGGTTCGGGGCCGCTGGCCGCGCTGCGCAAAAACAGGGTGGGGAATCTACCCCACTTTTTCGCGACCCCGCCGGGTTATTCCTCCGCCTCCAAAACCGCCGCAGCCGCATCCACCGCCTCCGCCGCCAGTGCCTCCGCCTCCGCCGCCGCAGCCCACGCCTCATACATTGCCCGGCTCGCCACCCCCCAACTCGTCCCCGCCGACAAGGGAGACACGGGCTTCGCCTCCGCCACCATCACCGCCGTCGAATCCGCAGACCGCCGCAATTGCTCTGACAGTTTCCGAAATGTCTTTGCCGTTTTCCGCGTTGCCTTTCTGCCCCCCCCCCTCAAACGTTTCCGCCCCTCCGCAGCCGCATCCAACGCTTCCGCCGCCAGCGAATCCGCCTCCGCCAGCAAAGCCCGCGTCGCCGCTGCCTCTGCCGTAAACAACACTGCCTTTTCCTTCGCCTCCGCTATCAAATCCTCCCCTTCCATTTGCCCATATCCCCCCGCCTCCGTCATCCGCCAGTGCGCGTGCGCCGTCGCTTTCCACGCCTCCGCCGTTGCTTCCATAGCCTCCGCCGTCGCTTCGAACGCCTCCGCCGTTGCTTTCCACGCCCGCGCATAAAATTCAGGCGGGGCGGGTGCACCGCAGCCAGCCAGCGCGAAAACAAGAATCAGGGCCGGGGCAAAATATCGCATCTTATTCAGGGGTTTTGTTCAGGCGGGCAAACAGATTCCATGCCTACTCCGGAGCGTCCCCCCGCGCCCGCGAAGCAGCCACCTCTTCGCGAAAATCCTTTTGCAATTCCGCTGCAGTGGTATGCATTGCACGATCTATTGCAGGTCCGACCTCTTTCCAGCGGATACAAGCAAGCCCCCCGATAAAAGCAGATAGGCCAGCGAAAAGCGAACCGCTGGCGAAAAACAGCGCAGCACTGCCGAAAAGCACAATCCAGAATGTTTTCCCGTTGGTCATCTTTCATGGGGGTTCGGGTTTGTATACGCTGCGCCGGGTTGCGCAGTCCAGGCAATATACGCCCGCGCTGGACATTATACAAGCCGGGACCCTACTTGACCCCAGGCCGCCCCAGATAACGTAGCGCGCCTTTTCAGCGCAAAAATTCTGAACCCGAAAGTGTCCGGGGGTGCGCCAGCGAATCCGGTCGAGTAGGAAGGGCAAAAAATCCGAAATCCGAAAACCAGCAATGTGCACGTAGAGTGCGAACACCAAGTTTATTCAGAAAAATGTGAACCCGCAGCACGGGCCGCGCAAGAACGGACGCATCCAGGAATAGGGGTTCCTGTGCGCTAAGCCGGCGGTTGCGTTCTTGTGCCCTGCGCCGTATCAGGCAGGGGCGCATCCGAAATCATACCCCGTTCAAAATGGAACCGCTGGTCGAGCCGCCGGGCAAAATCAGGGTGGGGAATCTACCTCACATTTTTGCGCCCCGCAGGGTTCATTCCAGCGTAGCAACCGCTTCCCACGCCCGCGCCGTAGAGCGCCTTCAGCGTCTCCTGTATCGAACGCGTGCGGTGGATACAGGAGATGGTGGGTCAGCTCGGCCTCAAGGGCCGCCTCTATGGCGCGCTTGCTTATCGCGCTCAGAAGACCCTCGCGGCGGCGCCGCAAGATGCGCAATACACCTTTTTCGGCAGAAACGGCAAAATAATCCAGGCAAGTCCGAATACGAAGAGGCCGCCCCAGAGGATTATGTGGAAAGACAGTTTGTCGCGTTGGAGGACCTTGTTTGTGCTTTGGCAGCGGTAACAGGGTTTGTGGCTTAGTTCCATAATAGATTGTTTTGCAGGGGTTTAGGGAAAAGGAGAGGATTGGGGTTCTGCATGACTGTCGTTCATTCGTCATTATTCAAGTTATCAACAAAACCGAGAATGTCAAGTTTTGTCGCCGCATTCGATCTGCTTGGCCTTGACGGGATCCGAGCCTGGACGTTCACCATCCCGTATAATGCCCCTTGTTTAAGGGATTTACATTTTCTTGTATCGTCGAAGCACCAACCCGCCCGAAATCAAGCAGCATTAGCCCCAACGCTCACCGCGCCGTCCTGCCCGTATTGCCGCTTCTTCTATCCGCTCTTCCCTCATTGCGCGTTCTTCTTCCATCCATCGCTTGATCCGCCTTGCGCGTTCTGCTTCTGGATTGGGGTCGAGGAAACCACCGACCTCTTTCCAGCGGATAAAAGCAAGCCCCCCGATAAAAAAAGATAGGCCAGCGAAAAGCGAACCGCTGGCGAAAAACAGCGCAAGAGAGCCGAAAAGCACGATCCAGAAGGTTTTTCCGTTAGTCATTTTTCAGGGAATTCGTGTTCGGATACGCTACGCCGCAGCGCAGTCGGGACAATATACCCCCGCGCCCAGAATCCGCAACCCAAGCCCCCAAGAACTAACCCAACAACCCCATCCACCCCAAACCCCCCACCTCAAACCGCCGCCGGCTCATAAAAAGGATACACGTCCTTCAGAAGAGTCTGCAGCTTTGTGCGACCGCGGTTTATGCGGCTTTTGACGGTGCCCATGGGTAGGCCAGTGATTTCCGCGATCTCGTCGTAGGCCAGTTGCTGCACGTCGCGCAGCACGACCACTTCCCGGAACGACGCAGGAATGTCGTCCAGCGCCTGCTGGATGTACTTGTCCTGAATGATGCTTTCCGTATGCTTGTCGGGCGAGAAGGATTCGTCCGGCAACTGCATCTCGTACTCCTCGTTATCCCGGTTTACGCTCTGGATGGAGTAGAGGCGGCGGCGTTTGCGCTTGCGGTACTCGGAACGCGCCAGGTTGCCCGCGATCGTATAGAGCCAGGTCGAGAACTTGGCGATCCGCCGGTACGAATGCCTGTTGCGATACACGCGCAGAAACGTTTCCTGGAGCAGGTCTTCGCACCGCCGCATATCCCCCAGAAACCCATAGAGGTAGTGGGTCAGGCGCTCGGAATACCGCTCCACGAGGATATTGAACGCCGCCACGGAACCTGCCTGGAACTGCGACATCAAATCCTCGTCGGTCATTTCGGCGAGCGCGGACTGCTGCTTGTTCAAGGCAGTCTGCGAGGTTTTCTTCGTTATGATCTTTTTCTGCAATACCGCCACGTCCGGTTCTTTCGGTTTTGCGAGGAAGGTTTTGTCCTGCGGCTGGTGGGGACAACGTTATTGAGGCAAGGCGTTTCCGCAAGGCGAAAACAGCCTGATCCGTTAATATAAGGTATTTTTGCCTCAGATTCAAGGGGTATTTGCAGAGAAATGCAACGAGGCGGACGGCCTGTATCCTCTGCGGCGTTGTCGGCGGGCGTCGTTCGCCCCAAATCCGTGCCTGTATCCGGCAAGCGCTACATGAATCCTTTTTGCCGGAGCGTGTCGAGATTCCGGCGCACATGCTCCGCAGAGGCCTCGAGCAGGGTCTGTTCTTCCCCGGAGAGGCCGACTTCGAGAATATCGTCCACGCCGCCGCGTCCGATCCGGGCCGGCAGGCCGATGAACAAGTCGCGCAGGCCGTATTGCCCCGAAGGCTGCACTGCGCAGGGCAATACGCGGCCCAGATTATTCACCGCAGATTCAACCATTGCGGCGGCCGAGGCCCCCGGCGCATACCAGGCCGAGGCCCCCATGAGCCTGGAGATTTCGCCGCCTCCGCCCTTGGTCCGATCCACGATGGCGTGGATGGTTTCCGGGGCCAGCAATTCGGACACGGGTACGCCGCCCACGGTGGTGCAACTGGGGAGCGGCACCATCGAATCGCCGTGTCCGCCGAGGAGGAGCGCTTGCACGTCGCGCACCGATACGCCGAGTTCCAGCGCGATGAAGGCGCGGTACCGCGCCGTATCGAGTATGCCCGCCATGCCCATGACCCGCCGGGCGGGAAATCCGCTGGCGGCGTGGGCTACGGAGGTCATGGCGTCCAGCGGATTCGAAACGACCACCAGCATGGCGTCTGGACTGCCTGCGGCGAATTGCGCGGTGACGGACCGTACGATGTTGGCGTTCAGTTCCAGCAGGTCGTCGCGCGACATATCGGCGGTGCGCGGCCGTCCCGCCGTGATCACGCATATATCCGACCCGGCCGTGTCTTTGTAGTCGTTCGTGCCCGTCACGCGCGTGTCGAAGCCGTGGACGGGCGCGGATTCCTGCATGTCGAGCGCTTTGCCCTGCGGCAGCCCTTCGACGATGTCGATAAGCACGACTTCGCGCACGATATCTTTTCGCGCTACGCAATCGGCGACCGTAGCGCCCACGTTTCCGGCTCCTATGACAGTCAGTTTGGCCATGATGGTGTATGTAATGCGGATAGATGAAGAAGGTGCAGCGTTGCTGTGTGCATACGCACCCGACGCGGCGATGCGGGGACAATATACGGCGTGCGGAGTGCAGAGGCTTTGCGAAAGTTTTGTGCAGAAAGGCGGCAGGGGACCGATGCACATCGCCTGCCAGGCCGCAAAAAAGCGCAGGTTAAAAAAGTAAACCCGCAACCAACCCCGCCTTAAAAAGTAAAGCGTGCGCACGTGCAGCCCGTTGGAACCGATATTTTCCCCGGCGTTCTTAAGGGCGCTCTGATCCTGCGGACGCAATCAGGGCATCCGTGCATCCGTGCCGTTTTTCCAGACCTCGAATCCTTGTTGCTATGCCTCGCCCTGCCTTTCCCGGATGGTTCTTCGTGCTTTTCGTCGTCGCGATCGGATCGTGCACGCCCACCGCGCATTCGGATGCGCAGGCGCCTTTTGCGTCGGAGGCGGCGCCGCGGAATGTCATCCTGTTCATTGCCGACGGCGCAGGAGCGGCGCATTTCACCATGGCGCGGGAGGCGGCTGCGCACCTGGGCCTGCGAGAGGGGCTGTATCTGGATCCGCACCAGAGTGGATCCGTGCGCACCCGTTCGGCCCGCGAGCGGATCACGGATTCAGCGTCCAGCGCCACGGCGTACGCGACCGGGTTCAAAACGGAGAACGGGGCGATTGCGGTCGATACGCTGCATCGTCCGCTCCAGACGATCCTCGAGGCCGCCGAGGCGCGCGGAATGGCTACGGGACTGGTGGCGACCAGTCGGATTACGCACGCGACGCCGGCGGCGTTTGCATCGCATGTTCCACGCCGGAGCATGGAGTCCGAGATCGCCTTGCAGATGCTGGATGCGGGCGTAGATGTGGTGCTTGGCGGCGGACGCCGCTTTTTTCTGCCCGAGGCCCGCGGAGGCGCTCGCAGCGACGGCAGGGATTTGCTCGAAGAAGCGTCCGTGCTGGGGTACCGGACGATCGGGGACCTGCACGCGCTGGAGGGCGTCGAGGCGGAGTCGGTGCTGGGGCTTTTTTCCGAAAGCCATATGCCTTGGGAAATAGACGAGGCGCACGGGGAGGCGTCGTACGCGCCGCATATCGTGCGCATGACGCAGAAAGCGCTTGAGATGCTTGCGCAGCGCGAGACGGGTTTCTTTCTGATGGTCGAAGGGAGCCGCATCGATCATGCGTCGCATGGGCACGATGTGGCGGCGGCGCTCCGGGAGACGCTGGCGTACGACGAGGCGTTCGAGGTGGCCCGGGCTTTTGCGGAAGAAGATGGAGAAACGTTGCTTGTGGCGGTTTCCGATCATGAAACCGGCGGGCTGGCGCTGGGCCGATCCCTGCTTGACCCCGACAAGGCGGATCGCATGGGCGAAGCGCCTGCGTATTGGCAGAGTCTGTATTCGCAAGCATGGTACGACTGGAGCCCGGAGCAACTGGCGAGGGCGTCCGTCTCCGTGGATGCGATGGTGAGCGCCGTGGAGGGCGGCGAAGCCCCCGGGGACGTGCTTTCCGCCAGGGCGGGCGTCGAGGACCTGACGGATATGGAAACGGCGGCGATCAGGGCAGCCCGGAACGAAGACCGGCTCGGATATGTGCTGGGGGAGATTGTAGCGCGGCGGGCCGGCGTGGCCTGGACGACATTGGGGCATACCGCGACGGACGTAAATATGTATGCATACGGCCCCGGCAGCGAGCGATTCCGCGGACATCTCGACAATGCGGAAGTAGGGCAACGGCTGTTCGAAGCGCTGGCGCTGGTTCCTGCCGTTATGCCAGGGAGCGGTCGGGTGGATTAACGAACCTTCGCGCCGTCCTTCGGAATCCGGGTGGGTTTCGAGTAGGCGGATGCGGCGCGGGCGCCGGGCCGGGCGAAACAGACTTGATCCGGGCGTCCCTTAATTCACAGGGATTTACAGTATTTTATGTTGTCCGGTCGCTGCATTTTGGCTACCTTTGCCATGATGGACAGATGCTGCGCTCCGGTTTTGCCCGCCGCCCCTGACTGCTTTACATGATTTTCCAACTTTTCTTTTTCTTTTTCGCCGTGGTGGCGATCGCTTCGGCGATCGGGCTTATCGTTTCCCGAAGCCCCGTGTCCGCGGCGCTTTGGCTTGTGCTCCATCTGTGTTGCGTGGCGGCCCTGTACATCACGATGAATGCCCGATTCATCGGCGTGGTGCAGATACTCGTGTACGCCGGGGCGATCATGGTGCTTTTCCTGTTCGTCATCATGCTGCTGAATCTGGCGGCGCTGCCGAAGTTGCAGACCATCGACTGGAAACGCGCCGTCGCTTTTTTGCTGGGCATGGTCGTTCTTGCGCAGTTGACGTATGTTCTGGCCAGCACGCTGGACCTTTTGCCGGCGCCCTCCATGCCGGACGCGGCTTCCGGGTCTGCTTCGGCGCTGGGCCGGGAATTACTGACGCGCTATGCGCTTCCCATGGAAGTTACGGGCATTTTGTTGCTGGTCGCCACGATTGGCGCCGTGCTGCTTGCCCGGAGAAGTTCGAACAAGTGATTCAGATACGCTATGGAATGGACGCTTGAATGGTATCTGTCGCTGAGCGCGGCGCTGTTTACGATCGGCGCGCTGGGGGTACTGTTGCGCCGCAATGCGATTGTGGCGTTCATGTCGATCGAGTTGATGCTCAACGCCGTGAATATCACGCTGGTGGCCTTTAGCCGCAGCATGGGCGATGCGGCGGGGCAAATGCTGGTTTTTTTCGTGATGGCGGTTGCGGCGGCGGAAGCCGCGGTGGGGTTGGCCATTGTCATTGCATTGTTCCGGCAGAAAGAAACAGTCGACCTGACCCGGTTCAATCTGTTCAGGTTTTGATTAGTAACACGTTGCACCCCGCCTGCGGGGCGAATCCATGTACATGGACCTTCTGACGGGTCTGATTATTCTGTTGCCGCTGACAGGGGCGGTATGCATTGGCCTGAGCGGTCTCTTCATGCCGGACTTGCGCAGGCACGAAGCGCTGATCGGCGGCGTGGCTACCGCGATGGTGGCCCTTCCGTTCGCCATTGCCCTCTACCTGTTCGTCGGATATGGCGGGGAACCCGTCGTCGCCGAGTATTACACCTGGATGTCGGCGGGCGACTTTAGCCTTTCGTTCGCCTACCGCATCGATGCGCTCTCCCTCCTCATGACGATGGTGGTCACGGGCGTCGGGGGGATCATCCATCTGTATTCGATCGGGTACATGCGCGGCGACAGGGGGTATTGGCGGTTTTTCGCCTACCTGAACCTGTTCATCTTCGCCATGCTGAATCTGGTGCTGGCGGACAACCTGCCCGTGCTCTTTCTGGGCTGGGAAGGCGTGGGCCTGTGCTCCTGGCTGCTGATCGGGTTCTGGTACGAGAACCTGCGCAACAGCGCGGCGGCGAACAAGGCGTTCATCATGAACAGGGTGGGCGATTTCGCGTTTCTGTTGGCCATCTTTCTGCTGTACCGGCATGTGGGCGCCCTGGATTTCGGGAGCCTGCTGGAGGCGGTCGGTACGCTTCCGCAGCATGTGGTCAACTGGGTTGTGTTTCTTCTTTTCATCGGGGCTACGGGCAAAAGCGCGCAGATTCCTCTTTTTACCTGGCTGCCGGACGCCATGGCGGGGCCGACGCCGGTGTCGGCGCTTATTCATGCGGCCACGATGGTGACGAGCGGGCTATACCTGCTCGCCCGGCTTTCGCCCATTGTGCTGGCCGCGCCGGGCGTCATGGCGGCGATCGCCGTGGTGGGCGCGCTGACCGCCATCATGGGGGCTACCGTGGCGCTCGTGCAGAACGATATCAAGAAAGTGCTGGCCTACTCGACGGTTTCGCAACTGGGGTATATGTTTGCGGCGGCGGGGGTCGGGGCCTTCTTCGTGGCGATTTTTCATGTGGTTACGCATGCTTTTTTCAAGGGATGCCTCTTTCTGGGGTCCGGGAGCGTGATTCATGCAATGCATGGGGTGGAGCACGATCTGGAGGAGAAAGGATTGTTGCCCGCCCCGGACGCCGCTGAATCCGCCGAATCCGATGAATCCGACGAGCGCGCTGCGCATGCGTTCGATCCGCAGGACATGCGGACGATGGGAGGCCTGTCCCGGCATATGCCCGCCACGGCCTTGACCTACCTTGTCGCTACGTGCGCCATTGCAGGCTTACCGCCGCTCGCCGGGTTCTTTTCCAAGGACGAGATTCTCTTTCGGGTGTTCGAGTATGGGTACGACGGGCATACGTACGCCTGGTTCGTTTGGGGCGTCGGGATCGTTACGGCCTTCCTGACGGCGTTCTATATGATGCGGTCCTATATGCTGACCTTCCAGGGGCGGTCGCGGTGGCCCGCCGCCGACCGGGTGCGTCCCGCCGAATCTCCCTGGACCATGACGTTGCCCCTGAAAATTCTTGCCGTGCTGTCCTGCGTCGCCGGGTTTATTGGATTGCCCGCCGTGATCGGGCATGGCAAGTACAACTGGATCCATCATTGGCTGGGGGCGCCCTGGGGCGGACCCGTAGCGGAGCCGCCCGCCGTGGAACATGGCCCCGGGTTTATCTGGATCGAATGGGGATTGCTTCTTTTCGGGGCGCTCATTGCGGTGGCGGGACTGGGGCTCGCCATACGGGCCTATGAAACGCATGGCTTGGCGTTCGACGAACGCCTCGCCCGCCGCCTGGGCGGTTTGCACCGGATATGGCGCGGGAAATACTTCTGGGACGAGTTGTACGACCGTATCGTGGTCCGTCCCGTCTTGCGGCTGGCCAAGCAGGGTTGCGCCGCGTTCGACGCGCGGGTGGTGGATGGCGCGGTAAACGGCCTGGCCGCCCTCGTTGCTTCCGCAAGCCGCCTTGCCCGCCGCGTGCAAACCGGCCGCGTGCAGCACTACGCCGCCGCGATCGTGCTGGGCACCGTGTTGGTCCTGGCGCTCATGCTTGCCCTGTGATTTTCTGGAGGCCATGTCGATTCCGTATATCACATCTCTGGTCATTTTCCTGCCCCTTGCGGGGGCGGCGCTGACCCTCATGGCGCGCAGCGATCGCATGGTGCGGTGGGTGGCGCTGGGTACGACCGTGGCCGCGTTTCTGTTGTCGCTCGGGCTTTTCGCGGCCTTCGATGCGTCCCCGGAGCTGGGCGGGACGGCTCAGCTGGTCGATAAGGTGGCCTGGTTTCCGGAAAGCGTGGACATCAAGTATTTCGTAGGGATCGACGGGCTCAGCCTGCTGCTCGTGATGCTTACGACGCTGCTCGGCCCTATCGTGGTCCTTTCGTCCTGGCATTACATAACCAAGCGGCGCAAGGGATATTACACGCTGTTGCTCATTTTGCAGACGGGCGTCACAGGCGTTTTCTGCGCCTTCGACGTATTTCTGTTTTATGTCTTTTTCGAGCTTACGCTGATCCCGATGTATTTCATCATCGGGTTGTGGGGCGGCCCCCGGCGCATCTATGCCGCCGTCAAGTTCGTGCTGTTCACGCTGACGGGGTCCCTGCTTATGCTGGTCGGGATTCTGTACCTCGGCTATGCGGCGGGCGACGCCGTGAACGGCGGCGTGTTCACGACGGACTGGTACAAACTGCTGGCGTTCGCCGCCCCGACGAGCCTGCAAGCCTGGCTGTTCCCGATTTTTGCGCTGGCCTTTGCCGTCAAGGTGCCCATTTTCCCCCTGCATACCTGGCTTCCAGACGCACACGTGGAAGCGCCCACGGGGGGGTCGGTGATTCTTGCCGGCGTACTCCTCAAGATGGGGACCTATGGGCTTGTGCGTTTTTGCCTGCCCTTTTTTCCGCATGCGGCGTACGATTACGCATTGCCGTTCGCCATTCTTGCGGTGATCGGCATTATATACGGTGCGCTGGTGTCCCGGGTACAGTCCGACGCCAAGAAACTGGTGGCCTATTCGTCCATTAGCCACCTCGGGTTCGTCGTACTCGGCATTTTTGCGTTTACGATGGAGGCCATGCAGGGCGCCCTCATTCAGATGGTGAATCATGGCTTGTCCACCGGGGCGCTCTTTTTACTGCTCGGCATGTTGTACGAGCGCCGCCATACCCGGGAAATGGACGATTTCGGGGGGATTGCCCGGACCGTTCCCATCTTGACGTTTTTCATGGTGTTCTCGGTGCTGGCGTCCGCCGGGCTGCCGGGCCTGAACGGCTTCGTCGGCGAATTCATGATTCTCCTCGGGGCCTTTCGGAGCGACGTGATTGGCCATCCCGTGCTGATCGCCGCCGCGACCTCCGGCGTTATTCTGGCCGCCGTATATCTTCTGTGGATGATCTACAAGACGTTTTTCGGCACACTCGACCACGAAGCGAATCGGAGCCTGCGCGACATGACGGGCCGCGAAATTGCGCTCATGATTCCGTTGGTTGTGCTTATGTTTGTGTTGGGCTTTGCGCCAAACCGGTTTTTGGAAAAGAGCGAACCGGCCACCCGGTTTTTGCTGGATTCGATTCGCGCAAAGCGCATGTCTGCGGAGGAGGCCCGCCCTGCGCAAGACGCCGCCCGTTTTTTTGAAAATGCTTCTCCGGTCTCCGGTTCGAAGCCCGCCGCGGATGTGTCCGAAGCGCTTCGTTCGGAGCCTGGCGACTAATCGATCCCATACGCCATGTTTGTTTCCCCCTTTCGTGTTGCCGGTCTCTTCCATCTTTCGCGCGGCCTGACGCTTGCGGCGGCGCTATGGCTGGCGGGAGGCTTCCTGCTGCCGAACGCGGCCTGGTCGGCGCCTCCTGATCTGCTGCAGGAGGCCGGCGCAGAACAAGCCGCCGGCGCCCATGCCGACGAGGCCGCGCACGAGGATCTGCAGCATGCGGCGTCTGGCGACGCCCATGCGGCGGACGAGGAGCACGGCGAGGGAGATCATCACGGTCCGTTGCCTCCCGTATGGCTTGTCCTGCCGTTCCTGACGCTGCTCATCATGATTGCCACCGGGCCGCTTTTTTATTCCCATCATTGGCACAAGCACTATCCGAAGTATGCGGTGGCGCTTGGGGCCTTCGTGGCGATCTATTATCTGTTCGTGCTGGGTTCGCCCGTGCCTATGGTGCATGCGCTGACCGAGTTTCTGTCCTTCATTGCACTGGTTGCGTCCCTGTTTATTGCGGCTTCGGGCATTTTCCTCAGCCTGAACGCGCGCGGAACCCCCTGGACGAATTCCATCTTGCTGTTTGCGGGGTCTGTCATTGCGAACCTGATCGCCACGACCGGGGCCGCCATGTTGTTCATCCGGCCCTATATGCGCCTCAACCGGGGCCGCCTGAAACCCTATCATATCGTCTTTTTCATTTTCCTGGTCGCCAATGTGGGCGGCGGCCTGACGCCGATAGGCGATCCGCCGCTCTTCCTCGGCTTTTTGCGCGGCGTGCCTTTTTTCTGGACGTTCACGCATGTCTGGTATATCTGGCTGCCGACCATGCTGCTGCTGCTGGCCATTTTTTATGTCATCGATGCGCGGAATAAGGACCAGGCGCCTGTCGTGGACGCTTCTCGCGGGCTGATGTCCGTCGTGGGCCGGAAGAATTTCCTATGGGTCGCGGTGGTTATTATTTCCGTGTTCATCGATCCGAACGTGTTCGACTGGGTGCCCCGGTTGCACATAGGCAGCATGCATTTGCCGTTCGGCATTCGCGAAATCATTATGTTTTCGGTATGCGTTCTGGCGTTCGTATCCGCCGACAAGACGGCCCTTGAGAAGAACGAATTCACCTTTGAGCCTATCCGGGAGGTGGGGTGGCTGTTTCTGGGCATTTTCGCCACGATGCAGCCTGCGCTTCAACTCATCAGCAATTTCGCCAGCCAGAATTCCGAATCGCTGTCCGTAGGCATGTTCTACTGGGCTACGGGAACCCTTTCGGGCATTCTGGACAATGCCCCGACGTACCTCAATTTCCTGGCAGCGTCGATGGGCAAGTTTGATGGGCTGGATGTGAATACGGTGGCGGACGTCGTGAAATTTGCGACGCCTGGCGCCGTCGAAAACTCGTGGGTATTTCTGCAGGCCATTTCCGTGGCCGCGGTGTTCTTTGGCGCCATGACGTATATCGGCAATGCGCCGAACTTTATGGTGAAAGCCATTGCCGAATCCAGCGGCGTCGACGTGCCCAGCTTCGTGGGGTATTTCGTGAAGTATTCGTTGCCGATCCTCGTTCCCGTGTATTTCGTGGTCTGGCTCGTTTTTTACAGCGGATGGGTCGTGCCCGTATAGGTCCCTTCGCATGCACGGCGGCCCGGACGCCGCATACTCCGATTCCCTATGTCTCGACAACCGCTTTCCGACGCAGAAATCGCCCAGGCGTTGCACACGCTCGACGGGTGGACCTTTGAGGACGACCGGCTCGTCAAGCAGCGTACGTTTGGCGATTTTCGGGAGGCCATGGCGTTCATCGTCCGGGTGGCGTTCGAAGCCGAAGCGCTGGACCATCATCCGGACCTGCGCAATGTGTACAACCGGGTCACGCTTGCGCTCAACACGCACGATGCGGGCGGCAAGGTGACGGCGTTCGATGTGGCGCTGGCGAAGAAAATAGACCGTTTGTGAACCGTGTTTCAGGCGCATTTTCGGGGTTGCGCTCCGGAAATGTTGCGATTCCAATCCCATGGAAACAGACTTGATTCGTTTTTACGACGCCCTTCCGGGGGATATGCTGGCGACCCTGGCCCTGATGCTTGTTGCGGGGGCGGGGGTTTGGCTCGTGGTTCGGGATGCTTTCGGAAGCAGCCTGCGCGAACTGGCGTGGACCTCCGGGGCGGTGCTTGCCGTCGGGATGCTCCTTGAGGCCATGCACCTCGACAAGGAAGCCGGAACGGCCTTTTACGGGATGATTCGTACGGGAGGGTATGCCTCGTTTGTGAATATCGTCATCCTGTCCGGCGGGTTGCTTACCGTGGCGCTTTCGCCTTCGTACTGGAAAAGGGCAGGCCAGGAATACGGCGAAGTCTATACGCTGATTCTGTTCGCCACGGTGGGGATGATGGTGCTTGGCGCGGCGAACCATATGGCGGCGGTGTTCATCGGGTTGGAAACGATGTCCGTCTCGCTGTACGTCATGGCGGGATTGTTGCGGGGCAACGAGGGAAGCGCCGAGAGCGCGCTCAAGTATTTTTTGCTGGGGGCGTTCGCCACGGGCTTTTTCCTGTACGGGATCGCCTTGATGTATGGCTCGACCGGGACCATGTATCTCCCGGAGATGGCCGCCGGACTTGAATCAACCGGTCGGGTGATGCTGTTTCGGGCGGGCGTGGCGCTATTGTTGATCGGGTTCTTTTTCAAGGTGGGGGCGGTGCCGTTTCATATGTGGACGCCCGACGTATACCAGGGTGCGCCGACCACCATGGCGGGCTACATGTCCACTACGTCGAAGGCGGCGGCGTTCGGCGCGCTCATCCTGATTTTGCGCGATATCGCCTCCGTGGACGATTGGCGCCCCCTGTTCGCGGTTGTTGCGACCGTGACGATGGCGCTGGGCAACCTGCTGGCGGTCGTGCAATCGAATGTAAAGCGCATGCTGGCCTATTCCTCCATTGCGCACGGAGGGTATATTCTGGTCGGCCTGACCGCGGGCGGAGCGGCGGGCTGGTCCGGCGCACTGTACTACCTGCTTGTGTACACGCTGATGAATATCGGCGCATTCGGCGTCATGGCCTTTCTGGAATGGGACGGGAAGGCGGGCTGCGAGCAAACGCTCGATTCGCTGACGGGCGTGGGGCTTCGCAAGCCGCTCCTCGGCGTCGCCATGGGGTGCTTCATGTTCAGCCTGGCAGGATTTCCGCCGTTCGGCGGCTTTCTGGGCAAGTATGCGGTATTTGCGCCCGCCGTGGACGCCGGCTATGCCTGGCTGGTCGTGGTGGGGGTGCTTGCCAGCGTTGTGTCGGCCTTTTATTATCTGCGCGTGTTGTACGTCTTTTTCATGCGTTCCCCGGAGGATGCGTCGTCGTTTTCTTCGTCGGGGGGCGCTCCGCCGGACGCGGCGTTTTCGGCGCCGCTCGCGTTGCGGGTCGTGCTGGTTGCGTGCGCCGCAGCGTTGCTGATCCTGGGCATTGCGCCGGGCCTGCTGGACGTGACCCTCGGATTCTTTTAGCGCCGCGCTAATGTTTTGCCCTATGTTCTGTCCCATGTTCTATCCCGTGCCCTGTGGATGTTCGGGAACAGGCCCTGCATCCCGGAACCCGGAATAACCGCATAGCCATGCAGCACCTCGTGGAGACGCTCCTTCCGCACGATCCCGGCCTGGGATTGTACGTGGCGCCCCGGATTCCCCGGGAGAAACTGCGCAATGCGCTCCGCGATTATGCGGCGGGCGTGTCCGAGTCCGACGCGCTGGCCCTGTACGACGCCACGCGCATCGGCAACGCCAAGGACGGAGCCGTGTTCACGGCGGATCGTCTGGTGTTCCAGAACAACGACTTGTCGCCGGTTCGGGACGTGCGCTATGCGGATATGGTCGGCGTGGAGGAGAAGCGGAAACTGATGGGCGGGCGGAGCATGACGATTCAGGTAAACAGGGGGCGCGCCACATTCGATGTGGTTCTGGACTTTTCCGGCAGGCCCGGGGCGTGCCAGTATGTGGCGGCCTTTTTGCAGGAAGCGATGCTGGGCGCCCTGGAAGAAGGGGACCGCGCAGACGCTGGTCCGGGCGACGCCGCAACCGATCCTGGTGAAGTCCGCGCGGCGCTGGACGCGTTGCGGGCGCGCGGCGCATTGTCCGCGTCCGACCTCGACGCCATGTTGCGAGCCATAGGCCTTTCCCCGTAGCCGTCCCTCCGGGTATTTTGAGCGTATTTGGAGCGCGTTACGGAGGGCGTCTGGAGCGTGTCTGGAACGCGTTCGGAGGGCAGCGCGCCGTCCGCGCTTACGGAATGCCCAGCAGCTTGTGCGTCTGGAGCGAAAGCCGCCAGGTCGGGTGCCTTAGGCAATACGCGACGGCCTGTTGCGTGTAGCGTTCCAGGTCGGGACCGTCTATCGGTTGCAGGAAAAAATGCCGGAACGGAAGGCCGACAAACCGCTCGGGCGGTGCAAGGGGTTGCGGGTACGCCAGTTTCAGCTCGTCGCCCCGCGTCAAGAGCAGTTCGGCGTCCGCTTTCGGACTCACGCAAATCCAGTCGATCCCTTCCGGCGGCGCCTGCGTTCCGTTCGTTTCGATCGCTATCTCGAAATCTTCCTCGTGCAGGGCGGCTACGAGTGGCGAATCCAGTTGCAGGAGAGGTTCGCCGCCGGTGCAGACCACATAGCGGGCCCCTTTTCCCGCTGGCCAGCAGGCGGCCGCGGCGCGGGCCAGGTCGCTGGCCGCGGCGAAGCGACCGCCTCCGGGACCGTCCGTCCCCACGAAATCCGTATCGCAGAAGGAACAGGTGGCGGTAGCCCGGTCCGCCTCCCGCCCGCTCCACAAATTACACCCGGCAAAGCGCAGGAAAACCGCCGGACGCCCCGTACGGGCCCCTTCTCCCTGGATGGTATACTGTATTTCCTTGACGCTGTACGACACGTTCTTTCATGGCGCCGCCGGGTCGGCAAGCGCCCGCGCCCGCGTTAGCGCGCAGCGGCGAAACGGCTGGCGACCTGATCCCAGTCCACCACCTTCCACCAGGCGTTTACGTAGGCGACCCGGTCGTTCTGGTAGTTCAGGTAGTAGGCGTGTTCCCAGACGTCGAGGCCCAGAATCGGCGTGTGTCCCTGCATGAGCGGGCTGTCCTGATTCGCCGTGGAACAGGCCTGAAGGGCGCCGTCGCCGTCCACGACCAGCCAGGACCATCCGCTTCCGAACCGCCCAGCCGCATTCGCTGCAAAGGTCGCCCGGAACGCATCGAGCGAGCCGAACGCCGCGTCGATCGCCGCCGCAAGGTCTCCGCCGGGTTCGCCCCCGCCGCTCCCCGACATAATGCTCCAGAACAAGGTGTGGTTGGCGTGTCCGCCCCCATTGTTCTGGACCGCTCCCCGAATGGATGCGGGGACGTTGCCTATGTTGCGAAGCAGGTCTTCCACCGACAGGTTCTGCAATGCGTCCTGCCCTTCGAGCGCGGCATTCAGTTTGTTGACGTAGCCCTGATGATGCTTGCCGTGGTGAATCCGCATGGTCCGCTCGTCGATCACGGGTTCCAGTGCGTCGAAGGCGTAGGGCAAGTGGGGGAGTTGGTGCGCCATAGCGTCGTTATTTCGTTATGTGTGAATAAAATGTGAATTCGTTGTGGTGTGCAGGGAATGCGTTTCGGCCCCATCCCATCTTGTACGCTATCTGGCCCCAAGATGTTTTCCGCGCTTTCCGTCCGCGAGGCGCATAGGCCGGGCGCGGACGCGGGCGGCATTATCCGTCCGTTTCTTCCAGTTCGAGGATGGCGACGGCAAGCGGCGGCAGCGTCCCCACAACGGACTGGTTTCGTCCATGGAACGGTATGGATTCCGTATCGACATGGCCCAGATTGCCCACGCCGCTTCCTCCGTACCGTTGGGCGTCGGAGTTGAGGAGTTCCCGCCAGCAGCCTTCCGCAGGCATGCCGATGCGGTAATTGGAGCGCGGCACGGGCGTGAAATTGAACAGAAACACGAGCGTCCGGCCCGCCCCGCGCCGGATGTAACTGATCACGCTGTCGTCCGCATCCCCGAAGTCGATCCATTCGAACCCCTCGGGTCGGTCGTTCCACAACGCCGGATGCGTGCGGTACAGCGCGTACAGGTCTTGCACCCAGGCCATGACGCCCTCGTGCAGCGGATCCTTCAGCGCATCCCAGTCGATGGCGTGGTCGTGGTCCCATTCGGATGTTTGCCCAAACTCTCCGCCCATGAAGAGGAGTTTCTTGCCCGGATGCCCTATCTGGTGTCCGTACAGGAGGCGAAGGTTCGCCGCTTTTTGCCAGTCGTCCCCAGGCATTTTATCCCAGAGCGATCCCTTGCCGTGCACGACCTCGTCGTGCGACAGGGGCAGAATGTAGTGTTCGGAGTAGGCGTAGAGCAGCGGGAACGTGAGCAGATTCTGATGATGCTTCCGGTAGACCGGGTCCTTTTCCATATATTCCAGCGTGTCGTGCATCCATCCCATGTTCCATTTGTACAGGAAGCCGAGGCCGCCGTCGTAGGTGGGTTTGGAGACGCCCGGCCATGCGGTGGACTCCTCGGCGATCATCAGAATTTCCGTCTCGTGCGCATAGGCCATCTCGTTGACTTTTTTGAGCAGGTCGATGGCTTCGAGATTTTCCCGCCCTCCGAACATGTTCGGGGTCCAGTCGGCGCCCCGCGAATAATCCCGGTAGAGCATGGAGGCCACGGCGTCGAAACGCAATCCATCCATGTGGTATTCGTCCAGCCAGAAAAGCGCATTCGAAATCAGGAAATTGCGGACGCCCGGCTTGTTGTAATCAAACACGTACGTGCCCCAGTCGGGGTGGTATCGCATGGCAGGGTCGTCGTACTCGTACAGCGTGCCGCCGTCGAAGAACACGAGCGCCTGCGGATCGGTGGCGAAGTGCGCCGGCACCCAGTCCAACAGTACCCCGATGCCGCGCTGGTGCAGGTAATCCACCAGATACTTGAAATCTGCGGGCGCCCCATACCGGAAGGTAGGGGCAAAGTAGCCCGCCACTTGATACCCCCAGGAGCCATAGAACGGGTGCTCCATGACCGGCATGAACTCCACATGCGTGAAGCCGAGGCGCTCTACGTGATCGGCCAGGGGTTCTGCAATCTCCCGATAGCCGAGGGAATACAGGCCCCGTTTTCGCCAGGAGCCGAGATGCACCTCGTAGATCGAGACGGGTCGGTCCAGCGAATCCGGGCCTTTTCGCCGACCCATCCATTCCTCGTCCCCCCATGCGTAGTCCCGGTCGCAGACCAGCGAAGCGAGGCCCGACGAAGCGTCTCCGCCGGGCGCAGGCGGCTCTATGGCGAAGGCGTAGGGGTCCGTCTTGTCCACCGAGTAGCCGTCTCGCGCAATGCGGTATTTATAGTGTTGTCCGCTCTGGACGCCGCGCACGCGCTTTTCCCAGACGCCCCCCCTGCGGCGGCGCATCGGATGGGCGTCCGGATCCCAGTCGTTGAATGCTCCCAGCACGGAGACTGCGCTGGCCCCCGGAGCCCACACGGCGAACCAGACGCCGTCCTTGTCGAGGTGCGCCCCCAGTTTTTCGTAACTGCGGTAAAAGGCGCCCTCTTGAAGTTGTTGTATTTCTTCGCTGGTTAACCAGGAGCGTCGAGCGGGTTTTCGAGTCATAGGTTATGGCGACTTCGGGGATGGATGCGCTTGTTCGGCGCGGAAAATGCGCACGGGCGTTTTGCGTGGGTCGAGCCGGACGTAATGCATCGCGCCGTGCCAGGCGGCATCCGCTTCGGCAAGCAGGTCGCGCATGGTCCAGTCTTCGTGTTCCGGGAGGCCCAGGTCGCCGGGGGACAGGGAAAGCCACCCTTGCTGCGCGCCATGCGGGTCCAGGTTGACGAGCAGGACGATCCGGTTTTCGCCGAATCGTTTCGAGTACGCAAGCAACTGCGGGTTGTCCGTATCGTGAAACCGCAGGTTCCGCATATGTTGCAGGGCCGGATTTTCCCGGCGGATGCGGTTCAGCCGTTGCATGAACGGTTGCAGCGAGTCGGGGTCGTTCCAGTTCCAGGTCCGGATCTCGTATTTTTCGTTGTTCGCATATTCTTCCCGATCCGGATGTTGCGCCGCGTCCACATGTTCGAACGGCGGGCCGTACACGCCGTACGCGGAGGACAACGTGGCGGCCAGCGCGAGCCGAACGATGTGCGCAGGCCGTCCGCCCTGCACCAGGTATTCGTTCAGAATGTCCGGCGTATTCGGCCAGAAATTGGGACGGAAGAATTCTCCGACCTCCGACGCATACAATTCCTGGCAATACCCGACCAGTTCCTCTTTCGTATTGCGCCAGGCGAAGTACGTGTACGAATTGTTGAAGCCCAGTTTGGCCAGTTCGTACATGATTTTGGGCCGCGTAAACGCCTCGGACAGGAAAATCAGGTCCGGATGGCGCCTGTGCAATGCGCCGAGGCACCATGCCCAGAAGGCAAAGGGTTTCGTATGGGGATTGTCTACGCGAAATACCCGCACGCCCCGGTCGATCCAGAACTCGAACACGCTCTTCAGTTCGTTCCACAGGCCCTCCCGGTCTTGCGACAGGAAGTTCAGGGGGTACACGTCCTGGTATTTCTTGGGCGGATTTTCCGCATACCGGATGGAGCCGTCGGGCCGATGCAGAAACCAGTCGGGATGCTCGCGCACCCAGGGATGATCCGGGGACGCCTGGAACGCAATGTCGATCGCCACATGCAGGTCGCATTGCCTGGCCTTGGCTACGAACCGGTCGAAGGCGTCCAGCCCGCCCAGATCGGGGTGCACGGCCTTGTGGCCCCCGGCCTCGGCCCCGATGGCCCAGGGGCTGCCCGGGTCGTCCGGCTGCGCAATGGGGCTGTTGTCCTTGCCTTTGCGATGCGTATGTCCGATCGGATGCACGGGAGGCAGGTATACGACGTCGAACCCGAGTTCCCGGATGCGCGGCAGCAGGTTCGCCGCATCGTCGAGCGTGGCGTGGGGGCGGCGCTTGCCGCAGGGCGCGGAGCGCGGAAAGAATTCGTACCAGGCGGCGAAGCGCGCCAGCACGGGGTCCGCCTGCACGGCGTACGAAGCGCTCTCGATCATGCCCGGTCGGGGATCATAGGCCCGGGCGAGCGCAACAACCTCCTCTTCCAGCGCGGCCTCGGCGTTTCCCGCTTCCATGGCCCGGGCGTAGCGCAGCAGCGCGTTCCGATCCTTGCCGCGAGCGCTCTGCGCAGCGCGTTTCAGGAAGCCCGCGCCCACAAGGAGTTCGCTTGCGACCTCCGGGTCGCCCGTTTCCACCCGCCGCGCAAACTGATCTCGCCATGTCGTAAAGGGGTCGGCCCAGGCCCGCACCCGAAAGAACCACATGCCCAGCCGGTCCAGCGTCCACGACGCGAGGTATTCGTCGTTGTAGCGCAGCGTCATGGGGAGGGCCGTCTCCTCTTCGTCGTCCTCGTGGCGCACGAGGAGTTCCGCCGCGATGCGCTCATGGCCTTCGGTGATGAGGTCGGCCTGGACCGTCATTTCTTCCCCGAGAAACCTGCGTACGGGCCAGCGACCTTCGTCCGCGCACGGCGAAAGCCCGACAAGCGCCGGGCGAGAAGCATCTTCCGACAAATTCAAATCATCCATGTACAATGTGCGTCGGGCGGGCGAAGGAAGGCCTGTTTGCGGGTGCGATGGAACGGGTGGCGGTTTTCGTGGTTTCGGAATGCCTTTTGGATATGTTTTATGCTACCCCCGAGTTATGCGCATGATGCCTGAAGGTACGTTGAAATCAGCGGGATCGCATCCCGAAAGACCGGAAAACGCGAAAAAACCGGAAAAACAGGCCCGGATATGGCCCGGCTCGCCGAATCCGCCCGGTGCGCACTGGGACGGCGAAGGCGTCCATTTTTCGGTGTTCAGTCGTCACGCCGAGCAGGTGGAACTCGTGTTGTTCGAGCATGGCGCCGCGGACGCGCCCTCGGACACGATGGCGCTGCCCGAACGCACGGGTCCCATGTGGCATGGCTACGCGCCCGGCCTGCGTCCGGGAGCCTGTTACGGCTATCGCGTACATGGGCCGTACGATCCCGAACAGGGCCACCGGTTCAATCCGAACAAGGTGCTTTTCGATCCGTACGCCAAGGCGGTGGGCAGGCCGCTTGCCTGGCATGACAGCCTGTTCGGGTATGTTCTCGGAACGCCCGAAGAGGACCTTCTTTTCAGCAACCTCGACAGCGCGCCGTACGCCCCGCTCGGAGCGATCGTGGACGAGCGGTTCGATTGGGGAGACGACCGTCCGCCGGACATTCCCTGGGAAGACACCCTTATCTACGAAACGCACGTCAAGGGGATCAGCAAGCGGCATCCGGACGTGTCCCCGGCGTTGCGGGGGACCTACGCGGGCCTGGCCTCGGAGCCGGTGCTGGACCACCTGCGGAGCCTGGGCGTCACGGCCATCGAGTTGTTGCCCGTCCATGCCCACGTGCACGACCGCCGCCTGTTCGAGGCCGGATTGCATCAATACTGGGGATACAATACGCTGGGCTGGTTCGCGCCGGAACCGGGGTACGCGGCGTCGGGCCTCGCCGGCGCCGTGCGGGAGTTCAAGGAGATGGTGCGGACGTTGCACGCGGCGGGTTTCGAGGTGATTCTGGATGTGGTGTACAACCATTCCGGGGAAGGAAACCGGCTGGGCCCCACGCTGTCCCTGCGGGGCCTGGATAATTTTTCGTACTACAAGAAAAATCCCGGCCAGCTTCGCTACCTGTCGGATTATACGGGCACGGGCAATACGCTGGACGCCGGATGCCCGCAAGTGCTGCGCCTGGTGATGGACAGCTTGCGGTATTGGGTGCAGGACATGCATGTGGACGGATTCCGGTTCGACCTGGCGACGACCCTGGCGCGCCCGCATTACGACGTGGACATGGCGTCCGCCTTTTTTACGCTGGTCGAGCAGGATCCCGTGCTCAGCCGCGTGAAGCTGATCGCGGAGCCGTGGGACGTGGGGCCCGGCGGGTACCGCGTCGGCGGGTTTCCGTGGCTCTGGTCGGAGTGGAACGGGCGCTTTCGGGACGTCGTCCGCCGGTTCTGGCGAGGCGACGCGGGGATGCAGGGCGTTTTTGCGACCCGGTACGCGGGGTCGAACGACATATACCGGGCGCCGCATCGGCGCGTGTCCGCCACCGTCAATTTCGTCACGTCCCACGACGGGTTCACGATGGAGGACCTGGTCAGTTACGAGCGCAAGCACAACCATGCGAACAGAGAAAACAACCGGGACGGGCACGAACCCAATTACAGCGCCAACGGCGGCGAGGAAGGCCCTACGGACCGCCCGGACGTGATCGCCGTGCGCGAGCGGCGCAAGCGCAGCCTGATGGCCACTCTGCTGCTTGCGCAGGGCGTTCCGATGCTGCTGGGCGGCGACGAATTGTCCAATACGCAGGAAGGGAACAACAATCCGTATTGCCAGGACAACGAACTGACCTGGTACGACTGGAACCTCGACGACCGGAAGCGGGCTTTTCTGGCGTTCACCAGGAAGATGGCGGCGCTTCGCAAGGCGCACCCGAGTTTTCGGCGGCGTTTCTTCTTGCGGGGCGAGACGGACGATCAGGGCGCCCGCGACGTGTTCTGGTGGCATCCAGACGGGCGCGAAATGACGCGCGACGACTGGACGAACCATGGATTGCAGGCGTTCGGCGTGCTGCTCTGCGGGGGCGGCCTTCATGGCCTGGACGCAGCGGGCCGCAAGCGCGAGGACGACACCATGCTGGTTTTATTCAATGCCGGGTCGCGCGACGCAACCTTTGCGCTGCCCCCGCCAGAAACGCTGCTTTGCGTCGGAACGGACTCGCCGCAAGGCCTCTGGGAGTTCGTGTGCGGCATGGATATGCCCGGGGTTTCCGGCGACGAAGGCTTTCTGGAGGGGGACCGGATTGCGGACGGACGAATGCTCGTGGAAGCGTTTTCCACGGTGGCGCTGCGGTTGCCCCGGTGAGGGATATGATTTTTGTCTCTCTGTACGTCCCGGGAACATTCCGCCTCGCAGCAAGGCGATGGCAAGACAGCGAGCGCCCCGCCCAAGCCGCGATACCTGCATTCAGGGCTTGACAAGCCGCCTTTTGCGCTGTATTTTATGCGAATGTTCTGTTTGACATGTCTGCTTGACATGTTTGCTTGACATGAAGAGTCCGCCGGCATGCCGGGCGCGCTCCTCCACCCAAGACATCACCTGCAATCCCCCGAACCATGTCCTTTTGTACTTCTTCCCTCCCGACTGTATTGCTGCGCCGCGCCCGCGCGTTCCTGCTTTCCGGCGTTTTCGTCGCCCTGGCCTGGGGCCTGGCGGCCAGCGGCGATCTGTTTGCGCAAGTCCAGCCGCGCGTCTTCATCGGAAACGACATCGTAACGATAGAAGAACAGGTCCTCGTCGAACAGGACCTGGTCCTTGCGCCGCGCCAGGAAGGGCTCCATGAGTATGCTGCGTCCGATGCCCGGAACGGCCAGGCGGACGGCAACCGGTTGCTGCAAGCGACAGACGGCGATGCTGCGAATCCCGGATATCCGGAAGTTACGCTGGCCTACGATACGTATAAGCACGAGGCGGTCTTCGCAGGAAGGGCAGGCGATCGCATGGCGCAGCGCTACAACGTGCCCTCCGGCGGGCGCCTCACCGCTGTTCTGGTGGCGCCGGCGTATCTAAGCAATTTGGAGCGTTCCCCGATTGGGATAGACGCCCCCAAAGATTTTACGCTCAAGGTGTGGAAGGTGGCCTCGAACGGCTCGCCGGGCCAGGAATTATATAGTCTGGATGTGGAGGAACCAACCGATGCACATCATATTGTTCCAGGTCCTGCGTATCTGTTTACGCAAGTCGATCTTCCTGCAGAAGACCCGGTGCTTGCGAGCCTTCCGGATCGCATCTTTATAGGGCTCGTCAACAAGGGAACCGACGTGAATTACCTCGCTTTCGTTACATCCCCTCGCCATAATACGGCGCCGAAAGACGCGGCGTATTGGTACAGGAACGTACCCCCGCAGCTCCCGAGCTGGGCTGCTCTGGAAGACGTGCATATTATTGGCGAAAGCACGACGCTGGCCGATCATGTGCTTCCCATCCGCCCGGTGTTCTATATTCCTTCGGACGGTGCGCTCGATGAAACGATTGTGTCCTACGATACCGGAGAAAACTTTATACCTCTCAATGGCGGGGCGGGGCATATCGCAGCCAATATATTTGACGTGCCCCCCAAATCGCGTTTGGCTTCTGTTTCCATAGCGCCTTCGTACGACAACGAGTACGCGAACAGCGATCTTATAGGCGCAGGCCTGCAACCGCGCGATTTTACGCTCAAGGTATGGGCTATGGATGAAAACAGTTTGCCGGGCAACCAACTCTACAGCGTGGATGTGGATGAGGGTCCCTATGCGTCGCACCGTCTTTCCGACGACAGACCCTGGTTTTTGCATATCGACATGCCGGCGGATTATGCGCCGCTTTCGGACTTGCAGGATCGCATCTTCATAGGCCTCGTCAACACCGGGCAAGACGAGAATTACCTTACTCATATGGCCGTGCCCCGCACACCCGATTCGCCGGAAAACCGGTCGTATCTGTACACACCGGAGGGAAACTGGAACTTCTTGTCGGCATTTCAGGTGTCCGATGGTCCGTCGCTGAGCGAGTATGCATTCGCCATTCGGGCCCGGTTCCTTGCTACGGGGGTCGTGTCTGCGGAAGACGCGCCGGAACTTCCATTCGGCGTGGAGCTGGCCCAAAATTATCCGAACCCGTTCAATCCGGCTACGTCGATTGCCTGGACGCAGTCGGACGTCGAGCGCGTTCGACTATCCGTATACGACTTGCTGGGGCGGCAGGTAGCCGTTCCTGCGGATGGTTTGTATCCGGCGGGCCGACATGAAGTGCGGCTGGACGCTTCCGGATGGCCCAGCGGCGTGTACACCTATGTGCTCGAAACGGAAACGGGCACGCAGACCCGGCCTATGGCGCTGGTGAAATAAGGGATGCCCTGATCTTTGCGGACTTGATCAGCGCATACTGAGGTGCAGCATACTGAGGCGCGTCGCGCCTTTCACCAGGTTGTGCGTCCGTAGGTCCTTGTGAGATGCGTCAGGCGGCGGTGGATTTTCGGGGTCAGTTGCTCTTGCGCAAAACGCCATCCCCAGTTACCCCAGGGCGTGCCGGGCGTGTTCATGCGCGCTGCCGCGCCCAGCCCCAGCAGGTCCTGCATCGGGAAGACGACATAGTCCGCCGGGGACGCCAGCACGGCCCGCAACGCGGCCCAATGCACGGCTTCCCCGGAACGTTCGTCCACTCCAAGGTAGGCGCGGGCGAAATCGTACGCCCTCTTTTTCTCCGGATCCGCCGCCAGCCGCTCCCACCAGCCCAGGAATGTGTCGTTGTCGTGCGTACCCGTGTACAGCACGAGATTCCGGGGGTGATTGTGCGGCAGGAACGGGTTTCGCGCGTCGCTGCCGAAGGCGAACTGGAGCACAGCCATGCCGGGGCAGCCCAGCGTGCGGATGAGGTCGCGTACGTCCTCGGTGATGATTCCGAGGTCCTCGGCCACCAGCGGCAGCCGACCGAGCCGCCGCGCCATGCTTTCGAAAAAAGGCAGGCCCGGCCCGTCTCGCCACGCCCCGTTCACGGCGGTTTCTTCCCCGGCAGGAATCTCCCAGTAGGCCGCGAATCCCCGGAAATGATCCAGCCGCACAAGGTCCACCTGGTTCAGGATCGCTTCGAACCGGCGGCCCCACCACGCGAAATCGTCTGCCCGCATGGCATCCCAACGGTACGTCGGATTGTCCCAGTGCTGTCCGGTTTTGCTGAAATAATCGGGCGGGACGCCCCCGGAAAAAGCGCTGCGCCCCTCCTCGTCCAGGCAAAAAAGATGCGGATGCGTCCATACGTCCGCGCTGTCGTGCGCCACGTACATGGGGATGTCGCCGAATAACAGGATGTCCCGCTCGTTGCAGTAGCGCTTGAGGCGGTTCCAGTGGTCGTACGTCACGAATTGCGCGAACTGCCGCTGCCGGATGCGGGCGCCCTGTTTGCGGCGAAACGCTTCGAGGGCTTCCGGGTCCCGCAGGGCATGGTTCCGGGGCCATGCGGTCCATTCGACCTGTCCGTATTCCGCCCGGAGCGCCATGAACAGGGCGAAGTCGTCGAGCCAGTGCGCCTCGTCGGCGCAGAAGGCGTCGAAGGCGGCCGGATCGACGGGCGTTTTTCCGGCCTCGAACCGCTCGAAGGCCCTTTGCAGGAGCAACGTTTTGATGCGGCGGGCCGTATCGAAATCCGCCGTGCATCCGGAAGGCGGCGCGGCCTCCCGGGCATGCAACAAGAGCGTTTCCACAGGAATCCGGCCTTTTTCGATGGAATCCAGCATGTGTCCCTGGTTCGCATTGCTCGTATCGCTCGTATCGTTTGGAGCGCTCGCATCGTTCAGAGCGCTTGGAGCGAAGACGTCGCTGCCAGCTTCCGGGTCCAGCAAACCGTCTTCCGCCATCAGGTCCGGGCTGGCGAAGATCGGGTCCAGGGCAAACGTGGAGGGGCTGGAATAGGGCGAATTTCCCAGGCCCGCCGGGCCGAGCGGCAACACTTGCCAGATGCGCTGGCCGGTTTCCGCCAGAAAATCCGCAAAACGGTACGCTTCCGGCCCCAGATCGCCCGCCCCGTACGGTCCCGGAAGCGAGGTAATGTGCAACAGTACGCCGCTGGAGCGCGGCAAGGGGAGGGCGCCACCCGGAGGGGGTGCATACGCCTCGACGCTGACGGGAAGCGCGTCCCGGCGACGGTCGGACTGAAGAGGCGGCATGGGCAGAGGATGCGGGATTCATGAAAAGGTATGGACATATCCCGTAAAATAACCGTATCCTGTATGGCGTGCCGGGACAAATCAACAGACGAACCACCAGACGAATCAACACAGGAATTTTCGTATGTCTGCCGCCTCGCCGGACATAGCCTCCGACGCTGCGCTCGGAACGCTTGCCGAAACGTATCGCCGCGTCCGCCGAACCACGGAGCGCCTGGTCGAGCCGCTTGCCGTGGAGGATTGCGTGATTCAGACCATGGAGGACGTAAGCCCCACCAAGTGGCACCTTGCGCATACGAGCTGGTTTTTCGAGACGTTTGCGTTGCAGCCCTGGGCGCCGTCGTATGCACTCTACCACGAAGGGTATCCGTACCTTTTCAATTCGTACTATGTGCAGGCGGGGGAGCGGCACTGTCGGGACCGCCGGGGCTACATTTCCCGACCCACCGTGGCCGAGGTGATGGACTACCGGCGGTATGTGGACGAACACCTTGTCCGGTTTATGGAGCAGGGGGAGCCGGACGCCGCCCGGCAGGCCGCCAAAGCGATCGAACTGGGCATTCAGCACGAACAGCAGCATCAGGAACTGATTCTCACGGACATCAAGCATGTGCTTTCGGTGAATCCGCTGCGGCCCGTCTACGAACCCTTTGACCCGGAACCGGGCGCCGCGACGCCGTTGTCGTGGGTTCCGTTCGAAGCGGGGGTCTACGAGGTCGGCCATGCAGGCGGCGGGTTCGCCTACGACAACGAAGGGCCGCGGCATCGATGTTTTCTGGAAGATTTCCTGCTGGCGGACCGGCCCGTCACCAACGCCGAATACATGGCGTTCATGGAGGATGGCGGATACCAGCGGCCCGAATGGTGGCTGTCCATGGGGTGGGCTGTCGTACAGGAGCGGGCCTGGACGGAACCCTTCTACTGGGAGCGGCGCGACGGCGTCTGGCAGACGTACACGCTGGGCGGCATGAAGCCCGTCGCGCCCCACGAACCGGTCGTACACATCAGTTATTTCGAGGCGGACGCCTATGCGCGCTGGGCAGGCGCCCGATTGCCCACGGAACAGGAATGGGAGGTTGCGGCGACGGCATGCGCCCCGACGGCATGCGTACCGGCCGGCTCGTCCGTCGGAGACGGGCATTTCCTTGAAGACGCCCCCATGCATCCCCGGCCTGCCTGCCCGCCGTCCGCCGCCGGAACGAACGGGCGCGCCCACCCGCCCTCGCTGCGGCAACGCTACGGAAACGTATGGGAATGGACCCGCAGCCAGTACGACCCCTACCCCGGCTACGCCCCCGCCGAAGGAGCGCTGGGGGAATACAACGGCAAGTTCATGTGCAATCAGTTCGTGCTGCGCGGCGGTTCCTGCGCCACGCCCCGGACGCACATACGCCCCACCTACCGAAACTTTTTTCCGCCGGACGCCACCTGGCAATTCACCGGATTCCGGCTGGCCCGGGATTTGTAATCAACCCGTACCCCGTACTCGTAATCGGGGTATCTGCGCCGGAAAAAACCGCAACCCTGTCCCGAACCATTCGTAGGCCCTTCGCTACACCCTCGGCGGCGCCTTCCGTTATGTTTTCTTTTCTGAACGCTATCCGCCCTTGAAGTTATGACTCGTTTCGTACCCTCTTCCCCCGGGAATTCCTGCGGACCGCAGACTCCGTCCGCATCGCCGGCCTCCACACAGAAAGGCCCCCTTCGCAACGGCAGGGAGCCGTCTGCGGGCGCCCATCCGGAGCGCCATACAGAAAGCGATTCGGAACCTGCGTCCGACGACCTGCTACTCGCCGACGTGCTGGAGGGCCTGGGGCGCACGTCCAAATCCCTGCCCTGCAAGTATCTCTACGATGCGCAAGGTTCGCGCCTTTTCGATCGCATTACGGAACTTGAGGAGTATTATCCGACCGCAACGGAGCGCACCATCATGGAAACGCATCTCGACGAGATGGCGGCCTGCCTGGGACCCCGTTGCCTGCTACTCGAATACGGCAGCGGAAGCAGCCTGAAAACGCGCTTGCTGCTGGATCGGATGCAGGAGCCTGCGGGGTATGTGGCGATCGATATTTCCGAAGAGCACCTGACCGCCTCGATGCGTCGCTTGCAGGAAGCGTATCCGCATATTCCCATGCGCGCCCTCGCCGAGGATTATACAGCCGCTTTTTCGGTTCCGTCCGCCGGGTTCGACGCGGCGCGCACGGTGGCGTATTTCCCAGGCTCCACCATAGGCAATTTCGAGCCGCAGGAGGCCCTCGACTTCCTGGCCCGTATGGCGGAGGCGGCGGGCCCGGGCGGCGGGCTCCTGATCGGGGTAGATCTGGAGAAGGACCGGCCCACCGTCGAGGCGGCCTACAACGATGCGGAAGGCGTCACGGCGGCGTTCAACAAGAACCTCTTGCGCCGCCTGAACCGGGAACTGGGCGCCACGTTCGACCTAAGCGCATTCCGGCACCGGGCGGTCTACAATCCCGACGAAGGGCGGATCGAAATGTCTCTGGTCAGCGCGCGCAATCAGACCGTGCAGGTGAACGGGCATGTCGTCCCTTTTGCAGCAGGCGAGCCGATTTGCGTCGAATATTCCTACAAGTTCACGCTGGAGCGCTTCCGGCGCCTGGCCGAGCGCGCCGGATTCGCCGTGCAGCAGGTATGGATGGATGCGAACCACTTGTTCAGCGTGCAATACCTGACCGTACGCTGATGAAGCCCGCATGCCGGGGTTGCATGGACGATGCCCGGACGATGCGCGGCGCTGTTGGCGCGTACGCAAGGCCACAGGCCACACGTCACAGGCCAGAGATCGATAAAACGATGTGTTTCGGCGGAGCGTTGCGTCGTTTTGGTAAACCCTCCACCTAACTATGCATATTTTGCATAGAAACCCCCATCATTATGCAAAAAATGCATAGATGCCGATACGGAGTATACGATAATTGCATAGGCCCGCGCCGATCTATTCAGATTATGCATAGAAACCCCGACTTCTATGCAAATTATGCATAATGCCCCGGCGTGAAGAAATTTCCCCGCGCCCTTTCATGGAAGGTGCGTATTTCCTATTATTTCGGGGAACGATTTCAGGGAGCATCCCACGCATGAACGATATGGAAAACGTTCGCGGCCCTGCGCCGTCTTTATCGGTCTTTTTTAATGCCCTGTTCAAGGTGCTGCTTCCTGCGGGCGCCTTGCTTGCGGGTTTTTTGTGCCTGACGGGATGCGAACCCGAGGTGCCTGCTGCGATCGCCGCCAGCGAGGACACCCTGCCGGAGCGGGTGGATTTCAATTTCCATGTGAAGCCTATCCTGTCCGACCGGTGCTTTCCATGCCACGGCCCGGACGACAACGCCCGCGCCACGGAGTTCCGGCTCGACACCGAGGAGGGCGCCTTCCTGCGCCTCAGCGAAAGCCGCCGCAAGGTTGCGCTCGCGCCGGGCAGCCTGAGGAAGAGCGAAATTTTTCATCGCCTGATCTCCGAGGACCCGGACTACAGGATGCCCCCGGCGGAGTCGAACCTGCATGTGACGCCGGAAGAGGCCGCCATCATCTTGAAATGGATCGAACAAGGCGCAGAGTACAAGCCGCACTGGGCGTTCATTCCGCCCGTAAAGCCGGACATTCCCGACATCGACGATCCGTCCTGGCCCCGCAACGGCGTGGATCGTTTTATTCTCGCCCGGCTGGAGCGGGAAGGGTTGCGCCCCTCGGCGGAGGCGACGAAGGAGACGCTGCTTCGCCGGGTCACGTTCGATCTTACCGGGCTGCCTCCGACGCTGGAAGAAATCGACGCCTTTCTGACCGATACGGACGACAACGCCTACGAAAAGGTGGTGGACCGGCTGCTGGCCTCGCCTGCCTACGGCGAACGCATGGCCACGGAATGGCTGGACGTGGCCCGGTACGCCGACAGCCATGGGTACCAGGACGACGGCTTGCGCAGCATGTGGCCCTGGCGGGACTGGGTCATTGAGGCGTTCAACGAGAACCTGCCGTTCGACGAGTTCGTGACCTGGCAACTGGCCGGCGATTTGTATACGGACCCGACGGTCGAGCAGCGCCTTGCTACCGGCTTTAACCGGAACCACTTGCAGAGTCAGGAGGGCGGCATCGTGCTGGAGGAATATCGCATCGAGTACGTGGCGGACCGCACGAACACCTTCGGAACGGCGTTTCTGGGGTTGACCATGGAATGCGCCCGGTGCCACGACCACAAGTTCGATCCGGTGAGCCAGCGGGAGTATTACCAGCTGTTCGACTTTTTCAACAGCGTCAACGAATCCGGCTCCTCTCCGTACTCTGGCGTGGCGAGCCCTACCGTGATTCTGGAGGACGATGCGGCGCGGGACGCATTGGCTCCGGTGCGCGCGCAGATTGCGGCCTACGAGGAAAAAACGGCCATCGACCATCCGGATTTCGACGAAGGGTTCGAACACTGGCTGGCCGGGTTCGAGGCCGGTTCGGAAGAGGTTGCGCCGCAGGGGTTGGTCGGGCATTACCCCCTCGACGAGTTTGACCTGGGCGAAAACGACAACGGGGACGAGATGCATTATCTCGAAAACCGGGTCGATCCGGACGCGCCGGGCTTTTTCTCCGGGGATATAGACAAAATTCCGGTCGCGGAGCCGGGCCGTTTCGACGCGTCGCTCGCGCTGCAAGGCGACGGTTTTCTGGACATGGGCGCGGACCGCTACTATTTCGAGCGCAACGAGCCGTTCAGCGTCAGTTTGTGGTTCCGCGTGATCGGGGAGGAGGTGGCCGGGCCGCTGTTTACCCGGACCGCCGGGCTGTTTACCGGACGGCAGGGCTATCTCTGCGTGCTGGAGGAGGACGGCACGGTTTCGGCCAGCCTGAACCATGTGTACCCGGATAATTCCATACGGATTCAGTCGCTCGACCCGGTTCCTGCGGGCCAGTGGAGCCATATTGCGATGACCTACGACGGGTCCAGCCGCGCGGACGGGCTGGCGCTGTACCTCGACGGCGAGCGCATGGCCACGGAGGTCACGGTGGACAACCTGAAGCAGAGCATACAGTTTCCCATCAATCCCACGACGGGCGAGTTTCTGGAGCCGTCTGCCTCGGGCAATTTGCGCATCGGGTTTTTGGGGGGCAATGCGCCCCGGCTCGACAGCGTCGCCGTGGATGAATTTCGCATCTACGACCGGCGCCTGACTGCTCTGGAGGTGGCTGCCGCGCACGGCACGGCGGAACCGGCGGATTGGTCTGCGGAGGCCCGTCGCGCCGCGTTGCGCGATTATTATGTCACCACCGTGTCGCCCCAGTATGCGCGGGATTTCGTTGCGCTCACCGAGGCGCGGGGGAAGGAGAACGAAATCATGTCGGGGTTGCCCGAAGTGATGGCGATGCGGGATTTGCCCGAACCGCGCCCTACGTACATGCTGGATCGCGGGCAGTACGATGCGCCGACGGTGCGCGTGGAGCGGGCCACGCCCGTTTCCGTCCTGCCGTTTTCGGACGATCTGCCCCGCAACCGCATGGGCCTGGCCCAGTGGCTGACCGACCCGGGCAACCCCCTCTTTGCGCGCGTGACCGTGAACCGGTACTGGCAGCTGTACTTCGGCAACGGACTGGTGTCTACGCCCGACGATTTCGGGAGCCAGGGCGCGTTGCCCACCCATCCTGAACTGCTCGACTGGCTCGCCGTCGCGTTCGTGGATATGGACTGGGACGTCAAGGCGCTGCAAAAACTGATCGTGACGTCTGCGGCGTACCGGCAACGCTCCGTAGCCGGGCCGGATTTGCTCGAAAGAGACCCGGACAACACCCTGCTGGCGCGCGGCCCCAACTACCGGATGCCCGCGGAGATGATACGGGACCATGCGTTGGCGGCCAGCGGCTTGCTAGTGGACGAGATCGGCGGACCTTCCGTCAGGCCCTATCAGCCGGCGGGCCTGTGGAAAGAACTGGCTACCCGCAATGCGACGGAATACAAGGAGGACGAGGGAGACAATCTGTATCGCCGCAGCATGTATACGATCTGGAAACGCACCACGCCGCCGCCGTCGATGATGAACTTCGACGCCTCGGAGCGCAACATTTGCACGGTGCGCCGGCAAAGCACGAGCACGCCTTTGCAGGCGCTGGTGCTGCTGAACGATCCTCAGTACGTCGAGGCCAGCCGTTTGCTGGCGGAACGTTTGTTGCGGGAAGAGCAGGGCGGCGTCCATGCGCAAATCGCCATGGGCTACCGCCTGCTTACCAGCCGCCTGCCCGACGCCGAGGAGTTGGACCTGCTTGCCGGGCTGTACGAAGAGGAATTGCAGGCCTTTGCGTCCGACCGCAGGAGCGCGCTGGACCTGCTTGCCGTCGGCGAGCATCCGCGCGACGAACGCCTGGACCCGGCGCAATTGGCCGCCCTTACGGTGGTCGCCAACACCATGATGAATTTCGACGAGGCCGTCATCAAACGCTGACGTCTGATCCCGCATGCACAGGCTTTTCCCGACGCCATGAACGAACTCTGCGACCTGAAATACAACTGCACCCGGCGGCATTTTTTGTCCCGTTCGAGCCTGGGGATTGGTTCGGCCGCCTTGGCGAGCCTCCTGAACCCCTGGTCTGCCCTGGCGCGCCCGGGCGGGGACGACGCCATGAAAGGCTTCCTGGCCAAACCCCACTTTACGCCGAAGATCCGGCGGGTTATTTATCTGTTTCAGAGCGGCGGGCCGTCCCACCTTGACCTGTTTGACTACAAGCCGACGCTGGCCCGGATGAATGGCGAGCAGCTGCCGGAGTCGGTGCGTCAGGGGCAGCGCCTTACGGGCATGACGGCCCATCAAAAATCCTTCCCGCTCGCAGGCTCCCGCTTCCGCTTCGCCACCCATGGCCAAAGCGGCCGCATGCTCAGCGAATTGTTGCCGTACACCGCACAGATCGTCGACGAACTCTGTTTCATCAATTCGATGTATACGGAGGCCATCAATCACGATCCTGCGATCACCTTTTTCCAGACCGGGTCCCAGCAGACAGGCCGTCCGTCCATCGGTTCCTGGCTGAGCTACGGCCTCGGGTCCGAAAACGAAAATCTGCCCACGTTCTGCGTGCTCCTTTCGCGGAGCAACGATTTTGACCAGCCCTTGTATTCCCGGCTCTGGGGCAATGGTTTTCTGCCCTCGCTGCACCAGGGCGTGCAGTTTCGGTCGGGCAAGGACCCGGTGCTGTACCTGAACAATCCGCCGGGCGTGAATCGAACCACCCGGCGGCGCATGCTGGACTATCTGCGCGAACTGCACCTGCGCCAGCACGAACGCGTGATGGACCCGGAAATCAATTCGCGCATCGCCCAGTACGAAATGGCCTACCGGATGCAGACGTCGGTGCCCGACACGATGGACATTTCCGAAGAACCCGACTATGTGTTCGATCTCTACGGCGAAGCGGCCCGCATTCCGGGCACGTTTGCGGCGAATTGCCTCCTGGCCCGCCGCCTGGCCGAGCGCGACGTGCGTTTCATCCAGCTGTATCACCAGGGATGGGATCAGCATGCGAATCTTCCCCGGGAAATCAGCGTGCTGGCCAAGGATACGGATCAGCCTTCGGCGGCCCTCGTGATGGATCTCAAGCAACGCGGCATGCTCGACGACACCCTCATCGTTTGGGGCGGCGAGTTCGGGCGCACGAATTATTCCCAGGGCAAGCTTACGGAGGATAATTACGGACGCGACCACCATCCGCGGTGCTTTACCATCTGGATGGCCGGCGGCGGGATCAAAAAGGGATTTTCATGGGGTCAGACGGACGAGTTCGGGTACAACATCGTGCGCGATCCGGTGCATGTGCACGATTTTCAGGCGACCCTGCTACACCTTCTCGGGATAGACCACGAGCGGTTTACGTTCCGGCATCAGGGGCGGCGGTATCGCCTGACGGATGTGCACGGGCATGTGGTCCAGGCTATCTTGACGTGACGGGGATTCGTGGAGGACCATGCCATGCGTGACGTGTATATCGTGGCGGCGGCGCGGACGCCCATCGGGCGTTTCGGGGGCGCGCTGAAGGAATATTCCCCTGCCGACCTTGCGGCGCATGCGATGCGGGCGGCTCTTGCGCGGGGGAATGTTCCCGGAGAAGCGCTGGACGGCTATGCGTTCGGCAACGTATTGCGGGGCGGGCACGGGCAACTTATTCCCCGTCAGGCGGCCGTACAGGCGGGCATCCCGGATTCGGTGGACGGATTTGCGCTGGATATGGTTTGTTCGTCCGGCATGATGAGTGTAATGACGGCGGCGGCGTTCATTCGGGCGGGCGAGGCGGACCTGCTGTTGTGCGGCGGGGTGGAATCCATGTCTGGCGCCGGGTTTTTTCTGTCGTCCCGGGCGCGCTGGGGGTACGGCTTGTTGGCGGGCCCGGGCGAACCGCTGGTGGATTTGATGTTGCGCGACGGGCTGACGGACCCCTTGAGCGGGGAGGCCATGGGCGAGCAGGCGGAGCGGCTGGCGGCGGAGTACGGGGTCGGGCGCCGGGACCTGGACGAAATGGCTGTGCTCTCGCACCGGCGCGCTGCGGAGGCCTGCGAGCAGGGGTTCTTTGCGGGGGAGATCGTTCCTGTGGAGCGCGTGGTCAAGGGGAAGCCGGTTGCGGTGGATGCGGACGAGGGGATTCGCCCGGACACGTCGGCGGAGAAACTGGGGGCGCTGCGTCCGGCGTTCCGGAAGGAGGGGGTGTTCACGGCGGGTAACAGCAGTCAGATCAGCGACGGTGCGGCGGCGCTGGTGCTTGCTTCCGGGGAGGCGGTAGCCGCCCGGGGGCTCGTTCCGTTGGCGCGCTGGCTTGGTTCGGCCTGGTCGGCGGGGGAGGCGTGGCGGTTTCCCGAGGCGCCGGTTCCGGCGGCGCGGCGGGCGCTCGAAAAGTCCGGCCTGTCGCTTGCGGCGGTGGATTTGTTCGAGAACAACGAGGCGTTTGCCCTCAATAACCTGCTTTTCAGCCGGATGTTGGGCGTTTCAATGGAGCGAATCAACGTGCAGGGCGGGGCGGTGGCGCTGGGGCACCCCATCGGGGCTTCCGGGGCGCGGATCGTAACTACGCTCATTCATGCCCTCCGCCGTCGCGGCGAGCGCGTCGGCCTCGCCGCCATCTGCCACGGCATGGGCGGCGGCACAGCAGCAGTGGTGGAGGTGGCGTAGGGGGTGGCGGCATCTGCTGTCAATTACCGGTCAATTAAATAACTTGTTGCAGGACAACGAGTTACGGGAATAGTACGCCTCCTGTGGCGTATCTGATCAATTAAACGTCACGCCCAGTAGGGGACATATTGCATCGTCCTGCGAGATGCGCCGGGGTCGTACGGTTTGATTAAATCCGCCGCTATCGCCTCCCTGATATAACGAGACACGGTGGACTTATTTTCACAAAGGTTTCCTTGCCGTGAATCGTGGAGCTATGGCATGGCGGACAAAACCGTTCAAACGGACGCAGAGACTGCCGTATCTGTGGAGAGGAAAAAATTCCGGGAAAGGCTTGACAATATGATGCCTGCGCCGTATCTTACGGGTCATGGTTGCGTCCGGTTCTTGCTTTACAGCCCGTGCGATCCGGCGCGACGCGATCTTGTTCAGCGGTCCGGGCCGGACCGATCAGCTAACCGGTAACTACTTTATTTGCATGCCCCCATCCGAAGACATCCTTGCGCGACTTGATAATGCTGACTGGAAAAAAATATACCCGAAACTTGTTTCTTTTACGAAATATAAGATTGCTTGGGGGTATCGCCTTCGCAGGGGTCTGAAACCCGAAGATATAGTCCAGGAAGCAAAAACTTTGGTATTCGAAGGCAAACGAAAATGGAATCCCGCCAAGGATACTGATCTTACGAAATATCTTGCCGGCGTTATCTCAAGTTTGATAAGCAATGAATCCAAATTGGTGGAGAATAAATACCGCGATAGAAATGGATCGCTCGATATGGATGCGTTTCCCGGATTGATGCACGATCCATTCGCTTTGGCTACTTTGGCCGAGTGCGAAAAGGTGCTCATGAACATCATGAAACAAGAAACGGCTGACGACAGGCGCCTGCGCGTCATTATGAAGGGATTGATAGCTGGACTAAGCCCTGCCGAAATCGCCCAGAAACATGGCATTGACCGAAAGGATGTGTACACGCTTTCCAGAAAACTTCGTCGACGCATAGAATCTGCCATGGCTCGCCACGAATGCTGGGAAGACATCCTCGGGTAGCCACCCTTATCGCTTCATCGCTATGAACAAGACAACCCCGGAACACGATCGTATCCAGCGCCTTTTTGAGCGATTCGGCGAGCTTGCGCTCGAAGATACGGAAATGGCGAACGATATCCTTGAGGACGCGGGGATGGACCCCGATCAGGTTGCAGAGGAAGGCGCCGCCTTTGCCCGTCAGCTTTTCCGCAAGGCCCGGCTCCGCTTGGCCGCCGAGCGTCGAGCCAAGGAGGAACCCAAGATAACCAGTTTGCTGGCCCAACTTACTGAGCAGTTGCGGGTGTTGAAAAAAGATTTGCGCACGGAACTCGCGCAGTTGCTGTCCGACAAGGGTGTGTCCAATTTTGGTGTGCAATTTCGTAATCTGGAAGAGTTAGAGGAAGAAGATATTCTGAATATGCTGGCCGAACGTCAAGTACTCCAGTTATTGGATAATCTGAATGCGGCGGAAGGCAATGATGTTGATGAGAATCGCAATGAATAAAATAGATAGCGGCATTGCGCGCGCCGAGCAACGAGCGCAGGAAATATTGAAAGAATTTGGACTGCCGAGTGTTGCAAATATAGATATTCGAGACTTGGCCTATGCGCTTGGCCTGCGTGTATTGACGCGACCTATCCGAGGGGCCGAGGGCCGTCTTGTGCGGAGCGGGTCGCAGGCTATCGCTGTGATAGACGCAGGCATTTGCATAGAGGGGAAAAGACGGTTTGTGACGGCGCACGAATTGGGCCACTACGAGCTGCATATCAACGATCCTATGTTCGTGACGCACCGCGCAGCGCTTTCCGGTTGGGGCAAGAAAAATTCCGCCGAAACGGAGGCGAACCGGTTTGCGGCGGAGCTTTTGATGCCGCAGAAGCGTTTTGCGGAAGAGGCGCGGGCGTCTCAGCCCTCCATCGCCGCCGTCGAACGCCTTGCTGCGGCGTATCGCGTCACGTTGACGGCTGCCGCCATCCGATACGTCCAGGTCGATGCTTTCCCATGCGCGCTCGCGTTTAGCCAGCACGGGCGTATCCAGTGGGCCTTTGTAAGCGATAGTTTGCCGCTTCGGCGCATTTGCGACCAAGGTCCCGTGCATCCGCACTCGGTGGCCAGGGAATTTTTCAAGACCGGTTCCACGTCACTGGAACCGGAGTGGACGCCGGTCGAGGCCTGGTTCCAGGACGATGCACTCGTTCCGGGCCAAAGATATCTCGAACAATGCCGCATGATGTCCGAATATGACGCCTGCCTGAGTTTGATTTGGGTGGGGTGAGGGGGCGCCAGGGTTGCGGGCGCTAACTCGTGCGGTTGCGGTTTGCAGAGCGGGAGGATCATGGGGTCTGCTCGGGGGACGGGTCGTTTGGGGATTTGGAGGGGCTGTCCGGTTTTGCCGTTGGGTGCGGAGGCGTTGTTTCGGTGAGGGGAGAGGAGGGGGCTGCCTGTTGAAAATTGTCATGCAGGCAAGAAACTGCCTAAATATTTGTGAATTATGACGTTATAAAAAATTTAATAACTTGCAACAATATGCCGTCTTGAGTATATTATAGGCACTGCCTCTGTTATCCATCCGTGTCATCTCAATTCCCAATCGTAATGAATCCGCAAATGAAGCAGTCTCGTGGATTGCACCTTTTCCTTGCTGGCATAGGCGGCATGTGTGGGGCGGGTTACGAGTATGCCCTGTACGTTCTTGAGCAAAACGACGCCGAAGCCCTTGCTGGCGACTGGCGAAGGGTAGGGCTGGACTGGAAAAATGCACTGGCGCAGGCGCAAGACAAGGTTGACGAAGAGCAGAGCAAGCAAGCCACGTTGAATTTTCCGGCCGCTGGTCTGGACGAATGAAGGAATCGGATATGCCTGTGCAGGCGCAACAGGCCCAAGAGTTAGATCAAGGTGGCCAAGCTCGACAGATGCTTGTACAGCGCAGTGTTCACGTTGGCCCTCTGCCACCCCCGGAGATACTTGCCGAGTACGATAAAGTACGCCCTGGCTTGGCGGAACGCATTGTCCGTATGGCTGAAGAAGAACAAAAACAAAGGCATCTTAATAACAGGGTGTTTTTTAGAACGTTTTCCAGGGGGCAGCTTTTCGGTTTTGTATTAAGCCTTGCAGGTATGGGGACATCGGCATTTTTGCTTAGCCAAGGCATTGCATGGAATGGGTTAGGCATTTTGCTTTTGTCCATCACGCCTACTGTGGTATCTCGCATCATGAAAAAAAACAATAAGTTGCCCGCGTTGCTTTCACAGGAAGACGTTCCTGACGACAAGGAAGATTGACCCGACGTGTTAGTACTACATCTGTTTTTCGTAGGGAGTGCAGAGGTGGTTCGAGTTCATCGGACATTTTGGCAATATGCCATTTTGACTGAAAAATTTTCTTGAAAAAATGACAATATGTCGTATCTCATGTATTCCGATAAAAATTTTAAAGTTTGGCATCGTTTTTGCTATTATCTAAAAACAATGCCATTTTTGTCATCAAGGTATAGAAATGGCGTTTCCCGAAATCAATTTAAGTCCATGTGGGCGTAGTATTTAGACTTATTAGGGTGAAAAATGACAATCCGCCAACGCTTCGACAGCTTCACGAAAGCCATACGGCCTGATGATGATACGATCAGTGAAGCACGCCGCCAAGTCGAATACCTTGAAAAAAATCTCCACGACCTCATTAACGACGACGGGTCTTTTACCCTTGTCAAAATACTCCGCGCTGGGTCCAACGCGAAGCACACCTCACTCATTCGCACCAATGACAACGCTTGGGATGTCGATCTTGGAGCCTACTTTGAGGGCGAAGAGGTGGCTGAGGACGAACTCGACAAATTGCTGAGTTTTCTTGAGACTCAAATTCGCGATATTTATCATCAGAAGGACGCGGACGACATCCGGGCAGAGCGAAGCGCTGTCCGACTTGTGTTTCGCACAGGTATCCAACTCAATATAGATGTCGCTCCCATTATCTACGATGATGCCCTCCACGTAGAGAATGGTGGTTGGATCCCTCGCCAGGATGGCTGGCGCCTCACATCCGTCACTGCACACAACCAATTCGTCAGTTCACGCTCAGCAGATAGTGCCACTGTTCCCGGTCCCGTCAAGTTTAACAAGCTCGTTCGCTTGGTGAAATGGTGGAATAACAGGCTGGCAGACGATCTTAAGATGCCATCCATATTCTGCGACCATATTACAGCCGCCGCAATTGAATCCATAGGAGGTGTAACCGACCAGTGGCAGACGAGCATCCGTGAGGTTTTTCGATTCATAGCACAGACTCACCGCTTTGCCCTACCCATTTTTTTTGACGACTATTACGATTCTGAAGATGTCGTCGTCCCTTCGACAGATGCCGTTGTCGTGATGGATGTAGTCAACCCAGAGAACAATGTCGCAGTAGCAATGAGTTATGCAGACCGTGATGCCTACGTTGCTGCTGCCCAAGTAGCCTACGACACCGCCTCCTACGCTCGCTCGCTCGAGATTGATGATGAAACTGAAGAAGCCGTTGACCTCTGGTGCGAAGTGTTCGGCGATGCCTTCCGTGAACTCACTGAAAAAACAGCCTGATTTGCCATGAGTGCTTCTGCTACCCGTACCCGATCCTTGACTGCTGCCAACACCTACACCGATGTTGTCTCAGTCACCCGAAAGCTTCGGGCAGATCTCCTCCAGGTTCTCGACCATTATGGTTACTTTGCCGAAGATTATGCCGAGAACATTATTCATGACCTCCGATTAATGATTGATGAGGGAATTGTAGACTCGATCAAGTTCACATGGCGGGCTTACGGTTCCGGTCGTGTTCTTGCAGCATTTCGCTACGACGTTATCCCAGGGCACATCGGGCTCACAGATAATCGTCCGGGCGGGATTCCATACAGAACCGACCTCAAGAACGTCCAATTTGATGTCTTTGTCCGGTACAATGCGGCAGGTCAGGCACTGTCTACCACTGACAAGCAGAGCCTTGGACTCAAACTCACTTGGGGACCCGCTCGTGGCTTTTTTGACTATTCGACCGGTTCCTGGTCCAACGACCGCTCCTATGTCTCAAATAGTATCGGACTCCAGCGATCAACGTTCAATTGAGCATCATTATGAATACCCGACTCGTTCCCATTATTCTCCAACTCCCTGACAGGGAGTCCGAGATCGAAGCCTCTGCGCTTGACTTTGCGAGTCGCGTTGCCCAAAATCCTCCAGCCCCAAACCTCTCGCGCTCAGCTGCACTCAAACTAGCACTCCGCAAACTCACCGAGAATTGGGGAGTGGACATATCCAACAAAGCTATTGACACCGTCGTCCATGACATTCAGAACCTGCGTCGTGGTACCACGGTCGACCAAATTATCCTTCATGCAACAAGCCCGCAAGCTCATATCCATCACCTTCGACCTATGACTGACCCTGCCTACAGGATCACCACGCTCAACCATTTCGAGGTCGTTCGGGAATACCCGGACCCCTTGGCGGCTGCACTCTACAATGATTTGTCCGGCCTGGATGAGCACAAGAAGCAACTTCTTATTGAGCTCGAATTACTTTTGTTTCATGACCGTGTCAGTGCCTGGAGCAAGGCCCAGCATGACCGCTTACTTAAGATTGTCGATTCCCTCAAGCACCGTGTGCCGCTTATCATTTTCCAAGGGGATGTTGGAACAGGAAAGACGGCTCTGGCAGAGTGTATCGGAGATGCCCTTTCTCATCATGTTGAGAATAGTCGCCCAACACCGGTTCATCTTCTCAAATTGACCACCCAGGTACGGGGGAGTGGCCTTGTCGGTGAGATGTCAAAGTTGATATCGAGCGCTTTCGATGAAGCCATAACTTTTGCTAAAAGTCGCCCGACCGAGCCTGTTCTCCTCCTCCTTGATGAGGCCGATGCACTTGCTTCCACTCGAGAATCGACCCAGATGCATCACGAGGATCGCGCTGGGCTCAATACCCTTATCCAGCGGCTCGATAATCTCCGTCTCTCTGATCTTTGCCTTGCAACATTGTTTATTACCAATAGACCTGGCGCTCTCGATCCTGCTATCCAGAGACGGGCCTCTCTCATCCTTCAATTCGAGAGGCCTTCTGATGATGCGCGACGCAGCCTCTTCACTAACCGCGTCCCGGAACTCAATTTCACAGAAAATCAACTCGACACGCTCATCCACCAAACTGGCCCCAAGGGATCCGGGAATGACGGTGTTTCATTTACTGCGTCTGATATCACCGACCGTTTATTGGGCAATGCCCTCCGCAAAGCCTACGCAAACAATGAACCACTCTCGTTTGAGTGTATCACCAAAGCCGCTCAGTATATTACACCCACGCCCCCTTTCCGCGAGGAGATATCAGCATGATGAAAATTGACGATAATACCACCCTGCCAGACGAAGTGTTTATCTCGGTTGATGTCGAGACCAGCGGCCCCATTCCCGAGATTTACGCACTTCTCTCGATAGGCGCATGCGTAGTTAGTCAAGAGAACAAGACGTTCTATATAGAGCTTTGTCCTCCGGGCAAGGCATTGATTCTTCCGGGCGTCGTTGCTGCCACAGGTATCGACATGGACCGTCTTCGCAAGGAAGGTACTGACCCTGCCATTGCAGCTGCCAAATTTGCGTCTTGGATCCATCAGGTTTCGGGTGATATTCGCCCCGTTTTTGTTGCATTCAACGCTCCCTTCGACTGGTCCTTTGTGAATGACCTTTTCGTTCGCACCGGGATTGATAACCCCTTCGGTTATACAGCCCTTGATATGAAGGCATTCTACATGGGTCTCTCTGGATGCTCATGGGATGAAACCCGATCGAGTCGCCTTCCTGAAGCGTTGCAACCAAGTCCTGTTCGAGAACATCACGCCCTTGATGATGCCGTTGCTCAGGCTATGGTTTTCGGTAAGATGCTGAATTATTCCCGCAGCGCCCGGGCCTATTCCCCTAACCAGAATATTTAGAATGTATGGCGAGCAATGATGCAGCATCTGGGGCTGGCTACCAAGACGAATACTGGGTAGGGGCATATTATCTCGCGGCACTGTTCGCGGGGGATTTTGCCGACGGCGATATTGGCAAAGTGAGTAAGGTTGAGTACCAGCGTGGACCGCTTGGAGACGTTATTGTGTATGGGGAGTCAGCGGCGGGCAAAGCGAGACTTTATCTTCAGGTCAAAAGGCGTCTACCAGTCTCAGAAACACACGGAGATTTCCCCAAAGTTATTCGCCAGATGTGGGAAACCATTAACGACGGGGGATTCAACAAAGACACTGACCGGTATGGCCTTGCTGTAATGCGGGGGTCGAAGCCGCTACAACAACTTCGAAAAATCGCCGAGCGGGCAGCAGCATGCGATACCTCTACCTCGTTTTGGGTAGTGATTGATGATTTGAGCAAGGATGAGAAAAGTGTTCTAATAAAAGTTGTTGACGTACTTAAATCTATGAATCTCACTGATGCCAAGGATGCCGCATGGAGCATCTTGGGATCTGGAATGGTGGTGCTTGAGATTGATCCAACAAACAGCGAGGGCTCTCAGCGAACACGCATGCGAAGCTGGGTGGATTCGCGCGTGTGCAATCCCAAGCGTACGGAAGATATAGTGACCACACTTTATGAATTTTCAAGTCGACTTGACACAAATCGTGGGAGTGTTGACATCGCAGGTCTAGAAAAAGAACTTCTTTCTAAAGGTCACCGTCTGACACCCTCTGCCTCCGCCCCGATGGCCGTGACACTGGAGAGTATGGCCCCCGTGCGGCAAGAAAAACTCACCTCAGCTATTTCAGAGGAAGCATTTGATCGGTTCGATATGGACCTCCGATATCTCACATCTGGTACCGTATTAACGGATCCTGATGAAGCTGTCCGATATATTGCTGACGAGAATAGTCTGCTCCGTTTCGCAGTGAATACCCAGAAAGATCGTAATCTCATTCTCTGCGGACGATCTCATATTCCGCTTGCGGCACTGGTGGGATATTTGATTGGAGATCGGGGAGATGTTCGTGTGCTTGATTGGCATCCCAATGCAGAAGATCAATGTTGGAATTGGCCTGAGGACGATTCGTACCCATACCCACGCCTAATTCGCACTGAAATTGGAGACAGAGGGACAATGGCTATCCGATTCTCTTTGAGTTTCTGGGTTGGAGAAGATAGCTCGGCTTCCATACTGCCAAACATAATTGAACGGGCTGTAGGCATATCCGATCAAGTCGTCCACCTATCTCATCCGGAACTCGAGCACTGTGGGTCACTTCGTGCTCGGTCTGTTCGCAGCCAACTTCAAGCACGAATTTATGCCGACGAATTCCGCAACGTACTCGACAGCGCTGTTAGTTCAACATCAAAGGTGGATGTGTTTTATGCTGGTCCTCTGTCCGTCGCTTTTGAAATGGGCCGGAGAGTTGCATCGACAATGCATCCTCCGACCACTGTTTGGAATTATGAGGCCGGAAAATATACCTGGGGCATCTGCCTAAATCCTCGGAATGCTCAGGGGGTGGATCGTCCCAAAGCTATATTCGCACCTTACTACAAAAGGGCTGAGAAAGGCAGTTTGGCTTGACTGGACAAATTTGAGTGTATTCGTTTTTTCCGGTTTCCGGTAGATGAAAGCGACAATGAATACAAGATGGTGTGTTGGTGCGATCTCTGTCGCGAAACTTCATCTCTTAACCATTGCAAGGCGGCCACAGATCTACCACCTTCTCCTCACCCCCTCATTACCAGCGATTCCATACGTTCTATCCATCTGTTAAGATGTTTTCTCCAGCGCGACCGATAAGAATGGGCGTTGCCTCGACCTTCTTTTCACGGAGCGGACATACAAGCATTTTCTTGACGAATTCCTCCTCGGTTTGCCCCTCCACAGATATTCCCAGTCGTATCATGGGCGTCCTCCCAGAACGTTTTTTCTCCAGAGTTCACCCGTAGTAAAGTTGCTGTCAAGCCAATGTTGGTATTCAGTTTGTTGAAGCGATCTGAACTGCGTTTTATTGTCCTCCATTTCGAGCACGACGATTTCGTCCAGATCAAATAGATCGACAAGCAGGGGAGATTGCGTTGCCACGATGATTTGCCGTTCTGTGGAGAGGCTTTTGATCATGTCCCCGACCAGAGAAATCGCGGCGGGATGCAGGCCAAGTTCCGGCTCATGCAGCAAAAGCACGTTGGGGAGCATCTCCCGGGGAAGATTCAGCAGGGTCACGAGCGCAAAGAATCGAAGCGAACCATCGGACGTGAGGTGAGGGCCCAGTGTTTGCTCCATTCCCTTTGCTGCCCAGCGCAACAAAACCTTCCCGTAGCTTTCTTCGATTTCGAAGCGTTCGAACACGGGCAAAATGCGTGCAATGTGTCGGCAGATCAGCGTGAATCTTTTTATATCTTCCTGCTCCAGGCGGTGAAGGATAGCGGCCAGATTACCGCCGTGCGAGCGCAAATAGTTGTTATCGGAGGCATCCCATCGTTTTTTGAGGTTGGATGTGCCTGACGTGTCGTGGAATTGATATACCGCACAATTTCGCAGGAGATTGACAATGGTTCGTGCCGTTGTTCGATTGACATCCGGCAGATATTCTGACGATTGGGCGACTTCGACGATTTGGGCTTCCGGGTGGCCGCTTGCGAGATGTTGCCAATCGGTGGATAGGGGCGAGCCCGTACGGCTGAATCGGAAAGATTCATTCCTGAAAATCAATCGATCAGGGTGGGCGTGCGCCAATTCGAATTCGTAGTCGTTCAGACCTGCTTCGGTTTGCAGAGATACGGTGGCCTGGATTCGATGAGTTTGCTTGCTTCCTCCGAACAATTGATCGCTGGCGCCACCATGCATTGCAACGAAGTCTCCAAGCCTTCGGGATTTCAGCATCCAGCTCATCATCTCGAAGAACCGGATGAAATTGGACTTGCCAGCCCCGTTGGGACCGATCAACACGGTCGCCATGCCCAGATCAGAAAGTGTACAGTCCGCCAGCGAGCGGAAACCCCGGATATGAACAGACCGAATTTGCGGCCGCGTCATGGCTGTACTTGAAGATACTGTAAATGTTTGCGCCGGTAATAAATCAGAACTGCTTCAGGTCTTGCGGGTGAACAAATGATCTATAGGTCTTCTTGTTCGAAATAGTGTTCATCGATTCGCTTGATTTCGTAGCGGGTATCTGTGCGTATTCCAATTCCGTATTGCACCATGAGGTTCGCCAGTTTCTCGCCGTCGATCAGGACAATACGCTTCGGACTATCTTTCACGTATTTCACTGCGGCAGGTGTAAATTTGGCCGTTGTAACGAATACACCCTTGGTTGTACCCTCTCTGTCCAGTGCACCAGCAAATCTACTCAGATGATCTATACCTACGGTATTGCCGTCGGCATATCTTTTTGCCTGAATGGATACTTCATCCAATCCAAGTGCATCTTCCTTGATTCTGCCGTCAATTCCACCATCGCCTGGGCCACCAGTCACGTATCCCTTTGTTGCATCACCGCCACCATAACCCATCGCGACAAGAAGTTCGATGACCACCTGTTCAAGAAAATCAGGGGTAGCGTTGCGAACACGGTTCAGTACTTCGGACTCCAGCACCGTGCGTAATTCGTTTGCAACTCGTTCCAGTGTTTCTTCGAGAGTTTCCTTGGATTCATCCTCACGCTCACCCGCACCGTTAGTCGACTGTGTTATTGGCCTAATCTCTTTTTTCCATGCGACAAATGCTGGATAGTTTTGCAGAACATTATCATCAATATATTTAGGCTGCTTCTTCAGAAGCTGACCTCCCTCTGAAGTTAATCGGTAGACTCCACGGCGGACTCTTTCCACCAATCTCGCCCTCTCCATGCCAAGCAATGCCCAGCTTATCCGGTTGGCAAATTTACTCTGGCCACTTGATAGTTTCTCTGATAATTCCTCGGGCGTCAGATTTTCGGCGGTGGCGACACGCACTCGTATTTCACGCAGTGGTGTTTCCAGTCCGTTGGCAAGTGCATTGAGCGTTGGAAGCATGAGCGAATGGTAGTCAGGAATCGGCATTGATGTATTCAGGCGTGGTTGAAATCGGTCGAACAGTGTGGTCTGGAATTTAAGCCGGAGGCCAGCGACATTGTTCCGATCCAACCAGAAAGAAATGTCATGCCTGCCCAAACGCACCCGTAGAACCCATAGCCACGTTTTCCAGGCGAAGGTAGCCCCCTCGTCGCCCTACGCAGCGGCAGCACGCTGGCGAACCTCGCCGCCCGTCCTAACCAGATACAGTTCTGAAAGAAGCAGGCCATCGATCGCCTGAAGAGGCATTTATCCGGGGCAGCTCTGTCTCCCAGCGAACGTGCAAAGGAGGTCAAGACACTTCACGCCAAGATAGGACAGTTGTCGATCGAGAAGAGGATTATCGGGTGTGTCGACGCGAAACAAGGTCGCAAACCCGCCGCTTAATTGCTTCGAAATTTGTTGATCCGGGTCAGTGCGCCTTTTTTATAGGCCAGTTTCCTGGGCAATTTCCTGGGTAGTTTGTTGGGTAGTTTGTTGGGTAGTTTGTTGGGTAGTTTCTTCAACGCATTCAGGGATTCGCAATCTGGTCTACGGCGTGTAGCAGGCTGATGGCTGCATTGGGGGTGTCGTGCGAGATCTCCCAGATCATTACTCCAGGATATCCGTTATCGACTACAAACTGTGTCTTGTCGGCAATGGTCTGTACGCCGTTGTAGTAGATGTTGGCGACCTGATTGGTGTCTGGCGCCCGGGGATATTGGGCGACGATGTCGCGATAGGCGACCCCGGCCCCGCCGTCCCTGTCAAAGTCACGTCCGTAGAAGGGCAATCCGAGTATGATCTTGTTGCGGGGCCATTTTCGATACTGCGTCCAGTAGGATAGCCCTGTAGAGGAAATATCGGACCCGGACCCGATGGCCTGTTGGTAGGACGCATGAGGTCCCGGAGGAGACCAGGGGCCGGAAAAGTCGTAGGCCATAACGTGCATGTAGTCCACCAGCGAATGCACTTGGTCGTCAAAGTGCTGCCCGAACCAGTTCGAGGGGTACACATCTATCGACATTTCCAGGTTGCGGGATTGCAGTTCGGTCCGCAGGTCTCTCAGCAATGCAATCAGGTTGGCCTTTTCGGAAGCGTCGGGCATGTTGTTGCTGTCCTTGGTCCAATGTTCCCAGTCGATGTCCACGCCATGGAAGCAGTGAGACGTCAGATAGTCGCGAATTTCCAGGGCGAACTTCTGGCGAGCGTTTGCATTGGCCGCCATGGCGGGGAAATGGTCGGATCCGCTGCCAGCGCCGCCGACAGAGAGAAAGACCTCTACGCCGTGCGCCCGAGCGGCTTCAGCCAAGGCGTTCGCTTGGGTCAGGCTTGAAAAGTTTAGGGAACCGTCGGTATTAGGGAAAGCAAACGCGTAGATGACGCGCGTAAGTTTATCCCATTGAATCTGCGATACGGGCAGTACGTCGTGTTTCCATGCAGGATAAAATCCGATTACATGATGGTCGAACGTCTTGCGCTGAACGTTGTCGTTGCACATGTCAGCCTCGATGCCCGCTATATTTTTGTTTTCGCTGCAGCCGGCGGCCGCCAGCAGCAGGGTCAGGGCAATGGCCTGTAGATACTTCCATTGCCTGAAATTCCATCCCAATTTATGCAGGAGCTCCATTTTATTGGTAGTCTCTATGTGCTACGCGCAATCCGCCATCCCTTACGCAAAAAGATCCCGCTGGCTCGCAGGGGGCCGGGCGGGTTTGTTTCTGGCGAAAGGGTTGTCATACTTTCTCGGAAGGCGCAATCCCTCGCGGATTTCCGTCACCGCAGGCGAGGCGCTATAGGAGCGGCCCCGTTTGTCGCCGTCGGGCACGAGCAGTCCCGCGTCCGTCAGCGCCTTCAAGTCGCGGCTGGCAAGGTTTTTGGACACGTTGGCGCTGACCCGATAGGACGCATTCCGCAAACGTTCGCCAAAAGCCGCCTGGAGGAGCGCCAAAGCCGCCCGGTGCGGCAAGTCATGGGCGGCTACCTGTTCTGCAAGCGCCGCATGCGTTCGTTCCATTTCCTGCGCCCGGCGCAGCAGCGTTTGCGCCTGCCAGTAATGCCCCCGAAGGCAGAAGCGAATCCACGGTTTGGCGCGGCGCCGGGGATGCCATCCGCCGTCGCCCAAGGTCGCTAGTATGTCGTCGTATTCCTGCTGATAACGTCCAATATATTCGTCTATGGAGTCCAATATGACCGCAGCGTTTCCATGCTCGCCGAGCATCGCCGCATGGATGCATCGGGCGGTTCGTCCGTTGCCGCCCGTGAATGGATGCAGCAACGCCAGATTCAGGTGCGTCATGGCTGCCCGTATCCAGGCAGATCCGCCCCGCGCACGGTTTGCATAGTCCAGCAATTCGCGGAGGAGGGGTTCCAGTCGGTCGCGGTCTACGCCCTCGCGCGCGATATCGTCGGTTCCGGGGTGGTACACGGAAATCCATCCAGGGCGATACTGCCCGGGATGCGCCGACGGATTCGACTGGCAGATCATGAAGTGGACAGCGAGCAGGACATCTTCCGTTATTGCAAAAAACGGGTCTTTACACCGCTGGAGCAGGTAGTCCGTTGCTTGGCGGCAGCCGCCCGCCGCCCGCCATGCGTCGCGGTCTGTATTCGCCGGATCCTCTCCGTCGATAGCGGCGAGGGCGTCCTCATTGGACACCCGAACGCCGTCCGCGCGATTGGAAGCCACAAGGGCCCGCGCCCGGGTCATGCGGACGAATAACCAGAGCCAGGCGCCGTGCGCATCCGTTTTGCCGTAGCGCCTCAAGGCGGCTTGTAATTGGGCCGTGGCCCGCTCGGCTCGCTTTTCTGCCTGATCGAGGGTGTGATACGTGAATATCATGGCCTATATCATTTATTAACGTGCATTACATCAGAATATAAATGATTTTAGATCAATTATTAACTGACATGCGATTTTTTAGCCCACAGCAGGCTGCATGGGAGGACGGCACGAGAGGACGGCACAGCGCAGGTCTCCTGTCCTGGCGTTGTCCGTCACAACCAGCGCCGCCCCCGGACGTACCCCTCCGCGGAAGGCCTGCCCTGTCGAGACAAGCCGGGATTTATGGGCGCAGGCGGTATTGTTAGCGGGGTACTTCCATGAAGATCGTGCCCCCCGCAGAAACCGTTGCAAGGCACAATACCTCTGTACCTACGCTGCGCCTCACCGGCGGAGAGTGCCCCTGAATACTACGGGATAATACAATTTTTTCGCAAGACGGAAAATGCGCTTCCGCTTCATTGCGACAACCTCAACATCGTGCTTAACGCATTACATGAATCCAGTCGCAGCGGCGGATGCGTACAATACAGAGCCAGATACAGAACATAATCTATTACATGAAGTTATATGCTTTTACCGCTTGACCACAATAGCCGTCCGATCATCAAACCAGGCCGTGTTTGAGCCGGATGCGAAGGCTTCAACCGTTACTTCAAGTTGCTGGATAATTTCCCGGGCGGAGAGGGCGGCGTGCAGCCGGAGGGTTTCCGCCACGCCCTGTTCGCCGAAGGGTTCGCCGCCGGGTCCTTCGGCGTCCGAGTAGCCGTCTGTGCAGATGGCGAGCACATCCCCTTCGAGGAGCTCGAGGGTTTCCTGTTCGAGCAAAAGGTCCGGGAGAATGCCGATAGGCGGATTGGCCGGAGGCAGCGATGTGACGGTTCCCTGGCGGATGAGTATTCCGGGATTGTGCCCCGCGTTGATGTAGGTGAGTACGCCCGCCCGGGTGTCCAGCACGCCGTAGAACAGCGTGACGAATTCTTCAGGGGTCGTGTCCTCCCAGACCGCGCGATTTACCTTGCGCAGCACATCCTGCATCGAAAAGATGTTTTCGGCCTGCACCCGCAGCGCGGACCGGATGGTGGCCATGAGGATGGCCGCCGGAATGCCTTTGCCCGATACGTCTCCCTCGACGACGCCCAGGTTGCTGGCGGGCAGTTCGATGAAGTCGAAGAAATCTCCGCCTATTTCCTGGCACGGATGGCAGGCCCCCGCAATGTCGAAGGGCGGAATGGACGGGGCGGTTTCCGGCATGAGTTTGCGCTGGATGCCGGCGGCGATTTCCAGTTCGTGCTCGATTTTCCGCAGGGCAAGTTGCTCCTTGTAGAGGCGGGCCAGCGAAATGGCGACGGAGGCCTGGTTGGCCATCGTGCTGAAGAGGCGCTGTTCGTTTGTAGTAAACGGGTGCGGGCCGGGCGTGAACATCGACAGCGTGCCGATCGCTTCGCCGTCCTGTACGAGAGGCGCGGCCAGAAAGGAATGAACGCCTTCGCCCGCCGCTTCGCGCACGTACTCCATCCGGGGGTCCTTCGCAATGTCCGTAACCGCAATCAGTTCGTGGTTCCCTTCGGCGAATTGTCGAAAGATGCTGCTTGCTGCGGTGAGGGGATGCGCGTGCAGATAGTCCTTGCTCAGGCCCCAGGAAGCCTTGAGCGCCATTTCCCCCGATTTTTTGTCCAGGAGGCGGATGGCGCAGGCCCGCGCATGCATGGTCTCCGTCGTGACGCGCACGATTTCGTCCAGCAAAACCGGCAGGCCGAGGTGGGTTTTCGTAAGGAGCCGGCTTGTAAAGTCAAGCGCAGAGAGTTTGTCTTCGGCCCGGCGAAATGAGGTCATGGCAGTGCAGTTCCGATGCGCGGAACGATCTGGTCGAAGGAAGGAGGTCCTACAATCGTTCCGTCTGATGGTTCTCCCGGACAACATGGATCGCCGGGGGGCGCCCATGCGTTTTCGCACAGGTTTCGCAGAGCGCTTGGCGCAAGGCGGGCACGGCGGACGGGCGCGCCAGGTGCACCGTACATCCCCCGAAACCGCCTCCCGTCATGCGGGATCCCAGTACGCCGTCCACGCTGAGGGCCGCGTTCGCCATGGCGTCGAGTTCCGGGCAACTTACCTCGTACAGATCGCGGAGGCTTGCGTGCGACTCGTTCATCAAGGCGCCGAATGCTTCGACATCCCCGTGGCGAAGAGCGTCTCTGGCATGCAGGACGCGGCGGTTTTCGTCCAGCACGTGTTGGACCCGGCGCCGCGCAAGAGGCGGCAACAGCGGCAGATCGTCGGGCGCGGCGTCGCGGAGGCTTCGCACGGCGGGACGGGTCCGCCGGATGACGTCAAGGGCTTCTTCGCATTCGCGGCGGCGGGCATTGTAGCCGGAATCGGCCAGTTTGCGGCGTACGCCCGAGTCGGCGACGACGATTTCGAACGGGGCGGTTTCGGGGGGCGCAGCGGCAGGCGTCCGGGCCAGCGGGACGTGTTCGCAGGCCAGCGACCGGCAATCGAGGAGCAAGGCGTGTCCCCGGCGTCCGAGGCGGGATACGAACGGGTCCATGACGCCGCAGGAGACGCCTGCATACCGGTGTTCTACCTGTTGGGACAGACGCACGGCGTCCATGGGGTCGATGCCCAGGCCGAATGCCTGGTCCAGCGCGTACGTGACTGCCGTGGAGAGGGCCGCGGACGAACTCAAACCTGCTCCTATAGGCACATCGCCTGCCACGAGCATGTCGAAGCCACCCGGAAGCCGGCCGAGCAATTCGCAGACGACGCCGCCAACATAGGCCGACCAGGCGCCGGGCTGGCTTGCAGGCGGGCGGGAGAGCGGGTACGTAATGCGTTCTCCGAACTGTGCGGCGTATAGGGTTACGGTATCGTCGCGGCGCGCCCGCAACGCAACGTATGCGCACCGGTCGATCGTCATTGGAAGCACGAACCCTTCGTGGTAGTCCGTGTGGTCTCCCATCAGGTTGACGCGCCCCGGCGCCCGCACGATCAGAACCTCCGCCGGGTCCGCCTCGCCGAAAGCGCCAGCAATCTGCGCCGCCGTGTCGATCAATAGTCCGGGAAATTCAGACAGTTCGCCGCGCCTTTTTGTGTTGCGGGTTTCGTCGGATCGCGCTGCCTTGGGCAACGGCTTTCGCCCCTACCGGGATGCGAAGATGCGCCGTTCCCCGCCTTTGCCTACGGCAATGACGTCGTACGGCTCGCTGCGCGGGCCTTCCATGCCGGGCGACCCGATGGGCATGCCCGGCACCGCCAGCCCCGCAATCGGCGCTGCCGTATCCAGCATGCGCTGCACGTCTTCGGCAGGTACGTGGCCCTCCACGAAATATTCGCCGATCACCGCCGTATGACAGGATCCCAGATCGCCGGGAACCCCGTGCCGTATCTTCATGGGCGTCACGTCGTTGAGGTCCACCACCTTGACGCGGAATCCGTTCGCCTCAAGGTGATCCACCCATTTGGCGCAGCACCCGCAGGTGGGCGACTTGTACACCGTAACGACCTCCCCGGCAGAGGAGGTGCGGGCGATGAGTACGCCGCACGTGACGAGGGCGCCTACCAAAAATGCGAGAAGGAGATACTTTTTGTTCATGAAAGCATATACAGGATGCTTTGCGGAACGTTCCAGCGCGCCGCTGCCCGAGCGGGTCGCCGGGATGGCGCCGGCGGACGAAAAGCGCCTGCCTGGCCCGCCGTCGCAGACGCAACGGGGCGCTCCGCTCCGTATCCCTTATATTTAAAGGATGCACTGATCTTTGCGGACTTAATCAGAGTATATTTAGCGCATCATTGACTGTATCCGTACCGTATTTCCGTATCTGTGCCCCGCAATCCCCGGCGGATCTTGAACAAATCCGATAACCATACCATGCCTTCGAAGCGTTCGGGCGCCTCCGACTCGTTGCCGGGTTCGCCCGAATCGGGCCGTTCGAAGCCCGCGCGGCGGCGTTATACCCGGTTGCCGCCTGTGCAGCGCAAGATCGTGAGCGTGGTTCTGGGCGGATATGCCGCATTGCTGGTCAACAGCATATTCCTGTTGCTGTTCGATCGCTCCACGGCCCTGGTGTACATGAGCAATGTGCTCCTGCATATTTGCCTGGGGATTTTGCTGATCGCGCCGGCTATCGCCTTTCTTGCAATGCATCTCATGAAGATGCCGCTCCGCATGAACCGGCGGGCGACGAGGGCCGGGGTGTTTACGGCCCTGTCGTTGATCACCCTGTTTGCGACGGGCATTGCCCTGGTGGCCGTCGGGGCGTCCTACCGATGGATTCTGTGGACGCATATTGCGACGGCCTTGACGTCCGTGGGAGGCTTTGCGCTGCATGTGTCCCTGAAGCGCGGCGTGCGCTACCATTTCTTGCAATGGGGGGATGAGTGGAAGCAGGGGCCGACGGCGGCGTTGCGGCATCCGTTGAGCCTGACCGTGCTGGGCGGCGCGGCGCTTGTGGCGGGCTTCATTGTCGTGCCCTGGGCCACGACGCGCACGGGGGTGTACGTGCAGGAGGCTCCGTCAGGAGAAGGGACCGGAGAAGGCGTGGCCCAAGGCTACGCGGAGGCGCTCACGGCAGGGGCGTTTGCGCAGGCGCAGTCGGTGGTTGCAGGCGGCGGCCTGTTGCCCGACGAAGCGCTGGCCGGTTCCGAGGGATGCGGACAGGATGGATGCCATCCCGACATGTATGCGCAGTGGTCCGAATCGATGCACCGTTTTTCGTCCTTCAACAATCCGTGGTACAAGAAGAGCGTGGAAGCGATGATCGCCGAGGACGGCGCCGAACCTGCGCGCTGGTGCGCATCCTGTCACGACCCGGTGGTGCTCTTCTCCGGGCGGTTCGACGAGGCGCCTGTGGATGCGGACCACTGGACGGCGCACGAGGGGATTACGTGCCTTTCGTGCCACGCTGTCGAAGGGTTGCGGGACGTGCGCGGCAACGGGCGCTATGCGATTGCGGCGCCGGACGAATATCCGTTTGCCCGCGCCGAAGAAGGGCTGGGCCGGTGGGTGCATAACGTACTGGTGCGGGCGAAGCCGGAACCGCACCGCCGCGCCATGCTGAAGCCGGTCCACGAGACCTCCGAATTCTGCGGAACGTGCCACAAGGTAGGGATTCCTCCCGAGGTGAACGCGTATCGCTGGAAACGCGGGCAGGACGAATACGACAACTGGCACAACAGCGGCGTCAGCGGCAAGATGGTCCGGTCTTTCTATCTCCCCGAAACGCCCTCGGATTGCGTTTCGTGCCATATGCCGCTCGAACCCTCGAACGACCAGGGGAACGATGGTGGATTTGTGCGGAGCCATCGGTTCGCCGCCGCCAATACCGCGGTTCCATTCGTCAACGGGCATGCGTCGCAACTGGACGCCGCCCGGGAGAACCTGACGAAAGGCATCGCCACGGTGGATATTTTTCAGGTCCGGGTCAATGGACGTACGTACGGGCCGGATCGTTCGCTGCCCGTCTTGCGTCCGGGGGATCGCGTGCGGGCGGATGTCGTGATTCGGAACCGGGGCGTAGGGCATACGCTCCCCGGCGGCACGAACGATTCCAACGAATTGTGGCTGGAATTTCTGGCGCAGGACGCTTCCGGGGGCACGGTGCTCGCTTCCGGTCTGCTGGACGCGGCGGGTCGCGTCGATTCCACCGCGCATTTTCTGGGAAGCGTGCTGGTGGATCGGGAAAGCCGGCGCATCGACCGGCGCAATGTGCAGGACTGGATCACCACCGTGTACGGGAATGCGATCGGGCCGGGGGCGGCGCGGAACGTGCATTACGATTTTACGGTGCCTCCGGGCGCGTCGATTACGACGCTCAGGGCGACGCTGCGGCATCGCAAGTTCAATTGGTATTTCAATGCATGGACGTTTCGCGGCGTACGCGCCGCAGAGGTCGGAGAAGAGGGCGAGGCGTCCGGCGGATATGGCTGGGCGCTGGATCCGGACCGGACCGCGCCCGCCTTGCCGCTGACCGACATGGCTCGGGACGAGCGGCGGGCCGGAGGCGGTGCGCCCGAGGCGCTTTCCCCGGTTTCGGCGCGCCCGCTTTGGGAGCGATGGAACGATTTCGGGATAGGGCGGCTTCTGGAAACGGATACGCGCGGGGCCATCGAAGCCTTCGAACGGGTTGCGGACCTGGCGCCGGACAACCCGGAAGGCCCCATCAATATGGCCCGCGCATTCATAGCAGAGGGGCAGCTGCAGCGCGCCACCGAGGCGCTCGAAGAAGCCGAGCGACGGCGGCCTGGTTATCTCAAGACAGCCTGGCTGCGCGGCGAGGTGCACAAGGCGTCCGCGGAGTACGACGAAGCCCTGTCCGAATGGCGGGCGGTAGAGGCGGCCTACCCCGAAGATCGGGAATTGCTGCTCGGTATGGGCCGGATTCATTATCTTGCGGGCCGGTACGACGAGGCGATCCCCTGGTTCGACCGGGTGTTGACGATTGATCCCGAGCATGTGGGCGCCTGGTACAACAAGATGCTGGCGCTTGGGGCCTTGGGACGAACCGAAGCCTTCGAACACGCTCGCGAACGGTACGAATACCACAAGGACGATGAAAACGCCCCCGCAGTCGCGTCGCCATACAAGCAGGCGCATCCCATGGATAACCGGGAAGCCCAGGCCCTGCACGAGCACGGATTGCACCCGGTTCGTTTCTGAGAGGCCACGGATGAGGGGATTCAGCATCTGCATGAGGGCCTGTCCCGTATCGCTGCGCATGGCGCTGGCCGTCGCGTTGCTTGCGGGCGCCGCGTCGGCGTGCGGCGGATCGCAGGGCGAGGCGGAGGAAGCTCCGGCGCGCGCTTTTGCGGACCGGTTGGCCTTTGAGGACGTAACGCATGCAGCGGGGCTTTCCGGCTTTCGCCACGAAACCGGAGCGCAGGGGTGCATCTGGTTTCCCGAATCAATGGGGTCCGGCGCGGCCTTTCTGGACTACGACGGGGACGGGTGGCAGGACATTGCCCTCGCGGGCGGCGGGCGCTGGTCCGACTATCCTGCCTGCTTGCCGTTTTCTGGCGCAAGCGATGCGGAGACGCTGCCCATCCGACTGTATCGGAACCTTGGCGAGGGCGTATTTTCCGAAGTAACGGAACAGGTGGGGCTGGCCGGGTTCGACGGTGTACGCGACGCCTACGGCCTGGGCATTGCCGCTGCGGATTACGACAACGACGGAGATACCGACATCTACCTTTCCGCACTGGGCGAAAACCTGTTGTTCCGCAACGAGCAGGGGCGGTTTGTCGAGGCGAGCCGCGAAGCGGGCGTGGCGGGCGCCGCCGCATGGAGTTCTTCGCCCATCTTCTTTGATGCGGATCGGGACGGGGATATAGACCTGTACGTGGGAAATTATGTGGCCTGGTCGCCGGAGACGGACATTTATTGCTCCCTCGACGGGGTGAACAAGGGCTATTGCACGCCGGAGACCTACGAAGGCATAGCGTCCCGCTTCTATCGCAACCGCGGGGACGGTACGTTTGCGGACGAAACCGGGGAGGCCGGTTTTTTGCCGGCGGCGGGCAAAACGCTTGGCGTGGCGGAACTGGATTTCAACCGGGACGGGTGGCCTGACCTGATGGTGGCGAACGATACGCAGCCGGATTATCTGTATGTGAACAACGGCGACGGCACGTTTTCGGAGAAGGGCGCGCTGAGCGGCGTCGCCTACGACGAGAACGGAAAGGCGCGCGCGGGGATGGGCGTGGATGCGGGCGTGGTGGACAGCACCGGACAGGCGTCCGTCTTCGTAGGCAATTTTTCGACGGAAATGATCGGGGTCTACCGGCATTTGCACGACGGGTTGTTTATAGACCGGGCGGCGTTGTCGCAGATCGGGCGTCCGTCGTTACTGACGCTCACGTTTGCGGTGTTGCTTGCGGATTTTGATCTCGATACGGACCTGGATCTGTTTGCGGCGAACGGGCATGTGCAGCCGGAGATAGAGACGGTCCAGGACAATGTGGGCTACGAAGAGAAGCCGCATCTGTTTTTGAATCGGGGAGACGGTACGTTCGAGGATGCGGCGCCTGCGCTGGGCGGGGTGCTCGCCGGGGAATTCGTGGCGCGGGGGGCCGCCGCTGCGGATTACGACCGCGACGGTGATATCGACATTCTGATAGTCGAAAACGGCGGCGCCGCCCATTTGTGGCGGAACCGGCTGCTGGAAAACGGGGCGTCCGACGACAATCCCGTTTTTCTTCGCGTGATGCTGGAAGGGGAGGCCAGCCAGGGGGACGGCCTTTCTTCTGCCGTGGAAGTGGTGCTGGATGGCCTTCGGATGGAGCGTCGCGTACGCACCGGGTCCAGTTACTTGTCCCAGAGCGAGTTGCCTGTTACGTTCGGATTGGGCGAGCATGCCGTGGCAGACAGCTTGATTATCCGGTGGCCCAGCGGCGCGGTGGATCGCTTTGCCCAGGTCGAAGGGAACCGGCAGTATCGGGTTGCCGAGGGTGCGGACCAGCTCACGGCGTGGTGAGCCGGGCGGTTCTTTTCGACCGCCTTCCGGGACGATGCGCACCGATTCCATACATTCCGTACAGACCATGCCGCCGAAACAAGACATTGGGAAGGACGGGGTTGCACCGCTTCGCCGGGGCCAGGCGATCTCCCGGATCGTCCGGGTAGCGGCCTGGGCGCTGGGCGGCGTGCTGTTGCTGGCGGTTGCGGGGGCGGTCGGGGCGCACTGGTATCTGGCCCGATCCATTCAGCCGCGCGCCGGCGCCATCGAAGTGGCGGGTTTGTCTGCCCCGGTGCATATTGCTTTCGACGAGTGGGCCATTCCCCGTATCCGGGCCGCCACCGAACGAGACGCCCTGCGCGCGCAGGGTTTCGTACACGCTTCCGAACGCTTGTGGCAGCTCGAAATGTATCAGCGCGTGGCGCAGGGCCGCCTTGCCGAGCTGTTCGGCGAACCGGCGCTGGGTGCGGACCAGTTGCTTCGGACCCTGGACCTGTGGGGGGCGGCGGGCCGGGAACTGGCTACGCTTCCGCCGCCGATGCTCGATCTCCTCGAAGCCTATGCGGAAGGCGTGAACGCGCGCCTTGCGTCCTGGCGAGGCGCCTGGCCGCCCGAGTTCGTTATCCTTGGCGTCGAACCCCAGCCATGGAGTCCGCAGGCTTCGCTGGCCATCGCGCGCATCATGACGTTCGACTTGGCGAAATGGCAGGGGGAACTGGATCGCATCGAAGCGCTGTCCCGGCTTCCCGCAACGCATCGCGCGGCGCTGTCGCCGCGTTATCCCGACTGGGGCCCCACGATTTTGCAGGATGCTCCCGGTGAATCCGGGGGGATGGCGGTCGGGGCGCCGCCGCACGAAAAAGCGCCCGAAAACGTCAAGACTACTCCGGTCGAAGCCGCTTCGCCCGGCATGTCGCGTTCGTGGGCGCAGGACAGGGTCCTGGCGTCGTTGAAATCCGCGGCAACCACGGCGGATTCTGGCCGCGGCGCCCGGGACGCGCCGCCGCTGGATCCGCTGGGCTTGCTTTCCGGGCTGGGCTTGACGGCCTCCAATTCGTGGGTTCTTGGCCCTTCCCGGACCGCCGACGGACATCCGCTGCTCGCCAACGACACCCATCTGGGGCTGCGGGCGCCCTCGACATGGTATCTGAACGCCATCTCCATCGAGGAATCCGGGCGCCATACGGCAGGCTTTTCGATTCCGGGCGCGCCGGCCATCGTGATAGGTCTTTCCCGTCGCATGGCGTGGGGATTCACCAATGGCTCCGTAGACGGCGCCGACTTTATCGCCGAGACGGTGAGCGAGGACGGAAGCCGGTATCTGGACGGCGAGGTCTGGCGCGCTTTCGACGTGCGGCGCGAACGTATTCCCGTGCGCGGGCGGGAGCAGCCGATGGACTGGAACATCCGCCACACGGTGCGCGGCCCGATCATTACCGATGCGATCCCGACCGGCGGGCTTGTCTTGTCCATGCTCTGGACCGGATTCCTGGAGCGCGGCCCGTTTCCGTCGCTCCTGAATATCAATCGGGCGCGCACGGCGGAAGAGATGCACGAAGCGGGTCGCGGCTTCAGCCAGCCGCACCAGAACCTGCTGTACGCGTCCGTTTCGGGAAGCGTGGGGTATCGTTTGACCGGCTCGGTCCCGTTGCGGCCCGACAGCGCGGTTGGGCCGGTGGTTTCCTTGCCGGAAGCGTGGCCCCGGGGATGGACGGACTACCTGGACGAGGATTCGTTTCCGGCATGGATCGATCCGCCTTCCGGGTACATCGCCACCGCCAATAACTTGCAGAGCCGGGCCGCATTCGGGCGGCTTGCGAAGGAATATTTTCCGCCGTTTCGGGCGAAACGCATCGACGAGACGGTGTCCCGTGCGTCGGGATGGACCCTGCGCGACATGCGCCGCCTGCAACGGGATGCAAAAAGTTTGTGGGCCGGCGTATCGCGCCGCCGCGCGGTCGCTGCCGCTCGTCGCATTGGCGAAGAGGACCTGGCCGCCGCGCTTGCGGACTGGGACCTTACGCTCGAAACCGGATCGTCGGGCGCCGTTCCGTTTTTCGTGTGGCTGTATCGTCTGCGCGCCCTGATTGCGGCGGACGAACTGGGCGAGGACGGCGCGTTCCCGGGCTTTGCGTTTGCGCACATGCTCGAAGAAGGCAATGCGCCGGGAACGCAGCTGGCGCTTTGGGCCGACGATGTGCGCACGCCCGAAATCGAACCCCTTGCGCAGTGGGAGGAAGAAGCGGCCCGCGCGGCGGCGCCCTTCGCGGACGTCCCATGGGGCGCCGCGCATTTCGAGCGTTCGGCGCATCCGCTGGGAAGCGTAGCGTGGCTCGACAGGCTGTTCTCGTTTCACGTGGGCCCGTATCCGGCGCCGGGCGGCCCCTATACGTTGCGGGCCTCCGACCGCTCCAACTGGTCTCCGCTCGACGCTACCTCGTGGAGCCCGCCGTGGATCGGGGAATCCGGCGTTTCCCAGCGTTTCGCGGCCCGGATGGCGCCGGACGCGCCGGAGGGGTACTTTTTTCTGCCTACCGGGCAATCCGGCAATCCGCTGGACAAGCATTACCGGGACATGGCCGCCCGGTGGGACGAAGGGTTTCTGGTGCGGATCGTTCCCGGAGAAAGGCTGGATTCTCCTGAGCACGCACTGGAATTGTCGCCTCCCGCGCAGCCGTAGAATGGGTATATTGGCGGGATATTCACGAGCATACCCACTATCCGTTTTTCTTGCGATGCGATCTGTCCTGTCTTTTCGTGCGCTGGCGCTGTGCATGGCTCTTTGCATGGCCCTGGCCGGGCTGTTTCTTGCGGGATGCGAGCGGACCGCTCCGCGCCCCCACATTCTGTTCATCGCCGTCGATGACCTGAACAACGACCTGGGCGCGTACGGCCACGACCTGGTGCAGAGTCCTCATATCGACCGCCTCGCCACGCAAGGAGTCCGTTTTGATCGCGCCTACTCCCAGTATCCGGTGTGCAACCCCAGCCGGGCCAGTTTTCTGACCGGATTGTACCCCGAACAAACCGGCGTGCTTACGAATCAGGATACCTTGCGAAAGCATCTTCCCGAGGTCCCCACGCTGCCCGAATGGTTCCGGCGGCACGGGTATTTTACGGCGCGGGTGGGCAAGATATTTCACTACGGGGTGCCCCGGGAGATCGGTTCCGACGGGCTGGACGATGCGCGTTCGTGGGATCATGTCGTGAATCCGCGGGGCATCGACCGGGAAGTGCACGACCGCATCCATACGTTGACGCCGGGGCAATTCGGGGGCACCCTGAGCTGGCTGGCTATCGACGACGCAGAGGGCGAGCACACCGACGCCCTCGGCGCCGCGGCTGCGATATCCTTGCTGGAGGAACATCGCGCCTTGCAACCGGACCAGCCGATTTTTCTGGCGGTCGGTTTTTACCGGCCCCACACGCCCTTCGTGGCGCCGCGTTCCTCGTTCGACGCCTATTCGCTGGAGGCCATCCATCCGGTCCTCGAAGAACCCGGAGACCGGGACGACATTCCGGTGGCCGCCCTGGCGGACCGCCCGAAACAGCGGGCGTTGACGCTGGAGCAGCGACGGGAAATCATCCAGGCCTACTATGCCTCTATTTCCTTCATGGACGCGCAAGTCGGGCGCTTGCTTGATGCGCTCGAACGCCTCGACATGGCCGACAACACCATTGTCGTTTTCGTGTCCGACCACGGATACCATCTGGGACATCATGGTCTTTGGCAGAAAGGCGATCTGTTTGAAGGGTCTGTGCGCGTGCCGTTGATCGTGTCCGTGCCGGACCATGCGCAGGCCGGCGCCGCCACGGATGCGCTCGCCGAGCTGGTTGATTTGTACCCTACGCTCGTGGACTTGAGCGGCCTTCCGGCGCCGGATCACCTGGCGGGCCAGAGCATGACGCCGGTGCTCGACGATCCTGCGCACCCGGGGAGGTCGGCGGCGCTCACGGTGGCGTGGAGCCGCGCCCGCTGGACGCGCCCCGAATTGCCCGCCGAGCCGGTTTTCGGGCGCACCATCCGGACGCCGCGTTTTCGATACACAGAATGGAACGAGGGGCAAGCCGGGGTCGAATTGTACGATTACGTCGAAGATCCCCAAGAATACGAGAACCTGGCGGAACGCCCGGAGCATGCGGAAACCGTCCTGCGCCTGAAGCAATTGCTGGGTGAAAGAAGCCGTGCGGCGCAATAGCCTCCTCGTTTCCGAAGACCGCCCGCTTTCTGCCCAATGGCATGTCGGTATTGCGTATTTTATCCAGTACAGCGTACTCTGTAACGAATCCGTAACGCATGCGTATCGAGTGTAGAACGAACCAGCGTACGACGAATCTGTGTATGACGAACCTGTTTGGACCTTTCTCATGCGGACCCAGGCCCCATGAAGCATCTTGACCGTCTTGCCGCGTTGCTGATGGCGCTTTTCCTGACGGCCTGCAGCAGCACGGGCAGCCTGACCACGGAATCCGCCTCGCGTCCGTCTACTGCCGAGCTGGAGGCGCTCTACTGGGCCCGCCTCGATAGCGCCCGCACCGGCTTCACAGAGGCCGACACGCACTTTATGACCGGCATGATCGCGCACCACGCGCAGGCCCTTGTGATGTCCCGGCTGGCTCCTTCCAACGGCGCCAGCCCGCAAGTGCGGACGCTGGCCGCCCGGATCATTAACGCGCAGCAGGACGAAATCGAGCTGATGCAGCAATGGCTCCGCGACCGCGAACAACCCGTCCCCGAAATACACATCGAGGGCATCGTGTTGATGGTGCACGGCGCCGGGGGCCACGCCATGCATAGCCATATGCCCGGCATGCTTACGCAGGAGCAGCTGGAGAACCTTGCCGCGGCTCGGGGCGCGAATTTCGACCGGCTTTTTCTGACCTACATGATTCAGCACCACGCCGGAGCGGTGCATATGGTGGATGAACTTTTCGGGACCGACGGCGCGGCGCTGGACGAAGAGGCGTTCAAGCTGGCTTCGGGCATTCACGTAGACCAGGTTACCGAGATCGCCCGGATGGAATATATGCTGGACCGGCTGCCCGCCTCCGACGAGGACAGTTGACCGCAGACGCCCGGGCTCCTTATTTTCCCAACGTTTCTCTGAATTTCCTCCGACGCTTTTTCCCTAAACCCGAACATGGGCTATGAAAACCAACGCATTTCTTCGCCGCTCCTCGACCTGGACGCCCGCCAATCGTTTCTGGCTGTTTCTGCTTTGCGCGGGCCTGGCCGGGGGGCTGGCCGCCTGCGCGCAAACCTCCGTCATGACCGCGAACGATACTTCCGGGGCGGACACGGCCTCTTCCCGCGTCGGGCTTGAGGCAGGCTTGTTCGACGCCGGAGAGGCCATATGGAATCTGCACTTGCTTTCCGCCACGCCTTCGCCAGAAAATTTCATCGGCGTTACGAATTCCGACCTGGCGTTTACCGGCGACTACGCCATTCAGGGAAATTACAACGGCATCCAGGTATGGGATATTTCGAATCCCGCCGAACCTGATCTGGTCATAGATTACCTGTGTCCGGCGTCCCAGAGCGATGTGTCGGTGTACGAAAACCTGCTTTTCGTTTCGGGCGAAGGGCTGGGCGGCCGACTCGATTGCGGCACGGAAGGCGTGCAGGAGGCCGTAAGCCAGGATCGCTTGCGGGGCATTCGCATCTTCGACATCAGCGATATTCGCGAGCCAGAGTACATTACCAATGTGCAGACCTGCCGCGGTTCGCACACGCATTCGCTGTTGAAGGACCCGGAAGACGACGAGCATGTGTACGTCTACGTATCGGGGTCCGCCCCGGTGCGTCCGGCGGAGGAATTGCCCGGTTGCTCTGGCGCGATGCCGGAAGAGGATCCGAATACGGCCTTGTTCCGGATCGAGGTGATCAAGGTGCCGCTGGCCCATCCCGAACAGGCGGCCATCGTGAGTTCGCCGCGCCTTTTCGAGGGACTTGTTGCGCCTCCCGCGCACGGCATGGCCCCGGACGACCTGGCCGCGCTCGAAAAAGCGAAGGCGGAAGGCGCGTTCGTGCTGGAGATGTTTGGGCAGGCGCAAGTGCTGCCGCCTCGGTTCGTCTCCATGCTGCTTGCGCAAATCGTGGAAGAGCGCGAAGGAACCGGTCCGCCTGCGGCGGCCGACAGCGCCTATCTCCGCGAGAACCTTTCCGAGATTCTGTCGGAACAGTTCGATATTCCGCTTGATCAGGAAGAGGGGGAAGGACCCGGTCCTACGCAATGCCACGACATTACCCTGTACCCGGAGATTGGCTTGGCGGGCGGCGCCTGCGAAGGCTACGGGTTGCTGCTGGACATCTCGGACCCGGAGCACCCGAAACGCATCGACGCCGTGGCCGACTCGAACTTCGCCTACTGGCACTCGGCCACATTCAGCAACGACGGTACGAGCATTCTCTTTACGGACGAATGGGGCGGAGGCGTTGCGCCGAAATGCCGCGCCACCGATCCTGCGGAATGGGGGGCCAACGCGATTTTCACGCTGGAAGACGGCAAGATGCAATTCCGGAGTTATTACAAAATACCCGACCCGCAAACGCCGCTCGAAAACTGCGTAGCGCATAACGGCTCGCTGATTCCCGTTCCCGGACGGGACGTCATGGTGCAGTCCTGGTATCAGGGCGGAATTTCCGTGTTCGACTGGACGGACCCCGACAATCCCGTAGAGATCGCCTACCACGATCGCGGTCCTGTGGACGCGGAACGCATGGTTATGGGGGGAAGCTGGTCGGTGTATTGGTACAATGGCGTGCTTGTGAGCTCGGAGATTGCACGCGGGCTGGACATTTTCGCATTGAGGCCGAGCGAATACCTTTCGGAAAACGAGATCGCCGCCGCGGGAACCGTGCATCTGGACTATCTCAACGCCCAGGGGCAGCCTGCCTTCGCATGGCCCGCCACCTTTGTGCTGGCGCATGCCTATGTGGATCAGCTGGAGCGCTCGGAGGGCCTTTCCGCCGACCGGATTGCTTCCGTGCGGGAGGAACTCGCCGCCGCGGAAGAGGCGTCGGGCGCGGCCCGGCAAGTCGCCCTGGCCAGTCTGTCCGCTGCGCTGGCCGAGGAAGCAAGCGGTGCGAGCGATGCGGCGAAGGTTCGTTTGTTGACCAGCGCCCTGCGGGACTTGGCCGCGACAGCGAACTGAGGATGCACTGATCCAGTCCGCTGCGGTCAGCGCATCCGTTCGTCCGACAGGTCGTTTTCCGCGCCGGCGTTGGCGAAGAAAACCTGTACGTTCGGCCAGGCGCGTTCTGCAAGGCGCATGCCTTCCTCGGGGCCGAGCACCGACAGCATGGTTGCCAGCCCGTCCGACAGGACGCCTTCCGGGGCGATGACGGTCACGGCAATGCGGCTGGTCAGCGGGCGGCCCGAGCGCGGGTCCAGGACATGCGAGTATCGCACGCCGTCGATCTCGAAGAATTGCACGGTGTCGCCAGAGGTGGATATGGCGGCGTTCGCAAGGTGGAACGTGCGCCCGGAGAGGGGTTCCGTAATGCGCCAGCCCGCGGCTTCGCGCGCCGTGCGCCTGTCCGCCTCATCGCGTGCGCGGGGCGGCGCTTCGCCCGCCACGATGTCCCCCCCGAATTCGATCAGGGCGTGCGGAAGGCCGTGCGCCCGGAGTACCTTCAGGGCTTCGTCCGCCGCAAACCCTTTGGCGACCCCGCCCAGGTCGAGGCGCATGTGCTGGCGCGCCAGCGTGGCTGTGGAATCTTCCGCATTCAGGCGCAGGAGCGTATAGCCGCTGCGCGCACGCGCCGCATCAAGGGCTTCGGGGGAGGGCAATGTCCCGGCGTCTCGCGCTGCGCGCCAGAGCCGCACGAGCGGTCCCGCCGTCACGTCGAAGGCCCCGCCGGAGCGTTGGGCGAGGCGTTGGGCCTGCCGCAGTACCTGGAACAGGTCGGGGCTGATTGGGACCGGCCCGCCGCCGCTTTGCTCCCCGAGCCGCGTCAGTTCGCTGTCCCGCCGGTAATCGCTCAGGATGGCGTCCAGCGTTGCGATGCGGTCGAAGGCGGCCGAGACCCCGCGGTCCGCCGAAGCCCGGTCCGCCGCATACAATGCGATGCGGGCTTGCACCCCCATGTGAACCTGCGTATATTCGTACCGATAGAGATTCTCCCGTTCCGATTTTCGATTTGATTCCCGCATGGACGCGCACGAGGCAAGGAATACGACCGCGACGGTCGCGTTCGTCAAGGCGAACCGCGCATTTCGCCCGGGCTGGCGCGGACTCCACGGACGATTCTTCCAACGATTCTTCCAGACGGGCATGGCGGCGTGCGGATGTATGCTCCTTGCAGGTTTGGTCAGTGCGCAGGACGCGGATGTCTCCGAAGCGGACACGATGAACGCGTACGTCGAACCATTCAGCGAGGCGCCTGCCGAACTCGATATGATTCCGGTCCCGGCGGGTTCCGTCTCGTTGCACGGAGAAGATGTTGCGGTAGGTCCCTTCTGGATGTCCGAAACGGAGGTTCCGTGGGATATTTTCGATATCTATGCCTTCGGAACGGACGAAGATGCGGGCGCCGGAGGTTCCGACGACGCCCTATTGCGCCCAAGCAAGCCGTACGGCGCGCCGGACAGAGGCTACGGGCACCGCGGCTACGCCGCCATCAGCATGACGTACCTTGTGGCGGAATCGTTTGCGCAGTGGCTTTCCGTGCGCACCGGCAAGACGTATCGCCTGCCGACGGAGGCGGAATGGGAATACGCCTGCCTGGCGAATGCCCCCCCCGTATCCGCCGCCGCGCTCGACGAATACGCCTGGCGCTGGGACAATGCGTTCGACGCCGCGCAGCCTGTGGGCAGCCTCGCTCCGAATGCCTTCGGCCTCTACGATATGATCGGCAATGCTGCGGAATGGTGCGCCGGACCGGAGGGCGCTCCGCTCGCCTGCGGCGGCTCCTTCATGGACAAGGCGGAAGACGTGGGATGCGCTGCGCGCAAGACCCCGTCTCCCAAATGGCAGGAAACGGATCCGCAAATACCCAAGAGCAGATTCTGGCTCACGGACGGCCCATTTATGGGATTTCGGGTCCTTCGGGAGCCGTAAATTCGCCGTGCGTTCCGACGATACTCCAACACACAACATCCCTGAACAACGAAAAACCGATGAAAAACAATCCGTTTGTATCGCGCCGCCATTTCGTCAAAAGCAGCGCCGCCGCAGCGGCAGGCGTCGCCTTTATGCCGCGCGGAAATTTTGCATGGGCCGCCGGCTCGGACACGATCCGGTATGGCCTGGTGGGTTGCGGAGGCCGGGGGACCGGCGCTGCGGTCAACGCCGTGGAGGCTGCGCCGGGCGTGCAGCTGGTGGCCATGGGCGATTTGTTCGAAGATCGCCTGGACAGTTCACGGGCCAAACTCGAGGAGCAGCTCGGGGACGCCTTTCAGGTTGATTCCGACCATCGATTTGCCGGGTGGGACGCCTACAGGCAGGTTATCGACAGCGAGGTGGATGTGGTCATTTTCGCCACGCCGCCGGTGTTTCGGCCCCTGCATGTTTCCTATGCGATCGAAAAGGGCCGGCATGTGTTTATGGAGAAGCCGATCGGGGTAGACCCTGTTGGCGTGCGCATGTTCTTCGACGTGGCGGACGAAGCCGACCGCAAGGGGCTTTCCATCGTGGCGGGCACGCAGCGGCGGCACGAGCGCCAGTATCTCGAAGTCATGCAGCGGATTCACGACGGAGCGATTGGCGAGGTCGTGGCCGGACAGGTATACTGGAACCAGGGCGGTCTCTGGAAGGTGGACCGCAAGCCGGGATGGTCCGATATGGAACATCAAGTGCGCAACTGGCTGTACTATACGCACCTGTCCGGCGATCATGTGGTCGAGCAGCACATCCACAACATCGACGTGGCGAACTGGGCCGTGGGGGAGACTCCGATCAAGGCTTCGGGCGTGGGCGGGCGGCAGCAGCGCGTTTCGCCGGAATACGGCCACATTTTCGACCATTTCGCCGTGAATCTGGAGTACCCGGGCGGCGCCATGATCCTGAGCATGTGCAAGCAGCAGGAAAATACCGCGAAATTCGTGGGCGAGCATATTATGGGTACGAAGGGAGCCTCCAACGCGGCTTCGTGGATCCGGGGCGAACATCCGTTCCGCTTCGACGGCGAAAACCCGAATCCGTACGTGCAGGAACACACGAACCTGATTGAAGCCATTCGGAGTGGAAATCCGATCAACGAGGCGCGCCGCATGGCGGAAACCAATATTTCGGCCATCATGGTGCGCGAAGCGGCCTACACGGGACAGGAGATCACCTGGGAGGATGTTATGCAATCGACCCAGAACCTTACGCCGGTCGTCTGGGAATTCGGCGACGTACCTATTTTCGCCGCCGCCGTGCCCGGCGAGACGACGCTGAACCGTCGCCCGTTCGAAGAAAGCGCCGCAACGGCCTCTGGATGACCCGGTGACCCGGTGACCGGGTGACCTGGTGACGGCGAAACGGAGACGCCTTAAAAACTAAGGCGCGAAAAATGCCCGCCTTACTTTTTAAGGCGAGCTATGGCGGGTGGTCTCCCGGGTGGGTTTGCGGGCGCCTTATAGCCATACGCCCGCCGCGATCAGAACGACCGTCAGGCCCACGACGCCTACGATGGTCGCCATCACGGTCCAGGAGCGGAGCGTCTGGGCCTCAGTCATGCCCATGAGCTGGTTCACGAGCCAGAAGCCGGAATCGTTTACGTGCGACAGCACGGTGGCGCCGCACGCTACCGCGATGGTGAGCGCGCCGAGCATCGGTTCGGAATAACTGCCGCTCTCGACAATGGGCGCAAGCAGCCCCGCCGAGGCGACCATGGCCATCGTAGCCGACCCCTGCGCGACGCGAATCACCACGGCGATCAGGAAGCCGAACAGGAGGATCGGGAGTTGCGTGGCGGTCATCATGTCGGTCAGCGCCACGCCTATGCCCGTTTCGACCAGAATGTGCGCGAACACGCCGCCTGCGCCGGTCAGGAGAATGATCATGCCGACGGGTTCCATGGACCGCGTGGCGATGCGTTGCACCTCGTCCGCGGAAAAGCCCAGCCGGACGCCGAGGAAATAAAAGGCAAGCAGCAGGGCCGCCGTGAGCGCCGTGAACGGGTGTCCAATGAAAGATATCCATCCGAGGAGCGCACTCCCTTCTTCGAGCAGGACTTCGCCCGCGGTGTTCGCAAGAATCAGTACGAGCGGAAGCACGATGAGCGACACGACCATGCCGAATCCGGGCGTCTTGCGCCCCTCGACATCCTCCTCGGTGCGTTCCGCTGCTGCCGGGATCGGCACATGGATGCGGTTTGCGACATAGCCGCCGAAGACCACGCCGCCGATGGCTGCGGCGGGTATGCCGGCGAGTACCCCGAAGAAAATGACCCAGCCCAGGTCCGCGCCGATGAGCAAGGAAACAGCCACCGGGCCCGGGGTTGGGGGAATGCAGGCATGCGCGACGGCCATGCCCGCGAGGAGCGGGATGCCGTAGTAGAGCAGCGATTTACCCGTTCGGCGGGCCAGGTCGTAGATGAGCGGAATGAAAATAATCAAGCCGACCTCAAAGAATACGGGCGTGGCCACGATGACGCCGATGAGGGCCAGCGCCCACTGCGCCTTTCGTTCTCCGAATACCCGAATGATCGTCGAGGCGATTTTGCCCGCGCCGCCCGACTCCTGAATCATGGCGCCCAGCATGGTGCCCACGCCGATCACCACGGCGATATAGCCGAGCGTGCTGCCCATGCCCTCTCTTATGGCGTCCGCCACTGCCGAGGGAGGCACCCTGCCCAGAATAGCGGCGACGAAGCTCACGACAAGCAAGGCGACGAACGCCTGCATGCGGAGGACGATGACCAGAAACAGGAGCGCCCCGATGCTGCCGACGGTCAGCAGGAGCAGGGCTTCGGTGGACAGGGGGTCGGCGGGCATGGCGGTGGAAACGAAAGGACGAAAAGAGGATAGCGATTACATGGCGCGGGCACCGAAATTTACAGTACCTTGACACAGAAAATACAGAACCTTTGCTATACATAGATGATTCCCCCTGTGCCATCGTTTTTGCCTGTCCCGTGCGTTTCGGACGCCGCCGGGGCCGCTTTTTCCCGGCCTGCCGCGCTGTGCCGGGCCGGACGGTTTGCCGTATCGGGCCTGGCGTGGCTGCTATGTTCGTCCGGAACGCTCCAGGCCCAGGCGCAGCAGCAAACAACCCCGAAACAAGACCTTATCGTCATGCAGCGCATTGGCGGGACGGTCGAGCTGGACGGGCTCAGTTTCGAGCCCGCCTGGCGATCGGTCGAGCCGTACGTCCCGTCCCAGTACGAGCCGAACAACGGGGCGCCGCCGACCGAGCGCACCGAAATGCGCATCGCCTACGACGAGCAATACCTGTACCTTGCCCTGCGCGCCTACGATCGCGAACCCGAAGGCATTCGCGCCAACACGCTCTATCGGGACCGGCTTAGCAGCGACGATCATTTCGAAATTCTGATCGATTCCTACAACGACAACGAGACCGGCATGCTGTTCAACAGCAATCCGAGAGGGCATCGCCGGGAGGCCGCCATTTCGAACGACGCCAGCGGGGGCGGCATTTCGTCGGGCGGCTGGATCAATGTGGATTTCAATACCTACTGGGACGTGGAAACGGTCATTGCCGACAGCGGATGGTTTTCCGAGATGCGCATTCCGTTTTCCAGTCTCCGGTTCCAGCCGCGCGAAGACGGTACGGTGATCATGGGCCTGACCCTGCAACGGAAGATTGTGCGCAAGGACGAACGCGTTGTGTTCCCTCCGGTCGAGCGCATTTCGAGTTGGGCTTTTCTGAAGCCGTCTCTTGCCCAGAAATTTCTGCTGGAAGGCGTCGAATCGGATCTGCCCGTGTATGTAACCGGCTACGGGCTGGGCGGAGCAGGGGAGACGGCGGGGCAGGAAGCGCCGGACGCCGCCTGGGAGTACGACCGCGACGTGACGCGCGAACTCGGCGCCGACGTCAAGTATCAGTTTGCGAACAACGCTACGCTCGACCTCACGCTGAACACCGATTTTGCACAGGTCGAAGCGGACGATCAGCAAATCAACCTGACCCGATTTTCCCTGTTTTTTCCCGAAAAACGCCAGTTTTTTCAGGAGCGGGCGGGCATTTTCGATTTCCGGACCGGGGGGTTGAGTCGGCTGTTTCATAGCCGGCGCATTGGCCTGACGCAAGACGGCGCGCCTGTGCCGATTCTCGGCGGCGCGCGCGGCGCCGGGCGTTTCGGGCCGTGGGACGTAGGGGCGCTGACCATGCAGACGGCGTCGTCCGGCGAGCAATCTTCAGAAAATTTCGGCGTGCTGCGCGTGCGGCGGAAGGTGTTCAATCCCTGGTCCTATGCGGGCGCCATGGGAACGAGTCGCCTTGGGGCGGACGGCGCGTATAATTTCGCCTATGGCCTTGATGGCGTTTTCCGGCTTTTCGGGGACGACTACCTGACCCTTCAGTGGGCGCACTCGTTCGACGACGCGCTGGTCGATCAGCCCGGATATCGCCCCTTGAACGGGGGACGCATGACCGTGCAGATGGAGCGGCGGCGCAGCAGGGAATGGGAATATCGTTCTATTGTGGCCTGGGCGGGGCCGGACTACCGCCCGGGCGTCGGATTCTCGCAGCGCAACGATTTTACCTTGCTGGACCAGGCGCTTTCCTATACGTGGCTGCCCCCGGAAGGCGCCCGGCTGATTTTCCATACCCTCGAAATGACCGGATCGGCCTATTTGCGCAACGAGGACGGTTCCGTCGAATCGGCGGAATGGGGTCCCCGATGGGGGTACGGCGCCCGCAACGGAACGCGCGGGGAAGCCGGACTCCGGTTTTTGTACGAAGCCCTGCCGGATTCCTTTTTGATCGGGGATGTGGCCATTCCGGATGGAGAGTACGCCTTTTGGGAGGCGGAAGTATCGTATGGGGAATCCAATACGAACCGGTACCGCCTGGGACCCGCCGTGCAGGCCGGTCGTTTCTACGACGGCTGGAAGGCTACCGTCTCCGTGCGCCCCACCTGGTACGTATCCCCGCATCTTGAAATGACGGGGCGCTACGAGTACAGCCGGATCCGTTTCCCGGACCGCGATGCGGGCTTGCACGCCCACCTGCTCAGGTTCAGGATCGGCCTGGCGCTTGATACGCAGGCGTCGGCCAACATTTTCGTACAGTACAACAGCGTACGCGATGCGCTCTCGTCCAATATCCGTCTGCGGTACAATTTCCGGGAAGGGAACGACCTGTGGCTGGTCTATAACCAGGGGATGAATACGTCCCGCCGCCGTTTCGATCCGGCGCCGCCGTTTACGGACAACCGGACGCTGCTGCTGAAATACACCTATACGTTCCGGATATAAGAGGCGGGTATCAGGGCCGGATATCCGGCGGCGGCTATGAAGCGGCTGCCGCAGGGCAAGCCCACGGACACGCCGGGCCCAACCCGGTCCGGCCGGTTCAGTCTGCGGGCGGCTCGACAACGGTTTCTGGAGACGCTTCCGGTGCCTCCGGCAGATTTTCTTCCGCAGGGGCGGCTGTTGCGTCCGGCTCCGGCGGCGGATGTTCGTCCGCAGGTGCGTCTGTCGCGTCCGGCTCCGTCAGCGGATTTTCGTCCGCAGGTACGGCTGTTGTGTCCGGTGCCTCCGGCAGATTTTCGTCCGCAAGTACGGCTGTTGTGTCTGGCTCCGTCGGCAGATTTTCTTCCCCAGGTACGGCTGTCGTGTCCGGCTCCGTCAGCAGATTTTCTTCCGCGAGTACGTCTGTCGTATCCGGCTCCGTCAGTGGATTTTCGTCCGCAGGTACGGCTGTCGCGTCCGGCTCCGTCGGCAGATTTTCTTCCCCCGGTACGGCTGTTGTGTCCGGGGGTTCATGGCGTTGCGACGCCGGGACGAGCCGGTTTGCGATGCGCAACAGCGGCTCGTTCGTGAAACCGCCCAGCGGTTCCAGCGCTTCTTCCGTGTAGCGCCCCCCCGCGTTCCAGAGTATCCATTCGTCGATCCCCGCATCGTAGGTTGCCTGAATCTGGGCGCGCACCTCCGCGGCGCCGTAGGGAGGATCCCCAAGGGAGAAGTCCTGTAGCCAGGGACGGACCCCGCCGGCGCCCGGTATCGCGGCGGACCGCCTCGCCACGTTCCTTAGCGCTGCGCGCACGGTTTCGTAGGGGTAGGCGTTGGGGGCGTCGATGTTGAAGCTGCCCTTCCAGTAGTGGCTGGGGTATATCATCGGCAGGGCTACGTCCACCACGTCAATGAACGATTCCCACCGTTGCCCGATTCCCACATCGCTGGTTGCGGTGGTGGTGACGCCGAACACGTCGGCGGTCACGCGGACACCCGTGTCTGCCAGCGCGTCCCGGCTATATTTCAGGAAGCCGCGAATCGCGTCGGCTCTGGACTGGCCGTTGTTTCCGGGGAAGCGGGCCCGCTCCATTTCAGGGGGCGATGCGTCGGGGAACCGCACGTAGTCCCACTGAATTTCCGGGAAGCCCCACGCGGCTACCTCCCGGGCCAGCGCGACATGGTACTCCCAGACGTCGCGCTGGTACGGGTTCATCCAGGCGACCTCCTTGCCGTCACGCCAAACGCCCCCTGCCGAATCCTGGATGGCCAGATCTGGACGAGCCGCCGCGAGGAGCGGGTCCTTCACAATCACGATCCGCGCGATCGGGTAGATGCCTGCTTCTTCGAGCTGGCCGAGGAGGCGGGACAGGTTCGGGATGCGAATATCGTCGGTGGCCCCTATGGCCTGCGCCAGCGGCACCCCGGAGGGGTGGCTTACGTACCCGCTGGCGTCCTTGATGTCGATTACGAAGCTGTTGATCTCCGTGCGCCCGGCCAGCGCAATGAGCGCCTCCCGCGGCTTCTGCGATCCCGCGACCCAAGCGTTGAGGTACAGGCCGCGCACGTTTTCCGGCCTCTCGAACACAAACGTGCGCTCGGGCGGGGCTGGCTTCGCGGCGGTCCCTCGGGGCGCAGAGGCGCCGGGGGCTTCTGCGGGCGTCGGGATGGCGTCGGGCGGCGCGACATCGGGCGCCGTCTCCATGTCGGATTGCGCGGCGAGCGGTTCCCCGGATGCGCCGGCGGCGCCCGGGGCAGGTCCGTCGCCGGTTTGGCAGGCCGAGAGCACCGCCGCCGTCAGCATCGCCCGTATCGCCCACAGGAAATTTTTCATAAAACACCCCGGGCGTTGCCGCAGTACGCTGGTTTGTACGTCTGAGTTCGCCCTTGCCTGCGTTTGCATACGCCCAAGCGTGCACGCACCTGATGTGCACGCTTGGGCGTATGGTGCGAATCCCGTGAAAAGCGGCCCTGGCGGGAGCCTATTCCATCGACTTGATCATGACGTTTCGGAACCAGATGCCGGATTCTCCGTGCTTTCCTTGCAAGCCGATATGGCCTTCGGTGGCCAGCTCGGCCAGCGGATTGCTCAGCCAGCTCGGAATCTCGGTGCCGTCCGGGTTGGTTTCCGCAGAGTGGTATTCGCTCATGTCGATCTGGCTTACTTCCATGCCGTTCACCGCCGTCCACAGGGAATCGCCCCGTGCGGTGATCGTGTAGCGGTTCCATTCTCCGGCAGGCTTGATGCGCTGCTCGGACGGGGCCACATGTCCGTAGAATGCGCCGGATTCCCCGTGCTGCCGGGCCGAATCCGCCTGGGGGTAGCTGTCGGCTATTTGCACCTCCAGGGAATACGGAATCCAGGCGCTGGTGTCCGTTTCGGTGGCGTGCAGGATGACGCCGCTGTTGGCGCCTGCCTCGAACAAGACTTCGAGATCCAGTACGAAGTCGTTGTACATGGCTTGCGAAAAGATGGGCGCGTCTACGCTGCTGGTCAGGAGACCGTCTTCCCATACCCACAACCCTTCGGGGTTGATGGCGTTGGAGAGGTCCTCGTTGAAAAGCGGCTCCCACCCGGGTTCGGATGTGTCCGGATGCGCATCGGCCATTTCCATGGCTTCCGCCATGTCGTCTTCGGCCATGGCGGCGTGATCTGCATCTTCCGAACCGGAAGCGCATCCTGCTGCAAGGAAAACGAGTGCAGCGAGGAGGGAAAGCATACGTGTGGACATGGGTATTGTGTTTTTGTTGATGGTAGGGATTGGTGATTGCGCCTCCGGTTCGTCCGGCGTCACCCTGCGTCCACGGCCGGGAGTTCCCAGCCTTTCCGCGGCGTGCGGCGCAAATGCCGGTTGGCTTCCGGCAGGTTTGTAATGCGGAAATTTTCCGCATCCCAGTGAATCTTTTTGTTGCCTGCAAAGAGCGAAACGACACCGAGCAGCACGGTTTCCGTGAGTGGCGCGGCAAAAGAAAAAGGCGACGAAGCGTTTTCTTCTCCCCGGATGGCGCGCACCCAGTTGTTTTCGTGGTTTTCGTCCGCGATGCGGTCGTAGCGCCGAGGCGGCGTGTGTTCCGCAAGGTCGCCGGGCAGGAAGCGTATGTCGCCCATGTGCAGTAGCGCGCCTTTGGAGCCGACGTACATCATCCCGTTCGGATTCAGCCATTCGTCGTCGGAGAGCCCTTCGGGGCGCGGGGGCTTGAAGCCTCCGTCGTACCAGATGAGCCGCACCGGATCGCGTTCCCCTTGTGCGGGAAATTCGAAGAAGGTCGTTGATGCGAGCGGATAGGCATGCCCGTTGAAGTCGGAAGAACGGGTTTCGACCGTGTCGGGCGGCCCCAGCTCCAGCGCCGTCGCCACGAAGGCGAAGGAGTGCGCGGCGATGTCGCCCAGCGCGCCCGTCCCGAAGGGAACCCACCCCCGCCATACGAACGGGTGAAAGGCCGGGTCGTACGCCATCTTTGGGGCGGGGCCGAGGTACAGGTCCCAGTCGATGCGCTCCGGTTTCCGTTTCAGCACGGAAGGCAACGGCATGCCTTGCGGCCAGATGGGGCGGTTCGTCCACACATGCACTTCGCTGACGTCGCCGATGGTTCCGCCCTGGATGTGTTCTGCAATGTCGTAGAGCGCATGCGAGGAGCGCCCCTGATTGCCCATCTGCGTGACCACATCGTATCGCTGGGCGGCCAGCCCCAGCTGGCGGGCTTCCCATACCGACCACGTAAGCGGCTTCTGGGTGTAGACATGAATGCCGCGTTGCATGGCCGCGAGCGTCACGAGCGCATGCGTATGATCCGGCGTGGCGATGACGACCCCGTCGATGTCGCTTTCCATTTCGTCGAACATGCGCCGGAAGTCCTGGTATCGGGCTGCTTTGGGCCACGTCTCGAAAGCCGGCGCGGCGAAATCCAGGTCCACGTCGCACAAGGCGGTTATGGCGACCTCGTTCATGTTCGCCAGATTCACCTTGCCCATGCCCCCCACGCCCACGCAAGCCACGTTCACGGTGTCGCTGGGCGCCCTGAAACCGGGGCCGCCCAGCACGTTCCTTGGTACGATGAGCGGCGCGGCGGTCAACGCAATCCCTGTTTTGCCGGCCGCGCGCAGGAAGGCGCGGCGAGACAACCCGGCGGGCGGGGAGGCGGATGCTGGAGAAGCAGGCATGGAGTTTCGTGTTCGATGTGGCGCGCGTATGGGGGCCGGATTGTAGCTATCAACGGTACAATTTCACCGTGTACATCTCAACGGTGTACATCTCAACGGTGCATTGCAATCTGCACAGTCCGACGGCGCAGGTCGCCCGGCAAGCGCAGGGGGGCGAACGGTTCCCGAACGATCTTTGGATATCTTCTCGATGTGGTTTCGATATGGCTCCAAGGCAAGCGTCCGAAAAAGGCGCATTCTGGTAATATCGGAAAATTCGCCGAATTATTCACGAAATTACGGCCCCGCCTTGCCTATGTTCGCAAATTGTTCACAAAAAATGCGGATATTTCCGGGGACGCCAGCAAATATGCGCCCGCCGCATGCTGAAAACTTGACTAAATCCATTTTAGGTAGTACTCTATTTCCCTGTGCGTGCTTGCATGGCGGTTCGGGAGCGATTCCTTGCCCCCTCGCTGTGCCGTACGTTTTTCCCCACCCAACAGAACTCTTGACGTCATGAAACTTCCGTTTTTTCTTTTTGTGGTGGCGCTCGGCGTCATCGTTGCGCTCCATCTTGCCATGAATGCAAGGGTAGGCGAAATCATGGCCAATCCTCGCGTGGCGAATGCGGTTTTCTGGACGATCGGCGCGGTTATGGCCATTGCGGTCGGCCTGACGGGCTGGGAATCAGGCGCCCTCGGGAGCCTGAAGATGGTGCATCCCCTGCTTCTGACGGCGGGCGCGATGGGCGCGTGCCTCGTGTTCGCCATTGCCTGGTCCATCCCGAAAGTGGGCGCCGGCAATTTCTTTATCGTGCTGCTTGCCGGACAGGTCATCGGCGGCCTGGTCATGTCGCATTTCGGGTGGCTATCGACCCATGAGCCTATTTCCCTTGTGCAACTGGGCGGCGCCGTGCTTATGGTCGTCGGAGCCGCTGTCGCCACGATGGCCGGGTAGTTTGCGCATCGTGGGCGGCCGCGTCCGTTTTTCATTCCCCTTTACGATTTTCGCCATGCGAATCACGACTTTGCTGCCGCTCTTCGCGGCGGGGTGCTTGCTTGCGCCCGTTGCGCTCCACGCGCAGGCCCCCGAACCCACTGTGCTGTTCCAGCCCGTCAAGGTGGACGGGCCGCCGCACGATCCGGCGAACGGATCGTACTGGTTCGGTCCCTTCTCGGAGACCGCAAGCATCGTGGACATTGACAACGACGGCGACCTGGACATCGTAGCTGGTCGCAACTGGTACGAAGCGCCGCTCTGGATCAAGCACGAGGATTTCCGCAGCGGCGGCGACGTGAACGGCCCGGAAACGGAGAATAACGCCGAGTTCGCCATGGACGTGAACGGCGACGGCTGCACGGATATCGTGAGTTCGGGCTGGATGTTCATGAAGGGCGCCTACTGGTACGAAAATCCGTGCAACAAGGTGGACACGTGGGCCTCGCACAAGGTGCATCAGGCGTTCAACATGGAGGGCGTCGAAGGGCATCATGACATCGACGGCGACGGCGATCACGATATTCTGGTGAACCACTGGTCGCTCTACGAGGACCAGGGTATGACCTGGCTGGAGCACATCGACGAGCCCCCGTATTTCCTGGAGCATGTGGTGGGGTACGATGTGGATATGCACGGCAATGGCCTGGGCGACATCGACATGGACGGCGATCCGGACATCGTGACCCCGTTGGGGTGGTACGAAAATCCGGGAGGCGAAGCGGCGAAGGGCATGTGGGCCTACCATGACGACTGGAAATTCGAGTCGCTCAAGGAGCGGATCGCCAGTGCGGCGTCCCATCCGATTCTGGTGCACGACATGAACGAGGACGGCCTGAACGACGTCATTATCGGGTCCGCCCATGCGTACGGGCTGGCCTGGTACGCCCAGAAGATGGAGGACGGCGAACGGTCGTTCGAGCTCCATTGGCTTGAATCTGAATTCAGCCAGTTCCACACCCTCGCGCTGGGCGATCTGAACGGCGACGGCAAGGACGACCTGGTGGCCGGACGGCGGCTGATGGCGCACTACGGCCGAGACATCGGGGCCTTCGAGCCGCTGTTCGGTTTCTGGTACGATCTGAACGGAGGCGATCCGAAGCGGCACATTCTGTTCTACAACCACCTGCCCCGGTACGGATACGAGGCGAGCCTGAATCCGCCGCCGAATTATGCGTTTGGCATGGGCATGAACGTGCATGTGGCGGACATGAACGGCGACGGGCGCAACGATGTGGTGAATCCGAGCAAGGCGGGTCTGTACATCTTCTATAACGAGGGCGCGCCGCCTACGCCGGGCGACGCCTATCGCCTGCCCACGTACGACGAGTACGAAACGTGGCGCTCCTGGGGCGAATACGGTACGTTGTTCAATGGCCGGGATTTTAGCGGCTGGGTCGTGCCGGAAGGCGACGGCGGGCACTGGAAGGTCGAGGATTTCATGATCAAGTACGACGCCCTTTCGGAGGCGGAGGAGAAGCACCTCTTCACAGAGGAGGAGTACTGCGACTACAACCTGCATGTGGAATGGCGTTTTCCCGAGGCCTCCGGCCTGTACGACATGCCGAATATTCTGCCGGACGGGACGTACGAAACGGACGACGACGGAAATGTGATCACTATGCCTACGCCGAACTCGGATTCGGGCATTCTCCTGCGCGGATCGTACGACCAGGCGAATATATGGAACTGGGGCGTGGGCTCCGGCGAACTCTGGGGCGTGCGCACGAACCAGGATAATGCGCCGGCGTTGCGGGCGGCGGCGGTTCCGTCCAAACGGATGGATCACCCGATCGGGGAGTGGAACGAATTCGACATCCAGATGATCGGGGACCGGGTTACGGTGCGTCTGAATGGCGAGGAGGTTATTCATACTGCGCGCGTTCCGGGGATTTCCGAATGCGGTCCCATCGGGCTCCAGCACCATGGCGGCATGATCGAAGAGACGGGCGAAATGCATCCCACGTCCAGCATCATTGAGTTTCGCAATATCTGGATTGACCCGATCGACGATGCGCAGCGGGAAGACATTGCCCGCATGGACTACCCGGAAGGCTGGGAAATCCTGTTCGACGGGCGGGAGGAGGATATGGAGCACTGGGTTGCCGGCGAAGGCCATTCCTGGGTTGTTCGGGACGGCGTGATCCTGCTCGACCGCGAATTCGACAATTCCATGCCGAACGAACACTACCTGTGGGCGAAGGATACCTACGGGGATTTCGTACTGGAGGTCGAGTTCAAAACGGTGGAAAATTCGAACAGCGGCGTTTTCATCCGTACGGAAGATATCGCCGACCCGGTGTATACGGGCATTGAGGTGCAGGTGAACAATTCCTACGGTCATCCGACGAGTCAGGGGAGCACGACCGGCACGCTCTACGACCTGGTCAAGCCGCGCAACAACCCCGTGCACCCGCCCGGCGCATGGAACTGGCTGCGCGTTTTCGCCTTCGACAACCAGATTATCACCGAAGTGAATGGCGTGCGCGTGGCCCAGGCGGACCTGGATCAGTGGACGGAACCGAACATGAACCCCGGCGGCGCCGCGAACAAGTTTCCGCGGGCGCTTCGGGATTTCGCCAGGGAAGGCCGCATCGGGTTGCAGGATCACGGGCGTCCGGTCTGGTATCGCCATGTGCGCATCTTGCGCCTGGACGACGCTTCGTCGCTCAAGCGCGCGCTGAATCCGGCGCACCGGTAAGGCGCAACCAGACTCCATTTGCCCACGACACCCATTGCAGAGTACCCATGATGCACGAAGAGCCAATACGCCGGGGGCGCAGGCCCCGCTTGTTCCTTGTTATTCTTTTCGCGGGTTTGCTTGCGGCCGGCCTGGTTCCGACCGGGCAGATTGTCGCCCAGGACGAACGCGACGCCCGGAACGACAGGCCGGGCGACTTGTCCGTCCTGGTGTTCAGCAAAACGGAGGGATTCCGGCACGACTCCATTGAAGACGGGGTCCGGGCGCTCCGGGAGATGGGCGAGGAAAACGGGTTCGCCGTCGAACATACGGAGGACGCCTCGGCCTTTGCCGGGCCGAATCTGGCCCGCTACGGCGCCGTAGTGTTTCTGAACACGTCGGGCGATGTGCTGGACGCCGCACAGCAGGTGGCGTTCGAGCAATACATTCAGGGCGGCGGCGGCTATGTAGGGGTGCACGCGGCGGCGGACACCGAATTCGAATGGGCCTGGTATGGTGCGCTGGTGGGTGGGTATTTCGAGAGCCACCCGCATATTCAGAAAGCGGATATCGCCGTGCTGGATCGGGTTTTTCCCGCCACGGCGCACCTTCCGGCGCGCTGGACCCGCACGGACGAGTGGTACGACTACAAGGCGAATCCGCGCGGCGAGGTGCATGTGCTGGCCACCCTCGTGGAAAAAGGGTACGAGGGCGGCAAGATGGGCGACGACCACCCCATCGCCTGGGCGCATGCGTACGATGGGGGGCGGGCTTTCTATACGGGCGGCGGCCACACCTCGGAAAGTTACGAGGAGCCGCTCTTTCGGGAGCATTTGCTGCAGGCCATCCTGTGGGCCGCAGGTCGCGTGGACGGAGATGCAGGGGCTACGCTGCGAGGCGCCTACGAGGAGGTGGTGCTTGATGACGATACGACCTATCCCATGCAACTTGAGGTGGCGCCGGACGGGCGCGTATTCTGGATCGAGCGGGACGGATCGGTCAAGATATGGGACCCGGCTACCGAGGCGACGGTGATGGCGGGCTGGATTCCCACGTCCATGAAAATCGAGGATGGCTTGCTGGGCATTGCGCTCGACCCGAATTTCGAGAAAAACAACTGGGTGTATTTGTACTACATGCCGCTTAGTCAGGACCCGAACCGGTTGTCCCGGTTCACCATGCAGGGAAATCGGCTGGATATGGCCAGCGAAGTCATTGTGCTGGAGGTGTTCATGCAGCGCGACCTTTGTTGCCATAGCGCCGGAGAACTTCATTTCGACCAGGACGGGAACCTGTGGCTGGCTACGGGCGACAACACGGGCGGCATGGCGCCGCGCACGGACGAACGCCCGGGGCGCTCCCTCTACGATGCGCAGCGGACCTCGGCCAACACGAACGATTTGCGCGGGAAGATTCTCCGCATCCGTCCGCAGCCGGACGGCTCGTACACGATCCCCGAAGGGAACCTGTTCGAGGACGACGACCCGCTTACCCGGCCGGAAATCTACACGATGGGGCATCGCAATCCGTGGCGCTATACGGTAGACCCGGAAACCGGCTGGATGTACTGGGGCGACGTGGGGCCGGGGACCCAGTACGTAGAAGGGAAAGCGCCGCAAGGGATGGAGGAGTTCGGGCAGGCCCGGACGCCGGGATTCTTCGGCTGGCCCTATTTCGTGGGGCCCAACGCGCCGTACCGCGACCTGAATTTCGAGACGCAGGAGTACGGCGACTGGTACGACCCGGGACATCCGGTCAACGATTCTCCGAACAACACGGGCCTGCGCGAACTTCCCCCCGCGCAGCCGGCCTGGATTTATTATAGCTACGGCCCGTCGGAAGAATTTCCCGAAATGGGCGTCGGCGGCATGTCGGCGGCCCCCGGATTCGTATACCGGTACGACCCGGATCGTGCGGGACCCCATGCGCTGCCTGCCTATTTCGACGGCAAGGTGATGCTCTTCGAATGGGCCCGCAACTGGGTACAGGAAGTGCTTAACGACGAACAGGGGGACGCCCTGGAGATTACGGCGTTTACCCCGGAGATTCCCTATATTCGCCCGGTCGATATCGCGCTGGGACCGGACCAGACGCTGTACGTGCTGGAATGGGGGCAGGAATTCTGGGGGCAGAATCGCGACGGGCAGCTGGTCCGCATTGATTATTACGGACATGAAAAACGCCCGCCGGAAGCCTTGGCTACTGCAGAACCCCTGTCCGGCTCGGCCCCGCTTGCCGTGGCCTTCGACGGGTCGGCCTCTGCATCCCGCAACGGCGCCAACCTGCATTTTTCCTGGGATTTCGATGGAGACGGCGTGTCGGATGCGGAAACAGCGGTCGCCGGGCATACCTATGCCGAGCCCGGAACGCATACGGCCCGCCTCACGGTGACGGACGCCGAAGGGATGGCGTCGGAAACGGACATAACGGTTACGGCCGGCAATACGGCGCCCGAGGTGTCCATCGTCTGGCCGCCCTACGGGGGCGTTGTGCCCATGAATACGGCGGCGCCCTACGAAGTGCAGGTGCTTGACGCCGAGGAAGGCGTGCTGGCCAGCCCGGGTTCGCGGGTCACGGTGCAGCCGTTCCTTGGGCACGATACCCATGAGCATGCGTTGCACAAGCATCGGGGCCAGGCCGGGGCGTTCAACGTCGTTCCCGATCCTACCCACAAGCCCTACGTCATTGACCAGTACGTGCGGCTCGTGGCCCGCTACACCGATTCGGGGATGCCTGCGCTTACGTCGTCGGACGAGATCATTTTGTATCCGTCCGTGGTGCAGGCAGAGAATCGTTCGGTCGGCGCGGGCGACAACCTGGTCATTACGGGCAATCGGCAGCGGCCCGGATTTCCGGACGAAACGGAGGTGTACGTCGAACTGGAACACGCGGAATACGTGTCGTTTTCCGGCATGAATCTGCACGGCGTCGAGGCGTTGACGTTGTATCTGGTGCCGGAAGCGGAAGGCGCGGTGCAGGTGCGGCTGGACGCCGAGGACGGCCCCATTCTGGCGGAAACGGCCCTTGCGCCTCCCGAAGAATCCCGCATTGAAGAGCGCGAGGACGGGCCGCCCGTTATCCACTGGATGTCCTGGACGCTCCCGATCGAGGCCCCGGAAGGCGCGCGCGATCTGTATGTGGTGTTCGAAGGTCCCGAACGGGGCACGGTAGCCCGGTTCGACCGGATCGAGTTCGAAGGGCCGGGCGTTACCCGGCGTCCGGCTGGCGAGGCGTCCCTCTTGTATTGACTGCATGCCCACATGATCGTACGGGGACGCAATCCTGACGCAATCCGTCGTGTGCGGCGGCTTTTCCGGCCCGAACCCCTTGCCATTTTGCCCATGGCGCTGTTTCTTAACCCTGTTTGTTTAACCCATAGCCATCCTTGATTACGGCCTTATGAAAACCTGGAAACTTGGCCATAGCGACGTGGAAGTGTCTTCGCTTTCCTATGGCACGGACTTGATCGGAAGCCGAATCGATCAAGCAACCTCTTTTGCCTTGTTCGATCTGTTTTACGATCGCGGCGGTACATTCCTCGATACGGCCAATTTCTATTCGAGCTGGGTCGAGGGCTGCTCCGGCGGCGAAAGCGAAACCACGATCGGGCGCTGGATGAAGGAGCGCGGCGTGCGCGACAAGGTGCAGATCTCGTCCAAGCTGGGATTCGATTACCCCGGCAGCGACGGGGGCCTCTCCGCCGACGAAATAGAGCGGGAATGCGACAAAAGCCTGGCCCGCCTCCAGACCGACTATATCGACGTCTACTATGCCCATCGGGACGATTTCGATACGCCCGTGGAAGAAACCATGGAAGCGTTCCATCGGCTGATCCAGAAAGGCAAGGTCCGCACGATCGGCGCGAGCAATGTATGGCTCTGGCGCATTGCCGAGGCGGGCAAGTTGGCCGAGGAGCGCGGCTGGACGCCGTACCAGGCCGTCGAACAACGCTTTACCTACCTGCGTCCCCGGCACGGCGCCGATTTCGGGCCGCAAATCTTCGTGACCGAGGACATGAAGCGGTATTGTCGCCATCACGGGATTACGCTTATCGGCTATTCAGTATTGTTGCAGGGGGCGTACACGCGGGACGACCGGCCTGTCCCGGCCCAGTTCGCCGGACCGGAGTCGGACGAGCGCCTTGCCGCGCTTCGGAGCGTGGCCGAGGAGGTGGACGCCACCCCGAACCAGGTGCTTATTGCCTGGATGTTGCGCAACGACATTCTCCCGCTTTTCGGCGGAAGCCGCCTCGAACAACTGGAGGAAAACCTTGGCGCCGCGGACGTGCAGCTTTCCGACGATCAGATGGAAAGACTGGATACGGCCGGCAATCCCGACGTTAAAAAAGCCTGGTTGAGATAAGCACTATGATTGGCGTAGCTGTAGCCGGTTCCGGATTCATTGGCCCCGTACATGTCGAGGCGCTCCGGCGGCTGGAAAATATTCATGTGACCGGCATTCTCGGGAGCAGCCCGCAACGCTCGGAACAAGCGAGGCGGGCGCTGGGCTTGCCGCGGGCCTATGCAGACTTTGACGAAGCGCTTGCCGACCCGGACGTGCAATCGGTGCATTTGGCCCTGCCGAATGTGCTGCATTACGACTATTCCATGCGGGCGCTGGAGGCCGACAAGCATGTGATGTGCGAAAAACCGCTGGCCATGAACGCCGAGGAATCGGCGGCGTTGGTGGAGGCGGCGCGGGCGTCGGGCCTGGAGGCGGGCGTGTGCTACAATCAGCGGTTCTATCCCCTGAACCTGCAGGTCCGTCGCATGATTGCAGGCGGGGAGTTGGGCGCCGTACATTCGGTGGTGGGCAGTTACGTGCAGGACTGGCTGTTGTACGACACGGACTACAACTGGCGCGTCTTGTCCGACAAGGGCGGTCCGTTGCGCGCCGTCTCCGACATTGGTACGCACTGGATTGATCTCGTCACGTCCATCACAGGCCTGGAAGTAGAAGCGGTGCTGGCCGACCTGAAGATCGTGCATCCCGTTCGCAAACGGCCCCTCGGGGAGGTGCAAACGTTCAGCGGGACCTATGAAGGGGATGTGGAGGAGATCGCGATCGACACGGAGGATTGCGGCAGCGTGCTTTTCCGTTTCAAGGGAGGCGCCCGGGGCAACCTGTGGGTTTCCCAGGCGACGGCGGGGTACAAGAATTCCCTGCGGTACGAAATTTCCGGCGCGGAACAGTCGGTTTTCTGGCATAGCCGGTTCCCCAACGAACTCCAGGTGGGGAACCGCAATGTTCCCAGCGAAGCCCTGGTCCGGGATCCCGCGCTGCTGCACGATCTTCCCGGACGCTTTACGAGCTATCCAGGCGGCCACAACGAAGGTTTTCCCGATACGTTCAAGCACTGTTTCCGCGCGTTTTACGATGCGGTGGCGGGGGGCGGCGAACGCCTGTATCCCTCGTTTGAAGAAGGGCACAAGGAAATTGTGTTGTGCGACGCGATTCTCCAGAGCCACCAGGAGGCCCGCTGGATAACGATATGAAACTCGGGTTTGTAAGCGCGATTCTTGCGGATATGGACCTTCGGGGCGTTGTTGAGACGGCGGCAGGGGAAGGCTACGACTGCGTGGAATTGCTTTGCTGGCCCCCGGGGAAGGCGGAGCGCCGCTACGCGGGGGTTACGCATATCGACGTGACGGACTTTTCCGCATCGGATGCCCGGCATGTGCGGGCGGTCGTCGACGATGCGGGGGTGGACATCAGCGCGCTTGGGTATTATCCCAACCCGCTTGCGCCTGACCCGGACGAATCCGCTGTGTATGTCGAACACATCCGGCATGTCGTGCGCGCCGCCGCACTGCTCGGCGTAGACCTCGTGAACACCTTCGCGGGGCGGGATCCTGCCCGCTCTGTCGAAGAGCAATGGCCGCGGTTTTTGGCCGTATGGAGGCCTCTTGCGGCGTTTGCGGAGGAGCACGGCGTCCGCATCGCCATTGAGAATTGTCCCATGCTCTTTACGCAGGACGAATGGCCGGGAGGCAAGAATCTGGCATACAGTCCGGCCATATGGCGCCGGATGTTCGAAGACATTCCCAGTGACCGGTTCGGGTTGAATTACGATCCGTCGCATATGGTCTGGCAGCAGATGGATTATCTGCGTCCGTTGCGCGCATTCGCCGACCGCATTTTTCACGTCCACGCCAAGGATGTGCGCCTGGACCGGGATCGCCTGGACGAAACAGGCATTCTCGCCACGCCGCTCGAGTACCATACGCCCAAATTGCCCGGGCTCGGCGATGTGGATTGGGGACGTTTTTTCTCGGTGTTGACCGACATCGGGTACGACGGCCCGGTGTGCGTGGAGGTGGAGGATCGCGCATACGAACATTCGCTGGAAGGGAGAATAGTGTCTCTGCGCCAGAGCGCTGCGTACTTGCGGACCTTCGTGCCGCATAAAAACCTGTGTTCATGCTGACTTGGCGTCGCATTTTCCGTACATACTCTTTACGAGATTATGACCATGTCCCGCTTTGCTTTCGCCCCTGTCCTCGCCCTTGTTGCGCTCCTGCCGTTCCTTGCCCCGCCTGTGCAGGGCCAGACGCTGGTAGAACCCCCGCCGCTCTATATGCCGTACCTTGCGGACGCCCCCGTGATTGACGGCGACCTCGACGAATGGAAGCAGGCCGCGCACCATGACGGCGTATGGGATATTCATCGCCTGCGCCATGCCTCCTGGTACGACGGCGGCGCCCGCAATCGCCTGACGGACCAGGCGCCGGACGAACCCGCCCTGGAGGACGATCTGCGTGCCCGATACTATATGGCGTGGGACGAGACCTATTTGTATTTCGGGGCGGAGGTGCACGACAACATAAACGATGTGGACGATCCAGACCCCGCTCCGCGCCGCTGGATGTTCAAGGATTCTGTCTGCTGGTTCATGGAGGCGCCCCGGGACAATGCGCCGGAATACTTTGGGCGCGGCGACAATGCATTTTGCTTCGTAGCAGATGCGTCCATGCCGGATTACGGAGCCTGGTGGCGTTACGGCACCCCGGAAGACACGTATCAGGAAGCGCAGATGCCGGACGACATGGTGGACTACGCGTTGCAACTCGATCCCTGGGGAACCGGCGCCGGGGATTTCAAACTGGAGGCGCGCGTGCGCATGGATGCTTTTTTCCCGGTCAGCGACCCGCGCTGGATTGCTCCGCCCGCCGCCGGAGACGAATACAGCCTGATGATCGTGCATTGCGATCCCGACGGCGGGGCGTACGGCGGGCATTTTATGGTGTACGGCGACGGGGACGACGATTCCACATGGAGCCGCGTCATTCTGACCGGTCCGCAGCCCCCGATCGAGCGCCTGGCGGAATAGGGGCGCTTGCTTTCGTTGCGGCCACCCGCCGCAGGGCGTTTGCGGGCGGTCCATCGTGGACGCCTCTCCGCTGGATCCGAGCGGAGCGTTTCGCGTACAGAGTGTAATCCGCCGCTTTGTTCGCTGTTTTCCATGTCCGTGGAATCCATTTCATACCGCGAATTTTCCCCGTGGCCCGCATGGGTTCAGTGGATCCTGTGGGGCGCCTTGGGCGCCTCGGCGCTTCCCTTTGTGTTCGGATGGGATACGGATTCCGGCATGTTGGGCCGGGTGCTTGCCATCGCGGCCCTTCTGGGTCTGGGCGGCGCTATTCGGTATCTCTTCGGCGGGCTGAACGCTCAGGTGCAGGAAACCCGTTTGTTTATCTACATGGGATCGATTCCGTTGGTGAAGAAGTCGGTGCCCTTCGCCGACATCAAGGCTATGGAAAGCGTGCGCTACCGTCCCCTTGCCGAATTCGGGGGGTGGGGCCTTCGCGGAATGGGCAAAAAGAAGGCCTGGACCGCGCGCGGCAACCAGGCCGTGGTGCTTACGCTGGTGGGCGGCTATACGTTGTATGTAGGCAGCGATCATCCAGAACGGCTGGAGGAGCATATTCGCCGCGCCATGGCGTCTCCTGCCTTGCCGGTCGAATAATGTTTCGAATAAATCTTTTAGCGGCCCCGTAACTTGCATCGGGGGCTTCCGTAGAGGATAGATGTTCCACCGCCCGAAACGCCGTGCTCATCCCGGGCGGAACCCTTTTCAACTCCTCTTCACCCGAGGTATTGCTATGAACACGCACGTAGTCTCCGCAAAACTGAAAGCGCTTTTTCTGCTCGTTCCCATGCTGGCGATCGGTTTCGTTCCGATTGCGCCGGCGTGGTCTCAGAACGACCTCACTCCTGCGAATCCCGAACAGTTTGACCAGTTGGTTTCCAGGCAAATCGTCGAGTCGCTCGGTTCGCCGCATATGCAGGTTCGCAGCCAGACCCTGAAGAACGTGATCGTGTACGCCACGCTCGATTTTGATCGGGTTGACTTCCCCAAACTCACCGAAACGCTTGCCGGGGTAGCCGAGACGGACGAATCGAAGTCGAACCGGCGCCTGGCCGTTGCGGCGTTGCGTTCTATTGATTCGTGGCGGGCCCGGCGGCATCTGGCGCACCTTGGCGGCATGGCCGACGCGGAATATCGGTCGCTGGTTTCAGGGGTGCTTTCGGAGTATCACGCCATGCAAACAGGCGGCGCGCTGTAGCGAAGCGCTCGCAGGACGCGGGCGCCCGCACGGGAAGTACGGCGTCAAGCGTTTCAAAGGGGCAGACCGGATCCGGCCTGCCCCTTTTGCGTATGGTTTTTACCTGTTTTTGCGGAAACTTTTTTTGCGGAAACACTGAGGGGGTTTGCGCTTACTTGTTGGAGGTGCAAGCATTATCTCCCCAACGTGCGTAGAGAGGTATCTCATGGAAGTGCGAACGACTGGAACCTTTAAGGCGGCTCGCTCTGATAATTCCCCTGCAAGACCGCGTACTATGACGGTCAAGGAATATGCCCGCCTCCCGGACCCGCAAGGCGGATATACCTGCGAACTGGTCCGGGGGATGGTTGTGCGCGAACCCGGGCCCGCCTGGTCGCATCGGCTACTGCAGTTCAGGCTGGCGAGACATCTTCATGCCTGGACTGAAAAAACAGGCCAGGGCGAAGTAGGACTGGAAGGGGATTGCATTCTGAGTGAGAATCCGGATACGGTTCGCGTTCCAGATGTGGTCGTGTTGCTGCGCCGTCGTGTTTTCGATAACGAGCCTGGCGGGTGGATTCGCGGGGCGCCGGATATTGCTATCGAAGTGCTTTCTCCCTCGAATACTGTCCGGCAGATGCGCGAAAAAACAAATGAATACTTTGAGGCGGGTGCGCTTCGCGTCTGGATTGTGGATCCGCAGGCTCGCTCCGTAGCCATCCACCGCCCCGACGGCGCCGTGACGCTATTCAGAGAGGGAGATCGACTCGAAGATGCGGAAGCGTTGCCAGGTTTTGCGCTGGATATGGCCGAGTTGTTCGAGAGAGGGATTATTGAAGATGAGCAGAATGGCTACGTTGCGCTATGTCCCGAAGTGGATGTCGCGAGCCAAGGCAAAACGGTTGCTGAGGCGCATGCAAACCTTCAGGAAGCGCTCAATCTTTTTTCTGAGACGGCGTCAACCAGCGAGATAGAACGCCGGCTTCGGACAGCATTCGAATGAGTAACGAGGAAGCGCGTTCGAGAGACCTTATGGCCTCTTTGCGTAACAGCGGCGAGTCGGTCGTGCTGTGTTTCAGCGGGGGGAAGGATAGTGCGCTGGCGCTGCAGGAGATTCGGCGCGACGGGAGGTATGTCGTCAGGGAATTGCTGACTACCGTAACCGTTTCCTATGACCGGGTAACCATGCACGGCGTTCGGCGCGCGCTGGCCCGGCGCCAAGCGGACGCCCTCGGGATTCCGCTCGCCGAGGTCGCTATCTCGCCCAGTGCTTCCAATGCGGTCTACGAACGCGAAATGGGGCATGCGTTCGACCGGTTGCATGCCGAGGGGATTCGGCGCGTGGCTTTTGGGGACATTTTTCTGGAGGATTTACGGGTTTATCGCGAAGAGCAACTGGCGGCCCGAGGACTTGCATGCCTTTTTCCGATCTGGAAGCGCGACACCGCCGCGCTCGCCCGGCAGTTTATAGCGGATGGGTTCCGGGCGGTGGTCGTTTGCGTGAATCCGGCGGCGCTGGATGCTTCGTTTGCCGGGCGTTTGTTCGACGAGGCGTTTCTGGCGGACCTTCCGGCGGACGTAGACCCGTGCGGCGAAAACGGCGAGTTTCATACCTTCGTGTTCGACGGCCCCGTTTTCCGGCGCCCGGTTCCTGTGTCTACCGGGGAGATCGTCGAGCGGGACCGCTTCGTGTTTTGCGATCTGGTTGTGGCAGAAGAGGGCGTTTGACGGGGTTGCCCAGCGGATTGGGTTTCATTGGAACAAGGCCCCAACCCTGCATCGTAAACCCCAAAAGCCATCCAACCGACCCGAACCAGGGCCATGCGGCAGAATGGTTCTCCGGAACCCATCTTCGAAAGCGACGAGGACCGGACTTGGTTTCGGGTGCGTCTGCCGGTGCATGAACGGGCCGTGCTTGCGGCGACCATACATGATACCCAGCAAGATAAGTTCTTGAAAAATAAGGAAAAAGGTAATCACACCATACATGACACCCTACATGATACCCTACATGATACCCTACATGTCACAGAACATGCTGAACGCCTGATTTCGATTCTCACGGAAGAAATGAATCGTCCTCAGTTACAGGACATCCTGGGCATAAGTAACAGGTCTCACTTCGTGGAGGCATGCCTTAGCCCCGCCCCAAACCCCGCCAAAACCATGACGCCCCCCGAGAACAAGTTCCCGCTTCTGGACGCTTGTGGCATGGCCCGCCGCTTTGGCAAGCGGCTTCTTTTCCGGGACCTTTCGTTTTCGCTGTCGGGAGGGGAGAGCCTTGCCGTGACCGGCTCCAACGGGTCTGGAAAGTCCACCTTGCTTCGGATGCTGGCCGGGGTTCTGCCGCCCAGCGAAGGGACCGTCTCGCTCCGCGTGCGCGGCAGCGATTTGTCGAAGGAGGCCCATCCGCTGCATGCCGGACTGGTGGCGCCCTACGTGAATGTGTACGCCGGATTTTCGCCCCGGGAAAATTTGCGATTCATTGCCCGGGCGCGCCGCCTGAAGGAAGCGGACGAGCGGATCGAAGCGGCGCTTGCTTCGGTTGGACTGACGCGCCGCATGCACGACCGGGTCGCCACGTTTTCCTCCGGCATGGTGCAGCGCGTCAAACTGGCCGCGGCGCTGCTGGCCGATCCGCCGTTGCTGTTGCTGGACGAGCCGAACGAGCACCTCGACGAAGAAGGCCGTCGCGTCATCGCCGCCGTTATGCAGGACACCCTGCGCCGCGGCGCCATCGTGGTGGCGGCCACGAACGACGCCCGCGAAGCGGAACAGTACGCCCGTACGCTTTGCGTCGAGGAGTACCGGTAGCCGATCCGCCGCATGATTTCCCCCGCCAAACCTCAAACACCAGAAACCTAAAAAAGTAAGGCGCGAAATGTAATAACTTAAAAAAGTTAAGTATGCGCTGGTTTTCCGTCTCCCCACACCCCCTTTCACATCCGCGTCACGCCGAGCGCGGCGATGTCTACGGCCTCGGCCCCGGCTTCGAGCAGCGTGCTTGCGGCCATGCCCGCCGTGGCCCCCGTAGTCAGGATATCGTCCACGATCAGAATGCGTTGCCCGGTGATCCGCTCCGGGAAGGGCACGGCAAAAGCCCCGTCCAGATTGTTCAGCCGTTCGTTGCGAGAAAGCGCTGTTTGCGAACGGGTGGCCTTGTTGCGGACCATGACGTCTGTCGCCACCGGTTTTTCAAGGGCGGGCGCAATGCCCCGGACGAGGTATTCGCTTTGGTTGTAGCCTCGTTCGCATAGCCGCATGCGGTGCAGGGGAATGGGCACGATCATATCCGGCGGCGGGCGATACAAGAGCGTTTGGGCAAAGGCGTGGCCGATGGCCTGGCCCAGCCACACCCCGTAACGCGGGCGATTTTCGTATTTCAGGGCCTGATGTATGCGTTGCAGGAATCCTCCCTTGTCGAACATCCACAGGGCGAATGCGCCGTCGATGGCGCTGCGCATGCCGGGCAGGTCGTCGATGCGCTCCCGCACATCGTCCGCATCGGCCCGGTCCGCGTTCCGCAGGCAGCAGAAGCAAAGCAGCATGGAGGCGTTCGGGATGGCGCCGCCGCAGTGCAGGCACGCCACAGGAAAGGCCAGCCCCATCAGGCCTTGTCCCATGGCGTGCGCCGTGCGCATGGATGTTTCCCAAAGGTTTCGTGCCGAGAGAGACATGGTTTCGGTAGGATATTTCGCTACGGTGGTGCAAAAGATGCTTCGAATTTCCTATATTAGACACCTCGGTTCGATCCACATAACCTGCCGCGGCGCCCCCGCGCGGTTTTTTTTCGACCGAGTATCCCTGAGGTTATGGACACAAGCACTACCGAATCCGATGGCGACTCCCGTGCGGCGCGGAATGATTATCAAGAATGCCAATGCGCGTCCGGTTGATATAGGCATGACTTCTCGCAACATTACGTTGCTTCCCGGCGAGGAAACCATGATCACCGCGGAAGAGGTGCGCGATCCCGAGGTTCGGAAGAACCTGCAGGTGCGCGCTATTTCGATCGTGCGTCCGGTCACGACGGAGGAGGAAAAAGCATTTCAGAAGGAGCTCGCAGGAGCCGGGAGCGTTCAGGGATGAAAGTGCTTGCTCTGGAGCCGTGGTATGGCGGCTCCCACCGGAATTTTCTCGACGGCCTGGTAAAGCATAGCCGCCATGAGTTCCAGACGGTCACCATGACGGACCGGTTTTGGAAATGGCGTATGCACGGCGGCGCCGTCACCATGGCGCGCAAGGCCCTCAAGGCCTTCCGGAACGGTTTCGAGCCGGACGTCGTGTTCGTCACGGGCATGGTCAACTTGCCGGCTTTTCTGGCGCTTGTCCGCCCGCATCTGGGGAATGTGCCCGTCGCGCTGTATTTCCATGAGAACCAGTTGACCTATCCGTTGCCCCCGGACTCCGAGCGGGATTACACCTACGGGTATATCAACTACCTGTCCTCGCTGGCCGCCGACCGGATCGTGTTCAACTCCCGGTTCCATTTCGACGAGTTCATGGATGCGCTTCCCAAACTCTTGCGCGCGTTTCCGGACTACACCCATTTGAATACGATGAATGCGCTTCGGAAGAAGTCCACCGTGTTGCATGTGGGCATGGACCTGGAGGCGCACGACCGCTACCGCGCTACGTATGCGCCGCCCGACTGGGGGCCTTCCATGCGTTCTCCGATCGTACTATGGAACCAGCGTTGGGAGTACGACAAGAATCCTGAGTCCTTTTTCCGGGTGATGAACCGGCTCGACGATTGCGGATACCGTTTCCGCCTTATTCTCGCCGGGGAGCACTTCGAGGAGCAGCCCTACGAATTCGAAAAAGCGTTCGAGCGGTATGCAGACCGCATCCTGCACTACGGCTATGCGGAGGATTTCAAGGAATACAGCCGCCTGTTGCATCGGGCGCATCTCGTGGTGTCCACCTCGATCCACGAGTTTTTCGGGATAGCCATTATGGAGGCCATTTATTGCGGTTGCCACCCGCTCCTGCCGAACCGCCTCAGTTACCCCGAACTGATTCCCGCCGCGCTGCACCGTCCGCTGCTGCATGCTCCCGTGCTGTACGAGGAGGAGCAGGACCTTTTCGAGGCGTTGTCCCGGATCATGGAAAGCGAGGAACGGCCGTTGCCCACGTCTACGCTCCAGACCATTCCGCAGGCGCTCGACTGGCGCGAGCATGTTGCGCAGTACGATGCGCTGCTGGAAGAAGTCGCTGCGGCGCCCCGGGAGGCGCGCTTGTAGAGGCGCCCGTTTTGCTTCCGGCGTGCGGCCTTACGCCATGTTTTCGACCATGGCTTCGCCGAACTCGCTGGTCTTGAGCAGCGTGGCGTCGTCCATCTGGCGTTCGAAGTCGTACGTGACCCGCTTCTGCGCAATCGTTTTTTCCAGCGAAGACACGATCAGATCGGCGGCTTCGTCCCATCCCATGTACCGGAACATCATTTCCCCGGACAGGATGACCGAGCCGGGGTTTACCTTGTCCTGCCCGGCGTATTTGGGCGCCGTGCCGTGCGTGGCTTCGAAGACGGCGTGGCCGGTGTCGTAATTGATATTGGCCCCCGGCGCAATGCCGATGCCTCCGACCTGGGCCGCCAGCGCGTCCGAGATATAATCCCCGTTCAGGTTCATGGTCGCAATGACGCCGTATTCGTCTGGGCGCGTCAGAATCTGTTGCAGAAACGCGTCGGCGATGACATCCTTCACCACGGTGCCGTCGGGGAGTTTGCACCAGGGCCCGCCTCCGAATTCTTCGGCCCCGAATTCCCGCTGGGCCAAGCCGTAGCCCCAGTCCCGGAAGCCGCCTTCCGTGAATTTCATGATGTTTCCCTTGTGCACCAGCGTGACGCTGTCGTAGCCGCGCTGCCGGGCATAGCCGAACGCCGCGCGCACGAGCCGCTCCGTGCCTTCTTTGGAAACCGGTTTGACGCCTATGCCGCTTGTTTCCGGGAAACGGATATTCCGGGCGCCCAGTTCGTCCCGCAGAAAGCCAATAAGTTTTTCGGCTTCCGGCGTACCCATTTCATACTCGATGCCTGCATAGATGTCCTCCGAATTTTCCCGGAAGATCACCATGTTTACCTTTTCGGGATGCTTGACTGGGGAGGGAACCCCGGCAAAATGGCGGACGGGGCGTACGCAAGCGTACAGGTCCAGTATCTGCCGCAGGGCTACGTTCAGCGAACGAATGCCTCCGCCGACTGGTGTAGTCAGGGGGCCTTTGATGGCGACGAGATGCTGGCGAATGGCTTCCAGCGTGTCGTCTGGCAGCCATTCGTCGAACCGGTTTTTGGCTTTTTCACCCGCAAACACCTCGAACCACGAGATTTTCCGCGCATCCCCGTAGGCATGCCGGACCGCCTGGTCGAAAACATGTTGTGCGGCGGCCCATATGTCCGGGCCTATGCCGTCGCCTTCTATGAACGGTATGACGGGTTGGTCCGGTACATGCAGGCGGCCCTGCTCCATGGAAATGGACTGGCCTTCGGCGGGCGGGGTCAAGTGGCTGTATGCAGGCATGGGTTTATGCAATTGAAAAGCGCGTAGTACGATTCGACGGGCCTGCTAACGCGCAAAGGGCGGGGTGGGATGCACGCGTTTCGTGTAAAGCGTGTAAAATCACAGCGTCGAAAATCACCAAGGGATGCTCTGATTAAGTCCGCGAAGATCAGAGGCATCGAGGAGTGCGCTGGCAAGGAATGACGAAGCAGCGTGGCAGGCCCCACGTAATGAGGAATGACGCCGCCAGCGCACTCCTCGATGCCTCCCGAAGGGCGCTTCACGACACCGACGACGCAAAACGCCGTGTTTTCCGATGATTTTAACGATGAAATCATTACAAACGCTATTCTCGTACGTGAAGCGCTGATCGAAGTGGATTTGATCAGTGCATCCCAAGGGGCTACAAGCGTCCGAACAGTTGCCGCAGCCGGAGTTCCCAGACCTTGAACGCGGCTTCGCGCACGATGGCCCGCGTCATCTTGGACTGGCCTTCCGTGCGTTCGGTAAAGATGATCGGGATTTCGAGCAGGACGAATTGTTGCCGCCAGGCCCGGAATTTCATTTCCAGCAGGAAAGAGTAGCCGTTGGAGGCGACGCGCTCGAAATCGATGGCTTCGAGTACGCGGCGATGGTAGCACATGAACCCGGCGGTTACGTCCCGTATGGGCAGGCGCGTTACGAAACGGGTGTACATCCCGGCGGAATACGAAAGGATGAGTCGGGTAAGCGGCCAGTTTACGACGCGCACGCCCTCGGCGTAGCGCGACCCGATCGCCAGGTCGGCGCGGCCCTGAAGCACGGGGGCGATCAGGCGGGAAATATCGGCGGGGTTATGCGACAAGTCCGCGTCCATGCTGCAAATAAAGGCATACTTCCTCGCCAGGGCCCAGTCGAAGCCGCGCAGATAGGCGGAACCCAGCCCCATTTTCCCTTCTCGTTCGATCAAAGAGATGCGCCCCGGGTATTTTTGCATGCGCGTCTCGACGCACCGGGCCGTGCCGTCGGGCGAGCCGTCGTCAACCACGAGCACATGCACCTGTTCGGGCAGCGTCATGAGTTCGTCGAGCACAACGGGGACGTTTTCGGCTTCGTTGTACGTGGGGATGACCACCACGGAGCGGTTCTCCCCCGAAGCATCCTGTTTACGAATCGGTTTCACGGGGAGCGGAGATCGGAGAAACAGCGTTACGAAATATTATTGTGATTTTTTTAGTATCTTGATCAGCTGTGCATGCTCAAGTCAGCATCTGACACAGGAGCGGGCGGGCGGTTCCGAAAGGGACGGCCGCCCCGTCGTCGGATATCGCCTGCATACGATGTCCAGGGCGACGGCATACCGTTAATTTTAGGGAAAGAGGAAACCCGCCGGATTCTATCCTGATACAAATGGGTTGACGGCCCTGTTCGTCGTTTTTGGCAAACAATTCATGTTATCATACGCCATGGCCGGTGAAACGCGGAAAAAAACAAGGCAGCCTGTCGCAAAGGGCGAGGCGCAGGTCAATGGGGTTTCGGCTGTGAGCCAGAACGGCCATTCCGACATCGCCGCGGACAACGACGCAAGCGAGGCCTGCGCCGTTTATCCGGCGGGCGCGTATACTCATGAGGAGCTCGGGCTGTCCGACGACGAGGTCCGCGCCATGTACCGCAACATGTTGTTGCAGCGCCGGTTCGAGGAGCGGGCGGCGCAGATGTACGGCAAGCAGAAGATCGGCGGTTTCCTGCACCTGTATATTGGCCAGGAAGCGGTGTCCACCGGCTCGGCGTACGCCATGGAGATCGGCAAGGATTCGGTCATCACGGCCTATCGGGACCATGGACTTGGGCTGGCGCTCGGCATGACGGCGAACGAATGCATGGCGGAGCTCTTCGGGAAAGTCGGCGGTTCGTCGAGAGGCAAGGGCGGGTCCATGCATTACTTCAAGAAAGCGCTGAACTTTTACGGGGGCCATGGCATTGTCGGCGGGCATATCGCCGTAGGCGCAGGCATTGCCTTTGCGCACAAGTACAAGGGCGACGGCGGCGTGTGTCTGACCTATTTCGGCGACGGGGCCGTGGGGCAGGGATCTTTTCACGAAGCCATGAACCTCGCAGCGCTGTACGAAACGCCGTGCGTGTTCGTGATCGAGAACAACGAGTACGCCATGGGCACGGCGACCGACCGGGCGTTTGCGCAACCGGATTTTTACCGGTACGCCCATAATTACGACATGGCTTCTGCGCTGGTCAGCGGCATGGATATTTTCAGCGTGTACAAAGCCATGGCCGATCATATCGCGCTGGCCCGGAACAACCGCCCGTCGATTATGGAAGTGCGCACCTACCGGTACCGGGGCCATTCCATGAGCGATCCGGCGCAGTACCGAACCAAAGAGGAACTGGATGCGCGGAAGGAGGAAGACCCGATCGTTCGCCTCAAGGGCTACATGCTGGATCGGGAACTGACGTCGAACGAGGAACTGGACGCCGTGGACGACGAGGTCAAGCAAGAGGTGCTGGATTCGGTGGCCTTCAGCGAGGAGAGCCCCGCGCCGCCCATTCCCGAGATATACGAACAGGTATATGCGCAGGCCAACTATCCGTTTTTAACCGATTGATTCGTACAGATTATGGCTGTATTGCAATTTCGCGAAGCGATTCGCGCCGCCATGGTGGAGGAGATGGAGCGCGACGAGGGCATTTTTCTGATTGGGGAAGAGGTTGCCGAGTACAACGGAGCGTACAAGGTCAGCGAAGGGATGCTGGATCGTTTCGGCGCGGACCGGGTGATCGACACGCCGATCAGCGAAAGCGGGTTTGCGGGGCTCGGCATTGGGGCCGCCATGGCCGGGTTGCGCCCTGTCGTTGAGTTCATGACGTTCAACTTTTCGTTCGTAGCGTTCGATCAGCTGGTCAACAATGCGGCGAAGATTCGATACATGTCGGGCGGACAATACGGGATTCCCATCGTTTTCAGGGGGCCGAACGGCGCGGCTGGGCAGTTGGCCGCTACGCACAACACCGCCGTCGAGTCCCTGTATTCGTATTTTCCCGGCCTCAAGGTGGTGGCGCCGTCCAATCCGGACGATGCCAAGGGGCTCCTGAAGTCCGCGATCCGGGACGACGATCCCGTGATTTTCCTCGAAAGCGAATCCATGTATGGCCTGAAGGGAGAGGTTTCGGAGGCTGCCGACTACCTGATTCCCCTCGGCAAGGCCCGCATTGCCCGGGAAGGCGACGACGTGACCATCGTGGCGCATCAGAAGAGCTACTGGCGCGCGCTGGAAGCAGCCGACCGGCTGGCGGAAGACGGGTACGCCGCCGAAGTCATCGATCCGCGGACGATCCGCCCGCTGGATATCGACGCGATCGCCGCGTCCGTCAAGAAAACGAATCGGCTTGTGGTGGTGGACGAAAGCAATCCGTTCGCCAGCTTTTCGTCGGAGGTGGCGTGTCAGGTGCAGGAGCGCGTGTTCGATTGGCTGGATGCGCCCGTCTTGCGCGTGACGGCGAAGGATGTCCCGGCTCCGTACGCCAAAAACCTGATCGAATATTATATGCCGCGCACGGAGGACATCGTAGCGGCCGCCAAACAAGTACTGTACGCACGTTGAATGCGAGATTGCTTTTTCGATACGTTCCTTGCGAACCCGAAAACGTTTCCCCAAGCCCCCTGAAACCCTGCGCAAAGCACGTGCTCCCCAAGGAAATAATTCGTACGCCGGACCATGCCCATTCCTGTTGAAATGCCCAAAATGAGCGATACCATGGAGGAGGGCGTCCTCGTGGCATGGCTTGCAGAGGAAGGGGACGCCGTATCGTCCGGGGATATTATTGCGCAGGTCGAGACGGACAAGGCCACGATGGACCTCGAAGTGTATGACGACGGCGTATTGCTCAAAAGAGTGATTCCGGCGGGCGCCGCCGTGCCGATCGGCGGCCTGATCGCCGTGCTGGGCAAGGCGGGGGAGGACATTTCCGGATTGCTTGCCGGGTATGACGGCGGGGCGGGTGCGACGACGCCCGAAGCGTCTGCCGGGCCGGCGGGCGACGGAACCGCACAGCCCGTTGCGGCGGCGGAGGATGCGCCCGTAGAAACGCTCCCGGAAGGAGACGCCGGGCGGATAAAGAGTTCGCCGCTGGCTCGCCGACTGGCCCAGGAACACGGCATTGCCTTGCAGCACATTGCCGGAAGCGGCCCGGAAGGGCGCATTGTGAAGCGGGACGTCGAAGAAGCGGTTCAGAAAGGCGATTCGGCAAGGCGCGCCGAGCCGGGGTATAGCATGCCGACCGAGGCGGTCGAAATGCCTGGCGAGGACGCCTCCGAAACCCTGCGCATTTCGCAGATGCGCAAGACCATTGCCCGCCGCCTGGCGGAAAGCAAATTCACGTCGCCGCATTTTTATGTGACCGTGGATGTGGATGTAGAGCAGGCCGTGGCGGCGCGCGCCCGCATCAACCGGCAGGCCGAGGACGAGGGCCGCGTAAAAATTTCGTTCAACGACCTGGTTACGAAGGCGTGCGCGCTGGCTTTGTCCAGACATCCCGCGGTGAATGCCTCCTGGATGGAGCAGGAGGGGGTGATTCGGCAGCATGGACAGGTGCACGTAGCCATTGCCGTCGCCATAGACGATGGATTGGTGACGCCGGTTATCCGCCATGCGGACAGGAAAGGGCTTGCGCAGATCGCCGCAGAAACCCGGGAACTGGCTCGCCGTGCGCGCGACCGTTCGTTGCAGCCCGAAGATTGGGAAGGGTCTACGTTCACGACAAGCAACCTCGGCATGTATGGCGTCGAGGAGTTTACGGCCATCATCAACCCTCCGAACGCATGTATTCTCGCCATTGGGGCGATTCGGGACGAAGCCGTGGTCAAGCACGGTGCGGTCGTGCCCGGCAAGCGGATGAAGCTGACGCTTTCGTCCGATCATCGCGTAGTGGACGGCGCCGTCGCCGCCTCCTTTATCGGGACCGTGCGGAGCTATCTTGAAGAGCCGCTTTCCATGTTGCTATAGCGCTTTCGGACCAGCATGGTGAGCGGATTCAGGATCGCGCATGTATCGGATTTGCATTTCGGCAAGATTTCACATCAAGGCGTCGTAGGCGCGCTTGTCGATGAAATCAATGCCTCGAATGTCGATCTTGTCGCTGTAAGCGGGGACTTGACCCAGCGGGCCCGCCTCGTGGAGTTCAAAGAAGCCGCTGCGATGCTTGGCGCCCTGAAGCCCCCCGTGCTTGTCGTGCCCGGCAACCATGACGTTTCGCCGTGGTGGCAGCCCTTTCTGCGCATTTTTGCGCCGTTCGAGCGGTATCGCCGGTTTATTCAACCCGACGTTGCGCCGTTTTTCCAGACGGACGGCGTGGCGGTGCTTGGGCTGAATTCCGCGTTTCGCTGGACGATCAAGGCCGGGCGCATCGACAAGCAGACATGCGAAGGCATTACGGAGCGTTTGGCGCCCATCCCTTCGTCCGTATTCAAGGTGCTCGTGGTGCATCATCAGCTGTCGCGCATGCGCGCGCTCTGGCTGCACGACGTGGCCCGCTATGCTCCTCGCACGCTGGATCGGGCGGGCGAGGCGGGCGTATCCCTTATTCTGTGCGGACATCTGCATGTTTCGCACGTCGAACCGCTTGAGATTACGCCCGGCGCCCATCCCGGCGCCCGGATCGTGGTCGCCGTGGCCGGGACCGCCACGAGCACCCGGGGCCGCCGCGCCTACCGTTCACGGAATCATTACAATATCATCGACATTGCGGCCGACGCCTTTTCGATAGAGGGGAGGCAGTACCTGGTCGAGACAGGCCGGTTTGCGTCGGAGGGCGTAACCCGGTTCAAACGATAGGCCGCCTGCGCGTTTTTCTGCTGCTTCGTTTTCTTTTCCCGTTTTCCGGGCCTATTTTCCTGTGCGTAGCTCGTCAGCAAGAGGGATGACATGACCACTTTTTCCAGGGCGCGGTTTTTCGCAGGAACGGGTATGGCGACGCTGGCCTTTTTCGGCCTGTTCGCAGGGGTTTCCCGTGCGCAAGACGCGCCGCTGAAGGTAGACGTCGATTATGCGACCTTTGCCTACGACGACGCCCGGTCGCTCGTGGAAATTTATCTGGGCGTGGAGGCGCCGTCCCTGCATTTCGAAGCGGCGCCCGAAGGTTTCGCGGCGCTTTTGCCGGTGCGCTTCGACGTGGTTCGCAGCGCCGAGACGGAACCCGCCGAGCCCGTATGGGCCGACTCCACGGTGCTTCGTTTTGCGCTTCCCGATACCGCCGGGATGCATTCCGGGCATTATTTTACGCATCAGATCCGCGCCGCCATTACGCCGGACGAGTATGTGCTGCGCCTGACCGTTTCCGATGCATCCGGCAGGCCCGACGTGCAGGTAAGGCGGCCGTTTGTCGTGGACCGTTTCGATCTGGACGGCGCGGCGGCCCTTTCGGACATTGCGCTGGCCACCAGCATTGCGCCAAATGCGCCGCAAGAGGACCCCTTCTTCAAGAACGGGCTGCTTGTGCATCCCAGCCCGAACCGCCTTTTTGGCGAAGGCTTGCCCCGCCTGTACTACTATGCGGAAGCGTACGGCGCCGGGCGGATCGCTTCCGCACAAGGCCAGTATGTGTTGTATGCCTATGTGGCGGACGCCGACCGTCCGAATCCCTTGCCCGATATGGAGCGCCGCCTTGCGCGCGCGGCACGGTCTCCCGACGTGCTTGTCGGCAGTTTCGATACCAGCGCACTGCCTACCGGATCGTACGCGCTCCATATGGCGTTGCTCAACGACCGGAACGAGGGCGTTTTCGAACGGTCCCGCCGGTTTTTCGTGTACAATCCGGAGGTCTTCCGCGAAGACCCCGCGGTGCTTGAACTGGACTTCGAAACGAGCTCGTATGCGGCCATGTCGGAAGAAGAGGTCGAACAGGGCCTTGCGCATGCCCGCCTCATCTCCAACGATACGGAACGGCGTCGGATGCGGAGGTTGCCCGACCTGGACGCCCGCCGCCGCTTTCTCATGGATTTCTGGCAAAAGCGCGACGACCGTCCCATGACGCCCTTCAACGAATTCAAGGATGCTTTTTATCGCCGCATCCAGTACGCGAACGATAGGTATACGTCCACCATGGAGCCGGGTTGGCAAAGCGACCGGGGGCGGGTGGTCGTTACGTACGGGTTGCCCAACGACATCGAACCCCACCTGTACGATCAGGCGACGGTTCCCTACGAAATATGGCAATACAACAACGTTCCGGGATACGGGCAGTCCATGTTCGTGTTTGCGGACATCAACGGGTTTGGTCAGTTCGAGTTGTTGCATTCCAGCGTTCCGGGCGAACGATCGTTGCCGAACTGGCAATCGGAATTGTATCGTCGTTAGGATGCTCTGATCGAAACCGCTTCGCTCCTGACCCTTTGCGCCCATGACCCACGCCGCCGCCGGACCCCGGCATGTACCCGTTCAGGAATTGGCTGCGCATGCCGGGCAAGAAGTGACGCTCAAGGGCTGGCTCTACAACAAGCGCGGCTCGAAGCAGCTGCTTTTTCTGCTGTTGCGAGACGGCACGGGACTGGTGCAATGCGTGGTGGCCGCCGACAGCGTGGACGGCGACGCCTGGCGGGTTGCGGACGAGGCTACGCAGGAAAGCGCGCTGACGGTGACGGGCAAGGTCGTCCTGGACGAGCGGCAGGCGGGCGGCGTCGAACTGATCGTATCGTCGCTGCGCCTTGTGGGTGAATCCGAGGGGTATCCCATCACGCCCAAGGAACACGGGATCGATTTTTTGATGTCGCATCGCCATTTGTGGCTGCGCAGCCGCCTGCCCTGGGCCATTTTGCGGATTCGAAATCGGCTCATCGTGGCGATCCATGCGTTTTTTCAGGAGCGTGGATTTTTGCAGATGGACGCCCCGATTCTGACCGGCAATGCGGTAGAAGGCACATCCAGCCTCTTCGAGCTGGATTATTTCGACGAAAAGGCGTATTTGACGCAGAGCGGGCAGCTGTACGGCGAGGCCATGGCCATGGCGTTCGGGCGCATTTACACGTTCGGGCCGACCTTCCGCGCCGAAAAATCCAAGACGCGGCGGCATCTTACGGAGTTCTGGATGATTGAGCCCGAGATGGCGTTTTTCGATCTGGAGGATACGCTGGACCTGGCCGAAGACTTTTTGACGCATATCGTCCGGGATGTGCTGGCGCATTGCGCCGGGGAACTTGCGATCCTCGGGCGCGATACGGCGCCGCTGGAGCGGGTTCGCAAGCCCTTTCCCCGCATTTCCTATACGGAGGCGGTCGCCTTGCTGCGCAGCGACGCCACGGCGGACATGCTGGCGGACAGGATACTCTCGCTGGAGGAAGAAAACGCGGCGCTTGCCGAAGAACTGGCGGCAAACCGGAAGCGATACGGTCAGGCCAAAAAAGGCGAACGGCGCCGTCTGGACGCCCGCGAAATCGTCATGCATCGGCGCATGGGCGAGATTGCCGAGGCCTTGCAAAATCTCCCGGCCTGGAAAGATTCCGCCCGATCCTTTGCGTGGGGGAACGATTTCGGAGGCAGCGACGAAACGGTGCTGACCTGGCATTTCGACCGTCCGGCGATGGTGCATCGCTATCCTGCCGACGTGAAGGCGTTCTACATGAAACGAGACCCCGACGACGCGCGGCTTGCCATGGCGCTGGATGTGTTGGCCCCCGAGGGATACGGCGAAATCATAGGCGGCGGGGAGCGGGCGACGGACCTGGCGTTTCTCGAAAAACAGATTGCCGCGCACCAGCTTCCCCGGGACGCATTCGAATGGTATCTGGACTTGCGCCGGTTCGGTTCCGTCCCGCACGCCGGCTTCGGGCTGGGGCTGGAACGCCTGCTTACGTGGATTGCCGGAATCGACCATGTGCGGGAGACGATTCCGTTTCCGCGGCTCATGGGGCGCATTTCACCATGACGCGCAGCACGGAAACGCATGTTGCTGCGCCGCGCGATGGAACAAACCCGCAGGGCACGGTATAGGAAGGGGTCTTTGTTCTACGCATTCTCCAGAAGGTCCATCATCTATCCATAACATTCGCCATGCAGGGAAACGGGTTCAAAATCGGCCTGGTCGTATTTTTCTTTGCTCTGTCGGCCTGGTATCTCTATCCGTCCGCCCAGAATTATTTCATTCAGCAGCGGATCCGCGGTATGGAGCAGCAGGAACGGGAGGAGTACGAACGAGAGAACCTTCAGCACATCCGAGGCGTGAAGGAGGATGCGTTGAAGCTCGGGCTTGACTTGCAGGGGGGCATGCATGTCACCATGGAGGTCCGGACCGACGCCCTGATCCGGGAGTTGGCCACGGATGCGGATCAAACGTTCGAGGAGGTGCTGGCCGCGGCGCGCACCACGGCGGACGAGACCGGAAATTCTATCATCGATGCGTTTGCCCTGGAGTTCGAGCGGCGCGACCCCAATGCGCGTTTGTCCCGGTATTTTCGGGATTCCGACGCCGGGATTACGCGCCGGTCTACGAATGCCGAGGTGTCGCAATATCTTCTGGGGCAGGCCGATAACGCCATCGATCGGGCTATCTCCATTATTCGGGACCGCGTGGACCGCTACGGCGTAACGGAGCCGTCCATTCAGAAACAGGGCACGCGGCGCGTGGTGGTTGAATTGCCGGGCATCGACGATCCCGAGCGCGTGCGCAATTTGCTGAAAGGTACGGCTCGTCTGGAGTTTCATCTCATGGCCGAACCGGAGGACCTGGCTCGTTCCTTGCAGCAGACCATTGCCTGGTACGATACGCAAGTCGATACCGCGGATGCGGCCATCACGGAAGACCCCGATTCGACCGCCCTTGCCGATACGTCCGCCGTCGCCGACCTGTTCGAGGATGTGCTGGAAGAACCGACCAATCCGTTGCTGGCGGTTATGCAGCCGTCCGGGCAGGGGGTTCAGTTCGGGCTGGTGTCAGAGCAGGATACGGCGCGCGTTCGGGAGTTGCTTTCTGTTCCCGCGGTGCGGGATATGCTTCCGGTCGGCGTAGACTTGCTGTATGACGCAAATCCTGCCGGCGTGACCGAGGATGGCCTGGAAATGTATTACTTGCTGGGCGTTCGGGACCAGATCGAATTGTCGGGCGAGGTGATTACGTCGGCCCGCGTCGATTTCGACGAGCTGAATCTGCCGGAAGTCACCATGGTGATGAATTCGGAGGGATCGCGCACCTGGGCCCGCCTGACCGGGGCGAACGTCAACAAGAACATCGCCATTGTGCTGGATGACGTCGTGTATTCGTATCCGACCGTCATCAACCGCATCGTAGGCGGGCGTTCGTCCATTACGGGACTCGGCAGCCGGGACGAGGCGCAGGACGTCGTGACGGTGCTCATGTCCGGCGCGTTGCCTGCCCCGGTCGATATCGTCGAGGAGCGCACGGTGGGTCCGAGCCTCGGCCAGGCGTCCATTCGGGCCGGATTCATTTCGATCATGGTGGGGCTGGGGCTGGTGGCGCTGTTCATGATTTTCTATTACCGGACGGCCGGACTGGTTGCGGACCTGGCCCTGTTGTTCAATATCATTTTCATCTTCGGGATACTGGCTGCGTTTCAGGCGACGCTTACGTTGCCGGGCATCGCCGGCATCGTGTTGACGATCGGCATGGCCGTGGACGCCAACGTGCTGATCTTCGAGCGAATACGCGAAGAACGCGCTACCGGCAAGACGCTGAAGGCCGCCATCGACGCCGGCTATTCGAAGGCGTTCAGCGCTATTTTCGACGCCAACATCACCACGTTTTTCGTGGGGGCTATTCTGTATTCGTTCGGCGTAGGCCCCATTCAGGGGTTTGCGGTGACGTTGATGGCCGGCATCCTTTCGTCGCTGTTTACGGCGATTATCGTGTCCCGGATCGTGTTCGACTATATGGTGATCAAGCGGCGCATGCACATCGGGTACGGGTGACGGCGTTTCGGGGTTATCCAGCATCCGCCGACGGGCTTTCGATACATAGAGAACGATGAGAATTTTTGAAAACACCCATTTCGACTTCATAGGCAACCGGCGAAAGGCGTACATCCTTTCCGGGATACTTCTCGTGCTAAGCATCGGCTCGCTGCTGGTGCGCGGCCTGGAAGTGGGCATCGACTTCCAGGGCGGCATGGAGTTCGTGGTGGCCAGCCCGATCGAGCTGGAGCCCGTGGCCGTGCGCGGGGAGCTGGCCGTTGTACTGGGGTCCGAACCGGAGGTGAAAACGTTCGGCGCCGGACAGATTCTTATTCGCACGCCCGCCGAAGGAGACATTTCGGACATGCAGAACCGGATCGTGGAAGGCATCTCGGCGTCGTTCCCGGGTTCCAGTCCGCAAGTGGTCAAGACCGATGTGGTGGGGCCGCGTTTCGCAGAGGACCTGAAGCAAGGGGCCATCTGGGCTATTCTCGGGGGGCTGCTGGTGGTGTTCGTGTATATCCTGCTGCGGTTCGAATGGCGGTTCGGGATAGGGGCGGTGGCCGCCTTGTTCCACGACGTCACAATCACGCTGGGCATTTTCTCGCTGGGGGCCGGCTTGCTGCCGTTTTCTCTGCAGATCGATCAGGCGATCATCGCGGCGTTTTTGACCATTGTGGGATATTCGCTCAACGACACCGTGGTGGTTTTTGACCGGATCCGGGAATACTCGAATCTTTTCAAGACGGAGACGTATGATAAATTGGTGAATCGTTCCATCAACAATACGCTCAGCCGGACGATCGTCACGTCCGGCACCACCTTGCTCGTTGTGGCGGTGCTCTTTATTTTTGGCGGAGAGGTGCTGCGCGGGTTTGCTTTCGGCCTGATTCTGGGTGTTACGATCGGTACGTATTCCTCCGTGTTCGTGGCTTCGCCGGTGGTGGTGGAGCTCAGGATGCGCATGAAAGCGGCCCGCCGGTGATTTTCTGTCCCGTATGCGGCCTAACGAATCCAGAGGTCTCTTATGAAATACGATGTACAGGAACAGGGGCGCGTAGTGATTCTGTCGTTGGAGGGCAACATTCTGGGTGGCCCCGACGGCACGAAATTGCATGATCGGCTGCACGAATTGAAGGACGAAGGCAAGCGCTGTATCGTAGGGGATATGTCTCGGGTCCGCTTTATGAATTCAAGCGGGCTGGGCATGCTTATCAGTGCGATGACCACGATGCGCAACGCCGGGGGCGACTTTCGCTTGGCGGGTCTGGGCGACGGCGTTCGGTCGGTGCTGGCGATCACGCGCCTCGATACGGTATTTAAACACTACGAATCCGTAGACGAAGCCGTGCTTGGCTACGAGGAGGATCCGCCTACGCCGGCATAGCGCCACCCCCTTTCGTTTCTGACGGCGGGACATTCTGCACAGGTTGGGTATTGCCCCCGCAATGCAAACCGTTTCTTTTGTCTGCACTCTTTTGTCTGCAATCTTTTCAATGCGCCCGCCATGCGGCGGCGTCCTGCAATACAACACGTCAAGACTTGGCTGGCATGGGTGTTAACGTTGTCATAGGAACGCAATGGGGAGACGAAGGCAAGGGCAAAATCGTTGATTTGCTCAGTGCGGACGTGGACATTGTGGCGCGCTATCAGGGCGGCGCCAATGCGGGGCACACCATCTGTTGGGGCGACGAAACGTTTGTGCTGCACCTCGTTCCAAGCGGCATTTTTCACGAGCATGTAACGTGCGTGATCGGGAACGGCGTGGTGCTGGATCCCGTGGCGATCATGGAGGAAATTCGCATGATTCGCGACCTCGGGTACGATGTGGACGGGCGCCTGCTGATCTCGCACAACGCGCACCTCATCATGCCGTACCACAAGCGCATCGAGGAGGTCCGCGAACGGATGCGCGACAGCGGCGCCATTGGCACGACCGGGCGCGGCATTGGCCCGGCCTATATGGACAAGTTTGCCCGTACGGGCATCCGCGTGGTGGATTTGCTGGATCGGGATGTGCTGCGCCGCAAACTCAAACGCGCGATCGAGGAAAAAAACGCGGTGCTGCGCGGCGTATACGACGACGACGGGCTGGACGTCGAGCAGATTATCGAAGAATATGTGGAATTCGACCAGCTGATCGATCCGTTCGTTACGGATACGTCGCAATACCTCGGGCAGGCGTTGCGGGCGGGCAAGCGCATCCTTGCCGAAGGCGCGCAGGGGTCCTTGCTGGATGTGGATTTTGGCACCTATCCGTTTGTGACGTCAAGCCATCCTACCGTCGGAGGGTGTTGCACGGGATTGGGCATGCCGCCTACGGCGGTGGATACGGTCATCGGGATCGTAAAAGCGTACAGCACGCGCGTGGGCAACGGGCCGTTTCCTACGGAACTGGACAATGCGGTCGGGGAGCGTTTGCGCGCGGCGGGCGACGAGTTTGGCGCAACCACCGGCAGGCCTCGTCGATGCGGGTGGCTGGACCTGGTCGCGCTCCGGTATGCATCGATGATCAACGGACTCACGGAACTGGTTATCACCAAGCTGGATGTGCTGACGGGGCTGGACACGCTCAAGGTGTGCACGGCCTATCGGTGCGACGGCAAGGAAACGACGCGTTTTCCGAGCGAGGCGCCCACGCTTGAAAAGGCGGAGCCGGTGTACGTCTCCTTTGAAGGGTGGTCCGAAGATATTACCGGCGCACGGCATATGGACGATTTGCCGCCGGCTGCACGGCGCTATGTGCGTTTCCTGAGCGATTCGCTGGGCGTCCGCATTTCCATGATTTCGACAGGCCCGAAGCGGGACCAGATCATTGCGGAAGAGGCCGCCCCGGCTTTTTCGGTCCGCGCCGGGCAGCAATAGCTCCTTTCTACGGCCATCGAACAGCGCAGGAGGCCTGCCCATGAAGGCGTATCGCCATTCCGTACGACTCAAACTCGGCCTGATTGTACTGGCCGTGCTCATATCGGTCGCTTCGCTTGCCTACGCCAGCCATACCGTAGAGCGCCTGCGCGAACGCGAGCAGTTCGCCATTCATTTATGGGCGTCGGCGCAGGAGCGCCTGGCGTCGCCCCGGGAAAATCCGTACATCCCGGCGTTTGCCGAAATAGAACAGCAACTGGTCGCGGCGGCGGAGTCGGACGGCGCGATTTCCCCCGAAGCCCTGGCCCGGTACCGGAGTGCGCTGGCCTGGTCCCGCACCATGCCTCCCGCCGACGACGTAACGCTTGCCGGCGAGATCATATTGCAGGGGGAATTCGGCATTCCGGCGATCATTATAGATTCGACGCAGTCGATGCCCGTGTCTTGGCGGCATGTATCGGAGCCGGATTCGATGGGGGGCTTGTCGCCCGGGGAGCAAGCCGACATGCTGCGCCGCCTGAACGAACGCGCGCGCGCCATGGCGCAGGATTACGACCCGATCGCGATCGAATATGGCGTCCCTCCGGAATCGTTCACGCAATACGTGTTCTACGACGATTCGAGCTTGATTCGGGAACTTCGGATTTTCCCGTTTCTGCAACTGTTGTTCGTGGCTTTTTTCATCCTGATCGGGTATATAGGCTTTTCGTATGTGCGCCGCAGCGAGCAAAGCAGCCTGTGGGCTGGCATGGCGAGGGAGGCGGCGCATCAGCTGGGCACCCCGATTTCCGGTTTGAAGGGGTGGGTCGAGTTGCTTGGAGCCCAGGCGCTGTCCGGCGAACAAAAACAGAACGCATTGCAGGAAGTGGAGCGCGACGTGGTGCGGCTGGAGCGGGTCACGGCCCGCTTTTCGGATATAGGCTCCATGCCCAGGCTGGAGGTGGATGCGGTGGAGCCGGTTATTGCCGCCGCGGCGGATTATGTGCGCAAGCGTATTCCCCAGGGAGCCGGATTCGTCGAGTTGCGCATGGATGTAGCCAGCGGGTTGTATGCGCCGCTGAATGCCGAACTGTTCGAATGGGTGATAGAGAATCTGCTCAAGAATGCGCTGGACGCGATGGAGATGACCGGCGGCGCCATCCAGGTGCAGGCGTCGCAGGTGGAGAAAAACATTCGGATAGATATACGCGACACGGGCAAGGGCATTGACCGGAAACACTGGAAAAATATTTTCCGGCCCGGGTACAGCACCAAAAAACGGGGGTGGGGGCTTGGCCTGAATCTGGCCCGCCGCATTGTGGAGGACCACCATGGCGGGAGCCTTGCGCTTGTGCAGTCGCGGCCCGACCAGGGAAGCACGTTTCGGATTACGATTCCGGCGGCGCAGAAACCCTGATGCGGGTTTTTTCAGGGGTTTGGCTGGAGACAGGCCGGCCTGCCGTGTTTGCAGGCGGTGGTGGCGGCGGCCGGGTTTACGTCGGGTTTTACGTAAAGAGGATATGCACCGGATTGCCCTTGCGGATGCTGAGCAGTTCCGCGGCGTTGCCCGCATTGACCGCCACTTCGAGCAAGTCGCTGCTGTTGTACTGCAAAAGAGGTTCTCCAGCCTCGACGGCGGCGTAGGTGGGCTGGACGCCTTCAAGGACGGTGTTGCCTGCAAAACATTTGACGGGCCTCTCCGTTCGCTGTTCCTCGACCATGTTGCGAGGAATGTTCGTGATGCAGTTGCCGAAACGGTCGATGTGCACGACCCATCCCTGTACGCCGTGGTCGTCCGTAATAGGCCGCGCCCATTTCATGGGGGCCAGCCGGTCGATGGCGCTGCCGAGGCGTTCGATGGGCGTCCCGTTGGCGAGATGGGCGGCGGCGGGCGCAAAGATGTCGCGTCCGTGAAAGGTTTGCGAGGGCGTATCGGTGCGCCAGTACTGCGGGCGGTCGAGTTGTACGCAGGCGTCGGGAGGGGCTCCGTCGAGGACCAGCGGGAAAATGCCGTTGTCCGGCCCCGTAAAGAAATGTTCGCCGCACCGAAGCGCTACGGGGCGGCGATCCGTCCCCACGCCCGGATCCACCACGGCGAGGTGTATGGCGCCGGGCGGGAAGCACCAGGCGGCCTCGCGCAGTACGAAGGCGCATTCCATAATGTCCTGCGGCGCAATCGTATGTGAAATGTCCACGATGCGCGCGTCGGGGCACAGGCCAAGGAGGATGCCTTTGAGCGCTCCGACATACGCATCCTGCGTCCCGAAGTCAGTGGTAAGCGTTACGATAGCAGACACGGCGGCAGAAAATGCAATTACCTGCTTCAAAAGGGTGCGCTGATCGAAGCGGGTACTCAGAAAATCCCTAATCAGAGCATCCTGCATCAGAGCATTTCAAGGTACGAAGAAAGCATGGTTTTCGCCATGGCGCGTTTGTGGGCGGGGGATTCCGGGCAGGGATGGTTTCCTGTTGGAACGCACGGCGTCGGGCGCGGTACGTCTTGAAGACAGACCTCGCAGCAGCGCATCCGTATGTCCAGACATAAACAAGACATAGGCAGCCGAGGCGAAGACATTGCCGCGGCGTATCTGGAAACGATCGGATACCGCATTCTCCAGCGAAATTACCGGTTCGGGCGGCTTGAACTCGATATGATATGCCGGGCATCGCCTGTCGCGCCCGATGCGCCCGATGTGCGGCGCGTGGGCCGGGAGATTGTGTTCGTGGAAGTAAAAACCCGTTCCGGTTTCGGGTTCGGGCGCCCGGAAGAAGCGGTATCGGAAACAAAGCAACGCCGCATTGCACAGGCGGCGCAGGCCTGGCTGCGGGAGCAACGCATGGAGCAGGCGCCCTGCCGGTTCGATGTGGTCGCCGTCGTGTTGCACAAAAACGCCGAGCCGGTCGTGACCCATTTCCAGCGAGCGTTTTGGGGTTCGTAAGGACACGCCGAATCCGCGTCGATTCCTTTTGTCCTGTTGCGTCCGCAAAATCAGAGACGGAACGAGGGGCCTTGGCGAGAAATCGCAAAGCCATGCGGCAGGTTTCCCTTCGTGAGAAATGCCGCAAAAAGCCGCGATGGCCATGCTCTTTTTTTTGGTATTTTAGGATGCACTGATCAAATCCACTTCGATCAGCGCTTCACGTACGCACGTAGCGTTTGTAATGATTCTATCGTTAAAATCATCGGAAAACACGGCGTTTTGCGGCGTCGGGGTCGTAAAGCGCCCTTCGGGAGGCATCGAGGAGCGCGCTGGCTGCCTCTGATCTTTGCGGACTTAATCAGAGCATCCTTAAAAAGAGCATACTTTACAAGACGTTTCCGGTGCGGGAGCGCATCTTGTCCCCAAGCCGCCGCCAACCCGTCAACCCACCAATTCACCAACCCGGTTTTACGATATGACCAGGAAAATCAGCAAGTCCGAGGCAGCATGGAAAGCCGCTCTTTCTCCCGAACAGTACAGGATCCTCCGGGAAAAGGGCACCGAACCGGCGTTTTCCGGCGCCTTGTGCGATCATAAGGGGGATGGAGCCTATGTGTGCGCCGCCTGCGGTCAGCGGCTTTTCGATTCCGGCGCCAAATACGATTCCGGCTGCGGATGGCCCAGCTTTTACCAGCCCGGGGACGGAGACGCTATCGAAACGCAAGAAGACCTGAGCGGGGGCAGGGTGCGCACCGAGGTGTTGTGTTCCCAGTGCGATTCCCACCTTGGCCATGTGTTCGAAGACGGTCCGAATCCCACCGGGTTGCGGTATTGCATCAATTCCGTCGCGCTCGATTTTGAGGACAAGGCGGATCGAAAGGCATGACCAGAGCGCTTTTGCTGAATAGTCGGGATGGGCGCGTAGAGGCGTCGGTATGCGAACTGGACGAATCCCGTGTGCCTGACGGGGGTGTGCCGGGGAGTGTGCTGCTCGACGTGTGGTATTCGGGCCTGAACTACAAAGATGCGCTGGCCATTACCGGGCGGGGCAAGATTATTCGCGGCGCCTGGCCGTTCGTGCCGGGGATTGATCTGGCCGGCATGGTGCGGGCCTCTGATTCCGAGGCGTACACGCCGGGAGATTTGGTGATCGGTACGGGATGGGGCCTGGGCGAATCGCATTGGGGCGGGTATGCGGAGGCGCAGCGCGTGGATGCGGCCAAGTTGCTTCCGTTGCCCGAAGGGATGTCCCCGGAGCAGGCCATGCTGGCCGGTACGGCAGGGCTTACGGCCATGCTGTCCGTGATGGAACTACAGACGCATGGCGTGACGCCGGACCGGGGCGACGTGCTGGTGACGGGCGCCTCGGGCGGAGTGGGGAGTTTTGCAGTGGGGCTGTTGCATGCGGCGGGATACCGCGTGGCGGCGTCTACGGGCAAGCCGGATGCGCACGACTGGCTGCGCGGTCTTGGCGCAGACCGGATTATCGAACGGGAAACGCTGGCGGCAGGCGCCCCTCGCCCGCTGGATTCGGGGCAGTGGGCCGGGGCGGTGGACGCCGTAGGCGGGAAAACGCTGGAGGCGATTCTGGCGGGGCTGAAGCGTCACGGGGTGGCCGTGGCGTGCGGACTGGCCGGAGGGCATGCCTTGCATACCACGGTATTTCCGTTCATTTTGCGCGGCGCGCGCCTGATTGGCGTGGATACGAACACCTGCCCCGTTCCCGTGCGGCGAGAAGCCTGGGCGCGTCTGGCCCGTTGGATGACGGACGATCGGGCGAAGCATCTTCTTGCAGATACCATACGTTTGGACGATCTTCCTGTGTATAGCGAACGGCTTTTGTCCGGCGAAATCCGGGGTCGGCTGCTGGTGGATGTGCGAAAATGATCGGAGCGCCTGCGTTTATATGGCGAGCCTTTTGATGTCCCGCCGTTGAAAAATCGCGTCCTTGAACGTATGCCTGAACGTATGACCCTGCGGACGCTCCTTGCTGTGCTGATCGTGCTGCTCGCCGCCAATCTGGGTATGGCGCTATGGAATCGCATGGCTCCGCCGGAGGCTTTGGTTTCCGCCGCTGCGCCTGATGCTGCGACGGCCCCCGCGCCGCGCCCGTGCGCCCTGTCGCATTACGACCGATCCGGCGCGTTTCTGGTCCCGCCGTACAGACATCCCTTTGTGCCCGGTTTTTCCGGGGCGATGCAGGAGGACATGGTTCCCGACACGATGCGCGCTGCGCCGGAATCGGCCATGAAGGAGGCTGGGCTTGTTCCCGTGCCAGAGGTTGCATGTGTTCCCGCGTCGGAGGCTGTGCATGTTCCCGTGTCGGGGCTTGCGCAGGTGGTCGCGGGGGATACGCTCGAACTTTCGAACGGGACGAGGGTGCGTCTGGTGTATGTAGATACGCCGGAAGCGCTGCCGCGGACGGTTACGCGTATTGTGGACGCGGATACCTTCGAACTTTCAGACGGAACGAGGGTGCGCCTGATGGGCATTGATGCGCCGGAAATGCACCCTTCTGGCAAATTGAGTCGGGACGCCGAACGCACATGTATGGATCGGGAAACGATCCGGGCTCTGGGGCGGCGGGCCACTGCCTATGCTTCGGAACTGGCGCTCGACAAGCCGGTCGAACTGGAGTACGGCTCCGGCCGCAGAACGGACCAGTACGACAGGACCTTGGCCTATGTATGGGTGCTGGACGAGCACGGGCAGCGCCTGTACCGGGTAAACGACCGCATGGTCGCCGACGGGTATGCGAAAATCTATTCGGGGGCGCCGTTCAAGTACATTGAAGAGTACCTGGAGTACGAGCGGCAAGCCCGTGAGGAGGTACGGGGCTTGTGGGAGACTGAGGAGGGACCGGGTTTGCGGGGGGCTTGTGAGGAAGATTGAGAGGGAACAAGAAGAGGAGGAAACGTTGTACATTGGGAAACACGCAATAATCGGGGGAGGGATTTTATGAGACACGCCATTTTCGTTCGGACCGGGTTGCTTTTTGCCGTCTGCATCGTTTTGGGCGCCTGGCAAGCGCATGCACAGGGATCCGTAGCAGGCGACCGCGAGGCGCTGATTGCGTTCTATGACTCCACGGGCGGAGATAACTGGCAAATAAACGACAACTGGAAAAGCGACAAGCCGCTTGGGGAGTGGTACGGAGTGGATACGGATGAAGAAGGGCGGGTACGCGAACTTGATTTAACAAACAATAACTTGGTGGGTTCGATACCTTCAAAGGTCGGCGATCTTGAAAGATTAACAAATATTATCCTTGAAGGTAACGAAATAACGGGTTCAATACCTCTTGAAATAGAAAACCTTGTTCAATTGGAAATATTAAATATTAGTTGGAATAAATTGACTGGTTTTATACCTCCAGAACTAACTGACCTTGTCAATTTAAAAGTAATAAATTTGGCAATCAATGATATAGGCGGTGAAATTCCTTTAGAGATAGGTAATCTTGTTAATTTGAAACAGATTACACTGCATGGTGACCTAAAGGGTACAATCCCGTCTACGATAGGGAATCTTGTAAATCTTAAAAAAATTGCCATGAACGGGAATTTATTAGAAGGTTCGATTCCTTCAGAAATAGGACATTTGGTACATTTAACGCATCTTTATTTATATGAAAATAAATTAACGGGACCAATACCTCCAGAAATAGGAAATCTGGTAAATCTACAAGTCTTAAATATGCGTTCTAATAAATTAAGCGGTTCTTTGCCAGCGGAAATGGGTAATCTTGTAGAATTGGAAGGTCTTAACCTTAGATCTAATCAATTGACCGGAGAAATACCCCCCGAAGTATGTACTATATTGTTATTGCCTAAAATATATGTCAGGATAAATGATAATCCGGGACTCATCAATAATTGTGCGTATATTCCCGAACAATTCGTCGATAACAGGAGGAAAACATTTGCAATCGATCAAGATGTAGATTCATATTATGTCACAAGGCCTGTGGAGTTTATATTAATACAAGAAAATAAATATGCAAGATTATGGATTTCGGATGAGGCGTTTCAAACTATAAATATTACCGATGAGTCAATGGATAAATTTATAAAATATCTTTTTTATTCAATCCCTGCAGATTCTACAAGAGGTGTTTTTGAATATGTCAGTGATCTTTTGGGAGTGGTTCGTAAAAATTATTTCTATGAAAATGAAGGAGAAAGGACTATTGATATACTTGGCCACATATATTCTTGGAGTTACTTGGGGCTTGCCTCAACGTATCGTTCGCAGGTCAATTTGTACGAATACAACACATACCATTTAGGAGATAGCGAGGCCTACAGGCCGGGACATGAAGCATATGCTCGGGTTATAGCGCACGAATATATACATAATGTACATCTTGCATATGGTATACATTCTCATGGTCTTGATTTTTTTATTGAGGCATTAGCCGAATGGATATCCGAGGTTATCATATTTGACCAGGGAAATATATTACGTACCGGTACTCGTATAGATGCCGTTTATCCAAGTCCTGGTGCACCGCTTTTTCCTGCACATCCTTTCAACTATGATGAAGCTATAATGTTTGGTATTTATTTTGGCGAACGTGTAGGATTAGAAAATATAAAAAACGTTATACATGTGTGCAAGCCCGAAGGAATGTGCGATTCGGATAATCCCGACGACGGTCATTGGCACCAAGGTATTGACGGACTGGAATATGCACTCTCCTTGCTTGATTCGCCTATACCCCTTTCGGGTCTTGTAGAAGATTATCATACGACCAGTTTTGTGAATGGTTATTCAATTTTTCTCGACGGTGTAAAATATGGTTATGAAACACCGCGATATGCAGAGTGGAGAATTTCCATATTTGATTCGGATATGATCAATATTGAGGAGATTAATTTTTCTGAAGAAAAACTTGAAATCCAACCCGGAGGATACAATTATCTGGCGTATAAAAATCCGGTCGATTTGCATCTTTCCATTCAGAAAAGCCACGATGAGGTTACCGCTATTCGCTTGTTTAAGGAAAAGGGTGGTATGAAAGAGCTTGTAGACCTTGAAAGCGACATCAATGAATACACCATTTCCGGCGCATACGACCGGGTAACGCTTATCGCCGTACATAACAACCCGAGACCGGATCAGCCCGAAATCACCCTGAATATATCGGCTACTCAGGAGTATAAAATTATAGCTATAGAGGGCGAAGAAATTCCCATGACGCTTGCGCTTGAGCAGAATTATCCGAATCCCTTTAATCCGTCTACATTCATCCGGTGGGCGCAACCGCAGGCCGGGCAGGTTCGTCTTGCGGTGTACAATATGTTGGGGCAGAAGGTAGCCACATTGATCGACGAGGTTCGATCGGCAGGAAGGCACGAAATTCGCCTGGAGGCTTCAGGCTGGACCAGCGGCGTGTATGTGTATGCGCTGGAAGCCAACGGACGAACGCTTACGGACACCATGGTCTTGTTAAAATAGACATAGACCGTGAGCGTATTGCGGGGACTGACCCCTTACCCCGTGCTCTGCATGGCTGCTGCGATTCCGTTGATGCTGAGGAACAAGGCGTGTCGCAGCGCATCCTGCGTTTCTTCGTCTCCGGCGACCCGGTACCGCTTGATGAGTTCGACCTGGAGCAGGTTGAGCACGTCCGTATAGGGATTCCGCAGGAAAATGGATTTCTGGATGACCGGATTGCTGTCGAGTAATTCGCTTTGTCCGGTAATCTGGAGGATCATGTCGCGCGCGCTGGAGAAATCGTCTTCGATCTGCTGGTGGATTCGGGCGCCCTCCGGGGAATTTTCCAGTTCCCGGTAATGTTGCGATATGGCGAAGCGCGCCCGCGCCATTTCCCGTTGCGCGCTGTTCACGACGGCGCCGAAGAACGTCCATTCCCGGTAGAGGGCCTGGAGTCGAGCGAACGTTGCCGGGTCTTCTGCCGCGAGCGAGGTCAGGGCGTGGCCCGTCCCGAACCATCCCGGCAGCGTATACCGGGTCTGGGTCCATGCGAAGACCCACGGAATGGCCCGCAACGATTCGAAAGGCGCATCGTGCGCGGACCCTCGCGAAACCGGGCGCGAAGCAATGGGCAAGCGGCTGATCTGCTCGATAGGCGTAACGCAGGTGTACCACGGCCACAGCGCCCGGTCTTCGATGAGCGTTCGGTAGGCTTTCATGGAGCGCTCGGCGATGCGGTCCAGCGTCTCGACATTTTCAGGAGCGGTTCCGTAGTCGCTTTGTTCGTTTCGCGGCGCTCCCGAGGCCGTGCTCACGATCATGGCGCTGACGATCTGTTCGAGGTGTCGCCGGGCAATGTCCGGCAGCGCATACCGGAACGAAATGACCTCGCCCTGTTCGGTAAACCGGATTTTCCCGTTGTGCACCACGGGGGGCATGGCCAGAATAGCCTGATTGGCTCGTCCGCCCCCGCGCCCGACCGTGCCGCCCCGCCCATGAAAAAGCCGGAGCGCCACCCTGTGCTCCCGGCATACCGCGCCGAGGGCTTTCTGGGCCTTGTGGAGGGCCCAGTTCGCCATCCAGTATCCGCCGTCCTTGTTCGAGTCCGAGTAGCCCAGCATGATTTCCTGGAACCGTCCGCGGGATTCGAGGTGCCGGGCGTACACGGGGTTGGCGAAGAGGGCGGCCATGAGCGTATCCGCCTCGGCCAAGTCCTCTATCGTCTCGAAGAGCGGCACGATGTCCAGCGGACAGTCTGGGGCTCCATCCCGCATGCGCCAGAGTCCAACCACTTTCGCCAGCAACAGGGCCTCCAGCACGTCGCTCACCGTGTGCGTCATGCTGATGATGTAACTGCCCATGGCGGCAGGCTCTTGCTGCAGGATTTCCCGGATCGCCTCGAAACTTTCCACGACTTGTTGCGCCATGTCGGGGAGGTCCGCATCGCGAGGCAGCAGGGCGCGCGGATTTTCCAGTTCGGCGGCCAGCAGCGCGATTTTCCCGGCTTCGTCGAGGCGGGCGTACTCGTCGCACACGTTTGCGACGCGCAGGATGGCGGCGACGGCTTGTTCGTGTATGCGGCTGTGCTGTCGAACGTCCAGGGCCGCCATATGAAATCCGAACGTCCGCGCCCGTACGAGCATGCGCTGCAAGCGACCGGCTTCGGCGCAGGTTTCGTAGCCCGTCTCGCTCAGGCATTCCCGGAGCATTTCCAGGTCCCGCACGAAGGCTGCGCTGGCGTAGGTACAGGCCGGGCGGCCTTCGTGCCGATCCCGATGCGGCCCGCCTCCATCTTGCCCGGTTTCCACCTGCTGCGTCAGCCGGAGCAGCCGCTCCAGCATGTAACTTATCTTGAGCCGGTACGGCTCGCGGCGATAGATTCGCCTGGCTCGTGCGTCGAGGTCGATTTCTTCCGCATCGGCGGCAATGGCGTCGTACAGCGTGCGCGGCACGGACGCTTGCCGGTCCGAAATGCTGAGTTCCCGGCGCAATTCCACCAGTTCCTCCCGAAAGATATGCAGGGCGGTCAGGCGCTGTTTGGCGAAGGTTCGCCGCGTTACGTCCGCCGTCACATTCGGGTTGCCGTCCCGGTCGCTGCCAATCCAGGACCGGTATCGCAGAAATACGGGAATGTCGCCCGCCGCCCCGTAATAGGCATACAATCCCCGTCGTATGTCGTCGTATATGTCCGGGACGGTTTCCCGAATCGCGTTGCGCAGGAAATAAAGCCCCTGATCCACCTCGTCGTCTACGCTGGGCCGGTCCGCGCGAATCTCGTCCGTGGAGAGCAGCAGGGAGATCTGGTTCTGGATATCCGCCAGAACATGTTCGTTTTCTCTTGGCGTCAGCTGCTCCCGGTTCAGTCGGGACAATATCCGGGAGATGTGCTGCTGCTTGTACAGGATGCTGAGGCGCCGCGCTTCGGTGGGGTGCGCGGTCAGCGTGGGCTGGATATCCAGTTGGCGGAGGAGCGCCAGCACATCCTCGCGGGAATATCCCTGTTCCTTGAGATACCGGATGGCCTCCAGGATGGATTCGGCCCGGGGGGTTTCGGGCGATCCGGCCCGCGCCCTGTCCCGGTTGATCCGAATGATCTCTTCCTGCTCCGCCTGGTTCACCAGATGAAAGAACGCCGTATAGGCGCGAAGCATCCAGAGAATCTCCTCGTCGCCGAGCTGCGCGATGCGGCGCTTGGCCTGGATGCGAGGCGCCGGGCTCTGTTCCGCCAGCGCCTGTTTGCAGAGCATCCGCAGTTCTTCCGCCAGGTCGAGGATGTGCTGTCCCGCCTGTTGGCGTAGAGCCTGCCCGAGTAGCGCGCCGAGGAGATTGACCTGGCGGCTCAGCGGGCGCGATATGCCGGTGCCCTCCGCTTCGACGTCAAGCCCCGAAAGCTGCATGGCGTGCTGGCGTCATGGTGGCGACGAGGCGTCTTGCGAGGCCTCGTCTTGACGGAAGGATAGATCGGCTGACCTATTCCGTTGGCATTACGGGAATCGACACGCTCGTCTGATCCCACATCATGGAAAGCGTACCCGCAGAGCCTTCCTCGTTGGATTCGAGCTGGATCGTAAAGGCTTCGTGGATGTCTTCGGTCATGCTTACCGGGGCTTCGAGGCGCAGGGCGTCATGCTCCTCCGAGTAGGAAAAGGCGCCCCACATGCCCAGGCCTGCATTCACGATCACGGTCCATGATTCCTCGTTCGGAATGGCGAGGACGGCATAGGTGCCTGCGGCGAGATGCATGTCTCCAAGGTGGACGTCTTGCGTCACGGTCAGTTCCGTGGCTTCGTTGGCGCCCAGACGCCAAACCTGTCCGTACGGCACCAGGCCGCCGAAGATTTCGCGGTCGCGCTTCCGGGGCGATCCGTAGTGGATGCTGGCGTAGGTTCCGTCGCTGAACGAAGTCTGGGTAACGGCCCGCGGACTTGCCGGGTCGGGCGGCGGAATGACATCTTGCGCGGCGACGGAGCGTGCGCCGAAAAGGAGGAGACCTGCCGTAACGAGCAGGGGAAGCAGGGTGCGGTGCATGGATGCAGGCATGGTGATTCTTGGGGTGGTTAGGGTATGGATAGGGTTGGAATGTCTGGAATATACGACCGCCCGCGCATCTATTCGCCGATTTTCTCTACGGCGACGTTTGTTTTTTCGATGACGGACACCGTATCGAGTTCCTGGACATGCAGCAGGCTGTCCATGCGCTCGATGGGATCCCCCGGCACGGCGATGATTTCCGAGGTGAAATTGAGGTAATCCTGAAAGCGAATGCCGCCCACGGTCCGGGCGTTGTAGGCTTTCCGGAAGCGCGTTCCCGCATCGCTCGTTTCGTAGTCGTAGGCGAAATAGTCCATGGTGTGGCGGTCCCGGTGGAACCAGTACACGTATCGGTCCTGGTAATCGTCGCCGCCGCCGTCCCGCTGGAAGGTGACCTCGATTTCATGGTATGGTTCGCCGAGTATGTCGTCCTCGGACAGGTACCGGACCTGCACCGCCGGGTCGGTCAGTTTGAAGGGCAACAGCATGAAATAGGCCACGGCGTTGAGCGAGGAGGCGTAGCTGGAGTCGGCTTCTCGGGAAAGGGGGACGCGCTGGCCGTCGATTTCCCGATAGAAGCCGTTGTTGTTCAGGACGTCCCGGATGTATCCGGCGGAGTCCGGGCGTTCGCGTTCGTACTGGAAGGCTCCTCCGTTCAGCGTGATGACGTAATGGTATTCGCGAAAGTCGAAGTCGATCTTCACCCGATCCGCATGGGCTCCGCCGTGCGCAAGCGCCGCCTGCCGGATGATGGCTTGGGCTTTGTTTTCGGCGGGGGACGGGCCTTGCTCTGTCGAGCCGCTGTTGCAGGCCGCAAGGGCGCATAGCGAGGCGGCGGTCAGGAGGGTTGCGCACATGGCGCGGGGTGCCGAACGGGTAGATATGCGAAACATTTGTCTTGGGGATTCGCCGGGCTGTGCCGGGATGCGTAGCGAGCGGGCGCGTTAGTCCCAGGGGAGGCGTCCGATTTGTACGCCGAGCAGCCAGCGGAATGCGAAGGCTTGGTCGCTGTCCGCATAGGCGTAATCGTTGGCCCACAAGGGAAAGCGCGCGACGAGCATAAGGTCCGAGAGCACATCGGACTGGTCGATCCACCGGTCGAATCCCCGCAAGCGGTTCAGGTCGTACCGGACGCCCAGCCCGGCGTCCATCAGGGTTTTTTTGCGGCTTCCGCGCTCGTCTTCACTCACGTCCCCAATATACCCGGCCCCCATGAACAGTTCCAGCCGCAGGGGGCGCAAGAGGGGCGGGCCTTGCAGCCGGGGCGTAAGCAGCCGTGCGCTGAAGGCAAGCATTTCCGTGGCGCCCAGAAAAAACGGCTCTTCTTTCGCAGGACCCTCGTCGTGGTTGTTCTCGTCGCGTTTGCCTTCATGGCCCTTGCGGTCATGGTCTGTTGCCTGCCGATGCTGGGCGTACGGCTCCGCCTGCCGCATGTAGGCGACGGGTCCCGGATTGCCGAAGGCCACCCAGTTTGCGTCGGCGAGGGGTTCCTCGAAGAGCGCCTCCCCCGTGCGGTAGGCCGCATTGTTCCACTGGTCTTCGATCGATACGCCTCCGAAAGGGAATCGTCTGTCCGGGGAGAGATCGTCCGGGCTTCCGCCCCCGAAGAACAGGCGTACGGACCCCGTGAACGGCCCGATGGGCATGCCCACGGCCCCATCAAGGGACATCCGGTGGGCGGAGTAGCGCTCTGCGTATTCCTCGCCCGATCCCTCGCCCAATTCCGCGAAAAAGACATATCGATACCAGTCGCTGGACCCTTCCAGGCGGCCGTATATGGAGCCAATTTCTTGCATCCAGGCGCTGGAGGTGTTACGGACCCGGGCGCGGTCGCTTGTCTGGAAATTGAATTTTGCCCCGATCATGGCCCGGCGACTGCGCTTGCGCAAGAGGTTGAACGGGTCCGAAAAGGAAGCTTCGAGGCCTTGCTGGAAAACCCCCAGCTGTTTCCGACTCCAGTAGGATATGTTGATCAGATAGCCCTTTAGATAATTTTCCGAACGGGCGACGTCGTAATCTATGCCGTTCAGCGCATAAAATTCCGGGGATTCGACATGTCCGAGGAGAGGCGTGACGTCGGGATCCTCGCCGCCGCTAAAGAGCACCTGCGGCCAGATGGTCACCATTCGTTTTCGCGTTTCCCCGGTGAGCGTATAGGCTCCGCGAGATTGCACCCCGACGCCCGGACCCCAGTGCTTCGCGTAGGTTACGAGGGGACGCCATCCTGTATCGAAGCGGCGGAGATTGGGCGCAGGGGGCTGCAGAAAGGTATATTTGCTCCGATTTCGCCCAGTGACGTTGTCGAGCCGGTTCGATTCCGGGGTGCGCAGGTACGGATCGATTTCGGCGCGGCGCGGCTGGAGGGGCAGCATGACGTCCAGCGTGTATTCGGGCGAGGTCCAGGCCCAGGGTTCCGCCACGATCCAGTCCTCGGGGACCGGTTTATGCCCCCGCATGACGCCGAGCGGGATATGCACCCACTGCACAGATCCGTCGGCGAGCGTGATCTGCAGGTCGATGGGCATGACGGCGCGCCCAAGCCTTTTCAACGTCACGGTCCCCTTCCATTCCTGTCCGTGCGGATTGCTCCTGAATCGTCGGATGGCGTAATCCAGATTCCAGTTCACGTCCCCGAATTGCTGGAAATACCAGTCCAGATGTATGCCCGACACCTGCTCGGCCACGCGCTCCACATCGTGGGGACCGGCGTGCCGGAACGCATATTGCCGGTGGTATTCGAGCAAAAACCGGTCGCGCAGCGAGTCGGAAATGACGTAGCCCAGCATGTCGAGCATCATCTCGCCGCCCGAATACGAAGCCACGCCGTAGGCCACGTTCGTATCGAACCAGTCGCTGGGCGTATTCAGCGGTTCGAAAAGGCCGAGGCGCTTCATGTTCAGGATGCCGTACATGGCGCTGGCGTGGGAGGGGCGCGGTTGCTCGCGGATATGCGCCAGCGCTTCTCGCGTCGCGTAACTTGTAAACCCTTCGTCCATCCACGCATGGTCCGCTTCGTTGGACCCGATCATGCCGTAGAACCACATATGCGCCACTTCGTGGGCGGTTACGCCGTGCAGGGAAGGCGGGGAACGCTTGCCGGTTACCAACGTAATCATAGGGTACTCCATTCCACCGTCTCCGCCCTGCGCAATGGTCATTTGCGGATAGAGATAGGGGCCGTAGCGTTCCTCGAAGAACGCCATCATTTTCGGGGCGGCTTCGTGGAGCGTTCGCCAGGTTGCGGCGACATCCGGCTGGTAGAGCAGGTGAATGGCGTAGCCCGCCTCTGTTTCGAGCACGTCGTGGAGGTAGTCCGGGTCCGCCGACCAGGCGAAATCGTGGACATTTTCCGCATGAAAACGCCAGGTGAGCGAGTCGCTCGTCGCCGTATACAGCGAATCGCTTGCGTAGCCGTGCCCCACCTCGTCCGGGTTCAGGAGGACGCCCGTCGCGCCCACGACGTACTTGGCGGGCAAGGTAATGCGTACGTCGAACGTGCCGAACGGGGCGTAAAATTCTCGTCCGACATAGGGGTCCGCGTGCCATCCCCGGGCGTCGTACTGCGCAAGTTTCGGATACCACTGGGTCATGGAATAATCAATGCCCTCCCGACTGTCTCGTCCGCTTCGGCGGGTTTGCAGGGGAATTTGGGAAACGAACGCCATGTCGAACACGGCCTGTCCGCCCGGTGGGAGGGGGCGGGCCAGTTCCACCTCAAGGACCGTGTCGAAGGTGCGATGGGAGACGGGTTCTCCGTCCTGCGTCAGCGATTCGATGCGGTGATAGCCGATTTCGTCCGGTCCCAGTTCGAAGATGCGGGGCGTTGTGCGGGGGTCGGGGTCCGGCAATTCCCGGTTTCGCTCAGCCATCATGGAATGCGGCTGAAAGGCGTTGAAATAGAGGTGGTAGAACACGCGGGTGAGCGTGTCCGGGGAGGCGTTTGCGTACGTAAGCCGCTGTCGCCCTTCCATGGCGTGCCGGTCCGGATGTACGGTAACATCCATTTCGTATTGCACGACGGGCGCCCGATCTGCTTGCTGCGGACCGGACCGGGAGGCCGTGGAGGCGGGCTCCAATGCTTGCTGGGCTTGTCCTTGCGCCGCCAACGGCAATCCCTGCCAAAGGCAAGCGAGCGCGAGAGGAATAACGTATCTCGACAGAATCATGAAGGGGGGACAGTCAGGTTACTAACAGGTTACTATGCGTAGCGAAGCGCTATGCGTCGGGCATGATCCGGGGAATGGATTTGGCAATGCGTCCTTAAATACGTATGCCGTATTCCTGCCGCTTGTTCCTTGATTGTATTCTGAATGCACGGGAAGCGCTGATCGAAGTGGATTTGATCAGCGCATTCCTTGATTTGTATCCTGAATGTGCGGGAAGTGTTCGGAAACGACCCGCCCGCCGCGGCGTTAAGGGGACGGGCGCGCAACGGACGCTCCCTGAATTCACAGGCTTCATGACATAACCCCCAGGACGGTGACGAAATCAGATATTGTCGAACGCATTGCCACGGGCACTGGAATGACCCGAATCGAAACGGAAGCGGTCATTAATGGCTTCATCGCCTGCGTTTCCGAGGCCCTTGAGTCGGGCGAAGGCGTCGAACTTCGGGGGTTTGGAACGTTTCATGTCCAGCGCCGGCGGCCCCGCAAGGCGCGCAATCCGCGCACGAACGAGGAACTTCCTGTTCCGGCGTGTTACATGCCGATGTTCCGTCCTTCGAAAAGATTGCGCGGCAGGGTGGATTCGGCGGTCAAGAGCAGCCTTGCAAGCGAGACCGGTCCGTCCGATGCATAACGTGTATTGCGTGGATTGCGGCGCCCGGATGGCCGGAGACGCCGCCCGGTGCGAATTATGCGGGCGCGCGCGTGCCGAGTCTGCCGAGGCGCCGCCGCCCGTCGCCTCGCCTGCGCCGGAAGAATTGGACAAAGGGTCCCTTGGCGTCCGGGTCGCCCTGCTTGTATGTATCCCTGTGCTGATTGTGATTGCGCTGTTCATGGTCACCGAGATGTCCATGCGCAGGCCCCAGCCCGATACGGCGTCCACGGCCGCCATGCCCGCCGAAATGCGGGCCGCCGCCGTCATAGACGAGTTCGAATCCATTCCTGTCGCCGCGCAATATGCCCCCGTGGCGGATTCGCTCCGCGAGGCCATGCGTTCCGGGGACGAAGCGCGTGTCCTCGAGGCGCAGCGGGAACTGGTGCGTTTCCTCGCCGACATTGGTCGGGCGGACCTGGCGGCTATCGAGCAGCAGCGCCTGGCCCGCCGCACCGACGCCGCGCCCGACTGGCGCCAGGCAGGCGGGCTTTTGTATGCCTGGATGGAAGCCGTGTACAACGAACGCAAAACCGACGTGGCGCTTCTGGCCATTGAGGCGTTCGGGAAGGTGCTTGCCGAAAACCCGGACGACGTGGACGTACGCGCCGACCTGGGCTGGGCCTATCAGTACGACCCGCAAAATCCGATGGAAGCGATCCGGCAAACGAATCTGGCGCTTGAACAGGACCCGGAGCATCTCGCCGCCAATTACAACCGGGCCGTTTTCCTGCTGCGCATCAACCGGATACAGGAAGCGCTGGAGCAGTTCGAGCGGGTCTCGGCGCTGGCCGAAGACGGCTCTGCATACCAGCGCCAGGCCCAGGCCTGGATACGCACCATCCGCCAGAATGCGGACGATGCGTTATAACCGGATGCCGCCGCGGGTTTTCTGCGGTTTCGCGTTGTTGTGGTGCGCCGTCGCGCTGTTTGCGGGATGCGGCCGCTCGCCGTCCGGCGATTCCCGTCCTCTCCATGTATATGCCGCCGCGTCGTTGACGGACGTGATGGAAGCCTTCGCCGATACGTTTCAGGTTGCGACGGGCAGGCCGGCGACGGTGAATGTGGCGGGCAGTTCGCTATTGGCCCGGCAGATCGAGCGGGGGGCCGGCGCAGACCTGTTCGTGTCTGCGCACCCGGACTGGACGGACTATTTGCATGGGGCCGGGCGTACGCTGTCGCCCGTTGAACTGCCTGTCGCCAACCGGCTTGTGCAGGTTCGGCGGCGGGGCGGAGGGCCTTCCGTCAACGCCCGCATCGCCTTGGCCGATCCGGACCATGCACCGGCGGGGATGTATGCCCGCGAGGCGTTGCGATGCGAAGGGACCTGGGCGGCGCTTGCGCCGCGTCTTGTACCGACGCTCGACGTGCGCGCGGCGGTGGTCGCCGTGGAATCCGGGGCCGCCGGGCTCGCCATCGTATATGCTTCCGACGCCGCCATGGCGCCGGAATTGCTGGCGGAAGAAATGATTTCGGAGGCGTGCCGCCCCCGGATACGGTATACGGCGGCGGTGGTGGTGCGGGACCGTGCGTTGTCGGCAGACGCCCGGCGCTTCCTGGACCTGATGCGAGACCCGGCGTCGGCCCCCTTGTGGCGGCGGTTCGGGTTTCGGGTTCTATACGACCGACCCGGATAAAGCCCATGCGCACCAGGCTCATGGTTGCGGAGCGTCTTCAGAAAATATCTCTCGAAGAATCGTAAGAACCTCAAATGTTTTCCGGGAAGGTATTTTGCCTCCTGGTTAATCCCATTCCCACTCCTCCTCGTCGAACTTCGTAGGAATATAGGGATCAAGCAGGCGGTCATCGCCTCGTTCATGCATCAACTTGGCGTCCTCCGTCAATCGGGTGCGTAAATCCTTCGCCGTGGAAACTTTTTTTACCCCTTCAACTCGTGTCCATGTATTTTCATCCCAAGGATGCCCATAAGATGATACGGGTAGTGTGCAGGCAGATAGTACCATAGCTATGGCTTCATCTGCTTGACGAAATCCGTCCAGTCGTCCTCGTTCAGACGGGAGGACTCGAAGAAATCCTGAATCATGCGCGTCAACGCCTGCCCGTCGCCGCGTTCGAGCACATATTTCGGTTTCAGATTCGCGGCTTCGGGCAGTCCCTGCGCTTCGGCCCGGTACAGCCATTTCTGGCTTTCTGCGAGGGCGTCTTCGACCCCTTCTTTCGTGACCATGCATTTCAGCAAGAGCAGCATGCCCAGTGTCAATTGCGCCCCGGAATGATCTTGTATGGCCGCCTTCCGTAGCCACGCCATCGCTTCCGCGAAGTCCTTCGGCACGCCCACGCCCTTGGCGTACATATTGCCCAATCTGTATTGGGCCTGGGCGTCGCCCTGCGCTGCGGCCTGTTGGATAAGTATGGGTCCCATGATTGATCGTCAGCTATACATGATCATCCTGTCCGTAGTGCGTCGGACAATTCGTTGGTGTCGTCGTCCCGGCGTTCGACCTGGCTTGTTTCAAGCAAGGCGCCGCACATCCGGATGGCCTCGACCAGGCCGTCCGCAAAGCGTCCGCTCCGTACGCCGTCCCGGATGCAGGCCACGATATCCGTCCAGTCGTCCGCAGACACCTGTGCATTAATGCCCGCATCGCCCAGCACTTCAATGCGGTGCTCCCAAAGCGAGATGAAGATCAGGACGCCCGTGCGTTCCCGCGTGGCGAATACCTCTTCCTCCACGAAGGCCTTCATGGCCCGCCGATGCACCGCCCGGGTCAGCGAGGCGGAACCCGCCAACATGCGCCCAATCGGCGGCGCGAACGCGCTCAACGCTCCTCCGGCCATGCCGGCAGCCAGCGCCAGCGTAGCGGTTCCCCAGCCCGTATGGAGCCACGCCAGTCCCCAGCCTTCGTAGAACCGGAATATCGCGACCGTACAGGCCAGCGCCAGGGCGGCGGCAATCCCTGCGCCTTTCCATACGATTCCCTCGTACGTATCGCTGCGCGGTACGACATACGGGACGATTTCGCCCGACGTACGTTGCTCCGCCTCGGCGACCGCCTGCTGGATGCGCGACAGGTCGTCACTCGATAATTGCTCTTTCATAATGCTTGTTTCAGGATGTTCTGATTACGTCCGCAAAGATCAGCGCTTCACGACCACGATGCTGTGCATCGCCGTGTTTTTTGCTGATTTTAAGGATGGAATCATGGTGTCTGTGCTTGCGTACGCGAAGCGCTGATCGCAGGGCATCCTGAAGCAGGACGATGCGCGTGTTTGCGGCGGGCCTTCGTGATAGAGACAGATGGTTTCGGGCTGTGCGTGCAAGAACCCGGGGAACGCACAGGCTCCGCGAGTTCGTCAGGCGCTCGGGCGATTCGTCCGGCTCGGCAAACGCCGCCGCAACGCAGCATGCACGGCAAGGCTGGCGACGGACAGCAGGGTCGCCACCAGAACAAGCCGCAGCGCCGCACGCTCGCCGCCCATGCGATGTATCTCCGTAAAGATAGCCAATGGAAGCGTACGCGTTTCGGACGGAATGTTGCCCGCCAGCACAATAGTCGCGCCGAATTCACCCAGCGCGCGGGCAAAGGCAATCGCGACGCCGGCGGCGATAGCCCGCCCCGCGAGCGGCGCCGTGACGTACCGAAAGACGGCGGCCCGCGTACCGCCGTATACGTATCCGGCCTCTTCCCAGGAGGGGTCCACCTGTTCGAAGCCGACGCGCATGGTTTGCACCATCAGGGGAAACGCGACAATGCCTGCCGCCGCGGCGGCGCCGAACCATCCAAAGGCGATGCGTAGCCCGAGCGCGGATTCCAGCCAGCCCCCGATGGCCGATTCCGGGCTCAGCAGAATGAGCAATATCCACCCTGTCACGACGGGCGGCAGCACCAGCGGCAACTGCACGAGGTTTTCTGCGACGAACGCCAGCGGCAAACGATTTCGGGCGAGCAGATACGCCAGCGCCGCCCCGATCGGCGCCGTGATCAGCACAGCGACCGCCGCTACGCGCAGCGAAAGCCCGACCGCCTCCCATTCGGCCTGCGTGAGCAGGAAGCCCGGAAGATATTCTGTCAAAAGCCAGGACGCCATGCGCTACATGAATCCCAGTTCGAGACGGGCTTCCTCGGACATCATGTCGGGCGAAAAGGGCGGATCGAAGGTCAGGAACACCGTGGATTCGTCCACGTCCGGGAGCATGCCGATCGCGGCCTCGACTTGTTGCGGGAGTATGTCGGCCACCGGGCAATTCGGCGCGGTCAGGGTCATGCGGACAAAAACGGACCTGCCATTCACCCTGATTTCGTAAATAAGCCCGAGATCGTAGATATTCACCGGAATTTCCGGGTCGTAGATGCTTTTGAGCACCTCAACGACCTGGGCCTCAAGGTCTTCCGGCGGTTGCTTTTCTGCGGGGTCGTTCTGTTCGATGGATGTCGTGTCTTCCATGGGGTCGTCGGGAAAAGCGCCTGTTTGCGAGGCGGTGCGTGTTCCGTTAGGGTCTGGTTTGTCCAGCGGTGTTGGATGGTTGGGTCTTATGTCGTCTGCGCATGCGTTCGCGCAAAGCGTTTGAGTTGTTTGACCATGGAGGCCAGGCCGTTTCTCCGCGTGGACGAAAGGTGATCCTGCATGCCGATCTCATCCAGAAACTCCAACTCGGTTTCGACGATGTCTTCCGGAGGTTGCCCGGACAGGACCCGGATCAACAGCGCCACGAGGCCCTTTGTAATGAGCGCATCGCTGTCGCCTTCGTAGAACACCCGCCCGTTTTTCATTTCCGGATAAATCCATACCTGGGCCTGGCAGCCGTGAATCCGGTGTTCTTCGGTCTTGTAGCGCGGGTCGAGCGGGGGCAAGCCCTGTCCGATTTCGATGAGATATTCGTATTTTCCCATCCAGTCGTCGAAGAGGCCGAACTCCTCCACAATGTCCCGGGCGCGTTCCCGAATCGTTCCTTGTGCCGCCATAGGGGTTTCGGCGTTTAGCCGAGCATCTCCCGGACGCGCCGTACGCCAGCCGCCAGCGCGTCCGCTTCGTCGAACGTGTTGTAAAGGGCGAAGGAGGCCCGCACGGTGCCTGGTATGCCAAACCGCCTCATCAGCGGCTGGGCGCAGTGGTGTCCCGTGCGCACCGCAATGCCCAATCTGTCCAGAATGGTTCCTGCGTCGTAGGGGTGTATGTCGCCGATCAGAAAAGAAAGCACACTCGCCTTGTCGGCTGCGGTTCCGACCAGGCGAACGTCCTCTATCTGCAAAAGTTGTCCGGTGGCGTAGTCGAGCAGGTCGCGTTCGTACGCCGCAATGCGATCCTGCCCCACCCCTTCCAGAAAATCTATGGCTTCGGCGAACGCCAGCACGTCGGCGATGTTCGGCGTGCCCGCCTCGAATTTGTGTGGCGGCTCGCTGTAGGTCGTTTGCTCGAACGTGACGGTTTCGATCATGTCGCCGCCGCCTTGCCAGGGTTCCATGGTTTCCAGGCGCTCCGGTTTCGCATACAGGATGCCGACGCCGGTGGGACCGAACATTTTGTGGGAGGAGAGCGCATAGAAATCGCAGTCCAGCGCCTGCACGTCTATTTTCAGGTGCGGGGCGGCTTGCGCGCCATCCACGAGGACCGGTATGCCCATGTCGTGGGCCTGCCGGATCATGCGTTTCAACGGATTGATCGTGCCGAGCGCATTGGACACATGGCCAATGGCCAGCAGCCGGACTCGCTCGCCAAGCAGCCGTTCGAATTCTTCGTAGATGATTTCGCCCGTATCCGATACGGGAATGGCCCGGACCCGCGCCCCTTGCGCCGCGCAGAGCATTTGCCATGGAACGATGTTGGAATGATGCTCCATGTGCGAAACGAGCACCACGTCGTCTTGCCCGACATGCAGGGGGCCGAACGAGGACGCCACGAGGTTGATGCCTTCCGTGGCGCCCCGGGTGTACAGCACGGCGGATTCGGAGGGGGCGTTGATGAATTCGGCGGCCCGTTTGCGCGCCGCCTCGTAGGCGTCGGTGGCTTCCCGGCTCAGGAAATGCACGCCGCGATGCACGTTGCTGTGTTCCGACGAGTAATACCGGACCAGCCGGTCGATGACGACCTGGGGTTTTTGCGAACTGGCGGCGTTGTCCAGATAGACGAGGGGGTTTCCGTATACTTCGCGCTGGAGCGCCGGGAACAGGTTGCGCACCTCCGCGGGGTCGAATTTCCCCGGAATGTCTTGTATTGCGGCGGTGGCGTTCATAGCCTCGCGTTCGTATCGGTGGATAAATGCCGGGCGCGCAGGGCGACGGTGACCCGGTATCGCTGATGGTCCCGCGTTATTCGCCAAAAAGGCGGGTTACGCGTTCGTCGAGCATGTCGCGCAGGGGTTCGATGGCTATGCGGTCGAGGACGTCGCCTGCGAACGCATGCAGCAACAGGCCCTGCGCCTGTTTTTTGCTCATGCCCCGGGAGCGCAGATAAAACAGGGCTTCGGGGTCCAGCTGGCCGGTGGTGGCGCCGTGGCTGCATTTTACGTCGTCCGCGTAAATTTCCAGCTCCGGCTTGGCGTTCATGGTGGCGTCGCCGCTCAGGATGATGGATTTGTTCTCCTGGAATGCGTTGATGCGCTGCGCATCCTGCCGGACGAACACTTTGCCGTTGAATACGCCGGAGGCCCGGTCGTTCAGGACCCCTTTGTACAATTCGTTGCTGACGCAGTCCGGTTTTGCATGGTCCACGAGCGTGCGGTTGTCCACTTGCGAGGCGCCCGTGGGCAGAAAGAGGCCGTACAAATGCGTTTCGCAATGCGGGGCGTCGGGCAACACGTTCAGATTGTTCCGGACCACATGGCCGCTAAGCGTTACCGTGGTGGTCGAGAACGCGCTTGCCGCTTCCTGATACGCATGCGTGGTCGAAACGATGCTGTGGTCGTTGCCCGGATCTTGCACCAGATACATCTCGACCATGGCTCGTTCTCCCACGAAAATTTCGGTCACGGCATTCGTGAACGTGGCTTCGCCGGTCAGCCCGCAGCACATGTCTATCATCCGGACCTGCGTGTTTTCCTCGAACGCGAGCAGGCGGCGGGGTTGCAGGAACACGCGTTCCTTCGTTTCCGAGAGATGCAGCACATGGATCGGTTTTTCGAGGACCGTTCCCTTTGGAACGTATACGAACAGTCCGTCGCGCGCAAACGCGGTGTTGAGCGCTGTGAGGCTTTCCGTCTCCCAGTCCGCATAGCGCCCCAGATGCTGGCGGAGAATCTCCGGGTGGGAGCGGGCCGCGTCGCCGAGTCCGCAGATCGCAACGCCTTCCGGGAGGGCGCCAAGCGAGGAATGCGCGCTGGAAAAACGTCCGTTGACCAGCACGACGAGGTGGACGTCCAGGCCTGCGAGCAGGCAGGTCCGCCAGTGCGCAGGCAACGAATCGGCCGGCAGGTCGTCGGGGGGGAGGGCGAAGCCGTCGGCAAGCGCTGCGGGCATATTCGTGTATTTCCAGGCTTCGTTCTTTCGGGAGGGGATGCCCAGGTCCCGGAAGCGCTCAAGGGCTTGTCGCCGAAGTCCCGGCCCGACGGCGAAGGGCCGGGCGTGTACGGGACCCGATCCGTTTTGGGCCAGTTGGCCGGCGTGCGCTTCGAAGGCATCGACGAACGATGCTTCGAGAGACGAGAGGGCGTGGGGATGCGGCATAGTTTATAATTCTTCTATATTAATGCGCGATCGGTTGGATGGGGCGGGTTCGCCGTGTTTTTTTCTGGAATGATCCCTGCTATGCTCGTGGCGCGGTGCGGGACGTTTGCGACGGTTACGCCGCCACCGCTTCTTCCCGGATCCAGTCGTACCCTTTTTCTTCGAGTTCGAGGGCCAGGCTCTTGTCTCCGGAGCGCACGATGCGGCCGTCCACCATGACGTGCACGACATCGGGTACGATGTAATTGAGCAACCGCTGGTAGTGGGTGATTACGACAAAGGATCGGTCGCTGCGCCGGAGCGCGTTTACGCCGTCCGCCACAATGCGCAAGGCGTCGATATCCAGTCCCGAATCTGTTTCGTCCAGGATAGCAAGCCGCGGTTCGAGCATGGCCAGCTGGAAAATCTCGTTTCGTTTTTTCTCGCCCCCCGAAAAGCCGTCGTTGACGGAACGGCTCATGAGTTGCGGGTCCAGCGCTACGAGGGCGGCGCATTCCCGCATGCGTTTGAGAAAATCGCCTGCCGAAAGCGGCGCTTCGCCGCGATGTTCCCGTTGTTGATTCAGGGCCTGCCGCAGAAAGTTGTTCATGCTTACGCCGGGCAGCTCCACCGGGTACTGAAAGGCCAGAAACACGCCCGCGAGCGCTCGTTCGTCCGGTTCCATATCCAGCAAATCCTGCCCTTCGTACAGGACGTCGCCGTCGGTTACCTCGAATTCTTCCCGTCCTGCAAGCACCGATGCGAACGTACTTTTTCCCGATCCGTTCGGCCCCATGATTGCATGCACTTCTCCTGCGCCGACCGTCAGATCGACGCCCTTGAGGATGTTCTGCTCCTCGATGCGGGCATGCAGATTATTGATGTTAAGAATGGCCATGTTTTGATGCGTGCGTATGTATTTACGGTATGAAAAGGGTGTGTTTGCGCGTTGCGCAAGGGCATTGCCTGCGCTACCGGTCAGCCTACGGAGCCTTCCAGCTCGATATCCAGCAATTTTTGCGCCTCGACGGCAAACTCCATAGGAAGTTTGGCCAGGATTTCCTTGCAAAATCCGTTCACGATCAGTTTGATGGCCGCTTCCTCGCCAATGCCGCGCTGGAAGCAGTAGAATAACTGGTCTTCGCCTATTTTCGAGGTGGTTGCTTCGTGCTCCACCTGCGCCGAGGGGTTTTTGATTTCTATGTAGGGGAAGGTGTGCGCTCCGCACCGGTCTCCAAGCAACATGGAATCGCATTGGGAGAAATTCCGCGCCCGCTCCGCGCCCTTGTTGATTTTCACAAGCCCCCGGTAGGAGTTGTTGCTGCGCCCTCCGGAAATGCCTTTCGAAATGATGGTGCTTTTCGTGTTTTTTCCGATATGCACCATTTTCGTGCCCGTGTCGGCCTGTTGCCGTCCTTTCGTAAAGGCGACCGAGTAGAATTCGCCCACCGACCCGTCTCCTTTCAGAATCACGCTGGGGTATTTCCAGGTGATCGCCGATCCGGTTTCCAGCTGGGTCCAGGAGATTTTCGCCCGATCCCCTTTACAAATGCCCCGTTTTGTGACAAAATTGTAAACCCCTCCGCGCCCCTCGTTATTGCCGGGATACCAGTTCTGGATGGTGGAGTACTTGACTTCTGCGTTTGCCTCGGCCACGATTTCCACCACGGCGGCATGCAACTGGTTTTCGTCGCGCATCGGGGCGGTGCAGCCTTCGAGGTAACTTACGTAGCTCCCTTCCTCGGCGATAATAAGCGTACGTTCGAACTGGCCCGTTCCCGCCTGGTTGATGCGAAAGTACGTGGACAATTCCATGGGACAGCGCACGCCCTTCGGGATGTAGCAGAAGGAGCCGTCGGAAAAGACGGCGGCGTTCAGCGCGGCATAGAAATTGTCGGTGTGAGGCACCACGGATCCCATGTATTTCCGGACCAGTTCGGGGTGCTCCTGCACGGCTTCGCCGAACGAACAGAAAATGACGCCCTGTTCGGCCAGCTCTTCCTTGAAGGTGGTGTGCACCGATACGCTGTCGAGCACGGCGTCCACGGCTACGCCCGCCAGTTTTTCCTGTTCGGCGAGCGGAATGCCCAGCCGCTTGAACGTTTCCAGCAGTTCCGGATCGACCTCGTCCAGGCTTTCGTACCGCGGCTTGGCCGCCGGCGACGAATAGTACGTGATGTTCCGAAAATCCGGTTCCGTATACGTCAAATGCGGCCAGCGAGGGTACGCTTCCGTCGGGTTGGCGGCCAGCTTTTCCCAATGTCGCCATGCGCGCAGACGCCATTCGAGCAGCCATTCCGGCTCGTCTTTCTTCGCAGAAATCAGCCGGACGACCTCTTCGTCGAGGCCTTTGGGTATGGTGTCTGCCTCGACATGCGTCTCCCAGCCGTATTTATACTCGCTGGCGGCGACCTCGTGCAGGAATTCTGTTTCCGTAGTGGGCATGAGCAATGGGGAAAATCGTGGGCGCAAGCTGCGCGGAAAGATAAAAAAACACAATGTATGCAACCGGACTGCCGGGCTTTTCGTTCCTGTGTTCACCGCGTGTTAATGAGAACCTTTCTCCAAACCTTTCTCCAACCCGTCTTTCTGCCCTATGGCGTCCATACGCATTACCGAGCGCGCCCTGACGCAACTTCGCACTGTCGCCGCAGGAGCGGGCGTGGATTTATCCGAAACCATGCTTCGTCTCGCCGTGGCGCCCGGAGGCTGTTCGGGCCTGACCTACGATTTGGGCTGGGATACCGTGCGCAGGGCCGGCGACGAGTCGATTGATGTGGACGGGTTATGCGTCGTGCTGGATCCCCGCAGCGCCGCGTGCATAGATGGCGTGGAACTGGATTTTACGGATGGCCTCGACGGAAACGGGTTTCATTTTGCGAATCCGCAAGCCGCCCGGACCTGTGCTTGCGGCGAAAGTTTCGGGCTGTAGCAGTCTGTATTTTTAGACTACGGGGGAGGCCGTGTCCGGGCCTATTCGCCGGAATCCGCCTCGTGCCGGATCCAGTGGACCCGTTCGCCCTCAAGGAGGCCGTAGATATCTGCGAAGCCGGCGGGCACTTCGATTACGTATTGCGCAGGCGCGTCCGAGCGAATGTAGTCAGACGTGAAGGGGCGGTTGTATTTATCGATATCGATGACCACGGAATCGCTGTCCACGAACAGCAGGTCCAGCGCAAGCGGCGTGTTCGCCATGTAAAACGTCTGCATGGCTTCGCGCTCGAAAAGGAACAACATGCCGCTTTTGTCGGGCAGGGAGGGGCGTTGCATCAGCCCGCGGCTGCGCGCAGAGTCCGATTCGGCGATTTCAATGTCGATGGTTACTATATCCATCTCGCCCTGGAAAAACGTCAGGTTGCCGTCGTCCCGGAACGGGATATCGGGGAAGGCGTCGTTCGCCTGCTGCGCGCCACGGGGAGACGAGTCGTTGCCACAGGAGGCGATCGTTACGGCCAGCAAGAAAAGACAGAGGTATCGCATGGGGCGCAGTCGGCGGAAGGAGTATGGCGGCCTGGCCGTGCCGCCGTGCGTTGCGGGGCGGCCGCAGATAATATCGGGATACAGGCCGCCGCAGACAAGCAGGGCGCGTACGCAAAAAATTCATATATTCTTTTTTACGCCAGCAAGTTGTTTTTCTTGTGTATTTATATTGTATTATGTATACTACTCCGTTGTGGCGGGATTTCAGCCAGAGATGGTCGTCCCGCGGAGCATATTCGGAGAATATCCAGGAAATACCCGAGAAATATCTGGAGAACATCCTGTTTCCCGGTCTTCCCGAATGCGGGGATTCGTAACGAGGCGTCCACGTTCGCCCGTTCGGGTTTCCGATACATCGCTACCACTCATCAAAACAGTATCGCGTAACAATGGCCAAGAAAAAAGCCGGTCCGTTTTTTGTCGAAGTGTTATCTCCCGAAAAAATGCGCTCGGAAATATCCGGCGGCGCACGGTCGGGCCGTACGTCCAAGTACGATTCCATCGGGCGCGCGGTGGCGCGCTTGACCGGAGACGATGTGACCAAGGTCAAACTGGACAAGAAAGACATTCAGCCTTTGCGCCAGTATCTTCGGAAGAAATTCGAGACCAAATATCTGCTCAAAACGGCGTCCACCGGCAAAGGCGACACGTTTACCGGATTCATTTTTCTGGCTTCCTGAGCATTCTGACCATTCTGAACACCCTGACCATCCATTTCTTATGGCATTCTACACGACCACCATTTACAAGGACGAGGCCGAAGCGCTTTTAGCCAAGCTTCGCGCCAAAACGCCGCCTGCTTCCGGGCGCGTTTCCAGGTTTACGCCGTTGATGAAACATATCGACGCTCTGGAAGGCGAACAGGTTTTGCGCATTGAGCCGTGCTCTCCCACGGACGTGACGAACCTGCGTTCGTATCTTGAGCGTCATGCGGAAAGGCCGGGCCGATATTTCAAGATTGCTTCGCGCAAGACGGCCAATCCCAAGGTCTTCCGTGTGTATGTGTCCCTGATCGCCACGAAGCCGGCTCGCCGGAAGCGCAAGAAGGCGAGCGCGTAGTTTTCCGCACGTAGTTTTTCGCAGGGCCTTTGCGCAAGCGAAGGTTTTTTGTGCGCCTGTGCGGGATACTGTGGAGATATATTCCGGGAAAGACTGCGGGACGCTATGCGCCCTGTGGTTTGCGTCTGCTATGCGCTTGCCGCACTGGACAGGCCCGCGTTGTTCTTTAGCGCCTTGATCCAGGCCGGCAAAATTTCGTACAGATCGCCTGCGATGCCGTAGGTGGCGTGCCGAAAAACAGGGGCGTCGGGGTCTTTGTTCACGGCGATGACGGTGCGGCTGCCCGCCATCCCCGCCACATGTTGCAGGGCGCCTGAAATGCCCACCGCAATGTATGCGTCCGGCGACACGGTTTTGCCGGTTTGCCCGATCAGCGAGGAGGCGGGGAAAAGTCCGGCTTCGATAGCCCCGCGCGATGCGCCGACGGCGGCCCCAAGCAGCGCCGCAAGTTCTTCGATCAGGCGCTTGCCCTGTTCATCCCGTACCCCGCGGCCCGCGGCCACCACAACGGCGGCTTCCGACAAATCGACGCCCCCGGAAGTGGCCGACACGACCTTGTGGATCGTTTTGCCGCACCGTTTCTCGTCAAAGGAAAAGGGAACGTCCTGGATGCGCAGGGGCGTGCGGGCCGGATGTTCCGAGGGGGCGTACGAACCCCCGCGCAGCGAGACCAGCACAGGGGCGCCTTCCGCCCGCACATGGGCCATGAATCCGGCTGTGAAGACGGGGCGCGTCGCTTCCACGCCGCCCTCGCACACGTCGAAGCGGGATACGTCCGGGAGGGCGGGCGCCGCCATGCGCACGGCCAGCGCGCCGAGGATTTCCCGCACGGTTTCCCCGGAGGGAAGCACGAGTACGTCGGGGGCGGCGTGTTCGGCGATGCGGACCAGCGCGGCGGTCAGCGGGGCGCCCTGCGGAATTTCGCCTTGCGGCGCAAACAGCGGGTTGGTTACGACGAACGCCTCGTCTGCTCCGTAGCGGGCCAATGCCTCCAGACAGGCATGGGGGGCGTCGGATGCGACGGCGGCGGCCACGCTTGCGCCGGCGATTTCCCGGCACCGGGAGAGGGCTTCGAGGGACGGGCGCGTAATGCGTTCGCCCCGGGTTTCGACAAAAACAAGCAAGCGCGCCATGTTATGCTGCGGGCGAACCGCCTTTGACGAAGGGCGTCAGGACATCCAGCGCTTCCTCCCATGTTTCGTCCAGCATGCGGACCGGCGGGCGGACCGGCATGGCTTCGTAGCGCTGCACAGACATCGCAGGCAATCCGGCGGGCGTGTCCACGGTTTTGACCTGGATCGGTTTCTTTCGCGCCGCCATGACGCCGCGTATCGTTGGAATGCGCGGATCGCACATATTGTTGGAGCAGGATATGACGCAAGGCGTTTCCATCCGCGTAATTTCCTGATGCGCATCCGCTTGGCGCGTGACCAGCAGGCGGTTTGCGGCGGGTCCGTCGGGGTCCGGGGCCAGCGCAATGGCGTTGCCGATGAAGGGCAAGCCCAGCAATTCGGCGAGCATGGCGGGCGTTACGCCGGCGTCTGTGTCCTGCGCCTGCTTGCCGCACAGGATTGCGTCGAATGTTTCCGTGCGTACATGATTCGCAAGAATCTGCGCACAGGCCTGTCCGACCGGAGGTTTCTCGCCCTCCCGGACGTGCAGGTGTACGCCCGCAGTCGCGCCCATGGCCAGCGTCTTGCGCAGCGCTTCCCGGGCTTCAGGCGGGCCTGCCAGCAGCGCATGCACTTCTCCGCCGTATCGTTCGGTAAAGGCGATGGCGCCTTCCGCCGCCGAGGCGTCGAACGCATTCAGCGCCATGCGTCCCGCACTCGCATCTATCCGACCGTCCTTGATGCGCAACGGCGACGTCGCGTCCGGCACATGTTTTATGCAAACAATAAACTTCATATCTGCTATCTTCTGTGGAACGAAACTATGAACGATGCGAATCCCTTCGTGTTCGTATTATAGTATAACGCTGATCATGTAGCCCCCGACGCTGCCCAATCTATGAAGATCGTTCGTTTTTTTCTTGCACTCGCCTTCCTGACGGTTGCCGCGCAGGGTGCGGTTTCTCCCGTTCGCGCACAGAACGAGGCGCCGAATACTCCTTCTCAATTCGGGGTTAGCCTCAATACCCTGTACAGCACCGAGCATGGCGTAGGCGTGGGGTTTCGGGGGCGTGGGGCCATTCCCGTCAATGCGGACATTTCCACGGCGCTGGAACTCGGACTCACCGGGTTTGTGTTCGATGGGTGGAAAGGCGCCGATTACCTTTTTGATCCGCAGATTTCGCTTATCATTACGCCGCCCCCTGCCCGGAGGCGCGCCGCCTACTTCTTTTTCGGGATGGGGGCCTACCTGCCGCTTGCAGGCAGCAAGGACCTGAGCGGTCCCACCATGCATATCGGGATTGGGCGGGCGCACGGGTTTGGGGAATCCGCCATGTTCTATGAAATCAGTCCCGCGCTCATCATCGGCAGCGATCGGCTGGGTTTTTTGTTGCCTCTTCGGATTGGCCTCATCTTCTGAGTGGCGTCGCTGTACTTTCATATTCCTTTTTGTACGCAACGCTGTATCTACTGCGATTTCTATTTTACGACCACGCGGTCGTCCCGGACGCCGTTTCTGAAGGCCATGCATGCCGAGCTGGCGCATTATGCGGCGGAATATGGTCCGTGCGAACCTGTTGAAACCATATATTTCGGAGGCGGGACGCCGTCGCTGCTGTCTGCCGCCGCCCTCGGGGATGTGCTGAATGCGGTCCATCGCGCTTTCCCGACCGCCGACGTGCGCGAAACGACGCTGGAGATGAACCCGGAGGAGGCGGATCCCGACTACCTGCGGGCGCTTCGCTCGCTCGGGTTCGACCGGTTGAGCATTGGGGTGCAATCGTTTTACGAGGCGGACCTGACGTTTCTGAACCGGAGCCATACCCCGGAACAGGCCGTGCAGGCGATAGAGCGGGCGCGGAAGGCGGGGTTCGATAACATGTCCGTCGATCTTATTTTTGGGATTCCCGATCAGCCGGATGAATACTGGTGCGCCAATGTGCAGAAACTGTCCCGGCTGGGCGTGCCGCATCTCTCGACGTACGGACTGACCATAGAGGAGCGTACGCCGCTTCGGAAGATGGTGATGCAGGGGCGCGTCACGCCTGCCCCGGACGAGGAGTATGCGGATCGTTTCCTGTTTGCGATGGATTTTCTGCGGGGGGAGGGGTACGAACACTACGAAATATCGAGTTTTGCGTTGCCGGGCAGGCGATCCCGTCACAACGAGGCCTACTGGCGGCACGCCAATTATCTCGGATTCGGCCCTTCGGCCCATTCGTTCTGGTGGGACAGGTCGGGGAGGAAGCGAGAGGGGGCGGACGGGTCGGACAGGAAGCGAGAGGGGGTGGCTGGGTCGGATGGGGCGCGAGAGGGGATGGTCGGGTCGGGTGGGGAGCGAGAGGGGGTGGATGGATCGGGGAGGAAGCGAGAGGATGGGAACGGCGTGGCGCACAATGGGCATGGCCTAACGGATGCGGTGCGTACACCTGCTTCCGGCGCCCGGCGCTGGCGCAACGAAGCCAACCTGCGCAAATACGAAGCGCTGACGGGGCAGTCCGTGCTTCCCGTGGAGGAGGTAGACGTTCTGTCCTTCGAAATGCTGGCGGACGAGTATGTTTTTTTGCGGCTTCGCACGTCGGAGGGGCTGGATGTACAGCGCCTGAAACGCGCGTACGGCCGGGATATCTTGTTCGACAAGACCGATGTACTTGCTTCGTTTGAGCACGCCGGGTATATCGAGTGGGTCGGAAATGGCTGCGTCCGCCTCACAGATGCCGGAAAAATGGTGTGCGACGGCGTGGTGAAGGGGTTGGTGGGGTAGGGGGCTGGGGGAAGTTGGCGGAAAATCGCGGAGGCGCTTGCCGAGGACTTGCTTGTCCGGGGCAGGTGCGGACAAGCCTTTCGGGGAACACGGTCGCCCGCGTGTTGTTTTGCAATCATAACGGCGAAATGATCTTGCTTCACGGCTTTATCAAGAAATCCCGGAAGACGTCGAAATCCGATCTTGATCTGGCGACCAAGAGAATGAGAGGCTTGAAATGACCCGCGAGATAGAGCAAGGCTACCCTGGACAATACTTTGACGATTATCTCAAGGAACAGGGCGCCTATGAGGCAACTACCGAACAGGCGGTAAAGCGCGTGCTGGCCTTCCAGCTTGCCGAGACGATGAAGCAACAAGGCGTTTCCAGGGAGGAAATGGCGCGTCGCCTGCGTGCGAGCCGGTCGCAACTCGACTGTTTGCTTGATTCCGGGCAGGATGCCGTGACGGTGGACGTACTGGCCCGTGCGGCCAAAGCGGTTGGCAGGGAACTTCGGTTCGAACTTGTTTGATGGAGATGTTTGGGCGTATTCGGGGCATTTGGCCTGACTTGACGCATAGTTCGGTTCGTCCTGTCGCCGAACAGGTGCAGGAGTTGCTTGCGGCGTTGTCGCTCAACAAGTCGCAGCTTGCCCGGATTCTGCATGTGACTCGCCCCACGATATACGAGTGGTTGCAGGGGAATCGGCCTAACTATACCAATGCGAAGCGACTGAACGCCTTGCTTGGCGTTCTTGATCGCGCTTCGGTATCCAGTTCGCATCCGCTCAATGCGCGATTCGTTCGGCATCCCTTGGAATTGGGCCTGCCGCCTCTTGTTGAGCTGCTGGGCGCGGAGCAGGTGGATGTGAATCGGCTCGTTCAGGTCATGAAGCAGGCGAAGCGGTTTGGCGATATGGCTTCTGAGCGAAGGACGAGCCGGGAAGATCGTCTGCGCCGCCTTGGCTTTGAGGAACCCGATCGGATGCAGCGGAAAGAGCAGCTTGCAAGGAACGTGGCGCTCATGGATTGGCCGAAGTAGGTGTTATGTATGAGGCGTTCGATAGCGGGGCGATTGCGGATCGCGGATGGCGCCAAGGGGCGATTCTGGGAGATGAATTGGCAGGCTTCGCCATGGGATATGCTCCTGAATCGATGGATATGAGCGATACGGACATGCTTATCCTGACGAGCCACGATTGCGACATCGTCAACCCCAGCATTGAGAAAGAACCCTTCGTCGAAGTCCTGAAAGGCAATATTGCTATTGGCGAGCAAGCGAATAAGCAATATTTGTCTGGCAGAAGTCCGCGGATCCTCCAGTTTATAATTCCAAGGCGCGGAAAAAAAGTTTTATTGTCATTTGTTGCCTATAATCGCTGGACGGTTCCTTGAAGCCTTCTGGTGAGAGATTCGCCTGAGGAATGCTTGCCCGATAAAGAGCGTAGGCTTATCGCAGAGTGGCTTGCCAAGCGGTACATTCGCACGGCATTCCCCACAGCGTTTGATCGGCGCTGGCGTTCAAGGTCGAAGGATTGGCGAAAACTGCTGAGAAAGTATAGCGAATGGTTACAAGGGGTGTATCTCCGCTTGAACACATTGCAGGAGTATCCGCCAGGAACTCCATACAGATGCCATTTTATTCTTGCGGTTCCATACTCGAAGCGCGCCAATGCGGAGTGGTCCCAAAAGCGTTCAGAGTTGGAGGGAGTGATTGAAAAATTTTGGAAGCAGTTCACAGATATTCAACTTGACGGCGTTGATGTGCTGTGCACTGACGAGATTACGCTTGCAGACATTGAACCGTATCAACGATTCGATGCCGACTGGGTGAGCTTTGAGGACGAAACCGTTGCTCCGTCCATTACAACAGATATGGCGTAGAAGCGTGGGCACATTCGTTTTTCATGGTTTTTGGGTTTTTAGGGCTTGGCGAGTTTTCCGTATAAGTACCTTCGTAAACCACGCGGCCATCCCGCCAAAACACGGCGTACTGGTCTAATTTGCGCTTGCGCTCCAAGGCCTCGGCCACCGCTTGCCGCAGGCATTCAAGTCCTTGCTGCGCGAAATCATCGTCATTCAGGTCCGGCTGGTCCGGCTTGCCGCTCGTTTCCAGATGCTCTGGATATTCCTCCTGCTCCGGTTGTTCCGGGGCGTCGGGGCCTTCGTAAACCACGCGGCCATCCCGCCAGAATACGGCATACTGGCCTAACTTGCGCTTGCGCTCCAATGCCTCGGCAACCGCTTGCCGCAGGCATTCAAGTCCTTGCTGCGCGAAATCATCGTCATCCAGGAAAACCGTCACGTCTCTTTGCCTCCAGAGTTTGCAGGATTGCCGGTTCCGTCACCTTTCGATGCCCACCGTTTTGCGTGAAGACTAATATTGCCTTATAATTCCATTTGCAACGTCTCCGGGTAGTCCACAGGTTCCGTCCGGGCCGAATTACCCCGAAAAACCATCGAATAACCCGGCGCCATGCTGACGATCCGACACGCCATTCCCCGCGACGACGTACTTCTTGGCGTGCTTCGCGCCGAGCGCATTGCAATGGCCCGGTATCCGGACGATTTCGACCTGCGGCTGGAGCAGGCGGTCGCCGAGCGATCCGGTCCGCTTGGTGAGATCGAAGAGGCCCGCCGCGCCGCCGCCCGCGATATGCTGCGGTGCGGGTTCTACAAACCCACAGGCCGGGGAAAGCCCGCTTCCGAATATCTGCTGCGGGCCGCCGCGCAACCGGATTACCGGTTCCCCCGAATCAATGCTCCGGTGGATATATGCAACTATTTCAGCCTCCGGCATGTCGTGCCCATATCCTTGTGGGACCTGGATCGGGCGGCTTCGGATAGGTACGTTTTCCGGCTTGGGCAGGAGGGAGAGGGGTTTGCGTTCAATGCTTCCGGGCAGCGCATCGATGTGCAAGACCTGGTCTGCGGTTGCCGTATTTCCGGCGACGATTCCCTCGGAGAACCCATCGTCAACCCGGTTCGGGACAGCATGGCCACGAAAACCACCCCCGAAACGGTTCGTGTCGTCGCGTGCGTATATGCGCCGGCAAGGGCCTTTTCTACGGAGGCGTTGCAGGCTCTGTGTGAAGCCTTCACGGCGTTGCTGTCGGCCTGCGGAACGGATACGGAAACGGGCTGGGCCATCGGGCGTCCGGGCGCTGTCGTCGAAGCGTAGGAGCGGTTCGCGGGGTTTGGCTGCGGCGCCGTTTTCGGGGGAATGCGGGACGGATTGCAACGACGGTCTGCGGTGGATCGAGCGAAGCGGCAGCATAATCTTTCCCGGCATGGCGTTTGCTTACCTGTTCAGGCAAACCCGGCCATAGTCCTTTCCCGGTGCATCCTGGATACGGGCCTTTTTGTTGCCGTGCTTTTTCCGATCATTGCATGAACAGGAATCCCGGACGCACATGCCCATGAGATACGCATTTTTCCCTGCATTATGGATACTCTGCGCCGGGTGCGGTACGCTGGCCGGGTCCGGCGCGGCGTCCATGGACGAAGCAGTATCCGAATCCATTGCCACGCCTGCCACGCCCGCTACGCCCGTCACGCGGACCACGCCCGCCACGCCCGTCACGCGGACCACGCCTGCTGCACCCGTCACGCCCATCACGCCCGCCGCAATGTCTACTGTAGTGGACAATACCGATTCGTCCTTTGTACACCCCGGGCGATTACCGGAACCCCTGAAGGTGCAGGCCGCAGCGCAGAAAGCATCCGCGGCGAATATTCCAGAGGCGGGCTTTCCGGGCGAAGATCGTCAGGAGGTTAGCCTGCTTCCGACCGAGCCGGACGCCGGGGCAGGATATGAACCGACGCACCAGGCTGCGGCGCCGCTTCCGGGGGAATGCGAGGCGGATTGCAACGACGGTCTGCGGTGGATCGAGCGAAGCGGGTTCATTGATTATATGGTTCCCGTTCTTTTTGATCTGATTGATTGGGGCGGCGGCAGGTTGATCCGGGCGTTGTCCGGCAGCAAGGCGAAACCCGCCCGCTCTTCCCGGAAGCGCGGCGGGCGTTCCGCACGAGAAGCAGACCGGTCACGCCTGGAGCGCAAGCCGAATACACGCTCTTCGCGAGGACAAGGCAGGCGTTAGGGCGTATCAGAACAGGTCGGGCCATGGCATTGCCCCTGAACGCCAATTGCGGAGAACGCTCGAAGAGTTGAGAGACGAAGGTTTGGTAAATTCCACGAATCAAGGGAAGCTTACACGCTGGAAGATTTCGAAGGGGGCGCGAAAGGGGCGAGAAGGGAGCGCGAAAGGGGCTTATATACGGCTTATTTCCACCTCTGCGCCGCCGCTTCCGGGGGAATGCGGGACAGATTGCAACGACGGCCTGCGGTGGATCAATCGAAGCGGGTTCCTTGATTATATGGTTCCCGTTCTTTTTGATCTGATTGATTGGGGCGGCGGGCGGGATTTTTGTGTCGCAACCTCAGCGAAACGGGATTTCCCACAGGCGGCGAATGCCGTACCCATCGAATATTGCTTCGGTAGAAATCAAAACAAGATGGTGCGCAAGAGCTTGGGCAATGAGCATTCTGTCGAATGGATCGCGATGCGGACCTGGCAACGAGCCGGCCCGAACGGCGTCGTCTACAGTGATTGGTAATTCTTTAAATCCTTCTCCGGCGATGGCTATGGAAACGTTATCCGCGAGCGCATCTACTCCATGCAGTTTGCCTATGCGGCGCTTTGTGGCGATTTCCCAAGCTGACGCTGCGCTTACGAATGTTTCGTTCGATGCGCTTCCGATGGCGTGGCGGGCGGCAACCGGCAATCGATCGCTCCCGGCAAGCCACCATATAAAGGCATGGGTATCAAGAAGAATACGCAACGATCACCCCTCCCAAGCAGACAAGTCCTCTTCCGGGAGCGGGTCGAAAAAACTGTCGTCGAGGATTATTCGGTCCTTCCACGAGCCGAATTGCGGCGTCCCCTGGGGCTGGAGAGGAACAAGGCGCACAATCGGCTTGCCGTTGCGGGCAATGACGACTTCCTCGCCCTGCTCGACTTGAGAGAGCAGGCGCGACAAGTGGGTTTTCGCTTGATGGACATTTACTATGGACATCACTATATCCTTATGGTGCGAAGTTGACTAAATATATGACTAATTTGACAATTTGTCAAGTACCCGATGCAATAGCGCGTTGGCTCCTGGGTCGTCCCCGGTCCTCTTCCGGAACCCCTTCCCCCCCGGATCGTGCATGAGACATGTTGTCCGTCGTATTACAAATTGCTTGCGCCTATGGCTCCGCCGCACCTGAACCCCGATGATGTCCTGCTTCTCGAATCCCTGCTGACGGAGGAAGACCGCCTTATCATGGAATCGGCCCGGGAGTATGCGCAGTCGCAGCTGGAGCCGCGCGCGCTGGAAGGCAATCAGGACGAGGTGTTTCACCGGGAGATCGCCCGCGAAATGGGCGAACTCGGCCTGCTCGGCGCCACGATCCCTGAGGAATACGGCGGCGCGGGCGCAAGCCATACCGCCTACGGCCTCATTGCGCGCGAGCTCGAACGGGTGGACTCGGCGTATCGGTCGTTCGCGTCGGTGCAGAGTTCGCTCGTCATGCATCCCATCCACCAATTCGGGACGGAGGAGCAACGGCGGAGGCTGTTGCCCTTGCTGGCTTCCGGCGAATATGTCGGTTGTTTCGGGTTGACCGAGCCCGATCACGGGTCGGACCCGGGCTCCATGGAAGCGTCCGCGATGCGGGTCGACGGGGGCTGGACGCTGAACGGCGCCAAGGCGTGGATAACGAATGCATCCATTGCGGACATTGCCGTAGTCTGGGCGAAAGCCCGCGAAAAGCGGGGAGAGGAAGGGCGCATTCGGGGATTTGTGCTCGAACGCGGGATGGACGGATTTTCCACCCCAAAAACGCATCACAAAATGTCGCTGCGTGCCTCCGTTACGGGCGAGATCGTGATGGAGGATGTGTTCGTCCCGGACAAGAACGCGTTTCCGGATATTCGGGGGCTGCGCGGGCCGTTCGAGTGCCTGAACAGCGCCCGGTTCGGCATTGCGTTCGGTGCGCTGGGCGCCGCCGAAGATTGTTTCCGCCGCGCTCGCCGTTACGTGCGCGAACGGCGGCAATTCGGTCATGCGCTTGCGTCCATGCAACTGATCCAGACGAAACTGGCGCACATGCTGACCGAGATTGCCCAGATGCAACTGCTGGCCTGGCGCCTGGGAACGCTCAAGGACCAAGGCCGCCTCGCGGCGCCCATGATTTCGCTGGCCAAGCGCAACAATTGCAACAAGGCGCTCGAGATTGCCCGCATGGCTCGCGACATGCTGGGCGGCAACGGCATTTCAGGCGAGTACCGCGTGATCCATCACATGATGAACCTGGAGAGCGTCAATACCTACGAAGGCACGTACGACATCCATGGCCTCATTCTGGGCCGGGCCCTGACCGGCATTCAGGCCTTCGTGCCCCGCGGGAACGAAGCATAAGGCCTGCTGCGTTCGCCTTCCGTACGTTCCTTTCCGCTATGCGTTGTTCAGCGCCGCCTGCGCCGCCGCGAGGCGGGCGATAGGCACGCGGAAGGGCGAACAGGACACGTAGTCGAGGCCCGTCTGGTAGCAGAACTCGATGGACGAAGGCTCGCCCCCGTGTTCGCCGCAGATGCCCACCTTGAGGTCGCTTCGCGTAGCGCGTCCGCGCTCCGTGCCGATTTGCACGAGCTGTCCGACGCCCTTCTGGTCCAGCGCCTGGAACGGATCGTCCGCAAGAATCTTGTGATCCACATAGTACGGCAGGAAGGTCCCGGCGTCGTCCCGGCTGTACCCGAAGCCCATCTGGGTCAAGTCGTTCGTGCCAAAGGAGAAAAATTCCGCCTCGCGCGCGATCTCGTCCGCCACCAGCGCGGCGCGCGGCACCTCGATCATGGTGCCCACAAGGTACTCGACGGCGGCGCCCTTTTCGGCGAAAACCTCCTGCGCTTCCTGGTCGATCACGGCTTTCTGGTTGGAAAATTCTTCCAGCGTGCCCACGAGCGGCACCATAATCTCGGGGAGCGCCTCGACGCCTGCTTCCGAAAGTTCGACGGCCGCTTCGAGGATGGCGCGGGTTTGCATCTGCGTGATTTCCGGGTAGGTGACGCCCAGCCGGCATCCCCGGTGTCCAAGCATCGGGTTGAATTCGTGCAAGAACGCCACCTTGGCCTGGACCACCTCCAGGCCTACGCCAAGCGCATCCGCCATTTCCTGTTGCCCCGCTTCGTCGTGCGGGAGGAATTCGTGCAGGGGCGGATCCAGCAGGCGCACCGTCACCGGTTTGCCCGCCATCGCCCGGAAGATGCCCAGAAAATCTTCCTTTTGATACGGAAGCAACTTGGCGAGCGCCGCCCGCCGGTCCTTTTCGTCGTCGGCCAGGATCATTTCCCGGACGGCCTGAATGCGCCCGCCTTCGAAGAACATGTGCTCGGTGCGGCACAGGCCAATGCCTTCTGCGCCGAACTCGATGGCCTTGGCGGCGTCCGCTGGCGCATCGGCGTTCGTGCGCACCTTCATGGTTCGAAATGCGTCGGTCCACGCCATGAACTGCCCGAACGCCCCGCCCATTTCCGGCTCCACGAGGGGCTGCTTGCCGGAAATGACTTCCCCGGTCGTCCCGTTGATGGAGAGCCAGTCGCCTTCGCGGAACGTAACCTTGCCGTTCGTAAAGGATTGGTCCCGATAATTGATGACGATTTCGTTGCAACCCGCCACGCACGGCTTGCCCCACCCGCGGGCCACCACGGCGGCGTGCGAGGTCATGCCGCCCCGGGACGTCAGAATGCCCTCGGCGGCGTCCATGCCCCCTACGTCTTCCGGGCTGGTTTCGATGCGCACGAGGATGACCTGTTTGCCGTTCGCTTTCCAGGCCTCGGCCTCGTCTGCCGAAAACACAACCTGGCCGACCGCAGCGCCCGGCGAAGCGGGCAGGCCCTGCCCGATTACGTCGGGCTTGTAGGCCTCCACGTCCTCGAACTGCGGATGCAGCACCTGGTCCAGGTGATTCGGCTCCACGAGGTCCCGCACCGCCGCTTCCTTGTCCACGAGTCCTTCCTGCACCATGTCCACCGCGATGGTTACCGCCGCCGTGCCGGTGCGTTTCCCGTTGCGCGTCTGGAGGATAAAGAGCCGGTTGTCCTGGATCGTGAACTCGATGTCCTGCATGTTGCGGTAATGCTTCTCCAGCCGATCCGTGACTTCGAGAAGTTGTTTGTACGCATCGGGAAAATGATCCGCCATGCGGACGATGTCCTCGGGCGTACGAATGCCGGCCACCACATCCTCTCCCTGCGCATTGACCAGAAATTCCCCGTACAGCAGATGTTCTCCGGTGGAAGGATTCCGCGTAAAGCACACGCCGGTGCCGCTGGTCTGGCCCATGTTGCCGTAGACCATGGCCTGCACGTTCACCGCCGTGCCCAGCAGCCCCGCAATCTTGTTGATGCGCCGATACTTGACGGCCCGTTCCGCATCCCACGAAGAAAACACCGCGTTGACGGCGAACCGAAGCTGTTCCCGGGGATCTTCGGGGAACATATGGCTGGTTTTCTGGCGGTAGATGGCCTTGTAGCGCTCCACCAGCGTTTTCAGGTCGTCCCCGCTGAGGTCCATGTCGTTCTCCACGCCCCGTTCTTTCTTGAGCGCCTCGATGGCTTCCTCGAAATGTTCGTGCGGCACGCCCACCACGACGTCCCCGAACATGTCGATGAACCGCCGGTAGGCGTCGTAGGCGAAGCGCACGTTGCCCGTGCGGCGGGCCAGCCCTTCCGCCACCGCGTCGTTCATGCCCAGGTTCAGCACGGTATCCATCATGCCCGGCATGGAGATCGCCGCGCCGCTGCGCACCGACACGAGGAGCGGGTTCGCCGGATCGCCCAGCCGGGCCTGCATATCGGCCTCCAGGCGGACAATGGCTTCCTCGATTTGTTCTTCCAGTCCGTCGGGCCAGGTATGTCCCTGCGACGAATAATAGCGGCAGGCCTCGGTGGAGATGGTGCATCCCGGCGGTACGGGCAAGCCGATTGCACTCATTTCGGCCAGATTGGCTCCCTTGCCTCCCAGCAGGGATTTCATGCTTCGGTCGCCTTCCGCGCGGCCTCCTCCGAAACTGTAAACGTATTTGACGGCGTGTGCTGTGTCGGTCTGGCGGTGCGTGTTCATAAACGTATTCGCAAACAAAGGTCAGGGGTGCATAGCAAGGGTTATCGGCGGGCGGCGAACGCGTCGCGCCTGCGGTTCGGGCCAGGCCCGGCGGGAATAGAGGATGTTTTCAGGATATTCTGCAACATTCCCGGCCTCGCGCCGAAAAAAGGCATATCCTCACAAGATACTAAAAAATTCGGAAACTTTCGAGGATTGCAGATTATCTTCGAAATGCCGCGGCCCTTCCGCCATTCCGGGCGGGCTATCCTTTGCCGCATTCGGGAACGATGCGCGGGGGATAGCGTGAGAGGGCGCGCATCCCGTAGCTCCGCACCTGTAACACTTATTTTGCGCATGAAGCGGCTGGTTGTCGTCGAATCGCCTGTCAAGGCCCGAACCATCAAGAATTTCCTTCCTGCGGATTGCCGGGTGGAGGCAAGCATGGGGCACATCCGCGATCTGCCCCAGAAAGCCTCCGAGATACCCAAGGCGCGGCGGGAACGATTATGGGAGCACTACGGCGTGGACGTAGCCAACGGGTTTACGCCGGTATATATAACGTCGCCGGACAAGAACAAAGTGGTGCAAAAGCTTCGCGCGGCGCTCAAGGGGGCCGACGAACTGTATATCGCCACGGACGAAGACCGCGAGGGCGAGTCGATCGGGTGGCATCTCGTGCAGGTGCTGGCGCCGAAGGTTCCCGTGCGGCGCATGGTGTTTCACGAAATCACGCGGGAGGCCATCCAGCATGCGTTCCGCGAAACGAGAGAGATTGACCAAAGCCTGGTGGATGCGCAGGAAGCCCGCCGCATTCTGGACCGCCTCGTCGGGTACAGCATTTCTCCGTTGCTTTGGCGCAAAATCGCTCCGAAATTGTCCGCAGGGCGCGTCCAGAGCGTGGCGACCCGGCTGCTCGTGCAGCGAGAGAAAGAGCGCATGGCGTTCGTCCCGGCCCTCTGGCTCGATCTGAAAGCGACGCTTGCGGCGCATGGCCAGGCGTTCCAGGCGGAAATGACGCATTACGGCGGGGTGCGCCTGGCTACGGGCAAGGATTTCGACGACCATACCGGACGGCTCCGGGAGGGCCTCGCGCCGGGCAAAGATATCGTGTTGCTTGGCGAAGAGCAGGCGCGCGCACTGGTTGATGCGCTGCCGCATCGCGCCTGGCGCGTGGGGCAGGTCGAGGACCGGCTGACGTCTCCGTCCCCGCCACCCCCGTTCATTACGTCTACCTTGCAGCAGGAGGGAAGCCGCAAATTGCGTTTTTCCGCCCGCCGCACCATGCAAGTCGCGCAGCGCCTCTACGATCAGGGGTTCATTACGTATATGCGGACCGATTCCACCCAGCTTTCCGACGAGGCCATTCAGGCCAGCCGCAAGGCGGTCCAGGCGCGGTACGGCGAGGAGTACCTGAGTCCGAAACCGAGGCGTTTCGGGGGCAAGGTAGCGAATGCGCAGGAGGCGCACGAGGCGATCCGGCCCGCCGGACGCGCCATGAAAACGAGGAAAGAACTGGGCTTGACCGGCGACGAAGGGGACCTGTACGAACTGATATGGCAGCGCACCGTGGCGGGCCAGATGGCCAATGCGAAGGTGCTGCGCACGACGGTCCGCATCGACGCCGGCGAAGGCAGGGAAGCGGCCCGGTTCCGGGCGACGGGACAGCGCGTGGAATTTCAGGGGTTCTACCGGGCCTACGTGGAAGGCTCCGACGACCCGGACGCCGCGCTGGAGCATCGCGATCGTCCGCTGCCGCCCATGGCCGAAGGCGACGAGCCGGATTGCCGCAAGGTGGAGTCCGTGGAGCACGAAACGAAGCCCCCCGCCCGGTACACGGAGGCCACGCTCGTGCGCATGCTCGAGAAAGAGGGCATCGGACGGCCCAGCACCTATGCGTCCATTATAGAAACCATCGTGCGCCGCGAGTATGTGCGCCGCACCGGATCGCAACTGGCGCCCACGTTTACGGCGTTCGCGGCGGTGCAGCTCCTCGAAGATCAATTCGGCGACCTGGTCGATGTGGGATTCACGGCGGACATGGAGCAGATTCTGGACGACATCGCCACGGGAGATCGCACCTCTACGGGGTGGCTGGAGGATTTTTACCTGGGCGACCAGGGGCTTGTGCAGCAGGTGCAGGTTGGGCAAGACCGTATCGATCCCCGGAAAATATCGACGATTTCCTCGCCCAAATGGGCCGGGATGGTCGTGCGCACGGGACGGTACGGGCCGTATGTGGAAGGCACGGTAAACGGCGAGTCGGCCCGGGCCTCCATCCCGAAGGAATTATCGCCCGGCGACATTTCTGCGGAAGATTTGCAGGCGTTGCTGGAAACCTCGTCCGACGGGAGTCGGGAACGCCGCATTTGCGCGCATCCGGAAAACGGGGAGGACGTGTTGCTTTGCCAGGGTCCCTACGGCCCCTACGTGCAATGGGGACGGCCCCAAGGCAATGGCAAGAGCAAGGGCAAGGGCGCGAAAGGCAAGCCGAAGCGCGTGTCGTTGCCCAAAGGCACCCCTCCGGAGGCCGTAGACGAGGAGATGGCGCTGGCCTTGCTGGCTCTGCCCCGGACGCTGGGCGCGCATCCCGAGACGGACAAGCCGGTCGTGGCCCATATCGGACGCTTCGGCCCGTACGTGCAGCACGAACGGACCTTTGCTTCGCTGAAGGAAGAAGACAATGTGCTGGAGGTAGGCCTGGCGCGTGCGCTGGCGCTGCTGGCGGAGCCCAAAAAAGGGGCGGGACCGCTCCGCGTACTGGGCGAGCACCCGGAAACGGGCGAGCCGGTGGATGTGCGAAAAGGGCGGTACGGGCCGTACGTGAAGCACGGCAAGACGAACGCCTCCATTCCGAAAACCATGTCGCCGGAGGCGATTACGCTGGAGGAGGCGGTGAAACTGTTGGCGGCGAAAGCGAGCGCTCCCAAGGGCGGACGCCGGGGGGCGGGCAGAACGCGTTCTGCGAAGAAGTAGCGCGCCGGGCGCAGCCTTGTACGTAGCACGCAAGGTGCATGGAATCGATAGGTTGCCGGGCGACTGGGCACCAGGGACAGACGCCGACAGCGAACCGCAAAACGATTGACATGCCGCCCCCGATTACGCACACCCGGCGGACAGGGCTTATATACGTAGCGCCTTATATATAGCGCTATACGTAGCGAAATGGGCGTTACCGCCCCACGTCCTTGTCCCCCAGCCGGATGGCGTCGAGGATATTCAGGTAACTCTGGTACCGTTGTTCGGAAATGTCGCCCTCCTCTACGCCTTGCCGGACCCCGCAGGCCGGTTCGTGGTCGTGGGTGCAGGTAGGGAACCGGCAGGCCTCGATATACGGCTTGAACTCGATGAAATAGTGGGAAAGCTCCCAGGATTCGATGTGCAGGACGCCGAATTCCCGAATGCCGGGCGTATCGACGATATAGCCGCCGCTGCCGAGGGCGAAGAGCGCGGCGCACGCGGTCGTATGGCGGCCCCTTCGCGTTTTCTCGCTCACCTGCGCCGTTCGGACGTTCAGGCCCGGCTCCAGCGCATTGATCAGCGAAGATTTGCCCACGCCCGACGGGCCGGCGAATACGCTTGTTTTTCCGTCGAGCTGCGTTTTCAGGTCCGCGATGCCTTCTCCGGTCCGGGCGCTGACGGTCAGGACCGGATAGCCGATGCGGGCGTACTCGTCGCGCAACGTGGCCAGCGTGGCGGCGTGTTCCTTGCGGGCGAGGTCCACTTTGTTGAACACGACGCCCGCCGGAATTTCGCCCGCTTCCGCCGTCGCCAGCACCCGGTCTACAAAGCCCGCATTGGGGCGCGGCAGCCGGACAGATTGCACGACCCATACGCGGTCGATATTCGCCGCCAAAATATGCTCGCGTCCCACGCGGCGCCCGGCGGCGCGGCGGCCCAGCTGATTGCTACGGTCGTGAATATGCGTGATGACCCCGGTGCCGTCGGCGTTTCGCTGCATGGTAACCCGGTCGCCCACGGCGACGGGGCTGGTGGCGTCCTGCGCTCCCAGTTGCAACCGCCCGCGCACCCTCGCCGGAACGGTTTCGTCCTCGGTGCGTACGTCGCACCAGCTTCCCGTAGAGCGAATCACCGTGCCCGTCGCCATGCCGTCGGCGGGCCGATCCGCATCAGGAGTCACAGAAATCATAGGAATCGCCGGAAATCGTGTAGCGCGAAGCGTTCATGGGCGCTGTCGGGCAGCAGGCAAGGCGGAACTTGTGCGCCTTAGATTCTGTTTACCTGAAATGTTCCACGCGGTTGCATAATCGCATGCATAACCACGTTGAACACGCTGAACACACCCAGCGCAAAGCGGTGAACACACCCGGTGCACCAGAAAATCTGCAAAAGAACATCTCCCCAACACCATGAGCGATACCGGCAAACAAGGCAAGGGCGAAACGCATCAACGCATTCGTTCCGATTTCGATGCCCTTTCTCCGCAGGAAAAGGTTGCTTTTCTTGCGGAAGCGGCATCCTCCACCGTGGTTCAAGGCGCACAGCAGTTCGGGTCGGCGCTTTCCCGGGAGATCAAGGACTTTACGGCCAAACGTGCGCCGTCTTCTCAGGGAGACGGCCCGGCCGCGGAGGACGAAGAGGATATTTCGGTCGGCGACGCCGCGGCGACGGTTGTGCGCAGCCTTCAGCAGTTTGGACAAGTCCTTTCGCACGAGATCGAGGATATGTTCTGGAAGCGCTCCGGTGCGTACGATCCGGCTTGGGAAGAAGCGTCGGACGAGGGGACGGAAGAGACGGAAGAGGCGGGCGACGCCGCTGCCGAGTCAGACGACAAGAAGTCGTGAGCGAGGCGGAAGAACGTTCGGAAGAGCGCCTCGTCGAATTCGAGCGGCTCAATACGTTGGGACAGCTGGCGTGCCTGGGCGGGCTTGCCGCCCGACTTGCTGCCGGAACGCTACAGGCTGCCGCGAAGCGGGCCGTGCATATCTATACGGACGCCGAAAAAGCGTTTCGGGAGGGGAAGGACCCGAATATGGACGACGCACGGATTATCGACGAAGAGCACCAAGAGCCCCAGGAGTAGCAAGCGTAGCGAATCGTTTTTCGCGAAACCGCACGCCTTCCTTGTTGCGGCCTGTCACGCAATCTCCACATGCACCTCTTTTGCCGTAGCGCCGTTGGCGTCGGGCGGAAGCGGGTTGCGGGCGCTTTTTTCCTCGTCTTCTGCGACGGCGCCAAACATGTTCCGTAGGTCCGAAACCGGTTCTTCTTCCAGCACCTGATCCAGCACGTCCTCTACGCGGCGCGCATACAGAATGCGTAGTCCTTCCAGCGCTTCGTCGGCGATCTCTTTTACATCTTTTTCGTTTTTCTCGGGGAGCACTACGGTTCGGACGCCCGCCCGCCTTGCAGCGAGGACTTTTTCCTTAATGCCTCCCACCGGGAGGATGAGTCCGCGCAGCGTGATTTCGCCGGTCATGGCTACGTCGTGGCGAATGCGGCGCTGCGTATAAATCGACACCAGCGCACTCAGCATGGCGGCGCCTGCGGACGGGCCGTCTTTCGGCACGGCGCCCGCCGGCACATGAATGTGCACGTCCCATCGACGAAACGCCGCCTCTGGAATGCCCAGCGTATCCGCGCGCGATTTGACGTACGAAAGCGCCGCCTGGGCCGACTCTTTCATGACGTCCCCCAGCTTGCCCGTCAGGACGTGTTTCCCGCTTCCTCTGGATACGGAGGCTTCTATAAACAGAATGTCCCCGCCGGTCGGCGTCCAGGCCAGTCCGGTGGCCACGCCGGGCACTTCTGTGTGCTGGGCGACCTCCGGGAAATGCTTGCGTCCGCCCAGACGCTTTTCGAGGTCCTCCGCCCGAATCGTTGCAGAGACCGCTTCGTCCGAAGCGATCTGCCGGGCGACGCCCCGCGCTACGGCGCCGATCTCGCGCTCCAGTTTGCGCACGCCGGATTCGCGGGTGTATCCGTCGATGATGGTGCGAATGGCGTCGTCCTCGAGCGCCATTTGTTCGGGCGTGAGGCCGTTTTGCTCCAGCTGGCGAGGCACGAGGTATTGCTTTGCGATCCGGAGTTTTTCTTCCCGGGTGTATCCCGTGATCTCGATGCTTTCCATGCGGTCCCGAAGCGGGCCGGGAATCATTTCCGGAAAATTGGCCGTCGCAATGAAGAACACCTTCGACAGATCGTAGTCCAGCTCGATGTAGTGGTCGTTGAAATTGTCGTTTTGCTCGGGGTCCAGCACTTCCAGCAAAGCGCTGGACGGATCTCCCCGAAAATCCGCCCCGATCTTGTCCACTTCGTCCAGCATGAAGACGGGGTTGTTGACGCCTGCCTTTTTGACGCCCTGAATGATTCGTCCGGGAAGCGCCGCCACATAGGTGCGCCGGTGCCCGCGAATTTCCGCCTCGTCCCGGATGCCGCCGAGGCTCATCCGTACGAATTTCCGCCCGATGGCGCGGGCAATGCTTTTTCCCAGGCTCGTTTTTCCGACGCCGGGCGGGCCGTGCAGGCACAGGATGGGGGCTTTCATATCCCCCTTCAGGTGCAGGACCGCAAGGTATTCGAGGATGCGTTTCTTGACCTGATCCAGTCCGTAATGGTCTTCGTCCAGCACCTCGGCGGCCCGCGCAATATCGAGGTCGTCTTTCGAATAGTCCAGCCAGGGCAGGTCCAGCAGCCAGTCTACGTAATTGCGCGTGACGGCGTAATCCGGCGACGCCGGGTTCGATCGCGACAGGCGCTTGATTTCCTTGTCCAGCGTTTCCCGCACATGTTCCGGGAGCGCTTTCTTTTCGGCTTTTGCGCGCAGTTCCTTCACTTCGTCGCCGTCGTTTTCGCTTTCGCCCAGTTCGTCCTGGATGATTTTCATCTGCTGGCGCAACAGATATTCGCGCTGTTGCTTGTCCACGTCCGTCCGCACCCGGCTGCGGATGTCTTCGGACACCTCCAGCACCTGAATTTCGCGATTCAGGTGCTCCATGAGCTTGTCGGCGCGCTGCACCAGCCCGTCCGATTCCAGCAAGGCCTGTTTTTCCTCGACGCTGCTCTGAAGATTCGAGGCGATGAAATGCACGAGCAGGGTAGGCGAGTCGATTTGCTGAATGGCGACCGCGGCCTCCCCGGGGAGGTGGGGAGACAGGTTGACGAACTGGATGGCCAACTCCTTGACCGACCGGATCCGCGCCTTGAGTTCGATCTCGTCTACAGGCCCCTCTTCGTCTACCGCCTTCACATGGGCCTTGAAGTACGGTTCGATCTGGCTGTATTCCTGGATTTCGAACCGCCGCCTCCCCTGAATGATCATGGAGTTCGGGCCGCCCGGAATCTTGATCAACTTGAGGATTTCGGCGACCGTGCCCAGGCGATACAAGTCTTCCGTGCCGGGGGCTTCGATTTCGCTCCGTTTTTGCGCCACGGCGCCGATGATGCGGTTGCCGGCAAATGCGTCTCGCACCAGTTGCATGGACGAGTCGCGCCCGAGCGTGATAGGGAGTACGACGCCCGGATACAGCACGGTGTTGCGCAGCGCCAGCACGGCCAATTCTTCCGGGATGTCCGTCGTGCCCATGTGTTTTTCTTCGTCGGGCGTCGGGAATGGGATAAACTGTTCGTCGTCGTCGATCGCGCTATGGTCGCTTGTGTGGAGGTATGGGTCCCGTTCGGGCATATTCAATGTGTTCCGGTATGCAAAAAGGCGGGGCGCGGGTTGCGGGCAGCCGTAACGAAAATACGGCCCCGCCACGTAAAACTAAGGGATGCACTGATCAAATCCACTTCGATCAGCGCTTCACGTACGCAAGTAGGGTTTGTAATGATTCTATCGTTAAAATCATCGGAAAACACGGCGTTTTGCGTCGTCGGTGTCGTGAAGCGCCCTTCGGGAGGCATCGAGGAGCGCGCTGGCGGCGTCATTCCTCATTACGTGGGGCCTGCCACGCTGCTTCGTCATTCCTTGCCAGCCCACTCCTCGCTGCCTCTGATCTTCGCGGACTTAATCAGTGCATCCCAAGGATGGAATTTTGGAAGGTATCAAAAACCGGGCCAAGCGCCTGGTCTGCCAATATTGCGGATCGTTTCCGGGGATGCGCGGGTCCAGACCGCTTCGCAGAGCGCCTTGTGGAAGGGTTTTCGTTACAAAAATTTACAATGTAGAGGCCCTGAAGGGCGAGCAAAACGCCGTCTCATGCGTACTATCGGTTCGATTTGCATCCTTTATCCACTCAATACGGCGATACGCCCGGCAAGCGAACTCATGTGGCACGATACGATCACCGGAGCAATAGGTCATACCCCCCTCGTGCGGCTTCGCCGCATTACGGCGGAATGGCCTTGTACGGTGTTGGCCAAGCTGGAATATTTCAATCCGGGAGGATCCGTCAAGGACCGCATTGGCCTGGCCATGATCCGGGACGCCGAACGGCAGGGCTTGCTGGCGCCGGGCGGAACCATTATCGAAGGCACGAGCGGCAATACGGGCGCGGCGCTGGCCATGGCCGCCGCGACCCAGGGATACCGGTGCGTTTTTACGACCACCGACAAGCAAAGTCAGGAAAAACTGGACGTGTTGCGGGCGCTGGGCGCAGAGGTTATCGTATGTCCGACGAACGTAGCCCCGGAAGATTCCCGGTCCTATTATTCCGTGGCGCGGCGCCTTGCCGAAGAAATTCCGGGCGCGGTATACCTGAACCAGTACGACAATCTGGCGAACCAGGCGGCCCATTACGAAACGACCGGCCCCGAAATATGGGCGGATACGGAAGGGCGCGTCACGCATTACGTGGCGGGCGCGGGCACGGGCGGGACGCTGTCCGGCGTGGCCCGCTATCTCAAGGAGCAGAACCCGGAGGTGCGGGCGATTGGCGTCGATCCGTACGGGTCCATCTACCACGGATATTTTCATAACCGGGCGGTCGATCCGGACGATATTTATCCCTACCTGACCGAGGGCGTGGGCGAGGATATTCTGGCCGCCAACATGGATTTCGACGCGCTGGACGATTTCGTGCAGGCGACGGATCGGGAGGCCATGCGCATGACGCGCCGCCTCGCCGAAGAAGAAGGGCTGTTTTGCGGACAGTCTTCCGGCATGGCGTTGGCCGGGGCCGTATCCTGGATGGAAGCGCACGCCGGGACGCTTTCGGCAGACGATGTGTTCGTGTTGCTTCTGCCCGATTCGGGATTTCGGTATCTTTCTAAGACCTACAACGACAACTGGATGCGAAACCACGGCTTCTTGCCCAGTACGCCGGACGTGACGGTGGATCGGGTGCTGAACGCCCGGAACGGCCGCAAGACGCTGGCGTTCGCTGCGCCCGAAGACACGCTGGGGTCCGTTATCGGGGTTATGGCCGAGCAGGGCATTTCGCAGATGCCCGTGATGCGTGACGACGAGGTGGTCGGCAGCCTTACGGAGGGCGTGATTATGAATCGCCTTGTCCAGGACCCGGACACGCAAGACCAGCCCGTGGAAAGCGTCATGGATGCGCCGTTTCCGGTGGTTCCGCGGACGCTTGGCCTGGAGCGCCTTGCGATGTGCCTGGAGCGGGGCGGCGGGGCCGTGCTCGTACAGACGGAACCTGGCGATGCGTATCAGATTATCACCAAAAGCGACCTGATCGGGGCGTTGGCGCTTTCGTGAAGCGCTTCCCGAGGCGGCCCGTTACCCATTCTGACTGAATTTTTTCGAGTATGCCTGCGATGGCGAACCCCGGAAACGCTGTTCGACGAACCCGAACCACCTCTTCTGACCGTTGTTTGACGTCTTGCGCGCGGGCGTCCTGCGCGGCGGCCCGAAAAGAACGCGCCGGCCGAGCAAACCGAGCAAGCCGAGCAAGCCGAGCAGGGCGTTTCGCACGCCGGCTCCTGCTGGCGGTGTTCGCCGCAGGATTGCTTGCGGCCTGGCCCGCCGCCGCACAGACCTGGTGGGAGTACCAGTCCCTGGACGATGCGGTCTGGACGGAGGTTACGAACTCTACGGGCGTGTTGTGGCTGGTCAAAGGCATTAACGACTTTAACGGAACCGATAACGAGGCGGACCTTACCGAATGTCAGGATCCCGGAATCACTAATGCGTTGGACAACGGCGAATGGTCGCTTCGCTCGCGCAGGATTACCAACGCCAACGAGGCGCACGCCGGCATAAAACCTTGCGGGCAGGACACTCGTGGCTGGCTCGCCGTCGTGGAGGGGGACGCTTACGTCAAGCCCGGATATAAGGTCAAGGCATTTGCTTTTGGAGACGGCGACGTCTTGCAATGCGGGGGCACGGCGATTCTTTGCGTCCATGTGCATGTGGTTGAAACGCAGGACGAACTGCCGACGCCGCTGCCGCCCTGGCGTCCAAAAGAGGACCCTGCGGTTTCCTTTGCATCCGCTTCCTCCAGCGTGGGCGAGGGGGAAGGGTCCGCGAGCGTGACGGTGCATCTCGATCCGGCGCCTTCGTCGAACCTTGAGATAGGGTATGCGCTTTCGGGTACGGCGACGGAAGGGACGGATGGAGATTACAGCATTGCGAATTCCGGGGTGATTTCGGTTGCTTCCGGCGCGAGTACGGCGACGATTTCGGTAACGATCCACGACGACGATGCGGACGAATCCGACGAGACGGCGATATGGACGCTTTCGCCCGGCGCGGGGTATACCGTGGGTTCGCCGGATGCGCACACGCTGGTCATTGCGGACGACGATGCGCCGCCGCCCGCGCTCCCGGAAGTAACGCTTTCGGCTGCTCCAAACCCCGTGAACGAGGGAGCGTCCGTGACGGTGACGGCCACGCTTTCGCACGCGCTGGCGGGGAGCGTCGCCATTCCGATTGTTTTGACGCCGGGCTCGGCGGAGCCAGACGACTACGGAGCGCTCGCGTCCATTGAGATTGCGGGAGGCGAGACAAGCGGTACGGGCGTGATCGCCACGGTCAAGGACACGGACCTGGACGACGAGACGTTCACCGTGGCGATTGCGACGGGAACCCTCGCCGACGTTGCGGCGGGAGCGCCGGCGTCCGTCGAAGTGACCATCGCAGACGGCACGGGCATTGTGTCGATAGAATCTCCCGAAGAGGAGCTTCCCGCGTCCTTTGCGCTGGAGCAGAATTATCCGAACCCGTTTAACCCGTCTACGACCATCGCCTTTTCGCTGGACAAGGCGCAGCATGTCACGCTGACGGTGTACGATCTGCTGGGACAGGAGGTGCGCGTGCTTGCGGACGGGACGCTGCCCGCCGCCCGGCATCGCGTGTCGTTCGACGCCTCGGAACTCGCCAGCGGCGCGTATGTCTATATGCTTCAGACCGAAGAGCGCGTTGCAATCAAGACCATGGCTCTCCTCAAGTAGCCTCCACACCCGATTCCCCATGCGAACTGGCCTGCTGTTCCCGCTGCTGTGCCTGATGTTTGCATTTGGCGCCGTCTCCGAGTCTTTCGGACAGACCAAGGTGCCGAAAACCTGGGCGCTGAGGCCCTCGGACAATGCCGACGGGCAGGGTTTTCGCCTGCTTTTCGTTACGACGACGCCGCGCAACGCGACTTCGACCGATATCGACGTTTATAATAGCTTCGTGCAAAGCGCCGCGGCGAATGGGCATGAAGCGATCAGGCCCTACAGCGAAGGGTTTCGCGTATTGGGATCGGTCCAGGGAGCTATTTCAAATTCCGGCGGCTATGCATACGACAACACCTCGACCAATCCCCAGACCGATGGGCAGGGGGTGCCGATCTACTGGCTGAACGGCGACAAGATCGTCGACAACTATGCGGACTTCTGGAGTTCCACACGCGTGAGCAATGCCGTGTACCATCATAACCACCTGTGGAACAGTTATGTCCGCACGGACGAAGACGGCGTTAAATACACGGCCCACGGATTCCAACGGGTGTTGACGGGCACCCAGTCGATCGGCATCACGCATGGAGTCGTGGGCTTCGGCGGCTTGGTCTCGGTCAAGACAGGCAGGCTAAATTCGGATCCGTCCACCTGGTCCTCGCTCGGACCTATCGAATATGCGCCCGTGCCCAGAGCCAGGCAGTATCCCTTCTATGGGCTTTCTGAGGTGTTCGTAGCCGATCTTACGAACAGAGCCTGGGTCACCGTCAGCGCGTTGACGCTGGACGAGGGGGCCTCGGGGACCTATACGCTGGCGTTGAACACCGATCCGCGGGCGGACGTAACGGTCACGGCCACTTCTGGCGAGGGCAGCGCCGTCCAGTTGAGTACGGGCGGCGGTACGCCCGGCAATAGCGTGACCCTGACGTTCACCTCCGGGACCGGCACCTGGGGCGCGCCGCAGACCGTGATCGTGACGGCGGCGGAGGACACGGATGGGGTTTCCGAGCAAAACGTTTCGATCCGGCATGCCGTTTCCGTGGCCAGCGGCCCGTACCGAAGCGTTTCCATCCCCCGGGTCCGCGTGGACGTGACGGACAACGATACCGTGCCGGTGGTCGCCTTCTCGTCCGCCTCGGCGAGTGTGGACGAAGCGGCGGGAACGCACACGGTAACGGTGAGCCTGGACGCCGCGCTGGAGGCAGACCTTACGGTGGCATATAGTCTTTCTGGCGCGGCGACGCAGGGGGACGACTACGAGATTGCGGGCGTGACGAGCGGGTCGGGGACGGTCACGGTTTCCGGCGGGGCGACGACCGCCGATATTTCGGTAGATATTACGGATGACACTGTGGTGGAGGCCAGCGAGACCGTCGTGCTGACGTTGACGGACGACGCGGGGTATACGGCGGGCACGACGAATGTGCACACGCTGACGATTACGGACAACGACCTGCCGGAAGTGGATTTCCCTGTCACCTCGGCGAGCGTGGACGAATCGGCGGGTATGCGCAATGTGACGGTGCGTCTGGACCAGCCCCCGGCGGTGGATATTACGGTGGCGTATAATCTGTACGGCGCGGCGGCGCGGGGGAATGACTACGGGATTTCGGGCGTGACGGGTACTTCGGGAACGCTCGACGTGTCCGCCGGGGCGACGACGGCGGCGATTCCGGTGTCGATTACGGACGACGAGGTGGTGGAGGGCAACGAGGACATCGTGCTGATATTGTCGCAGGGAACGGGCTATACGGTGGGTACGGCGAATACGTACACGTTGACCGTCGAGGACAACGACAAGCTGCCAGAGGTGGTTTTTGCTTCCGCCTCGGCGAACGCGGGCGAGGCGTCCGGTATGCGCAACGTGACGGTGAACCTCGATGTGCCTCCGGCGGCGGACATTTCGGTGGCGTATAGCCTTTCCGGCGCGGCGACGCGGGGGGAGGACTACGGAATTTCGGGCGTGACGGGCGCTTCGGGAACGCTCGACGTTGCCGCTGGCGCGACGACGGCCCATATCGAGGTGGCTATTACGGACGACGAGGTGGTGGAGGGCAGCGAGGCCGTCAGGCTGATGTTGACGCAGGGGACGGGGTATACGGTAGGTACGGCGAATGCGCATACGCTGACGATTACGGACAACGATGCGCCGGGCGTCACGGCGAATCCCGTCGTGCTGAATCTGGACGAGGGCGGCGCCGACGGCAGCTACACGCTTGTGCTGGATGCGGAACCGAGCGGTACGGTGACGGTCACGCCCTCTGCGGGGAATTCGGGTGCGGTGGCGCTGTCCGGCGCGCTCACATTCGACGGTTCGAACTGGGATGCTCCGCAGACGGTGACTGTTGCGCCGCAGGACGATGCGGATGCGGACGACGAGACCGTGACGATAACGCACGCGGTGGCGGGATACGGTTCGCTGACCGCGGGGCCGGAGGTGACTGTAGGCGTGAACGATGACGAGGAGCCGGCGACGGCGGGGGTGGACGTGAGTACGCTGGCGCTGTCGCTTTCGGAGGGGGGCGCGGAGGGGTCTTATACGGTGGCGCTGCGCACGGATCCGGGCGCAGCGGTGACGGTTACGCCTTCTTCGGCGGATCCCGGTGCTGTGGTGGTGTCCGGCGCGCTTTCGTTCGACGGTTCGAATTGGCAGGCTCCGCAGACGGTGACTGTTGCGCCGCAGGACGATGCGGATACGGACGACGAGACCGTGATGATTACGCACGCGGTGACGGGTTATGCGGGGGTTTCGAGTGCTTCGAGCGTGCAGGTGCGGGTGGCGGACGACGACGAGCCGACGCCGGTTGCGTCGTTTGCGTCGTCGTCGGCGAATGCGGGCGAGGGTTCGGGCGCACGCAGCGTTACGGTGAATTTCAACCCTGCGCTTGCTTCGGACGTTACGCTGCGCTACGCCGTAACGGGTACGGCGACGGAGGGCAGCGACTTTTCTATAGCCAATGCGGGCAGCGTGGCCGTGCTTGCGCAAGCGTCCGACGCGACGATCCCGATTACGATTACAGACGACGGCATCGAGGAAAGCGACGAAACGATTGTGCTTACGCTCCAGAGCGGGGCGGGCTACGAGGTGGGAACGCCGTCTACGCATACCCTTGTTATTGCGGACAACGATGGAGGAGCGGTTGCCGGGCCGGAAGTGACGCTGTCGGCGTCGCCGAATCCGGTGGCGGAGGGGGCGTCGGTGACGATCACGGCGAGCCTTTCGCAATCGCTGGCGGACGGCGTAACGATTCCGCTTGTTGTGGCGGCGGGCACGGCGGAAGCCGGGGACTACAGCGCGCCGGCGCCTATTGTCGTTGCGGGGAACGCGCCCAGCGGAGCGGGCGTGATCGCCACGGTCAAGGACGAGGACCTGGACGACGAAACGTTCACCGTGTCGCTGGGGGACTTGCCGGGCATTGTCGCTGCCGGGAGTTCGTCGTCGGTGGAAATAACCGTTACGGATACGGGAGGTGTGACGTCCATCGAATCTCCCGAAGAGGAGCTTCCCGCGTCCTTTGCGCTGGAGCAGAATTATCCGAACCCGTTTAACCCGTCCACGACGATCGCCTTTTCGCTGGACAAGGCGCAGCATGTCACGCTGGCGGTGTACGACCTGTTGGGACAGGAGGTGCGCGTGCTTGCGGACGGGACGCGGCCTGCCGGTCGTTACCGGGTGACGTTCGACGCATCGGACCTCGCCAGCGGTACGTATGTCTATATGCTCCAGACCGAAGAGCGCGTTGCAATCAAGACCATGGTTTTCCTCAAGTAGCCTCCATAACCGATTCCCCATGCGATTTGGCCTGCTGTTCCCGCTGCTGTGCCTGACGTTTGCATTTGGTGCCGGGTACGAGTCTTTCGGACAGACCAAGGTGCCGAAAACCTGGGCGCTGAGACCCTCGGACAATGCCGACGGGCAGGGTTTTCGCCTGCTCTTCGTTACGACGACGACGCACGACGCGGCTTCGACCGATATCGACGTCTACAATAGCTTCGTGCAACGCGCCGCCGAGAAGGGGCATGAAGCGATCAGGCCCTACAGCGACGGGTTCCGCGTATTGGGATCGACAATCCCGGATAGCGTAACGCCTTCCGGCGTCGACGCCCGGGACAACACCTCGACCAATCCCCAGACCGACGGGCAGGGAGTGCCGATCTACTGGCTGGACGGCGACAAGATCGTCGGCAACTATGCGGACTTCTGGAGTTACAAACTGGTAGACGGTTTTGCGTTCCAGCATAACGACAAGTGGGCCAGCTACGTGCGCACGGACGAAAACGGCATTGCGTCCAGGGGCCACGGCGAGCAAAGGGTGTTCACGGGTAGCCGAGCGAGCGGTGTCGCGCATGGAGGAGTGGCTATCGGGGGGAACGTGGTCAAGACAGGCAGACTGGATTCGAACCCGAATATCTGGGATGTGCTCGCACCTATCGAATATTCGCCCGTGCTCAGAGACAGGCAGTACCCTTTCTATGGGCTTTCTGAGGTGTTCGTCGCCGATCTTACGAACAGAGCCTGGATCACCGTCAGCTCGTTGACGCTGGACGAGGGGGCCTCGGGGACCTATACGCTGGCGTTGAACACCGATCCGGGTGCGGACGTAACGGTCACGGCCACTTCGGGCGAGGGCAGCGCTGTCCAGCTGAGTACGGGCGGCGCCGCACCCGGAAATAGTGCGACCCTGACGTTTACCTCCGGCGCCAGCGGCACCTGGGGCGTGTCGCAGACCGTGACTGTGACGGCGGCGGAGGACACGGATGGAGTTTCCGAGCAAAACGTTTCGATCCGGCATGCCGTTTCCGTGGCCAGCGGCCCGTACCGAAGCGTTTCCATCCCCCGGGTCCGCGTGGACGTGACGGACAACGATACCGTGCCGGTGGTCGCCTTCTCATCCGCCTCGGCGAGTGCGGACGAAGCGTCGGGGACGCACACGGTAACGGTGAGCCTGGACGAGGCGCTGGAGGCGGACCTTACGGTGGGGTATAGTCTTTCTGGCGAGGCGACGCAGGGGGACGACTACGAGATTGCGGGCGTGACGAGCGCGTCGGGGATGGTCACGGTTTCCGGCGGGGCGACGACCGCCGATATTTCGGTGGCTATTGCGGACGACAATGTGGTGGAGGGCAGCGAGACCGTCGTGCTGACGTTGACGGACGACGCGGGCTATACGGTGGGCGCGACGAATGCGCACACGCTGACGATTACGGACAACGACCTGCCGGAGGTGGTTTTTGCTTCCGCCTCGGCGAACGCGGGCGAGGCGTCCGGTATGCGCAACGTGACGGTGAACCTGGACGCGGCCCCGACGGCGGACATTTCGGTGGCGTATAGCCTTTCCGGCGCGGCGACGCGGGGGGAGGACTACCAAATTTCGGGCGTGACGGGCGTTTCGGGGACGCTCGACGTGTCCGCCGGAGCGACCACGGTGGCGATTCCGGTGTCGATTACGGACGACAAGGTGGTGGAGGGCAGCGAGGACCTCGTGCTGATGTTGACGCAGGGGACGGGGTATACGGTGGGTACGGCGAATGCGCATACGCTGATGATTACGGACAACGACGCGCCGGGCGTCACGGCGGATCCCGTCGTGCTGAATCTGGACGAAGGCGGCGCCGACGGCAGCTACACGCTTGTGCTGGATGCGGAACCGAGCGGTATGGTGACGGTCACGCCTTCTGGGGGTAATTCGGGTGCGGTGGCGCTGTCCAGCGCGCTCACGTTCGACGGTTCGAACTGGCAGGCCCCGCAGACGGTGACCGTTGCTCCGCAGGACGATGCGGATGCGGACGACGAGACCGTGACGATAACGCACGCGGTGGCGAACTACGGTTCGTTGACCGTGGGGCCGGAGGTGACCGTAGGAGTGAACGACGACGAGGAGCCGGCGACGGCAGGGGTGGACGTGAGCGCGTTGGCGCTGTCGCTTTCGGAGGGGGGCGCGGAGGGGTCCTATACGGTGGCGCTGCGCACGGATCCGGGCGCAGCGGTGACGGTTACGCCTTCTTCGGGGGATCCTGGGGCTGTGGTAGTGTCCGGCGCGCTTTCGTTCGACGGTTCGAACTGGGATGCTCCGCAGACGGTGACTGTTGCGCCGCAGGACGATGCGGATACGGACGACGAGACCGTAACGATCACGCACGCGGTGACGGGTTATGCGGGGGTTTCGAGCGCTTCGAGCGTGCAGGTGCGGGTGGCGGACGACGACGAGTCTGAGCCGGTTGCGCCGCCGGTCGCGTCGCCGGAAGTGACGCTGTCGGCGTCGCCGAATCCGGTGGTGGAGGGGGCGTCGGTGACGATCACGGCGAGCCTTTCGCAATCGCTGGCGGACGGCGTAACGATTCCGCTTGTCGTGGCGGCGGGCACGGCGGAAGCCGGGGATTACAGTGCGCCGGCGTCTATTGTCGTTGCGGGGAACGCGCCCAGCGGGACGGGCGTGATCGCCACGGTCAGGGACGAGGACCTGGACGACGAAACATTCACCGTATCGCTGGGGGACTTGCCGGGGATTGTCGCTGCCGGGAGTTCGTCGTCGGTGGAAATAACCGTTACGGATACGGGAGGCGTGACGTCCATCGAATCTCCCGAAGAGGAGCTTCCCGCGTCCTTTGCGCTGGAGCAGAATTATCCGAACCCGTTCAACCCGTCTACGACGATCGCCTTTTCGCTGGACAAGGCGCAGCATGTGACGCTGGCGGTGTACGACCTGTTGGGACAGGAGGTGCGCGTGCTTGCGGACGGCCCGCGGCCCGCCGGTCGTTACCGGGTGACGTTCGACGCCTCGGACCTCGCCAGCGGTACGTATGTCTATATGCTCCAGACCGAAGAGCGCGTTGCAATCAAGACCATGGTTTTCCTCAAGTAGCCTCCATCAAACCTTAAAAACTTAGGCGCCGAAAATCGCCACCTTAGTTTTTTAACCGGCCCGCAAATCCGTTCCCCAACACCCTCATACAGAATGTCCAGCATGGCGTTGCCGATCGCGTTGACAGGGGCGGGCCGCATTGGGCGGATGCACGCCGCAAACATCCATGCGGACGAGCGCGCGGCGTTGCGGTACATCGTGGATCCGTCGCGGGAGGCCGCCGCCGAGGTGTCCGCCATGACAGGAGCCCGGGCCGTATCCCTGGACGAAGCCCTGCGCGACCCGGAGTTGGCGGGCGTGGCGGTCGCCAGCGCCACGAACACCCATGCGGACCTTGTCGAGCGGATTGCGCGCCGGGGCCTTCCCGTGTTTTGCGAAAAACCGCTGGACCTTTCGGTGGCCCGCGCCAGAGATTGCGTCGAGGCGGTGACCCGGAACGACATTCCGTGCGTACTCGGGTTCAACCGGCGCTACGATCCCGATTTCGCCCGTCTGCACGCCCTGATCGGGGATGGCGCGCTGGGCAATGTCGAGTGCGTACAGATCGTGAGTCGGGATCCGTTTCCGCCCTCGCTGGACTACATTCGGACGAGCGGAGGACTCTTTCGCGACATGGCGATTCACGACCTCGACATGGCGCGCTGGTTGCTCGGAGAGGACCCCGCCGAAGTCGCAGCCTTTGGCAGCAGCGTCGCCCATCCCGAAATCGGCGAGGCGGGCGACGTGGATACGGCGTTGATCATGTTGCGGACGCCCGGAGGCCGCTTGTGCAGCATCAGCAATAGCCGGCACGCGGCGTATGGATACGACCAGCGGATAGAGGTGCACGGTTCCTTGCGCACGGCCTATGCCGGCAATCCGTCGGAAACGCAGGTTCTTGTGGCGGGCGAGGAAGGTCGCGTCCGTTCTGGACTCAAGCATTTTTTCCGGGATCGCTACGCCGAAGCGTATCGTCTGGAGATGCGGCATTTCGTGTCCGTACTCCTCGGAGAGGAGGCGCCCCTGACTACGGCGCGGGACGGTTTGCGGGCGCTGGAGCTTGCCGACGCCGCTGCGCAGGCGCTCCGCGAAAACAGAACGGTTTCCGTGTCGTACGCCGACGGATAACGCCGCTATGGACTTGTTTGCACATTCGCGCCATATTCCAGTACCATATTTCTTAAAATAGCAGTACAATACGTGTGCGGCGCGGCGCCGCAGCCGGAATCCGTCCAGAAATCATCAGGAGATGCATCTATGCGGTTGACGATGTCCCAGGCCTTGGTGCGGTATCTTGCGCACCAGTATATCGACGACGATGGCGATATTCACCCCTATTTTGCGGGCGTGTGGGCTATTTTCGGCCACGGCAACGTGGCGGCCATCGGCGAAGCCCTGTATGCGAACAGGGATATCTTGCCGACCTGGCGGGCGCACAACGAGCAGGGCATGGCGATGGCGGCGATCGCCTATGCGAAGGCCCATATGCGGCGGCGCGCCATGGCGTGCACGACCTCAATTGGCCCCGGCGCCACGAATCTGGTTACGGCGGCGGCCCTCGCGCACGCGAACCGCTTGCCCGTCCTGTTTTTGCCCGGGGATGTGTTCGCCAACCGGCGCCCGGACCCGGTGCTGCAGCAAATCGAAGATTTCGGCGACGGGACGGTGAGCGCAAACGACTGCTTCCGCCCCGTCTCCAGATACTTTGACCGGATCACGCGCCCGGAACAGATCATTACGGCGTTGCCGCGGGCCATGGCCACCTTCATGGACGCTGCGCGCTGCGGCCCTGTTACGCTGGCGCTGTGCCAGGACGTGCAGGCCGAGGCCTGTGAGTATCCGGACGCGTTTTTTGAAAAAAGGGTATGGACCGTGCAGGCGCCGGAGGCGAACGGCGCGGACGTACATGATCTTGCACAGCAGGTGCGGGCGGCGAAGCGTCCCCTGCTCATTGCTGGCGGCGGCGTGCTCTACAGCAAGGCCAGCGACGCCTTGACGTCGTTTGCGGAGGACGTCGGCGTGCCTTGCGCCGAAACGCAGGCCGGCAAAGGCGCATTGCACTGGAGAAATCCGCTGAACCTTGGCGCCATCGGGGTGACCGGCTCGGCGGCGGCCAATGCGACGGCGGCGGAAGCCGACCTGGTGATCGGCGTGGGCACGAGGCTGCAAGACTTTACCACCGCGTCGCGGTCGCTGTTCAGTAATCCAGACCGCACGCTGGTGCAAGTGAATGTCGGTTCGCTGGACCTCCACAAGCACGGTGCAACCCCGATCTTTGCGGATGCGAAGCGGCTATTGTCCAGCCTCCGGTCGGCGCTGGACGGATACGCCGTGGACGACGCCTGGCGGTCCCTGTCCATCCGAAGGGCCAACGAGTGGCGGGCCGCGGTGCACAACGCACTGTCCGAGCCCGGCGCCCCGCCGTTCGCCTATGCGCAAATCCTCGGCGCCATCGACCGGACGGCGGACGAAAACTCGGTGGTGGTCTGCGCGGCGGGCACGTTGCCGGGGGAATTGCACAAATTCTGGCGCGCGGCGAAACCGGGCGGGTACCATGTCGAATACGCCTATTCCTGCATGGGGTACGAGATTGCCGGCGGCCTCGGCGTCAAAATGGCGCTGCCCGACCGCGAAGTGTTCGTCGTGGCGGGCGACGGGAGCTACATGATGATGAATTCCGAGCTGGCTACGGCCGTGATGATGGGCCACAAGATCATTGTGGTCGTATTCGACAATCACGGATATGGCTGCATCGACAATTTGCAGCGCAGCGCCGGGTCGCCCAGCTTCAACAACATGTTCGAGGATACGGTGCACGAAGCGCTGCCGGCGATCGATTTCGTGGCGCATGCGAAAAGTATGGGCGCGGAGGCGGTGCGTGCGGATTCCATGGACGCGCTGGAATCCGCCTTGCGGGCCGCCCGGCTATCGGATGCGTCGTCGGTTATTACGGTACCCACCGTGCGAGACGGCAACGGTGCATTGGGCGGCGCCTGGTGGGATGTGGCGGTGCCCGCCGTATCCAGCCTGGAGTCTGTGAACGCGGCGCGGGCGGCCTACGAAGCGGCGATCGGCAACCAGCGCGTGGACGGGTAACGGCATGGACCTGCGATTTGGCGTAAACCCTATTGCCTGGTCGAACGACGACCTGCGGCGCCTGGGCGGCGATACGCCGCTGGAGACCTGCCTGGCCGATGCAGCGCGCATCGGGTTCGAGGGCATTGAAATGGGTAATAAATTTCCCCGGGAGCCGGAGGCGCTGCGGGCGGCGCTCGACCCCTATGGCCTGGCCCTGATCGGCGGTTGGTATTCGGGGAATGTGCTGCGCGACGACGTAGATACGGAAATCGCCGGGCTTCAGGATCATCTTGCGCTGCTGAAGGCGATGGATAGCGAGGTGTTCATCTATGCCGAATGCAGCAACACGATTCACCCGGACATGGACCGGGGCATGCAGGACAAACCAGTCCTCAAGGAGGATATGTGGCCGCTGTTCGGGGAGCGCCTGAGCGGGTTGGCGGCCTATATTCGACAGGAGGGCCTTCGCTTCGCCTACCATCATCATACGGGCACGGTGGTGGAGACGGCGGCGGAGCTGGACCGTTTTTTCGCCGAAACCACAGAAGATGTAGGCATTGTGCTGGATACGGGGCACGCCTGGGTGGGCGGCATAGACCCGGTGGATGTGATTCGCTCGCATCCGCAACGGATTTCGCACGTACATTGCAAGGACGTGCGCCCGGCGACGCTTGCATCGGTTCGCTCCCGCAACGGCAGTTTTCTGGCCGGCGTGGTCGAGGGGATGTTTACGGTCCCCGGCGACGGCGCGATCGCCTTCGACCCGGTGTTCGCTGCGCTGGACAACATGGGCTATGCGGGCTGGGTGGTCGTGGAAGCCGAGCAAGACCCGGCCGTCGCCGACCCGGCGCAGTACGCCGAACTTGGATTCACGCACTTGCGCGCTGCGGTTCGCAAGGCGTCTCAATACACCGGAATGAACTAACAGATAACCATGAGCAAATTGGTAGTGCCCACAGGAGAATGCAAGGAAGACGGACAGGTGCTGTGCGTTACGCCTGAATCCGCCGGCTGGGAATACGTGGGATTCGCCGTGCATCGTCTGCGGCCCGGACAACGTCTCGACATCGCGGCGAGCGACCGGGAAACCTGCATCGTATTGTTGTCCGGCCAGGCTACGGTTACGGCGGGCAACGAATCGTTTGCGGAGCTGGGCGGGCGCAAGGATGTGTTCGACGGCCCCCCGACCGCGGTGTACGCTCCCTGCAAGACGGCCTGCTCGGTGCGGCCTCATACCGACCTGGAGGTGGCGTTGTGCACCGCGCCGGGCGGCGGCGATTATGCGCCGCGTCTTATCGCCCCGGGCGCCCTTCCGCTTGAGGTGCGCGGGACGGGAACGAATATGCGGCGCGTACAGAATATTCTCCCGGAAACGGAGCCAGCGCACAGTTTGCTGGTGGTGGAGGTGATTACGCCCGGCGGGAACTGGTCCAGTTATCCGCCGCACAAGCACGACCGGGATAATCTGCCCATGGAATCTGCGCTGGAGGAAACATATTATCATCGTTTCAGCCCGCCGCAGGGGTTTGCGTTTCAGCGGGTGTACACGGATGACCGGTCGCTGGACGAAACCATGTCGGTGCAGGACGGCGATTGCGTGCTGGTGCCCCGGGGATACCATCCCGTGGGCGCGCCGCACGGATACGATTTATACTATCTTAACGTGATGGCTGGCCCGAAGCGGACCTGGGCGTTTACGGACGACCCGGACCATGCGTGGATTATCGGACGCGGACGCACGGTGTGATCGCATCCCCGTCCGCCGGACGCCATCGCAGCGCAAGGACAACAGCACGATGCGACGTCGGGAGCCGCATTCCCGGGCCGTCGCCCGAAATGCCCCGCCCGGCGCGGTGCGCCATCGGGATCAGGCAAGAACACACATAGGGATGCACTGATTAAGTCCGCGAAGATCAGAGGCAGCGAGGAGTGGGCTGGCAAGGAATGACGAAGCAGTGTGGTAGGCCCCACATAATGAGGAATGACGCCGCCAGCGCGCTCCTCGATGCCTCCCGAAGGGCGCTTCACGACCCCGACGCCGCCAAGCGCGGTGTTTTCCGATGATTTTAACGATGGAATCATTACAAACGCTATTCTCGTACGTGAAGCGCTGATCGAAGTGGACTTGATCAGTGCATCCATAAATATTCACTGGAGGTTTGCCATGAACGACACAGAGAACCCGCAGGGGGACAATCAGCTCAACATAGAACTGGACGAGAAAACCGCAGAAGGCGTGTACGCCAACCTGGTCATGATTTCTCATTCTCCCGAGGAATTCATTCTGGATTTTATTCGGGTGATGCCGGGCGTACCGACGGCGCGCGTAAAGAACCGCGTTATCGTAACGCCGCACCATGCGCGCCGGTTGTTGCGCGCGCTACACGACAACATCGAAAAGTACGAGGCGGTGCACGGCGAAATCGAGGAGCGGGAGCCCCCGGGGCACCCCGTCCGGTTCGGCGGCATTGCCGGGCAGGCGTAATCCGCGCATCCCCGGCGCATCCCCCGCATAGTTCCAGGGCGAGAAGCCCGTCTATTTTCGTGTCCGCATCAGCAGGACCGCGCCGCCCGCGAAGAACAGCATGTGGGGCAGCCACACCGCCGCCACCGGGGGCAAGACTCCCGTGTATCCGAGCGGCTCGGCGATTTGCTGCACGGTAAGGTACAGGAAGGCGACAAGGAGGCCCAAGCCCATCTGCATGGCTTGCCCTCCTCGCCTTCGGGTGGCCGCCAGCGGCATCCCGATCAGCACAAGGATCAGGTTTACGCACGGCCAGGCGAACTTGGCGTAATATCCGACTTGCGCGCGCTCCAGGCCGCTGGCTCCGGAGCGCCGGATGTCCCGGATGTATTGCGCGGCGGCGGGGATCGTCATGGATTCCACGTCGCGTTCGGTGCGGGCCAGGTCGCGGGGCAGGATGGTTAGCGTCGTATCGATTCGGGGCAGCAACTGCCGCGTTTCGACGCCGTCCGCGAACGTGCGCTCGACGGGCCGGTGGATGCGCCAGACCGAGAGGGAATCCACCCAGCGCATGCGCACGCCGTCGATGCGCCGGACGAGCTGGTTCTGGTCGTTGAAATGTTGCAGGGAGATGCGATGGGCCGTTTCGTTGCGGCGGTCGTAGTATCCGAGGGAAATGTAGGACCCCGGGCTGTATTGCCGGTGGATGTTGTTCGTTTCGACGACCCGGGGCGCATCCTTCAGAAATCGAAGTTCGAATTCCAGCACGGTGCGGTTCGTTTCCGGAACGATCCAGCCGTTGAACCAGAACATGCATGCGGTTACGGCGAGGCCGGCGCCAAGATAGGGGACGAGCAGCCGGTAGAGGGAAACCCCGCTCGTTTGCAGCGCAGAAAGCTGGAGGCTCTGGGACAACTGTCCGGTCAGGTGCACGCAGGCCAGGAAAAGCGCCAGCGGCGCCGTAAGCCGAACGATTTCGGGAATATAATTGGGATAATAGACCCCGAACACCTCGCGCATGGTGGCCCCTCGGTCCAGAAAATCGTCGATGAATTCCACGTAATGCAGCACGATGAAAAACACGATCAGCGCGCCGGCCAGCGCCGCCGAGCTGCGCAAAAGCCGGAAAACAATATGAACATCGAATCGATTCACGGATAGCAGGATGGATTCTTCGAGCGCATGCCGTACCTTGGGATTATTCCGGTCGAAGCGGGTTTGACCGGAGCATCGCGTGCGAATTTTTGCGTTAGGGCAAATTTTTGCCTCCGGGCGATTTCTTGCATCAGCCACTGGAATTTAAGGATACATACGATGAAACTGCACGAATATCAGGCCCGGGACATTCTCGAAGGATACGGCGTGGCCGTACAGCCAGGCCAAGTGGCGCGCACGGCGGACGAAGCGGTGGTTGCCGCGGAAGCCATGCAGGCGCAAGGGGTGTCCCTGTTTGTGGTGAAAGCGCAGATTCATGCGGGCGGACGCGGCAAGGGCGGAGGCGTCAAGCTGGCGAAGGGACTCGGCGAGGTGCGCGAGCACGCCGAGGCCATGCTGGGCATGCAACTGGTTACGCCGCAAACCGGTCCCGGCGGGCAGAAGGTGCGCGCCGTCCTGATTGCCGCCGGCGCCGACATCGCACAGGAATATTATGTGGGCGTTACGCTGGACCGGGCGCGCGCGATGCATGTGATCATGGTTTCCACGGAAGGGGGCGTCGAGATCGAAAAGGTGGCGGCGGAAACGCCGGAAAAAATAATGCGGGTGTGGGTGGATCCTATGACGGGATTGCAGCCGTTCCAGGCCCGAGCGGCGGCGTTCGCCCTGAACCTTGAGGGCGCTGCGTTCAAAGAGGGCGTTCGGTTCATTACGGCCTTGTACCGGGCGTATGTGGGCATAGACGCTTCGCTGGCGGAAATAAATCCGCTTGTGCGGACGGCGAGCGGGGCGCTGCTGGCGCTGGACGCCAAAATAAACCTGGACGACAACGCCCTCTGGCGCCAGAAGGACCTGAGCGCGCTTCGCGATATCCACGAAGAGGACCCGCTGGAGGTCGAGGCGGGGAAGCATCGGCTGAATTACATTCGCCTCGACGGCGACGTAGGGTGCATGGTGAACGGCGCGGGCCTGGCCATGGCGACCATGGACATGATCAAATTGGCTGGCGGAGAGCCCGCCAACTTTCTGGACGTAGGCGGCGCGGCGGATGTGCATACCGTGGAACAGGGGTTCCGGATTATCCTGAAAGACCCGCATGTCAAGGCGGTGCTGGTGAATATCTTTGGCGGGATCGTTCGGTGCGATCGGGTGGCGGCAGGCATTGCGGAGGCGGCGGCCAATCTGGACATTACCGTGCCGCTTATCGTGCGCCTGCAAGGGACCAATGCAGAGGAAGGACAGAAAATACTGGAGGAAAGCGGCCTGAAGCTGGAAACGGCTGTGTTGCTGAAGGAGGCCGCCGCCAAGGTTACGCAGGCGCTCCGCGCAGCGGCGTAGCGCGCCTTGCTGGTTGGCGACCGCGTCCGTCCGGTTGCTTTTCGCAGCAACGAACACGACAGCGTGGTGAATACGACAGACCGGCTTGCTGAATCCGCCGTGACGCTCGAGGGCGTGACGAAACGGTACGGCGCTACCCTTGCGGTGGACGATGTGTCGCTACAGGTGCGGCCGGGCGAATTCTTTTCGTTGCTGGGGCCGTCCGGGTGCGGCAAGACGACGCTGTTGCGCATCGTTGGGGGATTCGAACGGCCCGACGCGGGCGTAGTCCGCATGGCGGGCCGGGATATGACCGCCGCGCCGCCGCGCCGCAGGCCCACCGCCATGGTGTTTCAGAATTATGCGCTTTTTCCCAACATGACGGTGGGGGAGAATGTGGCCTACGGGTTGCGCGTCCGCAAGACGCCGCTGGCGGAGCGGCGGAAGCGCGTCCGCGAAGCGCTTCGGCGCGTCGAGATGCAGACGCTGGAGGACCGGCCCGTCACGGCGCTTTCCGGGGGGCAACAGCAACGGGTTGCGCTGGCGCGTGCGGTCGCCGTGGAGCCGGACGTACTGCTTTTCGACGAACCGCTTTCCAACCTCGACATTGCGTTGCGCGAGCAGACGCGCCGGGAGCTCAAGGCGCTTCAGGATATTCTGGGCATTACCAGTATCTATGTGACCCACGACCAGCAGGAGGCGCTGGCGTTGTCGGATCGCATCGGGGTCATGCGGGCCGGGCGGCTGGTGCAATCGGGGGAGCCCGAGCGCCTGTACCGGGAGCCGCAGACGGCCTATGTGGCCGAGTTTCTGGGAGGAAGCAATATCGTGCGAGACCCTCGCCTCGCAGCGCGGCTGGCGCCTTGGGAAACGCCGCCGCCGGGGTGCGTACTGGCTATTCGCCCGGAGCATTTCGAGGCGTCGCCTGGCGCATCAGGAGGCGTCGAGGCGCGCCTCGTAAGCCGGCAGTTTCTCGGCGCCATCACCGAATGGTGGGTGGAGATGGACGGACATCGCCTGCGGGCCTGGATGGATCCGCAGACGCCCCCTTCGGACACGGTGATCTTGCGGCCCTCGTCGGTGCGATGGGTTCGGGACGATGCGGACGTCGCCCCAGACAGCGCGTAGCGGCTGCGATCCGCGTTTTGCGGACTTAATCAGCGCATCCTCAGTTCCGCAACCGTCCGAAGCGTCCCCGGACGTCGGAGCGCGGCTGCCGCAGGCGGAGCAGGTCGCGCAGCTGCCCGCTTTTCACGTGCAGGTCGAAGCTGTAGGACTGGTAGGGCCCGAAAGGCACCCAGTTGATCGCCATTTCCCAGCAGTCGAAATCCCGAAAAACGGACAGGCTCGTGTAGATCAGTTTTTTCGCCTCGAAATCGTACCCGGAGCGTCCTTGCACCTTCCAGTTCGGCGTCAGGTTGAAGTCCACATTCGCGTTTAGCGCCGCCGTGCGCCGGGATTCACCGAGGGGTTTGGAATAATTGTAACTGAAATCGAGCCGCAGGGACCACGGAATGGCGAAGTCCGCGTAGCTATCCGCCGCGCCCGAATACGGCGAGCCGAACGTCCCGTTTCCGATGGGCAGCCCCCCGCCGGGAATGTTCGCGCCGGCGGGCAGATTGCGGGAGCGCAGCTGGTTGAAGGGGCGCGCCGGTCCGGTTTGCCTGCTTTGGAACGACGTGTTCAGACTGGCCCGGAACGAGGTCGTGCGCAGGGGAAACCAGGGCTGTTCGGAAAAGAAGGACTGGTTGACGATCCGGGTGCGTTCGGCGTTCAGGGCGTAGGGCGAAAACGTTGCCCCCGCATTCAGGCTGAGGTTGCGGGCGATGCGGGTCCGCGCGTTCATGCGCAGGTCCCCCAGTTTCATGGAGTCCGCCGCGAAATTGTAGCCGGTGGCCAGCCCCACATTCATCAGCTGCACCACCTTTCGTTGCTCGGTTCCGGTGGAATCGGCGGAGACGTATCGGGTTTCGAATACGTTATCGACCGAAAAACGCATGCTTTGCTGCCCGGACTGCTGAACGCCGGGGACGAGCGCATAGCGCTGGCGTGCTCCGTTCGCGTCCACGTACGAATCCGTATAGCCCCAGGCGTCCGCATAAAAGTCGGGCTGGTAATTCAGGCTCATGCTCGGGCGGACGGTATGGCGCATGCCGTCCAGCGGGCCGACCCGAACGGGAAAAATGCCGTAGAAGGTGGTATTCATGGACAAACTGGTCGAAAATTGCCGCAGCGCCAGGAAATCCGGCGTTTTTTCGACCGCAACGCGGCCCGCCTCGTCCAGGCTCCGCCGTTCGGTCTGGATGAACCAGTCTTCCGTGTACCGGATGTTCGGGACAATGTGGATGGGCAAGGTTCTCGAAAGCGCGGGCAGCCCGGCGCCTATGTTGACGCGATGCGCCGCCTTGAAGGCGAAGGGCTCCGATCTACCCGTGGCTTCCCGGTATTTCGAGGGAGAGACGAGCGCCTCGTACCAGGCGATATCTGTCTCTTCGTTCGGAACGAAGGAATACCGGTTGTCCGCATTCAGGCTGTAGTCGTACGTGACGCGTTCGTACCAGCGATCCCTGCCTGCGCCTTGCGTGCGCGCAAAAGGTTTGCGGGTATTCTGGCGGAAGGTGAGGCTGGGCAACACCACGCGCACCGCGCCGTTGTCGAGGTTTTGATGGTGGCTCATGTTCAGGGACAGGTTGCGTCCCGCGTTGCGCCAGGTTTTGCTGAATCCCGCGCTGGATTGCACGGTTTGCCGGACGCGATCGTCGTACTGTTCCGACGAGGTGCGCAGGTAGCTGGACGAGGACAGGTCGATGTTTGCGCGAAGCCGGGCCGTGGGACTCAGTTCCTGATTGTGCGTCCAGCGCAGCCGTCCCGTGCCGAATTCCGAAAAGTCGGGATCGCCTCGTTCGCCGTTCCGGTTTTTAAGATAATCCACCATAATCTGACCGGAATAGCGGTAGCGCCGCGCATACCGGAACTGCGGCGTGACCTGAAAACTGCCCCGCGTCCACAGGCCGAATTCCAGTTGGGCGTCCATATAGTCGTTGATGGCCTGGTACCACCCCCAGTTGCGCAGATAGAAGCCGCGCTCGTCTTCTCCGTAGCGCGGGGGCAGGGGGCCGCTGCGCCGTCCCTCGCGGGCCGGCACAAAGCCGAACGGCAGCCACAGCGGCGTAGGGATATTGAACAGATACAGCCGCACCGGCCCGGTGTAGATCCATTCCTGATTCACGACCTTCATCTTGTCCGACCGGAGCGAGTACGACGGATCGTCCAGGCATTCGCAGGTCGTATACGCGCCCGTCGCAATGTGCAGCGTGCTGTCTTCCCCGACTTTCACCACGTCGGCCCGAATGAAGCCCTCGTCCAGCGTGGTGCGCGCGCCGGTCACCCGTCCCCGTTCCGCAGCGGCGTTGAACGCGATCTCCGTGCCCTCGAACGTTTCTTCTCCTTGCGTAAAATAGGGCCGGCGTACCGCGCCGCTATCGCGTTGGAGGCCGGATGCGCGGACTTCGTCCTGATCAAAAAGGATATCTATGCGAAATCCGTACAGTTCGGCTTCTTTGTAGGTGATTTTCGCATCGTTGTACAGATGGCCCACGTCGCGGCCTTCCTCAAAGGCGATCACCAGCGAATCCTGGGCCGAAAACCGGATGGGGGCGCTCGCCTGCTGGGCCAGACAGGGCAGGGGCCATGCAGCGCCTGCAAGGCAAAGCAGCAAAACGACAAATGGTCGGCGAACCCTAACCATACGCGAGCGCAAAACAGGTCGAATGCGAACAAGCGGGGCCGCCGGACGACGCGCCGCCGGTGTCGCGGCTATGCAGACGATCTGCCTGCCTCTTCGTCGAGAAACTGAAAGACCAGATGGGCGGCTCCAAGCATACCTGCTTCGTTGCCGAGGGTTTCTCGCACGATTTCGATCGCATCCCGATGGTCGGGGATCACGTATTCGCGGACGCTTTTTCGGGCGGCGTCAATGATGAAATCGCCCGCCGCCGAAAGGCCGCCGCCGACCACCACCTTGCGTATATCCAGCAAGTTGATGCAGGCGCCAAGCATGACGCCCAGTTTATGCCCCGCCCATCCGAGGATTTCGCGGGCCGGTTCGTCGTCGCGGCACGCCGCTTCGTAGAGCATGCGCGGCGTCAGGTCTTGCAGATCCGGCCCCGCCATCTGGTGTATGACGCTTTCCGGGCGCGTGAGCAACTTGTGGCGTCCGTAGCGGGACAAGTATTTTTGCCCAAGGTACGCCTCGATGGAGCCTGCAATGCCGTAGCGGTCGATATCCCCTGCGAAATTAATCGTCATGTGGCCTATTTCGCCCGCCGCGCCCGTGGTGCCGCGAAATATCGTCCGGTCGTAAATAATGGCGCCGCCCACGCCCGTACCCAGCGTGATCATGATAAACGAAGGATACGGACGGCCTCTGCCGTAATGCGCCGAACCCAGCCCGGCCAGGTTGGCGTCGTTTTCCACAAAGACGGGAAGGTGTTTGCCGAGGCGCTGTTGCAGGGCGTCCCGGAGGTTCACGACCCCCCATCCGGGCAGATTGGGCGGCTGCACGACCGACGTGCGTTCCCAGTTGATGGCGCCCGGCGCGCCAATGCCTACGCCGCGGACGGTTTCGTCCGGGGCTTCCGCCGTCACGGAGCGGATCAGGTCCGCAATGCGGTCCAGCACATGATCGGGTCCATGGATGCCCTCCGTATCGCATGCCTGTTCGACGACGCATCCCTCGCCGCGGCGGACCAGGGCCGCCTTGATCCGGGTGCCTCCGAGGTCAATCCCGATTGCCAGTGGATTCATGCCAATTTTTCGGTGAAGCCCGGGTTCGGGAAGGATGCTTTTGCGTTGATTACATCCGCAAAAATAGCGGCGGCGAGGGGTGCGCGCAGGCGGAGCGGAGAAGCGTTACTCGTTCCCGTCAAGGCTGGTCTGTTGCGCGCTCGGCGCGCCCCGAAGATTCCGCCGGGGTTTTCGGATCGTCTTGCGGATCGTCTGTGGGGGCGTCGTCGGGCGTGGCGACCGGGTACACCGTTTCGCCGGGACGGCGCATCCCGTATTCTTCGCGCGCGATTTTTTCCACGGCTTCGTCGGAGAGTCCTTCGCGCACCTCTTGTTCGAGCGCCGTAATGTCCGCCCGCAAATGCTCGTTCTCCTCGCGCACGTCCAGGTATTCGCTGCGCCACGTCATGCGCTTGAGGAGGCTGTGGCTGTCGAAAAACACGAACGAGCCCAGGGCCGCTCCGACAAGGGTCCAGAGCAGGACCTTGCCCAGGCGCCGTTTGGCGCTCGCGGACAAGGACGGCCGGGAGGCGGGCTTGCCCGACTCGGCCTCGCTGAATCCATGTCTGGGGGATGTTTTTCTCATGGCGTGCGGCGCTATGGCCCGGTCGCCTGCAAGCGCAGGGCGTCTATGCCGGGGAACCGCGCCGTGTCTCCGAGGAGCGCCTCAATGCGCAGCAGTTGATTGTACTTTGCAATGCGGTCGCTGCGGCTTGCGGAACCGGTTTTGATCTGTCCGGCATTGGTGGCTACGGCCAGATCCGCAATGGTGGCGTCTTCGGTTTCTCCGGAGCGGTGGCTGATCACCGCGGTATACCCATGGGTATGCGCCAGCTCGATCGCCCGCAACGTTTCCGTGAGCGTACCGATCTGGTTCAGCTTGATCAGGATGGAGTTGGCTGCGCCGCTGTCGATGCCTTGCTGCAGCCGGTCGGTGTTCGTGACGAACAGGTCGTCGCCGACCAGTTGCACCCGGCGCCCCAGCCGCTGCGCAAGTTCTTGCCAGCCTTCCCAGTCGTTTTCGGCCAGGCCGTCTTCAATGGACAGGATGGGGTACTGATTGACCCAGTTTTCCCAGAAGTCAATCATGTCCGAAGCGGATCGTTTCGTGTCTGGATCACTTTTCCAGAACACATAGGCGCCGTCCCGGTGCATTTCGGACGTGGCCGGGTCCAGCGCCAGGCACACGTCCCGCCCCGCTTCGTATCCGGCTTTTTCGATGGCCTCGAGGATGACTTCCACGGCTTCGTCGTTGGAACGCAGGTCGGGGGCAAAGCCGCCTTCGTCGCCGACCGCGGTGTTGTAGCCTTTGGCCTTGAGCACGTTGCGCAGCGTATGGAAAATCTCGGTCCCGATGCGGAGCGCTTCGCTGAAGGAGCGGGCGCCGCTGGGCATGATCATGAATTCCTGCATGTCCACGCTGTTGTCCGCATGGTGTCCTCCGTTGATGATGTTCATCATCGGCAGGGGCAAGACGGAGGCGTTCGCCCCGCCAATGTAGCGGTAGAGCGGCAACCCGACGCTTTCGGCGGCGGCTTTGGCGGCGGCCAGCGATACGCCAAGCAGGGCGTTGGCCCCAAGCCGTCCCTTGTTTTCGGTGCCGTCGAGGTCGATCAGGGCCTGATCGAGGGCTACCTGGTCCAGCACATGCTCTCCGACCAGCTCCGGCGCAATGCATTCGTTCACGTTCCGGACGGCGTCCAGGACGCCTTTGCCCATATAGACGCGCTTGTCGCCGTCCCGCAGTTCCACGGCTTCGTGTTCTCCCGTGGACGCTCCGCTCGGGACGGCGGCGCGGCCACGACATCCATTCGATGTAACGACATCGACTTCAACGGTAGGGTTGCCGCGGCTGTCCAGAATCTGCCGAGCGGTAATATGTTCTATATGCATACTTTCTGCGGGGATACTGCGAACGGGTTGGTACAGGTGCGCTACGGCGCGCGCACGGTGGTCGTTTCGGCAATCCAGGCGTAGCAGCCGTAATTCACCTCGTAGGATTGTCCGGGCTCCCAGTTTTTGAAGAAGAGGGCTTCCTGGTCCGGGAAACTGCGCCGGTAGGTGGCGATTTTCTGGTTCGCCTGCGCGGCCACGCTTGAATCCCGGGCCCGCGCCAATTCGTAATAATCCACGGCCAGCCAGTAGACCGCCCGGTCTTCCCGCTCGAAGCTTCCGCAATTCGACACGGCGGTAGCGTACAGGTCTCCGATGGCGATATAGGCATGGCCGTAGTTCGCGTCGATCTGCGCAGACTGCCGGAAGAAGGACCGCGCCTGGGAAACGGCGCCTTCCTGTTGCCGGGCAATGCCCAGATTAAACAGAATGTCCCGCCGGATCGTAGCCTCTGCATCGTCGGCAAGCAAGGTCAGCGCTTCTTCGTAGTAGGCTGTGGCCTGCGCGGCGTTCCCGTCCTGCAGGTGCAGTTCGCCAAGGCGGCGGTACGTCAGGGGCGAGGGATCCATTTCGAGCAGGCGTTCGCCGAGTTCCGCGCCTTCGTCGCGGTAGCCCAGCTCCAGGTAGATGTCGAACAGTTCTGCGGTTACCTCCATGTTTTCCGGATCGCCTTCGAGGCGCGTCTGGAGAAATTCAAGACGTTCTTCCGGGGTATTGAACAGCGTGTTGCGTACTTCCGTGAGGTATGCAGCGACGTCCGCATTGTCTGGATAGCATGCTTCTGCCTCGTTGGCCAGGTTCACGGCGCGCTGTTTGTCGCCGTTTCGGGCGGCGTCGTCGATGATGATGCGCATATAGTATGCATCGATGTTGCACCCGATCATGGCGTACGCCTCGTTGTAGACGTCCGCAAACGTGGGCGGGTCGCCGCTCAACGTCTGCTGGTGCTCCTGCAGGAAGCGGCCCTTGCGAAGCATCCATTGGGATTCGTCGAACTCAATGGCGCGTTCCCTCATGTGGGTCACGGATCGGTTGAACCAGACATAGGCCGAATCGAGGTAGGCCTGCTTGCCCTCTTCGCTCGGCGCTTCCTCGGCCAGCGCGGCGTAGAGTTCCACGGCCCGTTCGTAGTTCCGGTCGTCGTTCCGGGGATACTCGGGCGCATTATCCAGGATCCACTGGAGGTTGGGCAGTGAACTCAGATAATTTTTGTTCTTGAAATCCTCGTAGTAGAGGCTGTAATGTACGCCTTTGTCCTGATCGCTCACGGCGTTCGCCTCGTCGGACTGGGCCCGGACACCCTGCGCCGGTCCGATAGCCCATGCGGCCGCAAGCAATAAAGATGCGATGAGCCCCCTGGTGCAAAGAGGGGCAGGCTTTACGATGCGTCGCATGATTAAAGCTCGTCTTGTGAAAAGGGGATGTCTTCCTTAAGTAATTAACGTAATCTTGGGGTTTGGAACCAGCGTTCGCCAATATTCACCGACAGGGATATTCGGTAGAATACATCGCGCACGAGATTGCCGCTGGCGTTGCCGCGTATGCCGGCCTGTATGTTCAGGTCAAGGCGCGCGCCGGGCACGAGCGTGGGCAAGCCAAACCCCGCCGACGCCATGGCGGTTTCGATGTTCGTGTTCCTGTCCGGTGAAATATACGCCCGATCCCACGAAATTCCGAAGCGGTACGCCACGCGCGCGGGCCATGCCGCCAGCAGGTCGTTGCCCGCAGGGAGAAATTCGAAGCCGGCGCCCATGTGCAGGGCGTTCGATAATCCTTGCGCGCTTCCCGGTTGGTAGCCCGGCAGGGGAATCGTGCTTTTCATGTTGGTCCACGGGGCGATCTCGCCGCCTGCCGACAAGGTCCATCGCGCATCGGGATAATACGCCACGCCCAGGCCCAGTTGCCAGGGAATATCGACGTCGCCGGAGACGGCTGTGCCCAGCGTATCCCGGTTGAGTTGCAGCCCCAGCGAAGTCACCCGTTCGCCCGACAGGGTTGCGGGAAGCGTAAACGTGGCGCCCAGACTGAAGTAATCGTTGTCCGCCAGTACGTCCTGGAGGCTGAACAATGCGCCGAACGTGGCCGAAAATCCGTGCAACCGGGTCGAGGTCTCGAGGTGGGTGTCCAGAAACGAAGGGCTGGAGGCGCCCTCCAGAAAGATGGTTTCCCGTCCCTCGTCGATGATGCCGAACAGGGCGTTCAGGGAGGCCCCGATGCGGATATTGGGATGCACTCTATACCCTGCGCCGCCGGTAATTTGCTGTATTCCCCCGGATCCGAAGAAATTTACGCGATACCCTATCGTATCGGGTTGGGCCGGATCGCCGGAAAAAAGCGTGCCGTCGTTCCCCACATGGTAGCTCACGCGCGAAAACGGAGCGAATCCGAACGCCACGCCCAGCTTCCGCGAAAGGATCGGGAAGCCGATCTGTACGCCGCTCAGCTGGCCCGACGCCAGACGGCTGGCCTCGTTGGCTTCGTCGGAAGTCACCAGGCTCTGGTAGGCGAAGCCCGCCGAAATCCGCGTGAGCGCCTGATCGGCCCAGCTTCCCGGATTATTCGGGTTTACGTACTGCAACGAATGGAGCGCATATCCGACATGTCCCACGCCTGCGCCCTGTCCGCCCGTATGCGCCTGCAAGGCCCCGATGCCGAAGCGGGAATACAACGAGCCGTCGCGGGCGTCTTGCGCCCCGGCCGGCGCTGCGGCGAGCATGCCGGCGACAAGACACAGCACGGCGTACGTCACGGGCGCCCGGACGAAGCGGTCGCCGCCGGATCCTGCGCGGAAAAACGAGAGCAATGGCGTCATGGCGCGACGGAGTGCGGTCAATAGATCGGGGTCAGCGTGATAAACCCGGAGGGCGCCTGCCGGTCGGCGTCCGCATCGGCGTCGTACAACAGCACGGGGTTCATCGAACTGTAATAGTAGTAGTAACTTGCGTGGTCCTCGACCAGGCTTATGGGCAAACTGGTCGGGTTGGGCATCCGAAGCTCGAACACCATGTCTTCCGCAATGCGATCCTCAATCAAGCGGGCCAGCCCTGGACCTTCGAATACGAAACGGCCCTCTTCGTCCATCGTGCTCCGGCCCAGCACGGTATAGGCGGTGTCTTCCGGCGCGCGCGTATACAAGTCCAGCGTGCGGAGCATGGGACGTTCGAAATGCGTCGGGGCATTTTGCTGGAGCGTCAGGGTGTCTGCCCATAGCATGAAGGTGGCCCGGTTCACAGAAAGCGGCTCGCCCGACGCATGGATGTCGCTGGAGACGGAGAGCGAAAATTCGGGATTGGGCCCAAGCCCTGCCTGCATCAGGAAGCGGCCTTCGGGGATATTCGCCGGGGCCGTATGCGCCACAAAGGGGTAGGCTTTCCCGATCGGATGAGAAAGCGAGTCCGATCCCGTGGAAGCGAACAGGGAAGACCCTTGCGGGCCGAATCCGACCACGGCGTTGCCTGCAACCGGGTCGATCCGGAACCCATGCAACAGGTCGCCAAGGTTCGCATTTCTGAGCGTGGCGTCGTGTTCCGAAACCCAGGAATCGGGCAGCGGAACGACGACCAGCGTGTCCGTGGCCAGGAAGGTGAATTCTGTAATAATCGATCCCGTAGCGAACGAGGCGCCGAGAGATAGGTCGTCTGTCTTCCAGTCCTCGTCGATCTGCCGCAGGGCGGCGCGCATCTCGCTGGTCGAATCGCCGTATACATAGGTCCGGCGCAGGCGCAACTCGACGGACTCGACGACGCCGGCCCGAAAATCGTCCGAGGAGAGGGCGGTCACGTCGAAATATCCCTGCACTTCGTATCGGCCGAGCGCGGGATCGTCCACCATGCCCGTCAGGACGCGCGCGGGCCTGTCGGACGGGGTCCATTCCGTCGGGCGCAAGGACGAGAGGGGTTCGACGGTGTTGAGCGGTTCGCCTCCGGCGGCGCCCAGCAGGTCTCCGCCTACGTTGGCGGGATCGTCGCAGGCGACCAGGAGGACGCCCATGCATACGCATGCAACGAGGGAGGGCAGTACAGTCTTCACGCGGGCGCAGTGTTGAAGCAAGGTATCCGGTAGGATGAGGAACGACATCGACCGGATTTTATTGCGAAAGGCAAAACGTTGCGTATGCGCAAAACGCCGAAGGGTTCCCTGCGCGTCGCGGGCAGCGCTTCCTCAAGCGCGTCTTTCAGGCGGCCACCTTGCGCAGCAACTGTTCGTACGCCGCCCGGGCTGTTTCGCATTGCTCGCCGGGCGTATCCCCAAACGATACTGCGCCGGCTGGCGTGTCCTCGCTTTGCGCAAGGGAGATGGTGGCGTCCGCAAACATACTGCCGACGCCGTTCGGGTTTTTGCCGACAAGAGATGCGCCGTGGTCCAGGCGTTCGGCGTCCGCAAACGCGTCGTCGATCGCGTCGTCGAACGGCGCCGCGATCGGCGTGAATACGCTTTGCGTGTTTCCGAAAATGTCCTCTCCGGCGTATTCGGTTTGCAATAGCATGGGGACGAAGCCGCTCAGCCACCCGAACGCATGAATGACGTCCGGCGCCCAGCCCAGCTTGCGGATGGTTTCGAGCGAGGCCCGTCCAAAAAACAGCGCCCGCTCCATGTTATCTTCAAAAAACTGCGGATTCTGGGCCGTGCGATACACGCCTTTGCGCTTGAAATACTGGTTGTTGTCCATGAAATAGACTTGTAAGCGCGTGCCCGGTATCGAGGCCACCTTCACTTTGAGCGTTTCCGTGCGGGTAGCCATCTTGATGCGCGTTCCGGAAAGGCGAATCACTTCGTGGAGGCGATTTTTGCGTTCGCTGACGACGCCGTACCGGGGCATCATAATGCGCATTTCGTATCCTCCCTCGTTGTAGAGTTGCTCGGGGAGGTTTCGAACTATGGTTGCGGCGCCTGAAGATGTACAAAAGGGAGTGACTGCATCGGATACAAAGAGAATCTTCATCGGAATCGGATGGGTATGCCAGAATGCGTAACGATACGAAAACGAGGGTGCACGTAACCAGAAAATATACGGAAAACGAATCTGTTTTCCAAGTTTGGGAGAAGAAAGGCCGTTTTGGGCCGTCGGATCACGGCGCCTGCTCCTCGCGCTGGAGGATCTCGAAATAGCGCCGGATCCGTTCTTCGAAGTCCGGCGCGTAGCCGCTTTCGAGGGCCCGGATCAGGTCGCGATGGAGCGTATCCGCCGGGTCTTCGGGGAGGGCGTCGGGGGGGACGTTGCGGGGCGCGTCTTGTCCTTCGCGCGATTCTCTTCGCCGTTCGCGGCCCCGTTCCTGCATGGAGCGCTGGGCGTCCAGCAGGCGTTGCAGAATCTGGCGTTGCCGTTCGATCGTTTGCGGAGCTACGCGCCGCGCTTCCAGCTCGCGCAGCGTTTCTTCCATGTCGTCGGCGATTTTGTCCAGGTCGCCCAGCAGTTTGCCGCGGGCTTCCGGGTTGCGCCGCACCTGGCCCAGTTGATCCCGTATGGCTTGTTGCTGCGCCCGCATTTGTTGCAGCCGCTGTTCCATATTGCTTCCGAGCCGATTCCCTTGCATGTCGTTCAGGAATTGCTGGATTTGCTGGTTCAGTTGCTGTTGCTGCTGCGCCATTTGCTGCATTTGCTGCATGACCTGCTGCATGCTGTTGCCGCCGCCGGATCCCTGCTGATTCATGAGCTGGTCCAGTACGTTGGCCAGCAGCAAGGCCAGTTCGTTCAAGTGCATCATGGAGGCGGTCTGGCGGCCTCCCGCCTCGGCGACCGCCCGATCCGTCATGGCGCTTGTGGCTTGTTCCATTTCCATAAGCGCCTGTCCCGACAGGCGTTGCACTTCCCTGCTCAACTGGGGAATGTTTTTTTCAAGGCTTCTGAGGGAGTCAATGACCGTAGCGAACCCCGCGGACAAGGCATCCTGCAGGCGAGCCTCCTCCCGTAGCGAGGGTTGATTCGAAACATGCTCAAGGAGATTTTTGCGAAGCGTTTCCTGCTCCTGCGAGAGCGTGAGCACATCGCCGAGCGCTCGCCGCAACCCCGCGAGGTTGATTTGCCGTTGCGCGCCCTGCATGCTGGATTGCAGGGCGTTCAGGTCGTTTCGAAGGCGCCGGAACCATTGTTGCATGCGTTGTTGCCCGGATTGCGCTTCGTCCAGCTGGTTGGAGCGCAGCTGATCGGCGTTTTCCATCAATTGCTGCGGCATGTTTTGCTCCTGCATTGAGCGGTTCAGCTGTTGCATGTCGCGTGCCGGGCCCTGCTGCATTTCCTGGATCCGCTGTTGCGCCTCGTTCATTAATTCTTCCAGTTGCTGCATTTCTTCTACGGCGCTTTCCTGTCGCTGCGCGAGCCGTTCCTGTTCGGAGGGGTCTTGCGGCGTTCCGTTTTCGTCTTCGGCGTCGCCTGCGGACGCTTCCGGGTCCTGTTCCGAAGGCGCTTGCGCTTCGTCTGCCGGGTCTGCCGGGGCGGACGGGTCTTCCGGGTTTTCGGGATTTGCCTGGTTTTCGGCGCCTTCCGGGTCTTCCTGTTGCAGCCCGGCGGTTTCTTCCTCCATGCGTTCTTGCTGACGCGCCAGTTCTTCGGCCCTGCGCGCCGCTTCTTCGAGGCTTTGTTGCGCACGCAAATTCTTGAACAATTCGAGCGTGCGCTCCAGGCGTTGCCGGTACTGCGTTTCGCTGAATTCGAACTGCTCGATGGCTTCCTGCACCTGCGCCAGGTCCAGGTTGGCGATAGCCTCCTGCAATTGCGCCATCGCCTCCCGGAATTCAGGCGAATCGATCTCCTCGACGACTTCTTGCAGTTCCTGGTACAGCGAAAGCGTTTCGTCGCTTAGCAGATTGTTGCGCTCGGCGGTGCGGTTCATGGATTCGACCTGCTGGACCAGATCGTTTACCTGCTCCTCCATGCGTTGCTGCTGTTGCTCAATCTGCTCCAGCTGCCGCTGGTCTTCCCAGTCCGCGCGCTGTTTGTTGCGCACCTCGTCGCGCAGTTCGTCGAATTGTTCGTCCAACTGCTCCGCCTGGTCCAGGATGTCGAGGAGTCGGGATTCTACGCCTTCCTGCTCCTCGCGCAAGGATTCGTACCGTTCGGCGAGCGACGGCATCCGGAGGAAGCGCGGCGCCGTTTGCGCCGCCTTGTAGCCCGCCCAGGCATCATTGTCGCGCACGCGCACAAAGTATTCGATCACGTCTCCCGGGACCGGATCGAGGGAGGTCGTTTCGCCGATAAGCCAGACGTAGGTCAGGCGTTGATCCGGCAAGCGCGGATCGGGGAGGGGCAACGGAATCTTTTCGAACGTGTCGGAAGGCTCGCCGAAGCGGCTTTCCGAAAGCCGGTAGAACAGCGCAAGGTCATGGAATCCGAAGTCGTCCCGGATGCTGCCTTCGAGCGTGCGTTGCAGCGTTTCGTCCAGCAAGGCGTCCGGCTCCGGGCGCGTCAGCAGGATGGACGGCGCGCTGTCTTCCTCGACGGAAATGGTATACTCGATGGGGTCATGGTTGTGCGCGCCCCGGGCATTTTCCAGCAGGATCCGGTACGCCCCCTTCCTTGTTATCGTGAAGGCGCCCGCCGCGCGTCCGTCGCGTATTTCGAGCGGGGCGGAGGCGCCGTCGTCGAAGGCGATGGCGGCCCGGACGGTTTCGGAGCCGCCGAGGGCAAGATCAAGGTCCACGCGCGTGCCGGGCAACCCCGCCACGTCGCCCATGTCCGGGTCCAGTTCCTGCGCGGGGAGGCCTGCGTAGGCCGGAGGGCGCAGCGTGATCCGAAGGCTGCGGACCAGCGGGTAGTCGATGACGGATACGCGACGCCATGGGCTGGCTACGGGGCCCGCCGTCACGCGATAGCGCAGCGGCCGCCGGACATTCTCTATTTCGTGCCGGAATACGCCGATTGAATCTTCCCGCAGGCGCAGGGTCTCAACGTGATCTTCGGTATCGCGCCGGATCGCTATTTCGAGGACGTCGGGCCGTTCTTGTCCTGTCGTGCGGGCTTCGATGGTGAGCGTGGACCCCTTGGCTATTTCGATGTCGCCGGGCGTTACGTGGAGCTGGAACGGGACCGGGCGGTCGAAATGGGCACCAGGCGAAAGGAGGCGGGCCGAGGCGCCCGTGAAGGTTCCGGGCGCGGCGGCCAGGAAGGCCAGCAACAAAATAACCGGGATGGCGGCAAAGCGCAGGCTCCGTTTCGCTTTGGAAAAATCGGCCACGGTTTCGAACGGGACGGCCTCGACGTCGGCGCCCAGCATATGCATGGCTTCATCCAGGAGGGGCGGCGGCGCGTCGCTGTGCCGACCTTCCGAAAGGTCCAGCAGGTTTACGAGGCGGTCCCCGATGCGCGGCATGCGATGCCCGATCTCGCGGGCGACGACATGCAGGGGGCGGTCGCGCAAAAGCCCCGACAGCATCAGCAGGGGGCGAATCAGGAACCAGGCCAGCAGGCCCAGCGAAGTCCACCCGACGGCCTGGAGCAGCACGCTTCGCGGGGTTACGTCCAGCCGCCATCCCGCCTCGATGAGCGTCGCCACAAGCCATAGCCCGGCCACGGCGCCTGCGGTCAGGACGCACCCGAAGAGAAATTCGGCCAGTGTCATGCGCCGGGCCGTGGCGCGCAGGCGCGCTCGAATGCGCTGCAGAAGTTCAGAGGATTTGTCGTGCATACCGCAAAAACCGCCAGGAACAGATTTTTTGTGTACCGCATCGCCCCAAGGGAGTTTCCCGGAATGGCTCGCCGTCCGGCATTATAGTTTCGGCATTCGTACCTTGGGAGAAGAGCCATGCGATATTTTATCACGAATTCAGGGACTCATTGCGCACCATGGACGAATTACTTGCCGTTATTCTCGGGGGAGGCGCTGGAAAACGGCTCTTCCCGCTTACGATGCATCGATCCAAACCAGCGGTTCCGCTGGGAGGGAAATATCGGCTGATCGATATTCCGGTGTCGAACTGCATCAATTCGGATATTAGCCGGATATTCGTGCTTACGCAGTTCAACTCGGCGAGCCTGAATCGCCATATTGCGCGCACCTACCAGTTCGACCGGTTCCGCGGCGGGTTCGTTACCGTGCTGGCCGCCCAGCAGACCCCGGAATCCGAAACCTGGTTCCAGGGCACGGCGGACGCCGTGCGCCAGTCCCTGTCCAATATGCGCGCCTACCGGCATTCCCATGTGCTCATTTTGTCGGGCGACCAGCTCTACACCATGGACTACCGGAAGTTGATGCAGCACCACATCGACAGCGGCGCGGGCGTTACCCTCGCTACGATTCCGGTGCGCGCGGAGGAAGCGCCTGCCTTCGGCATCGTCAAGACAGAAAACGGATTTGTTACCGAATTTTACGAAAAACCTGCGGCGGACGGCCTGGCGGACAAGGCCAGCCCGGTGAGCGAGGAGATGCGCGGCGCCGGGCGCGTTTTTCTTGCCTCCATGGGTATTTACGTGTTCGACAAGAACGTGTTGCAGTCGCTGCTCGCCGCCAGGCCGGATGCGAACGATTTCGGTCAGGAAATCATTCCGGAAGCGATTCGAAAGTATCCGGTGGCCAGCTATGCGTTCGAAGGGTACTGGAGCGACGTCGGGACGGTGGAGTCGTTCTTCGAGGCCAATCTGATGCTGGCGAAGCGCTCCCCCGAATATGATATTTATAATGCTACGGCGCCTCTGTACACGAATACGCGCATGCTGCCGCCCGCCAAGATATTGAATTCCCATGTGGACGATTCCCTCATCGGGGAGGCGGCCGTCGTGGTCAACAGCCGCATATCAAAGTCGGTGATAGGCATTCGCTCGTATATCGGCGCGGGCGCCACCGTCGAGAACACGGTTTTTATGGGGGCCGACTATTATGCATGGCACGACCCCCGTTTGCGGAATCCGCCAGAGGGACCGCCCAGCCCGGGCATCGGCGCGGGAAGCTACGTCGAGGGCGCCATCGTTGATCGGAACGTACAGATAGGGAAACGGTGCGTGATCAAGCGGCGGGAGGGGGTGCGGCACGCGGACGGCGAGAATTATTTCGTGCGCGACGGCATTATCGTCATTCCCAAGAACGCGCACATTCCGGACGATACCGTCATTTGAATCGTTGCCCGCGCTCGCGCAAACGCCCGCGCACAAACGTCCGCCTGCTTACCCCCGCGCCGACCCCAGCGCCGTCCGCAAGGTTTCCGCCGCCCGGCGGGCCGCCGGGGCAAAGTCCTGCCCCGCCGAGGCGTACAGGATGGCCCGGCTGCTGTTGACCAGCACGGGGCCGGACCCCTCGCGCAGGGCGTGCAGCACGCGTCCGATATCGCCTCCTTGCGCGCCTACGCCGGGAACAAGCAACGGGGCGTCGGGAGCCAGGATGCGTATGCGCCGCAGGGCTTCCGCGTCCGCCGCGCCCGCCACGAAGCCAAGCGTCCCCGACGCGTTTCCCGGAGATGTCCAGGTCCGCGCGGTCCGCACCACCTGTTCGTAGAGCGGCATGCCCTCGCAGTCCCTGCGCTGAAAATCCGCGCCGCCCGGATTGGACGTCCGGGCCAGCAGAAAGACGCCCCGCCCCGGCCAGGCGAGGAACGGCGTTACGCTGTCTCGCCCCATGTATCCCGATACCGTACAGGCGTCGAAGCCGAGCAGGTCGAAGCACGCCTGTGCATAGAAGCGCGCCGAATTGCCGATATCGCCGCGTTTTCCGTCGGCAATGACCGGCGTGTCCGCCGGAATCGCGCGCAGCGTGGCCTCCAGAACGCGCCAGCCGTCGGCGCCGAGGGCTTCAAAAAAGGCAAGGTTCAGTTTGTAGGCCGCCGCCAGATCCGACGTAGCCTCCACAATGGCCTCGTTGAATGCCAGGACGGCCCCGGCGGCGTCCTGCCGTCCGGCGAGCGGAGCGGGAAGCCGGGCGGGATCGGGGTCCAGGCCCACGCACACGAGCGAGCCAGTCTGGGCCTGACGGTCCAAAAGACGGTCTGCGAAGGAGCGTACGGTCATGGGGGCTATCCGATGCGGTCGAAACCGGTCCAGGGGCGCAGCGCTTCCGGGATGGCGATGGTTCCGTCGCGCTGTTGATACTGTTCGAGCAGCGCCGCCACGATGCGCGGAAGCGCCAGCCCCGATCCATTGAGCGTATGCGCAAGCGTCGGCTTTTTATGGCCTTCGAGGCGACACCGGATGTGCATGCGCCGCGCCTGAAAATCGTCGAAGTTCGAGATCGAAGACACTTCGAGCCAGCGCTCCTGTCCCGGACTCCAGACTTCGAGGTCGTATTTTTTGGCTTGCGTAAAGCCCATGTCCCCCGTGCACATCAGCAGCACGCGCCAGACCAGGCCCAATCCTTTCAGCGGACGTTCCGCATCGCTGCGCAGGGTTTCCAGCGCCTCCCCGCTTTGCTCCGGACGCGTAAACCAGACCAGTTCCACCTTGTCGAACTGATGGAGGCGGTTCAGGCCGCGCACGTCCTTGCCGTACGAGCCCGCCTCGCGTCGAAAGCAGGGCGTCCAGGCCGCGTAGCGGATCGGCAAGCGCGCTCCGTCCAGAATTTCTCCGCGATGCAGGTTCGTCACCGGGGTTTCGGCGGTGGGAATCAGGTAGAGTCCGTCCCTGGGTACTTCATACATCAGGTCCTCCTTGTCCGGGAGTTGGCCCGTCCCGCGGGCGCTGTCTGCATTCACCAGCAGCGGGGCCTGTATTTCCTCGTAGCCGCCTTGCTCGGTGGCGAGGTCCAGGAAGTAATTGATGAGCGCGCGCTGGAGTCGCGCGCCCTTGCCCCGGTAGAAAGGAAATCCGGCCCCCGAGACCCGGGCGCCGCGCTCGAAATCAATGAGGCCGTGCCGCTCGGCCAGTTCCCAATGCGGAAGCGGCTCGAAATCGAAGGCGGGCCGTTCGCCATGCCGGGCGACGGTCCGGTTTTCCGCCGGCGTATGCCCGACCGGTACGTCCGCATAGGGAATATTGGGAATTTCGAGGAGGCCCCGTTCGAGGCGTTCGCTGGCCTGCGCCGCGGCGTCCTGGCGTTCCCGGATGGATGCTTTCAGGGCGTTCGATTCGGCGATGAGCGCCTGGGCTTCCTCCTTGCGACCGCTTCGCATATACTGTCCGACCTCCTTCGAGACGGCATTGGATCGGGCCTGCGCCGTCTGGAGCGCCGCCAACTGATTTCGCCGCTCCTTATCCAGCGCCGCCAGTTCGTCGACGAGCGCGGGGTCCCCGGCTCCCTTGTCCCGGATGGCTTTTCGTATGCGTTCGGGGTCTTCGCGAAGTAGCTGAATGTTGATCACGTAGCAAACGATGCGTTTGGGGGATAAGGAGTGCGGACAAGGAATGCGAACAAGGGGTTCGAAGGGAGCGGTTACGGACGCCCGATCTTGCGCAGGCGCTCCCGGAGCGGCCTGGGGCGGTAACCAAGTTCCGTTTGGGCTTTCAGGATAATCAATCCGGTTTTGGCCGGGCGCTCGGCGGTTTGTCGAAACGTAGCGCTATCGACCGGCTGGATCAGCGTATCGTCCAGGCCGAACGTCTCGGCGATCGTTCGGGCGAACTCGTACATGGACATCCATTCCGCGCCGGAAAGATGGAACATGCCGCTGCGCTGCCGCCGCACGAGGCGTTCGACGCCCGCCGCGAGGTCGGTCACGCACGTAGGATTCCGCCATTGGTCCGTAACAATCCGGACCGATTGTCCCGAAGACAGCCGCTCCAGCAACCAAAGTACGAAATCGGAGCGGTTCGCACGCGATGCGGCGCCGTACACCAGCACCGTACGGACAATGGCCCACTTGTCGAAGCCGGCTTTCCGCACGGCATTCTCGGCGGCTTGTTTGGATTTTCCGTAGAAATTGATCGGGTTTGGCCGGGCGTCTTCGTGATAGGGGCCGTCCAGCCCGTCGAACACGAAATCCGTGGAAAGCTGAATGAGGCGGGCGCCGGCGTCCTTGCATTGTTGCGCCAGCGTTTCCACGGCGTCCACATTCACTTTCCAGCAAGCCTCCCGGTTCGTCTCGCAGCGATCCACGTCGGTCATGGCTGCGCAGTTGATCACGACGCTGGGCTGGAAATTCCGGAACGCATGGCGCACGTCGCGGCGCGCCGTAATGTCCAGGGGCATGTATCCATGCGATCCCGGGGCCCGGGTCGTTTCGCTGCGCCCGGTGGCCAGCACGTCGTATTCGGAAAACCGGCCAAGCAGGCCGACCAGTTCCGTGCCGAGCAGGCCGTTTGCTCCTGTTACGAGTATGCGCTCGTACAACATGACGTTCCTGTGCGTTTTTGCCTTGGGTCGCGTGCGCCGGTTGCCTCGGGATGCGCCGGGTTTTCCGCGATTTCCGCGGCGCCGGCGTTTCTGTTGCGTAGTATATCGCGTGCGCCCGAACGCGTCGCCGCGCTCGCAAGGGTTGCGATCAGCATGTTTATTTCCTGAACATGTCTATTTCCTGAAATAGTAGCGTACCCCGATGCCCCCGCCAAGATGCCCGGTGGTTCCGGGCAACAGGTTCAATCGGGGACTCGCCTGTAAAAAGACCTCATAGCGGTTTGCAAAAAAATGGATCCCGAACGTTCCGCTGACGCCCAGCACGAAATCGCTTTGCGAATCTTTTTGCTGCGCGCCCGCGAGGACGCCCGGCCCAAAATAATACCCAAGCGGAGAAGCCGGAATAGCGCGTTCCCGCAACACATGCCCGGAAAGGAAGAAAAAATCGTTGAGATTCCACGAAGCCAGCGCTTCGTAGGCGAATCGCGGCTTTCGGTACCGTTTGAAGGATACGCCGCCGGGCGTTCCAAACTGTACCCCTGCCGCCATGCTGCCCGGACGCTGCTGCGCATGGATGCGTTCGGTTCCGGTCGTCGCCAGCATGCAGAGCGTCAGCGCGGCGACGGCTCGCAGTGCGCATGCGTTGGAGACATTCATAACGACATGTTCCTGGGAATGAGGCGTGGACGTACGCGGCAAGCGCCTGCCGGGCGGCGCGCGGTCAGGTTTTCTGCTTTTTCTTCTTGGCCGCAGGAAAGAGAATGTTGTTCAGGATCAGCCGGTATCCCGGCGAATTCTTGTGCAAATCGAGGTCGGTGGGCGGATCGCCTACGAAATGCTGATAATCTTCCGGGTCGTGCCCCGCATAGAACGTGAAGGTGCCTTCTCCGAAGTTTCCGTGCAAATATTTGACCTCATCCCGATTGGGTGCTTCCGCGAGCACCACCGCCGAGGGTTTCACGAGCGCCTTGCGGAAACTGGTGGTCTGTCCGATGAATCCCTTGACGGTCGAGACATGATTTTGCGTGAGCATGGTGGGCACGGGGTCCCATTTTGCGCTGAACTCGAATAGCGTGAAGTAGTCCAGGGCCTGATGGCGCAAGGCGGGCGGCGGCGGACCCACGTCGATGTTCGAATGTTCGTATTCGCCGGGATGAAAAACGGGCGTAAAATCTTCGAACGCGAGCGTGACGTCGAAATCGAGGCGCGCCAGGGCGTCCGGGTCCACCGGGTCGCCGTCGTACTCCGCCGGCACAATGTCCGTCTGGTGCGCCGCCAGCGCAATATCGTAGGTATCCGTGCCGGAGCACATGGCGAACAGGAAGCCCCCTTGCGCCATGTAGTCCTTGATGGTTTTGGCCACGTCCAGTTTCAGGTGGCTGGTTTTGCGGAAGCCGTACCGCGCCGCCATTTCCTCGGCCTGCCGCTGCTGTTCGATGTACCAGGGTATGTTCCGGTATTGCAGGAACTTGCCGTATTGCCCCGTGAAATCTTCGTGATGCAGGTGCAGCCAGTCGTATTCGCGGAGTTCCCCGTCCATGATATTCTCGTCGTACAGCATGTCGTACGGCACTTCGGCGTATTCGAGCGCCAGCAGCACGGCGTCGTCCCACGGCAGGGTTTGGTCCGGCGCGTACACGGCGATGTTCGGCGCTGTTTCGAGGCGGACGATCGCCGTGTTGTAGTCTTCGCTTTCCACTTCGGCCACGATGCGGGCGGAGGCGCCCGGGGCGATGCGCTCGAAATGCACGCCGCGCACCTGCAATTCCTCTTCGAGCCGATCGAATCCGCTGCTCAGGAAGGAGCCGCCCCGGTAATTCAGTAGCCAGTCCACCGGCTCGCCCTGTTCGAGCAGCCAGAATACGACGCCGTACGCCTTCAGGTGGTTGGACTGCCGAATATCCATGGGGATCAGGATGTCTTGCGCCCGGACGGGCCCCGTGGCGAGCGGCAGCAGCGCCAGGAGCAAGCACCATCGAATACTGCGAAGAAGCATGGTTGTCAAGGGAAGTCGGGAATTCGGAAGACAGATGGTTTCAGGCGCCCTCGTCGCCCCGGAGCTGGCGCAGGCGGTCGCGGGCCTTGTCCGCAAAGAGGGAGCCGGGGTATTCGGACAACAGCCGCCGATACGTGGCGGCGGCTTCTTCCCGGGCGTCCGGATCCAGCGACAAAATGCCCGCCGCCTCGAACAGCGCCCGGTCCGCGAGGAAACTCGCCGGATGCATGAGGGGAATTTCCGCAAACGCCTGAAAGGCTTCCTCCCGGCGTCCGCCGGCAAGCAGCATCTCCCCGCGCAAGAAGCGGGCTTCGTCGGCCAACGCATGGCTGGGGTACGCGGCCAGCAAGGCGTCCAGCGAATCGAGGGCGGCCAGCCGGCGTTGTTGTGTTTGGGCAAGCAGGGCGGCGGCGTACCGCCGGAGCGGCGTGTCGAGCGAATCGGGTCCGCGATTTTCGAGGAGCAATATTTTCAGCTCGATGGCGTCGTTCGAAACGTTTGTCGAGGTATGCGCATCGATAATATCGACCAGTCCCAGCGCCGCGTCGAATTCTCCGGCGAACAGATGAATGCGGGCCAGGTCGAAGCGGGCTTGCTCCGCCAGTTCGCCCGTCCGAAGCCGCTCGATGAGCCGATTGAAACGGAGGCGGGCCTCCTCCAGTTGCCCCTGTACGATGGCGATATGCGCCAGGTCGAATGCGGCCCGATCCGCTGCGCGCGTATCCGGGAACGCAGCCATGGCCTGCCGGAAAACGGCTTCGGCGGCGCCGGTATCCAGAAAAACATGCTGGTGCAAGCGCCCGACGCGGTGCAACACATCCGGATACAGTGCATGGTGCGGATATTGTTGCAAGAACGCCTGGTAGGTTGCAAACGCTTCGTCGTAATGCGGCGCGGGAATCCGCTGCCCGGTTTCGTCGAAGGCGCGTTCGCCGGTTTCCTCGGCCCGCCGCGTATGCATGGCGCCGAGGGCGGCGAGCGTTCGCGGCGCCGCCGGCGCGGCGGGATGCTGCGTCAACACTTCCCGCCAGGCTTCTGCCGCTGCTTCCCAGGCCCCGGCGTCGGCCGCCGCAAGGGCGAATTCGAACAGCCTGTTTCCCTGGCCGTTTTCCAGCCCGTCGATGGCCCGGTATTCGACCAGCGCCCGCGGAAAGTCCTCGGCCTCCGCGTACAGCCATCCCAGTAATTCCCGCCATACCCGGTAGAACGGATCCGTCTGGACGGCGTCCCGCACGACCGCGATGCTGGGCGCCCGCGCTTCCGGGTCCTCCATGAAGGCGGCCATGCGCGAACGCACGAAATCAAGATGTCCCTCGTTTTCCCGGAGCAGGGCCAGATATTCTTCCGCTGCCTGGTCGTGGCGCCCCGAAATGCTGCATAGCCAGGCCAGGTCCACCCGAAAGAGGTCGGGCTTTCCGGTGGCGTTCCGCGCTTGTTCCAGCATGGACACGGCCCGGTCGAATTCCCGTACGTTCACGAGGGACCGGTAGACGACGCGCCAGGCGTTCGGGTCGGTGGGCGCCGTGGCCACGGCTTCTTCCCAGGTCGCCTGCGCTTCGCGCTCGTTGCCCTGCAAATAGCGGATGCGGGCCAAGTCCGAGAGCAGCGTCGCGGAGCGCGTATGCGCCAGCCGCGCTTCGACCAGCGCAGCGGCTTCGTCGTAGCGCTTTACGTTTTCGTAGCCCTCTTTCAGTTTTGCGTAGAAGGCCTCGTTGTGCGGCGCGTCCGCATACAAGTCTTCCAGCAAGCCAATGGCCTGGTCGAACTGTCCAGCCCGCAGCAACGCCTCGGCCAGACGAAAACGGGCCAGCTGCGGGTCTTCCTGCGATTGTCCCGCCGTATCGACAACCGGTGCGCAGCACAGCGCGGCGAGCACAAGGACGCCGGCCCATGACTGGGGAAGCAAGGAGCACGTTCGTATCATACGGGGCGCAGAGCGTACAACGACCTTCAGGATGCGCCGATCGGACCGCGTATCCGCAGCGTATCCCTAAGGATGCACTGATCAAATCCACTTCGATCAGCGCTTCACGTACGCACATAGCGTTTGTAATGATTCCATCGTTAAAATCAGCAAAAAACACGGCGATTCACAGAATCGTGGACGTGAAGCGCCCTTCGGGAGGCATCGAGGAGCGCGCTGGCTGCGTCATTCCTCATTACGTGGGGCCTGCCACGCTGCTTCGTCATTCCTTGCCAGCACACCCCTCGCTGCCTCTGATCTTCGCGGACTTAATCAGAGCATCCCTAAAAAGCGCGCGGGAAGCTCGAATCGGACTGCCTTTTGATATTGTTTTCGTGCGCGGTATGTTTCATGCGACCGTCGGTATTCGGGGCGTCTTGCGTAATTTTTCGTGAGATCCGCCAAACAATTTCCTTGCTGCGCTTCATGCCTACGCACCATGCCCAGACTCAGCGCCCGCTTGCCCGGGGGACGGACGCGCAGCGGATCGCTATCCTCGGATCGACCGGGTCCATCGGTACGCAAACGCTGGACGTTGCGCGCCTTTTCCCGAACCGTTTCGACGTACGCGCGCTGACCGCCGGCTCGAATGCGGACCTGTTGATTGCGCAGGCCCGGGAGTTTTTGCCCGAATGCGTGGTCATCGGGGACGCCTCCCGCCGCAAACAGGTCCGGGAGGCGGTGGCTCCGCTCGGTATCCGCGTGCTGACCGGACAGGAAGGACTGTGCGAGGCGGCGGCGCTGGACGAAGTGGATACGGTGGTGGCGGCGCTTGTAGGCTTCGCCGGGCTCAGGTCCGTCGTCGCTGCGCTCGGCGCCGGCAAGAAAGTGGCCCTGGCGAACAAGGAAACCCTCGTGGTCGCCGGGCGCCTCGTTACGTCGCTTCTGCAAGACGGAGCGGGGATGTTGCTGCCGGTCGATAGCGAGCATTCGGCTATTTTCCAGTGCCTTGCGGGCGAACCCGGGCGGAGCGTCGAATCCCTTGTGCTGACGGCGTCGGGCGGGCCGTTTCGGATGCGCTCCGCGGATACGTTCGGAACCATCACCAAAGCGCAAGCTTTGGCGCACCCGAACTGGTCTATGGGGGCCAAGATTACGATCGATTCGGCGACCATGATGAACAAGGGGCTGGAGGTGGTGGAGGCGCACTGGCTGTTCGACATGCCGCCGGAACGCATCTCGGTGCTGGTGCATCCGCAGTCCATCGTGCATTCTCTGGTGGTTTTCCGGGACGGCTCCGTCAAGGCGCAACTGGGTTTGCCGGATATGCGCCTGCCGATTCAGTATGCGCTGAGTTACCCGGAGCGATGGGCTGCGCCGCACGAACGCCTCGATTGGTCGGACGCCATGCAGCTGGACTTCGAACCGCCCGACCGCGCCAAATTCCCGTGCCTCGACCTGGCGTACGAGGCGCTGGCCGCCGGCGGGGCGGCGCCGGCGATCCTGAATGCGGCGAACGAACAGGCGGTGGCCCTTTTTCTGGCGGAAAAAATCCGCTTCACCGACATTCCCGACGCGATCGGAGAGACGCTTGGCCGTATGCCTGCCCATGCGGAACCGTCGCTGGACGACCTTGTGTCCTGCGACGCCGAGGCCCGCCACATCGTTCTGGAACATGCCCGGACGATCGCCATATAATACGGTTCCGTACTACTATTCTGGGCCCCGCACTTTCCCGACATGCCTTTTGCGGGGCGATTCACAGCATATCGAGATCTGATGGAGATGATTGTCGAGATTTTCCGGGCGGTTCCCGGGATACTCCTGTCGTATGTGGTTCCGTTTCTTCTCGCCATCACCTTGCTCGTGTTCGTGCACGAGATGGGCCATTTCCTGTTCGCCAAGTTGTTCGGGATGCGCGTGGACCGGTTCTCCGTCGGATTTCCTCCCGGAATTCTGAAAAAAAAGGTGGGAGAGACCGAATATGTGCTTGGGGCCACGCCGATCGGGGGCTATGTGAAAATCGTGGGCATGGTGGACGAGAGTATGGATACGCAGGGCCTGAATGAGGCGCCGAAGCCCTGGGAGTTTCGCGCCAAGCCGGTGTGGCAGCGCATGATCGTGATTTCGGCAGGCGTGGTGTTCAACGTATTGCTGGCGTTCGTCATTTTTACGGGGTTGCGGCTTTCGTACGGCGAGTCGACGATTCCTGCGGAAAATATCGAGTCCGTGTTCGTGGCGGATTCGTCCATTGCCTATGAAATGGGCTTGCGTACGGGGGATCGCCTGCTGGCGGTAAACGGCAAGCCCCTCGAGCGCTACGAGGATTTCGAAAGCATCGAGTCGTTGGCGGCCGATCCGTTCACCGTGACAGCGCTTCGGGGCCGCGATACCCTCGTGGCGCACGGGCCGGAAGACATCTTTACCCAGATCAATCGGCGCCGCTCGCGGCTCGGCGTGTATATCGCGCCGGCGTTGCTGGGCGCCATCATGCAGGGTTCGCCCGCCGATTCGGTCGGCTTGCGTCCCGGGGACCGGATCGTGGCCATGGACGGCGAAGACATTCATTTTTGGGCGGACATGACGCAGCGGATACAGGCTGCGGAGGGCCGTCCGGCGACCATCCGCTGGCGCCGTCCCGACTCTCTCGGGACCGGCTCGTCCGTGTTTGAAGCGCGGGTGGCCCCGGTGTTGCAGGACGAGGGCTACCGCCTCGGCGTGTATGGGCCCAGCGCGGAGATGCTGGCGCAGGAATTCGGCGCCGTGCAGCGGCGGTTCGGGGTGTTCGAAGCGGTAGGCGCCGGCATGGGCGATACGTGGCTCAATACGCGGGTTATCGTGGTGAGCCTCGGGCGCATGTTCACAGGCCGGGAAGATATTCGGGAAAATCTGGGCGGGCCCATCCTGATTGCCCAGGTGATCAGTCAGGCTACGGAAGTCGGCGCCGGGTTTTTCTGGGAGATTGTGGCGTTGCTGTCCATTACGTTGGCCATCATCAACATTCTGCCAATTCCGGCGCTGGACGGGGGGCATCTCGTCTTTCTGATCTACGAAGGGATTGTCCGGCGGGAACCGTCCGTGCGGTTTCGCATGATTACGCAACAGGTGGGCATGGTGGTGCTGCTCGCCTTCATGGTCTTTCTTGTGTTTAACGACATTTTGCGTCTGTAGCGTTTTTCGACGGTGAAGGGTACGACAAACAGGGACAGGTCCGCGGACGACGACGCGGCGTTGCAGGATGCACTGAAACGCCGGGGCGAGATTCCGTCTCATATCGCCATGATTATGGACGGAAACGGACGCTGGGCGCGCGAACGGGGCAAGCCCCGCGTGGCGGGACACCGCGCCGGGGTCGATTCCGTGCGGGAAATCACCGAGACGTGCGCGCAGTTGGGGGTGAAATATCTCACGCTGTACACGTTTAGCCACGAAAACTGGGACCGGCCCTCCGCGGAGGTGCGGGCCCTTATGCGGTTGCTTTTGCACAGCATTCGCCACGAAACGAGGACGCTGGACAAGAACAATATTCGCCTGTGCGCCGTAGGGGACTTGTCCAGGACGCCCGACGAAGTGCGGCGCAGCTTGCAGGAAGTGATGGATGAGACGCGCGACAACGACCGGATGACCTTGACCATTGCGGTATCGTATAGCGGACGGCTCGAGATTGTGCGCGCCGCCCGGAAACTGGCGGAGCGCGTGCGCACAGGCGATCTCGAGCCCGACGATATCGACGAAGCGCTTTTTGAATCCGTCCTGACAACCTCGTACCTGCCGGACCCGGATTTGCTTATCCGCACCGGCGGCGAGTTTCGGATCTCGAATTTTCTGCTATGGCGCCTGGCGTATGCGGAATTGTACATTACCGATTGCTACTGGCCTGCATTTCGCCAACAGGCGCTGTACGAGGCCATCCGGGATTATCAGGATCGGGAACGGCGGTTCGGACGGATACTAACGAACGATTAACTTCGTTACATGCATTACATGCAAGGAACAACCGCATCGATACAACCCATGCCCGTGTCTCAGGCGCCAGCGGCCGCTCCGGAATTTCCCCGGACGAGGGCGAGCCGACGCATTCCGTCGGGTATGCCCGCAAGCATTTCCCTGTGTTTTTTCCTGTGTCTTTCCCTGTGTCTGTTTTTCGCCGTCGCGCTTGCTGCTTCGGCCCAGGCGCAAGGGCTGGCGGGCGGGACCGGCTCCCCTGCCGCGGCGGGCCCGTATTCGTCGCCGCCTGCGGCCTACGAGATTCTCGACGTCACGGTGGCGGGGTCGGATAGCGAAAGCGCGCGCGCCATTATCGCGCAGGCCAGCGGCCTGACGGCGGGCGACACCGTTACGTTGCCGGGCGACGAAGCGATTGCGGACGCCGTGCGCTCGGTATATCGACTGGGCCTTTTTTCGGACGTCAAGATCGTGGAGGAGCGGCGCTCGGGGAACGGCGTGTACCTTTCCATTGCCGTGAAAGAGGAGCCGCGCCTGGCCGAGTATACCTTTTCCGGGATCAAGAAGGGGCAGCAGAAAGATTTGCGCGAAGAAGCGCCGCTTTTGCGGGGTACGCCCGTGCGTCCTTCGGATATCGAGCGGACGGACCGGCAGATCAAGGAGTATTTTCGGGAAAAAGGCTATTTGCTCGCCAAGGTGGACGTGCGCCGGGAGGAAACCGACGACGGCCAGGTCACGCTGGATTTTGCGATCGACCGGGGCAAGAAAGTACGGGTCGAGGAAATCCGGATCGAGGGCAACGAGGCCGTTTCCGATTTTCGCCTGAAGCGCAAAATGAAGAAGACGAACGAGGACAAGTGGTGGCGTTTCTGGAGCGGGTCGAAATTCAACCGGGGCGAATACGAAACCGACCTGACCAATATCGTGCGGCACTACAACGACAACGGATATTACGATGCGCGGATTACCCGTGATTCCGTGTTCGTGGTGCAGGGGGACGAGCCGGGCCTCATCGTGGAGCTGGCGGTTCGGGAAGGCCCGCGCTATTTCGTCCGCGACGTCGTATGGGAGGGCAATACGGTGTATCCCGACGAGTTTCTGGGCAATGCGCTGGGCATTGTGCAGGGAGAAGCGTTCGACCGTTCGAAGCTGGAGCAGAACCTGTACCAGAACAGGAACAACAGCGATATTTCCAGCCTGTACATGAACCGCGGCTACATGCGCTTTAGCATCGAGCCGACGATACGCGCGGTCGAAGGAGATTCGCTCGACATTCATTTCGATATTCTTGAAGGAGACGTATACGAATTCGGCGACGTCGGCATTTCCGGCAACACGAAGACCAAGGAGCATGTCATCCGGCGGGAATTGTATACGATTCCGGGGCAGACCTTCAGCCGCGACGCCATTCAGGAGTCGATTCGCCGCCTGAGCCAGCTGAATTATTTTACGCAGGAATCGCTGGGCGGCGGCCCCGGGATAGACATTGACGAGGCCGAAAAAACGGTCGATCTGAGCTATTCGGTTGTGGAGCAGAGCAGCGATCAGCTGGAACTTTCGGGATCGTGGGGGTCTTTCGGACCCATCCTGATGCTCCGGTTCGGTTTCAATAATTTTTCGGCGCAAAACCTGTTCAAGGGATCGGCGTGGGACCCGCTGCCTTCGGGCGACGGGCAGCAGTTGTCCCTCGGCGTGCAGACGACCGGATCGTTTTATCAGAATTACTCGCTTTCCTATACGGAACCCTGGTTCCGGGGACGTCCCACGCCGGTCGGCGTGTCGCTTTCCTATTCGAGTTACGGCGGCGGGAGCAGCAGAAGAAGCAGCCGTCTGTACAACTATGGCTTTCAGTCGGACGGGCATTTGCGTACGGCGTCGGCCCGCGTGTTCTACGAACGGCGCCTGCAATGGCCGGACGACAAATTCAGCATGGGCAGCGCCCTGCGCTATCAGCACTACGATAACCAGAACCTCTTCGGGGCGATTCCGCAGGGCGTGAGCCGCATCGCTACGTTCCAGCAGAGCCTTTCGAGGAATTCGCTGGATCATCCGATCTTCCCCTCCACCGGGTCGAGTTTTTCGCTGTCCCTTGAGATTGCGCCGCCCGTCCCGGGGTTCGTGCAGTATCACAAGACGCGCTTCAAGACGGAGTGGCATGTCCCGCTGGCCCCCAAATTGTCCGTTCGGTTTGGCGCCGACTTCGGGTATGTGGGTTCGCTTACGGGGGATCGCGTGGATTTCGAGCGTTTCCTCGTGGGCGGTTCGCCGTTCGATACGCAGGGGTACTATAATTATTTCGGACGGGACATCGTGTATATGCGCGGCTATCCCTCTGCTTCGATAGGGCCGCGCCTGAACGACGAGCCGGTGGGCGGCGTCGTACTGAACAAATACATGTCCGAAATAAAATGGCTGGCGATCCAGACGGAGCAGCTCTCCGCGCAGCCCTATGCGTTCCTCGACGCCGTCAATTCGTGGGACCGGTTCGATCTGTACAATCCCGCAGAACTATTTCGGTCTGGCGGCGTTGGCCTGCGCATGTACCTTCCGATCTTGCGGATGGTGGAAGTGGCCTACGGGTATAATTTCGACGAATTTTATTCCAATTCCAGTCAGGACGGCTCGAAAAGATGGAAATTCCAGTTTACGCTTGGGCAGGGTTTCTAAAGGATACCGCCCGGCCCGCCTCGTACGTTGTCGCCGCGCTGCTGCTCTCCGCCCTGCTCGGGACGGCTCCTGCGCACGCCCAGCAAAAACTGGGCTACGTGGATTCGGAGTACATCCTGCAGAACATGCCGGAGTACGCCACCGTGCAACAGCAGATCGATCGCATGGCCCAGGAATGGCAAGAGGAGGTGGAAACCAGCCGCACCGAAGTGGAGGAACTGTTTCGGGAATATCAGGCCCGGGAATTGTTGTACACGAACGAGGAGCGGGAGCGGAAACGCGACGAAATCATTCGGGCCGAAGAGGATGTGGAACAACTGCGGTCCCAGTACTTCGGCCCGGAAGGGCGCGTTTTTCAGGAGCAGGAACGCCTGGTCCGTCCCATCCAGGAAAACGTGCTCGAAGCCATCGAAACTGTGGCCGAACGGGAACGGTACGACTATGTGTTCGACAAGAGCGGAGATTATATCTTCATGTACGTTCAGGAGCAATTCGACCTGAGCGACGATGTGCTTGAGGAACTTGGCGTCGATGTAGATCGTCAAAATTGATTGCCCCGTTGCGGCGGCCCGGATGCCTCGTTGCTATGCAGGCCGGACGCCGCGCATCACACAGAAAACGCCCACGATTCATTATGTCTACGCGCCTCTCAGCAGGAAGCCTTCTTTTCGCCGTGGTTTTGCTTGCCCTCGCCGCGGGCCGTTCGCACGACGTCCGCGCCCAGTCGCTCTCCGTGGGCTTCACCGATCATGAGATCATCCTGATCAATATGCCGCAGTACCAGCAGGTGCAGCAGCAACTCCAGGCGGATTTCGACGCCAGCCAGGAATCCCTGCAGGCCTTGTACGCCGATTACCAGGAAAGGCTGGAGCGGTATCAGCGGCAACAGTCCTTGCTTTCCGAGGATCGCCGGCTGGAGCGCGAACAGGAACTGGTGCAGCTGCAGGAGCAGATTCAGACGGAGGCCCAGAGTCAGGATCAGCAACTGGCGGCGCGCCAGGCCGAGCTGATGCAGCCGCTTCTGGAGCTGATCCAGGACGCCATCAACGAAGTGGCCGACGCGAATGGCCTGGATATCGTGTTGCGCACCCGGGTCGGCACGGAGCCGCTGTTGTTGTACGTGAACCCGGATACCGTGCAGGACATCACGTTGCATGTGGCGCGGGCGATGGGCCTGGACGTAGACGAGGAAGGAGCTGCCGACGCCGCGGCGGCCTCGGACGCGAATTAGTCGCCGGGCGCAGCATATCGGGATAGCGTGCGCAGCATACCGGCAGGGATCAGGGAAGGAGACGCCGACATGAGCCGTGAACCTGCCGTTACCGGTGCGCTGGACGTCCGGCGAATCACCACGCAGACCCTGCAGGACCTGAAGCGCGACGGCATACCGATCGCGATGCTGACGGCCTACGATTATACGTCGGCGCGCATTCTGGACGCCGCCGGCGTAGACGTGCTTCTGGTGGGCGATTCGGCGTCCAACGTGATGGCGGGCTACGAAACGACGTTGCCCATTACGCTGGATCAGATGATTTACCATGCCCAGTCCGTCATTCGGGCGGTGCGGCGGGCGCTCGTGGTGGTGGACCTGTCGTTCGGATCGTATCAGGGGAATTCGAAGGAGGCGCTGCTTTCCGCCATCCGGGTGATGAAGGAGGCGGGCGCGCACGCCGTCAAGATGGAGGGCGGCAAGCCGGCCCTGGAAGCGGTCCGGCGCATCACCGACGCGGGCATTCCCGTGATGGGGCACCTGGGCCTTACGCCCCAGAGCATTTACCGGTTCGGGACGTACCGGGTGCGGGCGCAGGACAGGGAGGAGGCGGACGCCATTCGGGAGGACGCCAGGCTGCTCGAAGAAGCCGGTTGCTTCGGGCTGGTGCTCGAAAAAATTCCGGCGGGGCTGGCGCGAGACGTTTCGGCGTCCCTGTCGATTCCGGCGATCGGCATCGGGGCGGGTGCGGATTGCGACGGGCAGGTGCTGGTTACGCACGATTTACTTGGCCTGAATACGGATTTTGCGCCCCGGTTCGTGCGGCGGTACGCCCAGCTTGAAACAACGATTACGGAAGCGGTGCAGCGCTATGTAGAGGATGTCCGCGCCCGTGCTTTTCCCTCCGAAGACGAAAGTTATTGACGGCGTCGGCGCTCGCTGCGTACGCGCGAAATGCGAATAAACCCCATGGAATCGACGTCTGGAAACCGTCCGCTTATTCTGGTCAGCAACGACGACGGCGTGAACGCGCCGGGTATTTCGGCGCTTGCGGAGGCCATGGTCACGCTGGGGGATGTGTATGTGGTGGCGCCGCTGCTGGAGCAGAGCGCCGTGGGGCACGCCATTACGCTGCGCGATCCGGTGCGGGCGTTTCCTATGGACGCCCATATGCACGGGGCCGTGCGCGTGTACGGCGTACAGGGCACTCCCGCCGATTGCGTCAAACTGGCGGTTCAGGAGTTGCTGCCCCGCGATCCCGACCTGGTGGTCAGCGGCGTCAACCGGGGTGCGAATACGGCGCTGAACGTGATTTATTCGGGCACCGTCAGCGCGGCCATGGAAGCCGCTATTCTTGGGTTCGACGCCGTAGCCTTGTCGCTCTGCGATTGGGAAGCGAACGATTTCGACGCCTCCCGGGATATTGCCTGCCGCGTGGCCCGAAAGGTGCTGGCCGAGGGCCTGCCGCCCGGCACGCTCTTGAACGTAAACATTCCGCCCATTCCGCTTTCGTCCATTCGGGGCATGCTCGTGACCCGACAGGCGCATTCTCGTTGGCAGGAATCGTTCGATCAGCGGCTCGACCCGAACAACAAACCCTATTACTGGATGACGGGCACGTTCGTCAACCTGGACGACGGGCAAAATACGGATGTAGGGGCGGTACAGGACGGGTACGTTTCCGTCACGCCCATTCACTACGACCTGACGGCGCACAATTTTATGGAACCCTTGTCGGCGTGGGAGTGGGATGGGTAGGGGGGGAGTGTGGGGGCTGCTTACCGCCTCTATTTCCTTAGTTCCAACAAAGAAATCTGGAGATCAATTAATAATTGACTTGAAATCAGTTATTAATTGATCTTGATGTCGTTAATAACTGATATAAGGGGGTTCCAGGGGGGCGGAGCAGGATATGCGGGTTTTTTTGGGGAATTTGAGGCGGGTTTGGGTGATTTCTGTTTTTTGGGCGGGGGATTGGTAGCGGAGAGGGTTTGGCGAGTGCACGGGCAGGTTTAAGGGGTTGGGGGCAGGATTTTGAGAAATTTTCTTGACATTGAAGGAATCGCTAAGTATTATTGGGCGTGGTTGGGACGGTTTTCCGGTGTTTGAGTGGTATTTCCCCGCAGGTACGCTTACTGGACGCATGAACCTGTTTTCGTCGGCATTTCGCTACGCGTTGACCCTGGCGGTTGGCCTGGGGTTGATGCATTTCGGCGCGGGCTCGGCGCGGGCTCGGCTCGGGCTCGGCTCGCGCAGAGGCGTGCGGTGGCGGCTCGGCGGGCGTATTCTCTTCGTACGGGTCGCATGATCTTGCTCAAATAAACAGAAAAAACGATGCTATTCAGAAAATACATTTTCATTTTAGCGGGCTGCTTTCTCCTTGGCGCCTTTGGATTCTTATTGTTTACTACCCCTGTTATCGCACAAGATACAGAGACAGAAACAAACCGGGAAGATACTCGGCGGAACCGACGAGTGGGAGTTTATTTTTCCAGTAGGGGTCTTCTAATGCCGCTTAACTCTGATCTCCGAACAGCTCATTTCGGCGGGTATTTTTCGTCTGGTGGTGATTTTCAATCATCTGAAGATGATGTTATGCCATATCCATTTTTTCTTGTTAGTATTGGATATGATAAATTTCAAGCCATTGTTGGATGGAATAATGATTTTTATGGTGATGAAGGACCGGATTATAATGAGAACATATTCAAGGCTGTTATACGTTATAATCAACGTGGCAAGAATCTATATGGGTTTGGGGGAGTTAGCTTTTTTCATTTTAATAAAAAACATTCTTTTACAAGATATGTTTGTCCAGGTACTGATGTTATTTATGACGATTGTGGAGCAGAAGAACCCATAGAAGTGGAGGTTAAAACAGATCGACCAGATGGAAAATTTATGACATTTGGTACGAGCCTTGGAATTGGCGTCGAATATAAATTATTAAAACTCATATGGTCTCACGAATTTGAAATTATGCTTTCACCGTGTAGGTATAAAAATTTTGTATGTTTTACAGGTGATCTGATATTATTAGGCATCCATCTTGAATAGTAAAATTATTGAACATTCGCAAGGCGCTTGCGCACCGCGTCTCTAACACGATGGACGCTCGTTTTTGCGTGGAGGCGCTCAAGGAGGCGATAGATCGCTACGGCGCACCAGAGGTTTTCAACACGGACCAGGGGTCGCAGTTCACCTCGGAGGCGTTTACCAGCGTGCTCAAGGAGCACGGGGTGCGTATCTCGATGGACGGGAAGGGTCGATGGATCGACAACGTGTACGTGGAGCGCTTCTGGCGCAGCCTCAAGGTGGAAGAGATCAATCTGCATGCGTACGCCACGCCTGCTGAGGCGCGAGAGCGCATCGGCGACTACATCCGCTACTTCAACGAAGAACGCCCGCACCAGGGCCTTGACAATATGACGCCCAACGACGTATACTACAGACGAAAGCCGCTACCGGAGGCGGCATGACAGAACGCAATCCTACAGATAAGCGACCTGTCCGAATTTATCGGACCATTTCCATGATAACCGCAAAAAGAATTTTTACATCTCCCGCTATCTTCTTGTTGGGCTTCCTGCTTTGTATTTTGGGCATGATTCCTTCCGCAGTCCCGGTATCTGCTCAGGAAATAGGCGATGAAAATACTCAGAAAGATGATGTATTTATGCAAATTGGAGTTTATTTTTCTTGGCCAGGTATTGTAGATAACTTTAGCTTTGTGTCGTGGTATGGTGGCGATATTGAGGATCCAGAAGACGATATAATGCCCTATCCCTTTTCGTTTTTGAGTATACGATACGGTAACTATGAAGGAATTGTAGGTTGGGCAGATGATAATTATGGCGGAATTAATCACAATGAAAACATATTCAAATTTGCTCTACGATATAACTATTACAGGAAATATATATATGTATACGGAGGTCCTGTTGTTTGGTATTTTAATAAAGAATTTACATTTACGGAGGAGGCTAAAACAGATCGTCCGGACGGAAAAACACTATGGCTGGGCATTTCTTCTGGAATTGGCATAAAATATAAATTATTGGGCATCACATGGTCTCACGAAATAGAAGGCTACGCTACCCCGTGCAAATATAAAGATTTTATCTGCATAGGGCGGGATGTTAAATTTTTGGGGATACACTTGTGATAAGATTTACAGGAAAAACCTGACATTCTCATTTTTATTTCGTATACTGGAGAGAAACACACAGAAACCGCCCCTGGCCAATAGGATGAAAGCCCACAGACAAGACATTTCCGTTATTGCTAACCGGCGGAATGGCTACCGAGTGCTCGACTTGTCAAGTTTTCCGTATAAATTCCATTCTATAGATAAACAATGTATCCGAATTTTCCGGACCATTTCTATACTCCTTAAATTAGAAAAATATACGATGCGCACGTTTTTATCGCTATATTCGCGTTCTTCTTTTACGTATACTTGCGGCTTGCTTATGGTGTTTATTTCCATGATTTTTTTGAACACAGATACTGCAGTAGCTCAAGTCGAATCATCAGAAGAGGAACTTCCATCACAAACAGAAAACGGTCATTGGCGAGTTGGTATTTATTTTTCTGGATATGCATTACCAAATGCTTTTCACTGTAGATTTGTATTTGATAATGACTGTCTTCCTTTTCCATTGTTACATAAAAGTATCGGATACAAAAATTGGCAATTCATTTCATCGTGGATAGAAGATGAAGATGAAGATAAAAATGAATTTATATTTAATTTAGATAGTCGTTATAATTATCATCCATTAAAAAAATATCGCTTCCGGCCCTTTGTATTTGCAGGAATTAGTATGTGGTATTTTGATAGAAGACATAAACTTCTTTATGGATTTAATCCAGATCACCCCGAAGGAAAATCAATAACTCTTGGCCATACGGTAGGTCTTGGCATTGAATATAATATCCTTCGATTGGGATTTACGCATGAAGTTAGTTACTATCGAAATTTCTCAGGATGTCCATATAAAGGATTTATATGTAGAGTGTCAGATTTCAAATTTTTAGGTGTTTATTTTATGTTTTAACAGGTAATTATAAAAAATGATTGACATTTTCGTATTTTAGCGATCACCCCGCCTAAAATCGCCTCGGGATGCTCTGGTTAAATCCGCAAGAATCAGAGTCCTCCTTGCTATCCAGACACTCCCTTTTCTCCTGCGTTCTCGCCCCCCCGCAAGGCCTCTTCAACGCGTTCGAGGACGCGATCCGGCCGGCATTGCCCCGGGTATCCGTCTACCTGGTAGGCGGTCAGGGCTTCTTCGGCGGAAGGCTTCTGGAGCGTGTCCAGTTCGGCGGCGGTTCGCCGATACGCTTCCCGAAACGGTACGCCTTCCCGCGCCAACGCAAGGGCCTTGGCCGTAGCGAACACATCGGGCGAGGTCGCCTCGTCGAGGCGCGCCGGGTCGAAGCGCATGTCCCGGAGCGTTACGATCATCGCGTCCGCCATGCTCGCCGTCGCATGCACGGCGCGCAGGACCGCTTCCTTCGTGAGTTGCAGGTCCCGGTGATAGCCCGAAGGCAGATTCGCGGGGAGGGAGGCCAGCAACTGCATTTCGGCAAGAATCCGGTGGTACGAGGCGCGCACCAGTTCCGGCACATCGGGATTGCGTTTTTGCGGCATGATGGAGCTGCCCGTCCCGTACGTGTCGGCGGGCTTCAGAAAACCGAATTCCGCCGTGTGGTACAGCACGAGGTCCGAGGCGAGGCGGTTGCAGGTCCCCGCGATTTGCGCCAGCGCATGCGCTACGTCCAGTTCCAGCTTTCCCCGAGACAGCTGCACGGCGGTAACGTGTTCCTGAACGCCGTCGAAACCGAGCCGCCGGGCCATCTCGTTGCGCGGCAACGCCAGGCCGGGAACGCCGTACCCCGCCGCCGATCCGAGAGGAGATACGTTGATTCGCACGACGGCGCCTCCCAGCCGCTCGATGTCGGCGGCGAACAGTTCGGCGTAGCCCATGGCCCACAAACCCACGGTGGAGGGCATGGCCCGCTGCATGTGCGTGTAGCCGGGCATGAGCCAGCGGTCTCCCTCTTCGCCCCAGCGACACAGGAGGCGCGCCATGTCCGCAGTCTGCCGCATGACGTCCGACAAGGCGTCCCGCAGGTACAGCCGCAGTGCCGCCAGCACCTGATCGTTGCGCGAGCGGCCTGCGTGGATTTTTTTGCCGACGTCCCCAAGCGCTTCCGTCAGGCGATGCTCGATCACCGTATGGGAATCCTCGTCTTCGGGGCGGACAGCAAGGTCCTGTTCCGCCAGCGCGTCCAGCGCCTGGGCGACCGCCTCGAATTCCGCCGGGGTCAGCATTCCGATTTCCGCAAGTCCCCAGGCATGCACCCGCGTCGCCCGTATGTCGTAGGGCAACAGGAGCGTATCCCACCGATAATCCTCGCCCACGGCGAAGTGCATCGCCGTGTCCCGGGGCGTTTCGGCGGCGTCCGGTTTTTTCCAGAGGGGCGGCGGAGTCGAGGGGCCAGTCATGATTCGAAGTACGCTTTGATAATGGAACGATACGCATCCACGGCCCGCCGTACTTCTGCGATCGGGATATGTTCTTCGGGGGTATGGGACAGCCGGCTCGAGCCCGGCCCTATTTTAACGACAGGCGCGTCCGCGAGGAAAATCCAGTCCGACGCGGTAGGAGAGCCGAACGGTTCGGCGCCGGGGAGGGCGCGGAGGCAGGCCTGCACGATCCGCTCGTTCGGCTCCGTCGAGACGGGCACGATCCGTTCGCTATGCACATGCACCTCCGACGCCAGCGCATCCCGCATCCGGTCGATCAGTTCCTGGTGCGTATAGGCGGGCGTCGAGCGGACGTCCAGCGTGAACGTACAGCGGTCCGGGACCACGTTGCGGGCGGACCCTCCTGTTACGGTGGTTACGGTCACGGTAGGGCATCCGAGGAAAGGGTCCTTCCGGTCAAACGTCATCTCTGCGGCCCGCCGGATATCACGCGCGGCGATTTCAATGGCGTTTTTCCCAAGATGCGCCCGCGCGGCGTGGGCCGTTTTGCCCTGCGCTTCCACGCGGAGTACGAGCAGGCCCTTTTGGGCGATGCACGGCGCCAGGTCCGTGGGTTCGCCTACGAGCGCCGCCGAGATCGGGGGCAAGTGCGGACGCAACGCCTGCAAGCCGTTGTATTCGCCGCCCGTTTCTTCGCAGGCAGTCAGGGCCACGAGCACGCGCCCGGAAGGCCGGAACCCCTCGGCGGCCAGCGAAAGCAGCGCGGTGGTCATGGCTGCGACGGAGGCCTTTGCGTCCACGCTTCCGCGTCCATACAGGCAGCCGTCCGCCTCGCGCGCGTCGAATGCGCCGTGCGGATGACGCTCCGACGGGGGCACCGTGTCGAGATGCGTGTTCAGTAGCAATACGTCGTCGCCTTCGCCCAGCCCGAAGAACACGTTGTTGTCCAGGCGGCCCGCCTTGACCCCACATTGCGCCACATACCGCGCCACATACCGTTCCATGAACCCGGCGATATCGTGCTCCTCTCCGCTCAGGGAGGGGATGCGCACCAGGGCTTTCAGAAGCGCTATGACGTCTTCGTGCGGCATGACGGCGGGACGGGACGCCCGTAATCCAGGATAATGTATTTCGTTACGGTGAATGTACGATGCGCGTACCCGTCGAAGGGTCCCGGAGGCCTTCGGGGGACACGATGAATACCCGGGAAATCCCGGCCCTTAGGGCGGCGAACGCCGTATCGATTTTTACGCGCATGCCGTCCGTGATCCACCCGTCCCGCACGCCGCGGGCATGTTGTTCGGCGTCGAAGGAAGGCAACAGGGAGTCCGGGTCGTCCGCCCGGCGACGCACCCCGCCGACCTCCGTGACCAACAGGTATTCGTCCGCCCGCAAGGCTTCCGCAAGGGCGCGCGAAACGGTGTCCGCATTCACGTTATACAAGTGTCCGGCCCGGTCCACGCCGATCGGAGCCACAACCGGAACATACCCCCGATCCAGCAAGAGATCAAGCAAATCCGTATCGACCGATTCGATATCGCCGACCCATCCGAAGTCGATAGTTTCTCCATCCACTTCCCAGGGGGGGCGTTTCGTAACATACAGTATTGGGCCGTCGGCGCCGGACAGTCCCGCCGCCCGTACGCCGCGCCGGGCCGCATGGGCCGCCAGCCGTCCGTTCAGTTCCCCGCGCAGGGTCCATTGCACAATGCGCAGGTCGATGTCCGTAGTGACCCTTCGGCCATGCACCATGCGCGGGGTATGGCCAAGCCGTTCGGCGACGTCGGTGGCCCGGGCGCCCCCGCCGTGCACGACCACGACGCGCTCGCCGCCGTCGATCCGCTCGGCCACGGCGGCCCAGAGCGCATCCAGCGATGCTGCGCTCGCCACAGAGGCGCCGCCCGTTTTGATCACCGTCGTCGTGGCCATTGTTCCGTCAGAGTCCCCAGACGTACTCGAGGATCGCTTTTTGCGCATGCAACCGGAATTCGGCCTGTTCGAGATGAATGGCCCGCGGCCCGTCCAGCACATCGTCTTCCGCCACCACATTGCGCCGTATGGGCAGGCAATGCATGAAACGGGCTTCCCTCGTTTTCTGCATCCATTCCGTGGTGACGCACCAGTCCCGCAGGTTTTCCCGCCGCGCTGCTTCGCGTTCGGGATCGGAATAGACCATTTGCCCGCTCCATGCCTTGGCGTACACGATGTCCGCCCCGTCGAAGGCGTGTTCGCGGTTATCCGTTTCCTCGACATGCGCGCTATAGGTGCGGGCCTTTTCCATGATCCCGTAATCCAGCGCGTACTCGTCCGGCCGCACGACGGTGACATGCATGCCGGAGCGGGCCGCCATCAGCACGGCGGAGTTCGGCACGGCCATCGGGAGGGCCCTCGGATGGTACGTCCACGCCAGCACGAATTTCTTGCCGCGCGGATCGCCCAGCTGGCGCCGAATGACCGCCGCGTCGGCCAGCGCCTGACAGGGATGGTAGAAAGCCGATTCAAGGTTCACGATCGGTACGGAGGAGGCCGCCGCGATGGTGCGGATAAGCCGTTCGTCCCGATCCGTATTGTACTGCTTGAGGGAGGCGAAAAGCCGCACGCCCAGCGCGTCGTAATACCTCGACAGGACGCCGATGGCCTCCCGGATATGCTCCGCCTCTGCGCCATCCATGACGCCGCCTTCCCGGAAGGCGAAGCGCCAGGTGTCCTGCCCCGGACTGAGCACGGTCGAGTACGCGCCGAGCTGCGCCGCCGCCAGTTCCATGGACGTGCGGGTGCGCAGGGAAGGGTTGAAGAACATGAGTCCGATGCTGCGGCCTTGCGCGGCGTCGGTCCATGTCCCGGGATTTTCGTAATAATGCAAGGCTCGTTCCACTGCCGCATTCCATACGGCGCGGCTGAGCGATTGCCAGTCGATCAGGTGTCTCATGGTGCTGTTCGTTTACGGTCCGTTCAAGGCGGACGAAAGCGCTTCGCAAAATCGGTCCAGCGCGTCGAAAGGGGTGTTGATGGGGGGCATGAGCCGGATCACGTTCGGATCGTTCGCGCCGCCCGTAATGACGCCCTGCTCCAGCAATGCCGCGCGCACCGGCGCAGAGGGCCGGTCCAGCACGACGCCGAGGAGGCCGCCTCGCCCGCGCACTGTGAAACGCCCGGCGCAATCCAGCGATTCCAGGCCGCTGCGCACATGCTCGAACAGGCGAGATGCGCGGGGCATAAGTTCTTCTTCTACAAGGGTTTGCAGGGTCGCTTCCACGGCGGCCATGGCGATCATGCCGCCGCCGAACGTGGTTCCCTGGTCGCCGGGCTTCACCGCGGCGGCGATGTCGTCGGACAGGAGCACGGCCCCCACCGGCACGCCCGCCCCAAGGCTTTTCGCCAGCGAAATGCAATCCGGCCGCATGCCGTAGTGCTCACTGACAGAGAACACGCCTGTTCGTCCCACGCCGGTTTGCACCTCGTCGAAGATCAGCACGGCGCCATGCCGGTCGCAGAGGCCCCGCAACGCCCGGTAGTACGCGGGGTCCGCCTCGACTACGCCGGCCATGCTCTGAATCGGCTCCAGGATCACCGCCGCAATGTCGCCGTATTCGGCGAACGCTTGTTCGACCGAGGCGACGTCGCCGAACGGAACGAAGGAGGCAGGCGCCAGCGCCTCGCGGTACGGCGCCCGGTACGCGTCGTTCCAGGTGACGGCGAGGGAGCCGAGCGTGCGTCCGTGAAACCCACCCTCCATGGCGAGTATGCGGGGCCGCCCGGTATGCTTGCGCGCCAGCTTGAGCGCCGTTTCGTTGGCCTCGGTCCCCGAATTGCAAAAGAATATATGCCGGAGTCCTTCGGGCGCAAGGTTTCCGAGGCGCTCCAGCGCGCGGGCCCGCGTATCGTTGTAGACCACATTCGAATAAAAAAGGAGGCGTCCGGCCTGCTTCCGGATGGCGTCCGCAACGCGGGGCGGACTATGCCCGAGGAGGGCCACGCAGTGCCCGCCGTACAGGTCCAGATATTTGTGCCCCTCAAGGTCCCATACGTAGCTCCCCTCGCCTCGCGCCAGCGCGAGGGGCATATGGGAGTATGTGGGAATCTGGTAGCGCTGTTCGAGCGCAATAACGTCCTGCGTCGTCATAAGTAACGGGAAGATACGTGCGTTTTTCAGGATGCTTGCGGGGCAGGCAAAAGACCTGTCGTCGCCGGCAAGCCCAGCAGCAGGTTGAGGTTCTGGATGGCTTGTCCGGACGCGCCCTTGATCAGATTGTCCTCTGCAAACCCGACCAGCAGCCGCCCGTCTTGCACCATCCACCCGATGTCGCAGAACGGCGAATGCACGACAGGCCGGAGTTCCGGGAGCGCATTCGGGTACAGCCGGACGAGCGGGCAGTCCGAATAGGCTTCCGCATACCATGTGTCCACGTCGGTGGCGCGGGCGTCTGCCGGCAGCGGGATGTCCGCCACGCCCCAGATACCCCGGCTCCAGGGACCGGAAACGGGCACGAAGCGAACGGTTGCGCGCGGCCCCAGCGTCTGCTGTATTTCGGGGAGATGCTGATGTTGCAGCGCCTTGTAGGCCCGGGCATTCCCGTCCCGGGTTGGAAAGTGCGTGGTGGCCTTCGGACGCGCGCCCGAACCCGACGCGCCGGTCCAGGCCGTCACGAAGGCGTCTGTCCGCTCCATATGTTGCGTCGCCGGCCACAGCGCCAGGCTTATGCCGGTGGCGAAACACCCCGGATTCGCAATATGCCGCGTCCCCGAGGGATACGGGGCGCAAATCTCCGGCAGGCCGTACGCAAAGCGCGAGAGCAGGTCGGGCGCCGGATGCTCGAAATCGTACCAGGTCTTGTACAGGTCGGCTCGGCGGAGCCGAAAATCCGCGCTCAGGTCGATCAGTATGCCGTCGAAGCCGCCCGCAAGCATATCGGCGGCGAGGCGGGCGCTTTGGCCATGCTCCGCCGCCAGGAAGATCACGTCCGCCTCCGCGGGATCGAACGCGCCCGGAGCGCTGAACACGAGGTCCAGCTGGCCGCGCAGGTGCGGATGGGCGCGCCACACCGGTTGCCCGGCGTACGACCGGCTGGTGACGGTGCGCAGCCGAGCGACAGGGTGGGCAAGAAGCAGGCGAATCAATTCGCCGCCCGTATAGCCTGCCCCGTGCAGCAGCGCGATCCGGTGGCCCTGGTCGTTCATGGCGTCCCCTCGTTGGAAGATGTGTTCGATGCGTTGTCCGCAGGGCGCTGCGCCTGCCTCGCCGATCTCGCCCGATGCGCCAAGAGCGCCTGCACGCCGTAAATCTGCGTAAATCCTTCGGCGTCCCGTCCGTTCCACAAGGCGTTCGTTTCGCCGTAGACCGCCACGCCCGGATCGAACATGGAATACGGACTCTCGCAGCCCGATATGTCGACGCATCCCTGCCGCGCCCGGACCCCCACCTCGCCGGTAACCACCTCCTGCGACGAATTAATGAGGGCCTCGATATCCCGCATGACCGGATCGAAATAGTGTCCTTCGTGCAGCATGTGTCCGTAATAATCCGCCAGATGGTCCTTCTGGAAACGCTGGCGGCTCGTCAGCACGATTTTTTCCAGTTCGCGGTGCGCAGGGAGCAGGATGGCCGGCGCGGGGGCCTCGAACGCCACGCGCCCCTTGACGCCAAGGATTGTGTCGCCCACATGCATGCCTCTGCCCACGCCGTGCGCCGCTGCTTCCGCGTTGAGCGTTTCAATCAGGGCGACCGGGTCCATGGGCGATCCGTTCAGTGAGACAGGCAGGCCCGCCTCGAACCCCAGGACCCATTCCTGTCCTTCTTCGGGCGCGCGCGCAGGCGCTACCGTGTCCGCCCAGGCGGCGTCGGGTAGCGGGTCGGCGGGGGTAAGCGTTTCGCCGCCTCCGATCGTCGTGCCCCAGAGGCCCCGGTTGATGGACCACACCGTGGTTTTGCGGGGCACGTCGACGCCGCGCTCCTGCAAAAAGGCGGTTGTTTTTTCGCGGCTCAGCCCGAGGGACCGGATGGGGGTCAGGATGTCCAGATCGTCCGCCAGCAGGCGTACGGCGACGTCGAAGCGCACCTGATCGTTTCCGGCGCCGGTCGATCCATGGGCAATGGCCCGCGCCCCCGTTTCCCGCGCCGCCTGCACCACCATGCGCGCCTGGGTTACCCGTTCCGGCCCCACGCACAGCGGATACACGCCGCCGCGCAGCACATTTCCCTTGATCAGGTAGCTCAGGTGGTCGTCGAAGAGGGCTTTCCGGGCGTCTATGAGGATGTGGCGGGCGGCGCCCAGCGCCTGCGCCCGCGCTTCTGTGGCGCGCGCTTCTTCTTCGGAAACTCCTCCGGTGTTGACCGTCACCGTATAGACCGGTTCGTCAAAGGTTTCGGCGAGGTACGGTACGCAAAAAGACGTATCGAGGCCGCCGCTGAAAGCAAGTACTATGGCCATGTTCAGAATGCAGGGAAAAGAAAGAGGAAAGAACGGGGAAAGAAATAAAGAAGGTCCGGTTCTATGGCTGCAGGGAGGCGCGTGCGGTACAAAAAAAGCGCTGACCCGGGTGAATCAGCGCTGTACGAGCAATTTGGCCAAGGCAATGCCTGCAAGGACGTTATGGCGAAGCGCTTCTCCACGTGCAAGGAACGTCTCCTCGTCGCAGGCGCAACGGGGAGACGGCGCAACGGCTTCTGTATATTCTATGTGTGAGGAATGTATGCATGAAATGCGTCAAACGCTACGTTCCGATGTACGTTCCCTGCGCGGCGGCCAGCGTGTTTCGAAGCAGCATGGCGATGGTCATGGGACCCACGCCGCCGGGTACGGGCGTGATGTATCCCGCCTGCTCCAGTACGCCGTCGAAGTCCACGTCTCCCGCCAGGCGATAGCCGCGTTCTTTCGACGGATCGTCCACTCGGTTGATGCCCACGTCAATGACCGCCGCGCCCGGTTTCACCATGTCCCGGGTAACGAATCCGGGCCGGCCTATGGCGGCCACCAGGACATCGGCTTCACGCGCGATGGCTCCGAGGTGCTGCGTTCGGCTGTGGCAGACCGTCACCGTGGCGTCCGTTCCGCGCTGCATCAGCAAGGCGGCGAGGGGTTTCCCCACGATGTTCGACCGCCCGACGACGACGGCCCGTTTGCCCCGCAGTTCGATGCCGGTGCGGGCAAACAATTCCATAATGCCCGCCGGGGTGGCGGATACGAACGCCGGGTCTCCGATCAGCAGGCGCCCTACGTTCTCGGGATGAAATCCGTCCACGTCTTTCGCCGGGTCGATGGCGTGGATGATGCGTTTTTCGGAAATATGCTCCGGGAGCGGCAATTGCACCAGAATTCCGTCGATCTCCTTGTCCGCGTTGAGCGTATGGACGAGGTCGAGCAGGGCTTCTTCGGATATGTCGTCGCTGCGGACGAGCGTTTCGCTTTCCACGCCCGCCTCGGCGGACGCCTTGCGTTTGCCGCGTACGTAGGAGGCGGAGGCTGGATGGTTTCCCACCAGCACGACCGCGAGGCGAGGCGCGCGATGGCCTTGCGCAATCCAGGCCGATACGTTTTCGCGGACCTCTGCGCGGACTGCGTGCGCTACGGCGCGTCCGTCTATGATTCGAGCGGGCATTGTATCTAACTAAGGAAGTATGTCCAAGAGAAGCGTGTCGAAGGGAAGCGTGCGCGAAACGAGATGCCGCACAAGATACGGACAGGAGCATTAGGAGGCCGGAGAATTAGGAGACAGGGGCTGCTATGAAGTCGGTGCAGATTCGCGGTTTGCGTACGCCGTGCGGTGTGTCGAAAAAAAAATTTTTCAAAACCGGGAACCTTGCCGGATCCCTCCTGTTAGACCGCTCATGAAACGATGTTTCAGATAGCTCATCCAGAAGGGTGGAGGGTGCAGGCCCTTTGAAGCCCTGGCAACCGCCGCGTTCGTTCGGGAAGTACCTGACGAACGGGAAAGGTGCCAAGTCCTGCCTCGCTTCGCAGCGCCCCCGGGCGTGGCGAAGGCCGCGAGGAAAGATGAGCGGGAGAGATTCCCCGTCCTTTCAGGACGTTAGCCTCTTCCGCCCGTCGGCGCGGAGGGGGTTTTTTTATGCCCCTCTTTGTCGACGCGGGCTGCGCCGCCAGCAGCCTCCATCTCTTCCGGAAGAGCCTCCTGACATCTTGGGCAATTCAGCCCTGATTCTCACCATACATCCTTCCGAAACACCATGAGCAACAACGGACAAGCCGCCGGGCCCCATTTCGAAACCCTGCAGCTCCATGCAGGGCAGGCGCCCGACCCGGCCACGAACGCGCGTGCGGTGCCGATTTACGCCACGACGTCCTACACGTTCAACGACGCCGACCACGGCGCGAATCTCTTTGCGCTGAAGGAATTCGGCAACATCTATACGCGGATCATGAATCCGACGAACGATGTGCTTGAGCAGCGCATCGCGGCGCTTGAGGGCGGCGTGGCGGCGTTGGTTACAGCCAGCGGACAGGCGGCGCAACTCCTCGCGATATCCACGCTGGCCGAAGCCGGCGACAACATCGTCTCGACCAGCTTCCTCTATGGAGGCACCTACAATCAGTTCAAAGTGTCGTTTCCGCGACTGGGCATCAATGTCCGGTTCGCCGACGGAGACGACGCCGACTCCATCGAGGGGCTGATCGACGACCAGACCAAAGCCATTTACCTCGAATCAATCGGGAATCCCCGGTTCAACATTCCCGATTTCGAGCGCATCGCCCGGGTTTCCGAGCGGTACGGCGTGCCGATCGTGGTGGACAACACGTTCGGCGCCGCCGGGTATCTGTTCCGCCCGTTCGAGCACGGCGCGCACATTGTGGTCGCCAGCGCCACCAAATGGATTGGCGGCCATGGCACGACCATCGGCGGCGTCATTGTGGACAGCGGTTCCTTTCCCTGGGATAATGGCCGTTTCCCGACGTTCACCGAGCCGTCTCCGGCGTACCACGGGCTGAACTTCTGGGAGGTTTTCGGGCCGGAGGGCGTACTGGGCGTCAACGTGTCGTTCATTATCCGCGCCCGCGTGGAAGGCTTGCGCGACCTCGGACCGGCGCAAAACCCGTTCGGTTCGTTCTTGCTGCTGCAAGGCCTGGAAACGCTGTCCCTGCGCGTAGGCCGCAGTTGCGAAAACGCGCTGACGCTGGCCCGCTGGCTGAAGGATCAGGACCAGGTATCCTGGGTCAGTTATCCGGGGCTGGAAGACCATCCCTATCATGCGTCGGCCTACAAGTATCTGCAAAACGGATACGGCGCCGTGCTCGCCTTTGGCGTGAAGGGCGGCGCGGAAGCGGGCCGTACGCTCGTGAACAATGTCAAGCTGGCCAGCCACCTGGCGAATGTGGGGGACGCCAAGACCCTCATTATTCATCCGGCCTCCACAACGCATCAGCAACTGGCTGCCGAGGAGCAGTTGGCCGCAGGCGTGACCCCGGACCTCGTTCGGGTTTCCGTAGGCATCGAGCACATCGATGACATCATTGCGGATTTCGCGCAGGCCTTCGCCGCCATCGACGCACCAGTTCCGGCCTGAACAAACGCATCGATTCATGGCTGAGGAAGTCAGGCTTCCGTCGCTGCAGCTCGATTCCGGACGTACGATGACGGACGTATCCGTCGCGTTTTCGTCCTGGGGCGAACTGAATGCGCAAGGCGATAACGCTATCGTCGCGTGCCATGCCCTGACGGGCAGTTCAGCGGCAGACGATTGGTGGGGACCGCTTATCGGGCCGGGCCGAACGCTCGATACGAATCGGTTTTTCGTCGTATGCCTGAATGTATTGGGGTCGCCGTACGGTTCGGCATCGTCCGTTTCGATTAACCCCGAGACGGGCGATCCGTACGGCCCCTCATTTCCCGCCGTAACGATTCGGGACACCGTGCGGGCGCACCGCAAGGCGCTGGAAACGCTTGGCGTGCGCCGGGCGCTGTTTGCGCTGGGCGGCTCCATGGGGGGCATGCAAGCGCTCGAATGGGCCTTTGAAGACGATTTTGTGGACGGTATCGCGCCGATCGCCGTGGGAGGGCGGCATTCTCCCTGGTGCATCGGATTCAGCGAAGCGCAGCGGCAGGCCATCTATGCGGACCCGCTTTGGAACGAAGGGCGGTACGCGGAGCAGCCCCGGCAAGGCCTGGCGACGGCGCGCATGATCGCCATGCTGACGTATCGGTCGCCGGAGTCGCTGGCCGCCCGGTTCGGACGCAAGCGCCAGGACGCCTCCGAAGAGTTGTTCGCCGTCGAGAGTTACCTGCGCTACCAGGGCGACAAGCTGGTGGACCGGTTCGACGCGAATTGTTACGTGCATCTTACCCGCCAAATGGATACGCACGACGTAGCCCGGGGGCGCGGCGCCTACGAAGAGGTCCTGCGCCGCGTGGATCGAAAAACCCTGATCATAGGGGTAGATACCGATGCGCTGTATCCGCTGGCCGAGCAAGAAGAACTGGCGTCGCTGATTCCCGGCGCGCGCCTTGAGATCATCCGTTCGCCCGCCGGACACGATGCGTTCCTGATCGAATTTGCGCAACTGGACCGGATCGTGCGTTCGTGGATGGAGGAAACATTGCGGCGCCCGGAACCGCCGCGCGCCTGCATGGTTCGGAGCGGAAAACTTGTCGGCGTTTAAGGATAATGACGAAGAAAAAACTCCGGGTGGGTATTCTTGGCGCTACCGGCGCGGTAGGCCAGAAGTTTATTGAGGTGCTCGACGGGCATCCCTGGTTCGAGATTACCGCCCTGGCCGCCTCGGCACGTTCCGCCGGCAAGCGGTATGCGGATGCGGCGAACTGGATCGGATCGTCGGAGATTCCACCCGGCATTGCAGGCATGAAGGTTGCGGAGGCCGCGCCGCCTCTCGACGCCGATTTTGTGTTCTCGGGCCTGGATTCGTCCGCAGCGGGCGAGATCGAGCCCCTCTTTGCGCACGCGGGCTATCCGGTGATTTCGAATGCGCGCAATTATCGCATGGCCGAGGACGTTCCGCTGTTGATTCCCGAGGTGAACCCGGACCATACGGCGCTGATCGATGCGCAGGATCGCGGCGGCGGCTTTATCGTTACGAACCCGAATTGCAGTACGGTTGGCCTGGTGTGCGCGCTCAAGCCGCTGTTCGACCGTTTCGACGTCGATGCGGTGCATGTGGTGACCATGCAGGCGCTTTCCGGGGCCGGGTATCCGGGCGTATCTTCGCTGGACGCGCTGGGGAATGTGGTTCCGTATATCGGCGGCGAGGAAGACAAGGTGGTTACGGAGCCGAACAAGTTGCTGGGCCGCCTGACGGATGGGCGCATTGCGCCGGCGACGCTCCGCATAAGCGCGCAGTGTACGCGGGCGCCTGTGCTGGAAGGGCATCTGGAGGCGGTGTCCGTGCGGTTCCGCGGCGAGGTGCACGCGGAAGACGTGAAGAACGCACTGCGGACCTGGCGCAGCCCGATTGCGGACTACGGCCTGCCGACGGCTCCTGCAGAATTCATTCGCGTTTTTGAGGACGAGCGTTTTCCCCAGCCCCGGCGGCATGTCGGCCTCGGGCGCGGCATGACCGTATCGGTGGGGCGCATTCGCCCCTGCGAAGTGCTCGGCGTGAAGTTTATCGTCCTTTCGCACAACACGATTCGGGGCGCTGCGGGCGGCGCCGTGCTGAACGCCGAATTGCTGGCGAAGCAAGGGCGCCTGACGAGCCGGGAAGCGGTCGAGTAAGCTGCTACAAGAGGTCGTACGTTGAGGTCGTCTGTTGAGGCCGTACGTTTCGGCTGTCGCCCGGGAATGTTTTCGGAGCGGCAGAAAAATACATCGTCGCCGCGCAATTCCGTCCGGGACCAAGCGTTGTCTACCTAAATAATTTAAGTCCGCGACATTCGGGATTAAATTATTAAGGTTGCGGTATTCAGGGCTTCCCGGCAGGCTGCCGCGAGGGGCAAGCATGTCTGTGCTCCTTTCTATACGCGAATTCCGGGGAATACTTCTCTGTCCCCGTCCGCGCAACCCATCCACGTAACCGGGCCGCGCAACCCCGTCCGCATACCCCGTCCGCGTAACCGGGCCGCAATCCCGCTCGAAAAAATGTTCGCCGTGCGCATTTTGTGTTGAATTTTTTGCGAAGAGAGGTTATGTTATAGAGATAACTGTGTCTTGGGGTACAGTTATCAGGGTTTTCAGGAGAGAGGGTAGGGAGGCAATGCAAAAGCATTCGAGTTACAGAGTGTGGGTTGTTGGTGCGCTTGGCGTCGCGGGATTGCTGGGCGTTGCTTCGGCATGGGGTCAGGTTATTCCAGACGAGGGGTACCCAAGCAAGCCCGTTTTCCCCGAGGAATCGTCTGCGCCGCCCGCCCTGTATGAAGAATGCGGCCCTTTTTTATTGGCGCACCCGGTGACCGCCGACGCCTTCGCCGAGGAATGTGCGGGAAATGCTGTCGGCGACAGAGACAACGGGTTGGATGGCGCCGGGAACGGCGTGGCCGGGGCCGGTTCTTCAAGCGCAGCCCTGGACCCCGCTTTGCATACGCCGCCTCGCCTGGAGTGCCCTTCGGCGGTGTTTCTGGAGGAGATGGAGACGGGCGCCATCGATTGCCATGTTTACGACGCGGCGGGCGAGGGGAATCTGGACTATTTCTGGGAGCCCGTAGGCGGCGCCACGCGGGACTACCTGGAGAATCCGCGCCTGCTCCCGGAGGATGCCCCGAATCCCGTGGTGGTGGCTCCGTCCTTCCCCGTGTACGACACGCTGGAGTCGTTTCTTGCTGAGGAGGGCGCGCAGCGGTACCGATATCGTTTGACGGCGACATCCCGCGCGACAGGCCTCTCGTCCCATGCGGAAGTGGAGGTATTCGTGCGTTCGAGCCAGCCCAGCGTGTATTGTCCTTTGGAGCTGGAGGTGGAGGAAGGGGCTACGGTGGTCTTGGCTTGCGAAGGGGCGGATCCATTGTCGTTCCGGATGGACGCCTCGGACGCGGCAGGGGCGTCTCCTGCGTTGTGGGCATGGGAAGGGCTGTGGGGATCAAGCACGGCCCCGCTTGCCGCGACGGATACGCCTCAGCCGTTGTTTACGGCGCCTTCGGGGAGCGCAGGCCGTACGTACCACTACGTAGCCAGCCTGACGACGAGTTCGTCGGGGGTTCCGCGGACGGCGCGGCGGCGGGTGAGCGTGACGGTGAAGGCCGGGGAAGCGGCAACGCTTGGGCCGGAGGCAACGCTCGGTGCGGACGTTTCCCTGTCTGTCAACAATCCTCCGGCCGTCATTACGTGTACGGATATAGACCATATCGTGCAAGGTCATATTTCCGAACTCACCATAGAATGTTCTGCGGAAAACGAGCCGGCGCACACCGGGTATTTGTGGCTGGCGATATCCCCGAGGGACGCCCTGGATCGCCTTGTTTCGGGCGAGTACACACTTAGGCGGACGTTTGCGATCGATCACAACGCGTTGCCGAGCAATGGGAGCATTGAATACAAATATCGGGTGATATTGTCGGTTGGGGGCAGGGTATACGCCAGGGAAGATGTTACCGTGACGCTGCGAAAATCGGAGCGGCGCATGACGTGCGATACGAAATACTATGAAGTATGGACGACCAATTCGGATTTTTCATTCGATTGCTGGTCCGATAGTTCCTCGGAGAACATTCGATGGGATGTGGGCTATGGCCCGGGCGCGAGGGAGCGTGCATACCATCCGGACAATGGACAGCAGGCGCCGGCCAGCCTGGTGCGTCCGAAATTCGATCTGAAATTCGATGTTCCGGAGACCTTGCCCGGAGGCGCGGAGATCGGGTACTACACCTATTTTGTCTGTATGTATTACCATGGCGACGGAGGGTATTATTATGTGGATTCAGCAAGTATTACGGTGAAGGTTACGAAAGTGTATGCGCTCGAATGCGTCGATCCCATAGAGGTATACGAGGGGGAGGGCGTTGTTCGGCTCAATTGCGCAGTAGATTGGGGCGCGCGCTCCCCGGATTCATACGTTTGGGAGGCTCGGGGCGCTACGAAGAACACGGATCTGCTCATTGCGGACACAGACAGTCCCCAGCCGTTGTTTCTTGTGCCGGATGAGGTGTATCAGGACGAGACGTACGAGTACAGGCTGATAACCTCGGTGGATGATGATGGCATTGCGGACATAGTGGATGACGTGACGGTGAAGGTATTGAACAAGCCCCCTGACATTACCATCGATTGTCCGGGCGATCCGTACACATACACGGGGGGAGATTTCGAGAAGCAGCTGGGCGATTGCAGGTTCTCGACGAATGATAACTTTCCACCCGGCCCGAAGGAGTATACATTCGTTTGGACGAACATGACGTCTTCCGGGAAGAGTCTTTTGAACGGGGTTTGCACGACCACCGGCGACACTCCCCAGTGCCAGCGGCCGGTTTTCAATGTGCCGAATGTGTCCTCGGACGAGACGTACAAATACCAGGTTACGTACACGGCGACGCAGGCCGATGTGTCCGCGTCCGCTTCGAAGATTATAACGGTGCACGTCAAGCCGCGGCCTGCGCTGAGCCTTTCGTGCGAGGATATGGAAGTGTACGAGGGGTCGGGGGATATCCCACTGAACTGCAGGGGGATAGGCACTCCTGTGTTTGCTGAATATAGATACACATGGTCTCCAGACGACGGGTTGCTTGAAAAGGCCGATCCAGAAGTTATTTTTCGGACGGTTTATCCTCCGACGTTTCTTACGCCGGACGATGTGGCTGTGGACACGGACTACGACTACGAGATTACGCTCAAGTCGCAGCATTATGTGCGGCCCCCGTGGTCCGTGACGTCGCCGATTACGGTGACGGTGCTGAACAAGCCGCAGATCGTGGTGGACTGCACGAGCGCTACGTATTCGGCGTACGAGGGGTCGTCCGTTGTGCTGGATTGCACGGCGACGGGCGCGCACGATCCGTCTACGTATAGGTACGCCTGGACGGCGCGGAGCGCGGCGGCGGACCTGGGCCGGTTGAATGACCAGAATGCGCTGTCGCCGATGTTCACAGCGCTGCCTTCGGTGACGGCGGAGGAGACGCACGAGTACTTGCTGACGGTGTCGGCGGCCAATGCGCTGGACGGGACGTTTGAGGTAGACGTGACGGTGCATCCCAAGCCGCAGATCGCAGTGGATTGCCCGGATCATCCGTATTCGGTATACGAGGGCGCCGCGGACGTTGCGCTACATTGCACGGCGACGGGGGCGCCTTCGGGTTCGTCGTATACGTACGCCTGGACGGCGCGGAGCGCGGCGGCGGATGTGCGTCTTTTGAGCGATGCGGCGGCGCGGTCGCCGACGTTCGCCGTGCCGTCGGATGTGACGGCGACGGCGACGCACGAGTACCTGTTGACGGTGACGGCGGATAATGCGCTGGACGGGACGTTCGAGGTAGACGTGGAGGTGCTGGACGAGGCTACGCTGGCTCTTTTGTGCGAAAATCCCGATCCGGTCTACGAGGGCGCCGACCCTGTTGCGCTACGCTGCACGCCTTCTGCGCAACCGGGTCTGCCCTCCGGTTCTTCGTATGCGTACTCCTGGGTGTCGTTGGGCGATGCGGCGGATGCGAATATGCTTGTTGCGGGCGTCGCCGTGCGCACGGGCAGCGCGCCGCCGACCTTCAAGGTCCCGGTCGATGTGCCGCAGAACACGACGTACGCCTACCGCCTTACGCTCTCTGCGGACCATGCGCGCGATGCGACGGCGGATGTTGCGATTCAGGTGCGGGACAGGCCTGCGATCGCGGTCGATTGTACGGACCCTGCGCCGGTGTACGAGGGGTCGCCGGACGTTGCGCTGGAATGTGCGGCGACGGGGGCGCTTGGTGCTTCTGACGGCGTTGCGTATACGTATGCCTGGACGGCGCGCAACAACACGAGCGCTACGCTGGCCGTGGCTCTTTTGAGTGCGCCGGATGCGCTTACGCCGACGTTTCTCGTGCCGAAGGCGGTGGCTCGGGACGAGACGTACGAATACCTGTTGACGGTATCGGCGGATAACTCGGTGAGCGGTACTGCGGAGGTGACGGTGGAGGTATTGAACAAGCCGCAGCTCGCGGTGGATTGCACGAATCCCGATCCGGTGTACGAGGGGGCGGCGGACGTTACGCTGTCCTGCACGGCGTCGGGGGCGCCGGCGGGCGCTGCGTATACGTACGCCTGGACGGCTCGGGGGGATACGCCGGATGTGGGTCGTTTGAGCGCGTCGGATGTGTTGTCGCCGACGTTTGACGTGCCGTTTTCGGTGGCGCAAACGACGCGGTACGAGTACTTGTTGACGGTGTCGGCGCCGAATGCGGAGTCCGGTAGCGAGACGGTCACGGTGACGGTGCTGAACGAGGGTTCGCTGGCGCTGGTGTGCACGGACCCGGACCCGGTGTACGAGGGGTCGGCGGATATTGCGCTGTCGTGCACGGCGTCGGGGGCGCCAGGGGACAGTCCAAGCTACGAGTATACCTGGACGTCTCGGGGCGCTGCGGAGGACGCGAACCTGCTTAGCCGGACGGACATTTCTTCGCCGACGTTCGCTGTGCCGGAGGCGGTGGATGCGGATCGGGCGTACGCGTATGTGGTCCGGGTGACGGCGGCGAATGCGGATGCGGGGGTGGCGAGGGTCACGGTGACGGTGCTGAACCAGCCTGCTATCGCGGTGGTCTGTACGGACCCGGATCCGGTGTACGAGGGGTCCCCGGACATTGCGCTGTCGTGCAGGGCTTCAGGCGCTCTTGGTGTTTCGAGTGCTTCAGGCGCTTCGGGTGCTCTGAGGGACGATCCCGTATACGAGTATGCCTGGACGCCTCGGCGCTCGGCGGCGGATACGGATATGTTGAGCCGGACAGACATTTCTTCGCCAACGTTCTTTGTGCCGGCGGCGGTGGATGCGGATCGGGCGTACGCGTACGCGGTCCGGGTGACGGCGGCGAATGCGGAGTCCGGGACGGCGGAGGTGACGGTCCGGGTGCTGAACACGGGGATTGTTGCGCTGTCGTGCGCGAACCCGGCTCCGGTCTACGAGGGGTCGGGGGACCTTGCGCTGAGCTGCGCGGCGACGGGCGCGCCTGCGGGTTCGGAGTATGCATATAGCTGGGAGGCGTTTCAGAAAACGAGCGGTCCGCCGGACGCGGGTCTCTTGAGCGCGACGGACGTTGCTTCGCCAACGTTTCTGACGCCGGAGGACGTGCCGCAGACGACGCGGTACGCATACCGGGTTACGGCGCGAGCGGATCATGCGTCCCCGGCGACGGCGGACGTCACGGTGACGGTGCTTGATTCGGGGGTGCTGACGCTGTCGTGCGCGAATCCGGCTCCGGTCTACGAGGGGTCCCCGGATGTGGCGCTGAATTGTACGGCGTCGGGAGGACCTGGGGGGCCGGAGGGTTCTACGTACGAATATGCCTGGTCGCCTCTGGGCAATACGAGCGGTCCGCCGGGCGCGGGCCTTTTGAGCGCGTCGGACATTGCTTCCCCGACCTTCGCGGTGCCTGCCGAAGTGGATGCGGACGAGACGTACGCATACCTTGTGACGGTCTCCGCCGAGCATGCGGAGTCCGCGACGGCGGAGGTTACGGTAACGGTGCTGAACAAGCCCGCGCTGGCGCTTGCGTGCGTGCGTCCTGTGTCTGTCTATGAGGGGTCGCCGGACGTGGCGTTGAACTGCACGACGGCAGGCGGGCCGGATGGTTCGGCGTATGAATATGTCTGGTCGCCTCTGCGCAACACGAGTGGTACGCCGGATACGGGTCTTTTGAGTGCGACGGACATCGCTTCGCCGACGTTCGCGGTACCCGCCGAGGTGGATGCGGACGAGACGTACGAATACCTTGTGACGGTCTCCGCCGAGCACGCGGAAGTCGCCACGGCGGAGGTCACGGTGACCGTCCTGAACAAGGGTGCGCTGGCGCTTGTCTGCGTGAATCCTGCGCCGGTCTATGAGGGGGCGCCGGACGTGGCGCTGAATTGTTCGGCGCCGGGAGGACCTGGGGCGCCAGATGGTTCCGCCTACGAATATCTATGGACGGCGCTCTCCAACACGAGCGCTGCGCCGGATACGGACCTGTTGAGCCGGGCGGACATTGCTTCGCCGACCTTCGCCGTGCCCGCCGAAGTAGACGCGGACGAGCGGTACGAATACCTTGTGACGGTTTCCGCCGAAAACGCGGACCCGGCTACTGCGGAGGTCACGGTGACGGTGCTGAACAAGGGCGATTTGGCGCTGGTCTGCGTGGACCCCGACCCGGTTTACGAAGGGGACGAAGACATTACCCTGTTTTGCGCGGCGTCTGGCGGGCCGGACGGTTCCGTGTATGAATATGTCTGGTCGGCGCTCCGCAACACGAGCGCTGCGCTGGATACGGAGCGGCTCGTGGCGGGCATAGACGGCCCGACGCCGACGTTCGACGTGCCTGAGGAAGTGAATGTGGACGAGACGTACGAATACCTTGTGACGGTCTCCGCCGAGCACGCGGAGGCCGCGACGGCGGAAGTCCTGGTGACGGTGCTTAACAGTATCCCGCCTGTCGCATTTTCTACGATTCCGTCGGACCTGGGCGTCTGGATAAGCGCTTCGTCCTTGCGTTTCGGGGTGCAGTCTTCGGGCTCTCAGGTAACGCTGGATGCGCTGACGGACCGCATCTCTACGAGCGTGGCGGGTCCGTACCACGTAGGCCGCATGACGCTGGCGCCGGAGGGCGACCTGGCGTTTGACGAGAACGCGGAGGTGGCCTTGTCTATCGAGATGGTTACTCCGGTGACGCTACGCCGCATGGCCGACGCGAGCTTGGGTGATGTGACTTTGGGTGATGCGACTTTGGGCGACGCGACCCTGGACGGCGTGACCTTGGCCGACGCGGCATTGGGCGATGCGACTTTGGACGGCGCGGCATTGGGCGACGCGACCTTGGGTGATGCGACCTTGGCTGATGCTACCCTGGACGGCGTGACCTTGGCCGACGCGGCATTGGGCGATGCGACTTTGGGCGACGCTACCCTGGGCGACGCGACCTTGGGTGATGCGACCTTGGCTGATGCTACCCTGGGCGATGTGACCTTGGGCGACGCTACCTTCGCCGACGCTATCTTGGCCGATGCGACCTTGGGCGATGCAACTTTGGGTGATGCGACTTTGGGCGATGCGGCGGATGAACCGGGCGCCCGCGGGCATGTCCTTACGTTGTCGCCGAGTTGGTCCGTGGTGGAATCGTGCGAGCAGCTGTCGTCGCAGTCGATCCCGGGGTTGTACACGGAGGTGCGGATGTCCGGCTCGGACTGTCGTTTGTTGCTGTTCGGGGGCGATCTGGACCTGACGGACGCGCCTTCGGGTCGGTACGTCGGGACGATAGACGTGATTTTCCGCACGGTTTCGGGCGAGGAGACGCACCTCGTGCCGGTGTCCGTCGAGGTGATTCCTGCGCCGCGGGTGATTGCGATAGGTCCGGGCGGCGTGCGTTTCGATACGTCGCGGGAGCTGCCTCCGGGGTTGACGCCGGAGCAGACCGTGCGCATCTACCCGGACGTGGCGTACTTGACGGAGGAGGCCCCTTCGGGCGTGTTCGAGTTGTCGAATCCGTCGCTGATCCCGCTGGAAATCTCGGTGTCGTCTCGCTTCGGGTATGTGGAGGCGACGGAGGACGGCCGGGAGGCGGTGGTGGAGGACCCGTCAAGTTCTCGTTTGGGCGATTTGTCCGGGTTGGTGGAGATGTATCCGCATTCGCTGGTGCTGCAGCCGGGCGAGCAGCGGGTGGTTCGGTACGGCGTGCGGGAGGATTCGCTTGCGGGCCTCAAGGCGACGGGCGAGGCGGGCTATGCAGCGTTTTTCGAGATTTCGTCGGCTCCGCGCCAGTATATCCGTTCGGACTGGTTGCCTGAGGCATCGACGGGCGAAAATATGGCCCGCGTCACGCTGCGTGTGCCGGGGGCGTACGCGCCGGAGGCGGCTTCGCCGTCGCTGCGGGCGGAATTGTTGTCCGTCTCGGCAGGCGCCTCACCGTCGGCGACGTTTCTTTTGGAGACGGAGGGCGCACCGTTCCTCGGCGAGGTGGCGGCGTACGACGAGGATGGCCGGGAGCTCGGTCGTAGCCGTACGCTGGTGTACACGCGCAGCCGGGTGCGTCTGCCGCTGGCGTGGCTACCGGAGGGCGAGGCGATCTTTTTGCGCTTCGCGCCGTTTAGGGCGCCTTCAAGTTCGCCGTCCAGTTCACTGTCGGGATCAGGGCATACGTCCGAGCCGGTGCGGGTTCCGTGGCATGCGCCGCGCGGCAAACTTTAATTATTTAACCCCGAATTTTCGCCGCCTTACTTTTTAAGGTTGGGCGGAAGGTGCATATTCTCAAGACGCTTAAGACAGAACACGAGAAAACAGAACCCGAGACAGACACGGCGACGGTAAAATGCCAAGGCATTAGCCGACAAGCCTTAAGGTGCTCCGAATACATCCACTTCAATCAGCGCTTCACGCAGGCGATTCCAGCCCAGCGCACGCCTGTTGACCGCGGATTTCCTCACGAGGACCTGAATTTCGCCATCTTTTCCGCGGAAGGGGGAACAGGGCGTCTTGCGTTACGTTTGCATACGCCGTTCCGTTTGGGCGGTCCTGCGGAAGTAGCTCAGTTGGTAGAGCATTTGCTTGCCATGCAAAAGGTCGCGGGTTCGAATCCCGTCTTCCGCTCCATATCTCTATAGTTCCGTATCGATCGTCTCTATACGCCTCTATACGAAATGGGTGTATCGCCTCCTTCTTCGTCGCCGCCCCCTGTCCCTGCCCCCATCTGGTTCGGAACGCCCGACCTTGAGGCGCTCGCCGATATGACCGCGGGCACCCTCGCTTCGCACCTCGGCATCCGGTTTACGGAGATCGGCCCCGATTTTCTGCGTGGGGTCATGCCGGTGGACGAGCGCACCATGCAGCCGCGAGGCATCATGCACGGAGGCGCATCCGCCGCGTTTGCCGAAACATTGGGGAGCGTGGCGGCCTGGTTGTGCGTGGACCGGTCCCGGAAACGTTGCCTGGGCCTGGATATTTCCGTAAATCACATCCGGCGGGCGCCTGCTCCCGGAGAAGTCACGGGAACGGCTCGTCCCTTGCACATAGGGCGCAGCACCCACGTCTGGGAGATTCGCATCGAAAACGCCGCAGGGGCGCTTGTGGGCGTAAGCCGCCTGACCATCATCGTGCTCGAGGCGCCGGGGACGTGAAGCGCCCTTCGGGAGGCCGACAGGAGCACGCTGGCTGCGTCATTCCTCATTACGCGGGGCCGCCACACTACCTGCTTCGTCATTCCTTGTCAGCGCACCCCTCGCTGCCTCTGATCTTCGCGGACTTAATCAGTGCATCCTTTAATGAGGAAGTCCAGGAGAGTACGGCGAAAACGCATACCGAGATGGGTTCTGGCGTTCAACGCCTTGAACGAATTCTCGAAGAATAGTCTGACAAATCAGCAAAAGAAGCCCCTTGCACAAAAGCCTTTCCCCGCCAAGCATATGGCCTCCTATCGTACGCGGAGTGCAACGTCTCCATGGGACGCGCGGGCATGCAGTTCGGGACCGCCTCCATGTATCCGGCCCTGCACTTCCTTGTTCTTGCGCATGCCCTCGAACCCGGTCTGGAACGCGTCCGCCATCGAAACGTCGGACGCACGGAGATCCACGTCCAGCGTGGCTTGCGCTGGCGCATACAGGTCGATATCGCCATGCGCGGCGTTGAACTTGCCGCCCACTGCTTCGACAAAATACAGGCTGATGTCTCCATGATGGACATGCATGCGCGGATACCCGTTCATGGACTGCACATGGATGTCTCCGTGCGATATATCCACATCGATTTCTCCGGCGTCCAGGCGGTCGAGGTCGATATCTCCATGTGACGTACGGATACGGACGGTTTCCGCCGCCACCCGATTCAGCTCGATATCGCCGTGCGCGGTATCCACATGCATTGTCCGCGCATCCATGCTATGCACAGACAGGTCGCCATGCCGCACGTTCAGGCGAACGCGTTCGCTGCCCACCTGGCCGGTTTGCACATCGCCGTGCGCGATGTCCATGGATAGCGAGGGCCCGCTCAGCGATTCGGCGTCGATGTCTCCGTGCGCCAGGTCCATATTCAGGACGCCTTTCAGGGCATGAATATCCACGTCGCCATGCGCTACGTCTATGTCGGCGTCGAATAGCTCGGGCACGGAAATATACACATGGACGCTGCCCCGCAGGCGCCATCCGTTCCTGGTCCAGCGCCAGTTGCCTTCGGGGTCCGTGCGGACGAAGACCGCGCCGTCCGTTTGCCCCACCTCAAAGTTCAGGTATTCGAAAAAATTGCGCAGGCGGTCGGTGATTTCCTGTCCTTCCAGCACGACGCGAATGCGCGCTTCGTTTCCGGCGCCTTTTTCGATATGGACGTCGCTGTGCGCCACGTCCACACGCAATGCTTCGCCGGGCTGCACGGAAAAGGTTTCGTCGATCATGTCCTCTTCGGCCTGGCCTCGGACACGGTCCGGCGTGGAGGCCTCGGCATGGAGCGCGAGGCGGACCTGCTGGCTGGGCGTAGCGTGCCCAACGTCCGCAGCGTGCGCAACGTGCGCAACGTGCGTAGCGGGTTCTGCGCGATGGAAAAACAGGGCGGCGACGGCAAGCGTCAGCAATGCAGCGGCGCCAAGGACGGAGATGCGGACTGTGGAGCGCATGGGAATGAGGGGTTGTTTTGCGAAAATCGGCGGGGGCGCTGTATCATCGTTAAGCGGCTGGACAAGCGTTCGAGCGTCTTGCGTGCGTTCCGGGCGCGGCGCGGCGCGATAACGACGCCGGGTTGCATCCTTTGCGTCGTGTGTCGTATGTTTGCCGCCGCCGGGTTGTTTATGCGGCGCGTGTCCGGGTTTGGCCCGGTTTTCGATGAAAAAATTTCTGCGCGTATATCCCGGGTACGGACAATACGGTTGCAAGGTTACGCTCCCCATGCGCATTTTAACGAAAAATTTTTATGATCGGCCCACACTGGACGTGGCGCGCGATCTGGTAGGCAAACATCTTGTGCGCATTCTGGACGACGGGACCGAGCTGGTGGGCCGCATTGTGGAAACGGAGGCCTATACGCAGGACGATCCCGCGTTCCATGGGTGGGGCCTTCTGGATCGCCGAACCGGGTTGCTCAAACCGGAAGGCCGCGGGCGCGACCTGTTCGGCAAGCCAGGGACCGCGTACGTATACCTGACCTATGGCGTCCATTGGCTGATGAATGTGGTGACGGATCGGGAGGGCGCAGGCGGGGGCGTGCTTTTGCGCGCCGTGGAGCCGCTGGAGGGCCTCGCGTCTATGTATGCCCGCCGGGCGGGGGCGCGACGGGATATTGATCTGGCGAACGGGCCCGGCAAACTGGCCCAGGCCTTTGCGATCACGGGCGCTTTGCACAATACGCCTTGCACGAAGCCGCCCCTGTATGTGCGGGATTCCGACGAGGATCCCCCGCTTGCCGTCGAGACCTCGTGCCGCATCGGGATTACCCGCGGCGTCGAATTGCCGTGGCGGTTTTATGCGGCGGACCATCCGTGCGTCTCGCCGGGCGTGCCCAGCGACATTGCGCAAGCCCGGAAGCGCATGCGCCGATCGCGGACAAGGTAGCCGGGCTATGGCGGACGTATCCGCGGGATGGGCACATTGCGCCGGTCTCTTCGTTCACTTGCGGTTCGCAAGCCGTTTATGCCCTGGCGCGTAGCGCCGGCTCCGTATCCGTTCTGTATATATGTCTGATTTGCTTTCTTCCAGCGACATTCGCCGCGCCTTCCTCGATTTTTTCAGGGAACGGGGACATGAAGTGGTGCCGAGCGATTCGCTGGCCCCCGAGGGGGATCCCACGTTGCTGTTCACGAACGCCGGGATGAATCAGTTCAAGGATATGTTTCTTGGCGTGGGTCAGCGTTCGTACCGCCGGGCCGCGGATACCCAGAAATGCTTGCGGGTATCCGGCAAGCACAACGATCTCGAAGAGGTGGGTCTCGATACGTACCATCATACGTTTTTCGAGATGCTGGGCAACTGGTCGTTTGGAGATTATTTCAAGAAAGAGGCCATCGGGTGGTCCTGGGAGTTGCTTGTGGACGTGTTCGGGTTGGATCCGGATCGGTTGTACGCGACCGTGCATGCAGGCGACGAGGCGCTGGGCCTGTCGCCCGATGCGGAGGCGGCGGCGCTGTGGGCGTCCGAAACGAACATCGACCCGGAGCACATTCTGTACGGCGATTCGAAAGACAATTTCTGGATGATGGGGGACGAGGGGCCGTGCGGGCCGTGCTCGGAGGTCCATATCGACCTGCGCCCGGAGGAAGCGCGGCGGGCCGTTCCCGGCAAGGACCTGGTGAATGCGGACCATCCGGAAGTCATCGAGCTATGGAATCTGGTGTTCATTCAGTACAATGCGCGGCCTGGCGGGGCGCTGGAACCGCTTGCCGCCGTGCATGTGGACACCGGGCTGGGACTGGAGCGGCTGGTTGCGGTTTTGCAGGGGAAGCGGTCGAATTACGACACGGATTTGTTTGCGCCCCTGCTTTCCGGCGCGGCGGCGTTGTCGCCCCGGGAGGACATCGTTTCCTACGACGATATACGGGTGGAGGACGAGGCGGAGCGCGCCCGTTGCCGGGTAGCCCTGCGCGTGGTCGCCGATCATGTGCGCACGATCGCCTTCGCCATAGCGGATGGCGTGGCCCCCGGCAATATGGGGCGGTCCTATGTCATTCGGCGCATTTTGCGGCGGGCCGTGCGATTCGGGTATCAGGCGCTGGGGATGCGGGAGCCGTTCCTGTACCGGCTCATGGCGCCGCTTGCGGACACGATGGGCGACGCCTTTCCGGAACTGCGCGCTCGTCAGGAGCATATGGAGCGCATTACGCGCGCCGAGGAGGAGCACTTCTTGCGGACGCTCGGTACGGGCATCGAATTCTTCGAGTACATTGCGAACCATGTGAAGGCGTTGTCCGACGCCATTCGGGAGGCCGAACAGGCGGCGCGGGAAGCGGCGGACCGCGAGGGCCTGTCGGTCCATGACGTGAACAGCAAGGCCCGGTCGGACCAGGCCAGCGCCAGCTATCGCCGGGTCCGGGAAACGAAACTGGTTGCGCAGGAAATGCTCAGCGCGCTGGGTTCCGACCGGAGGATGCTGGACATCCTGCAGAAGTCGTTCGGAAAACGTCCGGGGTACGAGGCGTATCGGGTGTTCATCTTTGCGGCGATGGGCGGACGCGTGCCCGGAGAGATCGTTTTTCTGTTGCACGATACCTACGGATTTCCCGTGGACCTGACGCAACTCATGGCGCGGGAAAAAGGGCTTCAGGTGCACAAGGAGGACCTGGCGCGGTATGAGGAACTCATGCAGATGCAGAAGGAGCGCGCGCGGGCGGGGGCCTCGTTCCGGGCGGCGGCGGACGGAGAGGAAGCATGGCAGGTCTTCGTGTCCGGGGAGGACGCCGAGCCGGGGGATTCCCTGTTCGTCGGGTATACGTCCCTTGAAGCCACGGATGTCCGCATTGCGGCCATGCGCACGGTTTCGGCGGCGTCGAACGGCAAGAAGGCCGGGGAGACCGATTCCGAACGCCGCGAAATCGTGCTGGACCGGACGCCGTTCTATGCGGAAGGCGGCGGGCAGACAGGCGACACCGGCATTCTGGACGTGGGCGGGGAGCAGATCCGGGTACTTGATACGACTTGGCAGCGCCGGCACATTGTGCATTGCGTGGACCGATTGCCCGCCGACCCTGCGGCGCCCGTGCATGCCGCCGTGGATGCGGATCGCAGGCTTCGCATCGCCAAACATCATACCGCAACCCATTTGCTGCACGCCGCGTTGCGCGAGGCCTTGGGAGAGCATGTGCAGCAAAGGGGGTCGCTTGTGGCGCCGGACCGGCTGCGTTTCGACTTCAGCCACTACGAGCGGGTGGAGCCGGACGTGCTGGAACAAGTGCAGTCCCGGATCAATGGGGTGATTCAGCGGGACGTCCCGGCGCGCATCGACTTCGACGTTCCGATTGCGGAGGCGAAAGCCCGGGGCGCCATGGCGTTGTTTGGCGAGAAATACGAGGATCGGGTGCGCGTCGTGACGTTCGACCCGGCCTGGTCGGTTGAGCTGTGCGGCGGTACGCATGTGCGCGCCACCGGCGAGCTGGGCGTGTTTCGTTTTTTGTCGGAGGGATCGGTGGCGGCGGGCATACGGCGTCTGGAGGCTGTGGTGGGCGAAGAAGCGCTCGCCGTGATCGAGCAGGAACGGAAGGAACTGGCGGGCGTGCGGGCGCACCTGGGGTCTGCGCCGCGCCCGGTTTCGGAGGAGGTGGCCCGGCTGGTGGCGGAAAACAAACGCCTTCGGCGCGAAGCCGGGAAACTTCGGGAAGAAGCGCTTGCCGGGCGTCTGGCGGGTTTTATCGAGCAGGCGCAGGTGGTCGCAGGGGTTCGCGTGGTTACGGGCCGGATAGAGCCCGTGCCGATGGATATGTTGCGCAGTTTGGCGGAAACGCTGCGTGCGCGCATGGGCGATTCGGCGGTGGCGGCGCTGGGCGCTCTGGACCCGGAAGGCGAAAAGGTGTATCTTGCCGCCGCGGCGTCCGACGATCTTGCGGGGTCGGGCGCGTTGAAGGCGGGCGATCTGGTGGGGCGGCTTGCCCGGATTGTGGGCGGCGGCGGCGGCGGGCGACCCGGGCTGGCCACCGCCGGGGGGCGAAGGCCGGAAAACCTGGACGAAGCGCTGGCCGCGACGGGCGAAACGGTTCGGGCGTTGCTCCAGGCGCAGGCGTCCTGACCTTGCCCGGCTTCAGCCGGAGCGGACGCGGCGTTATCGATATGGCCACGTCCTGCGTCGGGCGCGCTTTTTCGGCGCGCCGGATGGAATGAATGCCTGCTTTGGGGGGTCAAACCGTTGTGCGCCCGGTATGGATCGGCTGCGCATGCATACGACAACAGCAACTGCAACTTTTCTTGCCGGGACGAACCGTGCGAATTTGTTATGCCACAGGTGTTGGCGCCTACGGACGAAGAACTGGTGAAGCGTGCGCGCGGAGGCGACGCATCTGCATTCGAGGAAATCATACATCGATACGAGGGGCAAGTGGCTGCAACCGTAATCGGCATGATGGGACGATGCCCGGAGGCGGAAGACGTGGGACAGGAGACGTTTATTCGTCTTCATACCTACCTGCACAAGTACCGGGGAGACGCGGCGCTTGGCACATACATCGTGCGGATCGCCATCAATCAGGCGCTCAAGGCGCTGAAACGGCGCAAGCGGCAGCGGGAGCGGTTCGTTCGGCGCGATCCGGAGACCGAACGGCTTTCCGGGCCGGTTGTGCGGGGGGAGGAGGCGGTAGAGGGCCGGGAGCGCGCACGGCTTGTCCATCGCGCGCTGGAACAGATAAGTCCGGCGCAACGCGCGGTCGTGACGCTGCGGATGCTGGAGGGGTATTCGACCCGGGAAACGGCGACGATGCTGCATATCCCGGAAGGCACGGTGATGTCCCGGTTGTCGCGGGGGCTGGAGCAGCTCGAAACGTTGCTCGGCCCGTTGCTTTCGGACGACCCGTCAACATAGCATAGCAACCTAACCATAGAAAACGTAGCCGCGCGCAGATGCTCACAGATCAGGAAATATTGTTGCGATACCTTGAAGGCCGCCTGCCTGTTGCGGAGCGCCGCCAGCTCGAAACGCGCCTTGCCGAGGAAGCGGCGTTGCAGGCAACGCTGGATACGTTGCGCGGATTGCGGGGTGCGTTGCGGACGAGCCGGGCGGAATCCTTCGGGCCGTATTTCGCCGAGCGCACGATGCGGCGTTTGCAGGGCGATGGGCACGCGGTCGGCGAATCCTTTTATCGCGGGCTGCAATGGATTTTTCTGCGCACGGCGACCGCCAGTTTCGTGGCGGCGCTTGCGTTCGCGGCCTACAACGCCGTCACCTACCAGTCGTTGGGCGCGGCCTCGTCTTTGCTGGAAGCCGTGTTTGGCTTGCCGTCCGTATCGCTGGCGGATGCGCTCTCCTGGTCGGTTATGTAATACGTAGCCAATACGCTATCCCTGATTCCGTCTCGCACCGGAAAACCATGACTGCTCGCACGAAATCGATCTTGTTGTTGCTTGGAACCCTGCTCATCGGCATGTTGCTGGGGGTGTTTATCCATTCGCGCATGGTGGAAGATCGCATCGAACGGCTTACGTCCTTGCGTTCCCAGGCCGGATTCGTGCAGTTCGTGGACAAGATGATCGAGCCGACGGACGACGCCCAGCGCGAAGCCATTCGAACGGTTCTGGAAGATGCGGCGGCGGCCCTGGACGTGCATCATGCAGAAAACCGGGTGGCGCTTGAGGAGATTATGGGATCGTTTCGCGCCTCGCTGGACAGCCTGCTTACGGAAGAGCAACTGCAGGCGCTGAATGAACGCATGGAGCGGGCGTGGAAATACAGAAAGGGGTCGCGTTCGAGGCATTCCGACCGGCGCGATACGTCCCGAAAGCATCGAAAATCGAAGGAAGGACACGCTGGGCAGGGGCACGCTGAGCAGGGACACGCTGAGGAAGAGCATGTTGAGCAAGGGGACGCTGAGCAAGAGCACGTTGAGCAAGGGGACGCTGAGTAAGGATGTGCTGAGGACGTTCCCCTAACCCGGAAGCCGGAACGGGTGCGCCTGCGAGGAAGGGCCCGGCTCGTGGTCGCCCGCCGAACGCGGCGCAGGATGTTTCTTGTGCGACAAAGGTCCCGCTGCGGAACAGACGCCCGCCTCGCTTGTTGACTCCCCGCCCGAAATCGAGCGAGCCGGGCTATCTTGCCATGGAGGACAGATAGCGGAGGACAGGTAGCGCCGCAGACGGGTCATGTTCGATTGCAGCCATGTTCTATTGAATCATGCGCGATGGAATATGGATGCATACGGGGATGCATACGGGGATCCATATACGGAGGGGTGCCGGAGTGGTCGAACGGGGCGGTCTCGAAAACCGTTGTGCCCTTCGGGGCACCGAGGGTTCGAATCCCTCCCCCTCCGCAAGCGCAATGATTTTCTATCGGTTTTCTATGATTTCCCACGATTTCCGGGGGGCGCGGCGCAAAATTCATGAACGCTCGGGTATTTCATGAATTTTTGCCGTATCCTTATCGGAAAGCGTGCCGTCCTGCATCGTTCGTGCGCACAGCGCCGCGAAAGGGATCGCGCCCTGCGCGGACGCAGGGCCTTGGCATGTACCTCCGCACGTTCATCCATCCATTGTATCCGAACATGAATCGTATAAACGTTTTATTGCCGATGCTCGCTGCGATCGTTTTGACGTTCGCTACGGCGCCCAGCGCTTTCGCCCAGGTCGGCGTGGGCGCAGAAGCCCCCGAGGGCGCCGATCTCCTTTTTGACGGGACGCGCGCATCGCTCGACGCAAACTGGGAATATTGGGAAGGCCCTTGCTTCGCCTCGTCCATGCCCATCAAATGGAATGTCGTTCCAAACCATTTCGACGATGGCGAAGGCACGGCCATGTCCAGCAAAGAGCCGTACTCAAGCACCTATGGCCAGGCCGACATCGTTACGAAGAAAAAACCCCGCGATTTTCGGCTGCATGTCGAATTTCTGATTCCCCGCAGTCGGGGAAATAGCGGCGTTTATCTCGACAACCGGTACGAAATCCAGGTGGTCGAGGGCGAGGACGGCTTGCATGGCATGGCGTCCGTGATCAACGAGAAGGATGCGCCCTACGAGTTGTTCAACGGCCTGCAAAAATGGAACGCCTACGACATCCAGTATCGCGGCGCCCGCTTCGACGAGAACGGCGAACGCAGCGAAAAGGCGATGGTCAGCATGTATTTCAATGGCGAGAAAGTGCATGAGAACGTCCCCATCAACAAGGTTTGGGGCGGTCCCTGCTCGGCGCTCGACGGAGGCAACGAGGGGGGTGAGCGCATTACCGACGCCCCGGGCGGCGTCAAGCTGCAGGCGGAAGGGCACGATGTGCGCTACCGGAACATCTGGATGCAGGAGATGAGCTTCGACGATCCTGATACGGATTTTTAGGATGCTCTGATTAAGTCCGCGAAGCGCTGATTGAAGTGGATTTGATCAGCGCCTCCCTGATGAATGGGTGCTGAGGCGTGCAGGAGCATCGGGCGTTTCTTGGACTGGGTTCGAACCTCGGCGAGCGGTTCGGGCACCTTTGCTTTGGCGTAGCGCAGGTGCACGGGGCGCGGAATGTGTGCGTGACGGCCGTATCGCCCGTCTACGAATCAGCGGCCCATGTACGGCCGGGCGCTGCGCCGCAACCGCCCTACCTGAATATGGTAGCCGCGGTGCGGACCCGTCTGGACGCCCGGACGTTGCTTGCGCTTGCGCTGCGGATTGAGCGGGCGCGGGGTCGGCGCCGCGTTCCCGGCCCCGCGGATGCCTCGTACGGATCGTCTGCATGGGCGCCCCGGACGCTGGACATTGACGTGCTTGTATTCGACCGGGTGCGCCTGTCGGAGGCGGGGCTTTCCGTGCCGCATCCGGGGCTGGCTTCCCGGCGCTTCGTGCTGCGTCCCTTGTGCGATGTGGCGCCGGACCTGTATGTGCCTGCGCCGTTCGGCGAGCATGTCGGTTCGTTGCTTGCGAAATGCCCGGACCCGGGACCGGTTATGCGAACATCCCTTGAGATTCCCAACGTATTTTCCCGATCATGCTCCTGAAGTTTTTTGCTTTTTGCGTACTGGCGTACACGGTGTTCAGGATGTTGCGGACGCTGTTACGGACGCTGGGGCGTCTTGCGGCGTCGCAACGACCGCCGCGTTCGCAGAAAGACGGGCAATGGAGCGGCCCCCGGCCCGGGGAAAACGCCCGCGAGCGCGAGAACGTGGAGGATGCGAACTATGTGGACATTTCCTGATCCGCGCCGCCTTAAGGATGCACTGATTAAGTCCGCGAAGATCAGAGCATCCTTAACTATCTACGCCCAGCATAAACGTGATGGTGGTGCGGCTTGCGATGGCTCGGCCGTTCTTGCGGGCGGGCCGGTACATGTACTGGTTCGCCGCGGCGATGGCGGATTCTTCCAGTCCGTGTCCGACGATATCGACGGGTTCCTTGACCTGTCCGTTGTCGTCGAGCAAGAACCGCTCGGTTACCGTGGCTTCCTCTACGCGCCCGCGGTCATTCACCAGCACGTGCACCACCAGTTTGGCCCGCACCCGTTTCCGGCGGGCTTCTTCTGTATATTCGGGCGTGGCTACGCGCACGATGCGCGGGCCTGCCGTGACGCCCGCGGGCGCTTCGGCCGGCGCTTCAGGGGGTGCAGACGCATCGACCGGCTCAAGCAAAAGGACGCTGTCGGAAAAGTCCAGTTCGTCTTCGGTCAGGTATTCGTCCTCCGGGACCAGGACGGGCACCAGCGGGGCGGGTGGCGCGGGCGTCGCCGCAGCCTGTCGCGTGGGCTGAATTTCCTCCATCGCAATCCGTTCCTGATCGTTCGCGCGCCAGGTCGCGCGCAGTTCGGGGACGGCCTTCGGGGCGGGCCAGAAGCGGACGGCGCCGATGAGCAGGAGAAGCGCTGCGGCGAGGCACGCCAGAAAGCGGGTGCGGTGGTTCGCGATATGGTGCGGTTCGGAACGCGGCATCGACGGGCGCCTGCACAGGTTGTCAGGATGCTGTGATCAAGCCTGTTGCGATCAGAGCATCGTGTACTTCAAACCCGTCTTGCGTGCAAGGGTTCGCGCCGTGCGTTTGCCGGAAGAGGGCGGCGCGGGATCGTCCGGCGGGCGGGCGAACGCACATCGGCGAAGGATAAACTTCAAAAAGCCTGTGAAGGTCTTGAGACCGGCCAAAAAGATGCGTAATTTAACAAGAATGCACTTACAATTCGGTTTTCGGAATAGCTACCTATGCAACAAACGTCGATGAATGGTTCTCCGTGCAAGCTGGCCCTGGCGGACGGAATTGTCGTGGAGGGATACGCCATGGGTCATCAGGGCGAGACGGGCGGCGAGCTGTGCTTTAATACGAGCATGACCGGGTATCAGGAAATCATGACGGATCCGTCCTATCACGGGCAGATCATGATGATGACCTACCCGCACATCGGGAATTACGGGGCCATGGATGCCGATATGGAGGCGGCTGCCCCCATGGTGGCCGGGTTCGTGGTGCGTCAGTTCGCCACGGAGTACTCCAACATGCAGGCGGACGAATCGCTGGATCGTTTTATGAAGCGGCACGAGCTGGTGGGCGTGACCGGCGTGGACACTCGACGCCTGGTGCGCCATATTCGCGCGCAGGGGGTTATGAACGCCGTAATTTCGTCGGTGGACCTGGACGACGACCGGCTGGTTGAGAAAGCGCGCAACTGGCCCTCCATGGAAGGTCTTGAGCTGGCTTCCCGGGTGACGGTGGATGCGGCGGAGGACTGGTGCGCGGGAGACGGTCCGCGCATCGCGGTGTTCGACTACGGCGTGAAGCGCAACATTCTTCGGTCGTTCGAGGCGCAGGGGTGCGCGGTGCGTCTTTTCCCCGCCTCCGCAGCGCTCAAGGACGTGCTTGCCTGGGAGCCGGACGGGCTCTTTTTCTCGAACGGTCCGGGCGACCCGCGCGTCATGCCGGATGCGATCGAAACGGTTCGGGACGCCTTTCGGACGCCTATTCCGCTGTTTGGGATATGCCTCGGGCACCAACTGATGGCGCTGGCTTCCGGGTGCGAGGTGTACAAAATGTTCGTAGGACATCGGGGCGCCAACCAGCCGGTGCAGAACCTGCGCGTCGGGCAGGTGGAAGTCACGACGCAAAACCATGGGTTCGCGGTGCGGGAAGCGTCCATCGAGGAAAAGATCGCCGAGGTGACGCATCGAAATTTGAACGACCGAACGGTGGAAGGGCTGCGTTTCGCGGACCGCGCGGCGTTTTCCGTGCAGTATCACCCGGAGGCCTCGCCGGGCCCGCACGACAGCCACTACTTGTTCGATCAGTTTCTGCAGGAAGTGGAAGCGCACCGCAGCGCCTCGCTCCGCACCAGGAAGAAGGTTACGGCCTGAGCGCGGCGCGCTGCAGGATCAAACACACGACTATTCTACTTGGGGACACATGCCCAAACGCGAAGACATTCACCGGATTCTGCTGATCGGAAGCGGGCCTATCGTAATCGGCCAGGCCTGCGAATTCGACTATTCCGGCACGCAGGCGTCGCGTGCGCTCCGCAAGGAGGGGTATGAGGTGGTCTTGATTAATTCCAATCCAGCCACCATCATGACCGACCGGTTGACGGCGGACAAAATTTACCTGAAGGATTTGACGCCGGCCTCCATTCGCGAACTCGTCGAGATCGAGCGGCCGGATGCGGTGTTGCCCACGATGGGCGGACAAACGGCGCTGAATCTTGCGGGCACGCTTCAGGACGAGGGGTTCTGGGAAGCGGAAGGCGTGGAGGTGATCGGCGTGGATATCGACGCCATACGGATTACGGAAGACCGGCAGGCGTTTCGGGACCTGATGGAGCGCATCGGGATCGATCAGGCCCGCAGCCGCGTGGCGAAAAGTCTGCTCGAAGCCAAGGAAATCGCCCAGGAAATCGGGGAGCTTCCCGTGGTGATTCGTCCGTCGTATACGTTGGGCGGGTCCGGGGGCGGGATTGTCTGGACGCACGAGGAATTTGACCGCAAGGTGACGCGGGGGCTGGAAATGTCCCCTGTGCACGAAGTGCTTATCGAGGAGTGCCTGTTCGGATGGAAGGAATACGAGTTGGAGTTGCTTCGGGACGCCAACGACAACGTCATTATCGTGTGTCCCATTGAGAATGTGGACCCCATGGGCGTGCATACCGGCGATTCCGTAACGGTGGCGCCTGCGCAGACCCTTACGGACAAGCAATATCAGGGCATGCGGGACGCGGCGATTCGCGCCATGCGTTCGATAGGCACGTTTGCCGGGGGATGCAACATCCAGTTCGCCTTTGACCCGTCGGGCAGCCGCATGATCGTCATAGAGATCAATCCGCGCGTATCGCGGTCGTCCGCGCTGGCTTCAAAAGCGACGGGATACCCGATTGCGAAGGTGGCGGCGCGGTTGGCGGCGGGGTACACGCTGGACGAGTTGCCGAACGAGATCACCGGCGACACGAGCGCATGTTTCGAGCCGGCCATAGATTATGTCGTGACCAAGATTCCGCGCTTCAACTTCGACAAATTCGAAGGGGTGGATGAGGAACTTACGACTCAGATGAAGGCCGTAGGCGAGGTTATGGCGATCGGGCGCACGTTTCCGGAGAGCCTGCAAAAAGCCTGGCAAAGCCTGGAAATCGGCTACAACGGGTTGGGCGCGGACCGGGAGGACGCGCCTCCTGCGGAAGTGCGCGCGCGTTTGGCCAAGCCGCTGTGGGACCGGACGCTGCAGATTCGCAACGCCTTCAAGCTGGGGGCGTCCGTAGCCGAGATTGCGGATGTGTCCAAGGTCGATCCGTGGTTCTTGCATCAGATTCGGGATATTGTGCAGCTGGAGGAGGTGATCGGAGGGCGGACCCTGCAGGAGATGGACGCTGCATTCATGAGGCGGGTTAAGCAATACGGCTTCTCCGACATACAGATTGCCTATTTGCTGGGCGAGGATGCGACCGAGACGCAGGTGCGGGAGCGCCGAAAAGCGCTGGGCGTGATCCCGTCGTACCAGGTGGTCGATACGTGCGCGGGGGAATTTCCTGCGGAGACGCCCTATTTTTATTCTTCGTACGAAGAAGGCAACGAAAGCACGGCGTCCGACCGCAAGAAGGTGATCATTCTGGGGAGCGGGCCGAATCGCATCGGGCAGGGCATCGAATTCGACTATTCCTGCGTGCACGGCGTGAATGCGGTGCGGGACAGCGGCTACGAGGCCATTATGATCAACTGCAACCCGGAAACCGTTTCGACGGATTTCGATATTGCGGACAAGTTGTATTTCGAGCCGGTGTACTGGGAGCGGGTCCTCGACATCATCGAGCACGAAAGGCCGGAGGGGGTTATTGTGCAGCTGGGCGGGCAGACGGCCTTGAAAATCGCGGAAAAACTGCACGAGCACGGCATTCGGATTTTCGGCACGTCGTACGAAATGATGGACCTCGCGGAGAGCCGGGGCAAGTTCTCGCATGTGCTCCGGGAACTGGAGGTGCCGTTTCCGCCCTACGGCATGGCTGTGACGGTGCAGGAGGCGGTGTCTACCGCGGAGCGCATCGGGTATCCCATCCTGATTCGTCCGAGTTATGTGCTGGGCGGACAGGGGATGCGCATTGCGATCAACAAGGAAGAGGTCCGGCATTACACCAAGAAAATATGGACGCTTTTCCCGGAAAATCATGTGCTGCTCGACCTGTTTCTGGAAAACGCCATTGAAATGGACGTAGACGTCGTGCGGGACGGGGACGAGACATGGATTGCGGGGATCATGCAGCATATCGAGCCGGCGGGGGTGCATAGCGGCGATTCGACGGCGGTGCTGCCTCCGTTTTCCTTGCCGGAGGAAATTTTGCAGACGGTCCGTACGTATGCGCGAGATATTGCCAACCGGCTGGATATTATCGGGTTGATGAATGTGCAATTCGCCATCAAGGACGGGATCGCGTATTGCATTGAAGCCAATCCGAGGGCGTCGCGGACCGTGCCGTTCGTGGCGAAGGCGACGGGCATTCCCGTGTCCGATATCGCCACGAAAGTGATGCTGGGCCAAAAACTGGCCGATTTTCGCAAGGCGGGGCAGCTGGAGTCGAGCCTGGAGGGATTTGCAATCAAGGAGCCCGTATTTTCCTGGGATAAATTTCCCGAAGTCCCGAAAGAACTGGGCCCCGAGATGAAGTCCACTGGCGAAGCCATTGCCTTCGTGGATGCGCTGACCGACGAGCATTTTCGGCGCCCGTACGAAATGCGCAACCTGTACCTGAGTCGATAGGGAGGCGTACGTGGTTGCGCGGGAAGGATACGCTATCGTGCGCGGCGCGCTTGTTTTTTCGGCGGCGCTGTTGGTGGTCGGGTTGTTCGTATCCGTACCCTGGAGCCTGTGTTTGCTGGCGGTTGCGATCGTCCTCAGCGGCGGGGCGGCGCTCTTTTTTCGCGATCCGGTTCGTACGCCCCCGCCGGAGGCGGATCGGTTGGTGCTGGCCCCGGCGGACGGCAAGGTAACGCTTGTAGAGCATGACGTCTCCGAACCGCTGTATGTGGGCCGCAAGGCGAAAAGGGTGTCCATCTTTCTGTCCCTGTTCGACGTGCATGTGAATCGCATCCCGGCGGACGGGGTCGTGGAGCATGTGGGGTATGCGCCGGGGGGCTATCTGCCGGCGTGGCGCCCGGAGGCGAGCGAACGAAACGAGCGTTCGGAGATCGGCGTGCGGCATCCGTCCGGCGCGCGCGTGCTGTTTCGGCAGATCGCCGGTTCCGTGGCCCGCCGTATTACGTATCATGTAAAGAAGGGGGACCGGGTCGAGGCGGGGCAGCGTTTCGGGATCATAAAATTCGGGTCGAGAATGGATGTGTTCGTGCCGCCGGACGTGACGCTGGACGTATCCGTCGGGGACCGGGTCCGCGCGGGGGAAACGATACTTGGACATTTTCCGGCTGCGGATAGCGAGCCATGACGAACGGCGACGCCGACGAAAGAAGAAAGGGGCTGCCCCGGGCCGTCGTGCCCTCGTTTTTTACCCTGATGAATCTGTTGTCCGGGTATCTGGCCATCGTGCAAACCATTGAAGGGCGGTTCGAGTACGCCTGCTGGCTGATCGTGCTGGCCGGGCTGTTCGATGCGTTCGACGGCATGATGGCCCGCTTTACGGATAGCGAGACCCTGTTTGGCGTCGAACTGGATTCGCTGTCCGACATGGTGTCGTTCGGCGTGGCGCCGTCCGCCCTGATCTATGTATTCGGCTTGCAGGAATATGGCGCGGTGGGCCTGATGGTTTCGGCCTTGCCCACCATCTGCGGGGCCGTCCGCCTGGCCCGGTTCAATGTGCGGTTCGATGGCGCGAAGCGGGAGTATTTCATGGGTTTGCCCACGCCCGCCATGGCGGCGGTGATCGTGGCCTTCATTCTCAATTTCGACGAGGCGGGCTGGTTTCACCGGTTCAGTCCAGGCGGATTATCTGTGTTCATTCCCTTGTCGATCGGGTTGTCGATCCTGATGATTTCGACGGTGAAATTCGACGCCCTGCCCCGGCCCTCCCGGGCGTACATTCGGAATCATCCGCGCAAGGCTACTTTGTACGGAATCGGCCTGCTGCTCATTATTTTTTTGCAGCAGATCGGGTTGCTTGCGGCGCTCGCCAGCTACGTGGTGATCAACGTATGTTACGCCGTGTACTCGCTGTTCAATGGATTGCCCGAGGAGAAAGACAAGGGAATGCGCTGATCGAAGCGGATTTGGTTCGCGCATCCAGACCCTAAAGGAGAACACAGGAGAGCATACTCCAGAGCATATTCCAGAGTATACTCCAGATTGTAAAGAGACTATAATGGGCGCGCGCGACAGCGCCGTATGACGTATATTGGGATGCGCTGATCGAAGTGGATTTGATCAGTGCATCCCTTGCCTTGCCGTCAGGAATTATCGCTTCGCACCGCCATGTACAAAGCCAGCGTCCGCATTACTTTGCGCCCGTCTATTCTGGACCCTCAGGGCAAAACGACCCACCATGCCCTCGAAAGTCTCGGGTTCGACGGCGTGGAGCGCGTACGCATAGGGAAATTCGTGGAGCTGTGGATTGACGAACCCACCGAGGAAGCCGCCGAGCGTGCGGTTCGGGCGGCCTGCGAGCGGCTTTTGGCGAACCCGGTGATGGAGGATTTTGAAATTTCCATGAATAAGGCATCGCGAACAGGCATCGCGAAAAGGCATCGCGAACAGGCGTAACGAACGCGCAGGGTGCGAAGCCTGCGCGGGCCGTTTGTTTTTCGCCGTTCGTTTTTCACCGGGCGGCGGGCGGCGCCACGCGGGCGTGGGCGACGGCGCGGGTGCGCTCAATCATTCGCTCAATCGTTTGCGCAATCATGTTCGTGCCGATGTGCATGGCGGCCTTTGTGAAACACGACATGCAGCAGCGAACCGCCCACGAATACCTGATACAGGTCGAGTCCGGCTCCCTCCGCAAAGAGGCGGACGCCTGTGGCGTATCCCGCTACGGTGGCGACCAGGATCGCCGCAATGCCCAGCGCGGCGACCCGGAAGCCATACTGGGGCCGCAATATCCACCATATCGCAAGGCCCACCAGCAGGCGGTGAAGCATGATGCCGGGGACGATGCTCGTTTCGCCGGGCGCAAGGGCCGCTCCCTCGAGCAAGGCGTGCAGCGTTAGGCCGGATAAGCCAATCAGCGACGCCGCCGGGTCGGTATGCCTCGCCAGCGCGCTGGAGAACCGCTCGATCAGGGTGGGCAATCCGATGCCGAGGCCCAGCGCGACCAGCGCCAGGAAGCCGTATTCGGGCCAGGCGTGCGGGAGGGTTTGCCAGAGAATGAGCGCCGGGATGGCCACGTACATGCAGCCGTCGAAGATGCGCGTCGCCCCGGGTTGGTCGTGTAGCCATTTGTAAAGAAAGACCCCCGCAATCGGGGTCGCGAGCGAACCGGCGAGTTCCAGCATGGAGACAGGCTATGGCCAGGACAGATGAAGAAAGGATGCGCTGATCAGGTTTGCGAGGCGGAGGGGCCACGCAGCGCGCGCGGGCGAGGAATGGCGGGGCGCTGCGCTGCGCGGCGTCAGGGCGCGTCGGCCTCGCTATGCTGCGGATGCTTGTATTCCTGCATGGCGGCTACCGCGGCGTCGTCGACCAGGTTGTTGAATTCGTTGTCCGCATGGCCCTTGACCTTGATCCAGGTGATGCGATGGCGGGCGCTTTCCGCCAGCAACGCTTCCCATAAATCCCGGTTTTCGACGGGTTTTTTGCCGGAGGTTTTCCATCCGTTGCGTTGCCAGCTGTGGAGCCAGTTCTGGTTGAAAGCGTTTGCAAGATAGGCGCTGTCCGTATGGAGCCGCACCCGGCAGGCTCTCCGAAGATGCTTCAGCGCCTCCAGCGCCGCCGTCAGCTCCATGCGGTTGTTCGTGGTGTGAAATGCGCCGCCGCTCAGCTGTTTGCTGTGCGATTCGTGCATAAGCAACGCCGCCCAGCCGCCGGGGCCGGGGTTGCCGCTGCATGCGCCGTCCGTATAGATGGTTATGTTTTGCACATTCAAGTGTCTTTAGGGGAGCGGTGACAGAACCGTCGCCGCATGAATCCGGTACGAAAGCCTTGGCAGGCGAAGTATACGCATACGCACACAATAATTATGAAATTCGTTGATTACGTAACAATCACCGTTCGGAGCGGGCGGGGCGGGGCGGGCGCTGTCGCGTTCCGCAGGGAAAAATACGAACCGAATGGCGGCCCCTCCGGTGGGGACGGCGGGCGCGGGGGGTCTGTGCTGCTCGAAGGGGACAGCAATCTGTACACCTTGCTGGATTTGCGTTACAACCGGCGGCATTTCGCGGAAAACGGCGAGGCGGGCGGCGGCAACAACCGGACGGGACGTTCCGGTCAGGATATTGTGCTGCGCGTACCGCTTGGCGCCATAGCGAGGCAACGCGATTCCGGGGAAATACTGGGCGAAATATGCGAGCAGGGCGAGCGGCTGGCGCTGGCGACGGGCGGGCGCGGGGGCAAGGGCAATGCATTTTTCCGGTCGGCGACGAACCGGGCGCCGCGTCACGCCCAGCCGGGCGAAGAGGGGATAGAGCAGGACATTTCGCTGGAACTCCGTTTGCTGGCCGACGTGGGCGTCGTGGGGCTGCCCAATGCGGGGAAGAGCATGCTGGTGTCCGTGTTGTCGGCGGCGAAACCAAAGGTGGCGGACTATCCTTTCACGACGCTGGTACCTTCGCTGGGCGTCGTACGGGTCGAGGAGTATCAGTCATTCGTCATGGCTGATATTCCGGGCATCGTGGAAGGCGCGCACGAAGGCAAAGGGTTGGGCATCCGGTTTTTGCGCCATATTGCCCGCAATGCGGCGCTCCTTTTTCTTATTCCGATCGACTCGAAGGACCTGGCGGGAGAATACGAGGTCTTGCTGCAGGAGTTGGCCGCCTACGACGCCGCCTTGCTGGACAAACCCCGTATTGTTGCCTTGTCGAAGACCGATTTGTTGCCTCCCGAGGAGCGGGATATCGTTTCGGAGATTGCCCGGGAGGTGTTTCCAGAGGGCGTCCTGCCGCTGCCCGTCAGTTCGGTGGCCGGTTTTGGCGTGCCTGCGCTGAAGCGGCGTCTTTGGGAGGTGGTTCAACAGAGCAGAAAAGGCGAGGTGTCCCATGCCGGAGCATAACGCAAGACAACGGTCCGCGAGGCCGCCATACGACAGGGCGCCGTCTGGAGCGTCGGATCGCGCCGAACGCCGGGCGCTGGTTGCGCTTTCCCTGGTTCCGGGCGTCGGGTCGGGCCGCATGCGGGGCCTGGTGTCGCGCATGGGTTCGGCCCAGGCGGCGCTGGGCGCTTCGGCGGCGGCGCTTGCGTCGGTCCCCGGCATCGGACGGGAGCTTGCCGCCCAGATTGCCGCCGCCGATTGCGGGGAGGCTGTCGAGAAACAGTTGGCCCGCGCCGCAGAAATTGGTGCGGAGATGGTGGCCCTCGGGGATCCGACGTATCCGTTTCTGTTGCGCCAGATCGCCGATCCGCCCGCGTTTTTGTGGATGCGGGGGCGGTTGCCGGTCGGCGAGGGGCCTGCGCGCGCCCTTGCGGTGGTGGGGACGCGGCGCATGTCGCCGTATGGAGCGCGCGTGGCGAAAGAGGTAACCGAGGCGCTTGTTCGGGAGGGATTTGTGATCGTAAGCGGCTTGGCCTACGGCGTCGATGCGTCGGCGCACCAGGCGGCGCTGGACGCGGGTGGCTGTACGATCGCCGTACTGGGTTCGGGGGTTGACCGCGTGTACCCGGCGCAGCACCGCCGGCTTGCCGAAGCGCTGATCGACAAGGGCGGCGCGCTGTTGTCCGAATATGCTATGGGGGCGCCGCCGGACGGGGTGCATTTTCCGCGCCGAAACCGGATTGTGAGCGGCCTGGCCCTTGGGACCCTGGTCGTGGAGGCCCATGAAGAGGGGGGCGCGTTGATTACCGCCCGCCTTGCGCTGGAGCAGAACAGGGAAGTGTTCGCCGCGCCGGGGAGCATGCACAGCCCGGCCAGCGCGGGCGCGCATCGGCTGATTCAGAAAGGAGAGGCCAAACTGGTTCAGTGCGTCGAAGATATTTTGGAAGAATTGCAGATTGCGCCGGAGGCGTCGTCGGCGCCTGCGAAGCCGGCGCCTGCGCTGGCCGCGGAGGAGCAGGCGCTGTGCCAGGCCCTGGCCGCCGCGGCGGAACCCTTGCATATCAATACGTTGTGCCTGGCGGTGGGCATGGACCCGGCAGCAGCCCTTGCGCACTTGCTGGGCCTTGAACTGAAAGGCGTGGTCAAGCAGATGGCGGGGAAGAAGTTTTTTCTGATCGCTACCCTCGGCGCGTAGTCCGTGCATTCCGTCGCATGCCCTTTTCATGTCCGAAGAACGGGTCGAACATATTGTGACGCTGCAGGTGCCGACCGGGTACGCGGAATGTATTCGGATTGATCGGTACCTTGCCCGGTTTCTGCCGAACGTGTCCCGCACCAAAGTGCGCCAGGGCATCGAAGAAGGCCTGGTGGAGGTGAATGGCGCGCCGGTCGGCAAGCCGTCCCATGTCGTACAGGCGGGGGATACGATCGTGTGCACGCTCTTGCGCCCTCCTCCAATCGAAGCCCGCCCCGAGCCGATTCCCCTCGATATTGCGTACGAAGACGACGCGGTGATCGTGGTGAACAAGCCCGCCGGCATGGTGGTGCATCCTGCGTACGGGCACCGCGCGGGCACCCTTGTGAATGCGTTGTTGCACCATGTGGGCGCCGGTCCGATCAGCATGGACGCCGATCCGGATCGCGAAGATGTTTCCGGCGACGCGGCGGAGGGCTTTGGGCTTTCCGTCGCGCATGCGCTGCCGGATCGAAGGGACCATCCGTCGATTCGTCCAGGCATCGTGCACCGGCTCGACAAAAACACGTCCGGCCTGCTGGTGGTCGCCAAGGACGACGCCGTGCATCGCCATCTGGCGCGTCAATTCGCGGAGCACACCATTGTCCGGCGGTATCTTGCGGTGCTGTGGGGGATTCCGGACCCGCCCGGCGGGCGGATCGAAGGCGCTATCGGGCGCGATCCCCGGGATCGGAAAAGGATGGCGATGGTTCCTGTGGGCAAGGGCAAGCACGCGGTGACGCAGTACGAAACGCTGGAGCGTCTGGACTATGCCGCGCTGGTGGCGTTTCGGCTGGAGACGGGCCGAACGCACCAGATTCGCGTGCATGCGCAGCACATGGGACATCCTGTGTTTGGGGACGAGACGTATGGCGGGCGGGCGGTGCGGTTCGGCCCGGTTTCGAGCCATCGCAAGGCCTTCGTGCAGAATCTTTTTACCCGCCTCGACAGGCAGGCGCTGCATGCGGAAACGCTGGCGTTCGCGCATCCCCGGACCGGGCGCCCCGTATCGTTCCAGGCCGATGTTCCGGCGGACATGCAGTATGTTATCGAGCGTTTGCGGCGTGCAGGTCGCGCAGGCCGTGCGGACGGGGAATCCGGCCTTTGCGCGGAGGGTGCGGTTTCTGCGTAGCGAACAAGGCGAGGCACAAGACGTTAACGGGTGCGTTCGGTTGCTTGCATGTCGTACATGTCTTGCATGGTCTGATTCATTCCTGTTTCTGCGTATTTTTTGTGGCGAAAACCTGGCGGAACATACGTGGCGCGTTCGATATCTTGCCCTGGCCCTCGGAGGCGGATGGGGCTGCCGTACCTGGTAGCGTAGCCTGGCGGTACGCCGAGGACGTGATCCGCCAGACCATGGCCCGGTTCCGTTTCGAGGAGATTCGCACGCCTGTGCTGGAAGAGGAGGGATTGATTGCCCGGGGCGTCGGCGAAGCGACGGATATCGTCGCCAAGGAAATGTTCGTGGTGGATCGGGGGAGCGAGCGGTATGTGCTACGTCCCGAAGTGACGGCGCCCGTGATGCGCGCCTGGCTTCAGCATCGGCTTGAGCAGCGGGGCGGTGCGCAACGGCTCTACTACATCGGCCCGTGTTTTCGCGCGGAGCGTCCCCAGAAGGGGAGGTACCGGCAATTTCATCAGTTCGGGTGCGAAATTATCGGGTCGGACGATCCGCGCGCCGACGCCGAGGCCATTGCGCTTATGCTGGCTGTATACGATGCGTTTGGCGTGACGGAAAGCCGCCTCCGCATCAATACGCTGGGCCTTCCCGAAGAACGTCGGCGGTATGCGCACGCGCTGCAGGCCTGGCTGGAACCGCATCGGAACGCGCTTTCGGAAACCGGTCGGCGACGGCTCGATACGAATCCGCTTCGCTTGCTCGACACGAAAGACGAGCGCGAGCGGGCGTTGCTCCGGGAGGCGCCCATGCTCATCGATTTTACGGGCGAGCAAACCCGCACCCGGTATGAATGCGTGAAACAGTGCCTGGACCAGGCGGGGATTGATTTTGCGGAGGACGGCATGCTGGTCCGCGGGCTGGATTATTACATGCATACGGCGTTCGAGCTCGAGAGTCTGGACCTGGGCGCGCAAAGCGCTTTGGCGGGCGGCGGGCGATACGACTTGCTGGGCGCGGCGCTGGGGTCTTCCCGCCCTGCGCCGGGCACGGGTTTCGCAGCGGGGATGGAACGGTTGTTTCTGGCGCTGGATGCGCAAGGGGCGTCACTGCCGGAAGCGGCGCCGCCGGACGTTTTTCTGGTTTCGCTCGGGAGCGCTGCGCAACAGTGGGCGTTCACCGAGGCGCAGCGTTTGCGGCGGCAGGGCCTGTCGGCAAGCTTCGATCTGAAGGGCCGGTCCATGAAGGCGCAAATGCGCGAGGCCCATCGGCAGCGAGCGCTTTTCACGCTCATTGCGGGCGAAGAAGAGCTGGCGTCTGGCATGGTGCAGTTGAAAAACATGGATTCCGGCGAACAGACGCCATGCCCCGCAGACGCCGTCCATGTCCACATTCTGAAACGCCTGCCGGAGGCCCGCCGCGCCCACGTTTCCGGTCTGACGCCTTTTAGCTAAACGTACGCCATGTATCCTCGACTTAGCGACATATTTCAGGATGTGTTCGGCTTCAGTTTGCCGTTTCCCATTTATTCGTTCGGGGCGATGATGGCGCTGGGGGTGATCCTGGGCATGTGGGTGGCGCAGCGCGAGCTGGATCGCATGCACCGGGACGGGCGGATCGCCGGCATACGCCTGCGCGCGAAGCGCGGGGGCAAGAAAGGACGTTCCGGGGCGCCCGTCGTCTCGCCGTCTGCATTGATGGGTACGGTCACCGTGCTGGTGGTGGTATGCGGCGTAACTGGCGCCAAAATTTTCCACATTTTGGAAAATCTGGAAACGTTCGTTTCCGATCCTGCCGGAATGCTGTTTGCATCGGGCGGATTGACGTTCTACGGAGGCCTGATTGCTGCGGGTGTCGCCGTTACGTTGTATGTGCGCAAAAGAGGGGTGTCGGGGGCTGCTTTTGCGGATGCGCTGGCGCCGTCGCTCATGCTTGCCTACGGCGTTGGGCGGATCGGTTGCCATCTGGCCGGCGACGGGGATTGGGGGATTCCGGCGGATATGGCGGCCAAACCCGGGTGGATTCCCGTCTGGTTATGGGCAGAGACCTATCCGAACAATATTCTGGGCATGCAGTTGCCGGAATCAGGGGTGTATCCGACGTCCATCTACGAATTCCTGATGGCGATGGCGTTGTTCGGGGCGCTTTGGGCCCTTCGCAAGCATCCGTATCGCAACGGGTGGCTTTTTTCCTGGTATCTCGTTTTCAACGGAGCCGAACGGTTTCTCATTGAGCAGATACGGGTAAATAACACGTTCGATGTGTTCGGCCTGACCGTTACGCAGGCCGAAGTTATTTCTCTTGTTGCATTGCTGCTCGGATCGGCGGGGCTGGCCTATACCTCGAAGCGCCGCGAGGAAAGCGCGCCGCCCGATTTGGCTTCGTCTGTGCCGGGCGCCCAGGCAACCCGCGCAACCCGGGCTACCCGGATTATTCGGAGGGATTGAGGTGGCCGTGCCTTCCGATCAGAACGAGGATTCCCTGCTTGCGGTAGGGCGGCGCCCGGTTCGCGAGGCGCTGGAGCGTACGCCGGGCCGGGTCGAGAAGGTGTTGCTTCAGCGACCGGGGGGAGGCGAATTGGCCGAACTCCGGCGCATGGCGGCCCAGGCGGGCGTGCAGGTGCAGTTTGTTCCGTCGGGGCGGCTCCGGCAATTGGCGCGGGGGGTGGCGCATCAGGGCGCGGCGGCGATCATGGCGCCCGTAACGTATGTGTCGCTGGACGATTTATTGATGTCCGTAGCGCCTGTGCGGGAGGATGTGGAAGCGCGCAAGCCCCGGTTGCTTGTGCTGGACGGGATGCAGGATCCGTTCAATTTCGGGGCGGTGTTGCGCAGTGCGGTGGCTTCGGGCGTGGCGGGCGTCGTGGCGCCGTGGACCGGCATGGCCCCGCTGAACGCCGCCGCGATGAAAGCCAGTGCGGGCGCGGCGGGCCGCATTCCCATGGCCCGCACCGACAGCCTGGCGCAGGCCATGCATCAGCTCAAGGAGCGCGGATACTGGGTGGCCGGGGCCGACGCCCGGGGAGAAGTCAGCGTATGGGACATGGACTGGGACCGCCCCATGGCGCTCGTGATTGGGAATGAAGCGAAGGGCATTCGCCCGGCGATTCTCGAAGCCTGCGATTATCGCGTACGCATTCCCATGCCCGGTCCGATGGAATCCCTGAACGCCTCGGTGGCGGCGGGGATTTTACTTTTTGCGGCGGCGGGGCGGGCGGAGGCGTCGGATAAGGGGGCGTAGATGGCCCGAACCACTTCTGTTTACAGAACACCCTCACGAACAGGATTGCGCGAAGGACAACGCGGCGAAAAGCAAGATGCCCGCGCCGATGATCGTTCCTATAGTCCAGCGCGTGCCCAAACTGTGCTTCAGCATCTCCTCTTTGCTATCGGCGATTTGCGTCTGTAGTTCGGCTTTGTTTTTGGCGGCTTCTGTCCGTACTTCGGCGATGGCCTTAATGGTTTCCGTTTGTACCTTGGCGATCTTTTCAGCGGTTGCCGCTTCTGCCTTGCCGATCCTGTCAGCGGTTGCCGCTTCTGCCTTGCCGATCTTTTCAGCGGTTGCCGTGCGTACTTCGGCGATGGCCTTAATGCTTGCCGCTTCTACCTTGGCGATCCTTTCAGCAGTTTCCGCTTGGGCCTTGGCGATCCTTTCAGCAGTTTCCGTGCGTAATTCGCCGATAGCCTTGACGATCTCCAGCAAAGGGCCTTGCGTTTCTTTTTCCATGGTTTCAGCCTTGCGTTTCATGTCGGCTTGGATGTCCCGTAATGCCTGTATCGCTTCCGGGGAATCTGCAGGCTCCGCCTTGGGCGGAATCCAACGAGGCGCTTCGGCCGCGCTCCGAGCCATTTCCGGGGTATTCATGAGATTTGAGCGCACCGCCAAGCCGAAGCCCGGCCCATGCTCTGTAAGTTAGGGGTGTTCATGCGAAAGGTCAAGGGCCAATTCCCTTGAATTACCCCTATAGACACGCCAACAACCCGAATATGACCTTGGTCTCAAAATTTATTTTGGAAAAGCCCGCGTACTCGCACCTCCCGCCTGCATTACGTTTCACCGATACCCATCCTTGCCGCGAGGAAGCACCTCGTAGTCACTCCACGCACTCGCACCTCCTCCCCAGCCTCATACGTCACCCACAAGGCCTAAGTGCATCCAGCCCGGGCGGAGCGCCGTAGGTTGCTGTCGGTTCGTATTTCCGGATGCGCAAAAACAGGCGGCGGGCGGCGTTCCGAAGGAGCATGGGCCAGTCTTCCCCGGCGAATTGCAGTCCTTTCGTCAGCACGTCCGCGGGAACCTCAGGCAGTGCTTCGTCCTGCGGCGCTTGGCCTGCCTCGCCCGCCGCAGGTCCGTTTTCCCCCTCCTCCGCCGATGCGGGGGCATGGACGTATGCATGCAGGATCCCCAATGCGTCGAGTCCTGCGATGCGGATGATTTCGTTCGGGGACGGCGTGATCAGGGCGGAACGGGCCACATGCAACGCCTCCGGTGCGCGCATCCTGGCGAGCGCCCGCACCGCTTCCGCCTGCACGGAAGGGTCTGGATCGGATTGGGCGGCGCGCATGGCCAGCGCCACCAGGGCTTCGCCGGTTCCGGCCTGGTCCAGCGACGCCAGCACGGCTTTGCGGACCTCGGCGGAAGGGTCTTCGTACGCGGCGGCGAGCGCCCGCTCGGCGGCTCCGCCGGAAGCGAGGCGGGCTATGGCGCCTGCAATGGTCGCCCGCACCCGGCTACTCGACTCTTCGCTCAGTGCGGTTCGCAGGCCGATGATCAGGGCCGGATCGGGCGGGAGGGCCCGCAACGCTTCGGCAGCGGCAAGCCGCGCCGCCGGGAACGAGGCATGACGCACCTGGGCAACCCATCCCGACGCAGGCTGGTCGATGCGGGCGTGCATCGACCACGCCGTTTCGGGTCGGACCGCCACGAAACGCGGCCGGTAGGCGAAAGGCAGATCGAATGTTTCGGAAGGCCCGTGCAACGCGACGTCGAAGCGTTCGGCGATGCCCAGCGCGCCGGCTTCGAGGGCAAGCCGGATTGGATACGTCGCCGGCGTACGCCCGCTGTCCGGGATTTCCTCGAACGATACGCGCAGCCCCTCGGCGGCGCTTTCGTATCGAACGGCGAACAGGGGCCGCTGCCGCCAAGCGTCCGCCATCCCGAGCAGATCCATCCCTGTCGCGGCGCGGACGGTTTGTCGCTGGAGGCTCCATGCCTGCCGCATTGCGTCCGGTTCGATGGGCGAAACGACGATGCATTCGGGCGTGGATTGCTCCTGCAAGGCGTGCGCGGTATCCGGGCCGCCCGCCTGGATCGTCAAAAAAGCCCCGGCCAGCGCGATTCGCCGCAAGAGCGAGGCGGGGCGGGCAAACCAGGCAAGCCTGCGAAAGAAACAAGGACCTTGCCGCACTGCCGCCGTCAACGAGGCAATCATCCGGTCCCGTATCCGCGAACGCGCCATGCGGGGCGCCGTAATTTCAATCCGCGTATCTTTACGGATTCGTTGCATGGCGGGACCTTTCCTTCGGTTCCTGTCGTCGGGTCGTCGCCCGGTCGTCGGGCGCTCCCGGACCCGAATCTCCCTGATTCGAATCTCCCGGGCCCGGCGTGCGCAAGCGAGGCCATCGGGCTCCCTGAAGGACGAGGCACACGCCGCCCGCGGCGACATGCAGCACGAGTTGGGCGGTATGGCAGAGGACGGCGTAGGCCGCAGCGGCTTCATGGTTGACGGCGAAAAGGTGAACGAGCGCCTGGATCGTAATATAATGATACGAACCGGTCCCGCCGGGCAACGGAACGAGCACGCCGAGGGCGCCGAAGATCATCACAATCCACCCGTCAGCGAGCGACAGGGCGTGGGCGTCCGTCATATTCAGCATCCGGAAAGGGATGTACGCCATCAGCAGGTACAGAAACCACATCATGGCCGTACCCCATGCGATGCGCTGTTTTTTGGGCGCGTGCAGGATGGCGCCCATGCCGTCCCGAAAGGCCGCAATCGTCTTCGCCAGGCGGGTCTTCAGGGAGGGACTTCCGGGCGCCGCCTCGTTTTTTACGGGCGTTTTCAGGAAAAACAGGTAGAGCAGCAAGGCGGCGCCCGCCGCGCCGACCGCCACCGAAATCATTACGTAAAAGGAAACGGTATTCAGTTGCCCGGCAAGAGGATCGATCAATATATCGCGCAGGATGGCCGTGTGCCCGGTCAGCAGCAGAAAAACGCTGCCCAGGCCGACCCCCAGCGTCGCTGCGTCCAGCAGGCGTTCCGTAACCACGGTGCCCAGTACGCTGCTGAAGCGCAGGCGGCTTTGCGCGGCGAGATTCGCAGTGCGCGCCACCTCGCCCAGCCTGGGCGCCGCGAAGTTGACCATATACCCGATCATGACCGAGTAAAAGACGGGCTTTATTCCCGGGAGTCCGGGTTCGCCCGGCCCCTTTTCCGCCTGTTCCGGGGGCGCGGCGGCACATTCCGGAAGCGCTTCCATGAGCAGGCGCCATCGCCAGGCGCGCGCCAGTCCGGCGAGCAACGTGACCGCCGCCAGGACCGGAATCCAGCCGTAATTCGCCGCGCGGAGCGCATCCGCTACAGCGTCCGTATCCATGCCGCGCAACGCCAGGTACAACAGCAGCGCCGCCAGCGCGAGGCTTCCTGCATATGCGAGGCGGTTGCGCATGGAGGGGAGGGAGAAGCGGGAGATGAGGCAGGCGGAGGCGTCGTACGCGGAATCGTTCAGCCGCTGGTCCGCGTCGCCGTGCGCAACGCGTCGATCAGGGCCTCGATGTCCGTGGCGTCGTTATACGCATGGGGCGAAATGCGGATGGCGCTTCCGCGTGCGGACACCGTAATGCCGTGTTGCCGGAGGCTATCGTTCAGGCGGTCCGGGGCCATGCCGCGGGCGTCCTCGCTGCGCAGTCCGAACAAGTGATGGGCGCGCCCTTCCGGGGGTTCGAGCCGGAAGCCGAGTTCTTCGGCGCATTCCGCCAGCGGCAGGGTCAGGTTTCGGCAATATTCCTGGATCGCCGCCGGCGTCAGGTCGAGCACGATCTGCAGGGCAGCCGAAAGCATGGGAACCAGCACGAAATTGCTTCGCTCCCCCATGTCGAACCGGATGGCTCCCGGATGATACAGGTCCTGGTAATCGACGATCGCACGGAGCGATTCGCTGTTTTGCCGCGTGATCCAGTTTTCTTCCAGCGGGCGCCCGCGATGCCAGCGTTCGGCGTAGTAGGCCAGCCCCAGCGAGTAGGGGCCGAGCAGCCATTTGTACCCTGCGCAGATCACGGCGTCGGGGCGGATGCGCTCGACGTCGAAGGGCAGGGCGCCCACGGATTGCGTTCCGTCTATGACCAGCGCCGCGCCTGCTTCGCGGGCCCGCCGTCCAATGGCTTCGAGGTCGAAGCGCGTGCCGTCTGTCCAGTGTATGTGGGGCATTGCGACGACGGCGGTCCTCGCGTCGATGGCCTCAAGGATGCGCTCGTTCCATCGGGTCGCCCGGTCTCCAGAACCTTCGTCCGGGCCTATCATGTGCAGCGTCGCACCTGTCTCCGCCGCTTTCCGCCGCCAAGCGTACACATTGCTGGGGAATTGCTCGTCCAGCGCCACGATCCGGTCGCCGCGCTCGACGGGCAGGTTGGCGGCCATGGTCGCGATGCCGTACGAAGCGGAGGGAATGATGGCTATGGAATCACGCGGGGCATGGATCAATTCCCCGAACAAGGCCCGGAGCCGGTGGCTGGCTTCGAAAAAGTCCTCGATGTCCAGGCGGGAGGGGTCTCGTCGTTGCCGGAGACCCGCGAGGCCGGCCTCTTCCACGCTTCGCGCCATGGGCGCCATGAAGGCGCAATTCAGGTAGCGGGAGCGGTCCGGCAACGAAAAAAGATTCTTTTGACAGGTGAGCATCGGTCGTTTCGCAAATGCGACGGTTTGTCGGCGGTTGCGGGGGAAGAACAGGGGACGGGAAATGCTTGTCATGCCGTTTCTTTCAGGCGCACGACGACGCCGCGTTCTTGCAGAAAGCGCTTGGCGTCCGAAACGGAATATTCCCGAAAATGAAAAATAGAGGCGGCGAGCGCTGCGTCGGCGGCGCCCCGGGCCAGTGCATCGTACAGGTGCTCCAGCGTACCGGCGCCCCCGGAAGCGATGACGGGAATCGATACGCTTTCGGCAATGGCCCGGAGGAGTTGCGTGTCGTAGCCGTTTTTCGTGCCGTCGCAATCCATGGAGGTGACGAGCAATTCGCCCGCCCCGCGTCGTTCGGCCTCTGCGGCCCATGCGATCGCGTCCAGATCGACCGGATTGCGTCCGCCGTGCGTATAGACGCCCCACCCTTCCGCGCCCGTTCGCTTCGCGTCGATGGCCACGACGATGCATTGCGTTCCAAAGGCGCCTGCGCCCTCCGAAATCAGGTCCGGATTGCGGATGGCGGCGGAATTGACGGATATTTTGTCGGCGCCTGCGTGCAGCATGGCGCGCATGTCCTCGACGGTGCGGAGTCCGCCGCCGACAGTCAGGGGGATGAACACCTGATCGGCGGTGCGCCGGACCACGTCATGCATGATCCCGCGGTTCTCGTGCGTGGCCGTGATATCCAGAAACACCAGTTCGTCCGCGCCTTCGGCGTCGTAGAAGCGGGCCTGCTCCACCGGGTCGCCAGCGTCCACGATGTCCACGAAGCGCACGCCTTTGACCACGCGGCCTTCGTCCACGTCCAGACAGGGAATGATGCGTCGGGCAAGCGCCATCAGGAAGGGAGTTGCTTGTCGGGCGGGGAGGTCATTTTCGCTGTCGAAAAACGGTCCAGATCGACGTTCTGCTTGTAATTCCAGCACCAGAACTGCTGGCACGGGAAACGGTTTTCGTAGAGTGCGCGCCCTATGATAATGGAGTCCACCCTGTGCGAAACAAGGGCTTCGAGCTGCACGAGGTCGGCATGGCTGCCTACGCCGCCGGACGCCGTGATGCGCGCCTGCCGAAGCGTGGCGCCAAGCGTTCGGTAGGCGTCGAGGTTTGGCCCCTGCATGGTCCCGTCTCGCCCGATATCCGTGTATACGATCCGCCGGACGCCCCGCCTCTCCATGTCCTGCGCCATGGCGACCGCGTCGAGACCGCTTCCCTCCATCCAGCCTTCGATGCGAACTTCTCCGTCGCGGGCGTCGATGCCTACGGCGATCCGGCTGCACGAATAGCGCGCCACGGCTTCGGAAACGAGGTCGGGATTGCGGACCGCCGCCGTGCCGAGAATGACCCGATAGACCCCGAGGCCGAGCGCTTCGTCGATATCCTCCATGCTGCGGACGCCGCCGCCGAGTTGCACCGGAATATCCAGTTGCTCGCATATTGCGCGAATGACGTCGCGGTTCGGCGAACGATCCCCGCGCGCGGCGTCCAGATCGACCACATGCAGCGTACGCGCATTTTGCACGCGCCACAGCTTGGCCATTTTGACGGGGTCTTCGAAATACACCGTCTCTTTATCGTACGCGCCCTGATAGAGCCGCACGCAGTGTCCGCCGCGAAGGTCTATGGCCGGAATGACGAGCATGGCGAAAGGGTTTCGTGGCGTTTGGGGCAAAAACGAAGGGCGAAAGCCGTTCGCTTCCGCCCGTCCGCCGGGTTGCCCAGGTTCGTACGCGGGCTCGTACGCAAGTTCGTCCGCAGATTCAGTCCGTGTGCGCCGCATGGTACGCCAGGCGCTATGCCGCTTCTGCGAAATTTCGCAGAATACGAAGGCCGTTGGCCTGGCTCTTTTCCGGGTGAAACTGGACCCCGTATACATTGTTTCGCCGCACGATGGCGGGGAACGCGACCCCATGCAGGCACTCCGCCAGCACATCGGAGGCCGCGGCGGGCGCCGCCGCATAGGAGTGCACGAAATAAAAATACGGATCGGCGGGCAGCCCGCGCAAAAGCGGGTCTTCGCGTTGCGGATGCACCGTGTTCCAGCCCATGTGCGGGATTTTCAGGGAATCGTCCGGCGTTTCCCGGTCGGGCGCTTGTGCGCAGGCGGTTCGGAAATGCCGCACAGGTCCCGGCAAGACGCCCAAGCCTTCGTGGCGCCCCAACTCCTCGCTGGATTCGAAGAGGAGTTGCATCCCCACGCATACCCCGAGGAAGGGTTTGCCTTCCCCGATGGCGTCGAGGACAGGCGGCTGTAGCCCTCTCCGCCGTATTTCGTCGATACAGGCTCCGAAGGCGCCTACGCCGGGCAAGACCACCTTGTCGGCGGCGCGAATATCTTCCGGGCGATCCGACCGGACGACCCGGGCGCCCACGGCCTCAAGGGCCTTTTCGATGGAGCGCAGGTTGCCGATTCCGTAATCGACGATAGCGATCAGCGTGTCCCGGGTCATTGCTTGCTCAAGGCTGCGGAACGCTCGGCGGCGGTCGCGACGGCGTTGATAAGCATGGTGCGCATGCCGTGCGCTTCCAGTTCCGCGACGGCGGCGATGGCCGTCCCTCCTGGCGTAGTGACCTCGTCGCGCAGAATCGCCGGATGTTTGCCCGTGTCCCGCACCAGTTTGGCGGCGCCGTATACGGTTTGCGAGGCCAGCCGAAACGCCGTGGCGCGGGGAAGCCCCTGCTTTACGCCCGCATCGGTGAGGGATTCGATGAACATGTATACGTAGGCGGGCCCGCTGCCGGACAATCCCGTGATCGCGTCCATCATGTGTTCGGGGACGAGTTCGACCGTCCCGACCGTTTCGAAAATGTGCCGGGCCAGGTCCATGTGCTTCGCCGCTGCGAAGCGCCCGCCGGCGATGGCCGAGGCCCCTTCGTCCACGATGGCCGGGGTGTTGGGCATGGTGCGCACGACCGGAATTTCTTGCCCGAACGCCTCCTCCAGCGCTTCGGTGGTGATGCCGGCGAGGACGGAGATGACGAGGGTTTGCGGATGCACATGCTCCTTGATTTCCGCAATGACGCCGGTTGCATTGTACGGCTTCACGGCCAGGATGACAATGGTGGCTCCCTGCACGGAACCGGGGTTGTCGCTGGTCGTGGAGATGCCCGGAAAATCCTTTTGCAGCGCCTTGAGGGAAGATGGCGTGCGCCGCGTGGCGCGCAACTGCGCCGGTTCGAATTCATGGCCTGTAATAAGGCCCCCGATGAGCGCGCGCCCGATATTTCCTGCGCCGATGATGGTGACGGTTTCGTTCTGAAGCATAGGAAAGGCGTCGAAAGGATAGCGTGATGGCGTGTCGTCAGGGCAGGCGAAGGCGAGGCGGAGGGCCAGAGCGCCGCCGGACCCGGAGGTCGGGTCAGAAGGTCCCCTTGGTGGAAGGCGTCCTGTCGAACGACGGATCCCTGTGCGCCGCATACCGCAATGCGCGGGCCGCAGCCTTGAAGATGGCCTCGATGGTGTGGTGCGCGTTTTTTCCGTAGAGCGCCTCGATGTGCAGATTGCACCGGGCGTGTTCGGCGAAGGCATGCCAGAAATGCTCCACCATTTCGACGGACAGGTCGCCCACCCGGTCCCGCTCGAAATCCGCGCGGTACGTCAGGTAGAATCTGCCGGACAAATCGACGACGGCCCGGGCCAGCGCCTCGTCCATCGGTACGTAGGCGTGTCCGAAGCGGCGAATATGAGCCTTGTCCCCGAGGGCTTGCCGAAAAGCGTCTCCCAGCGAAATGGCCACGTCCTCGACGGTATGGTGTTCGTCCACATGCAGGTCGCCCTTGCAAAAGACATGCAGCCCAAATCCTCCGTGTTTGGCGAACAGGTCCAGCATGTGGTCCAGAAACCCGATGCCGGTTTCGTTGCCGTACGCATCCGCCCGGTCAAGATGGAGCGTGATGCGGACGCTGGTCTCCGAGGTTTCTCGCGCCACGGAAGCGCTGCGCGGTTCGAAGGCGCCGGAAGAGGACATGGCGGCGGGCGTGAATAATGAAGGAATCGGGTACGAACATCGGGTTCAGGTCGGCGTACTGTATGCCATACCGATAAAATTGTTCGCCGCACGCGGCGTTTTCCCGTTGTTTTTCGCTTTTTCGATGGAAGATCCATGACGACTGTATCCCGACACACGTTTCGAATTTGCGCCTGGGCGTTCGCTTGGGGGCTTGCCTGCGCGCTTGCTGCGCCGCAAGCGCACGCGCAAGTCACGTACACGGTTACCTTTGAGGGCAACTGGACCACCGACAGCGTACCAGGCGGCGTGGTGAGCAGCGCGCACTTCACCTGGCTGGTGGGCGCCGTGCACAACGACCAGATAACATTCTGGGAACCCGGCGGCATGGCTACGAGCGGGGTTGAGGGCGTGGCCGAATTGGGCAGTACGTCCGGCTTCTTGCGTGAAGTGGACGCTGCCGGTTCGAACGCCGTGCGCGTGTCGGAAAGCATCGGAGGCGGCGGTACGCCCACCAAAAAATTTGACGTGGAGTTCACGGCGGCTCGTCCGCTGTTCACCCTGTTGTCCATGCTGGGGCCCAGCCCGGACTGGTTCGTCGGGGTTTCCGGGTTGTCCATGCAGGACGAACAGGGGCAATGGCGACCGGATACTTCGCTCGCTCTGTTCGCGTACGACGCCGGGACGGAGGAAGGGAATACATTTTCGTTGGCCAATGACCCCACCATTCCCCAGGAAACGATTGAAAGCCTCAGGGGCGTGGCCCCCTTTTCCGACGTGCGCATAGCGCGGATCTCCTTCGAGCGAAAGGTGGAAAATGCTGCGCCCGCGTTCACCGGCTCGACGAGTTTTTCCGTGCAGGAAAACGGTACGACGGTGGGGACGGTGCAGGCGACGGACAGCGACGGCGCGGACAGCGTGACGGGGTATGCCATCGCAACCGGTGCGGACGGAACGCTTTTTTCGATTACGTCGGCGGGCGCGCTGAGCTTCCGGACCGCGCCGAACTACGAGGATCCGCAGGATGCGAACACAGACAATGTCTATGAAGTGATGGTGCGGGCGACGAGCGGAACGGGGGACCGGGCGTTGTCCGCGACCGGGACGATGTCCGTAACCGTGACGGACGAGGACGGGGAAGCGCCGTCCGCGCCGGCGGCTCCGACCGTGACGGCGGTTTCCGCATCCCGTTTGCAGCTAACCTGGACGGCGCCGGCCAATGCAGGCCCCGACATAACCGATTACGACTACCGGTACCGGGAAGAGGGCGCTTCGACCTGGACAAACGTAACGAACACGACGATCACGGGGTTGTCCGCTACGATCGACGGGCTTTTCCACAGTACGGCCCACGAGGCGCAGGTGCGGGCGAACAACGACGAGGGCGCCGGCGCCTGGTCGTCTTCGGGGACGGGGTCCACGCTGGGCTTGCCGGAGGCGTCCTTCGCCGCTTCGACGCAGCGCACGGGGGAGGCGGCGGGCACGCGCAACGTGATGGTGAATTTCGATCCGGCGCTTTCTTCGGACATTACGCTTCGGTACGCGCTGGACGGCATTGCCCTCCTTGGCGAGGACTACGCCATTGCCGGGGCCGCGGGCAACGAGGGCACGCTGGCCGTGATGTCCGGCGCAAGTTCGGCCATGATTTCGGTGGAGATTACAGAGGATATGATGACGGAAGAGGACGAAACGATTGTGCTGACGCTGATGAACACCATGGGCTACGAGGCGGGCAGCCCGGACTTACATACGCTTACGATCGCGGACAACGACCCGGCGGGCGTTACCGCCAGTGCGTTGTCGCTTGCCGTGGACGAGGGCGGGGCCGGGACGTATACGCTGCGCCTCGACACGAATCCCGGAGGGACGGTGACGGTTACGCCGTCGTCGAGCGATGCGGGCGCGGTCACCGTTTCGGGTCCGCTCACATTCGAGAGCGCGAACTGGCAGGCGGCGCAAACGATTACCGTGACGCCCGTAAGCGATGCGGACGCGGACAACGAGGCGGTTACGATATCGCACTCCGTGACGGGCTACGGCGCGCTGTCCATGGGACCTGACGTGATGGTGGCGGTGGACGATGACGAAGTGGCTGCGGCGGCGGGCGTAAACGCCAGCATGCTGATGCTGTCCCTCACGGAAGGGGGCGCCGACGGAACGTATACGGTGGCGCTGCGCACGAATCCCGGCGCTACGGTGACGGTTACGCCGTCGTCGAGCGACGCCGGAGCGGCCCGGGTCTCCGGCGCGCTTACGTTCGACGGCGGGAATTGGGAGACCGCGCAAACGGTTACCGTGACGCCCGTGAGCGATGGGGACACGGACAATGAGGCAGTCATGATTACGCATGCCGTGAGCGGATATGCGAACGTGTCGAGCGGCCCGACGGTGATCGTGACCGTAGAGGACAACGACGACCCGGCGGCGCTGGCGTCCTTCGCCGCTTCGTCGCAGCGCGCGGGAGAGGCGGCGGGCACGCGCAACGTGATGGTGAATTTCGATTCGGCGCCTTCTTCGGACGTTACGATCCGGTACGCGCTTTCCGGCACGGCCTCCTTGGGCGCGGACTACGCCATTGCCGGCGCCTCGGGCAACGAGGGCACGCTGACGGTGACGTCCGGCGCGAGTTCGGCCATGATTTCGGTGGCGATTACGGACGACGCAGAGGACGAGGACGACGAGACGGTGATTCTGACGATTCAGCCCGGTTCGGGGTATGCGGCGGGCAGTACGGGCGTGCACACCCTCACGATTACGGACGACGACGACAAGACGACGGCGATCGAATCCGGGACTGGGGAACTGCCTGAGTCCTTCGTGCTCGAACAGAATTATCCGAATCCGTTCAACCCCGAGACCACGATACGCTATGGGTTGCCGGAAGCCGGGGAGGTACGCCTTGCGGTGTACAACGTGGCGGGCCATGAAGTGGCGACGCTGGTGGATCGTGTGCAGCCCGCGGGCCTGCATTCGGTTCGTTTCGAGGCGGGCCATTTGCCGAGCGGCGTGTACCTGTACCGCTTGCAGGCGGGCGGCGAGATACGGGTGCGTACGATGCTGCTCGTGAAGTAAGGCCCCGGCTTCCGAACATCGGGCGCGGGCTATCGTACCTGTAGGCCGTTCGTTCACCTAAGGATGCTCTGATTAAGTCCGCGAAGATCAGAGGCAGCGAGGGGTGTGCTGGCAAGGAATGACGAAGCAGCGTGGTAGGCCCCACGTAATGAGGAATGACGCCGCCAGCGCGCTCCTCGATGCCTCCCGAAGGGCACTTCACGACCCCGACACCGCCAAACGCCGTGTTTTCCAATGATTTTAACGATGGAATCATTACAAACGCTATGTGCGTACGTGAAGCACTGATCGAAGTGGATTTGATCAGTGCATCCTTTAGTCCTGCATGCGTTCGCCATGTCTGCGCGCGATTTCGACCGTATTCTTGTTACGTCTGCGCTTCCGTACGCCAACGGTCCGTTGCATTTGGGGCATCTCGCGGGGGCGTATCTGCCCGCCGATCTGTATGTGCGGTACCAGCGGATGAAGGGGCGGGACGTGTTGTACGTATGCGGCTCCGATGAATTCGGCGTGGCCATCATGATGCGGGCGCATCGGGAAGGCATTTCCCCGCAGGATATCGTGGACGAGTATCATCCGATGATCCGCGACAGCTTCGAGCGTTTCGGGATGAGCTTCGATTACTACGGGCGGACCACCTCCGACGTGCACCGGGAAACCAGTCAGGATTTTTTTCGCCGCCTCGCGGAACAAGGGCTTTTTCGATTGAAAACCGAAAAGCAACTGTACGACCCCGAAGCAGAAATTTTTCTGGCCGACCGCTTTGTGACAGGAACATGCCCGTCCTGCGGATACGAACGCGCGTACGGCGATCAGTGCGAGCGGTGCGGCATATCCCTCAGCCCGACCGAACTCGGCCAGCCCCGGAGCACATTGACCGATGCGACGCCGGAACTTCGCGAAACCACCCATTGGCACCTGCCGCTGGGCGAATTGCAGCCAAAACTGGAAGCCTGGATCGCCACGCACCCGGAATGGAAACCCAACGTGCTGGGGCAGATACGGAGCTGGTTCCAGGATGGGCTGCGGGATCGGGCCATTACGCGCGACGTGCCCTGGGGCGTGCCGGTTCCGGAGGATGTGGCGGAAGCCGTGGGCGTGGATGCGCGCGGCAAGGTCATTTACGTATGGTTCGATGCGCCCATCGGATATATTTCGGCCACTCGGGAATGGGCGGCGGAGACCGGGGACCCCGACGCATGGAAAACATACTGGCAGGACGACGGGACGAAACTGCTGCACTTCATAGGCAAGGACAATATTGTGTTCCATTGCCTCATGTTTCCGGCCATGCTGATGGAGCACGGGGAGTTTGTGCTTGAGGATAATGTTCCGGCCAACGAATTTCTGAACCTTGAAGGGGAGAAATTATCCACCAGCCGCGGCTGGGCCGTGTGGCTGCATGAATATCTTGAGGAATTTCCCGCGGATACGCTCCGGTACGCCATGGCGTCCACGCTCCCGGAGACGAAAGACGCCGACTTCAGTTGGCGCGATTTTCAGGCGCGCGCCAACGGGGAATTGGCCGACGTACTGGGGAATTTTTTCCATCGGGCGTTGACGTTCGCCGCAAGGTACGCGGACGGGAAGGCGCCGCCGCTCGAAGAGCCTGCGCCGGAAGACCTCGAAATACTGGATGCGCTGGCCGAATTTCCAGCCCGAATAGGCCAGCGCTACGAGACGTTTCGGAACCGGGAAGCCGTGTTCGAGACGATGCAGCTGGCCCGCCTCGGCAACAAATATTTCAACGACAGAGAACCCTGGCGCACCGCAAAAACCGATTTTCGCGCCTGCGCCAACACGGTGCACGTATCGTTGCAGATTTGCGCCGCGCTGGCGGTATTGCTGGAGCCGGTGCTTCCGCATAGCGCCGCGCGGCTGCGGGCCATGTTGCGGCTGGAAGGCGTGCGTTCGAGCGAGCCGGGCGGCGTCGCGGGTCCGATCGGGTGGGACGAAGCGGCCGGGCCGTTGCTTGAGGCCGGGCACGAACTGGGGACCTCCGAAATTCTTTTTCGCAAGATCGAGGATGCGCAGATTGCCGCGCAGCTGGAGAAACTGCGGAAGCGGGCGGCGGAAGCAGAAACGCGCTGACCCGGGCAGGTTGCGCAGCGTACCGTAGTATGTCCGCGCCGGGGCGTCGAGAAGCCGGGCGGAGCGCGCGTCGCCGTCGGTGCGATGTCTCCTTAAGCCCTTAAATATTGATCGCTTTGCCGAGGGCGGCGCGGGTGGCTTCCATGAGCGATTCGGAGAGCGTGGGATGGGGGTGCATGGCTTCGGCGATCTCATGCGCCGTGGTTTCGAGGGCCCGCGCCGTAACGGCTTCCGCAATCAGTTCGGTGGCCTCGCGTCCTATGATGTGGCATCCGAGCCATTCCCCGTACTTCGCATCGTAGATCACCTTGACGAAGCCTTCCGTGTCGCCCAGCGCCGCCGCCTTGCCCGACGCCGCGAACGGAAACTTGCCTACCTGCACGTCGAAGCCCGCCTCCTTCGCTTTTTCCTCGGTGTAGCCTACCGAGGCAATCTGCGGCTGGCAGTAGGTGCATCCCGGTATGTTGTTGTAATGCAGCGGATGGACGGCTTCTCCCGCAATCCGCTCCACGCACAGGACGCCTTCGTGGCTGGCCTTGTGCGCCAGCCAGGGCGGGCCCGCCACATCGCCGATCGCATAGATTCCGGGGACATTCGTCCGGTAATACTCGTCCGTGACAATGCGCCCGGGTTCGGTTTTCACGCCCAGCGCTTCCAGGCCCAGGTCCTCAATGTTGCCCCGCACGCCCACGGCGGACAGCACCTGGTCGCATGCGATGGTTTCGGGTCCCTTGGCGGTTTTGACGGCGACGGCCACCGATGGGCCGCTTGCGTCCACCCCTTGCACTTCCGTGGAAACGAGGCATCGGATGCCCTGCTTGCCGAAGGCCCGCTGGAGCGCTTTGGAAATATCAATGTCTTCCACGGGCACGAGGCGGTCCAGCAGTTCTACGACGGTCACCTCCGTCCCCATCTGATTGTAAAAATAGGCGAATTCCACGCCGATGGCCCCTGCGCCGCAAATCACCAGCCGTTTGGGCGGCGTTTTTTGCAGCATGGCTTCCCGGTACGTGATGACTTTTTCGCCATCGACAGGAAGCGGGGGAATTTCTCGCGCCCGGGCGCCCGTGGCGATAATGATATGGTCCGCCTCGACGGTTCCGGCCTCGCCGATGCGCTTTCCGTCCATGTTGACGGAAGGTTCGAGCGCCAGCTTGCCGCGTCCGGCCAGGCGCGCCCTGCCGTAGAGCACATCGATCTTGTTCTTTTTCATCAGAAAGCCGATGCCCTTGTTCATCTTGCCGGCCACACCCCGGCTTCGCTCCACGATGCGGGCGAAATCCGGCGTAATGCTGCCATCGAGGCGCAGCCCGTACTTCGACAAATGCCGCGCTTCCTCCATGACTTCCGCGCTTTTGAGCAGCGCTTTGGTCGGGATGCAGCCTATGTTCAGGCACACGCCGCCCAGTTTGTCCTTTTCGACGATGGCTACCTTGAGCCCGAGTTGGGATCCGCGGATGGCGGTCTCATAGCCGCCTGGTCCCGATCCTATGACGACGACATCGTATTTCACGGCAGATACAGGGTATTCGGTTGAAACAGAAAACGGAAAAGTAAATCCGTAAATGAATGTGCAGGCGAAAAAGTTCGCGCTTTGCACGCAATGCGGGCGTTTCGGGCGTGTTCGTCGCCGCCGACAGGCGTGCGCACCGTGCGCCTGGGCCGTTCAGCGCACCGTAAGCCAGGGCAATGGATCGACGGGAACGCCTTCCGTGAAAAGCGCGAAAAAAAGCGCCGTGCCCTTGGGTTCGTCGGGCGTGCCGGCCTGCCCGATGATTTGTCCGGTGCGGACAGGGTCGCCTTCGGCAATGAAGGTGTTCGAAAAATTGGAATACACGCTTTTGTAGATGCCATGCTCCACCACGACATAGCGTCCATATTCCGGGAGCACCGAAATATCGATGATGCGTCCGTCGAAGATGGCCCGCACGTCCGCCGCAGAGGGCGTTTCGATAATAATGCCCGGATTGCGCGTGGTCGTTCCGTACACGGGATGTACGTTGTCGCCGAACGGTTCGCGCATGACGCCTTGCACCGGCCAGGGAAGTTGCCCCTGGTTTTCGAGGAAGGAGCCGGACAGGGAGGCGTATTCTTCGGCGGTAACCCGGTCCTCCTCGGCGCGCAGGCGATTGCGGTCGGCGGCGGCGATGAGTTCCCGGATGTGCTCTTCCAGTTCTCTCGCCGCCGCTTGTTTTTGCTCCAGCGCTTGCTCGATCGTCGAGCGTTCGGAGCGCAGTTGGGCAATGATCTCCCGCCGGTTCTCGCGTAGCCGTTCGAGATGTTGCTGTTCGTTGCGCTCTTCGCCCAGCAGCCGCTCGTTCTCGGTCTGGCTCTGCTTCAGTTGTTCGTTGCGCGCTTCGGCTTCTTGTTGCTTGTCGCCGATTTTTTCGAGCCGGTCGTTCCGTTGCTGCGTGAACCGGTGCAGGTAGCGCGCCCGCACCAGCATTTGATTGATGGATTTGGACGAGGCGAGGAGCGCCAGGTCGTGCATGCGGCCATACTTGTAGGCGTGCACGGCCCGGCTTCGGTACTGGCGCTTCAGGGTTTCCTGCTCATCCGCGAGGTTGGCGATGGTGGTTTCCTCTGCAACGATCTCGCTGGAAATCTGGCGGATGCGGCGTCTGTAATTACGCACGAGTTCCCGGTGCAAGGCGATTTGCCGGTCAAGTTGCTCCAGCGTTTCGAGGGTGGCCTGCTCGGCCTCGTTTGTTTCGGAAAGACGTTGCTTGTCTTCGGCGATTTGCGCTTTCAGTTCGGCCAGGCGCTGCCGGGTGGCTTGCCGCTCGCGGTCGGCCGCATCGTTTTGCGCCGGGTCATTTTGCGCTGCGTTGTTTTGCGCTGTGTCGTTTTGCGCTGCGGGGGCAATCAGGATTTCCCGGGAATCCGCTTGCTGCGCCGCTGCGGTTGGCGCGGCGTATGCAGTCGCTATCAGGACGATGAGGAAAACAAGGGGGCGCATGGCAGGCAGGATTATTTCCGCTCCAGTTTTTTATGTAACTCCGGAAGGTTCGGATTGATTTCGAGGGCGCGCCGCCACGCCTCCGCGGCAGACGTTTCGTAGCCCAGCGCCTCGTACACATCGCCCAGGCGCTCCAGCAAGCGGGCGGAAGCGTTTGGTTGTTTCGCCGCCTCGTTCATGTGCTGCAAGGCGGCTTCGTACGAAGCCCGGGCCGACACGTCGTCGCCCATGCGCGCGTACAGGGACCCGAGCGTCGAACGAAGGCCCCCGAGTTCCGCCTCGTTTCCGTATGCGTCCTCCGCCGCGATCCGTACGGCCTCTTCAAAATGCCGAACGGCTTCGGCGTGTCGGCCGTTCGCCGCAGCGGCCTCGCCGGCGATTTTGCGGAGCTCAAGCGCATTCGGGAAGATTGCAAGTCCTTTTTCCGCCACGTTCCCCGCCTCCGGCAGGCCGCCGCCGTCCCGAAGCGTCCGGGCCGCATAGATCCACCACTGTACGTCGCGCGGGTTTTGCTCCAGGATGCTCAACAGGTGCCCGGCGGCCTCTTCGCGGCGTCCCTGCTTCAGGCGAATGTCGGCCATTGTCCGCCGCAGGTCGGCTTGCTGCGGCTCGTCCTCCAGCATGTCGGTCACTATCCGCTCTGCGTTCGCCAAATCGTCCAGTTGGTTGTAGAGGTTCAGGAGTTGTCGCCGTACGGCGCGATCCCCGTTGTTTTCCTGGAGGATGCGTTCGTACGTGGCCGCGGCTTTCGCCGTTTCGCCCTCCATCATGTAGATGCGGGCCAGGTCGTAGCGCGCATCAAGCCGCTCCGGCGCCTGCTCCAGTATGTCGGCATACAACAAGGCGGCTTGTCCGCGTTCGCCCATTTCTGCCTGGACGCCGGCCAGCTGCAAGGCGTAATGTATGTTTTGCGGAGCGAGGGCATGCGCCTTGCTCAGGTGGTAGCGGGCCGTCACGTAGTCTCCATTTTCCTCGTACAACTCGGCCGAGGCGGCCAGAATAGCCGGGGAATCGGGAGCCAGTCGGAGCGCCTGGGCATACAGGTCGAGCGCGGCGCCTTCGTCGCCCGTTTGCGCATACGTCATGCCGCGCACAAAAAGCTGCTGCGCCCGGAGGGAGCGCATTTCTTCCGCTGCGGGATCGGGCGCGAGGGATGCGGCGTCCGGGGTGGCCTCTTCGAGTTCGACCGGGGCTGCCGCCGGGGCGCATCCGCTTGCGGCCATGCCCGCCGGGATCACCAGGAGCACAACGGCCAGCAAGGAAGGGGCGAGGGCCCGGACGCCACGCATTGGAGCGGTATGCAGGAAAGCGGATGGTCGATGAGCGATGGTGAAAAAACGGAAATATCCGCCGCAGGTTTCTGGCGTTCCATGTCCCGCAAGATGTTTCTGCGCCGGAATGCGCCCGCGCGCGTTCCGGGTTGGAATCCACCGGGTTTGCGCCAACCCGCCAAAAGAAACCCTGTGCAGCCGAATGGATTGGGGATTATGCGTTAAATTAGCGAACTGAGGCGTTTATGGTGCGGCGGGGCTATGCGAGTTCCTTGCTGCCGGAAGACGCCTCGACCTTGATTCGAAGCCAACCCCTGCGTTCCAATGGGAGAACAAGACCTGACGCCCGAAATGGACGAGGCGTCCTTGCGCCGGTTTACGTATCGGCTGATTGAGGATGTCCGTGCGCTGGAATATATGCTGGAAGAGAACCGGTTCGAGTCGGGCGTGCGCCGGATCGGGGTGGAGCAGGAAATGTTTCTGGTGGACGACCGCTGGCGCCCGGCGCCGGTCGCCGAAGAGATACTGGAGCGGACGACCGGGGACAGCCGGGTCGTTGCGGAATTAATGAAGTTCAATCTCGAACTGAATATAGACCCCGTCGTGTTTCGGGGCGACTGCCTGCGCCGCATGGAGCGTTCCGTCGAGGATGCGCTGGACAGCGTACGCAAGGTGGTCGAAGAGGCTGGCGCGCATGTTGTCCTTGCGGGCATTCTTCCCACCATCACCTTGTCCGATCTGGACCTGACGCACATGATGCCGTTCCCCCGGTATCATGCCCTGAACGAGGCGATCGCCCGGCTGCGCGGCGGCCCCGCCGAACTCCAGATACGGGGGGCGGACGAACTCTACGTCAAGCATGACAGCATTACGCTGGAAGGCTGCAACACAAGTTTTCAGACGCATTTGCAGGTGCACCCCGACGAGTTCGCCGGGATGTACAACATTGCGCAAGCCATTGCCGGCCCCGTGCTGGCCGCCGCCGCCAATTCTCCCACCCTGTTCGGCAAGCGCCTCTGGAAGGAAACGCGCATTGCCCTGTTCCAGCAGGCCGTGGATACGCGCAGTTCGAATCTGTACATCCGGGAGATGAGTCCCCGCGTGCATTTCGGCACGAAATGGCTCGACCGGTCCGTGCTCGAGATTTTCCAGGAAGATATTTCCCGCTTCCGGATTCTCCTCTCGAAATCCGAAATCGAGGACCCGCAGCACGCGCTGGCGGCGGGCCGCGCCCCGAAGCTGCAGGCGCTGCAATTGTATAACGGCACCGTGTATCGCTGGAACCGCGCCTGCTACGGCGTGACGGACGGAAAGCCCACGCTGCGCATCGAAAACCGCATTCTGCCGTCCGGCCCCACCGTGATCGACGAGATGGCGAACGCCGCGTTCTGGTTCGGCCTGACCGTGGGGTTGTCCCAGGCTTGCCCGGATATTCGGCGCGTCATGGACTTTGACGACGCCATGGGGAATTTTATGGCGGCGGCCCGCCTGGGCCTGGCGGCGCAGTTTACCTGGTTCGACGGGCGTCGCGCAGCGGCGTCCGACTTGCTCTGCGACGAATTGCTGCCGCTTGCCCGGGAAGGCTTGCGGAACGCCGGCATTGTCCCCGAAGATATTTCCCGATACCTGGACGTGGTCGAGGAGCGCGTACGGTCTCGCCGTACGGGATCGCACTGGCAACTGCATTCCTTGCTTGCGATGCGCCCGAAAGCGACGCGCGCCGAGCGGCTGAGCGCCGTGGTGGCGGCCACGGTCAATCGGCAGCAAGAGGGGGCGCCCGTACATACATGGCCGGACGCCGAGCCGCAAGAAGGCGTGCCGGACCGCCGCTTCGACCGCGCGCGCGTGGAGGAATACATGAGCACCGACCTGGTCACCGTCAACGAAGAGGAACTGGTCGAACTCGTGGCGTGCCTCATGGACTGGAAGCACATTCGGCACGTCTTGGTCGAGGACAATGCGCACCGCCTCGTAGGGCTTGTGAGTCACCGGAATTTGCTTCGCCTGATGGCCGAGCAGCGCGGGAGCGGCCAGAATTTGCCGGTAAAGGATGTGATGACCCGGGACCTGATTACGGTGTCTCCGGGTACGCCCGCCATCGAAGCCATACGCAAGATGCGCGACCTGAAGATCGGTTCGTTGCCGGTGCTCCGGGACGGACGGCTTATCGGGATCATCACGGAGAAAGATTTTATAGAAATCGCAGGCCGCATTCTGGATCATGGCGTAGCTTCCCTGATGGAAAGCGACCCGGAATCGCAGACAGAGTAACTCACGGATTCCCTGCGTCCCGCAGATTCGCAAAAAAACCGCAGTACCACCCGCATAACCGGAATATCCTGACGAACAGGCATGGGCAACTTTCTGAATAATCTGGCTGAAATAGAATGGCTGGGCTCCTCGCTGGACGTCTGGTTCGTGCTGCTCGTCGCCTGGGCGACGGTAGCCCTGATCCTGATCTTCGCCCATCGCATCGTCCTTCGGCGCGTCCGCCATATTTCGGCGCGCACAGAGAATATCATAGACGATGTGTTGGCCACCCTGCTGGGGCGTACGAAATTGTATTTCCTGGTGGCGCTGGCCCTGTATATCTCGGTGGGCGCCATCACCTTGTCCGACCAGGTGACGAATTACATTTCGCGGATCGCCTTTCTGTTTCTGCTTGTGCAGGTCGTGTTCTGGGGCAATGCCGCCATTACGGACTGGGTCCGGCTCTACAAGGAGCAGAAACTGGCGAAAGACCCCGCCGCCGTGACGTCCATGCAGGCTGTCGGATTTATCGCCCGCCTGTTGCTTTATACGGCGATCTTCCTCGTTGCGCTGGACAACTTCGGCATCGACGTCACGACGCTTATCGCCGGACTTGGGATAGGCGGCATTGCTGTGGCGCTCGCCCTGCAGAATATCCTCGGAGATTTGTTCGCTTCGCTTACGATCGTGCTGGACAAGCCCTTCGAAGTGGGCGACTTTCTGATTGTGGGGGACACGTTGGGGTCGGTCGAAAAGGTGGGTTTGAAGACGACGCGCCTGCGCAGTTTGTCCGGGGAGCAAATCGTGGTCGCCAACGGAGACCTGCTGGGCAGCCGGATCCGCAATTACAAGCGGATGGATGAGCGGCGCATCCTGTTTTCCTTTGGCGTGGCGTACGATACGCCGTCGGCGCAACTCGAACGCATCCCGGAGATGGCGCAGCACATTATCGAAGCCCAGGGACATACCCGCTTCGACCGGGCGCATTTTAAGGGATTCGGAGATTCCACGCTCGATTTCGAGGTGGTGTACTACATGCAGACGCCCGAATACATCACCTTCATGGACGTGCAACAGGCGATCAACCTTGCCCTGGTCCGCCGCTTCGAGGAAGAAAAAATAGAATTCGCCTTCCCCACCCGAACGGTGTATCTAAAGCAGGAATGAATGTGGGGAGGGGTGCAAAAACGCCCCGCATGCACGCGTAAATGGGACGCCTGCGCACGTGCGAGAGCGGATCGCCGAAACGGGACTTATATACAATACTTGACAAGCCCTGAACCGACACACTCCCAATAACGGAAAGCCGATGTGGATAACTTTTCTTGACATTGACATTCTGATCCCGTAGCATATGGAACTCCTGAACAAAACGACCCGAAGAATGACCCCCCCCCTCGACATCGGTAAGACCGCCCAACTGGGCTAACCAGACGATCTGGACTGGAGACAATCTCCCCATAATGCGGGGCATGAACTCCGCTTCGGTAGACCTGATCTACCTTGATCCGCCGTTCAACTCAAAGGCGGACTACGCTGCGCCGATAGGGTCGAAAGCGGCAGGAGCCGAATTCAAGGACACGTGGTCTCTATCAGATGTAGACATTACGTGGCTCGACCTGATTGAGCAGAAGCACCCTCGGTTGAATCGCGTTATACACGCAGCAATGAGTTCAAGCGACAAGTCATATTTGATCTATATGGCTATCCGACTTCTCGAAATGAAGCGGTTGTTGAAGAATACGGGGAGCATATATCTCCACTGCGATCCAACGATGGGCCATTATCTCAAGCTGGTAATGGATGCGATTTTTGGGCGAGGGAACCTCAGGAATGAAATAGTGTGGTGTTATCATGGGCCTGGTTCGCCTAAAATGAAACAGTTCAATCGTAAGCATGATACTATTTTTTGGTATTCGATGGGTGAAACTTGGACATTCAATCGCGATGCTGTGAGATTACCCTATAAAAAGGGTAAAAATCAACGTCCTATTAGTAGATTTGATCCAGATGGTACTCATTTTACTTCCGAATATATTGAAACGATGCAGCAGAGAGGTAAAGTACCAGAAACGTGGTGGGAACACCGTGTCGTAGTTCGTTCTAAAAAAGAAAATACTGGCTACCCAACACAAAAGCCGTTGTTTATACTTCAACGTATCATAAAAGCATCAAGCAACAAGGACGATGTGGTACTTGATCCTTTTTGCGGTTGTGCTACCGCCTGCATAGCAGCCGAAATAGAAACCCGCCAATGGGCAGGAATCGACATTTCACCGAAAGCCGCCGATCTGGTCAAAATGCGGATGCAGAACGACGTTGGCCTTTTCTTTCAAGGCACTGTTCGTGGTGATATTCCCCGCCGTACCGACATAGGGACGATCCCGCGTTACAACTCACAAGAGAACAGGAACAAACTATACGGCCTTCAGGGTGGCTACTGTGCTGCCTGCGAGACCCACTTCGAGCCGCGTAATCTTGAAGTGGATCACATCATTGCCAGCAGCCAAGGCGGAACGGATCACATTGAGAATCTGCAGTTGCTCTGCGGAAGTTGCAATCGCATCAAGGGCAATCGCGGCATGGAATACCTACTTGCGAAACTGGCCGCCTGATTCCGATGCCCAATAACGGAAATACAAAAATGCCCTGTTTTTCGCCCGTTTCTCCTAACCCTTTGGAAAATAGAGGTTTACCCCTGTTTTGTCAAGTATCGTATATAAGTCCTGCCGAAACCCGCTACTTCAACGAAGAACGCCCACATGAGAGCATTGACAACCTGATGCCCGACGGCATATACGCATATACTACAGAGGAAAGCCGCCGCCGAAGGCGGCATGACTCACCGCAATTTTTCACCTAAATGTGACCTAAGATGAGTGAGAAGGCCTATCAGAGCTATGAAGATGCCCTGACCGAACAATATACTCGCAATCAGGCTCGGCGGATACTAACGCGTGTTGATGAGGCCCGCAAAAGCCCGCATTCCGCGGGTCTTCGTTGGCCATTCGAGTTGCTACAGAACGCTCTTGATACTGGCCCCCGCATCGGCAAGTCCGTCGTGACGGTGCGATGTCGCCGTGAACCTAACAGGGTCGTGTTCGAACATGATGGCGCCCCTTTCACCTCGCAAGAACTTGCAGCTCTGCTTTCAGGTGGTTCGAGCAAGGAGTACGATTCCGACGCCACCACAGGCCGCTTTGGCACTGGTTTCTTGGTGACGCATGTTCTCGCC